>CAWCWL010000011.1:0-79291 GCA_963799235.1 uncultured Actinomycetota bacterium | reverse complement strand
TCTCCTGCTCCCAAAGCAGGCGCGCTAGCCACTACGCTACGCCCCGTTCAACCGGCGCCACTCTACGGGGCCGCGGCGGGGCGGCCAACTCCAACGACGATCACAGGCCAGTGCTGAGCTCCGGGGAGAGCAGCAGCCAGGCCAGCGGCTCGGCATCGTGGATGCGCCCGTCCGCGTAGGCGCAGAGCACCTGGCCCCTCGCCTTCTCGGCCACCTGGGCGTAGTGGCCCGCCTTGTCCCACTCCGGCGGACACAGTTCGAGCAGGCCCACCAGCTGGGCCTGCTCCGTCCAGGTGAGCAGCGGCGCCTCCCCGGGCAGCGACCCACCCAGCCGATTGGCGACTCCGGCCAGCTCGGCGCCGCCGACCTCGACGCTGCGGTAGTGCAGCAACGAGCTCTCCAGGGACGCCGTCCGGCCGACCGCCGGGCGTCCCAGGAGGTCGTGGCACCGCGCCTGGATGTCCATGCCCAGGGAGATGGACGCCAGCCAGGCCGCCATCACCACTCGTCCGTACCCGACGCCGACCGGGAGCCGGGCGAGGAGTCGGAGCGCGTCGGAGACCAGCGCACCCTCACCGAGGCTGCGGCCGCGGCTCAGCCCGAAGGCCGCACCCAGCACCGAGTCGGACCGGGTCCAGTCCACCCGATCCAGCAGGTCGTCCGCGGCCGGATCGAGCCACAGCGCGTGCCGGTCGGCTGCCTGCTGCACGCACACGGCCTCGGCGAGGCTGAGCCCGCCGCCCCGCGTGACGGCCTCCGAAGCCACCCCGTGCAGCACCGCCTCGGCACCCGGCACCCATTCCAGCGGCACCCGGCTGAGGCCGCGCGGCGTCTGGACGTCGAGGATCCGCCGACCAACCGGCCCGGTCACCCCGACGACGCCGTCGGCGTACTCCACCTGCACTCCGGGCGGCCCGCTGAGGCCGAAGTCGGCCAGTTCGCTGGACCACGGCTCGTCCGCGTCGAGCTGGGTGTCGCTCAGCCACGGAGGGAGGCGACGGGTCAGGTCCTCGATCCCGGGATACCAGTCCGCGCCGATCGCCGTCACCAGTCGCTGGCCCGCGTCCAGCCCCGTGCCGGCCGGAGCCACCAGGTAGTCGACGCACGCGCTGCTGGCACCCGGATCCTCGAGCTCCTCCAGGTAGCCCTGTTCCAGACGAAGGCCGAGCACCGGCCCGGGGGCGTGCGCAGGAGCCAGCACGAGGAGAGCCGTCACGCCGCTCCCCCAGCTCCACAGCGCGTACTCCGACCCGGGCCGTACCCGCAGCAGGTCGGTGACCGGCAATGTCCGTCCCGGCTCGGTGGTGAGCACCCACCGGTTCCGCCAGCCGCCGTTCACGGCCTGTCGCTGCATCACCTGCCCGGACGCGGTGATCAGGGTGTGCTCCACCTCGTCATCGACCGCCAGCTCGGCCGGTGCGCCGGCAGCGCCCACCCAGCAGAACTCGACAACCAGCTCGTCATCGCGCACCAGCTTGATGCTCGTGCCGTCCTCTGCGACGCGGATCTGGGCGTCGCCCCACTGCATCACCGACGGCGCTGGCATCGCGGGCACCAGTAGAGGTTGCGTCCTTCGAACAGGCGCAGGCTGACTTCGCGTCCACACACCAGGCAGGGCTGGCCCTGACGCCGGTAGACGTAGACCTCACCGCCGTGGCGATCCACCCGCGGGTCGCGTCCGGTCACCTCCGGCGAATCCTCGGGGCGCACGGTGTCGATCCGGCCGTGCAGCACACCCTGGGGCATCAGCTCGACGAAGTCGGCCCAGATCCGGTTCCAGGCGCGCCGCGACAGCGCCGAGCCGGGAGTGTCCGGGTGGATCCGCTGCCGGTACAGCACCTCGGCCCGGTAGATGTTGCCGACGCCCGCGGCGACCCGCTGGTCCATCAGCAACGATGCGATCGTCCGGTCCGAGCGGTGCACCCGCCGCCAGCCGCGTTCCGGATCGGCATCGGCGCGCAACGGGTCCGGACCGAGGGCAGCGACCAGCGCAGCCACCTCCTGCGGTCCGACGAGCGCGCAGGCCTGCGGGCCGCGCAGTTCGGCGGCGTGCTCGTCGGTCTGGATGCGCAGTCGCAGCGTGCCGGCGCCGTCGACGGCGTCCGGCTTCACCCAGCGCAGCTTGCCGATCAGTCCGAGATGGATGTGGACGAAGGGGCCCGGTGGGGCGGGTGGCCCCTCGTGGTGCTTCACTTTGGAGGTCGCGGGCGGCCCTTCGTGACGCTTCGCTCGTTCCTCACGAAGCTCCTCAGGGACCGATTCGGAGGTGGCGCGCAGCCCTTCGTGACGCTCGCTCGCTGCGCTCACGAGCTCCTCGGGGACCGTGGGACGACGCCCGCTCGCTGCGCTCACCAGCTCCTCGGGGACCGTGGGACGACGCCCGCTCGCCGCGCTCCCGAGCTGCTCGGAGACCGCCGGTTGGGAGAAGTCGAGGATCAGGTGCTTCCCGAAGGCCTCTGCCGTGCGGAAGACCGTCCGGTCGAGCAGGGCGGACGCCTCGGCGAAGCGCCCCTGGGGGCTCGACACCGTCACCGTCCGGCCGGCGAAGGCGTGGTCCAGCTCCGCGGCGAGGCGGTGGATCACGTGACCCTCGGGCATCTCATCTCCTGCGTGAAGGAATCGGTGAGTCTACGCTGCACCCATGAGCGGTTCCGAGCGCCATACCGAGCCCGACCGGGGTTTCGGCCGCGATGGCATCTCCGGCCTGGTGGACGCGAATCGCGCCCTCCGGGCCCGTGACGTGTCCCGTCCCGGACCGGAAGAGCTCGAAGGCGGTGACCGCGTCGTGGCCGCTGCGCTCGCGAGGTTGGAGCGTCCCCGCCACTGACGGGCACCACCGGGGGTATGTTGAGCCGGATCGTTACGCCTAGTAACCTCCCAACACCGTGGGGTCAGCGAGGCTCCCATCACCCCTGTGAGGTCGCATGTACCCGGCAAACATCACGCGCGCTGAAGCCGCCGAGCGGTCGGCGCAGGTCTCCACCCACAGCTACGACGTTCTCGTCGACCTTTCCGGACGAGTGCCGGACGCTGGCGAGTTCGACCCGACAGCCACCTTCGTCTCCACTTCGACCGCGCGGTTCACCACGGTCGGCGGACCCACCTACGTCAACCTGATCGCCGACCGGCTCCTCGTCGCGACCCTCGACGGGACACCGCTGGACGACGGCGCCTTCGCCGACCACAAGGTGCACTTCACCGCGAGTGCCGGCGACCACGAGCTCGTGATCACGGCCCTGTGCCGCTACAGCCGCACCGGTGAAGGGCTGCACCGTTTCGTCGATCCCGTCGACGACCTCGTCTACTGCTACACCCAGCTCGAGCCCGCCGACTCCCGTCGGCTCTATGCCTGTTTCGAGCAGCCCGACCTGAAGGCCACCTTCACCCTTGCCGTCATCGCGCCCGAGGCCTGGACGGTCATCTCCAACTCCCCCGCTGTCGAGCCCGCGCAGCTGGGAGAAGGCCTTGCCCGCTGGGAGTTCGCCACCACCCCGCCGGTCTCCACCTACATCACAGCCCTCGTCGCCGGCGATTTCCACGTCGTCACCGACACGCTCACCGGCAAGGCCGCAGAGATCCCGCTGTCCCTGGCGTGCCGGCAGTCCCTTGTCCCGTTCCTCGACGCCGACCGGCTCTTCGCGACGACCAAGGCCGGTTTCGCCGTCTTCGAGGAGCACTTCGGCATGCCGTACCCGTTCGCCGACTACGCGCAGGTCTTCGTGCCGGAGTTCAACGCCGGGGCCATGGAGAATGCCGGTTGCGTCACGATCCGGGACGAGTACCTCTACCGCTCCCGCGTCACCCAGGCCTCCTACGAGACCAGGGACAACACGATCCTGCACGAGCTCGCCCACATGTGGTTCGGCGACCTGGTCACCATGACCTGGTGGGACGACCTGTGGCTGAACGAGTCGTTCGCCGAGTGGGCATCCCACTTCTGCCAGGCCGAGATCCGGGCCGGCGGCGTCGCCGGGGACGACCCGTGGGCGACCTTCACCAACAACCGCAAGAACTGGGCCTACCGGCAGGACCAGCTGCCCTCGACCCACCCGGTCGCAGCCGACATGGTCGACCTGGAGGCCGTCGAGCTGAACTTCGACGGCATCACCTACGCCAAGGGCGCCTCCGTCCTGCGTCAGCTGGTCGCTTTCGTCGGGCAGGACAAGTTCCTCGCCGGCGTCCGCGCCTACTTCGCAAGGCACGCCTGGGGCAACACGCAGTTCAGTGACCTGCTGGCCGCGCTGACGGAGGCGTCCGGACGCGACCTGTCGCACTTCGCAGCCGAGTGGCTGCAGACCGAAGGCGTGAACACCCTGCGGGCCGAGTTCGACACCGGCGAGGACGGCAGCTTCACCCGCTTCGCCATCCGGCAGACCGCCCCCGAGCAGTGGCCCACCCTGCGCCACCACCGCCTCGCCGTCGGCTGCTACGAGGAACAGGACGGACGCCTCGTGCGCGTCCTGCGGGTCGAGGTCGACATCGCCGGCGAGCTCACCGAGGTGCCGGAACTGGCGGGACGCCCCCGTCCGTCCCTCGTGCTGCTCAACGACGATGACCTCACCTACGCCAAGATCCGCCTCGACGACAGGTCGCTGGCCACCCTGATCAGCGGCATCCAGACCCTCGACAGCTCGCTCAGCAGGGCGCTGTGCTGGGGCGCAGCCTGGGACATGTGCCGCGATGCGGAGCTTCACCCGTCCGACTTCGTCACGCTCGTGCTGTCCGGCGTCGGGGTGGAGACCGACCTCACGGCAGTGCAGCAGGTGCTCGGGCAAGCCAGGACCGCAATCGACCAGTACGCCCCACGCGACTCCCGTGAAGCGCTGAACGACCGCTTCATCACGGGCCTCGCGCGGCTGCTGAAGGACGCGGAAGCCGGCTCCGACCACCAGCTCGCCTTCGCCCGGTCGCTGATCTCCGCTGCGAAGTCCGACGCCGTCGTGCAGGTGCTGCAGGCCTGGCTCGCCGGCGAGGAAGCCCCCGCCGGGCTGGCGATCGACACCGACCTGCGCTGGCACATCCTCACCAACCTCGCTCGCGCCGGCGTTGCCGGAGAGGCAGAGATCGAGGCGGAGCAGGCCCGCGACGCCACCGCACGCGGTGCGGAGAAGGCAGCGGGGGCCCGGGCTGCCCGACCGTCACCCGAGGCGAAGGCAGAGGCCTGGCGGCTGGCGACGGCCGACGACTCCGTGGCCAACGAGACCCATTTCCAGATCTGCACGCAGTTCTGGCAGTACGACCAGGACGAGGCCCTGCACCCCTACGTGCAGCGCTACCTCGACGTCGCCCAGGCCATCTCCGACGGCAGGGACGGCTGGTCGGAGCGCAGTTCCGCGATCCGCCAGCACGTGCTGGGGCTGCTGTTCCCGCGTCCGCTCGCCGACCGGGGGACGCTGCGACTGATGGCTCTGTGGCTCGGCGGCACCAGGCTCAGCGACTCGGTGCTGCGTCAGGTCAACGAGCGCAGGGACGATGCCGAGCGCTCACTGCGGTGCCAGGAGGCCGCGGCCCGGAGTCGATCCGGGCTGCAGGCTTGATCGGGCTCAGGCCTTCGGGCGCCAGCCCGGGCCGAGGATCAAGGCGGTCAGCACGAGCGTGATCGCCAGCGGGATGAACAGCGTGAGCGTCAGCATTTCCAGCACGGTGGGGTCTGTGACCGCGGGCCAGCTGGGCAGGGTCTCCAGCGGAAAGAGTGCAGGGACTGGAAGCATGGTCAGAGGCTAGCTCACCTAGGTTAGATTGACGCTTCGAGGACCGGCGCAGTCTCACCACCACACCGGTCCGAGAACCCGAGGAGCGCTTGCGTGGCTGATCCAGCACCCGACACCCCGACGTCAGGCCTTTCCTCGCGCGTTGTCGTCGACGGCCCGGAACTGGCTCGCTCGCTGGCGCGGATGGCCCACCAGATCCTCGAGGCCAACCGTGGCGCCGATGACCTGGTGCTGCTCGGCATCCCGACGCGGGGCGTCTACCTCGCCCGACGGCTGGCCGCACTGATCGCCGACATCGAGGGCCGTCCGGTGCGCGTCGGGGAACTCGACATCACCATGTACCGCGACGACCTGCGCGCGAATCCCACCCGCAGCGTCGGCCGCACGGCCATCCCCGGACGCATCGACGACGCGGTGGTGGTGCTCGTCGACGACGTGCTGTTCTCCGGACGCACGGTCACGGCGGCCATCGACGCCCTGCGCGACCTTGGCCGGCCCCGCGCCGTCCGCCTCGCCGTGCTCGTCGACCGAGGGCACAGGGAACTGCCGATCGCCGCCGACCATGTCGGCCGCACCATCCAGACCGCAGCGGACGAACGCGTCCAGGTGCTCCTGAGTGAACTGGACGGTGACGACGCGGTCACCATCGGAAGGACCGGGGGCACACGATGAGGCACCTGCTGAGCGCTGCCGACCTCGACCTCGCGTCGGCCCTTTCGATCCTCGACGTCGCCGAGGAGATGCAGCAGGTGCAGTCGCGGCCGGTGAAGAAGCTGCCGGCCCTGCGCGGACGCACCGTTGTGAACATCTTCTTCGAGGATTCCACCCGCACCCGCACCTCGTTCGAGATCGCCGGCAAGTGGCTCTCCGCCGACACCATCAACGTGTCGGCCAAGGGCTCGTCTGTGTCCAAGGGCGAATCGCTGCGCGACACCATGCTCACGCTCGACGCGATGGGCGTCGACGCCTTCGTCATCCGGCACCCGTCCTCCGGCGCAGCCCACCAGGTGGCCGGCTGGGTCAAGGCCCAGGTGATCAACGCGGGCGACGGCCAGCACGAGCACCCCACCCAGGCACTGCTGGACGCCTACTCGATGCGCCACCACTTCCGTTCGATCGAATCTGACGGCTTCGCGGGCAAGAAGATCGCCATCGTCGGCGACCTGCTGCACTCGAGGGTGGTGCGCAGCAACGTGCTGCTCCAACGCACCCTCGGCGGCGAAGTGGTGCTCGTGGCGCCGCCGACCCTGCTGCCGACCGGCGTGGAGACCTGGGGCTGCCCGGTCACCAGCGACTTCGATGCTGCGATCGCGGAGGCCGACATCGTGATGATGCTGCGCGTGCAGCGTGAGCGGATGGCCGGCGGCTTCTTCCCGACCGAGCGCGAGTACGCCGAGGGCTACGGCCTCACGGAAGCAAGGCTCGCGGCGATGAAGCCCGGCGCCGCGATCTGCCACCCCGGCCCGATGAACCGGGGCGTCGAGATCTCCAGCGCGGCCGCGGATGCGGCGAACTCCCTGGTCCTCGACCAGGTCGCCGGCGGCGTCGCAGTCCGGATGAGCGTGCTGTACCACCTGCTGGGTTCGGACGAAGGAGCATCGCAGTGACAACCAGTAGTGGCACAACCAGTAGCGGGACCCGCCTGCTGATCACCGGGGCGAGCCTCGCCGACGGCACCCGCACCGACCTGTACGTCAGTGACGGCGTGCTGGCCGACCCGGCGTCCGCCCCGGCCGATGTCGAACGCATCGACGCGGACGGGCTGCTCGCGCTTCCCGGCCTCGTCGACCTGCACACGCACCTGCGCCAGCCCGGACGGGAGGACGCCGAGACGGTTGCCTCCGGCACGGCCGCTGCCGCCCGCGGCGGCTACACCTGCGTGCACGCCATGGCCAACACCGACCCCGTCACCGACACGGCCGAGGCCGCAGAGTACGTCCAGGCCCTCGGCGAGCGGGACGGCCACTGCCAGGTGCGGGTTGTCGGTGCCGTGACCAAGGCCCTCGGCGGGACGGAACTCGCCGAACTCGGCTTGATGGCTGCCAGCAGCGCCGGCGTCCGGGTGTTCTCCGACGACGGCCGCTGCGTCGACGACTCGCTGGTGATGCGTCGGGCACTCACCTACGTGAAGTCGTTCGACGGCGTCGTCGCGCAGCATTCGCAGGACCCCCGGCTCGCAGGTCCCGGCGCCTGCTGCCACGAGTCGGAGTACTCGGGACGCCTCGGGCTGACCGGGTGGCCGTCGCAGGCCGAGAGCGTGATCGTCGCCCGTGACGTGCAGCTGGCAGAGCTCACCGGGTCCCGGCTCCACGTCTGCCACGTGTCGACAGCGGAGAGCGTCGACGTGGTGCGATGGGCGAAGGCCCGCGGCATCCAGGTGACCGCTGAGGCCACCCCGCACCACCTGCTGCTCGACACCCCGCTGGTCTCCGGCTACGACACAACCTTCAAGGTGAACCCGCCGCTGCGCACCTCCGAACACCTCGAGGCCGTCCGGGCGGCGCTCGCCGACGGCACCATCGACATCGTGGGCACCGACCACGCCCCGCACGCGCGCCAGGACAAGGACCACCCCTTCGACGTCGCGCTGCCCGGCATGATCGGGCTCGAGCAGGCGCTGGCCGTCGTGATGGACGTCATGGTGAACTCCGGACGCATGGACTGGACGACCCTCGTCGAGCGGATGGCGACAGCCCCCGCGCGCATCGGCCGCGTCGCCGGCCAGGGGCGTCCGCTGGCACTCGGTGAGCCGGCCAACGTCGTGCTCGTCGACCCGTCCGCCCGTGCGGTGGTCGACGGCGCCGCGTCCGCGTCCCGGGCCCGCAACAACCCCTACCACGGCCGCGACCTCCCCGACCCGGTGGTCGCAACCATCTGGAAGGGCGCCATCACCTACCGCCGCTGACCCGCCTCCCAGCCCGACGTTGCGCCACCAGATGCACGTTGCGCCTGTTCCAGCAGGCGCAACGTGCACTATCGGGCGCAACGTGGGGGGAGTGTGGGCCGTGAATCGATTCATGGAGTTGGGTGAATCCTCGTCGCCACAGGGGGCCCAGTGGTTATGCTCAACCCGATCTGTAGTACGAGGAGGCATCGATGACCCCACAGCGAGCCAGCGTCAAGGACGTGGCAGCGGCGGCCGGGGTTTCCGTCGGGACGGTGTCGAACGTGCTCAACCGACCAGAGTCGGTGGCGGAGAAGACGCGCTCCAAGGTCGAGCAGGCCATGGAGAAGCTGAACTTCCACCGAAACGCCTCCGCCCGGCAGCTGCGCGCAGGTGTGTCCAGGACGGTCGGGGCCATCGTGATGGACCTCGGCAACCCGTTCTACACCGAACTGGCCCGTGGCATCGAGGACCGGCTGGCCATCGACGACCACACGCTGATCCTGTGCTCCTCCGACGACGACCCGCGGCGTGAGGCCCGCTTCCTGCGTCTCCTCGCCGAGCAGGGCGTCCGCGGCGTCCTCGTCACGCCGATGTCCACGACCAAGGACCGGCTGGCCGCCCTGCGCCGGCTCGGCATCCCTTCGGTCCTGATGGACTCCAGCAGCCGTGAGCATGCAGCGGTCGGGGTCGACCACGTCTCCGGGGGACGCCAGGCTGTCGCCCACCTGCTGTCACACGGGCACCGGCGCATCCTCTTCCTCGCCGGCCCTGCGGAACTGCAGCAGACCCGGCACCGCCTCAAAGGCGCCATGGAGTCGATCCAGTCCACGGGCCTCGACCCGTCCGAGGTTCTCAGGGTGGTCACGCTCCCCGGCCTCACAGCCAACGACGGGCAACAGGGCCTGATCGAGGCGCTCGAGTCCGGTTGGGACCCGACGGCCATCTTCTGCATGAACGACATCACAGCGCTCGGGGCCATGCGGGAGCTCCGCGTGCGCGGGCTCTCCGTCCCGTCCGACATGGCCGTTGTCGGCTACGACGACCTCTACTTCGCCGCAGAACTGATGACACCGCTCACCTCCGTCCGCCAGCCGATGCGCCAGTTGGGCTGGGCGGCTGCCGACCTGCTGCTCACCGACAACAGGCATGACCTGTTCGAACCCGAGCTGATTGTTCGGGCGTCCTCCGACTTCCGCGGCTGAGCCGACACGAAAGGGGACTGTCCCCTTTCGTGTCGCAGGCTCACGGCTGAGTCGACACGCGCGCTCACGGCTGAGTTGGCACGAAAGGGGACTGTCCCCTTTCGTGTCGCAGGCTCAGCCATCGGGGACGTGCGTCCCTTAGGGTTTCCGTGTGACCAGCACTGACCGCGCCTGGTGGCGTGACGCCGTGGTGTACCAGATCTACCCACGCTCGTTCGCGGACGCGAACAATGACGGCACCGGTGACGTCCGGGGCATGATCGACAAGCTCGACTACCTCGCCGACCTCGGTGTGAACGCCGTCTGGGTGAGCCCGTGGTACCCCTCGCCGATGGCGGACGGCGGCTATGACGTCTCCGACTACTGCGACATCGACCCGTCCTTCGGCACCCTCGCCGATGCGGACGCCTTCCTGGCCGGCGCGCACGAGCGCGGCATCCGGGTGCTCATCGACCTCGTGCCCAACCACTCCTCTGTGGAGCACCCCGCTTTCCGGGCCGCCCTCGCAGCGGGCCCGGGCTCCCCGGAGCGGGCCATGTTCCACTTCCTCGACGGCACCGGGCCGGACGGGTCGTTGCCCCCGAACAACTGGGGCTCGCTGTTCGGCGGACCCGCCTGGGAACGCGTTGTCGGGCCCGGAGGCCCGGAGCAGTGGTACCTGCACATGTTCGCCCCCGAGCAGCCCGACTGGGACTGGGCCAACCCCGCAGTCGTTGCCTTGTTCGACGACGTGATCCGGTTCTGGTTCGACCGCGGCGTGGACGGCCTGCGGGTGGACGTCGCGGACGGCCTCGCCAAGGCCGCCGGCTACCCGGACACCCCCATCGACCCGGATACCGGGCTCGGGATCGCCAGCTTCTACCCTGGCCACCCCTGGTGGAACCAGCCCGAACTGGACGCCATCCAGCGGCACTGGCGCGGGATCGCAGACGGCTACGCCGACCGGCACCTTGGCGAGCGGATCTTCGTCTGCGAAGCGAACACCAAGCCGCTGGACGCGCTGATGCGCTTCGTCGACCCGGGACGGATGCACACCACCTTCAACTTCGACATGTTGTGGTGTGAGTGGGAGGCCGGTTCGCTGCGCGCCATGATCGACCGCAACCTCGTCGCCCACGCCACCGTCGGCGCCCCGACCACCTGGGTGCTCAGCAACCACGACTCCACACGGGTGGTGAGCCGGTACGGCAAGCCCGAGACCGGCAAGCCGTTCACGCTCGACGGCCCGCCCGAGGAGTGGCTCTACCGGTTCGCCGACTACTTCAACCCGCTGCCCACCGACAACGAGCTCGGCCGGCGCCGCGCCCGGGCTGCCGCCCTCCTCCAACTCGCCCTGCCCGGGCCCGCCTACATCTACCAGGGCGAGGAACTGGGCCTTCCCGAGGTCGAGGACCTCCCCGACAGCGCCCGTCAGGACCCGAGCTTCTTCCGCACCGGTGGCCGCACCAGAGGCCGTGACGGCTGCCGCGTCCCCCTGCCCTGGTCGGGCAGCACGCCGCCCTACGGCTTCGGGGTGGACGCACGGGCGTGGCTCCCCCAGCCGCCGGAGTGGGCGGCACTCAGCGCCGAGACGCAGGGCGGCCACCCCGACTCGACGCTGACGCTCTACCGGCGCGCCCTTGCCATCCGCGGCACGCATCCTGCCCTTGGTGACGGGACGCTGGTCTGGGGCGACACCTACCCCGGGAAGGTCCTGTACTTCACGCGGGAGCCCGGCTTCGGCTGCCTCGTGAACCTCTCCGATGAGCCCGCTGAGCTACCCGGTGGCGCAGCAGTGCTCGTGGCGTCCGCACCGCTGGTCGATGGAAGGGTGCCGACCGACACGGCCGTCTGGTTGACGCTGCCCGGCTAATTCATCGTTGGTGGCCGGCGGCTCCCCGACGCGATTACGGGGGGTTCCGGGGGCTACACCGACCCCCCTATGCTCCGAGGATGACGACCGATCCGAGTGCTTCCGGAGTACACCGACTCCTCGCGCAGCACATGCTCGTGGACGGGCTACCGCTCGTCCTCGATCTGACGGCTTCGCAGGGACCCTGGTTGATCGACCAGGCGACCGGCGAACGCTACCTGGACATGTTCACGTTCTTCGCCTCCTCTGCCCTGGGGATGAACCATCCCGGGATGACGGAGGACCCCGAGTTCCGGAAGGACCTGCTCGAGGCGGCCCTCAACAAGCCCAGCAACTCCGACGTCTACACCGTGGCACTCGCCCGGTTCGTCGAGACGTTCAGCCGGGTCATGGGCGATCCCGCCCTCCCTCACCTGTTCTTCATCGAGGGCGGCTCGCTGGCCGTCGAGAACGCACTGAAGGTGGCCTTCGACTGGAAGAGCCGCTGGAACGAGGCGCACGGCATCTCGCCGGAGCTCGGCACCCAGGTGATGCACCTCACCGGGGCCTTCCACGGCCGCAGCGGCTACACCATGTCGCTCACCAACACCGACCCCAACAAGGTGGCCCGGTTCCCGAAATTCAACTGGCCCCGCATCGAATCGCCATGGATCGCGGAAGAGCGCGACGTGCCGGCCTACGAGCGCCGCGCCCTCGCGCAGGCGGTGGAGGCCTTCGAGGCGAACCCGCACGACATCGCCTGCTTCATCATGGAGTCCGTCCAGGGCGAGGGCGGCGACCACCATTTCCGTCCGGAGTTCTTCGCTGCGATGCAGGACCTGTGTCACCGCTACGACGCATTGTTCGTCGTCGACGAGGTGCAGACCGGCGGCGGTCTCACCGGCAAGCCGTGGGCCTACCAGTGGAAGGGCGTCGAGCCCGATGTGGTGGCGTTCGGCAAGAAGCTGCAGGTCTGCGGCGTGATGGCCGGCGGACGCGTGGACGAGGTGCCGGACAACGTGTTCCACGTCCCATCCCGGATCAACTCCACCTGGGGCGGCAACCTCACCGACATGGTGCGCTCGCGCAGGATCCTCGAGATCATCGAGGCCGACAACCTTTTCGACGCTGCCCAGGTGCGCGGCGCGGAACTCCTCGACGGCCTGGAGAGGCTGGCAGCGGCCCACCCGCTGCTGACGAATCCCCGCGGGCTCGGCCTGATGTGTGCAATGACGATGCCCAACCGCGACGTCCGTGACCGTGTGCTGAACGTGCTGATGGAGCGGGAGTTGGTGATCATGCTCGGGTGCGGGCACCGGTCCCTGCGGGTGCGGCCCGCGCTGACGGTGAGCAGCGAGACGATCCAGATCGCGCTCGCTGCACTCGACCGGGCGGTGACGCTCGTCGAGCAGAACCGGGACCGGGACGGCGATGTTCAGTACGCATGACCTGCGCGCGGGGTTCGCGCGCTCGCTGTCTGCGATGTACGGCACCGAGGTGCCCGCCTACAACACGCTGGTGGACGTCTCCACCCAGGTGAACGCCGACGTCCTCGCCGCCGACCCGGTGCGGGCCGAGCGGCTGGGACGGATCGATCGGGTGACGGCTGAGCGGCACGGTGCGATCCGTGTCGGCACGGCCGCGGAACTGCGCCAGGTGGCGCAGGTGTTCGCGGCTCTCGGCATGGAGCCGGTCGGTTTCTACGACCTGCGGGGCACGGAGGCCACCTCGCTGCCGATCGTGTCGACCGCGTTCCGTCCGACCACGGCAGCGGCCCTGGCGATCAACCCGTTCCGCGTGTTCACCTCCGTCCTCGTCACCGACGACCGGCGCTACTTCGACGAAGGGCTCCAGGCGGAGCTGGACGCGTTCCTCGCGCAACGCACCCTCTTCGGCCCGAACGTGCTGGCACTGGCCGAGCGGGCGGAGGCCGACGGCGGCCTTCCCGACGCGGATGCCGCCGAGTTCCTGCGGCTCGCGACGGCGTGCTTCGAGCTCTCACCCGAGCCCGTCGACCGGGCCTGGTACGCGCGGCTGTCCGCCATCTCCGGCGTTGCCGCCGACATCGGCGGCGTGCCCACCACCCACATCAACCACCTCACGCCACGGGTGCTGGACATCGACGACCTGTACCGGCGGATGGAGGTCCTCGGCATCACCATGATCGACGAGATCCAGGGCCCGCCGAAGTGGGACGGCCCCGACGTCCTGCTGCGCCAGACCTCGTTCAAGGCGCTGGCCGAACCCCGGAAGTTCCGGGAGCCGGACGGCACGATCAGCGATGGTGCGCTCAGCGTCCGGTTCGGCGAGGTGGAGCAGCGCGGGATCGCGCTCACCCCGGCCGGCCGCGATCGCTACGACCGGCTGATCGTCGAGATCGACCAGCGCTCGGTCGGCGCGACACCCCCCGAGCGGGACGCGATCAAGGTCGAGCTCTGGCAGGCCAACTGGCCCACCGAAGAGGTGGGACTCCTTGCCAATGGCGAGGGCTTCTTCGAGTTCGCCGCTGCCGACCGGCGACCCGACGGTGACCCGCTGCAGACGGTGTCCGGCTTGGTCGAACAGCGGTGGCTGGTGGCCACCCCGATCGTCTACGAGGACTTCCTGCCCCGCTCGGCAGCGGGCATCTTCGCGTCCAACCTCGACTCCAAGGGCAGCAGGGACGCGGGTGCGGAAGGCTCGTCCCGTGATGCCGACTGGATCGCAGCAGCTGTCGGCCGGACCGTGCACGACCCCATGCAGCTGTACGCGCAGCAGAGCCGGGCCTCCCTGGTTGCTGCGTGCGTCGAACTGCGAATCCCGACCCCGGAGGTAACCCGATGAGCAACACCCCCGTGAGCCTCGCCGAACGCACCGCCGACCTGTTACGGGAGTTCGGGCTCGAGCCCGACTTCCTCGGCGGGGCGGGCGACCCGATGCCCGGACACAGCCCGATCGACGGCAGTGCGCTACCTACCGTCGGCAGCCACACCGAAGCGGAGGTGGCCGAGACCCTCGCCGCCGCCGCTGCGGCGTTCGAGGAATGGCGGCTGACCCCTGCGCCCGTCCGCGGCCGGCTGGTGAAGCGGCTGGGCGAGCTGATCGGCGAGCACAAGGAGGCGCTGGCCGACCTGGTGACGATCGAGGTCGGCAAGATCGGCTCCGAGGCCCTCGGCGAGGTGCAGGAGATGATCGACATCTGTGACCTTGCCGTCGGGCTGTCGCGGCAGCTGTTCGGGCGCACCATGCCCTCGGAACGCAGCGGGCACCGGCTGCAGGAGGTGTGGCATCCGCTCGGCGTCGTCGGGGTCATCTCGGCCTTCAACTTCCCCGTGGCCGTGTGGTCGTGGAACGCAGCCGTCGCGCTGGTCTGTGGCGACACCGTGGTGTGGAAGCCGTCGGAACTGGCGCCACTGACAGCACTCGCCACATCGTCCCTGCTGGCACGGGCCGTGGCAGAGGTCGGCGCGCCGCCGGCCGTCGGTGGGCTCGTGCTGGGCGGACGCGAGATCGGTGAGGCGCTCGTCGACTCCGCGCAGGTCGCCCTCATCAGCGCCACCGGCTCGACCCGGATGGGCCGTGAGGTGGGCCCGCGGGTGGCTGCCCGGTTCGGACGCGTGCTCCTCGAACTCGGCGGCAACAACGCCGTCGTGCTGGCACCGTCCGCCGATCTCGACCTCGCCGTGAACTCGATGGTGTTCGCTGCCGCCGGCACCGCTGGGCAGCGCTGCACCAGCCTGCGCAGGCTGATCGTGCACTCCTCCGTCGCCGACGGTGCCGTCGACCGGCTGGCCCGGGCGTACCGGTCGCTGCCGGTCGGGGATCCGTCCGACCCCTCGACACTGGTCGGGCCACTGATCACCGAGCCCGCCTTCGAGGCGATGCAGGCTGCGCTGGACGAGGCCCGCAGCGATGGCGGCGAGGTGGTCGCCGGCGGCGAGCGCGTCGACGTGGGCGGCGGCGGCTGCTATGTGCGACCGGCGCTGGTGCGGATGCCGTCCCAGACCCCCGTGGTGCTGCGCGAAACCTTCGCGCCGATCCTCTACGTCATCACCTACGACGACTTCGACGAGGCGCTGGCGATGCACAACGCTGCGTCGCAGGGACTGTCTGCCGGCGTCTTCACCCGTGACCAGGCCGAGGCAGAGCTGTTCCTCGCCAGCGCGGACACCGGGATCGCGAACGTGAACGTCGCCACCTCGGGAGCAGAGATCGGCGGTGCGTTCGGCGGCGAGAAGGAGACCGGCGGCGGACGCGAGTCCGGCTCGGACGCCTGGCGGGCCTACATGCGCCGCTCCACCAACACCATCAACTACTCCGGCGGCGTCCAGTTGGCGCAGGGAGTCCACTTCGGTTCCTGACCGCGGTGGAGAGGGCGGCTGATGCAGCGGATCCGGTGGGCAGTGGTAGCGCTGCTGGTCGCCGTCACAACGCTCGCAGCCGCACCCACGGCCGGCGCTGCACCCGCGGCAGCGTCGAGGAAGGCAGCAAGGATCAACGACATCGACGGCGACGGCAGGCTCGACGTCGTCTTCGTCGATCGCGGCACCCAGGTGGATGACGAGGAGGCCAGCAGGCCGGCCGGCGTGCAGGTGCTGTTCGGCGACGGCAAGCTGCAGCACGTCACGTACGCCGATCTCGGGCGTCCGAAGTCCGATGACTCCGAACTCGGTGCGGGACTCGTTGTCGGCGATCTGAACCGGGACGGCTATGCCGACGTGGTGGTCTCCGACCCCAACGGCGAGCCCAACAGCAGCGGGGCGGTGTGGGCCATCTGGGGGTCGCCGACAGGGATCTCGAAGGCGAGGACGACGCTCCTCGCGCTGGGTCGCGACCGTGACGGTGTCGGCGGGAGCCTCGCCTTCATCCCGCTTCCCGAGCCGGTGCTGGCGATCGGCTCGGCGGTCTACGACACCGGCCACGTTGACCTGTACCAGGTCACGGGTGATGGTCGGCTCGGCGCGAAGCGCCGTGTGGCCATCGGTTCGCCGGGGATTGCCGGCACGGCATCGCCGGGGGCGACCTTCGGCTGGTCACTGGCAGCCTCCGGCGACCTTCTGGTGATCGGCGCCCCCGGCGCGGGTCCGGTACAGACGGCCGGGGCGGCGTACCTCCTGCAGCTCTTGCCCGGCCTGAAGTACTGGTCCACCCGGCTCCTCCAGGGCTCGAAGGGACTCCCTGGCACACCGGAGAAGGAGGACGGCTTCGGCACCTCGGTCTCGGTGCTCAACGACCGGGTGGCGATCGGCGTGCCGTACGAGCGGCTGCGAGGTCACGAGTCCGCCGGTGCGATCCAGCTGCTCCGCGTCGAACGGACCACGCGCGGGCTTCGCTTCCATCCCGGCAGGCTCGTGAGCCAGGCCAGTCCGGGCGTTCCGGGAGATCCTGGCCCCAACCACTTCCTCGGGGAGAGCGTGCTGGTGACGAGGCTCTGCGCCCGTGGTTACGGGGTCCTCACGGGAGAGCAGTCGACCAGGCGTGTCCTCTCCGTGCCGTTCAGTCCCACGCGCTGCCCCGGAGGCTGGCTCACCACGCCCGACCCCAACGCGGGCGTCGATCCGGGGCGCTCGGTCCCACCACCGTTCAGCATCTTCCGCGACGCCCCGTCCGGATCAGCCGACGAGGTTCCGGTGATCGCCGCAGGCCCTTCGACGTTGACGACCGGCTGGCCCGGCGAGCTGACCACGACGAACCTGACGGGACGGACGACGGCAGAGCTCCGGATCCTCGCACCACCCGCCGCCTGACGACCGGCGAAGGACGACCCTAAGCTGTCGCCGTGGACATGGAGCAGGTCTTCACCGGGATCGCTGTCACCTTCGAGGTCCTCGGCGCGGTCGCGATGATCATCGGGACCGTGATCGCACTCTGGGTCGGTGGTCGTTCCCTTCTGCGGGGCGAGGGTGGCCGGGCTGCGTTCTCCACGTTGCGCAACACGCTGGGCGGAGCGATCCTGCTCGGCCTCGAAGTGCTCGTCGCCGCCGACCTGATCCGCACCATCACGTCGAAGCCGTCCATGGAGGACGCCCTCATCCTCGGCCTGATCGTCCTCATCCGGACAGTGCTCTCGATGGCCATCCAGATCGAGATCGACGGCGCCCTTCCCTGGCAGCGCGCGCTGCTCACCAGCGGCGCCCAGGTCATGGCCGACCAGGTGCGCAAGCCCAAGCCCGTGGACCACATTGGGGACGGTTCCTGATTCGGTCCGGACCGAGTTGGGGACGGTTCCTGATTCGGTCCGGACCGAGTTGGGGACGGTTCCTATACGGTCCGGAAACGGGCGACGAAGGACGAAAGTGGACCGAGTTGGAACCGTCCCCAACTCGGTCCGGCCAACTCGGTCCGGGCTGCAGGAGTCAGTGGGCCTCGGCGGGCCACTTCGCTGCGGCGGCGTGCATGGTTTCCGGCAGGGGCACCGGGCGTCCGGCCGAATCCCCGCTGACCAGGACGGTCCGGGCGCGCGCCAGCGTCGTGCCGTCCAGGGGGTCCTCCACCTGGGCGATGATCGTCACGGACGTCCGCCCGACCCGCGCGACCGCCGAGCGCACCCGGTACGGCTCGACGCGGTGGTTGATCTGGCCCAGGTAGTCGACGTCCTGGCGGGCGACCATCCACAGGAGGCCGTCCTGCGCAGCCGAGTCCATCCGGGTGACGCTGTCGGAGTCGGGATTCATCCGGATCCGCGCCTCGGCGAGGAAGTCGAACACGCGCACGTTGTTCACGTGGCCGTACGGGTCGAGGTCCGACCAACGCACGACGAACGCGTGCTCGTGCGCCCGGTCGCCGACGTGCCAGCGGCCCAGGGACCGGAAAGGCTCCAGGTGTCCTGACTGTGCAGCGAACCAGGTGCGTTCCGCCGTCGTCATGCGGCGCGGGCGTCCAGCGCCGTAGTCGTACAGGCACAGGGTCGAATGCGCCCTTGCCAGCTCCACCCCGTCCTGCCGCAACGAGTAGCCCAGCTGGAACCGGGCGGCGCCCACCGAGCCGACGACCAGCTCGACCTCGACCGGTTCCGTGCTGAACATCACAGGCCCGAGGAACTCGATGTGGTGGGAGACGACCATGGTCGAGGTGCCCAGCAGGTGCGCGTTGGGGCCGGAGAGCAGCCAGTCGACGCGCGCCTCCTGCAGGTAGTCGGCGACGAGGGCGTTGTTGACGTGCCCCTGCGCATCCAGGTCGACCCAGCGCAGCGGGACGCTGCTGAGGTGGCCAGTCACTCTGCGTCGGCGGGCTCGGCGTCGTACAGCGATTCCACGACGTCGGCGTACTTGTCCGCGACGAACTTGCGGCGGATCTTCATGTTCGGGGTCACGCCACCGTCGTCGACGCTGAACTCCGACTCCAGGATTGCGAACCGCTTGACCGTCTCCCAGCGCTCCAGCTTGGCGTTGGCCGAGTTGAGGAACCTCTGGACGGTCTTGCGCAGGTCGGGGTGCTGGGTCACGTCTGCGTAGTCCAGGTCGGCCAGCCCGTGGCGGGTCGCCCACTTGAACAGGTTGTCCTTGTCCATGGTGAGCAGCGCCGAGATGTACTTGCGGCCGTCCCCTACGACCACCACCTGGGAGACGTACGGGATACTCGCAGCGATCACGCCCTCGACCTTGGACGGTGCGACGTACTTGCCGCCGGACGTCTTGAGCAGATCCTTCTTGCGGTCGGTGATGGTCAGGTTGCCGTCGGCGTCGAGCTTGCCGATGTCGCCGGTATGGAACCAGCCGTCCACCATCGCCGCTGCCGTGAGCTCCGGGTCGTTGTGGTAGCCGCGCATGATCTGCGGCCCCCTTGCGAGCACCTCGCCGTCCTCGGCGATCCGCAGCTCCGTGCCCGGCAGCGCCGGCCCGACCGTCCCGAAGTGCGCCGGCAGTGGGAGGTCGACGCAGAGGACCGCGCCGGTCTCTGTGAGCCCGTAGCCCTCGACGATGACCAGCCCCGCCGAGTAGAACCACGCCTGCACCTGCGAGTTCAGCTTCGCCGAGCCGGAGACGAAGAAGTCGATGTTGCCGCCCATGCGGTCCTTGAGCTTGCTGAACACCAGCCGGTCGGCGATGCCGTAGGCCAGGCGCATCGACACCGGCAACGGTTTGTCCGCATGGCGGTAGTCACGGGAGGCGCGCCCGACGGCGAACGCCCAGCGCGCGATCCTGCCCTTCACCCCGCGCTGCGGTGAGGCGAGCAGCACGGCTGCACGCACCTTCTCGAAGATGCGGGGAGCGCCGCACATGAAGGTGGGGTGGACGGCGCCGAGCCCGCTGACGATGCGGTCGACCCGGCCGTCGACGGCTGTGCTGAAGCCGATGCCGAGCTGGATGGTGAGCAGGTCCTTGCCGAAGACGTGGGACAGCGGCAGCCACAGGTACTGCACGGCACTGGGCTTGATGACCTCCATCGCGTCCAGCACCCGCGCCTGGTAGGTCCAGCAGCGGTGGGTCAATTCCACGCCCTTGGGCATGCCGGTGGTGCCGGAGGTGTAGATCAGGGTGGCCAGACCGTCGGTGGTCGACCCCTCGATGGCGCGGTCGACAACACCCGGATCCGTGGCCAGCAGGGCCCGTCCGCGTTCGGTGAGCTGCTGCCAGCTGATGACGTGCTCGCCGTCGCCCTCACCGTCCAGCAGCACGACCGTGCGGATCTGCGCGCCGGCCTCCGCGGCGTCCTTGAGCTTGGCCAGCTGGTCGGCGTTCTCTGCGATCAGGATGACCGAGCCCGAGTCGGTGATGATGTGGGCGAAGTCTTTGCCCTGCGTGTTGGGATAGACGGTTGTCGTCGCGCCGCCGGCGCAGTTGATGGCGTAGTCGATGAGGATCCACTCGATGCGGGTGTTGGAGACGATCGCCACCCGATCCTCAGGCTGCAGGCCGAGCGCGAGCAGGCCGGCAGCGAGATCGTCGACGCGGCGCCGGGTCTCCGTCCAGTCGATCGAGACCCAGGCTTCGTTCGCGTCGGGATAGCGGAACGCTTCCTTCGACGGTGTCTTCGCGACGCGCCACCGGAACAGGGCACCCACGGTGGGCTGGACGGACTGCATGACCGCCTCGACATCAATCATGTGTGCCGCCATCCCCTCAGATCCACCGTTGGATCGTGCGTGAAGTCTAGGGGGGCCCACAGGCGCGCGAAAGGAGCCGCGGTGCGCGTCACGGATTTCCCCGTTGGTCACCTTCCCGTCGTCGTCCCCTGGACCATTTGAAGAGGCACTGCGACAACGTGTAGCGTCCTGCCCGACGTGTAACAAACGAGGTGGTTACATTGCCACCCCACCCAAATGTTGTTGAACTGTAAACTTCTTTGCTATCATTCGCCCGTGACCACGACACTCCAACCCCGCTGGCTTGATGCCGATCAGCAGCGGATCTGGCGATCCTTCCTCAACGGCGTGGCCAGGATCAACGAGCGCCTCGAAGCCGAACTGCGATGTTTCGGCCTCGACCTCGGCGAATACGAGATCCTGGTACATCTCTCGGAGTCGCCCGACCGCTCGCTGCGCATGTCCGACCTCGCCGAGCGCGTACGACAGTCCCGCTCGCGACTGACCCACACCGTTGCCCGCATGGAGTCCAAGGGCCTTGTCGCGCGCATGGCGTGCCCGTCGGATCGTCGGGGTGTGATCGCCCTGATGACCACCCAGGGCTACGACCTTCTCGTCGAGGCAGCACCGGCCCACGTCGAGTCCGTCCGCAGGGCCCTCGTCGACCCGGTTGCCCCCGAGGACTTCGCAGCACTCGGGCGTGCGATGGACGCCGTGACGGCCGTGCAAGACTGAGCATGTGCCAGCAGGGTTCACCGATCAGCTGACCGCACTGGCCGCTGCCGGGATCCAGGCCGATACCGGGACGCTCACGCGGGCCCTCTACTCCTCCGACGCGTCGTTGTACCGCGTGCCGCCCGCTGCCGTGTGCCGGCCCGGCACCGTCGCCGAACTCGTCGCAGGAGTCGATGCCGCCCGCGAAGCCGGCCTGCCGCTGACCATGCGCGGCGCCGGCACCTCGATCGCAGGCAACGCCGTCGGTCCTGGCCTCGTGCTGGACTGTTCACGGCTGGACGCGATCGCGCACGTCGATCCCGGCGGCCACGCCGCGATCGTCGAACCCGGCGTGATCCCTGCACGGCTCACGGCGGCGGTCGCCCGGCACGGCCTGCGGTTCGGCCCGGACCCGTCGACCTCCGACCGCTGCACCATCGGCGGGATGATCGGCAACAACGCCTGCGGACCGCGGGCGCTCGGTTACGGCCGCACTGCTGACAACGTGCTCGGCCTCGAGGTGATCACCGGCACGGGCGAACGACTGTCGCTGGCGGCGGGCCACCGTCCCGACTCGCCGACCCTCGACGCGCTCGAGGCACTGGTGCGTGCGAACCTCGGCGTGATCCGCACCGAGTTCGGCCGGTTCCCCCGTCAGGTCTCCGGCTACAGCCTCGAGCACCTGCTGCCCGAGCACGGCTTCGACGTCGCCCGTTTCCTCGTCGGCAGCGAAGGCACCCTCGCCGTCGTCACCGGCGCGCGCGTCCGGCTCGTCACCGACCTGCCGTACTCCACGCTCATCGTGATCGGCTATCGCAGCATGGCGCGAGCTGCCGATGCCATGCCGCGCGTGCTCCCGTCCCGTCCGACAGCTGTCGAGGGCCTCGACTCGCGCATCGTCGACGTCGTCCGGCACCGGCAGGGCGCTGCGGCCGTCCCCGTTCTGCCGGACGGCGAGGGATGGCTGTTCATCGAACTCACCGACGCCGACCCGCAGCTTCTGGCCGGTAGGGCTGCGGAGCTGGTGGCTGCTGCCGGCGGCCTCGCCAGCGAGGTGATCACCGACAAGGCCCACGCCGCCCGGCTGTGGCGCATCCGGGCCGACGGCGCAGGTCTGGCCAGCATCGGGCTGGGCAGGCCCGCACACTCCGGCTGGGAGGACGCCGCGGTGCCGCCGGAGGCACTCGGCGCCTACCTGCGCGACCTCGACGACCTGCTGAGCCGGCACGGGCTCCACGGACTGCCGTACGGCCACTTCGGCGAGGGCTGCGTGCACATCCGCATCGACTTCGAGCTGTCGAGCCCCGCCGGGGTGGCCCGGTACCGCAGCTTCGTCGAGGACGCCGCCGTGCTTGCCGCCGGCTATGGCGGCTCGATGTCGGGCGAGCACGGGGACGGCCGGGCGCGCTCGGAGTTGCTGGGACGGATGTACTCCAGCCAGGCGCTGGCACTGTTCGCCGCCGTCAAGGACATCTTCGACCCGCAGAACCTGCTCAATCCCGGGGTGCTCGTGGACCCGCGTCCGCTGGACGCCGACCTGCGGCTGCCGGCTGCGTCCGGGTCGACCCTGCGACGGCTGGACGCGGCGTTCGCCGCCGACGTGCACCGCTGCACCGGTGTCGGCAAGTGCCTTGCCGGATCGGGAACCATGTGTCCCAGCTACCAGGCAACGGGCAGGGAAGAGGACTCCACCCGTGGGCGGGCCCGGGTGCTGCAGGAGATGGTGAACGGCAGCCTCGTGAGCAAGGGCTGGCGGGCGCCGGAGGTCGCCGAGGCCCTCGACCTGTGCCTGTCGTGCAAGGCCTGCGCCAGCGAGTGCCCCACGGGCACCGACGTTGCTGCCTACAAGTCGCGGGTGCTGGAGGAGGCCCATCGCCACCGGCTGCGGCCGCGGAGCCACTACGCGCTGGGGTGGCTGCCCACCTGGGGCCGGGTCATCACCGCCGTCCCAGGCCTGGCCGCCGTGGTGAACACCACGCTCGCAGCGCCCGGAATCGGCAGGGCGTCCCGTTGGCTGGCCGGGGTCGACCAGCGGCGCAGCCTGCCGCGGTTCGCCTCCCGGCGAGCGCGCCTCGGGCCCCAGCCCGACGGCACCGGGAAGCCGGTCGTCGTGTGGGTGGACTCGTTCACCGACACCATGGACGCCGAACGGCTGGCGGCGGTGCTGGCCGTGCTGGTCGCCGCAGGGTTCGCGCCGTCCGTCCTGCGCCGGACGGCATGCTGCGGCCTGCCCTGGATCACCACCGGGCAACGTGATCACGCCGCACGCCTGCTGCGGCACTCGATCGAACTGCTGCATCCGATCGTCGCCGCAGGCACCCCGATCGTCGGCCTCGAACCGTCGTGCGTCGCAGTCTGGCGCAGCGACGCAGCCGAGCTGGTCGACGACCCACGAGTTGCTGACCTCGCAGCCGGCATCCGCACGCTCGCGGAGATCGTGGCGACGGCCGCCGACTGGGAGCCACCCGACCTCAGCGGCACCGTCGTGGTCGCGCAGCCGCACTGCCACCATTCCGCCGTGCTCGGCTGGGGTGCCGACGCCGCCCTGCTCGCGCGGACCGGCGCGACTGTTGTCACCGTCGAGGGCTGCTGCGGGCTTGCCGGCAACTTCGGCGTCGAGACCGGCCACTACGACACGTCGGTCGCCGTCGCCAACACCCACCTGCTGCCGGCCGTCGAAGCCGCCGGCCCTGACGCCGTCCTGTTGGCCGATGGCTTCTCCTGCCGCCTCCAGCTGGCCGATCTCGCCGACCGCCGCGCCCTCACCCTCGCCGAACTCCTGCTGACCACCCCCACCCCCGCCCCCCGCAAAGTGGACGGTTTCCGCCCGTCGTAGTCGCCTGAAACTGTCCACCTTGGCGCTGGCGGGCGATGGGTGGGGGCACTGCTCCGGCGGCGTGGGGGCGGGACTGAGGGCTCGCGGGTTGGGGCTGCCATAGACTGGACGCCGCTCAACAAACTCCTGAGGAAGATCGCCATGCCCGAATTCGTGTTCTCCATGCACAACGTCCGCAAGAAGCTGGGCGAGAAGCTCGTGCTGGACAACGTCACCCTCTCGTTCTACGAGGGCGCGAAGATCGGCGTCGTCGGCCCGAACGGCGCCGGCAAGTCGACCATGCTCAAGTTGATGGCAGGCATGCTGCGCGCCGACAACGGCGACGCCATGCTCGCCAAGGGCAAGACGGTGGGCATCCTGCTGCAGGAGCCCCCGCTGACCGAGGACAAGACGGTCATGGAGAACGTCTACGAGGCCGTGGCCGAGACCAAGGGCATGCTCGACCGCTTCAACGAGATCTCGATGGCCATGGGCGAGCCGGACGCAGACTTCGACACCCTGCTCGCCGAGATGGGCGAACTGCAGACAGAACTCGACCACCGCGCGGCCTGGGACCTGGACGCCCAGCTGGAGCAGGCCATGGACGCGCTCCAGTGCCCGCCCGGCGATTCCCCGGTCGACATCCTCTCCGGTGGTGAGCGCCGCCGGGTCGCGCTGTGCAAGCTGCTGCTCCAGCAGCCCGACCTGCTGCTGCTCGACGAGCCCACGAACCACCTGGACGCGGAGAGCGTGAACTGGCTCGAGGGGCACCTCAAGAGCTACCCCGGCGCCGTGCTCGCCGTGACGCACGACCGGTACTTCCTCGACAATGTTGCCCAGTGGATCTGCGAGATCGACCGCGGACAGCTGCATCCCTACGAGGGCAACTACTCGACGTACCTGGAGACCAAGAAGGGCCGGCTCCAGATCGAGGGCAAGAAGGACGCCAAGCGCGCCAAGATCCTGGAGCGCGAGCTGGAGTGGGTGCGCTCGAACCCGAAGGCCCGCCAGGCCAAGAGCCGCGCCCGCCTCTCCCGCTACGAGGAGATGGCAGCCGAGGCCGACCGCAACCGCGTGGTCGACCTGGCGGAGATCAACATCCCGCCGGGCCCGCGCCTCGGCTCCAACGTGCTCGAGGGACGCAAGCTGACCAAGGGCTTCGGCGACCGTGTGCTGATCGAGAATCTGAGCTTCACCCTGCCCCGCGCCGGCATCGTCGGCATCATCGGCCCCAACGGCGTCGGCAAGACCACGCTGTTCAAGATGGTGATCGGCGAGGAGTTGCCCGACAGCGGCGAGATGCGGATCGGCGAGACCGTGAAGTTCTCCTACGTCGACCAGGGACGTTCCGGCCTCGACGAGACCAAGAACGTCTGGGAGGTCGTCTCCGACGGCCTCGACCACATCAAGGTGGCCAGCTTCGAGATGCCGTCGCGCGCCTACGTCGCATCGTTCGGCTTCAAGGGACCCGACCAGCAGAAGCTGGCCGGCGTGCTGTCCGGCGGTGAGCGCAACCGCCTGAACCTCGCTCTCACCCTGAAGATGGGCGGCAATGTGCTGCTGCTCGACGAGCCCACCAACGACCTGGACGTGGAGACCCTTCAGTCCCTGGAGGACGCGCTGCTGGAGTTTCCCGGCTGTGCAGTGGTCATCTCCCACGATCGCTGGTTCCTCGACCGCGTCGCGACCCACATCCTTGCCTGGGAGGGCACGGACGAGGACGACGCCGTGTGGTTCTGGTACGAGGGCAACTTCGCCGACTACGAGGAGAACAAGGTCGCCCGCCTCGGGGTGGAAGCAGCCCGCCCGCACCGCACCGCGCACCGCAAGCTCACCCGCGGCTGAACCCACCGGCAACGTCGGTAGCTCAGGACGCCGCCCCGGCCAGCGTTCGTGCCGACGCGGCGAGCCCGACGGTGAGCGCGCCGGTGGCGACCGTGATGGCAGTGAGTGCCACCAGAGGCTCGCCCGTGAACGCTGCCGTAAGGCCGTAGAGCGGCGCGGCAGCAACCACGAGCAGCGCCGTCACCACCCAGCCGCTGGCAGCCATGCCGCTGCGGGCGTCCAGCCTCACGAAGGTGCTGCAGATCGCAGCGCTCGCGACCATCACCGCCCACAGGCCGGCCATGCCTCGCACGGTGCGACAACTGTCGGAGCGTCCCGCGACAAGGGCCCACACCAGCCAGGCTGCGAGATAGGCGGACGAGGTCAGCGTCCCTGCGGTGGTTGGCCGCGCAGCCCCCAGCAGCGGTCCGGCGTTCACGACGCCGGCCACCAGGTAGAGCACGCCGATCAGCACCGGCAGGAGCCAGCGGCGCACCACGGAAGTGTTCACGGTAGGTACGGCTTCACTGCTACTCCTTGGGGTGTGGGAGTGCTCGCTTCTTCGATGCAAGCAACGAAACCCGTCCCGCGCCAGTGCGACCCGCCGATTCCGTACAGTCCCGTTCGCCGGCCGGCTCAGGCTGCGCTGGTGCCCACGTCCGCATCCTCTGCGTCTTCGGCGTCGGACTGAGCCTCCGTCGCAGCGACCAGATCACTCATGCTGACCTCCTCGACCACCGGCCGGATCGCCTTCCGGAAGGCCGCCGTGCCACGCGTCAGGTCGTGGCCGACCGAGGTCGCCTCGATGATCATCCGCTCCTGGTCGACGCCCTGGGTGTCGGTCCACCGTGTGGTGCGGAGCCTGCCCACAACGATCACCGGATCGCCCTTGCCCACGCTCGACTTCACATGTTCGGCCAGCGAACGGCTGCAGGAAACCGCGATCCAGGTCGTCTCCCCGTCCACCCAGTCGCCCGCCTTGCGCATTCGCGGCGTGCACGCCAGCCGGAAGCTGGCGAAGGCGAGGTCGTCACGCACCTGCCGGTACTCCACCTCGCTGCCCACGTTGCCGGTCATCCAGATCTGCGCGTCCATCTCGCGCTCCCCTCTCCTCGACGGCTGCATCGGGGAGATCTTCGGCAGCGGGCGGCAGAACGCGTCAGCCGCCCGTGCGGGTTGTGGATGACGGCCCGGCTGTGGACAACCGCTCAGCCGCGGGCGGCACGCACCGCGGCCCGGGCCCGCTGGAAGCGGTCGAGTTCGGCCTGCACCGGGGCAAGCACCTCGTCGGTCACCACTGCTGCGATGGCTGCATCCAGGCTGCGTCGGGCGGCTCGGGCATGCGAATTCGCCCCGATCTCGACCAGCGCGCGGCCGAGCACGGCCAGCAGGACCCCTGCGAGCAACCCTCCGACCAGCAACCAGGTGCCTGCCGGAATGCCGTACCAGAGCACCGCAGGAATCGGCGGCAGGCCCAGCGCGGCGAGGACGGGGTTGGCGAACAGCCAGCCCACCCCGGTGAGGACGGCTGCGATCAGCAGCCACTGGACGACCCCGAAGAGCGCCCACCACCAGGTGCCGCGGCGCACGGTCAGGTCCGCGCCGGCGATCGCCGTGTCGAGCCGGTCGAGGAGCAGCGACTGGCTGCCGCGGGACGCGTCACGCACCTGCTGGGCCCACCCGCGTGGCAACCCGTCCGCCGCGGAGTCGGTCAGCTCGCGCAGTCCCTGCTCCACGCGGGCACGCTGCACGGAGCTCGCCTTCGGCAGCGAGGTCCGGTTCACGTCCGTGGGGCTGTGGTCGGACGGCGTGAGGTCGAGGCGGAGCTTCCTCAGCGGGTCGGGGCGCAGCCGCGCGAGCCAGGTGATGAACGGCCACCCGGTGGCAACGGAGCCGCGACGCCGCCACGCACCGCGCACACCGTCGACGACGAGGGGAACCCCGGCGGCCTCGCCCAGCACGCGGATCACGTTGTGGCGGGCCGTGTCACTGACGAATGGCGCTGGCCCTTCGCCCAGGTCGGCGGCCAGCGCAGCAGCGGAGACGGCCACGTCAGCAGACAGCCGGCGCGCCATCGCCTTCTTGTTGGCGACGGTCCGGGTCAGGGCCTCCCGCAGCTCGGGGACGCCGGTGCCGCGCAGGGCGGAGGTGGACATGATCGGGGTGGCGCGCAGGCCTTCGGAATCCAGCAGGCGGCGCAGGTCGTTGAGGCACCGGTCGAGTTCCGACGGCGGCAGCCGGTCGGCCTGGTTCAGCACGACAAGCATCACCTCTGCATAGGGCGCGAGCTGCTTGAGGTACCCGTCGTGCAGTGCTGCGTCGGCGTACTTCTGGGGGTCGACCACCCAGATCAGCGCGTCGACCAACTGCACGAGCCGGTCGACGGTGAGCCGGTGCGTCAGTTCCGTCGAGTCGTGGTCGGGCAGGTCGATCAGCAGCAGGTCGGAGAACTCGTTGGGCCCCGACGGCACGAGGTGCCGCTTGGTGATCTCGAGCCAGTCGAGCAGCTCGTGGGGCAGCTGCGCGCCCCAGCTGACGCCCATCGCCTTCGAGGTGGTGGGCCGACGCACCGCAACGGCGGCGAGGTCTGTGCCGGTGACGGCGTTGAACAGGCTGGACTTGCCGGAACCGGTGGCACCGGCGAAGGCGACGACGGTATAGCTGCCGCTGAAGGCGACCCGCTCCCCCGCCCGCTCGACGACGGACTTCGCCTTGGCGACCACGTCGGGCGTCCCGCGACCGTCGATGGCCTCCACGGCTTCCGCAAGCGCGCGGACGCGGGAGCCCAGCTGGTCGTCTGCCGCGCTCACTGCTGGTCCTGCCGGCTCTCGATGATCTCGCCCTCGAGTGGCGGCTCGGGCGCCGCCTCGAGCGCAGCCGGAGCCGAGGCACCGAGCTCGCGCTGGCCTGCTGCCTTGGCCGGGGTCGACAGCTGCAGTCGCCCGTCGCTGGACCGCACGTCGTCCAGGTCCTCGACGGCGGCGAGGATCTCGCCGGCCTGTTCCGGCCGCACGTCTACGGCGTCGAGGGTTGCGGTGTAGCGGGCCAGTTCCGCAGCCATCAGTGACTCGACCCGGGCGTCGAGGTCACGCTTGGCCTGCTTGGCCAGCCGACGGACGGCGTCCTCCCCGAAGATCGCCTCCAGCACCCGCTGCGCCAGCACGGCGGTACCGCCGGCGACGCCGATCTCCGCACCGACGAGCCCGCCGGTCTGGGAGAACACCAGCACCATCAGCGCCACACCGACGCCGTTCACGCCCAGCGCCCAGAACCGCGCGGCGGACTTCTTCGCCCCGCCCTCGCGCACCACGAGGTCGAGGACGTCGCCCTGCCAGTCGCGGATGGCCCTTGCTGCGGCCAACGGGTAGTCCCGCGAAGCGCGCCCCAGGTCGTCACCGGTGGTCGCGAGCAGCTGCCGTCCGACCGGGTGCGCCTGCCACGCGGACTCGACGCGCCGCGCAGCGGCCTCGCCCTCCTCGCGGATCAGCACCTCCATGCCCGATTCGACCGCCACCTTCGCGTCGACGGCCTGCCTGGGCTCACCCTTCACCGCTGCCACCAGCCGGTCACGCATCCAGCCGATCTTCTGCTCGACGGCACGGAAGAACTCGCCGGTGCCGACGAAATCGTGCCAGCGGGCAAGGACCTCACCGCGCAGCAGCGTGC
Source organism: uncultured Actinomycetota bacterium (assembly GCA_963799235.1). Classification (GTDB taxonomy): domain Bacteria; phylum Actinomycetota; class Actinomycetes; order Propionibacteriales; family Propionibacteriaceae; genus Propionicimonas. The sequence goes on along the minus strand of CAWCWL010000011.1, from coordinate 49,637 downwards.
CGTCCGCGGTCTGCACGACGATGGTGCGGACGGCCTCCGCGAAGGACCGCTCCGCGTCTGCGCGCAGCGTCTCCAGGCCGATCACCTGCTCCTGGATCGCGCCGACCACCTGCGGGGCACCGGTCGCGAGGGCGCCGATGGCGCCGTTGAGGGTCTGCAGCACCACCTGGTTGCGGCTCATCACGTCGGCAGCCAGCTCACCCAGCCAGTCGCGGATCGGCGCGACAGCCGAGTCGGGCAGCAGGCCGTCGGCGTCCACTTCCGTCTCCGGGACGGCGAACAGGGGCGAGCCGCCGAGCCCGCGCTGGCCCATCATCTGGCCGAGGTGCGCAGGTACCTCGTCCATCGCCGCCGGAGGCACGCGGTCGAGCACGACGGCGACCACAGCCTGTCGCTGGGCGGCGGAGCGGAGGTACTCCCAAGGGACGGCATCGGCGTAGCGCGCTGCCGAGGTGACGAACAGCCACAGGTCGGCAGCGGCGAGCAGCTGGGCTGCCAGCGCCCGGTTCTCCGCGACGACCGAGTCGACGTCGGGCGCATCGAGGATGGCGAGACCGCGCGGCAGCCGGGGTTCCGGCACCACCTGCAGCGTCCGGGCGTCACTCGCGGAACTGGTGGTGCGGGCCAGGCCGGGCAGGATCTTGTCCGAGGCGAACCACCCGGCGTCGTCGGGGTGGTGCACCAGCACCGGCGAGCGGGTGGTCGGTCGGATCACGCCGGGACTGCTCACCACATGACCCAGCAGGGAGTTCACCAGCGTGGACTTGCCGGCTCCCGTCGACCCGCCGATGACGGCGAGGAGGGGGGCGTCAAGGCGATCGAGGCGGGGCAGGATGTAGTCGTCGAGCTGGTCGACGGCGCCGCGCACGAGCGCCTGCGCAGTGGCGGAACTCGGAAGCTCCAGCGGCAGCCGTACCCCGGCGAGGGCTTCCCTCAGTCGGGTAAGCGAAGCAGACAAGCGCTCAGCGCCCATACCCTGCCTCCTAACCCGCTGGCGGCCCCCACTTCGGGTCAACGGCCGAATACCCTGGCGATCCTATCTGTGGCTGGCCCACCGGTGCGGGCCAGTTGCCGCCGATCCCGGACGGACCGGGGTAGGACGGCGGCGGATACTTCACCGCACCCGGACGCCGGAAGCGAGGCAAGCTCAGTTTGAGGCCACGGGGGTCGTCGATGGCGACGCCGCGCAGCTGGCCGGCCTTCTCCACCAGGTAGCGCGCGCGGACGGTGCCAGCCTCGTCATAGATACCCCGAACCTGCCCGTCGCGCAGGTACGCGAGCTCGGTGAGGAGACGCTGGAGTGTCACGGTCGCGGCGAAGACGCGCCAGCCGCGGGTCGCGGCCACCATCACGGCCCACCAGCGCAGCCGCTGCCGAGCGAACACCAACGTGTCGGTCTCCGGCAGCCAGCCGAGCTGGGCGAAGTCGCCGAGGCGCGTCGCCAACACCCGTCCCTGCTTCAGGATCTGGCGGACGACGTAGCCGACAGCGCTCAGGACGAGCGGCACGGCCACCAGCCAGTAGAGCAGCAGCTGGCCCTGCTCGTTGTTCAGGGTGGCCTGTGAGTTGAAGACCATGTGGAGCAACGCTGCCGTGCCGTAGCCGGCCAACGGCGCAAGGACCCGCACGACCTTGCTGCGGGTGCGCAGGGCGATGGCGACGCCGATGCCGGTCATCATCGTGAACACCGGGTGGCCGAAGCTGGTCCAGATGCCACGCAGCTGCACCAGCTGGGCGACGACGGCGTCAGCATCCCCCACCCCGATATTCTGGGAAGCGTAAACGATGGCGCGGGCGTAATAGATGATGTTCTCCGTGAAGGCGAAGCCCGCAGCGGACAGCCCTGCGAGCACGATCACGGACACCTGTGAGGTGAGCCGGTAGCGCGCGATCATCGCGATCAGGAACAGCACCGTCGCCTTGGCCGCCTCCTCCACGAACGGTGCGATGAAGATCGCCGCCCGTGCGTTCGTCGCCGGGTCGCCGTTGCCTGCGATCGCCAGCTGCTGGGCCGCCCACGTGTTGACGTGGATGGAGATGAAGGTGGCCACCGCGCCACCCCAGCCGAGGGTGAGGTACCAGACCAGCAGCCGCTGGGGGCGGTAGCGATCGGCCCAGACGAAGATGAGGCTCCAGAAGGCGAGGGTCGGCAGGGCAAGCCACGCTGCGGTGCGGATCGCCGAGGCGTTGATGCCAGGGATCACGCCGCCCTTGACCGGCACGTCAGCGGTGACCAGCTGGTACTGCGAGATCAGGGCGACGGCATAGAGCAGGGTCATGGCGACAACCGCCCACGTCCACCACGACTTCAGCAGCCGCTTGGGCAGCGGGTCGGCGGACTTGACGTCCGGGCCGGGCAGGTCGTTGCGTCGCCGCGCGAGCTCAGCCACCTGGTCCGTCATGGCGCCCAGCGTACAAGTCACCCAACTGCCCCTCCCCCACCGGAGTGGACCGAATTGGGGACGGTTCCAAACTCGGTCCAGCTCGAGGGCCGGACCGAGTTTGGAACCGTCCCCAACTCGGTCCTGAACACCAGGTGACGGATGCTTGCGCAAGATCAAACTGGACCGTACAGTTTGATTCGTGACCGCAGGCCTCTCCGAGCGCCAGACCGCCAAGCGTGAACAGATCGCGACGGCGGCACGAAAGCTGTTCCTCGAGCTGGGCTACGCCGGCACGTCGATGGACGCGGTCTCCGCCGAGGCCGGGGTGAGCAAGCAGACCCTGTACACCTACTTCCCGGCGAAGGTCGACCTGCTCAAGGCGATCCTCGACGCCGAGCTCAGCCAGATCGAGCTGGACGGGGTGGTCCCCCAGCCGCAGACCCTTGCCGAGCTGCGCCAGCTCCTGCTGCGGTTCGCGCAGGGGCTCACCCGCTCGCTGCTGCATCCCGACTCGGTCGCCCTCATCCGCCTTGTTCTCGGAGAGGCGTTCCGCATCCCGGAGTTGCGCAACACGGTGCGCCAGGCCCTGCCGCTGCGCGCGCTGCACACCATCGCTGCCATCGTCGGGCACGCGGACGAGGCCGGCCTGGTCGACGCTCCGGACACCGACCTGGCCGCGCGGATGCTGCTCGGGACGATCATGACCTACGTCGCCCTCGACGGTTTCCTCAACATCGAGGCGGTGGTCCCACCGTCGGATGCGACCCTGGAGCGGTTGGTCGACTACTTCCTGACCATGGTCGAGGCGAAGTCATGACCGGCCGGCGAGAGCGCCGCACAGGCCTGGCCATCGCAGTGATGCTCGCAGCCACCCTCGCCGGCTGCTCGGCCACACCGTCCACGCTCGTCGTGTCGGGCACCGTTGAGGATCGGGTGGAGACCGTGGTAGTCCCCGCCGTCAGTGTCCCTGCTGTCAACCTGGACGCCGGTTTCACCACCGTCACCGGCACGCGGAATCCCGTCACGGGCCGGACCGGCACGGACCTGAGCACGGTCGGCTCGACGTACGGCTTCGGTACCTTCGTCCGGCTGGCCGAGGTGACGGTGGCCGTCGGCGACACGGTCACAGCCGGGCAATCCATCGGCCGGATCGATGACGCCGCCCTGACCGCGCAGGTCGCGGCAGCGAAGGCAGACCAGGAGGCTGCGCTGGCCCAGGTCGGCCTGCTGGGCGACGCGATCGACACCACCTACGACAAGCAGTCCGACGTCAAGGACGCCAAGGCGAAGGTCCAGGACGCGATCAAAAAGATCCACGACGGCAAGAAGAAGCTTCTCAAGGCCCGCGCCACGATCAGGAAGAACCTGCCCAAGGCGAAGAAGGGCCTGGCTGCCATCAAGCAGGCGATATCGAAGATCCCTCCGGGTGTTCCCGTGCCGGCAGAACTGGTGCAGCAGGAGAAGAAACTGACCGCAGCGATCAAGGCCATGAATGCGGGCCTGAAGAAGATCAACGGCACCCTGCGCACCCTCGCGAAGGGCCTGACGAAGGCAGAGTCCGGACTGAGGAAGCTCAAGGACGCCGATGCGAAGATCACCGACGCCCGTGGGAGTCTGCGCGACCTGAAGGACCTGGCGGCCATCCAGGCGGACACGCTCAAGGTGCCCGTCGACCTCGCCCGGACGCAGGTGGTCCTCGCCGGGCTCACGTCACCGGTGAACGGCGTTGTCGTCGCCGCCGCAACCGCCGGATCCGTGCTGGCACCGGGAGCGACGGCCGTCAGCATCCGCGAGACCCGTCCCAGCACGGTGACGGCGTGGCTGGCGTCCGACCAGGTGGGCCAGGTCTGTGCGGGCGATGCGGCATCGATCGTCGGTGACTGGATGACCAACGACGGGGTCCCCGCGACCCTTACGCGGATCGGCACGCGCTCCGACTACCCCCCGACCTCCGTTGCTACGGAGGAGATCCACCTCACCCGAGCGGTCGAAGTGGAATTCACGGCTACCGAACAGCTCCCGGCAGGCGTGCCGGTGGAGCTCCACATCAACAGCTGCCACCCGGCAGCCAGCAATTCCGATACGGACAGGTGAGGAACATGGCAGGCGAGAAGCGCAAGCACCCCCCGATCCCGGTGATCGTCGTCGTCCTGGCGTTGCTGATCGGCGGTGGCGTGTGGTGGTGGTGGAGTTCCACCCAGCCGACGACGGCGAGCGCGCAGCAGCAGGTCAGCGGCTCGGTGGAGGCCAACGAGTACCAGGTCGCAGCAGCGCTCAGCGGACGCATCACCGATGTCAAGGTGGCCGAGGGCGACAAGGTCACCAAGGGCCAGGAGCTGATCCGGCTCGACCAGTCCGCGACCAAGCTCGTGCTCGACCAGGCCAACCAGGGCGTCACGGCAGCCAACGCCGCGCTCACCAACGCCAAGGACGACAAGGACTCCACCAAGGCCGACATCACCGCGGCGCGTGCGCGGCTGAAGCAGGCAGAGGCGGCTGTGAAGCTCGCCAAGGTGCAGCTGGGCTACACCATCGTCACCGCGCCGCGCGCCGGCACCGTCGTGTCCGTCACCACCAACACCGGCCAGAATGCCGGGCCGGGAAAGACCCTGTTGACGATGATCGACCCCACCGACCTGTTCGTCCGGGTCTTCGTGCCGGAAACCGAGATCGGCGAGGTCAGGAACGGCCAGGCGGCCACGCTGGTCACCGACTCCAGCACCACCTCCTACCAGGGCACGGTGAGCTTCATCGCCAGCCAGTCGGAATTCACGCCGAACAACGTCCAGACCAAGGACCAGCGCGTGAAGCTGGTCTACGAGGTGCGGGTGCGCGTCAGCGAAAGCAGCGGCACCCTCAAGGCCGGCATGCCCGTGGACGTGACCTTCGCCTGACCATGACCACACCAGCCACGGCCGCCCCGGCCATCCGCACCTCAGGGCTGCGGCGCAGCTTCGGCGACACCCTCGCCGTCGCCGACCTCGACGTCGAGGTGGGCGAGGGAGCGGTGTTCGGGCTGCTGGGGCCGGACGGGGCCGGCAAGTCCACCCTGATCCGGATGCTCGCCACCGTGCTGCGCCCGGACGGCGGCGAGGCCAGCGTCTTCGGCCACTCGGTGACCACGCAGGCCGCCCTCGTCACCCCCCGCATCGGCTACATGTCGCAGCGTTTCTCGATGTACCCCGACCTGTCCGTCGCGGAGAACATGGATTTCTTCGCCACCATCCGCGGTGTGAGCAAGGCCGATCGCCGCACCCGTTCAGCCAGCCTCCTCGAAGGGATGGGCCTCGCCGAGTTCGCCAAGCGACAGGCCCAACACCTCTCCGGCGGCATGAAGCAGAAGCTGATGCTCGCCACCACCCTGATGCACGAGCCCGACCTGCTGCTGCTCGACGAGCCAACCACCGGCGTCGACCCGGTCTCGCGACGGGAGTTCTGGCGCATCCTCGCCGGGCTGCACCGGGAGGGCAAGACGGTGCTGGTCGCAACGCCGTACATGGACGAGGCCGAGCGGTGCACGCAGATCGCCTTCCTCGACCAAGGGCGCATCAAGCAGTTCGGCACGCCGGACGAGATCAAGGCGCGGGTCCCCGGTCGGCTGGTGGAGGTGTCGGCCACCCACCCACGGGCAGCGCTGGCCGCCGTCAAGGACGTGCCCGGTGTGGAGTCGGCCCACCTGCTGGGGGACGTGGTGCGCGTGCTGTGGTCGGGTGCCGCTGAGCCCGAGCAGGCGCTCGGCTCGGCACTGGCCGCTGCCGGAGTGGACGGCGCAGGCACCCGCGAGGTCGCACCCGACATGGAGACCGTGTTCGCCTACCTGGCCGACCCAACGTCGCTTCGACAGGCTCAGGGCAGGCCAGGCTCAGGGAACAGGGGCGTGGCGCCATGAGGCAGGCCATGATCCGGATCGGCGCCATCGTGCGCAAGGAGTTCCGCCACCTCGGACGGGACCCGCGGATGCTGCTGGCTGTCGTGATCACACCGGTCATCCAGCTCCTGCTGTTCGCCTACGCGATCAGCTTCGACGTCGACCATGTCGCAACGATCGTCATCGACTTCGACAAGACCCCTGCGAGCCAGCGCTACCTGCAGCAGTACGAGGGCTCGCCGTTCTTCGAGGTGGTCGCCCACGGCAGTTCCCTCGCCGACATCGATGACGCCTTCGACCACAACACCGCCCGCGTCGCGATCGTGATCCCTTCCGGCTTCTCCCGGACGCTGTCCTCCGACGCCGCGGCGCAGGTCTCCGTGCTCATCGACGGCAGCGAGCCGAACGCAGCCAAGATCTCCCAGGCGTACTCGGTCGCGCTGAACCAGCTGTACGGGCAGGAACTCACAAGGGACTGGGCGGACGCCCAGGGGCTCGACCTGTCCAGCTTCGGCTTGCTGCAGCCGCAGATCCGCACCTGGTACAACCCCGAGCGGCGCTCCTCCGACTTCCTCATCCCGGGCCTGATGGTGGTGATCATCGCGATCGTCACCGTGCAGCAGACGGCCGTCACCCTCGTCCGGGAGCGGGACCTGGGCACGCAGGAGCAACTCGAGGTCAGCCCGATGCGCCGCATCGAGCTGATGGTCGGCAAGCTGCTGCCCTGGACGCTGATCGCCTTCCTCGACGTTGCGATGATCACCGGGCTGGGCCGAATCCTCTTCGACGTGCCGTTGCGCGGCAACTTCTGGGCCCTTGCCGTCGGAGCAGCCCTGTTCGTGTTCGCCTCCCTCGGCATGGGCCTGTTGATCTCCGCGCTTGCACCGACACTGGACACGGCGAACATGATCGCCTTGCTGGTCGCCTTCCTGCCGTCCTTCCTGCTGTCCGGGTTCGCCTTCGCCCTGGACCAGATCCCGACCTTCCTGCAGTGGATCAGCTATGCCTTCCCGGCCAGGTTCATGGTCACGATCTCCCGGGGTGTCTTCCTCAAGGGCGCCGGGTTCACCGAGATGTGGCCCGAGATGGCAGCCCTGGCCCTGTACGCGCTCGTGATGCTGCTGATCTCATCGATCCTCTACGGACGGCGGGCCTCGCGATGAGCCTTAAACGCATCCGCCTGCTGATCTGGAAGGAATTCATCCAGCTCAGGCGCGATCCGCTGCTGATCCGGCTGCTGCTGCTCATGCCGGTGCTGCAGCTGATCATGTTCGGCTACGTCGTAGCGGTTGACGTGCGCAACCTCTCGACCGCCGTGGTCGACCTCGACCGGACGGCGACCTCCCGCAAATTGGAGTCGGCGTTCAGCGGGTCGGGCTACTTCACGATCAGCCAGCACCCGGCCACAGAGAACGACCTTCGTCCGCTCCTGGACAGCGGCACCGTGAAGGTGGCGCTGGTCATCCCCGAGGGCACGCAGGATCGCCTGACCAGGGGCGAGGCCGCACCCATCGGCATCATTGTCGACGGCTCGGACTCCCAGCTCTCGGCGGTCGGCAGTGGCTACGCCTCCCAGATCGTGGCCCAGTTCAACACCGAGCGCCGCGACGCGATGGGCATCCAGCTGGCGGCCCCGGGAATCGACGCCCGGGTGCGGGTCATGTTCAACCCCACGCTGGACCCGATCAACACGATGATCCCCGGACTGATCGCGGCGATCATGATGATCTCCCTGATGGCGATCATGAGCCAGGCGGTCGTGAAGGAGCGGGAGTCCGGCACGCTGGAGCAGATGTTCGTCACGCCGATCAAGGCGACGGAATACCTGATCGGCAAGCTGACGCCCTATGCGGCGCTCGCCACGGCCCAGATGCTGCTGGTCGCAGCCGGCGGGCTCTTCTGGTTCAAGGTTCCGTTCAACGGGAGCATCTGGGTGGTGCTCACCGGGCTGTTCCTGTTCATGTTCACCTGCCTCGGCCTCGGGCTGCTGATCTCGCTGGTCTCCCGGACCCGGCACCAGGCGCAGCAGGCCGTGATGTTCATCATGATCCCCACCATGGTGCTGTCCGGGTTCATCTTCCCGATCCAGTCGATGCCGGCCATCATCCAGCCGCTGACGAACCTGATTCCGCTCACCTGGGCACTTCAGGTGCTGCGCGGCGCCTTCGTGAAGGGCAGTGGCTTCGCAGCCCTGGCCGTCCCGATGCTGGCGCTGGTCGGGTTCGGCGTCGTCATCTTCGGCGCAGCCATCGTCGCCACCCGTCGCCGGATCTCGGAGTAGGAGCACCGATGAACGAAACGGTCCCTGAGGAGCGGTCGGGAGCGCAGCGACCGAACGCGTCACCCACCACGGTCCCTGAGGAGCGGTCGGGAGCGCAGCGACCGAACGCGTCACCCACCACGGTCCCTGAGGAGCGTTCGGGAGCGCAGCGACCGAACGCGTCACGAAGGGCCGACGACTCCCCCGCGATCTCCGTCCGCGGCCTCACCAAGACCTTCGGCGACTTCACGGCCGTCGACGGCATCGACTTCGATGTGCCGCGCGGCGAGGTCTTCGGTTTCCTGGGCCCGAACGGGTCCGGCAAGACCACGACCATCCGGATGCTCACCGGCACCCTGCGGCCGAGGTCGGGCCAGGCAACCGTGCTCGGCGAGGACGTCGTGCGCCACCCCGACCGGGTGCAGCGGCGGATCGGCTACATGTCACAGAAGTTCTCCCTCTTCGAGGACATGACGGTCGACGAGAACCTGAAGTTCTACGCCGGGGTGTACGACCTGCCGCCGGAGAAGTTCGCCTCCCAGCGCAAGTACGTGCTGAACATGGCCGATCTCGTGGGACGCGAGAACGAGCTCACCCGCAACCTCTCCGTCGGCTGGCGGCAGCGGCTGGCGCTGGGCGCCGCCACGATCCACGAGCCGGAACTGCTGTTCCTCGACGAGCCGACCTCTGGCGTCGACCCGGTGGCGCGTCGCCAGTTCTGGGACCTGCTCTACGACCTCGCGAGCCGCGGCGTCACGCTGTTCGTCACCACGCACTACATGGACGAGGCGGCGCACTGCAATCGCCTGGCGTTCATCTACCGCGGACGGATCATCGCCGAAGGCAGTCCTGCCGAGATCCGCGCCGACCACATGGACCAGCGCATCTTCGACATCACCACCAGCAGGGCCGACCCGGCGCTGCAGTGGCTGGAGACCGCGCCGGGCGTGGACGAGGCCTACCTGTCCGGGGCGTCCCTGCATGCCGTGGTGCCCGCTGACTCGCCGCTCAACGGCGTCAGCCTGCGCGAACGGCTGACCGGGGCCGGTTTCACCGACGCCGAGGTCGAAGAGGTGAATCCGACCATCGAGGACGTGTTCGTGAACCTGGTCTCCCGCCAGCGCTGAACCGAGTTGGGCCCTACCATTCGTCCATGAAGCGGACGCTGCTGCTCGCCGTCCTCGTGCCACTGCTGGTCGGCTGCACGCTCTTCGTCCCCCGGGTCAAGCCCGATGACCCGACTCCGGAACCCGCGCCGTCACCGTCCCAGTTCACGATTGCGCTCGGCGATGGCGTGCAACTGGCCGTCCTCGGCGAGGACTCGGCCTGGTCGACAACCGATGAGTACCGCTGCGCCGACACCATGCATCTGCTCACCACGGCGACCGGTGACTACCGGGTGACCCTGCTGCGGTCGGACTGCGCCAGCGCCCCCAAGGCACTCAACGGCTTCCACGGCTACTTCGCCGCACCACCTGTCGGGGCGAAGGTGTCGACGGCAGCCACCCCGATCGGTCCGGCGCAGCTGTTCTCGAATGAATACGAGGAATGCACGAACAGTTGCGGTTTCGCCACCGACGAGGTCGCCCTCGTCGCCGTCGGCGACCGGACGGTCCAGGTGATCGCGCCTGCCCGGGTTGGAGGCAGCGTCCACACCCGTGATCGCGCCCAGCTGGTCAGCTTCCTGCAGGGTCTGCACAAGGCCTGACCGGGCCGGGCTCAGGCGCGTCCGGGCACGAGCAGCCAGCTTCCGCCCAGCAGGAGGGCTCCCACCGTCAGCAGGAGCCACATCAGGTTCCAGACGAACTTCGGGACGCGGGTCAGTGCGGCCAGCTGGGCGGCGTCCGAGCCCGGCGAGTGCCGGAACAGGAGCTCCACCACCGGGCGGGGGCCGGCGAGCAGGAACAGCCAGGCGAGGCCGGTGGCGATCCAGCCGAGCACCACCGGCTGCGCGTACCAGGACGCCAACCCGACTGCGGCGCCGAAGCCGACGACCACGAGGGCCCCGTAGACGTTGCGGATCTTGAGCAACATGAGGGCGAGCAGCACCACCATCAGCCAGAGCAACCCGGCAGCATGTCCGGCGCCTGCCAGCCACGCTGCTCCGAGGCCGACGACCGACGCCGTCGGATAGCCGGCGAAGAGGGTGGCGACCATGCCGGGCCCGGTGGGGCGACCGCGGCTCACGGTGAGCCCTGAGGTGTCGGAGTGCACCCGGATCCCACGCAGCTTGCGTCCCACGAGGGTCGCGATGACAGCATGGCCGGCCTCATGGCAGACAGTGACGAGGAGCCGGACCAGCGGCCACACCAGCAGTACGGCTGCGAGCGCAACGGCGCCGATCACAGCGGTCACGCCTGGGGTCGGCGGAGGCTGCGCGGCCAGCGCCCTTCGCCACAGTTCAGAGATCAACTCCACCCGGCCAGTGTGCCCGGGTCCGCCATCGGCGGTTCACCGCACACCTCAGTCGTCGAAGACGTTCCAGCAGATCGGGCTCCTGGCACGCTGGTCCTCCAGCACCAGCTCGCGGAGCTCTGCGGGGATCCGGCCCCGCTGCCACTCGCGCTCTTCTGCCCGCGCACGCCCTGCGTCCGCCGCATCGACGCCGGCGCCGACAGCCCTGATCGCGTAGGCGGCTGCGCCCAGGTCGTGCGCTGCCACATGGGCGACAGCCACAGCCTGGCCGGCGGAGAGGGCCGCGAACCTCGCAGCGTCCGGCAGCCCGCGCCCGGCAGCGTTGGCCGTGAACGCGGTGTCGTGGGCAACCGTCATCGGCACCTCGCCGCGGATCCAGGCCCTGCCGACGCCGATCGCATCGCGCGGCCGGCTGTCGTCCGGCGCCTGCTGCTCGAACAGGTGCAGCACGTGCTCTGCGCACTGGAGGGCCCACTCGGCAAGCAGGTGGTGGTGCTCGTCGGTCAGCGTGCCACCACGGCGGATCGTGATCAGCCGTGGGTCCCGCACCTTCGGAAGGATCGGCATGAGCCGATCGTGTCAGTCCACCGGTACTTTCCGCCATGTCCGTCCGCCCCGGTCCGGTGCAGTCTGATCAGGGACGGCAAGCGCGCTGGGCAGCAGGCCGCTGCCAGGTTGGCGAATCGAAGGGTGACGGCGTGGACCCACGCATCCGGCGGTACTTCTGGCAACGCCCGCGGACGCATCGAGAGGTGATCACCGAGCGTCGCGTCAGCTTCCTCGAATTGTTCTACGACCTCGTCTACGTCGTGCTGATCGCACGGGTCGCCGAGGTGCTGCACGGCGCCATCACGGTTGAGGCCGTCGCGACATTCGTCGTGATGTTCGGCCTGTTGTGGGTGGGCTGGTTCAACGGCACGATCCTCCACGACGCCCATGGCCGCCCGGACGTCCGCAACCGGCTGCTGACCTTCCTGCAGATGTTCGCGATCGCCGTCATGGCCGTCTTCGCGCCCACGGCGGGCTCGGAGGGCGGCGCCGGCTTCGCCATCAGCTACACCGTCTTCCTGCTCATCCTTCTTGGCCAGTGGTACCGCGTGGCCCGGATCGAGCGCGACGACCAGCTGTACGGCCCGATCGCCCGCAGGTACACGCTCCTGATGGCGGTGATGACGGCCTGGACGGCGGCCTCGATCTTCGTCCCTGCCGGCGTGCGGGTGTGGATGTGGGGCGGGTTCCTCTGCATCTACGTGATCGGCATGGTCGCCACAGCCCTCGTGCCCCGGCCGGACGCGGACAGCGCCCGCCAGTCGGCCGATCCGATGGCCACCGACTCACTCCTCGAGCGCTACGCGTTGTTCGTGATCATCGTGCTCGGCGAGGTCGTTGCCAGCGTCGTGGCCGGCGTCGGCGCGGTCGAGGGGCTGACCCCGAAGGTGTTCCTCACCGGCTTCGCAGGACTCGCCGTCGGTATCGCCTTCTGGTGGACCTACTTCGACATGGTCGGGATGCGTCCGCCCCGCCGCGGCACCAAGGACGTCTACCTCTACACGCTCGCGCAGTTGCCGCTGACCCTCGCCATCACGGGGGTGGGGGCAGCGACGGTGAGCCTGATCGAGCACACCGAGGGCGCCGACCCGGCTGCGAGCTGGACGTTCGCAGGGTTCGTCGCGCTCGCCATGCTGAGCCTCGGCGCGATCGCTCCGTTGTTGCGGGACTGGGAGCTGCTGCGGGCGATGTTCAGGCCCGCGACGCTGGCGGGATACGCGGTGGCCCTGCTCGCGCTCGCACTGGCGGCGGTCGGCGCCCCAGCGCTCGTCCTCACCGGGGTGCTCTTCGTCGCGATGTGCGGGCAGTGGCTGTATGCGGTCCGCGGCTGGCTCCGGACGCCGGAGGGGATGGACCAGGTGGACGCGGCCGACCGTCCGCCCAGCATCCCAGGCCAGTGAGCAGGCAGGCCGTCGAGACCGCCGACTACCGTTGAGGCGTGCAGCACCCCCGACGAACCGCCGTGTTCCGTGCGGTCGCGGGCCTCCTGATCCTGGTCCTGCTGGTGCTCGCCGGGCCCACCGGCTACGTCCTCGTGGCGTCCGCAGGGCGCGCGAGCACCGTCGCGCAGGTGCCGGAGCAGCCGGTGGCGATCGTGTTCGGCGCGTCGGTGTACTCCGACGGCACGCCCTCGCCCTACCTGCGTGCGCGCCTCGACCTGGCCTACGACCTGTACGTGGCGGGCAAGGTCCGCGCGGTGCTCGTCACAGGGGACAACGGCACCAACACCTACGACGAGACGTCGACCATGAGCGACTACCTGGTGGCCAGGGGTATCCCGGCGGTCAAGGTGGTGGGTGACAACGCGGGCTTCGACACCTACGACTCCTGCGTCCGTGCGAAGCGGATCTTCGGCATCGACCGCGCCATCCTCACCACGCAGAGCTACCACCTCCCCCGCGCCATCGCCGTGTGCCGCTCGGTCGGGGTGGACGCGTGGGGCGTCGGCGACGAGTTCGCACCGCCGATGGATCCCGACCTGTGGCGGTCCTACTCTGCCCGTGAATGGCTGGCCAACCTGAAGGCCGTCTGGGACCTCGCGAGCCGGCGGCAGCCGACCCTCGGCCAGCGCGAGACCGGAATCGACCAGGCCCTCGCCGCACCCTGAGCGGACCCGACACGAAAGGGGACAGTCCCCTTTCGTGTCGCCTGGCCCCCGACGAGGCCCTCGCCGCACCCTGAGCGGACCCGACACGAAAGGGGACTGTCCCCTTTCGTGTCGCTTGGGCGTGTACAGCGGCGGGCACACTGTGCCCGTGGAGGAACTCAGGATCGAGCTGGACTCGGGCGCAGAGGTGGTCGCTTACCGCTCAGGCCCGGAGTCATCGACGGCCCCGACCGTCGTGCTCCTGCACGGCATCGGCATGACCCATCGGACGTTCGAGGACCTGCAGCCGCTGCTGGCCGGGGACCTGTCCGTGATCTCCCTCGACCTGCCGGGCTTCGGGGCCACGAGGAAGCCGCAGCACCCCTTCACCGTTGACGACCACGCCCAGGCGGTGGATGAGGCCCTCGATCGACTCGGCGTGGGCGGCCGGATCCTCGTCGGCCACTCGATGGGCTGCCAGTTCGCCGTCGAGCAGGCGATCCTGCACCCCGACGAGGTCGTCGGGCTCGTCCTTGTCGCGCCCGTTGTCGATTCCGGGCGCCGGACGCTGGCGGCACAGGCGAGCGACCTTGCCGTCGACACGTTCCGCGAACCACCCCGCGCCAACGTCCGCGTGCTCGTCGACTACGCCAAGTGCGGCCTGCGCTGGTACCTGGTGACGTTGAAGGCGATGTTCGACTACGACACGGAGGCCCAGCTGCGGCTGGTCACCTGCGGACTCGTCGTCGTGCGCGGCGAACGCGACCCGGTTGCGCGGGAACCGTGGTGCAGGAAGCTCGCCGGCATCGCAGCGAAGGGAACGCTGGTCACCGTCCCCAAGCAGGCACACGTGGTGCCGCTGACCGCCCCGCAGGCTGTCATCGCTGCGATCCGGGGCCTGTTGCGGGAGGCGGAGACGTCATGACCAGCATCGGGCCACGCGAGGCCCTCTGGTGGGCGCAGGACTACCTGTACGCAGCCGTTGCCTGGATGGGGAGCCACCTCGGGACCGACGGACCGGACAGCTACGCCGACGGCGCGCTGCGACCGGTGCTGATCGTTCCGGGCGTCTACGAGAACTGGCGCTTCCTGCGCCCGGTGATCAGGGCACTGCACGAGGCCGGCCACCCGGTGCATGTGCTTCCCGGACTTGGTCACAACCTCGGTCCGATCGCCGACGCGGCGTTGGAGGTCCGCGACTACCTCGAGGCCAACGACCTCCACGGGGTGGCCGTCGTCGCACACAGCAAGGGCGGTCTGATCGGCAAGCTCGCAATGACCGCCGAACTGGCTGAGGACGCCCGCATCGCTGTGGTGGTGGCCATCTGCACACCGTTCGGCGGTGCCCGGCTGGCCCGTTACCTGCCGTGGCCGGCGTTGCGGCCGCTCGTCCCTGGCCACCCGTCGCTGGTGGAGCTCGCCGCAGCACAGGCGGTCAACTCCCGGGTCGTCTCGCTCTACGGCGTCTTCGATCCGCACATCCCCGAGGGCAGCGAGCTGCAGGGAGCGACCAACGTCGAACTGCCGGTTGCCGGGCATTTCCGGATCCTCAGCAGCCCGGAGACCATCCGCGCAGTGCTGGCGGCCGTCAGCTGACCAAGCGGGCCCGGCCTCAGGCCAGGGTGACAGCCTGGTGGAAACCCAGCCGCGGGTTGCGCGGGAACGCGCCGTCCACGGCGACATGGCCGATGTTGACCACCATGAAGGTGCGCAGCGGGGTGCCTGCGAAGAACTCCCCGTCGATGCCGGCAGCGTTGATGCCGCCCATCGGTCCGGCGTCGAAGCCGGCGGCGCGCACGGCGAAGATGAAGCCGCCGGCCTGCAGCCAGGCGTTGTTCATGGCCATCGCCGTCCGGCCCTCTGCGTTCTTCGCGAAACGCTCGCGGGCGCCCTCCATCTGGGGCGAGATCACCGGCAGGTGCTCGTGGAAGTCGGTGTCCGCCGCAAGGATCGCGACCACGGGGGCGGAAGCCGACTTGGCACGGTTGGACTCGGAGAGCAGCGGCAGGAGGCGGGCCTTCGCCGCCTCGGTCCGGACGAAGGTGATTCGCAACGGCTGGCTGTTGAGTGCCGTCGGAGTGAACTTCGCGAGCTCATAGATCCGGGCGAGGTCGGCGTCACCGACCGGCTCGGGGGTGAACAGGTACGCCGTGTGGGCCTCGGTGAAGATGCTGGCGGCTGTGGGGGCTTCTGTGAGCTCCGACAAGGTCATTTGCGTCCCTCGGACTAAGTAGTTGAGAACTGAACTATATCAGGATGGGAGCGCTAACCCAAACGCCGCTCGGTTTGACGGGACCCGCTGCGGCTTGGTGCAATAGAGGTGACCCCCGAATGCCGCGTCCAGCCTGGCTGGCCGCCCGGAAGCGTGTTGCAGCCGCTGCGACGTCCTGACGCCCGCGGATTGGGAGCCCCGGCTCGACCTATCCCTGGAGCGTTGTTGTGAATCGGGCATTCCTCGCCCTCGCCGTGCACGAGCGTGCGCGGCTGCTGCTGATCGGTGTCTTCGGCATCAGCGGCGTGATGGCCTTCTCCTGGCTGGCACGCATCCCGAGCGTTCGCGACCAGCTCTCGCTGACTCCCGCCGACCTCGGCCTCATCCTGCTCGTCGGCTCGATCGGCGCACTGGTCACCGTCTTCTCCGCCCCAGCCCTGCTCGGACGGTTCGGCAGCTCACGGGTGTTCGCCACCGGCGCCGTGGTCAACACGCTGGGCTTCGTCCTGATCGGTGTGGGCACGGCGATGGGATCGCCCTTGCTGTTCGGTCTCGCGATCGTCATCAACGGCATCGGCGGCTCCCTGCTCACGGTGCCGATGAACGTGGAGTCGGCGCGCATCGAGCAGGCCCATGGGCGCTCGGTGATCCCCCACTTCCACGCGGCCTTCTCCGCCGGGGCCGTCGGTGGCTCGATCCTCGGCGCCGTCGCATCGTCGGCGGGCGTGCCGGTCTGGCTGCAGTTCGCTGTCGTCGCTGTTGCCGTTGGCGCCCTCCGCCTGGCCGCCCTTCGCGCAGGCCTGGTCATGCCCGGTGCCCCGGTGAACACCAGCGCAGAACTGGCCAAGGCGCCCGCCGTCGGTTCCGTCTGGCGCGAACCGCGCGCGATCCTGATCGGCGTGCTGGCGTTCGCAGCAGCGATCAGCGAGGGCGCCGCGAACAACTGGCTCAGCCTCGCCTTCGTCGACGGCTTCGGGGCGACAGAGGCGTTCGGCGGCATCGTGCTCGGCGTCTTCATCGGGACGATGACCATCGTGCGGGTCTTCGGTTCGCGGGCGATCGACGGGCTCGGCCGCGTCGCGAGCGTGCAGCTCTCCTGCGTGCTGGCCATCGCCGGACTCGCTGCCTTCGGGATCTCCGACTCCCCGCAACTCGCCCTCGTCGGCGTGGCCCTGTGGGGCAGCGGGACGGCGCTGTGCTTCCCGCTGGCCGTCGCCGCAGCGTCAGACGAGCCGGCCGGCGCCCAGGCGCGCGTCTCGATGATGGCATCGCTGGCCTCCGTCGCCGTGATGACGGCTGCGCCGCTGATCGGCGTGGTGGCCGTCGCCTTCGGTGGCCCGCAGCACGCGCTGCTCGTCGTCGTCGTGCCCCTGGTGGCGGGGCTGTTCGTCGCCGGACGCGTCGCGCCACTACTCGCACCCGTCGCCAACCCACTGCTCGTCCTGGCAGAGGTTCCCGAGCACGTCCCGGCGGCCTGAGTACTTCACACACCGGGGTTGTCCCGCCTGTAACAAGGCCGTCAGAATCCTCGGCTAGTCTCCCGCCATGCCAAGGGCCGTGCGCGCGACGATCATCCAGCCCGACAAGCACGTGCCGGTGGACCGTTTCGGTCAGTGGCTGTCCAGCAACCGGGTGCTGCTCCGCGCCGTCCCGCTGTGGCAGCGCGAGGTACCCGACGTGGAATCCCTCGGTGACGGCATGCTCATCCTCGGCGGCACGATGAGCGCCCACGACCAGGCCACCCACGAGTGGATCGAACCACTCAAGGAGCTCATGGTGGCTGCGGTCGACGCCGGGATCCCGACGCTCGCAATCTGTCTCGGCCACCAACTCCTCGCAGAGGCCTTCGGTGGCACCGTCACCGTGGGGCATCCCGCAGGCGGGGAACACGGGGCCTTCCAGGTCACCTGGCACGACGGCGCCACCGACGACCCGCTCCTCGGACGCCTCGCCGAGCAGGGCACATCGGTCGTCGCCGAGTCCCACCACGACACCGTCACCGTGCTTCCCCCCGGCGCCACCCAGCTCGCCAGCACAGCGCTGTACCCCAACCAGGCCTTCCGCGTGGGTTCCGCCGTCGGTGTGCAGTTCCACCCCGAGGCCTCTCCGGAACTGATGGGACGCTGGGCGGAACTCGACGGCGACGACGCAAGGACCTTGCGGCGCGCGATGCATGCGCAGGACACCGAGGTGTCACGCACCGGCCGCCTTCTGGCGCAGGCGTTCTGCGGCCAGCTCAGGGCGCGATCCCTGGCAGCGTGACCGCTTCCGGGACCGCGCCGCCCGCCCCGGCGGAGAGGGGTTGGGCGATGGCTTATCGTTGTGGCCAGCTACCCAGGAGTCAGTGATGATCCGCTTGTTGCCCTACGCCATCGAACTGGCGCTCGTCGTGTTCTGCCTGATCGACTGCGTCCAGTCCGACGAGCACCGGATTCGCAGCCTGCCCAAGTGGGCCTGGATCGTGCTGATCATCCTGATCCCCATCGCCGGACCGGTGGTCTGGCTGCTTGCCGGCCGCCCCACGCGTGCCAGCGCGGGTGGCGAGGTCTCGTGGCCGACGACACGCACGGCGGGCTTCCCCGAGCACGAGCGGCCGCGCCAACGGGCCAAGGCCCCCGACGACGACCCGGAGTTCCTGAGGTCGCTGAAGAAGGCCAACACCGAGCACGAGGACATGCTGCGGAAGTGGGAGGAAGACCTCAAGAAGCGCGAGGAAGAGATGCGCAAGGACGAGGAACCCAAGCCGGACGAGCCCTGACCGGCCGCCCGACGGACGGTCAGCGGGCGGGACTGGGCAGGGCAGTCGGTTCGATGACGGCAGGAACCACGGCCCTGCGCGAGCCGATCATCACCCCGATCACGACGATCACACCGCCGAGCAGTTCCAGCAACGTTGGCCGCTCCCCCAGCACGACGGCGGCCGTGAGGATGCCGGCCACCGGCACCAGCATCGAGAAGGGCGCGACGACGCCGGCGGGGTGCCGGGCCAGCAGCCAGGTCCAGATGCCCGAGCCCACGGCCGTCCCGATGATGCAGGTGTAGGCGAGCCCGACCCATGCGGGCACGGACTCAGGCCCGAGGGCGCCGGCCAGCGAGGAGGCGATCCGCGCCGGCCCCTCGGTGAGCAGCGAGAGCACCAGCATGGGTACCGGCACAACCACGGACATCCACAGCGTCAGGTGCAGTGGGTTCGGCGGCTTGGCGAGCCGGCTTGCGAGGTTTCCGAACGCCCAGCCCAACCCGCCGGCGAGCACGAGGAGGAACGGCACGATCGCCGCGGCCTGCGCCCGCGAGACTCCCACGAGGACCATGCCTGCCATCGCGACGGCGATCCCGACCCATTGCAGCCGGCGCACCCTCTCGCGCAGCAGCACAGCGCCGAGGACAAGAGTGAAGGGGCCCGAGACCTGCAGGACGAGGGAGGCGAGCCCGGTCGGCATGCCTGCCGCCATCCCCCAGTACAGGAAGATGAACTGCGCAACGCCGAACCCGAGGCCGTAGCCGACCAGCCAGCGCAGCGGTACCTGCGGGCGCGGCACGAAGATGACCGTCGGGATCGCGATCAGCAGGAACCGCAGCGCGACGAGGAAGAACGGCGGGAACTGCGTCAGCGAGGCATGGATGGCAAGGAAGTTGACCCCCCAGATCACGGCGACGGCGACAGCGAGCAAGCGGTGGCGGACGGGCATGCCACCATCCTCGGATCTCTAATACTGAAGCACAAGCGCATATTTCTGAACGATTTGATTAGGATGCCTTCATGGACGTCCGCCATCTCGACCTCTTGCGCGAACTCGCCGACCGAGGCACCGTGACCGCCGTGGCCGCTGCGACCTTCCGTTCGCCGTCCGCCGTGAGCCAGCAATTGCAGACAGCCGAGCGCGCGTTCGGCACTCCCCTCGTCGAGCCGGTGGGCAGGCGCCTGCGCCTCACCGCCGCCGGACGGCTCCTCGCGGAGGGGGCCGTTGAGGTGGCAGCGACGATGGGGCGCCTGCAGCGCGAACTCGACGACCTGCACGGCGAACCCACCGGGACCGTCTCGATCGCTGCCCTGCCCAGCGCAGCCGAACTCCTGATCCCGCCGCTGCTGGTCCGGTGCGCCGGTACCGGCATCGAGGTGGACTTCACCGATGCCGACGTCGCGGAAACCGACTACGCGGACCGTGCGGCCGACTACGACCTGGTCATCGGCCACAGCCTCGCGGAGGTGCCCGCCGGCGCCGACCGGCTGGTTGCGGTCCGCGTGGCGTCCGAACCCCTGGACGTTGCCGTCCCCGCCGGACACCGGCTGGCCGGACGGGCGAGCGTGACCGCTGCCGACCTTGCCGGGGAGGCGTGGATCGGCGTACCGCTCGGCTACCCGTTCGACACCGTGCGGATCGCCATCGAGAACCGCAGCGGCGCCCCTCTGAAGGTCGTGCAGCGGATCCGGGACAACCGGGTGGTCGAGGCCCTCGTCGCCGCCGGCGTCGGCTGCGCCCTGCTGCCCCGCTTCACCACCCGGCCCCGGCCCGACCTGGTCACCCTGCCACTGGACGACGTCCGCTCGGTGCGCTCGATCGTTGCGCTGGGCCGTCCCGACCGGCTCGAGCGCGCCGCCGTGCGTCTGGTGGTGGAGACCCTCATCGAGATCGGGGCGACCCTCGGACACGCTCCCGTCGCGCGGGGTCGCTGACGCACGTGCGAGACTCGATGGATGCAGACATCCTCAGGTGACTTCAGGCTGACGATGGACGAGTTGCGGGCCGTTGCCCGGTTCGCGGTGGCGTGTGCCGAGCCCTCGCTTCCCCTGTTCGGTAAGGCGTGCCCGGAAGACCCGCGTCCTGCGGCAGCGATCGAAGCAGCCCGAGCCTTCGGCGGAGGTGCAGCCCGATCGAGCCTCCAGCGGACGACCGCGGCCGACGCCCACCGCGCGGCGAGGGAGGCTCCGACCGAGGCCGCGCGGTACGCCGCCTACGCTGCCGGCGACGCTGCTGCTGCTGCCTACCTCCATCCCCTGGCCAAGGCGACCCAGGTGCGGCACATCCTCGGCGCTGCAACGCACGCCGCCCGGGCGGCAGAGGCGTCGCGTGGCGACGACCCGGTGGTCGGCGAGTACGTGATCACCGCAGCAGCCAGGCGGGTCGACGCGGTCGTCCTCGACGTGCTGCGGCGCTACCCACGCGCGCCGGGCGGACGGAGCCGCGTGGCCGTCCTCATGCAGCGACTCGACGTCATGCTGCGCGACCCCGCACCGACACCGCGAGTGGTGGACGACCCGGGTCCGTTCTTCCACGGGACAAGGGCCGACCTTCGCCCCGGCGACCTGCTGACGCCCGGCTGGCAGTCGAACTACGGCTCCCGCAGGGTGGCGAACCACATCTACGTGACGGCCTCGAGCGACGGAGCACCCCTGGCCGCAGCGCTCGCGAGCGGCGAGGGCCCGGGCCGGGTCTACCGGGTCGAGCCCCTCGGCACCATCGAGGATGACCCGAACGTCACAGACAAGCGCTTCCCCGGCAACCCCACCCGGTCGTACCGCACGACCGAACCCGTGCGGATCGTCGAGGAGATCCTGGACTGGCAGGCGGTGGCCCCGGAGCTGATTCAGCGGATGCGCGCGAGCATGGCCGAGCTGGCAGAACTCGGGATAGAGGCGATGGACGACTGACCAGCCCTCTGTTCGCCGTCGCGGCGCGAGCGCGCGGGCTACGGGTAGCTTCGAGGGGGTGAAGCCCAACCTCCGGAGGTCGGTGATCGCAGCCGTCGTCGTGGTCGCGGTCGGGGCGGTGGTCGGTGTCGCGCTCGTCGCCCGCCCCGCGCCGCCGCCTGCACCGGTCGACTCCGAACAGCTCCGTGCCGCTGTCACGACCGAGGCCGTGACAGCGCACCTCGACGCCCTCCAGCGGATCGCCGACGCCCACAACGGCAATCGCGCCGCCGGCACGACCGGGTACGCGGCGTCGATCGACTATGTGGAGGCCCGGCTCCAGCAAGCCGGTTACCAGACGCGACGCCAGCAATTCAGCTACGACCGCCCCGACTACACGAGGGCGACCCTCCGACGGACGGCGCCCGCCCGCGCCGAGTACGCCGTCATGCGCGACTATCGTCCGCTGGCCTACTCCGGTGCCGGCTCGGTCACCGCACCGGTGACCGCCGTCGACCTCAACCTCGGCGGCGACCAGGCGACGACGAGCGGGTGCGAGGCCTCGGACTTCAACGGCTTTGCCCGCGGCACCATCGCCCTGGTGCAGCGAGGCACGTGCCCGTTCACCACGAAGGTCGAGAACGCAACAGCGGCCGGGGCCAGTGGGGTGGTCGTCATGAACCAGGGCGACGACCCAGGCCGGCGGGGCCTGTTCGCCGGCACGCTTGGCAGGCAGGTGGATGTGCCGGTGGTGGCCACGACCTTCGATCTCGGGGCCGAGTGGGCCTCGTCCGGCACGACCCTGATGCTGGCCGTCGAGTCGACCGTGACGAGGATCACCACCGAGAACCTCCTTGCCGACACCCCGACCGGCGCGGCCGAACACACCGTCGTACTCGGCGCGCACCTCGATGGGGTCGCGGAGGGTCCCGGCATCAACGACAACGGCTCCGGGGTGGCAGTCGTGCTCGAGCTGGCGGTGCGGTTCGCCGCCCTTGGCGTCCAGCCCCACAACCGCGTGCGGTTCGCCTTCTGGGGTGCCGAGGAGGACGGGCTCCACGGCTCCGGGCACTATGTCGCACAGCTCGATGACGCCGGGCGTAGCGAGAACGCCCTCTACCTGAATCTGGACATGGTGGGCTCTCCGAACCCGGTGGCGTCCGTCTACGGCGGCGGGGCGCCCGGGTCGGGGTGGCCCACGGGGTCAGGTGAGATCCAGACCGTCCTCACGGACTTCCTGACCTCGCAAGGGATCACCCCTCAGGTGGTCACCTTCCGCGCCAGCGACCACGCCTCGTTCCTCGATGCCGGGATCCCCGTCGGTGGGCTGTTCACAGGCGAGGAGGACGGGGCCGATCCGTGCTACCACCAGGCCTGCGACCGCATCGAGACCATCGACCGCGACATGCTGGGGATCATGGCCGACGCTGCCGCCCACGCCACGCTCACCTTCGCCCAGTCGCCGGGCTAGCTGCCGCACGGCGTCCCGGTTGCGGACCCGGCGACCGAGACTGCCCGGTCACTGCACCGGGAACAGCACGGTCGCGTACTTGGTGACCACCATCGCAGCGATGCCGAGAAGCCACACGGCAATGACCAGGGCATCCAGGTCGGCGCGCACGAAGCCTCGCGCGAGCCGGCTGGCACTCTCTGGCAGGTACAGGTTGCCGTCCCTGATGTTGACGTGGGTGAGCGAGGTGAACACCAGCGTCGTCGAGAGGGTGATGAGCAGGCACCACGGGCACAGCGCCCCGATGACGAAGTAGGCCTGGAAGAACAGCCAGTAGGCGAAGACGAGGCCGAGCGTGTAGACCACCTGGGCGGACAGCATGAACCACCGCGGGAAGCGGACGCCACCGAGGCTGGCGACAGCGATGGTGATCACCACCGGTTCTGCGATGAGGCCGAGGAAGGCGTTCGGGAACCCGAAGAGGCTCGCCTGCCACGAGGCGCCGACCGTCCCGCAGCTGATCACTGCGTTGATGTTGCACGCCAGCGCTGCGCGCGGATCGGCGGCGAGGATGATCGCGTCCACCGAGAGCACGAAGGACGCCGTCAGGCTGAGCAGCGCCGAGACCAGCATGGTGGTGTAGATCCAGCGATCCGACTGCCGCAGCCCGCGGAGCCGGGGCAGGAACCCGTCAGCCATTCGCTGCAGCCTTGATCGCCTCTGCCAGCGGACCCGCGGTGTAGAGGTCACCGGTGAAGGCCTGGCCGTTGATCTTCACCGTCGGCGTGCCGGTGATCCCGGAGTCGAACGCCTGCTTCGTGATCTTGGCGACCCACGGTTGGTAGGCCTGCATGGAGAAGCCGGCGACGACATCGGCCGGCGCTCCCGCCTGGGACGCCAGGTCCGCGATGGTTGCGTCGGTGAGGCCGGCGGAGTTCTCCGCAGGCTGCTGGGCGAACAGCAGCTGGCTGAAAGCGAGTGCTGTGGCTGCGTCATGGTTGGCGACCGCAGCGAACGCGTTCGCTGCCCGCGTGGAGTACCTGGTCCCCGACGACAGGTCGTCGAGGAAGGCCATTGGGTGCACCTCGACCTTGGCCGTCCCGTTGTCGACGGCCGCGGCGAGCGCACTGCCATTGGCCCGATCGAACTGCCCGCAGTAGGGGCACATGAAGTCGAGGTAGACGGTGACCGTGACCTTCGCTTCCGGCTTGCCGATCACGATGGCGCCGGAGTCGCTCGCGGAGGCGGGCGTCACAAGGCCGTCGGCGGCGACGACGCCTGCCGTGTTGCCGGAACGGGCTCCGACGATCGACCAGGTGCTGACGCCGATCAGCAGCGCGGCAACGGCGAGTCCGGCGATCCAGGCCGACCGGATCGCGATGCTGACTCGTCGGTCGGCCGTCGCGGCGGCCTGCTGGCGCTGGCGGAGGGCCTCACGGCCCGTCGGTGGGATGGTGCGGGAGTTGTCCTTTGACATGGTGGTGTTCCGAATCCGGGCCTGCGGCCCAACTGCCTTCATTGATCTGGGTGTGGCGACCTGCAGGAATGCGGCCGGGCCGCCCGGAGCGCGCGCACGCGCCTGAGCCGCACCCGTGGGTGCGGGGGTTCATGAGGAGATCAGAAACAGTTCGGCGGACCGCGGCGCGGGTTGGCGCGGGACCAGCCCGCGTCGTTGCTGCGCACCCGGAGGTAGACCGGAACGGGGCGACGAGCCGGGAGGAGGACATCCGAAAGAGCGACGAGCGCCCTTGTGAGCGCCTGGCCGGCGGTGTGCACGAGGTGTCGTGCGCCACGGACGAGGAGGGCTCCAAGACCGAGCACCAGCGGCAGACCCAGCAACTGCACCACGAGGGTTGCAGCGATCATCAGGGTCCAGGTGACGGCCGGTGTCGGTGCGGTCAGACAGTGCGCCGTACCGGTGAACGTTGCCTCCGGTACCCATTCGTACAGCGGGTGGCCGGCATCGAAACAGGCGACCACGGCGACCTTCGGCAGCCGGGCCAGCAGCGGCACGAGGCCGGCGATGGTGAGCACGGCAGCAGCGATCCGCGGCCCGATCCCGGGGCGCATCACCAGCTGACGAAGTGCTGCCACGGCGGCAACGATAGCAATCGCAGCTGTGGTTGCCCTGTCCCCGTCCGGGTGGCAAGCCCCGGACCCGGCCGGGAGTCCACCAGCCGGGCAATGCGCACGACCCTCCTTCTGCAGCCGGATTCCTGCGTGCTAGCCTCGAAACATGCACACCAGCCTCCGGCTCGCAGTAACGCAGAGCTACGGGAATGCGCCGCTGTGCATGTGTTGTTGTCGTAAGGCCTGACAGCAACGGCCCGGTTCGCCACGGCATCACAGGTTCGCGGCGGCCCACACCAGTCGTCCGTCGCGGGACCACGCTGTCAGCTCGACCAACTGACCACCATCTCCGTAAGGACGCCCACCTATGCCTGCCAGCCTCACCCCGACGCAGGTCGACCCGCGGGGGCCGCGCTTCGGCGCGGCCGTCACGACCGTCGTCCTCGCCGCGGTCCTCATCCTCGGGCCGGGCCTCGGACTGCCACTGCTGATCATCCAGACCTTCGCCTTCGGCGCCGGGTCACTGCTCGGCCTGCGCTACCAGCCCTACGGCTGGGTCTTCCGTCGGTTCGTCCGCCCGCGCCTCGGCGCACCGGCGGAACTCGAGGACGAGCGCCCGCCGCGCTTCGCCCAGTCCGTGGGCCTGATCTTCGCTGCCGTCGCCCTGATCGGTGCCTTCGCGGGGTCGCCCGTTGTGTTCTACGTCGCGACCGGATTCGCCCTGATCGCAGCAACCCTCAACGCCGTCTTCGACTTCTGCCTCGGCTGCGAGCTGTACCTGCTGGGGCGTCGCCTGCTCGGCAAGCCGTCCCTGGACTCCGGCCGCCCGATCGGCGGTGCGGCGCGATGACCGGGCTCTACGTCGTCGCCATCGCCCTTGTTCTCGCGCTCGGGTTCGGGCTGTACCGCAAGGCCGTCGACGGACGGGTGCGTGCGGTGCGGGCAACGGCTGCGCGTCCGCTGGCGCTTGACGCCGACCTCGGCCACACAGCCACCTTCGTCCAGTTCTCCTCCGCTGCCTGCGCCCCGTGCCGCGTGACAGCCCGCGTGCTGGACGAGGTGAGCGCGAGCTCCGACGGGGTCGCCCACATCGAGATCGACGCCGAGCAGCGGCTCGACCTGGTCGGCGAGCTGGGTATCACGCGCACTCCGACCGTGCTCGTACTCGACGGAAGCGGAGTCGTCCGAAGCCGCATGGTCGGGGCCCCCCGACGACAGGACGTGCTCGCGGCACTCGCCGGCCTTGCCGCTGTCGGCCCGTCCGTGACCACCAACTCCGCTGCCGCCTGAGCAGTGACACCGACGACAGACGTGAGGACGCCACGATGAGTGCCAACCGCGACGAGGTCTGGAACCGGATCCGGACGGAGGTGACGGCCGATGCGCAGTCCGAGCCGGCCCTCACCAGCTTCCTGCACACCAACGTCCTTGCGCACGCGCGCCTCGAGGACGCCCTCAGCTTCATCCTCGCGAACAAACTGGGCAGCGAGACCATCACGGCGCTGAGCCTGCGGGAGCTGATCGGGCACGCCTTCGACGATGAGCGCAGCATCGGAGTCGCCGTTCGCGAAGACCTGCGCGCGGTGCTGAGTCGCGACCCGGCCTGCCGCGGCTACTCGGTGCCCCTGCTGTTCTTCAAGGGGTTCCACGCCATCCAGGCCTACCGGGTCGCCCACCACTACTGGACCCACGACCGCCCGGTGCTCGCGCTGTACCTGCAGAGCCGCATCTCCGAGGCGTTCGCCGTCGACATCCACCCCGGCGCCCGGATCGGCAAGGGCATCATGTTCGACCACGCCACGTCCGTCGTGATCGGCGAGACCGCCGTTGTCGGGGACGACTTCTCGATGTTGCACGAGGTCACCCTCGGCGGCACAGGGAAGGTGGGTGGCGACCGTCACCCGAAGATCGGGAAGGGCGTCATGATCGGCGCGGGAGCCAAGGTGCTCGGCAACATCCGGATCGGCGAGGGCGCCCGGATCGGCGCCGGGTCGGTCGTGCTGGAGGATGTCGCACCCTTCACGACGGTGGCCGGCATCCCCGCGCGTCCCATCACCTACCCGCGGAACGCCCACCCTGCACTCGACGAGGACCTGGACGGGGTCGCACGCACCTGAGCCGGCGTCCCGGCGCGCGCTAGCGTGAGGGCAGGGTCGGAAGGGGTGGGGATGGCAGCTGCCGGATTGCAGCGACGGCTCGGCACCGGTGATGCGATCGTGCTCGGACTCTCCTCGATGATCGGCGCCGGCGTGTTCGCCGTGTATGCACCAGCGGCCCGGGTCGCCGGCACCGGCCTGATGCTGGGCCTCGCGGTGGCTGCCGTGATCGCCTACGCCAATGCCGCAGCCTCCGCGCAGCTCGCAGCGGTGTATCCGACCTCCGGCGGCACCTACGTGTTCGGCAGGGAGCGCCTTGGCGAATGGTGGGGCTTCACGGCGGGCTGGGCCTTCGTCGTCGGCAAGACAGCATCGTGCGCTGCTATGGCGCTCACCTTCGCCGCCTACGTCGTCCCGGCGTCCGGCTGGACGCAGCGGCTGGTCGCACTGGGCGCCGTGCTCACCCTGGGCGCGACCAACTACCGCGGCATCACCCGGACGGCCCGGCTGTCCCGCCTGCTCGTCGCGATCACCCTGGCAAGCCTGGCCGCGATCCTGATCGGCACATGGCTCGCCCCCGGCCCGCTCCCACCCCTCACCTGGTCGGTGCCCGGTGGGGCCTACGGCGTGCTGCAGGCTGCCGGCTTGCTGTTCTTCGCCTTCGCCGGCTACGCCCGTATCGCGACCCTCGGCGAAGAGGTCCGTGACCCCCGCCGCACCATCCCCACGGCCATCCTCGGCGCCCTGGGGATCGTCGTCGTCCTGTACGCCGTCGTCGGGTGGACGGCGCTGGCCGCCGCAGGTCCGCAGCGCCTCGCCGCCAGCAGTGCACCCCTCACCGAAGCCGTGCTCGCCGCTGGCGCCGGCTGGCTGGTGCCGGTGGTGCAGGTCGGTGCGGCCGTGGCGTCCCTCGGCGCCCTGCTCTCACTGCTGGCGGGGGTAGGACGCACCATGCTGGCCATGGCGCGGAACGCCGACCTGCCGAAAGGGTTGGCGGCCGTGCACCCGAAATTCGCCACGCCGTACCGCGCGGAGCTGCTCCAGACCGCCGTGGTAGCTGCAGCAGTGCTCACGGGCGACCTGACGTGGGCGATCGGCTTCTCCTCCTTCGGCGTCCTCGTCTACTACGCCATCGCGAACGCGGCAGCGTTCACCCAGCCGCTACCCGATCGTCGCTGGCCGCGGTGGTTCAACGCGGTGGGAGCTGCCGGTTGCCTGACCCTTGCGGCCACCCTCCCGCTGCCGTCGATGCTCGCGGGCGCCGGGGTCATCGCTGTCGGGGTGATCGGCCGGATAGCCAAAGTCTCGACCATCAAACCCTGAACCCCTCCTTGAGGGGTGGGAGATCATAACCCCTAGTCAGGCGATGGTAGGCAGCACCAAACGCTGCACCAAGTCTCAAGCCGAGGCTTGCTGCGAACCCCAGCCCCTCGTTAGGAATCATCTTGTGAAGATTTCATCGAGAGTGCTGTCCGTTGCCATGGGCGTCGCCATGGTGGCCGGCGCCGCCCTCGTCGGCGCCGCCCCCTCGGGCGCTGTCACCACCAACGCCAAGGCCAGCTTCATCGCCAGCATCGTGACACCCGCGCAGAAGGCGCAGCGCCAGTTCGGCGTCCCCGCCTCCGTGTCGATCGCGC
This sequence comes from uncultured Actinomycetota bacterium, assembly GCA_963799235.1. GTDB lineage: Bacteria > Actinomycetota > Actinomycetes > Propionibacteriales > Propionibacteriaceae > Propionicimonas. Next base: position 20,981 of record CAWCWL010000011.1, on the reverse strand, counting down.
AGGCCATCGTGGCCTCCAACTGGGGCACCTCGGCCCCGGCCACGCAGGCCAAGAACTACTTCGACACCCGGTGCAGCGCCGCCATGACCGCAGCGCAGTTCGCGAAGCTGGCCGAGGCCCAGGTTGGCAAGCCGTACGTGCTCGGCGCGGAGACGCTCGTCACGCAGGCCGATCCTCCGAAGTTCGACTGCTCGGAGCTCGTCCAGTGGCTGTTCGGCCGCTCCGGCAACCCGATCACCGACCTGGCAGCGGCCCAGTACAACGCCACGAAGGCGGTGGGGAAAGGCACGTCCCCGAAGACCGGCGACCTGGTCTTCCTGCGCAACAACCCGGCCCGCTCCAACGGAATCGGCCACGTCGCCGTCCTCACCAAGAAGCTCTCCTCGGGTGACTGGGAGATCATCGAGGCACGCGGGCGCGCCTACGGTGTGGTCAAGACCACCCTGAGCTACTGGAAGAAGCGTTCCTACTACGCAGGCCTGCGCCGCTACTCCAAGCTCGTCTTCGCGAACTCCGACGGTGTCGAGGCGTCCGCCGCCGCCATGTACCAGTCCGGTTGCGTGACGATCTCGTCGCTCCGGTATGCCAAGTTCGGCAGTGTCACGGACTCCTTCGCCGGGCATGCAGCGGCTGTCGTCAATGACTCCGGCTACAAGGCAGCGCGGGGCGTCATCAACAACATCCCGGCCTACGTCGACGCCGTCGCCAAGGTCGAGGAGCCGAAGGCCGCGGCTGCCTACGCCCAGACCATCAAGGGACTCATCGCCAGCTACAAGCTGACCGACTACGACGTCGTGCCGTTCGACCTCGTCCTGCTCTCCGGCGACAAGGGCACCAAGGTGTCCGCCCTGCAGTACCTGCTGAACGCCAACGGCACGAGCGTGAAGACCACCGGCACCTATGACTCCGCCACGGTCAGTGCGGTCAAGAAGTTCCAGGTGGCCAAGAAGCTCGAGAAGGACGGCGAGGCCGGCCCGAACACGCTCACGGCACTGTTCGCCACCCTGTCCAGTGGAGCCACCGGCGACCGCGTGAAGGCCCTCAACGCCCTGGTCGGAGCCGTTGGCCAGGCGACAACGGCCGGCGCGACGTTCGGCAAGGAGACCCTGGCCTCGCTCAAGCGCATCCAGTCGTGGGCCGGTCGCAGCGCCACCGGCGTCGCGGACACCAACACCTGGGCAGTCCTGTTCATGACGCCGGACAACGCTCCCGCTCCGGTCATCTCCGGAACGCCGCAGGTCACCCAGACACTCACGGCCGCTGCCGGCACGTGGACTCCCGGCTCGTTCGGGCTCCGCTACCAGTGGTACCGCGGCGGCGCCCCGATCGCCGGAGCCATAGCCACGAAGTACACCCTCACGCCGGCGGACGCCGGCGCTGCGGTCACCGTTGTCGTCACGGGAACGAGGCCGGGCTACACCACTGTCGTGCGGGCCGCCACGCCGACCGGCGTGGTTGCGAGGGCCAAGCTTGGCGCCACCCCGACCCCGAAGATCACCGGGAAGCCCACCGTCGGCGAGTCGCTGACCAGCCTGCCGGGCACCTGGAGCCCGGGCCCCGTGCCGCTGACCTACCAGTGGTACCGCGGGACGACAGCCATCCCTGGCGCCAACAATCCTTCCTACGCAGTGCAGGCCGCCGACCGGGGTGCCAAGCTCACGGTCGTCGTGACCTCCGCCAAGCCGGGCTACGAGACGATCGCCAGAGCCTCCGGCGCCACCGCGGCGGTAGCGCCGGGAACACTCTCCGGCACCCCGGCCCCCAAGGTCAGCGGCACAGCCGCGGTCGGCCAGACCCTGACCGCCGATGCCGGCGCCTGGGCTCCCGCTCCCGTCGCCCTGACCTACCAGTGGTACCGCGGCACGACGGCCATCAAGGGAGCGACCGGCAAGACCTACGTGCTCCAGGCCGCAGACGCCAAGGCGGAGATGCACGTTTCCGTGACTGGCGCGAAGGCCGGCTTCACCACCGTCGTCAAGACGTCGGTGGCCACCGGCGCCGTCGCCGCCCTCGGCAAGGTCACGGCAGGGAAGCCGAAGATCAGCGGCACGCTCAGGGTCGGCAGGACACTGAAGGCCGTCCCCGGCACCTGGGGCCCGGGCAGCGTCAAGCTCACCTACCGCTGGTACCACGCAGGCCGGGCGATCAGCGGTGCCACGAAGTCCACCTACAAGCCCAAGCAGGTCGACAAGGGCCACACTGTCAGTGTGAAGATCACCGGAACCCGGACAGGCTTCACCTCGGCGACGGCGAAGGTCAGCGTCAAGGTCAAGTAGCTCAGCCGATCCAGTCGCTCTTCGCGCAGTTCGCGATGATGCTGTACGGGATCAGTGAGCCGGTCTTCGAACCGTCCTCGAAGAGCATCGCGTCGCCGCTGATCCGGTATTCACCGCCGGAGGTCACCAGGTGGGCCGACGTGCCCTTGTCGGGGACCTTCAGCGTTCGTCTGATCAGCTCACTGTCCTCACCGAAGTCACCGGCGATGCTGGCGACGTCTCCCCCGTCGGAGGCGAGGACGATCGTCAGGTCGACAGTGGTGTAGAAGTCGTTCTTGTGGTCTGCCAACGTCACTGTCGGCTTGCCGCCGACAACAGCGCAGGTGCCGACGAACGACTTCGAGACCAGGTTGCTCTTGAAGAACGTGAGCCGCCCGGTCGCCTTGACCGCGGGAGGCGCCGTGGGTGTCGCGCTCGCAGAAGTGACCGAGACCGACGGTGTGACGGACTCCGAGGGTGTCCCGGTGGGCGTCGAGACCGACTGGGTCGGCACAGGGTGGACCGAGGGCGAGCCGACCAGGACTCCACAGCCGACGAGCCCTGCGGCGAGCACGGTCGCCATTCCGGTTGCCGCGACGACAGCCGTCCGCTTGCTCATCTTCTCCCCGTTCAGCAACACCTCCGGCAGGCGAATCCCTGCCACCCTCCATGCTGGACCCGAGGGCACCCGCACGGACGGCGACGCGCCCGAGCCGGGGGAACTCGTCAGTTGAACAGGCCGACGGCCAGCAGGATCACAGCGAGCAGCGGCGGCACCAGCTGGGTGAGCGCCGCGCGGGCCAGGTCGCGGTTGGACAGAAGCAGCACCAGCCCCGCACCGGTCATCGATCCGGCACCCGCGAAGACCAGCGTTGCGCCCACCACGGGCGTGTTCGCTGCGAAGGCGACGATGCCGGTCACGACGATGATGGCAAGGAAGAGGTTGTAGAAGCCCTGGTTGAAGGCGAGCGGCTTCGTCACGGCCGCATCCTCCGCCGTGGTGCCGAAGGCTGCGCGTGTCCGCTCGTTGCTCCAGGCGAGCGACTCGAGGTAGAACACGTAGACGTGGAAGAGGGCAGCCAGCCCCGCAAGAACAAGTCCAGCGATCACCATGGTTGTGCCTCCGTCACCCCTTCAACGCCGTCCCCGGCGCGTTGCTTCCCTCAGACGATTGCGAAGCCACCGGTCCAGGAGATCTTCTCAGCGGCAGCGAGCGTGATCTCCAGGAAGCCGATGGCCTCCAGCTCGTGAGCCCGGGAGAGCGCACCGGCATCGATGGCCTTCACTCCCCCGGCCTCGAGTGCCCCGGAGAGGACCTGCTTGGCCGAGGTGTCGTCACCTGCGATGAGCACGGTCGTCGGCTCGCCGCCGACCTGCTTGCTGGCGAGGGTCCTTGCGAAGTTGGTGTTGAAGGCCTTCAGGACGCGAGCGCCGGGCACCCTGGCCTGGATCTCTGCGGCCTTGGAGCTGCCCGCCGGCACGACGAGGGAGTCAAAGGTCTCGAAGTTGATCGGGTTGGTGATGTCGATGATCGTCTTGCCGGACAGTCGGTCACCGTACGCGTCAAGGATCCCGTCCACGGCGGGGTGCGGGACGGCCAGGACAACGACATCGCCCTCGAGGGCAGCGCTGCCGACCTGCTCGTGGGAGAGGTAGCTGACCGAGCTGCCGCCGTCGGCGAGGACGCCTCCGATCGCGTTCGCCATGTTGCCGGTGCCGATGATCGTGAAATGGGCCATGCGGGCTCTCCTTTCTGATTGCGGCCAGCAGCCGCCGTGGTCGGAATTGCCCTCAACAGTAGGCGCCGATAGTTGAAAGTGCAAGCACTTTGGAGAGCCCTGAGGCTCAGCCCTTGCGGAAAGTGCTCAGGCCTTCAGTGCGACGACCACGCCGCCGGCGAGCGCCTTGGCCAGCTTCAGTCGCCAGGCAGCGCTGGTGAGGAGCTTGGCGTCGGCCTTGTTGCGCATGTTGCCGGCCTCCAGCATCACTGCCGGGATCTTCGACAGGTTGAGGCCCGCGATGTCGGTGCGCGGCGACAACGCAGTGCCCTTTCCGATGTAGGTGGAGCGCGGCATGCCCGTCTGCTTGGCGATGCGGCTGCGCAGGTCGACAGCGAGCGCCCTGGAACGCGCCTCGACGGCTGAGCCGCCCACCATCTTCTTCGAGATGATCAGGTGGAAGCCGCGGGCGCCGTGGGAGAAGCTGCCGTCCGCGTGGATGGAGATGACCAGGTCGGCCTTCGCCCGGTTGCCGATCGCAGCACGCTCGTTCACGCACGGGCCGGTGCCGCTGTTGTTCGGGCGGGTGAGTACCACGGTCGCGCCGCGGGCTCGCAGCTCGGCGACGAGGTCGACTGCCACCTTCCAGTTGAACTTGTGCTCGGCGAAGCCGGCGTTGGTGGCCGTGCCGGAGCTGTTGCAGGCCTTCCGCTTGCCATTGCCTGCCGCAACGAGCTTGCGGTTGACGGCCTTGCGGTAAACGCCGTTGTGACCGGGATCGACGACGATGACGCGGCCGGTCAGCGAGCCGGTGGCCCGAGGGGCGAGCGTCGCGCCGCCCTTGCTCGGCACGTGCGAGGCCAGCGGGCTGACCTTCATACCTGCGAGGGCGCGGGCCGTCGTCATCGCAGGGAGGACCATCGCGGGCACGGCAGCCGTCGCGACCATGGGGCTCGCTCCTGAGGAAGCAGCCAGGCACAGGGCAAGGCCGAGCACTGCGGCGCGGGTCAGGGTCCGGGGGGCACTCAGCGAACGCATCTCAAACTCCGTTCCGGGGCGCGGGGGCGCCTGTGATCGTCGCTACAAGAGTGCCTGCTGCGCGCCGCGGACGACACCCCCGGGCCGGCAAACCTCAAGACCGGCTGGAGGGTCCCACCGTCGTCGCAGCGTTTCGGGAGCGACAGGGCGGGGAGCGGGGAGGACGGCGCTGGCTAGGATCCCGGCATGACGTCGGAGCGGGTAGTGGTGGCCACGGACGGCTCATGCCTGCTCAATCCCGGGCCCGGCGGGTGGGCCTGGGCTGCGGAGGACGGACGGTACGACTCGGGTGGGCACGACGGCACAACGAACAACCTGATGGAGCTGCGTGCGGTCTACGAGGTCCTCGGGGCACACCCGCCGGAAGTGCCGCTGCTGATCCAGGCCGACAGCATGTACGTGATCAACATCTTCACCCGGTGGATCAAGGGCTGGGCGGCGCGTGGCTGGAAGACGGCCGCGAAGCAACCGGTGCTGAACCGTTCGGCGATCGAGATGATCGCCGAACGCCTCGAGGGACGCGACGTCACCTGGGAGCACGTGAAGGGCCACTCCGGCCACCCGCTCAACGAGAAGGTCGACTCGCTGGCGCGAGCGCAGGCCGAGGCGATCCTCGCCGCGCGCCCCAACCCCTGATCACGGGCTGGACCGAGTTGGAACCGTCCCCAATCCGGTCCGGGACCGAGTTGGGGACGGTTCCAACTCGGTCCATGGTTGGGGTCGCCCGGCTCAGGCCACCAGCGACAGCCGGTAGACCCCGTCCCCCGAGCCGTTGGAGGTGGTGAAGTACAGCGCGCCGTCCGGACCCTGTTCGAGCGTGCGGATCCGGCCGTAGGTGCCGGAGAGGATCGTGGCGATCCTGGTGAGGCGGTTCTTGGCGTCAACGCGGAAGATCAGGACCCCGGAGCCCTTGAGCATGGCGACGGCGAGGACCCCGTCCCATGCGCCCCACTGCGAACCGGAGAGGAATGCTGCGCCGCTGGTGGCTACGGTCGGGGAGCCCGAGCGCCACTTCGCGCTGGTCGCCCTGGGGAAGCGCTTCTTGTCCGTCATCGAGCGGGACTCGTTGTAGCCGGGTGTCGGGCTCCAGCCGTAGTTGGCCTTGCGCGTCACCAGGTTGATCTCGTCATCCCGGCTGGGTCCGTGTTCGGCATTCCAGAGCTCGCTTACGCCGGGACGCTTCGCGAGGCCCTGCACGTTGCGGTGCCCGTAGTTGTAGACGTAGCGCGCGTTGCCGCCCTTCTTGTAGAACGGGTTCGACTTCGGGATGCCGCCGTCACTGCGCACCCTGAGGATCTTGCCGCCGAGGGAGTGCAGGTTCTGCGGATTGGTGCCCTTCGCTGCATCACCGGTGCCGATGTACAGCATCTCGGCGGACCGGAACCGCAGCCGGCAACCGTTGTGCCGTCCGTGGCCGATCGGGATGCCTTTCACAAGGGTCTTCACCTTCACGGCCGTGGTGTCGCTGGTGAGCCGCCACTTCCAGACCTGCACGTCTGAGGCCTTGCCCGACGCCTTGGCCACCGACTGGCAGGAATAGAAGTAGTGGTTGTTCACGGCGGCGGGGTCCGCGACGAGTCCCAGCAGCCCACCCTCGGAGTTCACGAACAGCCGCGGCAACGGCAAGGACACCCGCTGCGCCGGCTGTCCGGGCCGCTTCGTCCACAACCGGCCCGGTCGCTCGTCGAACAACATCAGGTCGCCGATGAAGGTGATGTCCCAGGGGATCGTGAGGCCGGTCACGACGGGGGCCACCGTATAGGTGGGTGTGGGCGTGGCGGCGGTCGCCGCCGTCGGGGCTCCGGGAAGGAGCGCGACGACGAGGACGGCGAACATGAGGCGACTCAGCAGACCCTTTGCCATCTCACAACTGTTTCATGATCACGGCGGCGTGGCGAGGTAGTCGTCGAAGCGGAAGACCCAGGGGGTGTTCGTCGAGGCGCCCGAGATGTAGGTGAACAGGCCCACCGAGCCCGGCGACTGCAGCGCGGCGGTGGAATCGGTGGCTGTCACCTGCCAATTGGTCGGTTCGGTTGCCGTCGAGAGCCAGACGCGGGCGCGAACGGTTGTTGGTGCCGTCCCGGTGACCTGCACCCGCAGGTTGAGCCGGGCGCCAGCAGTGTAGGTGAGACCCGGGACGAGCACGGACGCGAGCGTGGTCTCGCCCCCGGAGGACCGGATCGCGTACGCGGTGACGGACCTGTTCGCCTCGACCTTCACCTTCAGCCGGTAGTCTGCTGTGCCGCTCCTACGGCCGATCAGGCCGAAGAAAGCTGCACCGGTGTTCACCAGCTTGTCCATCCTGATGCCGGCGGTCAGGTCCGTGGCTGTCGACGAAACCCCCGCGAGCTGGGCCCAGGGGCCCTGGCCAGCAGTCGAGACGGTGACAACGCCCTGTCCGTTGTTCACAGCGAAGCTCGAGCCGTTGGTGCTCCAGGCACCGCCCACGTCGGCTGTGCCCAACCCCGAAGTGATCGTCCGCCCGAACCCGTCGGACGCGAGCACGGCCGGCGGGTTCCCGATGGTGACGCCGCGACTGGTCGCCGACGTGCTGCCACCGTTGTCGGTGACGGTGAGCGTGATGGTGTAGGTGCCGTCGGTGGCGTAGGTGTGCGTGGTGGTCACGCCGGCGCCGGTCTGCCCGTCGCCCCAGTTCCAGGCGTAAGCCGTGATGGTCCCGTCCGGGTCGCTGGACGCCGTGGCATCAAGGGTGGCGGTGTTGCCGCTGACCAGCGCGGTGAAGCTGGCCGACGGCGCCTGGTTGCCCGTCCCCGCGACGGTGATGCTGACCACCGGCGAGGTGTGCGCATTGCCGAACGGGTCGGTGGCACGCACCTTGTAGCTGTGCTGCCCTGCCGCCAGCCCGGCGTCGGTGAAGGTCATCGCCGGGCGCGACCACCAGACCGAGGTGCGGGTGATGGTCGTCACCGGCGTCGGCAGGTTGTCCCGGAGGACGGTGTAGACGAGGGTGGAATTGTCGTAGTCGAAGTCGGCCGTCCAGTTGACCCGCACCTGCCCCGCCCCCGGCGAGGACAACGCAGGGGTGAACTCGGCTGCGCTTGCTTTCGGACCCTGAAGGTTGGGCGCGATGTCCGGGGTGGCGAAACGGACAAGACCCTGCTGTGCCGTCCCGTTGACCGAGAGGAACTCGCCGGCGTACACGACGTAGCTGCTGGTGCCCGCCACGGCCCAGGCTGCCTGACCCTGGCCGGAGGCCTTGCCGCTGACCAGTTGCGGGAAGAAGTTCAACAGCGTCGGCGCCGGCTGGCCGGTGAAGCTGGGGTAGCCGCGGGTGTCCTTCGTGAGCACCCCTGTGGCCGCCCTGCTGAACGCCGTGCCGCGCATCGGCAGCGTGCTCTCTGGGTAGCCGCCGAGGTTGAGGCAGTAGTGGGCGTGGCTCACCACGTAGACAGCGGTCGAGGACGCCCAGACGCCGTAGCTGTCGCCGTGGCAGTCCTCCACCCACTTGATGGTGCCGTCGGACCAGTTGGCAGAGAAGGCCCCCTCGAGGTTGCCTCCGGTGCCGAAGATGTAGCCGGTGCCGTAGAAGGTGGTGCCGTCGGTGGACAGCGAGAGGATGGCGCTGTCCTTGCCGGCGTTGCGCACCACGTCGTTGGCCTGGAGCGGGAGTGAGGCCCCCGTGGTTGCGGTGATCATGCCCAGGCCGTAGCCGGGACGGTTCGACCCGTTCAGCGTGACGAAGTTGCCCCCGATGACCAGCCGGTCACCAGTCGGCGAAAGCACTATGGCGTTCACCCGCGGGCTGGAATCCGGGTTGCCGGTGAACACCGGCGCGAAAGTGCTGATCAGGCCGCCGTCGCTGGCGCGCAGCGCGGCCATCCTGGCACGGGAAATGTTGTTCACCCGCGTGAAGAGGCCACCGAGGTACACGGTGGAAGCGGTCGCCGCCAACGCCTTCACCGGGCCGTCCGCGCGAGCATTGAAGCTGGAGATCATCGCACCGGTGGTCGGGTCGAGTGCAGCGATTCGGGAGCGCGGCACCCCGCCGACGGAGGTGAACTCGCCACCGACATAGATCCGCGATCCATCCGGCGAGGCCGCCACGGCGAGGGCCTGACCGTTCAGGTTCGGGTTGAATGCAGTCTTGAGGGTTCCCGTGGTGAGGTCGTAGGCGAGCATGTTGTTGCGCGTCGTCTGGTTCTGGCCGGCCGGCGATCCCGCCGGCCGTGCATTGTTGAACCGGCCGACCACATAGACCGTGTTGCCGAGCACCAGCTGGTTCCAGGCCACGCCGTCGTGCTGCACGGTGGGTAACCCGTCGATCGCCACGGTCGGCGGCGTCCTGGGATCGTTGGGATCCGCCGGCGCCGAGTCGGCTCTTGCCTGCTGCGCCGTCCCGACGCCGAAGGCAGCGACGGTGACCAGCGCCGCGACCGCGGCGAGGACGCCACGTCCTCGTCGAACGTCGGCAGCCCCCCGGCGGCTCCGGAAGTCCCCCGACCTGATCCGGTTTCCTGCGCGCGCATATTCACCCATGTTGGACTCCCCCGAAGTCCTTTTTTGGGGCACCCCTCCCCAGAAGCCAAGCATCGCTCCGATCAGCTGCGCGGGCTAGAGCTCGACCCGTATGAACCCCTCGAGACCGCGTTCAGGTAGCAATTCCTTGCCCTAAGCGGGGTCGGCCCGGAAGTCGTCGAATCGGAACACCCATGGTGAGTTGGTCGACGTCCCGGAGACGAAGGTGAAGAGACCCACCGATCCCGCCGATTGGAGCGCTGCGGTCGTGTCCGTCCCCGTGACCTGCCAGGCACCCGGTTCCGCTGCCGTCGACAGCCACACCTTTCCACGGATCGTCGTCGGAGAGGTCCCGGTGACCTGCACCCGGGTGTTCAGCCGCGCACCGGCCGTGTAGGTGAGTCCGGGCACGACCAGTGAGGCCAGCGTCGTCTCGCCTCCGGAGGAACGGATCGCGTAGATGGTCACGGCTCCTGTCGGGGCGATCCTCAGCTTCAGCCGGTAGTCCGAAGTGCCGACGCGACGTCCGATCGTGCCCACGTAGGCGGCACCGGTGTTCACCAGTTTGTCCATGCGAATGCCTGCGGTCAGGTCGGTCGCCGTCGATGCCACACCGCCCAGTTGCGCCCACGGACCCTGCCCGGCGACGGCCACACTCACAACACCCTGGCCGCCGGTCACCGAGAAGCTCGATCCGTTGGTGCTCCAGGCGCCACCGATGTCTGCGCTACCCAGACCGGACGCCACCGTCCGACCGAAGCCGTCGGAGGCGAGCACCACAGGCGGGTTGCCGATGGTGACGGTGCGGGAGGTCGCGCCCTGGCCGCCTGCGTTGTCAGTGACCGTAAGGGTGGCCGTGTACGTCCCGGCACCTGCGTAGGTGTGGCTCGCGGTCACGCCGGTCCCGGTCTGGCCGTCGCCCCACTGCCAGGCGTAGCTCGCGATCGTTCCATCGGCGTCGCTGGATGCGCCGGCGTTGACGCTGACTGACGATGCGTTCACGGACGTCGTGAACGAGGCCACCGGCTGCGCATTCCCGGTCCCGGCGATCGTGATGCTGACCGGGGGCGACGTGTGCGCGTTACCGAACGGGTCGGTGGCCCGCACCTTGTAGGTGTGCGGTCCGGCACCGAGATTGGTGTCGGTGTACGTCATGGCGGGCCGCGACCACCAGGTCGACGCCCGCGCGATGGTGGTCACCGGTGTCGGCACGCTGTCCCGGAACACCGTGTAGACGAGGTCGGAGTTGTCATAGTCGAAGTCGGCGGTCCAGTTCAGCCGGACCTGCCCTGCCGTTGGCGACGTGAGCGTCGGGGTGAATGCCGCCGCGCCGGCCTTCGGTCCCTGCAGGTTGGGCGCGATCGCACTGGTGGCGAGCCGCACCAGGCCCTGCTGCGGCGTCCCGTTCACCGAGAGGAATTCCCCGGCGTAGACGACGTAGCTTCCGGACCCGGCCACAGCCCAGGCTGCCTGCCCCTGCCCGGAGGCGGTACCGCTCACCAGGATCGGGAAGAAGTTGAGCATGCTCGGCGCAGGCTGGCCGGCGAAGTTGGAGTAGCTGGACACGGTGTTCGTGGCGACCACGCCTGTCGCGGCCTTGCTGAACGCGGTGGCGCGCATCGGTGCCTGCTGGCCGGTCTCACCGAAACCGCCGACGTTCTGGCAGTAGTGGGAGTGACTGACGACGTAGACCGCTGTGCTCGACGGGTAGACGCCGTAGGAATCGCCGTGGCAGTCCTCGAGCCAGCGCAGACTGCCATTCGACCAGTTGGCGGCGAACGAGCCCTCGAAGTTGCCCCCGCTCCCGAACTTGTAGCCGGTGCCGTAGAAGCTGGTGCCGTCGGATGACAGCGAGAGGATGGCGCTGTTCTTGCCGGCGTTACGCACCACGTCGTTGACCTGGAGCGGGAGCGAGGCGCCCGTTGTGGCGTTGATCATCCCCAGCCCGTAGCCGGGGCGGTTCGACCCGTTCAGGGTGATGAAGTTGCCACCGATGACCAGGCGGTCGGCCGTGGGCGACAACAGGATGGCGTTCACCCGCGGGCTCGAGTCGGAGGTGCCGGTGAACACGGGCGCGAAACCGGGGATGAGCGCACCATCGCTGGCCCGCAGGGCCGCCATCCGCGCTCGTGAAATGCCGTTCACCTGGGTGAACAGCCCACCGACGTACACCGTGGTCGCCGTTGCAGCGAGCGCCTTCACCGAGCCGTCTGCCCGTGCGCTGAAACTGGTGATCATCGCACCTGTCGTCGGGTTGAGTGCGGCGATCCGGGATCGGGTCACGCCACCGACAGAAGTGAAGTCGCCACCGACGTAGATCCGCGAACCGTCCGGCGACGCAGCGACTGCCAGCGCCTGCCCGTTCAGGTTGGGGTTGAAGGCGGTCTTCAGCGAACCGGTGAGGAGGTCGTAGGCCAGCATGTTGTTACGGGTGGTGAGGTTCTGGCCTGCCGCCGAGCCCGCCGGTCGGACGGCGGTGAACTTGCCGACAACGTAGACGGTGTTGCCGACGATGACCTGTTGCCATGCGACGCCGTTGTGCTGCACTGTCGGCAGGCGGTCGATCGCAACCGTCGGAGGGGTTTTCGGGTTGGTGGGATCGGCCGGCGCCGAATCGGCATCCGCCGATGGTGCCGAGCCCAACCCCAGTGCCGCAACGACGGTCAGGACGCTGACGAGGGCGACCGTTCTCCGTAGCCGGGCACCACCAGCCATCGAGGTCCGGCGGCCGTGGCGGTGCCCCGGACCTGAGTTGATTGCGCGCTCGAGAACCTGCATGTAAACCCCCGAAAGTTTGCTGGGGGCTCCCCACCCCAGAAATCAAGCATTGCCCGGTGGAGGTCCAAGGAGAAGCACCTGATACACATTGATGAATTCCCGCGCCGCAGGCGGTGGCAATTGCTCGAACACGCCCCGGGTCGGCCGCACCTCGCCTCGGCTCGCAGCCACAGTGGAGCCGGCGGGCGAGAGGTTCGCCGTAGTGGGACGATGGCCTGGACATGCGACTTGCCGAACAGATACCCGCCACCGGCGCTGCCGACCCTGATGCCCTGTACGAGGCCTTCGTCGCTGCGGCTGCGGAGGACGGCATCACGCTCTACCCGCACCAGGACGAGGCGATCGTCGACATCCTCACCGGCGCCAACACCGTGATCGCGACCCCGACCGGGTCGGGCAAGACCCTGATCGCCACGGCAGCGCACTTCGCAGCCCTGGCGAGTGGTGGACGCAGCTACTACACCGCGCCGATCAAGGCCCTCGTCAGCGAGAAGTTCTTCGCCCTGTGCGACATCTTCGGAGCCGACAAGGTCGGCATGGTCACGGGTGACGCAGCCGTGAACGCCGACGCTCCCATCGTCTGCTGCACAGCAGAGATCCTTGCCAACATCGCACTCAGGGAGGGCAGCACGGCGCAGATCGCGCAGGTGGTGATCGACGAGTTCCACTTCATCGCCGACCGCGACCGCGGCTGGGCCTGGCAGGTGGCCCTCGTCGAACTCCCGCAGGCGCAGTTCGTGATCATGTCCGCCACGCTGGGTGACGTCACCCAGCTGGCCCGCGACCTCTCACGGCGGACGGGGCGCAGCACGAGCGTCATCAGCGACGCCGTCCGGCCGGTACCACTGACCTACTCGTGGTCGCTGCGCCCGTTGCAGGAGACCGTCGAACTGCTGTTGCGGGACGCCCAGGCTCCGGTCTACATCGTCCATCCCACCCAGGCCGCGGCCGTCGAGCGGGCAGCAGCCCTGCTCAGCTCCGGCATCGCCGACCGCACGCACCGCCGCGAACTCGTCGAGGCGATGCAGGGGTTCCGCTTCGCCTCCGGTTTCGGCAAGACGCTCGCCAAGCTGCTGAACTCCGGCATCGCCGTGCACCATGCCGGCATGCTGCCCCGCTACCGGCGACTCGTGGAGACGCTGGCCCAGCGCGGACTGCTGAGCGTGATCTGCGGCACGGACACCCTTGGCGTCGGGATCAACGTGCCGATCCGCACCGTGATGTTCGCGAGCCTCTCGAAGTTCGACGGCCGCAAGCAGCGGATGTTGCGGGCCCGCGAGTTCCACCAGATCTCCGGCCGCGCGGGCCGTCCCGGCTTCGACACCGTCGGCTATGTCGTCGCGCAGGCACCCGACCACGTGATCGAGAACGCGAAGGCTGTGGCGAAGGCCGGCAACGACCCGAAGATGCTGCGACGGGTGCAGCGCAAGAAAGCGCCGGAGGGCTTCGTGAACTTCACGGAGGAGACCTTCCGCAAGCTCATCGAAGCCCCGCCCGAGCCGTTGGTCGCCCGGCTCAAGATCAGCCACGCCCTCCTGCTGAACCTGCTGCAGCGTGACCAGGACACCGGCGCGGCCCTGCGGGACCTGATCGACGCAACGACCTCCGACGCCGGCACCCGGCGCGCCCTTGTCCGCAGGGCTGTCGCTGTGGGGCGCTCGCTGCTCGCCGCCGGCGTCGTCGTGCGGCTGGACGAGCCGACACCGGGCGGACGCCGCCACCAGCTGGCCGTGGACCTGCAGCACGACTTCGCACTGAACCAGCCGCTGTCGGCGTTCGCCCTCGCCGCGTTGGGCCTTCTCGACCCGGAGGCTCCCGACTACGCCCTCGACGCGGTCAGCGTGATCGAGTCGACGCTCGAGGACCCCCGTCCGGTGCTGGTGCAGCAGCAGTTCAGGGCCCGCGGCGAGGCGGTGGCCGAGCTCAAGGCCGACGGGGTCGAGTACTCCGAACGCCTGGAGGTGCTGGACGGGGTCACCTGGCCACAGCCGCTGGCAGAGCTCCTCGGGCACGCCTACGAGGTGTTCCTCGGCACCCACCCGTGGCTGGCGGAGACACCGGTGTCGCCGAAGTCGGTGGTGCGCGACATGTTCTCCCGCGCCATGACGTTCGGCGAGTACGTCGGGTTCTACAAGGTGCAGCGCAGTGAGGGCCTGCTGCTGCGCTACCTGTCCGACGCCTTCAAGGCGCTGCGCCAGACGGTGCCCGAGTCGGTGCGCACGGAGGAGCTCGAGGACCTGATCGAGTGGCTGGGTGAGGTCACCCGGCTCACGGATTCCTCGCTCCTGGACGAGTGGGAGCAACTCACCACGCTCTCCGGCGCCCGTCCGCTCGACCAGGCCCCTCCCCCGCAGCGCCAGGTGACGGGCAACCCCCGGGCGTTCCGCGTGCTGGTGCGCAACGCGATGTTCCGTCGGGTCGAACTGGCCTCCCGCGACGACGTGGACGGGCTGCTGGAGCTCGACATGGCCGACCCGGACCGGGCGTCCGCCTTCCGCGACTGGGACGCCGCGCTGGGGGACTACTACGACGAGCACGACGAGCTGGGTGCCGGAGCGGACGCACGGGGTCCTGCGCTGCTGATGATCGAGGAGCTGGGCCGACGCTGGCAGGTGCGCCAGATCATCGACGACCCGGACGGTAACCACGACTGGTCGATCACCGCGACGATCGACCTGGACGCCTGTGATGAGGCCGGCGAACTACTGGTGCACGTGACCGGCTTCGGCCGGCTGGGCTGAGAGGTATCCGATGACGATGATGCGCGAGGAGCTCGAACAGGCCTGGGACGAGCAGGTCTCCGGCACCCAGGGACGGTTCTCCCTTGTCCTCTCCTCGCCGGAGGGGCCGGTGGCGAAGCGGGAGGCCGAAGTACCCCACTACGCGGCGAGCACCGTCAAGCTGGCTGCCCTTGGCGCGCTGCTGCACGGCCTCGAGGTCGGGGAGGTCCGCGAAGGCAGCGCTGTTGCGGTGCGTGATCGCTTCCCCAGCGCCGTCGGAGGCAGGTTCCGGCTCCGCCAGGAGGACGACCAGGACGACGAGACGTGGCAGTACCTCGGCAGCCTTGCCGACCTGATGTGGCTGGCCGACCGGATGATCACCGTCTCGGGCAACCTCGCGGCAGGGCTGGTCATGGACGAGATCGGGCTGCCCGCCGTCCGCGGGTTCGTCGACCGCGCCGGCCTTGCCCGGTCGATCGACGTGAACCGGATGATCGGCGACCACGTCGCCGAGGCTGCAGACGTGACCAACACGGTGACGGCCGGCGGGCTCGCAGCACTGCTGACCGGGGTCACCGACGGCTCCCTGCTGGGCGCCGATGCCACCCGTACAGCGCTCGACCTGCTCTCCCGCCAGACCCACCGCAGGATGATTCCTGCCGGGCTGCCGGAAGGCACCTGGAGTGCCAGCAAGGGTGGCTGGGTGCCGGGCGTCGCGCACGACGTCGCGCTGGTGCGTCCCCCGGCCGCGCCGCCGTACGTGCTGGCGATCTGCACGACGTCGGGCCTGCCGGACGCCGAGGCCGCGGCCCTCGTAGCGGGACTGAGCGCTGTCACCTGGGAGCACTGGGCACGATGGCACGCATAGTCCAGGTGGCCACAGCCAGGATGGCGCGGCCCCTGCACACCCCGTTCGTGACGGCCCTGCGCCGCACCGAGCACGTCTTCAGCGTCGTGGTTCGCGTCACCGACGCCGACGGTCGCGAGGGGTTCGGGGAGGCGCCGCAGATCTGGCGGGTCACCGGGGAGTCGCAGGCGAGCATCGAAGCGTGCGTGCTGGGGCCGCTGGCCGACCTGCTGCTGGCGAGCGACCCGATGCTGGCGCCGGCGGCCGACCTCCACCGTGACCTCGCGAGCGCTGTGGTGGCCAACGGCGGGGCACGAGCAGCGACCGAGATCGCCGTGCAGGACCTGCTGGCCCGCGCGGCCGGCGTTCCCCTTGCACGGTTCCTCGGCGGCCACGCCGGCGTTGTCGGGACCGATGTGACCATCGCTGCGCAGGGTGCGGCCTGGGATCCCTCCGGCCCCGCTGCGTCCACGTTCGACCAGGTGAAGGTCAAGGTCGGCCTCGACCCGTCCGACGTTGACCGGGTGATCGAGATCCACCGCACGGCGACGAAACCGGTGCGGGTCGATGCGAACCAGGCCTGGGACCTGGCCACCGCGACGTCAGCGGTAGAGGCGTGGCTGGCCGCGGGGGTACAGCTGGACTTCCTCGAGCAGCCGTTGCCTGCGTGGGATCTCGCCGGGCATGCGGAGCTGCGCACGCGGATCCCTGTGCCGATCGTGCTGGACGAGTCGGTGTTCACGATCCACGACCTGCAGCGGGCGATCGATGCGGGCAGCGGCGACATCGTCAACATCAAGCTGGCGAAGTGCGGTGGACTGCACGCGGGCCTGGAACTGGCTGGCCTCGCCAGCGACGCAGGACTGGGCCTGATGGTGGGTTCGATGATGGAGTCCGAGCTCGGGTTGTCGGCCGCAGCAGCTCTCGCCACCACCCTCGCACCCGATCAGGTGCATGATCTCGATGCCGCCTGGTGGTCGATCAAGGACGATGCCGGGACGCCCTACCGTGACGGCACGTTCGTGATCGACGACTCCCCCGGCCTGTCGCATGCTGTGGCACGGGTCGGGGTTTCGGCCCTCACCTGGGTGACCCGTTCGGAGGATTAGGCGTCAGGAGGGGTCGAGGAGACCGTTCAGGTCCGGCAGGTCGGCGAACAGCGAGAAGGTTCCGTGCTCGGCGATCTGCCTTGCCGCGTCCAGGAAGCCACGCCAGGCGGTCTTGGCGAGCATCCCGCCCACGCTGATGCGTCGGACGCCGAGGGCAGCAGCCTCGGCAACCGTCGTGAAGGGCGTGTGGATGAGCAGGTTGACCGGCTTGGGTGCAACAGCCGCCACGATCGCCGACACCTGGTAGGGCGAGGTGATGAAGGGCGCGTAGAGGCAGTCGGCACCGGCATCCGCATAGGCACTGAGCCGCCGGATCGTCTCGTCGAGGTCCGGACGGTCCCACACGAAGCCCTCCGAGCGGGCGGTGAGCACGACCCCGGTGCCGCTGTCCTCGATGGCTGCACGCGCCGCGCGGATACGTTCGACGGCCAGGCCGAAGTCGAACAGCGGGTCGGCCGGGTCTCCCGAGTAGTCCTCGATCGACAACCCCGCGACGCCGGTCTGCACCGCACGACCCACGTTCGCTGCCACCTGATCGGGCTCGACGGCGAAACCGTTCTGGAAGTCGGCGTTCACCGGCAGGTCGACGGCAGCGGCGATGACGCTGAGGTGGGCGAGGGTCTCGGTGAGGCCGACGGTGTTGTCCGGCCGGCCCGTCGACCAGGCGAAACCGGAACTCGTCGTCGCCAGAGCCTTGAAGCCCATCCCGGCGAGCGCATGGGCACTCCCGGCGTCCCAGGGATTCGGCATCACGAAGCACCCCGAAGCGTGCAGCGTGTGGAATTCGGCGATCCGGTTCGAACTTGTGGTCATGATGCACCTCGCTCAGCGCGATCATGCCACCGCCGCCGCCAGAGCGCGAGGGATGCTCCCACCCGGGTCGATCCCGCGCGACGTGCTCGAAGCACTCCCCAGCCAGCAGGGTGAGGACCGCCCTCGAACTCCACTAACCCGCCCGCCACACCACGAGCGGCCCCTACTCTCGATACAGGCGTCATCGGGCGATACAGGCGTCATCGGGCGGCACGGCAGTCGGGTGGGAGAGGGGTCATGCAGCGGATCTGGCTCGCGGCGCTGGGACTGATGGTGTGGCAGCTCGGCAGCATGGCATTCGGATTCAACGAGTTCATGTTCGGCCATCCTCCGCAGCCCCGCGGGATCATTGCTGCGCTGGTCACTGCGGTCGCGTGGATGGCCCTGGCCGCGTGGGGTGGCTACCACCGCAGGGTGGCGTTCGGGATCGCTGTGGCGACGCTGTGGGCGGCCATCGTTGCCGTGCTGGTCCTGGCCATGTGGACGAAGACGCTGGAGAGCGATGACTACACCACTCCCTGGCACGGCGCCATCCTGCTCCTCCTGATCGCTGCCGGCGGTCCGCTGTACAGCCTTGGATCACTCGTCCCCGTGGGCGACTCGCTCCTCGGCACCACGATCGTGGCAGCCATGATCCTCGTGCTCGTCGTCGTGGCGTACCTGAGCGCCCACTGGCTCGGAGTCAGTCGATCTGCTCGCCGGCAAGGGCCTTTGCAGCCAGCCGTTCCTGCTCGCTGACCTCCCACACCTCGCGGGCCGCGCGCAGCGCCAGCAGGATGATGAAGCAGCCCAGGATCAGGTCCGGCCAGCCGGAACGCGACCAGAGCGTCACAGCTGCCATGGCAATGATCGACAGGTTGACGAGGACGTCGTTGCGGGCAGAGAGGAACGCTGCCCTGCTGAGCGAGCCACCATGGTGGCGGACGGTCGTGAGCAGGATCGCGCTGGTGCCGTTGATGACGATCGCTCCGAGCGAGGCGAGCACGACCGGCAGGACGTCCGGAGCAACCGGTGCGGCGAAACGCTGGATCGCCTCCCAACCCGCAAGGACGGCCGGTCCGAGGATCACGACGGCCATGACCTTGCCGACGACGGCGCGCCGACGCAGTTCCCATCCCAGCGCCAGGTAGATCAGCAGGTTGACGGCGGTGTCCTCGAGGAAGTCGACGCTGTCGGCGAGCAGTGCCACCGATCCGGCGGTGAGGGCGACCGCGAATTCGACGAAGAAGTAGGCGAGGTTCAGCCCGGCGACGACCAGCACGACACGTCGGATCCGGCCAGGATCGAAGGTTCCACCGCCCCCCTCGCCGACGTGCGCCTGATCGGGGGAAGCCATCCCAGCACGATAGCCGGGGACGTCATACGGGAGTGTCAAGGATCAGCCGAAGTAGGTGTAACCCATCAGCCGAAGCCACACACTTCGTGGGCGCCCCCGACAGGACTCGAACCTGTGACCGTCGGATTAGAAGGCCGCTGCTCTATCCACTGAGCTACGGGGGCCGGTGTTGCGCTTGTGATGCTATCCCCACTGGTGGCCATTTCGGACGCGGGGCAGGATGGGAGAATGCAGACCCTCGACCTCGTCCGTGAATCCCTCAGCCGCGTCCACGCCCTCATCCCGGCCGTCCTCGACGGCCTCACCGGCGAAGACCTGCTCTGGCGCGCGGATCCCGAGGCAAACTCCATCGGCTGGCTCGTCTGGCACCTCACCCGCATCGAGGACGACCACCTGGCTGCGCTTGGTCACATCGAGCAGGCCTGGACGGCCGACGGCTGGTACCAGCGGTTCGGCCTGCCCTATGTGAAGACCGCGCACGGCTTCCGCATGACGCCGACGGAGGTGGGCATGTTCAACACCCGCGATGCCCGACTGCTGAGCGGCTACGCTGCGGCGGTATGGCTCCAGGTGCAGTCGGTCCTCGGCAGCCTCACCGACGACGACGTCGACCGGGTCATCGACCAGCGCTACACCCCACCGGTGACCATCGGCATTCGCCTCGCCTCGGTCATGGTGGAGACCGCGCAGCACATCGGGCAGGCCGGTTACGTGCGTGGTCTGAGGGAGCGGACGCTCGGTGTCAGCTCCGGTTGGGCCGGCACCGCCTGAGAATTCGGTCTTCCCTTGTCAGCCATGGCAGGCACGAGTGACCCGTACACCGTAAAGTGGCGCCCGTGAATGAACACCTCGTCTGGATCGACTGCGAAATGACCGGACTCGACCTGAAGTCCGACGCCCTCATCGAGGTCGCGGCCCTGGTCACCGATTCGGAACTGAACGTCCTCGGCGAGGGCATCGAGGTGGTCATCAAGCCCCCGGCGGCAGCGCTGGCCCAGATGGGTGAGTTCGTCCGCACCATGCACGACAACTCCGGCCTGTTCCCGCTCCTCGCCGACGGGATGGAGATGGCCGAGGCGGAGGAGCTTGTGCTGGCCTACATCCGCGCCCACGTGCCGGAGCCGCGGCGGGCGCCACTGGCCGGCAACACGATCGGTACCGACCGCGCCTTCCTCGCCCGTGACATGCCGACCCTCGAGGGTCACGTCCACTACCGCAATGTCGACGTGTCGAGCCTCAAGGAACTCGCCCGCCGCTGGTACCCCCGGGCCTACTACAACACCCCTGCCAAGTCGGGGAACCATCGAGCGCTCGCCGACATCAGGGAATCGATCGAGGAGTTGCGCTACTACCGCGAAGCCCTCTTCGTCCCGCCGCCCGGCCTGAACACCGAGAGCCTGCGCGAACTCGCTGCCCGCCACCAGGGCTCGCTGACCGGCGAGAAGCTCGCCTCGGCAGACAGCTGATTTCTGCTCGACCCCACCTTGCCGCTAAGCTGATCGGGCCTTAGGGCACGTCGGTGCACGTGGTGGGTATAGCTCAGTTGGTAGAGCACCTGGTTGTGGTCCAGGTGGTCGCGGGTTCGAGTCCCGTTACTCACCCCACTTGAAACCCGCTTTGACTAGGATAAATAGTCAGGGCGGGTTTCTTCATGCAACATACGTGCAACAGGCGCTCCCTGGAGGGCCCACCCGGTGTCGACACCCACGCCAAGCGTCGTCGGACGGGTTCCCGGCGCCGGAGCGGTAGAGACCGGCCACTGATGGGACTCACCGCGGTCAGGAACCCTACGCGCGCGCTGAATCGATGCGTCGGATGAACTCGTTGGCCCAGGCGATGGCTTCGTCGAGGCCGGCCAGCACGTCGAGACCGTCGGCAGCTTGGGTGTAGA
>CAWCWL010000010.1:0-131632 GCA_963799235.1 uncultured Actinomycetota bacterium | reverse complement strand
TGGCGTTGCCGGAGAAGGGCGGCAGCCAGCTGAGCCCCAACCACCGCTTCTACCGTTTCTGCGGTAGTCCCCAGCTAGCCAGGCCGAACGCGATTCCACCGCCTCCAGCAGTCACAAGAGTGCCGGCCGTGAGCAGGCCACCGATCATGCCACCGGGACCGAAGGCCGCCAAGGCACTGGTGATGGCGGCTGCTCCCGCAACTCCCGGGGCGGCCACCAATGCCAGCCCTCCCGTCGCTGCGACCAGCTGCCACACCATCCCCAAGAGCCACCCACTTGAACCAGTTCGTTCCGCCAGCGCTGGCGAGTGCCTTGCGTGCCTCGTCGACGGCGACAAAACGTCCGCCCCGATTGCGCCACCCAGCCACATTTCGGCGGCGAGGTCCTCCATGGCCTTGCGCCGTGTTTCCGTGGGGACGGCGATTTCGAACGGACGAATCACGTTGGCTGCGGCGATGCTCAACAGGGGTACGACGGCCTCGTCCTTGGACAGATGACTGATCGGGCGCGGTTCCGGTGCGAGCGATTCCGGATCGGACAGGTCGAAGGCGAGCCGGGCGATCTGCGACGGCATCGGTCGGCCCTCTCGATCGTTTCGCTGCCTCACTAGCTCAACCGTGTTCGCCTGCACCTGCCGAAGGGCGTCGGCGTAGCGGTCGTGCTGGTCGCCCTCGAGTCTGGCCTTCGTGAGGTAGCCATCCCGCAACGCCATAAGCGCTACGGTTTCGGCGTAATCCAGCGGGATGTCCAACCCTGCGTCGACGAGAACCAGTTCTTTCGACAGTGAGCCGAACAGCGCGAGCCCGACAGCCGCAGCCACAGCTCGGTCGGTTAGGTACATCTCGGCGCTGTGACAGCGAGGTCCCCAGACCGTCGGATGCGGAAATCGACCATCCACGGGAAGACCGAGGAGATACCCCGGTGAGTTGTCACCGGGTCAGCGGCATTCCAAAAGTTGACCCACCACCCCAAGTTGGTGGGTGGCTCCTTGAGCCTGTCGCGTAGCCGGTCGATGGCGAACCTGGGATTGGCCAAGGGACTGCCAATGGTCACCATGCCAACAACGTCGAGTCCCCCTGGCAGTCGTCGCACGAGGTCTGCGGCGATCACCGACCCAAGGCTGTGCCCAACGATGACAAGCCGGCCAAGTTGGGGCAGTCGCCTCAGGATCCGGAGCAGAACCTGCGCGCGGATCCGTGGCCTCGTGAGGTAGTTGCTCGCCTGAGAGAAATAGGGCTGTGCCAGGGCAGCCGCGGCGACGGCGTCGCCGCCCACCCAACCAGTACCTCTGTCATGCCGTCCAGCACGACCTCGATGGCTCCCACACGTCGCTCGAATCCCCGGCGGTTCTTGCTGGCAGCCTCACCGGACGGCGCCCTGACACTCAGCCCCGGCACCCGTTCGTCGTCGTCGTGATCAATCAGAGCCTGTGCATACCTCGGGGCGATCACTGTCACGCCGTCGAGATCTGGGTACCCCAGGGCGGTTAGCGCTGGTTCTAGAGCTACCTTCCACTCGTCACCCTGATGACCTGGCCCCACACCGTGGAGCAACAGCAGTATCGGCTTGTCGGACATCGTGAGCGCCTTAGGCGTTTCTAGGATCACGAACGGAACTCGAAGTTCAGCGAGATCGTCGGATCAATGCTCGAAATGATCCCCGTGTAGAAAGCCCTGGCCTGGTCCTTCAGGATCTCCTCATTCGAGTCGACGTACTTGCGTTGCCCCTCGTCATTGAGCAGGTTGTTGATCATCTCGACCGTGTCGATCTCTTGTGTCACCCAACTCAGCACGCCGTTGTTCTCCGCAACCACCTTGAAGTGCTCGTTGCTGTGTCCGATGAACGCGAACTTGGGCACGGACACGACGAACTGCTTGTCGCCGGCCTGCGCGATGCGCACGTCCTTCCCGTCGATGCCGACCTTGGCGCTGAAGCCATACTCAAGGTAGGCAGCCCGTTCACTTCCGGGCACCTCGACACCGAGGAAGCTTGTACGCCCTTGCGACTTCACGGTGATGCCCTGGATCCCGAGACTCAAGAGCACGATCTGCTCCTCGCGAGTCACCGAGTTGATGATCTGGGTGGTGCGAGTCTCCGAACTAGTGCCGAACAACTGAAAGCCCGGGAAGCTGTGTACCGCCGCCAGCGCGGCGACAGCTCCACCACCAACAAGGCAGACGGCCAGCAACCCAACGAGCCATGCTCGCGCCGTTTTCATGACTGAACTTCTCCTTCTCGTATTTCCGCCCGCGTCATTGCGGGAAGTCGGTTGCCACTCTGATGTGGCCGTCTGTCACGTCGCTAGAGCGCCCGTCGTCGCGGCGTCACGTCGCCTCGCTAGACATTGCACCCAAGTGGACTCCGCATGTTTCTCAAGTGCGCGGTCTTCAAATTGGCGTCCGCTTGAGGTCCACGAGCACATCCTGCCGTGTAACCGCAGCTGATGTGTCGGAGCGGCCAATCGCGCGCGCCAATTCCTTTGGGCCCCTAGCCGTGCTCGTCACAGCGGGACGAACGAGTGTCCGATTTCGGCTCATCTCTCGATGGTCCTGAGACCTAGAAAGGCCCCCGGTCATTTCTGACCAGGGGCCTTGCTGTGGGCGACACTGGGATCGAACCAGTGACCTCTTCCGTGTCAGGGAAGCGCGCTACCGCTGCGCCAGCCGCCCGAGGTGGAGACGGGATTTGAACCCGTGTACACGGATTTGCAGTCCGTTGCCTCGCCTCTCGGCCACTCCACCGGCAAGAGCCGGTCTCGCTGCTGAATCTTGAGACCTTCTCCGAGCGGACGACGGGATTCGAACCCGCGACCCTCACCTTGGCAAGGTGATGCTCTACCAACTGAGCCACGTCCGCGTGCGCCTTTGCCGTTCCCGGCTCCAGTGCGGAAGCAACCATAACCCAGCCGCGGACCACCCCGCAAAACGGGCACGCTGCACGCTCAGAACGACCTCACGCGACGCTCTGACGAGGCCGTCCGTAGAGAAAAAGAGCGAGGATCAGGATCGGCAGCGGCAGCAGGAACGCGATCCGGAGGTCGACCGCGGTGGCCAGCACCGCCAGCACGGCCGGAGCGACCGTGATCGCCGTCCCCGAGGCCAGCGCGCCCAGCGAGGCCCCGAGCTCGGGACGCAGCCCGGGGGTGTGCATCAGACGGGCCAGCAGGATCGGGTACAACGTGGCGAGGCCGAGACCGGCAAGGAACTGCCCGATGCCCACCGTGGGCCATGCGTCGACCAGTACGACCAGCAGGGTCCCGGCCGCGGTCACAGCAGAACCGACGAACACCATCGGCAGCCGGGCTATCAGCCACGAGCCGAGCAGGCGCCCCACAGCCATGCCCAGCGGGAACGCCGTGGCGATCACCGCAGCCTGCCCGGGATCGATCCCCATGCTCGTCAACCTTGCGACCCCCCACACGACGAAGCAGAACTCCACGGCCACCGCGCTCACCAGCGCGAGCCAGCGGCGTCCGGCTTCGAGCCGCGAGAAACGCACCTTGGGCGCCTCCGCCTCCACTGCGACCTGCACCGAGGCCCGGTCCTCGCGGGACGCCAGCAGGGCGACCACGCCGAGCACAGCCATCGCGGCAGCCATCAGCAGCAGGGGCAGCCGACCACCCAGTCCGGTCATCACGGCCAGGCCGAGCAGAAGCGGCGCGAGGATGCCGGCGACACTCGCGGCGGCATTGGCCTGTGTGAGCCTCTTCTCCGCGTCGGGCCCGTGGACGAGCCCGGGCGCGACAAGGACCAGTCCCGCCGCCCCGATTCCTTGCAGGACGGCCCCGATGTAGGCCTGCAAGGCGAGGCCGGAGAAGGCGAGCATCACGCTGCCAACGCCGAGCGCCGCAGCGGACAACGCCAGAACGCGATTCGCCCCGAGCCGCAGCACAAAGGGCCCCGCCAGGGCCATCGCGATCAGGCCGTAGCCGAAGGTCGAGCCCACCCAGGCAAGTTGCGCCAGCGGCAGTCCGAGGTCGCCGGCGAGCACCACGACGACGACGCCGATGCTGGCGACGTAGAAGCCGACGTTGGCCATCGCAAGGTCCACCCTGAACGTGGCCCCGGTCCACCACGGACCACCCGTTCGCTGTGTGCCCGCTCTGCCTGCAATGTCCACGTCCACCCGTGCCTCCTCCTGCGCCGAGGCCGAGACTAGACCCGCTGCGGGCGCAATGTGACGGGCTCGGCAGCTCTCGGCTATGGTTGGTCACCGCGGGCGATTGGCGCAGTGGTAGCGCGCTTCGTTCACACCGAAGAGGTCACTGGTTCGAACCCAGTATCGCCCACCACCCGCACCCGCGGTCCCGGATCCCGGAACCTGAATTCTCATGATGTGAGATGAACTCCCCTCTCAGGGGGACGTTTTGGGCCCTCGTAACGTCTCGGTAACGCGGTATCCCACCATCTGGACTCGCGTCTCATGATGCGGTAAGCAGAATTGCGTCACGAGTTGATAACGACAAGAGTTGTCACTACAACCGCACGGCAACGGAGCCGGCTCCTTCGGCAGGAAGGCACGCCCATGACCGCCCCAGCACTTGTGATGGTGGCTCGAGGCAGCTCCGACCCATTGGTCGCTCAGGTGACCCACGAACTGGCACGCGGACTGCAGGACCTGCGCCCTGAGATGGACGTCTACGGCGCGTTCCTCCAGCAGAACCCTCCGACCGCCAAGCAGGTCCTCGACCGGATCGCCACGTCCGGCAACACGGAGGTGGTCCTGGTTCCGCTCCAGCTCACCCACGCCGTCGAGTGCGACCCGGCCATGACCGACCTCCTGCACCGCTCGCGCGCCGACTACCCGGACCTCCGCTTCACGCTCTCCCGCCCCATCGGCCCGGAGATCAGCCTGCTCACCATCCTCGACCAGCGCCTGCGCAGCGCCCTCAGCCAGGCCCGCTGCCTCGAGCTGGACGGCCTGGTGCTCTCGGCGTCCTGCGCCGGCGACCCCCGCGGCAGCGCGCTGCTCGCCCGTCGAGCCCGTCAGTGGTCCACCCATCACCGGCTCCCCTGCCTCACCGCGGTTGCCGATGATTCGGGTCCCTCGGTCGCCCACGCGATCATGGGCCTGCGCGCACAGGGACGCCGTCACATCGCCGTCGGCTCGTTCTTCCTGAGCGCCGACGAGTCGTACCACACCCAGTCCGACCTGGCCTACCGCTACGGCGCGGTCTCCGTCAGCGAGCCGATCGGTGCAGCGCGCGAGGTCCTCGACCTCGTGCTGGCCCGCTACGCCTTCGCAGCGATGGACCTGCTCGACTTCGGTGCAGACGAGCTGGCCGAGCCGGTTCGCCACCTCAGCGTGGTTGGCGCCTGAACAGCCCTGAGCTCCAAGAACGCTGAAGCTCCCGGGATTCCGGGAGCTTCAGCTGTCTACGGGTCAGCTCGCGGCCACTCGCGCCTTCTCCACCTCGACGTCGAACTCGGCGGCGGGCCAGGACAGCGGCATGCCGGCCAGCGTCTCGCGGAGCAGTTCGGCGACCGCCCAGTTGCGGTACCACTTGCGGTCTGCGGGAATCACGTACCAGGGCGCAGCGTCGGTGTTGCACTTCTCCAGCAGAGCCTCGTACGCCTCCATGTAGGCCGGCCACTTCTTGCGGGCGTCCACGTCGGCAGGGTTGTACTTCCAGTACTTGGTCGGATCGTCGAGGCGCTCGGCAAGCCTGGCCTTCTGCTCCTCCGACGACACGTTCAGCATGCACTTGATGATCCGCGTCCCGCCCGCGACGAGCTCCGCCTCGAACTGGTTGATCTCGTCATACCGCTTGCTCCAGACGTCCTCGGGGACGAGGCTCTCCACCCGCACCACCAGCACGTCCTCGTAGTGGGAGCGGTCGAAGATGCCGATCTTGCCGGCACCGGGCAGCGCGTTGCGGATGCGCCAGAGGTAGTCGTGCTTTCGCTCCTCCTCCGTCGGCGCCTTGAACGCGGTCAGGTCGATGCCCTGCGGATCGACCAGTCCCATCGCGTGCCGGATGACGCCGCCCTTGCCGGACGTGTCCATCCCCTGCAGCACCACGAGCACCCGCGGCGCGGTCTCCGGATTGCTGCGTCCGGCGGCGTACAGCATCTCCTGCAGGTCGGAGACCTGCGGTCCGAGAGCCTGGGTGAGCGCCGGTGCGTCCTCCTTGCCCTTGCCTGGATAACCGGGGGTAGCGGACGGGTCGAGGTCGGCCATGGACACCCGTCCGTGCGGCAGCCGGAGCGACTGCGAGATCGGCTTCGACGGCCCCTTCGCCTTCTTGTTCGATGAACTCATTGGCACAGTCTCCACCGAGGTCCAACGCATTGGTGCCAAGATGGGCGAATGTCGCTGCCACTGCGCCCACCGTTGGAGCCGATGCTGGCCAAGTCCCAGGCCGCGATCCCGCCCGGAATGGCGTACGAGCCGAAGTGGGACGGATTCCGCTGCCTCGTCTTCCGTGACAACGACGACGTCCAGCTGATCTCCCGCAACGGCAGGGACCTGTCGCCCTACTTCCCGGAGATGGTGCGCGCCGTCCTGGAGAACACCCCGCCGCGCTGCGTCCTCGATGGTGAGCTCATCGTCGTCACCGGCGACCGGCTCGACTTCGGCAAGCTGTCGGAGCGCATCCACCCGGCGCAGAAGCGCATCGACCTGTTGTCGGCCACGACGCCGGCGTCCCTCGTCTGCTGGGACATCCTCGCGCTGGACGACCAGTCACTGCTGGAACTTCCCTTCGAGCGACGTCGTGAGCTGCTCGAACAGGCGCTGCACAACGCGGACCCGCCCCTTCACCTGACCCCGATCACCCGCGACCTCGAACTGGCGAAGAAGTGGTTCACCCAGTTCGAGGGCGCCGGCCTCGACGGCGTCGTCGCCAAGCGCATCGACGGGCCTTACCTGCCCGGGCAGCGGGCCATGATCAAGGTCAAGCACGCCCGCGAGGCCGATGTGGTGGTCGCCGGCTACCGCCTGCACAAGAACTCGACTCCCGAGCGACCGTTGCTCGGCTCGCTGCAGCTGGGACTGTACGAGGGTGACGTCCTGCACTTCGTCGGCGTCGCGGCGGCCTTCCCGGAAGCCCGCCGCGCGGAACTCGCCGCCCAATTCATTCCGGTGACGCTGCCCGCAGAGCCGTCGGAGCACCCCTGGTCGCACTTCGAGGTGGTCGAGGGACGTCGTCCAGGGATGATCAGCCGCTGGAGCACAGAGCTCAAGGAGACCCACCTGATCTGGCCGATGCTGGTGTGCGAGGTCGGCTACGAGCACATGGAGGGAACCCGCTTCCGGCACACCGCGCAGTTCCGGCGGTGGCGTCCCGACCGTGACCCGGACTCCTGCACCTTCACGCAGCTGGAAGAGGTCGTGGGCTACGACCTCGCGGAGATCCTGGGCGACACTCCCTGATCTCCCGCTCCCAACGGTCCCTGAGGAGGCTCGCGAGCGGAGCGCCCAACCACGGTCCCTGAGGAGGCTCGCGAGCGCAGCGAGCGAGCCGTCACGAAGGGCCACCGCCACCTGAGCTCTTGCCGTGCACGAGAATTCACACGCCTGTTCGATTGTGTCAGTGGCAGGTGTTTGACTAGTTCCATGGAGTTGCACACCTCTCCAGTACAGGTACTGGACGCGATCAAGGGCAGCCTTGACTCGTTCGATGTCGACCTGGTGTCGCGTGGTGAGCGTCTGGAGTGTGCTCAGCTGGCACGGGGTTTGGCGTCGCGTCTGACGGCGTTGTCGGCGGTGCTGCTGGCGAAGGCTGATGCGGCGCAGGAGTCGCTGAGCGCCGCCGGGACCCCGACCACGTCGTGGTTGACGGTGCAGGGTGGCCTGTCGAAGCGGGAAGCGGCCGGGATGCTGCATCAAGCCAAGGAGTTGGCTGAGCATCCTGACGTGGCGCAGGCCGCGGCGGTCGGCAAGATCAGCGTCAACCAGGCCCGGGCGATCGGCACGGTGCTGTCTGGCCTGGACGAGTTGAACGAGACCCAGCAAGCCCAAGCCGAAGCGCTGCTGCTCGATATGGCGAGCAGCATGGACTCCGATCGGCTGGCGAAAGCGACCCGGCAGGTGTTGGCGCAGGTCGCACCGGCGCAGGCCGACGAAACCCTGGAACGGCGGCTGCAACGCCAGACGGAGGCGGCCCGCCGGAACCGGTCGTTGGTGTTCCGCCGGGACGGGAACGGCTCCATCCTGTTCACCGGCAGCCTGCCCCTGATCGACGGCGAAGCCTGGATCGCACAACTGGATGCCTACACCGAATCCCGACGCCGCACCGCCCTGGAAGAGCATGACCCGGCCGCGGCAGGGTTGACGCCGGAACAACGCCGCGCCGATGCGCTGGTCGCGATGATCATCAACCACTCCAGGGACGCCGAGCGCCCAGGGTGGGGGGTGACCGGCCACGGATCGTCGTGACCGTCGACTACGCCAAACTGCTGGCTGACGCGACCGCAGCCGGGCTGATCGGGGACGGGGAACCGCTCAGCGCCGGCGATCTGCGCCGGTTGTGCTGCGACGCCGACCTGCTGCCCGCCGTCCTCGGCGGGCCCAGCACCGTCCTCGATGTCGGCCGGGACTACCGGCTGGTGCCTGCGGATCTGCGGGCAGCCCTGGTGTTGCGTGACGGTGGCTGTGTGTTCCCCGGCTGCCACGCCCGGCCGACCGAATGCGAGGCCCACCACATCATCCCGTGGTGGCAAGGCGGTGTGACCGCCCTGTCGAACCTGGTCTTGTTGTGTCACCACCACCACGGGCTGGTCGAACCCGCCCGCTACACCGTCCGGGACCAATGGCAGCTCCAGATCGGTGACGACGGGATCCCCGAAACCATCCCGCCCCGACGCTGCGACCCCCAACAACAACCAATCCGCCACGCCAGACACCACACCGGCCAAGACCCCGGCACAGCCCGCGGCCAACCAGCCGACCAACTCGCCAGCTGACGGATCGAGGAGGTTGGCTGCGCGCGGATGTGGTGGCTGAGCCTGACGAAGCCCCCGGGGGCCGTGGCTGAGCCAGACGAAGCCCCCGGACTTGGTGGCTGAATCTGGCCAAGCCCCCGGGATGGTGGCTGAGCTTGACGAAGCCCTGACGGCGGCCCTTCGTGACGCTTCGCGGATCCTGAGGAACGCAACTGAGCTTGCGAAGTTGCGTGTCACGAAGGGCGTTCCTCACGAAGCTCCTCAGGGACCGTTCCTTGCGCGCCCTCCGTCAAGCTCAGTGACCGTTGTGGCGCGCTTCGTGAAGCTCAGGGAACAAGGCTCTGGCTGAGCCATCACTCCCAGTTGGCTGCGTTCTTCTTGCTCGGCTGCACTCGCGGAGGCTCGCCCGGCATCTTGGGATACTCCGGCGGGTAGGGCATCTCGCCCTCGCCGTTGGCGGCGTCGCGGTCGAACCACTCCAGCGCCGTCTGCAGCGAGCCGGGCTCGAGGTCGTCCATGCCCGCCCACTTGTCCCCCACCGACGCGAAGCGAGCCGGCATGGTCAGCAGCGTGAAGTCGGACGGCTGGACATCGGGCAGCTCGGACCAGTCCAGCGGCGCGGACACCAGGCCACGCGGGGTGGGGCGGATCGAGTACGCCGAGGTCATCAGCCGGTCCCGCGCCATCTGGTTGAAGTCGACGAAGACGCGCTCGCCGCGCTCCTCCTTCCACCAGTTCACGGTCACCTGCTCGGGGAGTCGCCGCGCCAACTCCCTGCCGATGGCGATGGCGGCGTGCCGAGCCTCGATGAAGTCGGCACCGACGATCGGGGCGAAGACGTGCACGCCGCGTCCGCCGCTGGTCTTGCAGAAACCGCTCAGGCCCGCCTCTGCGAGCACCTCCCGCAGCTCGAGCGCGGCCGTCACCGCCATGCCGAAGTCGACGCCGGCCTGCGGGTCGAGGTCGATGCGCAGCTGGTCGACGGCGTCCGTGTTCGCTGCCCGCACCGGCCACGGGTGGAAGCGGACGGTGCCCAGGTTGGCCATCCACACGATGGTCGCCAGGTCGGCCGGCGCCACCTCTGTCGCCGTCCGGCCGGACGGGAAGGTGACTTCCGCCGTCTGCACCCAGTCCGGCGTGTTCGCCGGAGCCCGCTTCTGGTAGAACGCCTCGCCCTTGCCGTCCGCGCGGGTGGCGACGATGACGTCTTCCCGCACTCCGCCCGGCCAGCGCTCCATCGCGGTGGGACGGTCACGCAGCGCGGCGAGGATGCCACTGCCCACGCTGCGGAAGTACTCGACAACGTCGAGTTTCGTGAGGCCCAGGTCGGCGAAGTACGGTTTCTCAGGGCTCGAAACCCGCACCTCGCGCCCGTCGATCTCCAGTGCTATCGCTGGTGCAGCCATGCAGCACAGGTTAGCTGTCGGTTTGTGATGCTGGCCTAAGCTGAGGAGTCGAGCCAGGAGGAGATCACATGGAACTCAAGATCATCAAGACTCCCGAGGAGTGGCGGGCGCAGCTCACCCCGCTGGAGTACCGCGTGCTGCGTGAGGCAGGCACCGAGGCGCCGTTCACCGGTGAGTACACCGACACCACAGCAGCGGGGATCTACCGCTGCCGCGCCTGCGGAACTGAACTCTTCCGCAGCGAGCACAAGTTCTCGTCGCACTGCGGCTGGCCGTCCTTCTACACCGCTGCCGCAGCCGACCGCGTCCGCCTCGTCACCGACAAGAGCCTCTTCACGACCCGCACCGAGGTGCGGTGCGCGGCGTGCGACTCGCATCTCGGCCACGTCTTCGAGGGTGAGGGTTACGACGTCCCCACCGACCAGCGCTGGTGCATCAACTCGGTCTCACTGGATTTCGAGCCTGTCGAGTGATCCGGCCCCGGCGCGCCCAATGGGGCGTTGACCACGGGCGACAGTAGGCTCCAATGGTGGTCGCCGGTCGGGAACAGAGCACGCCACCGCTGTTTGACATAGCGGTGCAGGCGATCCTCAACATGTCATGGCGCCCTGAGCTGAAGGTCGAGGAGATTCCGGCCCCTGCGAAGATCGCGCCGTTCGCTGTCGCGATCAGTGCTGAGGTGGAACTCAACGACGAAGAACTGGGTAGTGGCAGGCTCGTTCTCCTTCACGATCCCGCGGGCAGCGCCTCGTGGGACGGCGACTTCCGCTGCGTGACCTACGCCCGGGCCGACGTCGATCCCGAGATGGTGACCGACCCACTTCTCACGGAAGTTGGCTGGTCGTGGCTGATCGATGCCCTCGAACGCAACCAGGCCGAGTACTCCTCGCCCAGTGGCACCGTGACAGCCGTCTCCAGCCGCTCCTTCGGCGGCATCGCCGACGACCCGCCCCGTGCTGAGGTCGAGCTGCGAGCCTCCTGGACGCCAATAGTCACCTCCGCTGCCGACATGGTCCGCAACCTGCAGGCCTGGTCGGAACTGTTGTGCCTTACCGCCGGGTTGCCGCCACTGCCCGATGGCGTCGTGCCGATCGCACCGCGCCGTTCGGGGACGTGGCTGCGATGACGACGATCATCGCCCACCCCACAGACGAGCCGATCGAGCCGACGGCAGCGACGATCGACGCCACAGAAGCACCGGTCGAGCCCATCGAAGAACCGGTCGAGCGGTACCCGATCCTTGCCCTTCCGGTGGACGGCATCCCCGATGTCATCGAGACCCCGGAAGCCCTTGCCGCTGCCCGTGCCTCGCTCAACGCCGGCACCGGGCCGCTCGCGATCGACACCGAACGCGCCCACGGCTACCGGTACACCGCCAAGGCCTACCTGATCCAGATCCGCAGGGAGGGCTCGGGGACGCACCTGATCGACCCGACGGCCTTCGAGAACGGCCACCCCCGCGCCGACTTCAGCGACTGGGCGACCGAACTCGCCGACGCCGAATGGATCCTGCACGCGGCCAGCCAGGACCTGCCCTGCCTCGCGGAGGTCAAGTTCCTGCCCAAGAAGCTCTTCGACAGCGAGCTCGCCGCCCGCCTGCTCGGACTGCCGAAGGTGAACCTCGGCGCGCTGATGGAGCAGGCTCTCGGCCTGACCCTGCTCAAGGAGCACTCGGCCGCCGACTGGTCGCGCCGACCCATCCCCGAGGACTGGCTGGCTTACGCCGCCCTCGACGTGGAGCGGCTCAACGATTTGCGCACCTGGCTGATCGAACGGCTCACCCAGGCGGGCAAGCTCGACTGGGCCCACCAGGAGTTCAGCTACCTCGTCGCCCACGCCGCCGACGCTCCGACACCACGGGTCGACCCGTGGCGCCGGGTCTCCGGCCTGCACAGCCTGCGGACGCCCGCGGCGCTGGCCGTCGTCCGCGAGCTGTGGCAGGTGCGCGAACAGCTGGCTGCAGAAGAGGACCGCGCACCCGGACGCATCGTGCCCGACCGCGCCCTCGCAGAGCTCGCCGCCCGGATGGAGAAGGAAGGGAAGACCCGCCTGGCGCGGGCCGACCTGCGCTCCGTGCGTGGCTTCACGAACCGCCTTGCCAATCGCCACGAAGCCCTCTGGCTCGCAGCGCTCGACCGTGCAGCTGCCCTGACGCGCGCCGAGCTGCCGCCGCGGCACTCGACTCCTGAGGGTCCGCCGCAGCCCCGATCCTGGGAACGCCGCTGGCCGGCGTCCTTCGAGCGCTTCAACCGTGTCCGTCCTGCGCTGATCGAACGTGCGGAGGAACTGCAGCTACCTGTGGAGAACCTGCTGTCGCCCGACCACCTGCGTCGGCTGCTGTGGGATTCCCCCGACACGACGGACGCTGGCACCGTCGAGGCACGCCTTGCCGACCTCGGCGCGCGCCCCTGGCAGCGCGAGCTGGTCGTGCCGGTGATCATCCAGCTGTGGTGACCTGCTCGGTTTCCTGCGCTGAAATGAGCTCTGTGGCGAAGCGGGCGATCTGCTGCGCCGTGAGCCCGAGTTCCTCAAGGAGCTGAGACCTGTTGCCCTGCGGCAGGAACTCCTGCGGTATCCCGAACTCACGCACCCTGGTGTCGATGCCTGCGGCTCGCGCCTCCTGCGACAGCCGGGAACCCAGCCCACCGGCAACGCCGTTGTCCTCGATCGTCAGCACCAGGTCGTGCTCTGCGACCAGCGTGAGCAGGTCGGCCGACACCGGCAGTGACCACACCGGGTCGACAACCGTGGCTCCGATGCCCTGTTGGGAGAGCCGCTCCCCCACCTGCACGGCGATCGAGCACAACTGGCCGTACCCGACGACGAGTACACGCGGACGCTGGCACTCCAGCAGCACGTCGACGTCGCCCCGGGTCGAGACTGCCGGCAGCGGCTCGGGCAGCCGTTCCTTGGAGTAGCGCAGC
The DNA here is from genome assembly GCA_963799235.1 of uncultured Actinomycetota bacterium. Classification (GTDB taxonomy): domain Bacteria; phylum Actinomycetota; class Actinomycetes; order Propionibacteriales; family Propionibacteriaceae; genus Propionicimonas. Next base: position 118,417 of record CAWCWL010000010.1, on the reverse strand, counting down.
ACCGTCGGGGCGTCGTCGATGGTGACCGCCAGCTGCAGTGCTGCCACCAGGCGCGGCTCGTCGCGGGGGGCGGTCAACCGCAGGCCCGGTACCAGGCCGAGCAGGGATGCGTCCCACATTCCGTTGTGGCTGGGCCCGTCCGGCCCGGTGACGCCGGCGCGGTCGAGCACGAAGGTGACGCCGAGGCGGTGCAGGGCGACGTCCATCAGCACCTGATCGAAGGCGCGGTTGAGGAAGGTGGCGTAGACGGCGAACACCGGGTGCATGCCCCCGGTGGCGAGGCCTGCTGCCGAGGTGACGGCGTGCTGCTCGGCGATGCCGACGTCGAAGGTGCGTTCGGGGAAGTGGCGGGCGAACTGGTCGAGGCCCGTCGGGTGCAGCATGGCGGCGGTGATGGCCACCACCGTCGAGTTCGTTGCGCCGATGCGGGCCAGTTCGTCACCGAACGCGTCGGTCCAGGTGCGGATGCCCAGCTCGGCGAGGGACTCGCCGGTGACCTCGTCGATCTTGCCGACGGCGTGGAACCGGTCCTGCTCGTGCTCCTCAGCCGCCTTGAAGCCGCGGCCCTTCTGGGTGATGCAGTGCACCAGCACCGGGCCGCCGAAGCCGCGCGCCTGGTGCAGGGCCAGCTCGACGGCTTCGATGTCGTGGCCGTCGATCGGGCCGACGTACTTGATGCCGAGGTCGGAGAACATCCCCTGCGGCGCCAGCACGTCCTTCACGCCCATCTTGAAGCCGTGCATCAGCCCGTAGACCATCTGGCCGATCAGCGGCGCGTTGCGGACCATCTCCTTGATGCGCTGCAGCGTCCGCTCGTAGCGGCGGTCGGTGCGGATCGCCGACAGCTGCTTGCCCAGCACCGAGAGCTGGGTAGCGATGCCCCCCACCGTCGGGGTGTACGAACGGCCGTTGTCGTTGACGACAACCACCAGTCGCTCCTCGTTCGCGACGGCGATGTTGTTCAGGGCCTCCCAGGCCATGCCGCCGGTGAGGGCGCCGTCACCGATGACGGCGACGACGAACTGGTCGCTGCCCAGCAGCTTGTTGGCCTTCGCCATGCCGTCGGCCCAGGACAGCGACGTGGAGGCGTGCGAGTTCTCGACCCAGTCGTGCGGGGACTCGGCGCGGCTGGGATACCCGGAAAGGCCGCCGGGCTGCCGCAGCGTCGGGAAGAGGTCCCTGCGGCCGGTGAGGATCTTGTGGACGTAGCTCTGGTGCCCGGTGTCGAAGACAATCGCGTCCTGCGGGGAATCGAAGACCCGGTGCAGGGCGATCGTGAGTTCGACGACGCCGAGGTTCGGTCCGAGATGGCCACCGGTCCGGCTCACGTTGGTCACGAGAAAGGCCCGGATCTCCTCGGCCAGCTGCCGCAACTGCCCGGGGGTCAGGTCGCTCAGGTCGCTGGGACCATTGATCTCGTCGAGCAGGGGCACTTGTCGAGTCTATGTCAGAGCTTGCGGACGAACACCTTGCCACGCAACGCCTCCTCCACCAGGCCCACCTCGCGACGCAACCGCACCAGCCGGGCACCCTGCTCGGCCCACGCCTCGGCCGCCGACTGCACGACCTCCGGCGGGACGTGGTCCGCGAGGCTCGTCCGCACGCCGGCAAGGCCGTCCGCGCTGGCCCGTACCTGCGACTCGACGAATTCGGCTGCGAACCGTGCCAGCACCACCGGGTGCCGGCGCAGCACCGGGTAGGCCCGGTAGTCCGAGGGGCAGCAGTCCAGCAGGAAGGCCGCAGCCGTCGCCTCCCAGTCGGGCGTGTTCGGCGGACGCACCCTGCCCGGCCAGCCCGGCGGGGTGTAGGCCTGCGTCGGCTCGCTGCGGCTGCTGCGTTCGGCGAGATTGGCCACCGCCCCACCTCCAGATTATCGAATGTTTGTTCGATTCTAGGCTCAGGGCTGCGGCGCCGTCCAGCCGGCGTGACGCGCCCGATTCGGCTCTTCACCGCCCGGCTGATAGGGTCGAATCGTTGTTTGGTGCGAATCTTCGTTTACTTGTTTGGTTAAACCGCCGGTTCACCGGCGCAGGTAGTCCTTTCGGGAAGCGTTCATTGCAACTGCATCACCAGAGCTTCGCAACCGCGTCGCTCCACTTCCCTCACAAAGGAAACAATCATGGCAACTGGCACCGTCAAGTGGTTCAACGCTGACAAGGGCTTCGGCTTCATCGCTCCGGAGGACGGCTCCGCCGACGTGTTCGCGCACTTCTCCGCGATCAACAGCAACGGCTTCCGTTCGCTGAACGAGGGCGACAAGGTCTCCTTCGACACCCAGCAGGGCCAGCGTGGCCTGCAGGCCGCGAACATCAGCGTCCTCTGATCTAGACCAAAGAAGGGCCCGGCTCCGGCCGGGCCCTTTTGCTGTCCGCGGACTCAGGTGTTGAAGTACCACCACACCAGGGCGGCGATCGCCCCGGCGTCGAGCACGAGCAGCGCGATCAGCTGCCACCTCCGGACGAGCGGACCTCTCCCCCAGTCGGCGCTGGCCAGCGCAGCGACGGCAGGGATCAGCGCTGCGCCCACCCACCACCACCATTCCGTGGTCCGGTCGATGGCGACGAGAAAGCCGGCACCGGCCGCCATCGCTGCCCAGAGCCACCCGTCGAGCTTCAGCAGCAGCACGGCGGGGATGAGGCACAGCAGGAACCCGGCCATCGTGCTCCAGATCAGGTAGCCCACCTCGCAGCCGGCCTGCAGGTCGCCGGTCGTGTCATCGGCGATGGGCGGACAGATCACGGCACCCAGCGTCTGGTGGGCGACGACGACGACCAACCCGGTGGCGAACACGGCAAGGACGACGGCGAGGTACGTCCACGCCACCCGCGCCGAGACCGGAAGGTAGTCCGGTACCGCCGCGGGCCGGCTCCCAACCTGCGCCCTGCGCCGAGCCATTACTTGAGCAGCGAGCGCAGCACGTACTGCATGATGCCGCCGTGCCGGTAGTAGTCGGCCTCACCGGGGGTGTCGATGCGCACGACGGCGTCGAAGGAAATCGGCGCACCATCGCCGGTGGCCTCCACACGCACCGTCGACGGCGTTGTGCCGCCATTCAGCGCCGTGATGCCGGTGACTGTGAAGGTCTCCGTGCCGGTCAGCCCGAGCGACGCGGGGTTCTGGCCTTCGGGGAACTGCAGCGGGAGGACTCCCATGCCGATCAGGTTGGAACGGTGGATCCGCTCGTAGCTCTCGGCGATGACGACCTTGACCCCGAGCAGCGCCGTGCCCTTGGCAGCCCAGTCACGCGAGGATCCCGAGCCGTACTCCTTGCCTGCCAGCACCACCAGCGGCGTCCCCGCAGCGGCGTAGGCCTGGGCGGCGTCGTACACCGTTGCCACCGGGCCGTCGGCGACGGTGAAGTCACGGGTGAACCCGCCTTCCGTGCCCGGAGCCAGCTGGTTGCGCAGTCGGATGTTGGCGAACGTGCCACGGATCATCACCTCGTGGTTGCCGCGACGCGAGCCGTAGGAGTTGAAGTCCCTGCGCTCGACACCGTGCTCGGTGAGGTACTTGCCCGCCGGGCTGTCGCCCTTGATCGAGCCGGCCGGTGAGATGTGGTCGGTGGTCACCGAGTCACCGAGCTTCAGCAGCACGCGCGCGCCCGTCACGTCGACGACGGGCACCGGTTCGGCCGGCATGTTGTCGAAGTACGGGGGCTTGCGCACATAGGTCGACTCGCCGTCCCAGGCGAAGGTCTCGCCCGTCGGGGTCGGCAGCGACCGCCAGGTCTCGTCGCCGGCGAACACGTCGGCGTAGCGGGACGTGAACATGTCGGCGGAGATCGAGGAGTTCACGACCTCGTCCACCTCGGCCTGCGTCGGCCAGATGTCCGCGAGGTAGACCGGCTGCCCATCGGTGCCGGTGCCAAGGGACTCGGTCGTGATGTCGATGTCCATGGTGCCGGCCAGGGCGTAGGCCACCACCAGCGGCGGGCTGGCGAGGTAGTTCATCTTCACGTCCGGGTTGATCCGGCCCTCGAAGTTCCGGTTGCCCGACAGGACGGACGTGACGGCGAGGTCGGCGTCATTGACCGCCTTGGAGACCTCGGGGATCAGCGGGCCGGAGTTGCCGATGCAGGTCGTGCAGCCGTAGCCGACCAGGTCGAAGTCCAGCGCGTTCAGGTACTTGGTGAGGCCCGACTTCTCGTAGTAGTCGGTGACCACCTTGGAGCCGGGGGCCAGCGAGGTCTTCACCCACGGCTTGCGGGTGAGTCCTGCCTCGACGGCCTTCTTGGCGACGAGGGCCGCGCCGATCATCACGCTCGGGTTGGAGGTGTTGGTGCAGGACGTGATCGCTGCGATCGTGACCGCGCCGTGGTCGATGGTGAAGGTGGTGCCGTCGGCGAGCGTGACCTCGGTGGGCTTGGACGGACGGCCCGGAGCCACGGAGACGGTCTCGCCGTAGGCGTGCGGCTCGGCCGAGCCGTTACGGCTGGAGTGTGCCGGCGCATCGGAGGCGGGGAAGGACTCGTCCACCGACTCGTCATAGCCAACCGGTGCATCGTCGACGTAGTCCTTCAGTGCCTCGATGAAGCCCTGCTTGGCGTGGGCGAGGATCACGCGGTCCTGCGGACGCTTCGGCCCGGCGATGCTGGGCACGACGGTGGACAGGTCGAGTTCGAGGTACTCGGAGTAGCGCGGCTCGTGGTCGGCGTCGTGCCACAGGCCCTGGGTCTTCGCGTACGCCTCGACAAGTTCGAGTTGCTCTGCCGACCGTCCGGTCATGCGCAGGTAGGAGATGGTCGCCTCATCGATCGGGAAGATGGCGATGGTTGAGCCGTACTCGGGGCTCATGTTGCCGATGGTGGCGCGGTTGGCCAGCGGGACCTCTGCGACGCCGGGTCCGTAGAACTCGACGAACTTGCCCACGACCTTGTGCTGCCGCAACTGCTCGGTGATGGTCAGCACCAGGTCGGTCGCCGTTGTGCCTTCCGGCAGCTTGCCGCTGAGCTTGAAGCCGACGACGCGCGGGATCAGCATGCTCACCGGCTGGCCGAGCATCGCAGCCTCCGCCTCGATGCCGCCGACGCCCCAGCCGACCACGCCGAGGCCGTTGACCATGGTGGTGTGCGAGTCGGTGCCGACGCAGGTGTCGGGGTAGGCCTGGAGGACACCGTTCACCGTGCGCGGGAAGACCACACGGGCGAGGTGCTCGATGTTGACCTGGTGGACGATGCCGGTGCCCGGCGGCACGACGACGAAGTCGTCGAAGGCGGTCTGTCCCCAACGCAGGAACTGGTAGCGCTCGCGGTTGCGCTCGTACTCGAGCTCGACGTTTCGGGTGAAGGCGTTGGGGGTGCCGAACAGGTCGGCGACCACGGAGTGGTCGATCACCATCTCCGCCGGCGACAGCGGGTTGACCTTGGTCGGGTCCCCGCCGAGCTCGGCGATCGCCTCGCGCATGGTGGCGAGGTCGACGATGCACGGGACGCCGGTGAAGTCCTGCATGATCACACGCGCAGGCGTGAACTGGATCTCGCGGTTCGGCTCGGCCTGAGGGTCCCAAGCGCCGAGGGCAGCGATGTCGGCAGCGGTGATGTTGGCGCCGTCCTCGGTGCGCAACAGGTTCTCCAGCAGCACCTTCAGGCTGAACGGCAGGGTCGCGGACCCCTCGACAGCGTCGATGCGGAAGATCTGGTAGGTCTCCCCGGCAACGTTCAACTGGTCGGATGCGGAGTAGCTGTCGATGCTCATGGGGCCTCCCGTGGTCGCCGAGATATCTTGATGTCGAGATATTATCCCACCCGACCCGTCGAGGCTACCGGCCGACGCGACGCCGTTCGCCCCATTCCGTGCGGAGCTCCGGATCGGACATCACCAGGTAGACGAGGCCACAGTCCTGCGGGCCGGTCACGTCCAGCTGGCACAGGTTGCAGACGTCTCCGGGACGCAGCGGACACTGGGCTTCCGGACGGCTCCTGCGCCGCCCCACACCCGACTTGTCAGACTCACCGAGGGCTATAGCCCTTCCTGGTTCTGACAAGTCGGTCATCTGGGGGCAAGGATAGCGACACACTCCACGTGGTGCGTCAGCGGGAACAGGTCGTGGGCGGTCACGGACACCGGGACGTAGCCGAGTTCCTCCGCTGTCCGCAGGTCCCTTCCGAGTGCTGCCGGATCGCAGGCAACGTAGGCGATCGCCCGTGGCCGCCGCGAGGCGACCGCTGCGAGCACTCCGCTGCCGGCTCCGGCGCGCGGCGGGTCGAGCACCACCAGGTCGGCGCGCGACGGCAGGCCGCCGAGGCGCCGTGCGACGTCACCGGCGGCGAAGGTCGCGCCGGGGACGTTCCCCCGGGCGAGTTCCACGGCCCTGCGGTCGCCCTCGATGCCCCAGACCTCTGCGCCGGCGGCAGCAAGAGCGCCGGCGAACAGTCCGACACCGCAGAACAGGTCGAAGGCCACCTCACCCGGCTTCGGTGCGAGCCCGCTGATCACGGCATCGGTGAGCACGGCGGGAGCGGCGGCATGCGCCTGCCAGAAGCCGTCGAGGGCAACCTTGAAGGTGCGCTCCCCCACGGTCTCCGTGACGGTCGTGCTGCTGGGTCCAGGCGCGACGAAGAGCGGGGTCTTGCCGGCAACGGCCAGCAGTTCCCCGTCGGGACGCCCGGCGTCGGCCGGTGGGACGGCGATGCCGGGATCTGCGATGCGGCAGCCACCATCGGGCAGCAGGACCAGGTCCTCCGACCGGTGGCCGCGAAGCCCGGCCCGTCCCGCATCGTCGAGGTGGTAGCGCATCCGCCGGCGCCAGCCGAGCGGCGCGGGCTGCACCTCGAGCACCTCACCGGCGAAGTCGTAGCTGCCAAGGTGGCCCAACAGCTCTGCCACGACCTGGCGCTTCAGCTCGCGGCTGTGGCCGGGCTCGACGTGCTGGAAGTCACAGCCGCCGCAGAGTCCTGCGATCGGGCAGGGCGGCGTGACGCGGTGCGGGCTCGCCCGGTGCACTGCGACGACATCTGCCCGCGCGAACCGCTTGCTGACCTCGGTGACGCGCACGTCGACCAACTCGCCGGTGAGCGCGTGACGGACGAAGATGACCCTGCCCTCATGACGGGCAACGAAGTGGCCGCCATGCGCCACAGGGCCGATCTCGAGGCCGCTGACGACCTGTCCTACGGTGATGTCGATGCTCACTCCGCTTCTGTGGTGTCTCGGGGACCCTCGCCCATGCGCACCTGCCCACTGCCCGGGCGACGCCAGGCGGGCGCGGTGTTGCGCTTGGCGCGATCGATGGCGTAACGGGACGACGCCAATTGGTAGGGCACCGAGGTAACCATGACACCTTGCAGGAAGTTGAGCCGTGTCCGGAGAATCAGGCCTGTCTGGTTGTGCAGGAGCTGCTCCCACCAGTGCCCGACAATGTACTCGGGGATATACACGCAGACCACGTCGCGCGGGTTGTCGGAACGCAGGCCCCTGACATAGTTCAGGAACGGTCCGGTGACCTCGCGGTACGGGGATGCGATGACCTTCAGTGGCACCTCGAGCTCCTGGGAGTTCCACTTCGCGATGATCGCCCTCGTCTCGGCGTCGTCGATGGAGACGGTGACGGCCTCGATGCTGCTGGCGCGCGTCGCCCGTGCGAAGTTCACCGCGCGCATGGTCGGCTTGTTGACCTCCTGCACCATGATCACCGCACGCACCCGGCTGGGCAGCAGGCGGGCGTCCATCGGTCCGACCGCCGTCTCCCGGGCCACCTTGTCGTAGTGGGCCCTGATGGCGCGCATGAGGATGAACACACCGATCATCGCCAGCACGGCGAGATAGGCGCCATACAGGAACTTGGAGACCAGAACGATCACCAGCACGACACCGGTGCCGCTGAGACCCATGAAGTTGATGATGCGGGAACGCTGCATCCGCCTCCGAACGGTCGGGTCCTTCTCGGTCTGGAGGTGGCGGGTCCAGTGCCGGGTCATGCCGAACTGGCTGATCGTGAAGGACACGAAGACCCCGACGACATAGAGCTGGATGAGGGCCGTGACGCTGGCGTTGAACGCAAGCACTAGTCCGGCTGCGGCGATGGCAAGGAACACGATCCCGTTGCTGTACGCCAGGCGGTCGCCCCTGGTGTGGAGCGCGCGCGGCAGGAAGCCATCCCTTGCCAGGATGGAACCGAGAACCGGGAAGCCGTTGAAGGCGGTGTTGGCGGCCAGGAAGAGAATGATCAGCGTGGCGCCGACGACGAAGTAGAAGCCGAACGACGGCGCCCCGAAGATGGTTTCTGCCAGTTGTCCCATCGCTGTCGTGTGGTACTCGACCGGGTTCCCGCCGGAGTCGACGAAATGCGAGTGCCCGTCAGGGTCGACGAGCTTGAGCCCGGTCAGGTTCGCGAGTGTGATGATCCCGGCGAGCATGCTCAGCGAAGTGGCTCCGAGCAGGGCAAGGGTGGTGGCAGCGTTCCTGCCCTTGGGCTCCTTGAACGACGGCACCCCGTTCGAGATGGCCTCAACCCCGGTCAACGCCGCACATCCGGAGGAGAAGGCTCGCGCCATCAGGATGACGAACGCAAGTCCCACCAGCGGCTCGTAGTCGGGAGAGCCAACGATGGTGAACGTGGCGGTCGGGGCCGGCAGCGCCTCCTTCAGGACAAGGATCCTGAACAGCCCCCATCCGATCATGCTGAGCACGCCCAACATGAAGGCGTAGGTCGGGACAGCGAAGAAGGTCCCTGACTCGCGGACCCCCCGCAGGTTCATCGCCATCAGTACGACGATCAGGGCGGCTGCCCAGGCGCCCTCGTTCCCGGCGATGAAGGGGAAGATGGCCTTTGCGTTCTGGATACCGGCGGAGACGGAGACGGCGACAGTCAGCACGTAGTCGACCAGCAGCGCGCTGGCGACCGTGAGGCCGGCGGAAGGGCCAAGGTTGACCGTCGCAACCTCGTAGTCACCGCCGCCGGACGGGTACGCCTGGACGTTCTGTCGATAGGAGACCACGACGATGACCATGATGACCGCGACCGCGACCGCGATCTGCCAGGAGAAGACGATGCCCGCCATCCCGGCCAGGGAGAGTGTCAGCAGGATCTCGTCAGGGGCATAGGCGACGGAGCTCAGGGCATCGGACGCAAAGACCGGCAACGCGATCCGCTTGGGAAGGAGTGTCTCCCCCAGCTGGGCACTCGACAGCTTGCGCCCCACCAGCAGTCGCTTCATGAAGTCGGTGGCGTTCACGAAGGGTCACCCTATGCCACGATGGGCGTGTGTCGGCCGATACTCCGGTGTAGCGTCAGTTTCGTCCCGCCCGGCAAGGGCGGATAAGGTCATCTGGCTGCACCCGGCGAGCAGGAAGTGGAGGCAGGCGGTGCATATCGTCATCATGGGTTGTGGGCGCGTTGGCGCGTCCCTGGCCCGGGCTCTCGAGCACCGTGGCCATTCCGTGGCCGTCATCGACATCGTCCAGGACGCTTTCCGGCGCCTCGGCCCCGAGTTCCAGGGCAAGACGGTGAAGGGCGTCGGCTTCGACAGGCTTGTCCTGCAGCGCGCGGGTATCGAGCGTGCCGACGGCTTCGCTGCCGTCTCCAGCGGCGACAACTCCAACATCCTCGCCGCCCGCGTGGTGCGCGAGACGTTCGAGGTACACAACGTCGTCGCGCGGATCTACGACCAGGGCCGCGCAGAGGTCTACGAACGCCTGGGGATCCCCAGCGTCGCCACCGTCCGCTGGGCGGCCGATCAGGTCCTGCGCCGCCTGCTGCCCTCGGGCTCCGAGCCGCAGTGGCGCGACCCGTCCGGCAGCGTCCGCCTGATCGAGGTGCACGTGAACTCGGGCTGGGTGGGCACGACCATCTCGGGCATGGAGACGGCTGCCCGCACCCGCATCCCGTTCGTGATGCGCTTCGGCACCGGCATCGTGCCAACGCAGAGCACGGTCTTCCAGGACGGCGACCTGCTCTACGCAGCGGTAACCAACGAGCAGGTGGCCGAGGTGGAGGACATCCTCGGCAGCCAGCCGGTCGAGCACTGAAAGAGGAGCGAACGTGCGTGTAGCCATCGCCGGTGCCGGAAATGTCGGCCGCTCGATCGCAAGGGAACTGATCGCCAACGGCCACCAGATCCTGCTGATCGACCGCGACCCCAATGCGATCAAGCCCGAGAGCGTCCCGGAGGCCGAATGGCTGCTGGCCGACGCCTGCGAGCTGGCCAGCCTCGAGGAGGCCAGCTTCGAGACCTGCGATGTCGCCATCGCTGCCACCGGTGACGACAAGTCCAACCTCGTGCACGCCCTGCTGGCGAAGACCGAATTCGGCGTGCCGCGCACGGTGGGCCGCGTGAACCACCCCAGCAACGAGTGGATGTTCGACGACCTGTGGGGCGTCGACGTCGCCGTCTCCACCCCCCGCCTGATGTGCGCCCTGGTGGAGGAGGCCGTCACCGTCGGTGACCTCGTGCGGCTGTTCAGCTTCCGCGGCGGGCACGCGAACCTCGTCGAGATGACCCTTCCGGACGGTTCGCCGCGCGTCGGCACCCGGGTCGCCGACCTGAACCTGCCCGGTGACGCCGTCCTGGTCACCATCATCAGGGACGGCGATGCGCGCGCCCCCGAACGCGACGCTGCACTGGAAGGCAGCGACGAGTTGCTGTTCGTCGCCGACCCCAGCTACGAGGCCGAACTGGCCCAGTACCTGGTGCCGCGGAGCATGCGCACCGCGGATATCGGCTGACCTCGATCGCTCAGCCGGCGACCAGTTCGTAGAGCGGGTTGTACAGGCGGCGCTGGCCGTCGACATAGGACACGCGACCGCTGACGGTGAGTTCCCTGCCGGCAGTGATGCCGGGGATGGAGCGACGCCCCATCCAGATCAGGGTGACCGTGCCCGAGCCGTCGTTGAACTCGGCCTCCAGCCACGGCGTCCCGCTGCGGGGCTTCATGGTGAGCACGGTGATGGTGCCGCGCAGCTTCGCCCACTGACGGTCGCTGAGGTCTGCGATCAGGATGGCGCCGGTCGACTCCACGACCTTCTGGCGCGCAGCCGACTCCAATTCGGCGTTCGACGCACCGAAGCGCCGCAGCGCCCGCAGGACGGGATTCGTGTTCGCCATCAGCCCTCCCCGGCACCGTCCGGCAGCGTCATCGGGATCAATTCACCCGGAACCCTCGGCTTGTCGCCGCGGTTCACCACAAGGTTACGGAACAACTCGACGAACGGGGCGACCACCGGCGCATCCGCCTCGCCGACCGCGGCCTCACCGAGCAGGGTTCCGCGCAGCAGCCAGCGTGGGCCCTCGGCGAACCAGATGCGGGAGACGTGGAACATCTGCTCGCCGCCCGGGCCCTCCTGGGGGAGCACGCGGCGCACCTCCGAGCCGAACGGCCCGTCTGCGAGGGTCGCCGTGCCACCGGCCTGCTCGGCCTCGTCGACGGCGTCCTCACGGAGTTCCTCTGCAAGACCACCGCTGGCAGGGGCGGCGAACAGGGTGATCTCGAGACCGGAGTTCTTCCAGACGGCTGTGACGGCCTGCACCTGGCGGTCGGCCTCGTTCACCTGGAGCTGGAGCCCGAGCCCCTCCCACGGGGTGACGATGACGGCACCCAGGTCGATCCGGGCCACCCCGTCGTCGGTCAGGTCGACCTCTTCGGAGTCGAAGGGACCGTCCGCCCGCCAGTCGACGTCCTCGCCGGCGTCGTCGGAGACGGCCTCCTCCGCTGCTTCCAGCGCAGCCTCGTCGTCGACCTCGTCAAAGTCACCGTCGACCTCCGCGTCGACGTCGACGTCAACCTCGTGCTCACCGGCGTCGTCGCCGACGATCTCGAGCGACTCCTCCTCGGTGTCGATCGGGTCGGTCGTCGCCGACTTGCGCTTGCGCCCAAAGATCACTGGTCCACCTCTGTCATTGTCTTGCCGGCCGGTTGTGCGGCCCACTCCGCGACTCCACCTGTGGAGCCGTGGCCTCGGTCACCCCGGACACTCCCGGGCAACTCGTCGAGCAGTTCGAAATCGGCCCGACCCACACGCTGGAAGACCAGCTGGGCGATCAGGTCACCGCGCACGAGCCGGATCGGCTCTGTCGTGTCGGTGTTCAACAGGCATACCCGGATCTCGCCGCGGTACCCGGAGTCGACGGTGCCGGGTGCGTTCACGATGGTGAGGCCCGACCGTGCGGCGAGCCCGGAGCGGGGATGGACGAAGCCGGCCCAGCCCTCCGGGAGTGCGATCGCGACCCCCGTGCCGACGAGGCGACGCTCCCCCGGTGCCAGTTCGCAGTCTTCCGCGATGGCAAGGTCGGCACCGGCGTCGCCGGGGTGGGCGTAGCCGGGCGCGGGCATTCCCGGGTCGAGCCTGGTCAGGCCGACCCGAACCCGTTCCGGATTGGCCGAAGTCATTGCGGCAGTCTAGCCGTGGCCCCGGTCACTCCCCGGACGGCGAGATGGACCGGCACTCGGCGATCGCCTGTGCAAGGCCTTCCGGGTTGCGGGTGGACACCAGCCAGTACGGATGGGGGTCTGCCGGGTCGTTGACCGTCACCTCTACGGACCCGGGAACGAATCCGCGGACCAGCAGCCAGGCCGCGTGGTCCGCGCCGGCACCGAGGCGTGCGCGGGTGGACGCGCGGTCGTGGACCCTGACTTCACCGGCGTAGGGCCACTCGAGGACGGCGCGTCCGACATGCAGGCCGACCGCGTCCGCCCGCAGGCGGATGCCGCCGTACCAGAGGAGGGCAGCAGCGACTCCCGCAGCCGTGACGACGCCGGCCACCACGGCCACCATCGGTCCGGCGTAGAAGCCGACGGCTGTGACGAACGTGAGGGCGAAGAACATCCCGACCACCCACCACATGCCAGGCACCCGGAGACGCTCGTCGTAGTTCATTGCCCAAAGCTATCCGTGGTTGGCAGGATGGACATCGTGAACACATCCCAGAAGTTGCTCTGGAACCTGTACGCCGGTGCGGTCGGCGCCTTGACCACCGTGCTGGCGGTCAAGGCCGTGAACGCTGCCTGGGAGCTGGCCACCGGCGACGCACCCCCGGAGCCCAACGACCCGGACGTGCCGCTCCGCCGAGCGCTCACCTGGGCGATCGCCAGCGGCATCGGTATCGGCCTCTCACAGCTGCTGGTGAACCGCTTCGCCGCAGGTCAGTGGACGCGGGTCATGGGTACGCCGGCGCCGCGCTTCAACAAGACGACGCTGCGCATCTAGCTTCATCGTTCGCTGGAGCGGCACGAAAGGGGACAGTCCCCTTTCGTGCGGCGCGCGGCGTCAGCCGGCGCAGTCCACGCAGTAGATGAGGCCGTTCTTGACCTCTGCGATCTGGCTGCGGTGCTTCACGAGGAAACACGAGGCGCAGGTGAACTCGTCAGCCTGGCGCGGTAGCACCCGGACAGTCAGTTCCTCATGCGACAGGTCGGCCCCGGGCAGCTCAAACGTCTCCGCAGCCTCGACCTCGTCCTCATCGACCTTTCCGGAGTTCTTGTCGTTCCGCCGGGTCTTCAGTTCCTCGATCGAGTCTTCGCTCTCCTCGTCAGTCTTGCGAGGGGCGTCGTAGTCGGTTGCCATCGGTTGAGTTCCATCTCCGTTCCGCGGTGCCCGTGTTTGGCGGGTGGTAGGGCATCTGGTGCGAGGAATCTATATCACATCCAGCGCAACACATCCCTTGCCACCACGTCGGGGGCCGAGGAAGGCGGCCCCGCTGACGCGGTGTTCGGGCATCGGGTTGGTAGGTTACCTCCAGACACAAACTTGGAAGTGAGACCATGACTCACCGAGACCACGGCCATGCAGCTACGGGTCCGGTACGCCACCAGCCGCAGACCACCCATCTGGAGATACAAATGGACAGCGCCTTGACCCCCCGGGAGATCCAGGCACGCATCCGCGCGGGTGAACCGCTCTCCGACGTCGCGCGCGCAGCAGGCATGGCAGTGGATTGGGTGGAGCCCTTCGCCGGGCCGGTGTTCGCCGAACGTGAGTTCGTCGCGCAGCAGGCACAGTCACACCCGGTGCGTCGAGGGGCAGAGACGATCGCGCACCGCACGCTCGGCCAGGTCGTCGAGGACCGGCTGGCTTCCCGCCGGGTCGACGCCGACACGGTCGTCTGGGACGCCTGGAAGATCGAGGCGCGTCGCTGGCTGGTCCGGGTCGACTACGACTCGGGCAAGTCGCACCGCGAGGCCCGCTTCATCTACGACGCCAGCGGACGGTTCTCCACGGCCGACAACGACGACGCGCGCTGGCTGCTCGGCCTGCAATCGGCGTCCCACGGCCCGCAGCCGGGTCGCCGTCGCCGCGACGAGGAAGCCGAACCGACCGTCGAACTCAACGACGAGCTCGCGCTGGTGCGCGTCGTCCAGCCACGCGCCGACGAGCCCGCGGACCCCGATGACACGGTGCCGCTGGAGGAGCTGGACGAGGTCGACGACGCGTACGCGGAGGGCGAGCTCGCAGAGGTGGACGGCGTCTATGACATCGTCCCCACGGCGGATTCCGGCCTCGACGTGCTCTACGACATGCTCTCGAGCTTCGACGAGGATTCTGTCCAGATCTATGCGGGGCTGATCCGGCCTGCGGATGCGCCTGTGGCCCGTCCCGTCCTCGATGAGGCGCCGGACGAGGAGGATGACGAGGAGGAGCCCGAGCCGGACGCCGAGCCCTTGCCGCTCGAGTCGGAGCCGGTCGTCGCAGAGCCGGAGCAGCCGGCCCTTGTCGAGGAGCCTGTCGCCAGGCCGAAGCGCAAGCGCGCCCACGTGCCGAGCTGGGACGAGATCATGTTCGGCTCGCCGAAGAACCCGCAGAAGCGCTGAATCAGTCGAAGGGCAGGGGTTCGGGGCTGAGGGTCACCGCGGCCACCTGCGCTGTCACGTGCCGGCGATGGTGGCGGCGGCACAGCACCTGGTAAGCGACCTCTGCGTCACCAATGTCCCCCACCACCACCTGGCTGCCCTCCGTGACCATCACGCCGTTGACGGTGCGGGCGTTGTGGGTGGCCGGCTCGCCGCACCAGCAGCGGGGACGCACCTGCAGCATCTCCATCCGGTCGCACAACTCCACAAGGCGCCGCGACGCGGGGAAGAGTTCGGTGCGGAAGTCGGTGAGGATCCCGAAACAGAACACGTCGATCTGCAGCTCGTCGACGATGCGGGCGAGCTGGTCGATGTGCGCTGGCGTGTAGAACTGCGCCTCGTCGCACACCATGAAGTCGACCCGCCGGCCACCGGTGAGCTCCGAGACCACGTACTTCCACAGGTCGAGCTCGCTCGTGACCTCGAGCGCCGGCGACGTCAGGCCGATGCGGGACGTGATCGTCGCCTCGCCTGAGCGGTCCAGCATGGTGAACAGCCGACCCTGCCTGCCCGCGGTGGATTCCGTGTACGCCACCTGCAGGGCAAGGGTCGACTTGCCACAGTCCATCGGCCCGGTGAAATAGGTCAGTTCAGCCACGGCCGACATTCTCGCCCACGGCAGCGGCGTGCACCTACTCCGCCTCCTTCGGGCGGCCGCAGCGGACCTGACCCGGCGCGTTGCAGGTGCAGCAGGTCAGGCGACCAGCAGCGGAACGGCCAGCTCCGCAGGGGTCAGGGAACCGTGCATGCCCACCAGGTCGAGTTCCCGGGGAAGCGTGCGGCTGAGCACGGCGCCCTCGTCCGCCATGGCAACCAGCACGTCGCCGAAACGGTCGGCAAGGCGCGGGTTCACGTCGCCGAACCAGCCGTCCCCGATCGCCTGTGCGCGTGTCAGCACCCAGGCGCGGTGACCGAGCCGGTCCTGCCAGCGCGCAGCGACAGCCTCCGGCACCGGGGTCATCAGCTGACGGAACCTGCCCTCGCCGGCAAAGGCTGTCACGTCGGCCATCAGGCCGGGTTCGTCCTCCACGAGGAGCCGGCGGTCCTTCGGCACGTTGATCATGCCGTGGTCACCGGTGATCACGAGGCGCACGTCGTCCGGCAGGGTTGCCCGCAGGCTGCCCACCAGTGCGTCGGCTGCAGCGAGCGCCGCCAGCCACTGCGGGCTGCCGAGGCCGTGCACGTGACCGGCGTGGTCGAGCTGGCGCTCGTAGAAGTAGGAGAAGGTCCGCTCCCCCGCTGCCGACGCCTGCACGGCCAGCTCGACGCGGCGGCGAGGGTTCCGCTCGTCCGTGACCGGCAGGAAAGCCGGCCCACGCAGGGCTGCCGTCGTGAGACCGCTGCCGGCGAAGTGGGCGGGTGCGATCGTCGACGTCCGCACGCCCGCCCCGGCGAGCCGTTCGAAGTATGTGAGCTGCGGCTGCACGTCCAGTCCGCTGAGGTCGGCGGGCCAGCGCAGCGTGTTCAGGACGGTGCGCGCCTGCGGGTACCAGAAGGAGTAGCCGGCGATACCGTGACCGCCGGGTGGCAGCCCCGTCCCGATGCTGGTGATCGACGTAGCGGTCGTGCTCGGGACGCCGGAGGTGATCCAGCGCTCGGCGAGCGCTGTCAGGTTCGGCGCGTACCCGGCGTGGTCGTTGAGCTGGTGCCAGCCGAGCCCGTCGATGAGCACCAGGACGTAACGCTGGGCGTCGGGCAGTCCGAGGACATCGGTCGCGCCGGCCACCCCGAGGTGAGCTCCCAGACTGGGCAGCAGGTCGGCAAGGGTGGAGACGCCGTAGTTGGGGGCTGCCGGGCGGGTCATCCGAAGCTGCCGGTGGCGAGCTGCAGCGCGGTGCCGAAGGCGACAAGCTGCTGCACCTTGGCTTCCCCGTCGCCGGCAGCGCTGATCCGCACCGTCAGGTCGTCTCCGGCGATCATGCCGGTGAGGCCGTGGTCGGCCTCGCAGTTGGGGTCGGCGCAGGTCGCCGGTTCCAGGTCCACCCGGCGCATGGTTCCCCAGGCGATGGTCAGCCACGTCTCGGCCACAGAGGCCCTACCGGAGCCGTAGCGCTCAGGGTGCGACACCACCTGGCTGAGGGCGACGGAATTGATGCGCCGTAGTGGCACCGACTCGGTGGTCGTCAGGGCCTGTCCCGGTTCGCCTGGGGTTTCGTTCTCGTCGGTGTGGGCAACGATCAGCCGGGACGCCGTGAGCACAAGGACGGAGAGATGTCGCTGGATCTCGTCGCGGTTGAACGTGGCCTCGTGGTGCACGAGGTGGGCAACCGGTTGCTCGGTGCCGAGTGAGAGCGAGACGGCGTCCGCCACCAGTTCCGGGAAATACCCGCAGTCGTGGATCTCGGTATTGAGGACCGGCGGCAGGCGCAGCGCAGGGCGTGACGTCATTGGCCCATCTTCCCACGCAGGTCCGTCAGGCCCAATTCAGCGTAAAACCCTCACCCTGAATGGCGGCCTCGTCTGTTCCTCGCAGTTCGTTCCTCACCGTTCCTCGCAGTTCGTACCTCACTGCTCGTCGAGACTTCTCCCTTCGCGGTCGCTGCCGCGCCCGCGGCGGTGGGCGTCTGCTCGTCAAGATCGCGACGCCCAGCCGCCGCTGACGCGTCGGCAGGACGCCGTGATCTAGGGTGTGGGCCGTGAGTACCCGTCCATTCATCGCCGCCCGCGTCGAGGAGTTCATCGACCGGCGCGTGGAAGGGCTCCTGCGCGCCCTCGGCTGGCGCGAGAAGGTGATCTGCTACACCGGCTACGGCACCCGCGACAGCATCCGGGTGCTCGGCCGCGTCGTCCTCGTGCCCAAGCGCGCCCGTTCCGAGCTCGGCAAGGCCACAGAGGAACTGATCAAGCGCCGCGGCTTCCGCAACTTCGTGAGCGCTGCCTGCGTCCGGGCATCAGTGTCGATCAGCGTTGGCGACGAGGTCGTCACGACGACGACCGACCGGGGCGGCTACATCGACCAGCGGGTCCGCAACCACGGCCTGCAGCCCGGCTGGCGGACGGTGGAGGTGCGCAGCACCACGTCGCGCACCGCGCACGCCGAGGTGCACGTGATCGCGGACGACATCCGGTTCGGCCTGGTCTCCGACATCGACGACACCATCATCTCGACAATGCTCCCCCGTCCGATGATCGCCGCCTGGAACTCCTTCATCAGGGACGAGTCGGCCCGTCAGTCCGTGCCGGGCATGGCACGGATGTACGCCAGCCTGCTGGCCGACCACCCCGGATCCCCTGTGATCTACATCTCGACCGGCGCCTGGAACACCCACGGCTTCCTCTCACGGTTCCTGAAGCGCCATGGCTACCCCGCGGGCCCGATGCTGCTCACCGACTGGGGCCCGACCAACACGGGGTGGTTCCGCTCCGGGATGGCGCACAAGACCGAGACGCTGTTGCAGCTCACCAGGGACCTCCCGAACATCTCCTGGTTGCTGATCGGCGACGACGGCCAGCACGACCCGGTGATCTACGCCGATTTCGCGCACGTCGCGCCGGAGAAGGTGCGGGCGATCGCGATCCGCGAGCTGTCGCCGGCAGAACAGGTACTCGCACACGGCACAACGACGGTGCTGCCGGAGGAGCAGGAAGCCGCAGCAGACACCCCGTGGGTCGTGGCCCCCGACGGACGCGGGCTGCTGTCCGGGGTGCGCAGCCTGCTCGACACCCAGTGATGAAAGAAAGAAGCAGGACCTGATGGTTGCCAAGCCACCGCTCGATGAGGAAGCCACCGAGCTGATCGTCGACGTCGACGTGTCGGCCGAGATGGAGACCAGCTTCCTCGAGTACGCCTACTCGGTGATCTACTCCCGCGCCCTTCCCGATGCCAGGGACGGGCTGAAGCCGGTGCAGCGCCGCATCCTGTACACGATGGACCAGATGCGGATCCGTCCCGACACCTCCCACGTGAAGTGCTCCCGCGTTGTCGGCCAGGTCATGGGTCTCTACCACCCGCACGGCGACACCGCCATCTACGACGCCCTTGTGCGGCAGGCGCAGCCGTGGGCGATGCGGCTGCCGACCGTCGACGGTCACGGCAACTTCGGCTCGCTCGACTCCGGCCCTGCGGCCATGCGGTACACCGAGTGCCGCATGTCCCCTGCAGCGGTGGCCATGACCGCCGACATCGCTTCCGACACTGTCGACTTCCGTGCCAACTACGACGGCAAGGAGACCGAACCGGTCGTCCTCCCGTCCGCCTTCCCCCACCTGCTGGTCAACGGCAGCACCGGGATCGCCGTCGGCATGGCCACCAACATCCCGCCGCACAACCTCGTCGAGGTCGTCCAGGCACTCAAGCACCTGATGTGGCACCCGGACGCCGACGTCGACGACCTGATGCGGTTCGTCCCCGGCCCCGACTTCCCCGAGGGCGGCAAGATCATCGGGCTGGAGGGCATCCGCGAGGCTTACGCCACCGGTCGCGGGAGCTTCCGCGTCCGGTCGTCCGCCCGGATCGAGCAGGTACACCCCCGCCGCAAGGGCATCGTGGTCACCGAACTGCCGTACCAGGTGGGCCCGGAGCGGATCATCGAGCAGGTCAAGACCCTCGTCGCGGCCAAGCGGCTCACCGGCATCGCCGACATCAAGGACCTCACCGACCTTGCCAACGGCATGCGCCTTGTGATCGAGGTGAAGAACGGGATCAACCCGGACGCGCTCGCCGACGAGCTGTACCGCCTCACCAAGCTCGAGGACTCGTTCGCGATCAACAGCGTCGCCCTCGTCGACGGCCAGCCCAGCACGCTCAGCCTCAAGCAGATGCTCGAGGTCTACCTTGCCCACCGCCTGCAGGTGATCCGGCGCCGCACCGCCTTCCTGCTGGGCAAGGCGCGCGACCGGTTGCACCTCGTGGAGGGCCTGCTGCTCGCGATCGTCGACATCGACGACGTGATCGCCATCATCCGCTCCTCCGAGGACTCGACGCAGGCCCGGACGCGCCTGATGGAAGCCTTCGAGCTCAGCGAGATCCAGGCCACCTACATCCTTGACATGCAGCTGCGCCGGCTCACCAAGATGTCGACGATCGAACTGGAGTCCGAGCGCGACAAGCTCTGGCTGACGATCACCGACCTTTCGGGGATCCTCGAGTCCGACGAGCGCCTGCGTGAGGTGACCGCAACGGAGCTCGATGACGTCGCACGGACCCACGGCACGCCGCGGCGCACGATCCTGCTGGCCTCCGGCGGCGGTCAGGTGACCGCTGCGCGCGCACCCAAGGGCGGCGCCGTGCTCGAGATCGCTGACGACCCGTGCTGGGTGATGCTCTCCTCCACCGGCCTGCTGGCCCGCACCGACAACGACGAGCCGCTACCGACGGCCGGCCCGCGCGCGACGCACGACGTCATCGTCTCCGCCGTCCGGGCCACGGCCCGCGGGGAGTTCTGTGCCCTCACCAGCCAGGGACGGCTGCTCCGCGGCCAGGCGATCGACGTGCCGTCGGTGCCGGTGACCGCCGCCGCGCCGAACCTCCAGGGCGGGTCGCCGGCGACGGAGCTGCTGCCCCTGCAGCCGGGCGAGCGGATCCTTGGCCTCGGCACGCTGGGCGACAGCACCTTCGGCTGGGCGCTGGGCACCCAGCGGGGCGTGGTGAAGCGGGTGAACCCCGAGATCATCGGCAAGGACGCGTGGGAGATCATCCGGCTCGACGAGGGCGACGAGGTGGTCGGCGCGGTCGAACTCACCCACGACCTGGTCGAACTGGTGTTCATCACCTCCGACGCACAGCTGCTGCACTTCCCCGCCAGCGGCGTGCGACCGCAGGGCCGCACCGGCGGTGGCATGGCTGGCATCAAGCTCGACCGTGGAGCCAAGGTGGTGTTCTTCGGTGCGACCCCGACGGCCGACTCATCGGTGGTGACCGTCGCCGGCTCATCCGCTGCCCTGCCGGGCACGGATGTCGGGAGCGTCAAGGTCACACCGCTGGCTGAGTACCCGGCCAAGGGACGGGCGACCGGCGGGGTCCGCTGCCAACGGTTCCTGAAGGGCGAGGACAGCCTGCAGCTGGCCTGGGCAGGACCTGACCCGGCCATCGCAGCCGCAGGCAGCGGGACCCCGATCGACCTGCCCGCGCCGGACGTGCGCAGGGACGCCTCCGGTGTTCCGGCCGCCCAGCCGATCGCAGCAGTGGGCTCGCGCTACCACTCCTGACCAGGGCGCTAGTCAGCCCCGGTCGGGCTCGACGGCGGGTAGCGTCGCAGCGGCGGCGTTGCCGCGCCGGTCAAGACCTGGGTTGAAGGAGGGCGAGCCGTGGGTTGGCTACCTGAGGAGTTCGAGCATCCGTTGCGCGTTCCGGTCGGCGCCCAACATCATCTGCGGCCGATCCGGGCCTCCGATGTGGAGCTGGACATGCCAGCCGTGATGGGCTCGCAGCAGCGGCTGTGGTCCATCTTCGGGAAGGCCTGGGGATGGCCGCCGGCAACCATGACGATCGAGCAGGACCGCGAGGACCTGCTGCACCACGAGAGCGAGATCGCAGCGCATCTGTCCTTCAACTACGCCCTGTTCGATGATGCCGAGACCGAACTGCTGGGCTGCGTCTACATCGACCCCCCAGAGAAGGTGGACGCCGACGCAGAGGTCTCCTGGTGGGTGCGGGACGAGTATGTCGGCAGCGACGTCGAGGTCGCCTTGAACCAGGTGGTGCCGCGATGGTTGGCCTCTTCCTGGCCCTTCACCGCCGTACGCCATATCGGGGGCGACCTGACCTGGGACGAGTGGCTGGCCCTGCCCGATATCACCAGGTCCGTGTGACGCCGCCGGAGGTCCTGCTCGTCAGGCGGCCAGGTGGAACGTGCTCGCGAAGCGGTCAAGCAGGCGGCCCTGTCCACGCAGCACTTCGACCACGCCGGTCGCGATCGCGCGACCGGGCGAGAGTTCACCGGAGATGAGTCGACGGATGTCGGGACCCGCGGAGAAGGCGAGGTCGACCGGCCCGGTCCCGCGCGTCACGTCGAGGCTGGAGCCGTCCACCCGGATGAGCAGCTCGGCGGGACCGAACAGCGCACTGTAGGCGGTGGCCGGCAGGCTCGCAGCCACCTGCGGCCGGAAGGCTGTGCGCAGAGCCATGGTCATCGAGTCGGGGGTGATGACCTGCTCCTCCCGTGGCTCCCCCATCGCCTTGAAACCCCACGCGCCGAGCGCGAGAACGACGGGCTCGAGCTCGCGGCCGTAGGGCGTCAGCTCGTAGACGATGACCCGCGACCGCGGCGCCCGCCGGATGAGGCCTTCTGCCTGCAGCTCCTTGAGCCGCGCGGAGAGGATGTTGCTCGGGATCCGCGGCAGACCCGCGGCGAGCTCCCCGTAGCGGCGTGGCCCGACGAGCAGGTCGCGGACGATCAGCAGCGCCCAGCGCTCGCCGACGAGCTCGAGGGCCCGGGTGACGCCGCAGTACTGCCCGTAGTCGCGCGCGGCCATCCGCCCTCAGCCCTGCTGGCTCGCGAAGGCCTCAGGGCCCTTCGCCGCAGCGACCGGGTCCATGTAGCCGAACTCGAGGATGTTGCCGTCGGGGTCTGTGAGCTGTCGCTGGTACATGAAGCCGTAGTCCGAGGGTGCCTGCGCCTCCGAACCGCCGGCGGCCAGTCCATCCGCCATGGCCTTGTCCACTCCCTCCCGGCCGTCGACGAAGATCGCGACCGATACGGACGGGTTCACCGCCGGGTCGCCGAGCGGCAGGTCGGTGAAGGTCTGGAAGTACTCGCGCACGAGGATCATGAAGTAACTGTGGTCCTCCTCGACGACGACGCAGGCAGCGTTGTGATCGGTGAAGAGCGGGTTGATGGTGAATCCGATGGCCGTGTAGAACGCCTTCGCGCGCTCCAGGTCGGTCACCGGCAGGTTGACGAACATCGCGGTCATCGTGGTCTCCCTCTCGTTGGCTGATGGCATGACACTTGCAAAAAACAAGTGGTGGGTCAAGGTGGTAACAATGCACCCACACCGTGCCTGCAAGCGCCGCAACCGCGAGGAGGACAGGGATTCGCCGAGCCAGCGGCGTCCGGGGCGGCCACCCGATCGACGGCGCAGCAGCGACCGCGCGCCCTGGATCGCAACGGCTTCGGGCCGCTGGTTAGGGTTGGGCCTGTGAACTCCGAATTCGAAGACCTGCTGGCCGTCAACCGCCGGTACGCCACCTCGGCCCCGAAGAACTTCGACGGCATCGCCCATGCAGGGATCGCCGTGGTCACCTGCATGGACTCCCGGCTCCAGCCGTTGGAGATGCTGGGCCTCTTCGTGGGTGAGGCGAAGATCCTGCGCACCCCCGGTGGCCACGTCACCCCTGACGCCCTTGTCGGCTGCGTGCTGGGGGTCAACCTGCTGCAGGTGAACCGGATCCTCGTGATCAGCCACAGCCGGTGCGCGATGGCCTCCGGCGATGATGCGGAGATCAGGGCCCGGGTCGCCGAAGCCAGCGGACGCGACGCGTCCTCGTTCACCCCGGACGCCGACCCCGACCAGGTCGGTCGGCTGCGCGCCGATGTCGAGACCCTTGCCAACCACCCGCTGATCAGCGGACTGGCCGTGGTCGGCGGCTTCCACTACGACGTCGACACGGGCCTCCTCGCGCAGGTCTGCTGAGCGCACCGGGAGTTCGCTGCAAGACTGGGCTGCATGAGCCCCGAGACCATGGCGGCGCCCCACCGGCAGGCCTGAACCGGTCCGACCTGATCCTTCTCGGCCTTTCTGTCGCAGCGATGGTCATGCCGTCGGTTGCCGCCTTCATCCACGCACCCGCATTCGCCGTGATCATCAACTCACCCCTGCAGATCGCCCTCGTGCTGGCTCCCGTGCTGGTGATCGCTTCCAACATCTTCGGCTTCGCGACGCTGACCCCCGTCTTCTCGCCGCTGCTGGTCGTCGCGGTCCTGCTGGCGGTCCTGCTCACCGTCCTGATCACGTTCGACGGGCGCTCCAACTGGCTGGAGGGTGGTGCGCTCGTCGGCCTCCACGGCGTGATCGCCGGCACCTTCTGGGGCTGACCCTTCGTCCCTTCGACAGGCTCAGGGCAGGCCAAGCCCAGGGACCGTCAGGCGTCGATGCGCTGGGCATCCAGCGCGTAGGCACCCTCGATGATGAACTCCTTGCGGGGCGCGACGTCGTTTCCCATCAACTTCTCGAACGTGCCCTCTGCCGCCAGCGCGTCGTCGACGGTGAGCCGGCGCAGCGTCCGGTGCTGCAGGCTCATCGTTGTGTCGGCCAGCTCGTGGGCGTCCATCTCGCCGAGGCCCTTGTAGCGCTGCGGCTCCTTGAACGCCTGGCCCTTCTTGGTGAGCTCTGCGAGCTTCCTGCGGTACTCGGCGTCGTTGTAGGTGTAGATGTACTTCTCCTGGCCCTTGCGCGGGCTGATCAGCTCGAAGCGGTGCAGCGGCGGGACGGCTGTGTACACCCGTCCCGCCTCGACCAGCGGGCGCATGTACTTGAAGAACAGCGTCGCCAGCAGGGTACGGATGTGTGCGCCGTCGGAGTCGGCGTCCGCCATGAAGATCACCTTGGAGTACCGGGCGGCTTCGAGGTCGAAGGTGCGCCCGGAACCGGCCCCCACCACCTGGATGATCGAGGCGCACTCCGCATTCTTCAGCATGTCGCCGACGGAGGCCTTCTGCACGTTCAGGATTTTGCCGCGGATCGGCAGCAGCGCCTGGAACTCCGAGTCCCGCGCCAGCTTCGCTGTGCCCAGTGCGGAATCGCCCTCGACGATGAACAGTTCCGTGCGGTCGAGGTCGGTACTGCGGCAGTCCGCGAGCTTCGCGGGCAGGGTGCTCGATTCGAGCGCGTTCTTGCGACGCTGAGCCTCCTTGTGCGCACGGGCCTGCTGGCGCGTCCGGGATGCCGCAACGACCTTCTCCATGACAGCGCGCGCCTGCGTGCGGGCAGCCGCCTTCGTCGAGGTGAGGAAGTCGGTGAGCTCTGCCTCAACGATCCGGGTGACGAGGCGGGTCACCGGCGGAGTGCCCAGCACCTCCTTGGTCTGGCCCTCGAACTGCGGTTCCGCCAGCCGGACGGTGACCACGGCCGTCAGCCCTTCGAGGGCGTCATCCTTGATGATCTCCTCGCCGGCCTTCAGCAGTCGCGTGCCGTCGAGACCGCGCAGGAAGGCGCGGGTGAGGCCCCGCTCGAACCCAGCGAGGTGCGTGCCGCCCTTGGGGGTGGCGATGATGTTCACGAACGACTGCACGTGCGTGTCGTAACCAGTGCCCCAGCGCAGGGCGATGTCGACGTCGAGGGTGCGCTCCACGTCGGTGGCTGTCATCGAGCCGGCGTCGTCCAGCATCGGCACGGTCTCGGTGAACTTGTCGGTGCCCTGCAGTCGGATCACTTCAGTCACGGGCGGGTCGGCGGCGAGGTAGTCGCAGAACTCGGAGATACCACCGTCGTGCTTGAACACCTCGGTGACCGGCTCCGCCTCCCGGGCGTCGGTGACGACGAGTTCGAGTCCGGGAACGAGGAAGCTCGTCTGGCGGGCGCGGGCCAGCAGCTGGGTCCGCGACAGCTCTGCATGGGCAAGGAAGATCTGCCGGTCGGGCCAGTACCGCACCCGGGTCCCCGTGACGCCCTTGTTCACCCGTCCGGTCTTCCGCAGGCCTCCGCCGGGCGTGAACGGGGCATCGGGGCCGTCACCGTCGAACACGCCGGGGACACCGCGACGGAAGCTCATCGACCAGATGGCGCCGTTGCGGTCCACGTCAACGTCGAGACGGATGCTCAGCGCGTTCACCACGGACGCGCCCACGCCGTGCAGGCCGCCGGTGGCGTTGTAGCTGCCGGCACCGAACTTGCCGCCGGCGTGCAGCTTGGTGAACACGACCTCGACGCCGCTGAGCTTCGTGCGCGGCTCGATGTCGACGGGGATGCCCCGGGCACGGTCGACGACGTAGATGCTGCCATCGGCCTCGAGGCGTACGTCGATCTTCGTGCCGAACCCGGAAAGCGCTTCGTCAACGGAGTTGTCGATGACCTCCCACAGGCAGTGCATGAGCCCGCGGGTGTCGGTGGAGCCGATGTACATGGCCGGCCGCTTGCGGACGGCTTCGAGGCCCTCCAGCACCAGGAGGTGCCGGGCTTCGTAGTCGCGGCCTTCAGCGGCGGTCTTGGTCGTGGTCACGCCTGACATTATCTCGGCCGCGTAACAGTTCTTTGCATTCGCGTGACGGTGTCGGACCTGGCGTGGCTTTGTCGGAACCGCTGCATACACTGAACACCACACCGGGAACAACGCAGCAGTCGTTGATGTTGGAAACGGTACGACCCCAGATCGTGATCGACCCGAGGTCGTGAGCGTGGGAGATAAGAGAGCGAGGACCACTGATGAGCGTGACCGTTACCGAGACCTTGACCGCAGCCGATCGTTGCGACCGCTGCGGCGCACAGGCATACCTCCGAGTCACCCTCAACTCCGGCGGAGAGCTGCTCTTCTGCGGCCACCACGGCAAGGCCCACTCCGACAAGCTGAGCCAGGTAGCCCTCAAGATCCAGGACGAAACCAGCAAACTCGCCTGAAGCTTCAGCGAGGGCCCCGGGGTTTCTTCCCCGGGGCCCTTCGCTTTCCCCGGCTGGGATACTGCCGGACATGGGTGTTGACGCGATCCTCGGTGACCTGACCCTCCAGCCTGCCGACGCGCTGGTGAATGCAGCCAACTCCAGCCTGCTCGGCGGCGGTGGGGTGGACGGCGCGCTGCACGCGGCCGCCGGGCCCCAACTCCTTGCCGAGTGCCGCAGGGTGCGTACCGACCAGTACCCCGACGGCCTTCCCGTGGGGCAGTCCGTTGCCACCGGCGCCGGCCGCCTGCCCGCCCGCTGGGTGATCCACACGGTCGGTCCGAACCGGAACGCCGGCCAGACCGATGAGTCGTTGCTGGCGGCCTGCTACACCACGTCGCTCGACGTCGCCTGCGGGTTGGGGGCGAGGACCGTCGCCTTCCCCGCCATCGGCGCCGGTGTCTACGGCTGGGACGCGGAAACTGCTGCCCGCGTGGCGGTGGACGCGGTACTCGCGCACCCACGAACCGGGATCGAGCGTGTGCGCTTCGTGCTGTTCAGCTCCCGCCTCCTGCAGTCGTTCGCCGCTGCGCTCGACGCGGCCGGCGCGGCCTGATCCGGTCGGCAAGGGGCCGGCGACGGGCCTAGAGTGCAGGAATGCGCATCGTCCCCTACGGCGCCTGGCCATCCCCGATTGCCGCCACCGACCTGACCTCTGCAGTGGTAGGGCTCGACCGCGGAGTGATTGACGGCAACCGCGTGCTGTGGACGGAGGCGCATCCGGAGCAGGGTGGCCGGGTGAGCCTGTGGGCAAGCGACGCCGGGGGCGAACCGTTCGAACTGGCGCCCGACCACAACGTCCGCAACGCCATCAACGAGTACGGCGGCGGAGCGTGGGCGGCCGCGCAGGGCTGGGTGGTCCACAGCTCTGCGCCGTCCGGCGAGCTGTACGTCCGTGGCCCGCGCGGCGGGCGGCGCCTGCTGGCGCCCGGCGGCGATCGCCGCTACGGCTGCCTCGTCCTGCTCCCCCGCCAACGGCTCGTACTGGCCGTGCGCGAGGACCACGACGGGGACGACGTCACGCAGTGCCTCGTCAGCCTCGACCTGAACACCATGAACCCCGACGGCGGCACCGTGCTGGCCAGCGGCGCGGACTTCTACGCCTCGCCCGCGCTGCGCGCCGACGGGCTACTTGCCTGGATCGAATGGCAGCTCCCCGCCATGCCCTGGGACGCCACCCGTCTGATGGTCGCGCCGCTCGACGGGACCGGGGAACCCGTACAGGTCGCCGGCGGGCCCGACGAGTCGGTCGTATTCCCCTCCTGGGCACCGGACGGGTCCCTCGTGTACCTCTCCGACGCCCCCGGGCACTGGAACTTCCACCGCTGGGACGGCGAAGCGACCCGGCGGCTGCACCGCCACGCCTGGGACTTCTGCGAGCCGATGTGGGTGCCCGATCCCGCGCCGTACACGATCCTCGCCGACGGCAGGATCGGCTGCTCCTGGCTGGAGGACGGGGTCGCCCGGCTCGGGTTGCTTGTCCCCGGCGGGCCGGCGGGTGACTGGCTGTTGGAACCCATCGAGACCGGCGCGGTGAGCTGCACCCTGACCGGCACCGGTGCCCGCGTGGTCGCCCTGCTGGGCTATGCGGAGCGCCCCGCGGAACTCCATCTGCTCGACCTCGTCCGCGGTGACGACCGGGTGCTCCGACGCACCGCCGCCCGAGTGCTCCCCGAGTCGCTGGTGTCCCGGGCGCAGCCGCTCAGCTGGGAGTCCGCGGACGGTCCCGTCCACGCCTGGTACTACCCGCCAACCAACCACGACTGCTACGCCCCTGCCGGTGAGCTGCCACCCGTGCAGGTGTGGAGCCACGGCGGTCCCACCGACTTCTCGGACGCATCGTTCGCCCTGCGCACCCAGTTCTGGACCAGCCGCGGCATCGGCATCCTCGACGTCAACTATTCGGGTTCCTCGGGCTATGGCAGGGCCTATCGGCAGCGGCTGCAGGGTCGCTGGGGCATCGTCGACGTGCGGGACTGCGTCGACGGGGCCCGGGCCCTCGTCGAGGCGGGCCTCGCCGACCCGGCGCGGCTGAGCATCAGGGGTGGTTCGGCCGGTGGCTACACCACCCTCGCCGCGCTGACCTCCTCCGACGTCTTCGGCGCCGGCATCAGCCTTTACGGCATCGGCGACCTGGAGGCCCTGACCACCAGCACGCACAAGTTCGAGTCGGGCTACAACGAGTGGCTGATCGCGCCCTGGCCGGAGGGTCGCGCGACCTACCGCGAGCGCTCGCCCATCAACCACCTCGACCGACTCCGCTGCCCGATGTTGATCCTGCAGGGGAGGCAGGACTTGGTCGTGCCGCCCGATCAGGCGGAGGCGATGGCCGCAGCCGTCCATGCGAAGGGTCTGCCGGTGGAGCTGGTCTGGTTCGATCTCGAGGGTCATGGCTTCCGCCGGGCGGAAAGCATCATCGCCACAGCCAGGGCGTCACTGGCCTTCCTCGGTCGCGTGCACGGTTTCGTGCCCGCCTCCTGACCACGATGGCGACCCATGTGGTCTGGGACTGGAACGGCACCCTCTTCGACGACCTGGCCTGCTGTGTCGAGGTGGCCAACCGCCTGCTCGACGAGTTCGAGCTGCCCGTCCTCGACGGGGTTGCCGGCTACCAGGCGAAGTTCCGGTTCCCGATCATCGGCTACTACGCCGACCTGGGCTTCGACACCTCGCCGACCGGCAACTTCGAGAGCGCGGCACGCCGCTACCTTGAGCTGTACGCCACGGCGTCGGCGACCTGCGGCCTCCACGTGGGCGCGAGGGAGGTGCTCCAGGCGCTGCACGAGGCCGGCGTGGGCCAGGTGGTGATCTCGGCCTCGGAACAGGCCAACCTGCTCGCCCAACTCGCGCCGTTCGGCCTGGACGACTGGCTGGACGGCGCCCACGGCATCGAGGACATCTACGCCGCCTCCAAGGAGGCCCTGGCCCGACGCTGGCTCGCCGGGGCCGGTGTCGATCCCGCCGAGGTCGTTTTCGTCGGCGACTCCGAACACGACTTCGAGATCGCGGCCGCCCTCGGCGCCGGCTGCGTGCTGTTCAGCGGCGGGCACCATTCCCGTGCCCACCTCGCGTCCCTGGGGGTGCCGGTCATCGACGACCTGTCGCAAGTGCCAACTCTGGTCACCGCACCCGCCAGGCTGTGAGTCATCCGCCGACCACGGCGGCGGACTCACAGCTTGCGGGGGTCATCGCGGGCCACGACGGCGTCCGCCGTGCGGCATCAGCGTCTTCGGCACGTCGGGTTCGGCGGCGGTCTCCGGCACGAACCCGGCAGTCACCACCTGAGGGGCGATCCCGCGGGTGTCGCGCCGCAGGCGCTGGTCCACCGTCCCGGCCAGCCGGGTGAGCCCTGAGTTGATACCGATGTACATCACGGCCAGCACGATCATTGTCGGAATCAGGTTCGCGAACGCCGTGGACAGGTTGGTGCCTGCGCGCAGCAACTCGCTGTAGGCGATCACCGACCCCAGCGCCGAGTCCTTCAGGATCACGACGAGCTGGCTCAGCATGGACGGCAGCATCGCCGTGACCGCCTGTGGCAGCAGGATCGTCGTCAGCGTCTGCAGCGGCGTCAGCCCCACCGCCAGTCCTGCTTCCCGCTGGCCGTGCGGCAGCGAGTACACCCCCGCGCGCACCAGTTCGGCCAGCACGCAGGAGTTGTAGACCGTGAGGCCGACAACTACCCCGAACAGCGGCAGGAACGAGCCGCCGAGGTGCAGCGTGTAGATACCGGCGTAGTACGCGAACAACATCATGGTGAGCACCGGCACCGACCGGAAGAACTCGACGAACACGCCGCAGGCCCAGCGTATCCAGCGGTGTCGCACCAGCCGTCCGATACCCAGCAACAGCCCGAAGACGATCGCCAGCAGGACCGAGATGACCGCGGCAACCAGGGTGCCGAGCAGGCCCGGCAGAAGGTAGTTCGTCCAGGCGGACGCGGTGAAGAAGGGCAGCCATTTCTCTGCCGTGAGCTGGTTGTTGGCCGGGTCGGCCAGCCGGAACAGCACGAACGCGACCAGTCCGAGGAGGACAACCCAGGCGCCGACAGCCATCGCCCGGTGACGCACCCGGGCACGCGGCCCCGGTGCGTCGAACAGCACCGCCGGGGCACTCATCGCTGCACCGACAGCCGGTTGGACAACCAGGTGAACAGCACGCCCACCGGCAGGGTGAGCACAACGAAGCCGGTGGCGATGATCGCGAAGACCCAGTACAGCTGGGACGGGTTGAACTCGATCATGTTGCGCATCAGGTAGGCGGCCTCCGCCACGCCGACCGTCGCGGCAACGGTGGTGTTCTTCGTCAACGCGATCAGGGTGTTACCCAGCGGCGCGACCGCACCCCGGAAGGCCTGCGGCAGCACCACGTACCGCAGGGTCGGAGCGAACGACAGGCCGATCGAGCGCGCAGCCTCTGCCTGCCCGATCGGCACGGTGTTGATCCCGCTGCGCAGCGCTTCGGCGACGAAGGTCGCGTGGTACACCGCGAGCCCCACGACAGCCCACCGAAAGCCGTTGTCAACGATGAAGGTCGGGGAATCCTCCGGTGCCAGCGTGATCCGCAGCGTGTTCGAGATGCCCAGCGAACACAGCGCAATGATCAGGGTCAGTGGGGTGTTGCGCAGCGCGGTGACGTACCCCGCGCCGAACTTCTGCAGCACCGCCACCGGGGAGACCCGGCAGACCGCCACCACGGTGCCGATCACCAGGGCCCCGAAGCCTCCCCACAGAGTCAGCTGGATAGTGACCCAGAACGCCCCCCACACGTTGTACTGCGCGAGCAGGGTAGCGAGGCCTTCCACGTTGCTCCTTGCGACCTGACCCGGCGGGTCAGGCGCAGGGGTCCGGCGTGGGAGGATTCACGGCTGCGTCCGGCTTGAAGCCCGACTTGCCGACCGTCGCGTCCAGGGCCTTCTGCCAGGACCCGTCGGAGACCATCTTGGCCAGCGAGGTGTTGATGGCGTTGCAGAGCTTGGTGTCGGCCATCTTGATCCCCACGCCGTACCGCTCCGTGCTGAACGTCTTGCCGACCACCTTCAGCTTGCCGGCGTACTGGCTCTGGGCCGCGAATCCGGCGAGGATGACGTTGTCTGTCGTGACAGCGTCGATCGACCCGGACGCCAGCGCGTCCACGCACTTGGAGTAGGTGTCGTACTCCTGCAGCTGCACCTGGTTCGCGAACTGGTCCTGGATCTTCTTCGCCGAGGTCGAACCGGTGACCGAGCACAGCTTCTTGCCGTTCAGCGACTCCGGCCCGGTGATGTCGGTGTTGCTCGCAGCGACCAGCAGATCCTGTCCTGCGATGAAGTACGGCCCAGCGAAGGACACCTTCTTCTTCCGGTCGTCGGTGATCGAGTAGGTGGCAAAGATCATCTTCACCTGGTCGCTGGCCAGCAGGGTTTCGCGCTGCGCCGACGGCGTCTCCTTGAACTCCACGTCGGTGTAACCGAGGTCCTTGGCCACGTACTTGGCCACCTCCACGTCGAAGCCGGTGAAGTCGGCGCCCTCCTTCAGGCCGAGGCCCGGCTGGTCGAACTTGATGCCGATGATCACCTTGCCGCCCGAGCCTGGATCACCGCCGGCGGGGCTGCTGGCGCACCCGCTCTGGGTCAGCGCCAGGGCGAGGACTGATGCTGTGGCCGCAAGGACCTTGAGGTACGACATGTCTACTCCTTGGGTTGCCGGGTTCGGGAGTCAGTGGGTGAGGATCTTGCTCAGGAAGTCCTGCGCTCGTGGCGTCTCGGGGTCGGTGAA
This sequence comes from uncultured Actinomycetota bacterium, assembly GCA_963799235.1. Lineage (GTDB taxonomy): Bacteria > Actinomycetota > Actinomycetes > Propionibacteriales > Propionibacteriaceae > Propionicimonas. Next base: position 86,349 of record CAWCWL010000010.1, on the reverse strand, counting down.
GAACTTCTCGGGGGTGTTCTCCTCCATGATCAGGCCGTCGGACATGAACACCACGCGGTCGGCTGCCTTGCGTGCGAAGCCCATCTCGTGGGTCACCACCACCATCGTCATCCCGGCCCGTGCCAGAGTGACCATCACGTCGAGCACCTCGTTGACCATCTCCGGGTCGAGGGCGGAGGTCGGCTCGTCGAACAGGATGACCTTCGGATCCATGGCGAGGGCGCGAGCTATCGCCACCCGCTGCTGCTGGCCCCCGGAGAGCTGGGCCGGGTACTTGGACGCCTGGTCGGCGACTCCGACCCGATCCAGCAACTCCATGCCACGCTTCTCCGCGACGTCGGGCTTCAGTCCACGCACCTTGATCGGGCCCAGCGTGACATTGGCCAGCACCGTCTTGTGTGCGAACAGGTTGAATGACTGGAACACCATGCCGACGTCTGCGCGCAGGCGGGCGAGCTCCTTGCCCTCCTCCGGCAGCGGGACGCCGTCGATGCTGATGCTGCCCGAACCGATGGTCTCCAGCCGGTTGATCGCCCGGCACAGGGTGGACTTCCCCGAACCCGATGGGCCCAGTACGACGACAACCTCACCCTTGTGGACGGTGAGGTTGATGTCGTTGAGCACATGGAGTTCGCCGAAGTGCTTGTTCACGTCTGTGAGCACGACGAGCGGCTCTCCCACCGCCGTCTCCGGGTTTGCGTCCGGGGCTGTCATCTACCGAACGTAGCGGCAGCCCCCGCCGATGGCGAGGGCTGCTGCACAGAATTACGCCCAAAAGGACGTTGGGGAATCAGTCCAGGTAGTCGCGCAGCACCTGCGAGCGGGACGGATGACGCAGCTTGCTCATCGTCTTGGACTCGATCTGGCGGATCCGCTCACGCGTGACGCCGTAGACCTTTCCGATCTCGTCGAGCGTCTTCGGCTGGCCGTCCGTGAGGCCGAACCGCATGCTGACCACGCCGGCTTCACGCTCGCTGAGGGTGTCCAGCACGTCGTGCAGCTGCTCCTGCAGGAGCGTGAAGTTGACCGCCTCCGCCGGCACGACGGCCTCGGAGTCCTCGATCAGGTCGCCGAACTCGGAGTCGCCGTCCTCACCCAGCGGGGTGTGCAGGGAGATCGGCTCGCGACCGTACTTCTGCACCTCAACGACCTTCTCGGGGGTCATGTCCAGTTCCTTGGCCAGTTCCTCCGGCGTTGGCTCCCTGCCGAGGTCCTGCAGCATCTGGCGCTGCACGCGGGCCAGCTTGTTGATGACCTCGACCATGTGCACCGGGATCCGGATGGTGCGGGCCTGGTCGGCCATCGCGCGGGTGATGGCCTGCTTGATCCACCACGTCGCGTACGTGGAGAACTTGTAGCCCTTGGTGTAGTCGAACTTCTCCACTGCGCGGATCAGGCCGAGATTGCCCTCCTGGATCAGGTCGAGGAAGAGCATGCCACGACCGGTGTACCGCTTGGCGAGGGAGACGACCAGGCGCAGGTTGGCTTCGAGCAGGTGGTTCTTCGCGCGGCGTCCGTCCTCGGAGATCCACTCCAGGTCGACGACGGCCTCCGCGGAGGCGTTGCCCTCGTTGACGGTCTCCTCGGCGAACAGCCCGGCTTCGATCCGCTTCGCGAGCTGGACCTCCATCTCGGCGTTCAGCAGGGCAACCTTGCCGATCTGCTTGAGGTAGTCCTTCACCGGGTCGGCGGTCGCACCCGCGACCATGACCTGCTGCTCGGGCTCATCGGCATCGTCGGCGTCGGAGAGGCTGAACCCGCCGTCTTCGACGAGCTCCTGCTCGGTCTTGACGGCCTCGGCCGGCTCGAACCCGGAGTCATCGACGTCGTCGAGGGTGCGTTTCTTGCCGCCGACGGTGAGCACGACGTCATCACCCTCGCGCTGGAATTTCACGTTCTCGACGTTGTTGCCGGGCACGACCACTTCCTCCAGCGTGACGTCCTCGAGCACGACCTCTTCCTCGACAAGGATGTCGGGCGTGGGCTCGAGCTCCTCGTCCGGGGTGACCGGCGAGGTGGGGTCGACGGCCGGAACCGCCTTCACCGGTGACGCGGCCGCCTTCTTCGTCCGCCCTCGGGGCGCAGCTACGGCGGCCTCTTCGGAGCGGGAAACGGCGGCGGCGTTGGAGCGTGGGGACACAGGCAAACCTCTCAACGAAAGCGTTTCAGGGCGCACAACACACGGGTGCTGTCAATACATCGCAGGTCCATTGTGCCACGGTAAGGGCGAACACCCAAGCCGGGCCCCGGCTCTAGGCTGTGCAGCATGCCTGCAGCCGACCGTCCACCGGTGGCCCCCCGCCGTCCCTCCACCCGTACCCACCACGGTGATTCCTTCACCGACCCCTACGCGTGGATGCGGGACAAGGCTGATCCGGAGTTCCTCGCCTACCTGACCGAAGAGAACGCCTACACCGAGGCGGTCACGGCACCACTGGCAGAACTACGGCAGGAGATCTACGGTGACATCTCCGCACGCACGAAGCAGACCGACCTCAGCGTGCCCGAATTCGTCCGGCATCCCGGCCTCGGGGAGTTCTGGTACTACGCCCGGTCCACAGAGGGGCTCGACTATCCCAGCTACCACCGCTGCCCTGCGCAGGGGCGCGACTCGCTGCCCGACCCCAGCAAGGGCGCGCCGGAGGGTGAGCAGCTGCTGCTGGACGCCCAGGCGCTCGCCGCAGGCACGGACTTCTTCGCCATGGGTTGCTTCGACGTCTCCCCCAACGGCCGGCTCGCCGCCTACTCGGTGGACACCAGCGGCGACGAGCGCTACCGCCTCGCCTTCTTCGACCTGATCACCGGGCAGGCGCTCCCAGACGAGGTGGCTGAGGTGGCCTCCGGCGGCTGCTGGGCGGGCGACGGGGCATTCTGCTACCTGACGGTCGACGACGCGTGGCGTCCCGATCGTCTGTGGCGCCACCGCCTCGGCGCCACCGGCGATGACGAGCTGCTGTACACCGAGGACGACGAGCGGTTCTGGCTCGGCGTCGACTGCTCGCGCGACAACCGCTGGGTGCAGCTCGGCGCTGCCAGCAAGACCAGCACGGAGACCTGGTTGCTGGACGCCGCCGACCCCGCGTCCACCCTGCGCTCGGTAGCGCCCCGCCGCGAGGACATCGAGTACGACGTGGAGGTGGCCGGCGACCGGCTGTTCATCGTCCACAACGACGGCGCGCCCGACTTCGCGCTGGCACAGGCGCCGCTGACCTCCACCGACCCGGCCGACTGGACGACGATCTGGTCGGGCGAGCCCGGGGTCCGGCTGCTCGGTGTCGTCTCCTACGACAAGATCCTCGTGCAGAGCCTGCGCCGTGACGGCCTGCAGGTCGTCACCCTCCGCCATCGGGACGCGGCGGGCGACGTCGGCGATGAGGTGGGCATCGCGTTCGACGAGCCGATCTACACCGTCGACGTCGACGGTGGCGACGAGGCGGACACCGACCGCATTCGCCTTCACTACCAGTCGATGGTCACCCCTGACGAGGTGATCGACTACCACATCGCTGACGGCAGCCGCACCGTGCTACGCCGCCGGCCGGTCCTCGACCACCCGGTCCACGGGCCCTACCGGCCCACCGACTACCGGCAGCAGCGGGTCTGGGCACCGGCAGAGGACGGCACCCGCATCCCGATCTCGCTGGTGTACCGGGCCGACACACCGCTGGACGGGAGCGCCGGCTGCCTGCTCTACGGCTATGGCGCCTACGAGATCAGCGTGTCCCCCTCGTTCTCGATCGCACGCCTCAGCCTGCTCGACCGCGGCTACATCTACGCGGTCGCCCACGTCCGTGGCGGCGGCGAGCTCGGCCGGGGCTGGTACACCGGCGGCCGCCTCGAGGCCAAGGAGAACACCTTCACAGACTTCATCAGCTGTGCCCGCTACCTGGTGTCTGCCGGCTACACCAGCACCGAACGCCTCGCCGCCGAGGGTGGGAGCGCCGGCGGCCTGCTCATCGGTGCAGCCCTCAACCTCGCGCCGGACGCGTTCGCAGCCGTCCACGCAGCCGTCCCCTTCGTCGACGCCCTCACGACGATCCTCGACCCGGAGCTCCCACTGACGGTGATGGAGTGGGAGGAGTGGGGCGACCCGCTGCACGACCCGGAGGCGTACGCCCGGATGCGGCGCTACTCCCCCTATGAGAACGTCAAGGCTGCGCAGTACCCGGCTGTCCTGGTGACGACCAGCCTCAACGACACCCGGGTCGAGATCACGGAGCCGGCCAAGTGGGTCGCTGCCCTGAGGCACGACTCCGGGTCCCGCCGCCCGATCCTGCTCAAGACCGAGATGGTGGCCGGTCACGGCGGCAGTTCCGGGCGTTACCAGGCCTGGCGGGACGCGGCCTTCGAGCTCGCCTGGCTGATCGCTGCGACCCCGCCTCCTCCAAAGGGCTGACCCCGGGGCCCACCCATGGTCATGGGTTGCGTATGACCATGGTCTTGATCTGCGTGAATCGGTGCCCTCGGGGTAATCGTCACTGTGTCGGGGGCAGAAATCGGGCCCCCTCGCGCGTTGTACTGATGACGAGCGAAAGGGACTCACAGTGATCGCCACCGCACATCGTATTCGCAGTACTGACGGCATCGACGGCAAGGATGCGGTCGGCCTCTACCTCGACGGGATCGCCAAGACCCCGCTGCTGACAGCAGAGGAAGAGGTCCAGCTGGCCAAGTTGATCGAAGCCGGGCGCTACGCCCACGCGATCATCGACGGCACCCTCGATGCGTCTGAATCAGCCCTCCACAAGGTCAAGGCGACGCCGGCCGAACTCCGCCAGGTCGCCGACCAGGGTGACGCGGCCATGCAGCGCTTCATCACCGCCAACCTTCGGCTCGTCGTCTCGGTGGCTCGCAAGTACGGCCGTGCCCAGATGCCGCTCCTCGACCTGGTGCAGGAGGGCAACACCGGCCTGATCCGCGCTGTCGAGAAGTTCGACTACACCAAGGGCTTCAAGTTCTCCACGTACGCCACCTGGTGGGTCCGCCAGTCGATCTCCCGCGGCATCGCGCAGCAGGGACGCATCGTGCGCCTCCCCGTGCACGTCGCGGAGCAGGTCAACCAGGTCTCCGCCGTTCGCCGCACCCTTGAGCGCCGCTTCGGCCGCGAGCCGGAACTGTTCGAGATCGCAACGGAACTCGGCGTTAAGGAGGAGCAGATCGTCGACCTGCTGCGCCTCTCGCGTGACCATGTCAGCCTCGACGCTCCCGTCGAGGAGGACGGCGACACTGCCCTCGGCGACCTGCTGGCACGGGAGATGTCTCCCGGCCCCGACGAAGTCGTGCTGGATGCCGAGGATCGCGCCCGCCTCGACGCCATGCTGGCGAGCCTCGACGAACGTTCCCAGGACGTGGTTCGTCGCCGTTACGGGCTTGTCGACGGTCGTCAGGCCAAGCTCGCCGATATCGCCGCCATCTGGGGCATCACCGCTGAGCGGGTTCGCCAGATCGAACGGCACGCCATCACCAAGCTGCGAGGGGACTCCGAGGCCGCCTGACGGCCTCGGCCCAACATCACCCCCGAAGCCGGAGGATCCCAGGTTTGCGATGTGACCTGGGATCTTTTGGCGTCCGGGCCCGAGTGTGGTCCAGCTCCGTCCGTCCGCGGCTCAGGCCGGGTCGATCAGGCGGATCAGGCCCTCCTGGGCGCAGGACGCGGCCAGCCGCCCGTCGGCGAACAGCCGGCCGAAGCTGAAGCCAAGTCCCGAAGACGCCGACGGTGAGACCTGGTCGTAGAGCAGCCAGTCGTCGGCACGGGCCGGACGGTGGAACCACATCGAATGGTCGATCGATGCCACCTGCATGCCGGGGCCTCCGAACTCCACCGGGTGCGGCACGGTGCTGACGGCGAGCAGGGTGAGGTCGCTGGCGTACGCGAGGACGGCCTGGTGAAGCTTCGGGTCGTCGGGAAGGGAGTTCTCCGCACGCACCCACAGCTTCATCGCCGCATCGGGCCGGCCGCCGGCGTCGACGCTGGAGGTGTCACTGGCGAACCGGGTCTCGAGGGCACCGAACTCCTGCCGCCACGCCTCCGCCGCCCGGCGTGAGCGGGCCCCGAGCACCTCGGACAATGGCGGGCAGTCCTCCGGCGGCAGCACGCCGACCGGGGTCGCGTCGGCGTGGTCAAGGCCAGACTCGAGCTCGTGGAACGAACAGACCATGCTGAAGATCACCCGGCCGCCCTGGTCGGCGACCACACGCCGCGCGGAGAAGCTGCCACCGTCGCGGGTGGTCTCGACCGTGTAGTTGATCGGGATCGCCGGGGCGCCAGCGCGGAGGAAGTAGGCGCCGAGTGAGTGGGCGACACGGGCGTCGGGCACGGTCCGGTAGGCGGCGGTCAGCGCCTGCGCCAGCACCTGTCCCCCGAAGACACGCTGGCGTGCCGAACCGGCGTCCTGCCCGATGAAGACGTTCTCACCGGATTGGCGAAGGTCGAGGATTCCGATCAGTTCTTCTACGGTCTCCGGCACCGGTTACCGCCGGAAATCAGACGGAGGGTCCTGCTCGGCGAGGAACTGCTCGACGGCGGCGCCGAGTTCCTCAGCGCTGGGCACCGAAGCAGCCCCACTGCTGCTGAGCCGGTCGTACTGCTCCTCCAGGGCCTGGACGACGGCGGGGAAGTCGGCGTCCTCTGCAGTCTCCGAATCGATCGAGGCGAGATTGGCTGCTGCCCGCTCGGAAAGCTCGCCCATCGGAATCACCAGGTCTGCGGCCTTCGCCAGTCGAGCGATGACCGCTTGGGTGGCCTGGGGGAACCCCGCCTGCGCGAGGTAGTGCGGCACGTGCGCGACGAAGCCCTGACCGAGCCTGCCGGCCAGGCCGGCACGGTACTCGAGGACGTGGGAGAAGCTGCCGGGGATCTGCACCCGGTCGATCCACATCGGGTTGCCGCTGACCGTCTCCGGCTCGGTGGCATGCGCCGTCACCAGCGTGGGACGGGTGTGCGGGACGGCCATCGGGACGCCCGAAACGGTGATCAGGCTGGACACGTCCAGGTCCTCGGCAATCCCGAGCACGGCTGCGGCCGTCCGGTTCCACTGCGTGTCCGGCTCCGGCCCGGTGAACAGGAGGAACGGCTTGCCGGTGGCGTCGAGGAGGCGGTGGATCACCAACGCGTAGTCGGTCATGCCCACCCACTGATTGGTGTCGAACACCATCTGGGGGCGGCGGGACCGGTAGTCGTGCAACTGGTCGTGGTCGAACTCCGCCAGCACCTCGTGCTCGCAGGACTCGAGCAGGTAGCGCCCGGTGGCGTGGGTCACGGAGCCGGCGTCGATGTAGCCGTCAAGCAGGTGGATCAGGGCAGGCCTCGTGCCCCGAACCGACTCCCAAAGGTCCGGGTCGAAGGTATAGAGCAGCCGCGGGTCCAGCACGCGGCCACTGTACCCCGCACCACCGGCCGACCCCGCGCATTGCGCTCACGGCTGATGCTCCGTCGGCACCGGGACAGGGTTACGCGATACGACCCATGTGTCCGGGCGGGAGGACGTCGCCCAGGTGTCTTCCGAGCTCCTGGAGGAGCTGGATCGTGCGTTCGGTTGCGGGGTTGGTCCGTGCGCTGTCGCGTACCAGCGCGACGATCCGGCGGTTGGGGCTGGGGTTGGTGGGATGGACGTAGGCCACCTCGAAACCGGACCAGCCCAGTGCGAGCTGGGGCACGAGCGCGATCCCGACCCCGGCCGCCACGAAGGCGAGGCCGGTGACGTGGTCCTGCGCCCGTGCAACGTACCGGGGCGTGAACCCTGCGCCGGCGCAGGCGTGGGCCGCCAGCCGGGTGGCGATCTCGTCGCGGAAGTCGTACTGCACCCAGTCGTCCTCCGCGAACTCGTTGAGGTCCATCGTCCCCGCCTCTGCGAGCGGGTGGTCGTGCGGCAGGGCGACAAGGAAGTCGTCCGTGCCCAGTTCGAAGCGTCGGTAGGCCGGGGGCACCCGTGCATCGTCGTAGGGCAGTTCCGTGTGCACCTCGATGTCGGCCTGTCCGGCTGTCTCCGCGCTGTCGGACTCGTTGATCGACAGCTCGAGGGTGAGGCCGGGGAACTCCTGCCGCAGTGCGCGGGCGACGGTGGGCATCCAGGTGTAGGCGGCCGAGGCGAAGGTCCGCATGGTGAGGCGCTCGGTTGCACCCTCCCTGAGGTCGCGGGCCAGCACGTCGAGGTCGGCCATCGCATGCAGGGCATCGGCGCTCGCCCGTGACAGCTCGATGGCCGCAGGGGTCGGACGAATGCCGCGTCCCACTCGTTCCACAAGGGGGAACCCGACCTCGCGCTCGAGGGTGTGCACGTGCTGGCTGACGGTCGATGGAGTGAGCCCGAGACGGTGGGCGGTGTCGTTCACCGAACCGCTCGCGACGACGGCGCGGAGGATGCGGAGGCGGTTGAGATCGAGCATGGTCCAATCATACGGCCATACCGAACGATTGTTCGGCATTGTGAGCTTGTGGCGAACATACGTAAGGGTCAGAATTGACTCATGATGAGCTACGCAGTAGTCGACCGGGATCGCGCCCGCGTCGTTGAAGAACTCGACCTGGCCCGCCAGATCGAGCCCACCCCTGTCTACCGTCGCAAGGTAGATTCCCGCCACTGGTTCCTCAGCTCGCTGGTCGGCCGCGAGGCAATTCGCACGCACCTCTCGAGCTTCTGAGTCCTTTCAGCCCGGTGTCGGCGCGGCAGCGGCCAGCGCTGTCCGCACACGCTTCGCCGACACGGGGACAGCAGTACCGAGGGCTTGCGCGAAGAGGCTGACGCGCAGCTCCTCCAGCAGCCACCCCACCTCCGAAACGGGCACAGGCAGCGGCCCGTTCGGGAAGCGCCGGCACAGGGCCGCGTACTCGTCCTCCAGGTCACCGATCAGTTCCAGGCCCTCGGCCTCGCGGCGGGGATTGGTGTGCGCTGCTTCCAGTCGTCGAACGATGGCGCGCAGGTACGTCGGCAGCCGGCGATAGGCCGACGGTGGCGTCGCGGCGATGAAGCCCGGGTAGATCAGTCCGCCGAGCTGTTCGGTCACGTCCGTCCTCGTCGACGGCGGGGCGGACGGCAGCAAACGTTGCACCTCACCGGCGACCTGGACGATCTCCCCCGCCGTCGTGACGGCCTGCTGCATCGCAGCTGCGGCATCCGTCCGCACGGTGTCGGCGAGGGCTGTGAACGCGGCGGCGTCCCGTACCTCCCACAGCCGGCCACGGGCGTCCGCGAGTTCGCCGGTGACCTTGAGCCGGGCGTCGGCGAGCAGCGCAGGGACGCTCGCGTAGGGCGAGGTGGCGAGAGCCAGCTTGGTGGCGTTGGACATGCGGCTGATCACCCAGCGGGTGGGATCGACCGTTGTGAGGGTGATGAGCCGTCGCAGGCCGTTACGGTGCGCCCTGGCGGCCGCGTCGGCCTCGGCGAACACCTGGACACCCACTTTGGCGACGCGATCGACCAGGGCGGGGTAGCCGGGCATCGGCTCGCTCAACTCGGTCGGAACCGTGCCGAAGTCCCAGCTGGTGGCGCCCTGATGGGTCAGGTGTGCCGCAGCGGCGTTGAGCGTCCGGCTGACCTTCGGCGCCAGTTGCTGGGACAGCTCGGCGAGATCACGCCCGACGACAGGCTCGGCGCCGTCGGCCTGCACCCGGAACCTCACGCGCAGGTGGTCGGGGACGGCGGCCGGCTGCCACGCGTCCGGCGGCACCTGGACGCCGGTGAGGGCAAGGATCCCGCGCCCCAGTGCCGTCCACAGCGGCTCCGACGCAGGGCCGGGATGGTCGTCCAGCCAGGCGAGCGCCCTGCGTGCCGTGTCGGGGGCAGGCACCAGCTGGGTGCGGAGCGCCTTCGGCAGCCCGCGCACCAGTTCTGCTGCCACCTCGGCTCGGAGTCCGGGAACCTGCCAGGTGAACACTGCCGGGTCCAGCCGGGTGAGGGCTGCCAGCGGGATCGTCACGGTGACACCGTCGTGGCCGCTACCCGGGTCGAAGGCGTAGTCGACGTCGAGTTGCTCACCGGAGGAGACCCAGTGGTCGGGGTAGGCGTCGTTGTCGAGGTCGGCGTTCGGCTGCACGAGGTCGGCGAGGGTCAGGTCGAGCAGGTGCTCGTCCGTGCGTCTCGCATCGCGCCACCAGCGGTCGAAGTGGGCGACGCTGACGATGTCGGCAGGGATGCGCTCGTTGTAGAACGCTGCGATGGTCACGTCATCGACCAGCAGGTCGCGACGCCGGTTCCTGTCCGCCAGCTGCTCCGCCTCTGCACGGGTGGCCTGATTGCGCGGCCAGAAATGGTGGCGCGTGCGCCACTGTCCCTCGACGAGCGCCGACTGGATGAACACCTCCCGGGCGACGACCGGATCGATGCGTGCGTAGCTGACCAGCCGCTGGGCGATGATCGGGACGCCGAGGAGGGTGACCCGCTCGTACGCCACGCACTGCCCACCGGAGGCAGACCAGTGCGGCTCGGAGTAGTTGCGCTTCAGCAGGTGGCCACCAACGGCTTCCACCCATTCGGCCTCGATCGGCGCCACCATGCGTGCCCAGAGCCGCGAGGTCTCCACCAGCTCGACCGCCATCACCAGCGGCGGGTTCGTGCGGGCAGAACTCGAACCGGGGTTGATCGCGAACCGCGCTCCCCGCGCCCCCAGGTACTCCGCCGGCCCGCGCCGCTTGCCGCGCTCCGGCTTTGCCTGCGACGTCACGTCGAGCAGTCCCACGTGGGAGAGCAGGCCGGCGAGGACGGCGGTGTGCACCCGGTCGAGCCCGGCGGGGACGTCGTTGCGCCGGAGCCCCAGCTCCGTGCAGGCCTCACGCAGCTGGGTATGGAGGTCCTGCCACTCACGGACCCGAAGGAAGTTCAGGTACTCGCTGCGGCACAGGCGGCGGAAGGCGTTGCCGGACAGCTCGCGCCTCCGCTCCCGCAGGTAGGCCCACAGCCGCAGCAGCGCAGCGATGTCGGAGCCGTCGGGGGTCGGCTCCGCCGCGCCGTCGAGCGGCGCCCAGAACCGCTTGTGTGCGGCGTCTGCAGCAGCGGTGTCCTCCGCCGGCCGTTCCCTCACGTCGGGAATGGCGATGCCCGCAACGATCGGGAGCACCTCTCGCAGGCATCCCTGCTGGTGGGCCTCGACGATCATGCGTCCCAGTCGCGGGTCGACCGGCAGGCGCGCGAGCTGGCGTCCCACCGGGGTCAGTCGGACGGTCCCGCGGTCGTGCCCGCCGGTCTCGACGGCGCCGAGCTCGCTCAGCAGTCGCAGGCCGTCACGCACCTGGCTTGCGTCGGGCGCCTCGACGAACGGGAAGCGGGTGATGTCGCCCAGGCCCGCGTCAGCCATCTGCAGGATGACGGCAGCGAGGTTGGTCCGCAGGATCTCCGGCTGGGTGAACTCCGGACGGGAGGCGTAGTCCTCCTCGTCGTAGAGGCGGATGCAGATGCCCGGCCCGAGCCGTCCGCAGCGTCCGGCGCGCTGGTTGGCCGAGGCCTGCGAGATGGGCTCGATGGGTAGCCGCTGCACCTTGGTGCGGGCCGAGTAGCGGGAGATCCGCGCCATGCCCGGGTCGACGACGAAGCGGATCCCCGGCACGGTCAGTGACGTCTCCGCCACGTTCGTTGCCAGAACGATGCGCCGCCCGGTGTGCGAGCTGAACACGCGGTGCTGCTCCTCGGCTGACAGCCGGGCGTACAACGGCACCACCTCCGTGAAGCGCAGCTGCAGCCCGGCGATCGCCTCTGCGGTGTCGCGGATCTCACGCTCGCCGGAGAGGAAGACGAGGATGTCGCCGTCCAGCCGGGCAGAGAGTTCCTTCACCGCGTCACAGATCGCGTCCAGCTGGTCGCGGTCGCGGTCGTCGGCGGAACCGGCGATCCGGCGGTAGCGAATCTCGACCGGGTAGGTGCGGCCGGACACCTCGATCACCGGTGCGTCGTTGAAGTGCTCGCTGAACCGGGCGGTGTCGATGGTTGCCGACGTGATCACCAGCCGCAGGTCCGGCCGCTTCGGCAGCAGCTGCTTCAGGTACCCCAGCAGGAAGTCGATGTTGAGGGAGCGCTCGTGGGCCTCGTCGATGATGATCGTGTCGTAGCGGCGAAGCTCCCGGTCGTGCGCGATCTCCGCGAGCAGGATGCCGTCGGTCATCACCTTGACCCTGGTCTCGCGGCTGCGCTTGTTGGAGAAGCGCACCTGGAAGCCGACCGTGCGGCCGAGTTCCTCACCCAGTTCCTCCGCCATCCGGGCAGCGACGCTGCGGGCGGCGATCCGGCGGGGCTGGGTGTGGCCGATGTTCTTCCGGCCGGCGAGCAGGCAGATCTTGGGCAACTGGGTGGTCTTGCCCGAGCCGGTCTCCCCCGCGACGACGATCACCTGGTTGGCGATCAGCGCCGCACGGATCTCCTCGACGTGGGCGCTGATGGGCAGCGCCTCGTCGAAAGTGAGCACGGGCGGGTCGACGGTCATAGCCGGCCCACATTACCCGAGTCAGGAACCGTGGCTGTCCTTCGGACGGATCACGCCGATCGGGCACCGCCCATGGCTGAGCAGACCGCGGATCGTGCCACCGACCGAATAGGTCGGGAAGGAAGCATGCACTTCGAGAACCAGCATGTCGAGGTCCTCGGTGCGCGCCGTCAGCAGGTCCAGCGGGCTGCCGTAGGGCACCTCGAGGGTCACGTCGACACCGGCGAAGTCCTCTGTGATCTCCGAGATCATCTCCGTCATCCGGGCGCGGGTCACCTCGACCGCAGCGTCCTGCTGTTCCTGGGTGGGCTGGCCGCCGCTGAACCAGCGTCCCTGCGGTGCGCGGCAGACACTGATCACGACGACCTTGCCGCCGTGGTCCTGGCACTCGCTCAGCGCCCACTCCAGCGCGACGGCGCCACGGGCGGAGGTGTCGACAGCAACGCCGATCAGGCCCGTGCGCTGCTCGCGGACGATGTCGTTGTCCGAGACCACGATCACAGGGCAGTGGGCCGTGCCGACCACGCCGGCGGAGGTCGAGCCGACGTACTGGCGCTCGCCGCCGGGGTTGGACCGTCGTCCCACGACGATGAGCGATGCCTGGGCGCTGAGCCGGGTGAGCGCGGCCGCCGGGTTGCCGAGCACGATCTCCGTGCGCACACGGTTGCGGGCCATGCCTGCTTCGACAGCCTCGTCGACGCCCTTGGCCAGCATCGCGGCGGCACCCTGCTTGATCTCCTCCGGGTCGAAGACGACGCCCCAGGCACTGTTGAGGACGGTGTCGTCGACGGCGTGGACGAGGACGAGCTCCGCCTCGCGCGCCATCGCTTCCGCGATCGCGTGCTGGAGCGCACGGTGTGCGTCCTCGGAACCGTCGAAGCCGACCACGACCCGCGCCGGTCCCTCATAGGGCTTGAGCATCGTTCAACTCCTCGGGTGGGCGGCGGAGACGGCGCGCCCAGAGCATGCGGAAGGGGTGATGACCACGGTGAGCGCCCGCTCGCCCGGCACCCAGGCGTCGGGGATCCGCAGGTCGCTCGTGGAATCATCGTGGGCGCGCGCCTCACCCTGGACGAGGACGCTCCAGCCGGTGGCGGTGCTCACGTCGATGTCATCCACCTCGAAGGCGACGTCGATCGGACCGGCCAACTCTCCCATCACAGAGTCGGGGTTGGTGCGGAAGTAGAGCAGGCCGCCGCTGGCCACGTAGCTGACAGGCAGGACCTGAAGGCCCTTGCTGGAGGCCCAACTGACCCTGCCGACGCTGTGACCACGGAGCAGATGACCGCATTCGTCACCTGAGAGGCGGGTGAAGTGGCCGGTGTCCATCGCGCGAATGTTAGTCCTTCCACCGAGCCGGGACGGCGAGAACCGCCGAAGTCAGCGGCTCATCTTAACCCGCAGGCTCAGCGCAGCCAGGTGGAGGCTGCAACGATCACGGGGATCGATGCGATCGTCGAGATGAAGATCGCGTCACGTGCCAGCAGGGTGCGCACATGGTAGCGGCCGGAGATCAGGTAGATGTTCTGCGCCGTCGGCAGGGCCGCGATGACGGTGACGGCGAGGACCTGCGGCAGCGGTAGCGCGAAGACCCAGGTGGCGAGGCCGTACGCCAGCGCGGGGTGGAGGAGGACCTTGATCGGCGCCACCAGCGCCAGTTCCCTTGCGTGGGGGCCGATCCCTGGCAGCGGGTCCAGCCGCAGGGAGATGCCGAACGCCAGCAGCATGGCCGGGACGGCGACCTGGGCGACCATCTCGATCGGGGGCCACAGCAACTCCGGCACCGGCACGTGCAGTGCATTGACTCCCAAGCCTGCGATCGAGCCCAGCGTGAGCGGATTGCGGAACGGGAGGGTCAGGTAGCGCAGCGGGCTGAGTCGCGTCCCCTGCCCGCGGGCAGCGGCGAGGTCGAGCAGGGCGAGCGCTGTCGGTTGGAGTATGCCCACCTGGATCAACAGGATCGGCGCCATCCAGGTCATGTCCCCGAGCACGTACGCGGCGACCGGTAGCCCGAGGTTCCCTGCGTTGGTGTAGATCGAGCACAAGGTGCCGACCACCCGGCCGGCGAGGTCGCCGGGGCCGAAGAAGACGCGGGCCGCCACCAGGTACACCAGCCCGCCGATCACGATGGCGAGCGCGGAGACGACGATCGTCGTGCTGAACACATGGCTGAGGTCGGCGCGGGAGAGCAGGGAGAACAGCAGGACCGGTGAGGCGACGGTGAACGCCACCCTGGACAGCATCCGGCGGTGCTGTTCGTTCAGCACGCGGAAGTGCGCCACCAGCCAGCCGACGCCGATGACCGACCAGATCGTGATGTATCCGCTGAGGGCCGCCTGCACGGCCGTCAGCCTATGCGGCGCGACGTGTGGCCCCGGGCCTGTCCCGCAGTGGCCCTACGATGTCCCGGTGCCCGAACGCAACCACCTGATCGACCTTGCCCGCATCGGGTCGATGGTGATCGTCGTGGTGTTCCATTCGCTGCTCTGGCAGGTGCTTCTCGTCGACGGCAGGCTGGTCGTTGTGCCGTGGGCGCCCGGTCCGGTGTTCTGGGCGATCAGCTGGGTCGCGACCATCATTCCCGTGTTCTTCGTCGCAGCCGGCTACGCGAACGCCGTCGTCGTCGACAAGTGGCGCGCATCCGGGGCACCCTACGCCGACTTCCTCACGCTGCGCGGCAGCCGCCTCCTTGGGCCCATGTCGCTGTTCCTGATCGTCTTCACCGTGATCGGCACCGTTGCCGCCTGGGCGGGCTGGCTGCCGCAAGCAGCTGCGCTGAGCCGGCAATTCGCGCAGCTGCTCTGGTTCGCCGTGGTCTACCAGCTGCTACTGGCTGCGGCCCCGGTGGCGGTGTGGCTGCATGAAAGGGCTGGCGCCTGGGTGATGCTGCCCCTGCTCGCCGGAGTGATCGGGGTGGACCTCGCCGTCCGGCTCACCGGCGACCAGGGGCTGCAGTGGGTGAACCTCGCCTTCGCCTGGTCGCTGGCCCACCAGTGGGGCATCGCCTACCACCGCGGCTGGTTCCGCACCTGGTCGACGGGACGTCTGCTCGCGGCGATCGCAGCCGGGGCAGCCGTCATCGTTGCCCTGGTCGTGTGGCTGGGCTACCCGCCGGCAGCCGTTGCCTGGGCCGACGTGCTGGTGGCCAACCTGCTGCCACCCACCCTTGCGATCACCGTCCTCGGGTTCATCCAGACCTGCGTGCTCGGCCTCCTGGATCGCGCCGGTGTCGCCGCCCGGCTCGGCGAGCGTGTGGGCGGGCTGGTGCGGCTGGCCAACGCGCTCCTCCTGACGGCCTACCTGTGGCACATCCCGGCGATTGTCGTGTCCGCTGCCCTGCTGTACGGGTTGTCGCTCCTGATGCCCGCCGCTGCCCCGGTGCTGATGAACCCGGTGCTCCTGATGCTCCTCGTCCTCGTGGTCGTCGTGCTCGTTGTGCCGTTGATCGCCCGGGTCGAGGTGCGCTTCATCCCGAAGCCCGGGCCGGGACGGGCACCCGGGTCGCTCACGCTGATCGGGTACGCGTTGTTCGCCGCGGGCACCTGGGCGGTGTGGCAACTCGGCGCGGTGCTGCACCCCGCCGACCTCCCGGCGGTGGTCGCCGTCGTCGCTTCGGCTGCCGGGATGCTCGCGTTGCACCGGGCCACGACCCGAACGTCAACGTAGACTGGCGGTTCCCGAACACCGTCAGCGAAGGCAGCATGGATCCCACCACCTGGAACCTGCCGTTCCCGGCCCTTGTGGCCGCGCTGTTCGTGATCGTCATGTTGCGGGCCAACGGCACCTACTGGTTGGGCCGCCTGGGTTCTGCCGGCGCTCGCCGCACCCGGCTGGCACGACTGCTCGACTCCCCCGGCTACCTGCGTGCGACCGAACGCATCGACCGCTACGGCCCGCCCGTCGTGGCGCTGTCGTTCCTGACGATCGGCTTCCAGACGGTGGCGAACCTTGCAGCCGGCGTCACCGTGATGCGGTTGCGGCACTACCTTCCCGCGGTCGTCATCGGCTCGGCGGCATGGGCGCTGCTCTACGCCACCCTGGGCACGGTCGGGCTCGACCTGTTCAGCCGGCTGTACTCGTTCTCGCCCGTCGCGGCGATCGGCCTTGTGGTGGCAGCGGTCCTTGCCGTCGCGACGTACGTTGTCTTCGAAATCCGCCACCAGCCGCCTGCCGCAGCAGAGCCCACGGCCAGCATGGATCAGACAGGCGCCGGCTCCGGACCGGCCTGACCAGCGCGGGCGGACTATCGTGCAGGCATGGCCGAAATCCGCAAGCACGATCCGTCGGCAGGCAGTGCGATCCAGCAGGCCCTGCGCGCAGCCATGGGTGAGGGCATCCGTCCGCGCGTACCGGGCGAGGTCACTGCGGCCAAGCCGACCACCGTCGCGCCGACAACCGCGACGACCTGGGTGAGCCTGACGGTGCAGCCCGCCACGCCGGAGCCCGACACCGAAGACGACGAAACCGCCGGGCCGTAGCGGCCCGGCGGTTTCCTTCGGCGTCCGATCAGCTGCAGCCGCTGGTGGAGCCGCAACCCTCGCAGATGTAGCAGGAGCCCGAGCGACGCATCTTCGTCCCGCAGGTGAGGCACAGCGGGGCGTCAACGCTCAGGCCGGACAACTTCTCCAGCACCTCTGCGGTCGAGCGGGCCGTCATCTCCACAAGGGCGGGCTGCACGGGTCCGTCCTCATGCACCCGGATGTCGTCGCCGGCGTCGTTCTTCAGCGACTCGGACTCGATCATGTCGGCCTCGTCCTCCTCGGAGAGGTACGTACCGGTCTCCACGTACCGTGCCCGCTCCGAAGCGGTGTGGATGCCCAGCTCTGCCCGCTCGTCGAAGGTCAGGTAGTCCAGCGCCAGCCTGCGGAAGATGTAGTCCATGATCGACTGCGCGATCCGCACGTCCGGGTCGTCGGTCATGCCGGCCGGCTCGAACTTCAGGTTGGTGAACTTCTGGACGAACTGCTCCAGCGGCACCCCGTACTGCAGGCCGATCGAGACGGCGATGCTGAACGCGTCCATCACGCCGGAGAGCGTTGAACCCTGCTTGCCGAGCTTGAGGAAGACCTCACCGAGGTGTCCGTCGTCGTACTGGCCCGAGGTCATGTACCCCTCGGCGCCTGCGACGGAGAACGACGTGGTGCGGCTCACCCGGGACTTCGGCAGGCGGTTGCGGCGCGGCCGGTATTCGATCCGCACCTCGGGCTCGGCCTTCGCAGCGGCCTTCTCCTCCGGCTTCTTGCCGTCGCTCAGCGGCTGGCCGACCTTGCAGTTGTCGCGGTAGACGGCGAGCGCCTTGAGGCCGAGCTTCCAGCCTTGGGCGTAGACATCGGCGATATCGGCGACCGTCGCGGACTCCGGCAGGTTGACCGTCTTGCTGATCGCACCGGAAAGGAACGGCTGCACCGCAGCCATCATCCGGACGTGGCCCATCGGCTTGATCGAGCGCTGGCCCATCGCGGTGTCGAAGATCTCGTAGTGCTCGGGCTTCAGGCCGGGGGCGTTCACGACGTGGCCGTTGCCGGCGATGTACTCGACGATCGCCTCGACGGTCTCAGCCGTGTAGCCGAGACGGTTCAGCGCGCGCGGGATCGTCTGGTTGACGATCTGCATCGAGCCGCCACCGACCAGCTTCTTGAACTTCACCAGCGAGAAGTCGGGCTCGATGCCGGTGGTGTCGCAGTCCATCATGAAGCCGATGGTGCCGGTCGGTGCGAGCACCGAGGCCTGCGCGTTGCGGAAGCCGTTCTTGGCACCGAGTGCGACCACCTGGGCCCACTCGAGGGCCGCGGCGTCGTGCACCGGCTTGTCGAGGATGTCGACGCTGCGGGAGTCGTCGTTGGCCGACTGGTGCTTGCGCATCACCCGCTGGTGGGCGGAGGCGTTGCGTGCGTACCCGTTGTACGGGCCGACGACGGCTGCCAGCTCCGCGGAGCGACGGTAGGACACGCCAGTCATCAGCGAGGTGATGGCTGCTGCCATCGACCGTCCGCCGTCGGAGTCGTAGGCAAGGCCGACAGCCATCAGCAGCGCGCCGAGGTTGGCGTAGCCGATGCCCAGTTGGCGGAAGTCCCGCGTGGTCTGGCCGATCGACTCGGTCGGGAAGTCGGCGAAGCAGATCGAGATGTCCATCGCGGTGATGACGATCTCGACGGCCTTCACGAACTCCTCGACATCGAAGGTCTCGTCGTCGTTCAGGAACTTCATCAGGTTCAGGCTGGCAAGGTTGCACGAGCTGTTGTCGAGGCTCATGTACTCCGAGCACGGGTTGGACGCGGTGATCCGGCCCGACTCGGGGTTGGTGTGCCACGCGTTGATCGTGTCGTCGTACTGCAGGCCGGGATCGGCGCACGCCCACGCTGCCTGCGAGATCTTGGCGAACAGGTCGCGGGCATCGACGGTCTCGATGACCTCACCGGTCATCCGGCCGCGCAGGCCGAACTCGGTGCCGTCCTCGACGGCGCGCATGAACTCGTCTGTGACGCGCACCGAGTTGTTGGCGTTCTGGTACTGGACGCTGACGATGTCCCGTCCGCCCAGGTCCATGTCGAAGCCGGCGTCACGCAGGGCGCGGATCTTGTCCTCCTCGCGCGCCTTCGTCTCCACGAACTCGTAGATGTCGGGGTGGTCGACGTCAAGGACGACCATCTTGGCAGCGCGCCGGGTGGCGCCACCGGACTTGATGGTGCCTGCGGACGCGTCAGCGCCGCGCATGAAGGAGACCGGGCCGGAGGCGGTGCCACCGGAGGAAAGCAGCTCCTTGCTCGAGCGGATGCGGGAGAGGTTGAGGCCGGCACCGGAGCCGCCCTTGAAGATGAAGCCCTCCTCCTTGTACCAGTTGAGGATCGAGTCCATGGAGTCGTCGACGCTGAGGATGAAGCAGGCGCTGACCTGCTGCGGGCTCGTGGTGCCGACGTTGAACCACACCGGGGAGTTGAAGCTGAAGTACTGGTTCAGCAGCATCCAGGTGAGCTCGTGCTCGAAGATCTCCGCATCCTCATCTCCTGCGAAGTAGCCGTTGTCCTCGCCGCCCTTGCGGTAGGACTTCACCACCCGGTCGATCAGTGCCTTCAGGCTGGTCTCGCGCTGCGCGGTCCCAACGGCGCCGCGGAAGTACTTGGTGGTGACGATGGTGGAGGCGTTCAGGCTCCAGAAGTCCGGGAACTCCACGCCACGCTGCTCGAAGACAACCTCATTGGTCTTCCAGTTCTGCTGCACCACATCCCGCAACTCCCAGGTGACCTGGTCATACGGGTGCACCCCGGCCGTGGTGAAGACCCGATTGATCTTCAGCCCCGGCGACTTCCGGCCTCCACGGGTGGTGGCCTTCGCGGTCTCGGTCATGGTTCGACTGCCTTTCGGTTTTTCTGGGGGTAGAGGGTGATCAGTTCGTGACCAGCGCGACACGACGCAACTGGTCGATCTCGGCTTCGAAGTCTTCGACCGAGTCGTAATGCTTGTAGACGGACGCGAACCGCAGGTAGGCGACCGGGTCCAGCTCGCTGAGCGGCCCGAGGATCGCAAGGCCGACCTCGTCTGCCGGGATCTCCGCCTGGCCGCTGGCCCGCAGGGTCTCCTCGACCCGCTGGCCGAGCCGGGCGAGGTCAGCCTCGGACACCGGACGGCCCTTGCAGGCCTTCGCGACGCCGGTGACGACCTTCTCGCGGGAGAAGGGCTCGACGACGCCCGATCGCTTCACGACGACCAGCTGCATCTGCTCGAGTGTCGTGAACCGGCGCTCGCACACCGGGCACTGGCGGCGCCGGCGGATGCTGGTGCCGTCCTCGGCGACCCGGCTGTCCAGGACCCTGGTGTCGGTGTGACGGCAGAACGGGCAGTGCACTTCCCTGGCTCCTTCCTGGGGACCGGGCCGGTGGATCCAGCTGTGGACAGTGTGTGGATCACGAACACTATCTGTGGATGAACGACAACGCTGTAACTACTACATGTAGAGGTTACGCACGCTTTGGGCGACTCGCAAGGCCAAGCGTGTGCGCGTGTCGCGGGAGGGGTGGAATTGCGCACGCCGGCTGGTCGATTGCCCGACCAGCCGGCGTGCGGCTCCGATCCATCAGCTCTGCAGTGCCACCAGGGCCGGCCGCGCGCCGGGCGCGGGAACGGGGTCGTTGCTGATGCTGAGGAAGCTCGACACCAGGACGACGGCAGCCGTGGCGATCAGCGCGAGGAACAACACGACGATCACGGCGATCCCCCGATCGGTGAGGCGCAGGGGCGCGGCCTGACGGGAGGCACGGACGGCGGCCGGCCCAGCCTCGGTGACGAGGTGCGGTCGTGGCCGCGCGGCGGGCTCCACGTTCTCGACGTGCCGCCAGCCGGTGCTCGCCGTACGCGTCGGCAGCGGGACGATCATGTCGTCTACCAGCAGAGCGCTCATACCCATCTCCTCCATTACCGAACAGGTGTTCGATACCTGTTCTACCCCAGAACGCCGCCCGGATCAAGCATGATTCGAACATTTGTTCGCCCGCGTGTCGGGCCATGCATCATCCAAACAGCCGCCACTGACAGAAGTTCGAGAAGTGTGCGACACGTCGAACATGTGTTTGATTCCGGCCTCCGGCAGGGCTACCTTGCTGTGCATGCCAAGCAAGCTAGAACCCGTAAGCCGCAAGCGCGGTCGTCCGCGCAAGGAGGACATCGCAGCCCAGCTGGGTACCAAGGTCAGCCAGATGCCCGACGGGCCCGCAGACGCCGAGGGGCTCACTGCGAGGCAGCGCCGCATCCTCGAGGTCATCCGTGACGCCCTCGTCGATCGTGGCTACCCGCCGAGCATCCGCGAGATCGCCGACCGTGTCGGGCTGGCGTCCTCGTCCTCTGCAGCGCACCAGCTGAAGGTGCTGCAGGCCAAGGGCTTCCTCTTCCGCGACCCGCACCGTCCGCGGGCGCTGGAGGTTCGGCTGCCCGAGTCGATGTCGGCACCTGAAGAGGTCGCGACCTTCGACCCCGACGTGCAGCAGAACGCGCCGTCCGTGAGCGTGCCGGTGCTCGGCCGCATCGCTGCCGGTGGCCCGATCCTCGCCGAGCAGGCCGTCGAGGACGTCTTCGCCCTCCCCCGCCAGCTCGTCGGCGAGGGCACCCTCTTCCTTCTGGAGGTCAAGGGTGACTCGATGATCGAGGCAGCGATCTGCGACGGCGACTACGTGGTCGTGCGACAGCAGCCCGACGCCAGCAACGGCGACATCGTCGCAGCGCTCATCGGCGAGGAGGCGACCGTCAAGACGTTCAAGCGGACGCCGGGCCAGGTGTGGCTGCTGCCGCACAACCCGGCCTACGAGCCGATCGACGGCAACGACGCCTCCATCCTCGGCAAGGTCGTCGCGGTCCTGCGTCGGGTCTAGCCATTCGCTTCGAGATCCGGGTGAAGCCCGGCGCCGGACGCACGAGGGTCGGCGGACGCTACGGCGACGCCGCCCTCGTTGTGGCCGTCCAGGTTCCGGCCGTCGACGGGCGGGCGACGGCGGCTGCCCTTGCCGCTCTGGCGAAGGCGCTGGGGTGCCACTCCCGCGACGTGACCCTCATCAGTGGCGCCACCGGCCGCACCAAGGTCGTCGAGGTGCCCGATGACCTGCATTCACGCCTGCAAGAACTGCTTGACGCGTGACGTGCGGGGGACGACAAGCAAGGCCCTGAGGAGCCCGTGAGCGCAGCGAGCAGGCGTCACGAAACGGTCCCTGAGGAGCCCGTGAGCGCAGCGAGCAGGCGTCACGAAACGGTCCCTGAGGAGCCCGTGAGCGCAGCGAGCAGGCGTCACGAAACGGTCCCTGAGGAGCCCGTGAGCGCAGCGAGCAGGCGTCACGAAACGGTCCCTGAGGAGCCCGTGAGCGCAGCGAGCAGGCGTCACGAAACGGTCCCTGAGGAGCCCGTGAGCGCAGCGAGCGGGCGTCACGAAGGGCCCGTTCGCTCCTCACCGAGTCGTCGCAGCGAGGCGATCGCCGTCTCCGGGTCGGTGGTCATCCAGAAGTCCGGCATGGAGGCACGCAGGTAGTTCCCGTAGCGGGCGGTGACGAGCCGTGGATCCAGCACGGCGACCACCCCACGGTCGGCGAGCGTGCGGATCAGGCGACCGGAACCCTGCGCCAGCAGCAGTCCCGCGTGGGTGGCTGCGACCGCCATGAAGCCGTTTCCGCCGGACTCGGCGACGGCGCGTTGCCGCGCCTGCATCAGCGGGTCGTCGGGACGCGGGAACGGGATCTTGTCGATGATGACCAGGCGGCAGGTGTCCCCCGGGACGTCGATGCCCTGCCACAGCGACAGCGTGCCGAACAGGCTGGCCTCGTCGTCGGCGATGAAGGCCTTCGTCAGCTCGGCGAGGTGTGCGTCGCCCTGGCAGAGGATCGTCCGGCCGGGGATGTTGATGCGGCAGTGCACGGCTGCGGTCTCAGCGGCCCGCTGGGACGCGAACAGGCCCAGGGTGCGCCCACCGGCTGCCCAGACCAGTTCTGCGATCTCTGCGAGCACCTCTGTGCCGATGCCGTCGCGGTGGGGAGGTGGAAGGTGCCTGGCGACGTAGAGGATGCCCTGGCGCCGGTAGTCGAAGGGCGACCCGACGTCGATGCCGCGCCACGGGGCAGGCTCCTTGCCCTCCAGGCCCACCGAGGCCGCTACGGCGGCGAAGTCACCGCCGACGCGCAACGTGGCGGAGGTGAGCACGACCGGGTGCTCGTCGAAGATCAAGCTCCGCAGCAGGCCCGCGACAGACAGCGGGGCGCAGTTCGCCTGCCGTCCGAACCGTTCGCGTTCCGACACCCAGATGACGTCGAACTCGGAGAGCCCGGCCATGCGCTCTGCGATGTCGAAGACCTCCTGCGCGGCAGCCTGCGCCTGGCGCCGGGCCGCGTCGTCCTCGCCCCCGCCCAGACCGGACACCGCCTTGCGCGCTGCGTCCCTGACGGAACGGAAGGCCGCCACGATCGCAGCGTCAGGGTCGAGCACCCGACCGACCTCAGCGTCGTCGAGACCGAGCTGCAGGGTGTCTGCGGCATCGAGGAACGCCAGCCCGGTCTCGTCCGTCAGCCAGGCGAGGGACCGCTTCGCCACCCGTTCGACCTGCTGGGGGCTCAGCTCGACGCTGGCGGCCCCGGTGACCCGCGACACCAGCTCGTGAGCCTCGTCGATCACGGCGGCGTCGTACTCCGGGAGGGCCGTGCCGCCGTGCAGCGCATCGATGGCCAGCAGGGCGTGGTTGGTGACCACCAGCTGGCTGTGCCGCGCCCGTTCCCGCGACGCCTCGACGAAGCATTCCGTGCCGAAAGGGCAGCGCTGGGCGCCGAGGCACTCGCGCACCGGGATCGACACCTGCGCCCACGACTGCGGGCCGTGGCTGGGTGCGTCGTCGCGGTCGGCCAACTCACCCTCGATCGCCTGCTGCTCGGCCCAGCTGCGCAGTGCGACGACCTCGGCGCCGGCCGCTGTCGTCGCTGCCGCGTCCGGGACGAGCGCGTCCTGTTCGACCCCTCCGCCCTCACGGACGCGCAGCAGGCAGGCGTAGTTGCTGCGCCCCTTCACCACGGCGTGCCGGATCACCTTGCCGGTCACCTTCTCGCAGGCCGCGACGGCCGCCGGGATGTCCTTGTTCGCCAACTGGGCCTGCAGGGCGAGCGTCGCCGTGGCAATGACCACGCGGCCCTCGGGGTTCTGGCTGAGCGCAGCCAGCGCCGGTGCGAGGTAGCCCAGCGACTTGCCCGTCCCGGTACCCGCCTGGACGAGCAGGTGCTCGCCGCTGTCGATGGTGCGGGCCACCTCTGCTGCCATCTCCGTCTGGCCGGGACGCTCGTCGCCCTCGATCGCCTCGATGGCAGCTGTGAGGATCCGGCCGGTCAGCTCAGGTGTCGGCATCGATCGCGTAGCGGGCCAGCTCGCCGGCAAGGTCGGCGTTCACGCGGGCAACGACACGGGTGCCGTGCTCGGTGTGGTCGCTGGAGACGAACTCGCCGCTGGTGTGGATCTTGTTGATCAGGTCGCCGCGGTCGTACGGGACCAGGGCGTGCACTTCGACCTCTGGACGGGGCAGGCGCTCCTCCATCCGTGCCCGCAGCTCGTCCATCCCCTCCCCGGTGCGCGCGGAGATGAACAGCGCTTCCGGGAACCGTCCCCGCAGTGCGAGGAGCATGTCGGGATCGGCGGTGTCGATCTTGTTGACCACGAGCTGTTCGGGAACCTGGGCGGCGCCGATGTCGTTCAGCACGGTGCGGACAGCGCTCACCTGACCGAACGGGTCGGGGTCGGAACCGTCGACGACGTGCAGCAGGAGGTCGGCGAGCACCGACTCCTCCAGCGTCGAACGGAACGCCTCGACGAGATCGTGCGGCAGGTGACGGATGAACCCGACGGTGTCGGTGAGGGTGAACACCCGTCCGTCGGTGGTCTGCGAGCGGCGCGTGGTCGGGTCAAGGGTCGCGAACAACGCGTCCTCCACCAGCACGCCCGCACCGGTGAGCCGGTTCAGCAACGAGCTCTTGCCCGCGTTGGTGTAGCCGACGATCGCTGCGCTGGGAATCCGGTTGCGCGCGCGCTGGGACCGGGTGGTCTCGCGGACGGCGTCCAGGTCCCGCAGCCGGCGCCGAAGGATGGCGATGCGGGTCTTGATCCGCCGGCGGTCGGTCTCGATCTTGGTCTCGCCGGGGCCACGTCCACCGATGCCGGCGCCGGCCGCAGCGCGTCCGCCTGCCTGGCGCGACAGGTTGCCGCCCCAGCCGCGCAGCCGCTGGCGCAGGTACTGCAGCTGTGCCATCTCGACCTGGGCCTTGCCCTCGGAACTCCTGGCGTGCTGGGCGAAGATGTCGAGGATCAGCGCCGTGCGGTCGATGACCTTGACGCCGACCTTGTCCTCGAGGTTGCGCAATTGGGCGGGTTCGAGCTCGCCGTCGCAGATCACGGTGTCCGCGCCGGTGGCGATCACGACCTGGCGCACCTCGTCGACCTTGCCGCGGCCGATGAAGGTGGCCGGGTCGGGCGCCTTCCGCTTCTGCACAAGGCCTTCGAGCACTTCTGACCCCGCCGTTTCGGCGAGCAACTTCAGCTCTGCCATGGCGTAGTCGATGTCGTGGTCGTTGCTGCCGGTCCAGACCCCGACGAGCACCACCCGCTCGAGCTGGAGGTCGCGGTACTCGACCTCCGAGATGTCGGCGAGCTGGGTGGACATGCCGGCGACCCGGCGCAGCGACAGCCGGTCGGCAAGGTCCTGCTGGTCGCCGTCCACCTCTTCGGGATCGGGCTCTTCATAGAACGGTTCAGTCATTGTCTTCTCAGGTTGGCAGTAGGCAGGTGCCGCGCGCCACGACGACAGCAGGACCGATCAGGATGGCCTCTGGACCGGTCAGGTCAACCTCCAGCGTGCCACCGATGACCTCGACCGTGCAGTGGTCAGACTGCCCGGCCGCGGCTGCTGCGGCAACAACGCCGGTACCGCAGGACTCGGTTTCGCCCACGCCACGCTCGTGGACGCGGAGGCGGAGGTGGCCGGGGGCTTCGCGGACGACGAACTCCGCGTTGACGCCGTTCGGGAACGCCCCGGACGGCTCCCAGGCTGGGGCAACGCTGAGATCGAGGGCTTCCAGCTGCGCGTCGGTGTCGAGTTCAGCGACGGCGTGGGGGTTGCCGACGTCGACGGACGTGGCCGGCCAGCTCTCAGCCCCGACGGTGAGCCGCACGTCGCCGCCGCTGATGGCAGGGCCCATCGTGACCGCGATCCGGCCGTCGGCCAGGAAGCGCCCGGTGCGCAGGCCCGCGCGGGTGGCAACGCTGACCTGCTCGCCGGTCACGAGTCCCTCTTCCTCCAGGTAGCGCAGGAACACGCGGACGCCGTTGCCGCACATCTCGGCGATGGAGCCGTCCGCGTTGCGGTAGTCCATGAACCAGACATCGCGGACACCGGTCCATTCGGGCACCTGGTTCGCGCGGACTGCGCGCAGGATGCCGTCACCGCCGATGCCGCCGCGCCGGTCGCAGAGGAAGGTGACCTGCTCGGCGGTCAGGTCGAGCAGGTTGTCGGGGTCGGCGAAGACGACGAAGTCGTTGCGGGTACCGTGCCCCTTCGCGAAATCCAGCAGCATGCCGAGAGCCTCCTACGATCCGAGGAGCACCCTACCCCGCACGGCCGACGCCATCGTCGCGGCGGCCGCGTCGTCGGCGGGGAGCCACACGATCCGCGGGTCGCGCCGGAACCAGCCCATCTGCTTGCGGGAGAACCGGCGGGTGCCCGCGATCGTTGCCTGCAGTGCCTCGGCCTCGGTGAACTCGCCGTCGAGGAAGGCCAGCACCTGCCGGTAGCCCAGCGCGCGCCAGGCCGTCCGGCCCTCGCGGAGGCCGCGGTCCACCAGCCCGCGGACCTCGTCGACGAAGCCCTCATCCCACATCAGGTGCACCCGTGCCTCGATGCGGGCGTCCAGCACGTCCCGCGGGACCTCGAGGCCGTACTGGAGCACGTCACCAAGGGCGTAGTTCCATCCGGGAAGGCTGGAGCTGTAGCTGCCGGTCAGTTCGATGACCTCCAGGGCGCGGACGGTGCGGCGCGCGTTGCCCGGAAGGATGCCGGCGGCGGCCTGCGGGTCGAGCGCCGTGAGCCGCTCGTGGAGCGCAACGGGTCCGATCTCCGCCAGCTCTGCCTCCAGGCGGGCCCGCAGGGCTGCGTCCGTGCCGGGGAAGTCGATCTCATCGAGGATGGCGTGCACGTACAGCGCAGACCCACCGGCGAGGATCGGCACCACCTCCCGGGAACGCAGCTCGGCGATCCTTGCGCGGGCGAGGGCCTGGAAGTCTGCGACGGTCGCGCCCTGCGTGACCTCCATGATGTCGACGAGGTGGTGCGGCACTCCCCCGCGCTCCGCGAGGGTCGGCTTGGCCGTGCCGATGTCCATGCCGCGGTAGACCAGCATCGAGTCGGCGTTCACGATCTCCGCCCTGATCCCCTCGGGTTCGAGCAGCCGGGCCACCGCGACGGCCATGGCGGTCTTGCCACTGGCCGTCTGCCCGTTGATGGCCAGCACCGGAATCGTCACGGCAGCCATTGTGCTCTGGATCCGGACCGCGGATTGGACTCAGTCCTTGGCAGGGCTTGACCGGAGGCACACAATGGACAGCGACGCCGAGACGGGCTCGGCCCCGGAGCGAAAGGAGGTCGCATGGATATCGTCGAACAGATCGAAGGTGCCGTGACTGACCACGAAGCTGACATCAACCAGGGAATCGACCACGTCGCAACCTGATTGACGAGAAGACCGGAGGCCAGTACACGGCCCAGGTGGGGTCAGGCCCAACGGTTCACGGACCGACTGGGTGGAGCTGCTGACACAGCCCAGAAATCTGATTTCCACTGATCTGGCGCGGGACGGTCGTCCTGCAGCTACGACGAACCCGAGGGGTCGGCCTGAAGAGGTCGGCCCCTTGGTCAATTCCTGGCGAGACTTGGCATACCGAGGATCGTGCCGGCCGGAACGGCCCTTCGTGACGCTTCCTCGTTCCTCGGAAGCTCCTCAGGGACCGGATTCCTCTGCCGCGCGGCCCACGCATCTCCCCCACGGGTGCGTCGCAGATCGAGCAGGCCGCCGTCGGCGTTCAGGTGGTGGGGCGCTGCGTAGCTGATCACCACATCGGCAAGGTCACCGGGACGAGGACGGTCCTCCGCCGCCTCACCGACGGCGACGTGCACCAGTCGGTTGTCGCGTGCCCGACCCGACATCCGGTGGGTCGCAGCGTCCTTGCGGCCCTCACCGTTGGCGAAGAGCACCTCGACCCGCTGGCCCTCGAGCTTCTGGTTCTCGGCCAAGGCGAGCTCGCCCACCAGATCGACGAGGCGCTCGTAGCGCTCCTGCACGACCTCCTTCGGCACCTGGTCAGGCATGGTGGCCGCCGGCGTACCGGGACGGATCGAGTACTGGAAGGTGAAGGCGGCAGAGAAGCGGGATGCTCGCACCACGTCGAGAGTCGCCGCGAAGTCGTCCTCGGTCTCGCCGGGGAAGCCGACGATGATGTCGGTCGTGATGGCTGCGTGCGGGATGGCGGCCCGTACCCGGTCGATGATGCCGAGGAACTTCTCGCTGCGGTACGACCGCCGCATGGCCTTGAGGACGGTGTCGGACCCGGACTGCAGCGGCATGTGCAGGGACGGCATCACGTTCGGGGTCTCTGCCATGGCTGCGATCACATCGTCGGTGAACGATGCGGGATGGGGTGAGGTGAACCGCACGCGCTCGAGGCCGTCGATACCGCCGCAGGCACGCAGCAGCTTCGCGAACGCTCCCCGGTCTCCGAACTCGACGCCGTAGCTGTTCACGTTCTGGCCCAGCAGGGTGATCTCCTGGACGCCTTCGTCGACGAGGGCGCGCACCTCGGCGAGGATGTCGCCGGGCCTGCGGTCGGACTCCTTGCCGCGCAGGGCGGGGACGATGCAGAACGTGCAGGTGTTGTTGCAGCCAACGCTCACCGACACCCAGGCCGCGTAGGCGGAGTCGCGACGGGTGGGCAACGTGGACGGGAACCGCTCGAGGGATTCGAGGATCTCCACCTGGGCCTCGGACTCGACACGGGCACGCTCCAGCAGGACCGGCAGGGATCCCAGGTTGTTGGTGCCGAACACGACGTCCACCCACGGTGCCTTGTCCACGACGACCTGGCGATCCTTCTGCGCCATGCAGCCGCCCACGGCGATCTGCATGCCGGGGTGGGACAGCTTCACCGGGGCGAGGTGGCCGAGGTTGCCGTACAGGCGGTTGTCGGCGTTCTCGCGCACCGCACAGGTGTTGAACACCACGACGTCGGCCTGGGCACCCGGCTCTGCCGGCGAGTAGCCGGCGTCGGCGAGCACCCCCGCGATGCGCTCGGAGTCGTGCACGTTCATCTGGCACCCGTAGGTGATCACTTCGTAGGTGCGCATGAAGGCGTATCTTACTGAGTCATTTGGCCAAGGCGATGGCCCGGGACTCGCGGACGACGGTCACCTTGATGTTGCCGGGGTAGGTGAGCTCCTCCTCGACGCGCTTGGCGATCTCGCGGGCGATCACGGCCGACTGGGCGTCGTTGACGAGTTCCGGGACCACCATCACCCGGATCTCGCGTCCGGCCTGCATGGCGAACACCTTGTCGACGCCCTCGTGCTCCTTGGCGATGTCCTCGAGCCGCTGCAAGCGCTTCACGTACATCTCGAGGCTCTCCCTGCGCGCGCCGGGACGGCTGCCGCTGATGGCGTCCGCAGCCTGGGTGAGGACGGCCTCCACGGTGCGCGGCTCGACCTCGTTGTGGTGTGCCTCGATGGCGTGGACGATGTCGGGGTGCTCGCCGTGGCGACGGGCGAGGTCGGCACCCACCTTGGCGTGCGAGCCCTCAGCCTCGTGGGTGAGGGCCTTGCCGATGTCGTGCAGGAAAGCTGCGCGGCGGCAGAGTTCCGGGTCGAGCCCCAGTTCCGATGCCAGCATGGCGGCGATGTGCCCGCACTCGATCAGGTGCTTGAGCACGTTCTGCCCGTAGGAGGTGCGGTACTGCAGGGCACCGAGGATGGGCAGCAGCCCGGGGGCGAGGTCCGTGATGCCCATCTCGATGAGGGCGTCCTCTGCTGCGCGGATGCAGAGCTCCTCGACGCGACGCTGGCTCCGCTCGTGAACCTCCTCGATGCGGGCGGGATGAATCCGGCCGTCCGCAACGAGTTCGGTGAGGGTGAGGCGCGCCGTCTCGCGCCGCACGGGGTCGAAACAGGACAGCAGGACGCTCTCCGGTGTGTCGTCGATGAGCACGTTCACGCCGGTGATCTGTTCGAAGGCCCGGATGTTCCGGCCCTCCCTGCCGATGATCCGACCCTTCATCTCGTCGCCGGGCAGCGGCACGGCTGCCACGACGGATTCGGTGGTCTGCTCCGCCGCGATCCGCTGGATGCTGGTGACGATGATTGCCCGAGCCTTCGCCTCGGCGTTCTGCTTCGCCTCGGTCTCGATCTCGCGGGTCAGCTGCGCGGCATGGAGCCGGGCGTCCTTCTCTACGTGGGCCATCAGCTCGACGCGAGCGTCCTCGGCGGAGAGTCCGGCCACCGTCGACAGCGCCTCCGTCTGCTGCGCCTCCGCATCGTCCAGCAGGGCTTCGCGCCGGTCGAGTCCTCCGGCGATGGTGTCGAGGTGGGCCTCGCGGTTGTGCAACTCGGTGAGGTAGCGGTTCAGCCGGTCCTCGCGTTCGGCAAGGAGTTCCTCGCGACGATCGGCAGCCTGGCGCCGGGACCGGAGTTCTTCGTCCAGTGCTGCCGGGGGGACGGGTGCAGCGGAGGCCGGAGCGAGCCGGCGCGAGCCTCGACCGGGGCGCCCGGCCTGTTGCGGGGCCTGTGGGCCGCGGCGGGCAGGCGTCCTGCCCTTACCCACCTGCTGACCTCGGACAAGGACCACCAGCAGTGCCACGACAGCGAGGGTTACCAGCGCGAGAACACCTACAGCGATCCCCAACATGGCCGTCGTATCCATGGCGTCCTCCTTTGGCGGGTGCGGGGACGCCGAGGGCCCGGAACTCAAGCGAACGCAGCAGTGCCCGATGGCACTGCCAAGCACAACCGGCGAAGCCGGCTCAGTTATCAGCGGGGTTTCAGCCCCAGGGAATAGTCAAATCGCTCAAGAGTCGGGTCCGCAGGCGTACCCAAGGGCAGGCTAGGGCTACCCACGGCCAATCGCAAGCATTCCGTCCAGCGACCTCAGTCGAAGTCCTCGGTCTCCCGAAGATCGGCCAGCGCCTCCCGTGTCACCTGGGCGACGACCGAGGCAGGAAATCCCCGGCGGGCGAGCGCCCCGGCCAGCCGGCGGTACCGCACGTCGGGCTCAAGACCGGCAAGGGCCGTGGCCTTGCGTGCTGCGAAACCTCTGGCGACTTCGTAGTCGCGCTCGGCCTCGAGCTCGCCGGCCGCCTCGTCGATCAGGTCTCTGTCGACGCCCTTCTCTGCCAGCTCCCCCAGCAGCACGCGCCGGCTCTTCTGCCGCCGCCCGCCGGCAGCGAGCCAGTCGCGGGCGAAGACGGCATCATCGATCAGGCCCACCTCGGTGAACCGGTCGAGCACGCTCTCTGCGACGTCGTCCGGCACCTGCTTGCGGGCCAGCGCCCGGGCCAGTTCGACCCGGGTGCGGGCACGCACCGTCAGTTGCCGCAGCGCGATCTCGCGAGCGACCTTGTAGGGATCAGAGCCGGGTCCTTCGGGGACCTCGACCTCGTCGTCCTCCATGTCTGGGCTCAGAACTCGACCTCGCCGGTCACCGGGTCGATCCCGTCCGGCACGCCTTCTGCAACCACGCCGACGCCGAGCTTGGTGAGGATCCGCTTCTCGATCTCGTCGGCCATCTTCGGGTTGTTCTTCAGGTAGGTGCGGGCGTTCTCCTTGCCCTGGCCCAGCTGGTCGGCCTCGTAGGTGAACCAGGCGCCGGCCTTGCGGACGATGCCGTTCTCCACACCCATGTCGATCAGGCTGCCCTCGCGGCTGATGCCCAACCCGTAGATGATGTCGAACTCCGCCTGCTTGAAGGGCGGGGCCACCTTGTTCTTCACGACCTTCACCCGGGTGCGGTTGCCGACCATCTCGGCGCCGTCCTTCAGTGTCTCGATGCGGCGCACGTCGAGCCGGATCGAGGAGTAGAACTTCAGCGCCCGGCCACCGGTGGTGGTCTCGGGCGACCCGAACATGACGCCGATCTTCTCGCGCAACTGGTTGATGAAGATGGCCGTGGTGTTCGACGTGGACAGGGCTCCGGTCATCTTCCGCAGCGCCTGGCTCATCAGGCGGGCCTGGAGGCCGACGTGGCTGTCACCCATCTCGCCCTCGATCTCCGCGCGCGGGGTGAGCGCTGCCACCGAGTCGATCACGACGAGGGCGATCGCACCGGAGCGCACCAGCGTGTCGGCGATCTCGAGTGCCTGCTCGCCGTTGTCCGGCTGGCTGACCAGCAGTGAGTCAGTGTCGACCCCCAGCTTGGCCGCATAATCGGGGTCGAGGGCATGTTCTGCGTCGATGAACGCGCAGATGCCGCCGAGGGCCTGCGCGTTGGCGATTGCGTGAAGCGCCACCGTCGTCTTGCCGCTGGACTCCGGCCCGTAGATCTCAACGACCCGGCCGCGCGGCAGGCCGCCGATGCCGAGCGCGACGTCGAGCGCGATCGACCCGGTGGGGATCACTTCCATCGGCACGCGGATCTCGTCCCCGAGCCGCATCACCGAACCCTTGCCGTGCTGCTTCTCGATCTGCGCCAACGCCGCAGCGAGGGCCTTCTCCCGGTCCGCAATCGCCATCTGCTGCGTCCTTCCCATCCTGGATTTACCTACCCGTCACCAACACCCTAGGCACCGCCTCCGACAAACGATCAGAGAGCTAAGGGGCTGTGGAAAAGCCACGGCTTGCCGGGTGTTGATCCACAGCCTAGGCGAACAGGTGTTCGAAATGAAGGCACGACACACCGAGTCGGTCAGCGTTCCCGCAGGGGTAGCTCCAGGGCCTCCCAAGCCGCGAGCCAGATCTGCTTGCACGGCACCCCGGTGGCGAGCGCCTGGCTCACCGTCTGTTGGCCGAGTGCGCCGAGAACGACGGTGTCGGACCACATCAGGGAGTAACCGCTACCGAGGTGGGTCTCCAGCCGGGCGCGCAGATCAGCCTCGCGCATTCCGTCCGGCTCAGGCCGCCACGCGGTGGCTGCGCACCGGGAGCTGGGTGACGCCGGTGTGCGCGTCGACCTTGTCAGAGACCGTCCGCAGGACGTTGGACAGCGGCACGTCGAGGGCGCCACAGATGGCATTGAGCAGTTCCGAGGACGCTTCCTTCTGGCCGCGTTCGATCTCGGAGAGGTAGCCGAGGCTCACCCTTGCCCGCCCGGACACCTCGCGAAGGGTAAGGCTCGAGGACGTGCGCAACTCCCTGAGGGACTCGCCGAGGAGCTCCCGCATCAACAGCGGTCGCTCACGCACTTCCTGGATCATGGGCTCGACTCTACCTGTTCCGTCCTCGTCGCTCACTGACGCTCCCTCAACGCCACGCGGGAAGTCGTTGTTCCCGCGGGTCATTCGGCTGCCAGCGCCGCGGTCAGCAGCGCGAGCGCCGCCTGCACGGTGGCTGCCCGTACTTCCGCCCTGTCGCCGGTGAAGTCGTAGCGGACCGCCCTGGCAGCAACCCCGGGTCCCACGATCCCGACCCAGACCTCCCCCGGCTCGTGGCCGTCCTGCGATGTGGGTCCGGCGACGCCGGTCGTTGCGAGGGCCCAGTCGGCGTCGGTCGCCTCCCGAATCCCTGCTGCGAGCGCCACCGCCGTCCGCTCGGACACGGGCCCCTGTGTCGCGAGGAGCTCTGCATCCACGCCGGCGAGGCGGTGCTTCATGGGCGTGGCGTAGGCGATGGCGCCTCCGACGTAGGCAGCGGAGGCGCCGGGGACGGCGGTGATGGCTGCCCCGAGCAGTCCTCCGGTCAGCGACTCGGCGGTTGTCAGCGACTGGCCCCGCGCCGTGAGTGCCGCGACCACCTCCGCAGCGGGGTCAGGTGAGTCCACTCTTTGCCTTGATCGCCTCGGCGCGCAGGCGCCACGCGTCACGCACGTACATGCCGCCGGTGACCACCGTGAGCACGAAGGCAGCGCCCATCACCAGCCAGGACAGCACGAACCAGAACGGCAGGATCGTCTGCAGCGGGGGCATGGGATACGGCAGGAACATGATGAGGGCGATGGCCTGCAGCACCGTCTTGAGCTTCCCGCCCGCGGCCGCGGCCATCACCTCGTACTTGAGCATGGCCACCCGCATCCAGGTGATCCCCCACTCGCGGACGAGGATGACGATCGTCACCCACCAGGGCAGTTCGCCGAGGATGCTGAGCGAGATGAACGCCGCGCCGGTCAGTGCCTTGTCTGCGATCGGGTCCCAGATCTTGCCGAAGTCGCTGACCAGGCCGTAGCGCCGGGCGATCTTGCCGTCGAAGAGGTCGGTGAGGATGGCAACGATGAAGGCCGCTGTGGCGCCGAGGCGCCAGGTGAACTCCGTCGGGTGCAGGAAGAGCAGGAAGAGGAAGACCGGCACCAGCACGAGACGGAGGACGGTCAGCGCGTTGGGGAGCCAGTGGGGCACCCCCGAGCCGATCGGCCGCTGCGTCATTGCCCCTCCAGCTCTACGACGAGATCAACCCCGTCCGTGGCCGTGACATTACCCCAGACCATGATGCCTGGAGCCAAAGGGTCACCGACACTGCTGATGGTCGTACTGCCGTCGGTTTCCGGCCCCTGGTGCGCTGCGCGTCCCAGCGGTGCACCGTCGTCGGTCGAGCCCTCGACCAGCACGCGGACGCGTTCGCCGGTGCGCTCCTCGGCGCGCTGCGCGGAAGCCTCGTCGCACAGGCTTGCGAGGCGGTCGACGCGGTCGCCGATCACGTCATCGGTGAGCTTGCCGTCGAGCGTCGCGCCCTCCGTGCCCTCCTCGTCGGAGTAGCCGAAGACCCCGACGGCGTCCAGCCGGGCGGCCGCCAGGAAGTCGGCGAGGATCTCCACGTCCTCCTCCGTCTCGCCGGGGAAGCCGACGATGACGTTGCTGCGGACACCGGCCTCCGGCCGTACGGCGCGGATCCGCCCGAGAAGGTCGAGGAAGGAGTCTGCGTCGCCGAAGCGTCGCATCCGTCGCAGGACCGCAGCAGAGGCGTGCTGGAAGGGCAGATCGAAGTACGGCACGACGTTCCCCAACGACAGCATGGCGTCCAGCAACGTCGGGCGGACCTCCGCCGGCTGCAGGTAGGACACCCGGATCCAGTCGAGGCCGTCGACCTTCGCAAGACCGGCCAGCAGTCGTTCGAGGTTCGTCCCCAGGTCCTTGCCGTAGGCGCTGGAGTTCTCGCTGACCAGGACGACCTCACGGACGCCGCTCTCGACGAGCCACTGAGCCTCTGCGACGACCTCTGCCACCGGCCGGGACAGGTAGGAGCCGCGGAAGGAAGGGATGGCGCAGAACGCGCACCGCCGGTCGCAGCCCGAGGCGATCTTCAGCGATGCCGTTGCGCCGCCTCCCAGGCGGTGCCGCAGCACCCGCGGACCGCTGGCCGGGGCCAGTCCTTGCGGCAGGTCGCCGTGGCCGTGGCCGGGGACGGAGAGCCCGACGGCGCCGGCATGGCGGGCAACGGGCGTCACCGGAAGCAGGCTGCGCCGGTCCTTCGGCGCGTGGGCCTCGTGGTGCCCGCCGGCCAGGATCCAGCTCAGGCGTTCAGCGATGTCGGGATAGTCGTCGAAGCCGAGGACGGCATCGGCCTCGGGCAGCGAAGCCGCCAGCTCCTCGCCGTACCGCTCGGCAAGGCACCCGACGGCGATGACGGCCCTTGTCGTGCCGTTGCCCTTGTGGTCCGCCGCGTCGAGCAGGGTGTCGATCGAGTCCTTCTTGGCTGCGTCGATGAAGCCGCAGGTGTTCACGACGATCGCTGCTGCCGCGTCCGGATCGGCGACGATGGTGAACCCGCCGGCGGCAAGACGACCGGCCAATTCCTCCGAGTCCACCTCGTTCCGGGCACAGCCGAGGCTCACCACGTGCACTGGCGTTGTGCCCTTCGCCCCTGAACTCACCCGGGCCACGCTACCTCAGCCAGCGCGTAACGCTGCCAATACCTCGTCCAGGTCATCGGGCTTGACAAGCACCTCACGCGGCTTAGAACCCTCGGACGGACCGACGACTCCCCGTGTCTCGAGGATGTCCATCAGGCGTCCGGCCTTGGCGAAACCAACCCGCAGCTTCCGCTGCAGCATGGACGTTGAGCCCAGTTGCAGGTTGATGATGAGCTGCGCAGCCTCGAGGACGAGTTCGA
The DNA here is from genome assembly GCA_963799235.1 of uncultured Actinomycetota bacterium. GTDB lineage: Bacteria > Actinomycetota > Actinomycetes > Propionibacteriales > Propionibacteriaceae > Propionicimonas. The sequence continues at coordinate 50,156 of CAWCWL010000010.1, read as the reverse complement.
GGTCGTCGCCGATGTCCTCCGCAACCGAACGGCCGGAATCGGTGTGGACGACGAGGTCCTCGCGGTATTCGGGCGCCATCTGCTCGGTGACCTGCTTGACCACCGCACGGATCTCGGCCTCGGTCACCCACGACCCCTGCACGCGCAGTGGCTTGGACTGGCCCATCGGCAGGAAGAGTGCGTCGCCCTGGCCGACGAGCTTCTCCGCACCGGGCGTGTCGAGGATGACGCGGGAGTCGACCATGGAACTGGTGGCGAAGGCCAGCCGTGATGGCACGTTGGCCTTGATCAGGCCCGTGACCACGTCGGTCGAGGGACGCTGCGTCGCAAGCACGAGGTGAATGCCTGCCGCCCTGGCGAGCTGGGTGATGCGGACGATCGAGTCCTCGACGTCACGCGGGGCCACCATCATCAGGTCGGCCAGCTCGTCGACGATCACCAGCAGGTACGGGTACGGCGCCAGCACACGCTCGGAGCCCGGCGGAAGCTTCACCTGGCCGCCGCGGACAGCCTTGTTGAAGTCGTCGACGTGCCGGAAACCGAAGGCGGCGAGGTCGTCGTAGCGGGCGTCCATCTCGCGGACGACCCACTGCAGGGCCTCCGCGGCCTTCTTCGCGCTGGTGATGATCGGGGTGACCAGGTGCGGGATGCCCTCGTAGTGGGTGAGCTCGACCCGCTTGGGGTCGACCAGCAGCATCCGGACCTCTTCCGGCGTCGCCCGCATCAGCACGGAGGTGATCAGCGAGTTCACGAAGCTGGACTTGCCCGAACCGGTGGCGCCGGCCACCAGCAGGTGCGGCATTTTCGCCATGTTGGCGACGACGTAGCCACCTTCCACGTCCTTGCCCAGGCCGACCGTCATCGGGTGGTGATCGTTGCGCGCACGGTTGGAGCGCAGCACGTCACCGAGGGAGACGATCTCCTTGTCGGCATTGGGGATCTCGATGCCGATCGCCGACTTGCCGGGGATCGGGGAGAGGATGCGGACGTCGGCGGACGCGACGGCGTAGGAGATGTTCTTGCTGAGCGCGGTGACCTTCTCGACCTTGACGGCGTTGCCGAGCTCCACCTCGTAGCGGGTCACGGTCGGGCCACGGGTGTAGCCGGTGACGGTCGCGTCGATCTCGAACTGGCGCAGGACTTCGGTCAGTCGCTGGACGATGACGTCGTTGGCCTGGCTGCGGGCCTTCGGCACCGAGCCGGGCTTGAGGATGGCCGGATCGGGCAGGTTGTAGACGAGGTCGCCCGAGATCTGCGGTTGCTCGGCGCGCAGCGGTCCCGCCGACATCACCGGTGCCTCCAGCGGCGGCTGGACCGGCTTGATCCTGCCCTTGCCCGGCAGGGGCTTGCCGGCGATCAGCTCTGTGACTTCCTCCGCCGGGTCGAGCTCCGGCTCGGGCTCGTCGACGATCGGGGTGTCGTAGGCCCGGTGCTGGGCGCCGTACTCGATCTCGCCCTTGGGGGGACGCCGGAAGCGCTCGCGCAGCTGACCCATCCGGTGACCCAGTTCGCTCATCGGGATGCCGGCGATCACGAGCACTCCGAAGCCGGTCAGCAGCGCCAGCACGGGGACGGCGCCCCAGACCGTCAGCAGCCTGACGGTGAGCGAGGAGGAGATGTAGCCGAGGAAACCGCCGCCGTCACGGACGAGTGCCGGCTCGGCGAACTTCGGGACGCCGGCGGTGATCTGGATGAGCCCGAGGATGCCGAAGAGCGCGGACAGCCAGCCGACCAGCTGGCGTCCCGCGGTGCCGTGGCGTTCGGGGTGGCGCAGGGTGCGCCAGGCCATGCCGAAGCAGAGCACGGGGACGGCGTAGGAGAACGATCCGAAGATGGTGGTGATGGCGAGCTTGACCCAGTTGCCTGCCGTACCCGGGAGCCCGATCCAGAACTCGCCGGCAACGAGCAGCCCGGAGAGCAGCAGTACGAGGCCGGAGCCGTCGTGGCGCTGCTCGACGGGCAGGTCGCGAGCGCCGTGCCCGATCGCACGCGCGGAGTTGCCGACCAGCGTGGCGAGGCCCCGCCAGGTGACGGCGATGCCGTGCCCGATGCCGGAGAACATCCGGCTGAGCCCCGACTTCTGGGGCTGCTTGCGCGCAGCAGTGCGCGACGGTGGTTTCTTGCTTCCGGTGCTTCTGGAGGCGCTTGGGCGCGAGGTCGCGCTCGTACGGCTCCGCGAAGGGGAAGACGCGCGGGTCGCCATGAGACGAAGGTTAGGCGATGGGTGCGACGATTCCGAGCTTCCACGCCGGGTGACGCGTCAGGAACGCCCCTCGCGTTCGGCTGCCGCGGGCGTGTCCGCACCAGCAGCGGCGAACCGCAGGACCGGGTCGCAGACGATCAACAGCATCAGCAGCCAGCCGGCGATGTAGCTGGCGCGCACGAACAGCTGGAGCGGCATCGGGGGGTGCGGTGAGAACGGCGGGTAGAACATCTCGAACGCGATTGCGGCGTCACTGGCGAAGATCACGGTCGCACCGACCGCTGCCCACCAGCGCACCCGAGGGACGAAGTACGTTCGCACGAGGGTCGTCGTTGCAGCCCAGGCCATCATCGTGATCACCAGCAGGAAGATCGGGACGGCGAGCAGGAACATGCCGGTGAGGTCGTCCTTGAGGGCCCACACCACAACCGTCCCAGAACCGAGGAACGGAATCACGAGCAGCGCCTCCCACGGCCCGGGGCGTCCGCGCAGCAGTGCAGCCGTCAGGACGATGTACGCACCGAGGAAGCAGAGCACGCCGGCCATGCTCGCCGCGCCACCGGGAGCAGGCAGGACCCGGCTCAGGAAGAGGTCGCCCAGCGCGGAGACACCCAGCGCTGCCATGATCAGGCGTTGCTCGCGGTGGAGCATCCTCACCGAGGCGGCGATGAAGAAGAGCGTTGCGGAGTTGACGACGTCGAGGATCCGGACGACATCGGTCGGGACCCCTGCGACGAGTGCGCCCAGCGCGAGGACGGTCAGTGCGCAGACACCGACCACCACGATCCGCTGGGTGCGGCCCACGAGAGAATTTTATTGCCCGCTGGTCCGGGTTGGGGACGGTTCCTACTCGGTCCGGACCGAGTTGGAACCGTCCCCGACTTGGTCCGGGTCAGCGGGCGAAGTGCTGCCATCCCCCGGCGGGCCCGGACCAGGCTGCGCCGTCCACGAGCACGTCGGGCTCGCCGGCGAGGACGCGCCCGATCACCCGCCAACCGGCAGGCACGGCACCCTTGTCGAAGCTGCCGACCAGCGCGTGGTCGTCACCTCCGGTGAGCTGGAAGACCAGCGGGTCTCCCCCGCCGATGGCCGCCGCGACGGCCTTCTGCGGCTCTGCGATCTCGAAGCCCGAGGTGTCGACGTCGAGCAGCACGCCGGAGTCCCGTGCGATGTGGCCGAGGTCGGCGAGCAGGCCGTCGGAGACATCGATGAGGGCCGTGGCGCCGGCCTCCGCCGCGACCCGTCCCTGTCCGTAGGGCACTTCCGGCACCCGGTGGGCGAGCACGACGGCCCGTGGGGAACGGAAGCCGCGCCCCAGCACGGCCACGCCTGCGGCGGCCCAGCCGAGCCGTCCGACCATGGCGAGCACCTGTCCCGGGCGGGCACCCGAGCGGCGCACCGGTGGCACCCCGGCGAGGTCCGCGAGCACGGTGGCCGTGATGACGATCTGGGTTGCGGAGGTCGTGTCGCCGCCGACCAGCTGGACGCCGGCCAGCTCGCACTCCTCGCGGACGCCAGCAGAGAACCCGTCCACCCATTCCGTGGGTGTGCTGGCGGGAGCGGCGAGGCTGACGACGAGACCGATCGGCGCAGCGCCCATCGCCTCGGCGTCGGCGACGCAGGCAGCGACGGCCTTGCGGCCGACATCGGTGGCGGCCGACCAGTCCGTGCGGAAGTGGACGTTCTCCACCATGGTGTCCGTGGAGACGGCAAGGTCGCCGGCGAGACGGAGCACAGCGCAGTCGTCGCCCACCCCGAGCACGACCGGTCCGGACGCGGAGAGGCCTGCCGTGATCCGTCCGATCAGGGCGAACTCGCCGAGCTCCCCGACGGTCAACGCAGCCCCATCGGGCGGGCCAGCGCAAGATCGACCAGGGTGGCGATGAGTTCGGGGTACTGCAGCCCGCTGGCTGCCCACATCATCGGGAACATCGAGGTGCGGGTGAAGCCGGGCATCGTGTTCAGCTCGTTCACCCACGGCACGCCGTCTGCGTCGACGAACAGGTCAACGCGCGCGAGGCCCTCCACCGCCATCGCGCAGAACGTGCGTCCGGCGAGTTCCTGGACGGCAGCGAGGAGCTCAGGGGTGAGGTCGGCCGGCACCTGCAGGGTGACCTGCTCCTCCGGCAGGTACTTGGCGTCGAAGTCGTAGAACGCGTCGGCCGTGTGCATCAGCACCTCGCCAGGGAGCGAGACGCGAGGAGGCCCTTCGAGGTCCTCCAGCACGCTCACCTCGATCTCGCGGACGCCGACGAAGCCCTGCTCGACGACGACCTTGGGATCGAAGCGCTGGGCCTCGACAATCGCGGCCTCCAGGCCGGAGGGGTCGTCGACCCGGACGATCCCGATGCTCGAGCCGCCGCGAGCCGGCTTCACGAAGACCGGGAAGGCCAGCTCGCCGACGCGGGCGATGCTGCCGGCGCGGTCGTCGCGCCACTGGGCGGGCGTGATCGCGACCCACGGCCCCACCGGCAGGCCGGCGGCGGCCATGGCCCGCTTCATCAGGTCCTTGTCCATACCGATCGCGCTCGCTGCGACGCCGGCGCCGACGTACCGGACGCCGAGCATCTCGAACAGGCCCTGGATGGTGCCGTCCTCGCCCCACGGGCCGTGCAGCAGGGCGAAGGCTGCGTCGAGGCCGGTGATGTCGCGGAGCTGGTCGCCGACGCGGGTGGCGACCTCCGCACCGTTGACCCCACGCAGCAGGACGGCTTCCGGCCGGTCGGCGGCGACCCGCGGGAGACGGCCGTCGACCACCTCGTAGGAGGCGAGCTCTTCCGGCGCGATGCGTACCCAGGTGCCGTCAGCTGTGATGCCGATCCCGATGACCTCGAACCGCTCCGGGTCGATGGCGCGGCTGGCGCTGCCCGCAGTGAGGCAGCTGATCTCATGCTCGGAACTGACCCCGCCGAACACCAGTGCTACCCGTACTCGATTCGGGTGGTTGCTCATGGGGCCTCCGGTCGCTGGATCGGCGCCCACCTTATCGGCCCTGTGGTGCCGGTCCTCGCCGACCCGTCCGAACGTCGTAGCGGTCCGACGGGGGCTCCTCGCCCCGGATTTCACCGACCAGCAGGGTGATGGCGGCCATGATCCGCACACTTGCCTCGGTCACGGAGATGGCGTCCACGCGTCCGTACAGGTCGGAGAGGTCGACGGCTTCGCCGATCCGGAAATGCATCGTTCGGCGCGGGATGAACCGCGGCCAGGTGAGCTTCTTGCCGGGCATGACGTCCTGTGCGCCCCACTGGCCGACGGGGATCACCGGCACACCTGTGCGCAGCGCGAGACGCGCGGCACCGGGACGTGCCGTCATCGGCCACAGGTCGGGATCGGTGGTGCGGGTCCCCTCGGGGTAGATCAGCACACATTCGCCGGCTTCGAGGGCCTCCTCTGCGTGGATCAGGGAGTTGCTGGCGCGCGATGTGTTGCGCTCGACAGGGATCTGGCCACAGGCCGTTGCGAGCCGTCCCAGCAACGGCACGTCCCAGATCTCGCTCTTGCCGAGGGCGCGCGGCCAGCGTCCGTTCCAGGCGAGGAACTGCGCGATGACCGCAGGGTCGAAGTTCGAGATGTGGTTGGCGACGACGATGATGCCGCCGGTCTTCGGCAGGTGCTCCCCGCTCCCCCAGTCCTGCTTGGTCACCCGCCGGAGCAGCCAGCCGCCGATCTTGGCGAGGCGGCGGTAGGCGGGCTGGACCGGGCTGGGGTTGGCGACCCCGATCGGCAGACGGGGGTCGACACCAACATGGTCAGGGGCAGAGGTCACCCTGCAATCTTGGCAGGAATAGTGCGGGGCAGGAACGACGGCCGCGTTGCCTCGAAGGCCGTGATCGCATCGGCGTGCTGCAGGGTCACGGCGATATCGTCGAGACCCTCGAGCAGGCGCTGGCGGGTGTAGTCGTCGATCGTGAAGCCGAACACGTTGTCCGCCGCCTCGATCGTGCAGTGGTGCAGGTCGACCGTGAACTCGATTCCCGGCTCGCTCTCCGCGATCTCCCACAGCTTCTCGACAACGTCGGTGTCGACGCTCGCGACCACCAGTCCTGCCTTGCCGGAGTTGCCGCGGAAGATGTCACCGAAGCGGGAGCCGATGACCACCTTGAAGCCGTAGTTCTGCAGTGCCCAGACCGCGTGCTCGCGGGACGAGCCGGTACCGAAGTCCGGGCCGGCGATCAGGATCGAGCCGGGGGCGTACGCCGGCTGGTTGAGCACGAAACTGTCGTCGCCGCGCCAGGCTGCGAACAGGCCGTCCTCGAAGCCGGTCCGGGTCACTCGCTTGAGGTAGACCGCGGGGATGATCTGGTCGGTGTCGACGTTGCTGCGCCGCAGTGGGACGGCGACCCCGGTGTGAGTGCTGAACTTGTCCATATGCTGCTTCCTTACAGGTCGGCCGGGGAGCTGAGGGTGCCACGGATCGCCGTGGCTGCCGCCACCGGCGGCGAGACAAGGTGGGTGCGTCCGCCCTTGCCCTGGCGGCCCTCGAAGTTGCGGTTGGAGGTGGAAGCGCTGCGCTCGCCGGGAGCCAGCTGGTCTGGGTTCATGCCGAGGCACATCGAGCAGCCCGCCTCGCGCCACTCGGCGCCGGCGGCGGTGAACACCTTGTCCAGGCCCTCGGCCATCGCCTGCAGGCGAACGCGGGCCGAACCGGGAACGACGAGCATCCGGACGCCGTCCGCGACCTTGTGGCCGGCGATCACGGACGCTGCGAGGCGCAGGTCCTCGATGCGTCCGTTGGTGCAGGAGCCGAGGAAGACCGTGTCCACCTTGATGTCGCGCATCGGGGTGCCTGCCGCGAGGTCCATGTAGGTCAGGGCCCGTTCGGCTGCCGAGCGGTCGACCGGGTCGGTGAACTCTTCGGGCGACGGTACCGCTGCGCTGAGCGGGACGCCCTGGCCCGGGTTGGTGCCCCAGGTGACGAAGGGGGCCAGCTGGGTGGCGTCGATGTCAACCTCCGCGTCGAAGACGGCGTCCGCGTCGCTGTAGAGGGTCTTCCAGTAGGCGACGGCCTCGTCCCACTCGGCACCCTCGGGCGCGTGGGGGCGCCCCTTGAGGTAGGCGAACGTCGTCTCGTCCGGCGCCATCATGCCGGCCTTGGCGCCCCACTCGATGCTCATGTTGCAGATGGTCATGCGACCCTCCATCGAGAGGTTCTCGATGGTGGTTCCGCGGTACTCGACGATGTAGCCCTGGCCGCCGCCGGTGCCGACCTTCGCGATGAGGGTCAGCACGATGTCCTTGGCCGTCACGCCGTCGGGCAGCTCGCCGTTGATGTTCACGGCCATGGTCTTCGGTCGGGCCTGGGTCAGCGTCTGGGTGGCGAGCACGTGCTCGACCTCGGAGGTGCCGATGCCGAAGGCAAGGGCGCCGAACGCGCCGTGGGTGGAGGTGTGGGAGTCGCCGCAGACCACGGTCAGGCCGGGCTGGGTGAGTCCCAGCTGCGGGCCGATGATGTGCACCACGCCCTGGTCGAGGTCGCCGAGGCTGTGGATCCGGACGCCGAACTCGGCAGCATTGCCGCGCAGCGTGTCCACCTGCACCTTGGACACCGGGTCCGCGATCGGGGCGAGGATGTTGATGGTCGGGGTGTTGTGGTCCTCCGTCGCCAGCGTCAGGTCGGTGCGCCGCACCGTGCGGCCGGCGAGGCGGAGACCGTCGAAGGCCTGCGGGCTGGTGACCTCATGCACGAGGTGCAGGTCGATGTAGAGCAGGTCCGGCTCTCCAGCGGCTGTGCGGACGACGTGGTTGTCCCATACCTTGTCACTCAGGGTTTTGCCCATCGGAACTCCATTGCTAAAGCTGTGGTCAACGTAGGTTTGTCAAGGGTACAGCTTGCATATCATGATGCGAGACGGCAATCTTATCCTATGGACAACTCAAGTGGCGTCGGCGTCCTCGACAAGGCAGCGCTCGTGCTCACAGCACTCGAACAGGGCCCCACCACTCTCGCCGGACTGGTGACAGCGACCGGGCTCGCCCGGCCGACAGCCCACCGTCTCGCGGTCGCGCTGGAGCATCACCGCCTGGTCAGCCGCGACCTGCAGGGACGCTTCGTGCTCGGCCCGCGGCTCACCGAACTGGCCTCAGCCGCTGGTGAGGACCGCCTCCTCGCGACGGCGGGCCCCGTACTGGCGCGCCTGCGGGACATCACCGGTGAGTCCGCGCAGCTGTACCGCCGCCAGGGCGACATGAGGGTGTGCGCGGCAGCAGCGGAGCGCCCGTCCGGCCTTCGCGACACCATCCCGGTGGGTGCACAGCTCACGATGGGGGCTGGCTCGGCAGCCCAGGTGCTGCTGGCCTGGGAGGATCCCGAGCGGATCCAGCGCGGGCTGCAGAGCTCCTCGTTCTCCGCCGTCGCCCTCGCCACCGTCCGCCGCCGCGGCTGGGCCCAGTCGGTCGCAGAGCGCGAGCCCGGCGTGGCGTCCGTGTCGGCGCCGGTGCGCTCCCCCAGCGGCAAGGTGATCGCAGCCGTGAGCGTCTCCGGCCCGATCGAGCGGCTCTCCCGCCAGCCCGGACGCCTGCACGCGCCGGCGGTCATCGCAGCCGCCGAGCGCCTCAGCGAAGTGCTGCGGCGCAACGGCGGCGAGGGCTGAGCCCTCAGCGAGGATCAGCGGGTGGTGTCGTCACGGTGCTCGACGACATTGGTGCGCTTGGTCGCCTGGGCATTGGCGACCAGCGAGAGGATGAGGGCCAGCGCGCCTGCGCCCATGCAGATGTAGCCGATCACCGACAGGTCGACGCCGGGAACGGAGTCCCTGACGGCGAAGCTGAGGATGGCGCCGATGGCCAACAGCGCGATTCCGATACCCATGCTCATGCGTTCTCCGATCAACGTCCCGACTTTTCCGGGTCGCAACAAGCTGTACCCGCAACGTGCCGGGCGAAGCGTCAGAGCCGATGCAGCCAGTAGCCGTGCTCGTGGCAGCGGGCAAGGCTGGTGTCCGCGCGCACGCCGTCCCGCCAGGTCGTGACGCCCAGGACAGTGCCATCCATGGCTGCGAGAGCGGGTGCCACCGGCAGGACACCGACCTGGGGAGGCGCCTCGGCCCACACCCAGGACAGGTCTCGTCCGGCACCGAGGCGATCGAGCTCGTCCACGAAGGCCCGCTGCCGGTCCGCGTCCAGGTAGCACAGCACCCAGCTCGTCGTGATGACCGGATGCCCACTCCCGGCCAGGTGATCCAGCGCCCGGGCAAGGTCGTCGACGATGTCGCCCTGCCAGAGCTCGACCGGATGACGTCCCATCAACTCGATGGCCGCCTCGAGGCGCCGGAAGCGGTCAGCCTGGTCGGGCCAGACGCAGGCCTTCAACCAGCGCAGCCCGGCTGCGTCGGCCGGATCGACGGGCGCGACGTCGAGTCCCAGCCGCCCACCGATGTCGGGGAGGCTCCTGGCGAGCTGGTGCGGCTCGCCGCGCACCGAGCACTCCAGGACCACCTCGGACGCGCCGAGCTGGCCGCCGTCGACGTCGCGGTAGGCGAGCCTGTCGACCATGAGGTTCAAGCCGGCGCTCGCGCCGAGGTCGAGGTGGGCTTTCGGACCCGGCTCGAGGTGGTCGAAACCGACGAGGAACAGCGCGGAACGCCCGATCTCGTTCGTCTGGGGGAACCGCGTGGCCAGCGAGGCCTCGAGCTGTGGCTTGCGGGCAGAGCAGAAAGCGAGGAACTCCGGCATGGGGTCGCCGCCGTCCGGTTCCCGCGTGAGGTTCGGGTAGTACCGGGCCAGCCGGTCGGACCGGTCGGCCAGCAGCAGGTCGTGCACGGCCGCGAACAGGTTCACCGGCACACGGGCGCGCTCCGGAGCGGTGAGCATCAGGTTGAGCAGGAGGGGCGCGTCGGCGATCCGGGAACTGATGCTCGAGTACAGCGGAGCCCTGCGCCGGGTGGTGGCGGAGAACGCCCGGAAGTCGGCGATGACCTTTGCCGCAGCGTCGGTGGTCATCGACCGCCCCCTGCCTCACGCGTGGGAAAGGCGACGCATTCCAGCAGCGGACGCATGCGTGTCGGCAGCTGTTCGACAAGGGAGATCGATGTGCTGCTGCGCTGCACTCCGGGGAGGGCGAGCATGGCCGTCGTCAGCGCGTAGAGGTGCGCGGTGTCCCTCGCCACCACCTTCACCAGCATGTCGGCGTCGCCCGTTGTTGCGTGGATCTCGATCACCTCGGGGATGCGGCTGAGGTCGTCGGCTGCCGCGTCACCGGCGGACTGGCTGATCGACAGGGAGACGAAGGCGACCAGCGGATAGCCGAGGGCTGCCGGGTCGACCCGCTGCCCGAAGGAACGCAGCGCTCCGGCCTCGAGGCGCTTGAGGCGGGCCTGGACGGTGTTGCGGGCAATGCCGAGACTGCGAGCGAGGGAGAGGATCGTTGCGTCGGGGTCGTCGTCGAGGGCGAGCAGGATCCTGGCGTCGAGTGGGTCGATGGGACTCATGTTGATCATCATGCTTCATCGAGCCTGCACAATGCGACAATCTGCCCAACTCCGGGAGGCCCGTTTGCGCAGAGTGGGCAGGCTTCGGGACCATGTCAGCGCAGAGGGATCTGGAGGAAACGTGTCGAAACTGCCCCAACAACGCCCGGCCGTGGCTGGTTTGCCGGCCTACGTCGCCGGCCGCAAGGCCACCGGCGAGCGGGTTGCCGCGCTCGCCTCCAACGAGAGCCACTATCCCCCGCTGCCGAAGGTGGTGGCTGCGATCACTTCGGCGTCCGCCCGCGTCAACCGGTATCCCGACATGGCCACCGCGACGCTGCGCGACCGGATCGCCGAGTTCGCCGGCGTGGCGCCTGCTTCCGTCGCGGTCGGGCCGGGCAGCGTCGGCGTCCTCGCCCAGCTGATCGCCGCGGTGTGCGACCCGGGCGACGAAGTGGTCTTCGCCTGGCGCTCCTTCGAGGCCTACCCGATCCTGTGCCAGATCGCCGGCGCCGAGGCCGTCCGCGTCCCGCTGGTGGGCGAGCGGCACGACCTGCGAGCCATGGCGGCAGCCGTCACCGACCGGACGCGGGTGGTGCTGCTCTGTTCGCCGAACAACCCGACCGGCACGTCGATCTCCAGCGCCGAGCTCGTCGACTTCCTCGACCGGGTGCCCGGTCGTGTCCTCGTCGTGCTCGACGAGGCCTACCGGGAGTTCGTGGGAGGCGAGTCGCCCGATGCGGTGAGCCTGCTCGGCTCCGACTACCCGAACCTCTGCGTGCTGCGGACCTTCTCCAAGGCCTACGGCCTTGCCGGACTGCGGGTGGGCTACGCCATCGCCCATCCTGACATCGCCGACGGCCTCCGCAAGACCCAGATCCCGTTCTCCGTCAGCAACGTCGCGGAGGCCGCAGCCCTGGCAGCCCTCGACTCCGCTGACGAGGTGGCCGACCGGGTCGCTGCCGTCGTCGCCGAGCGCCCGCGGGTGGAGGCCGGAGCACGGGCGTCCGGCTGGGACGTTCCCGAGGGTGCAGCCAACTTCGTCTGGCTCCGCGCGGACGACGCCACGCGCGAGCGCCTGGTCGCAGCCTTCGATGCCGCCGGCGTGATGGTGCGCGGGTACCCGGGCGACGGCGTCCGGGTGACCCTTGCCGATCCGGCGAGCAACGACCGGGTGCTGGCCGTCCTTGCGGCCTTCGAGCGGCAAGCGTGATGACCACCCGCCCCCTCGATGCCGTTGCGCCGCCGGAGCCGGCCCTGCGGCACAGCGTCTTCGAGGACGCGTTCGGAATCCTCAGCGGCACCTTCGTCGCATCGCTCGGCATCTACTTGTTGAAGACGGCCCACGCCGTCACCGGCGGCACGGCAGGGCTTGCACTGTTACTCAGCTACGGCACCGGCTGGGCGTTCGGGTTGCTGTTCTTCCTCGTCAACCTGCCGTTCTTCGTGCTCGCACTGAAGACGAAGGGTCTCGACTTCTCGGTGCGGACGCTGATCTCGATCACGCTGGTGTCCGGCTTCGCCTACCTGCACCCGGTGATGCTGCCCACGCCGAATCTCAACCCGGTCTACGCGACGCTGGTTGGCAACCTGCTGGCCGGCATGGGAATGCTGATGCTGTTCCGGCACCGCTCCAGCCTCGGCGGGCTGAACACGCTGGCGCTGATCGTGCAGGACCGCGTCGGGTGGCGCGCCGGCTACGTGCAGATGGCCTTCGACGTGACCATCATCGCCGCGGCACTGTTCGTCGTGCCGCCGGCCAACGTGCTGCTGTCTGCCGCCGGCGCTGTCGTGCTGAACATCGTGCTGGCCCTGAACCACCGACCCGGACGCTACCTCGGCCACTAGCCTGAGGGACGTGCGCACGACTACCGAACAGCTGCCCGGACTCACCCTCACCAACATCACGCTCGACGCCCCGCTCGACAGCGCAGACGCCTCTGCCGGCACGATCGACGTGTTCGCTCGGGTGGTCACCGCTGAGGGTGGCGAGACCCTTCCCTACCTCGTCTTCCTCCAGGGCGGACCCGGGCACGAGGCCGGACGACCGACCCCCACCAACCCACCCTGGCTGGCTCGGGCGCTCCAGGACTTCCGGGTGGTGCTGCTCGACCAGCGGGGAACCGGGCGCTCCACACCGGTGTCCTCGCCGGCAACGGCGCCGCTGGCTGGGCTGGGCGCAGCGGACATCGCCACCTACCTCACGCACTTCCGCGCCGACGAGATCGTCAACGACTGCGAACTGTTCCGCGAGTTCCTTGGAGCGAAGCGGTGGACGGTGCTGGGACAGTCCTTCGGTGGCTTCACCACCCTGCACTACCTCTCCACACACGCCTCGTCACTCTCCGGCGCGATCATCACCGGAGGGCTGAGCGCCGTCCGACGCCCGGTCGACGACGTCTACGCGGCCACCTGGCAGATCATGATCGGCAAGTCGGAGACCTACTACCGGCGATTCCCGGGCGACCGGACCCGCGTCCGCGAACTCAGCGAGCTCTGCGCCAAGGGCGAGGTCACCCTGCCGAACGGCGACGTGGTCTCCCCCGCCCGGTTCCGCACGCTCGGCAGCAACCTCGGCGTGCAGGGCGGGCCTGAAGTGCTGCACTACCTGCTTGAGCTCGACCACCGCTGCTCCGGGTTCGCCCACGACCTCGCGAACGCCCTGCCGTTCGCCGGACGCAATCCGCTGTACGCCGTCCTGCACGAATCGAGCTACGCCGACGGGGTCGCCACCCGCTGGTCGGCAGAGCGGACGATGCCCGACAGCGTGCGCGATGACGTCACCCTGCTCGGCGGTGAGCACCTGCACCGTTCGGTGTTCTCAGAGGACAGCGAGCTGAAGCCTTTCGCCGAGGCGACCGACCTGCTCGCCGAGCACGAATGGAACCAGTTGTACTTCCCCGAGCGCCTCGCGGAGGCCGACCTCCCGGTGGCTGCTTCGGTGTACTACGCCGATGCGTTCGTGCCGAGGGAGTTCTCGATGGAGACGGCGGCACTGCTGCCCGACTGCCGACCCTGGGTGACCAGCGAGTACGAGCACAACGGCCTGCGTGCCGACACCGCCGTGCTCGACCACCTGATCGGCCTGCTCAAGGGGCGCCGCTGGCTGTAGGAGAGTCAGCCTGCCTGCTCCGCGCGGAGCAATGACCACACCTCGACGTCGTGGTTGCGGCCGCGGTGGTACCAGGCACCCCTGGCGATGCCTTCCAGCGTGTAGCCCGCCTTCATTGCGACCCGCCGCGAAGCTTCGTTGTCTGGGTGGATCACAAGTCTGAGGCGATTGACCTTGGTGCGTGCGAACAGGTAGGCCGACACGAGCCGCACGGCCTCGGTTGCGCTGCCCCGACCACGATGCGCCACGTTGTAGACGAGATAGGACAGCTCGATCTCGTCAAGGTAGGCGACCGTCGGGAAGAACTCGATATGGCCCACCATCTCCCCGTCGAGCCCCTCGATGACGAGAGTGCCCTCTGTGGGCGACCACAGGCCGTCCTCGGTGAAGCGCTGCCGTATCCGTGTCAGCGAGGCGACGCCCAGCGGGAAGTAGGCGCCGCGGTTCGCGATGTCCTCCTCAAAAGCGTGCAGGGCCGGCAGATCCTCCTCGCGCACGAGGCGGAGTCGGATCGTTTCACCGTCAAGCACGATGGACCTCCTCAGCCCAGTCTCGACCTGGCGGCCGGGAGTCGTCCATCCCCGCTCTTGAATGTCAGCGGCCGGAGAAGCATCCTGACGCTCATGAGGAGCATCGGATTGGACCTGGAGCGCAGGATCCATGCACCGATCGACCAGGTGTTCGCGCGCCTCGTCGACATCGACGGACACAACGCCTGGGTGGCCAAGCACGGAAGCCTCCTGAAGGAGACTCGGCAGACCTCACAGGGGGCGCCGACCGTGGGTACGACGTATGTGGACGAGACAAGGCAAGGGCTGGTGCACGGCGAGATCGTGGAGCTCGAAGCGCCGCACACGGTCGTCTACCACTGGCGGGATGCGTGGGCCTCCGGCAGGCTCAAGATGGAGGGGTGGCCCGGCTATTCGCTGGAGGCCTCCGACGACAACCAGACGATCGTGCACCATCACGCGAAGCTGAATGCCTATGGCCTGTACCGCCTCGCGTGGCCGATCCTGCGATGGCTCGCTCTTCGCGAACGCACCGTGACGATCGACGCGCTCAAGGCATCATTCGAGCCGGCCCAACGATGACCGGGCAGCCCGGCCGCTGGAGCCGTGCGACCGTCTACCCGGACATGTGGGTCGATCCAGATGACGATCCCCGCAACACCGATGGAGTGAGCCCTGACGGCGAGTTGGCCACCCTGCTCGACTACCTGTCGGACTACCGGACCACACTCCTGATGAAGTGCGAGGGCCTGGACGCAGGGCAGCTGGCGCTCCGCTCCGTGCCGCCATCCACGATGTCGCTGCTCGGCCTGCTCCGCCACCTCGCCGAGGTGGAGCGCGATTGGCGCAACTGGATCTCCGCAGAGGAGAGGCAGCCCAAGCTGTACGGCGCACGCGACGCCGACTTCGACGGCGCCGTCGCCGAACAGGTGGTCGTGGACGCTGCGTATGCCGATCTCGCGCGTGAGCAGGCGGCCACGGACGCAGTGCTGGCCGAGTATCCCGATCTCGGCGAACGGCTGGGAGCCGACGGCATCGCCGTCAGGGAGTTGATGGTCCACCGGATCGAGGAGTACGCGCGGCACTGCGGGCACGCCGACCTGCTGCGCGAGTGCGTCGACGGCCGGGTCGGTCAGTGACCGGCCTGGACCGAGTTGGGGACGGTTCCAACTCGGTCCAGACCCGGGCGTGGACCGAGTTAGGAACCGTCCCCAACTTGGACCAACCGGGCGGAGCGTTGCAGGAGGTAGCGTCGCTCGGGGTCACTCGAGGTGAGCCGGGCGGCCTCGAGGTAGTCAAGCCGGGCGTCGTCGGGCCGTCCGGCGCGTTCCAGCAGGTGCGCCCGGATCGCCGGGATCCGGTGGTGTCCAACCAGCGCAGGATCGACGGCGCACAGCGCAAGCTCGGCGAGCGCGACCTCCGGCCCTACAGCCATTGCCAGAGCGACGACCCGGTTGAGCGTGACCATCGGACCGGGCGACACCATCGCGAGCAGGTCGTAGAGGGCGAGGATCTCCCGCCAGTCCGTGTCTGCTGCGCTGGAAGCCTCCGCGTGCACGGCTGCGATGGCCGCCTGCAACTGGTAAGGCCCGACCGGCCCCTCCCGCAGTGCCGCCTCGACCAGCGCGACGCCCTCGTCGATCATCGCGCGGTCCCACAGCGTCCGGTCCTGCTCGTCGAGGGGCACCAGTGCGCCGGTGGCGTCGACGCGGGCGGACCAGCGCGAGGCGGTCAGCAGCATCAGGGCAAGGAGTGCACTCACCTCGTCCCGTACGGGACCAAGCGCCGGCTCCGCCCTCACCCGCGCCAGCAGCATCCGGGTCAGCCGGACGGCTTCGACGGCGAGGTCACCCCGCTGCAGCTGCGCACCGGAGCTCGCCGTGTGGCCTTCGGTGAAGATCAGGTAGAGCACGGCCGCGACGGACTGGACCCTGGTCGCCAGGTCCTCCCCGGCGGGCAGCGCGAAGGTGGCCCCGGCCTTCCTGATGCCGCTCTTGGCCCGGCTGATCCGTTGGGCGATCGTGGCTTCCGGCACGAGGAAGGATCGGGCGATCTCCGCCGTCGTCAGGCCCCCGACCGCTCGCAGCGTGAGCGCGACCTGGGACGGGGCACTGAGCGCCGGATGGCAGCACAGCAGCAGGAGCTCCAGGGAGTCGTCAGGAACCTGCTCCTCGTCCACCCCTGCCTCGGGGACGGCGAGGGACCGTTCGTCGCGGGCCCGGCGTGCGGTCTCGCTCCGCCAGTGGTCGATCAGCCGGCGCTGGGCGACGGTGATCAGCCAGGCTCGGGGCTCGCGTGGCGTCCCGCCTGCTGCCCAGGCAGTCGTCGCCTCGATCAGGGCCTCCTGGACGGCGTCCTCGGCATCGGCGAAGTTGCCGCCGTAGCGGCGCAGGAGGATGCCGAGGACCTGCGGCGCAAGGCTGCGCAACAGGTCCTCCAACTCCGGTTCGGACAACCTCAGGCCATCGCGGCCGTGTCCATGACCGCCCGCACCTCGACATCGCCGGCACCGGCCTGCACCTCCGGGATCTGGGCTGCGATCTCCAGTGCCCGGTCGAGCGAGGTGACGTCCACGAGGTAGAAGCCGGCGAGCATCTCCTTGGACTCAGCGAACGGGCCGTCGGAGGTGACTACGGACCCGCTCTTCAGGCTGAGAACGGTGGCGGTGCTGTCGTCGCTGAGCGCCTCAGCGCTGACCATCTCGCCGGTGCGGGTCAGCTCGGCGTTCAGGTCGTAGTAGGCCTGCATGCCGGCCGCCTGCACCTCGGGCGGGAAACTGGCGAACTGCTCGCGTGCACCACGGTTCTGATGGATGAGGATGAGGTACTTCATGTCGTTCTCCTTCGATCCTGGCCGCCGGTCGGCGTCCTCTCACCCCTGGGTCGGAGCGAACCCGGCGATCTCGACATCCTCGGGCCTGGAACGTACGACCGCCATCCGTAGAATCCGGTCATGGAGACCTGGCGGAGTTGCGCCACCTGTGGCGTGGAGAACGACCTGGACGACGATGTATGCGCCATCTGCGCTGACGAGCGCCAGTACCTGCCTCCTGGCGGGCAGCGCTGGACGACCTCCGATGAGCGTGCCGGCGAGGGATGCCGGATCGAGATCGAGGAGCTCGAGCCCGACCTGTACGGGCTGACCGCACACCCAAGGGCCGACATCGGCCAGACAGCCCTGCTGGTGCGCACGGCCGGCGGCAACCTGTTGTGGGATGTGCCCGGCTACCTCGACGAGGCTGCGGTCGCCGCTGTCGGCAACCTTGGCGGGGTTGCGGCGATCATGGCCAGCCACCCCCACATGTACGGCGCCCAGCTGGAATGGGCGCGGGCGTTCGGTGCGCCGGTCTGGATCTCGGAGAAGGACCGCGTGTGGGTGCGGCGCGAGGGTCCCGAGCTGCGCACCTGGAGCGAGCCGTTCGAGGTGTTGCCGGGCATCCACGCCAGCCAGCCAGGCGGCCACTTCCCGGGCAGCGCCCTCGCCCTCTGGGCGGCCGGCGCCGAGGGCCGTGGGGTGCTGCTGACCGGCGACACTATCGCAGCCGTCCCTGCGCAGGGCTGGGTGAGCTTCCAGAGGTCCTACCCGAACAAGATCCCGCTGTCCGCCGCTGTCGTCGGCCGCGTCGCCGGCGCCGCAACGGCACTGTCGTTCGACCGGCTGTACGACAACTTCCAGGGAGTGGTGCCGGTGGGCGCCAACGCCGCGGTACGGCGGTCGGCGGAGCGCTACATCAGTTGGGTGAATGGCGAGCACGATTCCGAGACCTGAAGGCTTGCATCCAGGCCCGGGGATCTTCGGCGACGGCGGTTCACGCGATGACTACCCCGAGGACTTCGAGGAGCGCCTGTAGTCCCGACACCTCGACCTGCCCCGCCGGTGGTCCGCTTCAGTCCTCCGGTGGGAGGGACACGCCGAACCCGGCGACCGCCAGCCGCAGAAGGACCTGCCCTGGCGCGAGCAGGTCGGCGATCTTCGCTGCGCTGAGCACCTCCAGCTCCGCGAGCCGGGTGGCATAGGCGGGCCCGGTGGCAACCCTGGCCTGCCACAGCTGGAGTGTGTTGCTCCACACCTTCTGGCGGGCCTCCTTGAGGAACCGCCGAGTGGCCCACCTGTTGACGGGCCGCAGCGCCCGGTCCAGCAGCGTGCGCACCGATCGGGAGGAGAGCTCGACGTCCTCCGCTGCCACCCGGCTGGCCAGGATCGCGTCGATCCGCTCGTGGTCACGACGTCGCCGGGCGAGGACCCGAGGGTCGCCGAAGTCATCGTCGGTGATCACCGCGAGGAGGGCCTGCGGCAGGTCGTAGTTGATGTGGGCGTTGACCCCGAGCAGCACGTTCAACACCGGCGGCAGGCCGGGCGCCGCATCGAAGGCAAGCCGCCACGGCCTCGACGGACGACTCGTCCCCGACAGGTGTGCGTCCAGCGCTTCCAGGTAGAGGCCGGCGAAGACGAGGTCCCAGCGCTCCACCCAGTCAGGGTCTTCGAACGTTCCGGCGCCGATCGCTCCAGCCACAGCTGCGGTCGTCCGCAAGTAGGTTGCGAGGAAGTCGCGTGCCGTCCCCTGCTCGGGCGGCAGCGAGGCGAGGAGCCGACGCATCTCGTCCAGCAGCTGTTCGATCGTTGCCGGGAGGTCACGACCGTCCGCGGGGGTCATTGCTACTCCTTTTCAGCAGCCACCAGCAGCCCTATCGTCGCGTCAGGTGATCCGTGTTCTCAAGAGGGGCGGACGGGGATGGCAGCCGCACCTGCTGTGCCAGATGATCGCGTGCTGCGATCAACGAGGGCCCTTTCGGCGTTCATCGCACCGTTCCTGATCGTCGCCTTCGTCGTGCTGTACGGATTCCCCGACCAGACCGAACGGCTCTTCGCGTGGACGATCCACCCCACCATGACCCCGATGGTGCTCGCCTCGGCCTATCTCGGGGGCTTCTACTTCTTCGTCCGGGCGCTGCGGGAGTCGCGCTGGGCGAGCCTGCGGCTCGGGTTGTCGTCGGTGGGGCTGTTCGCCGCCCTCCTGGGTGTCGCAACGGTCAGCCACTGGGACAAGTTCAACCACCAGCACTTCGCCTTCTGGCTCTGGGCCGGGCTCTACTTCACGGCACCCTTCCTCGTCGCGGGTGCCTACCTGTCCAACCGTCGGTACGCTGCCCCGCCACGACCGGACGAGGCAACGCTGGGCCCGGTCGACCGGTGGGTCATCGGGATCGTCGGCCTTGCAGCGCTGGCCACCGGGGTGACGATGTTCGTCGCACCACCGTTGATGATCGCGATCTGGCCGTGGAGGCTCACCCCGCTCACCTGCCGTGTCGTCGGTGCGATCTTCTGCCTTGGTGCCGCGGGCATCGGCACGCTGATGGATCCTCGCTGGGTCACGATCCGGCTGATGATGCAGGTGGAGTCGCTGATGATCGCCCTGATGCTCGTCGCAGCACTCCGGGCACCCACGGAGTTCGCGACCGATCGCCCGCTCACCTGGCTACTGCTGGTCGGGTTGATTGGCGTGCTGGCCGGCTCCGCCTGCGTCTGGTACCGCCAGGAGATCGGACCTCGGCGGACCGCATCCGCAACTCGGGATTGACGCCGGGTTGGCGGCCGGACCCTCACTATGCTGCGCGCATGCTGATTATCGCTGTGATCCTGTTCGGTGCGCTCGTCGGCGCAGCGGCGCAACTGCTTCTGGGTCGTTCGCGCAAGGGCGTCGATTGGGCCATGGCGTTCGTGAGCGGACTCGCCGGATCCTTCGTCGGCGGCCTGCTCATCAGCCTCCTCGCAGGCGACGGCCTCGAACTCCGTCCGTCCGGCCTGATCGGTTCGCTGGTCGGAGCCGTCATCGTCACTGCCGTGTGGCAGTGGTGGGGCCGGCGGGCCAAGCGCACCGCCTGAGCCTGGAACGGCCCTCCTCGGAGAACCCACCCAGGCGAGGGCAGGAGGTCGAAGCCGGCTGTCGGCGATTGATCGGCCGCATTCGATGGAATTCGATGGAGTTCTGCGCCGTCGGGTGCATCGAGGGAATGCTGTGCCGTCCGGATGGGTTCCCCGGATACCCCCCATGGGTATCGAAGAAGGTAAGCCCATGGGTATCGAGGGAGGTAGGGCGATGATGGATCACGAGCAGATGGTCGTCACACCGGACGAGCACGGATCCCCGGGGCACGACGGGCATGAACACGCGGGCCATGGTGGTGGCGGTCACAGCCATGGCGGCCACGTGCAGCGGTTCCGGCGGCTCTTCTGGCTGATGCTGGTACTGGCGGTTCCGGTGGTCGGCCTGTCCCCAGCGTTCGGGATGTTGCTCGGCTACGAGGTGCCGGCAGGGGGCGTCCTCGCCTGGGTGCCGCCGGTGCTGGGAACCGTGTTGTACGTGTGGGGTGGCTCGCCGTTCCTCACCGGCGCCGTCGCCGAACTGCGGTCGCGCCGCCCGGGAATGATGCTCCTCATCGGCCTGGCCATCACGGTGGCATTCGTTGCCAGCTGGGGAGCAACGCTCGGGCTGCTGAGCCACACGCTGGAGTTCTGGTGGGAGCTCGCACTCCTTGTCGTGATCATGCTGCTGGGGCACTGGCTCGAGATGCGCTCGCTCGCCCAGACCACCAGTGCCCTCGACTCGCTGGCCGCGCTCCTGCCCGACGTCGCGGAGGTCGTCAGGGGCGATGACGTTGTGCCCGTGAGCCCCTCCGAGCTGGTGGTCGGTGACGTCGTGCTGGTGCGTCCGGGAGCTGCCGTTCCGGCGGACGGTCGGATCGTGGCCGGCGTTGCGGAGATGGACGAGTCGATGGTGACCGGCGAGTCGCGCACCGTGAGCCGTCACTCCGGTGACCAGGTCACGGCGGGCACGGTGTCGACCGATTCCGGGATCCGGGTCGAGGTGACGGCGACCGGCGAGAACACTGCCCTTGCCGGCATCCAGCGGCTGGTCGCCGAAGCGCAGGGCTCCTCCTCCCGGGCGCAGCGCCTGGCCGATCGTGCGGCAGCCCTGCTCTTCTGGTTCGCGCTGGGTTCTGCTGCCGTGACCGCCATCGTGTGGTCGTTGCTGGGCCAGCCGGACCAGGCCGTCGCCCGGACCGTCACCGTGCTGGTGATCGCCTGCCCCCACGCGCTGGGACTTGCGATCCCGCTCGTGGTGGCGATCTCTACCGAACGCGCGGCGCGCGGCGGCGTCCTCGTGAAGGACCGCCTCGCCCTTGAGCGGATGCGGACCATCACGACGGTCGTGTTCGACAAGACCGGGACCCTGACCAAGGGGCAGCCGGCACTCACCCGGGTTGAGGCTTCCGCAACCTCGGGGATGTCGCTGGATCAGGTGCTGGCCCTCGCCGCCGCCGTCGAGTCCGACAGTGAGCACCCGCTGGCACGGGCCATCGTCCACGCGGCCGGCGAGCGGCACCTTGCGCTTCCGGGAGCAACAGACTTCCGCTCCGAGCCGGCCCTTGGCGTCACTGCGGAGGTCGAGGGGGCTCAAGTGCGCGTGGGCGGACCCCGCCTCCTCGCCGAACTCGGGCTGGCCGAACCCGCCTCGGCCGATCAGGGCGCGACCCGGCTCCACGTGATCCGCGACGGTACCGTCCTTGGCAGCCTCGTGCTGGCCGATGAGATTCGCCCCGAGTCCGCTCAGGCCGTGACGTCCCTGCAGGCCCTGGGCATCAGGGTCGCCATGATCACCGGCGACGCCCGCTCGGTGGCTGAGGTTGTCGGCGCGCAACTGGGGGTCGACACGGTGCTCGCGGAGGTCCGGCCGGAGGACAAGGCCGCCCGGGTGGCTGGCCTGCAGGCGGACGGCGAGCGGGTGGCGATGGTCGGTGACGGCGTGAACGATGCCCCAGCACTCGCCCAGGCCGATGTCGGGCTGGCCATCGGCGCAGGTACCGACGTTGCGATCGCCTCGGCCGGGGTCATCCTGGCCGGTGACGACCCGCGGTCGGTCGTGTCGGTGATCACCCTTTCGAAGGCCAGCTACCGCAAGATGCTGCAGAACCTGTGGTGGGCAGCCGGCTACAACCTGATCTCTGTACCGATCGCTGCAGGGGTGCTCGCGCCGATCGGGGTGAACCTTCCGATGGAGCTGGGCGCAGTGCTGATGTCGATCTCCACCATCGTTGTCGCAGCCAACGCCCAGTGGCTGCGGCGCCTCGACCTGCGCCCTGGCCGAACGACCTAGTCAATCGGCGTGGACGGCGAGGCCGTTGAGCCATGCCTGCCAGGCAGGCTCCTCGCGCTGGACGTAATCCGCAGCGTCGGCGGAGAACAGGTACGCCCGCAGGCCTGCCGTCGCAGTGCCCTCCGCAGTGCCCTCGGCCTCGCCGTAGGTGAAGACGCTGAGCATCCCGGGCACCGGCGCGGTGAGCCGGACCAGCGTCTGTCGGTGACCGACCCGCTCGACGGTGCCGGTGGCGCCGAGAACCTCGACCGCCGCACCCTCTTCGCCGAGCCCGAGCCCGTCGTGCAGGGTTGACCAGAGAGCAACCGCGTCGCCGGGGTGGGAGGCGGTCACCTCCAGCTGCGTGGCCTCCTGTCCGGGGAAGTGCGCCAGGTACAGGCGCAGGTTGTCGAAGAACGGCAGCCAGTTGGGGGCCATTTCCTCCCAGAACTCCGACTCCCAGGCGGCGCCGGTCCCGAATCCGCTGCTGGTGACGCGCACCACGCAGGTGCCGCCGGACTGTGCATCGACGAGGAACTCCGACGTCAGGGGGCTGAGCTCGTCCGGGTCCTTGCCCATGAGGGCCGCCCAGTCCTCCTCGTAGACGATTCGGCGCGGCGGGTCCCAGGCGGTGACGTGGCCGTCGGAGCCCATCTCCGGGCCCATGGCGAAGTGCAGGGAGCCACCCTCGCGCTCCTCCAGTTCTGTCGGCAGGAACCAGGCGCTCATGCCCTTGGCGGTCGCGATGGCCTGCCAGACCTGCTCGGGGGTACCGGGAACCTCGACGCTGAACTCGAGGCGGTAGGGGACGTCGGGTGTCGTGTTCATGCGCTCTCCTCAGGAAGTGGGTGGGCAGCGACGACCAGCCGGTGCGGGCGCCCGTCGTCGTGGTGGTAGCGAGCGGCCAGTTCGAGCACCGCTGCAGTCAGGTCGTCGGCGAAGGCGGCCCGGTCGGCAGCCGACCGGAAGCCGATCAACGTGTCGATGGTCAGTGTCGGCAGGCGCTTGCCGGACGCACCCGCCCTGCGGGCAAGTGCGCCGACCTCGCGCACCAGCCGGCTGGCCAGCGCAACGAGGTAAGCAGCAGACAGGTGGTCGGGGTTGGCGTCCGGGTCTGCCGCGGACGCGCTGACGGCCGCCGGCGAAACGACGTAGGACACCGCTGACGCCTGCAGCACCCGCTCGGTGATACCCCCGTGCAGGCGCGCCTCGGTCAGCTCCACGAGGCCATGCGCCTCAAGGGCGTTCAGGTGGTAGTTGACCTTCTGTCGCGAGATGCCGATCCGGGCAGCAAGCCCGGCCGCGGAGGCGGGAACAGCCAACTCGCTGAGCAGCCGGGACCGGACAGGATCCAGCGCGACGGCAGCTGCCGCGGCGCTCTCGATGACTTCGACATCCTGCATGACGCAAGCCTGCCTCTTGACAAATATTCTTGTCAATAGCTCGCGACGGCAATGCGGACGTCCTCGTCGACGAGGTCGGCGTTGATCGCGATGGCCGCTGCGGATCCTTCTCCGGCGGCCGTGATGACCTGGGCCCGCGGATTGCCGACGTTCCCGGCAACCCAGACACCGGGTTCGCTGGTCGCCCCGAAGAGGCCCGTGACCACCCAGCCGAGCTCGTCACTCTCGCATCCGAGCTGGTCGAGAAGGTCGTTGTTGGGGACGAGGCGAGGTGGCACGAACAGGGCATCCCGCCGGACGACCCGGCCGTCAGCCATCCGCACACCACTCAGGTGGTCGTCGTCGACACGAACCTCGGCAACCACACCCTCGACGACCTCGATGCCACGGGCTGCGAGGTGCGAGCGCTGGTCGGCGGCAAGGGTGCCGGCGGGAGCGAAGAGGACGATGTCCTTGGTCCACTGCCGCAGGATCTGGGCGAAGCGTGCCGTGTCCGGTCCGTTCCAGACGACGCCGAGCTGCTGATCGCGGACCTCCCAGCCGTGGCAGTAGGGGCAATGGAGCACGTCCTTTGCCCAGCGCTCTCGCAGGCCGGGGACGTCCGGCAGTTCATCCCGCAGCCCTGTCGCAACGAGCACGCGCCGGGCGGTGAGTCTCTCGCCACCGTCAGTGACCACCTCGAACCCGTCCGCGACCCGGACCAGGCCGGTCACGTCAGCGAAGGTGATCGTTCCGCCGTAGCCCTCGACCTCCGCCCTCCCCACGGTGAGGAGTTCGCGGGGAGGCATCCCGTCCCGCGAAAGGAAGCCGTGCATGTGCGTTGCGGGACCGTTGCGCGGCGTCCCGGAGTCAACCACCAGAACCCGGCGGCGGGCCCTTGCCAGCACCAGCGCTGCCGAAAGGCCGGCTGCCCCACCGCCGATGATCACCACGTCACATGCGTCCATCACCGGCCAAGGACTACCCGGGAACGTTGGGCACCACAAGAGAGCGGGCCCAACTACCCATCCGGTGTGACGCGTGCAGGGTCACACGCCGATCGAGACACGGGCGCGGACGGCGTCGTGGACGGCCGAGACCGCCCGGTCGACGTCGGATTCGGTGTTGTAGAACGCAAAGCTGAGCCGGCAGCTGGCGGGTGGGTCGAGGCCGAGGTCATGATGGGCGAGCGTTGCGCAGTGGCATCCGGCGCGTGACTCGATCCCACGGGCGTTGAGGGCTTCGGCGAGAGCGAACGGCGACATCCCCGCGACGTTGAAGGCGATCAGCGGTGCACGTGGGGTGCCGTGGGGTGGACCATACATGCGGATCCCGGGAACGGTCGACAGTTCCCCCATGGCAGCGTGGGTGAGCGCTGCGCTGTACCCGGAGATCCGGGCGACCGCGCCACTCACCACCGTGCGTGGGACCGGGTCCTCCGTGCCGAAGAAGCGCGGCGCGGTCGGGTCTGCCAGGTCGGCAACGAACCGGAGGGTCTGCGCGCTCGCGATCACCCCGAGAATGTTCGGCGTCCCGGCAGAGAACTTCCACGGCAGCTCGTTGTAGCTGACCGCAACCGGCGTCACCTGCCCCTCCGCGATCATGTCGCCGCCGTAGAGGAACGGTAGTGACGACTGCCGGATCGACTCCTTCGCGTAGAGCACGCCCACACCGAACGGAGCGAACAGTTTGTGGAAGGAGAACGCCAGATAGTCGGCATCGAGGGCCTGGACGTCGACGGCGGTGGTGGGCACGAGCTGTGCCCCGTCCACGAGAAGGAGAGATCGGGACTCCCCCGACGGCTGGACGTACCCGCTGGCGTCGGCGATGGCCCGAACCACCGCAAGGGGTGGCTTCGTGCCGAGGAAGTTGGACGCGCCGGTGCACGCGACCAGCTTGGTCCGGTCGTCGACCAGCGAGCCGAGGTGCTCCAGGTCCAGTTCCCCGGTGTCATGGTCGAAACGCGCCAGCCGGCACTCCACCCGCACGCCGAAACGCGGCAGGATCTCGCGACACAGTCCGTACCACGGCACGTAGTTCGAGTTGTGCTCCATCAGGGTCGTGACCACGTTGTCGCCGTCGCGGAACTCGGTGAGCAGCGTGTACATCACGCAGTTGATCGCCTCCGTGGTGTTGCGATGCATCGAGATCGTGTCCCGCCCGGGAGCACCCAGCCACGCCGCGATCGTGTCGAAGGCCGCCTCGAACCGCTCCGTGGTCGCCCGCGAGGCATCCGACTGACCACGGTGGACGTTCTCGTAGGTCCGCACCAGGTCGCGATAAAGCGCAAGCACCTCGATCGGTGGCTGAGTACTCGCGGCGTTGTTGGTGACCACCCGGTCGCCGAAGTCGAACTGTGCCCGGATATCGTCGGTGTCGAGACTCTCGGAACCCATGTCCGCTCCCCTCGTTGACCATCCTGCCTCTCCATGAGGAGTCTGGAAACGGGGCTCTGATACCTAGCGAGCGCGCCGCCGTGGGTGTGCCCCCAGTCGATCACCAACTCGGAGAACCGAGAAGCCATGACCGCCACGATAGGCCTGAGATCGCCGGAAGGAGCTCTCGGGACGCCTCAGCCCGGGTTGCCGGTCAGTCTCGCGTAACGGGCGAACTGGGCAGTGGCGTGAGCCATCTCGGCATCGGTCAGGAGCACGGGCGGCCCCAGCATCCGGCTACGCCAGTACTGCTCGCTGAGCATCTCCAGTTGCACAGCCAGGAGGAGCGCATGGTCAAGATCGCGTCCGTGGACGAGCATGCCGTGGTTGGCAAGCAGGCACGCTCGCCGTCCCTGGAGGGCGGTCACTGCGGCGTCCGATAGCTCCTGGGTACCGAAGGTGGCGTAGTCGGCGCAGCGGATGGTGTTGCCGCCGAACAGCGCGAGCAGGTAGTGGAACGACGGGATCTCGGCGCGCTGGCAGGCAAGGGCTGTTGCGAAGGCCGAGTGGGCGTGCAGCACGGCGCCGGCATCCGGGAAGGCTGCGTAGACGTCGAGGTGCAGCCGCCACTCCGAGGAAGGCTCGAGGGTCCCCTCGGCCCGCCCGTCGTCCCTGATCACGACCAGTTCGTCCGGCCTGAGCTTCTGGGGCGGCCGGCCGCTGGGGGTGACGAGGAAGCCGGAGGCCACGCCGTCGAGAAGCCGGACACTGGCGTTGCCCGAGGTGCCCTTGTTGAGCCCCGCATCCGCCATGGCGCGCAGCGTCGCGACCAGGTCAGCTCGCAGGTCGGCCGTGCTGGTCACGGTGTGCCTCCGCCGAAGACGTTGCGGAGGGCGGCCGGCTCGACCAGCCC
This sequence comes from uncultured Actinomycetota bacterium, assembly GCA_963799235.1. Taxonomy (GTDB): domain Bacteria; phylum Actinomycetota; class Actinomycetes; order Propionibacteriales; family Propionibacteriaceae; genus Propionicimonas. The sequence goes on along the minus strand of CAWCWL010000010.1, from coordinate 23,120 downwards.
GCGCTCGGTGATGAAGCTGTCGATCAGATGTGCCGGTGTGATGTCGAACGCCGGGTTGGCCACTCGCGTACCGGCAGGGACGAGCCGGACGTCGACCACCCGTCCCGCTGGGTCGAGGCCTCGGACGGTGGACACCTCGTCCGCGCCGCGGTCCTCGATGGGGATCTGGCTGCCGTTGGCGCAGTCGAGGTCGAGGGTGGACGAGGGTGCGGCCATGTGGAACGGCACCGCAGCCTCGCGTGCCGCCAGCGCCTTCAGGAACGTGCCGACCTTGTTCGCGGCGTCGCCGTTGGCAGCGATCCGGTCGGCGCCGGTGATGACCACGTCCACCTGACCCGTGGCCAGCAGGAAGCCGGCGGCGTTGTCGGCAATCAGCTTGTGCGGTACTCCCGCTGCCCGGAGTTCCCACGTGGTGAGCAGCCCCTGGTTGCGCGGACGGGTCTCGCTCACGACCACCTCCACCGGCACACCTCGCGACCACGCCGTGTAGACGGGCGCGAGCGCCGTCCCGATGCCGCAGGCAGCGAGCCATCCGGCGTTGCAGTGGGTGAGCACCCTCACCGGACCGTCACGCCGGTCGGCGAGCGACTCCAGGAGACGCGCCCCGTGCTCACCGATCGCTGCGCAGAGCGTGGCGTCCTCCGCAGCGATCGCCTCCGCCTCGAGCCAGGCAGCTTCCGGCCGTTCCGAGGGCGGCAGCGGGCGGACGTGGTTGTCCATCCGGTCGAGTGCCCAGTGCAGGTTCACCGCTGTCGGTCGGGTGGCGCCAAGACAGCTCAGCGCCGCGTCGAGCTCGGCGTCCCCGGGACTGCGACTCAGTGCGATGGCTATGCCGAACGCCGCCGTGGCGCCGATGAGGGGCGCACCGCGCACTCGCATCGCGCGGATCGCCTCCGCCACGTCCTCGACGCTGTCCAGCTGCCGGTGAACGACCTCGAAGGGCAACAGGGACTGGTCGAGGATCGTGACTCCTCCAGCCCCGCGCCAGATCGTTCGAGCGCGCACAGATGCCGGCGTGGCAAGCCGGGACACGGGGTCCATGCATCGCACTCTAGCCAGCCTGGCGTCGCGGGGACGGGGTCGTCAGAACCTCGGAGGACGACGTTCGTGCACACCAGTCACCGCAGCTGTTCGGCGGGGTCGATGGGTGAGTTGCAGACGGGTTGAGGGAGCAGGTCGAGCTACTGCCCCATCGTTGTACCGGCGTGCCATCCTTGCCAGCGTCACGGAGCCTCGGGGACTCTGGACGCATGGAGTTCCTCTGCTATCACCGCGATCGCCCTGGATCGACGCCGCTGCGAACGCAGATGGTGGAGCAGCACTGGTCCTACATGGACCGGTTCGTCGCTTCGATGATCGCCCGCGGCCCGACCTTTGCCAGCGACGGCACCCTGACCGGCAGCCTGCACATTCTCGACCTGCCAGATCCCCCCGCCGCCCGTGCCTTTGCCTTCGAGGAGCCGTGCTACCAGGCTGGCGCCTACCGCGACGTACTCCTGCGACGCTGGCACAACGACCTGGGTCGCACGATGTGGGACTTCCGTGGCGGCCGGCCAGGGCACAGCCTCTACCTCGTCCTCGGTTTCACCCTGGAACCAGCAGCAGAAGCCACCGGGCTTCCACGCAGGGAGGAGGTCATCGTCGGCGGGCCCCTCTTGTCTGACGACGGCTCCTCGGTGCTTGGGGCGGGAGTCCTGCTGGAAGCCCCCGACGCGGACCAAGCACGGAGCATTCTCTCCGGTGACAGGTACACCGGAATCGAAGTGCATCCGTGGCGGTTCGGTGGGCGTCCAGACTGAGCCTGCAAGGTCTCGTCGCGTTCAGCTCCTGTGGCACCGAGTTCGCCCTCCGGATGTCGTGCGGGCACTCCTACCGCACGGCGTGGCGGACGTAGATCACGCCGTTGTCGAAGCGTCGGAGGTCCAGCAGCTCGAGGTCGAGTCGCACGCCCCGAGGAAGCGCCGGCTTGCCGCCACCCAGGAGGACCGGGCACAGCAGCAGCACGCACTCGTCGACCAGTCCGTGCCGGAAGGCCTCCGCCGCGATCCCCGCGCCCCCGATGCTCAGGTCCGGACCGGAGGTCTCCTTGAGCCGTCGTACCGCCTCGGGCTCGAACCGCCGCTCGATCGTGGTGCGCGCGGTCGAAACCTCGGTGAGCGAGGAGGAGTAGACCACCTTGTCGGCGTCACGCCAGATCTCGGCGTACTCACGGACCACCGCAGGCTCGTCCTTCAACCAGTCGTCGCTCTCCCACACCCGCATGGCCTCGTACATGCGTCGCCCGTAGAGCGAGGTGCCGATGTGGCGCTCGTGCTCGTTCCAGAACGCGTGCACCTCCTCGTCGGGCACGGACCAGTCCAACGAACCGGACTCGTCCTCGAGGAAGCCGTCGAGCGAGGTGTTGGCAGCGTAGATCAACGTGCCCATGGAACCTCCTTCACGTTGGGGACTACAGCCTGCAGCGTCTCGCCGGCACCGGCAACATCGTGTTTGTCCTGCCGAGGGCTCGCCCGGGAAGGATGAGGAGGCCGCGAGAGTTGTGGTCGGCGGAGGCGAAGCGGAAAGGAAGCTCGGATGCGCTACGAAACCCTCGACAACCCGGTCTGGGCATCACTCACCGGTACGCACAGCACGCTCGCGCTCGTGAGCGGGCGGTCAGCGCGCTACCCGGGGGACGTGTCGCCCTTCATGGGGGTGCCGGACGATGCGCGTCCCGAGGACTGGCGCCGGCTTGCCGACCTGGCCGGCGCAGACCCGGTGGTCCTTGTGAACCCGCCGGCCTCGGTGCCGACAACCTGGTCCCTCCTCAGGGAGATCAAGGGCCTCCAGATGCTCGCCCCCGAGGACGCCCCTCCCGCCGAACCTTCCCTGGGTGACTGGCAGGTGGACCGGTTGGGCCCTACGGACGCCGCTGACATGCTCGCGCTCGCCACCGCGACCGAACCCGGCCCCTTCGCAGCACGCACCGGGGCCCTGGGCGTCTACCTCGGCATCCGAGATGGCGGAAGACTGATCGCGATGGCGGGCGAGCGCCTCCAACCCGACGGGTGGATCGAGATCAGCGGGGTGTGCACCGACCCCGCGTACCGCGGACGGGGATTGGCACGGCTACTCATGGAACTGGTCGCCGCAGGCATCCGGCACCGTGGCCAGCGCCCCTTCCTCCACGTTGTCGCCACCAATGCCGGCGCGATCCGGCTGTACGAGTCGATGGGCTACGTCATCCGCCGCACAGTGGACGTCAACGCCTACCGCCCAACTGGGCCCTGTGAACCCCTTGGGTGACACGCACACCTGGCCAGTCGCCACGGCGATGGCAGACGCTGCACCGGCAAGGCGTGCACCCGCCGGTGGTTGTTGGGGTTGGAGATACTGGCCGCGGGTGAGGAGCATCGGCAGGAGGGGTCATGGCCGCTGGTGGGCAGGCGAAGGAGCCGACGCTGGGCGCTCGAGCCGACGCCGCCGCCGGTCGGCTTGTGGAGTCAGCATTCCGACGTCGTCATCGGCGCCGATTGGCTCGCAATGGGTGGGCGTCCGCCCTTGAGTCCAACCCGGGAGTCCCGTCGGGCAGGGAAGGCTTTCCGGTGCGGGCCGGCAACAGCGTGGAGCTCTTCGTCGATGGCAAGGACGCCTTCGCATCGATGGCGTCAGCGATCCGAGGCGCCGAGCGCAGCGTCCATATCGCCGGCTGGCATGCCACGCCGGACTTCGTTCTGGAGAGATCCGGCTCTTCCCTGTCGCTCGGCGACGTCCTCGCCGTGGCAGCCGGCAGGGCCGAGGTGCGTGTCCTTCTGTGGGGTGGCGCAAGGCTCCCGGTGATCCACCCGACAAGGGCGGACGCTCACACCGCCCGCGACGCGTTCGCCACCATCCCCGGGGTGACCGTGGCGCTGGACACCCATGAGTACCTGCAGCACTGCCACCACGAGAAGTTGCTCATCGTGGACGGCGAGCTGGCGTTCGTCGGCGGACTGGACATGACAGATCTCGAATCCGACCGCTGGGACACCCCGGCACACCAGCCACGCACCTCTTTGGGTTGGCACGATGCTGCGACGGGCCTGCGCGGCCCCGTGGTGGGCGATCTCGCTGCCCACTTCGCCGCCCGCTGGGCCGCAGTCACTGGCGAGAAGCTGCCAACCCCTGTGACTCCGGAACAGATCGGACCGTACGCGGTGCACTGCATCCGGACCATCCCCGAGAGGGTCTACCGGTTCGCAGGCAACGGTGACTTCACCATCCTGGCCGCCTACAGGAGAGCGCTGTCCGATGCCCAGCAGCTCATCTACCTGGAGAACCAGTTCCTCTGGGCTCCGGAGATCGTCGACATCCTCGAGGAGAAGCTTCGCCACCCTCCGAGCCCCGAGTTCCGGACCTTGCTGGTCTTGCCGCGCCGTCCGACGACGGGACGCGACACCACCCTCGGCCAACTGTCCAGACTCGTCCAGGCCGACGTGGACCATCGACTTCTCGCAGCCACCCTTCAGCCCACTGCAACGGGTAGCCCCGGCACCTACGTGCATGCCAAGGTCGGGATCATCGATGATGAGTGGCTCACCGTGGGCTCAGCCAACCTCAACGCCCACTCGCTCTTCAACGACACCGAAGTGAACGTCGTCATGACCGACCCTGGGTTGGTGACCAGCACACGCCTGCGACTGTGGAGAGAGCACCTGGGCACCGAGGAGGTCGGTGGCTCGCCGGCCACCGTGTTCGACCAGCGCTGGGTACCGATCGCGCGCGAACAGCTCGATCGACAAAGGAACGGATTGCCGCCCACCCATCGCCTGTGCGAGCTCGAGGGGGTATCGGCTCGTCGTGACCTGGTCCTCGGAGGCCTGGTCGGCCTCCTGGTCGACGGCTGATCCCCACTGCCTCAGGCTTGAGGGATGTCACCTCTGTGTCGCGTGTCGAGAACGTCTCGACCTCGGTCCCGATGCCCAGACGGCGCCGCTCTTGCGCCTTCCCCGGCTCGCGGCTCCGGCGCTCGTCAGTCGACTGACGGAAGCGCCCTGGGAGGGCGGATACGTATCTTGTGGATATGGAACTTGAGCTGAGCGGAAAGACGGCTGCGGTCACGGGAGCACCTCGAGGCATCGGACTGGCCATTGTCCAGGCGCTCCTCGACGAAGGTGTCACTGTCATTGGCGCCGCACCCGGGCCGCCCGATACGCAGACGCAGCTTGCCCGCGGCGAGAACTTCAGATTCACGGGAACGGCCCCGAGCGAGGTCCGGGCAGGAGCAGAAGCTGCAATTCCCACCGGGCGCTTCACCCAGCCGAGCGGGGTCGCCCGATTGGTGCTCGTCCTCGCCAGTTCAACCTTCGGGAACATCACCGGCGCCGATTTCGTGATCGACGGCGGGATGCGACCCACGGTGTGAGCACATGACTGGCCCAACTGACGCAGCACATCTCCAAGGTCGGATCATCGTGATCTCGATCGTGGCGTCGGCGACGTCGTTCCTGGACGGGTCGGTGGTGAACGTGGCACTTCCTGCGATCGCGCACGATCTTGGCGGCGGCGTGACCACGCAGCAGTGGGTGGTCGACGGATACCTGTTGACGCTCGGCTCCATGATTCTCATCGCCGGGTCATTCGCCGATCTTGTCGGACGAGCACGCGCACTCCGTGTCGGCCTGATCATCTTCGGGGCTGCCTCGGTCGGCTGCTTCCTCGCGCCCACCGTGGGTGCCCTCGTCGGCGCAAGACTGGCGCAGGGTGCAGGCGCGGCGCTCCTGGTCCCCAGTTCATTGGCGCTGCTCGCCTCGACCTTCTCAGGGGAGGAGAGAGGACGCGCGGTTGGCCGATGGACGGCCTGGACCAGCGTCGCCTTCGTCGCCGGCCCTCCACTCGGCGGGGTGCTGGTGGACACCGTCGGCTGGCGGTGGATCTTCCTGGCGAACGTTCCGCTTGTGGCTTTCACCCTCATCGACATGCGGGGAATTCGCGATGCTGCCCGGGTGACCCCGCAGCGACTCGATCTCGTGGGTGCCGGCCTCGTCACGAGCGGACTCGCCGCGCTCGTCTTCGGCCTGATCGAGCAACCCGTAGCCGGCTGGACGTCTCGATTGGTAATCGCCAGTCTGGCGCTGGCCGTTCTCCTGCTGACCGCGTTCGTCCTTTGGGAGCAACGGGGCCGCAACGTTCTCGTGCCGCTCGACCTCTTTCGATCACGCAACTTCACTGCGGGCAACCTGGCGACGGTAGGGGTGTACGCGGGAGTGGGCATCGCCCTGCTCATCGTGACCCTTCTGCTCCAGGAAGTTGCCAAAGTCCCGGCACTGTTCGCCGGCGTCGCCACCCTCCCGGTCGCATTGACCTCGCTCCTGCTCGCCGAGATGTTCGGCCACCTCGCCGGACGGCACGGCGCGCGAGCCTTCATGACGACGGGACCCCTTGTCGCCGCAGTTGGCTTCGTCTGGATGAGCATGACCGGGCTCGACTCGCCCAGCCTGTGGGCGCACCTTGGAATCGGCCTGCCGCTGTACGGGCTCGGGTTGGCGATGACCGTTGCACCGCTGACCGCGACCGTCCTCGACTCCGTCCCTCCCCAGAGCAGTGGCATCGCGTCGGCGGTCAACAACGCGATCGCACGCGTTGCCGGCCTTCTTGCCGTCGGCTTCATCGGAACCGTCATCGGTGACGTGTTCGACCTCGACGCGTTCCGGCGCACGGCAATTGCCACCGCAGCATTCTTCACGGTCGGTGGCGTCACCGCGCTGGTGGGGGTGCGCAACCCACCGGGACCACCTCGGACGCGTCCGGCTGAGGCAATTCAGTCGAATGACACAAGCGTTGAGCCGCACCCGACGCCCACGCTTGAGGAAAGCGAAAAGGAGCCAAAATGACCACAATGCATGCACTCCGCGCCCACGAGCGAGGAGGCCCCGAGCAACTCGTGTACGAGGACGCACCCGTTCCGACCCCGGGTCCCGACGACGTCGTGATGCAGGTCTACGCGGCCGCCGTCACCTTCACCGAACTCGGCTGGGATCAGACGTGGCTCAAGGACGGCGAGCCGCGCACGCCGATCATCCCGTCGCACGAGGCCTCCGGGCGCATCGCCGCGGTGGGAAGCTCTGCGGCCGGTATCGCGGTGGGTGACGAGGTGTTCGGGCTGGTGCCTTTCGACCGCGACGGCGCGGCTGCCGAGTTCGTCACCCTCCCGGCCGCGAACGTTGCGAGGCGCCCACCGGGGGTCGACTGGGCCGAGGCGGCGGTCCTCCCGCTCGCAGCGCTCACCGCGTGGCAGGCGATCGTCGAGCACGGGCATGTCCAAAGCGGTGACCGAGTGCTCATTCAGGGGGCCGCCGGCGGAGTCGGGCTCCTGGCAGTCCAACTCGTGAAGACCCTCGGCGGCACGATCGTCGCCACCGGGAGATCCGATGACCGGAAACTGCTGGCCAGCTACGGTGTCGACTCCTTCGTCGACTTCACAGCGCAGCCGCTCAGTGACGCTGGTAGCGGTTTTGACCTTGCCCTCTACGCCGTACCGGGCCTGCCGCCGGAGGACACCTACGCCGCGGTCCGACCAGGGGGTCGATTGGTGTGCCTGAACGCACCAGCGGACCGCGAGCTCCTGCACAAGTACTCCATCGACGGCGTGTTCTTCGTGGTCGAAGCCGATCGACAGCAGATGGACGCGGTCGCGGGACTCGTCCAGGACGGCAAGGTGTCGGCGTTGATCAGCGCCGTCTATCCGCTTGCCGACGGACGAACTGCGTACGAGAGCGGGCTTGATCCCGACCGGCCGCCCGGAAAGACCGTTCTCGCCATCGACCAGACCAGGGTCCGCGTGACCGCGCGATGAGCCGCACCTCCTGCGAACACGTCGACCAGGTCCGGCCGGTCTCACCGTCCGCTGACGGTTGCGAGGATTGCCTGCGCATCGGCGGCTGGTGGGTGCACTTGAGGATCTGCCTGATCTGTGGCCACGTGGGATGTTGCGACAGTTCGCCTCATCGCCATGCCACAGCCCACTGGCATGGCACGCAGCACCCGCTGATCGCCTCGCGCGAGCCGGGAGAGGACTGGTGGTGGTGTTACGCCGACGAACTGTTCTTCGAGACCCCGCCTACGCGAGGCCCGCTTTCGTGATCACGACGCTGCCTTCTGCGGTTCGTGGAGTTCGATTGCGCGGCGCGCGGGTGGTTGCGTTGGGCTGGGGGCGGTGCGCTCCTGGCGACCGCTGCCGAGGAAGCTGATGGCCCAATGGATGCCGACGAGCACCCGGTTCTTGAAGCACACCAGGTAGACCAGGTGCACGAAGAGCCAAAGGAGCCAGGCCGGCGTCCCCGAGAGCTCCAGTCGGCCGATGCGGGCGACGGCCTCAAAGCGCGAAATCGTGGCGAGGCTGCCCTTGTCGCGGTACCGGAACGCTGCCTCGGTGGGCCGACCCTCGACCCGGGCGATGATCTGACGGGCAGCGAATTGCCCCGATTGGATCGCCAACTGCGCGACTGCAGGCACGGGCGTGTGCATGAGGTCACCGATGACGAACACCTCAGGATGGCCCGGCAAGGTGCAGTCCGGAAGCAGGTCGAGCTGGCCCATGCGGTTGCGCGGGGTGCCGGTTGCATCGGCGAGGAGGCCGGCCAGCGGGGACGCCCTTACCCCGGCCGCCCAGATCTTGGTCCTTGCCTCGATGCGCTCAGTGCCGGACGCGCCCTTCACCTCGACCCCGAATTCGTCCACGCCGATGACCGGGGTGTTCAGCCGCACCTCTACCCCCAGCCGCTGAAGGCTGCGGAGGGTACGCCGGGACAAGGTGGCACCAAAGGTGGACAGGACCTGAGGGCCAGCCTCAACCAGGATCACGCGAGCGCTCGCGGGGTCGAAGCTGCGGAAGTTGTTGCGCAGGCTTCGTCGCGAGAGTTCGATGAGTTGCCCCGCCATCTCCACCCCGGTGGGGCCGGCACCGACGACAACGAAGGTGAGCCAGGGCTGGCGCTCGCGGGGCTCGGTGAGGAGTTCGGCGGTCTCGAAGGCACCGTAGATGCTCCCGCGAAGCCGAAGAGCGTCGTCAATCGACTTCATCGCAGGCGCGTGCTCGGCGAACTGGGGGTTGCCGAAATAGGAGTGGCTGGAGCCGGCGGCCACGACAAGGCTGTCGTAGGGGGTCTGTGTCGATACGGCACCGCTGTGTGAGGTGACCATTCGTCGGTCAAGGTCGATCTGAGTCACCTCACCCAGCATGACTCGTGCGTTTGCTTGCCGGCTCAGAATCTCCCGCGTCGGAGGGGTGATCTCTCCCTCCGAGAGGATCCCGGTGGCCACCTGGTAGAGCAGGGGCTGGAACAGGTGATGTGGGGTTCGGTCGATCACAGTGACGTCCAGGCGATCGTGGTCCATCGACCGGGCGGCGAAGAGGCCGCCGAAGCCAGAGCCGATCACGACGACGCGGTGTCGAATGGTTCCGTGGGTCTGCCCGTGCTCGGGCGCGCTCCTCGGCTGGGTTGCGGTCTTCCCCACATCGGGACGGATGGATTCCACGGCGATCTCCTCTGGGCCGGATTCACAGGCGGGTGAGGGTCGACGACCGGGCCCTGCCCCTGACCACCGACGCTAGGCCGTAGCCGCGCGGGCACGCTTCAGTCGGGTGACTGTACTCCGGGGTGGACTCCGCCATGCTCCTCGGCTCCCGCGCAACGCGATTTTGGGCGAGCGCTGACCTCGTCCGGCCCGAATGAGCGCGTCCGGCGATTGAGGAATCCGACGCCGTCCTCTTCGTCACCCCTGAGTACACAGATCCATCCCGGAGCCTTGAAGAACGCAGTCGACTGGGCCTTACGACCCTGGGGTCAGAACTCCTTCGACCAGATCCCTGCCGCCGTGATCGGCGCCTCGCCGGGTCCGTTGGGAACGGCGCTGGCGCAGCAGGGCATGCGAGGTGTACTCAGCTTCTGCAACGCACGCCAGATGACCGCACCAGAGGCCTACATCCGGTACTCACCCGAGATCTTCTCTCCAGAAGGAGAGGTGCTCGACGACAGCGTGAAGACCTTCCTCACCAACTACATGCAGGAGTTCCACGACTACATCGAGAAGGTCCTCACCGTGCTGCCCAGGAACGGTGGCCTCCACGCCAGCTAACACCTGTTGGACTGACGGTCATCGGCGCGGACGATCAGCACGGTCTTGCCCGGCGCGCGGACGGGCAGGGCGCCACTCTCGTACGCCTTTCGTCCTTCGCTCAGGGGGTACGTCGCGGCGACGGTGACGCGCAGGTGTCCCTTCTCGACCGATTCGCGTACGCGGTCGAGCGCAGGGCGTGTCGGGCGGACGACGAAGAACACGCCGTCGACACCGAGCTCCGCGGCCAGCTCCTGCGGCGGCGGTTGCTGGAGGGTGACGAAGACCCCACCCCTCCGCGCGAGCCTGAGCGATTGCTCCAGCAGGACGCCCCCGACTGTGTCCACGACCACGTCGAAGGAACCCGGTTCCAGCCTGGAGCTATGAGATCGACGATCCGTCGCCACAACGACATCGGAGGGCCCCAGTGACATCACATACTCGCGGTCGCGCTCCATCGCCGTGGCGGTGACGATCGCGCCCAGGCGCACCGCCAGCTGCACAGCGAAGGCCCCTACGCCGCCGGCTGCGCCCAGGACCAGCAACCGCTCCCCCGGCCCGACGTGTGCGTAGTCGGCAAGGGCCTGCCATGCCGTCAGTCCAGCAAGAGGCAAGGCGGCGGCCTCCACGTGCGACAGGGTGGCGGGCTTGGGTGCGATGAACCCCGTCGGCACGCTGACGTACTCCGCGGCGGCGCCGTCGCGGTCGAAAGGCACCATGCCGTACACCGGCTCCCCCGCCTCGAACCCGGTGTCCGGGTGCGCGTTCTCAACGACGCCAGACCACTCGTGCGAGGGGATGATCGGAGTTCGGTCCTGCCCGTCCCTCGCCCAGGTCTCCTCCCAGAGCAATTCATTGAAGGTGATGGCTGCCGCATGCACCCGGACGAGCACCAGCGATGCCTCCGCCGTGGGCCGCGGCACCCGCTCCACCTGAAGTTGCTCCGGACCCCCGCGCCGATGCGCGACGAGGGCAAGCATTCCGGGCACGTGGCTAGCGCCAGTAGTTGTTGGCCGCGGCGATGGTGGCGAACTCGGTAGCCACGACCTGGGTCGCCGCGATGAGACTGTCCGGGCTCGTCGAGTACGTGGGGCGGCCTCCCACCAGGACGTCCAGATCAGGCTGGATGTTGTGGACGGCGTGGCGAGCGAGGGTAAAGGCAAGCGCCCGTCCCGCGTTGGCATCTGGGGTGATGAGAGTTCCGCCAGGGACGAACACAAGCTCGGAGTCGGGAACGCGGTTCATGATGTAGCTCCTCTTGCTGGATGTTGCTGACCAATCTCCACTTCCCAGCGCATTCCCGGCTTCAGTCATCTGACTCATGTTGATCCTCACCACCTGGACCGACCCTCCGATGCGGTTTCAGTCGTCTGACCGAAGCCGTGCTCCCCAAGAGCTCCTAGCGTCCATTGGTGTCGCGCATCGGGCGCAAACACCATTCAGAGAGGTCCTGTCAATGACCGTCACACGCACAAGTTGGAAGGACGGAGCGCAGCTCGGTAAACGAGCCGCCGTTTCGACCCTGGTCGCCGCGCTGCTCACACTGGGCATCGTCCCAACCGCACAGGGGCATCCCGGGGTGGTTGCCCCGGTCGCTGAAACTCCGGCGCTGGCGGCACACGTCACGGTCGCACGCACGGGGGCCAAGCCGACGGTGGTGCTCGTTCACGGCGCCTTCGCGGACGCCTCCGGCTGGAATTCGGAAATCTACCGACTGCGCAAGCTGGGCTACCCCGTCATCGCGCCGGCCAACCCGATGCGCGGACTTACCAGCGACGCGGACTACATCCGCTCGGTGCTCGCCTCCATTTCCGGACCGATCGTGCTGGTCGGCCACTCCTACGGAGGCGCAGTCATCACGAACGCAGCGCGAGGAGTCCCGAACGTCAAGGCTCTGGTGTTCGTCGCGGCATTCGTCCCGGACGTTGGGCAGAGCATCGGGACTGCCTACGACGCAGCCACCTACCCGGGCTCGCTGCTCGGCCCCACGACCACTGAGGTCCGACCTGCCCCGAACGCGGCGGCCACTGCAACCGGGGGCCAGGATCTCGACATCTACATTCAGGCCGCCCACTTCCGTGAGGTCTTCGCCGGCGACCAGACGTCAAGGAGGGCACTGACGATGGCAGCCACGCAGCGACCGCTGTCCTTGACGGCGAACAACGAGGTATCCGGCGCCCCCGCCTGGAAGACCGTGCCGAGCTGGGATCTCATCACCCTTGACGACAAGGCCATCTCCCCAGGCGGGCAGGCCTTCATGGCCAAGCGCGCCAACTCGCACACCACCACCGTGCACTCGGCCCACGACGTCATGGTGTCCCATCCCGGTGCCGTCGTCCGCACCATCATTGCGGCCGCCACAGCCGTCAGCTGAGGACCGCCAGGCCCGTCCGCACTCAGGCCAGACCAGTCAGTTGACCGATGCCGAACCGCTAGCGGACCGCGCACGATCAGATAACCACTTACTCACGGGAGGACACACAACATGAGCGAGACGAAGAAGACTGTCATCTTCATCCACGGACTATGGCTGCACGCGACCTCGTGGGCGCCCTGGGCCACGTTCTTCGAGGACGCCGGCTACACCTGCATGGCGCCGGGCTGGCCAGGCATCCCCGACACCGTCGAAGCGGCGCGCCTCAACCCGGACAGCATCGCCGACCACGGCATCGACGACGTCACCGAGCACTACGCCACCATCATCGACTCGCTGCCCGAACGCCCGATCCTCGTTGGCCATTCCTTCGGCGGCATGATCGCGGAGAAGTTGCTCGGCATGGGCAAGGCGCAGGGCGCCGTGGCGATCGATGCTGCGCAGATCAAGGGCGTCCTTCCGGTGCCCCTCTCCTCACTACGGGCGACGCTTCCGGTGTTCAAGAACCCGGCGAACAAGCATCTGGCTGTATCCCTCACGGCCGAGCAGTTCCGTTACGCCTTCTGCAACGCCCTGACCGAGGAGGAGTCGAACGAGCTGTTCGAGAAGTGGACGATCCCGGCGCCCGGGCGGCCGCTGTTCGAGGCGGCGACAGCCAACTTCTCGCTGCACTCCCCCGCGGCGGTCGACACTCGCAACGAGGATCGCGGACCCCTGCTGCTGATCATGGGGGGCCAGGACCACACCGTCCCGGAAGCGATCACGAAGTCGACCCTGAAGCAGTACAGATACTCAGAGGCCGTCACCGACCTCATCGAGTTCGAGGACCGCGGCCACTCCCTCACCATCGACAGCGGCTGGCACGAAGTGGCCGAGAAATCCCTTGCCTGGCTAGGACAGCGGAGCCTGATCAGTTCATAGTCAGCCGCCATGGAGTCGTCGCCGGCAGCGATCTTGCCGCAGGCTTTCGAGCCCGCGGCAAAGTCTCCACGCGCGGCAAGGTAGCAGAAGGGGCTATCGACCTGGCCCTTGCACGACTGCAAGATTTCCCTCGTGGAGACGCTGCTCGGCCGTGAGCGGGAGCTCGAGCGACTGCTGGACTTCGCTCGGGAGTCGACGCGCCGCGGGGGTGGCCTTCTTCTCCGTGGCCCTGCGGGAATCGGCAAGTCCTTCGCTCTTGCTGCTTTCAGCGAGCAGGCACGAGCCGAAGGCTTCCGCCAACTGATGGTCACCGGGGTTCAGTCGGAGGCTCGATTGGCTTTCGCCGGCCTCCACCAGCTTGTACGACCCGTGCTTGATCTTGCAGTGGACCTTCCTCCCCGGCAACGTGACGCCCTGCTCGCCGCCTTCGGGATGAGCGAGGTCGCCGCCCCCGATGCGTACCTCATCGCCCTCGCCGTCCTGGAACTGCTGGCGCTGACGGCGACGAGCGGTCCCGTCCTGGCCATTGTTGACGACGCCCAATGGCTGGACCGACCAACAGCCGAAGCGCTCGCCTTCGTCCTACGTCGTCTCGGCGACGACCGCGTGGTGTTCGTCATCTGCACGCGAGAGGGTTACGAGACGCCTTTGAGTGCACTGAGCCTCGCCCTGATCGAACTCGGCCCGCTCGACGACGCCGATTCGGCTGCGCTGCTCGACGTCCGGGCACCACATCTCGACGCGCAGCGGCGGAGCACGGTTCTGGAACTGGCAAAAGGTAACCCTCTGGCGCTGGTGGAGCTCGCTGAGGCCCCCGAGCAAACCAGCCTGATACAGACCACTCCGGCGGCAGGGCTTCCCATGACGCTTCGGCTCGAACGAGCTTTCACGTCACGTTTCGCGGAGCTGCCTGATCCCATCCGGACGCTGCTCCTCCTGGCTGCAGCGAGTGACGCTGACGAACTGCACGAGCTGTTCAGCGCAGCGGAGTTTCTGGTGCCTGGCGTGGCCCAAGATCCCGACAGCTGGAGTTCGGCTGTCGAGGCCGGGCTGGTCACCATGGACGAGCGGCGAATTGAGTTTCGTCACCCACTCGTACGGTCGGCGATCTACCAGTCCGCCACCCCTGCTCAACGAGCGTCCGCACACACTGCGCTAGCGAAGGCGCTCGAAGCTCGTCCTGACCGCCGGGTCTGGCACCTGGCCGCCGCCACGCTCGGACCGAATGAGGAGGTGGCGGCAGAGATCGAGGCAGCCGCTACCCGTGCCGAGGCACGTGGAGCCCCTCTGGTCACCCTTGAGGCACTCGAACGAGCGGCCCTCCTGACACCGGACGATGAACGACGCGCGGAACGGTTCCTCAGAGCCGCCGAACTCGCGTTGGAACTCGGCGACGCACTGGCCGCCGCCCGGCTCATCAAGCAGACCAGAGAGGAAGCCCTCGGACCACGATCCAGCGGCCGGGTCAGACTGCTCACCGAAATGCTCGGCCCGAGTCCAGTGGGGCGCGCCGGCGTTGCACTCAAGGCGCAGGAACTCATAGAGCTTGCGGACCAGATGCATGCGCAGGGCGATTCCGACCTCGGGCTGAGATTCGCCCATTTGGCAGCCAACCACACATGGGTGGCAGACGTCGGCCAAGAACTCAGGAGCTCCGTGCTCACCGCCGCGGAGCGAGTTGCACCGTCGACGAAGGACCCCGTTCTTCTCTCGGTCTACAGCCTCACCGATCCGAACGGGCACAACAACGTCCTGATTGAGCGCGCCATGAGCATGCCGCCACACACCACCGACGCTCACACCGCGCATCTCGTCGGTGCCGCACTCAACCTGGCGGGAGCGTTCGGGCTCTCCGCATCGTTCATGGCATCGTCGGCGACCGCGCTTCGCACCGAAGGTCGGCTCAGACAGCTTGTCGAGGTCCTCGCCCAGCAGGCGTGGAGTGCCTTTCCCCGACTGGACTGGGCCACTGCGCTTCCGTCGGCCGACGAGGCAATTCGCCTTGCTCAAGAGACGGGGCAGCCGCTCTGGGAGGCGAGCGCTCTGATCGCCGAAGCCATCTTTGCCGGCGTGCGCGGTGATTTCGAGCAGGCCGAATCCCAGGTCCGAGCTGCAGAGGCGATCGCCCTGCCCATGGGGGCCAACGCCATGCTCTGCGGCATCCAACTCACCCGCGGGGTCACCGCGGTTGGCGCCGGCCGCTACGTCGAGGCGTATGAGCAGCTACACCGGCTGTTCGACCCCCAAGACCCCTCCTATCACCACTTTCAGAGCGCGTGGGCACTCGGCGATCTCGCTGAGGCGGCCGTGCACACCGACAACATCGAGGCTGCGCGCGCCCAGCTGGAGGTGTTCGCCCCGCAGGCCCACACCGGTGAGTCCACCTGGACACAGGTTGCACTGCTCTACGCCCGCCCACTGCTCGCCGAGGACGACGACGCCGAAACCCTCTTCCAGGCAGCTCTTCGCACAGACCTCTCGATGTGGCCGCTCTACCGGGCAAGGCTGTTGCTGAATTATGGTCGCTGGCTGCGCCGTCAACGCCGCGCCGCGGACTCCCGGGGCCCATTGCGTGCCGCGCGGGAGGCGTTCGACGCCCTCGGCGCCAGCGCGTTCGCCGAGCAGGCGCGTGCCGAACTTCGTGCCGCCGGCGAACGCAGCCAACTGCCCGAGACCCAGGTCTGGCAGGACCTCTCGCCACAGGAACTGCACATTGCCCGGCTGGCCGCCGACGGGCTCTCGAATCGAGAGATCGGCGCGAGGCTCTATCTCTCGCACCGCACCGTCGCCTCACACCTGTACCGGG
The DNA here is from genome assembly GCA_963799235.1 of uncultured Actinomycetota bacterium. Classification (GTDB taxonomy): domain Bacteria; phylum Actinomycetota; class Actinomycetes; order Propionibacteriales; family Propionibacteriaceae; genus Propionicimonas. The sequence goes on along the minus strand of CAWCWL010000010.1, from coordinate 6,945 downwards.
TCTATCCCAAGCTGGGAATCACCTCCCGGGCGCAGCTCCGGGCGGCCCTGGATCAGGTGACCTAACCGGCATGCCGACGGGGCCGTGGTCGGCCTGTGCTACACCTGCGGGGGCAACCGGACTGTGACGTGCGGCAACTGCCGCGGCAGCGGCTTCTCGACCTAGGACCCTGGTGAGGGTCGCCCGCCACGCAACGCACCACTGCCTTGGTCGCAGCGTTCATCACGTTCGCGAACTCGCTGTCGCGAGGCGGCCACAACGTGCTGAAGTGATCCCGCGTGCGTCGCCCGAAGATCAGGACGCCGGTTGACATGATCTCGCCCAGATGGAACCTGTCCCCCGCGATCCCCGGCGATTCTGCGCTTGGAAACCGTCTCGACTGTTCGCCAACGCCTTGACGTGATTCCTCGGCTCGACGCCGGTGTGCGGCGATATCGGGCGGTCGTGGGCCCATCGAGATGAGGAACAGCGTCTTCGTCGATGCCGACATCGCTGCCGAGTGCGATCCGGCGCCTTGGTTGGGCGCGGACCTTTGCCGCTGCGACCGCGGGCGCCGTGTCGTGCACTGGGCTCTGGCCCTAGAACGGCTGTCCCGTGATCAGTGCAACCAGAGCCACCGAGGCAAGCGATACCCAGGCGATGACGGGCACGAGAAGGCCCGCCCCCAGCTTGGAAATCGGCCAGATCGACCAGACTGCGATGGCGGCAACCGCCAGGACGACACCATTCCCGATCAGCGCGATGATCGGCTCGTTGAGGCTGCCGGTGTAGACCGGGTAGCCGACACACAGCAGGACCAGTGCCACGACGAGCCAGGCGCGGCCACTCATACGCTGGTCCTTCCCGGCCAGGAGCCAGAACGTTGTGCCCATGCCTGCATAGAGGAAGAGCCACACATAGGGCACGATCGCGGCTATGACAGCGCCTACCGGCCCCGTCTGGTCGATGGGGATACCGAGGGTCGCCCCGAAGGGCCGGGCGACAATGATGTAGAGGTTTGCGAGCACAGCAAGCAACACGGCGCCCACAGCGCACAGCAGCCCGCCAATCCAGCCGAGGCCCGCAAGTCGCTTCAACACTCGTCCCCCCTTGACCTGATAGAGCCTACGGGGGCCAGCAGCCACGACGACCAGCGAGTCACCCCCAAACTCCGCCGGCGGTGTCAACTGGGCGGCCAGGACCCCGGACGGGTCAACCCGTCTCCGCCGTCAGCGCAGCATCAGCGCCCAGGTCGGATCGCGGTCATGGGCTCCCTGGTCGGGACGGCCCCCCTTGCTGGGCTCGGTGGGGAGGACAGTAGTGGCCCGGGCCTCGTTGGCCGGCGTTGCCGGCCGGGGACCGGCAGAGGCTGGAACCCAGACGGTGGCGCGACATCGCCAGATCCGACTGGCCCGGCGTCGGATCTGAAAGGGTCGGACGCGGCTACACGCCGGCGGGTGCTGATTCGGCCGCCCGGATCCGCCAGACCAACCAGCACCCGGCAACGACGAGTACCAGACCGGGGACCAGGAACGGCCATGGGCTTAGCAGCTCGCTGCAGCTCAACGAGTTCGCGGTCGCGCTGCACCGCTCTCCCGGTCCACCCAAGTTGGACAAGCCCACGATCAGCGGCAGCACCCCCAGGCCGGGAACCATCCCCACGACAGCAACCGACCTCGAGGCCCGAATCACGACACCAACAAGGGCCAGCAGCAGCGCGGCCCCGAGCGCGAAGATCCCGACGCTGAGAATGCCAACCACTCCCAACCCGATGAGAGCGCCGACCGCGCCCCAGAGCGAGTAGGGCCACCACGGCTGCTCCGACGCCACTGCCACCGGGACCACCTCCACACCTAGCGTAGAGCGACCACACCCGACCGCGAACAAGGCGGCAAGGCCGAGGAAGAGCCCGAGTACTCGGGAACGCGGAGTGCGGGTCTTCGGCCCAGCTATCTCCGAGGTCACTCCATTGATCACCACGCCATGTTCCGGCCCAGGCGCGGACCGGCCCGCGCACCATCCCGGTCGCCAGTTGCGTGCGTTGGTCAAAGGCTCGTCGGACGGCTAGCTCCGGGTCCATAGTTCCACGTTCTTCCAGGCATCCGCTGCCTTGTAACCCTTGTCGGGCTTGAGGCTCCCCGCGAGGCCTGCGTCCGCCTTGCTGACCGTGAGCTTGCCCTGCCACGGGCCGTTGTCGCCGACCTCGGCGACGACCTGCCCTTGAGCCACAGCGATGCTGTTGACGTACTGGCCGGCGTTGTAGATCCCCAGGGGATTGGGCCCGCCGCCGGTGCCGTCGACCACCACGAGCGTGTCCGGCCAGCCGTCCCCCGGGAAAGTGCCCAGGCACAGCATGGAGAACGCCGCGACGGCCGTGCCTCCGTTCAGGTTGCCGAGCGTCGGGTGGGAGAGCAGCAGCAGCCACCCCGCTCTTCCGGGCGCACTCCCTGGGGCCTTGACCGACGAGTCAGGGACGAATGCTGCGACGGCCGCCGAGTAGGTGAGGCCCCGGCGGGGCGGCTGGTAGCTGAAGGGGACCCGCCCGTCGGGGAAGGCGGCCCTCATCACGGACAGGGACGGGCCGCAGTGCAACCCTCCCAGGCCAGCCGCCAGCGGCTCTGCCGGCAGCGTGAACGACTTCCAGTCAACGCCGGCGAGATCGACAGGTTCAGTGGACGGCGGGGTCGGCGTCGCGGTGACCGAAGGGGACGGGCTGGATGTCGTGCCACCCGGCGGCTCCTCCCACAGGGTCGCGCGAAGTCCCTTGATATCGGGCCAGCTCGGCACCAGGCGTCCGTCGACGAGATCGATCGCGCCCGAGTGCTTCACGGTCGGGTTGGCGCGCGGGTCGTTGGGACCCAGCGTGCGCCAGGCGACACCGATGTGTCCGTCGGTGATCGCGAGGTCGCTGCTCTCGAAGGTCCCGGTCGGCTGATAGATGCCGATCAAGTGCGGCCGGACGGGCGTTCCACCCACCGCGTCGAAGACCAGCAGCAGGTTGCTGTAGCCGTTGCCGTCGGTCGGGCCACAACCCATCGGAACTACCGCGATCTGCCTGCCGTCGCTGAGCTGCCCGAACACGGGCTCCTGGAGGCTCATCCACCAGCCGGGGTTGGGGACCACGTCGGACGGTGTGCGTTCGGTGTCAGGCACAAGCGCCCGGGAGTCGTTGAAGGTCACCCATCCGCTCGGCACCGACGCCGACCAGTCGCTCGGGTTCGCGCACAACAGGCCGGACGCGGTCCCGTCGGCGTCCTCCGTCGGGGCGAGGGCAGGCTCGAGCGCGCTCACCGGGAGTTCCACGACGCTCCAGTCGAGACTTGTGACGTCCTGGCTGGGCATGGCTGCCGGCGACGCGGGTGCGGTTACGGCCGTCGTGGCGGGACCGGATGGCTCGGCCGTGGTGCCCGCGCCGAGCGCCGAGCAGGCGGCCAGCGTGGCCGCCACACAACCGGCAAGCAGGAACTGCACGCGTCGCTTCATGGTCCCCCCATCGGCATGCCGCTCCGCGCGCCGACAGGCTCAGGCTAAGTCGGTGCGGCCGGGGCGGCCAGATGCCGGTGGGGAGCAGCATTGCGACCATCACAGTCACTGGCATGCCAAGCAGCGCGAACCAATAGGGACCTCTCCGGTTATGTCGTCCTTCAAGTAATCCTCAAGGAGAAGCTGTGGGGAGCCGGCTCCGGGAACCTGACCGAGCTGGAGAGGGCGCTCGACGCTCAGGCCGCACTCGGTCTTCGGCTGCACACGATCACCACGGCAGCGTCGAGTAGCAAAGGTGTGGGGGTGGGCGGTGATCGGATCCAGGGACGATGGTCTTCGAGAAGATCTCGCAGGGGCCCTGTGAGCAGCTATCCCCGCGCTGCTTGCCGCGACCGAATGGGTGCCGAGCCATTTGCAGTGGGATGAGGCGTGACTCGGCAAGAGAGTGGGGGCCAGTCGGGGTCGCCCCAAGTGACGAGAGTGCCCGGAGTCGACGAGATTGTCGCGCGACCGCGAACCACAGGCCCGGACATCGTCGTGACCCTGCGAGTCAAACGTGCCACTTCTCTGTGGCGGACTGACAGGCGAAGGCCGGTGAGTGTGTGCGACAGCCAATGACCGGAGTGCCAGTCCTCGAGGTCCCGGCCGGCTGCAGCGCCCGGGTCCTCGCCGGCCTCTGGCTGATTCATGTGGCGTGTGGCGACAATGGAGCACATGGCATCTACCAAGAAGTCAGGGCCGGAATCGACGGCTGAAGAGCGCGCGGCGGCGCGTCTGCGGGCCAGGGAACTCAAGGCGCAGGAGGCCGCCGCTGCGGCCTTGACGGCCGTACTCGACAAGATTGCCTCGCTCGACGAGCCGGACAAGACGAATGCTGAGCGGATCCATGCGCTCGTCACGCGGGTCGCACCGTCGCTGACGCCGAAGCTGCTCTATGGCAGCCCGGCATACGCCAATGCGGACGGCAAGCCCGTGCTGTTCTACCAAGAGCGCGCCAGGTTCAAGGCTCGGTACGGCAGCCTGACATTCTTCGGCTCGGCGCAGCTTGATGATGGCACGATGTGGCCTACCTCCTGGGCCATCACCGAACTCTCCTCGTCCGACGAGAAGGTCATCACGGAGCTAGTCCGCAAGGCGATCAGCGAGTAGCTCCGGTCGATCCCGAGGCAAGTGGGTACTAGCGGATGGCCTGTCCGACCGCCACGCCATCCGGGGCAGACATTGGCATCCTCGCTCCCTGATGCCGGCCACCGAGTACGAGTAGGGGGTTGGAACCGATACGGCTGTTCAGTAGTGAAGATTGGCCGCCGTGGGTTGGATCGGAGGTTGCATTCCCGAGCCCGACTGGGAGACAAGCAGCGCTGAACGTCCGACCTCAGGCATGCAGACGACCCCCTCTTTCGGCACGATCGACCCGGCATCTCGCGGCAGATGCGCGCGTGCAGCTCAGTGCCAAGTCGGTCGTGTGGATGATGTTCCTACCCAAGCGAGCCACCGAAACGGCCACCGACTTGTCCGCGGTTGCCTTCGCGGCGGAACTTCTTCTCGTGGCTTACGACCAGCGGCCGCTCTCCGGGCGTGTCACCGGCCCACAGCTGTTCGAGCAGGTTCCCGACAAGTTCCGTGCGCCGCTGGCCGACGCTCGAGTCACCTTCTGAGCATGCGACTCTGACCCCAGCAGTTCCCGCGTCGGGAACCATCCTGCATTCGGCATAGCGGTTGGACTCGGCGAGATGCAGTCCCCCGCTCACGCAAGTCCCAGTCCCGGGTACATCGGATCGGGTTCCGCAAGACGTCGGGACGCCACAGCGCGCCGAGGTGCCGGCAAGAATGATTGATCGAATGTTCGGCGGCGGCAGAGCAGCAAGCGAAGAGACGCAAGGATGAGCCTGGCGTTGCCCAGAGAGCGCGCCGCAGCGGACGCCATCATCCGCTCAGGGCGTTAGCACACGATGTCCCGTCGAAGCGAGGACCCGTTGAACCCCTTGTCAGGCACAGGTTCGTCGGTTCGTCGAGCCGCGACAAGCCAACGTGACACGCTGCGACACAACTTCTGTGTCACCTTGGTGTTCTACGGCGGAGGAAGCGCAAACCTTGTAGCCCCTACGGGCTTCGAACCCGCGCTACCGCCTTGAGAGTTCGATCCGGCCCTCAAGGGCGGCGTTCTGCTGACCCTCGTGAGCGCTCCCCAGCTGTCCGAGCAACCCTCTCAACTTCCTGAATGTCCCTGATCGGGCGCGAACTGTGTCACGCGTGTGTTACGACATTGGCACCCTTGGCCGGCCCCACTCACAGGTCAGTGGTAGACGTCCCGACGGCGATCGATCCGTAGGACGACGACTTCATTGGTGTTGTCGTTGATGCGATACAGGACCCGGTAGGTGCCACGCCTGGCCGACCAGATCCCTTCCAGTTCGCGGCGAAGCATCTTCCCGACCCTGCGGGGATTCTCGACGAGTGGGCCGGTCATGAACTCGATGACTGCTGCCGCGACCGTCTCGGGCAGGCCGGTCTGAACCGCACGAACCGCAGGCGGGGTGAGGACCAACTCGTAGCCCTCCCCTGTGCTCATCGCAGCAGGTCCTGGACCGCGTCCGCGCCACGCACGACATCGCCCTTGACGTAGGCGGCGTCGGCCTCACGAATATCGGCCAGCGCCTCAGGGTCCGACAACACGTCCAGGGTCTCCTCCAGCTCTGCCAAGTCGTCCGGACTGATCAGCACCGCGACCGGCCGCCCGTTGCGAGTAACCGTGACCCGCTCGTGGTGACGTTCGACACGATCGACAACCTCACTGAAATGGTCACGGACCTCGCGAAGCGGCTCAGCAGTCATGACCACAATTGTGGCGCTTCTGCGGTGAGAATCAAGCCCCCACTCAAACCCTGACCAACCCAAAGCGAAGAGCGGGGACTTCCACTTGGCCAACAACGGGGACCAAGACTTGGCCATTGACAGCGGCCAAAGGCGCCGAATACGGCCGAATTTGCCAGCCTTTCAGTGCCTTTGGCCGCACGTTGGGTTCGAGGAGCCCGCCGGGTGCAGCAAACGGTGCCTTTCGGCGCAAAGGGCCAACAAACAACCGCAGATCGGCATTATGCGTGGTTGGCCTCGGCGATGCAGTCCCCCGCTCAGGCAAATTCCCAGTCCCGGTTACGTCGGATCGGGCACCGCAGGTGCGACGTCGGGACGACGCAGTGTGCCGAGGTGCCGGCGAACAGACTGATCGAGTGGTTTGGCCGCGACAGGACAGGAAGGGAACTGACGCGAGGGATGGACCTGGCGTTCCCCACAGAGAGCGCCGCAGCAGACGCTATCGCCCACTTAGGGCGGTCGCGCGCAATGCGCCGTCGAAGCGAGGAGCCGCTGAACCCCTTGTCAGACGCGGGTTCGTCTGTTCGCCCAGCCGCGACAGGGTTGTCAAGACACGGCTGTGACACAGTTTTCTGTGTCACGTTTGTGTTCTCTACGTGGCGAGAGAAG
>CAWCWL010000009.1:0-26745 GCA_963799235.1 uncultured Actinomycetota bacterium | reverse complement strand
GTACTCGCTTCCTGAACTGAGTCAACGTGAAATCCACGGACGCCGTCGCGGTCATCTTTGACCTCGACGGCGTTCTTGCGGATAGTGAGCCTGTCCACCTCGCAGCCGAGCAGGCCGCGCTCGCTGAACACGGCCACGAGTTGTCCAGGGCGGCGAAGCAACCCTTCGTCGGCTTGGCCAATGCCGAGATCATGCGTGGCCTCATCGATGTGTTCGGCATTGAGTCAACCGTCGATGAGCTGGCCGCAGCGAAAGCCGGCTACCAGCGAAATCTGTTGGCCGACATGGGTGGGTTCCCGGTCACCACCGAACTGGTCCACCGACTCGCCGCTGCTTCGATCCCCATCGCCGTCGCCTCCGGCTCGACACGCTGGAACATCGATGCCTCCCTTGAGGCCGTCGGACTCGCGGAGTTCTTCGACGTCCGCGTGAGCGCCGAGGAGGTCCCCCTCGGCAAGCCGGCACCAGACGTCTTCCTCGAGGCCGCGCGGCGGCTGAAGGTGCGACCGCAGGCGTGCGTCGTCGTCGAGGACGCCGTACCCGGCATGACTGCTGCCCTCGCCGCCGGTATGCGGTGCGTGGCCATTCCCACGATCACAGAGCCCCTGGACCCCGATTTCGGGCGAGCCCACCTGTTGTTTCCGGAAGGCATGGGTTCGGCGGATGTCGAGGAGATCCTCGCGTTCATCCTCGGGGCCTAGTCGGCCCTGCCGGCCGTCGTCGCCGGCGATCCCTATGCGCCCAGCTACGCATCTGTCCCCATCGTTTCGAACAGGCCCTTGCGGTCTGCTCCGCGCTGTGCGTAAACTCCCCCACGAAGTGCACATTTTCCCGCTTCCATGTGCACGAAAGTGCAAACCAGTACAAAGGAGTTGCTGATGCCGTCCGACTCGCTCGCTCCAAATGGATCGAGCCTCATTGCGCCGATGTGGGCGCTACATCAAGGGGGTGTGCTGTAAATGGATGCGATCGCATGGTTCGCCACGCATTTCATCGGCCTGTTCAATGAGTCCGCGAAGAGCCTGCTGGGCTTGATCACGGGAATCCTTCCGCTGCTGATCGTCCTGCTGACCGCGATGTACGCGATCACCACCTGGATCGGCGAGGATCGGGTCACGAACGCCGTCCAGTGGGCCGGCAAGTACGCCATCACGCGCTACTCGATCATGCCGATCCTGAGCGTGATCATCCTGACCAACCCGATGGCGTACACCTTCGGCCGGTTCCTGCCGGAGAAGTACAAGCCGGCGTTCTACGACTCGGCCGTCTCCTTCGTGCACCCGGTCACCGCGTTCTTCCCCCACGCCAACGCAGGCGAGCTGTTCGTCTGGACAGGCGTGTCGGCTGGCGTGCTCAAGGTTGCACCGGAGTCCTACGCCCGTCTCGCCGCGTTGTACTTCATCGTCGGCATCATCGTGATCATCATCCGGGGTTTCGCCACTCAGTGGATCACCCGGATCCTGATCAACCGTGGTGGGCACCAGGAGACGTTCAAGAGGTTCGACGAGATGTACGCAGCGGGCCACATCCAGGGCGCGAAGACTGAAGGGGGTGTGCTGTGAGCTACTCAGCTGTCAAGATCGTCAAGGGCCGTGGTGGCTGGGGCAGCGGGTTGACCCTGTTGCCGACCGAAGAGAACAACATCGTGATTTCTGTCACTGGTGGCGGGATCCACCCGGTGGCGCAGAAGATCGCCGACATCAGCGGTGCCCAAGTGGTCGACGGGTTCACGAACAATGTTGCCGACGCCAAGATCCTGTGCGCAGTGATCAACTGCGGCGGCACAGCCCGCATCGGGGTCTACCCGAAGAAGCGGATCCCGACCGTCGACGTGTACCCCGGTGAGCCGGGCGGACCGCTCGCGCAGTTCATCACAGACGACATCTTCGTCTCCGCTGTCACTCCGAACGAGGTCTCGGCAGCCGGCGACGCGGACGTGCCCCTGACGAGCAGCGTTGCCGGCACGACGACGGCAGTGGCCGCAGAGCGGACCTACACCAAGGCCGCGCCGCAGGCGACGGGCTTCATGGGCTTCGTGATCAAGTTCGGCAACGGCATCGGCTACTTCATCAACACCCTGCTGTCGTCCGGACGGCAGGCAGTGAAGCTGACGCTGAACACGATCATCCCGTTCATGGCCTACGTGTCGTTGCTGATCGGCATCGTGACCTACACCGGGCTGTCGCAATGGATCGCCCAGGGGGTGGCCCCGCTGGCCAGCAACCCGCTTGGCCTGATCCTGCTCGGCGTGATCGTCGGCCTGCCCTTCCTGTCGCCGATCCTCGGCCCAGGTGCGGCCATCGCCCAGGTGATCGGTGTGCTCATGGGCACGCAGATCGCTGCCGGCGCCATTCCCGTCCAGTACGCACTCCCGACCCTGTTCGCCATTGACGGCCAGGTCGGCTGTGACTTCGTGCCGGTGGGCCTGTCGCTGGGAGAGGCCGAGCCCGAGACCGTCGCTGTGGGCGTGCCCGCCGTGCTGTTCTCGCGCCAGATCACGTCGCCGTTGTCGGTGATCATCGCCTACGGGGCTTCGTTCCTCGTCTAGTACACCGGCCTTCCGGGGGTGGGGCTCACCCCTTCTCCCCGCCCCCGGAATACCCAAGAAAGGAAACCAGAAGTGACCCAGCCCGTTTGGCAGTCCACCGTCGTGCATATCGGCCCTGATGCCGCCGAGATGTTCGAAGCCGGTGTCTACATCCTCTTCGGCCAGCCCGTCCCGGATGCCCTCGCCGAGGTCAGCCTCGTACACAACGGGCCTGAGGCGGAGTTCATCCCCGTGGAAGCCGGCGACGTCTTCCGGATCGGGGAGACTTTCGCAGTCATCACAGAGGTTGGCTCGCTGGTGAACGACAACTTCGAGAAGTTGGGTCACTTCGTGATCTACCTCAACGTCGGCGAGGCAGACGTGCTGCCGGGCGCTGTCAAGGCAGAGGGCACGCTGCGCCCGCCGGCCGTTGGCGACCGGGTCGAGATCCACCGGAACCTGGCGGGCTGAGCGATGATGTGGCAATTCGCCGCCGTTCTTCTCGCGGCCCTCGTCATGAGCATCGTGCTCTCCCTCTGGCAGCACCGGCGCTACATCGCCGATGTCAACGCGATCGCAAGGGCGCACGCAGGCAAGGACCTGCGGTTGGTGAGCGGGCGGAGCAAGGGGCGCCTCCAGGGCGCCGTCGTCGTCCTCCTGGTGGACCCCAGGACGATGATCGTCGAAGAGGCGAACGCAATGGTGGGCTCCACGATCTTCACCCGGTTGCGCCCCGCACCCGAACTCCGTGGCCCCCTGGCGACGCTTGCCGAGCGAGCAACCAACAAGCACATCCGGAAGGCAGCAGAGAGTGCGCTGGAGATGCTGCCCGCCGGGCTGCGTCCCGCCTCTCGCCCGACCACCGATGCCGGGACACCCCGTATCCGGCTCCCCAAGCCAACGACAAGTATCTGAGAGGAAAACAGATGAACTACACGCAGCGTTTGTTGGAACGCGAGAGGCAGCTCGGTCGTCCGGTTCGGGTGGGCGTCGTCGGCGCCGGCCAGATGGGCAGCGGCCTGATCGCACAGATCGAACGGGCCAAGGGTATGACGGTGTCCGTTGTCGCCGACATCGCCGTTGAGCGCGGCATCCGGGCCCTGGAGAAGGCCGGTCGGGTCGACGTCCAGGTCGAGAACGACCTCGACAAGGCAGCTGCCCTGATCGAGGCGGGCAAGCCGGTCGTCATCAATGACGGGCTCAAGATCCCGAAGCTGCCCGTTGACATCGTCCTTGAGGTGTCCGGCGTGCCCGAGATCGCAGCCCAGATCGCCTACGCGGCGATCCTCGGAAGGAAGGACGTGGCACTGATGACCGTCGAGGCTGACGTGACCGTCGGCCTCCTGCTCTCCAGCGCCGCCAACGCCACCAACCAGATCTACACGATCTGTCGCGGCGACGAACCGTCGGAGTGCCTGAAGCTGGTGGAGTACGCCCAGGACCTCGGCCTCACCGTCGTCGCGGCCGGCAAGGGCAAGAACAACCCGAACCGCCCCACGGACGTCCCTGAGGACGTGGAGGAGGAGGCGCGGGCCAAGAACATGAACCCGCGCATGCTGTGTGAGTTCACCGACGGCACCAAGACCCAGCTGGAGATGTGCGCCTTGTCGAACGCCACCGGCTACCCGGTCGACGTTGCCGGGATGCACGGCCCGTCCAGCACCATCGCCGAACTGGCGAAGAAGCTGATCCCGGTCGAGGACGGCGGGATCCTCACGCGGACCCCGATCGTTGACTACACCGTCGAGGGGGACGTCGCACCCGGCATCTTCGTCGTCGTGAAGTCCGAGGACCCGATCGTGACCCACGAGCTCGACTACCTCAAGTTCGGTACCGGCCCGTACTACGCGGTCTACCGCCCTTACCACCTGGCGTCGATCGAGGCACAGCTCTCGATCAGCGAGGCCGTCCTCGACCGTCGCTCCGACTTCCAGGCAGTGGTCTGGCAGTCCGAGGTGACGGCAGTGACCAAGTTCCCGCTGAAGGCGGGAATCACTCTCGAAGGCATGGGCGGCCACCACGTCCGCGGCTGGACCGTCGATGCGGCCCAGGCCCGCGAGCAGAACGCCATCCCGATCGGTCTGGTGGCCGGGTGCAAGCTCGTCCGGGACCTCGAAGCCGGCGACACCGTCACCTATGACGACGTCGAGGTGGACGAGACGCGGCCCCTGGTTGCCATGCGGCGCCTCCAGGACGCCCTCATCAAGGGTGGTGTGATCTAGGTCCTTGACAACTACCTCCGGTGGTTGTCTGCAGGAAGAGCGAGCCGTTTGGGGACATCACGAGGTGGCGTCCCCAAACTGCTGCATGTGGCTGAGCCGTGAGGTCGGGACGGCTACGCTTCCGACACAGACCTCTGTCCGAGTCTCGCCGCCGGAGGAGGTGCGAGGGGGCTCCCGAGCCTCATTGAGACAGGCGTAGCTGAAGGGAAGTCGATGCCGGCCCCACGAAGCCAGGACGTGCTGGTCAAGGCTGCGCGCCTGTACTACCTGGAGGATCGTTCCCAGGGTGAGGTGGCGAAGGCCCTCGGGCTCTCCCGTTCCAGCGTGTCGCGAATTCTCACCGCTGCACGGGAGCAGGGGGTTGTCGAGATCCGCATCCACGCTCCAGGGATCATCTCGCGGGTCCCGGACCTCGAGGAGGCTCTGAGGAGGCAGTTCGGGGTCGAGTCGGCGACGGTTGCCGCCCGTCCACACACGGTGAGCCCGATCGACGTCGTGGCTGAGGCTGCCGCGCGGGTGTTCGAGGAGCGCGTTGCCCACCTGGAATGGTTCGGCATGAGTTGGGGCATGACCGTTGACCGATTCGTCGACCAGGTCGTGCTGGAGCCGATCCACTCGTCCTTGAAGATCTGCCCGATGGTCGGCGGCCTACCCTCGGACGTCGGCCCTGCGGGAAACACTTCTCTCGAGCTCCTGGCGAACCGCTCCGGCGCCACGTCATTCCGCTTCGAATCGCCCGCGGTCGTCGAATCGCGACAGACCTGGGCTGCGCTCGCCACGGAGTCCTCGATCACCAACGCCGTGGATCGCGCCGCCCACGTACAGCTGGCCTTCGTCGGCATCGGGTCCTTCGGTCAGCACAACTCACGTCGCGTCATCTCAGCCATGCATCTGAGCGAGCCCGAGACGGCACTGCTGGCAAGCCAGTCTCCGGCTGGCGATATCTGTGGCCGGTACTTCGACATCAATGGGAAGCCACTCGGCCTGCCGACATCGGAACGGGTGATCGGGATCACCATGAAGGAACTCGCAGCCGTACCCGAGGTCTGGGGCCTTGCCGGCGGTGTCGAGAAGGCGCCCGGTGTCGTCGGCGCACTGCGCACGGGGACGCTGAACGGCATCGTCCTCGATGAGGACCTCGCCCGGGCCAGCCTCAATCTTGCGGGTTAGCAGCACTCGATCCTCGCGGCCACCCCTCAGCGCTCTCGCGCCCTTGCATCACACGGCAAACCCCGGGGCTAGGCATCCACGGGGTTTGCCTGATCGCGGTCAGGATCGGCTGAGCGAGCTATTCGCCCATGACCACGATCTGGCACTTGCGGGGCCGAGGACGGGTCCGGTCGAAGTCCACGAAATAGATGTAGCCGGTCACGCCGACCGCCAGCTTGGAGTCGGTCACGGCAAAGACTTGGCTGGATCCGAGCAGGGTGGCCTTGAGGTGGGCCTCAGCGTTGAGCAACTGGGTCTTTCTCCCTCCAGGCAGGTAGGCCTCGGCGTCGGGCCAGGACGCCACGTCCGCGTAGTGTTCCGGGCCGGGGTAGCGGTACTCCCCTTCGGGGGGAACGGCTGTCTGGTTCGGGAAGATGGCCGACAGCCCGGCATCGAGGTCAGCCTGCAGGAACTCGGTGCCGTCCTCCAGCCTGTCGTGGACGTACTCCTCGAAGAACACTGCACAGGTGGTGTGGGGCGAGATCACGGTGCACGTTCCTGTAGTGATGCCACTGGCAGCGATGGCTGCCTTGACCTGCGCTGTCACGTCGAGGTAGGTCGGGGTGCCTCCGTGGGACGTCAGGGCGACGCTCTCCTGGTGGACGGTCATGGTCACGCTCTCCTGTCAGGGGGGACGACTCGGACGATCAGGCCTAGACGGCCGGCCTCAGGCTCGAGATGAAGGCCATCACATCGGCTTCCACAGCGTTCCGGGCGGCGAGGGCAACCTTCGGGAACAGGATCGTTTCCTCGTCTGCAGCGGCCACCCGGGCTGCGTCGAGGGCAACCCTCGCAGCGTAGGTGTAGTAGTTGATCTTGCGGACCCCGTGGGAGATCGAGAGGCGATACTCCTCCGCGCTCAACCCGGAGCCGCCGTGCATCACCAGCGGCACGCCGATCTTTGCACGCAACTCGTCGATGAGCTGGTAGTTCAGGCTCGGTTCCCGGTGGTAGACGCCGTGGACCGTTCCGAAGGATGCAGCAAGGGCGGTGACGCCGGTGCGTGCGACGAAGTCCCGGGCATTCTCCGGGTCGGTGTACAGCTCCTCGTCTGCCACACCCTGGTCGGGGTCGCCGTTCTCGTTGCCGGTCATCACCCCGAGCTCGCCCTCGACGCCGAAGCCGCGCGACGCGGCCAGCTTCACCACCTCGGCGGTCCGGGCGACGTTCTCCTCGAAGGGCAGCCGAGAACCGTCGATCATGGCCGAGTTGAAGCCGATGTCGAACCCACGGGCGACGTACTCGATGTCCTCGCCATGGTCGATGTGCAGGACAAAGGGGGCCGCGCTGCGCTTGGCGAGCGCAACCATGGCCGGGCCGATGTCGTCGATGGGCATCACTCCCTCATGCACCTGGGCGTGCTGGAGGATGACCGGGACGCCGTCACTCTTCTCAGCGGCGGCGATCGTGCCAAGGAGGCCCTCGAAGAACGGGGTGTTCACCGCTGCGAGGGCGATGCCGTGCCGATCGGCATAGGCAAGGGCCTCATGGAGTCCGATGATCATGGATGGTTCCTCTCAGTGGGTGCCCGCGTCGCGGAACGTCTTCAGGGCGGTGAACATGTCGATGAGTACGGCGCGCCAGTCGGGGGCAGAAACGATGCCGCTGGTGCCACCAGAGCCGTCAGCTCCCAGCGCCAGCACGCGGGCGATGTCGGCGCCCCCGGTCACCCCAGCGGCCTGGATCACGAGGATCGACGGGTCGATCTCCTTCACGGCGCGGGTCGTTGTGGCGATGTAGTCGCCGGTGTCCATCGTGCCCGTGCCGATGCTTGCCGTGGGTTCGCAGATCATGACTGTCGGGCCGAGCTGAGCGACGGCGCGGCACTGCCGCACCGTGTCGGCGCAGACGATCGTTGCCATCCCGACCTCTTCTGCGCGGCGCATGGTCGCGTCGAGTTGCGCGAGGGTCAGCGGGAACTCGGCGTGGTTCAGCACGACGGCACCGGCTCCGGCCTCGACGAGTGCCTCCGGCAGCGTGTGGCCCATGCCGCGTCCGGGAGTGATCGCGTCCATGTGCTGGGCGGTGACGAGCAGGTGGGTGGTGTGCTTGGCGACCTCAACGAGGTACGCGTGCTGGGCGGTGAAGATCACGTCGATGTCGAACTCGACGGCCAGCTCGTCTGTGAGCAGTGCCAGGCGCAGGGTCTCCGCGCCACCGAGGTATGCCTTCGGGTTGACGATCAGGAACGGCGTTCGCAGGGTCGGGGTACCCGGCATTGGTTCTCCTTCTCAAGTATGCACATACGTGAAGACTATAGCGAACATATGTGCGCTGAGACCAGTATGTCAGGCGCATGACCGGTCCGCAACGCCACGGGGCTGGCGGCTCCGCATCACCCACGGGGATACCCTCCGGGGTTCGTGACTGGTCAGCGTGCCGGGAAGAATGGAGATGATGTGCATGAATATGCACTAAAGTACAAAGGTAGCGACAGATCTTGCGCATAGGGGTTAGGATCCTGCCTATGACTGTGGCGTCGGAGAATTCACATGCCACCGCTGTCCTCACGGACATGTGGCGGATCCGTCTCTTCGAGGAGGCGGTAGAGGACCTTTACGGCCGGGGCATGATGCACGGCACCATGCATCTGTCGATCGGCCAGGAAGCGGTGCCTGTGGGTGCCAGCCTCGCCCTGCGCGACGGTGACCTGATCACCTGCACCCACCGCGGGCACGGACACACGATCGCCCGCGGGGCGGACCTCGGCCGGATGATGGCAGAGCTCCTCGGACGCGAGAACGGCTACTGCAAGGGTCGGGGCGGGTCGATGCACATAGCCGACGTCGCGACAGGAAACCTCGGTGCCAACGGAATCGTTGGCGGTGGCCTGCCGATCGCTGCCGGAGCTGCGCTTTCGCAGAAGATGCGGGGCACGAAGGCCGTCACCCTCTGCGTTCATGGCGATGGTGCCGTGGGGGAGGGTGCGTGGCACGAGGCGATGGTTCTCGCATCGATGTGGGACCTGCCCGTGGTCTTCCTGTGCGAGAACAACCACTACGGAATGTCCTTGCCCAGCCTCGCCGCCTACAAGGTGGAGAAGCTGAGTGACAAGGCCGCCGGGTACGGCATGCCGGGAGAGACAGTGGACGGCAATGACGTCGACGCCGTCGCCGCAGCGGTCGCCCGTGGGGTCGAGCGAGCGCGCTCCGGCGCGGGCCCGAGCTTCGTCGACGCCGTGACCTACCGATGGCGGGGTCACTCGAAGTCGGACAAGAACCTGTACCGCAGCAAGGAGGAGATCGCGGAGTGGCGGGACCGTGACCCGATCGCGCTGTACTCCGGCGAGGCCCTCGAGGCGGGCACGCTCACCCAGGCCGACATCGAAGCCATCCAGGCCTCTGTCCGTCAGGAAATCAGGGACGCGGTCGTCTTTGGCACCCAGGGCGCAGAGCCGACGGTCGAATCGATGCTGGCCGGCGTCTACGCCCCCGTCGACGAGCAGGGCGCGGAGGTCCGGGCATGAGCGAGATGCGAACCATGACGTATGCAGAGGCGATTCGTGAGGCCATGGCGATCGCCATGACCGAGGACGAGCGCGTGTTCCTTATGGGTGAGGACGTCGGTATCTATGGCGGCGCGTTCGGCGTGGAGAACGACCTCTACCAGCGCTTCGGCACCGACCGTGTGCGCGATACGACCATCTCCGAGCTCGGCATTGTCGGCATGGGGGTGGGCGCTGCGCTCACCGGCATGCGGCCGATCGTCGAGATCCAGTTCTCCGACTTCGCCTGTCAGGCGATGGACCAGATCGTGAACCAGGCGGCCAAGATCCACTTCATGGTGGGCGGGCAGGCCAGCGTCCCGCTGGTGATCCGCGCCCCCGGAGGCTCCGGAACAGGCGCTGCCGCACAGCACAGCCAGTCGCTCGAGGCGTGGTTCGCGCATGTCCCCGGGCTCAAGGTCGTGATGCCGTCGAACGCCACCGATGCGGGCTCGCTGCTGCTGGCTGCCATCAGGGACCCGAACCCGGTGATCGTGCTGGAGCACAAGCTGCTCTACAAGCAGAGCTACCAGGTGCCGGCAATCTTCCCGGAGGTCCGTCTGGGCGTGGGGAAGATCGAACGCGAAGGCACCGACGTGACCATCGTCGCCACCTCCGTCGAGGTGCAACGCTCCATGGAAGCCGCCGAGCGGCTGGCCGAAGCCGGCATCAGCGTCGAGGTGATCGACCCGAGGACGATCCGCCCACTCGACACGGAGCTGATCCTGGCCTCCGTGGAGAAGACCGGCCGCGTCCTGCTGGTTCAGGAGGCGGTGAAGTTCGGAGGCTTCATGGCCGAGGTGTCCGCGACGATCACCGAGTCCAGGGCGTTCGGTGCACTCCAGGCGCCTGTCCGCCGGCTGTGCGGCCTCGACACCCCCATCCCCTACAACCCCAAGCTCGAGCACGCCAGCGTGCCTCAGGTCGACGACATCGTGCGCGAGGCCACCGCGCTGGTTCGGGAGTGGTGATCGACCATGCCACGGGTCCCGCTGAACATGCCGAAGATGTCGATGACGATGGAGTTCGGCACCGTCGTCGAGTGGCTGGTGAGCGTCGGTGACGAGGTGCGCGACGGAGACGTCCTCGTCGTCGTCACGACCGACAAGGTCGACATGGAGGTGGAAGCCACCTTCCCGGGCGTGATTGAGGAGATCGTCGCGCAGGAGGGCGACCAGCTCGACGTCGGGCGGCCGATGGCCTACCTGACGACGGAGGCGGAGGATTTGCTCGGTGACCTCTTCGCCATCCCATCCGACGAGCCGCCTTCTGCAGTGGCCACGCCGGCACCGACCGCGGTCGTCGAGGTGCCGGCCTCCTCGCCCTCCGCCGGGGACGGGCTGATCAGGGCTGTCCCGCTGGCTCGCCGCATCGCCGCAGAGGCTGGCATCGACCTCCGTTCTGTGGGGGCGACGGGTGCGGCGCACACAATCAGGGCCCGCGATGTGCGGGACGCCATGGCCGAGCGGGAGCTCCGGCCGCAGGCTCCTGCAGATCTCCCTCTCCCCGCTGCGGCGCCTGTGGCGCATGTGGTGCCACCGGCGGCCGCGGGTGAGTTGTTCGGTGACGCCAGCTCGCGTCGACTGCGAGTGGCGACCGCCAACGTCATGGTCGCGAGCGCAGCCATCCCGCAGTTCACCGTGTACCGCGCCCTCGACCTCGGTCGTCTGGCCCGGGCGCGCGAGACATCGCTCAAGGGCGTGAGCTGGACCTCCATCCTCGTCCGGGCCTACGCGCTCGTTCTGAGGGAATTCCCTCAGCTCAACGGATACTGGGTGGGTAACGGGGTCCAGGTCAACGGTGCCGTCGGGGTGGCGCTCGCCGTGGACACGCCCCGGGGGCTCCTTGCGCCGGTGCTGGCTGATCCGGACCGGGTGACGGTTCGTGAACTCGATCGCAAGGTGCGTGACGTCTCGGAGGCCATCAAGCGCGGGGACACCGATCCCAACCTGTTCTCCGTAGGCACGGGGACAGTGTCGAACCTCGGCGGGATGGGTGTCCAGCGGTTCAACGCGCTGCTGACGCCACCGCAGGCAACGGCGCTGTCGATCGGCACCGTTGGCCGCCGCGCCACGGTCGATGCCGACGGCGAACTCGCCGTGCAGATAGCCTGCGAAGCGGGCCTCACGGTCGACCATCGAGTGGCTGACGGTGCCGACGCTGCCCGCGCCCTGGACGCCATGCAGACGTTCCTGGCCGATCCCGTCCTCTTGCTGGCCTGACTCGGTTCGCTGAAGGACGGGTGCGCGCGGGCCTAGCGTTCTGCGAACTTATTCGAGGAGGGTGGAGAGATGCCGGCGACACGATCGCTCGACCTCGTCATCGCTGCGGCGCGACTGTACTACGAAGAAGGACGGTCGCAGCGGGATGTCGCGCACGCCCTTGGCATCTCTGAGTCGTCCGTTTCCCGGACGCTGTCCGCCGCTCGTGAGGCGGGCGTCGTGCGGATCCTGATCCACGACCCCCGACTGCAGGTGGACCGTGCGCCGCAGCTGGAGGCAAGGCTCGAGCGCACCTTCGGTCTCGCCGGCGCGTGGGTGGGCACCGGAGCAGCCGGGGTGGGGCCGATGGAGGTCGTGGCCAAGCTCGGGGCCCAGCTCTTCGGCGACAGACTGTGGACGATGAGGCGCATCGGCCTCAGTTGGGGGGCGACGATCGGCCGCCTGGTCGATGCCATTGAGCCGCGGGTCGCGTCGCCCGAGCTGGAGCTACTGCCCCTCGTGGGCGGCATGTCTGCCCTTGAGGCTGCGCCATCGGGCACGACGTCCCTTTCGACCCTCGCCCAGAAGCTCGGCGTGCGGGCGCGCCGGATCGACGCGCCGGCGATCGTGGAATCGCCGCAGACGTGCGCGGCGATCCTGAGGGAGTCGTCTGTTCGCACGGCTCTCGAGCTCTCAACGACGGTGGACACGGCCTGGGCGGGCATCGGTGCCGTCGGGGTGCCCGGGGGGAGCAGCGAACAGCTGCTCGCAGCGATGCGGCTCACCCCCGACGAGGTTGCGGCAGTGCGGGCGGCGGATCCGGCCGGTGACTTCTGCGGGCGATTCTTCGACGACGATGGAGTGGCTCTCACCGGGCCCACCGCGAGCCGGGTCATCGGGGTCGGTGTGGACGACCTGCGCAGGATCCCGACGGTGGTCGGGCTCGCGGGCGGCATCGAGAAGGCTCGCGGAGTGCTCGCCGCCCTGAGGTCCGGGCTCGTCGACGTTGCCGTGCTGGACGCCGAACTCGCCGCCGAGGTGCTTCGGAGGCATGTCACCGGCTCGCGGAGCGCCCGGACCCGGTAGTCCAGCTGGCATCATCCTTCGACTACTCAGGTGCGTCAGGAGCGTGTATTCGGTCTGGCATGATTGGGAGCATGTCGGAACCAGTGGTGGCCATCGTCGTCGCTGCCGGGCTCGGTCGCCGTTTCGGCGGGACCAAGCCCAAGCCGACCCTCCGGATCCTTGGCCGCGCCGTGGTCGGCATGGCGGTCGAGGGCCTCGCTGCCGGCGGGTGCACGGACGCCGTTGTCGTGATCAACGGAAAGATCTCGCACGTCTTCCGGGCCGCCCTGATGGGATCACCGATCCCCGTGATCACGACACCCGGCGGTGACACCCGGCAACAGTCCGTCGCGAAGGGCCTCGAGGTCGTCCGCAATCACCCGCGGTTGTCGACGGCGAAGGTGATTCTCGTGCACGATGCTGTGCGTCCGATGATGCCGGCCAACGTGATCGAGGGTGTCATCCAGGCCGTCAAGGAAGGGGCGCCCGCCGTGGCCCCCGCCGTTCCCGTCACTGACAGCATGCGCATCGTGCCCAACGGCGACGAGAGCGAGAACTCCGCGTTCGATCGCTCGCGGCTCCGCGCGATCCAGACCCCGCAGGGATTCGACCTCCAGGTCCTGCTGGAGAGCCATGACCGCATGGCAGCGGCGAACCAGGACTTCACAGACGACGTCACCTGCTGTGAGGAGAACGGTCACAAGGTGACCCTGGTACCGGGCTCACGGATGGGCATGAAGATCACTGAGCCCGCGGACCTCACCATCGCGCGGGCGCTCTGGCGGGTGCGCGCCAGCCTTGGGCACCACTCGGGCCGACGCTTCTGGCGACAGTGGCATCCGGAGAACAGCAAGTGAGGGTCGG
This sequence comes from uncultured Actinomycetota bacterium, assembly GCA_963799235.1. Classification (GTDB taxonomy): domain Bacteria; phylum Actinomycetota; class Actinomycetes; order Propionibacteriales; family Propionibacteriaceae; genus Propionicimonas. Next base: position 13,173 of record CAWCWL010000009.1, on the reverse strand, counting down.
CATCGGTACCGACGTGCACCGCTACGCCGCAGGCGCCCCGATGATGCTCGCCGGTCTCAACTTTCCTGACGAGCCGATGGGCCTTTCCGGACATTCGGACGGGGACGTGGCTGCGCACGCGGCGTGCGACGCCCTGCTCTCAGCCGCAGGGCTCGGAGATCTCGGCAGCAATTTCGGCACCAGCCGGCCCGAATGGGCGGGCGCGAGCGGCACGGCCTTCCTCACGGAGACGGTCGCACTGCTGAACGCCGCGGGATTCCGGGTGCTCAACGTCGCCGTCCAGGTGATCGGCAACCGTCCCCGGCTGGCCGAGCGCAGGGGCGAAGCGGAAGCCGTCCTCTCTGCCGCCGTCGGTGCGCCGGTGAGCATCTCGGCGACCACGACGGACGGGCTCGGCCTCACCGGCCGCGGCGAGGGTCTCGCCGCCATCGCGACAGCCCTGGTCAGCCAGGACTGAGCCAGCCCCGCTCAGCGGACGGCGGTCTCCGGAGCGGTGTAGGTGTTGCACTTGCCGATCAGGGAGTTCTGCTGCCCGGTGGTGAACCACTTCTTGCGGTTCTTGCCCAGACCGTGGTCGCCGTCGTAGTTGGCCTTGCCGGTGAGCACATCGTCGCCGAGGTTGTACATGACGTCCTGCAGGTTCGCGAGGTTGTCGTTGGTGAGCCCGGACGACGCGCCGACGGCGACCGTGAACATGCCGGAGAGGCAGTCGGCCTGCACCTCGAGGCGGCGGGAAAACACCTTCGCTGCTACGCCGGACGATTTCTGCTCCCAGGCCATCGACGCGATCAGGATGCCCGAGCGTGCCTGGATCGTGTGGCCGAACTCATGGGCGAGCACGGCTTCGACGACGAACGGCGCCTTCTGCTGGTCGGCGGGGAAGATCTTGTACAGCGGCTTGGCGTAATAGATGTGCTGGTCAGCGGCGCAATAGACGGCGTTGACGTCGTCCAGCGAGCCGCAGCCGGTTGTGATCGGCTCGGTGTACACCGTCACCGGCGGACGTGGGAGCTGGAAGCCCGCCGACTCCATGGGCCCCGACCACACCCGCCACAGGCAGGCGGTCAGCCCGTTGAGGTGGTCGGTGAGTTCGGTGACAGAAGCCGTGGTGATGTCGATCTGTGGCACCGCGCAGTTGGTGGGGATGGGTGCGGTCTGGTCGTAGACCTTGTTGGAGGTGAGCCAGTCGGTGGCCTCGCCGTAGGTCTCCGGTTGCGGGACCGGGGGCGGGGAGAAGTCCGGTGCTGGGACGGCGACGGGCGGCTCGACAGTCTGCGAGCCTGTCGGCTGTGCGAGCGGGCCGTCGCTGCCGCCGCCGAGGTACTGGACAAGTGAAATGGCGAAGAAGCCGAGGCCGACCACGACCACCAGCCCCAGCAGGAGTGCGCGGAACGGGCTGCCGCGCTTGGGGCCGCCCGGGACCTGCGGACGGTTCGCCGGCGGGAAGCCTCCCGGCTGCCCATAGGTGGGCTGGCCGAATTGTGCCTGTGGGTAGGCGGCGGCCTGCGGATAGGGCGCCTGCGCCGGCGGGTAGCCGGCGGGCGCCTGTGGCTGCGGGTACAGCGGCTGTCCAGCCGCTGGCGCACCCCATGCCTGCGTCGGCCGGTTCCAGCCCGGCTGTCCCCATTGTTGACCGCCCTGGCCGGGCTGCTGGCCCTGCGTCCCCCACTGCTGCGTCACGCGGGCAGCCTAGTTGCAACCCGGGCCCCAGCGGCAGTACCCGGACACTCCGCAGAGCGCAGGTCCGGAATCCTCGAGAAGCCCTCTGGCGCACGGCCACGGCGGCACTAGTGTGTGTCGTGCCTGCTCGGCCAACGGCCGGGTAGTGCGCGTGCACTGACCTTTGCGCCAGCGAACAGGAGCCGGAATGGCATCGAATGTGACGGGTCGTCAACGGCTTGCGGCGATCGCCGTCCTTGCCCTCGGCCTTCTGGCTCTCCTCGCACCGACAGCGCGGGCCGCCGACGTGGTGAAGACCTACGCCGTCGCAGCAACCATCAACGCCGACGGCAGTCTCGCCGTGACGGCGACGATGACCTTCGACGGCGGTGCCCCGGACGCGATCGAGCAGCGCCTCGGCACGGTCACGCGCACCCGCGACAACATGGAGTACCGCTACCAGATCACGGACATCACGGCGAAGGCCGGCAGCAAGACCCTCGTCGTGTTGAGCACCGTCGGCCCGCGGTCGACAACGCTGAGCATCCCCAGCGCGGGGGCGACCGACCCGGTGGAGCTGAGCTACGTCGTGCGCGGCGCTGCGATCGCCACCGACGGTGACACCACCACCGTCCAGTGGCCGCTGCTGCAGGGCCTGAGCCTGCCGGTGTCGACGTTCGACGCGAAGGTCGCCGTGCCTGCCCTGTTCACCTCTGTCGACTGCGCCGCCGGCGCACCGGAGACGCCAGGGACCTGCACCTACTACGGCGGTGGCACCCACGATTCGCCGAGCCCGTTCTTCCACGACGAGGCGCGGGCGGCCGGTGATGTGGTCGTCGCCATCGTCCGCTTCCCCACCAGTGCGGTTGCCGTGAACCAGGACCTGCGTGAGGTGTGGACGCTGGATCGCGCGTTCTCGGCTGAGCCGCTCCCGCTCGGGATCGCAGCCGGCCTGCTCGTACTCGGTGCCCTTGCGCTGTGGACCGCCCGCCGTCGCATCGGCAGTGACGCCGGTGCCGGCCTCGAGCCGACCCCCGTTGCCGAGTTCCACCCGATCGGGCCCGGCCAGAGCGAGTTCCGGGTGCTGGACGGCGTCCGTCCCGGCGCGGTCGGCACGCTGGTCGACGAGCGGGTCGACCCGATCGACGTCACCGCAACGCTGCTCGACCTGTCCGTCCGCGGCCACCTGCGGATCACGGAGATGGCTCCCGAATCGCCGCACGCCCCCACCGACTGGACGTTCTCGCGCCGTGCCAGCACGGATCCTCTGCTGGGTTACGAGCACACCCTGCTCGACGCCGTCGCGCCCGTGCAGGGCGACCCCGTGAAGGTGTCCAACCTTGCGGGCAGCGTCGGGTCAGTGATCGGGAAGATCCAGTCCGAGCTGTACGACGAGGTCGTCGCCCGCGGCTGGTTCGCCCGCCGCCCCGACGCCACCCGCAACCGCTGGAGCCTGATCGGCTGGGTCTCGCTGGCAGCCGCCGTCGTGATCACGGTCCTGCTGGCTGCGTTCACCCGCTTCGGGCTCACCGGCCTCGCGCTGGTGGCCATCGCCCTCGGCGTGCTCTTCGTCGCGCAGGAGATGCCGGCCCGGACGGCGTCCGGCACTGCAGTGCTCGGTGGCCTGGACGCGCTGCGTGGCAGCTTGCTCACCCAGCCGGTGGACACCCTGCCGGCGGGTCAGGGACTGGATCAGTTGTCGTCGATCCTGCCGTACGCCATCGTCATCGGAGGCAAGGACCGATGGCTGCAGGCCATCGCAGCGACCGACGACGACGCTGAGGACGACTCCACCGACCTGGACTGGTACCACGGACCGGCGGGCTGGCAGCTGAAGGACCTCGGGGCATCGCTGGCGAACTTCGTCACGACCGTGCAGGGAACTCTGTTCAGCCGCTGAGCCGGTCGGCCGCCGCCTGACTCAGGCGACAACCACCTGGATGCCGGCGTTGCGCAGGGCCTCCACGGACTCCTCGCCGATCCCTGCGTCCGTGATCACGCCTGTCAGTTCCAGCAACGGCAGGACGGTGACGAAGCCGGCGCGTCCGTACTTGGAGGAGTCGGCCAGCAGCCAGGTCTCCTCCGCGCGGGCGTGCATGGCACGGATCACGTCGGCGCCGTCAGCGAATTGGGTGGTGAGGCCGCGCTCCGCCGTGAAGCCGTCGGTGCCGATGAAGGCACGCCGGACGTTGAAGTCGGCGATCGTGCGCAGCGCGCCATAGCCCACCAGCGATTCGGACTCGGCATGGAATTGGCCGCCGGTGAGGAGCAGCCGGAGGGCGGGATTGAGCCGGGCTGCGGCGAAGGCCAGCGTGGAGTTGGTCACGACCTGCACGCCGCTGCGTCCGGTCAGGTGCCTGATCACCGCAGCGGTGGTGGTGCCGGCCTCCAGCATGATGCTGTCGCCATCGCTGACGAGACCTGCGGCTGCCTGGGCGATGCGGTCCTTCGCCGCGGCGTTGTGCCGCTGGCGCTCGAGCACCGATTGGAAGCTGCTGGCCTGCGCGCCGCCGTGGGTGCGGGACAGCAGGCCGCGTCCCTCGAGGTCGCGCAGGTTCGCGCGGACCGTCACCTCCGACACGCCGAGGTCGCGGGAGAGCGCTGAGACCGAAAGGCTGCCGTCGCGGGCCAGCCGATCGAGGATGTAGGCCTCACGCGTCCGCTTCTCCGCCATCTCGTCCTCCCGGTCTAGGCTGCCAACGATTGCCTCTTCGGTTGGAGTTTCCCATGCTTCGCGTCGCCACCATCGGCACCAGCTGGATCACCCGTCAGTTCGCCTCCGACGCTGCGCTCGTCGGCGACATCTCACTGGCCTGCGCGTACTCGCGGGACGCGGCCCGCGCGGCCGAGTTCGCAGCAGGGATCGGTGCGGCTGCGTCCACCGACGACCTGACGGGCATGCTCGCATCGTCCGACGTGGACGCGGTCTACGTCGCCAGCCCGAACAGCGCGCACCTCGGGCAGGCGCTCGCTGCTGTCGAGGCAGGCAAGCACGTGCTGGTGGAGAAGCCGGCAGCGTTGACCGCTGCCGACTTCCGGGCGTTGAGTGACGCGGCCAGGGTCCACGGGGTGGTGGCCCTTGAAGCCATGCGCACCGCCTACGACCCGGGCCTTGCACTGGTGGCGTCGCTGCTCGGTGAGTTGGGCGTGCTGCGGCGGGCGTCGCTGCGCTACTGCCAGCGCTCGTCCCGCTACGACCAGGTGCTCGCAGGTGAGCGGGTGAACATCTTCGACCCGGCCCTGGGTGGTGGGGCCCTGAACGACATCGGCTACTACTGCGTGAGCGCCATGGTCGCCCTGTTCGGCGAGCCGGGCCAGGTGGTGGCGCGCTGGGTCACCGTCCCCGGTGGTGCGGACGGCGCGGGCACGGCCGTTGCCAGCTACCCGGGGCTCGTTGTCGACCTCGGCTGGTCCAAGATCACCGCGTCCAGCCTGCCGAGCGAGATCGAGGGGGAGCGTGGCTTCCTCACGATCGACCGGATCCACAGCCCGCGGGCGCTGCGCCTGACCCGGCTCGACGGCACCACCCAGACCCACGAGGTGCCCGGCCCGGAATTCACCCTCGCCTACGGCATCCAGCGCTTCGTCGACCTCTGCCGGGAGGCTGGCGACGCCACAGCCGACCACGCCCGCACCCTCGGAGCCCTCCGCGTCCTCGAGGCCATCCGCGCCTCGGCCCGGGTTGGGGACGGTTCCTGACTCGGTCCAAGCGGTTGGCGGATATTGGGGACGGTTCCCTTTTCCCGCCACTTCCGCGACGATCTGCTGCGCTGTGGCGGGAAAGGAGAACCGTCCCCAATCCCCGCCAGAGACCGCGGCTCAGGGCGTGGTTGCTAAAGGACGAGGCCCGGGTAGAGCGGGTTGGCATCCAGCAGTTCGGAGGCCTGCGCGTGCGTGCGGGCTGCGATGCCCTCGGCAAGGGTGTACTTGGCCTTGCCGGGGGCACCGGCAGCAGTGGCGACCGGCGTGGTGTTCGCCAGCACGGCGGTGATCAGCTCCGCGACCTTGTCGAACTCGGCAGCACCGAAGCCGCGGGTCGTCAGCGCCGGGGTGCCGATGCGGACGCCGGTGGTGTACCAGGCGCCGTTGGGATCGTTCGGCACCGAGTTGCGGTTGGTGACGATGCCCGAATCCAGCAGTGCCGACTCGGCCTGCCGTCCGGTGAGGCCGAAGGAGCCGACGTCCAGCAGCACGAGGTGGTTGTCTGTGCCGCCGGTCACGAGGTTCACGCCGCGCTTGAGCAGGCCGTCCGCGAGGGTCTTGGCGTTGTCGGCCACGGCCTGCGCGTAGGTCTGGAACGCGGGCTGGCGGGCCTCGGCGAGGGCGACGGCCTTGGCGGCCATCACGTGGCCGAGAGGGCCGCCGAGCACCATCGGGCAGCCCCGGTCGACGGCGGACGCGTACTCCTGCGTGGCCAGCACGAGGCCGCCTCGCGGGCCGCGCAGTGACTTGTGCGTTGTGGTCGCGACGACGTCGGCGTAGGGGATCGGGTTCTCCTCGCCGGTGAAGACCTTGCCGGCAACGAGGCCTGCGAAGTGCGCCATGTCGACGAAGAGGGTGGCGCCCACCGCGTCCGCGATGTCGCGCATCTTCGCGAAGTTCACCCGGCGCGGGTAGGCGGAGTACCCGGCGACGAGGATCAGCGGCTTGAACTCGCGGGCGTCGGCGAGCAGCTTGTCGTAGTCGATCAGCCCGGAGTCGGGATTGGTGCCGTACGAGCGCTGCTGGAACATCTTGCCCGAGATGTTGTGGCGGAACCCGTGTGTGAGATGGCCACCGGCGTCCAGGCTCATGCCCATCACCCGCTGGGTGTTGAACTCCCGTCGCAAGGCCTCCCAGTCTCCCTCGGCGAGGTCGTTGACGGTCTTGGCGCCGAGGCGCTCGAGCGCCGGCGACTCGATGCGGTGGGAGAGGATCGCCCAGTAGGCCACAAGGTTCGCGTCGATGCCGGAGTGCGGCTGCGCGTAGGCGTACTCGGCGCCGAACAACTCTCGCGCGTGCTCCGCTGCGACCGACTCGACTGTGTCGATGTTCTGGCAGCCGGCGTAGAAGCGGTGCCCGACGGTGCCCTCGGCGTACTTGTCGCTCAACCAGGTACCCATGGTCATCAGCACGGGCAGCGAAGCGTAGTTCTCGCTGGCGATCAGCTTCAGGGACGACCTCTGGTCGGCGAGCTCTGCGCGCGTCGCCGCGGCGATGCGGGGCTCGACGGCCTCGATCACGCTCAGGGCCTGGCTGTAGATGGACGATGCGGTGCTGGCGAGATCGGACACGGGCACTCCTGGGTTCGAGGACCGGGCAACTCTATCGAGTCACCCCGTCAGCACCTCGCCCCTTCCGCGTTGGCAGACGGCCGTCCAAGCGCGGACCGAGTCGGGGACGGCTCCAAATCCGGTCCCGCCGGCGCACCTGGACCGGATTTGGAACCGTCCCCAACCCGGTCCAGTGGCCTGGCGGAAGATAACGAAAAGATCACAAACTGAGACGGTTCAATGAATCGATTTTTGTGATCTAATCGTGACCAACAACGGACGGGGAGTGTCATGGGACCGAAGAGCTCGGTGAGCATGCGCGACGTAGCGGTGCTGGCGAAGGTGTCTGTTGGCACGGTCTCCAACGTGTTGAATTCCCCCGACCGCGTGTCCGAGTCCACCCGGCGGCGCGTCGAGCAGGCCATCGAGAAGCTGGGCTGGGTGCCCAACGAGTCGGCCCGTCAGTTGCGGGCCGGACGCAGCCGCTCGATCGGCATGGTGGTCATGGACATCGCCAACCCGTTCTTCACCGATGTGGTGAAGGGCGCAGAGGACCTGCTCTACTCCGGGCAGTACTCGGTGCAGGTGGGCAACAGCAATTCCAGCCTCGACCGGGAGCTGACCCTCCTGGAACGCTTCGAACAGCAGCGGGTCGGTGGAGTGCTGTTCGCCCCGATCGAGGACAGCGCCGAGTGGGTGCTCCGGCTGCGGCAACGCGGCATCCCCGTCGTGATCGTCGACCGGGCGGGCAACGGCACTGACTACTGCTCTGTGGGCGTGGACGACGTCGCGGGCGGACGCCTTGCAGGGCAGCACCTGCTCGACCAGGGCCACAAGCGGATCGCCTTCGTCGGCGGACCGAGTTCGCTCGCCCAGGTGCGGGACCGGCGTCACGGTGCAGAGCTGGCCGTCGAGCAGGCCGGCGGGGACGCGTCCCTGCTCGTCGTGGGCACGCCGACCACGAGCCTCGAGGCCGGCGTGAGCAGCGCGGGGGAGATCGCCTCCCTGCCCGAGCCGGAACGCCCGACGGCTGTCTTCGCAGCCAACGACCTGATCGCCATCGGGCTGCTCCAGGGCTTCGTCACAGCGGGCCTGCGCGTCCCTGAGGACATGGCGATCATCGGCTACGACGACATCGCCTTCGCGGCTGCCGCCGCCGTCCCGCTGTCCTCGGTGCGTCAGCCCCGCGAGGACATCGGTCGCAAGTCCGCTGAATTGTTGGTGGGCGAGATCGAGGCTGCGGACTCCTCGGCACCCCACCACCACGAGTCGATCCGGTTCACTCCACAGCTGGTTGTGCGCCGGTCGACACAGCGTCGGAAGCCCCGTAAGGGTTGACACCAGCCCTGCAGATTCCGTAGTGTCTTGAATCGTTCGTATGGAACGTTTCAACGCCAATGGAGGCCCGGTGCAAGGCAACGACGCAACCCCGGTACTCGAACTCAAGGGAGTCTCCAAGAGTTTCGGGGCTGTGATTGCGCTGCGCACCGCCGACCTGGCCCTGTACGCCAATTCGATCCACGCTGTCGTGGGCGAGAACGGCGCGGGCAAGTCGACGCTCGTCAAGATCATGGCCGGTCTGTACCAGCGCGACGCCGGCACGTTCACCCTTGATGGCAAGCCCGTCGACTTCCGCACCACCGCCGAGGCGAAGGCCGCGGGCATCGCCGTGATCTACCAGGAGCCGACCCTCTTCCCCGACCTCTCCGTCACGGAGAACGTCTTCATGGGACGCCAGCCCACCGGCCGTTTCGGTCGCATCGACAAGGCTGCGATGCGCGCAGAGGTCATCGGCCTGATGGAGCGCCTCGGCGTCCGGATCGACCCCGACCGTCCCGCAGAGGGCCTGTCGATCGCCGACCAGCAGATCATCGAGATCGCGAAGGCCATCTCGCTCGACGCACGGGTCCTGATCATGGACGAGCCCACCGCAGCCCTCTCCGGTGTCGAGGTGGACCGGTTGTTCGCCGTCGCCCGCAGCCTGCGTGACGAGGGCAGGGCGCTGATGTTCATCAGCCACCGCTTCGACGAGGTCTTCGCCCTCTGCGACACCGTCACCGTGATGCGCGACGGCACCTACATCTCGACCGACGCGATCGTCGACACCTCCGTGCCCGAGATCGTGCGCCGCATGGTCGGCCGCGACGTCAACGAGCTCTTCCCCAAGCAGGTGGCACCAGTCGGACGCCCGCTGCTGGAGGTCTCCAACCTCACCCAGCCCGGTGTCTTCCACGACATCAGCTTCACCGTCTGCGCCGGCGAGATCGTCGCCCTCGCCGGCCTCGTCGGAGCCGGACGCAGCGAGGTCGCCCGCGCGATCTTCGGTGTCGACCCGTACTCCAGCGGCACGGTGTCCGTCGACTCCAAGTTGCTCGCCGGACGCAGCCCCAGCATCGCCATGAAGGCCGGCGTCGCGCTCGTCCCCGAGGACCGGCGCAAGCAGGGCCTCGTCGTCGACGCCACCGTCTCCAGCAACATCACCGACGCGATCCGCGACACGCTGACCCGCCTCGGGCTGGTCACCGTCCGCCGGGAGAACAGCGAGGCCCAGGTCTGGGCGAGCAAGCTCGAGGTCAAGACGGCCGCGCTGGACTCCGTGGTCGGCACCCTGTCCGGTGGCAACCAGCAGAAGGTCGTCCTGGCCAAATGGCTGGCGGCCAACCCCAAGGTCCTGATCATCGACGAACCCACCCGCGGCATCGACGTCGGCACCAAGTCCGAAGTGCACCGGATGATGTCCGAGCTGGCCGGCGTCGGCCTTGCCATCCTGATGATCTCCTCGGAACTTCCGGAAGTGCTGGGCATGGCCGACCGCGTGCTCGTCATGCGGGAGGGCCACCTCACCGCCACCATCGACCGGGCAGAAGCGACCGCGGAGAACGTGATGTTCGCAGCCACCCACGCATCCGAGGAAGTCGCATGAGCGTCGCCACCGCCACCCCCGCCAGGGTCAGCCTGGGATCGCGGTTGTGGGCTCTCGTGAGCTCCCGCGAGACCGGCATCTTCCTTGCCCTCGCGCTCGTCGTGATCGCGACCACCGTCAAGAACCCCGCGTTCCTGTTCAGCGCCGACGGCTGGCGCGACCTGCTCCTCACCCCGTCCATCGTCGCCGTCGTCGCGATCGGCCAGGCCGTGGTGATCATCACCCGCAGCGTCGACCTTTCCGTCGGCTCGATCGTCGGCCTCAGCGCCTACCTCGTCGGCACCCTCTTCGTCGCGTTCCCCGGCTTCCCCGTCCCACTGATGTTCCTCGTCGGGATCGCGTTCGGTGCCCTGCTCGGCCTGGTCAACGGCGCGCTGATCGCCTTCGGCAAGGTGCCGGCAATGGTGATCACCCTCGGCACCCTCTACGCGTTCCGCGGGATCAACGTCGCGTGGACCGGCAGCAACCGGATCAACGCCTCCGACATGCCCGACGACTTCCTCAACCTTGGCACCCAGCAGATCGCCAGCATCCCGGTGCTGACCATCATCGCGCTGGTGATCCTCATCTTCGTGGCCTGGTACATGGCCAACACCCGCGGCGGACGCGAGTTCTACGCGATCGGCTCCGACCCCGACGCCGCAGAGCTCTACGGCCTGGCCAAGACCAAGCGGGTCCTGATCGCCTTCGTCGCCAGCGGCGCGGCGTCCGGCCTGGGCGGCGTGCTGTTCGCGGCCCGCTACGGCACCATCAACTCCCAGGTCGGTGACGGCTTCGAACTCCAGGCGATCGGCGCGGCGGTGATCGGCGGCGTCGCCATCGTCGGCGGCAGCGGCACCGTCCTCGGCGCGGTCTTCGGCGCCTACCTGCTCCTCACCATCAACCGCTCGCTCCCGATCCTCGGCATCCCCGACTTCTGGCAGCGGGCCGTCACCGGCGCGCTCATCATCGGCGCCATCATCCTCGACCGGGTGCTGGCCAACCGCCAGGCCAAACGCCTCGTGGCAGAGAGGGACGCGGCATGACCTCGCTCACCGCGGCTACGCCCGCCCCCACCCGCAGCTACGCCGACCACGGTCGCCCCGCCTGGCGCCGGCTCCTGCTCACAAGGGAGATGGCGATCATCTTCCTGCTGATCGTCGTGGTGGCCGTCGCTTCGGTGGTCGTGCCGAAGTTCGCCACCCCCGTGACCATGGGCTACCTGCTCTTCGACATCACCCCGTTGCTGTTCATCGCCCTCGCCATGGCTCCGGTCATGATCACCGGCGACATCGACCTCTCCGTCGGCTCGATGGTCGGGCTGAGCAGCGTCACCGTCGGGCTGTGCTCGCAGGCCGGTCTCGGCATTCCCGTCGCGATGCTCGTCGCATTGCTGGTCGGCGCCCTTGGTGGCGCGGTCAACGGCCTGCTGATCACACGGATCGGGCTGCCGGCCCTGGCCGTGACCATCGGTACCCTCGCGCTCTACCGCGGCGTCGCCGTCGGACTACTCGGCACAACGGCGATCACGTCCTTCGACAAGTGGTGGACGACCCTGATCAAGTCGAAGATCGGCGCCACCGGCGTCCCGACCGTGATGATCCTGTTCGTCGTCCTGCTCGCAGCATTCACGATCATGCTGCACTTCACGCCGTTCGGGCGCGGTGTGTTCGCCATCGGGCTGAGCAAGGACGCGGCCGTGTTCTCCGGCGTCAACGCGGAGCGGACCCGCCTGATCCTGTTCGTGCTCTCCGGCCTCATGGCAGCCCTCGCCGGCATCTACTACGCGCTCTACTACACCTCCGCCCGCGGTGACAACGCCACGGGGATGGAACTCCAGGTGATCGCAGCCGTCGTGCTCGGCGGCGTCTCGGTCTTCGGCGGACGCGGCGCGCTGCACGGCGTGATCGCCGGCGTCGTGCTGATCGGCGTCCTGTCGAAGGCCCTGCAGTTGGTGAACATCACCTCCGACGTTGTCAGCATCATCACCGGCGTCCTGCTGGTTCTCTCGGTGATCGCCGGCAGCGTCATGAACTGGGTGCAGTCCCGACGGGTCAGACCGGCCCCGGCAGGCACGCAGAAAAAGACCTCGTGAAACAGGAACCGGGGCTCGCCCCCACAACATCAGTCGGATCCAGTGTCGGAGCCGACCAAACGAAAGGAACTACCCATCATGCTCGGTAAATCCCGTGCGGGTCTCCGTACGCTTGCCGGTCTCGCTACGGCGAGCATGCTCCTGGCCGGTTGCTCCTCTGCAGCCACGCCGTCCGCGTCCAGCTCCGCCACAGAGGCGTCCTCCTCGGCTCCGGCTGCAGCCAACCTGACCATGACCTTCCTGCCGAAGAACCTGGGCAACGCCTACTTCGACACGTCGTTCAAGGGCGTCCAGACCGCTGTCGCCGCTCTCGGTGGCACCGTCACCCAGGTCGGCCCGGCAAAGGGCGATGACCCGGCCGGTCAGGTCTCCTACATCAACACCGCCACGCAGCAGCAGGTCGGCGCGCTCCTGGTCTCCGCCAACGACAAGGCCGCGATCTGCGACGCCCTGAAGGAAGCCATGACCGCCGGCGTGAAGGTCGTCACCTTCGACTCCGACACCACAGCCGACTGCCGCAACCTGTTCATCAACCAGGCCACCGCTGAGGGCATCGCCAAGATCCAGGTCGACATCATCGCTTCCGAGATCGGCGACGCCGGCGAGATCGCGATCCTGTCCGCCTCCGCCAACGCGACCAACCAGAACGCCTGGATCGAGATGATGAAGAAGGAGCTCACCGCGAACCACCCGAACATCAAGCTCGTTGACACCGTCTACGGCAACGACGACGACCAGACCTCCTTCGACAAGACCCAGGGCCTGCTCTCCGCGCACCCGAAGCTCAAGGGCATCATCTCCCCGACCACCGTCGGTATCTCCGCTGCTGCCCGCTTCCTTTCGAAGTCCAGCTCCAAGGGCAAGGTCATGCTGACCGGCCTCGGCACCCCGAACCAGATGCGTGCCTTCGTCAAGGACGGCACTGTCACCGAGTTCGCGCTGTGGAACCCCGAAGAGCTCGGCTCGCTGGCTGCCTACGCAGCTGCCGCGCTGGTCAAGGGTGAGATCACTGGCAAGGAAGGCGACAAGTTCAAGGCCGGCGACAAGGAGTACACCGTCGGCGCCGACGCGACCGTCCTGCTGGGCGAGCCGTACAAGTTCAACAAGGACAACATCGACAACTTCAAGTTCTGATCGACGTCCTTCGGTGACCCTGGTGCCCGGCCCATCCCGGCCGGGCGCCGGGGAAGCCTCCTGCATGACCCCGCAGTCCTCTGACCCACTGCTGAAGAAACGAACCTCGAGATGACTACTTTCGCCTCCAT
>CAWCWL010000008.1:0-635510 GCA_963799235.1 uncultured Actinomycetota bacterium | reverse complement strand
ACAGCGCCGAGGTGTACCTAACCGACCGAGCTGTGGCTGCGGCTGTCGGGCTCGCGCTGTTCGGCTCACTGTCGAAAGAACTGGTTCTCGTCGACGCAGGCTTGGACATCCCGCTGGACTACGCCGAAACCGTAGCGCTTATGGCGTTGCGGTATGGCTACCTCACGAAGGCCAGACTCGAAGGCGACCAGCACGACCGCTACGCCGACGCCCTGCGGCAGGTGCAGGCGAACACGGTTGAGCTAGTGAGGCAGCGAAACGATCGAGAGGGCCGACCGATGCCGTCGCAGATCGCCCGGCTCGCCTTCGACCTGTCCGATCCGGAATCGCTCGCACCGGAACCGCGCCCCATCAGTCATCTGTCCAAGGACGAGGCCGTCGTACCCCTGTTGAGTATCGCCGCAGCCAACGTGATCCGTCCGTTCGAAATCGCCGTCCCCACGGAAACACGGCGCAAGGCCATGGAGGACCTCACCGCCGAGCTGTGGCTGGGCGGCGCAATCGGAGCGGACGTGTTCGCCGCCATCGACGAGGCACGCAAGGCACTCGCCAGCGCCGGTGGAACGAACTGGTTCAAGTGGGTGGCCCTCGGGGTTGGTGTAGCAGCCTTAATCGCAGCGACGGGAGGGCTGGCATTGGTGGCCGCCCCGGGAGTTGCGGGAGCAGCCGCCATCACCAGCGCCTTGGCGGCCTTCGGTCCCGGTGGCATGATCGGGGGCCTGCTCACCGCCGGCACCCTAGTGACCGCCGGAGGCGGTGGAATCGCGTTCGGCCTAGCCAGCCCTGGGACAACCGCAGAAACCGTAGAGGCGGTGGTCGGGGCACAGCTGGCTGCAGCCCTTCTCCGTCAACGCCAGGGCCTTGACGAGATGTGATGATTTGGTCCAGCCTGATCGAGACGGGAATCGCAGTTCGGCGTGAACACGCACGTCTTGAGGCATTCTCCGATGAGTCGGCACCCACACTCAAGGAACTGCAGCGGAAGCTCGTCGCTATCGATCGCGCTCTCACCTATCTCGCCAAGCAAGGTTTGGGACCGATCGCGTCTGTCGGCGACGAAGGTGACGGAGAATCTCCAGCTAAGCGTCTCCTCGTACTCGGCAGGCCGCACGGCCAACCGGAGCCTTCGCATAGGTTCGGTCGACCGGTGGCCCGCTCGAACGAGGACTCCGCCGGGCCCCGTGTCCGTGGCCATGAAAAAGTCCCCACTGGTGGCCATGTGTGAGTCCCCGGTGGTGGCCAAGTAGAAGTCCCCACTCTTCGTTCGTCGTGTCGTAGGCCCCGCGGGGGGCCCTGCGTGGTGACGGTGACGGTGCCAACCAGTCACTTCCACCACGCAGGGGTCTCCATTGAAGAACGCGAGAGAGCGAATGGACATCATTTCCGCCTACCAGCAGGTGGGCACTTATCGAGGTGCTGCCGAGTTGTGCGGCACGACTCACAAGACGGTGCGGCGGGTTATCGCCGCCCATGACGCGGGCGAGGGCCGGCAGGTGCGCCTGCCGAGGGCTCGGAATTATGACCAGGTTGCTGGTCTGGTGGCTGAGAAGGTGAGGGTCACCAAGGGAAGGATCAGTGCGAAGCGGTTGCTGCCTGCGGCCCGGGTTGCCGGGTTCAACGGGTCGGCCAGGAACTTTCGCCGGCTGGTTTCCGAGGCGAAGGCGGCTTACCGTCGTGAGAACTCACGGGGCCGACGTCCGGGGGTGTGGTCACCGGGTGAGCATCTGTTGATCGATTGGGGTATCCAGGACGGGCTGCACGTGTTCTGTGCCGTGCTGGCCTGGTCCAGGGTCCGGTTCGTCCGGTTCGCCACCAACGAGACCGCCGCCACCACGTTCGCGATGCTGGCTGAGTGCTTCGAGGTCCTGGGTGGGGTTCCGAGGGTGGTGCTGGCCGACCGGATGGGTTGCCTGAAGGGCGGGGTCGTCGCCAACGTGGTGATCCCGACCCCGGACTATGTCCGGTTCGCCACCCACTACCGGTTCCGGCCCGACTTCTGTGAGGGCCACGACCCTGAATCGAAGGGCATGGTCGAGCACCTGGTCGGCTACGCCAAGCGTGACCTGATGATCCCGCAAGCGCCGTTCAGCGACCTGGCAGCGGCCAACCTTGCGGCGGCCCGGTGGTGTGCCGAGGTCAACGCTGTGACCCATTCCGAGATTGGTGCGGTCCCGGCCGAGCGGCTGGTCACCGAGCAGGAACTGCTCGCTGCCCTGCCTGGGTTGCGGCTGGAGATCGGGCCGCGGCCGGTGACCCGGAAGGTCGACCGGCTCTCCACGATCCGGTTCGGCTCGGCCCGCTACTCGGCACCGACCCGGATGGTCGGGCGGCAGGTGCAGGTGGTTCCCGTCGGTGACCAGCTCAGGCTCCTCGACCCGGTCACCGGCGAAGTTCTGGCCGAGCATGCCCTGCTGAGTCCGGGACAGGTCAGCATCCTGGATGCCCACTATCCCCATCCTCGGCCCGACAAGCCCCTCCGGGCGCCCCGGGCCAGGACCGCGACCGAGACCCGGTTCCTGGCCTTGGGCGAGATCGCCGAGGCGTTCCTGACCGGCGCTGCCGCGGCAGGGGTGACCAAGCTCGGCACCGAGATCGCACAGATCAACACTCTGACCGCCGCGCACGGCGAACAAGCCGTGACCGCGGCGTTGCGCCGGGCGGTCGCGTTCCGCAGGTGGCGAGCCGTCGACATCGGCTCGATCCTGGCCGCCGGCAACGGTGTCCCGACCCCACGCGCTGCCGGTGAGGCGCTCGTGCTGGACCTGCCCGTCGCGCCGACCCGATCACTGGACGCCTACCGGATCGGAGGGCAACGGTGAACACCACCCCACCCGCCCTGGCGGCCGACCTCGAGACCGGGCTACGCAGGCTCAAACTCGCCTCGATGCGTCGCCTGGCCCCCGAACTGCTGGTCACCGCCAAAACCCAACGCTGGACCCCCGAGGAGTTCCTGCGCACCCTGGTGGAAGCCGAAATCACCGCCCGCGACGCCTCCAACACCCGCACCAGGCGCCGCCTCGCCGGCTTCCCGGTCACCAAAACGTTGGACACCTTCGACGTGTCGGTCTCCTCCATCCCGTCGGCCACCGTCAACTATCTGGCCAGCCTCGAATGGATCCGGGGAGCCGAGAACGTGTGCCTCATCGGACCGGCCGGGACCGGGAAGAGTCACATGCTGCTGGCTCTCGGCGAAGCAGCCGTCACCGCCGGGTACCGAGTCAGGTACTTCACCGCAGCCGACCTCGTCGACACCCTGTACCGCGGCCTGGCCGACAACAGCGTGGGACGGGTCATCACCAACCTGCTCCGCAACGACGTCGTCCTCATCGACGAACTGGGCTTTGCGCCGCTGGATGACACCGGCGCCCAGCTGCTGTTCCGATTCGTCGCCGCCGCCTACGAACGCCGCTCCCTCGGCATCGCTTCCCACTGGCCCTTCGAAGCCTGGGGCCGGTTCATGCCCGAACACACCACCGCCGTCAGCATGCTCGACCGACTCCTCCACCACTGCCACGTCACCATCACCGACGGCGACAGCTACCGCATGCGACAAGCCAAAACGAACGGAGGAACCCCACTCAAGAACTGACCAAACCAGAGCGAAGAACGGGGACTTCTACTTGGCCACCAGCGGGGACCAAGACCTGGCCATTGACATACTAGATGCCCAGTAGGCCCAATGCCAGCCGCTCGTTCACCAATCGCCCGACTCCATCAGTGCCTGGAAAAAGGGATCCGGCGTGCACGTTTGCACGCATTAGTATTTCGAGCACCTCGACGCGTAGGGCCGCTGGTAGGGAGTACTTCGTGAGCCATCCAGTGGCGAGTGCCGGGTCAACCCAGTCATCGCCAAGGGGTTCCGCCAAGAATAGTCCGGATTGAGCGCGCATTCGATCGGTCGAGTTGGCCGGTACCAAAGTCAACGGCCAAACACAACCGCCGTCGAGCTGAACCTGGAGGTTGGCGAGTTGAAGTGACCGGAGTAAACTTGCGTTGGGTAGGACTTCATAGTCATGCACTACTCGTCCAGCCTTGCGGGCAAAGCCCAGCCACGCGGTTCGGGCAGCGGTCAAGTCGACCGCCCACATAGCTGCATCTTCTGAACTGCTAATGAACGCAAAATACAGAGAAACCAGCGGCGAGTAGGAGAAATCGATGAGCCGTGTGGGAGCTCCATAGTGTTGCATGAGCGCCAGAACTTCCAGATCCCCGTTGCTCGATAGGCGGTCACCCATCTCGTTAACGAAGGTACGAACTGTGGCCTGTTCAAGGACTCTGCGCGCTTCAACCGCGATCCCCGAGAGCCCGCGGCGCAGTGTCGAAATCAGCAGGTATTTGACAGACGGTTGGCCACGAAACGCCCAACCCGGGGGGAAGGCCAGTAGGCTCGATACCAAATTAGAGCCGCTTGACGTATCAATAATCACGCTTCTTTTCTCCCTTTGCGCTGAACAGATTGACGGCATCGCCGAAGTCGACGCCCGAGATCCACACCGTGCTCGCCGCCTGATCGAGCGCGGCGTGCACTGCCTGGTACTTCTCCAACAGGTGGGTCACTTCAGGAAGTAGTAAGGCAAGCCCCGTCTGAAGCGCCCTTCGCTGATAGGATGGCACCTTGCTATTTGCATCGCTTGTGTTCTTCTTTTCGTCCCGCATAGAATCTTCAATGAGGCCCCGTGCTCGCTCCACAACGACGTGTTGAGCACTAACCGGAATCTTTCCTTGAGCTGCCGCTAGGAGCAGTTCACTGACTACGATAGCTGTTTCTTTGTTCGCGCCAGCCCTGCGGATAAGGGACGCTATCGCGCGCTTCTGTTCATCCGAATCCGCGCCCCACCAAACTTCATCGGGAGGCAGCCAGCGCAACACTGCGATTACGGATAGGGGGTCTTCGAAGGCATCGGCCGTAGTGCCCATGTCGAATTGGCGCCACCCAAGTCCTGAGGTCTGGTCGGACCGAATGGTCTGTACCGCGCTAGCGGCCGCCCCGAACAGGGTAGGAGCGTCAAGCCCGTGACCGAAAAGGCCTCGGTCTGCGACACCTGTGACAAAACCGGGCATCCGCTCAGTTGCGTCAAGGCGACCGAACTCTGTGGGCATGCCCCAGAAGACCGCGTATGGATTGACCATGTTCGCATTCACGACCCCCAGATGGAAAGACCGGACACGGGCCGCCCGTCTGGCTGGTCGTTCCTGATGACCCGGTTGCGCTGTCGCACGAACTCAAGGACATCAATTCGCTGGGACTCCGGCAGTGGCGGGCGACGGTCTTGTTGAATCGCGAGCTGGAGGTTCTCCAGAAGGCCGCGCTCGGCCTCTAGGGGTGACCGCCGACCGAGAGGCGAAACCGTGAGCCAGAGTGACTGCAGACCTCGCCCTTCGAAGTACTCTTGAAGATCTCGGTAGCTCTCAGCGGAGACAGGTCGGGAGTGCATCACGATCCCCCGGATGCGAAGGCCACGTTGGTGGGGGCTGGACCAGCCCCGAACTGCGCTTACTAGACGACGCAATGAATGTCCGGTGACGGAGGACCACTCAAATATTGTGATGTTCTTCGCCGCACGGATCTTCGCAAGTATGTTCGCACTTGGACGTCATCCCCTCGTGGAACGAACACTATTTCTGGCAGGCTTCGAGTTTGTCGATCGGGCGCAAGCTCCTGAAGTATTGCGAATATGCTGCGAAGAGTTTCAGTGGTGTACTGCTCGGCGTTGAGTAGTCTTCCTTCGGACCCTATGACTGGCGTCCATTCCTTCTCGGCAGGCTTCCTTGTGACCACAAGATCCGTGCGATCGATGCCGGAGTCGAAGATACGTCTGCGTCCACCGTCAAGGCGGGCGTACATCGCAGAGTAGAAATCTTCGTGGCTTATTCCGGCAACAAGATCGGTTATGTGATACTTGAAGTCCAGCAGTTCTGGCCTATCCGGTCTCGCTCCTGCGTCAGGTGCACAACTGACGCCCATGGCATGGGTTTGCGAACAGAACTCCCAAAGGCTTCGGTTGTGTCTAGCCCCACGCATGCTTGGTGTTACGAGGCTTGGCCTAGGAAGAACGAGGGCCTCAAACGATTTTGCATCGATCTGTAGGTATCGAGACCGCTCCGCCGACTGGCAAATCTGGCATAGAAGGCCGTTGGGGTAAACCTCGGCGAGGGCGGCGACCGATAGCCAGCGGGCAATGCCGTCCTTCTCTTTCGATCCAAGAAACATGCCTCGAGAACTGCTCGGTCGGTCAACTAATACATTGATCGAGCCATTGGCCTGTGCCCGGTCGAGCGCCATGGCAATTCGTTCAGTAAGGTAGCCGGTGGAGCTAGCGGATTGAATAAAAAGGACGTTAGAGGCCGAGCCAATTATTCCGCGGATCTCCAGGCTGCTTATGTAGTAGTTGGGCAGGACTCGGATTGGCGGAGGGCTCGCGGCGGCCTGGGTGCACAATGCTTGTATCGCAAGGGAGATCGGAACGAGAGTAGCGGACTCGAGAACGACCAGCTGGCAATCGGCTAGTTCGTTCAATATCCAGGACGACAAGACGAGGGCATCTCGGGGGGACTGTATTGCATCTGCCACGCGCACGAATGCCCCGGCGTGTGCGCCAGACGGAAGTCGATAGTGGTGGAACTTCGGGCGCGAAACTGCCTGCCCCTCGGCGAGCAGGGCAGCCGACTCGGTGGCGCGGCACTCAGCGAGGATCACAGCCTCCTCGAGAGGGGTGACGCGGTGCCTCTGGGCGTAACTGAGCGTCGGAGGCATCCCAAATGCCTGCCTGAGCAGATAGATCCTCGGCTGGAGACCGCCCAACCGGGCCGATAGCGCCGCCAATCGCGTCCTCACCTGGGTGGCTAGATCCCCAGCTAACTGATCAAATGGCCACCTAACGACAAGTGTGCGGCAGTTGTCCAGAAGTTCGGGAACGACCAACAGGTGTTCGAGGACGGCTTGCACGGTTGCCGCTGTCGCCTCCTCGGTCTTGAGCTCGATGTCAAGGTCTATGAACAACAGTTCGCTCTTATCGGCGCCCGGCTGGATGACAGAGGCGCCGCCAGATGTTAAACGAACGTAGGCACCGCAATCTGTAATCGGGCTGATCTGATCCATGCGCAGACGCTAGCGTATGTGATTCGATGTAGTGCACTTCTTGCTCCTGCCTATGCGCAATGATCGACGTTCATGGCACGTCCGTCGGCCGGATCCGGGGCGCGGTTGGCGCAACAGTGATCCCTGGCCGGAGGTGGACCCACGACCGCCCGGCGAGCTCGGTCGCGGCGTGAACATCGCTGGTATGAGGACAACGCGTCGGATCGTCGCGCGCGACCAGCCGAGTGAGCGACGGGCGGAACGAGGCTCGGGCGATTCAACCAGCACGCCCACTTGGCACCTGCTCTGAGTTGGCGCTGCTCCGAGTGACCACCTGTCATCGCATAGGGGAGTCAAGCCACCCATTCCGGAGCATGCTTTACCGTAGGTGTAGATCGCTCCGATGGGGTTCCGTCATCGCCTCCTTGGGGCGAACCCGTTTGACCGCTGGGGTCAGGCCCGGCACTCTAGGACGTCGAGGATGCCCCTCATGGGGCTGTGAACCAGCTTGTGGAGCAGGCGGAATGTCCCTCGACCTGTGCCGCCATCGATGCCAATCCGGTGCCAATGCCAACGATGCCTAAGTGTCCGCTGCAGGGCGGCAGCTGCCTGTGTGCGCTCATTCGACGCTTGGGCACCCGCTCGTAACCCCCTGACACGGAAGAGGTCACTGGTTCGATCCCAGTGTCGCCCACGGAAGCAAGACCCCTCTCACGAGGGGTCTTTGCTTTCTCCGGCACTTCTCGTCAGGTTCCGTGCAGCACACAGCGACCACCCCGAGCGGTGACTGTCAGTCTCCGGACCCGTCGGCAAGCTGGCGGCCAGGGTCTGGTCATGCATCGACCCCGCCGAACCCGGCGACCTGGTTGGCGAGATCCGCACCTTCCTGCGGGCTGGCATGGACCAGTTCTTCACCGACAACCCCGACCTCGGCGTTCAGGCAGCCCGCCGTCGCGGGTAGTCCACAGCTGCGGAGGCCGGTGTCGTTGGCGTGCCATCGGGCCGCAGCGTGCGCGTGTCCGCGGGACGAGGGTGGCGCCTCCATTACTGGATAGCGCCGTCTCGGGCATCCCCCATCGTCAACCGCTAGCCGTCCACGGTCAGGGCCGAGTACACCGTGAGTGGACGAACGGGGACGCAAGATTGCGCGCAGCCGACTCCGGAGGCTCGGAGTAGCGTCCGGTGCAGGCGGACCCACCAGGTGGTCAGTGGGTCGAATGGAGACACCATGCCCACGCAACAGCTGCCCGACTTCGAGCCACCCCGGCCGACGCCGCCCGTCGCGCAGCCGCCATCCCTCCCGCCGCAGGTTGAACCCCGCAGCCAGCCATTCGCCGCAATCGCGAACGCGGTCCTGGTCGCACTCGTCCTCGTTCTGGTCGGCGCCTATGCCGTGGGCATCGTGAGGATCGGACCACCGCTTCGGTTCACGGGCCCGGAGATGGGCGCAGCCACGCCCGTGGATGCGGTGCAGGGTTTCCTGGAGGCATTGGCGGTCGGGGATGCGACCGCCGCCCTCGCATACGCAGCCTCCCCTCCGGCCGACCCCGCGATGCTGACGGACCAGGTTCTGGCGGGGAGCCTGGCCACCAATCCGCTAGGAGGCATCCGGGTCGTGGAGCGAACCAGATCGAGCACTCATGCGACAGTCCAAGCGCTCTATCGCCTGCGCGACCGCAAGTGGGAGGCCACCTTCGATGTGATGCGGATCGACGACGGGTGGTTGCTGCCCACCGTCTCGACCAGGGCCGATCTAGGCCGGATCAAGGCCCGCGCGCTCGGCCTGCTTCTGAACGGCGTCGCCCTTTCCACGGACACCCCCGAACTGTTCATCGGCACCTATACCCTCACCCCGTCGGACTCCCGCCTCGAGCTCACCGGCTCTACCTTCTTCGTCGAGTCGTACCGGACCAATCCCGACACGTCCGGGATCTCGGTGGATCTCAGCGATGAAGGGCTCGCTGCGGTCCGGGAAGCCGCAGTCAGCAAACTGGCCGGCTGCCTCGCAGCGAAGGAGCTCGCACCCGCAGGCTGTGGGTTCCACGCGCCCACCCCGATCGGGACGCCGCGAGAGCAATCGATAACCTGGACCGCCACGGGCGGGGCCCGGTGGCTGAGGTCGCTGCGCGTGAGCCTGTCCCGCGACGACCCCACGACGGCACGCGCCACGGTCAGGATCCCTTTGGTCGCCACCTACGAGCTGACCGCCGGCTTGCCCCGACGAGCGACCTCTGCCATCTCGGGTATCGCAGTGACCCTGTCGAGCCTCACGATCGGCATCGAGTTCGTCGGCCCGGGGTGAGTGCGGCCCGCGGTGAGTGCGGTCAGAATCAAGAACGGAGCCCCAGGTTCCAGGTCGGCTCGTCGGAGACGTCGACGATGCGGCCAGTCATTCACTCCGAGCTGAATATCACGATCCGTCGCGTGCGGCCACCTCGGGAGCCGTATCCTGCGATCACGTGACCTATGGATGGAGACTCCGTTGATGTTTCGTCGGCTCGTCGGTGCAGCCGCACTGACCATCGCCTTGGCTGTGCCGTTCAGCCCACCCGCGCCCGCACAGGCTGCGCCCACCAGCACACAGGCCGCTGTGGTGGCTCCGGGCCTGGTGGCGAAGTCCACAGCGAAGTACAAGTTCAAGAACTGCACGGCGATGAACAAGGTGTACCCGCACGGGGTCGGCAAGAAGGGCGCCAAGGATCACACGTCCGGGCATCGGGTTACGACGTTCAAGAAGAACACTGCGCTCTACAAGAAGATCATCAACTACCGTTCCGGCCTGGACCGCGACAAGGATGGGATCGCCTGCGAGAAGCGCTGAGCGGCCGACCCTTCCACAGGGAGGGCGTCAGTCATGCCGCCGGGCCCAGCGACGCCTGGCTGCGTCGTGGGCCTCGCGCAGCAGGTCAGGCAGGAGGGGAGTCGTCCCCGCCCCTGGCTGGACGACGCACACCCAGCCCAGGTGCCCGTAGACGGGATGCGGCATCACCGTGTCGCGCAGGGACGGATCCTCGACGAGTGCCTGATCCCGGCGGCCGGCGTCGATGTTGACCCGGAAGACGCCGTCGCCCAGCCCGGCCGACGGTTCGCCCGGATAGTCCTTGGTCACGATCGTCGCGAAGGGCTGGCCGGGAGGCACCACGCCATCGGGGGCGTAGTAGAAGAACCGGTCTCCCCACGCGATCTCCGGGGTGCCGTCTCCTTCTTCGGGACTCAAGGTGAGCACGTCGCCGAGTGACTGAACGAAGTCGCTGATCTCATCGATGGTCATGTACCGAGTCAAGCATCGGAGCCCTCGTTGGCTCCAGGGTGAAATGCTGAGGACATGACCGAGCGGCAGCAGTACGACGTTGTTTCGCACTTTCCTGATTTCGAGCTGCGTCGCTATGCCGCCCACCTTGTCGCCGAGGTCGAGGTCGACGCCTCGTTCACCGATGCGGGAAGCCGGGCCTTCGGTGTCCTGGTCGCGTTCATCTCGGGTCGCAACAGCAGCGGAGGCAAGGTCGCGATGACTGCTCCTGTCGTGCAGCAGGCAGCCCCGACACGGATCGCGATGACGTCGCCCGTCATCCAGTCCGGCGCCGAGTCAGGCCGGCAGCAGGTCGGCTTCGTCATGCCGGCGATGTACACCCTGGAAACGCTGCCCACCCCAGATGATGCCCGCATCAGGATCCGCGAAGTCCCGGGCGAACTTGCTGCTGCGAGATCCTTCACCGGTCGCTGGTCGGAGCGTATCTACCAGGACCAGTTGGAGTCACTCACAAGAGCCGTTGCCAAGGCGGGACTGGAGCTCACCGGGAAGCCCCGCTTCGCCCGCTTCGACCCACCCTGGACGCCGTGGTTCCTGCGCCACAACGAGGTTGTGGTTCCCGTCACCGACAACACGTCAGCAGAGAGCCAGGTGGCCTGACCGGCCCAACAGGGCCAATTCCGCCGACAGCCGCCACCGGGGGTCATCGAGGTCGTCGCCGAAGACGTCACGGAGCTGGTTCACCCGGTAGGCCACAGTCTGCGGATGAATCCCCAGCTGTGCGGCGATCGTCGAGCGCTGCCCCCACTGCTGCAGCCAGGCGCTGAGCGTCGTCGCCAGCCGATCGCGCTGCGGCTGCTTGAGAGCATCCAGTGGCGCCAGCACACTCTCGCTGAGGGTGGTGGCCACCTCGGGCGCCCCTCGGATCAACAGTTCAGGCAGCCAGTCCGCCACCCACAGCGGCTCGCATTCGGCGCGCTCTGCAAGCAGGTGCGCCGTGACCAACGACCGCCGCGCCTGCGGGAGTGGCACTGTGGGGCCAACCCGAAGGCCCGGCGCTTCGGGCCGGACCGCGCGGATGAGCCGGGCGAGGCGTTCAACCGCCTCGTCCACGCCCTTTTCGGCCGCCAGCACGGCAACGGCCACTCCGTCCCGCTCCACGACGAAGCCGGGGTGGACGCCGCTGCGCACCTCCGAGATGACCTCCATCGGGGCAACAACGACGGCGACCGACGCCGGCACGGTCCAGCCCACCTGGGACGCCACGCCGCGCACCTCGTCCTCGTCCCCGGTGAGCAGTGCCTCGAGCAGGCGTCGCAGCCGCCGATCGCGCTCGCCGGCGTGCGTCGAGACCTCGTCTGCGTACCCTTCGGCACTCTCGGCCTGAAGTGCGTCGACCAGCGCAAAGACCGACTCGCCGAGAGCAACCTGGGCGGCTGGCGAGCTGTCGAGCCCGCTCAGTGCCTCGGCAACCTCCGTGTACAGCACGCGCGTGCCCACCCGGTAGGCCGCCAGCAGGTCTTCCAGGCCTCGTCCCTCCCTGGCCTCGCCGGCGCCCAGTTCCCGGAACCGCGCACGGTCGGGCTCGGTGAAGGTCGAGGCCTCCGTGCCGATCAGTGCCACGAATCGCGACACCACCGAACCGGTCGCCGCGACCAGGTCGGCCCGCACCTTCGGGCTGGTCATCCGCTCCGTCCAGGCCCGTTCTGCGTCGATCAGCTCCAGGATCTCGGCCTGGATCCGTCCCACGTGCGGTGCCATGACGGCAGCCAGCTGCGGCGGCAGCCTCGCCCAGGGAGCACTCCCGGTGTCCGTTATCACCAGAAGATAATACGACGCATTTCGATTGGTTATGCAGGCTAGAGAACTAGCAGCTCATGATGATGAACAATGAGCTCATGGAGTACGCAGCCAGTCGCGAACATGTCGTCAGTATGTGCCGCACGATGTTGGAGCAGGGTTTCCTGAAGGCCACCGAGGGCAACGTCTCGGTGCGGGTGCCCGGCCGCCAGCTCTACGCGGTCACGCCCAGCAACTACGGCTACGAGAAGATGCGGCCCGACGACATCTGCCTGATGGACTTCGACGGAAAGACGGTGAAGTTCGACGGGGCCTCAGAGCTCGCGCCGTCGGTCGAGGCCGGCATGCACGCGACGATCTACCGCGAGCGTCCCGACGTCAACGCCATCGTCCACACCCACCAGCCCTTCGCGTCCGCGTTGGCCTACCTTCGGCGTCCGATCCCGGCCCTGTCCGACGAGCAGAGCCGCTTCCTCGGCGGCGAGGTGCCGATCGTCGACTACGCGCCTGCCGGCACCACATTCCTCGCGAAAAACATGGGCAGGAAGCTCGCCTCCGGCGGCAACGCCTTCATCCTCGCCAACCACGGAGTCGTTGTGCTCGGCTCCGACCCCGAGCGGGCCGTGTTCGCCATGGGCCTGCTGGAGAAGGTCTCGATCGCCTACCTGATGGCCCTCATGACCGAGCCGGACAAGATCTACACGGTGCCCGCGCCGATCCGCGAGATCGCCATCGGCAAGCTCCGCTCCGAGCAGAAGCGGATCGCTGCCCGCGTCACGGCCTCTGTGCCCCTCGAGCAGTTCGGGGAGGAGCCACTGCCCAGCGCGGACGCGTTCGCCGCGACCGTCGACGCGGCAGGGGTCGAGGCGGCCGAGGCTGGCCCTCTCGCCGTGGAACCCGCTGTCGCCGTCGGTGCCGACGCCGCCCGCCTGGGCTACGCCATCTCTACCTATCCGGACATCGACGACGTCTACCGCCGGCTCCATGCACTGGTCGACCAGCCCGTCCGTGGCCCGCGCCACGACGCCATGCTGGGCGTGCTCGACTACTTCGAGACCAGGTGCGTGCGCAGCAAGGAGATCACCACCCGGGCCAGGAAACTCATCCCTGGCGGCGTGCAGCACAACCTCGCGTTCAACTACCCGTTCCCGCTGGCCATCACCAAGGCAGAGGGCGCCCACCTCACCGACCTCGACGGCAACACCTACATCGACTTCCTGCAGGCCGGCGGTCCGACCATCCTCGGCAGCAACTACGTGCCGGTGCGGGACAAGGTCAACGAGGTGGTGCGCGAGAGCGGCCCGGTGACCGGGCTGTTCCACGAGTACGAGCTCCGGCTGGCCGAACTGGTCAACCGCTACCTGCCCAGCATCGAGGTCTACCGCGCGCTCGGCTCGGGCACGGAGGCCGTCATGGCCGCCGTCCGCGGCGCCCGCGCCTTCAGCGGCAAGCCGATGGTGATCAAGATGGGCGGCGCCTACCACGGTTGGTCCGACACCATGGTGGTCGGGCTGCGCGTCCCCGGCACCTGGCGGATGAACGCCAAGGGCATCCCGCTGGGTGCGACGGCCGACACCCGCGAGGTCTTCCCGGAGTCGCTGCGTGAACTCAAGCGCAAGCTGATCGAGAACCGCGCCCGGGGTGGCACGGCTGCGGTCATCGTCGAGCCGGTCGGGCCCGAGAGCGGCACGCGTCCGGTGCCGCAGGACTACAACCAGAAGATCCGTGAGTTGTGCGACGACTTCGGCGCCCTGCTGATCTTCGACGAGGTCGTGACCGGCTTCCGGCTGGGGATGGGTGGCGCGCAGGGCTACTTCGGCGTGACGCCCGACCTGACGGTGCTCGGCAAGGCCGTGTCCGGCGGCTACCCGATGGCCGGGGGAGTCGGTGGCCGAGCCGACATCATGTCGGTCTTCGGCTCGGGGCTGGACGGGAAGGCCGGCGCCCATGTCCAGGTGGGCGGGACCCTTTCCGCCAACCCGCTCTCGTGTGCCGCAGGTGTCTTCGCGATCGAGGAGATGGCACGCACCAACGCTCCCGTGATCGCCGGACGGGCCGGGGATCGGCTCACCGAGGGGCTGCGTCGCCTGATCGCGAAACACGGCCTGCCGTATGTTGCGTACAACCAGGGCTCGATCGTTCACCTGGAATCGGCCGGTGTCCTCATGCTCTCGATGCGGAACCCGGCCAAGCTGCTGAAGGAGAACCCGGTGCGCAAGCGGGTGATGGAGCAGATGGGCGCGGTCTACGCCGCCCACGGCCTGATCACCCTTGCCGGCTCCCGCCTGTACACGTCGATGGCCTGCACCGATGCGGTGATCGACGACGCGCTGGAACGCTTCGACGCCTCGTTCGCATTGGTCGAAGGGGTCTGAGCATGGCCCCCGCTGGTCGCAGGCACGTCCGCCGATGACCGCCGTCCCGCCTCAGGTCCTCGCCGCCGACCTCGGCACGTCAGGGATGAAGCTCGCGCTGGTGGGCTACGACGGCCAGGTCGTGGGTTGGGAGAGCGAGCCGGTCGAGCTCGTGGTCCTGCCCGGCGGCGGGGCAGAGCAGGTACCGCAGGACTGGTGGGACGCGCTCGGACGTTGTGCAGAGAGGCTCGCAGCGCGCCACCCCGCCCACTACTCCGCCGTCACAACGGTCTGCTGCTCGACCCAGGGTGAGGGCACGATTCCGGTGAGCGCCACCGGCGAGGCCCTGACGAACTGCATCCTGTGGATGGACATGCGCGGGGCGCCGAACCTGAAGCGACACTTCGGCGGGCGTCCCTCGCTCAACGGACTCTCCGCTGCAAGGCATGCCCGCTGGATCCGGATGACCGGCGGTGCTCCCTCACCGACGGGGAAGGATCCGGCAGCGCACATGCTCTGGGTGCGGGACGAGCTGCCCGCCGTCTATCAACGCACCGCGACGTTCCTGAACGTGCTGGACTACCTCAACCTGCGGCTGACCGGGCGCACCGTCGCCACCGTCGACTCCATCCTCACCAGCTGGGTCACCGACAACCGCGATCCGGGCCGGATCCGGTACGACGCAACGCTGGTTGCGGGCTGCGGCATCGACGCGGACTTGCTGCCGGAGATCGTGCCCTGCACCGAGGTGATCGGGACCCTCACGGCACGCTCAGCCGAGCACCTGGGGCTACCGGTATCGGTGCAGGTCGTGGCCGGCGCGATCGACAACACCGCAGCTGCGATCGGGGCCGGCACCGTCGACTACGGCGACTGCCACCTCTACCTGGGCACGTCCTCCTGGATCGCCGGGCACTTCGCGAAGAAGAAGACCGACATCCGGCACGGCATCGCCTCGATCCCGTGCGCCCTGCCTGACCGCTACCTCATGACCGCACTGCAGGCAACGGCGGCAGGAAACCTGAATTGGCTTCGCGACAACGTCGTCGGTAGCGGGGATCCGCTGGTTGCCGCCGACTTCCGCGGCGAGTTCTTCGCGCTCAGCGACCAGATCGTCCCCACGGTGCCGCCCGGCGCCAATGGGGTGCTGTACACGCCGTGGATCTTCGGCGAGCGGGTACCGGTGGACGACCACTCCTTGCGCGCAGGCCTGTTCAATGTCTCGCTGCGCAACACCCGGGCCGACCTGCTCCGCGCCGTGTTCGAGGGCATCGCCCTCAACACCCGCTGGATGCTGGGTCCTGTGAACCGCTTCCTCGGCACTCCTGTCGAGTCGCTGCGCCTGATCGGTGGCGGGGCGCGCTCGGACTCCTGGACGCAAATCCTCGCCGACGTTCTGGGCGTGCCCGTGCACCGGGTCAGCCAGCCGGTCGCTGCGAATGCACGTGGCGCCGGCCTGATCGGCGCGATCGGAGTGGGGGCGATCACCGCCGCCGACGTCCCGCAGCTGGTCAGCATCGCGGATGTGCATGAACCCGACCCGACGGCCCGCGCCGTCTATGACGACGCGTTCGACACCTTCGTCGACCTGCACCGGCGCCTTGCCCCGCTGTACCGGAAGATCGCCAAGCGGCCCTGACGGCGCTCAGCGCACCAGGTCACCGGGGATCGGGACGTCGAGCACGGGCTCTGGCTGCCGCGCCATCCACACCCCGATGACGGCGAGCAGTACGCCAAGAATCGCGAAAGTGATCCAGAAGCCGCCCTCGCCGGTGCGGGCGGCGTCCATGAAGAGGACAACGACGAACGACGCCTGTCCGCACAGCTGGAACAACCCCGAGGACGCGCCCTCGGGTGTGGGTGCGGCGATCTCGGAGGCGTACTGCATGCCCACGGGCATCGCGCCGGTGAGCAGGAAGCCGACAACGAACGAGCCCACTCCGAGGACCAGCATCGACTCCTGGGGGATCACGAAGACGAGCATCAGGGGCGCCGCGACGATCATCGGGATGGCCGTCCAGGGCACGCGGTGGCCGCTGCGGTCCGATGCGGCGCCCAGCGCCAATGCGCCCAGCACGCCGCCGATCAGCAGGGTTTCGAGCAGGATCTCTGCTGCCGACCCAGGTAGCCCGATGGCCGTCACGATCTGCAGAGCCCACGTGGACAGGCCGTTGAACACCCCGAGGGCCACGAACAGCGCAACGAGGAAGACCCGGAAGGGGCGCAGGCTCATGGCGTGCTTCAGCCCGGTCAGCTCGAGGGCGCGCGCGCCAGCGGCGTCGGCGATGCTGTGGTCGGCGTCACGGGCAAGGACACAGTAGGCGACGGCTGCGACGGCAGCCGCCGCGCCGTAGACCATCACCACCTGGTCGAGCGCAAGTCCGGCGTCCAGCAGGGCAGGGCTGAGGACGGTGCCGAGGGCGACCCCCACCATCGACGCAAGCGTGAGGATCGAGACCACCGTTGCCCTGCGGTCGCGCGGGAACCACTTTCCGGCGACGGTCGTCCACGCGTTGAACATCAGCGGCTGAGCTGCGGCGACGAGGAGGGTGGCTGCCATCGCCCAGGCGTAGGAGTTGCCGGCGAGGCCGCGCAGGATGCCGCCAACGGCGACGGCCACCGACCCGAGGCCCACGGCGAACCGGATTCCGTACCGGTCGACCAGCCACGCCGCCGGGATCGAGAGGGGGATGAACACCACCATGAAGACGATCGAGAAGTAGCCGATGTAGGTGGTCGAGACTCCGTAGAACGCTGCCGCAGTTGCGCTGACGGGGGAGAGGGCGATCCACTGCAACTGGATCGTGATGTTGACCAGGACGGAGACCGCGAGGACCACCCAGCGGTAGTGGGGGCCTGCGACCGCGCTCATGGTGAAGACCCTAGTGAGAAGCGCGGTGAATGGAGGTGCTATCCCACCAGGAGTTTTCGTCGGCGTGCCCGAACTATTCATTCACGGCTGAATTTGTGAGGGTCCAGCACTCGTCGTCGAGGACACCTGGCCCCTCGTTCTTCGCACCGCTGAACGACACGCCGCGCGCCAGTTGCCGTGAACGGCCGACAACCACCAAGCTGTGCCTTGGGGACATGGCTATCGGGGGGTAGTGGCATGGGGATTGACGGTTTTGCTGAGCTTGAACGGATGCTCCGCGAGTTCGGCCTTCGAGAGATCGAGGCACTCGCGACGGGCTGGAGGAGGTACGGCTTCGGGCCGGCCGAGCTCGCGCAATGGATGACGGCAGGCGTTGCCGCAGACGAACCACACATCGCAGCGGCTCTCGCCGCAGCAGAGTGGACGCCGTCGCAGGCTGCGCGACTGGTCGCGACGGGGGATTCGCTGACGATCGTCGAGGCCGTCCGCAAGCGTCCCGACGATGTGCGCTACGCCCGCGAGCTGCATTCCCGGGCCAGCTGAGGTCCCGCTCCGGGCAACACCGGGATGGCTCTGTCTGTGAGGCCGTGGCAGGATCGCGGCATGGCAGACAAGAGTGGGACCCTCTCCGCAGAGGAGAAGGCTGCGATCAGGCAGGCGGCTGCGGAGCGCAAGCGTGAGCAGGAAGGCAAGGCCGGCGAAGCAGAGCTCCTCGCGGCCATCGCCGGGATGAACGAGCAGGACAAGCCGATCGCCGAAGGCCTGCACGCCCTCGTCAAGCGCGAGTTCCCCGAACTCAGCTGCAAGACCTGGTACGGCTACCCGGCCTACGTCAAGGAGGGCAAGACCGTCTTCTTCTACCAGCTCGCGGCGAAGTTCAAGACCCGCTACGGCCACATCGGCTTCCAGGACGTCGCCAATCTCGACGACGGGGATATCTGGCCGACCGCCTTCGCGATCCTGAAGTGGACCACGACGGTCGAGACCCAGGTCGCCGGCCTCATCAAGCGCGCCGTCAGCTAGGCGCCTTGCCCGATCCCGCCGGGCAGCGCGACGAAGGCGTCACCGAGTGCCGCCATCCGACGCTTCCGCTCGTGCATGTCCGCCACGACCTCCAGCCGGGTCACACCCTGATGGCCCAGCTCGCGGTCCATCAGCGCCTGCGGGATCACGCCGACAACGGCACCCCCCTTGGCGAGGGCGCCGTCCGCCGCAGCGCCCATCAGCCCGGCGCCACCGCCGCCGTACACGACGCCGATGCCCGCCGACGCCAGGTGGCCGGCGAGCTCGGACGCCGCCCGGGCATAGGCCGGGTCGACGCCGGCCGACGATCCGGCGAACATCGTCACCCAGGCGATCGTGCTCCGGGTGAGCGCCGGGAAGACCGCATCGGCCACCCGGGTGCTCCTGCTCGGCTCCGGCGAGCTCGGCAAGGAGGTGGCCATCGAACTCCAGCGCCTCGGTGCGGAGGTGGTGGCCGTCGACAGCTACGCCAACGCCCCGGCGAAGCAGGTCGCGCACCGCTTCCACGTTGTCGACATGCTCGACCCCGTCGAACTGCGGGCGGTCATCGAGCTCGAACGGCCGCATGTCATCGTGCCGGAGGTGGAGGCGATCGCGACGGCCGTCCTCGCCGACGTCGAGGCCGGCGGCGTCCGGGTCGTGCCGACGGCACGCGCAACCCAGCTCACCATGAACCGCGAGGGCATCCGCCGTCTCGCAGCGGAAGAGCTCGGACTGGCCACGTCCCCGTTCCGCTTCGTCGACACCGCGGAGGAGCTGGCTGCCGCAACGGCAGGGCTGGGCTTCCCCTGCGCGTTGAAGCCCGTGATGTCATCCTCCGGCAAGGGCCAGTCGGTGCTGCACGGACCCGAAGAGCTCGCCTCGGCCTGGCGGTACGCCCAGGAAGGCGGACGGGCCGGAGGTGGCCGCTGCATCGTCGAAGGTTTCGTCGAGTTCGACTCCGAGATCACCCTGCTCACCGTCCGCCACGCCGGCGGCACGTCCTTCCTCGACCCGGTCGGCCACATCCAGGTCGACGGCGACTATCGGGAGTCGTGGCAACCCGCAGGGCTGTCGGCGGCAGCGCTGGCGGCGGCCCAGGCCGTTGCAGCGAAGGTGACCGACGCCCTCGGCGGCTGGGGCCTGTTCGGCGTGCACGCGCGGTACTCGGGCTTCCCGCCGGAGGGGCGGAGCGGCTGGGCGGAACGCACGAGCCGGCGGCCGCCTCGTGCGCGGTGCTGGCTCATGGCTTCGGCGTCCCGCGGTTCGGCGGCATCGATGCAGCGCTTGCCGTCCCGACAGCGCAGGTGCGGCTGTTCGGCAAGCCGAAGGTGGCCGGCCATCGACGCGTCGCCGTCACCCTTGCCCGGGGTGCAGACGTCGCGCAGGCCCGCCAGCGGGCATCCGACGCGGCCGCGGCCATCGAGATCACGCTGGATTGACCCACATCGCCAGGGTTGGCTCTCGCGCCTCCGGGTATCCTTGGAGGTTGAGCGAAACGAGGAGGACGACGATGTCGGACAACGTCAATGAGTACGGCCTGGGTGCACCGGGAACACAGGGTGGCGCGGCTGTGCCGCACGACCCGAGGACGGACCCGCTGGCCCACGGATTGGGCGGCTCGGAAGCCGACCACGACGACCCCGAGGGCGAGGACTACGCCGAAGGCGGCCGTCAGAACAAGTTGGAGCACGGCCTCGCCGGCGCGGGCTCCCGGGACGAGGACCTCATCCCGAAGGGTGGCAAACCCGACCCGCTCTCGCATGGACTTGGTTCTGCGGGCACCGGGCTCAGCGACAGCTGAGGGGAGCGGCTGTTCCTGACTCCGGAACAGATCGCGCCCCACACCGCGAATGGGCGGGAATACTGCGGGGTATTTGTACCGTTATTGCTTTCGATTCGCGGTGACGCAGTGTGCCGCGCCGTCAGGCGGGGGTTCGGATGGACCGAGGTCAGCGAGCGATTGCCATCCTGTCCATGCTCAGCAGCGCCGCAAAGGCGCTGGAGGAGGACGAGGACGTCGAGCACGTCCTCTGCGCGTACCTGACCGGCGCCCTTGGCGCTGACGTGGGCGTGTGCTTCGCCCCGCAGCCCGATGGCGCACCGGAGGCCCTCACAACACACCCCCGCGGAGCCATCGCAGCTGACCTCGTCGACAAGCTCTCCGAGGTCGTCGACGGTGTCCCCGACGATGCCCCCGTGCTGACGAACGATTCCGCCCTTGGGCAGGTGCTGGTGCTGGTGCCGCGTCCGGCCATCGAGCCGCCACCCGGCGTGGTGGGCGCCCGAGGAGTGGCCTTCGCCAGCAACGACGGCTTCGCTGAGGCCGACGTTGCGCTGCTCCGCGAAGCTGTTCCCGTCCTTGTTGCACTCCTGCCGCACGTCATCGCAGCGAGCCAGCGCCGTCAGCGCGAAGCGGCCGGCCATGAGGCTGCCGGGGAGTTCGGGCTCACCGCCCGCGAGCTCGAGGTGCTGGAACTCCTCGCCCAGGGACTGCTGGCCACCTCGATCGCTTCCCGGCTGTCCTTGTCGCCGCGCACAGTGCACAAGCACCTCGGCAACATCTACGACAAGCTGGGCGTGCACGACCGCCTCGTTGCGGTCAGCCTCGCGCGGAGCCGCTACCTCGTGCCCGATCCGGCCATCTAGCCCTGGCCCGCGGGCTGCTCGGCGAGGGTGAGTTGCGCCTGGCGCACGACGCCGGCCCGATAGAACTCGACGGGGACGACGTCACCGACCTTCCCCGTTGCCAGGAGCCAGCCCAGTCCGGCGCCGGTGGCAGGGCTGCCGGCAAGGCTGGTGATCACGTCGCCGGCCTGGAGCCCCGCGGTTGCGGCAGGTCCGCCGGTCGTCACCGACTCCACGAGTAGCCCTGGCCGCGCACCGAAGCGGTCGGCCATGTCCTGGCTCAGCTCCGCCGTGCTCGCCCCGATCCACGGGTGGGTGGTCCGTCCGGTGCTGAGGAGTTCGTCGACGACCCGCTGGGCGGTCGTCGCCGGCACGGCGAAGCCGATCCCGACGCTGCCACCCCCGGAGACACCCTGGGCGTTGGGGACGGTCGAGATGGCCGTGTTCACCCCGATGAGGCGTCCCTCGCACGTGACGAGGGGACCGCCGGAGTTGCCGGGGTTGATCGAGGCATCGGTCTGGATCGCCCCGACGAGCACGGTCGTGCCGCCCCCGGCCTTCGGCGCAGGCACATTGCGGTTGAGGGCGCTGACGATGCCGGCGGTGACCGTCCCTGAGAGTCCGAGCGGCGCGCCGAGCGCGACGACAGGCTGGCCCACCTGGAGCCGCTCACGCGGTGCGAGCAGCAGCGTCGGGAGCTTGTTGCGGTCGACCTTGAGCACGGCGAGGTCGGTGATCGGGTCGGTGCCGACGAGCTGGGCGGGGACGCGCTCGCCGCTGTTCATCATCACCTCGATCGTGCCGGAGGTCGCGCCAGCTGCGATCACGTGGTCGTTGGTGAGCACCACCCCGTCCGCCCGGATCACGGCGCCGCTGCCGGACCCGGACCCACCAGGACCAGTGACGAAGATGGTGACGACCGACGGCAGCACCGCGGTCGAGAGCCGGGCAGCATCACACGAGCCGGCAGTGGGGGAGAGCTTGACGACCGCGATCGCACCCAGGGCTCCGCCGGCGAGGGCGAGCGCGACGGCGATGCCGATCAACTCGGCCCAGTTCAGCGACGGGCGCTTCAGCCACCAGTGCGTGGACTCGGACATGATTCCTGCTCCTCACCGTGCCAGGTCTGGATCCGTGGTCAGCTCAACATTGGCCCATATCTCGAGCTCGAGCGAGGACAAACCGCCGATCAGCGAGCGACGCACCCGGTCCTCCTCCGCGACATCCCACTCCCCGGCGTTCACTTCGAAGTCCACCTCGACGTACAGCCGGCGTCCCAGCTTCGTCGCGCGGATGAGGGGAACCCCGAGGTCGAACTCGGCGCGGGTGCGCTCGGCCGCGGCGTCGATGGCGCTGCGCACCTCCGGCGGCGGAGCTGCCTCGAGGATCTCGCGCCACCCGGAACGCAGCAGTCGCCACGGGACCGGCGCGAGGACGGCGACCGCAACCAGCACCAGTGCTGGGTCGGCGTAGGCAACGACCTGATGCCACCCGGCAGCGTCAGCGCCGGCTGCCGCAGCAGCTCCCACGGCGATGATGCCGCTCAGCACGGCGCCGGCCCGCCACGCTGCGGCCTCTGCCTCCGCGAGCTCGGACCCGGGCGCCACCCGCGGCAG
The DNA here is from genome assembly GCA_963799235.1 of uncultured Actinomycetota bacterium. Classification (GTDB taxonomy): domain Bacteria; phylum Actinomycetota; class Actinomycetes; order Propionibacteriales; family Propionibacteriaceae; genus Propionicimonas. Next base: position 612,910 of record CAWCWL010000008.1, on the reverse strand, counting down.
GGCGATGGTGATTCCGATGGCGATCACCAGGGTCACAAGGCCGTAGCCGACCACGCTGAGCGGTGCGCCTTCGGAACCGCCGGCGAGGATCAGGGACACCGAGTCGAAGGCCGCATAGGCGAGGGTGGCCATGAGGGCCGCGCCCTGGACGAGGATGGCCACCGGGATGACGGCACCCCGACCGAACGGGTAGCGCTCATCGGCATCGAGCCCTGCCGTCCAGGAGGCCAGCAACGACAGGCCGGAAAGGGCGGTCCCGAAGATCGTGAAGACGCCGTCGAACAAGACGATCCGGGAGTCCGCGACAAGTCCCCACGCGATGCCGACCGCCCCGACAACCAGGGATGCATAGACCGAGAGGCGTAGTGCCCGTGCTTCTTTCATGGCCGGTTGGTCTCCAGCGCCTCGAGAGAAGAGCTGGTGAAGAACCTGCCGGGACACAGCCGCTGGCTATCGGTTGCCATGGGGAAACCGTGCCATGGAATGTCCGGACATGACCAGCATCACCGACCTGCGGACGGTTGACGTCCGGCCACCGCGAACCGCACCTGTGAATGTGCGGCAGACTAGGAGGCCGCAGTCCAGGAAGGAAACCACACCCGTGTCGAAGACCATCACCGTGCACGAACTTTCGTCGCAGACCAGCGAGCAGGTGGTCACTGAGGCCACGACCGCGCTCGAGCTGTTCGGCAACGACCGTGCCACCGTGGCCGCACGGGTGAACGGCAAGGTCGTCGACCTGGCGACCGAACTCACCGACGGCGATGTGGTCTCCCCGGTGGCTGCCACCAGCGACGAGGGCCTGGCCATCCTGCGCCACTCCTGCGCCCACGTGGCCGCGCAGGCCGTCCAGCGGCTGCACGCCGACGCCAAGCTCGGCATCGGCCCGCCCATCACCGACGGCTTCTACTACGACTTCGACGTTGCCACCCCGTTCACTCCGGAGGACCTGAAGGCCATCGAGAAGGAGATGGGCTCGATCGTCAAGGAGCGCCAGAAGTTCGTCCGCCGCGCGGTCAGCGACGCTGAAGCCGCAGCGGAGCTCGCGTCCGAGCCGTACAAGCTGGAACTGATCGGGCTGAAGGGCTCCGCCTCCGCGACCGAAGGCGCGTCCGTCGAGGTCGGCGCCGGCGAACTGACCATCTACGACAACGTCCGCAAGGACGGTTCCGTGGCCTGGAAGGACCTGTGCCGCGGCCCGCACGTGCCGCACACCGGCTATCTGGGCAACGGCTACGCCCTGACCCGCAGCTCGGCCGCCTACTGGCGCGGCGACCAGGCGAACGCCCAGCTGCAGCGGCTGTACGGCACCGCGTGGGCGTCCAAGGACGACCTGGTGGCCTACCGCACACGGCTGGAGGAGGCCGCCCGGCGTGACCACCGGAAGCTCGGCGCTGAACTCGACCTGTTCAGCTTCCCCGAGGAGCTCGGCGCTGGCCTGCCCGTGTTCCACCCCAAGGGTGGCGTGATCAAGCGGGTCATGGAGGACTACGTCCGCACCGCGCACATCCGGGCGGGCTTCTCCTACGTCGGAACCCCGCACATCTCCAAGGAGGGCCTGTTCCACACCTCGGGCCACCTGCCCTATTACGCGGCCGTCATGTTCCCGCCCATGGACGACGATGGCCAGAACTACTACCTCAAGGCCATGAATTGCCCGATGCACAACCTGATCTTCAAGTCGCGCGGGCGCTCCTACCGTGAGCTGCCGCTGCGCCTCTTCGAGTTCGGCACCGTGTACCGCAACGAGAAGTCCGGCGTGCTGCAGGGCCTCACCCGGGTGCGGATGATCACCCAGGACGACTCACACTCCTACGTGACCGCCGACAGCGCAGCCGACGAGGTGAAGCACCTGCTGACCTTCGTCACCAACCTGCTGGAGGACTTCGGTCTGGACGAGTACTACCTGGAGCTGTCCACCCGCGACACCGAGGGAGCCAAGTCGACGAAGTTCATCGGCTCCGACGAGCAGTGGGAGGTTGCGACCGCCGTCCTCGAGCAGGTCGGGCGCGACTCCGGCATCGAGCTTGTGGCCGACCCGGGTGGCGCGGCCTACTACGGCCCGAAGATCTCGGTGCAGGCGAAGGACGCGATCGGACGCACCTGGCAGATGTCGACCATCCAGTACGACTTCAACCAGCCCGCGCGCTTCGGCCTGACCTACACCGCCGCGGACGGCCACCAGGCAGAGCCGGTGATGATCCACTCGGCCAAGTTCGGTTCGATCGAGCGGTTCATCGGTGTCCTCACCGAGCACTACGCCGGCGCCTTCCCGGCGTGGCTCTCGCCCGTTCAGGTGATGTGCATCCCGGTGGCCGAGGAGTACGAGCCCTACCTCGCAGAGGTGGCGGCCAAGCTGCTCGAGGCCGACATCCGGGTGGAGGTCGACCAGACCGATGACCGGTTCGGCAAGAAGATCCGCAACGCTCAGACCCAGAAGATCCCGTTCATGCTGATCGCGGGGGAGACCGACGCCGCAGCCGGCCACGTGTCCTTCCGCTACCGCGACGGCACCCAGAACAACGGCGTGACGATCCAGGCTGCGATCGACGAGATCATCGCTTCGACAAGGCCGCCCAAGCGATGACCGGTGATGCGGTGTCCATCGAGGACGGGGGAACGCTGGCCGGTGTGCCGGACGCGTTCCAGCGTCTGTGGACACCGCACCGGATGGTCTACATCGCTGGTGAGAACAGGCCGTCGGACGCAACGGAGGGCAACTGCCCGTTCTGCACCGCGCCAGAGCGGGACGACGCCGACGGCCTGATCGTCCACCGGGGCGAGCAGGTGTACGCGGTGATGAACCTGTACCCGTACTCCCCGGGACACCTGCTGTTGTGCCCGTACCGCCACATCAGCGACTTCACGGAGATGACCCTCGAAGAAGCCGCGGAACTGTCGGCCCTCACCGCGCAGGCGATGACGGTGCTGCGCGAGGTGTCACACCCGACGGGATTCAACCTCGGCATCAACCAGGGCCAGGTGGCCGGAGCGGGGATCACGGCGCACCTGCACCAGCACGTGGTTCCACGCTGGCTGGGCGACTCCAACTTCCTGCCGGTGATCGCGCAGACCAAGGCCCTGCCGGTGCTCCTTGAGGATTCCCGCCGGCAGTTGGCCGCCGCGTGGGCCAAGTTGTGACCACCCACCGCTTACTCCTCGGCCCGCTGACGCGGCCCTCGTCCGGACTCGTCGTCTTCGTGACGCTCCGCGCCCCGAATTCTCCTCGTCTACTATGACGCTCGTGGCTGGGGAACCGTACGACACCGAACGGGTGATGACCGGCGTGGCCGGCGAGCCGTACGACACCGAACGAATCCTCACGGTCCCGAACATCCTCAGCTTCATCCGCCTGCTGGGCGTGCCGTTGTTCCTCTGGCTCCTGCTGGAACGCCAGTCGGAGATCTGGGCCGTCGTCGTCCTCATCATCGGGGGCGCCACCGACTGGCTCGACGGTTACCTGGCCCGCTCCTGGCACCAGCGGTCACGGCTCGGCCAGGTCCTCGACCCGCTGGCAGACCGGCTCTACATCCTCGCAACCCTGATCGGCTTCGCCATCCGCGGCATCGTCCCGTGGTGGCTGGTCGTCCTGCTCGCCGCCCGGGACGGGCTGATGGCCAGCACCATCTGGCCGGCGCTGCGCCGCCGCGGGTTCGCCAGCCTCCCCGTCCACTTCCTCGGCAAGGCTGCGACGTTCGCCCTGCTCTACGGCTTCCCACTGGTGCTGCTGGGCACGGGGAATGAGCTGTGGCACATCGTCGTGCGCGTGATCGGTTGGGCTTCCGTCATCTGGGGAGCAGGCCTCTACTGGTGGTCGGGCCTGCTCTACATCGGCCAGGGCATCGAGGTCATACGCCGGTTCCCGCTGGAATCTCGCCGCGCGGTCGGTAGACACTCGCTCTGAGCATCCTGCCCGGGCGATAGTGTGGGTGCCGACTTGACCGGCAGCCCGCTGCCAGAAGGAGTGCGTTGCGTGTTCCCCGATGATCTCCGCTACACCAGCAAGCATGAATGGGTCCGTCAGGGCGCAGGCAGCACCGTGCGGGTGGGCATCACCGACTATGCCGCCGAGGCTCTCGGCGACGTGGTGTACGTGTCGCTGCCGCAGATCGGCGAAGAGGTGGCGGTTGACGACGCCTGCGCCGAGGTCGAATCCACCAAGAGCGTCTCGGACGTCTACTCCCCGGCCACCGGGGTGGTGACGGCAGTGAACGAGCTGCTCAATGCATCGCCGGAAACCATCAACTCTGACCCTTACGGTGATGGTTGGATCTTCGAGCTCGAGCTTTCCGAGGCGGGTGAGGTTGAGGACCTTCTCGATTCCGACGCCTACGAAGAGCTGGTCTCGGGCTAGGCTGAAGGTCAACCTGTCGTTGAGCCTCGGGTCGAGACCGGCTCGTAGCCAGGAGCGAAAGGTGCCGGTGGATGATGAACTGCCCAGCATGCGGCCATGAACTGACGGAGGCCGCGGCCAACTTCTGCCCGCACTGCGGCGCGAGCCTCGCCAAACTCTCCGGGGACACCACGCGTGTCATTCCGGCCGTCGTAGAGGAGTTCGGCGTCGAGGACCTGGACGCCGCCGACGCTGCGGCCATCGAGGCCCTGCCACCGGGTTCGGCACTCCTGCTCGTGCTCCGGGGTACCCAGGCCGGAGCCCGCTACCTGATCGACAGCGACGTGATCACCGCGGGACGGCACCCGCGTTGCGACATCTTCCTCGACGACATCACCGTCTCCCGGCACCATGCCCGCTTCACCCGGCGGGACGGGCAGGTCTGGGTCAGCGACGAGAACAGCCTCAACGGCACCTATGTGAACAAGACCCTGATCGACGGCGAGGTCGCCCTTCGGCGCGGTGATGAGGTGCAGATCGGCAAGTTCCGCATGGTGTTCTTCGCCGGGCAGGACTGATGGCGCTCGGGCTTCGCAGCATCGGCCAGGTGCTGGCCATCCTGAAACCCGAGTTCGACGATGTCTCCATCTCCAAGATCAGGTTCCTTGAGTCCGAGGGCCTGATCTCTCCGGAAAGGGCTCCTTCCGGCTACCGGCGCTACGCCGAGTCCGACATCGAGCGGCTGCGCTACATCCTCGAGGTGCAGAAGAACCACTACCTGCCCCTGAAGGTGATCCGCGAGCACCTCGACATGATGGATCGCGGTCAGGAGCCGCCACCGCTCAGCACGCCCCGCCCCACCGGTTCGGCGGAGAACGTCGAGACAGCACAGGCGCTGTCCCCGCAACCGCACCCGCCGAAGCGGGCCATCCGCATCACCCGCCGCGAACTGCTCGAGCTCAGCGGCCTCAACGAGCCGGCGCTCAGTGAACTGGAGAAGCACCAGCTGGTCCTGCCGCGCAGAGGCACCATCTACTACGGACGCGACGCGCTCACCGTCGCAGTCATCTCCCGCAAGCTCGCGGCCTTCGGCATGGACGCCCGGCATATGAGGGTGGTGAAACAGGCTGCCGAGCGCGAGGTGGGGCTCATCGAGCAGGCGATCGCGCCGCACCTGCGCCGCAATCCCGCCGCCCGCACCCTGCCTGCGGAGGTGATGCAGCTGGTGCTGCACGCCCACGCGGCGATCATGCGTTCCCAGCTACCCCAATGAGTCCAGTGAGGTTGCCGTGCGTGAGGTGAAGGTGGTCGAGATCCGCGTCTCCACCGGGGACGCCCCGCCGTTGGTCGTGCTCGCAGAGGTCGAGCCGCCCGGACGGCTGCTGCCGGTCTGGATGAGCCACGGCGGCGCGTCCGCGATCTTCAGCGCGACCGAGGAGCCCGACGACGAGCGTCCCAACATCCACGACCTGGCCTGGCGCCTTGCAGAAGCGGCCACCGACCCGGTCGAGGAGGTGCGGATCACCAGTTACAGCGACGGGCAGTTCTACGCCGAACTCGTGCTCGGCGAGCACACCCTCCCTTCGCGGGTGAGTGATGCGATCGCCCTCGCGCTGCGGATCGGTTGCCCCATCAATTGCGCCGAGGTGGTCCTCGATGAGGCCGGGGTGAGCGCGCAGGAGGCGATCGTCCCGCCGGTGGCGCCCGCGGAGGACGAGGTGGAACGCTTCCGGGAATTCCTCGACACGGTCACGCCGGAGGACTTCACCGGCGACGAAGGCAAACCCTGAGGTCTTGCTTGAGAGTCGCGTGCCCACAGAAACCTGACCCGGCGTGTCGTTGACCCCCGTGTCAGCGGAGGATTACTTTCGTAATCCCAACGAAGTGATTCGTCGCAGCGAAACGAGGACGACATGAACGCTGAGCACCAGGTGCCTCCGGCCCAGGATCTGCTCTTCGACGGCAACTTCTCCCCGCTGCCCGACGACCTCGGCTTCCGCGGCCCGATCGCGTGCCGAGCCGCTGACATCACCTACCGCCAGCTCGACTACTGGGCCCGCACCGGGCTGGTCACCCCCGAGATCCGGACCGCCGGCGGCTCCGGGACGCAGCGGCTGTACAGCTTCCGTGACCTGTTGATCCTCAAGGTCATCAAGCGCCTGATCGATGCCGGCATCTCGCTGCAGCAGATCCGTACGGCGATCGACCACCTGCGGGCACGTGGCGTGGACGACCTCACAGAGGTCACGCTGATGAGCGACGGCGTCTCCGTCTACGAGTGCACCACAGACGACCAGGTCGTCGACCTGTTGCGCGGCGGCCAGGGCATGTTCGGCATCGCCCTCGGCGGCGTGTGGCGCGACATCGAAGGCACGTTGCAGCAGCTCCCGTCCGAGCGGGCGGAGGAGCACACGCCCGTCACCAACGATGAGTTGTCGCTGCGTCGCAGGGCCCGCGTCGCCGGCTGAGCGGACACCGGCCGGTCATGGCCGGAGGTGGCGGCAGGCCGGGATAGGTTTGTGCCTGCCATGGACGACTTCACCCAACGCCATCTGGGCGCCTCGACGCCCGACCAGACCACGATGCTCGCAGCGCTGGGGTACACCAGCCTCGACGAGCTGACCGATGCCGCCGTTCCCGCGGCGATCCGGTTGACCGAAGCCCTGCAGCTGCCGCCCGCACGCAGCGAGTTCGAGGTGCAGCGCCAGCTCGCTGCGCTCGCCGGACGCAACGTGCCCGGCACGGCCATGATCGGGCTCGGCTACCACGGCACCATCACGCCGCCGGTGATCCGGCGCACCGTGCTGGAGAACCCCGCCTGGTACACCGCCTACACGCCGTACCAGCCCGAGATCAGCCAGGGCAGGCTCGAGGCGCTGGCCAACTTCCAGACCATGGTCGCCGACCTCACCGGCCTGCCGGTGGCCGGAGCGAGCCTCCTCGACGAGGGCACGGCAGTCGCGGAGGCCGTCGCCGTCGCGCACCGCCTCTCCCGCAAGGGTGGCGTCGTGGTCGTCGACGCGAACCTCCTGCCGCAGAGCCTCGCCGTGCTGCGCACCCGGTCCCTCGCCACCGGTGTCGAGGTTGTGGTCGCCACCGGCGACCTCGCAGAGACCGTCCGCGCCAACCAGGCGTTCGCCGTCGTGGTGCAGGTGCCAGGGGCGGACGGCGTCCTGCCGTCGGCGGCCGGCCTGCGCGAGCTGGCCGAACTGGCCCACGACAACGGTGCACTGCTGATCGCGGCGTGCGACCTGCTCGCCCTGACCCTGATCGGGTCGGCTGCGGAGTGGGGTGCGGACATCGCCGTCGGCTCGGCGCAGCGCTTCGGCGTCCCGCTCTTCTACGGCGGCCCGCACGCCGGTTTCATCGCTGTCCGGGCCGGCCTTGAGCGTCAGTTGCCGGGACGCGTCGTCGGGTTGTCCAAGGATGCCGACGGGGTGCCGGCGTTCCGCCTCGCCCTGCAGACGCGCGAGCAGCACATCCGCCGCGAGAAGGCGACGTCGAACATCTGCACGGCCCAGGTGCTGCTGGCCGTTGCCGCGAGCTGTTACGCGGTCCACCATGGACCGCAGGGCCTCGCGGGGATCGCCCGATGCCGTCCACCTCCGGGCCCAGCGCCTGGCAGCCGCCTTGCTCGCCGCCGGGTTCGAGCTGGCGGGGGAGAGCTTCTTCGACACCATCACCGTTGCAGCACCCGGACGCGCAGCGGAGATCGTCGCCGCCGCGCGCGCAGCGGAGGTGCACCTCCGCCTCGTCGACGCCGACCATGTGGGCATCAGTGTGGGAGAGGACGCACAGGAGGACGCCATCTCCGCCGTCGCGTCAGCCTTCGGGGTCGAACTCACCGATGCCGTCGCCGGCGGGCTGGGCGACCACCATCGCGAGATCGACTACCTCACGCACCCGGTGTTCAGCGCGTACCGCAGCGAGACCGAGCTGATGCGCTACCTGCGCACCCTCGCCGACCGCGACTTCGCGCTCGACCGGGGCATGATCCCGCTCGGCTCCTGCACCCTGAAGCTGAACCCGGCCGCCGCCATGGAGCCGATCAGCTACCCGGGCTTCGCAGGCCTGCACCCGTTCGTCCCCGCCGCCGATGCCACCGGCTATGCGGAACTCATCGGGCAGCTGTGCGACTGGCTTGCCGAGATCACGGGCTACGACCGGGTGAGCCTTCAGCCCAACGCCGGCAGCCAGGGCGAGTTCGCCGGCCTGATGGCGATCCGCTCCTACCACCTCGCCAACGGGGAGGTCGGGCGGACGGTCTGCCTGATCCCTGCCTCCGCGCACGGCACGAACGCCGCTTCGGCCGTCATGGCGGGCATGCGGGTGGTCGTGGTGGCGACGGCCGCGGACGGCTCTGTCGACCTGTCCGACCTCAACGCCAAGATCGCCCAGCACGCAGCGGAACTTGCTGCCGTGATGGTGACCTACCCGTCCACGCACGGGGTGTTCGAGGAGACCATCACCGAGATCTGCAGCGTTGTGCACGAGGCCGGCGGCCAGGTCTACGTGGACGGAGCGAACCTCAACGCGATGCTCGGACTCGCCCGCCCGGGCCGTTTCGGGGCCGACGTCAGCCACCTCAACCTGCACAAGACGTTCGCCATCCCGCACGGCGGTGGTGGCCCGGGTGTCGGTCCGGTGGCGGTGCGGGAGCACCTCGCGTCGTTCCTGCCGAACCACCCGCTGGTCGACGCCGCAGGGCCGGCGTCCAGCTACGGGCCGGTCAGCTCGGCACCCTACGGCTCTGCCGGAGTGCTGCCGATCAGCTGGGCCTTCATCGCCCTGATGGGTGCCGCCGGGTTGCGGGAGGCCTCACAGACTGCCATCCTCGCGGCCAACTACGTCGCCCACCGCCTCGCCGACAGCTTCCCCGTGCTGTACACGGGGGCAGCCGGGCTGGTCGCGCACGAGTGCATCGTCGACCTGCGGGACATCACGCACAGCACCGGCGTGACCGTCGACGACGTCGCCAAGCGGCTCGTCGACTACGGGTTCCACGCCCCGACGATGAGCTTCCCGGTGTCGGGGACGCTGATGATCGAGCCCACCGAGTCGGAGTCGCTGGCGGAGATCGACCGCTTCTGCGACGCGATGATCGCGATCAGGGCGGAGATGGATCAGGTCGCCGCCGGTGTCTGGCCCACCGACGACAACCCGCTGCACAACGCACCGCATCCGTCGTCGCGGATTGTGGCCGCCGACTGGGTACATCCCTACGACCGGGAATTGGCGGCCTATCCGGCCGGGCAGCGTCCCGGGCCGGTGGGTTCCGGTGGCCGCGACAAGTACTGGCCGCCGGTGGCGCGCGTCGACGGGGCCTACGGTGACCGCAACCTCGTGTGCACCTGCGCACCGGTTGCCGCCTACGCAGACTGAGAGGGGATGAGGGTGCAGCCAATTCTGGAGTGGTGGAAACGGTTCTCCCAGCGTCCGTTCGTCGCGCACCTGTTGCGCGCGGTCGACCGGTTCAACCTTCGAGGGGGCGTCCAGCTGGCTGCAGCGATCACCTACTTCTCCGTACTGTCAATGGTGCCGATCCTGATGCTGGCGTTCTCGGTACTCGGGTTCACCCTCACCGTGTTCCAGCCGCTAGCGATGGCCTCGATCGAGACCTGGATCAAGAGTCAGCTTCCTCCCGATTCCGACCTGGCCAGGAGCCTTTACGACCTGATCGTCGGGGCGCTGACGAACTGGGCGTCGATCCTCGGCTTCGGCCTCGTGATCATCCTGTGGGTCGGCTCGGGCTGGGTCGGGAACCTCAAGCGCGCCGTCCGCCTCCTGATGCGCACCGACGTGGACAACCCGGGCAAGCAGGTCATCCTGCCGCTGGACATCCTGGCCAACTTCGGCGGGCTCTTCGCCATCCTCGCGGGCGTTTTCGCGACGTTCGCGTCCTCGCTGGTTGCGACGTCTCTGGGCGGGGTGGTGGGGGAGTGGCTGGGTGTCGGTGGAAGTCTCGGCTGGACGTCGCTGATCCGGTTCGTCGGCTTCGTGCTGTCCCTGGGCATCGGTGCCGCCGGCTTCCGGTTGCTGTTCGGGTGGTTCAGCCCCGACCCGGTGCCGAGCCACCTCGCCTGGGTCGGCGCCGGCATCGGCTCGCTGGCCCTGTTGCTGCTACAGGCGCTCGCCGGCTTCCTGTGGGGATCGTTCTCCCGCAACCTCGGCTTCGCGGTGTTCGGGTCGACCATCGTCGTGATGATCTTCCTCAACCTGTTCGCCACGCTGATCCTCTACATCGCTGCGTGGCTGGCCACGTCCGCCGCTCCCGCCGAGCCCGAACCCGTCGCACTGCCGCAGGTGCCGGTCGAGCCGGTGGAGAACCGGCCGGGGGAGCTGTACGTGTCCAGTGATGTCGCTCGTCGGACTCTGGGCATCGGGCTCGGCACCGGCTACACCATCGGCGCAGCGACGGGACTGGGCCTGGGTGCGATCCTGGTCAGCGCGCTGCGCGGCCTGTTCCCACGGCGCGATCGGTGAGGCTCTCCGAACGGGGACAGGTGGAGCCGTTCCACGTGATGGAGGTGGCCAAGGCAGCAGCCGCGCGCCAGGTGAGCCATGGTGACGCGATCCTGCTGTGCGTCGGCCAGCCGGCGACCCCCGCCCCGGCAGCGGTGCGCGCCGCGGCTGTGGCGGCGGTGACCGACGAGGTGCTCGGCTACACCGTCACCAACGGCATCCCCGAGCTGCGCTGGAAGATCGCGGCAGAGTACGCCGCGCGTTACGGCGTCCCGGTGGACGCCGACGAAGTCGTGATCACGACCGGATCGTCGGCCGGCTTCCAGCTGACGATCCTCGCTGCGTTCGAGGCCGGCGACCAGGTGGCGATGACCCGTCCGGGGTACCCGGCCTACCGCAACACGCTGCAGGCGCTCGGGTGCGAGGTGGTGGACCTCGATGTCGGGCCGAAGAGCCGCTACCAGCCGACGGTCGCCATGCTGGAGGCGTTGCCGCGGGTGCCGGCGGGTCTGGTGGTCGCATCGCCGTCCAACCCGACGGGTACGATCATCGACGCCGGCGAACTCGCGGAACTGGCGATGTGGTGTGCCGCCAACGACTGCCTGCTGATCAGCGACGAGATCTACCACGGCATCAGCTACGGACGCCCCTGCGCGAGCGCTCGGGAGTTCGGCACCGACGCGGTGGTGGTCGGTTCGGTGAGCAAGTACCACTCGATGACCGGCTGGCGGCTGGGATGGCTGCTGTTGCCCCCTGCGCTCCGTCGTCCCGTCGAGCTGCTGCAGAGCAACCTCGCGATCTGCGCTCCCGCGGTGTCGCAGGCGGCGGCACTTGCGGCCTTCAGCCCGGAGGCCGCCGAAGAACTGGACGCCCACGTCGCCCGCTACGCCCGCAACCGCGAACTGCTCCTGCGCCGGCTTCCGGAGCTCGGGATCACCACCTTCGCGCCACCGGACGGTGCCTTCTACGCCTGGTGCGACATCGGGCACCTCACCTCCGACAGCCTGGTGTGGTGCGCCGAGGTACTGGCAGCGACCGGCGTCGCCCTTGCGCCCGGCATCGACTTCGACCTGGCCGGCGGTGGCCGCATGATGCGGCTGAGCTTCTGCGGCAGCACGGAGGAGCTCAACGAGGCCGTCGACCGCCTCGCCGCCCACCTCGCCTGAGACGCCATCGGGTCGCTGTCGACCGCCGAGAGCCAGCGTCAACGCCGAGAGCCAGCCCCTGGGGACTGGCTCTCGGCGTGAAGGCTGGCCCTCGGCGGGAGGCTGGTGGTCAGTGCTCGGCGGGCGCAGCTGCGACGGGGGCCGGCTGGCCGATGTCTTCCAGCAGCTCGAGGTACCAGTCCTGGGTGATGTCGAACGGCTTGCCACCCTTGATGCGGTCGAAGGCGATGACGCTCAGCACGTCGCCGTTCTCCTCGTCGTGGCCGACGACGCCCGGCTTGCCCTCGAGCGCGGAATCCACGGCCAGGTCGGTCATCGAGCCGATCAGCGCGAGGTCGAACGCGTTGGCAGCCGCCGAACGGGAGTAGTAGCCGGACTTCTGCACCAGCACCTTCTCGGCCTTCAGCATGTGGGCGAACTGCTTGCCGAACCATGCGCCGGGATTGATGCGCTCGAGCCGGATGTGGCCGAACGCGTCGCGGGCCACTTCATGGCCGGCCTTCTCCATCTCGGCGACGATGTCGCCGATCCCTGCGCCCTCGGAGAGGAAGATGTTCGCGCAGCCGACCTCGTCCATCACCTTCTGCAGGCGGGCGGCCTCGGCCTTGAGGTCGATCTCCGCCTCGGGGACGAAGATCGCGTGCACGTCCCAGGCCTTCTTGGACAGCCCGATCTCGGGCAGCCACTCCACGCTGTCGGTCCACTCGTGGTACTTGCGGGCGGTGGCGGCGGTCAGCCAGCCGCAGTTGCGGCCCATGACCTCATGGATGATCAGGATGCGCGTGCCGGCGTTGTGCTCGGCCATGACGTTCCGGGCGAACCTGGCGCCCATCTCCGCTGCCGTGTCCGCGCCGAGGGACTGGCGGATCGGGATGACGTCGTTGTCGATGGTCTTCGGCAGGCCGACGACGGTCAGGCCGTAGTCGTGCTCGGCCAGGTATGCGGCCAGGTCGGCAGCCGTCGTGTTGGTGTCGTCGCCGCCGATGGTGTGCAGCACGTCGACGCCGTCAGCGACGAGGCGGTCGGCCGCGACCTTCAGCGGGTCCTGGCCCACGGCGACGAGGCCGCGCTTGACGAGGTCCTTCGCGTTGGTCAGCTTCACCCGTGAGTTGCCCAGCGGCGAACCCCCGTAGTTGTGCAGGAGGCCGGCCCTGGCGCGGATCTCGGGCGTCACGGTGATGAAGTCGCCGGTCAGCAGGCCCTGGTAACCATTCCTGTAGCCGATGATCTCGACCTCGGGGGCGAGCTGCGTGTAGCGCTCGATCAGGCCGCCGACGGCGGAGGAGAGGCAGGGGGCGAAACCGCCGGCTGTGAGCAGGGCGACCTTCTGGACCATCGTTGGATTCCCATCGTTCTGAGTCTGGAGCAGTCCCAGCCTATCGAGTGCCCACACGGATTCGGCTGTGCACAACCTCCGTGGACCGTGCGCGCGGGGGCACAATGAAGACTCTGCGACCGGGGGTGGTGGACGATGCGGGACCAGCGGGGCATGTCGCTGTCGGTGTTCGTCGCGGTTGCCGTCCTCGCCCTGCTCCTCGTCGCGGGGCTGGTGGTGGACGGTGGTGCCCAGGCCGTTGCTGCGCGCCGGGCGGAACTTGTCGCAGCAGCCGCCGCGCGTGCTGCGGCGGACGAGACCGCCGCCGCCCGGCTGGCAGGGCAGCCTCCGGTCGTGATCGAGGCGATCGCCGCAGCCCGGAAGGTGCTCACCGACTCCCGCGACGTGACCGGCGAGGTACGCCTCGTCGGCGGACGGGTCCAGGTCACCACCACCTCCGGCGTGGACACCGTCTTCCTCAGCCTGATCGGCATCACCCGTCTCACCGGAACCGGCTCGGCGGAGGCCGACCTGGTGGCTAACCGTTGAGCGTCTTCGCCATCCGCGCGACAGCCTCGACGATCACCTCCGGGGTACAGGCGAGGTTGATCCGCACCCAGTCGCGGTGCTCGACACCGAAGTTCACGCCGGGGGAGAAGGCCACCCGTCCGACGTTGAGGAAGTCGCGCGCCGGGTTGGCCAGCCCGAGGGTGGAGCAGTCCACCCAGGCGAGGTAGGTGCCCTCGGCGGGGGAGTACCCGGCCGCGGGCACCTCGCGGGCCAGTTCGGAGGCCAGCAGCGCCTTGTTGTGGGCGATCTCCACCACCAGTTGGTCGATCCAGCCCTGCGCATCGGTGATCGCGGCGGTGTGCACGAGGTTCGCCAGGTGGCCGCTGGACTGTTGCGCCAGTGGCGGCAGGTCGCCGAGCACTCCGGTGACGGCGGTGCCGGCGACGATGAGGCCGGCCTTGAACCCCGCAAGGTTCCAGGCCTTCCCTGCGCTGGTCACGCTGATCGCGTTCTCCCCACCCGGGACGGTGAGCAGCGGGACGAACGTGGTGCCGGGCTCGACGAGGCAGGCGTGGATCTCGTCGACCACAACGCGGACGCCGTGGCGTCCGGCGAGGGCCATCACTGCCGTCAGTTCCGCCTCGGTGTGCACGGCGCCGGTCGGGTTGTGCGGCGAGCACAGCAGGTAGGTCTTCGGCTGCTCGGGTCCTGCGAAGGCGGCCTCGAGGCTTGCGAGGTCGAGCCGTCCGGCAGGGTCGAGCGGGGCTTCGACGATGCGCCGCTTGTAGCCGGCGATGACCTGCCGGAACGGCGGGTACACCGGCGGGTTGATCACGACGGCGTCGCCCTGGTCGCTGGTGGCCTCGAGCACGGCGAGGACGGAGTTCATCACGTCCCCTGCGCGACGCACCTGCGCTGCCGCGTCCACCTGCCAGTCCCAGCGGTCGGCAGCCATGCGGGTGAAGGCCTCGGCGTAGGCGGTGCCGTGCGGGTAGCCGGTGTCGCCACGCTCCACGGCGTCCAGCAATGCAGCCTTCGCAGGCTCAGGCATGGTCGTGTCCATCTCCGCGACCCACAGCGGCAGGACGTCGGGGTCGTACGTGCGCCACTTGAGGCTCTGCCGTGCGCGGAGATCATCGATGGAGAGGGAGAACAGGGCCATGCGCTGCACCTTAGGCGATCCGGGTCCGTTCGTCCGACCGCTGGCGCGGAGGTGAACGCGCGTGCGTATGCTCCGAATATGGCCCGGTACTTCGATGTGCATCCCGACAATCCGCAGCCGCGCGCGCTCGCCCAGGTGGCGGAGATCATCACCGACGGTGGGCTCGTGGCCTATCCGACCGATTCCGGCTACGCCCTCGGCTGCCGGCTCGGCAACCGGGAAGGTCTCGAGCGCATCCGCTCGATCCGCAAGCTCGGTGACAAGCACCACTTCACGCTGGTGTGCAGCGAGTTCGCCCAGCTCGGCCAGTACGTGCAGATGGACAACGACGTCTTCCGCGCGGTGAAGGCTGCCACGCCCGGCGGCTACACGTTCATCCTGCGAGCCACCCGGGACGCGCCGAAGGTGATGCTGCAGCCAAAGAAGAAGACCGTCGGCGTCCGCGTGCCAACGCACACCACAGCCCTTGCCCTGCTGCACACCCTCGGGGAGCCTCTGATGTCGACGACGCTCATCCTTCCCGGCGAGGAGCAACCCATGACCGACGGCTGGCAGGTCAACGACGAGCTCGGCAACCTGCTGGACGCGGTCCTCGACTCCGGCGACTGCGGGCTGGAGCCCACCACCATCGTCGACCTCTCCGAGGACGGCGAGATGGAGATCACCCGCTACGGCGCGGGCGACCCGACGCCCTTCGAGGAGTAGCCGTCCTGGCGGACCATCGAGGTGCAGCTTAGTGCCGGGCGGCGGCGGATCAGGGTGCGACGACGGCGTCGTCCGAGCTGGGTACCGCGAGCGACCTTGTGGCCGCGACACCCTTGTGCGCACCGGCGACCACCAGCTTGATGCGGTTCAGCTGGTTCACCGCGCTGGCTCCCGGGTCGTAGTCGATCGCGGTGATGTTGGCCTGCGGGTACAGACGGCGAAGCTCACGGAACATGCCCTTGCCGACCACGTGGTTGGGCAGGCAGGCGAACGGCTGGGCGCAGATGATGTTCGGCGTCCCCGACTCGATGAGCTCCATCATCTCGGCGGTCAGGAGCCAGCCCTCGCCGGCTGTGGTCCCGAGCGAGACCACGTTCTGTGCCCGCTGGGCCATCGTGTCGAGGCTGGCCTGGACGGTGAACTTGCCGCCGCAACGAGCGAGTGCACGGTTCGCCGGCGCCTGGTACTGCTCGATCAGCCACAGCCCGATCTTCTTGGCGTGGCGGGACTTCTCCCCGATGCCGAGGTGCTCCCACTTCCAGTCGCCGGTGTAGAGCATCTGCCCGAAGAACTCGAGCAGGCCGGGCAACACGGCCTCGCAGCCCTCGTCCTCGATCACCTGGACGGCGTTGTTGTTCGCATCAGGGTGGAACTTGACCAGGATCTCGCCGACGAGGCCGATGCGCGGACGCCGGGGAACGTCCAGCAGTGGCAGCGCGTCGAAGGCAGCCACCACATGGTTGATCAGCCAGGAGTAGCCGATCCGGCGGCCGAGGGTGGGGGAGTGGCCGCCGCTGGAGAAGAACTCCTGGCAGATCGCGTCCCAGCGACGGTACAGCGCCTCCGCGCTACCGGGTTCCCGCTCGTACGGACGCACCCGCAACAGGACCGTCTGCAGCAGGTCCCCGAGGACGAGGGCCTGGATGCCGCGGTGCGCGAGCGTCGGGCTGAGCGTGAACCCGGGATTCTCCTCGAAGCCCTGGGCGCTGACCGCAACGACCGGGACCTGGCCGAAGCCGGCGTCGGCGAGACCCTTGCGCAGCATGCCGGCGTAGTTCGTCGCCCGGCACATACCGCCGGTCTGGGTGATCGCCACGCTGGAGTTGGCCGGATCGGCACCCCCCGTGAGGAACTTGTTCACCAGTTGGCCGATCACCATGATCGCCGGGTAGCAGGCGTCATTGTTGACGTACTTCAGACCCACCTCGACGTCGGCGGCGGAAGCGTGCTCGAGCAGCTCCACGTGGTAGCCGAGCCGGTTCAGCACCGCGCTGGCGAGGCGGAAATGGATCGGCGCCATCTGCGGGATGTAGACCGTGTGGGCGCGCCGTGAAGCAGTGGTGAACACCGGCCGCCGGCCCGGCTCCACGTACGCGACGATCTCAGCGCTCGGCACGCGCTCCGCCGTCGCGGCCTGGAGCGACCGCAGCCGGATCCGGGCAGCACCGAGGTTCGACACCTCGTCGATCTTCAGCACGGTGTACACGTTGCCGGCCGCCTCGAGGATCTCCTGCACCTGGTCGGTGGTGATCGCGTCCACCCCGCAGCCGAAGGAGTTCAGCTGGACGACCTCGAGGTGCGGCTCCCGGGTGCTCGCAGCAGCGGCCTCGTAGAGCCGTGTGTGATAGGCCCACTGGTCACGGACCCGGAGGGGTCGCTGGACCAGCGGGGCGTCGATGATGCTGTCCTCGGTGAACACGGCGAGGCCGAGCCCTGTGATGAGCTCGGGGATGCCGTGGTTGATCTGCGGGTCGACGTGGTAGGGCCGGCCGGCGAGGACGATGCCCCTCGTGCTGTGCTCCGCCATCCAGGCCAGTGCCTTCCTTCCCTCCTCGCGAATGTCCGCCTTCACCCGGGCATCCTCCGCGTACCCCTCCGTGACGGCGGAAACCGCCTCGTCGATGGTGACGTCGAAGTCCTCGAAGACCTCCACGAGGCGCCGTGCGAGGTGGTCGGGCTCTGCGAGGTTGAGGAACGGGTCGAGGTAGCGGATGCCCGGTTCCCGCAGGCGCGGGACGTTCTTCTCGAGTACCTGCGGGTAGAAGGCGACGATCGGGCAGTTGAAGTGGTTGTCCGCGTCGGCGTAGGCCTGCTGTTCGTACGGCACGCAGGGGTAGAAGATCGTGCGCAGTCCGCGATCGAGCAGGTTCTCCAGGTGGCCGTGCGCGAGCTTCGCCGGGTAGCACACGTTCTCCGACGGGATGGACTCCGCGCCCGCGGCAAGAGTGTCGGCCGACGTGCGGCCGGAGAGGATCACCCGGAAGCCGAGCCGGGACAGCACGGTGAACCAGAAGGGATAGTTCTCGTACATGTTCAGCACCCGCGGAATGCCGATGTCGCCGCGTGTGGTGGCCGCCTCGGTGAGTCTCCGATAGCCGAAGATGCGGCGGTACTTGTAGTCGTAGAGGTTCGGCAGCTCGGACTTCCGCGGGGACCGTTCCGTGCTGGCACCCCGCTCGCAGCGGTTGCCGGACACGTGCCGGGTGCCGTCACCGAAGCTGGAAATGGTGAGCTGGCAATGGTTCTGGCACAGCCGGCAGACCTCCATGGCCGCATCGACGGTGAAGGTGTCGAGCTCGGCGAGCGCCATCGTCGATGACACCCCACCCGGCAGCCAGTGCCGCTGCGCGGTCAGTGCTGCACCGAACGCTCCCATCAGCCCTGCGATGTCGGGACGCGTGACGCGAGCCCCGGTGAGCAGCTCGAAGGCGCGCAGTACGGCATCGTTGAGAAAGGTGCCGCCCTGGACGACGACGTTGTCGCCGAGCTGGCTGGCGTCCTTCAGCTTGATCACCTTGTACAGCGCATTGCGTACTACGGAGTATGACAAACCCGCCGAGATGTCACCGACCTCAGCCCCGTCCTTCTGCGCCTGCTTCACCGAGGAGTTCATGAAGACGGTGCAGCGGCTGCCGAGGTCGACCGGGCGGTCCGCGCGCGTTGCCGCCGCAGCGAAGCTGGCCACGTCCGTGCCCATGGTCTCGGCGAAGGTCTGCAGGAAGGAGCCACAGCCGGAGGAACACGCCTCGTTGACGGCGATCGAGTCGACGGCGCCGTTGCGGACCTTCAGGTACTTCATGTCCTGTCCGCCGATGTCGATCACCGCCGTGACGCCGGGGGAGACGTACTCGGCGGCCCGGTAGTGCGCCATGGTCTCGACTTCGCCCTCGTCGATGTGCAGCGCTGTACGGATCAGGCCCTCGCCGTACCCGGTGACGCAGGCGCGGGCGAGGTGTGCTGCGGGCGGAAGGGACCCCCGGACGGCGCGGACGATGTCGACGGCTGCTGTGACGGGATCGCCACGATTGGACGCGTAGTGGGCGAAACGAATGCGTTCGTCGGCGTCCAGCAGGACGGCCTTGATGGTGGTCGAGCCGGCGTCGATACCGAGGAAGCAGGGACCGGCGGCCTCGGCGAGGGCCGCTGTCGGCACCGTGACTCGAGCGTGTCGCTCCGCGAAGTCGGCCCGCTCGGCCTCGTCGGCGAAGAGGGGGCGCAGGGCAGAACCGACCTGGGCGAGCGGGACGACGCGGCCCACGCGGGCGCGGAGCTCCGCGGCGGTATGGGCCGTTCCAGCGGCGAGCAGAGCTGCGCCGATCGCCACGAACAGTTGCGCGTTCGCCGGTGTGGTGAAGCTGGTCGCGTGCCCGGACAGCGCTCGCCGGTAGGCCTCGCGGAGTTGCGGAAGGAAGTGCAGCGGGCCGCCGAGAAGGACGACATTGCCGCGGATCGGGTGGCCGGCAGCCAACCCGGAGATCGTCTGCAGGGCGACCGCCTGGAACACCGAGGCCGCCAGGTCGGAGTGCGCAGCGCCCTGATTGAGCAGGGGCTGCAGGTCGGACTTGGCGAACACCCCGCAGCGCGAGGCGATGGGGTAGAGGTTCCGGTACCGGCCGGCCAGGTCGTCGAGGCCGGCGGCGTCGGTCTGCAACAGCACGGCCATCTGGTCGATGAAGGCGCCCGTGCCGCCGGCGCAGGTGCCGTTCATCCGCTGCTCCGGCACCGGGTGGAGGTAGGTGATCTTGGCGTCCTCACCGCCGAGTTCGATCACGACGTCGGCGTCCGGCACGAAGCGCTGGACGGCCTCCGTGCCGGCGATCACCTCCTGGATGAACGTAACGCCCATCAGTTCTGCCACGTGGACGCCGCCGGACCCGGTCACCGACGTCCGCAGTTCGACGTCGGGGAAGCTCTCCGCGAGGGTGGTCAGCAGCGAGCGCAGCTCGCCGCGGACGTCGGCGTTGTGCCGCCGGTAGTCGCTGAAGACGATGTCGTCTTCGCGCAGCACAACGGCCTTGACCGTTGTGGAGCCTATGTCCAGGCCCAGGGCGAGCGGCGACATGGGTTCATCGTGCCGCATCAGGGGTGTCGGCACGGGCGGTTACGGGGAAGGCCCAGTGGGTGGGCGCCGAGTGCCCAACGTGTGGTCGGCGACGCTCAACCGGTGAGCAGCGATTGCGCCCCGTCGATCCACACCTCCGTCCCGGTGATGTGCGCTGCGACGTCGGAGGTCAGGAAGCCGATCAGGTCGGCCACCTGCGCGGAGGTTCCCGGGGTGTCGCCGGTGAGCGGGATCTGGCCCGCAGGGTAATCGACGGGGATCCGGATCCCGTCGGTGTCGCGCTGCTCGGTGTTGTCACCGATCTCGGTGTCGATCGAGCCGGGGCAGACGACGTTCACCCTGATCCGGTGGCGCGCCAGCTCGACGGCGATCATCTTGGCGAAGGCGACCTGGCCGGCCTTGCTGGCGCTGTAGGCGGAAGCACCGGAGTTGCTGAAGATGCGCGTGCCGTTCACCGAGGACGTGATCACCACAGCCCCGCCGCGGACACGGAGCAGGGGGAGTGCGTACTTCACTGTGAGGAACGTGCCGGTCAGGTTCACCGCGATCGTGTGGCTCCACTCCTCGACGCTCAGCTCGTCGAGCGGTGCCCACACGCCGTTGATGCCGGCGTTGGCCACCAGCACGTCGAGCCGCGGCCATCGCCGGGAGATGCCATCGAACAGCGCGGTCACCTGCCGGTGATCGGCCAGTTCCGCCGCGAGGGGGAACGCACTGCCGCCGGCGTCGGCGATCCTCGCAGCCGTCCGCTCGGCACTGTCGCGGCTGTGGCCGACGACGGCCACCTTCGCTCCCTCGGCTGCGAGCTTCAGGGCCGTCGCCTCGCCGATGCCCGAGCCGGCACCGGTGACAAGGGCGTAGGTGCCGCTGCGATCCATCAGGTCACTCCGTTCGGTAGGCCTCGCCCTCTGCCGCGAGGTTGGCCCGAGCCGGGCCTTCCCAGGATGAGTTACCCAGTACCGTGTGGAACAACGGCCGTGTCGCTGCGAACGCTGCGAGGGCGGCCCTCCGGGAGGTCCGCCAGGTCGGTTCGTCCATCGCCTCAGCCTCTGCCCGGAGGGCCTGCACCGAGGCCCGGTAACGCTCGGGTTCTGCGCCGAGGATGGCAAGGTCGGCGTCGCTCACCCGGGCGCCGGCGGCGTCCCAGGAAGCCGGGCTGTGGTCGATGGTGACGAGGACGAGGCGGACGATCTCAGCCACTTCCGCTGCCTCCACGCCCACAGCGGGAAGCTCCTGTGCGGCGAGCGCTGCGGAGAGCTGCTCGTCGTGCCCGGGGGAGCTGGTGTGGACGGCGTCGTGGAACCAGAGCGCGATCTCCTCCGACCGGCTGGCGGGACCGAGCAGGTCGAGGGCTGCAAGAGCATGCGAGAGGTGCCCGAGGTCGTGGTAGTGCCGGTGCGGCTCGCTCCAGCGGGCAATCAGCTCAGCACCGAGCCGGGTCCCGCCGGGTAGCACGGACTCCCACCGCCGGTGCAGGCCCGCGATCACCACAGCCCGATCAGCCACCATGCCAGGCCTGCGCAGGCAGCGGCGAAGAGGACGCTGGTGAAGGTGCCGATGATGAACCGTTCGGCAGCCCCGGAGCTGGTGGCCTTCAGCTCCGGGTAGCGCGCAAGCGCCTTGATGGCCAGCACGACCGCAATGCCCTCGCCGAAGCCCGCAAGGATCGTCGCGAACACGGCCAGACGTTCGAGCATGCCGATCCAGCGGCCGCCCCGCAGGGTCGCCGCTGCAGCGCGGATCCCGGGCGCATCGGCCTGATCGGCGACCGCTGCCTGCTCGCCGGTTGTCGTTGGCGGACGCGGGGGATCGGCGCGGCCGAACACCGCTGTCACCACGGGGCTCCCTGCGAGGATCGCGACGATCGCCAGCACCGCCACCACTGCCACCTTGAGCGCGATCGCAAGAACCGGGTTCACGGCGCCACCGCCAGCTCCTGCAGGCGGCCGAGCAGGCGGGCAGCGAGCTGTGAGCCGCGATCGACCTCGATGCGGGAGGCGCGTGACAGCCGCTGGCTGACCGCGGACGGGGAGATGCCGAGGCTCTCTGCTGCACGGGCATTGCTCAGCCCCTTGTCGAGCAGGTCCATCAGCTCCCATCCTTCCTCGCTGCGTCGCGCGAGCACCGTGCGGAGCAGCCAGAGCGCGGCCTCTGCGTCCTTCGCTGCGTCGCTGACCTCACCATAGGCCGCGGCACTGACGCCTGCCGGAAGGGCGAGGGCGAGTTCCGCCGGAGCGCCGCGCGCTGTGTCGATGGCCGCGCGGGCCGCGAGATAGGCGGGTCCGCGGGCCGCCCGGGTGGACGTCGGCACCGGCGTATCCACCGTTCCCGCGCCCAGCCCGATGCGCCAGCCGCCGAGTCGTGTGAGGCGGGTGATGGCCGTCACCACGGACCGTGGGTCGTCGAGCAGTCCCTGGATCTCGTCACCGGCCGTCCGCTCGAAGGGCAGGGCGACCACGAGATCGCCGAGCGCATCGAGTGCCGCCGGCACATGGTCATCTGCTGTGCGGCTGCCCACCTGGTCGGCGATCAGGACGAAACTTAAGGTCAGAGACTTCACATTGACCAAGTTAAGTCACTCGACTGCACGCGTCAAGAGCCCTAGAATCCCGGCATGAGCTGGACGAACCCGCCCACCGACCCCATCGGGCACGGCTCCGGCACCGTGCCCTTCGCCGGGTTTCCGCTCCCGGAGCTCGTGGTCCGGCAGCTGAGGCCGGGGGAGCGCGTCCTTTGGGCGGGCCGGCCAAGTTCGGGCCGCCTTGTGAGGGTCACCGACCTTCCCGCCCTGGGTTTCGGGGCCATCTGGACGACGATGGTGCTGATCGCGATGTCGTCGATCGGCCGCAGCGACGCCCCGATGCTGGTCAGGTTGTTCTTCGTCGTCTTCCTCCTGATCGGCGTCTCCAGTGCCCTTGGCGGGATAGTGACCCGCGGCATCCGGCTGAGACGCACGGTTTACGCGGTCACCGACCAGCGGCTGCTGACGCTCACGGGGGAGACGCTGCAAGCGAACGACGTCCGCCACATCACCGAGACGCGCGTGACCGTGCGGCCGGACGGGTCCGGCGACCTCTTCTTCACCGGGGAGTTCGACCAGCTCGCCCGGATCGGACAGCTGCCACCGCAGGTGCAGAAGCTGGCGTTCACGCTGGCAAGCAGTCAGCGCACCGGCGCAGCCATCGGGTTCCAGGCGATTCCCGACGTCCTCGCCGTGCAGGCCATCGTCGAAGGGCTCCGTCAGGGCCTGAGTTGAGGCGCCGAGGCTCAGCTCCAGATTGTCAGCGCTGACGGCAGCAGGAGCACCATTCCGGTCAGCCAGGTGAGATGGGTGATGATCGGCGCGAGCACGCCGCCGGTGACGCGGCGCTGCAGTCCGACGACCAGGCCCAGCACTGCGGCACCGACGACGAGGGCGGGCATGCCGGTGGAGACCGTGGAGAGTGCGAAGACGAAGGTCGTGATGAGCACGGCGTGCTGGCCGCCGGTGGCTGCGTACAGGCCGCCCCGGAAGAACAGCTCTGCAGCAACGGCGTTGAGGAAGAGCAGGCCGACGATCAGCGGAAGCATGCCCGTGCGCGCATGGACCATCAGGCCGAGCAGCGGGTCGCGCAGGGTGGGGAAACCTCCCACGATCACGGCCGCGGCGAGGAAGAGGCCCACCAGCAGCAGGCCGAGCAGGAGCGACTGGATGACGGCGCGCGAGACCCTATCTCCGCGCCGGGTTTTCGCCGAACCGAGGTAGAGCCTGCCCGACATGAGGGCTCCCACGACCCAGGTCGTGCCAAGGGCCAGCGTCGAGGCATAGATCGCCGGGTCGCCGGGGTTGATGCGCAAAGTCCACGCCATCAGGAACGAGGCAATGGCCAGCGTCACGGCGGACACCCACCGGCGCTGTACGAGTTGTTCCGGCGTCTCGGAGTGGTCGCGGGGTACCGGGTTGACCAAGGCGGCCGTGAAGAAATCCCGCACCTCATTGAGGGGGCTCATCACGGTTCTGCTCCTCGGGGGCTGGAGGGTGTCCCGATGATCATGTTAGTGATCGCGGGGTGAATGAGTGGCCGGGCACGGGACATCTCACAACCGTCCGGCGGGAGCAGGCGGCTGCGCGCGTTGGTGCAAGTTGTGAAGTCATCTGGCTGAACTACCGAAAGTTCAGCCAACGAGCTAATGGCTGTCATCACCGCAGAGATTTCCCACGAGCGCTGTGGGGGAGACCCGCGCCAGGTCGGCGGCATGCAGTTCCACGGACACCTCAGGGAGCCCGCTGCCACAGAAGACGGTTCCGGCAAGTCCCGCGTCGAGGACGAGTTGGACGCCCGGGTCGTCACACACGGGGCCGACGCCGCCCGGTTCCATGCCCAGGGCTGCGAGCCGTTCGGGCGCAGCGGGACGCAGTGCCGATCGCGGAACGCCGAGGACCCGCGCGAGGTTGCCGTAGCGCAGGCGTGCGGGGCCGGGAATCGCCGCCAGCACCAGCCGGTCGTCAGGAAGGCAGAACGCGAGCGTCTTCGCAGAGGTCTCGACGTCGAGCCCGGTCAGGTGGAGGTCCGCCTCGGTACGGACAGGAGGATGGTGGTGCAGCCGGTAGGTGACACCGGCGCGGTCCAGGACGGCAGCAGCCATCGGGACGCGTCCTTGGTTCACGCGACCATTCTGCAGTGGTCGCTCAGCCCCAGACCGGCATGAACGGACGCGGCGCGCTGAGCGGGCGCGCAGGCACGGGCTCGCTGACCGGCGTCCAGGCATGGTCGAAGGGCTTGTCGGTGAAGGCGCCGGCGAACTCGGGATGGCAGGCGACCACATGGGCGACGCCCTCTGCGCGCCCGGGGAACCTGTCGTCGCAACAGCCGCAGATGTAGCGCTCGTCAGCGTCGAGGATGCGGTTCACCCAGCGGGAGAGACCGGCAGCGATGCTCATCGGCCAACTCCGAAGAGGGCTGCGAACGTGGACTTGAGGAAGTGGTCCAGACGCTCGAATGTCATAATGTACCTTATCGGCCAATCCGCCAGGACTGTGGAGGGGAGTTGCACGACCCTGCCATCCGCCCGGACGGCGAGGGGCGCAACCCTGCCCGTCCTGCTGTCCTGGTAACCGTACAAGGTTGCCATTCCTCAGTGCGGGAGGCTGGCGAAGAAGTTGGCGACGGGCGTGAACAACTGGATCGTTCCCTGGCCGAGGACAGTCACACTGGCGACGATCACCGCGGCGATCAGCGCGACGAACACGCCATACTCGACGGCTGTCGCTCCACGCTCCTGGGCTCGTTGCATGTTCACGATACTAATGCATTTCTGTGCGGGGTGAAAGTCCGAAATCGGGTATTTCCCGGGCATTTTGTCGTGCATTTGTCCCCCTTTTGGGCGACCAATCTCGATTTGTGTCCCCCTCAAGGATGACTGTGCCGAATAGGTGTTGTCCCCCTTAAGGATGACCGTAGGCCCGGCCGGCCGGCCGGGCGCGGCGACACGCAGGACGTAGATTGGTGGTCATGTCACCGCCTGCCAGCCTGCGCCGTGCACTGCGGCTCTGGCCATGGCTCGCACCCCTGGTGGTGGTCGGACTTGTCGTCGGGCTCGGCGGCTTCGCCCGGCGCACCGACACGCTGCGGCCCGCGGCGCTCGGCGCGGAAATCGACAGCCACAACCTCGTCTTCACCCTCACGGGTGCGACCCTGCAGTCCAGGCCCGGGCTTGACGGTGCAACCGAATGGGAGGTCGAGGTGGCCGGGAGTGTGCGAAATCCCAACGAGGAGGCGCTCGCGCCGGTACTGGGTCCCAGCGGCAATTTCATCCTCCACGACGCCTCCTCGGGACTCACTGCCGAGCCCGGATCGGTGACCCTGGGTGATTCCATGCGGCGCTACCTCGTTCCGCCGGGCAACACCACCATCCCTTTGACCATCGATTTCACGTTGCCTGCCGATTACGCACCGCAGGCAGTGATCGAATTGGCCGTCGCGCCAATGGAGCACACCGCCAATACGGTGCTGGGCCTTGGCGACGGCGAGCTGGTGTGGAACCTCGACTCCTATGCTGGCGTGAGCCTTGTGGAACTCCCCCTCACCCGCCTGCCGGACGTGTCCCGCTGAGCCTCAGGCCGGCCGGCCGAGAAGGAGCGGCTCCGCCCCCCCGGGATTGCTGACGCCGATGCCCTGCACCTGTGCGAGGTAGCGCGCAGGGATCTCGAACAGCACGGCGACGGTTCCCGCGGAATTGCGGTCGCAGCTGCCGCCGTCCGGCTCCGGCGGGGAATAGCCGAACTCGGATCGCCAGGTGGTCTCCCCCGCCACGAGTTCGAAGGTGCAACCGAAGTTCGTCAGGGTGCCGACCGCGTCGTAGTCGATGCGAGCCACCACCAGCACGGCGCCCTGTGCCGCCACCACCGGGTTGTCGTACCGGGTGGTGGCGCGCTCGAGGGACTGCAGTGTGGCGAGGCGGTAGGTGACGGCGTCCAGGCGCCCGGTCTCCCCCGCCGGGACCGGGTTCCGCGGGCTCGTCCCGTCCCCGGCCGCGCGCCACAGCCACGCACCCGAGAAGACCAGTGCGAGCGTGACGGCGACGACCAGCAGCCTGCGGTCCCTCATGCCACTGCCTTCTGCGTCCCGGACGTCACGATGACGCTCTGGTGCGCGGCTGCCGCTGCTGCATCTGGGCTGAGCCTGAGCGGCACGCTGACCACGTCCGGGTAGTACACCAGCAGTTGCCGGGTCTGGAACTCCAGTCGCAGGCCGTCGTTGACGTCTGCAGGCAGCACCTCGAACACGAAGTCGGTGCCCTCGCTGAAACCCGGCTCCGGTGCGAGGACCGAAGAGCCCCAGCTCTGCGCGTCGTATGCGCGGGATCCGTTCACCAGCCGCGGCTGCACCATCACCGTCGTGGCCCCCGACCGCGTCACCGTTGCGTGCACGGCGACGAACATCACCGGCGAGGACTCGACCTCCTTCGACGGCAGCAACAGGACCTTGGTGCCGAGCTGGACCGTGTCCACCTGTACGGCGCCACCGGCATAGCGGGCCCGCTCCCCCACCGCGGCGGTACGGACGGCTGCGTCCGGGTTCGGGCGCAGCGCCGCCATGGCAACGAAGGCGACCACAAGGCCGGCGACGACGGCGACCTCCGCAAGGCGACTCCTCCTGCTGCCGACCGCTGCCGGCCGCACCGGTTCGGCCCCGGGCGACCGCAGCCGCAGGATACGAACGAAGGCAGCCCCCAACAGGGCCAACTGGACGCTCATCGCAAGGACGTCCGGCAGCAGGTTGAGGAAGGGGATGACGTTGATCCACAGCGACACCGGCTGCCCGCCGATCGCGGTCTTGACGGCGTCAACAGACCACTCGCCCAGGAAGCCGACAAGGCTGAACAACAGGACGTAGGCACCCAGAAAGGCCCAGCCGGCGTGCAGCACGAGGCGCAGCGACCTCCACGTGGGCAGGTACTTGTCGTCCACATCGCCAACGAAGGTCTGCTGGAGCCGCAACAGCACGCGGCGCGGCCCGTCGGCGCGGGCGATGGCGAGCCTGAGCCGTTCGGCCCGGCCCACAGCACCCGTGCCGTCCGACACCGGCCCGGTGTGCAGCACGTCGCCCAGCGTCAACACCCGGGAGCCGAAGACGAGCGCAGCCAGCGTCAGCCATGCCAGCGGCTGGCTCAGCACGTCCCACAGCACCGGCCGGATGGTGCCGGAGAGGAAGGCCCACACGCGCAGGACGAGGTCGGGCAGGTCGAAGTGGAGCCAACCGGTGGCCCAGTCCAGTGACGCCTGCCACCACTGCGCCACCCGTCGGTCCCCCAGCCAGAGCTGGGCGCCCTCCACGAGCCGGAAGGCGCTGAGGAGAACGACGAAGAGTCCGCTCGCCTCGACGAGGGCTGCGAGAAGGGCCGGAAGCAGCCCGCCGGTGCGTTCCTGCCAGCGTTCGAGAAGGCGCCGGGCGACGTACAGCACCACGACGAGGGCGATGGTGATGGCTGCGGTCGCGGCGGAGTCCAGGGGGTTGAGGTCGCGCAGCAACTCCCCAGGCCCGAACCGGTACGTCGAGAGCAGCACGACGTCGCGCGCGAAGGAGTCGACGTAGCCGAAGGCTGCGTAGACGGCGAGGAACGGCAGCAGGGTGATGCCCAGCAGCCGGCTCAGTGAGCGGTCGCGGTCATCGTCGACGGCTTCGGCCGGCGCAACCTGCCGCAGCAGCCCAGGGGCGCCGAGTTCGATTGCCACCGAGCGCAGCGCGATCACGACCGTCGCCAGCCGGAACACCACACCGATCGACAGCGCAGGGATCAGCAGCCAGGGCGAGTACTGGGCCAGCTCCGCGCCGAGGAACACCGCGCCGTGGTAGGCGACCCAACCCAGCAGGGTGAGGGCGATCAGCCGTGGCAACAGCCGTAGCCAGACGCCGGTCGCCGAACTTGCCAGCCGCAGCGTCTCCTCCCCGAAGGCTGTCAGCGCAGGCCTCAGTGTGCGATGGCCCTTGCCAGGCCTGCCGGTCGAGCGCTCGGGCACGATCCCGTCAGAGGTTGATCATGTGCCCGGCGATGCCCTCGACGGCCTCCTTGAGCGCCTCGGAAAGGCTGGGGTGCGCGTGGATGTTGCGACCGACCTCGTCGGCGGTGAGATCCCACTGCTGGGCGAGCGTGAGCTCCGGCAGCAGCTCCGAGACGTCCGGGCCGATGAGGTGGGCACCGAGCAGCTCGTTGTAGCGGGCGTCGGCCACGATCTTGACGAAACCGGTGGCGTCGCCGAGGCCGTGGGCCTTGCCGTTCGCGCTGAACGGGAACTTGGCGACCTTCACGTCGAAGCCGCGGTCCTTGGCCTGGGCCTCGGTGTAGCCGAACGAGCCGATCTGGGGCTGGCAGTAGGTCGCCCGCGGAATCATGTCGTAGTTGATCGGCATCGTCTCCGCGCCGGCGAGTGTCTCGGCCGCCACCACGCCCTGCGCCTCGGCCGTGTGGGCCAGCATCAGCTTGCCCGTGACGTCACCGATCGCGTAGATGCCGGGAACGTTGGTGTGCATGAAGTCGTCGATGGCGATGGCACCACGCTCGGTGACCTCGACGCCGGTGTTCTCCAGGCCGTACCCGGTGGTGCGCGGCTGGAAGCCGAGGGACTGCAGGACCCGCTCGGCCTCGAGCACCTGCCCCTCTCCCCCGCCGGCAGGGCTGACCCGCACCCGGACGCCTTCGGAGTGCTCCTCGATGGCGTCCACCTTCGTGCTGGTGAGCACGGTGACGCCGAGCTTCTTGTACGCCTTGAGGAGTTCTGCCGCGACCTCGGGGTCCTCGTTGGGCACCATCCGGTCGAAGTACTCGACCATCGTCACCTTGACGCCGTAGTTGGCGAGGACGTACGCGAACTCGGTGCCGATCGCCCCGGCCCCGCAGATCACGATCGAACTGGGCAGCTGGTCGGAGAGGATCTGCTCCTCGTAGGTGAACACCCGTGCGCTGCGCTGGGTGCCGGGCAGCATCTTGGTGGTGGCGCCGACGGCGATGATGCAGGACTCGAAGGTGATGTCGTCGGTGCCGTTGTCCGTCTCGAGGCGGATGGTCTTCGCATCCACGAAGGTGCCCCAGCCGTTGAGCTCGGTGATCTTGTTCTTGCGCATCAGGAAGTGGACACCCTTGACCATGCGGTCGGAGACAACGCGGCTGCGGTCGACGGCCGACTTGTAGTTGAAGGTCACCTCCCCCTCGATGCCGAACGTTCCGGCTTCCTTGGTGAAGATGTGCGCGAGTTCGGCGTTGCGCAACAGTGCCTTGGTCGGGATGCAGCCGACGACGAGGCACACCCCGCCCCACCATTGCTTCTCGATCACTGCCACGGTCTTGCCGAGCTGGGCTGCGCGAATGGCGGCTACGTAGCCTCCGGGACCGGCGCCGAGGACGACGACATCGAAGTGTTGGGTCATGGGCGCAACTCTACGATGAGCCCCCCATGCAGGCGGGCTGGGAGTTCATATCCCATATGAGATAAGGTGCAGGGCGTGGCAGACCTTCTTCCCAGCAGCATCGGAACACTCATCCGGGACGCTCGCAAGCAGCGCGGCCTCACCCAGCAAGAGCTGGCCGACGTGCTCGGCACCTCGCAGAGCGCCGTGCACCGGATCGAGTCCGGCGGCCAGAACTTGAGCCTTGAGATGATCAACCGGATCGCCGGCGCTCTCGACTCCCCGCTGATCACGGCAGGGGCCGGCGGCCCCACGCACCTGCGCATCCATGGGCCGGTGACGCTGAGCGGCTCGATCGCCGTGCGCTCGTCGAAGAACGCAGCGGTTGCCCTGCTCTGCGCGTCCCTGATCAACCACGGCCGGACGGTGCTCACCGGCATCGCGCAGATCGAGGAGGTCAACCGCATCCTCGAGGTGCTGACCAGCATCGGGGTGCGCGCCTCCTGGTCCGCCGACAAGTCGGAGCTGGAGCTGATCCGTCCCGCAGAGCTCGACCTGGCGAACATGAACGTCACCGCCGCACGCAGGACCCGCTCGATCATCATGTTCCTCGGTCCACTGCTGCATTCCGAGGACACCTTCGACCTGCCCTACGCCGGGGGCTGCAACCTCGGTGAGCGCACGGTCACGCCCCACCTGCAGGCGCTGCGGCACTTCGGACTGAGCGTGCGCACCACCCAGGGCCTGTACCACGCGGAGGTGCACCCGACAGCGGAGTGCGACCGCAAGCTCACCCTCACGGAGCGTGGCGACACCGTCACGGAGAACGTGTTGATGGCAGCAGCCCAGTTCCCGGGCCGCACCGAGATCCGCAACGCCTCCAGCAACTACATGGTGCAGGATCTCTGCTTCTTCCTCGGCGAACTCGGCGTGAGGATCGACGGCATCGGCACGACGACGCTCACCGTCCACGGGCTGGAGCGGATCGACGCCGACGTGTCGTTCGCGCCGTCGGAGGACCCGATCGAGGCGATGAGCCTGCTCACGGCCGCGATCGTGACCGGCTCCGAGCTGACCATCCAGCGGGCACCGATCGAGTTCCTCGACATCGAGCTGGCGATCCTGTTCGAGATGGGGCTCGACTACTCGCTGACCCCGGAGTACCGCTCGTACAACGGTCAGACCCGGCTGGTGGACATCACCGTCCGGCCGTCGGTGCTGCACCACGCGGCGGACAAGATCCACCCGATGCCGTTCCCCGGGCTGAACATCGACAACCTGCCCTTCTTCGCCGTGATCGCCGCTGTCGCAGAGGGTCGCACGATGATCCACGACTGGGTCTACGAGAACCGGGCGATCCACCTCGTCGAGCTGAACAAGCTCGGTGCCGACGTCCAATTGCTCGACCCGCACCGCATCGTCGTCACCGGGCCGACCCGCTGGCGCGGCCAGGAGCTGATCTGCCCGCAGGCCCTGCGTCCGGCGGTGTGCCTGCTGCTGGCTGCCCTCGCAGCCCGCGGGACCAGCGTCCTGCGCGACGTGTACGTGATCAACCGCGGCTACGAGGACCTGCCGAACCGCCTCAACGCCCTCGGCGCAAGGATCGACGTCTTCCACGACTGAAAGACCGTGGTCAGCGGATCTGCTGGACCTCGAAGTGGTGGCTCGGGTTCACGATCTCGTCCTGGGCGCCGACCAGCAGGAGCTCTGACGAGCCGGCGTCGGTGGTGGCCTTGAGCACCGAATAGACGATGTCAGCGGTCCGGCCGACGGCCAACCCGGGATCCCGGGTCTCGAGGTAGGCGGCGAGGAACATCGCGGACGTGAGGTCGCCGGAGCCGGTGAACGTGCGGTCCAGCAGCGGAGTGGTCACCTGCCAGGCGCCGGCGGAGGCAACGGCGAGCATGGTCAGGGAGTCGGCCTGGGCGACGGCGGAGGTCACCAGCACCAGCTCCGGTCCTCGTGCACGCAGCTCGTCGGCAGCTTCGACGATCTCCGCGACGGTCTCGCTGTGGCGACCGGTGAGGAAGTCCAGCTCGAAGTGGTTCGGGGTGACGATCTGGGCAGCCGGCACGACGCTGTCGCGCATGAACTCGGGGATCCCGGGACGCACGAACACCCCCCGGCCGACGTCGCCGATCACGGGGTCGCAGCAGTAGATCGCGTCGGGGTTGCGCTGCTTCACCAGCTCGACGGCCCGCAGCACCTCCGCGCCGACCTCCTTCGCGCCCTGGTAGCCGGAGAGCACGGCGTCCACCTTGTGCAGCACGTCGCGCTCGTCGATGCCGAGGATCACGTCGGCGACGTCGCCGGCCGACATCAGCGGTCCGCGCCACGCGCCGTAGCCGGTGTGGTTCGAGAAGTGGACGGTGAGCACGGGCCACACCTCCACCCCGAGACGCATCAGCGGGAACGTCGCAGCGCTGTTGCCCACGTGGCCGTAGGCAACGGAGGACTGGATGGAGAGGATCGTGGTCACCCGGTCATTCTCCACGGCCGACACGCCACCCGGCGACCAGGTCCGGCACCGTGGGTCATAGAGTTCACCCGTGCCGGCCCGCGACTACGCCTACCTCGACCATCGTTTCGTCGCGATGGCCCACCGCGGCGGCTGGCTGACCCCCGAGGACGCGCGACGGGAGAACACCGCCTACGCCTTCCGGCGAGCGGTCGAGCTCGGCTACTCCTATCTCGAGACCGACGTTCACACCACCGCCGACGGCGTTCTGGTCGCCTTCCATGACGAGGTGCTTGACCGGGTCACCGACGCCACCGGACCACTGGAGGCCTGGTCGTGGGCCGACCTCACCGGTGTCAGGATCGCCGGGATCGACCCGATCCCCCGCCTCGAAGACCTGCTCGAAGAGTTCCCACACACCCGTTTCAACATCGACATCAAGGACGCCGGGGCAGTGCTCCCCCTGGTCGACGCCCTGAGACGACTGCATGCCGAGGATCGCGTCTGCGTGGGCTCGTTCTCCGGAACGCGCCTGAAGGCCTTTCGCCGGCTCCTTCCGGACGTGCCCACCTCAACGACGCCGCGGGCCGTGGCGTGGGCCACTCATGCCTTCGGACTGCGTCGGCTGTTCGTTGACGCCGGCGCGGCCCTGCAGATCCCGCAGCGCGATCCAGGGGCTCCACTCAGGCTCGTCCGCCCGGATGTGGTGAAGCTCAGCCACAGGACCGGGCGCGTCGTGCACGTCTGGACGGTCAACGACGAGGCGGAGATGCACCGGTTGATCGACCTCGGCATTGACGGCCTCGTCAGTGACGACATCACGACGCTCAAGCGGGTCCTGCTCGAGCGAGGGCTGTGGGAGGGCGATCGATGAGGAGCACCAAGGAGCAGCGCGCCTGGTACTGGTACGACTGGGCGAACTCGGCCTACATCACGACGACAGCCACCGTCCTCATCGGTCCGTACCTGACGAACCTGGCCACCAACGCTGCCTGCCCCGACCTCGCCGACGGCGCGACCTGCCGGACCCCGGTCATGCTGCTGGGCCTGTTCCCTGTGCTGCCCGGGGCCCTCCATCCATTCCTTGGCACCATCGCCACCCTGGTTTCCGCCGTCCTGCTGATCTTCGTTGGCGCAGCGGCGGACCGGTCCGCCCACCCCCACCGGTGGCTGGGTGGTACCGCTGCCATCGGTGCCGTCGCGGCGAGCCTGATGTTCTTCCTGCAGGGCGACAACTGGCAGTTGGGCGCCTGGCTGATGATCATCGCCAGCTTCGCTGCCGGCTCGTCCTTCGTCGTCTACGACGCCATCCTTGTGCGGATCGCAGGGCCGGACGAACGGGACCGGGTCTCCAGCAGGGGCTGGGCCTGGGGGTATGCCGGCGGTGGCCTGTTGCTGGCGCTGAACTTCGGCCTGTTGACCTTCGCCGAACGGCTCGGGATCGACAGCGCACTGGCCGTCCGGATCAGCCTGCTTTCTGCGGGGCTCTGGTGGGGAGCGTTCACCATCATTCCCGTCCTCGGTCTGCGAAAGCTGCCTCGACCGGTTCCGACCGAGATCCGCTCGAAGAAGCCGGTGGCGCAGCTGGTCGAGACCTTCCGGGACATGCGCAGGTATCCGCAGACCCTGCTGTTCCTGCTGGCGTTCCTGTTCTTCAACGACGGCATCCAGACCGTGATCGTGCAGTCGAGCCTTTACGCGTCCGCGGAACTGGGAATGGAGACCCAGCAGGTGCTGATCACCTTCCTGCTCACCCAGGTTGTCGCCATCGGTGGCGCGCTGC
The DNA here is from genome assembly GCA_963799235.1 of uncultured Actinomycetota bacterium. GTDB lineage: Bacteria > Actinomycetota > Actinomycetes > Propionibacteriales > Propionibacteriaceae > Propionicimonas. Next base: position 578,790 of record CAWCWL010000008.1, on the reverse strand, counting down.
TGTTCGGCAGGATCGCGGGCATCATCGGGGCCAAGCGGACGGTGGTCGGCGGGATCGCGATCTGGCTCGTGGTCGTCATGGTCGGGTTCGTGCTGCCGGCGGGCAGCTTCGCGGCGCTGCTGGGCCTCGGCGCGGCGATCGGGCTGGTCATGGGCGGCACCCAGGCGCTGGCCCGCTCGATGTACAGCCAGCTGGTGCCGTTGGGACGCGAATCGGAGTACTTCAGCTTTTACCAGGCCATGGAGCGGGGTACGAGCTGGTTGGGCACCCTCACCTTCGGTCTGGTCTTCCAATTCACCCAGTCCTACCGGCTGGCACTGGTTGCCCTTGCGATCTTCTTCGTCGTCGGCGGCGTCCTGCTGACCAGGGTCGACATGCGCAAGGGAATCACTGACGCCGGGAACGCGTTGCCAAAGGTGCTCTGAGTTTGACCAAGCTGGTTAGCTGGGAGCGGAGGGAGTGCAATGGCTGAGAATCGCGCGTTGAAGGGCTCCGGACTGGGTGCCAAGAGCCACGCCGACCCGAGTGGGGTCGAACTGGCGCCTCGTCAGGAGATCGGGTTCGACTGCCCGAAGGGCCACCACTTCGCAGTGGTCTTCGCTGAGGAGGCGGACCTGCCCACGGAGTGGGAGTGCCCCCGCTGTGGCGAGACGGGCAAGCGCTCCGATGGTGTGACCTCGGAGCCGAAGGAGACCAAGGTCGCCCGCACGCACTGGGACATGCTGAGGGAGCGCCGTTCCATCGAGGAACTCGAGGACCTGCTGGCCGAGAGGCTGGACGAGATCCGCGGTGAGGAGCACTAGTCCTCGATCTCGCCCCTGATGACCTGAGGGTCATTGGCGGGTTCGGTCGGCGGGGTGTCGACGGTTTCGCCCTTGATCACCGTGTCAGGGGCGAAACGCGCCCTCATCACGTCGATGTCCAGACCCTGCGTGGAGACGTGGCGGGCGACGATCAGACCGATGAACCGCCGGGCCAGCGGACGGGTGAACGGCAGCAGGCAGAACAGGCCGACGACGTCGGTGAAGAAGCCGGGCAGGATCAGCATGATCCCGCCGACGAGCACGAGTGCAGCGTCCGCGAGCTGGCCGGTGGGCATCTTCCCTGTGGAGTAGGCGTCGGTGAGGGCCGCCCAGGCCTTGCGACCCTCGCGGCGCATCAGCCACGCACCCACAAGGGCCTCTGCGACGAGTATCGCAAGGGTCCAGGGCACGCCGATGAACGAGCCGACCTCTGTCAGCAGCCAGACCTCCGCGATGGAGACGACGATGAACCCGATAACGAGCAGCGGGAGCGCCAGGCGCCGCCGCATCGGAGCATTGGTGGTCACGCGCGGGCGCCGGTCTTCGTGTCCCGCCTGCCCTTCACGAGACCCGAGAGCTGCCCGAGCCGGTGTTTCACGCCCCACCGCGTGGTCAGGAGCATGGCCTCCGCGACGATCTTGCCGCTCATCTTGGACGTTCCGTACTCACGTTCGATGAACTCGATCGGCACCTCCGCGACGGTGAAGCCGTTGCGCAGGGCACGCCAGATCAGGTCCACCTGGAAGCCGTAGCCCGCCGCCTCGACGCCGGCCAGATCGATGCCGCGCAGGGTCGCCGCGCGCCACGCTGCGAAGCCGCCGGTTGCGTCCTTCACGCTCAGGCCGAGCCAGAGGCGCGTCCAGAGGTTCCCGCCGCGGGAGAGCAGTTCGCGGTGGAACGGCCAGCCCTTGGTCGATCCACCCTTCACGTAGCGCGAGCCCTTGACGACGTCGGCCGTCTTGAGTCGCTCCAGCATTCCGGGCAGGTATTCCGGCTGGTGGGAGCCGTCCGCGTCATGCTCGATGAGCACGTCGTAGCCCTGCTCGAGACCCCAGCGGAAGCCGGCGATGTAGGCGGCGCCGAGGCCTTCCTTGCCCTTGCGGTGCAGCACGTGGATGTGGTCGTCCTCCGCGGCGAGGCCGTCGGCGAGAGCACCGGTGCCGTCGGGAGAGTTGTCATCGGCGATGAGGATGTGTGCCGAGGGAACGGCCTTGCGGATCCGGGCTGTGATCGGTTGGACGTTCTCCGACTCGTTGTAGGTCGGGATGATCACGAGCACTCGCTCCAGCGAGGCGGTCAGGTCGGTCATGTGCTTCTTTCCGGTTCCGGGGCCATCTGTTTCATTCTGCCGTATGAGGCCGTCAGGGCCAGCCAAACGAGCGCAGCGAGCGATATTGCCAGTTCGAGCCACGTGGCCAGCCAGGTGGCGGGCGTGAGGCCGGTGCGTTGCGGGAGGGTCACGACACCGGAGGCACCCACGTGGTCCGGCGCGGTGAACGCGATCGATCCATCGGCGTTGATCAGGCCGGAGACGCCACTGGTCGTGACGACAAGGATCTCGCGGCGCAGCTCCATGGCCCTCGCCCGCGTGATGGCGAACTGCTGCTCGATCTGGCCGGTGCCCTGGTACATGGCGTTGCTGGATTGCACGACGATCACCTGGCCGCCATAGGTGACGGTGTCGTAGGCGAAGTCGTCGTAGACGAGGTCGTAGCAGACCATGATCCCCAGCGTCGTGGTACGTCCGTCCGGCAGGGTCACGGGCATCGCGCCCGGGGTGGTGCCGGGGACCGACTGCTCCCCCACGTACTGCAGTTCGGGGATGATCGGCAGCAGCAGGGAGCGCAGCGGCACCCATTCGCCGAACGGGACGATGCCGCGCTTGATGTAGCGGGAGATCTCGCCGGCCACCGGGTCCCACCACAGGGAAGCGGTCTGGCGCTCGTCCACCCCGGGCCCGGCGAGGATGACACCGACCAAAGCAGGCACGCCGATCCGCTCAACCTCCGAACGCACCAACTGGCCTGTCATCGCGTCCTTGTACGGGTCCATATCCGTGGAGTTCTCCGGAAGGACGACGAAGTCGGGCTTGGCCACCTCGCCGGCGTCGATCCGCTCGGCGAGGCGGTAGGTCTCTGCGACGTGATTGCGGGTGATCGTTCGCGGCTCCCCGAGTCCGTACACCCCGCCGCCAGGCGCCCCGCCCTGCACGTAGCCGGCGTTGACGGTGCCCACCTGCCGGCCGACCGGCACCAGCGTCCCCGCGCCTGCGAGGGCAAGGACCCCAGCGAGCGCACCGATGGCGGTGAGGGCCGTGCGGCGGACCGGGGCGACGGCGAGCGCAGCGATCCCCTGCCCGACCAGTGCCGTGACGAAGCTCAGGCCGCCCACCCCGACAATCGGAAGCACCCAGGCCAGCGGCGAGTCGACCATGGCGAAACCCAAACGCATCCACCCGAAGCCGTTGAAGGGGAACCGCGCGTAGGTGAACTCGACACCGGTCCAGCACGCAGCAGCGAGCACCGGCCACCACCGGCTGCGGGTCGCGACCTTGAGGACGGCACCCAGCAGCGCGTAGAAGAGCGCCTCGAAGCCCACAAGCCCGAACATGGCCTGGACGAAGATGACCTGCATCCAGCCGATGCCGAGGAGGAGGAAGCCGACGCCGTAGGCGAAACCGAGGCCGGCTGCACCGCGCACGCGGCGGGCGCCGAGGACCGCAAGAGTGAGCCCGGCAACCCCGAACGGCAGGAGCGCCCACCACCCGAAAGGCTGGAACCCGAGCGCTGTCAGCACCCCGGAGAGGATCGCGATGCCCGCCCGCACACCCCAGTGCCTCGCGGCGAGCCATTCGATCACCACCGAAGGATAGATGAGGAGCCCGCATGCCCCAGCCACCCCCGACTTGTCAGAACCACGGAGGCCTATAGCCCCCGTGGTTCTGACAAGTCGGAGGTAGGGGTGGCAGCATGGGGCGATGCCAGAGCCACGGTTGCTGCTGTTCGACACCGCTTCGCTGTACTTCCGTGCGTTCCACGGGATCCCTGCGACGCTGCGCGCGGAGGACGGGCGTCCGGTGAATGCCGTGCGGGGCCTGCTCGACTTCCTTGCCCGCTTCATCACCGACTACTCCCCCACCGAGGTCGCGTGCTGCTGGGACAACAGCTGGCGGCCGGCGTGGCGGGTGGCGCTGATCCCCGGCTACAAGGCGCATCGGGTGGCGTACAGAGACGTCGAGCTGGTGCCGGAGGAACTCGTTGCGCAGGTGCCCCTGATCCGTGACGTGCTGGCAGCCCTCGGGCTGCCGGTTGTCGGCATGGACGGGTTCGAGGCCGACGACATCATGGGGACCCTCGCGACCCGTGCCGGGATGCCCACCGATGTGGTCACCGGTGACAGGGACCTGTTCCAGCTGGTCGACGACGAGCACCAGGTCAGGGTGCTCTACTGCGGCAAGGGCGTGGCCAACCACGACCGCGTCGACACCGCGTGGCTGCGGGCCAGGTACGACATCGACGGACCCGGCTATGTCGACTTCGCCGTGCTACGCGGCGACCCGTCCGACGGTCTGCCCGGGGTGGCGGGCATCGGTGAGAAGACCGCTGCCCGGCTCGTCGCCGACTACGGCGGCATGGAGGGCATCCTCGGTGCCGCAACGGCGGGACGGCTCTCCCCCACCATCACGGCGCGGATCGCTGCGTCCATCGACTACCTCGCCGCCGCCGGCGAGGTGGTCGCCGTCCGGCGCGACGTGGAGCTCGGGCCACTCGACCTGACGCTCCCGAGTGCGCCTGCCGATCCGGAGGCGTTCGCGCGGCTCACCTCGGAGCTCAAGCTCGGTGGCGCGTCCGACCGCATCGTTGCAGCGCTCGCCCGGAGGTGAGGCCGGTCAGCCCTGCGGAGCGGCCTCAGCCGTCGGAGCGCTGCCGGGAACGGTCTGGTTCCACAGCTCCGAGGTCTGCAGGATCCAGTACAGGATGAAGAGGGTGAGAAGGACCACCTCCACCCAGAAGATCACCGGGAACGGTGACGGTGCCCCGGTGTAGACGAAGTTCTGGGTGCCCGTGACAACGAAGACCAGCACGCCGAACAGGGCGAAGCCGACCATCAGCCAGGCGATCACCCGGTACCAGCCCCGGTACCAGCTCGCCGGCTTGTCGATCGCCGGCTCGACGGGGGCCGTGTAGCTGGCGTTGATGAAGACGACCGCTCCGAGGATCACGAAGAACGAGATCGCGCTCGCGTAGTGGGCGAACTGGAGGAACTGCTGCCGGGCGAGGAAGAAGGCCGCAACGATCAGCAGCCAGACCGCGGTGAGCGCCGCGACGCCTCGGGTCGTCGGCCCGTCCCACTCCTCGTTCCGGCCCTCGAGCAGGCGCCGCATCCACAGGTAGCCGAGGGCGACAAGGCCGAGGGTCAGGTAGGCGCCGACGTTCAGTCCCACACCCTCCACGAGCGGCAGCGGCACGCAGTCCTTGCCCGCAGGTACGCAGGTCGCGTCCTGGATGGGGGTGGGGACGAAGGCGACCATCGGGATCAGGACGCCTGCGACGTCGAGCAGGGTGTTCTCCCAGCCCGGCCTGCCCTTCACCGCGACGAGGGCGAGCCCGACGAGGATCAGCGTGCCGGTGAAGATCGTCTGGATGGGCGTGTAGAAGGTGGCGCTCACCGACTGGGGAATCTGCCCGCCGATGGAGATGATGTGGCCGATCACTCCGGTTCCCAGGAGCAGGCCGCCGGCCACCATGCCGAGCCTCAAGGTCCGGTAGGTCTCCAGTTCAGCGCTGGGATTGTCCATGATCGGCTCCCCTCCGGTGCGACCTGGACACGGAGCCCAGCTCGTCCTCGTTGGGAGCGTGCCAGACGCGGATTTGATACCGCCATTGCCAGCTGTACCTACCGGGGCGTTCGCCAGGTTCAGTCGTCAGGCGCGCAGGACGTACACTGCCGCGCCGGCCACGACGTTGGCAAGACGGTCCCCCGACTTCAGCGGGACGCCGGCAGGACTCAGCACGATCCGCTGCTCGACGGTCAGGCCGAGCCGCACGAACAGCTCCTCGAGCTCGACGAGGGTGGTGTGCCGCAGGTTCGGCGTGTCGTACCAGGCGTGCGGGAGTTCCCGCGACATCGGCATGCGCCCTCGCAGCAGCCGCAGGCGGTGGCGCCAGTAGCCGAAGTTCGGCACGGAAACGATCAGCCGGTCGGCGATCCGTCCCATGTGCTGCAGCACCTCGTACGGACGGTGCAGGGTCTGGACGGTGCGCGACAGCACAACGACGTCGTAGGAGTGGTCGGCGAAGTCGTCCAGTTCCGCGTCGATGTCGAGCTCGATCACGGGTACGCCGAGCCGGATCGCCTCGACGACAGCTTCGGGATCGATCTCCACTCCCGTGCCGCGGCAGTTCGCGGAATGCATCAGCTCCGACAACAGTGCACCGGAACCGCAGCCGAGGTCGAGCACGCGGCTGCCCGACGGGATGAGGCTCGCGACCAGTTCGAGATCGGGACGAAGGGTCATCGCGACACCTCCGACAAGGCCCGGTCGAAGTAGGCGACGAGCGTGTCATGGTACGGCTCGATGACCAGGAGGAAGGAGTCGTGCCCGTAGTTGGAAGGGATCTCGCGGAACGTCACCGGTTGCCCCGCGTGCTCGAGGGTGCGCACGATCCGGCGCGAGTGGTTGGTCCCGAAGCGCCAGTCGGTCGCGAACGACAGCACCAGCCAGTTCACGGGGGTGGACCTCACCGCGTCCAGCGCCTTCGGGTCGGCGAACGGGTCGAAGTAGTCCATCACCCGTGTCAGGTAGAGGTAGCTGAGCGCGTCGAACCGCTCGAGGAACACCTGGCCCTGGTGGGCGAGGTAGCTCTCCACGGTGAAGTCGATGCCGAAGCCGGGCTGCAACCGGTTGGGGTCGACCTGGCGGCCGAACTTCTCGGTCAGCGCATCCTCGGAGAGGTAGGTGATGTGGGCCATCATCCGCGCGATCGAGAGGCCGACGTCGGGGTTCACCCCGGCTGCCGCGTAGCTCCCGGCCTCGAAGTTCGGGTCGGACATGATCGCCCGCCGCGCGACGGCGGAGAACGCGATGTTCTGCGCGGTGAGCCGGCTAGACGCAGCGATCACCAGCGCGTTTGCGACGTCCTCGGGGTGGTCGAGGCCCCACTGCAGTACCTGCATGCCGCCCAGCGAGCCGCCGATCGCCGCCAGCAGGCGTGTGATCCCCAGGTGCCTCACGAGCGCGCGGTGGACGGCGACGAGGTCGCGGGTCATGAGTACCGGGAAGTCCAGCCCGTAGGCCTGCCCGGTCGCCGGGTTGGTCGAGGACGGCCCCGTGCTGCCCTGGCAGCCGCCGATCAGGTTGGCGCAGATCACGAAGAAGCGGTCGGTGTCCAGGGGCTTGCCCGGACCGATCAGGTTGTCCCACCAGCCTGGGCGAGCGTCGCCGTCGTGCCAGCCGGCGGCGTGGGCGTCTCCGGTGAGCGCGTGGCAGACGAAAACGGCGTTGTCCGCGGATTCCGACAGCGTGCCGTAGGTCTCGAAGGCCACGTCGACCGGGCCAAGCGCGCCGCCCTGCTCAAGCTGCAGCGGGTCCTCTGCCGTGAACAGGCGGACCGTCTGGGTGCTCACCACGCCGACCGAACCGGCCTCGGGCGTCCCAGGCATGCACTACCTCTTTCCAGCTGAAGCGGGCTTCACTATAACCGCCGAAGGGGGCCGTCCCGCCCGTGGGAGAATGGCCGGGACGCAGTGAAAGGACACCGATGAGCGAACTCTCCGACCGCCTCCAGACCGACATGGTGACAGCGATGAAGGCAAGGGACGCCGCAACGCTCTCGACGCTTCGCATGGCGATCGCCGCCATCAGGAACGAGCAGGTCGCCGGCAAGGAGGCCCGGGTGCTCAGCGACGTGGAGGTCGTGGGTGTGCTGAACCGCGAGGTCGCCAAGCGCCGCGACTCCGCCGAGGCCTACGCCGCCGGCAACCGCCCCGAGCTCGCGGCGAAGGAACTGCAGGAGGTCGAGGTGCTGCAGCGCTACCTTCCGACTGCGCTCTCCGACTCCGAGCTGGACGCGATCGTCGCGGAAGAGGTGGCGGAGGCAGCGGCCAGTATCGGCGGCGCGCCGACCATGAAGCAGATGGGCCTGGTGATCAAGGCCGTCAACGCCCGCGCAGCCGGACGCGCGGAGGGCGCCAAGGTCGCAGCCAAGGTCAAGGCAGCCCTAGCCTGACCCCCCATCTCCGACTTGTCAGAACCACGGAGGGCTATACCCCTCCGTGGTTCTGACAAGTCGGGGGATTGGGTCGCTGGTCACCACCAGCCCTGGCGCTTCGTCCAGCGCAGCAGGACCAGCGACAGCGCGACCATCAGCAAGAGCAGGATCGACAGCCACAGCCAGTCGGTTGCGCCATTGACGATGACGTTCATGCCCATCACGGAGCTGATGGCCGTCACGGGCAGGGTGATGGCTGCGATCACGGCCAGTCGTTCGGCCGCGATCGTCATCTTGGTGTCGGTGCGCGCGCGGTAGTACTCGGTGATACCGGTCAGGAAGTCGAGCTGGCTGTGGGTGATGCGGCTCAGCCGGTCGTAGGCGTCCTTGTTGTCGCGCAGCCCCTTCTGGACCTGCTTGTCCTGGTCGCTCAGCAGGCGGAGGGCGCGTCCGTAGATCTCTGCCGACTGGCTCGTCATCGTGCGGACGGTCAACAGGGCGTGCCGGGTGGTGAACAGGACTTCGAGGAACCGCTGCGGGTCGGAGTCGCCGGCGTGGGCCATGACCTGTTTCTCCAGCTCCCCCACCTCCCTCGCCAGCTTGTTGACGAAGCGCTCCTCGGCGATCGCCAGGCCACCGACTAGCCGCCGCGACGCGGCCCAGGGCCCGGTCGGCACATGGCGGCCGGTCAGCATGCGGTCGGCGAGTTCGTCGGTCTCCGCAAGCAGCATCTCCAGCGGCACGGCGAGGTTGCGCGGTCCGTGGGTGGTGATCAGGTAGTTCGGGCCGATGAACTGGTCGAGCTCGAGGTAGTGGACGTGGCCGCCCTCCCCCACCTGAGGCCGGTGCAGCACGAGGAACAGTGTCTGTCCGTACACGTGCAGCCGCGGGACGTGGTTGCGCTCCAGCACGTCCTCGATGGCCGCCGGATGGGCGCCGAACACGTCACCCAGCAGCGCAGCGCTCTGCTCGTCCGGCTCGGGGATGTCGAGCCACAGCCAGCCCGTCGGATCGGCCAGCAGGGTCGGGAGCTCAGCTTCGGTCCGGCGGGTGACCTTCCCTGTCTCCCCGTCGACCCACAACAGCCGTTGCACAGCCATGTCCGGAGCTTAGGTTGCCGTGCGGGCGGACGCGAGGGGCACACCTGCCCTCAGCCGGCCTCCGCGCGGGGCACGTACCGCCAGAACGCCGGCACGAGCACGGCGACGAGGGCCGTGAAGATGATCACCAGCAGCCCTCCGCCCCCGCTGGCCCACGCCGTGCCGACAAGGCCGGCGGCGTAGCCGTGCAGGGTGTCCGCGATGCGCGGCCCGCCGACGACGACGACGATGAAGACACCCTGCAGGCGCCCGCGGACGGCGTCGTCGGCCGCGGACAACAGCATCGCGTTGCGGAAGGCGGACGAGGCCATGTCCGCAGCCCCGCCACCGACGAGCATCGCGAGGGCCACCACCAGCATTGGCACCCGCCACTGCGGTGCAAGGCCGACAGCCAGCCCGAAGCCGGCCATGGCGACACCCCACAGCAGGATGCACCACACCACAGCGCGACCCTGGCGGGTCACCCCGGACACCCAGCCGGAGAACACCCCGCCCAGCACGGCGCCGACGGGGATCGCCGCGAACAGGAGGGCGAGCTCGTTGCCGCCGGCGATCGGGCCACCGAACGCGAGGTGCGCGATCTCGGGGAACAGCGCCCGCGGCATGCCGAAGATCATGGCGATCAGGTCGAGAAGGAACGAGGTCAGCAAGACCGGATGACCCTTGAGGTAGGCCAGCCCGTCGACGATGGAGCGGAACCCCGGCGAGCCGACACGGTTCTCGACCGGAAGGGACGGCAGTCGCCACACTGCCGACAGGGTCGCGAGGAGGGTGACGGTGTCGATCAGGTACAGCCAGGAGTAACCCAGCGGGATCAGCACGCCGCCGACCATCGGGCCCGCGATGGCGCCGGCCATGCTGACGGTCATGCTCAAGGCGGAAGCCGCCGGCAACTGTGCCGCCGGCAGCAGCCGCGGCAGGATCGCACTGCGGGCAGGCTGGTTCAGCCCGAAGAACGCCTGCTGGATCGCGAAGATCACCAGCAGCAGCCACACGTTGCGGAGGTCGAACGCCGCCTGCAGCCAGAACAGGGCGCTGGTGCCGATCAACCCGAAAGTGCTGACCAGCAGGAGGCTCCGGCGGTCGAAGTGGTCGGCGAGCGCGCCGCCCCACAGCCCGAACACCACGAGCGGCACGAGGCCGAACAGGCCGGTAAGGCCCACGTAGCCGGAGTCCCCGGTGATCGCGTAGATCTGCGCAGGCACGGCGACAACGGTGAGCTGGGCGCCGATGACGGTCACGATGTTGGCCCGCCAGAGCCGACGGAAGTAGGGGTTCGCCAGCGGTGCCGTGTCCGCGAAGAGTCCCCTGATGCCAGCCATTGCCCGGCAGCTTAGGCGAGGCCCGGGTGATGGGTTACAACAGTCCGCGCGTGCGCGCCAGCGCGACAGCTTCACCACGGGTGCGGGCACCGAGCTTGGCGATGATGTGCGAGACGTGCACGCTCGCGGTCTTGACAGAGATGAACAGCTGGGCTCCGATCTGGCCGTTGCTCCGTCCGAGGGCGAGCAGGCCGAGGATCTCCCGTTCGCGCGTGGTGAGTTGCTCCGTCCCGACGGCGCGGGGCTGTGGCACGGGACCGGCGACCATCGCACGCAGGGGCTCGGAGCCGAGCCGATCGGCGGCCTCCCGCACCAGGCGGACGTGCTCCCGGGCTGCCGGACCATCATCGGCCGCCGCAAGGACCTCGGCGAGCCGGGCCCTGCTGCGGGGCCCTTCATAGTGGTGTCCGTAGCGTTCGAAGGCGTCGAGGCTCGCCTGCCATGCGGAGCGGAGAACAGCAAGGGCAGCCGGCTCGCCCGCACGCCAGGCCAGCCGCAACCGTTCCGCTGCGAGCCTGCGCAACCAAGCCCGGCTCTCGATGCCCGGCGGGTGCTCCGGGTCCTTCGTCGTCTCCACTGCCCGCTGGACGTAGTGGTCGGCGAGCCCCAGGTACCGCTCACGCGTCGGCTCGTCGAGTGTCGGCGCATGGTCGGCCAGCACGCCGATGAGCACGGCCGCCAGCCGGATCGTTGCCTGTTCCCGCGGCGACCACTGCCGATCGACCACGGCGATCGCCTCCGCCAGGAGCTCGATCGCCGCCTCGAGGTCGCCATCGCGGCCGAGGAGCTCCATCTGGGGAGCCACCGAAACCACGGCGACGTACGGGTCCATGGACCAGTACGGCCTGGACTGCTCGAACAGTCCGGGCTCGACCTGGAAGTGTCGCGCGGTGAGCACGAGAAGCCGATGAGCCTGCTGGATGGCATAACCCGGTTGCGGGTAGGGCGGACCCGGAAGGGCGAGTTGCGCAAGGGCTGCGTCCCAGTCGCCCAGCTCGTAACTGATCGCTGCCGCCCGCACGGCGCAGGCGCTCTCGAAGGGCCCCCACGGTCGGTTGATCCGGGCAGCCATGGCAGCTCCCGCCGTGAACCGCTCCCGTGCCACGTCCAGCTCGCCACGGCTCTGGGCGATGCCGCCGAGCCGGTGGTAGGCCCGGACGAGGGCCGGGCTGGGCATGGCATCGGAGCGGACAGCGGCGAGGAGGCTCGCCTCGAGTTCAACGGCCAGCTGCCCGCCCTCGAGCGAGAGCAGGATGGTCCGCAACTCGGTCACCAGGTCTCCGGCACCGACCTCTTCCGCCAGTGACAGCGCGTCCTCGCTGACGTCGGTGGCTTCCCGGTCGCGCCGGCGGTCGGCCAACACCTGCACGAGCGCCGTCAGGGCCTCAGCCCTGGCCCGGCTCCGTTGCCCCTCGGTAAGGCGCACGGCCTCCTCCGCCCGCTCGAGGGCTTCGGGGACGACCTCGTACACGAGGCGGGCGAGGGTGACGTACGCAGAGAGCAACCCTGGTCGGCCAGGGGCCTCGGCGGTGGAATGGCGGATCCGGTCGTCGAGCAGGGCCGTGGCCCGGTGTACGTCGCCGGAGGCCGCCGAAGCGCGAGCAGCAAGGACGGTGATATCGCTGCGCCGGGCATCGGCGTCGTCGAGCCACTCGAGGACGCGCTCGTAGAGCGTGACCGCCTCCCGGTAGCCACCCATGGCGAAGGCGGAAGCCCCGGCCTCGAGGCTTGCCGTCACTGCGCCTGCGACGTCGCCGCTCGCCGCGGCATGGCGGGCCCGCTGGGAAGCCTTCGCCCACTCGGGATGACCGCCAAGGGCCTCGGCGAAAGCACGATGTACCCGCGTCCGTTCCCCGGGAAGCATGTCGTCCAGCACGGCCTCACCGACCAGCGCGTGGCGGAAGCCGTAACCGTCCGGCGGGTCCAGTTCCAGCATGTGGTGGTCGAGTGACGTGCGCAGGGCGGCGTCCAGGTCCTCGCCGTCCAGCCCGGAGACGGCGGCGAGGAGGTCGTGGCGGATGCTGGTCCCCGCCACAGCGACGACACGCACGATGTGCCGGGCGGGGCCGTCCAGTTGCTCGAACCGGGCCTGGAGCACCCGGGCGAGGTCCGCGCCCACAGCAGAGCCGCTGGCGACCAGCTCCTCCGCGAAGAAGGCGTTCCCCCCTGCCCGGGCTGCGATCGCTGCGACCGTCTCCTCGCCTGCGGGCGTGAGTGCCCGGATCAGCTCCCGCATGGCCTCCTCGGGCAACGGGTCCAGGTGGAGCCGGGTGACCTCGGGCAACCGGGCCCACACCGCAAGGGTCGGCTGGAGCGGATGGCGTCGGTGCAGGTCGTCGGAGCGATAACTGACCACGAGGCCCAGTGGCGCATCGAAGCCGCGGGTCAGCAGCAGGGTGAGCACATCGCGCGACGAGTCGTCGGCCCAGTGGACGTCCTCCAGCACCACCAGCAAGGGTCGCGACCGGGCAACGGTCTCCAGGCAGTCGTGCACCGCCTCGGCGATCCGGCCGGGCCCGGTGACCCCGATCTCCGTTGCAGGAGCCTCCACGGCGGGCAGGAGGAGTCCGAGTGCAGGGTGCCGGGCGGCTGCCTCCGCCACCGGGTCGGGAGCCTGCGACCAGAGCAGCGAGAGGATCTCGGTGAACGGGAGGTAGGGGACGCCGGCCCCCGCCTGGCCGGCGCAGTGGCCGACGACGACGAGGACTCCTGCGCGCTCGGCTGTGGTCATGAGATCACGCAGGAGCCGGGTCTTCCCGATGCCGGCATCACCGGAGAGGATCGCGAGACCGTGCACCGCCTGCGGCAGCCCAACGGCCTCGGTCAGCCCGGCGAGTTCACCGGTTCGGCCGACCAGGGCCGCGGGCAGTTTCGGCATGCCGTCGATTATCGCCCCCGGTGCCCCGCGCGGCGCGCCCGCCACACGTCGAGGTTGATCCGCAGGGCAGAACGGCCTCGTGAAACGGAGGTCACATGGATGCCCGGGTAACGCGCCAGGATCTCGTAGTGGAAATCTGCTGGGTAGAAGTTGGTCATCTGAGTTCCTTTCTCGATGACCCAAGCCTCCGTTTCTGAGGTAGGCCCAGCCATCGGGCAGATGCCCTATCCGCGCCCCACAGCTACCTCATTTCGCAGCGATGGTCAGCTGCCGGTGAGCGGATACTCCCCCACTGTCCGGTAGCCGGCCCCACCGGGCAGCAGCTGTGACCGGACCAGCCGGAAGCCGGTCACCGGCCAGGTCTGCCGACCGATCGCGTCCAGCACCTGCAGCCAGCGCGGGACCCGCCGGCCGTCGGCCCGCGCGATGGTCACGTGCGGACGGAACCTGCCACCGTCCACCTCGATGCCGCAGCCGGTCGCTGCGTTGCGGCACCGGACGGCAAGCTCACCCAGCTCCTGTGCGCCGGCCGTGACGCCGAGCCAGAGAACCTTTGCGGCGTCCGGGTTCGGGAAGGCGCCGCCGCCCTCTACGGCGACCGTGAACGGGGCCGTGCGGGCTGCCACGGCTACGAGCGCCTCGTCGAGGGCGTCGGCGTGGCCGTCGGCGACCCGTCCCATGAAGGCGCAGGTGACGTGCCAGGACTCGGGCAGTACCCAGCGCAACTCCGCACCGGCGTCACGGCGCGGCTCCAGGAAGGCGTCCCAGGCTTCACGGACGGGCGCCGGTGGCACAACGGCGACGAAGAGTCGCTGGGTCACGTCGGGGATCCCGGCGCAGCGTCGGTGTCGGCCGTGATCGGATCGCTGGACGCGTGCTCATGCCGGGCCAGCAGCACGAACGGGAGGGCGATGGCCTGGATGCCGGCCGACACCAGGTAGGACATCGGGTACCCCGCCACGTCGGCAACCCGGCCGAGCACCGGCTGCACCACGACGCCACCGGCCGACCCCATCAGTGAATCGAACGAAAGGACGGTGGCCCGTTGCGCGGACGGGATGACGCCATTGATGAACGACTGGCGCAGCGGGCTGACCATCGCGCTGAGCATCGACCACACCGCAACGAGGACGAGGGCAAGCCAGAACCCTCCGGCCAGCCCGATCGCAACCAGCAGGCCGACGCCGACGACGCCCCCGAGCAGGAGTGCGTCCGTTCGGCGCCGGAACAGGCGACGCACCCGGGCCACCAACAGGCCACCGGCCACCTGTGAACCCGCGACGAGCGCTGCGGCGAGACCGGCGATGCTGTACGCGGTCGGGTCGCCCCACAGCTGAAGCAGATACGGCTGGAGGGCGTAGAAGATGTAGATGCCGGTGCCGGCGGTGAAGGGCGCTGCGATCATCAGCCAGCGCACCGGACGGTTCCGCAGGCCGCCGTCGACCGCTCCGGCGAGCACGGCGCGCACGGCCTTCAGCGGCCGGGCCGTCCGGTCGGGGCTGAACCCCAGGTCGTGCATCCACCGCCACGCAACGAAGGCCGTGACGAGCAGCAGGCCTGCCCGCAGCAGGTAGGGCATACCGAGGTCCGTCAGCTGGGCCACCACCCCGCCGAGCACTGAACCACCGAGCATCGCAACGCCGTTGGCCACCTGGGCGCGTCCGAACACCGTCTCGAGCTGCCCGGTGAACCCGGCGGCTGCAAGGGCGTCGACGAGCCAGGCTTCCGTCGCGCCGGAGAAGAAGGTGAAGCCGAGCCCGATCAGGACGGAGGCGATCGCCCAGCCCCAGAACGGTGCCTTGGTCGCCCACATCACCCAGTACAGGACCGTGGAGGCCAGCAGGCTGAACGTGCCGAGCAGGAACGAGTAGCGGCGCCCCCTCGTGTCGGCGACCACGCCGGTGGGGATCTCGAACAGGACCATGCCGAGGGTGAAGAAGGCGTTGGCAGCGAACGCCTGGGTGTTGTCCAGGCCCGCATCGAGGAGGAAGAGCGTGTTCACACCCCAGATGAAGGACGCGGCGAGAGTGGTCAGGACGGTGAGCACCAGGTAGGTGTTCACGACCCGACGGGCGGTATCGGTCACCGGCTCAGGGTAAGCGGGTTCGGAACCTACTGCGCCGGGTAAGAGTTCCCCTTCGGGACCCGGAAGCTGTCCCGCGTGGAAGGAGCCCAGTGCGGACGGTTGGTGTCGAGGAGGAATTCCTGCTGGTCGACGACGTCGGTGCGCCGGTCGGGCTCGCCCAGGAGGCCGCCGGCGGCGGCGTCCAGCTCGAGCTCAAGGAAGAGATGCTGGAGACCGGCACCGACCCGTGCCTCACCATCGAGGAACTCGACGCGGACGTGCGGAAGCAGCGCCGGACCGCAGCGACGGCAGCGGAGTCGGCAGGAGCCCGGCTCGCAGCACTCGGTACCTCGCCCCTTCCGGTGACCAGCAATGTCACGGCAGCGTTCCGGTACCGCCGGATCGCGGCAGAGTACGGACTGACCGCCAGGGAGCAACTGACCTGCGGCTGCCATGTGCACGTCCAGGTGGCAGACGACGAGGAGGGGGTTGCCGTGCTCGACAGGATCGGGCCGTGGCTGCCCGTCCTGTTGGCGATGAGCGCCAACTCGCCGTTCTGGAACGGCGTCGACTCCGGCTATGCCTCCTATCGATCGCAGGTCTGGCAGCGCTGGCCGACGGCGGGGCCGACCGGGACCTTCGGCTCCGCCGCCGCGTACCAGGAGGTCATCGACCACCTGGTCGCCACCGGCTCGGCGCTCGACCGGGCGATGATCTACTTCGACGCCCGGCTGTCCGAGCGCTACCCCACCCTGGAGATCCGGGTGGCGGACGTCTGCCTGCGGGCGGAGGACACGGTGCTCATCGGCGCCCTGGCCCGAGCGCTGGTGGAGACGTCTGCACGGGAGGCCGCCGACGGCTGCGGGGTGCCGCAGGTGCGGCCGGAGGTGCTGCGCGGCGCCGGCTGGCGTGCCGGGCGTGCAGGGTTGCGGGGTCCGCTGGTGCATCCCGTCCGCCTCACGCAGGTGCCCGCAGGGGAAGCAGTGGGAGCCCTGATCGACCACGTGCGTCCGGTTCTTGCCGAGACCGGAGAGGAGTCGGCGGTGTCCGCGGCCTGGCGGCACCTGCTCAACCGTGGCAGTGGTGCGGAGGAGCAACGCTTCTGGGCCGTTGACGGGGTTGCGGCCGTCATCACCGGAGCCGTGGAAGCGACGTTGGCGTAACTGCGTGCCCGAACGCCATGACGTGCGGATCTGGCCTTGTCGCGTGCACAAATGGCCGTCTTCGCACGAAGCTACGTTTCCGTATGAGAGCGTATGACATCAGACTCTCTGGGGAGAAAGCAGTCATGCAGCACAGCAGCTCGCCGGCGTACGTCGGCCTGACCGTGCTGTGGGGCCTCTCGTTCGTCCTGGTGAGCGCCGTCGTCGGCGGCTTCGGCTGGGCTCCGGCAGTGTCGCTGAGCTGCCTGCTGATCGGCGCAACGGTCGCTGTGCTTGCCGTCCTCAAGGGCGCAACGCTGCGCTACCGGCTGCGCTGGAAACGCCTCCTCCTCATGGGGGCCGGCATCGCCGTGCAGCTGATCGGACTGACGATCGCCGTCGCTCACCTCGGCACAGCCCTCGCGGCAGCGGCCGTGGGCACCGTCCCGCTGTTCGCAGCCGTGATCGGGCAGATGTGGGGACTCGAACGCATCACCGGCACAGCGGCCGCCGGGCTGGTGACGGGGTTCGTCGGCATCGTCGTTGTCCTGCTCTTCCCTGCCGGCGGCGTTAGCTGGGACTTCATCATCGGCATGTTCGCCGGCTTGCTGAGCGCGATCGCAGGCGCGACGTCCTCGCGCTACGCGGTGGCCCGGCTCTCCGCCAGCGGGCCTGCGGAACTGGTCTCCGCTACCTTCCTGGTGGCAGGTGTACTGACGGCTCCCCTTGCTCTGGTTTTCCGCGGTCCGGGCAACCCCGAGCTGCTCCACTGGGCAGGACTCGTCCTGCTGGGTGTCGTGCTCGGCGGGGTCGGCTACACCATGGAACTCGGCCTCCGCGAGAGCTTCGGGGCGCCGTTCGCCAGCAGTGCACGCTCGGGCGCGACCATCGTCGCGGTCTTCCTCGGCATCGTCTTCCTCCGCGAGTCCATCTCCTTCGGCCAGTTCGTCGGCATCCTGCTGCTCCTCGGCGGGTGCCTGCTGGTGCTCGGTCTCGTCGGTTCCCGGTCGCAGCCCGTTCGGCAACGTTGAGGCGCTCGACCACGTCGTGGCCTTAGGGTTCTGGCATGTCCGAGACCGCGCCGCCCGCCTCTGCACTGCCGCTTTCGCCCGCTGACGAGGCCACCGCGCCCGCAGCGGCATCCACACCCGTCACACCAGTTCCGGCCGTGGAACCTGCCACCGCGCAGCGTGCCCCGCATCGGCGGATCATGATCGACCTCGGGCACCCCTTCGGGTGGGGGTTCACAGCCACCGTCGGAGCCCTTGTCGCACTATCCCTCGCCGGTGCGATCTCCTCACTGTCCACGGTGCTGGTCTCCATCGGCGTCGCGCTGTTCGTCGCGCTCGCGCTCGACCCGCTGGTGCGCTGGCTGGAGACGCACGGCATGGGTCGCGGGATCAGCATCGGAGTCGTGTTCGCCGGCTTCGCGGTGATCCTCGGCGGGGTGCTCGCTCTCGTCGTGCCGACGGCCGTCGTCCAGATCACAGCCTTCGCGAGGGCCGTCCCCGGCTACATCTCCGACATGCAGAACGCCGACTGGTTCAAGAGGCTTGTGGCGCTCTCCGGTTCCAGCGACATGTTCGCCAACCTCCTCGGCCAGGCGCAGGCCTGGCTCTCCAACCCCGCCAACCTGCTGGCGATCGGCGGCGGTGCGCTCGCTGTCGGCACCGGCCTCGTCAACGCGATCTCGGGCACGCTCATCGTCCTCGTGCTCACGCTGTACTTCCTCGCTTCCCTGCGCAGCATGACCTCGGCCCTCGAGCGGCTCGCCCCTGCCCACGCCCGTCCGCAGCTCGCGGAGATCACCGAGCAGATCACCGAGTCGGTCGGCGGCTACGTGTCCGGTATGGCGATCCTCGCGTTCTTCAACGCGATCTTCGCCTTCATTCTGATGCTCATCCTGAATGTGCCATTTGCCGCCCTGCTCGCCTTCCTCGCGCTCCTGATCACCATGATCCCCATGGTCGGGCCCGTGCTGTTCTGGCTGCTGGCCAGCGTGGTCATCCTGTTCACGTCCCCGCTCTCTGCCCTGATCTTCGCCGCCGTCTACTTCGCCTACATGCAGGTGGAGGCGTACGTCATGACCCCGAAGGTGATGAACAAGGCGGTCGACATTCCCGGTTCACTCGTGCTCATCGGCGCCCTTGTTGGTGGCACGCTGCTGGGCCTGCTGGGGGCACTGGTCGCCGTTCCCGTGACAGCGTCCCTGCTCATGATCGTCAACACGGTGTTCATCCCGCGGCAGGACGCGAAGCTGCAGCCGTCCTGACCGTTTGCCACCGGCATTGCCGGGGCACGTAGCCTGACGACAGAGCACAACAACGCAGCACTGGGGGTCCGCATGGAACTCGGAATGGTCGGACTGGGCAGGATGGGCGGCAACATGGTTGCCCGCCTTCGCTCCGCTGGGCACACGGTCGTCGGCTACGACGCCAACCCGGACGTCTCGGAGGTCAAAAGCCTCGCCGACCTCGTGGCCGGGCTCACGGCCTCGCCGCGGGTGGTGTGGGTGATGGTGCCGGTGAAGTTCCTGGACGGTGTCCTGGACGACCTCGCTCCCCTGCTCACGGACGGCGACATCGTCATCGACGGCGGCAACACCAAGTGGACGGGTGACGCCGGCCGCGCGGAGAAACTGGGCAAGCGAGGAGTGCACTTCATCGACTGCGGGGTCTCCGGAGGCGTATGGGGCAAGGAGTACGGCTACGCGCTGATGTGCGGCGGCGACGCCGCGGACATCGCGATGGTGCAGCCCATCTTCGACGCCCTGAAGCCGCCCGGCGACAAGGGGTTCGCCCACGCGGGCGGGCACGGGGCCGGGCACTTCGCCAAGATGGTGCACAACGGCATCGAGTACTCGATGATGCAGGCCTATGCGGAGGGCTGGGAACTGCTGGAGAAGGCAGAGCTCATCACCGACGTCCCCGCGGTCTTCGAGAGTTGGCGCGAGGGCACCGTCATCCGGTCCTGGCTGCTCGACCTGATCGCCATCGCGCTGGCGCTGGACCCGGAGCTGTCCAAGATCCGGGGTTATGCCGACGACTCCGGCGAGGGCCGCTGGACGGTGGACGCGGCAATCGACCTCGGCGTGCCGGTGCCGGCCCTGACCGCAGCCCTGTTCGCCCGGTTCGTCTCCCGCCAGGACGAGTCCCCCGCGATGAAGCTCGTGGCAGCCATGCGCAATCAGTTCGGCGGTCACGCCGTCCAGGCAGAGTCACCGAGTATTGACGACATCTGAGATTTCCACAGTTTCCTGAGCGCGTTGGACACTGAAACTTCAGGCTTCGTTAATCATCACCGGGTACGCTCGGTCGAAATCGTCGCGGGAGGTGCTGATGGGACGGTCGCTGGGCGGACGCTCTGCGTCGACGTCACTGCGCGGAGTGGCCGTGCTCGCCGCACTGATCCTTGTGGCAGGTTGTGCCAGGAATTCCCCGGTTGCGGCGGCTGACCTGCCTTCCTTCCCGCCGTCAACGAGCGCGAGCACACCGTCGACTGCGCCGCTGCCGAGCGAGCCGAGCCCCACACAGACCCCTACCGTCACGCCGACGCCGACGCCGACCGCCCCGCCAAAGCCCGTCGACCCGCTCGCCGGCGTCAGCGCAAAGACCCGCAAGGCCTTCAAGCCGTGCCTCACCAAGTCCGTCGGTCCGGGCAGCGGTGGTACCTGCGCACGGCTCGTGCAGAAGACCCTGAAGAGCGTGCACTACTACCCGTGGGCCATCTCCAGCCGGGTCAACACCGCCGGCGTCAACGCAATCCTCAACTACCAGCGGTCCCGCGGTCTGACGGCCACCGGCATCGTGAAGAAGGCCACGTGGATCGCGCTGGCCACCAAGGCCCGGGTGCTGCCCACAGTGCTGCCGAAGAAGTGCACCACGTCGAAGGGCGTCATCCTCTGCGTCGACCAGGCGCACCGCAAGCTGTTCTGGATCAAGAACTCCCACGTCGTCAAGACCTTCAAGATCAGGCTGGGCGGCTGGAACTACTACGTCAAGAGCAAGAAGTGGAAGGTGTTCGCCACAGCCAACGGCACCTGGAAGGTCTACGACAAGAATGTCGATCCGCCGTCTGAGCAGTACGGCAGTGGCGCCATGCCCTACGCGACGATCTTCTACCCCGACATGTACGTGCACTACTCCCCCGGCTTCCACGCCGTGGGCTACGCCACCTCGAGCCATGGCTGTGTGAACATCGGCAAGCTCAGCGAAGCGATCTGGATCTACAAGCACACCCCGATCGGTGCGCGGGTCTACATCTACTCGCAGAAGGCCAAGTCGGCCTGACCCCAACGGTCGCTGAGGAGCTTCGTGAGTAGCGAACGAAGCGTCACGACGATCCCTGAGGAGCTTCGTGAGCGCAGCGAACGAAGCGTCACGACGATCCCTGAGGAGCTTCGTGAGCGCAGCGAACGAAGCGTCACGAAGGGTCGCCGCCGGGCTTCGTCACGCTCAGCCGGCATCACCCGGGAAGCAGCACGGCGACCACGAGGCCGGCGACGGACGGGACGGTTGAATCCATCGCCATGAGTTCGGCCCCGGCCTGCTCGAGCCCGACGGTGCGTCCGACAAGGTCACCCGGTGCCAATCGGCCGGCGCTGATCATGGCCAGCAGGCCCGGGTAGTCGACGGCAGCCATCCCGTGGCTGCCGACCACCTCGAGCTCTCGGGACACCACGGCGCCCCACGGCAGGGCCGCGTCGGAGTTGTCCGCCAGCATCAGCCCCACCTGCACATGACGGCCGCGCCGGCGCAGTCCGAGGATGGACGCCGTCGCGGTCGCTGCGGAGCCGAGCGCGTCCACGGACACGTGGGCGCCGCCTCCCGTTACCTCGACGATGCCGTCGGCGTCCCCGAGTACCACCTGGGCGCCCAACTCGGTGGCGCGCTGCCGGGCCGACGGCGAGGGGTCGACAGCGACAACGTGCGCGCCGAGCGCGACGCCGACCATCACAGCGGACAGTCCCACCCCGCCGCATCCGAGAACGGCGAGCCACTCCCCTGCCTGCAGGCCCCCCTGGGCGGTGAGGGCGTGGTACGCGGTGGCGAAGCGGCAGCCCAGCGATGCCGCGGTGACGAAGTCGACGTCGTCGGGCAGGCGGACGAGATTGAAGTCGGCAGCACGCACCGCCACCTGCTCGGCGAACGAACCCGGGTGCGTGAAGCCGGGCTGCGTCTGCTCCGGGCACACCTGCGCCTGCCCAGCGGTGCACCATTCGCAGCGCCCGCAGCCGTTCACGAACGGCACGGTGACCCGGTCGCCCACAGCGAACCCGGTCACCTGCGCACCGATCCGGCTGACCACGCCGGCGAACTCGTGCCCGGGAATGTTGGGCAGTGGCACGGGGTCGTGGCCGCGCCAGGCGTGCCAGTCCGACCGGCAGATGCCGGTGGCCCTGACCGCGATCACGGCGCCGTCGTCCGGGCAGTCCGGTTCCGGGACGTCCGTGAGCTCGGGGGCGGCCCCGACAGCGGAGTACACGATGGCACGCATGACCGTCTCAGGATTCCTGAGCGTGACGAAGGGTCCTCCGCAGCAGGACGATGGCGTCATCCAGCACCCCGACCTGGCCGTCCGGGCCCGTGGCGGTGCGCTGCCTGGTCTCCACGACCACCTGCTCCCAGTCGCCCTCGGGGGCCCCGAGTGCCTCGACCTCCTGGTGCGGGGTGAGGAAGACGCGGTGGTGGTCGTGGCCCGAGAGCCCGCTGGCCCAGGGCGGCGGAGCAGCGTGCGACACGATCAGCAGGTGCCCGCCCGGTACGATGCGGCTCGCGGCTGCGCGCAGGATCCTGCTGCGGTCCAGCTCCACCGGTGACTGCAGGAAGAAGGCACTGACCAGTTCGTAGTCCGAGGACGGCGTCCAGTCGGTCAGGTCGGCTGCCACCCAGTGCAGCTGCTCCGGCTCGATTCCTGCCTGCGTCGCCGCAGCCTGCCCTCGCGCGATCGCGACGGTCGAGATGTCGACGGCAGTGACCTCCCAGCCCTGCTGTGCCAGCCAGAGCGAGTCGCCGCCCTCGCCACAGCCGAGGTCGAGGGCACGTCCCGGGCTGAAGCCGGCGACCAGGTCGGCGAGGACGGGGTTCACCCGACCCGACCAGACCTGCTGCGATTCGGCGTAGCGCCGCTCCCAGAACCTCGTCGGGTCGTCGGGGGTCGGTTCACTGCGATGTCGCGGGTCATGGGGAACGGGCATGCGAACCACCCTATTGCCGCGAACCCTGAACTACGGGGACGGTTCCGGCAGCGGATGTGCACCAGCTGGTCAGGGCTTCGTCGCCCAGCCAGCTTTGGTGAAAGGCTCCGATCAGGAGGGCTGCCTCAGGGCGATCGGACTCGTCGATCTCCGTGGCACGGCCGCAGCGGCCGTCGCCACGCCGAGAGCGACATCGCCAGGATGGACAAGGCGCGCGCCCGTTACCAACAGTTCTTCACCCAGACAACGTTCGGTGATCCACGCGAGTACGACCTCTGCCTGAACAGTGCCCGGCTCGGCTTCGATGGCTGCGTCGCGACGATCATGGCAAGCATGAACACCGGCGTCGCCCCGTCCTCCGCCCCGGCCGCCTGAGCCGCCATCGGGCGGTTTCCGCATACCCCGCCGGGCATTTTCCCGTTTCGCCACGGGACCGCGGGTCCCGGGAGCAGAATGCAGATAGGCCACGTGATGTGGCCGCTCCCACGCCGGCTCAGTGTCGAGGCGGCGCGGGTGCAAGCAACGTGAATCACTGAGGAATTTCATGATGTCTGCCCATTCTGTCTTCCCGGGAATCCCCGAGGTCATCAACGGAAACGCCGCCGTCGCCCACGTGATGAAACACGTGTGTGGCGGCGTGATCGGCTACCCGATCACCCCGTCGACGGAGATCTCCGAACTGTTCGAGGCCGCCCGCGCGGAGGGCCAGCTCAATGTATGGGGCAAGCACCCCTTCTTCGTGGAGACCGAGGGTGAGCACTCCGCCCAGAGTGGCGCCCTTGGCGCAGCCCTGACCGGCGGCAACTTCATCTCCAACGCCTCCTCCAGCCAAGGCATCCTCTACGGCCTCGAGTCGCACTACGTCAGCGTCGGCAAGAAGATCGGTGGCTTCGTACTGCAGGTTGCCGCCCGGGTCGTGACCAAGCACTCGCTCAACGTCATGGCCGGGCACGACGACATCTATTCCCTGCTGCCCACCGGCTACACCGTCCTGTTCGGCTCCAACCCGCAGGAGGCGGCCGACCTCGCTGCGATCTCCTACCGGGCGTCCGCGCTCTCCCTGGTGCCGGTCGCCAATGCCATGGACGGCTTCGCCACCAGCCATGTGATGAGCGAAGTGCTCCTGCCGGAGCCCGAACTGCTGCGCGCCTATCTCGGTGACCCCCAGGGTCGCATTCCGTCACCGACCGTGGCCCAGGAGATGCTCTTCGGCTCCAAGGGCCGGGTGTTCCAGCTGCTGCACTACCTGGACCGGCACGCCGACGACTTCGCTGCCGGCGACCTCGCTGCGCTGCGCGCGCACCTCGGATCCCTGGGCGACACCGCGGAGGTGGACGACACCAGCGACCTGATGGCAGCGACCCTCGCCTGGGTGCCTGAGGACCTGCGTCCGCAGTGGCGCCGGCAGTGGCTGCACGCTGCGGCAAAGGGAACCCGGCAACTGGTACCCGCCCTCGTCGACCCGCACAACCCCGGCCTCACCGGTCCGGTGCAGAACCAGCCCGATTTCCAGGCCGGTTCGGCCGACCACCGCACCCACTTCGCCAGTGCCGTTCCCGCCCTGGTGCGGCAGGCGATGGCCGAGTACGCAGCGCTCAGCGGGCGGACGTACTCGCCGGTGCAGGCCTACGGGCCGGCAGACGCGGAACTGGTCCTCATCGGCCTGGGCTCGATCACCGACGACGCGCAGGCACTGCTCCCCCACTTCGCCAGCATCGGCCTTTCCGTGCGCGTGATCTCCGTGAAGCTCCTGCAGCCGTTCCCCGAGGCGGAGCTCGTCGAGGCGATCGGAGCCGCCCGCGCCGTCACCGTCCTCGAAAGATCCGACGACACCGCCCTCACGAGGCTCGTCACGCAGTCCCTGTTCCATGCCCGCGCCAACGCCGATGCCGCCGGCGGGCTGCCCTATCCGGAGGTCCCGACGCTCGGCGCGATCCCGCGCATGACGACAGCGATCTTCGGTCTCGGCGGCCACGACGTCCAGCCCCGCCACCTCGTCGCAGCCGTGCGGAACATGGCGGCCGGAGACGGCGCGCCGCTGGTGTACCTGGGCTCGCAGTTCTTCACCGACAGCCCTACCCCGGCCATCGCCGCCATCCAGGAGAAGCTCCGCGCCGCATACCCGGAGACCGAGGCCATGGCGCTCGTCACGGAGAAGAACCCTCAGGTTCTGCCGCCCGGTGCGCTGCGCATCCGCTTCCACTCCGTCGGGGGTTACGGCACCGTGGCGACCGGCAAGCTGCTCACCGACCTGCTGAGCTCGCTGATGGGCATGCACTCGAAGTCGGCGCCCAAGTACGGCTCGGAGAAGTCCGGCGCCTCGACCAACTACTACATCACCCTCTCGCCGGAGCCCGTGCTGGTCACCAACGCTGAGCTCGAGGACGTCGAGGTCGTCGTCGCACCCGACCACCAGGTGTTCTCCCACACCAACCCGCTGAAGGGCCTTGTCGCCGGCGGCACCTTGATCATGCAGTCCGACCGTCAGCCCATCGACGTCTGGCGGGAACTTCCGGCGTTCGCACGGCGCACCATCGCCGAACGCGGCATCCGGTTCCTCGTGCTGGACGCCTTCGCTGTTGCCCGGGCCCACGCTCCCAACCCGGAGCTGGAGACCCGCATGATGGGCATCGCCTTCATCGGCGCGATCATCGGCCACGTGGACGGCGCGGTCCGCGGCGGCACGGCCGAGGAGATCGAGGCAGAGGTGAAGGCCGAGCTCACCAAGAAGTTCGGACGCCGCGGCGAACGTGTCGTCGAGGCCAATGTCGCCGTGATCCGCGACGGCATGCGGGCCATTCGTGTCGACTACACAGACCCGGCCTTCGCAGCTGTCGAGGCCGATCCGATCCTCGCGAACGTGCGGGCAGCATTGTCGGTCGCGATGACGCCTTCGGTGGCCCAGGAGCGAAACAGCGGACTGTTCGACCCGGGCTACTTCGAGGAGATCCTCGGCCGACCGCTGCGTGAGGGCACCCTCGACGACGCACCCATCGTGCCGGGCACGGGCCTGTTCATGCCGGTCGGTACCGGAGCGACGAAGAACAAGGGCATCTTCCGCCGCACCCTGCCGGTCTTCGACCCAGCCGCCTGCACGGCCTGCATGGAGTGCGCGCTCGCCTGCCCCGACAACGCCATTCCCAACACCGGGCACGAACTCGGTGACCTGCTCATGGCTGCGATCGACGCCACCGGGCTCGACGAGCGCGACCGGTCGGCGTTGTACAACCTCGCACCGGCCTGGGCGGACGGGATCCGTCGCCACCTGCGCGAGCACTCCGGAGAGACCGACCTCGCCGCGGTAGCTGCAGCGACGATCCCTGAGCCTGACGAAGGGTCGGGATCCGGGGCTTCTCCGGACTCAGCCAACATCGAAGCGGTGCTGGCGGCCCTTGCCGTCTTCCCGACCTCGCGGACACGTCCCCTGTTCGACGCTGCCGAGAAGGCAGAGGGCGGGACCGGCGTGATGTTCTCCGCCGTCATCGACCCGTGGAAGTGCACGGGCTGCCTGCAGTGCATCGAGGTGTGCGGGCCAAAGGCGCTCACCTCCGCGGAACAGTCCGACGACCTGTTGAACATGCTGGAGACCCGCTTCGAGCGACTGACCAAGCTCCCGGACACCCCCGAGCGCGTCACGGCCGAGGCCACTGCGCCGGGTGGCGACATCAAGCGCATCCTGCTGAACCGCAGCGACTACTACTCGATGACCGGTGGCCACGGCGCCTGCCGCGGTTGCGGCGAGGTGACAGCCATTCATCTGGTCAGCGCGCTCACGCACCGCATCGGGGGCAACCGCCGCACGGCGCACCTGCGGCGCCTCGACGACCAGCTCGGCCGACTCGGCACGCTGCTGCAGACGCTGCCCGCCGACAACCCGCGCCGGGAACGGATCGAGGCATCGGTGGCGGAACTGGAGCACCGGCTGTACCTGTACGAGTCCGGACCCACTGGCAACGGCCCGGCGCCGACGGTGATCGCGAACTCCACCGGCTGTTCCAGCGTGTACGCCTCCACCGTCCCGTTCACGCCGTACCTCGACCCGTGGGTCAACGGGCTCTTCCAGGACGCCCAGCCGCTGGCCGTCGGCATCTATGAGGGCCTCGTCTCCGGCCTCGTCGCGGAAGTGCGGGCACTGCGGACCGCAGCGCTGGAACTGGCCGGCCGGTACGACCCGGCCGTGCACGACGCTGCGCTTTCCACCCTCTCGTGGCGCGACTTCACCCCGGAGGAACTCGCCCTTGTGCCGGTGGTCCTGACCATCAGCGGCGACGGTGCGGCTTTCGACATCGGCTTCGGCGCGCTCTCCCGCGTCCTCGTCGGCGGCACGCCCATCAAGTCCCTCGTCCTCGACACGGGCGGCTACTCCAACACCGGCGGCCAGGCTTCCACGGCCAGCTTCGCCGGCCAGGACG
This sequence comes from uncultured Actinomycetota bacterium, assembly GCA_963799235.1. Lineage (GTDB taxonomy): Bacteria > Actinomycetota > Actinomycetes > Propionibacteriales > Propionibacteriaceae > Propionicimonas. The sequence continues at coordinate 551,661 of CAWCWL010000008.1, read as the reverse complement.
CCGACCTCGCACGGTTCGGCGCCTCCCATTCCGGCAAGCAGGAGACCCGCAAGGAGCTCGGCCTGCTGGCGGCCTTCCACCCCGGCACCTACGTCTGCGCGACAGCCTCGTCGTACCACGGGCACTTCCTGCGGGCGACGGCGGACATGCTCGAGTTCAACTCCGGCGCTGCCCTGATGGTGACCCACACGCCGTGCGACACCGAGAACGGCATGCCGGAGGACCTCGCCAACGCCCGCTCGCGGCTTGCCGTGGACAGCCGGATGAGCCCGCTGTTCGTGCACGACCCGCGCAAGGGCGAGACCCTCGCCGAGCGGTTCAGCCTCGAGGGCAACCCCGAGCCCGAGGAGCTGTGGACGACGACGACGCTCACCTATCGCGACGAGGAGGGTCGGGTGCAGCTGCTCAACCTGCCGCTGACGCCCGCCGACTTCGCGATCGGCGAGGCACGCTTCGCCAAGCAGTTCAGCTGGCTGGCCGCCTACCAGGAGGCTGCCGCTGTCCCGATCGCGGAGTACGTCGAGCTTCCCCTCCACCAGCGCGCTGGCCGCGTCCCGTTCGTGTACACCACCGACCGCAGGCAGAAGCTCGTGCGGATGGCCTGCTCGCAGACCATCGTCGGCCTTGTCGAGGAACGGCGCAGGTACTGGCAGATGCTGCAGTTCCTCTCCGGCCAAGCCGAGGCGACGCTGTCCTCGCAGCATCGTGCGGAGCTCCAGGCGTGGGCCTCCCGGTACGGCGAGGCGATCGATGACCGTGAGTCGGCGCTCGATGTGATCGCCAAGGCGATGGCGGACCTCGCCGTGTCCAGTGGTGCACCAGCGGGAGGTCCGCTGCATCTCGGGTTGGGACTCACCGGTCCGACGGCCAGTACAGCGCCGCTGCCCGAGCCTGACGAGGCCTCCACCACCGAGCGTCCGATCTGGCTGGACACCGACGATCTGTCCCGCTGCAACGACTGCGCCACCTGCTACCAGGAGCTGCCGCAACTGTTCGAGAAGGCCACCATCGTGGTCGACGGGGAGCCGAGAACGGTCGGCAGGATGCGTCCAGACGCGTTGGTCGACCTGGAGGTCACCGCAGAGCTGGCGGCCCGGATCATCCGGGTCAAGGCCACCTGTGACGCGGAGATCATCCAGTGACCGCGCCGGAGTACGCGAACCAGCTGGGCCTCCTCGAGCGCCGGCTGGTTGCCGACCCGCGGGCGTTCCGTGAGCTGTTCACCGCCGACGGGATGGAAGCCGTGGCGTGGGAGTTCCGTCAGGCCGAGCTGAGCGCGGACTTCAGCTGGCAGCTGTGGGCGGCACTGCTCCGCGACGACGATGCCAGCAAGGTGCTGATGCGGTTCCTCTGGCAGCTGCCGCTGGGCAAGAAGCGCATGTTCGTGCGCGCGCTCGACGCCCACCTGTCGGAGCGCTATCCGATGTTCGCCGGGCTCGCCACCAACTGGCCGGCCGGAAACGCCATTCCCCCCTACATCCGGGGAGCCGAGGCACGCAGCGAGGATTTCGAGCTGGTCAACAAGGGTTTCCTCGGCTACATGGATCTGGGCTACACCCGCCGCGATGTTGAGCTGTTCGTCTGGCTGGAGGCGCTGCGCGACAAGCAGTGCGCCGAGGCGCCCTGCGAGCTGGGTGTGCTGCTGGCCGGCCACCGAGAGCCGCAGGGCGGCTGCCCGGTGCAGATCCACATCCCGAAGATGTTCGAGCTCATCGGCACCGGTCATTTCCGCGAGGCTCTCGAAATGCTGGAGGACTGCAACCCGCTGCCGAACGTGACGGGACGGGTCTGCCCGCAGGAGCTGCAGTGCCAGGGGATGTGCATCCACAAGCAGTCGATGACCATCGGCCAGCTCGAATGGTTCCTGCCGGAATGGGACAAGCTGGCCCGCCCCGAGGCCGCAGCCACCCGCTTCGCCGGTGTCCCCGACCCGTGGCGGCTGGCGACGAAGCCCCCGATCGCGATCGTCGGCTCCGGCCCGTCCGGGCTGATCACGGCCTACCTGCTCGCGGCGGAGGGCTTCCCGATCACCGTCTTCGAGGCGTTCCACGAACTCGGCGGCGTGCTGCGCTACGGCATCCCCGAGTTCCGCCTGCCCAACGAGCTGATCGACGACGTCGTCACCAAGATCCGCGGCCTCGGCGGCCGCTTCGTCACGAACTTCGTCGTCGGCAAGACCGCAACCCTCGAACAACTGCGCGAAGCCGGCTTCGTCCGGGCCTTCGTCGGCAGCGGAGCCGGCCTGCCCCGGTTCCTCAACGTGCCCGGTGAACACCTGCTGAATGTGATGTCGGCCAACGAGTTCCTCACCCGGGTGAACCTGATGCAGGCGCACCGCGAGGATCACGAGACTCCCCTGCCGATGACCGCAGGCAAGCAGGTGCTGATCATCGGAGGTGGCAACACCGCCATGGACGCTGCCCGCACGGCGCGTCGCCTCGGCGGCCAGGTGACGATCGTCTACCGGCGGACGCGGGCGGAGATGCCTGCCCGTGTCGAAGAGCTCGAGCATGCCCTCGAGGAGGGCATCGAGTTGTCGGTGCTGCGCTCCCCCATCGAGTTCTCCGGCGACGACGCCACCGGCTTCGTCATCGGCGCGACGGTCGAGATCATGGGCCTCGGCGAGCCGGACGCGTCCGGGCGCCGCCGCCCGATGCCCACCGGACGCACAGCGCAGATGCCCGCCGACCTGGTGATCATGGCGCTGGGCAACTCGGCGAACCCGATCATCAAGGACTCTGAGCCGCGCCTCTCCGTGTCTCCCTTCGGCACCATCCAGCAGGCCGGTGAAGCGACCAAGGAGACCACCCTGCCCGGTGTGTTCACCGGCGGCGACGCTGCCCGCGGCGGCTCGACGGCCATCCGCGCAGCAGGTGACGGCCAGTCGGCAGCCCGGGAGATCATCGGGACGATCGAGCCGATGGAGAGGGCAGAGATCACCGAACTCGTCGCGAGTGCACTCGCCTACACGGAGACGGCAGCCGCCATCCCGGTCATTGTCGCCAAGCAGCACCTGAGCGGCGGGATCGAGGAGTTCACGGTTCGCGCGCCGGTCATCGCCGAGTCGGCAAAGGCCGGGCAATTCGTGCGGGTGCTCCCGTCAGCCAACGGGGAGCTGATCCCGCTCACCCTCGCCGACTGGGACGCGCACGCCGGCACCATCACGTTGGTGGTGCAGGGCATGGGCACGACGACGCTGGCCATCAACACCATGCGGGTCGGGGACGCGTTCGCCGGCATCGCCGGGCCGCTGGGCCGTCCGAGTGAGCTGCACCGCTACCCCGACCCTTCGACAGGCTCAGGGCGAGCTTCGACGGTGGTGTTCACCGCCGGCGGACTCGGCTTGCCGCCGGTCTACCCGATCATGCGTGAGCACCTGCGCCTGGGCAACCACGTGACGCTGATCTCGGGCTTCCGGACCGCAGACCTGATGTTCTGGGACCACTCCGACGAGCGCATCGGACGGATCAAGGCGGAGTTCGGCGCCCAACTGGACGTCATCTACGCGACCAACGACGGCTCGGTGGGCGTCCAGGGGTTCGTCACCGCCCCGCTGAAGGACCTGCTGGATGCGGCTGCAGCCGGTCAGGGCCGCCGCGTCGCCGAAGTGGTGACGATCGGCCCACCGATGATGATGCGCTCGGTGGCCGACCTCACCAGGCCGTACGAGGTGCCGTGCGTCGCCAGCCTGAACTCGATCATGGTGGACGCCACCGGCATGTGCGGAGCCTGCATGGTGCCGGTCAACGACGGCGGCAAGCTCGTACGCAAGCACGCGTGCATCGACGGCCCGGAGATCGACGCCCACAGCATCGACTGGGACAAGTTCCTCCCCCGCTTCGGCCTCTTCCGCGCACAGGAGCAGACCAGCCGCGCGAAGCACGGCTTCTAGGCAGCAGTCACGAACGGTCCCGGAGGAGCTTCGTGAGGAACGCCCTTCGTGGCACGCAACTTCGCGAGCTCAGTGGCGTTCCTCAGGATCCACGAGGCGTCACGAAGGGCCACTGAGCGCTAGGCGGTCTTCGAGCGCCCTCGCCACCACCTGACGATGAGGTAGATGCCGACGATGATCACGATCGGGCCGATGATGGCCCACATCGTCGAGCCGGACATGACGCTACCGGCGAGGATGCCCACACCCTGAAGCGTCCAGACCGCGCCGACCGCGATCAAAAGGATCCCACCGATCAGCAGGAGCACCGCTGGACTGGTCTTCATGGACCAACCGTACGTCGCGACGTCGAGGAAACGTCACACGGCCCGAGGAGTTACGTCTGTCGCCTTGGTGCAGCACTTGGTCCCCCCAATGGTCTGGCTGGAGGATTCCGGTACCGCGGATCTGCTGTTAGCGTAATCTCAGATGGCCCTCACCCCCGGGGGCGGAGCAGTGTTCTTGCTGGCCGCACGCCATCCCGCATAACAAGAACGAGGCCAACGTGCCGCTACACGTGAAGGTCCCGGTCGCATGACCGCCACCGCTCGCCACGATGCCCCCCGACGAGTCGGCAAGGGAGCCCCCTCGAGCGGGGCCAACCTACGCCGACCCCGTGGCATCTTCCCTGACCTCGCCCGATGGCTCCCGCGCCGTCTGCTCACTGAGCTTGATGGTGTGCCCCCGCGCCGGTTGATCCATGCGCCTGACCTCGAGCCGCCGCGCCGGATGCTCTCCGAGCAGGAGGAGCATCAACCGTGCCGGATGCTCCCCGAGTTTGATGGTGGGCTTCCGCGCCGCGCGTTGCCGGAGTGGGAGGAAGAGCGGAACCGGAAGGGGTGGTCGCGCCCAGCCAGGACGGGGCACCGGGAGCCGCGACGCATGCTGCCAGAACTGGACGAGGTTCGCCCGCGCCGCATGGTGCCCGAGATCGACGAAGTGCACCCGCGACGAATGCTCCCTGAGATCGACGCTGTGCACCCGCGACGAATGCTCCCGGAGATCGACGCGGTACGCCCACGACGAATGCTCCCTGAGCTGGCTCTGGTGCCCCCGCGGCGCATGCTCGTCGGGATGTGACCAAGGGTTCTGAGCTGGGTGAGGAGCACCACTCCGTCACCTCCAGCTAGATCTCCAGGGTTGCGCCCACGACCACGGTACGGTCCGGCGGCAGGTGGAAGACCGAGGTGCGGTTCGCCGCGTTGGACGACAGCCACAGGAAGATCCGCCGCCGCCATGGCGACAAGGACGGCACGTCACCCGGCGTGAGCCGCAGCGATGACAGGAAGTAGTGCGCGCCCGCTGGATCGAGCTTCATTATGGGGCCCTCGTTGTTCGCCCATTCCAGCGCGGCGGGGACGAGTTGGCTGTCGTTGAACCCCACCCGGTAGCTGATGTGGATGATCCCGTCGTCGAGATGACCGAGGTCGTCGACGCTGGCCCTGTCGACGTGCCGGATGTGCGGCACGTTCTCGTTGACGATGCTGACGATCGCGACGTGTTCGTGCAGCACGTGGTAGAAGTCCACGGTGTGCCGCAGCGCCAGCGGAGTCGTCTCGTCATTGGGGTGCGGGAACACGGCGAGGCCTGGCACCCGCTGGATGTGCCGGGTGTTCACCATCTCGATGAAGTCGCTGAGGGGCCCCTCGATCTGGCGACGCTTGCTGTCGACCGAGGCCTGGCCCTGGCGCCACGTCCACATGAGCGTCACGGCGGCGCCGGCGATCAGCAGCGGCAGCCAGCCACCGGTGAGGATCTTGGCGAGGTTCGCGACGAAGAACGCCAGTTCGATGCTCACGATGAGTGCCACCGCCAGCACGATCTTCCAGGGCGCCACCCGCCATACGAAGTGGGCGAGGAACAGGAAGACCGTGATCTCCAGCAGCAGGGTGCCGGTGACCGCGAGCCCGTACGCGCTGGCCAGACCCTGGGACGACTGGAACACCCCGATCAGCAGCACCACACCCACGTAGAGGATCCAGTTGATGGAGCCGATGTAGATCTGGCCACCCTCCTCCTTCGACGTGTGGACGACGTTGAGCCGCGGCAGCAGGCCAGTCCGGTTGGCCTGGCGGGAAACCGAGAAGGCACCGGAGATCACGGCTTGCGAAGCGATGATGGTGGCGAGCGCTGCGTAGATCACCAGCGGCACGCGGGCCCATTGGGGCGCGAGGTTGAAGAACGGGTTGGCGACCGTGGACGGGTCCTTCAGGATCATCGCGCCCATGCCCAGGTAGGCGATCGTGAGTGCAGGAAACACCAGTCCGAACCACGCCATCCGGATCGGCGTCCGCCCGAAGTGCCCCATGTCCGCGTACAGCGCCTCGACGCCGGTGACGGTCAGGACGACGGCTCCCATCGCGATGAAGGCGATGCCCGGGCGTTCGACCATGAAGGCGATCGCATGGTGGGGCGAGAGGGCGCCGATGATCTCGGGGTCGTCGAAGATGTGCGGCAGTCCGAGGACGGCCAGCATCACGAACCAGACGGCCATGACCGGCCCGAACAACCGTCCGACCGCTCCCGTGCCGAACTTCTGAACGGCGAACAGCCCGGTGAGGATCAGCAGGGAGATCGGCAGGACCAGCGGCTCGAATCCCGGATTGACCACCGTCATGCCTTCGATGGCCGACATCACCGAGATCGCGGGGGTGATCACGCTGTCGCCGTAGAACAAGGACGCCCCGACGATGCCCATCACCAGCGAGGCGAAGACCAGCTTGGGCCGGTCGGCCAGCTTGGACCGCAGCAGCGCGACGAGGGAGAGGATGCCGCCCTCGCCGTCGTTGTCTGCGCGCAGCATCAGGAACGCGTAGCCGTAGCAGACCACGATCGTGATCGACCAGAACACCATCGAGACCACCCCGAACACGTCCGAGCGGCTCGCCTCGACAGCGTTGTGGTCGGCGCTGAACACCGTCTGAAGGGCGTAGAGCGGGCTGGTGCCGATGTCACCGAACACGATGCCCAGTGCTGCCAGCGCAAGTCCGACCTTCGGTGCGTTATGCGGCTGCGCGTGGCCGGCGGTCGACGCGGCCGGCTCTGCTTCGGTGGCCATCTGAAGCTCCCTCGGTTCAGGCTGCTGGGCGGACGGGGTTCACCTTCCGCTGCTGGGACACTCTGCCCGCACCTGATCAATACCCGCCAGTGCCGTGCTCTCCGCAGGGCGGTTCAGCAGACGCAGGGTCTCAGGGTTGCTTCGCTCCGCTGCGCACCCTGCCCTGGAAGAGGCCGACGAGTGCCGCGACAAAGACCAGGTTGAACACCAGCTGCACCGAGACCAGCAACCGGGCAAGCTGGCCGGCTGCGCTGATGTCGCCGTAGCCCACCGTCGCGACGGTGGTGAGCGAGAAGTACAGGGCGTCCAGTCGGGTCGCGAGCCCGCTGAACTCACCGGGCATGCGCACCGCGACTCCGTAGTAGCCCAGCGCGAAGATCACCACGACCAGTTCGAGGGCGAGCAGCAGGTGGCTCAGCCGGAGCCGCTTCTCTGCGCGGCGTACCTCGTCGATGATCACCCAGGTGACGGATGCCAGGCCGACCACGGCGAGGATGGCGCCGAGGAGGACTCCGACGGGGGCGTCCTCCGCATTCTCCGGCACGACGAAGTAGGCCAGCAGGACACCCATCGGCAGGATCAACCAGTTGAGCCAGGGTCGCTTCACAGGCACGGATTCTAGGGCTCGGCGCTCCGAACGGCGTTGACCGTCGGGCAATTCGGACGGAGGGTGGGTGGGAGTCGACCGAAGGGACGCGAATGGGGACGACCTACCTGCACGCCGTGGCATCGCTGGACGGCTACATCGCGCATGAGGATGACGACGTCGGGCCGCTCCACGACTGGTACTTCAACGGTGACCATCCTGTGGTCGACGAGGACAACGCCGAGATTCACGGTGCCCCGTTCCGGATCTCTGCAGCCTCCGTGGACTACGTGAGTGCCATGTGGTCACGCCAGGACGTCCTCGTGATGGGGCGGCACCTGTTCGACCTCACCAACGGCTGGGAGGGCAAGCCCGCTGCCGCCGACCATGTGGTCGTGGTGTCCCACCGGCCGCGACCGGAAGGCTGGCACCCGGAGGCGCCCTTCGACTTCGAGACCTCGATCGACGCTGCTGGCGCCCGGCCTGATCGACGAACTTCACCTCGTGATCGGCCCCCGGATCGTCGCCGGCGACCATCCGGTCTTCGCCGTCTTCCGCAGACGGGCCTGCAGCTGATGAGCGTGCGTTCCTGGGGTGGATCGGACAACGGGGTGCTCAGCTACCCAACGCGGGCCTGACGGATGGCCGGGTCGACGACGGCGGGTGTCGCGGCAGTGCTTGGCTCGTTCCTGCACTACTTCGAAAGCGGCAGGGGCCGTCCCGTCATCCTCCTGCACGGCAATCCGACCTCCGGCTTCCTTTGGCGACACGTCCTGGAACGTGCTGGCGACTCGTCAGGACATCGCTGGATCGCTCCGGACCTGGTCGGAATGGGTGCGTCCGGCAAGCCAGACATCGCCTACCGGTTCGCCGACCACGTTGACTACATCGACGCGTTCGTGGATGTTCTTGGTCTCACCGAGATTGCAGTGGTAGCCCACGACTGGGGTGTGGCGATCGCGCTCGACCTGTTGCGACGGAGGCCCGCGCTTGTGCGAGGCGTGGCGTTCATGGAGACCCGCCACGGTGGCGTCGCGGTGCCCACTGCTGCAGTGGGCTCGCGAGATCCCGATCGGCGGCGAGCCGGCCGACGTCGCCGCGCGCTTCGCCGCCAACCTGGCGAACCTGGTCGACAGTGATGTGCAGAAGCTGCTCCTCCATGCCGAGCCCGGGATGCTGGTCGGACCCGACGTCGTGGACTGGTGCCGGGCCAGCCTCTCCCGCCTCACTGTGGTTGATGTCGGTGGGCCGGCCGGGCACTTCCTGCCCGAGGATCGGCCCACGGAGGTGGCCGAGGCGGTAGTGGGGTGGGTCGAGTCGCTCGACCCGCCTGATGACCGCGCATTGGATCGACCCGGGGCGTTCACTGGGACCTCCGACGGTGTTCACGGTTCGGTCATGTCGCTGGGCGACGATGGCCGTTACATCGTCACGGCGCCCACCCACCCCCACGGGCATCCCGTGCAGTCTCGGCCAACGAAGACGAGGAACGCATGAGCACGATCACCACGCCGCGAACAGTGACGACCGCGCTACCCGTGTGCCCCTGGTGGTGCACCGCCGGGTACGACGGGCACGCCTGGCTGCTCGACCGCCGAAGTGGGACGTGGGCACGCACGCACCGCCGGCAGGTGGGTGGCTTCACCATGTCGGCCACCGAGTGGGTCTCGCACGATGGGTCATCGCGTGTGGAGATGCATCCCACCCAGGCAGACTTCGTCCTGATCGACGGTGCCGGACAGGCGTCCGAGTTGTCGGAGAACCTGCACCAGGTGGCGGCGATCCTTCGCCGGATCGAGTCGGGCCAGGGCCAATAGCCCGGCCCAGCAGTCGAGGCACTTCGTCAGGCTCAGGACCCGGACGGTCGATATGGTGGGACTGCTGCCGGCGCGGTGGCTGCCAGACGAGAAAGGCCGGACGTGGAGAGTTCCACAGATCTGGACGACATCCAGCCCGACGCGGACGACAACCTGCGGGAGTTCATCGACCGCCTGATCGCGCAGGGTTACACCGTCACCGACGGCGAAGGCCCCGACCCGCAGCTGATCGACCCGGGTGGCCGTGCCGTCGAGACCTGGCGCGAGGACTATCCCTACGACGAGCTCCTCGACCGCGACACCTACGAGCAGGAGAAGTACCTGCTGCAGATCGAGCTGTTGAAGCTGCAGTACTGGGGCCAGGACAACGGCGTGCGTCACATCATCGTCTTCGAGGGACGCGACGCGGCCGGCAAGGGCGGCACCATCAAGCGGTTCACGGAGCACCTCAACCCGCGCGCGGCCCGCGTGGTCGCGCTCAACACGCCGACCGATCGCGAACGTGGCCAGTGGTACTTCCAGCGGTACGTCCAGCACTTCCCCACCGATGGCGAGATCGTGCTGTTCGACCGGTCCTGGTACAACAGGGCTGGTGTCGAGCGCGTGATGGGCTTCTGCACCCAGGACCAGTACGAGACCTTCATGAAGCAGACGCCCGAGTTCGAACGACTGATCGTCGATGCCGGCATCCACCTCACGAAGTTCTGGTGCTCCGTCACCCAGCGCGAACAGCGGACGCGGTTCGCGATCCGCCAGATCGACCCCGTGCGGCGCTGGAAGCTGTCGCCGATGGACCTGGAGTCACTCGGGCGCTGGAAGGACTACACCGCAGCGAAGGAGGCGATGATCGCGCAGACCGACACCGATCACGCCCCGTGGATCACCGTCCGCAGCAACGACAAGAAGCGTGCCCGGCTGAACGCCATGCGCTACTTCCTCAACCAGTTCGACTACGAGGGCAAGGACGACGCCGTCATCGGCGTGCCCGATCCGCTGATCGTCACGCGCGCCCGCGACACCGTCGGGGATTGACCCTTCGTCAGGCTCAGGGATCGTCGACAGGCAGGCGGCCGTGAGAGAACTCCCGAGCCGCACCGTGGCCGCACGAGGCAACGATCGGGTGAACGATCGGCAGCTAGAAGGAGGCGACCTTCAGTTCGTGCGTGACGCGGCGCTCCACCAGCACGGGGAGGAAGTCGCGGATCGCGGGGTTGACGAAGGACTTCAGGCTCTCCCACACCCGCCTGGCGAGGAAGTCCTTGTTCACGCCCGGGAACTTCGCCGCGAGCCGCCCCACAACTTCGTCGACGATCCTGTCGTCGGGAACCCCAGCCATATCCCATGCTGATCCCGGTCCAGCCCGGTTGGCAAGCGCGTCCGACCCTCGGATGTCGACCACGGGGCACGAATTGTTCGCACCCTGTTTGCCGGGACGTCATTCGGGAGATGCCGCATTCTGGCGCCCATGCCATAGCGTCAAGGCGTGAGCGAGCTTGACGACCTGAGTGCTGCCTCGGACTCACCGAGCCCGGCCACGGGACTCGCCGTCGTTGACCGGACGCACGAGGTGTCGCCACCACGGACCCTCCTCGACATCTTCCGAGAGACCGCGGCCCGGAACCCCGACTCCGCAGCCATCGAGGACCCCGCCGGCACCATCGTCTACAGCGAGCTGCTCACGGAGGTCGAGACCGCTGCCCGCCGACTCATCGCGGCCGGGGTGCGCAGCGGTGACCGGGTGGGCGTGCGCCTCCCGTCCGGCTCGCGCGGGTTGTACATCGCGATCCTGAGCGTGCTCGCGGCCGGCGCAGCGTACGTTCCGGTCGATGCCGACGACCCTCAGGAGCGGGCCGACCTGGTCTTCGGCGAGGCCGCCGTCATCGGGGTGATGACCCCGGACGGCTTCCGCCCGACGGTCAGTGACCTGTCCCGGTTCGACGCCGGACCGCAGGAGCCGACTCCCGCAGACGACGCCTGGATCATCTTCACGTCGGGCTCGACCGGGCTGCCGAAGGGCGTGGCCGTCAGCCACCGCTCCGCTGCGGCGTTCGTCGACGCGGAGGCACAGCTGTTCCTCACCGATGTCCCCCTCGGACCCGGCGACCGGGTACTCGCCGGCCTCTCCGTCGCGTTCGACGCCTCGTGCGAGGAGATGTGGCTCGCGTGGCGCTACGGCGCCTGTCTCGTGCCGGCGCCCCGCTCCGTCGTGCGCAGCGGCGAGGATCTCGGCGGCTGGCTCGTGCGTCACCGGATCACGGCCGTCTCGACGGTGCCCACCCTGGCAGCGCTGTGGCCGGTCGAGGCCTTGGAGCAGGTGCGGCTCCTGATCTTCGGTGGCGAGGCCTGCCCGCCGGAACTCGCCGCCCGGCTGGTGGCTGAGGGCCGTGAAGTCTGGAACACCTACGGCCCGACGGAGGCCACGGTCGTGGCCACGGCCTTCCTGCTCGACGGCCACTCCCCTGTCAGCATCGGGCTGCCGTTGGACGGGTGGTCGATCGCTGTCGTCGACGGCGCCGGACAGCCGGTGCAGCGAGGAGTCACCGGAGAACTGGTGATCGGCGGCGTCGGGCTGGCCCGCTACCTCGACCCGGTCCGGGACGCTGAGCAGTACGCTCCCCTGCCATCGCTGGGCTGGACCCGGGCCTACCGTTCCGGCGACCTGGTGGCCCTCGAGGACGCCGGACTCATGTTCCACGGCCGGGCCGACGACCAGGTGAAGGTCGGCGGACGGCGGATCGAACTCGGCGAAGTCGAGGCAGCCCTTTCTGCGCTGCCCGGGGTGGACGCGGCGGCCGTCGCCGTCCGCCGGACCGAAGCCGGCGTCCCGATCCTTGTCGGGTACCTGATCGCCGCCCCCGGCTTCGACCGCAAGGCGGCGCGCGAGCGGCTGGCGAAACACCTCCCGGCGCCGATGATCCCGATGTTGGCGCAGGTGGACGAGTTGCCCGTCCGCACGTCCGGCAAGGTGGATCGGGACGCACTGCCCTGGCCGTTGCCGGAGGTCACGGAAGCCCTCACCCTCTTCCGCGGCGAGGAGGCCTGGCTCGCCCAGCAGTGGCTGGCCGTCCTCGGCATTCCCGTGCTGGACCGCAAGGCCGACTTCTTCGACATCGGCGGTGGGTCCCTCGCAGCCGCCCAGCTGGTGTCACGTATCCGTACCCGCGCGCCGGAGTTCAGCGTCGCCGACGTCTATGACCACCCACGGCTCGACGCCATGTCGACGGCCATTGCGGAGACGGCCACCGATACCGACTGGCGTGCGACGTTCAGCAAGCCTCGGCCGACCCCGCTGGCCACCCGGTGGGCCCAGACCGTGCTGTCGGTCCCGCTGTTCATCTTCTCCGGTGTCCGCTGGCTGGTCTACCTGCTCACCGCGAGCTGGCTGCTGCGGCACACGACCACCGGCTTCGGGTTCCTCCCACAGGTGAACGGCTGGCTGCTGTTGGCAGGACTCGCGGTCTTCGCTTCGCCGTTCGGTCGCATGGCGATCGCCGCGGCGTCCGCACGTCTGCTCCTCTACAAGCTGAGACCTGGCGACTATCCGCGCGGTGGTCAGGTGCACATGAGGCTGTGGCTGGCAGAACAGGTGGCGCACCAGGTGGACGCTGTCGGGCTGGCCGGCGCACCCTGGGTCGTCTTCTACGCCCGTGCCCTCGGTGCGCGGATCGGCAACGACGTCGACCTGCACACCCTGCCCCCTGTGACCGGCCTGCTGCGGATCGGCGACGGTGCAGCGATCGAGCCGGAGGTCGACCTCGCCGGCTACTGGATCGACGGCGACACCGTACGCATCGGGGGTATCCGGATCGGCGACAACGCGACCGTCGGAGCGCGCAGCACGCTCGCCCCCGGCACCCGGATCGACCCGGGCGCCGAAGTTGCCCCGGGCTCCGCCGTCTTCGGCAGGGTCAAGTCGGGCCAGCTGTGGGCCGGCTCCCCCGCCGTCCGCGCCGCAGAGCCCAGCAAGGGGTGGCCGGAGGACCGGCCCCTGAACAGCCGGCGGTGGGTGGCAGCCTACGGGGCGGCGTCCATCGTGCTGGGGTCATTGCCGATCGTCGCCTTCGCCCTCGGCGCGCTGGTTGTGGCACAGGGGATGCGCGGAGCGCCCGACGTCGCGAGCGCAGGCCTGCGTGCCCTGCCGCTCCTCGTTCCCGGGGTGCTCGTTACCGGCGCAACCCTCGCCGTCGCCATACTCGTCGCCACCCGGCTGCTCGCGCTCGGCCTGGTTCCCGGCACCTACCCGGTCCGCAGCCGGATCGGCTGGCAGGCGTGGTGCACGGAGCGGCTGCTCGACTCGGCCCGCACCTTGCTGTTCCCGCTGTACGCAAGCCTGATCACACCGCTGTGGCTCCGGCTGCTCGGCGCCAAGGTCGGCAACGACGTGGAGGCGTCGACAGTGGTGCTCCTTCCGTCGGTGACGACGATCGAGGACGGAGCGTTCCTCGCAGACGACACGATGGTCGCCTCCTACGACCTGCACAACGGCTGGCTCCGTATCGGCAGCGTCACGATCGGCAAGCGCGCCTTCCTCGGAAACTCGGGCCTCGCCGGCGGCGGGCACTCCGTTCCGAAGGACGGCCTGGTGGCCGTGCTGTCGGTGACGCCCCTGAAGTCGAAACCCGGCTCGTCGTGGTTGGGCTCCCCCGCCGTCCGGCTGCGCCGCCTTGCCGTCACCGGCGACCTGGAGCGCACCTACCGTCCCACCCTTGGCCTGCGCTGGTCGCGCGCGCTCTGGGAGGCGTGCCGGTTGCTGGCCGTCGTCACCACGTGCGCCGTCGGCCTGTGGGTGGTCCTTGCCCTCGCCTGGCTCGACGAGCGGGTCGGGCTCTTCTTGACGGCGGCCCTCTCGGGTGTCGTCCTGCTGGCTGCCGGAGTGATGGCCGCAGCCATCTCGACGGCCGTGAAGTGGATCGTCGTCGGCCCCATCCGGGCCGGGGAGCACCCGCTCTGGTCGAGCTTCGTCTGGCGGACGGAGGTGTCGGACACCTTCACGGAGATGGTCGCCGGCCCCTGGTTCGCGAACGCCAATGTCGGCACCCCGGCGCTCGCCCTGTGGTTGCGGAGCCTTGGCGCGAAGATCGGTCGCGGCGTGTGGTGCGACACCTACTGGTTGCCCGAACCCGACCTCGTCACGCTTGGCGACGGTGCCACCGTCAACCGGGGTTGCGTTGTGCAGACCCACCTTTTCCATGATCGAATCATGAGCATGGACACTGTGGTGATCGAACGCGGCGGCACGCTGGGACCGCACAGCATCGTCCTCCCGGGCGCCACCATCGGTGCCTACGCCACGATCGGGCCGGCGTCGCTCGTGATGCGCGGGGAGTCGGTGCCGGTGGGCAGCCGCTGGAGCGGCAATCCGATCGGCCCATGGCGAGCGGTGAAGGTGCGCGCGTACCAGGCGGACGCTTCGTGACGGTCGACCCCTACGCGCCGCACAGTGGCGACCCGAGCTACCACGTGCTCGAGTATCGCCTGATCCTGCGCTACCGCGTGCTCACCAACAGGCTGGACGGTGAGGCGACGATCATCGCCGTCGCAGACGAACCGCTGGACTCGCTCCGCCTCGACCTCGTGGGCCTGAAGGCCGCCCGGGTGCGGGTGGACGGCGAGAAGCGCACCTCGTTCCGGCAGAACAACCGCCGGCTCACGGTGACGCCGACGGGCCCGATTGCTGCGGGACAGGAGTTCCGGGTGAGCGTGCGCTACTCCGGCTCGCCCGGCCCGCGCACGTCCCGGTGGGGTCAGGTGGGCTGGGAGCACCTCGAGGACGGCATCCTCGTCGCGTCACAACCGGTGGGCGCACCCACCTGGTACCCGTGCAACGATCGGCCCTCCGACAAGGCGCGCTATCGCATCGAGCTGACCCTCGAGGAGGGCTACACAGTCGCAGCGACCGGCGAACTGGCATCCTGCGTGTCGTCGTCGGGACGGGCCACCTGGACGTTCGTCGATGACCTGCCCACCGCCAGCTACCTCGTCGCCCTGTACATCGGGCGCTACCGGTCGGAGCCCCTGGCGCTGGGGACGGTGCCCGGCACGGTCTACTACCCCGCCGACATCCGCGGCCGGATTCTCAGCGACCTCGAGGGGTTGCCGGGCATGATGGCGCTGTTCGAGCGCCGCTTCGGCCCCTACCCGATGGGCCGCTACGACGTGGTGGTCACGCCCGACGCGCTCGAGATCCCGCTGGAATCCCAGGGCATGGCCGTCTTCGGGGCCAACCACCTCGACGGAGTGGGCTCGTCGGAGCGCCTCGTCGCCCACGAGCTTGCCCACCAGTGGTTCGGCAACAGCGTCGGCATCGCGAGCTGGCAGGACATCTGGCTCAACGAGGGCTTCTGCTGCTATGCCGAATGGCTGTGGTCGGAGGAGTCCGGCGGGTTGTCGGCCCACCAGCAGGCCAAGCACCACCACGCGCTGCTGGCCGACCTGCCGCAGGACCTCGTGACCTCCGATCCCGGCGCCCACGAGATGTTCGACGACCGGGTGTACAAGCGGGGAGCCCTCACGCTGCACGCCCTGCGGCGCGTTGTCGGCGACGAGGTGTTCTTCGAGGTCCTGCGAAGCTGGTGCGACCTCAAGCGGCACGCAACCGGTCGCACCTCCGAGTTCATCGCCCTCTCCGAGGAGCTGTCCGGCATCGACCTCGGCCCGCTGTTCAGTCAGTGGCTCGACCAGTTGAAGCTGCCGAAGATTCCGCACCGGACCAGGCAAGACTGATCACGTAACCGGGCGGCCCAGTCACGCCCGCCAGCTCGTACCTCGTCGCGGCGCCGGTGATGGAGGCATGCGTGCCCCGCAGCCGGACATCGCGGGGTTCCACGAGCAGTCCCCTGCCGTCGGCCTTCAGGACGGCTTCGATCCGCGTCCAGCGCAGCAGCACCGGCTGCCGCGAGCGTCCCAGCAGCCGTTCCAGGTCGCGCGTCCTCGTGGTGTCGGCCGCGTCCAGTTCGACGTCGACGCCCACCCTCCCCACCGGAGGGAACAGTGCGACGGCAGCGACGACGAGGCCGCGGGCATAGGACACGCCAGCGACGGCCGGCACCCCCGTCACTTCCACCGCTCCGTGCCGCTGCCCACACCGCTCGCAGACGCCGCTACCGACGCTCCAGCCGGAGGCCTCCGGGAACAGTCCTGCGACGAGGCCGGACACCAGCGAGCGACCCACGACGAACTCCCTCCGGCGGTCGACGCCGAGACCGGCTGCCCGTGCCTGGTCCTGGGGGCTCAGGTCGCTGGGGCGAGACCGGATGCGGACGGGGCCAGGGCTGGTCGCAGCCCAGGCAACGCTGGCTGGTCCGACCGCGATGGAGCGCATCCGCGTCAGAGCCGGCGCTGACGCCGGAAGTTGCGGTACAGCAGCCAGCAGGTCGTTGCCATCACTGCGGCGATCACGGGGTGGCGCCCGAAGATGCTCCCGAGGCCGTTCAGCTGGCCGATCACGGCACCGGACCCCCTGTTCGCGCGTCAAGATGGACAGCCGTGAACCTAACAGCAGTTCCTGAACTGCGGGTGAACGAGTGGGGGTTGCCACGACACGGATGCGGGCCGGCCCCGCCGCGAGAGTCAGCGCAGCGGCCGAGGCGTCCACCTCGCGCCGGCGGCGCCCGTCATCCTCCGGCCGACCTGTGCCGGGACCGCGCCGACCGGCGCAACACTGCACCACGCAAGGCTGACGAGGAAGCCTGCTGGCCCGGGCACCTCTGCAACGGCGTAGCTCGCCGCCTGCCCGGCGATCCACGCTCCGCCGCGGCGCAGGTGCACCGATCCCGGATCGATCAGGAGACCCCGCCCATCAGCCTTGAGCACGGCACCCACCCTCGTCCACCGTCGGAGGACGGGCTCGGTCGAGGTACCGAGCATGCGGCGAAGGTGGTCGATCCGTCCGATGTCGGCGACGCCGAACTCGGCATCGAGGCCGAGCCTGCTCACCCGGCTGCTCGGTGCCACCGCCACCACGACGAGGTCCGCCGCGTACGACACGCTCGCGCGGGCCGGCACCCCCTCGAGCTCGACGCCGGCGTGCAGGCCGCCGCAGCGAGGGCACGCGCCGGCGGTGATCGTCCACGCGGTGGCGTGGGGGAAGAGGCCGGCCACCAGCGAGTGGATGAGGAGTCGGCCCACCACGAACCCGTCCCGCAGGACGGGGGCCAGCTCGTCAAGGCGGAGCAGGTCCGGTCCGCTGAGTGCGGCCACGGGGATCGCGGGGTCACCTCGCTTGCGGGGTGCCCAGGCGACACGTGCGGGTCCGACACACACGGCGCCGGCACCGAAGCCCCCGACGCTAGCGCGCACAGCACTGACGGGACGCGCCGGCCGGACCGGACGGGTCGATCCTGAGCATGGCTCTCTCCTCGCGAACTCGGCCACCTCGTCCGACCATGACGCGTCGGGACCAACGGCCGCCAACACGGAGGTGAACGCAACAAGATGAAGCTGCAAACATGCTGATCGCCAGGGAATCTCCGTTCCCATGCCGGTCACCCGCGCGCCGGGACCACGCCTTGGACTCTGTCGGGGCGTTCAACCCTGTTGGGCAGGCTGTCGGTGTGGCCCACCATCGAAAGGCGTCGAGGAAGACGACTGCCGCAGGCGCCGTCGTTGTTCGCGAAGGGGACCAGGGCCTCGAGGTGCTGTTGGTCCGTCGCGCGGACCCGGACCGATGGGCCCTCCCGCACGGCACCCTCGCCCCAGACGAGTACCCTGCCGGCTGCGCCGTCCGTCGCACCCTGGAACAGACGGCCGTCGGTATCCGGATCGGCCTTCCCGTGGGACAGGTGACCAGCACGGACGGAGGCCATTCGCACCAGACCGCGTACTGGCGTGCCGTCGCGGTCTCCGTGGGACGTCTCCATCCCAGCCATGACGTGGACGGCATGGCATGGCTGCTCGCACCGGAGGCGGCCGACCTGGTTTCCAGGGAGGAGCGCGGCCTGATCGAGCGCGCCGTCGACCTGCCGGAGACCATCCCCTTGCTGATCGTGAGGCATGGCAAGGCGATGCTGCGGGCCGACTGGAGCGGTCGTGACCAGGCTCGGCCGCTGACGTCCCGCGGTCGCCTGCAGAGCAAGCGCCTCGCCCCGCTTCTGGATGCGTTCGGCGTGGGGACGCTCGCCTCCTCGACCTCCAACCGCTGCATGAAGACCCTGCAGCCGTTCGCGAAGCTCCATCGTCTGGAGGTGGTGGGCTGGACGACGCTCAGCGAGGAGCAGGCAGAGCAGAACCTGAAGGCAGTGGACAAGCTGGTCCGCCGCCTGGCCAGGGAGGCCGTGGAATCCGGCACACCACTGGCGATCTGCGGGCACCGGCCGGTCCTGCCGACCATGCTGGGGACGTTCGGCCTCCCGGATCGGGCGTTGCGCCCGGGTACAACGGTGATCGCCCACCTCGGCCCTGACGGCGCGACTCTCGCTGTCGAGCGTCACGAGCCAAGGGCCTGACCCCGCACCTCGGCCTTCCGTGAACGGGCGTCACGCCCCCGGGCTAGTGGGCGGGGCGCTTCACCGTGAGGGTGGCACTCACCACGCGCCGCGGGAGCGAGGCCCTCACCGCGGAACGCCGGAACCGGACGGTGCGGAATCGTGCCCCGTCCGCGGGGGCGCTGGCTAGCCCACGCAGGCTGGCGAAGTATCTGGCCAGAAGCGGGATCCGGTGACCGACGGGTATGTGGTTGCGCTGGAGAAGGACCTGCAGGGCCATCATCGACCGGGCCTGGCGAAGCAGGTGGCGATAGCTGGGGTACCACGCCTCCCAGAGCCCCATTCGGTGGATCTCGCGGCGCAGGATGTCGATCGCTGCGGCGAAGGAGAAGACGTTCCGTGCGCCGAAATTCCCGGTGATGCTGTCGCCGCGAAGGCAGTAGTGGTACGCCGGCCGTCGGGTGAGCACGACGGCGGAGGCGCGCAGCAGAAGCCTCGGTGTGGTCGCCAGGTCCTCGTAGAAGACGTTCGGGAACGGCGGGTCGTCGGGATGGAACAGCGCCGCGCGGTACAGCTTGTTCCAGGCGAACGAAGGGAAGCGTGTCATGTGCAGGGACAGCTCTGCTGCCTGCAGCCCCGTGAGGCTACGCACCTTCGGAAGGAACGGGAAGGGGATGCGGAGCCCCCAGAAGTCGAACGAGAAGCCGCACACGGCGACGTCGGCGCCCGTCTCCTGCGCGTCGCGCAGCAGGTCCTCGATGAACTCCGGCTCCACCCAGTCGTCGGCGTCCACCATCGAGATGAACTCTCCCCGGGCGATGCTCAGGCCCGCGTTCCGTGCCGGTCCGAGGCCACGGTGGATCTGGCTCACGGTGTGCACCTCGGGATGCTCCTGTTCGAAGCGGCGCATGACGGCGGCCGTGGCGTCGGAGGAACCGTCGTCCACCACGATGATCTCGAGCGGCCGGTGGGTCTGCGCGAGCAAGGAGTCCAGGCATCTCGAAAGGTGACCACCGACGTTGAAGGCCGGAACGATGACGCTCACCAAAGTATTCATTGATCCCCTGTGCTGGTCTGGCAACGCAACTCCTGAATCAATTACCCCGCGCAGCCCCCTCGAATCGGCGCCACGCTCCCGGAAGCGGCAACTCCCCCATTCCAGGGCCATGGAAACCTGATTTCAGTTGTCAGAGAATTGGTTCCTCATTGAGACTGGACACGTTTCGCGTCCCGCAGTCCCCGGGTAAGTCCATTGCAGTAACCGGTGCAGGGGGGATGCAATTGACAAGAGTGGGTCCAGGGGCGGCGCCATGACACTGCTGACACGCTACCGGGACGACCAGACCGCCCCGACACTCCTTGCCGTGGGTCGGGACCTGATCGTTCGCGCCCTCCTTCCCGCACTGGCGCTCTTCACCGTCGGACTCGGAGTCGGATGGGTACTCGTCGGGCCGATCGGGCCGTCGCCGGCAGAGGACCAGCTCAGCGTTCTTGCGCAATCGGCGCGCACGCCGGTGCTCGACACGATCGCCTTGACAGCGTCGGCGATCGGGTCGGTGAGCGGGAACGCGATCATTTGCATTCTCAGCGTCGCGCTGGTGTGGATCGTCAGTCGTCGGTGGTGGCTCGCCGCGCTGCCGGCAGTGGCGCTCGCCCTCCACGTCATGGTCCATCTCGCCACGTCGACCCTTGTCGCTCGGCCGAGGCCGCACGTGGAGACCCTGGACGTCGGCCAGCCCACGGCCAGCTTCCCGAGCGGCCACATGGGTGCGACGACCGCGCAACTGCTCGTCGTGGTGCTGTTCCTGTTCCACCGCGTGGCGACTCGCCTGTGGCGCTCAGTGGTCACCCTGCTGGTGGCGGGCTACCTGTTGGTTCTCGGGTGGTCCCGGGTCTACCTCGGAATGCACCACCTCAGCGACGTGGTCTGGGGCGCTGTCAATGGCGTGGCCTGCGGCCTCATCGCCTGGCTCTTCCTCCGTCGAGACCCCGCTGCCGAAGGGATCGCGGACGGGTGATCAGGTTCGTGCCCGACGCGCACGGCTGAACAGGTACACACCGAAGCAGGCGAACCCGGCGGCTATCACCGTGACCAGCGCCTGTCCCAGGGGCAACGTCACCATCTGGTGCAGTGCCCCGTCCAGGCCCTTCGACTTCGACGCCTGGTGCATGATTCCGGCCGTCAGGAGGCCGAGGCCGACGGCGATGAGGGCGATGCCCCTGGCGATGTAGCCGAGCTTGCCTGCCATGACGGTCATGCGGCTTGGGGTGGTGGCCAGGTCGCTCCGGAACTTCTCGGTCCAGCCCTTGTAGATGTGGTAGCCGCCGATCGCGGCGACGGCGAGCCCTGAGACAATCACCAGCGCCTGGCCGAACGGCAGGTCCATGAGGGTTGCCGTGGCGTCCTTCGCCTGCGTCTGCCCCGACTTCCCGGTGCCCATCAGGAAGGAGACCGCGCCCCAGGCCAGGATGAGGTAGACGACCGCTTTCGCGCCGGCCTTGACGCGATCCTTCGTCTCCGGACCGCGCACGCACTCTCCCACCTGCCACACGGCAAGCAGCACGAAGGCGACAACGATGGCAATCAGGATGATCTTGCCCAGCGGCGTGGCTGCCACCAGTGCCATGGCACCGGAAGGGTCGGCCTTCGCCGACTTTCCGAAGGCGACCTGCAGTCCGAGCCAGGCGATCAGGAGGTGAAGGAAGCCGTTGACGGCATAGCCTGCCCTGGCGCCGGCGTCGACCAGCGGGTGGTCGGTGACGTCTCCCACGGCGCTTGAGACCCGTCCCGCCGTTGCGGCGTTTCTCCCGGTTGCCTTCCCTGATGTGGCCATGCTGCCCTCCTTGTCGTGCTGACTCTGTAGCTGTACCCGGTTCGGGCCTCGGCTCCTCGCGCCGAGCACCGAAGCGTTGGCGCAGGAATGGGTACGGTCGGTGTGTCCGACGAAAGGTGAAACTGCGGATGTCGCAATTGGTCAAACCCACTACCAAGGTCATTCGGGGCATCCGCAGCTACATAGGTACGAACGCTGCCCTTCTGGTGACCGCAGCGGTGGGCGCTGCGGCGTTCAGCCTGCTCATCACCGGCAGCGCGGACATCTACGAGGCTGTGGCCAACGGGGACGGGTTGAGCGGGCTCGATCGTCCCGCTCTCGACCTCGCCGTCTCGCTGCGCACACCGGCCGGCGAACACTGGGTGACCGCCTTCACCAACCTCGGCGGCACCGCGTCGATGGTCTTCATCACCTTGACCCTCACGGTGGCGATGTACGTTCGGTGGCGGCGGCGTTCCATCCTCCTGATGATGGGGGTCGCCGCGTCGGGCTCGCTGATCTTCACCGGCGTCGGCAAGACCGTCGTCGGCAGGGCTCGACCGCCGCTCTCGTTCGCGGTGCCGCCCTACGAGTACGCCCCCTCGTTCCCGTCCGGGCACACCCTCAACAGCACGGTGATCGCCTTGATGCTTGCCTACCTCGCGTGGTGGCTGTCGAAGGCCATCTGGGTGCGCGTGTTCGCTCCGATCGTTGCGTCCCTCTGGGCGGTGGCGATAGGCCTGAGCCGGGTCTACCTCGGCCATCACTGGATCACCGATGTGATGTTCGGCTGGATCTTCGGGCTGGCCTGGCTCGCGCTGCTCATCACCGTGCACCGGATCCTGCTACGGCTTGACCGGCGCGATCGACGGATCGCCGAGCACGGAGGTGTCCCCGACCAACCGCCCGAACGTGCAATCGAACCGGACGGCGGGCCCCAGCCGGAACCATCATCCGACCCGCGCTGATCGGAAGGGCCTGCGGAGCGCGCCGTGGATCGCCGCCGCCGACACCGGACGGTCCCCCGGGTCCTTCGCCAGGCACGACGCGACGATCGCCACCAGTTCGTCCGGCGTCCCCGCCGGAAGTTCGGGTGGGACTTCGGTGACGTGGGCGAGGGCAGTTGCGATGGGGCTGCCCTTGTCGAACGGCGTGCGTCCAGAGAGCAACTCGTGAGCGAGGACGCCGAGTGAGTAGAGGTCGCTGCGCTCCGTCACCGCATCCCCGAGGGCTTGCTCCGGGCTCAGGTACGGGGTTGTTCCCGGAACCTCGCCGACCTCCGCGACGAGTGCGCTGCCGACCCGTCCCGCGATCCCGAAGTCGGAGAGCCTGACCGTGCCGTCCGCGGCAAGGAGGACGTTCGCGGGCTTGACGTCCCTGTGGACGATTCCGGCCGTGTGAGCTGCCTGGAGTGCGCCGGAGAGCTGCACCAGCACGACGCGTACCCGTTCGGGATCCAGGGGGCCCTCACGGGCCACCAATTCGGCGAGGGTCGGCCCTTCGACGAGTTCCGTGACCAGGAATGCCAGGCCGCGGTCCTCGCCGAAATCGTGCACGGTGACCACGTTCGGGTGGCTCACCCTTGCCAGGTGCGCAGCCTCCGCTCGCAATGACTCACGAGCGGAGGCCTGCGCCGCGGTCCGCGGGTGCAGGATCTTCACTGCCACCCGCCGCTGCGGTCGCTCGTCCACCGCCTCCCAGACCTCGCCCATCCCTCCAGAGGCGAGGTGTCGGATCAGGCGATAACGCCTTGCGACCACCAGTCCGGCCCGAAGGCGGGGCGCTGGGGCCCCCGGCACCGGACCGCCGGCCGGGAGACGGAGGGTCAATGGAAGATGCTCACTCCACCGGGTCCGACCAGAAGTCCGATCACGATCAGCACGATGCCCCAAAGGAGCTGGTTGCGGAAGATGGCGAAAATGCCACTGATGACAAGGATCACAGCAATGATCCACAGAATTGTTGCCATGGCGAAACTCCCTTCAAGGCGTCATTGACGCCTGAACTGCATTACGCATACCCAAATGGATCGCTGCGGAGTGAATACCCGGCAATGGGGTTGATGACGTCGTGCTGCGCAATTGCACGGCAGCCGTAACCTTTCGGGCATCACCGACGGTGCGGTGCACACCGACGCTGTGCGCGGCGCCTCAGTCGCTCGTGCCCGGACCCTCCTCCGATGGCTCTGCGACGGGTTGGGATTCGGAGTCATGGATGGCGTCTGGGGGCATGGAGAAGGGGGGGAGGTCGTCGTCCTCGGGATCGAGGTACTTCTGGCGGAGCTCGCCGGAGGTCTCGAGTGCGGCGGCGAAGTCTGCGACGTACAGCTGCAGGTCACGTTCCGTCCGACGGTAGCCGGTGGACTTGGGGCGCTTCGGCAGCTTCAGGTCAGGGCGCTCGACCTTCTCGTAGGGCACCGAATCGAGCAGGTCGGCAATCATGTTGAGGCGCGCACGCTTCTTGTCCTCCGCCTCCACCACACGCCAGCGGTTGTCCGGCAGGTCGGTGTGCACGAACATCTCGTCCTTCGCCCGGCTGTACTCCTCCCACCGGGTGAGTGACTCGAGGTCTGTGGGCGACAGCTTCCAGCGACGCATGGGGTCGGTGAGGCGGGAGCGGAAGCGCTTCTCCTGCTCCTTGCCGGACACCGAGAACCAGTACTTGCGCAGCATGATGCCGTCCTCCATCAGCATCTGCTCGAAGATCGGGCACTGCCGCAGGAAGCGCTGGTACTCGGCGGCGGTGCAGTACCCCATCACCCGTTCGACGCCGGCACGGTTGTACCAGGAGCGATCGAGCAGGCGGATCTCGCCGGCGGCGGGCAGGTGCTCGATGTAGCGCTGGAAGTACCATTGCGTCCGCTCACGCTCCGTGGGCGCCGGCAACGCGATGATGCGCGCGATGCGGGGGTTGAGGTACTCCATGATCCGCTTGATCGCACCGCCCTTGCCCGCGGCATCGCGGCCCTCGAAGATCACGACAAGGCGTGAGCCCGTGGTGCGCATCCATTCCTGCATCTCGACCAGTTCGGCCTGCAGTTGAGTCAGTTCGGCCTCGTAGAGGTCGTTGTCGAGTTTCGGGCGCTTCTTCGATCCCATGGTTAATCGTTGCAGTTCAACCACGCGTCCACGAGTCTTCGAGCGAAATCCTCGCCGTGACCAAGTCTGCCGGCGGGCCTCAGCGGGTGGACAGCCACTCCTTGAACCGCGCCGGGTAGTCGGTCATCAGGATGTCGGGACTGAACGCCACGAGTGTTGCCCACTGCTGCGGGTCGTTGACGGTCCAGACCATCACCTTGACCCCGATCTTCTTGAGGTCATCGATGTACTGCTTCGAGGCGACGCCCTGATCGACGGCCACTGCGTACAGGCCCTCGTCCTTGAGGCTGTCCGCCGGGACGGGTTTGCCCGAGACGAAGAGCATCCGCCTGATCGTCGGATCGGCGGTGCGGATCTGGCGCAGCCAGTCGAGATTGAAGGAAGTGATGACCGTCCGCTCGCGCAGCCCGAACGCTGCGGGGGCGGCGAGGAAATCCCTCCGTCGCTGGCTGCTCAGGTTTGTCTTGACCTCGATGAACACCATCACCTGGTCGCTCGCCGCGGCGATGCCTTCGAGGGTGGCGTCCAGCCGTGGCACCCGGTACTGGGCGGGATCCTTGGCCGTCGGCTTCGAACGGCAGAAACGGTTGAGGTCGGCCCACGTGGTTTCGGACACGCGGATCGACCGTCCCCCGCAGTCGAGCCCCTTGGTTGCCTGCTCGTCGTGCACGAGTACCGCAATGCCGTCGGAGGTGTACCGAACGTCGGTCTCGATGGAGAAGCCGGCCGCGGCCGCAGCCTCCATGGCCTGCTCGGTCTCGAACTGGTGCAGCTCCAGTCCGCCCCGATGGGCAAGGATCAACGGAGCACCGGGGAGGATGGGCGGGCTCGTGGAGGCGGTCGGGCTCGATGCGACGGTCGGGCCTGAGGCCACCGTCGCGGCGCCGGACGGGACGGTCGGTCGGTCGGCTCCGCTCTGGGTCGTTCCCGCCCAGGGACGCAGGACGAGCAGCGCACCACCAAGAACAACCAGCGCGGCCACAGCCGCGACCGGAATGAGCCAGCGACGTGCGGGTCGCGCAGTTTCGGGAGGCGCGGCAGCGAGAGGCGTCCCGCTCATCGCCGGCGCCGATGGACCCGTGAGTGGCACGGGGGGTGCCGGCACCGGGGGCTCGTAGGACGAGGGGGCAAGCGCCTCCTGCCGGGCAGACACCGCCTCCGGAGCTGCCGCGTACCCCTTGTCGGGTGCCTCCACAGGGGCGGGCGCGTCCGCCTGGACGGACGCCTCCTGCTCGACGGGCACCTCGTCTTCAACGGGCACCAGCTCAACGGGCTTGGGCTCGGCCGGCCGTTCTGGCGCAACAGGGCTCGGCTGCCGCGACTCCAGCGTGGCGGCGAGGGTGACCAGCAAACGGTCCGTGTTGAAGCCAACGGCGCTGATCTCCACCGCCTGTCGCCGGGTCAGCGGCACCAGGTCGGGAGGCAACTGCTCAGGCCGAGGCATCACGGCCCCGTCCACGAGGATGGGCACGACCCGGACACCCCGGCTGAGCGCTGCGGTGAGTTCGAGGCGGACGAAGTCCTCCGGATTGTCCAGCCGTCTTCCCCCGCGGACGTCGGTCATGGTGAGCCACTGGTTCCCGATCAGGGCGAGCAGTACGTCGCAGGAAGCCACCGCTTCGGTGATCCGCTCGACGAAGTCGTCACCGGGCTCGATGTCGTCGACGTCCTTGAAGACCGACTCGGCACCGAAACGGGCGACGAGCACCTCATACAGCTGCCGGGCCGGCCAGGCGGTCTCCTGGCGCCGGTAGCTGATGAAGATCCTGCCCTGATTGCCTGTCGCCACTGCGGCCCCTTCATCGTGGGAGGCTGGCGCCATGCTAGGCCGCCGGATCCGGCCCGGGCAGCACCGGTGGGGGTGGCAATCTTCGCCTTCGCCCGGCGTATCAGGAGCTGGTGTGGGCTACCGCCGGCGTACGGGATAGCGAAGGTGTGTGACCCCGGCGCCCGCCACGACCTGGGGGTCGCCGAGGACGGCCGGGGTGTGGGCGAGATGGTCGAACAGCCGCACCCCGGAGCCCAGCAGGACAGCGGCGATGTCGACGGAGATCTCGTCGAGGAGGCCAGCATTCAGGCACTGCTGAATGGTGTCTGCGCCATGGACGCCAACGGACTTCCCTGCTGCGGCGGCCGCGGCCTGCTCCACCGCGCTCTCGATACCGTCGGTGACGAAGTGGACGGTCGAGTCGGGCCGCGGCCATCCGTCAGGGATCCGGTGCGTGACAACGAACGCCGGGCCCCAGGCGTGATTGCCGCCCCAGCCCTGGGCGACCTCGAAGGTCCGTCGGCCGGTGAGCACCGCACCCAGTTCCGAGGTCAGGCCGCGTACGTGCCGGGCGCTCGCCTCCGACATCGTGAAGGTCATGGGGTCCGACCCCCCGGTGTGGATCTCGACGTCCCCGGAATGGAAGTACCAGTCGAAGACCTCACCCACCCCGTCGCCGGGGTCGGCGACGAAGCCGTCGAGCGACATGGACATGATGGCGACGACCTTGGGCATCGGCGTTCCTCTCACAGCGGTCCTTGCGAAAGTCTGTACCCAGAGCCGGGCGACCGGCACTGGTGGTGCGGCTACTGTGACACCACGGTCAGTGGACGCAACTCTCCCACCTTGTCGCCCGTCGCATTCTCGACCACCGTTGCAGTTCCCCGATGGGAGTGGTGGACATGCCCGGATCACGTCGACGTTGGTTGCTTGCTGGAGTCGTGTGTGCGCTGCTGCTCCCCTCGCCAGGAGTGGCTCAGGCGGCCCCGGCCGCGGGCGGGCCGACCGACACGGGTACCCACAGCTCCCTGAGCACCTCGGGCTCGCAACATCGGAGAGCTCCGGAGCGGCACCACTGGGACTGGAGCAGGCCGAAACAGGTCAGCACTGCCTACCCGGCGAAGTTCGTCGCCCTGTCCTGTGGATCCCCCAGGTTCTGCATGGCCGCGGACGAAGGCGAGTTCTACTACCGTTGGGACGGCCGGACCTGGTCGCTCTACAGCCACTACGGATTCCATACCGACGACGCGACGAACAGCAGTTGGGTGGACGATCTCTCCTGTGCTACAGCCGAGTTCTGCGCGTCGGTCGAGGTCTCCTCCGGCGAGGTGAGCCCGCCGTGGGGGGACGTGGTGTTCCTGGGCAAGGATGGCCGCCGCAATCCCCAGTACATCCCCGACTGGAGCGCCGGGGAGGTGTACTGCAGCTCGGCGAGCAACTGCGTGGCCCTGGCCGGTAGCCCGTCGGACGGGTGGGCCCGCTGGGATGGAGCGAGGTGGCAGGTTGATACCTCGTTCACTGTGCAAGGCCTGACCTGCGCCTCAGCGACTCTGTGTCTCGCACTGGGATTCGACGGGGTCCTCCGCTACAACGGAGGCTCCTGGGTGAAGGAGACCACTCTCCCGCCCTCGACCGTGTCCTGCACCAGCGCAGCCTTGTGCCTGGCGATCGGCTCCGACGGGGTCACTAGGCGGTTCACCGGCTCGGCCTGGGTGGTGGCTCCGACGCCTCCGGTCGGTGGCCAGCTGTCGTGCGCGGGCCCGACCTACTGCGTCGACTTCGGACCGTCGACCTACTCGGTCTACGACGGCAGCACCTGGTCGGCCCCGGCTGCCGTGCCGCCGGCTCCGGTCAACGGACTCGTCTCGTGCGCCCGCGCGAGGTTCTGCGCCGTGGCGCAGGGCAACCAGCTCGCCCAGTTCAACGGGAGACGCTGGAGCCGGCCGACCACGGTCGGAGACGACCCGGACCGCCTGACCAACGTCAGCTGCGCGACGCGCCATTCCTGCGTCGGGGTGGGTACCTACCACTCGCACCGGTTCAGTCCTGCGGGCCAGCTCTCCTGGACGGATCTCGGTGTGATCACGGCGCCCTTCAGCGCCGCCACCGGTGTCTCCTGCGTGACCACCACCTTCTGTGTCGCGACCACGGGTCAGTGGGCCGTGTCCGAAACCAACGTGGTGCATGTCTTCGACGGGTCGGGCTGGCAGTCCGTCCCGTCCGCCGACGTTCGGCACCATCCGGAGGCGGTGTCCTGCGCCTCCACCCGCTTCTGCGTGACAGTCGGCGGGCAGAATCCTGCCTTCTGGGGTGAAGAAGTCCCGGGGCAAACCGCTGTCTTCAACGGAGTCTCCTTACGATGGTTCGAGTCCCCGCGGCTGACGCGCGTCTCGTGTGTCTCCGCCACCTTCTGTCTGGGAACCGGCCAGGTTGACGGGCGCAGTGTGTCCAGCGTCTTCAACGGCATGGCGTGGAGCAACCCGGCCCCCTTCGGCGACGCCACCGGCACAGCCCCGGTATCGGTGTCCTGCGCGACGACCCGGTACTGCGTCGCCATCGACGCAACGGGGCGTGCGGCCTCCTACCGGAATTCCCGTTGGTCGGCCTTCGCTGCGGTCACAGCGGCCGGGCCGCTGGTGGCGGTGTCCTGCCACGGTCCGGGGACCTGCCTGGCCGTGAGTTCGACCGGCAAGGTCGTGCAGCAGCGGGGCGCTGGCTGGTCGCGTCCGCGGCACCTGAAGGGACTGACCACGCCTGTTGACATCTCCTGCCCGTCGGCGACGTCGTGCGTGGTGGTCGACGACAGCGGGCAGGCCGTTTTCGGTCGGCTCCGCTAGCTCCTCGCTGGGTCACCGGCAGCTTGGTCGCGTTGGTGAATGGTCGGGGCCGTCCGATCCTGACCGCCCCCTTCGCCCAGCACGAGAAAGAGCCCGTCAGCGCGCAAGTGTGGCCTCGATCGGGTCGTCCTTGCTGTTGGCCTTTATCAGCCGCCAGCCGTCGGTGTCATGGCGGAGCAGGGTCCAGCAGCCGGTTCGTGGCTCGATGTGGTGGAACTCCTTCTTGGGACTTGGCACAAGCGCATCGAGGACCAGCCGGATGACCGCGTCGTGGCTGACGACAACGATCGGCCCTTCGTCATCGATCAGTTCGGTGAGAAGCTCGACCCCGCGAGCGGCGACGTCGGCCGCGGGCTCGACGCCAGGCGCGGCGTCGAACGACCCGTAGGTATCGATCACGTCGGCGGCGAGAGTCCCGTCGAACTGGCCGTAGGCGCGGTCAACGAGCCGCTCGTCGGCCTCGACAGTGACCTCGGAGGCTTCCGCGATCGGGCGTGCCGTCTCCGCAGCGCGGTGTTGAGGGCTCGAGATCACACGAGTCGGTTCGACATGGCTGAGCTCCTCGGCGAGATCTCTGGCTTCGGCGAAGCCAACGATGTCGAGGTCCGGGTCGAGACGTCCCCGGAGTCGGCCGGCCACGTTGAGTTGGGTGCGGCCGTGCCGGCACAGGTAGATGTCGGTCATCTCTGATCCTCTCGGGCTGGAGCGGCCGGAGCGAGTGAACGGTGTTGAAGCGTCTGTGCGCGCACACGGGCTCCCTTGACTTCAGTAGGGACCGTCAGCGTTCGCGGTTATCGGCGAGCCCCATCGCCGTTGACTCAGACACTACCCACACCGGCGTTTCAGCGGAACACCTGACCGGATCGCTGCCGCGCCCACTCGATGGAGGTCACTCGGGATTGTGAGGTTCTCCACCATCGCAGGGATGGACGCGAGGAAGCCCTTGCCTCCCTGACGAGGACGCCGTTCAGGTCGCCTGACGCCAGCACAGGTCGGAGCACGCGACGTTTGGGAGCGACCGAATCGGGTAGCGGTCAAGGTTGAGGCGATATCCGTCGCCTGAACCACGAGTTGAAGGAGACCATGTGGCTGGGAAGACAATGCCTACGTCGATGGTGATCGGGATCGCCGTCGGAATTGCTGTTGGTGCCGGGCTCGGTGCCCTCGGCAACAATGTTGTTGCCGGTATAGCGATCGGGCTCGTTCTGGGTATCGCGCTCGGAATCGCCATCGACAAGTTCCGGTCAAAGTGAGTTGCTGTCGGCGCCCGGACCTCGCACGCCTTCCGAACGCGGACAACCGCGGGAGGACGGAGCCGGCAGCTGCCGAGGTACTGGGTAGCGGCGGTTGGTGATGAGCGCCCGCGTCGTGAGTCCGACCTATGCCCTGTTCGTCGTGGTCGGCGCGCTCGTGTTCACGTTCCTCGGCGCGTTCTGGGCTCTGGCCTCGATCGCGAATTGGCCCGGAGTGCCCGCCTGGGGCAACGTCCTGGTCGCGGCGCCTGTCATCGGCCTGACCGCATACGCCGTGGTCCGAATGGTCTCATCCCGTCGGCTCCCTCGCGCCGCCGACTCGGCCACCGCTGATCGTGACGGTAAGCGGATGGGCATCGCGTTCGGCGTCATCTTCACCGTCGAGTTCGCGCTGATCGCTGTGGCGGCCGTGCTCCTCGACAACGCCGGCCACTCGCTCCTGATCCCGGTCGCGGTCGCATTCATCGTCGGTGTGCACTTCCTGCCGCTCGCCAGGGTCTTCCGACTGCCCTTCTACTACGTCACGGGGACGCTGTGCGCGGCCTGCGCCCTGGGTGCGCTCTTCCTGCCCATCGAGACGGGCAGGCTCGTAGTGCTTGGACTCTCGATCGCCACGGTGCTCTGGATCAGCGGACTGGTGGTGCTGCTCCGTTACACGGGGCGCCCCGGCACCCCTGGCTCGGAAGCCTGATCGTCGTCGCGCTAGGCATCGCGATGATCGTCAACTCCCGCCCCTGTCGCGATCACCCACGATTGCCGCGGTACCTGTCGTCACCAGCTAGCTTGCGCCGCAAGGTAGCTGGCATTACCATCTATCCATGAACGATGAACAAGAGGTCCGGGGTCTCTGGCTGCCGGCCGGAGGCCTGCTGCTGGCTCTTGCGCTTGCGGTCCGTGCAGAAGAGCAGCGACGTGACCTGGGCGGTGCGCTGTGACGACGCCCATGCCCGAACGAGTCGCCTGGTCGCGAGTCGCCTGGTTCTACGGGATCGCGTTCGGCGGCGCCGTCGTCGTCGGGGTCCTCCTGTGTCTGCTGCGTCAGGTCGTCATCGGTCCGGTGGGCACCGTCGCGGTTCTTGCCGGGACAGCGGTGCTCTACATGCCGCTGCCGCTGGTCTCCGGGCTGATCGTTGAGCGCCGCGCCGGCCGCAGCCCGCTGATCACCACCGAATGGCGACGCCTGCGCACCAGGTTCTGGACAACGGTCGGCCGCAGCGCCGGCTACGCGGTGGCCATGATGGTCGTCATCCTTGCCCTCGGGTTCGCCGTCGCCTGGGCGGCGGGCGCTCTCGGACTGCCCGGCGCCGGACACCTCGTCGCGACAGATGCCGAGTTCCGGGAGCGGATTCTGCAGATCGCCCCGGCGGTGCCGGCCGACCTGGCGCTACCGCCGATCGCCGTCGTCGTCGGCGTCGGGGTGTTCCAGGGTCTGCTGGCCGGGCTGACGGTCAACGGCCTCTTCTCCTTCGGTGAGGAGTACGGCTGGCGCGGCGTGCTGGCCGACGAGTTGCGTCCGCTCGGCACCTGGCGGGCCAACCTGCTGACCGGTGTGCTGTGGGGCTTGTGGCACGCGCCGATCATCATCCTGCTCGGCCACAACTACGGCGCCGAATGGGGTTGGGGGATTCCGCTGATGGTCGCCTGGACCACCCCGCTGTCCTTCGTGCTGTCGTGGGTGCGCGTGCGCTCTGGGTCCGTACTCGCCCCTGCGTTCCTGCACGGTGCCTACAACGGCACGTACGGGTTCCTGGCCCTGTCGATCATCGGCGGCAGCCTGTTCGTGTCGCCGCCATTGGGCCTGCTGATGGCCCTGGTGCTGGCCGCCGTGGCGGTGGTGGTCTGGCGGTTGCCGGCCCGCCCAGTTCCGGAAGCAGCAAGCCCTGAGCTCGTGCTTCCCGGTCCCGGCTACGCAGCCGATAATGGTCGCCAAGCTCAGGGCGGCCAGGTGCTGGCCACTTCCCGGCAGGATGACCTTGCCGATCGCCTTGGCCGCCCCGGATGAGGTCGGGATTGTCGGCATCACTGCTGCCCTTGCCCGACGCAGGTCGGAGTGCGGGGCGTCGTGGAGCCGCTGGTCGCCGGTGTAGGCGTGGATGGTCGTCATCAGACTGCTCTCGATACCAAAGCTGTCGTTCAACACCGCCTGGAGATGTGGCTGCACCCGGTCTGGGAGACCGTCACCGCGAAGCCGATGCCGAAGCACGACCCACGGTCACGACCATCCACGCTCCATCGATCACCACCGAAGCCCGGGCATCGGCATCCGAGCCCCATCGGCCCGGCAAGCCCGCCGGGCACCAACCCCAAGGAAGGGACCAACATGGCCATCAACCAGAACACCCGCGTTGCGCCCGAGTGGGTCTCGCTACGCGAAGCGGCCAAGATCTACGCCGTGAGCACGTACACCCTGCGCCGGCGGATCGCCTCTGGCGACCTGCCCGCGGTGAAGCTCGGCTACAAGCTCATCCGGGTGCGCACCTCCGGCCTCGATCGTCTCTTCCCGGCCATCCCGACGACCCGTCCGGAGGACCGCCACCGTCGCTGGTGACATGGCGCGCGGACCTCCACCACACGCATCCTTCAGCGACCGATTCCCGACCTCCCTCGAAGACCGCCTCTCGGGGCGTGATGAGCGATTGGACTGAGACTGCGGTACATGGCCGCGGCGACTAGAAGGGAGTTGTGTAACGCTAAGGCTTGATTCCGGCGGGAGGGGTTCCATGTTCGAGTTCTTCAGTACCCCCGGCGTGTCGGCGCTGCTCTACATCTTGGCCGTCGTGGCGTTCTCGGCCTACACGATCGCTCGCACGAAGAACAGGACGCGCGCGCTGAGCCTGGAGATCGTGCTCATGTACTCGATCGGCATCATCGGCTTCAACGGAATATCCAACTTCGTGGTACACGCGTTCTTCGCGGAGACGGTCGCGCAATCCATCGGCTGGCCGGCGGGAAACCTGTTCCAGCTGGAGGTGGCCGGCGCGAACCTGGCGATCGGCCTGGTCGGATTCCTCGGCTTCTGGCGCCGGGACTTCTGGCTACCCTTCCTCATCGCCAAATCGGTCTTCAGCTGGACGGCCGGGGCCGCTCACGTGATCGACCTCGTCGGCCGAAGCAACGACGCAATCGGCAATGCGGGGCCGATCCTGTATCTCGACTTCTTGGTGCCTGTTGTCCTGCTCGCCATCTACGCCGTGTACGCCCGCGCCCTGGAGGAGCCGATTGGGGCTGTCCGCGTTCGGCCGTTGTCGACCCGAGAGAGCTGAAGCAAGCGCCACCGATGAGCCTGATCGGCGTGGCAAGTCGTGAGTGGCGCCGTAGCTGGAAGCGGAAGCCGAGGAGGTCCCAGTGGTCCGCCCACCACAACAGGTATGGCTCTGTGAGCGCGAGGAGGGTGAAGTAGATGCGCCCTCCCACCCGGCTACACCCAGCTGGCGGCTTTCGTCTTGCCCATCCTCGCTTAACGCGCTGGCTGTGCCCCAGCTTGCGGCACCGACCGAAAGCAACCCGGTGCGGTCAGCAGCGCGAACCTTGCAACCCAGCCCACCTACGTCCCGGCGGGCGAGGATGGGCACCAGACAGGCCCGGGTCATCGATGAAGTCAGGATGGACGCCAACTGGCCATGGAAGTCTGGCGACCCCGGTTCCACGCATGTTCCACGCGGTCTACCCCGAGACAACCAATCTGCCTCCCACAAGGCAATTCAATTGTCGGGCTGACAGGATTTGAACCTGCGACCCCCTGACCCCCAGTCAGGTGCGCTACCAAGCTGCGCTACAGCCCGCTCTTCAGTTGTGGACCACGTTGCCCGGTCCGGCTGGTCACTGTACTACGAATCCTGAGCCCGCTGCGCACGCCGTATTTCCGGCGGACCGCCGCGGCTCTCAGTTGGTGACACGGAAAGGGGACGTCATGATGCGACTCGTCGGGACTCTGGTTCCGACCCTCACCTTTGCCTGGGTGGCGGGGCTCTCCCCCACACCCGCTCTCGCGGCTCCGGCGGTCGTTCCGACGGCCGTCCCGCAGGTCACCGCCAGCCTGCACCTCAGTCAGCCCAGCAGTCTGAAAAGCAATTGGAAGCGGATCGCCAGGATCGGCTACGGCGCGGCAACCGCGAAGCTCGGCACCTCGCCCGGCGGCGACACCCTGATGATCGGTCCCGACTATGGCGTGCAGGTGCCCAACAAGTCCTGGTGGTACCTCGACGCGGCCAAGCTGCGCCTTGCGCACTACAGCGACACCGGCACCTACCTCGGCCAGATCAAGATGCCGAAGAAGTACCTGGCGCAGGGCATCTACTTCCAGTGGGCCAACCCGTTCGCCCTCGCCGACGGCACCGTCGTACTCACCGGCGACGGGGTCTCGCCCGCCCTGCTGCTGCTCTCGCCGGCGAAGAAGTTCACCAAGGTGAAGCTGCCCCGACTTCTTCGGCCCGATGGTGACCGACGGCCACTCGCTCTACGGCTTCGACGAGAACGGCGTCTCCGTCCGCGTCAAGCCGCGGACCGGTGCCATGACCACCGTCTCGACCTTCAAGGGCCAGGGCGGACGCACGTTCGGCATCACGGCCGCCAGTGACCACATCACGGTGAAGCGGCCCGGCGTGAACCTGCGGATCAACCTCGTCGACCCTGCGCATCCCACGTTCGCGGTACATCCAGCTGTCGAGGCTGTGATGGCAGCCAACGGCAAGCTGTGGATCCTCGCCACCGGCATCGTCGAGCTCAGCCCCGGCAATGCCTACGACATGAGCGGCCTGTTCAGCGTCAGCGCTTCTGGTGCCGTTTCCCCTGTCGAGCCGGTACGCACGCTCTACAGTGATTCTGACCCCGGCAGCGGTCACCACCTCGGCATCCGCCAGGGCAGCAGCCGTCCGACGTTGATGTTCATCGACACCGACGCGGTGAGGGTCTATCGCAAGAAGTGAGGATGCAGCAGTGAAGCTTGCAGAAGCGGCCACGGAGTTCCTGGCGAGCAAGCGCATCGCGGTCACCGGGGTCTCCCGGAACCCGCAGGGTCACGGCAGCAACGCCGTGATCGAACGCCTCATCGAGCGGGGCTACGACGCCATCCCGATCAACCCGAACGCCAACGAGCTGGCCGGCGTCACGGCCTACCCGAGCCTCGCAGCCGTCCCGGGAGGCGTGGACGCCGTCGTCATCGGCACCCGTCCCGAGCACGCGCTGGGCACGGTCAAGGAGGCCGTCGAACTGGGCATCACCAAGGTCTGGATGCACCGTTCGATCGACGCGGGGAGTGTCTCGGCCGAGGCCGTCGCCTACGGACGCGAGCACGGTGTCGTCGTGATCGACGGCGGCTGCCCGCTGATGTTCGACCCAACCGCCGACGGTGCCCACAAGTTCATGTGCGGTTTCCTGAAGCTGACCGGCAAGGTGCCGCGGGTCGTCTCCTGAGGCCTTTCCCTGACAGACCCCTGAATGGCCGAATCCTCGGGGGTCGCGAGAAGTACGCTCAGCCTGTGCTCACCCCGACGCCCATGCTCCGTCCCAGTCCCCTCGACATTCCCGGCTTGTTTGCAGGTACCTTTTCGGCCCTCAAGCAGCGACTCGGCCTTTTCGTATTGATCACCATCCTCCCGGTCGTGCTGGGAGTGGTGCTGATCATCTCCGGACTGGCGATTCTGATAACTTCTCTGGCAATTGCCGCCTCGGGGAATCGTGCCGGCCTGCCCATCGGAATCTTGGTTGGGGTTGCCTTCTACGTGCTCGGCATCCTCGCGGCGGGACTTGGCCAGCTGAAGAGCTTCGGGATGATGGCAGTGGCAGCCTACGAGATCGCAGCCGGCCAGCATCCCGACTTCCGGGGCCTGCTGACCCGAACTCGGGGTTTCCTGCCGCGGATGGCGACAGTGATCGCCATCGCGATCGGCTGCGGCATTCTCCTCGGCGGAGTGTTCTTCGCGCTGATGGCGAGTTCTCTCAGTTACGTTGAAGCCCGACGGCAAGGACCCGAATCAGCTGTATTCGCCGTCTTCCTTGGGGTAACGGGCTTGCTTGGGCTTGCGCTCGCGCCCCTCAGCTTCTTTCTTCGCACCAGGCTCCTGTACACGATCCCGGCTACAGCCATCGAGAATCTCGGTGGAATCGGTGGCATGAAGCGGTCATGGAGCCTCACCTCGGGGGCCTTCTGGCGAACCCTTGGGTACTATCTCGTGGCCTACTTCGCCGTTTCCATCCTCACGTCCCTGGTCACCGGCTTCAGCCAGATATCCATGATGCCGTTCTTCACCCTGGTCGCGTCGGCCGTCAACTCCTCGGACCCGAGCGCGGTGCTGGCGAGCTTCGGCGCGCTGATTCCGGTCGTCGCGATCTCTTCGATCCTGATACTCGCTGTTGAGGTTGTCGCGGTGCCCTTCATGCAGTCCTACGTCACCTACATGTTCATCGACCAGGTGCGTCGCTCCGAGATGCCGCCGAACCCCTTCGGCTACGGCTCCCCGTCACAGGGCTACGGCTACGGGTACCAGCCCGGTGCGCAGGGCCAGCCCGGTCCGTACGGTGCGCAGCCTCCGCAGGGCTATCGCCCGCCCGCGCAGTACCCAACACCTCCGCTGCAGCCCCAGCCACCGCAGGGCCCATGGCCGCCCGCGCAACAACCGCCCGAATCACGCTGACCGGCGAGGATCCCGGCGGAATCAGCCGACCGCGGCTCGGGCCTTGGCCAGCCGACGCCACTTCACAAGAGTCCGCTCGGTGTAACCGTTCGGCTCGGTTCGTCCGGTGAGCACCAGTTCGAGGGCAGCCTGGAAGGGCTCGCTGGAGGCCAGCTCCGCGCTCATCGGAAGGTAGCCGGGTTCGCCGTCGTTCTGGCGATCCACCAGCTCGGCCATCTCGGCGAATACCCGCCGTACCTCTTCCTCGCCGACGATGCCGTGGTGGAGCCAGTTGGCGATGTGTTGACTTGAGATCCGCAGCGTTGCCCGATCCTCCATCAACCCGACACCGGCCAGGTCCGGCACCGTCGAACAGCCGATCCCGAGCCCGACCCAGCGAACCACGTAGCCAAGGATCGACTGGGCGTTGGTCCGCAGCTCGTGCTCGATCACCTCGGGGACCGGCTTCTTTGCAAGCACCGGCACGTGCAACAGCAACCTGCGGTCGGTCGTCCGTCCTGCCAGTTCACGCTGCCGTTGAGCCACGTCCACCCGCAGGTAGTGCAGGGCGTGCAGCGTGGCGGCGGTCGGTGACGGCACCCAGGCACAGTTGGCGCCCGCCAGCGGGTGGGCGATCTTCTGTTCCAGCATGTCAGCCATCGCCGCCGGCTTGGCCCACATCCCCTTGCCGACCTGGGCGTGCCCGCTGAAGCCCGCCGCCAGGGCGACATCGACGTTCCGGTCCTCGTAGGCGGTCATCCATACCGACGACTTCATGTCGCTCTTGCCGATCATCGGCCCGGCGCAGAAGTCGCTGTGGATCTCGTCGCCGGTGCGATCCAGGAAGCCGGTGTTGATGAAGATCACCCGATCCCTGGCCGCTGCGATGCAGGCCTCCAGGTTCAATGAGGTGCGCTTCTCCTCGTCCATGATCCCGACCTTGATCGTGGTTGGGGCCAGCCCGAGGACGTCCTCCACGCCCGCGAGCATCTCGACAGTGAGCGCGACCTCGTCTGGCCCGTGCTGCTTGGGCTTGACCAGGTAGATGCTGCCGGCCCGAGAATTCCGGAGCCGACCGAGCCCGCGGAGGTCGTGTAGTGCGGCCGTCGCCGCCACCAGGGCGTCCAGCAGTCCCTCCGCCAACTCCGCGCCGCCGGACGTGCGGACGGCGTCGGTGCGCATGTGGTGACCCACCGTCCGCACCAGCAGCAGCGCCCGGCCGGGAAGCACCAATTCGGTCCCGTCGGGGGCGCGGTAGCGCCGGTCGTCGTTCTGGGTCCTGACCATCGTGCGGCCGCCCTTGTCGAACGTGGCTTCCAGCGATCCGGTCATCAGGCCCAGCCAGGTGCGGTACGCCACGACCTTGTCCGCACCGTCAACCGTCGAAACCGAGTCCTCGAGGTCGACGATCGTCGTGACCGCAGCCTCGAGCAGTACATCGTCGACGCCGGCGTGGTGACCGCCGCCCACCCGACTCCGGGGGTCGATGCTGAGTTCGACGTGGAGGCCGTTCCTGGCCAGCAGGATTGCGGCGTCGCCGGACCCGACGAACTGCGCCGGGTCCGCCAGTCCCGACGTCCCAGCAGCAGTCCGCGCCACCAGCGCACCACCGGTCACCGAGTACACGGTCACCTCGGCGTGGCTGACGCCGGTCAGGGGAAACAGCTCGTCCAGCAGCGCGTCGGCCGCAGCGATCACCTGGGCACCTCGTCGCTCGTCATAGCCGGCAACAAGGTCATGGCTCAGCGGCAGGACGTCGGTGCCGTACAGCGCATCGAAGAGGGAACCCCAGCGGGCGTTGGCAGCATTCAGGGCGTAGCGGGGCACGGTGGAGGGAACCACCAATTGTGGTCCCGCGATCGCTGCGATCTCGGGGTCCACGCGACTGACCTGCACGCTCACCCCGGTGGGGGTGGGCACCAGGTAGCCGATCTCGGACAGGAAGCGCTCGTAGTCAGCGGGCTCGGACGCGGCACTCGCCGAGTGCCACCCGTCAAGGGCCGCTTGGAGCGCGTCCCGCCGATCGAGCAGGCGCTGCAACGGAGCCTCGAACGTTCCCTGCAACTGGGCGAGCCCTCGCCACCAGGCCTCGGGATCGAGATCGAGCCCCGGCAGCAATTCCTCCGCCACGAAGGCAGCCAGTCCCCTGTCGACGCGCAGTCCCGCAATGGTCACCGTCATTGGTGTTCCTCTCAGCCGGTCCGGTCCTGAACCGCATTCTCCCCCAGGACCGCGCCCGGGATCAGCAGAACCGCGCAATTGGTCAGGCCAATAGGACCGGTCTGATCCCTAGCGGTTCTTGCGCTTCTCGCGCGCCCGGATCTCGACCTTGACCGGCGACCCGACGAAGCCGAAGTCCTCGCGGAGCCGGCGCTCGACGAACCGGACGTAGGTGGGCTCGAACTGCCCGGAGGTGAACAGGGCGAAGGTCGGCGGGCAGTTGTGGGCCTGGGTCCCGAACAGGATCCGGGGCTGCTTGCCGCTCCGCACCGGGTGCGGGTGCGCCGCCGCGAGGCGTCCGAGGAAGGCGTTGAGCTTGCCGGTCGACACCCGGGTCTCCCAGCCTTCGAGGGCTTCCTCGATCGCCTTCGACAGCTTGTCGACGTTGCGTCCGGTCAGTGCGGAGATGTTCACGCTCGGGGCCCACGCGAAGGCACGGATGTCCTGCTCCACCTCGCGGGCGAGGTAGTGGCGGCGTTCCTCGTCGGTCAGGTCCCACTTGTTGTACGCGATCACCAGCGCCTTGCCGGCTTCCTCGACCATGGTGAGGATCCGCAGGTCCTGGTCGCTGATCGAATCGGAAGCGTCCAGCACCACGACGCACACCTCTGCCCGTTCGATGGCGCCCTGGGTGCGCAGCGACGCGTAGTACTCGTGTCCGGAAGCCTCCTTGACGCGGCGACGCAGCCCTGCGGTGTCGATGAAGCGGTAGACCACTCCCCCGACCTCCACCAGCTCATCGACCGGGTCGACCGTCGTGCCAGCGACGTTGTCGACGACGGCGCGGAAGGAGTTGGCCACCTTGTTCAGCAGGGACGACTTGCCGACGTTCGGACGGCCGATGATGGCCACCCGGCGGGGGCCACCGATTTCCTGCTCGCCCAGCGGCGGGGTTTCGGGCATCACGTCGAGCAGGGCGTCCAGCAGGTCGCCGGTGCCGCGGCCGTGCATGGCCGAGACCGGGTACGGCTCCCCCAGCCCGAGGTTCCACATTGCCGCGG
The DNA here is from genome assembly GCA_963799235.1 of uncultured Actinomycetota bacterium. Lineage (GTDB taxonomy): Bacteria > Actinomycetota > Actinomycetes > Propionibacteriales > Propionibacteriaceae > Propionicimonas. Next base: position 511,246 of record CAWCWL010000008.1, on the reverse strand, counting down.
CGTCAGCCTCCTGGCGGAGGTCGTCGACCTTGTTGGCTGCGAGGATGACGGGCTTCTTGCTGCGACGCAGTACCTGGACCACCCGGTGGTCGATGTCCTGGGTGCCGACGGTGGCGTCGACGACGAAGAGGACGACGTCGGCCGCGGCGATCGCGAGCTCTGCCTGCTCGGTGATCTGGGCAGCCATGCCCTTGGCGTCGGGGGCCCAGCCACCGGTGTCGACGATCACGAATTCGCGACCGTTCCAGTCAGCGTCATAGCTGACGCGGTCCCTCGTCACGCCGGGCAGGTCCTGCACGACAGCCTCGCGGCGTCCGATGATGCGGTTCACCAGCATGGACTTGCCGACGTTGGGGCGTCCGACAACGGCCACGACGGGCTTGACCACATCGATCTCTGCGGTGGTCTCGGTCATGGTGGTCGTCCCCTTCGTCTGCCTTGCGTGCGACTGATCAGGTTACCGCACGCGGGGACGCACCTCAGCCGCGGGTCTGCTCCGCCAGTTCGATGATGGCCCGGATGGTCTGCTCGAGCGTGAGGTGGGTGCCGTCGAGGTGGGTGACGCCGTCGGCTGCCGTGGTGAAGTTCACCAGCTTGGAGTCGTCGGAGTCGCGGCGCAGCACCTGGTCGGCCAATTGGGCTGCGTCCACCTTGTCGCCGAGTTCGAGTTGCCGGCGCGCCATCCGGATCGCCGGGTCAGCGGTCAGCAGCAACCGGACGTCGGCGTCCGGGGCGACGACGGTGGTGATGTCGCGACCCTCGGCCACGATGCCACCCCGGGCCGCCTCGATGATCGCCCGCTGGCGCGCCACGAGGTTCGCCCGGCACTCGGCGACCGTGGAGACGGCGCTCACCTTCGTCGAAACCTCGGGCTCACGGATCGCTGTGGTGACGTCACGGCCGTTCACGCGCACCCACTGGTCGTCGGGGTCGGTGCTGATGTCAAGGTTCGCGCCAAGGGTCGCTGCGATCACACCAGCCTCGTCGGACGGCTCGACGCCGGCGTCAAGGAAGGCGCAGGCCACGGCGCGGTACATCGCGCCGGTGTCGAGGTAGGCCAGCCCGAGGGCCTTGGCCACGCCGCGGGACGCGCTGGACTTCCCGGAGCCGCTGGGCCCGTCGATGGCGATCACCAGGCGGTCGGCAGACATGTTCCTCCTACAGTTGCGGTTCGCGGTCGCGCACGGTCCACCCGGCACCGGTCATGGCTGCGGCGAGTTCGTCTGCCTTGTCCGGGGCCACCTGTACCGACAGCCAGCCCACCTCGCGTTCCAGGTCGTGGTCGATGGACAGGTCCTCCACGTTGACGCCGGCCGCCTCAATGTCGCGGAACAGGCGCGCGAGTGCACCCGGGGCGTCGGGGATTTCGACGACGACGTGTGCCCAGCTGACGGCGTTCAGGCCGTGCTTGCCGGGCAGCGCACGCGTGCCCTCCCTGCCGCGTTCGAGCACCTCGGAGATCCTGCCGGCGTCGAGCGTTGCGATCATCTCGGCCAGATCGGCCTGGATCGCCACCAGTTCGGTGCGGACGGCAGCGGAGTTGGCCCCGATGATCTGCTGCCACAGTCCGGGGTCGGAGCCGGCGATCCTGGTCACGTCGCGCAGGCCCTGGCCGGCAAGCCTCAGGTGTTCCGCCGGTACCCGGGTGAGGCTTCCTGCCACGAGGACGGAGACCAGGTGCGGCAGGTGTGACACCTGGGCGACGGCCTCGTCGTGGTGGGCCGCGCCCATGGTGACCCGCCGGGCGCCGCAGAGGGCCGCCACCTCCTGCACGTCCAGCACGGCGTGGGCGGCGGAGGTGTCGTGCGGGGTGATCACCCAGGTGCGATCGATGAACAGGTCGGCGTTCGCCGTGAGGGGTCCGACATGCTGCGAACCGGCCATCGGGTGCGATCCGACATAGCGGGACAGGTCTGCGTCCGTCCTGCGGAGGGCTGCCAGCACCGTCCCCTTCACCGAGCCGACGTCGGTCACGGTGGCGTTCGGGTAGGCCTGCAGCGTCTTCGCGATCACCTTCGCCAGCGCCTCCGGGGGGACGGCCACCACGACGAGGCGGACGGCCTTCGGGTCGGGTGCCTCGGTGGTGCCGGCGCCGCGCGATGCGGCGACGTGGGCATGGCTGGAGACCGAGTCCCGCAAATGGACGGTGAGACCAGCCCGGGTCAGGGCATGGGCGACGGATGCTCCCACCAGTCCGGTGCCGATGACCAGCGCCGGGGAGAGTTCACGCGTGCTCACTCGTGAGGCGTTCACTGACCACCCTTCTGCACGAAGGAGCGCACGTACTCCTCGGCATCGGATTCGAGCACGGAGTCGATCTCGTCGAGGATGGCGTCGTAGTCGGCGGCATGCGACGAGCGGGTGGTCTGCTCGACCACCTCTTCTGCACGCTGCTGCGCGCGTTCCCGCTGCACACGATCGGCCACCGGTGCTCCTGTTCTCTCGGCGCCGACAGCCTACTCATGCCAGGCGGCGCAGGAGCGCATCGACCGCGCCGGCGTCAGGGACGGCCCCGACCCGCTCCGCGGTGAGCTCCGTGGGCTCGGACAGGTCGAGGCGGTGGACTCGGCCGTCGGTGTCGCGAACGGCCATCCAGTCCCAGGACGCTGCCAGCACCCGCTCCGGCACCAGGCGCACGAGAGTGCCGCGGAGCCAGGCCCTTGTGTCGGAGGGGGGCACTGCGCCGGCGCTGGCGACCTGCGCTGGAGTCACGAGAGTGCGCACTCGTCCGGCCCTCTCCAACACGTCGAAGGGCCCTGGCCGGTCGAGCCGTGCCCAGGCGAGGTCGAGCTGGGCGAGCTTCGGCTCGCCCCACGCGTCGTCGGGATCGAGGCCGAGGCGGGCGGCGTAGGCCTGCAGCAGGTGCAGCTTGGCCAGCCAGTCGAGCCGGTCGTCGCAGCTCTCACGTTCGGTGCGCAGGTCACTCAGGAGCCGTGACCACGCCGAGTTGAGCTCCTCGTCGTAGGCGTCCGGGCGGCGGGCGGCGTCGGCGGCGACAGCCTCGGCGAAGGCCTCCTGCAGGTCGAGGGCCGTCAGCCGGCTCCCGTCGGTGAGCTCGAGCCGGGCGTCGAGGTTGGTGTCGTGGCTGACGGTGCGGAAGGCCGCCACCGGGTCGGCCAGCACGAGTGTGGGCAGTGCGGCCGCCTCGAGGCAGGTCAGGAAGCTGGCCAGCGTCCCGGCCTTCAACCAGGTTGTGAACTGGCTGCGGTTCGCGTCGCCGGTGATCACGTGCAGGCGACGGTAGCGCGAGGGGACGGCGTGCGGCTCGTCGCGGGTGTTGAGGATCGGACGGCGCTGCGTGGTCTGGATGCCTTCGACGGTCTCAAAGAAGTCGGCCCGCTGGGTGAGCTGAAAGCCGGCGCGTTCACCGTGCTGGCCGATGCCGACCCGGCCGGCGCCCGTGATGACCGCCCGCGACACGAGGAACGCCGGCAGTGCTGCGCGGATGCGTTCCCAGGGGAGCGATCGCGGCAGCAGGTGGTTCTCGTGGCAGCCGTAGGAGGCGCCCTGGGAGTCGGTGTTGTTCTTGTAGATCCCGATCTCGACGCCGAGCTGTCCGGAGGCAACCCGTGCTGCTGCGACGACGGCCGCGTCCCCGGCCAGGTCGTAGGCGACCGCTGCCAGAGCAGAGGTGACCTCGGGGCCGCTGTACTCGGGATGGGCGTGGTCGACGTAGAGCCGGGCACCGTTGGCCAGTACCCGGTTGTGCGCATCCTCGATGGGGATCGGGTCGTCCCACTCCAGGGTGGTGCCGGTAGCGATGCCGGGGTAGGCGGCCACCACCGCAGCGCTCAGCACGGCCGGGTGCAGCTCCGGCGCTGCGGGGGCGAGGATGCCGTACTCGGTCTCGATCCCCATGATTCGAGGAGTGATCATGACGGCGGCCCTTCGTGACGCCCGGCGGCTCGTTCCTCGCCGCCGGCCTCCTCAGGGACCGTGCGGGTGACAGCCTTCGCGCAACCGGTCCCCGAGCGAGCCGTCACCAAGGGCTGCACCCCAACGGTCCCTGAGGAGGGTCGTGAGCGCAGCGAGCGAGCCGTCACGAAGGGCCGCCCGCACCCGTGAGTCACTGGCTCAGCGCGCGCGACCCGAACAGGGTGCGCAGAAAGACGATCCGCTCCCCCTTGCGCCCGGAGACCCGCGCCCAGTCGTCGGGGTTGGTGGTGTTGGGCAGTTCCTCGTTCTCGCTGATCTCCGCTGCGCACGCTGCGAGGACGTGCTCGCGCCGTACGCCCCGCGGCCCGCCGCCGATGAGCTCCTTGATCGCAGCCTTCTTCGCCCGGTCGACCACCCCGACCAGCATCGCGCCGGAGACGAAGTCCGCCACGTGCAGCACTTCCTTTGCGCCGCTGGCATAGGTGACCTCGATGAACTCGTTCTGCGGAGTGCGGGCGTACAGGCGTCCGACGATCGCCTCGACGAGCTCGGCCTGGAAGTCCGCTGGCGGGACGTCGCCGTTGTCCAGCGGCGTCTTCGTCGTCAGGTAGCGGGCGAGGATCTCCGCCGCGCCGGCCTGGTCGGGCCGGTCGAGCTTGATCTTCACGTCGAGCCGGCCGGGGCGAAGGATCGCCGGATCGATCAGGTCCTCGCGGTTGGTCGCGCCGATAACGATGACGTTGGCCAGTCCCTCGACGCCGTCGATCTCGCTGAGCAGCTGCGGCACGATCGTCGCCTCGACATCGGAGGAGACCCCGCTGCCGCGCGTGCGGAACAGTGCGTCCATCTCGTCGAAGAACACGATGACGGGACGCCCTGAGCTGGCGTGCTCCTTCGCACGGGTGAAGATGGCCCGGATCTGGCGCTCGGTCTCGCCCACGTACTTGTCGAGCAGCTCCGGACCCTTGATGTTCAGGAAGTGGCTGCCTGCCGAGTTGGCGACAGCCTTGGCGATCATGGTCTTGCCGCAGCCGGGTGGGCCGTACAGCAGCACGCCCTTCGGCGGACGCAGCCCGAACTCGGTGAACAGCTCCCGGTTGCGGAAGGGCAGTTCGACGGCGTCCCTGATCTGCTCGATCTGAGCACCCAGCCCGCCGATGTCGGCGTAGGTGACGTCGGGCACCTCCTCGAGCGTGAGGTCGGCCACCTCGCTGCGTGGCACCGTCCCGAGAGCGAGCAACGCCCTGCGGTCGGCCAGCAGCGTCACGCCCAGCCTCAGCGAGGCCACGTCAAGGGTCTCCGCGGCCAGCAGCACCAGCTCCTCACCGGAGGCCCCGCTCACGAGCAGGCGCCCGTCCGGCAGCACCTCCACCAGCCGCACCGTCTCGCCGGACGGCGTGTCGCCGGCGGTCGCGACCACCAACATCGCCTCGTTCAGCAGCACACGCGCGCCCACACGAAGCTCCTCCGGGGCGACTTCCGGGCTGACCGCACAACGCAGGAGGCGTCCACCGGTGGCGACATCGGCCGTGCCCTCGCCAACGGCAAGGATGAGCCCGAAGGAGCTCGGCGGAGTGGCGAGGGAGTCGAGCTCGGCCCGCATCGCCACCAGCGAATCCCGCGCTGTGCCGAGGGTGGCGTTCAGCTTCTCGTTGGTCTGGGCGAGCCCCCGCGCATCGGTGCGGGCGTCGGCGAGCCGTCGCTCTGCGAGGTCGAGCGCCCGGCCGCGAGCGGCCAGCAGTTCGTTCGCCGCGGCGAGCTGCCGGGCGAGTTCGGCCGGCTCAGGCATCGTCCGGCTCGGAACCGACGCCGGCCGGTCGTGGGCCGGAGTAGTCAGGGCCGTAGGCACCCGGTGCAGGGCGGCGACGACGGATCGGCGCGACCGCGCCCGGGGCGAGGCGCCGGGTGAAGACCAGGAAGCCGGTGTGACCGCTGGTGCCGTGACCGGGCCGGATGGACAGGCCTTCGGCGTGCCACTCCCTCGAGGTGTACTCCCGTGCGACGGGCTCGGTGAAGCCGCCGTGCGCGCGCAACGTCTCCATCGTGCGTCCCAGCTGGGGAGTGGTCGCCACGTAGCAGCACAACAGGCCACCCGGTTCGAGCACCTCCGCGACGACGTCGATGCACTCCCAGGGGGCGAGCATGTCGAGCACCGCACGATCCACCGGCTCCGGCCCGATGTCGGTGGCGAGGTCGCCGTTCCGCAGCGTCCAGGCCGGGTGCTCGCAGCCGAAGAACGACTCGACGTTCTTCTTCGCGACCGCAGCGAACTCGGGGCGTCGCTCGTAGGAGTACAGGCGACCCTCGCTACCGATGGCGCGGAGCAGGAAGATGCTCAGGGCCCCGGATCCGGCACCGGCCTCGAGGACACGGGCACCGGGAAAGATGTCGGTCTGCACGAGGATGTGCGCAGCGTCCTTGGGGTAGACCACCGCGGCGAGGCGCGGCATGGTCACGGTGAACTCCTCCAGCAGCGCGCGGAACGCCAGGTGGTCGACGCCGCCGGTGGAGCGCACCACCACGCCTTCCGGCTGCCCGATCAGGTCGTCGTGCCCGACCCCACCCTTGGTGGTGTGGTACACCGCACCGGGCGTCAGCACCACAGAGTGCCGCCTGCCCTTCGGGTCGGAGAGGGTGACCCGCTCCCCCGCCACCAGGACGCCGGTGTGCACACCATTCAACTCAGCCACGCGTAATCCCCCAGAATCCCAGGGCCTGCCCGCTGCCGAACGGTTGTCCGATCAGGGTGACCCCCTTAGCAACGAAGAGAATGCCATCCCCCTGCGAAACCGGGAGAACGGTGTTGTCGACGGCGGCCTGCTGCTGGATCTCGGTGATCGCGACCGTGCGGGCGACGCCGGTGGTGGTGCGGGCGCGCTGGTCCAGCGCCTCCAGCTTGGTCACGCTGCCCGGCAGCGGACTGTCCAGGTAGTACTGCAGCCAGCCGCCGGCGTTGTTCACCCACGCAGGGGCGTCGGTCAGCCAGAGGTCGGCGACGCCGCTGGTGACGAGGCGGACGCTGACGCCGTCCAGCCCCTCGATGCGGTTGCGCAGCAGGTTCGCCAGGTCGGCATGGCCGGGGGCCGTCGGGCTGTAGCCCAGGGTGAGGATGATCCGGCCTCCCGAAAGCTTGGGCAGCTTCACCCGCCCACCGAGCGCGAAGGAGCCGGCGTGCTCCGCGACGCCCAACGGCACAAGGGAGTCAAGCGTGCGGTCGGCCTGCAGCGCGTTCGCGACGCCCTCACGCAGGTCGGCGTTGCTTCGCAGTTTCGACGCCTCGTTCCACCTCACCCGAGTGATGCGCGTGCCAGGGAGCGGGAACCTGCTGAACCCCTTTGCCGTCGTCTTGTCCGAGCTGCCGGCGATCTCGTCGGTGACCCGCTGCAGCGCGGCGTTGTCCAGGCTGCGCCAGACCACGTCGGCTGTGCCGTCGGCGATCGCCGCCTCGGCGGCCACCGAGTCCGCTGCGATGGTGAGCGTGAGGTCGGTCAGCAGCCCCGTCTTCGCCCCCAGGTACTTGTCGAACCGGACGAAGGTCGCCTGGCCGGCCTCGATCGTGCGGACGGCGTAAGGGCCGGAGCCGATCGGCAGGGTCAGCAGCGGCAGCGGCTGGTCGGGATTGAAGACCTCCTCGTCGACGATCGAGGCTGCCTGCCCGGCGAGGGCGTAGCCGAACTGGTTGTCCGCCCATTCCAGGTGGAAGCGGATCGTCCGCGCGTCCGGCGTTTCGATCCGCTGCAGGGCCGACAGCAGGTGGATCGACGTCCCGGCAGTGTCCATCCGCAGTGCGCGCTGAATGCTGAACCGCACGTCGGAGGAATCGAGCACGTGGCCGTTGTGGAAGAAGAGCTCCGGCGGCAGCGTGCACTCGTAGATCAGCTTCGAGGTGAACAGGCAGTCGGTGGCAGCGTCGGGCTTGAGGTCACCGGTGTCGGGCAGCACCAACATCAGCCGCTGGTAAACGCTGGTGACGAGCATCGAGTCGGTGTCCCCGGTGGCGACCGCCGGGTCGGCTGTCGTCATGGGGCCGGTGGTGAGCAGGGTGAAGGGACGCGGCGTCGGCGACGCCGACGGTGTCCGGGTGGGCAGCACCGCAGGCGATGTGCAGCCGGCGAGCAGGCCGAGGGTCGCAAGGACCACCGCCAGCCTTGTGAGGATGGCGCGGTGGGGGCGGGTCTCAGCGAGCATTGAAGTACTTGGCCTCCGGATGGTGCAGGACGATGGCGTCGGTGGACTGTTCAGGGTGGAGCTGCAGTTCTTCGCTCAATTCGACTCCGATCCGCTCGGGACGGAGCAGTGCGACCAGTTTCGCCCTGTCTGCCAGGTCGGGGCACGCCGGGTAACCGAACGAATACCGGGAACCGCGGTAGGCCTGGTCACGGATCATCGCGTCGACGGCTCCGTCACCATCGAGCCCCAGCTCGGAGCGGACCCGCGCATGCCAGTATTCGGCGAGCGCCTCCGTGAGCTGCACGGACAGCCCGTGCAGCTCAAGGTAGTCGCGGTAGGCGTCGGCCGCGAACAGCTCGGCCGTCGCCCGCGACACCGCCGAGCCCATCGTGACCAGCTGGAGCGCGATCACGTCAGGGCCCAGCTCCGCGGCCTCCTCCGCGTCCCGGAAGAAGTCGGCGAGGCACAGGTGCCGGTCGCGTCCCTGTCGGGGGAACGTGAAGCGGGTGAGCTCGCGCGCCGGGTCGTCCGGGTCGCCGATGATCAGGGTCTGGCCCTCGGAGTGGCACGGCCAGTAGCCGTAGACCACCGCGGGTTCCATGAGGCCGTCGGTGTGGATCCGGTTGAGCAGCTGGCGCAGGCGCGGGCGTCCCTCGGTCTCGACGAGTTCCTCGTAGGTGGGTCCGTCGGTCACGGAGCGCAGGCCCCACTGGCCCATGAACGTCGCCCGCTGGTCCAGCCAGGCGGCCACCTCGGCCAGCTTCAGCCCCTTGACGACGCGGGTGCCCCAGAACGGCGGGGTGGGCACGTCGACGCGCCGGGCGACTTCGGAGCGTTGCGGCTCCTGAACCGAAAGGGGACTGTCCCCTAACGTGGCGGCCTTCGGGGCAACCCGGCGTCGGCGAGGCTCGGGAAGGGACGCTCCGGGCACGCCGGCCTTGACCGCCATCACCTTCTGCATCAGCGAGAGGCCCTCGAAGGCGTCCTTGGCGTAGCGCACCTCACCGGCATAGAGGTCGTTGAGGTCCTCCTCGACGAAGGCGCGGGTCAGGGCGGCGCCGCCGAGGATCACCGGGAACGAGGTGAGGCCGCGCTGGTTGAGCTCCGCGAGGTTGTCGCGCATCACGACGGTGGACTTCACCAGGAGACCCGACATGCCGATGGCGTCGGCGTTGTGCGCCAGCGCTGCCTCGATGATGGCGCTCACCGGCTGCTTGATGCCCAGGTTGATCACGGTGTAGCCGTTGTTGGTGAGGATGATGTCGACGAGGTTCTTGCCGATGTCGTGCACATCACCCTTGACCGTCGCGATCACCATCGTGCCCTTGCCCCCGGCGTCGGCCTTGTCCAGGTGCGGCTCGAGGTAGCGGACGGCGGTCTTCATCACCTCCGCGGACGCCAGGACGAAAGGTAGCTGCATCTGGCCGGAGCCGAAGAGCTCACCGACCACCTTCATGCCGGCGAGCAGGTCGTCGTTGATGATCTGCAGCCCGGGCTTGATCGCCAGGGCCTCGTCCAGGTCGGCCTCCAGGCCCTTCGGCTCCCCGTCGACGATGCGACGCTGCAGGCGCTCCCCCAGCGGCAGCGCGGCGAGCTCCGCTGCGCGTGCCTCCTTCGTGCCCGTGGTCGTCACGCCCTCGAACAGGTCGAGGAAGCGGGTCAGCGGGTCGTAGCCCTCGCTGCGCCGGTCGTAGATGAGGTCCTCGGCCACCGTGCGCTGTTCCTCGGGGATCCGGGCGATCGGGACGATCCGCGCGGCGGGCACGATGCCCGAGTCAAGGCCGGCCTCGACGCACTCGTGCAGGAACACCGAGTTCAGGACCTGACGGGCAGCCGGGTTGAGCCCGAAGGAGACGTTCGAGATGCCAAGGGTGGTGTGGATGCCCGGGTACTTCGTCGTGACCTGCTTGATCGCCTTGATGGTCTCGAGGGCGTCCCTGCGGGTCTCCTCCTGCCCTGTGGTGACCGGGAAGGTGAGGCAGTCGACGATGATGTCCCCGATCTGCATGCCCCAGTTGCCCACGAGGTCGGCGATCAGCCGGTCGGCGACTGCCACCTTCCACTCGGCAGTGCGGGCCTGGCCCTCCTCGTCGATCGTGAGTGCGACGACGGCTGTGCCGTGCTCGCGGACCAGTGGCATGACCTTCGCGAACCGGGAGTCCGGTCCGTCCCCGTCCTCGTAGTTCACCGAGTTGATCGCGCAGCGTCCGCCGAGGTGCTCGAGACCGGCCTGCAGCACCGGCGCCTCCGTCGAGTCGAGCATGATCGGCAGCGCGACACCGGTGCCGAGGCGGGCAGCGAGCTCCGCCATGTCGGCTGCGCCGTCCCTGCCGACATAGTCGACGCACAGGTCGAGCATGTGGGCGCCGTCGCGGCTCTGCTGCTTGGCGATGTCGAGGCAATCGGCCCAGTTACCGGCGAGCATCGCGTCCCGGAACGCACGGGAACCGTTGGCGTTCGTGCGTTCGCCGATGGACAGGTAGGTGAGGTCCTGGCGCAGTGGCACGTCGGCGTACAGCGAGGACACCGACGCGGTGTGCGCCGGATGGCGCTCAGCCGGGACGTGCGCGGTGACGGCTGCGGCCAGGCGGGAGATGTGTGCCGGCGTCGTGCCGCAGCACCCGCCGACGAGGTTCAGTCCGAACTCGTCGGCGAACTGCGAGACGTAGCGGACGAACTCGTCGGGCCCCATCGGGTACACCGCGCCGTTCGGGCCCAGCTCAGGCAGGCCGGCGTTGGGCATGCAGACCAGCTTCACGCCGGCATTCCGGGAGAGGTGGCGCAGGTGCTCGCTCATCTCCGTCGGCCCGGTGCCGCAGTTCAGCCCGATCGCGTCGATCTCGAGGGGCTCGAGCGCGGTGAGCGCCGCCCCGATCTCGCTGCCCAGCAGCATCGTGCCGGCGGTCTCGATGGTGACATTGACGAAGATGGGCAGGTCGGAGCCGAGGGCCGTCCGTGCCCTGCGGGCGCCGTTGACGGCGGCCTTCGCCTGCAGCAGGTCCTGGCAGGTCTCGATCTGGAAGCCGTCGATCCCACCGGCGATCATCGCCTCTGCCTGCAGCTGGTAGGCGTCGCGCAGGCGCGCGTAGGAGATGTGGCCGAGGCTGGGGAGCTTCGTGCCGGGTCCGACGCTGCCCAGTACATAGCGCTGGCGCCCGTCCTTGCTGGCGGCATCGGCCGCGGCACGGGCGATCCGGGCGCCCGCTCCGGCGAGCTCCGTGATGCGCTCCGAGGCGTCATACTCGGCAAGGGCTGCGAGGTTCGCACCGAAGGTGTTGGTCTCGATGCAGTCAGCGCCGGCGTCGAGGTAGGCGGTGTGGATCGCCCCGACGACGTCGGGTCGGGTGACGTTCAGGACCTCGTTGCAGCCTTCGAGTCCCTCGAAGTCGCCGAGGGTCAGGTCGTAACCCTGGAGCATCGTTCCCATGCCCCCGTCAGCCACAAGGACACGGGAAGCAAGGGCCGAGCGTAGATCGCGGGACATAGGGAGCAGAATAGGCGAGTCCGCCTACAGTGGTCGCCATGGCAGAGGCTCGTGGGCTCAGGGGGCTGCGAAATCCGGCGGTCATCGCCGGGTTCGGCGGCTGGAACGACGCCGGTGAAGCGGCCAGTGGTGTGATCGATCATCTGGTCGACCAGTACAAGGCTGACCTCGCCTTTGCGGTCGATCCGGAGGAGTTCTACGACTTCCAGGTCAACCGGCCCACCACCCGTCTGATCGACGGCAACCGGATCATCGAATGGCCGACGACGGAGGTTCTTGTAGCCAGCCTCCCCGAACGCGACCTGGTGCTGATCGGTGGCCCGGAGCCGAACTACCGCTGGCAGGAATACGTGAGTCGCCTGCTGTCCATGTTGCGGACGGTGAAGCCGGAGGTGGTGGTGCTGCTCGGTGCGTTGCTCACCGACGCCCCGCACACCCGTCCGGTGCCGGTCACGGGGACGGCGAGTACGAGAGCCCTCGCCGATGAGCTGGCCCTCGAGCTCTCCGACTACGAGGGCCCGACAGGGATCGTTGGCGTGCTCGCCTACGAGTGCACCCGCGCGGGCATGCCCGTGGTGTCGATGTGGGCGTCGGTGCCGCACTACGTCGCTGAACCGCCGAACCCGCAGGGCACCCTCGCTCTGCTGACCCGGCTGGAGGACGTGCTGAACCTGCCGCTGGATCCGGGCGAGCTGCAGAAGGACGCGGAGCAGTGGATCGAACAGGTCAACGAACTGGTCTCCGACGATCCGGACATTTCCAGCTACATCAACGCCCTCGAGGAACGCAGGGACGAGGCGACCACCACGCCGAGCGGTGACGTGATCGCGGCGGAATTCGAGCGCTACCTCAGGCGAAGGGACCGGCGGCGCGGCTGAGCACCGGCTCGGCCTCCCGCAGTTCCGGGTGCAACCGGTAGCGGACCAGCAGTGGCTCAATGACCACGACCGACGCTGCGAAGGCCATCCCGGCCCCGTCGGCGTAGAACCAGAGCACGGCGGCTGCGAACGTACTCGCAGCGGCCTGAACAGCGTCAAGTCCCCCGGGCCCGACCCGATGTACCAATGCAGGCTTTGGTCAATTGCTGGTCTTGACGCTCTCTGCCGTCGCCTTGAGGGCGCGCACCACGGCATCCGGGTCGGCTGCGCTGTACACGGCCGAGCCGGCGACGAAGGTATCCGCGCCCGCCTCGGCGCAGCGCTCGATGGTCTCTGCACTGATGCCGCCATCGACCTGCAACCAGATGTCTGTGCCACGGGCGTCCAGCAGGGCGCGGGTGCGTCGCAGTTTCGGCAGCATGACGTCGAGGAAGGACTGGCCGCCGAAGCCGGGCTCCACTGTCATCAACAGCACCATGTCCAGCTCATCGAGCAAGTCGGCGTAGGGCTCGATCGGTGTCGCCGGCCGTAGCGCCATCGACGCCCGCGCGCCCAGCGCCCTCAGTTCCCTTGCCAGTTTCACCGGTGCATCGGACGCCTCGATGTGGAAGGTGACGGACTCGGCCCCCGCCTCGGCATAGCCGGGTGCCCACCGGTCGACCTCTGCGATCATCAGGTGCACGTCCAGCATCTTGTCCGTGCCGGCCCGGACGCTCTGCACCAAGGGGAGGCCGAAGGTCAGGTTCGGCACGAACCGGTTGTCCATCACGTCCAGGTGGACGGCGTCGGCGCTCGGAATGCGCGCGATCTCGTCATTGAGCGCGGCAAGGTTGGCGTTCAGGATGCTTGGCGTGATTCGAATCCCCACGGCAGGCAGCCTAGAGGAACATCGGTTCCCGGCTAGCCGTTGCGGCGCAGGAGTGCAAGGAACATCGCGTCCGTGCCGTGGCGGTGGGGCCACAGTTGCACGAAGTCTCCGACGGCCGAGTCGGGCACCTCGGGAAGGAACTCGGGGGCGGGCAGCACCTCGACCCCCGTCGCGCCCGCCACCACCTCCGCGGTCTCGGCAGGGTGCGGCGAGCACGTGACGTAGGCAACGACGCCGCCGGGCCGCACCGCACGGATGGCCGCTGCCAGCAGTTCCCGCTGCAGCGCCACCAGTCCCGGCAGGTCGGTGGGCTTGCGCCGCCACCGGCTCTCCGGGCGCCGGCGCAGTGCACCCAGCCCGGTGCAGGGCACGTCGGCCAGCACCCGGGAGAAGGCACCCTCGCGCCAGGCCGGACGCGTGCCGTCCGCAACGATCGTCACAGGGCGGTGCGGTTCGGGGTAGGCGCGCAGGTTCTCGGCGACCAGGCGTGCGCGGTGCGGCTGCAGCTCAGAAGCGATGAGCAACTCCCCCGCCTCACGGGCCAGCCCTGCGAGCAGTGCCGACTTCCCGCCCGGACCTGCGCACAGGTCGAGCCAGGGGCCGGACGGCGTGTCGACGCGGGCAAGTGCGAGTGAGACCAGTTGCGAGCCCTCGTCCTGCACCCCTGCGCGGCCATCGCGGACGGCATCGACGGCAGAGGGGTCACCGTCACGCTCTGCGCCGAAGGGCGACCAGCTGGTCGGGGTGCCACCGAGCTCCGCGCGTTCCGCCAGCCCTGGGCGGACGACGAGGCAGGGAGCGGGCGCGACGTTGTCGGCAGCGAGGGCCTCTTCCAGCTCGTCCGCGGGAAGCACTCTCGACCAGGCGTCCACGATCCAGCGCGGGTGGTTCGTCGCGAGGCTCAGACGGCCCACCTCGTCCGTGCCGCCGCTGAGCAGTTCGAGCCAGCCCGGGAGGTCGTGCGCTGCGACCCTGCGCAGGATCGCGTTCACCGTCCCCGCCACCCGCTCGCCGATCTGCAGGGCTGCGAGGTCGACGGTCGCGGAGATGGCAGCGTGCGTCGGCACCCGCATGGCAAGCAGCTGGTGGGTGCCCAGCCGAAGGACGTCGACGACCGCAGGCTGCAGGCTGTTCAGGGCGCGTCCGGACGCCTTGGAGATGATCAGGTCGTAGGTGCCGAGCGCGCGGCAGGTCCCCGAGACGAGTTCGGTGACGAAGGCAGCGTCCGCTGCATGCAGTCCCTCCCGCCGTTGGCCGAGGGCGAGGTTGGCGTAGGCGCCGTTGCCCCAGACCTCTCGGAGCACGGCGAAGGCGATTGTGCGCGCGGCGTCCTTGCGGCGTGTCGGGCGGCTCACGTGAACCGCCGGTCGCCGCGGAGCCCTCTGCCCCAGTCGGGAGCAGCCGTTGGACGCTTGCCAGCCGGCTGCACCTGCAGCAGTTCGAGCGGTCCGGAGCCGGTACCGACGAGCACCGAGCGCTTCCCGACCCGCAACTCTGCCGGTGCCAGGTCGTCGCCCCCGGCCGGCACGGCTTGCAGGACGCGGAAGCGCTCGCCGTCGAGTTCGGTCCAGGCCACCGGCGACGGGTTGTTGGCCCGCACCTGCCGCGAGATCTCGTCCGCCGGCCGGGTCCAGTCGATCCGTGCCCCCTGCACCGTGAGCTTCGGCGCAAGGGTCACGCCGTCGTCCGGCTGTGGGACGGCAGCGACGGTGCCTGCGGCGAGCGCGTCGAGGGTGCGAACGAGTTCGTCCGCACCGAGGGCCTCGAGGGCCTCGAGTGCCTTCCCCGCTGTCTCCGATGCCCCGAGTTCATACTCAGCGGACGCGAGGACCGGGCCCGCGTCGAGCGCTTCGACGAGCTCAAACACGGTGACGCCTGTGACCTGGTCGCCGGCGAGGATGGCGTGCTGCACGGGTGCTGCTCCCCGCCAGCGCGGCAGGAGCGAGAAGTGGACGTTCACCCAGCCGTGCCGGGGAAGGTCGAGCAAGGATCGCGGGATCAGGCCGCCATAGGCGACGACCGGGCAGCAGTCGGGGTCGAGTTCCGCCAGACGGGTGGCGAGGTCGGGATCGGATGCCCGCGCCGGACGCAGCACCTCGATGCCGTGCTCCGCGGCGAGCTGCGCGACCGGGCTTGGCACAGGACGCGAGCTCCGTGCCTGCGGCGCGTCCGGGCGGGTGAGGACGGCAACCACCTCGTGGCCGTCGTCGGCAAGGAGTCGGGCGAGGGTGTTCGCCGCGACGAGGGGAGTTCCGGCGAAGACCAGGCGCATGGGCCGCAGCTTACTTACCGCGGTCTCCCTGCGACGATTCCCGCAGGCGCAGCGCCAGCTCACGGGTGGCATCCGCCAGGTCGAGGTCACAGACCAGCAGGCCCGGCAGCCCGTGGGGCTGGAACGCCAGCAGCGTCCCGTCCGGGCGCGCAACCGCGGAGGTGGTGGGCGCACCGTCAGCAGCGCAGTTCACCGTTGCGAACCAGGCCGTGTTCTCTGCGGCCCGGCACAGCACCGCTGCCTCGTGGAAGCTGTTGCCCGGCTCGGCGTACCCGTCAGGCCGGAACCCGTCCGGTTCCGCAGGAGCGAAGTGCGGGTGCAGCACGAGCCGGGCGCCGGAGCGGACCGCCTCCCGCACGGTCTCGGGGTAGCGCCAGCCCTCGTGGCAGATGACGACCCCGAAGGAGAGATTGCCGACGGTGAAGACCGTCCGACCCGCGCCGGGCTCGTACAGGTGATCCTCCGCAGGGTCGAGCTGCACCTTGTCCTGCCAGCCGAGGCGGCTCCCGTCCGGGCCGACCACCAGCACGGTGATGCGCAACGCCCCGTTCACGAACCGTTCGGTGCCGAGGGCGACGGCGATCCCCGCCTCACCGGCCGCGGCGGCAACCTGCGCGTGTGCGGTCTCGAGCCAGTCGGCGTCTGCCGGTGGCACTGGTGCACCGAGAGCGCGGTAACCCGGCACGAAGCACTCGGGGAAGCAGACAAGGTCGGCGCCCGCATCCGCGGCCTCAGCGATCGCAGCCCTGGTCGCCGCGAGTGCAGCGTCCGGCGATGCGGGAAAGGCCAGGTTGGCCAGGGCGATCCGGGCTGTCGGCATGGCGGCAGATTAACCCGTGCTCCGCTCCCTGGTCAGCCAAGAACCTGCGGATCGACGCGCACCCGGATCGGCGGGTCCTTCCTTGCTGCCCGCACCGACAGCATGGCGCGAACCTGGGCAACGAGAGCCGGGCCTGCAGGGGTCGGGCACCGAAGGGTGGCCCGAGCCAAGGGCTCGGCACCGTCGTCGGGCACTTCGAACGGTCCCAGAACCTGCACGGGCTCGCGCAGGTCGAGGGCGCCCAGCGCGGCCGTGACCGCGTCGGGCGAGCCCTCGACGGTGAGCAACTTGAGCGTCGGCGGGAAGCCGGCGGCCGCGCGGTCGGCGAGTTCCCGCTCTGCATAGCCCACCGGGTCCAGCCGCAGCAGTGCCTGCACTTCGCGGACGCCGGCGTCGGCGACAACCATCACGGTGCCGCCTTCGGCAGCGGGGCGCACCAGGGCTGTGACGGCAAGCCAGCGCCGGAGCGCCTCCTCGCCGGCCCGCAGGTCGGGGCGGCCCAGCATCAGTTCCGCGTCGAGCAGGACGGCCG
Organism: uncultured Actinomycetota bacterium; assembly: GCA_963799235.1. Lineage (GTDB taxonomy): Bacteria > Actinomycetota > Actinomycetes > Propionibacteriales > Propionibacteriaceae > Propionicimonas. The sequence goes on along the minus strand of CAWCWL010000008.1, from coordinate 494,346 downwards.
CAGCGTAGCCGCCGGCGGCCGGCGGCGAGGCGCCGGGCGTCGCAAGCACCAGAGCAGGGGCGGAGCCGACGGCCGAGAGCGGGTGGTCCGCGCTGGCCTGCAGCACCGGGGTCCCAGGAAAGGCCTTGCCGAACTCCTCCGCGGTCCGGGCCACGCCGACAATCGGGGTCCGCAGGCGCTGGTCGCCGCACTCGGGACACCGCCACTGTCGCAGGGGCGGGCCGCACCAGCTGCAGCTCGGACCCTGGCTGCCCGCGCTGGTCAACGCCTGCCCGCAGGTCGGGCAGCGCGCTGCGGTGCGGCAGGTGGCGCAGACCAGCACCGGCAGGTAGCCGGCGCGAGGCACCTGGATGAGCACCGGGCCGGCGGCGAGGCCCGCGCGGACGACGGTGAAGGTGTCGTGCGGCAGGCGGGCGACGCCGGCCAGCGGGTCACGCTCGCTGTCCGGAGCCGAACTGCGGACGGCAGCTGCCAGGCGGCGGGCGTCGGCCGGCTGCAGCTGGATGGTGGCCAGCCAGGCGCGGGAGACGAGGTGCTGCACCTCCGCGGTGCGCGCGTGGGCTGCGAGCAGTAGCCCGCAGCCCTCCAGGTGTGCGCGCAGCGCCGCGACGTCGCGGGCGTGCCAGTACGGCGCGTGCGGATCGGACCAGGCGTCGTTGCCGTCGTCCCACAGCGCGACGAGACCGAGGTTCTCGACCGGGGCGAACACGGCCGCCCGCGTGCCGAGCACCAGCCGGACACCGCCGCGACGGGCGGCGAGGAAGTTGCGGTACCGCGCTGCCGGACCGGCGTCGGCGGCGAGGACTGCGAACGAGCCACGGCCGAACCGGTCGGTCGCAGCGTCTGCGAGCAGCTGCAGGTGCCGCGCGTCGGGGGCGAGCAGCAGGGCGCCGCGCCCGGCGGCGAGAGCGCCGGCGGCGGCCTCCACGAAACCTGCAGCCCAGTTCCCCGCCGGTCCCGGCGTCGGCAGCACGGTCCAGGCTGCCCGTGGCCGTCCGCCCGCCGCCAGGGCTGCGAGGAAGCCGTCCGCGCCGGGATAGCCGGCCAGCGGCCCGGAACGATCGGCGAGGTCGGGTTCCGGGTGCTGCGGTGCCGGAGCCTTCTCCGTTGCGGCGTGCCGCGGCGGGACGGCGGCCCGCACGACGTCCGCGAATCCCCCGGCGTAGTGATCCGCGACCGCACGCACGAGGGCCGTGACGGGCTCGCTCAGGACGGGCTCGGGTGAGACGACCTTCGCCACCGTGGAGAGGTCGGTGCGCTCCCCCGGCTCTACACGTTCGAGGATGAAGCCGTCGCGGAGCTGGCCCGCGAAGCGCACCTTCACCCGGGCGCCGGGGACGGCCTCGGCGTCCAGGGCCTCGGGCACCAGGTAGTCGAACGGCCGGTCGAGGTTGGCGAGTGGCAGGTCCACAGCCACCTTTGCCACCGGACGTTCCATGCCTCGAATGGTAGGGGTCGGACCGGACACCCGCCTGTTACTCCCTCCCGAGACCGAACCTGCCCTACCGTTCGATCATGGGTTCCACTCCTCGCTCCGTGAGGCCTGAGGCAGATCGCCGCCTGGCCAAGAGACCTCGGGCGATGCGGAGGGCCCGGGTCCAGGGAGGTGAGCCGATTGCCTGAGGTCGATCCGAATGACGACTCGATCCTGCGGTGGGTCCTGTACCACTACCGGTGCGATCCGGAACGAAACGAGAGGCGCAACGTCATCGTCGCCGCCTACGACAGCGAGGCCGAGTTCAACACCGCCGTGGAGGCGTACAGCGGGCGTATCCGAGCCGGGCTGGGTGCCGGCACCCGGGATGACGCCGAGCACGTCAGCGGTGTGCTGTGGCCCGCGGGCCACCACGCCGAGCAGGCACGCGGGCGCACCTTGCGGAGGGCGAGCGGTCACGGCGTGGACCCGAGGCGGGTGCCGCTCGACGGCCCGCTCCCCTCCAACATCGGCTTCTTCGGCCGGGATTCGGACGGGACCACCTGGTCCTTCGGTGGTGGCGAACCGCCCGAGCCTCCGCCCGTCTGAATCGCGCACGCTCCCCCGGATGTGGCTGCTGAGGCGTTCCCCCTGACGGCACCACGAGTCTCGCCATTCGCCTGCGGCGACCGGTTCGGCGTTCGACAATTGAGTTGTTCAAGGGGGAAGCAGTGCGATTCCGGGAACGGTGTGTCGGCCTGCTCGCCTGCGCGCTTGTTGTCCTGGCGCCGGGGACCCCAGCGCATGCAGCCGAACCTGCGGTGCCGTCCCGCACGGCAGTGCTCGCGGCGGGAAGGCTCGCCGCGACCTACTACCGCCCGACCTTTCCCGTCACCACCCTCACCCCGAGGAACGGCTGGTCCTGGTCCACGTACGCGCAGGGTGTCCGGGCGTTGTTCGGCGTGCTGGGCGACCAGGCCTACCGCAACGAGGGCATGTCCTGGGGCGGCGCCAACTCCTGGCTGCTGAGCACCGAGCGGAATCCGGACAACATCAAGGCCGGCCAGGCGTACTACTCCTGGTACCAGGTGGACGCAGCTGCCGACCTCACTGCGATGGACGTGAGGATGAAGGCCGACCTGACCGGCCTGCCGAGCTCCCAGTACGACTGGGCCGACGCCCTCTTCATGGGACTCCCCGACTGGGCGGCCTGGACCTCCCGCACGGGCGACGCGGCGTATGCCGAGCGAATGGATGACTTCTATACCTGGATGCGCGACTCGGGGGCCACCAGCGCACGCTGTCCGGGTGGGCCGCCTGCCCAGCCCGGCCTCTACAGCCCGTCGGCCCGGTTGTGGTACCGGGACTGCACCTTCGTCGGTGCCCTCGACACCAACGGCAAGCCCGTCTTCTGGGGACGGGGCAACGGCTGGGTGATCGCCGCCATGGCCCAGGTCCTCGACCAGTTGCCGGTCGGCGACCCTCGGGCAACCAGGTACGCCGACATGCTCACGGCGATGAGCAGTCGCCTCGCCGAACTCCAGGGCGCCGACGGCATGTGGCGGTCGAGCCTCGCCGACACCGCACTGTTCCCCCAGCCGGAAACCTCGGCAACCTCGCTGATCCTCTATGCCCTCGCCTTCGGCGTGCGCACCGGGGTGCTGGACCCCGCCACCTACCGTCCCGTGATCGCACGGGCCTGGCTGGGGCTCACGACCACCGCCCTGCAGCCGTCCGGTTTCCTCAGCTCGTGCCAGGCCAACGGGGTCGCGCCGGCCGCGCCGTTCACCGCCACCTCCCCACGGACGGCCGCCACCGCAACCAGCAGCGGCACGGTGAACACCGACTCGCCACCCTTCTGCGTCGGGGCCTTCCTGCTGGCGGCATCGGAGGTCGCCAGGCTCACGCCTGACGTTGCCGCGGGCAAGCCCGTCACCGCAACCGCGCAGGAGTCCGGCAACGAGGTGCGTCGGCTCGTCGACAACGATGTGGTCACGCGCTGGTCGGCACCGGGATTCCCGCAGTCCGCGACGGTCGACCTCGGTGCGGCCACACGCGTGGGCGAGGCGATGGTGACCAGCTACCTCGACCGGGCGTACCGGTACCGGATCGATGGTTCCACTGACGCCAGGATCTGGACGGTCCTGGTCGACCGGACACAGAACCCGGCCCCCGGCACCCACCTCGACATCATCACGCCGGCGACCGTGAGGTACGTGAGGCTGGTGGTAACCGGGGTCAGCGCGAGTTCGACGACCTGGGTCAGCATCCAGGAGTTCGGCGTCTACCCGGCCGCTACAACCACCCCTCCACCTCCCACGACGATTGCAGCGGACGCCTTCGAGCGGACGGTCACCTCCGGGCTGGGCACCGCCGACTCCGGAGGTCAGTGGAGCCTTGCTGGTGGCTCGGCGGCCTTCTCGGTCTCCAACGGCATGGCGCGGTTCAAGCTCGCTGCGGGCGCAGGCCCTTCGGCCTACCTGAACTCGGTGTCGGCGGCGGCAACGGACCTGGCCGTGACCTGCGGACCGGGCGTTGCGCCGGTCGGCGGTCCCGCCTACTTCGCGCTGATCGCCCGCCGGTCCGGTGCCGGTGACTACCGGTTGAAGGTGAAGCGGCCGGTGTCCGGCGCTGCGACCGCCTCGCTGGTCAGGTCGATCGGCGGCACGGAGACCGTGCTCGCGACCGCGCTACTGCCGACCAGCATCGGGGTGACGGACCTGGCGCGGTTGAGAGTGCAGGCGGTCACGAACGGGGCCACCACCACGCTGAGGGCCCGAGGTTGGAAGTCCGGCACCAGCGAGCCGGGTACGTGGCTGCTGACGGCGGTCGACTCGACCACAGGACTCCAGGGACCGGGTGGCATCGGATTGTGGGCGTACCTTTCCGGCGCGGCAACCAATGCCCCGGTGGTCGCCATCTTCGACGACCTGACCGCCACCGTCCCAGGCTGAGCCAGCTCGATGCGTCCGCGAGTGGCGACCAGTCCTACGGTTTCGGGACGCTGCCGGGGATCGGGTCGGGATGCTCCCACTGCGGCCGTAGCGGGAATCCGCTCGCGCCGCCCACCGCCCTGACCGCAAGGGTCTGGTGGATTTCGATCTCGCCGCTGTCGAATCCCATCGCCGAGCCCGCCAGGTACAGGCGCCAGACCCGCACCCGACCCGCACCGGCCAGCCGGACAGCGTCGGCATAGTTCTGGTCGAGGTTGCGCACCCATGCCCGCAGGGTCAAGGCATAGTGCTCGCGCAGGCTCTCGACGTGCCGGACCTCCAGTCCGGCGTGCTGGATGGCCGACACCACGGTGCCGATCTCCTCCAGTTCGCCGTCAGGAAACACGTAGCGTTGCAGGAAGCTGTTGCGGCCTATGCCACCGCTTCCTGCCGGGCGGCTGATTCCGTGGTTGAGCAGGCGGCCCCCTGGCTCGAGCAAGGCATGCATCCGCGAGAAGTACCTGCCCAATTCGTTGGCGCCCACGTGCTCGAACATCCCGATCGAGCTGATCGCCTCGTAGGGTCCGTCGTCGGTATCTCGGTAATCGGCCAGGCGGATCTCGACGCGGTCGGCAAGCCCGGCTTCGGTGACCCGTCGACGGGCGAGTTCGGCCTGCTCGCGGGACAGCGTCACGCCGACGGCCCGGACCCCGTGCTTGCGTGCGGCGTGCATGGCCATGCCGCCCCAGCCGCAGCCGACGTCGAGCAGCCGCATACCCGGGACGAGACCTAGTTTGCGACAGATCAGTTCGTACTTGGCCTCCTGAGCCGCGTCGAGCCCCACCGACGGGTTCTCCCACACAGCGCACGAATAGGTCATGGTCGGACCCAGCAGCAGGCGGTAGAAGTCCCCGGAGACGTCGTAGTGGTAGGAGATCGCCGCGGCGTCCCTGTAGCGACTGTGCCGGCGCCCGTGCAGCCGCAGTTCTTCTGCTGGCGGCGCCGGCGGGCGGCGTAGTCCCCCCGTCCGGCTCACCAGGCGCCCGAGGGCGGCCCAAGACCGTGGGTGGCGGAAGGCGTTGCCCAGCCCACTTCGCAGTGAGGCGAGGACCACCTCGATGTCACCGTCGACCTCGATGTCGCCTGCGACATAGGCCCGGACCAGACCGAGTTCACCCGGTGCAGAAAGGACCCGCGGAATGGCATCAGGCGACCGGATCACGAGTGTGGCGGACGCATCCAGCGGACCCGCCCGGCTGCCGTCGAAGGCGTGGATGGCCACCGGCGGATCGCCGCCGAGCACGGATGCCACCGTGTCCGCCAGGCCCTCGCGGGCTTCAGTCTGGTTGGTCATTCCTGTTCCCCGGAGGTTGAGTCTCGAGTACCGCCAGCACTGCAGGGAGCAGGGCGTCCGCGATGCGCCCATAGCCGGCCGCCGATGGATGGAAGGCGTCGGCGCTCATCGTGCCCTCATTGAAGAACTCCGAGCCGACGGCGCCACGGACGTCGACGAGACGTACCAACGGCCGATCAGCCGCCGCTCGCCTCTGCATTGCGCCCACCACAGCCCCGTAGCCGAGCACCGCCTCCAGCAGCGGATGGGGCATGAGCCGCATCGCCCGGAACTCGGGCAGGCTTGACATGACCACGGGAGCGCCGAGCGACTCGAGTGCATCCAGGAGCTCGCCGGACAAGCGCAAGAGCGTCGCCGGAGGGGTGATCCCGGTGACGTCGTTGGTGCCGATCACCAGGACCGAGACATGCGGCACACGCCGGACCAGAGGTACCTGCCGGGTCAGGACATCGATGGTGCGCGCCCCCGAACGGGCATAGCCCACCACGCGGACCGGACGTCCTGTCGAGTCGGCCACACGCTGCGCCAACTGCACCGGCAGGGTGTCCTCGACCTGCTGCACGCCGACTCCGGCCATTGCCGAGTCACCGAAAGCTGCGATCTCGACCACGGTTGCGGTTGCCGGTGTCCCACCAGAAGGCGTCACCGTGAGATCGACCCGGTCGACGGCCGGCGACGCGCCGTAACGTCTCATGGTGAGCACGGCCTGACCTGCGACGAGCCCCAGCAGTGGCACGATGAGGCCGAGCGTGGCCACCGAGGCCTCGACCAAGGGCACAGGAGCGGGATTTCGGTTCGGGTCGGCGCCTTGCCTCGTCCGACCGGGTGAAAGACCCTGCCCACTCGTCGAGCGTGACCCCCGCATTGCCATCATCTCCGGCACAACGAAACCACTTGGCTACAGACTCGATCCTGCTACGAATCGGGTCCGCGCAACACCCCTCGCACGTGCAGGATCGTCTCAGGCCAGACGGTAGCTCCGCGTGACCGTGTCAGCCCCTCACGGCCCGTGCCAGCGCCTCTGCGCGGTCGGTGCGCTCCCAGGTCATGATGTCCAGCTCGCGTCCGAAGTGGCCGTAGTTGGTCACCTGGGAGTAGATCGGACGGATCAGGTCGAGCGCGGCGATGATTGCTGCGGGACGCAGGTCGAACGTCGCGAGCACAGCCTCCGTGATCTGCTCCACCGGCACCGTCTCCGTGCCGAAGCACTCCGTGTAGAAGCCCACGGGGTGCGCGCGTCCGATGGCGTAGGCCACCTGCACCTCGCAGCGCTCGGCCAGCCCTGCAGCCACGACGTTCTTGGCGACCCAGCGCATGGCGTAGGCGGCCGAGCGGTCGACCTTCGACGGATCCTTGCCGGAGAAGGCGCCGCCGCCGTGACGGGCCATGCCGCCGTAGCTGTCGACGATGATCTTGCGCCCGGTGACGCCGGCGTCGCCCATCGGCCCGCCGATCACGAACTTGCCGGTCGGGTTCACGTGCGACTTCAGCCCTTTGCAGGAGATGTCGTAACCCGCGAGGACCGGGTCGATCACGCGGGCACGGATCTCCGCGACGATGGTCTCGTGGGAGACCGCCTCGATGTGCTGGCTGGACACGACGACCGTGTCGACCCGCACCGGCTTGGCCTGCCCTGAGCCTGTCGAAGGGTTGCCGTCGTACTCGATGGTCACCTGGGTCTTGCCGTCGGGCAGCAGGAAGTCGACGTCGCCGGCCTTGCGGACGGCGGCCAGGCGCTCCGCGAGGCGGTGCGCGATGTCGATCGGCAGCGGCAGCATGGTCGGGGTATCGGAGCAGGCGTAGCCGAACATCAGGCCCTGGTCGCCTGCGCCTTGCGCGTCGAAGGCATCGATCGACCCCTCAGCGCGCTCCTCTTCCGCATGATTGACGCCCTGGGCGATGTCGGGTGACTGCACGCCCAGCGACACCAGCACGCCGCACGAGCGGCCGTCGAAGCTCTTCTCGGAGCTGTCGTAGCCGATCTCCAGGATCCGGTCGCGTGCAAGCTGGGCGACGTCGGCGTAGGCCTCCGTCGTCACCTCGCCTGCGACAACAACCATGCCGGTCGTGACGAGGGTTTCGACCGCGACGCGCGAGGTGGGGTCCTGACGCAACAGCTCGTCGAGGACGGAGTCCGAGATCGCGTCGGCAACCTTGTCGGGGTGGCCTTCAGTGACTGACTCCGAGGTGAACAACCTGCTCACGCGGGTTTCCCTTCCGTGACTGTGATTGCTGCGTCCAGGATGGCGTGGGCCACCGTGGTCTTGGTACCCGCGGCACGACCGAGGACACCGTGGGGGGCCAGGAGGAGCACCTGGTTGTCCGGCGCCCCGAACACCGCGCCTCCCGACACATCGTTCAGCACCAGCAACTGGCAGCCCTTGCGGGCGAGCTTCGCCGTGCCGAGTGCGATCAGGTCGGCCTCGACGGACGCCGTCTCTGCAGCAAAACCGACAACGACCTGCCCCGACGGGCGGCGGGCCACCAGGCCGGCGAGCACATCGGTGGTCTGGCGGAACTCGACGGTCAGCCCGGCGTCGCCGGACTTCTTCAGCTTGGTCGTGCTCGGGCTGACCGGGGTGAAGTCCGCCGGAGCTGCAGCCATCACGACGATGTCGGCCGATGCCGCCTCCGCGGCCATCGCGGTCGCCAGGTCCTCGGTGCTGACCACAGGGACCACGCGCACGGCGGCGGGCGGGTCCGCTGTCAGGTTCGCGCCGACGAGCGTCACCTCCGCGCCGCGCTGGACGGCGGCCCTCGCGAGCGCAACGCCCATGAGCCCGGAGGAGTTGTTGCCGACGAAGCGCACCGGGTCGAGCGGTTCGCGGGTGCCACCGGCGCTCACGAGCACCTTGCGGCCGGCGAGATCACGGGACGCCATCGCTGCCGCTGCGCTCGCGTCCGCGAGGACGGCGAGGGCTGAGGCTTCGATGTCCTCGGGTTCGGGCAGGCGTCCGGGCCCGGAGTCCGCACCGGTGAGCCGGCCCACGGCCGGTTCGAGGACGACGACGCCGCGTGACCGCAACAGCGCGACGTTCGCCTGGGTGGCCGCGTGCAGCCACATCTCGGTGTGCATGGCCGGCGCCAGCACCACCGGGCAGGTGGCGGTCAGCAGCACGTTGGTCAGCAGGTCATCCGCCCGACCGGACGCGGCGCGGGCGATCAGGTCAGCAGTCGCGGGGGCGACCACCACCAGGTCGGCCTCGCGGCCGAGCCGGACGTGGTTCACCAGGTGCGCATCCGCCATCACGGAGGTGTGCACCGGGTTGCCGGACAACGCAGCCCAGGTGGTCTCGCCGACGAACTGCAGGGCGTTCCCCGTCGGCACGACGTGGACGTCGTGACCGGCCTCGGTGAACAGCCGAAGCAGCAGGCACGCCTTGTAGGCCGCGATGCCACCCGAGACACCGAGCACGATCCGGCTCATGGCGCGGAATCAGCTCAGGTCGTCGGTGCCGAACGGGTCGAGCGAGAAGTCGGGGTCAGCCGACGCCTGCAGACGCGCAGCCTCTTCTGCCTCCGGATCGAACTGGGTGCAGTCGAGCACGCCAGCGTTCACCTCGCGAAGAGCGATCGACAACGGCTTCTCCTGGATGCCGATGTCCACCAGCGGGCCGACGTTCTCGAGCAGGCCTTCGCCGAGTTGGGAGTAGTAGGCGTTGATCTGACGCGCGCGCTTGGCCGCGAACAGCACCAGACGGTACTTGGAATCCACCCGGGTCAACAGTTCGTCGATGGGCGGGTTGGTGATCCCCTCGGGAGTATGAGTGCTCAAATTGGGCTTCCTGATCTCCGAACGCGGCAGCGGTTGAGTCCGGCTACCGTCACAGACCAAGCAACTCTACCAACTCAGCCACTGCTCTACCCAAATCGTCGTTCACGACGACGTGGTCGAACTCCGCAGCGACGGCGAGTTCGGTCTCTGCCGTACGGAGCCGCCTGGCCATCTGTTCCGGCGTCTCGGTACCGCGTCCGACCAGCCGGTCCATCAGCGTCTCCCACGACGGGGGTGCGATGAAGACGGTCCGGACCTCCGGCAGGCGCTGCTTCACTTGACGGGCGCCCTGTACCTCGATCTCGAGGATCACGCGCCGACCGGCTGCGACAGCGGCCCGGACGGGTGCCGCGGGCGTGCCGTACCGGTCCAAGCCATGGACGACAGCCCATTCGAGCAGTCCGTCGGTAGCGACCAACTCGTCGAATTCGGACTCGCTCACGAAGTTGTAATGCACCCCGTCCACCTCCGTGGGTCGGGGGTCCCGAGTGGTCGCAGAAACGGAGACCCACACTTCGGGATGTTGCGCGCGGAGGGCCTGGACTACCGTTCCCTTGCCCACAGCGGTCGGACCAGAGATGACAGTGACGTCACCGCTCACTGAACTCGGCCTTAAGGCCGGCCACCTGATGGCGGCCGAGCCCGCGAATACGCCGGTTGGGCGCAATATCGAGTCGCGCCATCACCACCCCTGCGCGCTTCTCGCCCACGCGCGGCAGCGCCTTGAGCAGGTCGACGACCTTCACGTGCGCCAGCACATCATCGCCGGCCGCGGCCTCGAGGGCCTGTCCGAGGCTGAGGTCACCCGAACGGACCTTGCTCTTCAGGTCGGCACGCTTGCGCCGTGCTTCGGTTGCAGCCGCGCGGGCAGCTTCGAGTTGCTCTGTCGTGAGCTGAGGAATGGTCACAGGACTGCCTTCATACGGGGTTGGACTGGCTTGCCTTCTGGGTTCAACCTAGCGCCCGTTGGGGCGCCCGTCATCCGATCCGAAAGGTTCCTCACTTGCACGGATGTACGAACTCAGACAGCAGCATGGCTGAGGAGTTCCGCGACCTTGCTGCGCAGGGCTGCAGCGTCCGGCCCGGCGGAGATCACCCCGCGTCCGACGACGGCCAGCACCTGGTCGACGGCGTCGCCGAACAGGCCGGGAAGATCCTCCATCCGGCCACCCTGGAAACCGATGCCGGGCACGAGGATCGAGCCGTTGAACTCCTCGAGATCGCAGCCGAGCGAGTCATGGGTGCCACCAACGACGAGGCCGATCGCCTTCTGCCGTGACGCGTGGTTGACCTCCGTGGCAGCGTCGATGATCGACTGCACGACAGAGTTGTCGTGGGTGAGCGCGAGCTGTACCTGACTGCCCTCGGGGTTGGACGTGCGTGCCAGCACATAGACGCCCCGCTCGTAGCGATGGGCGCGCTCGAAGGCCGGTGCGAGGGAGCCGAAGCCGAGGTAGGGCGAGAGTGTGATGGCGTCGGCAGCGAGCGGCGACCCGTCTGCGAGGTAGGCGTCGGCGTAGGCCTCCATGGTGGAGCCGATGTCGCCACGCTTGACGTCGAGGATGCTGAGCGCCCCGGTGCCGGCGATGTCGGCCAGGACGCGCTCGAGGGCTGCGATGCCCTTCGAGCCGTACGCCTCGAAGAACGCCGACTGCGGCTTGAAGGCAGCGACCTTGTCGCCGAGGGCTTCGACGAGGGTGCGTGCACACTGCTCGGCTCCGGCAGCGCTCACCTCGAGCCCCCAGGCCTTCAGCTGGGACGGGTGCGGATCGATTCCGACACACAGCGGGCCGCGCTCGGCGACCACCTCTCGGAGTCTGCGCCAGTAAGTGGTCACGATCCCAACCTTTCGGTGTCGAGGGCATTGATGGCTGCGGCGAGGCCGGGCCCGCCGTAGATGAAGCCAGTGTAAAGCTGGACGAGCTCGGCGCCTGCGTCGAACATCGCCGTCGCGTCGGCCGGCGTCATGATGCCGCCGGAGCCGATGACCGGCATGCTCGTGCGGGAAGCAAGCCGGGCCACCACCTGCCGGGCACGGACCGTCAGGGGCGCACCGGATAGCCCGCCGGCCTCGGCAGCACGGGCGGCGTCGGAGGCTGCGAGGCCATCGCGGGTCAGCGTGGTGTTCGTGGCGATCAGCCCGGCTGCCCCGGCGCTCTCGCAGGTGGCCAGGACCTCGTCCAGCTGGCCGTCGGTGAGGTCAGGGGCGACCTTGACGAAGATGGGGAGTGGCGGGTGGCCCTTCGTGACGCCGCTCGTTCCTCGCGGCTCCTCAGGGACCGTTCCGGCCTCGGCAACCAGCGCGGAGAGGAGGTTTCCGAGCGCACCGGCGTCCTGGAGGCTGCGCAGGCCGGGGGTGTTCGGGCTGGAGACGTTCACTGCGACGTAGTCGGCGTGCGGGGCGAGCAGGCGCAGTGACGTGCGGTAGTCCTCGACGGCGTCGTCGAGCTCGACGACCTTGGTCTTGCCGATGGAGATGCCGATCGGGATGCCGGCGGCGAGGTTGCCCCGGTAGACGTTCCTCGCAGCGAGAGTCGACGCAACCGCTGCCGCGCCCGGGTTGTTGAACCCCATCCGGTTGATCAGGGCCTTCGATTCCCGTAACCGGAACATCCGCGGACGGTCGTTGCCGGGCTGTGCGCGGCACGTGACCGTTCCCAGTTCCGCGAAGCCGAAGCCAAGGCCGGCCCAGGCGAGAACGGCCGTGGCGTCCTTGTCGAGGCCGGCCGCCAGCCCGACCCGGGAACCGAACCGGATCCCCGCGACGGTCGTCGCCCGGCCGCCACTACCGGCGAGGAGGCGCGCCACTGCCCGGGCCGGCGCCGTCGAACCGACGCCGGCGAGGGTGTGGATCATCCACTCGTGCACAGCCTCCGGGTCGCCCTCGAAGCTGCGGAACAGCGCGGGGCGCACCAGGCGGCTGTACCCGGCGTCCAGCAGCGGGGCGGGAAGTCCCATCAGGCGAGCGTTGCCAGCTCGGCGCGCACGGCCTTGCTCCACTCCTGCAGCGACCTCACCCCGACGGTGCCCCGTCCCAGCGCCTCGATGCCCTGCACACAGGCGGAGAGCCCCTGGACGGTGGTGACGCACGGCACGTCGGCGAGGATCGCAGCAGAGCGGATCTCCCAGCCGTCGCGGCGCGGGCTGCCGTCGCGGGAGACGCCGTGCGGGGTGTTGAAGATCAGGTCGACCTCCCCGTCGAGGATGGCCTGGACGACCGTCTTCTCCCCGTTCGGGCCGGGGCCCTGTGAGGCCTTGCGGATGACGGTGACGTCCACGTCCTGGCGACGTAGCACCTGCGCCGTGCCCTCGGTGGCGAGCACCTTGAATCCGAGGTCTGCGAGGCGCTTCACCGGGAAGATGGCGTGCCGCTTGTCGCGGTTCGCGACGGAGACGAACACCGTGCCGCTGGTGGGCACCGCGCCGAACGATGCTGCCTGGCTCTTGGCGAAAGCCGTGCCGAAGGTCACGTCGAGGCCCATCACCTCACCGGTGGACTTCATCTCGGGGCCGAGCAGCGTGTCCACCCAGGAGCCGTCTGCCGTGCGGAACCGGTTGAACGGCATCACGGCCTCCTTCACGGCGATCGGGGCGCTGTGCAGCGTCGCCGTGCCGTCCATGCCGGTGCGCAGCATGCCCTCTACGCGGAGCTCTGCGATGGTCGTGCCCATCGAGATGCGGGTTGCGGCCTTGGCCAGCGGGGTGTCCGTCGCCTTGGAGACGAAGGGGACGGTGCGGGAGGCCCGCGGGTTCGCCTCGAGCACGTAGAGCGTGTCGCCGAGCAGCGCGAACTGGATGTTCAGCAGGCCGCGCACCCCGACGCCACGGGCGATGGCCTCCGTGGAGACGCGGATCTGGTCGATCACCTCGTTGCCGAGCGTGATCGGCGGCAGCGAGCAGGCCGAGTCACCGGAATGGATGCCCGCCTCCTCGATGTGCTCCATCACGCCGCCGAGGTACAACTCGGTGCCGTCGTACAGGGCATCGACGTCGATCTCGATCGCGTCGTCGAGGAAACGGTCGACCAGCACAGGGTGGGAGGGGGTGATGTCGGTAGCCCGCTCGATGTAGCCGGCCAGCGAGGCGTCGTCGTAGACGATCTCCATGCCTCGCCCGCCGAGCACGTAGGACGGGCGCACGAGTACCGGGTAACCGATCTCGTGGGCGATGTCGAGGGCATGCTCCGACGACGTTGCCATGCCGTACTGGGGCGCGGTGAGGCCGGCCTCCTCGAGCACCTTGCCGAACGCGCCGCGCTCCTCTGCCAGGTTGATGGCCTCGGGGGGCGTCCCGACGATCGGCACACCGGCATCCTTCAGCGCTTGCGCGAGCTTCAGCGGGGTCTGTCCGCCGAGCTGCACGATGACGCCTGCGACGGGACCGGCCTTCGCCTCCGCGTGGTAGACCTCGAGGACGTCCTCCAGCGTCAGCGGCTCGAAGTAGAGCCGGTCGGAGGTGTCGTAGTCGGTGGACACCGTCTCGGGGTTGCAGTTGACCATGACGGCCTCGTAGCCGGCCTCCCGCAGCGCCATGGCCGCGTGGACGCAGGAGTAGTCGAACTCGATGCCCTGCCCGATGCGGTTCGGCCCGCTGCCGAGGATCAGGACTGCCGGCTTCGTGCGCGGCTGCACCTCCGTCTCCTCGTCATACGTCGAGTAGTGGTACGGGGTGTGCGCTGCGAACTCTGCAGCGCAGGTGTCGACGGTCTTGTAGACCGGCCGCACGCCGAGCGCCCAGCGGACGCCGCGGATCACGTCGGTCGACAGGTTGCGCAGCCGGGCGATCTGGCCGTCGGAAAGGCCGTGGCGCTTGGCCAGCCGAAGGACGTCTGCGGTGAGTTCCGGTGCGGTGCGCACGCGCTCGGCCACCTCGAAGATGAGCTGCAGCTGGTCGAGGAACCACGGGTCGATCTTGGTCGCCTCGAACAGCTGGGCGGGGGTGGCGCCGAGCCGGTAGCCCTTCATGACCACGCCGAGCCGGCCGTCGTGCGGCCGGGCCATGCTCACGAGGAGCTCCTCGAGGGTCTCCGTGATCGGCGAGCTGAAGTCGAACGGTGCCTTGTCGTCCTCGAGCGATCGCAGGGCCTTGCCCAGCGCCTCTGTGAAGTTGCGGCCGATCGCCATCGCCTCGCCGACGCTCTTCATGTGCGTCGTCAGGGTGGATTCCGCGGTCGGGAACTTCTCGAAGGCGAACCGCGGCGCCTTGACGACGACGTAGTCAAGGCTCGGCTCGAAGGAGGCAGGCGTCTCCGCCGTGATGTCGTTCGGGATCTCGTCGAGGGTGTAGCCGACGGCGACCTTTGCTGCGATCTTGGCGATCGGGAACCCGGTGGCCTTGGAGGCCAGGGCGGAGGACCGGGAGACCCTGGGGTTCATCTCGATCACGATCAGCCGGCCGTTGTCGGGATTGATCGCGAACTGGATGTTGCAGCCTCCGGTGTCCACGCCGACGGCGCGGATGACCGCGATGGCCACGTCACGCATGGACTGGTACTCGCGGTCGGTGAGGGTCATCGCAGGGGCGACGGTGATCGAGTCGCCGGTGTGCACGCCCATCGGGTCGAGGTTCTCGATGCTGCAGACGATGACGACGTTGTCGGCCTTGTCGCGCATCACCTCCAGCTCGTACTCCTTCCAACCGAGGACGGACTCCTCGATCAGCACCTCTGTG
The DNA here is from genome assembly GCA_963799235.1 of uncultured Actinomycetota bacterium. Lineage (GTDB taxonomy): Bacteria > Actinomycetota > Actinomycetes > Propionibacteriales > Propionibacteriaceae > Propionicimonas. The sequence goes on along the minus strand of CAWCWL010000008.1, from coordinate 479,200 downwards.
GTGGGGCTCGCGGTGAGGCCGCTGCCGGCGATCCGGCGCAGCTCGTCTGCGTCGTGGGCGAAACCGGAGCCGACGCCACCCATCGTGAACGACGGGCGGACGACGACCGGGTAGCCGAGGTGGGCGGCCGCAGCCAGCACCTCGTCCATCGTGTGGCAGATGGCCGAGCGCGCGACCTCCGGAAAGACACCGGGGACCTCGAGGGCTGAGACGATCTCCTTGAACTTCTCCCGGTCCTCGCCCTTCTGGATCGCGTCGATCGACGCTCCGATGAGCTCGACCCCGTACTTCTCCAGGACGCCGGCCTCGTGCAACTGCACCGCGGCGTTGAGCGCTGTCTGGCCGCCGAGGGTGGCCAGCAGGGCGTCGGGACGCTCCGCTGCGATCACCTGCTCGAGGTAGCCGAGCTGGATCGGCTCGATGTAGGTCGCATCGGCGAACTCCGGATCGGTCATGATCGTCGCGGGGTTGGAGTTCACGAGGATGACCCGGAATCCCTCCTCACGCAGCACGCGGCAGGCCTGGGTGCCGGAGTAGTCGAACTCGCAGGCCTGGCCGATCACGATCGGGCCGGAGCCGATCACGAGGATCGAGTTGATGTCGGTACGGCGTGGCATCAGGCGTTGCCCTCCTTGTGGGCGGCCATCATGTCCACGAACCGGTCGAACAGGTAGGCGGCGTCGTGCGGGCCGGCCGCGGCCTCGGGGTGGTACTGCACGGAGAAGCCGAGCAGGTCACCGCTCGCCGAGCGGAGCTCGAGGCCTTCCACCACATCGTCGTTCAGGCAGATGTGGGAGACGTTGGCCTCCCCCCAGCGCGTCGTCGTTGGCCGATCCAGCGGTGCGTCGACGGCGAAGCCGTGGTTCTGGGCCGTGATCTCCACCTTGCGGGTGGTCAGGTCCATCACCGGCTGGTTGATGCCGCGGTGCCCGTACTTCAGCTTGAAGGTGCCGAAGCCGAGCGCGCGTCCGAAGATCTGGTTGCCGAAGCAGATGCCGAAGAACGGCAGGCCGGCGTCCAGCACCTGTTCGAGCAGGGCGACAGCCTCGGTGGCCGCGGCAGGGTCGCCGGGCCCGTTGGAGAAGAACACACCGTCGGGGGCGAGGGCGCGGAGCTCGTCGATGCCGGTGGTCGCCGGCAGCACGTGCACCTCGATGCCGCGCTGCGCCATGCGCGTCGGCGTCATGTCCTTGATGCCCAGGTCGATCGCTGCGACGGTGAAGAGCTTCTCGCCCAGCGCCGGCGTCACCTCGGCCTCGGTGACGGTGACGTCGGCGACGAGGTTGGCCCCCGCCATCAGCGGCGCCTGCATGACCTTGTCCAGCAGTCGTGCCGGATCGAGTTCCTCCGTGGAGATGCCCACGCGCATCGCGCCGCGCTCGCGCAGGTGCCGGGTCAGCGCCCGGGTGTCCACCTCGGCGATGCCGACGACGCCTTGGGTGCGCAGTTCGGAGTCGAGGGAGCGGTTGGAGCGCCAGTTCGAGCGCACGCGGGAGAGGTCCCGGACCACGTAGCCGGCAACCCAGATCTGCCCGGACTCGTCGTCCTCGTCGTTCCAGCCGGTGTTGCCGATGTGCGGCGCCGTCGCCACAACGACCTGGCGGTGGTAGCTCGGGTCGGTGAGGGTCTCCTGGTAGCCCGACATGCCCGTGGCGAACACGGCCTCCCCGAAGGTCTCACCGGGGGCGCCGAACGAGACGCCGCGGAAGGACCTTCCGTCCTCGAGCACAAGGAGTGCCGGGATCTGTGGGGAGGAGAAGAGGCTGCTGGGCATGTACGTCCTTCTGATGGGCGTGGTGCGGTCAGCTACCGGACCGGAATGACCTTAGCAAAGCCGGGAGGACCCTCCGGTCGGCGCCCGCAGTGCTAGACCGCAGGCTTCGCAGTGCGCAGGATCGCTGCCAGCACACCGTTGAGCAGTGCCGGCGACTCGTCGGTGGACAGCTCGCTGGCCAGCAACACGCACTCGGCGAGCGCGACAGCTGCATCGGTCTCGGTGTGGAGCGCCTCGAAGATCGCCAGCCGGGCGAGGTTGCGGTCGACGCGCGGCATGCGGTCCAGCGTCCAGCTCGACGGCAGGTGCGCGGAGATCTGCGCATCGATCGAGGCCTGGTACTCGACGACGCCCAGGACGAGGTCCGTGGTGTAGTCCCGCACCGGCGGCTCTGCCAGTTCGGTCGCAGCGGCGAGCACCTCGTGAACGGGCAGGCCGCGAAGGTCCGCCTCGAACAGGATGTCAAGAGCGCGCTTGCGTGCCTTGGTGCGGGTCGGGACGCGCTTTGCTGAAGCGGGCTGGGTCACTCAGACCCGGCCCTGGTAGCTGCCGTCGCGGGTGTCGACCTTGACGCGCTCACCGGTGGTGATGAACAGCGGCACCTGGATCTGGAGGCCGGTTTCCACCGTCGCGGGCTTGGTGCCGCCGGTGGAGCGGTCGCCCTGCAAGCCCGGTTCGGTGTAGGTGATCTCCAGCTCGACAGAGGTCGGGAGGTCGATGAACAGCGGGTTGCCCTCGTGGAGCGCCACCGTTGCCATGGAGCTCTCGAGGAGGTAGTTCTTGGCATCGCCGACGACCTCGTCGCTCAGCAACAGCTGGTCGTAGGTGCCGGTGTCCATGAACACGTAGGCCTCACCGTCGTGGTACAGGTACTGCATCTCGCGACGGTCGACGTTGGCGGTCTCCACCTTCGTGTCGGAGTTGAACGTGCGGTCGACCACCTTGCCGGTGAGCACGTGCTTGAGCTTGCTGCGAACGACGGTGTTGCCCTTGCCGGGCTTGTGGTGCTGGAACCAGATGACGGTCCACAACTGGCCGTCGATGTCGAGAACCATGCCGTTCTTCAGGTCGTTCGTTGATGCCGTGCCCACTACAGCCCGCTTTCCTCATGTCCAACACTCGCGACCGCTGAGTCTAGCGGGCCCCCCCGAGTTGTCAGAATCAGGGAGGGCTGTAGCCCCCCGTGGTTCTGACAAGTCGGAAACGGGGGGGTGTCAGGAGTGGCGGTCGCGGATGCCGGCCAATAGGTCGGCCTTCGCCTGGGCCCGGGGCAGGGAGTGCTCCGACATCCAGTCGGCGGTGGCCCCTCCCCCGCTGCCACGCAGCCCGTCGATCACCTGGGCCACGCCGGTCGGGGTCTTGTTCTGGCTCATCTTCGCCTTGCCGTCCACCCGGTTGATCACCAGTTCCACCCCGACGATGGCGCGGAGCAGTCGTCCGACTGCTTCTGTGCCCAACGAGTCGACCGAAGCATCCCCGTGGGCAGCGCTCAGCCGCCGGACCGCTGCGAGCATCCAGGCGGGTTCGTCATGCACGACCAGCCGGCCGGAGACGTGGACGGTGACGTAGTTCCAGGTGGGGACGTTGGCCGACCCCGGGGTGTTCAGCCAGTCCGCCTCGATGTAGTCATCGGGACCGTGCAGGATGAACAGCGCTTCGCCCGGCGAGCGCCACTGGCCGTTGACCCGCGAGACATGGCCGATCAGGGACCCCAACCCGTCGCTGGCCGGTGGAGCCGGGTCGAACAGCATCGGCACGTAGGTCGCAACCGGGCCGTCGGGGCCGACGGTGACCAGGTCGCCTGCCGAACCGGACTCCAGCACGGTCCGGACCTGCTCCGCCGTCATCGAGAAGTGCGCGGGAACGTACATTCAGGTCTCGTTCAGGCCCATGAAGGCGTCCGCGAGCACACCCTCAGCCGGGTTCTGCTGGATGGCCGGCCGGGCGAGCCCTTCCAGCAGCACGAACCGCAGCGAGGAACCGCGGCTCTTCTTGTCGAGGCTCATCGCCTTGCGCAGGTCCATCCAGGAGGCACCCGTGCGGTAGCTGGTCGGCAGCCCTACCCGCTCAAGGACGCTGCGGTGACGGGCGACGAGGTCCGCGTCGATCAGGTCGAGGCGGTGGGCGAGTTCCGCTGCGAACACCATGCCGACGGCGACGGCCTCGCCGTGGCGCCACTGGAAGTGCTCGCGGCGCTCGATCGCGTGGGCGAGGGTGTGGCCGTAGTTCAGGGCCTCCCGACCGATGTCGGTCCCGGTGGACGTACGCTCGCGCAGGTCGGCGGAGACCACGGCGGCCTTCACGGCGACTGCCCGCCGGATCAGCTTCGCCTGCACCGGATTGCCGACCTCGATCGCGCCTTCGGCGTCAGCCTCGAACTCGTCGAGGATCGCAGGGTCTGCGATGAAGCCGCACTTCAGGACCTCCGCGAACCCGGAACGGAGCTCGCTGGGCGGGAGGGTCTCGAGGAAGTCGAGGTCTCCGAGCACGGTGAACGGCTCGTGGAACGCACCGACGAGGTTCTTGCCAGCGCTCAGGTTGATGCCGGTCTTGCCGCCGACGGCAGCATCGACCATGGCAAGCAGCGACGTGGGCAGCGCGATGTACTTCACGCCTCGCAGCCAGGTGGCTGCGACGAAGCCGGCCAGGTCGGTGGTTGCTCCCCCGCCGAGGCCAAGGACGGCGTCGGAACGGGTGAACCCTGCGCCGGCGAGGGCCTCCCAGCAGCCTTCGAGCACTTCGGCAGTCTTGCCCGCCTCCGACTCGGGCACACGGATCGCCGTCACCTGCTGGTCGAGGCCGGAGGTGATCGCAGGCAACGCCGAGGCGAGGCTCGGCGGGTGGATGATCGCGACGCGCCCCACCCCTTCGAGGAACTGCGGCAAAAGGGTCGAGACACCGGAACCGATCAGCACCTGGTAGGGCTGCTCGGCAGCAACATCGATCGGCTCCCAGCTCATTGCGCTCCTTGCTCCCCGGTGACGGCCGCAGCCACCTGCGTGGGGGTCAGCCGGTCGGTGTCGACGACGCCGGTCGACACCATCTCGTACCAGCGTGCCCGTTCTGCGAGCATCGCGTCCATGCTGTTTCGGATGGCGACCAGTCCTGCCATCCCGAGGCTGTTCATGCTCAGGCGACGGGTCGCAGCGGAGACCGACGTCCGGAGCCACACCACGCGAAGGCCGGAGAGGGCTTCCCGGACGGCGCCAGAGGTCACGGCGCCACTGCTCAGGGCCACCACTCCTCCGAGGCGGAGGGCGGACACGGCGACCTGTTCCTCTGCCTCCCGGTAGGCAGTTTCGCCGGCTGTGGCGAAGTACTCCGTCGCGGGCGCGCCCAGTGCGATCTCGACGAGGACGTCGACTTCGACGAAGGGGACGTCGAGGGCCTCGGCAATGATCCGGCCGACCTCGGACTTGCCCGAGCCGGGAATGCCGACGAGGACGAGCGTTGGACGGCTCAACCGAGATGCCGTTCGGCGAGCCGGCCGAGGTAGCCGGCGTGGTTGCGGCGGGTCTCTGCCAGCGAATCACCGCCGAACTTCTCCAGCGCCTGTTCGGCAAGGACGAGGGCGACCATCGCCTCTGCGACCACGCCGGCTGCGGGGACGGCGCAGACGTCGGAGCGCTGGTGGTTGGCCTGCGCGGCCTCGCCGGTGGTGACATCGACCGTGCGCAGGGCACGCGGGACGGTGGCGATGGGCTTCATCGCCGCCCGGACTCGGAGGATCTCGCCGTTGCTCATGCCACCCTCGGTGCCGCCGGAGCGGTTGGAGAGCCGCTCGACGCCGCCGGCCGCAGGCAGCATCTCGTCGTGGGCGAGGCTGCCGCGGGTGGCAGCGAGCTCGAAACCGTCGCCCACCTCGACGCCCTTGATCGCCTGGATGCCCATCAGAGCCTGCGCGAGCCGTGCGTCCAGACGGCGGTCCCACTGCGTGTGCGAGCCGAGGCCCGGCGGCAGCCCGTAGGCCAGCACCTCCACGACGCCGCCGAGGGTGTCCCCGTCGGCCTTTGCCTCGGCGATCTCTTCCAGCATGGCCTCACCGGCGGCAGTGTCGAAACAGCGCACCGGGTGTTCGTCGATGGCTGAGAGGTCGTCCGGGGTGGGCAGGAGCGCCTGCTCGCTGGCGACGGCGCCGATGCGCACGACGTGGCTGAGGATGCGGATACCGAAGGCCTGCTCGAGGAAGGCCGCTGCGACCCTGCCGAGGGCAACCCGGGCAGCGGTCTCGCGGGCGGAGGCGCGCTCGAGGATGGGGCGGGCCTCGTCCCAGTCGTACTTCTGCATGCCGGCGAGGTCGGCGTGACCCGGACGCGGGCGGGTGAGGGCTGCGTTGCGGGCCAGGTCGGCGAGGATGTCGGCATCCACCGGGTCGGCGGACATGACCGTCTCCCACTTGGGCCACTCGGAGTTCCCGATCATGATCGCGATCGGCGAGCCGAGTGCCTCGCCGTGGCGGATGCCCGCGAGCAGCGTCACTGCGTCGGCCTCGAACTTCATCCGCGCACCGCGGCCCGTGCCCAGACGGCGGCGGGCGAGGGCCTGTGCGATCTCGGCGGAGCTGATCCGCACGTGCGCGGGGATGCCCTCGATGGTGGCAACGAGTGCCTGCCCATGGGACTCCCCGGCGGTCAGGTAGCGAAGCATGAGGCTACTTCCCGTTGCACTTGTCGCGGTTCGCCTGCGATGCCGTGCACCAGTCCTGCAGCTTGGCGCTGTTGGCCTGATGGTCGGCGAGAGTGTGGGCAAACAGGGTTTCGCCGGTGTCGAGGTTGACCACCGTGAAGTACAGCCAGTCACCGTCGGCGGGGTGCAGGGCTGCGTCGATTGACTTCTTCGAGGGTGAGGTGATCGGGCCGACCGGCAGTCCCTTGTGCAGGTACGTGTTGTAGGGCGAATCGAGCTTGCGCTCCGCCGCGGTGGTGAACACGCGGCCGGTGATGTTGTTGGCGTAGGCGACAGTCGCGTCGGACTCCAGCTTGCCGACCGGCCAGAGCTGGGGATCGAGCCGGTTGTAGAAGACGCGGGCGATCTTCGCCCGGTCCTCGTCGTTGAGGCCGGCCTCCTTCTCGATGATGCTCGCCATCACGAGCACCTGGTACGGCGAGAAGCCGAGCGCGCTCGCGTTGTCCTCCATGTTGAGGTCGGTCGCCACCGTGTTGAACTGGCCGGTGGCGAGCTTGAGCACGTTCGCGGCCGTCGGTTTGTCCGGCAACTCATAGGTGTCGGGGAAGACGAAACCCTCCGCACCGTTCTTCGCCCAGGTCGGTAGGCCGAGCTTCTTCCAGTCCTTCAACTGGGCGTTGAAGTCCTTCACCGGCACACCGGTGACCTTGGAGAGCGCAGCGACCTGGACGGAAAGCCGGACACCGTCCTTCAACGTGATCCGGTTGCGCGCGATGTTCTTGGGGTCGAGCAGCATGGCCAGCGCGGTTTTGGCCGGCAGTTGGGTCCTCAGGTTGTACTTGCCGGCCTGGATCTTCTTGGAATCGGCGTTCGCCTCGGCCTCGCGATCGAAGGCCTTCGCCGTCTTGATGACGTTCGCGGCGTACAGCAGGTCGGAGATCTCCCGCAGGGTTGCGCCCTTCGGCACCGTCACCTGCACCGGGTCGACGCCGTTGCCGATGTAGTCCTCCGCCGTGCGGAACTCCATCCAGGCGTCGTGACCCTTGCTGTAGATGTACCAGCCGCCGCCACCGAGGATGGCCAGCGAGAGGAGCACGGCGAACGCCGCGCGCACCTTGTACCAGATCTCCTTGTAGTCGACCTTGCCGGTCTCCGGGTCCCTGATCTCTCCTGGGGATCGGTTACTCATCCGGTCGGGTCCCTTCCTTGGTCGCCGCCGTTGGGGAGCAGCTCCCCCGGCGGCTTGCCGGTCGTGCGTTCGTGCTGCAAGGTCTGTTCCAAGAGTGCCACGGCAGCGGCCTGGTCGATGACCGAACGCTGCCGGCGCGTGTTGCGTCCTGCACTGGACAGCTGCCGGGACGCGGAAACGGTCGTCAGTCTCTCATCGACCAGCCGGATCGGCACGCCGGGCAGGGCGGCGGCCAGTGTGGCTGCGACCTCCCGCATCGCGATGGCTGCCGGACCCTCCACCCCTGCAAGGTTGCGCGGCAGCCCGAGCACGACCTCGAAGGGCTCGTACTCGGCCACCAGGGCGCTGATCCGGGGTATTGCGCCCGGCCCGGCGGGAACTGTCTCGACGGGGTGGGCCAGGATGCCTCCGGGGTCGCTCGCAGCGACCCCGATCCTGGCCCTTCCCCAGTCGAGTGCCAGCCGGACGCCGATGCGCACGCTCAGCCGGCCAGTGCAGCACTGATGGCCGCGAGTGCCGCCGGGGCCGCCGCAGCATCACTGCCGCCACCCTGGGCCAGGTCATCGCGACCGCCGCCGCGTCCACCGAGCGCGAGGGCTCCGACGCCGACCAGAGCACCGGCCTTTGCGCCGAGCGTCCTGGCGGCGTCCGTCGTCGCGACGATCAGCACAGGCTTGCCCTGTCCTGAGCCTGTCGAAGGGTCCGCGCCGCCGGCGAGCGCCACGACACCGGGACGGGAGCCGAAGGCGTTGCGGACCTCGATCGCCAGCGAGCGCAGGTCATCGGCCGTGACGTCGGGCAGGTGCTTGCTGACCAGCTGGTACGCCCCGACGGTCGTGGCAGCGGCAACAAGGGCCGGCACGTCGGCCAGCAGCTCACGACTCCGCAGGGTTGCGATCTCCTTCTCGGCCGCCTTGACCTGGGCGATCAAGCGGGCCACGCGGTCGTTCAGCTGGTCCGGCTGCACCTTCAGGAGATCGGCGAGACCGGCGACAAGGGCGCGCTCACGAGCGAGGTGCGCAAAGGCGTCGGCGGAGACGAAGGCCTCCACGCGGCGGAGTCCGGAACCGACGGACGACTCACCCATCAAGCTGAGCAGCCCGATCTGGGAGGTGCGTTCGACGTGGGTGCCGCCACACAGCTCGCGCGACCACGGCCCGGCCAGCTCGACCATGCGGACGACGTCGCCATACTTCTCGCCGAACATCGCCTGTGCCCCGAGCGCGCGCGCCTCCGCCAGCGGCATCTCGACCGCCGTCACCTGGTGATCGGCACGGATCGCCTCGTTGGCCACACCCTCGAGCTCCTCCTTCATGCCCGGGGTGAGCGCCCCGGGGGAATTGAAGTCGAAGCGCAGGTAGCCCGGCTTGTTGAACGAGCCCGCCTGGTGGGTCGAGTCGCCCAGCAACTGCCGAAGGGCCGCATTCACGATGTGGGTCGCGGTGTGCGCCTGGCAGGCTCCGGCCCGCGCGAGCTCGTCGACCGCAGCCGTGACAGCCGCGCCGGTGACGAGTTCACCGTCGGAGATCCGCACCTTGTGCACGACGAGTCCCTGCACCGGGCGCTGCACGTCGAGCACTTCGAGGCTCAGGCCGTCGCCGGTGATCAGGCCTGAGTCGGCGTCCTGGCCGCCCGCCTCTGCGTAGAACGGGGTCTGGTCGAGCACGACCTCCACGACGTCGCCGGGGAGTGCCCGGTCGACGAGCCGGCCGTCGGCGATGATGCCGCGCACCAACGCAGGTGACGTCAGGTCGGTGAAGCCGAGGAACGGCACCTCGCCGTCGGCGCGCAGCGTCCGGTACGCCTCCGTCGCGACGGTGGCGCCCTTCTTGGCCTTTGCGTCGGCCTTGGCGCGGTCCTTCTGCTCCTGCATGAGCTTGCGGAACCCGGCCTGGTCCACCTGGAGGCCCTGCTCTGCAGCCATCTCGAGGGTGAGGTCGAACGGGAAGCCGTAGGTGTCGTGCAGGGCGAACGCCCGGTCGGCTGTGATGTCGGTGCGGTGCTCCGCGCGAGCCTGCCCCGCAGCGAGGTCGAAGATCTGCGTGCCGGCAGCGAGGGTGCGCCGGAACGACTCCTCCTCCGCATAGGCAACTGAGGAGACCCGCGGCCACTGGCTGACCACGTCGCCGTAGGAGGCCGACATCAGGTCCTTGCTCACCGGCAGCAGCTCGGGCAGCACAGGATCGTGCACGCCCAGCAGCCGCATGGATCGGATGCTGCGCCGCAGCAGCCGCCGCAGCACGTAGCCGCGTCCCTCGTTGCCCGGGGTGACGCCGTCGGTCATCAGCATCAGCGCGGAGCGTACGTGGTCACCGACGACGCGAAGCCGGACGTCGGCCTGCGGGTCGGCGCCGTAGCGGGTCCCCGCGACCTCTGCTGCCCGGCTGATCACCGGGAAGATCTCGTCGATCTCGTACATGTTGGCGACGCCCTGCAGCAGGTACGCGGTGCGCTCCAGCCCCATGCCGGTGTCGATGTTCTTGGCCGGCAGCGGTCCGGACACGTCGAAGTCGTCCTTCGCCCGGACGGCGGAGAGCTCCTCGGTCTGGAACACGAGGTTCCAGATCTCCAGGAAACGGTCCTCGTCGACGATCGGGCCACCGTCCGCGCCATGCTCGGGCCCCCGGTCGATGTAGATCTCGCTGCACGGGCCGCCCGGACCGGGAATGCCCATGTGCCAGTAGTTGTCCTTGAGCCCGCGGCGCTGGATGCGCGCCTCGGGGATGCCCACCTTGCGCCACAGCCCGAACGCCTCGTCATCGTCGAGGTAGACGGTGACCCAGACCTTGTCGGGGTCAAAACCGTAGTTGCCGTCGGCCTGGCTGCCGGTGACCAGCTCCCAGGCGTACTCGATGGCCCCTTCCTTGAAGTAGTCGCCGAAGGAGAAGTTGCCGTTCATCTGGAAGAACGTGCCGTGCCGGGTGGTCTTGCCGACCTCCTCGATGTCGAGGGTGCGCACGCACTTCTGCACGCTCACCGCCCGGTCGTAGGGGGCGTCCTCCGCGCCGGTGAAGTACGGCTTGAAGGGCACCATGCCGGCATTGACGAAGAGCAGGGTCGGGTCGTTGTAGACCAGGGGCGCCGAGGGCACGATCGTGTGGCCCCGGGTCGCGAAATAGTCGAGGAAGCGCTGGCGGATGTCAGCTGTTTTCATGGGTCATTTCCTTACCGGATGTGGCGGATCTTCCGCCGGACTACGGGGGCAGTGGATTCTCCTGGACGAGTGGGGTCACTCGTCCAGGCCGAGAGCCTCCCGCAGCTCTCCCTCGCGGGCGTCCATCGCCTCGCCCATGGTGGAGATGAAATCGCCGACCCAGTCGACAAGGCCGGTGCGGCTCTTCTCTATCTGCTCGGCGACACCCTTGGGGGTGTACCGCTGGTAGTACTCGCGGCCCTTGACCACGACGAGGGCTGTGATGCCCACGCCGATCGCGAACCAGAACAGCCGCTTGCCCATCACTTGCCCTTCTTGGTGCCGGCCCTCTTGCCGGTCACTGCCTGACGCACGCCGTAGGTGAAGGCCGCGGTCTTGATCAGCGGCCCACCGAGGGTGGAGGCGAAGAGGGTGGACAGCTGGGCAGCGTTCTCACTGACCACCGTTGCGTGGGCGCTGACCTTCGCGACGTCGTCCGTCACGACACTCAGCTTGCCGAGCTCGGTGTTGGTCGCCGTGACGGTGCCTTTCAGCTCCTGCAGGATCGGCACCGAGTTGTGTCCGAGATCGCGCACCGCGAGGCGCACCTCTTCCAGCACCCTGCCCAGCTTCAACAGGGGCACGGCGCAGAACACGACGAAGGCCACTGCGGCCACCGCAGCGATGAGACCGGCGATCTCTCCGGCGGACATGGGCTACCTCGCTCTGTCGAGACGAATCATTGACGCATGCAGCCTACTGGGGCGAGCCATGAGGAACGAACTATCGGGATCAGTGCGCGGCGTCGGCCCCGGCCGGTTCGGCAGCCGTCGCCGCTGGCGCGGCGCCCCAAGCCTTGTTGGCCACGCGCGGGACGAAGAAGAAGCACAGCACGGCTCCGGCGAGCGCGGCAGCGGCCGGTAGCAGCATGCTGCTCGCCATCGCAGAGCTGAACCCTGCCTGCAGGGCCTCCGGCAGTCGTCCTGCCGCCTCCGCCCTGCTGCCGGCGCTGGCCCCCCCGGGAAGGCTTGCAGCAAGGCGGGACTGGATCAGCACGGCGATCGCAGCGCTACCCAGGACGGAGCCGACCTGGCGCACCGAGTTGTAGACGCCTGAACCGGCCCCGGCGTTGGACGGCGCGAGGTTGTGGGTGGCTGTCGCTCCGATCGGCGACCAGGTGAACGCGCTGGCGATGCCCATCAGGGCGCTCGGGAACAGCAGCCGCCACCACAGGCTCTCGTCCGGCACCAGCCACAGCGAGTACCAGAGCATCGAGCCGGCCATGCCCACCAGTCCTGCGGTGGCGAGGTAGCGGGCGTTCACGCGGTCGACCAGGCGTCCGACGATCGGCGCGAGCGCACCGGAGAAGACGGCCATCGGCACCAGCTGCAGGGCTGCCCGCGTCGGGCTGAAGCCGAGGACGAGCTGGTAGTAGAAGACCAGTGGCAACGAGTTGGCTGTGACGGCGACGCCGACCATGGCGATCGCACCATTGGCGAGCGAGAAGTTCCGGTCACGGAACAGGTGCAGCGGCAGCAGCGGCTCGCCGCGGCCCTGGCGCTGCCACCACACGAACACGCCGAGCACGATGATGCCGGTGGCGATCAGGCTCCACACGCTGACCGGGCCCCAGATCTGGCCCCAGTTGAAGGTCTCGCCCTCCTGGATGCCGAAGACGAGGCAGAACATGCCGATCGCCCAGAGCACCACGCCGGGGATGTCGAACCTGTGGCTGTGCGTCTCCAGGTCCGGGACGAGCCGCCACGCGAGGATGAAGCCGACGATGCCGACCGGGACGTTCACGAAGAAGATCCACTCCCAACCCAGCCCGTCGACGAGGAACCCGCCGAGGATGGGGCCGACGAGCATCGCGACGGACGCCGTCGCTCCCCACAGGCTCATCGCGCGGCCGCGGTCGTGCGGCGGGAAGGTGCGGGTGATCACCGCCATCGTCTGCGGTGTCAGCAGCGCGGCCCCGAGGCCCTGGACGGCGCGCGCAGCGATCAACATCTCGATGGAGCCGGCGAAACCACACCAGGCGGACGCGAGGGTGAAGACCACGAGGCCGATGAGGTAGATCCGCTTGGGGCCGAACCTGTCGCCAAGGCGTCCGGTCACCAGCAGCGGCACGGCGTAGGCCAGCAGATACGCGCTGGTGACCCAGATGACGGAGTTGATGTCGGCCCCGAGGCCTTGCATGATCCGCGGGTTGGCCACCGAAACGATCGTCGTGTCGACGAGGATCATGAAGAACCCCACGACCAGTGCCCAGAGGGCCGGCCAGGGCTTGTAGGTATGGGTCACGCTGCGGGCAACCTTGCCGGCCGGGAATTCATTCCGTCGGGCGCTGCTCGCGGCGGCCCAACAATTCCTCCAGCAGCCGCAGCCGTTCGGCCATGGCCGCCTCGTTGCCGTGCTCGGTGGGCTGGTAGTACCGGGCTCCGGCCAGCTCGTCGGGCAGGTACTGCTGGCTGGCGACCCCGTGCGCTGCGTCGTGGGCGTAGATGTAGCCCTGCCCGTGGCCGTGCTGTTTCGCGCCCGGGTAGTGGGCGTCGCGCAGGGCGGGCGGGACGGTGCCGATGAGGCCGGCGCGGACGTCGGCGATCGCCGCGTCCACCGCCTTGACGACGGCGTTGGACTTGGGGGCCATGGCGCACGCGATCACGGCCTGGGCGAGGTTGATCCGTGCCTCGGGCATGCCGATCAGTGCGACGGCCTGTGCTGCGGCGACGCAGGTCTGGAGCACCGACGGTGCCGCCATCCCGATGTCCTCGCTGGCGAGGATGATCAGCCGCCGGGCGATGAAGCGCGGATCCTCCCCCGCCTCCATCATCCGGGCCAGGTAGTGCAGGCCGGCCTGGACGTCGGAGCCCCGCAGGCTCTTGATGAAGGCGCTGATCACGTCGTAGTGCTGGTCGCCGTCGCGGTCGTAGCGCACGGCTGCCTTGTCGACGGCGGCGGAGACGATGGCGCCGTCGATCAGGGTGACGCCCTGCGCAGCGGCGCCGGCAGCGGCCTCCTCGAGGTAGGTCAGCGCGCGCCGTGCGTCCCCTCCGGCGAAGCGCAGCAGGTCCGTCCGGGCTTCGTCTGCCAGTTCGAATGCACCAGCGAGGCCACGATCCTCGGTGAGTGCGCGGTCGAGCAGTGTGGTGATGTCGGCGTCGGTGAGCGACTTCAGGGTGAGCAGGAGCGAGCGGCTGAGCAGGGGCGAGATCACGGAGAACGACGGGTTCTCCGTTGTCGCAGCGATCAGGGTGACCAGTCGGTTCTCCACCGCCGGCAGCAGAACGTCCTGCTGGGCCTTGGAGAAGCGGTGCACCTCGTCGACGAACAGGACGGTGCCGGTGCCGCGGACGAGTTCGCGCTGGGCCTCTGCGAGCGCCGCCCGCACCTCCTTGACGCCGGCCGTCACTGCCGAGAGCTCGACGAACCTTCGCTGACCCGACGCGGAGACGACTGCTGCGATGGTGGTCTTGCCGACTCCCGGTGGACCCCAGAGGAAGACCGACATCGCCGTCCGCCCCTCGGCGAGTCGACGCAGGGGCGAGCCGGTTGCCAGCAGATGGTCCTGGCCGACGATCTCATCCACCGTGCGTGGGCGCATGCGCACTGCCAGTGGCGTATCGGCGTGGCTGGCGCTGCCCAGCGAGCCCGCAGGCGCGGGCGCTGGTGCGCCGCCCACCGGGTTTCCGAACAGGTCCGTATCCACCTCGCCGACGCTACACCGGAGTGCGGACGCCCCGCGTCCACGGCCCCGTCGGCAGCACTGCACCGCGGGCCCTTGCGTCCGTGTGTTCTTGTGTCTATCATCGATATATCGGTGACGTACCGAAAACAAGAGACTCAAGGAGATAGAGATGAACACGAACGAAAACGAGGAGACCTGGTTCGACGATTCCGCGGAGGGCGGCCCGCGCCGTCGTGGAAGCCACCGCGGTGGACGCCACGGCCATGGCTTCGGCCCCTTCGGTGCAGCCTTCGGCGCCGGTGCAGCATTCGGCCCAGGCGGGTTCGGTCCCGGTGGGCCGTTCGGCCCGGGTGGACCGTTCGGCGCCGGTGGCCCGATGGGCGGACCCATGGGCGGCGGACCGCGTGGGCGGGGGCGGCGCGGACATGTCCGCTACTCCATCCTCGCCCTGCTGGCGGAGGAGCCCCGCAACGGCTACCAGATCATGCAGACGCTCGGTGAGCGCACCAACGGAGTCTGGAAGCCCAGCCCCGGTGCCGTGTACCCGGCGCTCGCCCAGCTCGAGGACGAAGGCCTCATCGAGTCCTTCGACAACGAGGGCCAGAAGGCCTACCGGCTCACCGAGGCCGGCAGGGCTGCGGCTGCCGATGTGCAGACCAAGCCCTGGGACCTGGTCAACGACGCCCTCGCCGGCTGGCAGCCGGACGCCGTGAAGGGCTTGTGGAAGGAATTCGCAAGCCTCGCAGGCGCTGCCAAGGAGCTGACCCGCAGCGGCAACGCCCAGCAGCTGGAGGCGGCGACCAAGCTGGTCGCCGACGCCCGCAGGAAGCTTTACGGCCTGCTGGCAACCGACGAGGACACCGGCGACCTGCCCAACGCCGACGACCTCCGCTGATCAGGGGTCCGATCCCCCACCAACCCCGCAAGGTGGACAGTTTCCCGGGGCGTAGTCGCCGGAAACTGTCCACCTTGTCGTGTTGGAGGTGTGGCGCGAGAGGTGCGCTGCAGGCGCTAGGGCTGGGCTGGCTTCGGGGGTGGCGGGACGAAGTCGACGCCCGCCTCCTTGCGCTGCCGGGCAGTGATCGGTGCCGGGGCGCCGGTCAGCGGGTCGTAGCCGCCGCCGGTCTTCGGGAAGGCGATGACGTCGCGGATCGAGTCGGTGTTCGCCAGCAGGGCCGTGATCCGGTCCATGCCGAAGGCGATGCCACCGTGCGGCGGGGTGCCGTAGACGAAGGCGTCGAGGAAGAAGCCGAACTGCTCCTGGGCCTTCTCGGCTCCGATGCCCATCACCTTGAAGACACGCTCCTGCACGTCGCGGCGGTGGATACGGATCGACCCGCCACCGATCTCGTTGCCGTTGCAGACCATGTCGTAGGCGTAGGCCAGTGCTGAACCCGGGTCGGTGTCGAACGTGTCGAGGAACTCCGGCCGCGGCGAGGTGAAGGCGTGGTGGACGGCCGTCCAGGCGCCCTCCCCCACGGCGACGTCACCGGCGGCGACGGCCTCGCTGGCCGGCTCGAACAGCGGCGCGTCGACGACCCAGAGGAACGACCAGGCGTCCAGGTCGATCAGGTTCTTGCGTCGTGCGATCTCGTTGCGGGCCGCGCCGAGCAGCGACTGGGACGCCTTGCGTCCGCCGGCTGCGAAGAAGATGCAGTCACCCGGCTGGGCGCTGACCCGATCGGCAAGACCGGAGCGCTCGGACTCGGTGAGGTTCTTGGCCACCGGGCCACCCAGCTCGCCGTCCTCTGCGATGGTCACGTAGGCGAGGCCCTTCGCGCCCCGCTGCTTGGCCCATTCCTGCCAGGCGTCGAACGTGCGACGCGGCTGGTCGGCACCGCCGGGCATCACCACGGCACCCACGTAGTCGGCCTGGAACACCCGGAACGTCGTGTCGGCGAAGTACTCGGTCAGTTCGGTCAGGGGCAGCCCGAACCGCAGGTCCGGCTTGTCCGAGCCGTAGGTGTCCATCGCCTCGGTGTAGGTCATCCGGGGCAGCGGCAGCGTCAGCTGGTGGCCCTTGAGCGCCCACATCGCTGCGATGACGGCCTCGCCGATCTCGATCACATCGTCCTGGTTGACGAAGCTCATCTCGATGTCGAGCTGGGTGAACTCCGGCTGCCGGTCGGCGCGGAAGTCCTCGTCGCGGTAGCAACGGGCGATCTGGTAGTACCGTTCCATCCCGGCGACCATCAGCAGCTGTTTGAACAGCTGCGGGCTCTGCGGCAGGGCATACCAGCTGCCCGGGGACAGCCGGGCCGGCACCACGAAGTCGCGTGCGCCCTCGGGCGTGCTGTGGGTGAGGGTCGGCGTCTCGATCTCGACGAACTCCCTGTCGGCGAGCACGGTGCGGGCTGCACGGTTGATCTCCGAGCGCAGGCGCATGGCCGCGGCCGGAGCAGGCCTGCGAAGGTCGAGGTAGCGGTACTTCAGGCGGGCCTCCTCGCCAACGTTGACGCGCTCGTCGATCTGGAACGGCAGCGGCGCGGACGGGTTGAGTACCTCGAGGCTCTGCGCTGCGACCTCGATCTCGCCGGTGGCAAGCGCTGCGTTGATGGTGTCGGCCGGACGGGCCTCGACGACGCCGGTGACGGCGATGCAGTACTCGTTGCGCAGCGAGTGGGCGCCCGAGCTCTCCAGGATGTCGTCACGCACCACGACCTGGACGATGCCGCTGGCGTCCCGCAGGTCGAGGAAGGCCACCCCGCCGAGGTCGCGGCGCTTGGCCACCCAGCCGGCCAGGGTGACCGTTGTGCCGATCTGCCCGGCGCGGAGTGAGCCGGCCTGATGAGTGCGAATCACGTCTGCGTTTCCTTTCCCTGGCCTGAGATCAGGCCGACGGAGATCTTACGACCGACGGCCGCAGGTCGGCCGCCGGGGGTTGCCAGGCGTCAGCATCCGCAGGCAGCTGCTCGCCGCTGCGGATGTCCTTCACCTCGTTGTTGGAGAACCACACATAGGGGATGCCGCGACGGTCGGCGTAGCGAATCTGCTTGCCGAACTTGTCCGCTTTGGGTGCGACCTCGCAGGGGATGCCGCGGGCCCGCAGGCGCGCGGCCGTCGCGAGCGCGACGGAGCGGGTGTCGTCGGAGTCCACGGCGACAAGGACGCAGCTGGGCACCGGCCGGGACGCGGTCAGCA
Organism: uncultured Actinomycetota bacterium; assembly: GCA_963799235.1. Lineage (GTDB taxonomy): Bacteria > Actinomycetota > Actinomycetes > Propionibacteriales > Propionibacteriaceae > Propionicimonas. The sequence goes on along the minus strand of CAWCWL010000008.1, from coordinate 461,649 downwards.
CACCCTTGCCGACCAGCGGCACCAGGATGCGGCTGACTCCGATGCTGAGGCCGACGCCGGGGTAGGTGGTGCGTCCGTCGCTGGCGAGGGAGTCGTAGCGACCTCCGGACGAGATGGAGCCCATCGCCTCGTAGCCGGCCATGGTCGTCTCGTACACGGTGCCGGTGTAGTAGTCGAGGCCGCGAGCGATCTTGAGGTCTGCGACAAGGCGTCCAGGCACGGCGGCTGGCCGCAGCCGTCACGACGTCGGCCAGCGACGCGAGGCCGGCAGTCAGCAACGGGTGCTCGACGCCGAGGGCTGTGACCCGGTCGACGAACGAGGCGTCACCGCTGCGGATCGCGGCGAGTTGCAGGCACTTGTCCGCTGCCGCGCGGCTGAGGCCCACCTCGTTGACCAGGAGGTCGCCGACGGCCTGCGGCCCGATCTTGTCGAGCTTGTCCACGCGCTGCAGCACGGCCAGGTGGTCCTCGATGCCGAGCCCCCGGTAGAAGCCCTCGGACAATTGCCGGTTGTTGACGCTCATCGTCGCCGGCGGGACACCGAAGTCGACGTGCAGCTTCTCGAGCGCCTCGAGGGTCACAAGGGGCAGCTCGACGTCGTGGTGGGTGGCAAGCGTCTCCGAGCCGACGATGTCGATGTCGGCCTGGGTGAACTCGCGGTACCTGCCCTCCTGCGGACGCTCCCCGCGCCAGGCCTTCTGGATCTGGTAGCGACGGAACGGGAACGACAGTTCGGACGAGTGCTCCAGCACGTACCGGGCGAACGGCACGGTGAGGTCGAAGTGCAGGCCGAGCTCGTCTGCCGCGTCGGCGGCAGCGTGCAGCCGGCGCACGACGAAGACCTCCTTCTCGATCTCGCCCTTGCTGCTGAGTTGCTCCATCGGCTCGACGGCGCGGGTCTCGATGGAGCCGAAGCCGTGCAGCTCGAACGTGTCAGCCAGCGACGCGAGCACGCGCTGTTCGACGATCCGTCCGGAAGGGGAGAACTCGGGGAAGCCGGACAGTGGTTTGGGACGGGCCATCAGTTCCTCGACGTCGCAGCTTGCAGGTAGGGGTTCTCCAGGCGCTCGCGCGCCATGGTGGTCTGGGGACCGTGACCGGGGAGCAGGGCTGCCGTGTCCGGCAGGGCCAGCACGACGTCGCTCAGGGTCCGGCCCATCACCTTCGGGTCACCGCCGGGCAGGTCGGTGCGTCCCACCGAACCGGCGAAGACGACGTCACCGGAGAACACCAGACGGTTGATCTGCGGGTGCTGTCGGCGGTTGTAGTCCATCCCGATCAGCACGGAACCCCCGGTGTGCCCCGGGGCGTGCGTCACGGTGAACTTCAGGCGGGCAAGGTTCAGCTCCGTGACCGAGTCGAGTTCCTCCACCCGCGCCGGCTCCACCATCGGGGTCTTCAGCAGCTTCTTGAGCATGGCAGCGCCGTCGGGGCTGAGGCCTGCCGTCGGTTCGGTGAGCAGGTGCCGGTCGGCGGAGTGGATCCACAGCGGGACGTTGAATTCGTCCGCGATCTCCGCAGCGCTGGCGATGTGGTCGAAATGACCGTGGGTCGCCAGCAGGCCCTTCGGCTTGAGCTGGTTCTCAGCGAGCAGTTCACGCAGCCCGGCAGCGGCATCCTGACCGGGGTCGATGATCACGCAGTCAGCGACGCCGGGCGCTGCGACGACATAGCAGTTCGCCTGCCATTGGCCGGTTGTCAGAGTTGCCAGGAACACGAGCGACAGCCTAGACGACGAGGCGTCCAGACGCGTCAGCGGCGGGACGGCGAGGAGTCTCGACGAGCAGTGAGGAACGAACTGCGAGGAGCAGACGACAACCTCCCAAGACGCGTCAGCGGCGGGACGGCGAGGAGTCTCGACGAGCAGTGAGGAACGAACTGCGAGGAGCAGACGACAACCTCCCCAGACGCGTCAGCGGCGGGACGGCGAGGAGTCTCGACGAGCAGTGAGGAACCAACTGCGAGGAGCATCGGAGACCACAGGTTCACGCCGTTGTCACAAACCCTGCCGGATCAGGCAAGATGATCCCCATGACTTCCACCACAGGTCCGGCGGACTTCGGTCGCGTTGATGCTGATGGCACGGTGTACGTGCGCACAGCTGAAGGCGAGCGGTCTGTCGGTCAGATTCCCGATGTCGAGGCCAGCGAGGCCCTTGCCTTCTACACCCGCCGCTTTGAGGCGCTCGAGGTTGAGGTGGGTTTGCTGGAGACGAGGGTCAAGGGCGGCGCCCTGTCGCCGGAGGAGGCCAGACACAGCATCAACTCGGTACGCGGCAGTGTCGCCAGCGCGAACGCCGTCGGCGACCTCGAATCGCTGGTGGCCCGCCTGGACGCACTGCAGCCGTTGCTGGCCGAGCAGACGGAGGCGCGCAAGGCCGAGCGGTCGAAGCAGCTCGAGGTGACGAAGGAGACCAAGGAGCGCATGGTCGCCGAGGCCGAGACGCTGGCCCTCGGCAACGACTGGCGTGGTGGCGTGAACCGCTTCCGCTCCCTGCTGGACGAGTGGAAGGCACTCCCCCGCATCGACCGGGCCAGCGACGACGCCCTGTGGCACCGTTTCTCCGCTGCCCGCACGACCTACACCCGCCGTCGCAAGTCGCAGTTCGCCGAGCAGGCAGCCAAGCGGGACGTCGCCAAGGCGGCCAAGGAACAGATCATCGTCGAGGCGCGCGAGCTGGCGAACTCCACGGAGTGGGGACCGACGGCCGGTGCCTTCCGCGACCTGATGACCCGCTGGAAGGCCGCCGGAGCCGCACCGCGTGACATCGACGACGCCCTGTGGGCTGAGTTCCGCGGCATTCAGGACGACTTCTTCAACGCCCGTTCCTCCGTGCTCAGCGAGCAGGACGCGGAGTTCAAGACGAACCTCGAGGCCAAGTTGGCCCTGCTGGACGAGGCCGAGGCCAGCATCCTTCCGGTGAGCGACCTGAACACCGCCAAGGCTGGCTTCCGCACCTTCCTCGAGAAGTACAACGCCTACGGCCGGGTGCCTCGCGAGCAGATGCGCACGCTCGACGCCCGCGTGAAGGCGCTGGAGACGGCCGTCCGCAGCGCTGAAGAGGATGAGTGGCGCCGCACCGACCCGCAGGCCCGCGCCCGCGCAGAGGAGACGGTGGCGATGCTCGCCTCTGAGATCGACAAGCTCACGGAGAAGGTGGCCAAGGCCACTGCCCGCGGCGACAAGTCGGCTGCGAGCTCTGCGACGGAGAAGATCGCGACCTACCAGACCTGGCTCGAACAGGCCAAGACCACACTGGCGGACTTCAACCGCTGACCCCATCCCCGACTTGTCAGAATCTCACTGACCTATAGCTCAGTGAGATTCTGACAAGTCGGTGGTGCAGGGTCCTCAGTTCTTGAGGCGGAAGACGTCGTAGACGCCCGGGACCTTCCGGATCGCGTTGATCAGGTGCTCGAGGTGCTTGGGGTCCGTGGTCTCGAAGGTGAACCGGAACTTGAACGTGCGGTCCTTCGCCGTGTTCAGCGTCGCCGAAAGGATCGAGATGTGGTGCTCGCCCATGATCTTGGTCACCTCGGAGAGGATCCCGGTGCGGTCGAGGCCGTCGACGGCCAGCGCGACCAAGAACGAACTCGTCGCCGTGGGTGCCCAGGTCACCTCGACAAGGCGGTCCGGCTGGTGACGCAGGTCGTGGGCGTTGGTGCAGTCGATGCGGTGCACGGACACGCCGTTCTCGCGGGTCACGAAGCCGAGGATCTCGTCGCCGGGTACCGGCATGCAGCAGCGGGCCAGCTTCACCCAGACGTTCGCGTCACCTTGCACGACGACGCCGGCCTCGTTGCCTGAGGCGCGGCTGCGGCGCGGGCGTCCGATGACGGAGGTGTCCTCGCCACCGAGTTCTGCGACCTCCTCTGCCCCACCCTCGCTGGCGATCAGGCGCTGCACGACGGACTGCGGGCTGATCGCGCCCTCGCCGATGGCTGCGTAGAGTGCGTTCACGTCGGCGACCCGGAAGTGCTCGGTGAGCCCGGTCATGTGCTCGGGGGTCAGCAGCCGCTGCAGCGGCAGTCCGGCGCGGCGCAGCTGCTTGGTGAGCAGCTCCTTGCCACCATCGATGGACTCCTCGCGGCGTTCGCGCATGAAGTACTGGCGGATCTTGCCCTTGGCGCGCGGGCTCTTGACGAAGCTGAGCCAGTCGCGGCTCGGGCCGGCGTTCTGCGACTTCGAGGTGAGCACCTCGACGACGTCACCGCTGGACAACTCGGACTCGAGAGCGACCAGGCGTCCGTTCACCCGGGCGCCGATGGTGTGGTGCCCGACCTCGGTGTGGACGGCGTAGGCGAAGTCGACGGGGGTGCCGCCGGCAGGAAGGTTGATCACGTCGCCCTTGGGGGTGAACACGAAGACCTCGTCGGTGGCGATCTCGAACCGCAGGGTGTCGAGGAACTCCCCCGGGTCCTCGGTCTCCTTCTGCCACTGGCTGATCTGCTGTACCCAGTTGAGCTCGGTCCCGTCAGCCTTGCCCTCCTTGTACTTCCAGTGGGCAGCGACGCCGTACTCGGCCTGCTTGTGCATCTCCTGGGTACGGATCTGCAGCTCGACGGGCTTCCCGCCGGGGCCGAGGACGGTGGTGTGCAACGACTGGTAGAGGTTGAACTTCGGCATGGCGATGTAGTCCTTGAACCGCCCGGGAAGGGGGTTCCACCGCGCGTGCAGGGTGCCGAGGGCCGCGTAGCAGTCCCGCTGGCTGTCCACGAGGATGCGCAGGCCCACCAGGTCGTAGATGTCGGCGAAGTCGCGTCCCCGCACCACCATCTTCTGGTAGATCGAGTAGTAGTGCTTGGGCCGGCCGTACACGGTCGCCTTGATGCCGGCGTCGTTCAGGTCGGCGCGCACCTGCTCCGTGACCGCCCGCAGGTAGTCCTCGCGCAGCGGCGCCCGCGCGGCGACCAGCTTCACGATCTCGTCGTAGACCTTGGGCTGCAGGGTGGCGAACGCCAGGTCCTCCAGCTCCCACTTGATGGCGTTCATGCCGAGCCGGTGGGCCAGCGGGGCGAAGATCTCGAGGGTGTCGCGGGCGATCACCATCTGCTTGTCCTGGCGCAGGTAGCCCAGCGTGCGCATGTTGTGCAGCCGGTCGGCCAGCTTGATCACCAGCACCCGGATGTCGCGGCTCATCGCCAGCACCATTTTGCGGATGGTCTCGGCCTTGGCCGATTCGCCCCAGGCGATCTTGTCCAGTTTCGTGACGCCGTCGACCATGGCTGCGATCTCGGGCGTGAAGTCGGCCGTCAGCTGTTCGACCGTGTAGGACGTGTCCTCCACCGTGTCGTGCAGGAGGGCGGCGCAGAGCGTCGCCTCGTTCATGCCCAGCTCTGCGAGGATCGTCGCGACGGCGAGGGGATGGGTGATGTAGGCGTCGCCGCTCTTGCGGAGCTGGCCCGTGTGGTAGTGCTCTGCGGTGCGGTAGGCACGCTCGATCAGCGCGACATCGGCCTTGGGGTGATGGGTATGGACGATCCGCATCAGCGGGTCGAGCACCGGCACGGCCTGGCTTCGCTGGGCGCCGAGTCGGGCGAGGACCTGGCGCATCCGGATACGGGGCTGGTCGGTGGACGCCAGCCTGCCGCGCGGTTCTCCGGGCAGGCCATCCCCCTCGCCGTAGGGACCATGGACGCCCTGGGTCACGCCGCCTCCGCTTTGTTGGTAGTAGAGGCTTACTCTACCCGCGGAGCGCGCTGCTTGTCGGGGGCCTTCCGCACCACAACGAGCTGGTCGCCGGTGCGGAGCACGTCCGCTCCGGTCTCGTAGTAGCGGCGCAGCGTGCGGTTCCTGACAACGGCCAGAACCTTCTCGCCCTCGATGTCGACGGGGTCCTTGCCGTTCTCGTCCGCCGTGACCTGGCGTTGCACGATCTCAAGGCCCTCTGCGGACGTGAGGAGGTCCTCGATCACCTCGCCGAGCTGCGGGCTGATCGAGCTCAGGCCCATCAGTCGCCCGACGGCATCCGAGGAGGTGACGACCGCATCTGCCCCCGACTGCCGGATCAACGCGACGTTGTCGGAATCACGGACGGCGACAACCACATGCGCACCGCGATTGAGTTGCCGGATCGTGAGCGTGGCGAGGATGGCGGTGTCGTCGCGGCCGACCGTGACGATGACCTCCTTGGCCTTGGGCAGCTCTGCCCGGTGCAGCAGCTCGCGGGAGGTGGCGTCGCCCTCGAAGGCCGGCATGCCGTGCCGGTTCGCCGCGGCGACGGCGAGAGGGCTGGTGTCGATCACCACGATCTGCTCGGGTGGGATGCCGCCCCTCAGCAGGGTTGCCGTGGCACTCTGGCCGGTGGTGCCGTAGCCGATGATGACGGTGTGGTTGCGCATGGTCTTCCTCCAGCGGGAGTCCTGCAGTGCCCTGCGGCCCTCGTTTGCCAGCACCTCGACGGTGGTGCCGACCAGGAGAACCAGGAAGGCGATCCGGATCGGGGTGACAATGAAGACGTTGATGATCCGCGCGTGCGGCAGCACAGGGGTGATGTCGCCGTAGCCGGTGGTGGTCATGGTGACCGTCGCGTAGTACAGGGCGTCGATGAAGCTGACGCCGTCGTTCGCGGCATGGTCGACGTACGCGTCCCTGTCGATGAAGACGATCAGCGTCAGCAGGAGCAGCAGGCCGACAGCCATCCCGAACCGCATCAGCAGCTTGCGGGCCGGCGACGTGTTGCGCGACGGCAGGCTGACCTGGGCCCGACCGGCCCAGGAGGCCTGCGATCCGAACCGGGGCCGCGGAGGTTTCATCAGACCGTGATAACCGCGGAGGTCTCGGTGATCCCCAGCGTTGCCAGGTGCTCGCGCCCGCCGAGGAAGCTCAGCTCCAGCAGCACGGACACGTGCACCAGGTCCGCGCCCAGTCGGCGGATGAGGGCAGCGGTGGCGCCCACCGTCCCGCCGGTCGCCAGGACGTCGTCGATCACGAGAACCCGGGAGCCGGGCATGATCGCGTCGGTGTGCACGGCAAGGGTCTCGTCGCCGTACTCCAGGGAGAAGGTCTGGGTGTAGACGTCGCCGGGTAGCTTGCCGGGCTTGCGGACGGGGACGAAGCCCGCACCGAGCTCCAGGGCCACCGGGCCGGCGAAGATGAACCCTCGGGCCTCCATGCCGACCACCACGTCGATACCGGCCGGCGCACTTGCTGCCAGCGCCATCACGGCGGCCTTGTAGCCGGCAGGGCTGGCGAGCAGCGGAGTGATGTCCTTGAACAGCACTCCCTGCTTCGGGAAATCGGGGATGTCTCGGATCAGGGACGCGATCAGGTCCCGATCGGCCTCGCTCGCTGGCATCGTCACTTCCTGCGCTGGCTGCGGGTCTGCTTGATGCGCTGGCGCCGGGCAGCCTCTGCGTCCAGCTCCTTTGCGGAGACCAGTCCGAGCGTGCCCGGGTCGACGACGGTCGTCGCAGCGGCTTCACCGCCAAGGGCGACCGTCACCGGCTTCGCCTTCGGCTTGTGACCGCTCTTCTCGGTTGCTCGCGCCGCCCTGCGGGCAAGGCGTTCACGGTGCTCGACCATGTCGGGGTCGGCCTCGCGCATCTGCGCCAGCAGCGGGGATGCGATGAAGATCGAGGAGTAGGCCCCGGCGATCATGCCGACGAACAGTGCAAGGCCGAGGTCCTTCAAGGGCCCGGTGCCGAGGATGAACCAGCCGGTGAAGAGCAAAGCCGCCACCGGGAGGACACCGACGATCGTCGTGTTCAGCGATCGGACCAGGGTCTGGTTGACGGCGTTGTTGGCCGCCACCGAGTAGGTCAGCCGGCTGTTGCTGATCTCGTGGGTGTTCTCGCGGATCTTGTCGAACACCACGACCGTGTCGTAGAGCGAGTAACCGAGGATGGTCAGCACGCCGATCATGGTCGCGGGGGTGACGGAGAACCCGACCAGGGCGTAGACGCCGATGGTGATCACCAGGTCGTGGAGCAGGGCGACGATAGCGGCGATGCTCATCTTGAACTCGCGGAAGTAGACCCAGATGAAGATCGACACCAGCGTGAGGAAGACCGCGAGCGCGATCAGGGCCTGGGTGCTGATCTGCTGGCCCCAGGAGGCGCCGATCAGCGAGTAGGCCACAGATTCGGGCTCGACACCGACGGCGGTTGCGATCGCAGCCTTCACGGCGGTCACTTCCGTGTCGGTGGTGATGGTCTTGGTCTGAACCCGGACGGTGTTGTCGCCGATGGTGGTGACGCCGAGGTCGTCGCCGGCGATGTTCAGGGCGGCGACTGCCGTCCGGACGTCGTCGATCGTCGTGGCGGTGACCTTCACCGGCGCCTGGAAGTCTGCTCCGCCGGTGAACTCGATGCCCCAGTTGATGCCACGGAACCCGAGTGCAGCGATCGAGATCAGGATCACGATGCCGGAGATCAGGTACCACCGGTTGCGCTTGCCGACGAAGTCGTAGGAGATCTCGCCGGTGTAGAGCCGATGGGCGAGCCCCGCCTTCTTGGCGGGCTGGGTCGACGGCTCGAGGACGTCGAGGTTCTGGTTGTCGCTCATGCCTCGCCTCCCGCGGTGGCTGTGCCCCGCCGCTGGCTGCTGTGCAGCGGGGGTTTGCTGGCGCCCATGTGCTCTCTCTCGAATCCGGAGAACCGGTGGCCCTCGCCGAAGAACTTCGTGCGCCCGAGGAGGGTCATCAGGGGCTTGGTGAAGAAGAACACCACTGCGATGTCGATCAGGGTGGTCAGGCCGAGGGTGAACGCGAAGCCCTTCACCGCGCCGATGGCGAGGACGAACAGCACCAGGGCGGAGAGCAGCGAGACCGAGTCGGCTGCAAGGATCGTCTTCCGGGAACGGACCCACCCGGTCTCGATGGCGCTGCGCAGGCTCCTGCCGTCGCGCACCTCGTCCCGGATCCGTTCGAAGTAGATGATGAACGAGTCCGCTGTGACACCGATCGCGACGATCGCACCGGCGATGCCGGGCAGGTTCAGCGCGAGGCCGAGGCCCTGGCCGAGCAGCACGAGCAGCGCCCAGGTGAGCAACCCGGCGATCACCAGCGACAGGGACACCACGAGGGCGAGGCCGCGGTAGTAGAGGATGCTGTAGGCCAGCACGAGGGCGAGGCCGATCAGGCCGGCGAGGATGCCCGCCTGCAGCTGGTCGCCACCGAGCTTGGCGGACACGTTCTCCACGCTCGACACCTCGAACGACAACGGCAACGCGCCGTAGGAGAGAACGTTGGCGAGGTCGGTCGCCGACTTCTGCGTGAAGCTGCCGGAGATCTCGGCCTTGCCACCGGCGATACCGGCCGAGTACTCGCTGCCGACCGACGGTGCCGAGATGACGACGCCGTCGAGGACGATGCCGAACTGGTTCTGCGGCGAGGTCTGGCCGGCGAGGTGCGCGGTGACGGTCTGGAAGTCCGCGCCACCCTGGGAGTTGAACTGGAGCTCGACCACGTAGGACACCGAGTTCTGCGGGACGGCTGCCTGGGCCCTCGTGACCATGTTGCCCGGGATCAGGGCCGGTCCGAGGAGGTACTTGTAGGTCTTCGACTCGTCGCAGGTGATCAGGGGCTGGTCACTGACGTTGGGGAACGGGTCACCGCACTTGAAGTTGGTGAAGTCGGTGTTGTCCCGGTCGGTGGGCGTCCACTTGAGCAGGTCTGCCAGCGGGGTCGTGGTGCCCGAGGCAACGGTCGGACGGGGGCTGGGTACCGGCGTCGGCAGGGACGGCAGCGGCCGCTTGTTGCTCGAGCTCGTCGCGGACGGCGACGGTGCGGCGGAGACGCTCGCCGAGGGCTGTGACGACACTGTCGCCGACGGCGCAGGGGTGGCTGTCGTCGTCGGGGTGGCAACGCTCTCCGCTGCCTCGGCCGAGTAGACCTTGCGGAAGTACAGCTGGGCAGTGGTGCCGACCAGTCGCAGGAGGTCATCCTTCTGCACGTTCGGCACGGAGACGATGATCTGCTTGTCACCGGAAGTGGTGATCTCGCTCTCGCCGACGCCGTAGCCGTCCACGCGCTGCTGGATGATCGTGCGGGCGAGTTCGAGGCTCGCCGGGTCGACCGTACCGGTACCGGTGGAATTCGAGGCGGTGAGCGTGATCGTGCTGCCGCCACGGAGGTCGAGGCCGAGCTTCGGTGTCCAGACGCCGGAGACCGCGATCAGGGTGTAGAGCGCCGCGATCACCAGGCCCAGCACCACCAGCGTGCGCAGCGGGTGGGCGTGTTTCCTGCTTGTGGTAGCCACTTTTGCCTTGTTGCTCAGTTCCTGGAGGTTGGCGGGGTGTCCCAGGTGGGCCCGTCGGTGGGCTCGTCGGACGCGGGTCCCTCTTCGGGTTCGACACCACCCGTTGCGGCGATCTGGGGAGTGACCGTCTCGCCGGCGATCAGTTCCGGCTCCGCGTCATCGGCATACTCGAACTCGTCGACGACGGGCTGGGTGCTGAGTGCACGCTTGTCCATCGTGATCTCGACGCCGGGAGAGACCTCGAGGATCGCCTGCTTGTCGCCGAGGTACTTGATGGTGCCGACGATGCCCGAGATGGTCATCACGCGCGAGCCGGGCTCCAGCGAGCTCATCATGGCTGCCGTTTCCTTGGCCTTCTTCTGCTGCGGCCTGATCATCAGGAAATACACGGCGCCGCCCATGAGGGCGATCATCGCAATTGTGCCAAAGTCCATCGGGAATCCTCACAGGTACGCGTCTGGGAGGCGGCATTGCCGCCGACCCCGTAGCCTAGCGCCGACTCGGGCTAATACCCATTCGGCGCCCCGCCCCGGGCGGGATCAGAACCTGTGACCTCAGTCCGAGCCGCTGAACAGGTCGGGTGCCACCGGCGGCTGGACGGTCATGCCCGCAGGCGGAGTCAGCCCGAGGTGCTGCCAGGCGCGCTGGGTGGCCACCCGTCCGCGCGGGGTGCGCATCAGGAACCCCTCGCGCACCAGGAACGGCTCAGCCACTTCCTCGACCGTCTCGGTCTCCTCCGCAACCGCGAGGGCGATGGTCGAGAGCCCGACAGGACCGCCACCGAAACCCCGGCAGATCGCGTCGAGGACGGCCCGGTCGAGCCGGTCGAGGCCGAGCGGGTCCACTTCGTACAGTTCGAGCGCGGAATTGGCTACAGCGCGAGTGAGCACCCCGTCCGCCTTCACCTGGGCGTAGTCCCGGACGCGGCGCAGCAGCCGGTTGGCGATGCGGGGGGTGCCGCGCGAACGGGATGCGATTTCCACAGCAGCGGACCTGTCGAGGTGGATGCCCAGGAGTTCCGCGGAGCGGGCGAGGATCTTCTCCAGGTCCGCCGCGGCGTAGAAGTCCAGTTGGGCAGTGAAGCCGAAGCGGTCCCGCAGCGGTCCCGGCAGGAGGCCGGCCCTCGTCGTGGCACCGACGAGGGTGAACCGGGGTATCTCCAGCGGGATCGCGGTGGCACCGGCGCCCTTGCCGACGACCACGTCGACGCGGAAGTCCTCCATGGCCAGGTAGAGCATCTCCTCGGCCGGACGCGACATGCGGTGGATCTCGTCGAGGAAGAAGACCTCGCCCTCGGTGAGCCCGGAGAGGATCGCTGCAAGGTCGCCGGCGTGCTGGATGGCCGGACCGGAGGAGATCCGGATCGGCGCGCCCATCTCCGCGGCGATGATCAGGGCGAGGGTGGTCTTGCCGAGCCCGGGTGGCCCGGAGAGCAGGACGTGGTCGGGACTGGTGCCGCGGTGGCGGGCGCCGGCGAGCACCAGGCCCAGTTGCTCGCTGACCCGGCGCTGGCCGCCGAATTCCGCCAGCGATGACGGCCGCAGCGCGGACTCGGCAGCCTGGTCGTCGAGGTGGACGTGCGGGTCGAGGGGGTCGGTTTCTGCTGTCATGTCACTCACTTCGCCAGGCTGCGCAGGGCCGAGCGCAGGAGCAGTGCGACGGAGCTGTCAGGGTTCTCTGCAGCGATCGGGGCGACGCGGTCACAGGCAGCCTCCGCGTCACGCGCGGAGTATCCGAGGCCTTCCAGCCCTGCCCGCACCTGGTCGCGCCACCCCTGCGCGACAGCAGGGGCGCCGACGCCGCCGGTGGAGCCGGCGAGGACGTTCACCTTGTCCTTGAGCTCGAGCACGAGGCGTTGGGCGCCCTTCGCCCCGATGCCGGGGACGCGGGTGAGTGCCGTGAGGTTCCCCGCGGCGACGGCAGCCCGGAACTCGTCCGGGCTGAACACGGAGACCACGGCCTGGGCGATCTTCGGCCCGATGCCGGAAGCGCCCTGCACCAGCTCGAAGCAGTCGCGCTCCCCCGGCTCACCGAAGGCGTACAGCGTGAGCGAGTCCTCGCGCACCACCAGCGAGGTGTGCAGCGTGACCTGCTCCCCCACCCGCACAGCGCCGGCGGTCGCCGGGGTGCACAGGGCCTTGAGTCCGAAGCCGGACAGGTCGACGACCAGCCACGTACCACCCACGGCGGCCACTCTCCCGGTCAGCTGGGCGATCATGCTCCGACTCCTCTTCTCTGCTCCGCGAGCACCTGTCTCGCGAGTTCCTGCTTCTCGATCGCCAGGGCGATCCGGTCAGCCCCTCCGCCCCGCCACAGGTGGCAGATGGCGAGGGCGACGGCGTCGGCGGCGTCCGCGGGTTTCGGCGGGGCGCTCAGCTTCAGGATGCGGGCGACCATGGTGCCGACCTGGGCCTTGTCGGCACGGCCGGAGCCGGTGATCGCAGCCTTCACCTCGGTGGGGGTGTGCGTGTGCACCGGCAAGCCTGCCCGGGCGCCGACGAGCATCGCGAGGCCCGCAGCCTGGGCTGTGCCGATGACCGACAACACGTTGACGTCGGCGAACACCCGCTCCACCGCGACGACGTCCGGCTGGTAGTCACGCACCCATTCGATCAGGCCGGCCTCGATCAGGACCAGCCGTTGCGGCAGGTCCATCGTGCTCGGGGTCTTGATCACGCCCACCGCCACCAGCTGTGGTGGGCGACCGGGGGCACCATCGATCACGCCCACGCCACACCGCGTGAGGCCGGGATCAACGCCCAGGACCCGCATCCAGCACATCCTTCCGAACAGTTGTTCGGATACTAACCCGACCGGTCGTTGCGGCCACCCCATGCCACGCCGCACGAGCCAAAGACAGGTCGGCCGGGCAGGAAGGCGGCACGAAAGGGGACAGTCCCCTTTCGTGCCGGATTGCGCTCAGTCAGTCGAGCTGCTCACCGATCTCGTCGGGCACGTCCTCGTTGCTGTAGACGGTCTGCACGTCGTCGCAGTCCTCGATCGCGTCAAGCAGCTTGAACAGCTTCTCTGCCGTCTCTGCGTCGCCGATCACCTCGGTGTACTGAGGGACGAACTGGACCTCGGCCGACTCGTAGTCGAGGCCTGCTGCCTGAATGGCCTTGCGGACGTCGACGACGGCGTTGGGGTCGCTGATCACGCGGAAGTTCTCGCCGTCATCGAGGACATCCTCCGGGTCGGCGTCCAGCGTGGCCTCGAGCAGCTCGTCCTCCTCGAGCGTGCGGGCGCCTTGGGACTTCGCGACCTCGACAACGCCCTTGCGGTCGAAGATCCGCGAGACCGAGCCGACGTCGGCCATGGTGCCGCCGTTGCGGGTGACCGCCACCCGGACGTCGGAGGCGGAGCGGTTGCGGTTGTCGGTGAGGCACTCGATCAGCAGGGCCGTGCCGCCGGGGCCGTACGCCTCGTAGATGATCGTGATGTAATCGGCGCCGCCACCATCGGTGCCACCGCCACGCTTGACTGCGCGCTCGATGTTGTCGACGGGGACGGAGGTCTTGCGCGCCTTCTGGATCGCGTCGTAGAGCGTCGGGTTACCGGCGGTGTCCGGACCACCGGTGCGGGCAGCGACTTCGATGTTCTTGATCAGCTTGGCGAAGACCTTGCTCCGCTTCGCATCGACCACTGCCTTCTTGTGCTTGGTGGTGGCCCACTTGGAGTGCCCGCTCATGTACTCACCGCTCAGTCGTTGTTGATTTTGCGCCGCTCAGTCTAGGCCACCTGCTCCTCGCAGATCGTGCCTCACTGCTCGTCAAGACTCCGTCCTTCACGGTCGCAGGCGGCCGTGGCGGGTGTCGTCTAGCGTGGGGCTCATGATTGAGCGGCTTCACGGAGAGTACAAGGTTCCCGGCGGGAAGCTGGTAGCGGTCGACCTTTCCGTGGCCGATGGCCGGCTGGCCGAGGTACAGGTCAGCGGCGACTTCTTCCTCGACCCCGACGAAGCGCTGCCGCTGATCGACCGCGCGTTGGGTGGGCTGAGCACCGAGACGGCCGTCGGCGACCTGGCCGCGCGAATCGACGCGGACCTCGCCAGGGCAAGTGCGGAGGGCATCCTCGGCGTCCCGGTGACGATGGTGGGCTTCGACTCCCGGGCCGTCGCGATCGCTGTCCGTCGGGCTCTCGGCCGCTCGACCGGGTGGTCAGATCACACGTTCACGTACTTCGATCCCGGGATCCTCGACCCCGCTGAGCATGTCGCGCTCGACCAGGTGCTCGCCCGCGAGTTGGCATCAGGCGATCGCGGGCCGACCTTCCGGTTCTGGGAGTGGCAGGACCCGGCTGTCGTGATCGGTTCCTTCCAGTCGCTGCGTAACGAGGTGGACTCTGAGGCCGCAGAGCGCCTGGGTGTCCAGGTGGTGCGGCGGGTGTCCGGTGGTGGGGCGATGTTCATGGAAGCAGGCAACTGCATCACCTTTTCCCTTGTCGTGCCCGCGACCCTCGTGGACGGGATGAGCTACGAGGCGTCCTACGCGTTCCTGGACGAGTGGGTGTTGACCGCCCTGGGTGCGGTCGGGGTTCAGGCGCACTACGCAGGGCTGAACGACATCGCCTCGCCGTCGGGCAAGATCGCCGGGGCAGCGCAGAAGCGGTTCGTCGGCGGCGCCGTCCTGCACCACGTGACGATGGCGTACGACATCGACGCCGACAAGATGCTGCAGGTGCTGCGGATCGGTCGCGAGAAGCTCTCCGACAAGGGCACCAAGAGCGCGAACAAGCGGGTCGATCCCGTGCGCTCGCAGACCCACCTGCCGCGCGCAGAGGTGATGGCATCGTTCCTGTCCACCTTCCGCACCCTGTACCGGGTGGTCGATGGTGAGCTCACCGCCTCGGAGCTCGCCGAGGCGAAAGAGCTGGCAGAGACCAAGTTCCACAGCCCGGAGTGGACCGCACGAGTGCCCTGAGCTGGCGTCCGCGTACCAGTCGGAGTGAGCACCTCTGGTCGAGTTCCGCCACACCCCGAAGCCGCGACGGGTTCAGCCGGAAGCTGGCTCCGGCTCAGGCGGCCGGTGCCGGTGCCCCCATGGCCGCAACGATCCTGTCGAAGTCGTCGCTGGGAATCTGGAACAGCCCCCGCCGGAACGTGAAGCCCCAGTTGTGCTCGTCCGGGATGAAGGAGAGCTGTCCCAGCAAGGGTCGGATCGGGGTCGGGAAACAGGCGCTGAAGGCCACGTCACGTCGCCAAGGATGAAGGTCCTGGGTCAGCTCCACCTGGTAGACCTCGGTGCCGGTGATCACCCCGCAAGCAGTGAACTGCTGCAGCGGCTCGCCGTCCGGGTAGTCCGTGCGGGGTGAGTAGAACACGATCCGGTCTCCGGCCTGCAGCCGTTCGAGCCGGGTGCTCTTGCCATGGTCGGCCTGGGTGAAGCCGCCGGCCACGCCGCGGCGCACATGTTCGAGACTGATGGTGTTGACCCAGTCCCGTCGCTCCCTCGTGGGTTCTTCGTTCTTCGCCATGGGAGAAGTCTGGAACAGGCCTCTGACACTGGTCGGAGGGGCTGTCGGTGGGGCCGGTCAGAATAGTACACATGTTCGACTATGTGGATGTGTCGGGGCTGGATGCGGGTGCTGCGTTGGGTGTGTTGGAGCAGGCGCAGGTGTTGAAGCGGCGGGCGGAGGTGCAGGAAGCGGTCGCGATCCTGCGGGTGGTGCACGCCTATCGGCATCAGATCCCGACCGAAAAGGTCCGGTTGGGCGGGGACGGTACCGGGCTGGTGGACGATTTCGCCTGCCTCGAACTCGCTGCAGCCTTGCACCGCAGTGTGGACAGTGTGACCCCGCAGGTGACCGAGCTGGTGAACCTGGAGGGCCGGCTGCCCCGGTTGTGGGAGATCACGATCTCCTGCGGGATCCCGCTGTGGCTGGCCCGCCGGATCGCCCGGGTCACCGCCGACCTGACGTTACGGACAGCGGTGTGGGTGGATGCCACGATCGCCCCGTTCGTCACAAGGCTGGCCCCGGGACGGCTACTGAAGTTCGTGGACTCCCTGGTGGTGCAGGCCGATCCGGCCGCCGCCGAAACCCGCTGGACAGCCCGCAACTCGACCAGGGTTGAGATCGGGGTGATGGGCCGTGACGGGCTGCGTGACATCTATGGCTGGCTGACCGCCGCGGATGCCACCTTTCTGGATGCTGCCCTGGAACAACTCTCGACCATCCTGGCCGGTCACGGCTCGACCGAGACCGCCGCCGAGCGTCGCGCCACCGCCCTCGGCATCCTCGCCACCCCCGCACGCGCCCTCGCCCTCATCCAACACGCCCTCACCCAACCCACCCTCGAAGCGGTCGCGGAGGAGCAGCCGGGGGACGAGGCAGCGTCACGAAGGGCCGCCGGGACTGTGACGGTCCCTGAGGAGCAGCCGAGGAACGAGGCAGCGTCACGAAGGGCCGCCGACACAGTCATGTTCCCCGAGCCCACGGACGGGCACGGGCCCCGCTCCCCGTTCGGCTGTGCCGGGCACACCTGTGGCACGATCACCGTCCCACCCGAACGGCTGCTGCCCAAAGCCACCCTGATCATCCATCTGTCTGATGACAGCCTGACCAGCGGGGTCGGTATCGGCCGGTGTGAACAACTCGGACCGATCACCATCAACCAGATCCGGCAACTGGTGGGCCACTCCCGGGTCGAGGTCCGGCCCGTGTTCAACCCCAACGGCATCATCGGCGTCGACGACTACGAAATCCCGGCCCCCATGCGGCGCGCCGTCCTCCAACGCCACCGCTACGAGATCTTCCCCTACGGCTCCCGTACCACCGCCAGCCTCGACCTGGACCACACCCGGCCCTACCAGTGGGGTGAGAACTGGACACCGGGTCAAACCGATCCCAACAACCTCGGACCCCTGCGCCGCAAACCCCACCGGGCCAAAACCCACGCCGGCTGGCGCCTGGCACAACACGAACCCGGCACCTTCACCTGGACCAGCCCGCTCGGCCGCCGCTACCTTGTCACCGCCGCAGGACTCACCAACGACTACCAACACGCCCCCGGCACCCAACCCTGGGACAAGCCACTCGGCGGACCACTCCTGCCCGACACACCAACCACACGGCCGCGCAGGAAGCTGAACCGTTCCTCAGGCCGGCTATCCACACGGCAGACCGCTTCGCGGCCCCAGGTCCGACTCCGGCCCTAGACCGGTCAGACGCCAGCCTCACACCCACTGCACCAAGCTGACCGGTTCCAGCCCGGAACCGGCCCTTTGGCGTGCCCGCAACCGGGACGCCCGCAGTCAGAGCCGGGTGCGCCGCCAGATGTAGGGGGTTGTGGTCGTCACTGCAACCAGTCCCGCCCGCTCGAGGATCGGCCGGCTGAACTCCGTGCACTCGGCGTAGACCAGCTGCGCGCCCATGGCGATGGCCGACCTCGCGCGGGCAGCAGTCAGGGCCCGGTAGATCCCTGCATGCCGCCAGTCCGGATCGGTAGCACCGCCGAACAGGCCTGCGAACCGTCCGCCGCGCACGCGCACCAGGCGCCCAGCCGAGACAACGCGTCCGCCGGCCTCTGCGAGCCACGGCTCGTTGCCGGTCGGGTCCGCCGTGACCGCCGCGAGAAGCTGCTCGTCCATGTTCGGTGAGTCGGGTCCGAACACCTCCCGGTGCAGCACTCCGATAGCCCGGACATCGCCCAGCAGGTCACCGGTGTCCCCCGCCCGCCGGATCAGCACTCCCGAGGGCTCCCCCGCCATTCGAGCGAGCACGGCCGTCTCACCGATCATCACCGTCTCCGGATCGGCAGCAACGAAGCCCGCAGCAACCAGATGGTCGTCGAGGTCAGCCGGCGCATCATGGCCGCGCGTCTTCCACTCGAACGACACCAGGCCGGGGTCGGCGGCGAAGTGCTCGATGGCAGCCCTGATCAGGTCATCGAGCTGGGAACCAGCTGCGCCGGCGAGGTCGGAGTAGCTGACGAACCCCCGCTCGGCGAACCGTCCGAGCCACAGTGGCCCGATCCTGATGACGTCGGTGGCCCCGTCGACCTCGGATTCCGTACGGAGGTCCTCGTCGTGGGCCTTGAGCAGCTCGGCCAGCTTCGCCGCTGACGGCTCGGTCAACCGGCGGTCACCTCGAGCGCCTCAGCAAGAGTGAAGTTGCCGACGTAGAGCGCCGTGCCGACGATGGCGCCCTCCACACCGAGCGGCACCAGCTCCCGCAACGCCCTCAGGTCATCCAGCTGCGCGATCCCGCCACTGGCGACGACCTTCGCGTCGGTCCTCGCGCAGACGTCCGTCAACAGCTTGACGTTGGGGCCGGTGAGCATTCCGTCGCTGGCAACGTCCGTCACCACGTACCGGGTGCAACCCGCTGCGTTCAGCCGTTCGAGGGTCTCCCACAGCTCGCCGCCCTCGCGCGTCCAGCCACGTGCTGCCAGCCGGGTACCGCGCACGTCCAGTCCGATCGCGATCCGGTCACCGTGCTCTGCGACCACACGGTCGCACCACTCGGGATTCTCCAGCGCAGCGGTGCCGATGTTCACCCGCCGGCAGCCTGTCGCCAGCGCGCGCTCGAGGCTCGTGTCGTCGCGGATGCCGCCTGACAGCTCCACCTTCAGCTGCATCGCCGCGACGATCTCCGCGATCACCGCCGCGTTGCTTCCGCGTCCGAACGCTGCGTCCAGGTCCACCAGGTGCAGCCATTCCGCCCCACCGTCCTGCCAGCGTCGCGCCGCGGCCAGCGGGTCGCCGAACTCCTTCTCCGACCCCGCAACCCCCTGCACCAGCTGGACGGCCTGGCCGCCCTGCACGTCGACGGCCGGCAGCAGTTCGAGCTTGCTCATGGTTCCTTTCGCAGGGTCCCCAGCCAGTTGCGCAGCAACCGGCCGCCGGCCTCCCCCGACTTCTCCGGGTGGAACTGGGTGGACCACAACGGGCCCTGTTCGACGGCGGCGATGAACCTGTCACCACCGTGTTCCGCCCACGTGATCCGCGCGTTCGCCGGCCAGTCGGGAACCTCGTGCACCCCGTAGGAGTGGACGAAGTAGAACCGCTGGTCCTCGACGCCCGCGAACATCGCCGAAGCAGTGGGCGGTATCACCGTGTTCCATCCCATGTGCGGCAGCGGGACCGCGTCCAGTTCCTCCACGACACCGGGCAGCACCCCGATCCCGGGCACCGGGTCGCCGTGCTCGACGCCCAGCGAGAACAGCACCTGGTGCCCGACGCAGATCCCGAGAACCGGGAGGTGCGCCTCCAGCCGCCGCAGCACCAGTTGCGGCCCGCCGACGGCGATCAGCCCGTCCATGCAGGCCGCGAAGGCACCCACCCCCGGCACGACAAGGCCGTCGGCAGCGAGGCAGACCTCGGTGTCGGCGGTCAGGATGACGTCGGCACCGGCGGCTTCGAGCGCCCGCGTGGCCGAGTGCAGGTTGCCCGACCCGTAGTCGAGGACTGCTACCACCGGCCCTTCGTGACGCTCGCTGCGCTCGCTCCTCAGGGACCGTTCGTCAGTCACAGGGTGCCCTTGGTTGAGGGCACGACACCAGCGATCCTGGGGTCGAGCGCGATCGCGTCCCGCAGGGCGCGCGCAAGGGCCTTGAACTGGGCTTCGACGATGTGGTGCGGGTCACGTCCGGCCAGGACCGTCAGGTGCACGCAGATCCCGGCGTTCAGGGCGAAGGACTCCACGACGTGACGGGTCATCGACCCGGCGTAGGGCACCCCGGTTCCGCCGATGAGTGCATAGACCTGGCCATCGGGCTCGCCGGAGTGCACGACGTACGGCCGTCCGGCAACGTCGACGACGCAGTGCGCCAACGCCTCGTCGAGCGGGACGGTGGCATCGGCGAAGCGACGGATGCCGGCCTTGTCCCCGAGTGCCTCGGCGAAGGCCTGGCCGAGGACGATCGCGGTGTCCTCGATGCTGTGGTGGCCGTCGATGTGGAGGTCGCCGGTCGTGGTGATCTCGAGGTCGATCAGCGAGTGCTTCGCCAGCGCGGTGAGCATGTGGTCGTAGAAGCCGACACCGGTACTGATCGTCGACTCACCCGTGCCGTCGAGGTTCAGGGCAACCCGAACCTGCGACTCACCGGTGCGTCGCTCCTTCGTTGCTGTGCGCGCGCCACTCATCGGATCTCCTCCATCACTTCGGCGAGAGCGGTGTAGAACCGCTCCGTCTCCCCCGGTGTCCCGGCGGAGACCCGCAGCCAACCCGCCGGGCCGGTTTCGCGCACGAGCACGCCCCGGTCGAGCAACCGCTGCCAGACATCATGGCGGTCGGCGAACGGGCCGAACAAACAGAAGTTGGCGTCGGAGTCGATCACCTCGACCCCGAGTTGAGGCAGCCGCACCAGCATTTCGTCCCGGGTCGCGCGCAATTCGTCCACCTGGGCCAGCAGTTCCGGCGCGTGCGCCAGCGCCACCAACGCAACCGCCTGCGTCTGGGCCGACAGGTGGTACGGCAGGCGGACGATGCGGCACGCGTCCACGATCGCCGGCGCAGCGGCCAGGTAGCCCACCCGTCCGCCGGCAAGGGCGAAGGCCTTGCTCATGGTGCGCGAGACCACGAGGTTGCCGAAGCGGTCGAGCAGGGTGAGCGCGGTCTGGTCGGGCCGGTGCGCGAACTCCTGGTAGGCCTCGTCGACGACAACGATCGCCTCCGTGCCGGCCAGCACCTCCTCGATCACGACCAGCGGGGTGGTCGTGCCCGTCGGGTTGTTCGGGGTGGTGATCACCACGACCGACGGACGGTGCTCCGCGATCGCTGCCAGCACGGTCGCGGCGTCCAGGCTGAAGTCGGGAAGCCGCGGCACGGTGACGTAGGAGGTGTGGGTGTTGCGGGCGTACTCGGGATACATCGAGTAAGTCGGGGTGAAGCTGAGCACGGTACGTCCCGGCCCGCCGAAGGCCTGCAGCAGGTGGGTCATCACCTCGTTGGAGCCGTTCGCAGCCCAGATGTTCGAGGCGTCGAGCCCGTGCCCGAGGTAGGTGGCCAGCGCCGTACGCAACGCGGTCGCCTCCCTGTCGGGGTAGCGGTTCAGGAGGTGCGCGGAGACCGCTGCTGCCATCTCGTCCCGAACTGCCGCGCTCGGCGGGTACGGGTTCTCATTGACGTTCAACCGCACCGGCACGTCGAGCTGCGGGGCGCCGTACGGCTCCTCCCCGACCAGTTCGGGACGCAGCGGCAGCCCGGCGAGGCTCACGTCGGGCTTCACGACCGCACCTGCGGACGCCGGATCGTGACGGCAGCGCCGTGGGCGGGAAGGTCCTCAGCGGCCGCGAAGGTCTCCACCACGTCGGCGACCTGCATCAGGGCGGCTTCGGAGTAGTCGATCACGTGCACCTGCTTGCGGAAGCTGTGCACGTTGAGCCCGGAGGAGTGGCACGCGCAACCCGCCGTCGGCAGCACATGCGTGGAGCCGGCGCTGTAGTCACCGAGCGACACCGGCGAGTACGAGCCGACGAAGATCGCTCCGGCGTTGTTCACCCGCCCTGCGATGGTGGCGGCGTCAGCAGTCTGGATCTCCAGGTGCTCTGCGGCGTAGGCGTCGACGACGGCGAGGCCCTGCTCCACGTCGTCCACCAGCACGATGGCCGACTGCTGCCCGGTCAGGGCCGTCCGGATGCGCTCGCCGTGGCGGGTCGCTGCGACCTGCGGCTCGAGTTCCGCCTGCACGGCTTCGGCGAGCGCGACCGAGTCGGTCACCAGCACGGAGGCTGCCATCGGGTCGTGCTCGGCCTGGGAGATCAGGTCGGCTGCGACGAAGCGGGCATCGGCGGTGTCGTCGGCGAGGATCGCGATCTCGGTGGGTCCGGCCTCGGAGTCGATCCCGATCCGTCCGCGCAGCAGTCGCTTCGCAGCGACGACGTAGATGTTGCCCGGCCCGGTGACCAGGTCGACGCCCGGGCACAACCCGGGAACCCCGTGGGCGAACATGGCGATCGCCTGCGCGCCGCCGACGGCGTAGACCTCGTCCACGCCGAGCAGGTGGCACACCGCGAGGATGTTCGGGTGCGGCAGCCCGCCGAAGGCTGCCTGCGGCGGGCTCGCGACGGCGATCGACCCGACGCCGGCGACCTGGGCCGGCACGACGTTCATCAGGACGCTGGAGGCCAGCGGCGCCAACCCTCCGGGTACGTACAGTCCGACCCGGCCGACCGGCACGATGCGCTGCTCGACGATGGCTCCCGGACCGAGCTCGACGCGGACGGGCACGATCGCCGCCTCAGCTGTCGCCACCGTCCGCCGCCGGTTGATCGCCTCGACGAAGGCGGCCCGCACGTGCGGTGGCAGCCCCGCCTCGGCTGCAGCGAGCGCTGCTGCAGGGACGCGAAAGCTCTCCGGCACCACATGGTCGTAGCGCTCCGAGAACTCGGCAAGAGCTGCCTCGCCCCGCTCGGCGACCGCCTCGACGATCGGGCGTACCTGCTCAACGGCCGCCGCAACGTCGAACTCGGCGCGGGGCAGGACGCCGCGGTAGTCGGCCATGGTCCTACCGCGCAGGTCGATGGTTCTCAGCACAGCCCGGATTCTACTGGCGCCGGAGCGTGTGACCTTCCGTATGCTGCGTGGGCAGACACCGCCGGCCCCTCCCGGACTGGTTGACTAGGCGGCATGTTCATAGGGCTCGGCACCGTCGTCAACGTCGTGGCGGTGGTCCTCGGCAGCACCATCGGCGTGCTCGTCGGCCACCGGCTGCCTGAGCGCACCCGTGTGCTCGTCACCCAGGTGCTCGGGCTCTTCACGCTGGTGATCGGGGCGTCCTCCGTGGCGTCCGGCCTTTCCGACGCGCTCACGGCAGCCGTCGGCCAGGTGCGGCTCCTCGTGGTGCTCGGTGCCCTGCTGATCGGCGGCATCGCGGGCTCGCTGCTGCAGATCGAGAACCGGCTCGACCGCGGGGCGGAACTCCTGCACGACCGGTTCGCCAAGCGCAGCGAGGGCAGCACCTTCGTCGAGGGCGCGGTCACCTCGACCCTCGTCTTCTGCGTCGGCCCGCTCTCCATCCTCGGCTCGCTGTCGGACGGCCTGGGCCACGGCTCGGAACAGCTGCTCGTGAAGTCGGTGATGGACGGGTTCGCAGCGATCGCCTTCGCGTCGTCCCTCGGTATCGGGGTGATGGCTTCGGTGATCCCGCTGGCCCTGTACCAAGGCCTGTTGACGCTGCTCGGCTTCGCGCTCGGCAACTTCCTGCCCACCGCACAGATCGATGCGCTCGGCGCCGCCGGTGGCGTGATCCTGCTCGGTCTGGGCTTCCGGCTGGCAGGGATCAAGCAGATCCCGGTCGGTGACCTGCTGCCGGCCTTGGTGATGGCCCCGCTCATCGTGGCCGGGATCGGACTGTTCCGCTGATGGCCGGCGGCACCCCCGCGACGGAGGCCCTCGTCAACGCCGGGGTGAAGTTCGTCCTGCATCCCTACGATCACGACCCCGGCAGCACAGCCTACGGGGACGAGGCCGCGCAGGCGCTCGGCGTCGACCCGCTGCGGATCTTCAAGACCCTGGTCATCGACATCGGGGCCGCCCGTCCCGAGCTGGCAGTCGCGGTGCTGCCGGTGGGGACCCAGCTCGACCTCAAGCGGTTCGCCGCAGCCCTCGGGGCCAAGAAGGCCTCCTTGGCAGACTCCGACCAGGTGTCCCGCAGCACCGGCTATGTGCTGGGCGGGGTCTCCCCCGTGGCGCAGAAGGTGGCCCTGCCGACGCTGATCGACGAGACGGCGCAGCTGTGGGACACGATCCTCGTCTCCGCCGGCAAGCGCGGACTCCAGGTGGAGCTCGCCCCCAACGACCTCGCCGACGTGATCTCTGCCGCCTTCGCCGACATCGCCCGCTGACCTCAGACGCCGAAGGCCTCCGGGCCACCCTCCTTCTCCAGCGCGGTCGCGAGTGCCTCGCGTCCGCGCGCGAGTGCCTCACGGAGCGCAGCGTCCTGGTGCGCCAGCAGCGCATCGAACGGGGCCCGCGGCAGTCCCTCGACAGCGGTCCGGGACGCCAGGTCCTCGATCACCTGGGCAGCGACGACGCAGTCCTGGACGGCGCCGAAGCATTCCGTGACCTGCTCCCAGCGCGCCCGCCAGTTCTCCGCGGTCCCGCCAAGGGCTCCGATCAGGGCCTCCGCCCCGTAGCGGACCGCCTTCGCGGCCTTGCGCACCTCGTGCCACCGCGTCAGGTCACCCGGCCGGGCTGCAGCCCGCCGGGAGAGCTTCCGCACCCGACCTACAGCAACCCCGAGCATCGGGGGCAGGACGGTGGACGCCTCCTCGGCAGCGACCCAGACCAGGCCGGGGGCAACCAGCAACTGCTCCAGTTCGACCTGCAGCCCTTCGTAGCGTTCGGAGGACATGCTCTGAACCAGACGCCCGTGGGCGATCGCGTGAGCCTCGGCGAGTGACGACGTCACCCGACGAACCACGGCATCGCCGGCGGGCTCGGCGAGTTCTTCCAGTGCTGTCGCGAGCCGCTCCTGCAGCACCTCAGTGTCCCGCGCGCCTCCGAGCAGTTCCGCATGCCAGCGCAGTTCGTCCCTGACGTGCTGCACGACTCCGGGCTCGAACACGCCGCCGAAGGTCCGCAGGGCGCTGCGCACGCGCCGGGTGGCGACACGGCTGCGATGCACGGCATCGGGACCGTCACGCCGAACTCCCTCCTCGTGCGCCTGCAGGACTCCGATCTGGGCGCCGACGTAGGCAAGCACCGCCCCGCCTGCACTACGGTCGGCGACCGCGGCATCCGCAATCGCCGGCGCCAGCGCGTGCCCAGCCTTCGACGTCGAATCCGACACCGGCACTCCTGCGGCCAGCAGCACGCTGGTCACGCGTTCGAGGAACTCGGCATCACCATGGACGAGCTCAACCTCGGCTTCTCGCCATCGCTGGTTGTGGTTGCCTGCCCGCGCATCGACCTGGTCGGTGCAGAGCACGGCGAGGACGGTGCCGTCGGCGCCCACCAGTTGCCGTTCGGAGCGGTGCGTACGCAGTTCGGCGACCGGCACCAGCGGGGCGCCGTCGAGGGTCCCCACCACCAGGTCGCGGAATTCCTGCGGCGGGCGGCTGTGCGTGATGGGCGCATGCAGCTCCGTCCGCTGGTCGGGCCCTTCCCCGGGCTGCTTGAGGTGCCAGCCGTCGTCGTTGCCGCCTGTGCGACGGCGAATCACCTGCCGCGCTGCGGCCAGCCGGAAGTCGGGGCTGTCGTAATAGGTGGCGACCAGGTCGAATTCCGCGGCAGGGCCCACGTCGGCAACCTCGGAGAGGTCGGGGACCTGCTGGTCGTCACCGAGCGCGAATTTCCGCTCGTGCTCGACCTGGGCTGCCACTATCAGCTGGGTTCGTCCGGCGTGGTCAGGACGCCACGGTCGTCGATCGTGCCGGATTCCTCAACCTCCGGCTCCACCGGATGCCGGCGCCAGCGCGTCGCGTGGTCCTCGTCGTCAGGACCGAGGGACGAGGCGAGCAGCACAGGGGTGACCGCGGCGAAGCCCCAGACGGCGAGTGCGGACAGCGACCGGAGCTCGAGCGGGATCGGGACGAGGGTGCCGGGAAGTGCGCCGGTGAGCCGTTCGGCGAAGCTGCCGGGGCCGAGGAGTTCGCCGACCTGCCAGCAGACGATCCCGGCCATCAGGCCCGAGCCCGCGGCGAGGAGGGCTGTGGGCCAGCCGAGCGTCCGGAACCACTTCCAGGTCACCAGGCCGAGACCGGCACCGACGAGGGCGCCCGTGATCACGAACCAGACGTCAGACGCCACGATCTCCGTGATGCCCCGTTCGGAGATGGTCGCCGATCCGTCCGGCAGGATGCGATAGGTGGGCAGGTCGACGACGGTCGCCCAGAAGACGGCGGAAAGTCCGCCGATCACCAGCGACATTCCTGCGAGGATCGCGATCCACATCGCGACCGGCGAGTCAGCGGGCTCGGTGGCCTGCTGCTGCTCTTCAGTCACGGTTGTGCTCACAGCCAGCAAGACTAACTGATCACGCGTTGACGCAGGACGGTCCCAGCAACGCCTTCAGGTCGGCCATCAACGGACGCGAGGGCGCCACCCGCAGGCCCTCGTCGAGCTTCCAGACCTTGCTGCCGTTGGTCGTCGACAGCAGCTTCACCCGGACCTCTGTCGACCCCGGGTGGGACCGCAGCACCTGGCGCAACTGCTCGATCACCGCCGGCGTGCAGCGGACGGCAGGCAACTGGATCACCAGCGGTCCTGACGGGCCCTCGGAGACGTCGGGGAAGGTCACCTCCTGGCCGGTCAGCTCGACGGCATCGTCCTTCGTCCGGACGCGTCCCTTGATCCGCACGACCGTGTCGCTCGCGAGGGCGGAGGCAACGGAGGCGTACACCTTCGGGAACAGCAGCACCTCGACCGACGACTCGAGGTCCTCCACCGTCGCAATCGCCCACAGGTCGCCGTTCTTCGTCTGCTTGCGCACGACTGAGGTGATCATGCCTGCGATCGTGACATGGGTGTCCCGAGGCCCGTCGTCGGAACGCAACTGGCCGATGCTGCAGTCCCGCTGCGCAGCGAGGATGTGCTCCAGCCCCTGCAGCGGGTGGTCGCTGACGTAGAGGCCGAGCATCTCCCGCTCGAAGCCCAGTCGCACCCGCTTGTCCCATTCGGCGAGGTCAGGCACCGGCGCAGCGGCCAGCTTCTCCGCCGAGCCGAAGTCGCCGAACAGGTCGTCCTGCCCGTTGGCCTGGTTGCGCTTGAGGTCGATGACCTCGTCGACACGGCGCTCGAAGCATTCCATCAGCGCCCGCCGGGTGTGCCCCATCGAGTCGAACGCGCCGGCCTTGATCAGCGACTCGATCACCCGCTTGTTGCAGACCACCAGCGGCACGTTGTCGAGGAACTCGTTGAAGTCGGCTGCCTTGCCGTGCTCGGCACGGGCCTCGACGATGCCGCGCACCACGTTGTCGCCGACGTTGCGGATGGCTCCGAGGCCGTAGCGGATGTCCTCGCCGATCGGCGTGAACATGCCGACGGATTCATTCACGTCCGGCGGGAGGACCTTGATGCCCATCCGGCGGCACTCGGCGAGGTAGATCGCCGATTTGTCCTTGTCGTCCTTCACCGACTGCAGCAGGGCTGCCATGAACTCGCCCCGGAAGTTGGCCTTGAGGTAGGCCGTCCAGTATGAGATCAGGCCGTACGCGGCGGTATGGGCCTTGTTGAAGGCGTAGGCGGAGAACGGGATCAGGATGTCCCAGAGGGTCTGGATGGCGCTGTCGGAGTAGCCGTTGGCGCGCATGCCGGCCTGGAAGGGGACGAACTCCTTCTCCAGCACCTCCTTCTTCTTCTTGCCCATCGCCCGGCGCAGCTCGTCTGCCCTGCCGAGGCTGTAGCCGGCCACCCGCTGCGCGATCTGCTGCACCTGCTCCTGGTAGACGATCAGGCCGTAGGTGAGGTTGAGGATGTCGGCGAGCGGCTCTTCCAGCTCCGGGTGGATCGGGACCACCGGCTGGCGTCCGGTCTTGCGGAGCGCGTAATTGGTGTGGCTGTCCGCACCCATCGGCCCGGGACGGTAGAGCGCGAGGGCTGCGGAGATGTCCTCGAAGTTGTCCGGCTGCATGGTCTTCAGCAGCACCCGCATGCCGCCACCGTCCAGCTGGAAGATGCCGAGGGTGTCGCCCGTGGCCAGCAGCTCGTACGTTGCCCGGTCGGTGGTGTCCTTGCTCAGCTCGTCGAGGTCGATGTCGATGCCACGGTTCAGCTTCACGTTGATCAGGGCGTCGTCGAGGATCGTGAGGTTGCGCAGGCCGAGGAAGTCCATCTTGACGAGGCCGAGGGCCTCGCAGCCTGGGTAGTCGAACTGGGTGATGATCGCCCCGTCGGCTTCGCGCTTCATGATCGGGATGATGTCCATCAGGGGATCGGAGCTCATGATCACGCCGGCGGCGTGTACGCCCCACTGGCGCTTGAGGCCTTCGATGCCGCGGGCGGTGTCGACGACCTCGCGGACCTCCGGATCGGCTTCGTAGAGCGCCCGGAACTCGGTGCCCTCGCCGTAGCGGGAGTGCGAGGGATCGAAGACATCGGCGAGCGAGACGTCCTTGCCCTGCACCGGCTGGGTGAAGGCCTTGGTGAGCACCTCGCCCATCGAGAACGGCTTGCCCAGCACCCGTCCGGCGTCCTTGATCGCCTGCTTCGCCTTGATGGTGCCGTACGTCACGATCTGGCAGACCCGGTCGTCGCCGTACTTGTCGGAGACGTACTTGATCACTTCCCCCCGGCGACGCTCATCGAAGTCGATGTCGAAGTCGGGCATGGACGGACGCTCGGGGTTGAGGAACCGTTCAAAGATCAGGCCGTGCGGCACCGGGTCGAGGTCCGTGATGCGCATGGCGTAGGCACACATAGAGCCGGCGCCGGAGCCACGGCCGGGGCCGACCCGGATACCGTTGTTCTTCGCCCAGTTGATGAAGTCTGCGACGACGAGGAAGTACCCGGCATAGCCCTTGTCGACGATCACCTGCTCCTCGAAGGCTGCCTGCGTGACGGCGTATTCGGGCACGTCGCCGCGGTAGCGCACCTGCAGCCCCCGGTCGACCTCCTTGATGAACCAGGACGCCTCGGTCTCCCCCGCGGGCACGTCGAACTTCGGCATGAACGTGCCGGTGCCCTCATCGAAGGAGATGTTGCAGCGCTCGGCGATCGCCAGCGTGTTGTCGCATGCCTCAGGCAGCTCGCTGAAGAGGGCCCGCATCTCCTCGGCGGACTTCAGGTAGTAGCCGTCCCCGTTGAACTGGAACCGGTTGGGTGTGTCCTTGTTCGAGCCGGAAGAGACGCACAGCAGGACGTCGTGGGCCTCGGCGTCGGCGGCATTGACGTAGTGGAGGTCGTTGGTCGCCACCAGCGGCAACCTCAGGTCCTTGGCGATGCGGAGGAGGTCCGAGCGGACCCGGGTCTCGATGTCGAGACCGTGGTCCATCAACTCGAGGAAGTAGTTGCCCTCACCGAAGATGTCGCGGAACTCCGCAGCGGATGCCAGCGCATTGGCGTACTGGCCGAGCCGCAGGTAGGTCTGCACCTCCCCCGAAGGGCAGCCGGTGGTGGCGATGCAGCCCTTCGCGTACTGCTCGAGCAGTTCCCGGTCGGCGCGCGGCTTGTAGAAGAACCCCTCAAGGCTCGAGCGGGAGCTGAGCCGGAAAAGGTTGTGCATCCCGGCGTTGTTCTCTGCCCAGATCGTGAAGTGGGTGTACGCGCCCTTGGAGGCGACATCGTCACCGGTGCCGTCACCGAACTGCACCCGCTTGCGTTCACTGCGATGGGTCTTCGGGGTGAGGTAGGCCTCGAGCCCGATGATCGGCTTCACCGCCGAGCCCTTGGCGGCCTTGTAGAACTCGTAGGCCCCGAACAGGTTCCCGTGGTCGGTGACGGCGAGCGCGTTCATCCCCAGCTGCTCGCTGCGGCCGACGAGTTCCTTGAGGCGCGCCGCTCCGTCCAGCATCGAATACTCCGAGTGGCAATGCAGATGCACGAAATCCGACGACACGCTGACCTACGACCTCCGGGCAAGGATGGCTGTGGATGGGAAAGCGCTGGGGGAAGTCAGCGAGCAACCACCCTAACTCGCTAGAGGGACAACTTCCCGCGCACCACGCTGTCGCCCGAATGCTGGGGCTTGTCGTCCAGCTTCTCCCGGGAGATGTCAACGATCAGGTAGCCGGCGTCGATCAGCCCCCTGGCCACGGGGAACACCCCGGACGTCCCGTTCGAGAGCACACCCACCGAGACCATCCGTTTGCCGTCGGTATTGATCAGCCATACCTCGATGTAGCCGGCGCCGGCAGAGACCGGGGTGGTGACAACCCTGAGTTCGATGGCTCCACCGGTCGTCTGCACGAGGGTGGCGGTGCCCTCCTGGATGCCGGTGTCCAGCGTGTCGAGCCGTGTCGATGCCAGCACCACTTCCGCCGCGGGCTGGACGGCTGCCGGCCACAGCACCCGCCCGCCGAGTACGCCGACGACAACTCCGACCGCAGCAGCGGCCGCGACCAGCAGCCACCTTCGGGAGCGGGGACGGGGCGTCTCACCGCGTGCGGCCGCCAGTACGGCCGCGCCCACCGTTGCCGGCGGCTCGAGCCACTCGACGGGTGCGAGGCCGGCGAGGCGGCCCGTGAGCTCGCGCAGGCCGTCGAGTTCCGTCGTGCATTCGGCGCACGAGGCCAGGTGCGCGGCCAATTCCGGGTCCGGTGCAGTACCCGTGGCGACCGCGGCAAGGCGTTCGGGATCAGGATGGGTGCTCATTCCCCTCCCTCCAGACGCCGGCGAAGCTGCAGCAATCCTCTCGCGATGTGGCTCTTGACCGTACCCACCGGCATCTCGAGGCGCCGCGCGATCTCGTCATGGGTGCAGTCGTGCAGGTAGGCCAGCGTCAGCACCGTACGCCGGGGTTCGGGCAGGGCTGCGACCTCGTGGGCCAGCATGAGGCGGTCCGCCGCTTCCGCGACGGCGGGATCGGGCTGGTCGGCAACGGCGGCGAGCGTCCGTCGCCCGCGGTAGCGCTGGGCGATGGCGTCCGCGATGCGATGGCGGGCGATCCCCACCAGCCAGCCCGGGAGGGCGTCTGCCGACGGGCGCAGGGTGTGTCGTCCCGTCCAGGCGGCCATGAAGACCTGCTGGGTGACATCCTCGGCGTCCGCTGCGCTCTCCAGCGCCCGCACGGCGATGGTGTAGATCAACCGCGACCAGCGACGGTAGGCCTCTGCAAGGGCCTCCGGCGAGCCGGTGTGGAGGCTCTCAGCGAGCACGCGCCTCGCCTCGGCTTCCTCGTCGGGCTCCATGCTCGGAGACTAGCCGGAGCGATCGCTGCAGACGACCCCCCGGGGGCCATCGCATTTCGCGACGGCCCCCGGGCGAACCGATTTCACAGGTTGGCAGGACGCAGCACCTCCGAGATGCCATGTGCGATCTGCAGGTTGCCCCGGTTGATGTCGAACTTCCGCACCCACGGGTTGCGGTCATCGGGGTCGTTGTCGACGAGCGTGACGAACCAACGGCACTTCACGTCGACGGTGACGCTGGCACCAGCCAGTGCCGTCTGCAGGACGGCGCCGTCAGCCTTGAGCGCGTCCTTCCTCGTGACCGTTGCGCCCGGCACGACGTGGTAGAGCAGGACGGCCTCCACGGTGTCGACCCCCACAGCTGCGACAAGGGCGCCGAAGACCTTGGACTCGCTGCGGTACCACTTGCCGGTGAGGTCGCCGACGAGGTTCCGGAACGCACGGTCGGTGGGCAGGAAGGCCGTCAGCGCGACCTTGCCGTCCGCCAGCACCCCGACGGCACTGGACGGCTTGGCTGCCAGCACCGCCAGCACGGCCTCGGTGACGATGTCGTAGTCGTTCCAGTTGCGGTCGAACTTGTTGCCGTCAGCTGTCAGCACCGCTGCGAGGCTGCGGGTGCCGGTCGCGTCCCGCGACTTGCTGTGGGCGGATGCGGGTGCTGCGCTGAGCGCCAGTGCCACGCACGCGGTGACGAGCGCTGTGGCGATACGACGGATCTGCATCTGTGTAGCTCCTTCCTCCGGCCGCCGGGTGCGGCCTGCAGTCAGGAGTTCCGGCCCAGGGGGCCGACTGGTTGCAGTCGGGGGCTCAGGTGAGCAGTTCTGCCAACTTCGTCATCGTGCGCAGGTTCCGGGCGGTGCCGGTGGCCGGCTTCAGCGCGGACACCAGTTGGGCTGCGAGCTTCGACCGTGCCTGGCCGTCGGGGAAGTCGGCATAGATGTCGGCTCCGACGACCTGCAGCCGCTCACCCTCCGTCGCGAGCCTCTCGAGTTTCTCCGCCGCCGCCGTGGACACCGGCCGGTCGCAGCAGGCGATCACCACGTGGGCGGGGTTGCCGTCAGCGAAGGGATGGCCCGTCACCAGGCGATGGAGTTCCTCCCCGGTGCGGACGACGACGTCGACGTCCATCGAGAACCGTTCCTTCAGCGCGGCGGAGAGCTTCTTCGACAGCTCGACGTCGCTGCCCTGCGCGGTGAACAGCAGGTTGCCCGACTGCAGGTGGGTGGCAACTTCCGTCCAGCCAAGGCCGGTGGCGACGTCCCGCAGGTCGGCCATCGGCACCTTGCGCGCTCCCCCGACGTTGATGCCCCGCAGCAGCGCCACCCGCCTGCCCTGCGCTGCGGCTTGCCCTGATCCGCTCGTCATGGTTGCATCCTTACGGCAACTGCCGTCGCTGGGGAAGGGACCCGTCGTGCAAGAGGTAAGTCTCATCGGAGCACCGACCGACATCGGCGCTTCGCGCGCCGGCTGCCGGCTGGGACCGCAGGCGCTGCGGGTGGCGGGCATCGTTGCCGCCTTGCGCGAGTTCGGTTGCGACGTGCACGACACCGGCGACCTCGCCGGCCCCGAGAACCCCGAGTCCCCGCCCGTCGACGGTTACCGGCACCTGCCGCAGGTCAGCGAATGGAACCGTTCGGTCTACGACGCCACGGCTGCAGAGCTGGCCGCCGGACGGCTGCCGATCCTGCTCGGCGGTGACCACAGCCTCGCCATCGGGTCGATCAGCGCCGTCGCAGCCCACTGCCGGGCAACCGGCAAGAAGCTGCGCATCATCTGGGTGGACGCGCACGCCGACTTCAACACCGCGGAACTCACCCCTTCCGGCAACATCCACGGGATGCCGGTTGCCTGCCTCGCCGGCTTCGGGCCGACCGAACTCACGCACCTGTCGGGCACTGCGCCAGCGATCGGGACCGAGGAGATCCGCCAGGTCGGCCTGCGGAGCGTGGACTCCGGGGAGAAGGCCTTCCTCTTCGCAGAGGGTGTCGAGGTCTTCGACATGCGCTTCGTCGACGAGATCGGGATGCGCCGCACGATGGTGCGCGCGCTGGCGGGTGTGGACGATGACACCCACCTCCACCTCAGCCTCGACCTCGACTTCGTGGACCCCGAGATCGCCCCCGGCGTCGGCACCCCGGTGCGCGGTGGACCCACCTACCGTGAGGCCCACCTGTGCATGGAGATGATCGCCGACACCGGGCGGCTCGCCTCTGTCGACCTCGTGGAGCTCAACCCGGCCCTCGACGTCCGCAATGCCACGGCGGAGCTGGCTGTCGACCTCGTCGAGTCGCTCTTCGGCAAGAGCACCCTGCACCGACTGCATCAGGGCATCGCTCTCTAGCGTTCTCTCGGCGGGAAACGGGGACGGTTCCCGTTATCCGCCGTCGACGCTCGAGCATCGTCGGTGGCGGGAAATGAGAACCGGCCGCTCTTTCCGCCGCGCTCCGTCTATCGCGGGGACGTGGGCGAGATGTAGCTGGTGGGTGTGACCACGCCGGCGACCATCAGGTTGGTGTCGGCGGCAGGTGCGATGTCGGTGAAGTGGCAGCTCACGCACATCCAGGTGCCGTCGTCGAGCTGCTGCATCGCGACGGTCGCCAGGCCGCGACGCGCTTCTGACAGTTCGCCCTCCGTGTCGCGCTGGCCCTCGATGCGCCAGCGGGCGATGACCACAGCTGCGTCGCTTCCGAGAAGGCGCAGGCTGAGCTTCTCCACTGTGAACGTCGAGCCGGCGAACCATTCCGCGAAGCCACGCTTGAGGGCCCGACGGATGGAACGACGACTCGTCCACCACAACCCGACGACGTTCACGAAGTCGGCGTCCTCAGCGAACAGCTCGGAGATCGCCTTCGCGTCACCGGCGTTCCACGCCTTGGTGAACTTCGAGGCGATGTCCAGCGGCGCCTTGATCGGCGTAGGACCAGCGGGCAGCGGCAGCCGGACCGAGACGGCAGCCAGTTGCTTCAGTTTCTTCAACCGGCCCTGCGAGCGGCCCTGCGAGACGGAGTTGGCCATGCCTCAGCCTAAGGAACCAGCAGGAATCAAACCAGCAGCTGGCGGTCGGTCGGCTTGATCGGCGCAGGAAGGCGGGAGGAACCCTGCAGGAACGCGTCGACACCGTTGGCGCAGGACCGGCCCTCGGCGATCGCCCAGACGATCAGGGACTGTCCCCGTCCGGCGTCGCCGCAGACGAAGACCCGGTCGGCGCTGGTGGCGTAGTGGCCGTCGCGGGCGATGTTGCCCCGCGGGTCGAGGTCGAGGTCGAGTTGCTCGACCAGGCCCTCGCGCTGCGGGCCGGTGAAACCCATCGCGAGGAGCACCAGCTGTGCGGAGATGCTCCGGTCGGAGCCGGGAACGTTCTCGAACCGGCCGTCGACCATGGCGACCTCCGTGAGGTTCAGGCCGGTGACCCGACCCGACTCGTCGCCCTCGAACTCGGTGGTGGAGACCGAGTAGAGCCGGTCACCGCCCTCCTCGTGCGCGGAGGACACCCGATAGGTCATCGGGTAGGTCGGCCAGGGCTGGTTGGCCGGCCGCACCTCGGGAGGCGTCGGCAGGATCTCCAGCTGCGTGATCGACCGCGCACCCTGGCGGATCGAGGTGCCGAGGCAGTCGGCCCCGGTGTCGCCGCCGCCGATGATCACGACGTCCTTGCCGGTGGCGAGGATCTGCTCCTCGACCTCCTGGCCGAGCGCCGTCCGGTTCGCCTGGGGCAGGAACTCCATTGCCTGGTGGATGCCGGCGAGTTCGCGTCCGGGGATCGGGAGGTCGCGCGCAACGGTCGAACCGATGGCCAGCACGACGGCGTCGAAGCGTTCCAGCAGCTGCTCCGCCGTGATGTCCACGCCGATGTCGACCCCGGCCTTGAAGACCGTGCCCTCGAGCCGCATCTGCTTCAGGCGACGGTCGAGGACCTTCTTCTCCATCTTGAACTCGGGGATCCCGTAACGCAGCAGGCCACCGATCGCGTCGGCCCGCTCATAGACGACGACTGTGTGGCCGGCGCGCGTCAGCTGCTGGGCTGCCGCGAGTCCCGCCGGCCCGGAGCCGACGACGGCAACGGTCTTGCCGGTGTGCCACGCCGGGGTCTCCGCCGTCACCCGGCGGTCGTCCCAGCCGCGGTCGATGATCGCGACCTCGACGTTCTTGATGGTCACCGGGTCACGGTTGATGCCGACGACGCAGGCGGTCTCGCACGGAGCCGGGCAGAGGCGTCCGGTGAACTCCGGGAAGTTGTTCGTCGCATGCAGGCGTTCCAGCGCGCCGCGCCAGTCGTCCCGCCAGATCATGTCGTTCCACTCGGGAATCAGGTTGCCCAGCGGGCAGCCCTGGTGACAGAACGGGATGCCGCAGTCCATGCAGCGACCGGCCTGCTTGCTGATGATCGGCAGCACGGCCTGCCCGGGGGTCCCCGGGTAGACCTCGTTCCAGTCGTTGACCCGCTCCTCGATCGGACGGCGTGCCGCGACCTCGCGCGGGGTGGTCATGAAACCCCTGGGATCAGCCATGGGAAGCCTCCATCATCAGCTTGGTCGTCGTCTCCTCGTCCAGGCCGGCGAGCTCGGCGTCCGCACGGGCCCGCAGGACCCTTGCGTAGTCGCGCGGCATGAGCGTGGTGAACCGAGACTGCAGTTCCTCATCGGGCAGTGCGAGAAGCTGCTCGGCCACCGCCGAACCCGTTTCCTCCAGGTGCCGTGCCAGCAGTTCCTGCACCCGGACGAGTTCCTCCGGGGTCAGGGCCAGCGCGTCGACCAGTTCGGGATTGAGCTTTGCTGCATCCATGTCGAGCACCCAGGCAACGCCACCGGACATGCCGGCAGCGATGTTCCGTCCGGTCGGGCCGATGATCAGGGCCTCGCCGCCGGTCATGTACTCGCAGGCGTGGTCACCGACGCCCTCGACGACGGCTGTCGCACCGGAGTTCCGGACGCAGAACCGCTCGCCGACCTGACCACGGATGAACAGCTCGCCGCTGGTGGCGCCGTAGGCGATCACGTTGCCGGCGATGATCTGCTCCTCAGCGACGAACGGTGCCCGGTGGTGCGGCCGCACGATCAGCCGGCCGCCCGAGAGGCCCTTGCCGAAGTAGTCGTTGCTGTCGCCGATCAGGCGCAGCGTGATGCCGCGCGGGAGGAAGGCCCCGAAGCTCTGCCCGGCCGTGCCGCGCATCGTCAGGTCGATCGTGTTCTCCGGCAATCCCTTGCCCCGCGTCGCCTTCGTGACATGGTGGCCGAGGATCGTGCCGACCGTGCGGTCGACGTTGCGGACGGTGAGGTCGGCGCGCACCAGCTCGCCCCGGGCCAGCGCCGGCTCGGCGATCCGCAGCAGCTGAGTGTCGAGCTTGTCCTCCAGGCCGTGGTCCTGCGTCGTGACGGCGTGCAGCGGCGCGCCCTCCGGCAACTCGACCTTGTGCAGGATCGGGCTGAGGTCGAGGCCCTGTGCCTTCCAGTGCTCGATGGCCTTGCGGGTGCGCAGCACCTCGACGCGTCCGACCGCCTCCTCGAGGGTGCGGAAGCCCAGCAATGCCAGGTACTCGCGCACCTCCTGAGCGACGAACTCGAAGAAGTTCACCACGAACTCGGCCTGGCCGTCGTACTTCGCCCGGAGCTCCGGGTTCTGGGTGGCTACGCCCACCGGGCAGGTGTCCAGGTGGCAGACCCGCATCATGACGCAGCCGGAGACCACCAGCGGCGCCGTGGCGAAGCCGAACTCCTCCGCTCCGAGGAGGGCTGCGATGACGACGTCCCTCCCGGTCTTGAGCTGGCCGTCCGCCTGCACGACGATCCGGTCGCGCAGTCCGTTCAGCAGCAGGGTCTGCTGCGTCTCGGCGAGGCCGAGCTCCCACGGACCGCCGGCGTGCTTCAGCGAGGTCAGCGGAGCAGCGCCGGTCCCGCCGTCGTGGCCGGAGATCAGGACGACGTCCGCCTTCGCCTTGGAGACGCCGGCCGCGACCGTCCCGACACCGACCTCCGCGACCAGCTTCACGTGCACCCGGGCGCTCGGGTTGGCGCACTTGAGGTCGTGGATGAGCTGCTTGAGGTCCTCGATCGAGTAGATGTCGTGGTGCGGCGGAGGCGAGATCAGACCGACGCCCGGCGTCGAGTGCCGGGTCTTCGCCACCCAGGGGTAGACCTTCTGGCCAGGCAGCTGGCCGCCCTCACCGGGCTTGGCACCCTGGGCCATCTTGATCTGGATGTCGTCGGCGTTGCTCAGGTAGTCGCTGGTCACGCCGAAACGGCCGGAAGCGACCTGCTTGATCGCGCTACGGCGCTCTGCGTCGTAGAGACGGTCGGCATCCTCGCCGCCCTCACCGGTGTTGGACTTGCCGCCCAGCCGGTTCATGGCGATCGCCAGCGTCTCGTGGGCCTCCTGGCTGATGGAGCCGTAGCTCATCGCGCCCGTGGAGAACCGCTTCACGATCGAGCTGACCGACTCGACCTCGTCGATCGGGATCGGCTGGCGCTCGGTGTCGAACTCCAGCAGGCCGCGCAACGTCATCAGGCGCTCGGACTGGTCGTCCACCCTTGCGGTGTAGGTCTTGAAGACGTCGTAGCGCTTCTGCCGCGTGGAGTGCTGCAGGCGGAACACGGTCTCGGGGTCGAACAGGTGCGGCGGGCCCTCGCGGCGCCACTTGTACTCGCCGCCACCGGAAAGGGTGCGGTGCGGGAGCGGGATGCCGTCGTGCGGGTAGGCGCGGGCGTGCCGCTTGGCGACCTCGGCTGCGATCTCTTCCAGCCCGATGCCCTCGATACGGCTGGTCGTGCCGACGAAGTACTCCTCGACGAGATCGCTCGAAAGGCCGAGCGCCTCGAAGATCTGCGCTCCGGTGTAGGAGGCGATGGTGGAGACGCCCATCTTGGACATCACCTTCAGCACGCCCTTGCCGAGTGCCTTGCGGACGTTGTAGACGGCCTTCTCCGGCTCGACGTTGACGAGCCACTCGCGGCGCGCCAGGTCCTCGGCGGACTCGAAGGCGAGGTAGGGGTTGACCGCTGCTGCGCCGTAGCCGATCAGCAGCGCGACGTGGTGCACCTCGCGGACGTCGCCGGCCTCGACGATCAGGCCGACCTGGGTGCGGGTCTTCTCGCGCACGAGGTGGTGGTGGATCGCAGCGGTGAGCAGGAGCGAGGGAATCGGTGCGAACTCGGCGTTGGAGTGCCGGTCGGAGAGGATCAGCGTCCGGCAGCCGCGCGCAATGGCCTCGCTGACCTGGACGCAGAGCTCGTCGAGCCGTGCCTTCAGTGCGGCACCGCCACCCTCGACGTCATACAGGCCGCGGACGACATGGGTGTCGAAGTCGGGCATCGACCCGTCCCGGTTGATCCGCACGAGCTTCGCCAGCTGATCGGAGTCGAGGATCGGGTAGCCGATCACGATCTGGCGACAGGAGTCCGGGCCGGGGAGCAGCAGGTTGCCCTCGGGGCCGAAGGTTGCGGCCAGCGAGGTGACGAGTTCCTCGCGGATCGAGTCGAGCGGCGGGTTGGTGACCTGCGCGAACAGCTGCGCGAAGTAGTCGAACAGGAGCCGCGGCTTGTCGGAGAGGACGGCGACCGGGGTGTCGGAACCCATCGAGCCGATCGGTTCCGCGCCGGTGTTGGCCATCGGCGAGAGGATCATCCGCAGCTCTTCATGGCTGTAGCCGAAGACCTGCTGGCGCCGGGTGACGGAGGCGTGGCTGTGCACGACGTGCTGCTGCTCCGGCAGGTCGTTGAGGTCGACGCGACCCTCGTCGAGCCACTCCGCGTAGGGGTGTTCCGCTGCGAGCTGGGCCTTGATCTCGTCGTCGTTGATCAGGCGGTGCTCGTTGAGGTCGACCAGCAGCATGCGGCCCGGCTTCATGCGGCCCTTCTCGATCACCTTGGCCGGGTCGATGTCGAGCACGCCCGCCTCGGAAGCGAAGACGACCAGGCCGTCATCGGTGACCCAGTACCGGCCCGGACGCAGTCCGTTGCGGTCGAGGACCGCGCCGATCAGGCTGCCGTCGGTGAACGTGACCGAGGCCGGCCCGTCCCAGGGCTCCATCATCGAGGAGTGGAAGGAGTAGAACGCCCTGCGGGCCTCGTCGAGCTCCGGGTTGTTCTCCCACGCCTCCGGGATCATCATCAGGACGGCGTGCGGGAGAGTGCGTCCACCAAGGTGCAGGAGTTCGAGCACCTCGTCGAAGGACGCGGAGTCCGAACCCCCTGGCGTGCAGATCGGGAACACGCGGGACAGCTCGCCCGGGATGGTGTCGGTGGCCAGCAGCGCCTCGCGCGCCCGCATCCAGTTGCGGTTGCCCTTGACGGTGTTGATCTCGCCGTTGTGGGCCAGCAGGCGGTACGGGTGGGCCAGTTCCCAGGCAGGGAACGTGTTGGTCGAGAAGCGCGAGTGCACCAGCGAGAGCGCCGATTCCACGCGCTCGTCGAGCAGGTCGGGGAAGACCTCCGCCAGCTGCTGGGTGGTGAGCATGCCCTTGTAGACCGTGGTGCGGCCGGAGAGGGAGGCGAAGTACACCCCTGCCTCGGTGCGGGCGCGCTGTCGCAGCGGGTAGACGGCGCGGTCGAGGTCGAGGCCGGTGGCCAGGTCAACGGTCGAGACGAAGAACTGCTCGAAGCACGGCATGTTCTTCACAGACACCGGGCTCAGCGTGGAGTCGTCGGTCGGCACCGGACGCCAGCCGTGGACGACGAGTCCCTCCTCCGTGGCGAGGAACTCGATGGTGCGCTTGGCGGAGGCCCGGCGTGCCGGGTCCGTGGAGAGGAACGCCATGCCCATGGCGTAGTGGCCGGGGTCGGGGAGGTCGAAGTCGACGACCTCGCGCAGGAACCGGTCGGGAACCTGCAGCAGCATGCCCGCGCCGTCGCCGGCCGCGGCATCCGCGCCGGTGGCGCCACGGTGGTCCAGGTTCTCCAGAGCGGTCAGGCCCTTGGCGATGATGTCGTGATCGGCGACGCCGCTCAGTTGCGCGACGAAGGCGACGCCACAGGCGTCATGCTCGAAGGCAGGGTCGTACAGGCCCTCAGCGGGTCGGCCGGGCATCGTGAACAACGCCATCTGATCACTCCCATCTACGCGAACGCGGCATGGGCGGGTGCAAGCCAGTCGGGCTGCACGCCGACGCTGCACGCTTGGAGCGTGAGCCTACCTGACTCCGCCCCGGCCACCGCGCGTCCCACATCATCGCTGGACGCATCGGTGAGCGTGGAGCGTTCCAGAGGCTGGTCACGGAGTCCAGATAATGGACGGGGTCAGTCGTCGCCTGCGCTTGTCGGGCCCGGGTCGTCGGCGGTCACGTCCGGGGGTGCGTCGGCGGTCACAGCAATGGCGTCGTCGCTCGCTGCCGCCTCGTCGTCAGGAGCCGCTGCTGCTGTCCCTTCCGGCCCGAACTCCACCACGTCCTCGCGGCCCGGGCGAAACTTCGTGAGCACGACCAGTGCCACCACGCCGACGAGGCAGATCAGCATCGCGACCGCCTCGTTGAACCGGATGGGACCGAACACGGAGTAGGAGTAGTCCAGCCGGATGTGCTCGGTGAAGATCCGGCCGAAGCCGTAGAGCGCGATGTACAGGGCGAAGACCTTGCCCCGTCCCAGCCGGAACTTCCGGTCGGCCCAGATCGTCACGAGGGCGACAAGGATGTTCCAGACCGACTCGTAGAGGAACGTGGGGTGGAAGGTCGCGTACTGCTCGAAGCCCGGCGCCCGGTGCGCAGGGTCGATCTCGAGGCCCCAGGGCAGGGTGGTCGGCTGGCCGTAGAGCTCCTGGTTGAACCAGTTCCCGAACCGGCCGAGCGCCTGGCCGACAGCGATGCCTGGGGCGAGGGAGTCGGCGAGGGCCGTGAACGAGATCCTCTGCACGCGACACCGCCACCAGCAGGCAAGGGCACCGAAGCCGACAGCGCCGTAGATGGCGATGCCGCCCTCCCAGATGAACAGCGCGCTCCAGGGGTTGATGCCCGGTGCGAAGTAGTCGCCCAGGTGGGTCATCACGTGGTAGAACCGCGCACCCAGGACACCCAGCGGGATCGTCCAGATCAGCACCGTCTCGAAGCTCTCCGTGCGACCGCCGCGGGCCCGCCAGCGACGCAGGCCGATGACCCAGGCAGCAATGATCCCGGTGATCAGGCACAGCGCGTAGATGTGGACGGTCAGGGGCCCGATCTGGAAGCTGCTGATCGTCGGGCTCGGGATGAACAGGGTCACGCGCCCATCCTTGTCCCGCCGTCAACCCTGTTGTCGAACCAGCCGCTCGAAGTCGGCGCGGTAGGTGCCGATGGATGTCCCCTGCGTCCAGACGACGACACCGCGGCGAGCAGCGTCGAAACCCACGACCTGTGCGCTGTGGGTCACGTCGTAGGCGCCATCGTGGTGCTCGTCGATGCCCTCGATGACCACACCCATCGAAGCAGCCACCTGCTGGATGGTCGCCGTGGGGCCGGTGAGTCCGACGAAACCCGGATCGATCCGGGAGAGGTACTTCGCCATCACGGCTGGGCTGTCCCGCTGCGGGTCGACCGTGACGAAGACGACCTGCACGCGGCTGCGGACATCCTCGGGGAGCCGACCGGTCGCCGTAGCCAGGTCGGTCAGCGTGCTCAGGCAGATGTCGGGACAGTTGGTGTAGCCGAAGAAGAAGATCAGGACCGGTGCCGTGCTGCCCGTCCGGAGGTTGAAGGCCTTCCCCGTCTGGTCGTTGAGG
The DNA here is from genome assembly GCA_963799235.1 of uncultured Actinomycetota bacterium. Taxonomy (GTDB): domain Bacteria; phylum Actinomycetota; class Actinomycetes; order Propionibacteriales; family Propionibacteriaceae; genus Propionicimonas. The sequence goes on along the minus strand of CAWCWL010000008.1, from coordinate 420,047 downwards.
GACACGTCGGGCAACCGGTACGGACTGGTCAACTCCGCACCGAGGTAGCCCGGCGATGCACTGGGGACGGTGACGGCCGCCGCCGGCGCGCATCCGGCGAGCAGGACGAGCAACAGCAACCCCGCCAGCACCAGCCTCACCGATCGCACCAGCCCATGATGCCGTGCCCTACAAGCGCCGGACGCCTTCGGCCAGGTCGGCCAGCACTGCCCGCAGGCCCGACAGGTCGTCCGGGCTGCCCGCGGCCTCAGCGGCCAGCAGGGTCTTGACGAACGCGGAACCGACGATGACGCCATCGGCGAAGCTCGTGACCTCTGCGGCCTGGTCGCCCGTGGAGACACCCAGTCCGACAGCGACAAGCGTCTCCGGCGCGAGTGAGCGGACACGCCCGACCAGTCCGGGCGCAGCGCTGGAGCTCGCCGTCCGCGTCCCCGTGACGCCCATGACAGCCGTGGCGTACATCCAGCCGCGGCACGCGGCCGCCGTCGAGATGATCCGCTCGTCGCTGGAGGACGGCGAGACGAGGAACACGCGGTCGAGGCCGAGGGCGTCGGAGGCTGCGAGCCAGGCTTCGGCCTCGTCGGGGATCAGGTCGGGGGTGATCAGGCCGGAGCCGCCGGCGTTGGCCAGGTCACGGGCGAAGGCGTCGACGCCGTAGCGGTCGACGAGGTTCCAGTAGGTCATCACCACCGCGGGCGTCCCGGTGGAGCGCACGGCCTCGACGGCTGCGAACACATCGCGCGTACGCACCCCGCGCTCCAGCGCCCTTGTCCCGGCCTGCTGGATGACCGGGCCGTCCATCATCGGGTCGGAGTACGGCAACCCGATCTCGACCAGGTCGACACCGGGCCCGTCGCCGCCCTCGCCGCACAGCGCCTTCAGCGCTGCAAGGGAGCCGGGCACACTGGGGTAGCCGACGGGCAGGTAGCCCACCAGCGCTCCCCTGCCCTCGGCCTTCGCCGCAGTGAAGGCAACGGACGAGGAGTGACACGAAAGGGGACTGTCCCCTTTCGTGCCGGTGACGTGCTGCTGCTCGCTCATGCGATCCCCCCGGTCGCGGAGTCCGGCTTACCGGTGAGCCCGAAGTACTCGATGGCCGTTGCCACGTCCTTGTCGCCCCTGCCGGAGAGGCAGACGACGATCACCGGCTCTGCCTCTGGCTGCTCGACGGCGAGGCGCTGGCCCAGCCGCATCACCCCGGCGAGCGCGTGCGCCGACTCGATCGCCGGCATGATGCCCTCGGTCTTCGTCAGCAGGTCGAAAGCGGCCATGGCCTCGGTGTCGGTGATCGACTCGTAGTGGGCTCGGCCGGTGGCCGCGAGCCACGAGTGCTCCGGCCCGACACCGGGGTAGTCGAGGCCGGCGGAGATCGAGTGCGACTCGAGCGTCTGGCCGTCGGCGTCCTGGAGGATGTAGGTGCGCATGCCATGGAGCACGCCGACGGAGCCGCCGTGGATGGCGGCAGCATGGCGCCCGGTCTCCACACCGTCCCCTCCGGCCTCGAAGCCGTAAAGCTCGACGGCCGGGATGTCGATGAAGTCGGCGAAGGTGCCCATCGCGTTGGAGCCGCCGCCCACACAGGCGGCGACAGCGTCGGGCAGCCGCCCGAAGCGGCCCAGCATCTGCTGACGGATCTCGGTGCTGATCACACGCTGGAATTCCTTGACCATCTTCGGGAACGGGTGCGGGCCGGCCACCGTGCCGATCAGGTAGTGGGTGTTGTCGACGCTCGCCACCCAGTCGCGCATGGCCTCGTTCATGGCGTCCTTCAGCGTCTGGCTTCCGGACTCGACGGCGATCACCTCGGCACCAAGGAGCTGCATGCGAGCGACGTTCAGCGCCTGCCGGTCGGTGTCGACGCGGCCCATGTAGACCCGGCACTCCATGCCGAGGAGGGCTGCTGCTGTTGCGGTTGCGACACCGTGCTGCCCGGCACCGGTCTCGGCGATCACCCGCGTCTTGCCCATGCGCCGCGTGAGCAGTGCCTGGCCGAGCACGTTGTTGATCTTGTGCGATCCGGTGTGGTTGAGGTCCTCGCGCTTCAGCAGGACGCGGGCATTGCCGCAGTGCCGGCTGAACCGCTTCGCGTCGGTGAGGGGCGTCGGTCGGCCGGCATAGTTGCGGCGCAGGTCGTCGAGCTCGTGCCAGAAGGACTTGTCCGTCATCGCCTTGTCGAACTCAGCCTCGAGCTGGTTCAGGGCAGCCACCAACGCCTCTGGGACGTAGCGACCACCGAAGATGTCGTAATGACCGGCGGCATCAGGCAACGAAGTACTCACACGGACATTCACTCATACTCTCAGCCGAGAGTCATTCCACTGCCCGCAGCGCGGCCACCGCTGCCCGGGGATCGCCGTGCCGCACGAGGAGCTCCCCCACCAGCACGGCGTCGGCTCCGGCCGACCGCATCCTGACCGCATCGACCACGCTGAGGATCCCGGACTCGGCGACCTTGACCGCCTGGTCGCCGACCGTCTCAGCCAAATCTTGGAAATGGCTCAAGTCGACCTCGAGGGTCTTCAGGTCCCTGTTGTTCACCCCGATCAGCCCGGCGCCGGCGTCCAGCGCCCGTCGGACTTCTTCAACGGTGTGGGTTTCGACAAGGCAGGTGATGCCCAGCTCGGCGCCGAGGGCGAGGAAGCCGGTCAGCTGGTCCTGGTCGAGGGCTGCGACGATCAGCAGCGCGAGGTCGGCGCCGGCGGCCCGTCCCTCCCAGAGTTGGTAGTCGGAGACAACAAAGTCCTTGCGGAGCAACGGAGTCGGCACGGCTCCACGAACGGCGACGAGGTCGGCGAGGCTGCCACCGAAGCGGCGGGACTCGGTGAGCACGGAGATGGCTGCTGCTCCCCCGGCCGCATACTCCGCGGCAAGGGCCGCAGGATCTGCGATGTCCGCGAGCGCGCCCTTGCTGGGACTTGCCCGCTTGACTTCGGCAATCACGCTCAGTCCCGGCGCCTTCAACGCGGGGAGCGGGTCGAGCGGCGCGGGCATGGCTGCCACCGCTTCGATCAGGTCAGCTATCGGACGGCGTGCTCTGCGGATCTCGAGATCGACGACCACACCGGCGATGATCTCGTCCAGCACCGTCATTTCAGGATTGTCCGAATCCCATCCGGCGCAGGACGCCACCGGTCACGAGGGAAAGCACGAGGAGGACCGCGGACACCCACAGCAGGGTCCAGTTCGGTCCGACCATGAAAGCAACTGCCCCCAGGATGAACGCCACGGCAGCGATGATGCTGCCAGCCCAGGCCGCGGGGGTTCGGCCGTGGTGGTACTCCCTGACGGCAGTGCCCGTGGCCCGTTCAGCGCTTTCGATCATTCGATCGCTCCTTGAGAGTCAGACGTGTACTGCTGCGATATACAACAAGACCCCATACTGACTGTTGAGCGCGAACATCGCCACCCCCGTAACACGAATGCCTATCAAAATCTCAGGAACCGGCGACCAGCCGGGACAGTCCGGCAGCCTCCGCGACGGCACCCAGAACAGCTGCGGCCTTGTTCACGCTCTCGGCATCCTCGTTCGCCGGAATGGAGTCGGCCACCACGCCCGCACCTGCCTGGACATAGGCGATGCCATCACGCACGACGGCCGTCCGGATGGCGATCGCCGTGTCCGAGTCGCCGGCGAAGTCGAAGTAGCCGACGACTCCGCCGTACAGGCCGCGTCGCGACACCTCGAGCCCGTCGATGATCTCCATGGCCCGCACCTTCGGGGCACCGGAGAGCGTCCCGGCGGGAAAACAGCTCAGCGTCGCGTCGAGGGCCGTCCTGCCGTCAGCGAGCGTGCCGGACACCGCGGCCTCGAGGTGCATGACATGGCTGTAGCGACGCACCTTCATGAACTCGACCACCTCGACGGTGCCCGGCAGGCAGACCCTGCCCAGGTCGTTGCGGCCCAGGTCGACGAGCATCAGGTGCTCAGCCGCCTCCTTCGGGTCGGCGAGGAGTTCCGCCTCCATGACGGCGTCCGTGGCTGCGCTCGCTCCGCGCGGACGGGTGCCTGCGATCGGGTGCGTGGTGGCGCGTCCCCCGGTCACCTGCACCAGTGCCTCCGGGCTCGAGCCGACGATCGCGAAGCCGTCCAGCCGCAGCAGGTAGAGGTAGGGGCTGGGGTTCCGCCGGCGGAGGACCCGGTACACCTCGAGGGCATCCGCCGGGCAGTCGGTCTCGAACCGCTGGCTCGGCACGATCTGGAAGGCCTCGCCCGCCTTGATCTCCTCGATCGCTGCAGCGACGGCGGCCTGGTACTCCTCGGAGGTGCGCTGGCGCCGGATCTCCCCCGCGACGGCTGCGCCGTTGCGGACGGCGACCAGCGGCACGGACGGCTGCAGCAGCGCTGTGGCCATCGCCCGCACCCGCTCGCAGGCTTCGGCGTACGCCTCGGTGATGTGGTCGGCGGTGTCGTCGAAGTTGATGGCGTTGGCCACCAGCCAGACCTCGCCGGTGTGGTGGTCGAGGACGGCCATCTCCGAGACCAGCATCATGACAAGTTCGGGGATGCCGAGGTCGTCGGGGTTGGAGTCGGGCAGCCGCTCCAGCCGGCGGGCGACGTCATAGCCGAGATAACCGACCATGCCGGAGACCAGCGGCGGCAGGTCCGCGTCGCGAGGGGTGTGCAGCAGTTCCAGGGTCTCCGCAAGGACCTTCAGCGGATCGCCACCGGTCGGCAGGCCTGCGATCGGCCGGTCGCGCCACAGCCAGGTGGCCGTGCCCCGCGACTCGGTGAGCGTTGCGACGGCAGAGACGCCCACGAAGGAGTAACGGGACCACACACCACCCTCCGCCGACTCCAGCAGGAAGGTGTTCGGCCGCTCGCCGCAGAGCTGGTGGTACAGCCCGACGGGGGTGAAGTCGTCGGCCTGCAGGCGGGCGTGGACGCTGACCACGCGCCGTTCGGCGCCGGCGGCAAGGAACCCCGGCAGGTCCGGGACGATCGTGATCTCGGGGTTCATGCCTCGTCCTCCAGCAGCAGGCTGCCGTCGAAGCAGGTGTCGGTGCCGGTGTGGCAGGCGGGCCCGGTCTGGTCAACGACGACGAGCAGGGTGTCGCCGTCGCAGTCGAGGCGCACCTCACGGACGGCCTGGGTGTTCCCGCTGGTCTCGCCCTTCACCCAGTAGGCCTGCCGGCTGCGCGACCAGTACGTGCCCTTGCGTGTCGTCAGGGTGCGACGCAGCGCCTCGTCGTCCATCCAGGCCATCATCAGCACGCGACGTGTGGTCGCGTCCTGGACGATGGCCGGCACAAGGCCGTCGGGGTTCCGCTTCAACAGGGCTGCCACCTGTGGGTCGAGCTCGCTCACCCCGTCATTGTGGCAGCCTCACCCCACCCCGACTTGTTCGGGTGCGGTGGGTAGGGTGCGAGGCATGACCCCGAAGAGCCAGCGCGAGGCGCTCTGCGATGCCCTCGACGCCGTCCATCCCTCCGCCCCGACCCTGTGCGTCGGCTGGACGGCGCACCACCTGGCCGCGCACGTCTGGCTGCGGGAGAGTCGCGCGTGGACCATGGCGGGCGCCCTGCTGACCCGGCGCCACGACCACGTCGACCTCCGCATGGCGGAGGTGATGACCCAGCGTCCCTACGCCGACCTGGTGGCTGCCATCCGCCGGGGGCCGGAGGGCTTGTCTCCCTTCCGGCTGCCGGGCGTGGAGGCCGCAGCGAACACCCTCGAGTTCTTCGTCCACTGCGAGGACGTACGCCGCGGCTCGGGCGTCAACACTCCCCGTCCGACCGACCTCGCCCTTGAGGCGTTGTGCTGGAAGCGGCTGCCGGCGATGTCACGGCTGTTCCTTCGCGGCTGCCCGGTTGCGGTCTGGCTGGAGCGCGACGTGCCGCCGGGCGAGCCCGTCCGCATCGGACGCGGTCCTGACATCGTCACCCTCTCGGGCGCACCGTCCGAGCTGCTGCTGTACCTGTTCGGCCGCCGCGGCGCAGCCCAGGTAGAGGTCATCGGAGAGCCGGCGGCGGTCTCGGTGCTCGAGCACCGGAAGCTCGGAGTGTGAGCGTCCACGAGCGCGAGCGGGGGGTTTCCGGGGAGACAGAACTGACACAATGGCGCACATGCGCGTCTTCAACTTCTCCGCAGGTCCCGCCATGCTCCCCACCGACGTCCTCGAGGCTGCAGCGTCCGAGCTGACCGACTGGCAGGGCTCCGGGATGTCCGTGATGGAGGTGTCGCACCGCGGCAAGGACTTCGTCGCCGCGGCAGCGGAGACCGAGTCGCTGCTGCGCGAGGTCATGGGAGTGCCCGAGTACTACAAGGTGCTCTTCCTCCAGGGCGGGGCTTCGGGGCAGTTCGATGCGATTCCGATGAACCTCACCACCGCCGGCGACACGGCGAACTTCCTGAACACCGGGCAGTGGTCGGCCAAGGCCATCAAGGCCGCCCGCACCCAGGGCCTTGAGGTGGCCGTGCTGGCCGACGAGGCAGCGTCGAACTACACCACCACTCCTGCGCGGGGCAGCTTCACGGTCGACCCGACGGCGGCCTACTTCCACTACACGCCGAACGAGACCATCGGTGGCGTGGAGTTCGGCTACATCCCCGATGCCGGTGACGTGCCGATCGTCGCCGACCTGAGCTCGACGATCCTCTCCCGGCCGATCGACGTGTCTAAGTTCGGCCTGATCTATGCCGGCGCGCAGAAGAACATGGGTCCCTCGGGACTGTGTGTCGTCGTCGTGCGCGAGGACCTGATCGGCCACGCACGTCCGGGCACCCCTGCGGTGTGGGACTACAAGGCGATGGCGGACTCGGACTCGATGCTGAACACGCCGCCGACCTTCGGCCTCTACCTCCTTGGCCGGATCCTCGCCTGGGTGAAGGACGCCGGCGGCCTGCCGGCGATGGGCGAGCGCAACCACGCGAAGGCGCAGGCGCTGTACAGCTTCATCGACGCCAGCGACTACTACACCAACCCGGTCGCGCTGGACTCGCGCTCCTGGATGAACGTCCCGTTCCTTCAGGCGAAGCCTGAGCTGGACAAGGCCTTCGTCGCGGAGGCGTCCGCCGCCGGCCTGACGAACCTCGCCGGTCACCGCTCCGTCGGGGGCATGCGGGCCAGCATCTACAACGCCATGCCTGCAGAAGGCGTGCAGGCCCTGATCGACTTCATGGCCGACTTCGAAGCCCGCAACGCCTGAGGAGAGACCGTGACCTTCAAGATCCGCACCCTGAACGCGATCAGCCACACCGGGCTCTCCCGGCTGCCGAAGGACGAGTTCGAGGTCGGCTCCGACGTCGTCGATCCCCACGCCTTGCTGCTGCGTTCGGCGAACCTGCACGACACCGAGATCCCGGCCAGCGTCGTCGCGGTGGCCCGGGCAGGCGCAGGCACGAACAACATCCCGATCCCGGCGTACACCGCACGCGGCATCCCGGTGTTCAACACACCGGGCGCCAACGCCAACGCCGTCAAGGAACTCGTCGTGGCTGCACTGTTCCTCGCTGCCCGCAACATCATTCCTGCCGCAGCCTTCGCGCACCGGCTCGACGGCGACCCGGCCAGCATGGACAAGGCCGTCGAGGCGGGCAAGAAGAACTTCGTCGGCTTCGAACTGCCCGGTCGCACGCTGGGTGTGATCGGCCTCGGCGCCATCGGGGTCGAGGTGGCCAACGCCGCCACCGCCCTCGGCATGCGGGTGCTGGGCTATGACCCGGGCATCACCGTCGAGCACGCCTGGAAGTTGAGCTCCTTCGTCGAGCATGTCACCAACCTCGACCAGGTGCTGAAGCGCGCCGACATCATCACCCTGCACGTGCCGCTGGTGGACGGTACCCGCGGCCTCATCGGCGCCGACGAGCTGGCCAGACTGAAGAAGTCGGCCGTGATCGTGAACTTCGCCCGCGGCCCGATCGTCGAGGAGACGGCCGTCGTGGAAGCCCTGGACAGCGGACAACTGCGGGCCTACATCTGCGACTTCCCCTCCCCCGCGCTCAACAAGCACGCCAACGTCGTGACCCTGCCGCACCTCGGCGCGTCCACCAACGAGGCGGAGGACAACTGCGCGCGGATGGCCGCGGACCAGCTGAGGGACTTCCTCACCGAGGGCACCATCGTGAACTCCGTCAACTTCCCCAGCGCGGCCCTCGCCCGCTCGGAGGGCACCCAGCGGCTGGCGATCGCCAACAGCAATGTCCCCAACATGGTGGGCCAGATCTCGACCCTGCTGGCCGCAGCCGGGCTGAACATCGCCGACCTGCTGAACAAGTCGCGCGGCGAGGTGGCCTACACCATCGTCGACGTCGAGGGTGTGGTGCCGGAGAGCCTTGTTGCCGAGATCCGCGGGATCACCGGCGTGCTGTCTGCTCGCGTCATCTGAGCCAGCGCGTTCAGCCCAGCCAGCGCCTTCAGCCCAGCAGACGGCGCACGCCGGCCCGCGCCAGCATGAGCACGATGATCAGGCCGGTCACCGAGAAGAAGCCGCCGAGGCTGACGCTGGAACCGAACAGCAGAGCCACGACCTCCAGGACGACGAACTTGCTGGCCACGAGGATCAGCCAGAGCAGGAGCGCCGAGGCCCCCTTGCCGATCGGGGTGGTCGCAGCCTTGAAGCGGGCCTTCGCGCGGTCCTTGAAGAAGACGACGATCTCCAGCACGACCTTGAGCAGCAGCGCAGTCAACAGCGAGGCCGTGAAGGTCTCCGTGATCACCAAAGGCACGTACTCCACGGCGAGGTTCAGGACGACCACGTAGACGAAGACATCGACGACGTCGGCGGGGGTGACCCAACGCCGGATTCCCCTCGGTTCTGGAGCTGCCATGACCGAACCCTAGAACAGCCGCTCCCGCGAAGGCGCGGGTCCGCGTCGGCGCGCACCGGGTAGCGTGTCGCGCATGCTGGAGCTGCGACCCAATTGCGAGTGCTGCGACGTCGACCTGCCGCCGGCATCACCGGACGCGATGATCTGCACCTATGAGTGCACGTGGTGCGCCTCGTGTGCCGGGAACTGCCTGGACGGGGTGTGCCCGAATTGTGGCGGCGGCTTCCAGCCGCGACCGATCAGGCCGGCGGACAAGCTGGTCCCGGATCCCGCGTCCACCCTGAGGGTCTTCCAGGCCGGGTTGCACCGGGGCTGAGAACTCCTCCCGAGCCAGGGCCGTCGGACCTGGCGGCCGGGCGACCTCGTTCGAGCAGTCAGGGTCTTGTGCCCCGGCCTGCCAGGGCCCCCGCGGAAAGGGTGATCGATCCGGCGGGCTTGCCGAGACCAGCGAACATGGCCGAGCGAAGTACGTCGCGGTGCTCCGGCGGAAGGCCCATGCAATAGCTGCCAGCCGGCCCGATTCCCTGGAGGAAGCCGCTCCACACTCCTCGAACCCGCCGTAGGTGGAGGTCACGGTGAGCACGGTCTCAACGACGTCCACCATTCCGGCATCGCTGAGCCACTGGCTGAGCTCACCGGTCCGCCCGAAGCGCATCACCCGCTGCCCGGCCGGAGCCTCCGCGTCGAGGGTCAGCGCCTGCTGGCCTCGGTCACCCCGGCGAAGTCGACGAACGCGAGGCGAGGCGAGGCGAAGCGAGTAGCGACCCATGAACGTGTCATAGGCGTTCCCCGAGAGTACGAAAGTTCTCGCTCCGGCAACCTGTTCCACGGCAGTCCCCTTTCGGCGACGACTTCCCGCCACCGTAGTGACGCCGCCGGATGCCCGGCAGGCGAGGTATTGCTGCCGCGGGTGCGCGGACGTGCCAAGGTGTGCTGCATGAACGCCCTGACCGCGCTGGCAGCCGGCCTGCTGGCAGGGCTGGGCATCGCGGTTCCGCTGGGTGCCATCGCCGTGCTGCTGGTCAGTGAGGGCGTGAACCGAGGCTTCCGCTCCGGCGCTCCCGGCGCGCTCGCCGTCGGGGTGGTCGACACCCTGTACTGCACTGCGGCGGTCACCGTCGGAGCGCTTGCCGCGCCCGTCGTCCTGAGCTGGGGGCGTTGGCCGGCGCTCGTCGGCGGCTGTGCCCTGCTCGTCATCGCAGCACTCGGGACGCGGCGTGCGCTGGCGCTGCCGGAGGTGAGTGACGGCACGAATCCACCGACGGGCACCGGCTGGCACCGGTTCGCCCTCTTCCTCGGCCTGACGGCCATCAACCCGGCCACCCTGATCTACTTCGGGGCCATCACCGTCGGCATGGCCGACCTCCTGCGGTCGCCGTTGGCCGCCGGCCTCTTCGTCGCCGGCGTCGGTACGGCGTCCATCACCTGGCAACTTCTCGTTGTCGCGGCGGGAGCCCTCCTGCGCGGCCGACTGACCCCGCGCGCCCGAAGCATCACCGCCCTGTTCGGAAACGTCATCGTCGCCGGGCTCGGGGTGGCGATGATCGTCGGCGCCCTGCTCTGAGGCCTGGCGCCGCACCGAAAGGGCACGCGTCGGCGTGGGGACGGCATGAGACGGGCGGCTCGCGGGGCTCGTTTCTCCGGCGGACCCGCCATGTGGTCACCACGAGCGTCAGCGTGGCGTCCAGGCGTCGGCCGTTGCGATGTCGCCGTCGAGGCCGTTGACGCCGTCGCCGGGGACGTGGGCGTCGCTGGTGTACTGCCAGATCGACCAGCCGCCGAACCCGGCCCACGGACCCACCTTCGGCATGGAGTCGGGGATCCGGCCGTTGTTGGTGCCCCATGACGCCACCCAGAGGCGGGCGAGGGGCGCGACGGCTGCCCATTTGTAGGCACCGAGCACCTGCTTGTCTGCGGCGTTGCCGCTCATGTAGACGTACAGGTTCGCCTGGTATCCCCGGCTGGCCAGGAGGTAGCGCACGGTACTCAGCCAGATCGTGGCCTCGTCGGGATTCCAGGAGCGCAGCTTCCGCGTGTACTTCTTTCCCTTGTCTGTCTTGGTCCAGGCGTGGCCGGCCTCGATGTCCAGCACCAGCGGGTCGGTGCTCGCCTTGTTGTAGTTGCCGTCCTTGATCAGCCAGTCGACGAACTGCTGCGCTGAAGCTTCCGGCGTGTAGTCGCCGGAGAACAGCTTCTTGGGAGTGGTGTCGATCGTCGAGATCCAGCCGTTGAACCAGTAGTGGCCCAACTTCAGTCCCCTGGCCTGAGCAGCGTCGGCAAAGCCGGCGTAGGCGCAGTCCTCGACCACCGGCTTGCTCCCGGTCTTGTGCGACTTGCCCGTGCAGGCCGAGGTGTACTTCTGCTTGATCGGACGCGCCCCGCTGCCGTTGCGTAGCAGGCTGAAACCGCCCTGGCCGGCCCATGAAGCGATTGCAGGCAGCATGACCTTCGCCGCGGGCGTGTGCTGGTAGGCGGACAGGTCGACGCCCTGGGTGAGCCCGGTGAGGCCGTGCGCCTTCTCGGCGTCCGAGGCCGGCGTCCGCGTCGGGAACAGCACGGTCAACTTCGCAGCGGAGGAGGTCACGGTGCGGTCGGAGCCCTTGACGACCACCCGGAACCTTGTGCCGTTGGTCCACGTCTTGGCGCGCGCCGTGTAGTGGCTGGCCGTGGCGCCCTTGATGGCCTTCCAGGACCCACCAGAAGGCGCTTGGCGCTGCCAGGCGTAGCGCAGCTTCTGTCCCTGCGCCACGACGACGAAGGCAAACCTCGTCCGCGTGCCGTACCTGCCGATCGTGGCGTCCGCAAGGTCGACGATGATCGTTGTGGGCCCGGTCGGGGTGGCGGACGGTGCGGCGGTGAGGGTCGGCGGAGTGGTGGTCTTCGTCAGGTTGTCGGAAGCCCCGCCGGACGCTGTCGCGCCGGGAGTGCCGACACCGAGCCAAGTGCCGCTGGTCACCCCGAGGCCGACAGCGACCAGCAGGGCGCACCCTGCGACGATGGCCTTGGTGGCACGACGGGGGGTTGCAGTCACGGTGTCTTGGCTCTCGTCTCGGGCTCCGGCAGCGGAGGCCGCGGGCTCGCCAAGCCTAGCCCGTGATCAGGCGGGTCCCCGGGTTCCGGCGCGAGCCACTCCAGGGCGACGGCAGCTGTCCAGGACTGCCGCGCCGAGCCCAGTGGCTCACCGGTGAACGGCTCGTAGTACTCACCGAACTGCAGGTCGGCGAGCTGGGACAGCGAGGCGGCGCGGAGGCTGGCGAACAGGTCGTTGTTCCCGTGGCGCCGGGACTGGAAGGCGAGGAACCAGGTCAGCACCGGCCACGTCGGCCCGCGCCAGTACTGGCGTGGCCGGAACGCGCCGGACGTCGGCGACGTGGAACACGGCACCCGGAACGCAAGACCCGGGGCGGCGAGCCAGTCGGGACCGGCGAGCAGCGCTTCCTGGCCTGCCCGGACGCTGCCGTCGCTGGTCGAGAGCAACGGAGCGAACCCAGAGATGCAGGGGACGGAGATCGTCGTCCCTGCGCGGACATCGAGGTCGCAGGCCAGACCTGTTTTCGGATCGATGGTCGCGTCCACAGCCCCGGCAGAGACGAGAGCCCAGGTGCGCAGAGTTCGCGCGTCCTCTTCGCGGCCCAGCTCGTCTGCGATCACTGCGAGGTCGTCGCAGGCGACCGAGAAGACGGCAGAGGCGAACACGTCCTTGACGGCGAAGTCGCAGACTGCGCCGGCTTCCGCGTCGCGGTAGCCGACGTCAGCGAGTTGCTGCACCAGCCACAGGTAGCGGGCGTACTCGAGGTCGGTGGGACGCTGCCCCGCGTCTGCGACCACGGCGGTGTCGGTGCGCACGAACGGCTCCAGCTCACCGGGTTCGACGCGGGCATAGGCGTCATCGAACCGCGGCGAGTTGTCCATCCCCGACTCCCAGCCGTGGTGGATGGTCAGCAGTCCCGACCCGTCGACCCCGCGCACGTCATGCAACCAGCGGTGCCACGCCAGCCACGAGTCGAAGGTGCGTTCGAGGTAGTCCATCACCGCAGCCTCGTGAGGACCGCCAGCCGCGCGTTGCCTGATCCTCCGCAGGGCGATCGCGTGGATCGCCGGCTGGCAGATCCCCGAGGTCGCCACCCCCGGCGGGCTCGCCCCGGCCGTCCGCCAGCGTGCAGCGTCCGGGAAATAGCCGGGCGCATCGGAGAAGACGATGTGCGGAATCATCCCGGATGGCCACTGCCCTCGCCGGAGATGTTCGAGTTCGGCCAGCGCCCGCGGAACGTCGAAGGTCGCCAGCCCGATCGCGACGAAGGCGGCGTCCCAGCTCCACTGGTGCGGGTACAGATTCGGTGCGGCCTTGACCAGGGTGCCGGTGTCATTGGTGCGCAGGACGTCCCGCGCAGCCTCGGCGATCCGTTCTTCGCTCCTCTGCGATATCACCGTTCCTTCCTAGACCGGCGCGACGGTTCTCGCAAGAAGCCGACCCTCGCACGGGAGGGCGCGGGTCGCTAGCGTGTAGGAACCGACCCGGGAGGAGGGACTACCCATGGAGCCGCTCGTCATCGTCATCGTCGTCGTCGCCGCTGCGGGGGCCGTCTTCTTGTGGACACGCAGGCGCGCGAACCCCGCCTCGATCGAGCGGGGCGAACAATCACGCCGGCCGGTAGAGCCGCGACGCCTTGTTCCGCCGCCGGAACCCCAGGTACTGGACCGCAATACGGTGCTGGGACGCGACCGTGCGTTCGACCCGACCAACTGGGACAACACCCCGGACGGCTCTGAGGATCACGGGCCGGATACGCCGGATGAGCCCGCTCCCGACAGCCCGGTGGGCGAGGACCTTCCCCGCTTCTTCGATCGCGACTACCTGGAGCGCAAGAAGCGTGGCGAGGCGCCTTCCTCCTGATCGACGGCCCTTGTCGCCGGGGCTGCCCGCGACAAGACTCCTCGTATGAGCGATGCGCCTTTCCTCCAACTGACATCGGTCACGATCGCCTGTCCGGAACCGAGAATGTTGGCGGCCTTCTACGCGCAACTGCTCCGCGGAACGGTGACCGCCAGCGAGCCCGCGCGGGCCGGAGAGCCGGAGACCGCCGGTTGGGCCCAGGTAGCCGCCGGTGACCTGCGTCTGAACTTCGAGTTCGAGACGCACTGGCGGGCGCCCACCTGGCCTGCTGTCGAGGGATCCCAGACCGCCACCCAGCACCTCGACATCTGGGTGCACGACCTGCCGGCGGCCACCCAGTGGGCGGTCGACTGCGGAGCGATCGTTGCACCGGTGCAGCCACAGACGGAGGTACGGGTGATGTTCGACCCCTCAGCCCACCCGTTCTGCCTGTTCACGTGATGGGCGGTACCGAGTTCGATCCGGACCGGAGGGTCACGAACACCCACGTCGCGTTCTTCCGGAACATGAACCTCGGTCAGGCAAGGAGCAGGTCGCCGACCAGTGTGGTGCTCGTCGACGCGTTCGTTGCCGCTGGCGCGAAGGGGGTGGTGAACTTCCAGACCAATGGCACCGTCATCTTCTCGGCCGTCGCCGCGGCGGACGTGATCACCCGGGTGCGACCCCTGCTGTCAGCGGCAACCGGCTACACCGACACGGTCGTCGTGCGCCCTGCAGCCTGGGTCGCCGATCTCGGGACGCGACTGGATGCCGGGCTCCACGGCGGCGAGGTCGCCTTGTTCGACGCTCCGGGGCTGCCCGAACTCGAACTGCCGTGGGTGGACGGTGCGGGCGAGGTGACCATTATCGAGGTCGACGAACTGCACGCCGTCACGGCCTGGGCAGCGGCCGGCACGGCTCACGGCAGCAACCCGACCCTCACCCGAATGCTGGGGGTTCCGGTCACCTGTCGCGGCATCCCGACCATGATCCGGCTCGCCACCCGTCTCCGGCTGGTCGCGCCGGCATCGGTCAGGCGCAAACCAGCCACTCCCTCGCCAGCCTGATCCGGGCTTCCACCTGTTCCGTTGTGGCCTGGGCAAGGGACGGCCCTCCGGCGGCGCGCCGCAGCCCGGCGTGGATGTGACTGTGCGGCACGCCGCGCACGCGCGCGACCTGGGCGACGATGCCGTTGAGCTCGCGGCGGCGTCCCTCGAGTGCCCGGAACAGGCTCACTTCCTCTGGCACCTTCTCGCTGCGGTCCCTTCGGGATGTGCGGGCGGCCTGCCGTCGCTGCCGGTCGGCGAGCAGCGTGGCCACCTGGTCGGGCTCCAGAAGTCCGGGCAGTCCGAGGTACTCGGCCTCATCCCGGCTGGACGGCTCCGCCTGCATCCCGTAGGCCCGCGCGTCGAACAGCACATGGTCGAAGACCGCGTTGGCCTCCAGCGTCTCGCGCTCACCCTCGAACTCCGGCGTGCTGCGGGTGCGGTTCGCCTCGGCGAGCAGCGCCTCCTCCGGATCCCACAGGACCTCCGCGTACTTCGGCCGGCCGAGCACATGGTCACGCTGGCGCTCGAGAGAACCGGCGTGGGCCAGCAGGATCGGCACCGTCGGGAGGAAGACGCTGGCGAGTTCCCCGCGACGACGGCTGCGCACGAATCGACCGACGGCCTGCGCGAAGAACAGTGGCGTCGAGGTGGCCGTCGCATAGACGCCCACGGCGAGCCGGGGCACGTCGACCCCCTCCGACACCATCCGGACGGCCACCATCCACCGGTCAACCGACGCGGCGAAGGCCTCGATCCGCCGGCTCGCCCCTGGGTCGTCCGACAGCACGAGGGTGGGCAACTCTGAGGTGATCGTTGCGAGGGCCCGCGCATAGGCGCGGGCCTGTCTTTGGTCGCTGGCGATCACCAGCCCCCCGGCGTCCGGGATGTGCCGCCGGACCTCTTCCAGTCGCTTGTCCGCCGCCGCGAGCACCGCGGGCATCCACTCCCCTGCCGGGTCCAGCGCCGTGCGCCAGGCCTGGGCGGTGATGTCCTTCGTGAGGGGCTCGCCCAGATTCGCGGCCAACTCGTCGCCAGCCCTTGTCTTCCAGCGCATGCCGCCGCCGTAGGCGAGGAACACCACCGGACGCACCACGTGGTCAGCCAGCGCTTCGGCGTAGCCGTAGGTGTAGTCGGCCACCGATCGCCGGGTGCCGTCGGCGTCCTCTTCATAGGTCACGAACGGGATCGGGGTGGCGTCGGAGCGGAACGGGGTGCCGGTCAGGCTGAGCCGCCGGGTGGCCAGCGCGAAGGCCTGCGCCACCGCCTCGCCCCAACTGAGCGCGTCGCCGGCATGGTGGATCTCGTCGAAGATCACCAGCGTGCGCGCGTTCACCGTCCGCGCCTCGTAGGCGAACGTTGCCGCGGCGACCCCGGCATAGGTGACGGCCTGTCCCTGGAACTGCCGCGAGCGTCCCCGCCTGCTGCCACCCAGCCCTGGGTCCAGGTGCAGGCCGACCTTGCTCGCAGCCTCGGCCCACTGCACCTTCAGGTGCTCCGTCGGCGTGACCACGATCACCTGCTCGATCGTGCGGGCCTCCAGCAGGTCCGTTGCCACGCGCAACGCAAACGTCGTCTTGCCTGCGCCGGGCGTTGCGACGGCGAGGAAGTCGGTCGCCGACAGCTCCCGGTAGCGGGCGAGCGCAGCCACCTGCCAGGCGCGCAGGCGCGCGGCCGTACCCCAGGCTGCCCGTCCGGGAAATGCTGGGGAGAGGTGGTCAACTGCCGAGGTCGGCAAGGCTCACCTCCAAGACGTCTGGCTTCTGCGGAACACAAGGACAGCGAGTCCGATGCCGATCAGGTCGGCCACGGCGTCCCATGGATCGCCGTCGCGGTACGGAATGAACCGCCACTGGACCAACTCGCTCACGACAGCGTGCAGGGCGAACACGCCCGCGACCAACCCGACACGCCCGGTCAGGCGGGCGAAGAGGTAGACGGGAATTGCGAAGATCAGGCAGTGGACGACCTTGTCTGCGCCGGGCAGCCAGGGCAGTTCCAGCCCGCCGTCCGGGGATCCGGGCAGGTAGACGGCAACGAGTTGGACGACGAGAAACAACCCTGCCAACCACGGCAGCAGACGGCTGGCCCTTCGTGACGCCCGTTCGTCCCTCACGGGCTCCTCAGGGACCGTGTTCACTCCCTCGTCCTGCTCAGGCAAGCTTCGCCAGCACCAGTTCGCGCACGGCCGCTGCGTCGGCCTGGCCGCGCATCTCCTTCATCACCGCACCGATCAGCGCACCGGCGGCCTGCACGTAGCCGTCGCGGATGCGGGCTGCTGCATCGGGGTTGGCTGCGATCGCACGATCCACTGCCGCTGCCAGTTCCCCGGAGTCGGAGACCACGGCAAGGCTGCGTCCGGCGACGACCTCCGCAGGGCTGCCCTCGCCGGCGAGCACGCCTTCGATGACCTGCCTTGCCAGCTTGTCGTTGACCGTCCCTGCGTCGACGAGTCCCTGGACCTCGGCGACCTGGGCCGGGGTGATGGCGAGTCCTGCCAGCTCGACACCGGCCTCGTTGGCCCTCCGTGCGAGTTCGGTCAGCCACCACTTGCGCGCAGCCTGCGGGCTCGCGCCTGCGGCTACGGTGGCCTCGATGACGTCCAGCGCTCCAGCGTTGACCACGTCCTGGAGTTCGAGGTCGGTGAAGCCCCAGTCGCCCTGCAGGCGCAGCTTGCGGAGGTTCGGCAGCTCGGGAAGCGTTGCGCGGAGTTCCTCCACCCATTCCCGGCTCGGCGCCACCGGCACCAGGTCGGGCTCGGGGAAGTAGCGGTAGTCCTCCGCGTCCGACTTGAGCCGGCCGGGGGTCGTGTACTCGCCGTCCTCGTGCCAGTGCCGGGTCTCCTGCTGCACGGTGCCGCCGGAGGACAGCACGGCGGCCTGCCTTCGGATTTCATGGTGCAGGGCCCGCTCGACGCTGCGCAGAGAGTTCACGTTCTTGGTCTCGGTGCGCAGTCCGAGCGTCGTGGTCCCCTTGGGCATGATCGAGACGTTCGCGTCGCACCGCAGGGAGGCCTGCTCCATGCGTGCGTCGGAGACGCCGAGGCTCACCATCAGGTCCCGCAGGAACGAGACGTAGGCCTTGGCCACCTGCGGAGCCTTCGCTCCGGTGCCGTGGATGGTCTTCGTGACGATCTCGATCAGGGGCGTGCCGGCACGGTTGTAGTCGAGCAGGGAGTACTCGGCGTCCCCGATGCGGCCGGTGGATCCGCCGAGGTGGAGCAGCTTGCCCGCGTCCTCCTCCATGTGGGCCCGCTCGATCTCGATGCGGAACGTCTCGCCGTCCACCTCGAGGTCGACGTAGCCGTCGAAGGCGATCGGCTCGTCGTACTGCGAGATCTGGAAGTCCTTGGTCATGTCGGGGTAGAAATAGTTCTTCCGGGCGAACCGGCACCAGTCGGCGATCGTGCAGTTCAGCGCGAGGCCGATCCGGATGGCCGACTCGATGGCCTTGCCGTTGACCACCGGCAGCGAGCCCGGCAGTCCGAGGCACACCGGGCAGGTGTGCGTGTTCGGCTCCGCTCCGAACGCCGTCGAGCAACCGCAGAACATCTTGGACGCGGTGTTGAGCTCCACGTGCACCTCGAGGCCGAGGACGGGGTCGTAGTTGGCAAGGGCCTCGTCGTAGTCGACAACCTGGCTGCTCATCGCACTCCCCCCACATTCAGGTAGGCGCCGGACGCTGACTCGGCCAGCTGGTCGAGCATGCCGCCACCCCAGCGGCTGGTGAGCTCTGCCTCCAGGGCCGCTCCCACGCGGTACAGCCGGTCGTCGGCGAGGGCCGGCGCCATGATCTGGAAACCGACCGGCAGCCCGTCGGCCAGCCCGCAGGGAATGGACGCTGCGCAGTTTCCGGCGAGGTTCGACGGGATCGTGCACAGGTCAGCCTTGTACATGGCAAGGGGGTCGTCCGCCCGCTCACCGATGGTGAAGGCCGTGGTCGGGGTGGTCGGCGAGACCAGCACGTCGACATGTGAGAACGCCGCATCGAAGTCGCGGGTGATCAGGGTGCGGACCTTCTGCGCCGAGCCGTAGTAGGCGTCGTAGTAGCCGGAGGAGAGGGCGTAGGTGCCAATGATGATGCGGCGCTTCGCCTCCGCCCCGAAACCGGCCCCACGGGTGAGGTTCATGACCTCCTCGACACTGTTCACACCATCGTCACCGACCCGCAGGCCGTAACGCATCGCATCGAAGCGGGCGAGGTTGCTGGAGACCTCGCTGGGCATGATCAGGTAGTACGCGGCGAGGGCGTAGTCGAAGTGCGGGCAGGAGACCTCGACGATCTCCGCACCCAGTCCCTCGAGGACGGCGAGCGACTCGGCGAACCGCTGCTCGACGCCGGGCTGGTAGCCCTCGCCACCGAACTCACGGACGACACCGATCTTCATGCCCTTCACGTCGGCGTGCCGGGCCGCGGCAACCACATCGGGCACGGGGGCGTTGATCGAGGTGGCGTCACGGGGATCCCAGCCTGCGATCACCTGATGCAGCAGGGCCGCGTCCAGCACGGTGCGTGCGCACGGGCCGGGTGTGTCGAGGGAGGACGCCATGGCGACCACGCCGTAGCGCGACGTGGCGCCGTAGGTCGGCTTGACGCCCACCGTGCCGGTGACCGAGGCGGGCTGGCGGATCGAGCCGCCGGTGTCGGTGCCGATCGCCAGCGGCGCCTCGAAGGAGGCCAGCGCAGCGGCGGAGCCGCCGCCGGAACCGCCGGGGATCCTCGTGTTGTCCCAGGGGTTGTGGGTGGTGAAGAAGCCGGAGTTCTCCGTCGAGGAGCCCATCGCGAACTCGTCCATGTTGGTCTTGCCCAGCACGATGACACCCGCGGCGAGGAGCTTGTCTGTGATCGTGGAGTTGTAGGGCGGCACCCAGCCCTCGAGGATGCGGGAGCCGCACGTGGTCGGGGCGCCCTTCATCGTGAAGATGTCCTTCATCGCCAGCGGGACGCCGGCGAGCGGGCCGAGCTCGTCACCGGCGGCACGATGGGCGTCGACGGCGTCGGCAGCCGCGAGGGCACGCTCGCCGTCGACGTACAGGAACGCCTTGATCCGGTCGTCGACGGCAGCGATCTGGTCCAGATGGGCAGCTGTCACCTCGCGGGCGCTCACCTCACCGGTGGCGATCCGTCCGGCCAGCTCGGCGGCGCCGGCACGCAGCAACTCGCTCATGCGTCCTCCGTAAGGATCCGGGGGACGCGGAAGCGTCCGTCCTCAACGGAAGGGGCGCCGGCGAGGACGGCTTCGGCGGGAAGCGACTCGGTGACGACGTCATTGCGGAACACATTCGTCAGCGGCAGGGCGTGGGACGTGGGTGGCACATCGGCCCCGGCGACCTCGGTCACCCGAGCGACCGACGCAAGGATCACATCCAGCTGGGGGGCCAGATGCACCAGTTCCTCTTCGGTCAGCCGGATGCGGGCGAGCTCCCCGAGTCTGGCAACGTCGGCGGGTGTCAAAGCCAAGGTGAGCTCCTGTTAACAGCGGTTGGACGGGTGACGTCCGCGGGATGCTCATCCTAACGGGGCCATTTGACGTGTCTGTAACACCGATAGGCAACACTGTCGGAGTGTTTCTGATGCGCGTGGTGCTGCCAGACCGTCCGGGTTCCCTCGGGGCGGTCGCTACCGCCATGGGCACCGTGGGGGCCGACATCAATGCCGTGGAGATCGTCGAGAAGTACGAGGGCTACGCCATCGACGACTTCATGCTCGAGATGCCCGTGGGTGCTGCACCCGATTCCCTGATCACCGCCTGCACCTCCGTACAGGGTGTCGAAGTGGTCTGGCTGTCGCACTATCCCGAGGCCTGGGGGCTCCAGTCGGACGTGGACGTGCTCAACTCGATGACCGAGCAGCCCGACGACGCGGAGACCATCCTCACCCGCGAGGCACCGCAGGTCTTCCGCGTCACCTGGGCCATGCTCGTCGACCGGGTCACCGGGCTCGTGCTGGCCCAGACCGACCTCGCCCCTGACCTCGACCAGGACGGCGTCGCTGCACTGGGCCCGCTGGACGAGGTGCGTGACGGCGAGCTGCCGGACGACTGGGTCGCTGGCTGGGGCGAGGCAGTGATCGCCGTGGCACCGTTCCGGAGCAACGCCTCGATCGTGCTGGCGCGGCGCGGCGGCCCGGAATTCCTGAAGTCGGAACTGGCACGGCTGCGCCATCTCACCGCGCTGGTCATCTAGGTCCGCTCGAACTCAGCGCACCTTGCCCGTGCCCGCACTCCTCATGGCGACCGTCGCATAGCCCTGCTTCTTGCCGACGACCTCAACCGAGATCCGCTTGCCCTTCAGGGATTTCCCGAGCCTGAGTGTCGCCTTCGTCGCCTTGCTGATCGCCTTGCCGTTGGCGTACCAGCGGTAGCTGAACTGGGTGTTGCTCGTCCAGGATCCGCGGTTGATCTTCAGGGTCTTCTTGAGTCTCGTGGTCCCGACGATCCTGGGCTTGGCCGCTAGGGCGGTGCGCACCACCGGCCCGTCCACGCCCCGGATCATCCGGGGACAGCCGGTCAGTGTCCCGGTGACGATCGGCGAGACGGCCTTGCCGACAAGCGCCCGTGTCAGCGTGAGGGTCGGTTTCGTCTCACCCGCAAGGGTCACGCCGTCGGCCTGCCAACCGAAGCCCTGCACCAGCCGCGCTGGCGCCGTTCCCGCTGTGGCTGTGAGGGTCGAGCCGGCGGCACGCACTCCACGGACGGTCGGGCGCTGGACAGCGGACTCCGCGTAGCAAGCGAGCCCGGCCTCCAGTACCTGGTCCACCGGCGCATACCCCGAACGGGTGGCGAGGACCCTGACGCTGATTCCCTTCCCGAGGTCAGCCGAGCTCGTGGTGTAGCTGGAGGCTGTCGCACCACTGATGTCGTGGTTGTCGCGCCGCCACTGGAAGCGAACCTCGTTCGGAGCGGGGTTCCAGGAGACCCCGAACACCGAAAGGGACACCCCCACGCCCGCAGGGGTGCCTTCGAGGCGCAGGCCATCGATCGGCTCGAGGATGCCTCGCTGCACGGGCTCGCTCACGGGGAGGTCGATCGTCTTCGACACGAGGTTCGGGCCTGAGAGTTCGACGCGTGCGGTCAACCGGGCGCCCAGGTCGCCGGGCTGGACGAGATAACCGTCCTCGGTAACGCCGTCGATCGGAACGCCATCGCGGAACCAGGTGTAGCTGCGCTGAGGCGTTACCTCGGAATCGACAAGGACGATCGCGGACAGCAATCTGCCCACAACCGGCGTGCGCTCGAGAAGGGTGGAGTACCGGACCCGGATCAGCCTCCAGACTGTTGTGTCACCCAGGTCAAGGGCGTTCTGCGCTGGGACGTCGACCACCGCTGCCGTTGCCTCGACCGTGGTGCCCGGCCACCACTGGGAGGGAATCTTCGGGTCCCCGTACCCTCCCGGTGTTATCGACACCCGGTAGGGGCGACCGCGGAGCCTGCCCAGCGTGAAGGCGCCATCGGAGTCGGTCACGTCGCTCGCACCCCAGGTCCAGGTCCCGGTCCCCTCCTGCTGGTACTCGGCCTTGACACTCAAAGCTGCCATCGGGTGCCCGTCGGAATCGACCAACCGTCCCGAGATGGTCGAGGGGGTGGCCAGTTGGACATCGATGTCCCGGAACGTGGTGCCCGCTTCGACGACCAGATGCTGCGCCTTGTCCCCGGAAACGCGCCACCACTCTTCGAGGTAGCTGGAACCGCGAGGCCCGGTCACCTTGACCACCCACGAACCGGGGTAGAGCCCGGCGCGCTCGAAATCACCATGCCCGTCGGTCCGCGCAGTCGGACCGCCGTTCGCATCGCGGTAGAACTCCACCTCAGCGCCGGCGATGCCGGCGCCGTCCAGGCCCGTGACCCGACCGCTGACGGTCCCCCCGGCCACCAGCTCGATGCTGCGGTCGCTCGGCGGGTCGTCGGTCGCCACGTCGAAGCCGTCGGCGTCCTCTCGCGACAAGTGGTGCCCCCACCAGGTCCGCAGGTAGTTCCCAGTCGTGAGCCCGTAGTCCAGGGTGTAGCGGCCCGCCGGCAGGCTCGAGACCGTGAAGTGTCCGTCCGCGTCGCTGGTCGTGAAGGTCAGGCTGTTCGCGTCCCACTCCGCGAGCGTTTCGTTCCAGCTGTGGACGCTCACGCGCACCTCGGCGAGTCCATCGCCGTCGCTGCCGGTGACCTGGCCGTAGATCACTCCGGAACCGGCGTCCACCGGCAGTACGGGCTCGGCCGCCGCTACGCCATTGCCGGCGCCGACGACGAGGGAGAGCGTCAGGAGCAGCGCGATCGCGAAGCGATGCAGCGCAGAAAGCGGTCGGCGGGCGCGCGCCATCGGAATTGCCTTTCCTGGCCCGCCCCCAGACGCGGATCCAGGCCGGACATTACCGGCTGCAGCGGCCCTGCGCTGCCAGAATCAGCGGAGCAGGGTGTACATCCAGTAGCCGTACCCGGAGACCGCTGCGGCAACGAGCACGGTGACGAGGATCGCCCACCAGCGCATGCGCTTCTTCTTGCGGGTGGGCAGCACCTCCTGCGGACCCCACTCACCGAGCTGAGGCCGCACGCGCGGTGGCGCGCCGACGTTCAGGTTCAGGTCGGAGTTCAGTCCTTCTGGCACGTCGCTACATTACCGGGCGGCCCGAACGGCGTCCGGGCCCTCGTTGAGCAGGAGCCTGAAGCCGTCCGCGTCCAGGATCGGAACGCCCAGGGCGACCGCCTTGTCGTACTTCGAGCCGGCGCTCTCCCCTGCCACCACGAAATCGGTGCGGCTGGAGACCGATCCCGCGGCCTTCCCGCCCCTGGTCTCGATCGCAGCCGTTGCGCTGTCCCTTGTGAACCCGGGCAGGGAACCCGTGACGACGACGGTCAGCCCCGCGAGCGTTTGAAGGACCCCTTTGTCCTCGGCCGGCTCGGCAGCCAGCCGGCAGCCGGCTGCGCGCCACTTCTCCACGATGGCGCGGTGCCAGTCGACGCCGAACCATTCCGAGATCGCAGCAGCCAGCGTTGGGCCGATGCCGGGTACGGCGCTGAGCTCCTCGACGGACGCGGCCTCCAGCGCGTCGATGCTCGGGAACGCCGCTGCGACGTCGGGGGCGACGCCCTTCCCGACGTGGCGGATCGACAGTGCGACGAGGAACTTGGTGAACGGGGCAGTCTTCGCCTGTTCGAGGTTCTCCAGCAGCTTCCTGCCGTTGGCCGACAGCGTCCCGGCCTTCGTCGTGAACACTCCCGCGTCCACGAGTTTCTGCTCGGTGAGGTCGAACAGGTCGCCCTCGTCGGTGATCAGCCCGGCGGTGAGCAGGGCGTCGGCCGACTGCCAGCCGAGGACCTCGATGTCGAGGGCCTGCCGGGAGGCGAGGTGGAAGAGGCGCTCCCGCAGCTGGGCAGGACACGATCGCTGGTTCGGGCAACGGATGTCGGCGTCGCCCTCCTTCTCGGGGCGCAATTCGTTGCCGCAGGCCGGGCAGTGTGTAGGCATCACGAACTCGCGCTCGGTGCCGTCGCGCAGGTCGGCCACCGGGCCGAGGATCTCCGGGATGACGTCGCCGGCCTTCCGCAGCACGACGGTGTCGCCGATCAGCACGCCCTTGCGCCTCACCTCGGACGCGTTGTGCAGGGTGGCCATCTCCACCGTCGAGCCGGCGACGAGTACCGGTGTCATCACGGCGTAGGGCGTCACGCGTCCGGTGCGCCCGACGTTCACCCGGATGTCGATGAGCTTCGTCGTGACCTCCTCCGGCGGGTACTTGTAGGCGATCGCCCAGCGTGGCGCTCGGGAGGTGTTGCCGAGCTTGGCCTGCAGGCCGCGGTCGTCGACCTTGATCACGACGCCGTCGATGTCGTGCTCCACGGCGTGCCGGTTCTCGCCGTAGTTGGCGATGTAGGCCTTCACGTCCGCGGTGCTGCTGCAGATGCGGTAGTACTCCGAGGTGGGCAGGCCCCAGCCGCGCAGGAGTTCGTAGCCGCGGGACTGCCGGTCGAGCGCCGGTCCGGTGAACTCGCCGATGCCGTGGACGAGGAAGTGCAGCCGCCGCTGGGCGGTGACCTTGGGATCCTTCTGGCGCAGCGAGCCGGCCGCGGAATTGCGTGGGTTGGCGAACGGGGCCTTGCCGGCAGCGACCAGGCCGGCGTTCAGGGTGGCGAAGTCCTCCAGCCGCATGAACACCTCACCGCGCACCTCCAGGACCGCCGGCACGTCCTCACCGGTCAACTGCACCGGGATCGCCTCGATCGTGCGGACGTTCGCTGTGACGTCCTCGCCGACCGTGCCGTCGCCGCGGGTGGCAGCGCTGACCAGCCGGCCGTCGCGGTAGACGAGGTCGAGGGCGAGCCCGTCGATCTTCAGTTCGCACAGGAACCCCGACGCGGCGACGTCCTCCCCCGCGAGCGATTCCGCACGGACCAGCCACTTGTCGAGCTCCTCGACGGAGAAGACGTTGTCGAGGCTCATCAATGGCACGAGGTGCGTGACCGGTGAGAACGTCGCGTTGGGCGCTCCACCGACCTGCTGGGTGGGGCTGTCCGGTGTCCGGAGTTCCGGGTGCTGCTCCTCGAGCTCCGTGAGCTCCCGCATCAGTGCGTCGAAATCGGCGTCGGAGATCACCGGGGCGTCGCGGAGGTAGTACCGCGCACGGTGGTCGGTGATCTGGGTGCTCAGCTCAGCGTGCCGGGCGAGATCGGCGTCGTCGGTCATGGGCCGAAATATAACGCGAGCCCCTGACGTCGGCCTTGACAGCCCCACCGGGACGCGGCGTTGACTGCTGTTCATGGCCAGGACCGTGTTCTACACCGCCACCACGCTCGACGGGTTCATCGCCACCGACGACCATTCGCTGGACTGGCTCGTCACCCGCGATGTCGGAAAGGACGGGCCGCTCGACTACGAGGCCTTCATCGCAGGAGTCGGCTCGTTGTGCATGGGCGCCCACACCTACGAGTGGGTGTACCGGGCCTGCCACGACGCTGCGGGTGCGGAGACCCAGCCCTGGGGCTACACCCAGCCGTGTTGGGTCTTCACCCACCATGAGGTTCCCGAGTGGCAGGGCGCGGACATGCGCATCACGGCGTCCCCCGTCGCCAGCGTGCACGAAGAGCTGGTGGCCGCCGCCGGAGCTGGCGACGTCTGGGTGGTGGGTGGCGGGGACCTCGCCGGCCAGTTCGCTGACCTCGGCCTGCTCGACGAGGTGATCGTCAACGTCGCGCCGGTGACAATCGGCTCAGGCAAGCCGCTGCTACCCCGTCACGTCGAGCTGCGCCTGGTGCAGACAGCAACGAGCGGGGAGTTCCTCGCCGCCCGCTACGAGGTTGTGCGTTGACACCCTGTGGCCTGGTTCGCGACGTTGCGCCTCTTGGTGCACGTTGCGCCTCCTACAACAGGCGCAACGTGTACTGACGGGCGCAACGTCGTGAGGTGGACGCGATAGCGGCCTCAGGCGAGGGCGTCGTCGACCTGCTCTGCGGCCTTCCCCAGCACGTCGAAGGCGCGACTGACCTCCTTCGGCATCCAGCCGGCAAGGCCGCAGGCGGGGGTCAGGATGAGGCGATCGGTCACGGGGGCACCGATGCGGTCCAGCGCAGTGAGGACCCTGCGGCGGACGGCGTCCACGGGAAGCGGACGGGGCTCGCCGACGGTCGGCAGCGCGCCGAGGTAGAGCCCGGCGCCGCCGTCGACGGCCTCGGCCAGCGCGTCGAAATCGGGGTTGGTCAGCTCGTCGAGATCCAGCGACATGGCCCCGAAGCCCGCCCCCGTGGAGTCCTTCCCCACCAGCGACCGTAGCGGCCAGGCACCGTCGCGCCAGGGCGCGCAACTGTGCAGCACGGTGTCGACGGTGAGCCCCCGACGGGCGGGTTCGGCCGTGATCCAGCCCAATGATCGGCAGATCTCCGGCAGGTCGATCGCGCGGTGGCGGAAGAAGCCTCCCGGCGTCGGCACGGCACCGGCGGCCACGGCAGGCAGCGATGGCTCGTCGATCTGCAGCGTCAGTTCGATACCTGGGAATCGGCGGGCGAGGTCGGCCAGCACCTCGCCGACCGCTTCGGCGATCGACTGCGCCAGGTCACGGCGTGCGCCGACGTCGGCGAGTACACGTCCGACGTGCGCGACGCCGGTGGCTGCAGCGAGGGTCCACGGGCCGGTGACGGCCACCTTGAACCTCCCGGTGTAGCCGGCTGCGACTTCGTCGAGCCGGTCGAGGTCGTCACGCCAGGTGGCGCGGGCTCGCCGCTGGTCGACGCCGGGGAGGCCGGCCAGCCGCCACTCACCTGCAGCGAACTCCGCAGGAAGGCCGGACGGCAGGCCGAGACCGCGTCCGATCATCTGGGCCCAGGGGCCACGGGCCGGCAGTTCCGGCAGGTACGGGAGGGCGACCTTGTCGAAGGTCAGGCGCGCCGCCGCGCCGAAATCGGTGCCGGGCAGGGACCCGACGCCGCTGAAGGAGACCATCAGGCGGCCGTCGCAGAGATGGTGGCGCTGCCGACCACCCGATCGCCGTCGTAGTACACCGCAGCCTGGCCCGGAGCGATGCCGAACGCCGACTCGTCGAGTTCGATGTGCATCCCGCCGGCGCGCGCCTCGATGGTCGCCGGCATCGGCTCGCCGTGCGCCCGCACCTGCACGAGCCCTGTCCAGGAGCCGGTCACGGGCTGCTCGGTCCAGCTGGGACGGATCCCGTCGATCACCCGCACCGCCAGCGCTTCCTTCGGGCCCACCACGACGTTGTTGGCGACCGGGTCGATGCCGAGCACGTAGCGCGGCCGGCCGTCCGCTGCCGGCACGGAGAGGTGCAGCCCGTGGCGCTGCCCGATGGTGAAGGTGTGCGACCCGGCGTGGGCGCCCACGACGTCGCCACGCTCGTCGACGACGTCGCCGGTGCGCTTCCCGAGCCGGGACTGCAGGAACCCGGCCGTGTCGCCGGTGGGGATGAAGCAGATGTCGTGGCTGTCGGGCTTCTTCGCGACCAGCAGCCCCCGCTCGGCAGCCTCTGCCCTGACCTCCGCCTTGGCCGTGTCCGCGCCGAGCGGGAAGAGCGAATGGCGCAACTGGTCGGCGTGCAGCACGCCGAGCACGTAGGACTGGTCCTTGGCCGGCTCGGCGGAGCGGTGAAGGCTCACCCGGTCGCCGTCGCGCTCGACCCGGGCATAGTGCCCGGTGGCGACCGCGTCGAAGCCGAGGGCGAGTCCGCGCTCGAGGACCGCTGCGAACTTGATCTTCTCGTTGCAGCGCAGGCACGGATTGGGCGTGCGTCCAGCGGCGTACTCGTTCACGAAGTCGGCCACGACGTCGGCGGCGAACCGGTCGGCGAAGTCCCAGACGTAGAACGGGATGCCCAGCACGTCCGCCGCGCGGCGGGCGTCATGGGAGTCCTCCAGCGAGCAGCAACCTCGGGCGCCGCTGCGATACGCCTCGGCGTTCTTCGACAGGGCGAGGTGGACGCCGACCACCTCGTGACCCTCTGCCACCAGGCGTGCGGCAGCCACGGCGGAGTCCACTCCCCCGGACATCGCAGCCAGTACCCGCACGCTCACCTCCCGACGATCGCTCGCGTCCCGGACGGGTCGCGGAGCCTCGTCAGTCTACGTCCCGGCCGCCGGCACCCGGATGCCGACCCCAGGTTCGGTGAGGGCGTCACGACGTCCAGGACGAAGGATCTCAATTACTGAACAGTGCCGTGTGCGCCGGAAGTTCCTTGACGCGTGCCCGAACCACGGAGCACGTTGATCCGAAACGGCCATCACATCATCGCCGCAGCAGTGGTCGGGAGGACATCAACGAGGGAGGCGCAGATGAGCAGCATCGGTACCAGCACGAAGACCGCTACCGCCAGTCCACCGGTGAAGCCTGGGGAGGCGCGGCTCGAGGTCGTTGTCCTGGCTGTGTCCGACGTGGATCGGGCGAAAGGCTTCTACCAGCGACTCGGCTGGCGTCTCGACGCGGACCTCGCGGTCGATGCGCGCTACCGGGTGGTCCAGTTCACACCCCCGGGCTCCGGCTGCTCGATCATCTTCGGCACCGGGGTGACCTCGGCGACGCCCGGCTCCTCCGAAGGCCTCCAGCTCTCGGTGTACGACCTCGACGAGGCGCGGGCAGACCTGGTCTCCCGCGGGATCGACGTCAGCGAGCCCTTCCATGACGTGACGGGCATCTTCCATCACTCGGGCACCACCGGACGCCTGGAGGGCCCCGCCCCGGAGCGCGCCGATTACGGCTCCTTCGCGTCCTTCGCCGATCCGGACGGCAACGGCTGGCTGCTCCAGGAGATCAGGACCCGGTTGCCAGGACGCTGAAGGGAGCCGCAGATGGCCACCACCTACGAATCCGTCGGCGATCTCGCAGAGGCCCTGAGGCGGGCCGCCGAGGCACACGGCAGGCACGAGGAGCGAACAGGTCAGGCCGACCCGGACTGGCCGGACTGGTACGCCCTGTACATGGTCCGCGAGCGCGCCGGGGAGGAGCTGCCGACATGACGAGCGACTACGACGTGATCGTGCTCGGCGGTGGTTCGCCGGGCGAGCACTGTGCGGGCGCGCTCGTCGAGGGCGGGCTGCACGTGGCTGTTGTAGAGCGCGAGCTCGTCGGTGGGGAGTGCTCCTACTGGGCCTGCATCCCGTCGAAGTCGCTGCTGCGACCCGGCGAGGCGGTGCACGGCGCGCGCGAGGCGGCCGCCACCGCCGAGGTCGACGTCGAAGCGGCGCTCGCGTGGCGTGACTTCATGGTCTCCGGCTACTCCGACGCCGGGCAGGTGCGGTGGCTCGCCGGCCAGGGCATCGACCTCCTGCGTGGCACCGGCCGGCTCGCCGGGCCGGGAGTCGTCGAGGTCGACGGCGTGCGCCACACCGCCGAGCACGTGGTGCTGGCCAACGGCGCCGATCCGGTCGTTCCACCGGTACCGGGCCTGCTCGGGCTCGACGGGGTCTGGACCAGCCGTGAGGCGACCTCGATGAGGACGGTCCCTTCCCGCCTGCTGATCATGGGAGGCGGACCTGTCGGGGTCGAGATGGCGCAGGCCGTGAGCCGGCTCGGTGGCGAGGTGGTGGTGATCGACAGGGCCGCCCACGTACTGGCCCGGGAGCCAGCGCCGCTCGGTGAGGCCCTCGGCAAGGTCCTCCTGCGGGACGGTATCGAGCTCGTGCTGTCCGCCGGGGTTGCGGCAGCCAGGCGCGATGGGGAGGACTTCGTGGTTGAGCTCGACGACGGGCGGGAGCTGCGCGGTGACCGGCTCCTGGTCGCCACGGGACGCCGTCCCCGGGTGGAAGGGCTCGGTCTCGACACCGTCGGCGTCGAACCCGACGCCCACGGCGTCCCCGTCGATGCACACCTGCGTGTCGCAGACGGTCTGTGGGCGATCGGTGACGTCACCGGTCTGTGGCCACTGACGCACGTCGGCAAGTACCAGGCGGAGGTCGTCGCCGCCAACATCCTCGGGGAGTCGCGACGAGCCAACTACGAGGCGGTTCCGCGAGTCACCTACACCGACCCGCAGGCTGCGGCGGTCGGCGCGGCCGAGGACCGCTTCAGCGGCACGGCGATGCTGTCGGACGTGGCCAAGACCGCGACCTACACCCATGCGTACGCGGACGACACCGGCTACCTGACCCTTGTCAGCGACGGGCAACGGTTGACCGGTGCCCATGGCCTCGGTCCGGAGGCGGGTGAGTGGATGCAGCAGGCGACATTGGCCATCCGGGCCCACCTCCCCCTCGATGTCCTTGCTGACACCATCCAGCCGTTCCCGTCGTTCTCCGAGATCTACGTCGCTGCGCTGAAGTCGCTCCGGGGCGCGATTGCGGCCGAGCACCATCCGGTCGGCGCGAGCCCGCCCACGGCGACCACGTGAGCCGTCTGGAGGCCTCGACCCGTCGCGGAGTCCATGCCTGAGCACATCGGGACCGGTATCCGCATCAGCCTTGCTTCCCTGTCGAACCTGTCGAACCTGTCGAAGCTTCCGAACCTGACGAACTCAGGTCAGCATCGACCTCGACCCGCGTGCCGGCGAGGAGGTCCGGCACGGAGCGCCGGTCGCTGCGAAGCAGCGCGACGACTCCGAGCAGGAGCAGCCACGCCGACGGGACGCCGAAGACGGCGGCGAGGGTCCAGCCCGGCCCGTCGGGCAGGATCGCGTCGCCCCACTCGCCAAGGGCCGGGATCACCACCACTGGCCAGAGGATCAGCGACTCGCGCAGCAGGTAGCGCCACCACGACGACGGCGTCCCGTCGCTCCTGCGGACGGCGAGCCGGACAAGGGCACGCCCGGGGGTGGCGCCGTCCGCCACGGCCGGCACGACGACGAAGACGGCGATGAACGTCAGGCTCCACAGCACCAGCGCCAGCAGCATCGGCTCCGGGTCGAGAGCCGAAAGGCCGATGAGCGAGACGAACAGCGCGACGAGGTAGGCCAGCGCCCAGCAGATCAGGTCTACGGCGAGCGCGATCAGGCGTCGACCGGGAGAGGGCGATCCGAAGTGCCTGTGGTCGTCGTGGTGCTGGCGTGCCGGCAGCAGGAGCACCAGCGGCGCCAGAGCCCAGCCGAGGGCCGCGCCGGCGGTGTTCGCGATCAGGTCGTCGACGTCGAAAGTGCGGTAGCGCACGGCGTAGATGCCCCAGATGCCGGTGAGCTGGGTGAGTTCGAAGGCGAGCGAGAGACCGAAGCCCGCGACCGTTGTCACCCACAAGCCCCGCCGGTACCAGCGTCGCAGGAAGACGCCGAACGGCACGGTGAGCGCGACGTTGAAGATGCGGACCAGTAAGGGGCCGTTGGTCAGCCAGGCGCGCCAGCCGCCCTGGGTCCTGGCCAGCTCGTGCAGGGTCTCCTGCCACCAGAGGAAGGGGACGAGGTTCACCGGCGCCGGACGGCGGGCAAGGGAGGGGTCCGGGAACGGCAGCAGCACCAGTGCCCAGGCACAGATCAGGTAGAGCAGGAATGCGCCCTGTGCGATCACCCGGCGTGGCGAAACCCGACCGTACCGCCGGTACAGCCAGATCATGTACGGCAGCCAGAGCAGCGCAGCCAGCACGATGAAGATGACAAGACCCTGGCTGACCGGGATGGCGTAGTTGTGCACCATTCAGTGAGCCCTGCGGGCCTGCTCGACGATGCCGGGCAGCGCCGCGAGGAGGCTGTCGACGGCTGCCGTCGTGGTGTCCGGCCCGAAGGAGAAGCGCAGGCTGGACTCTGCCGCGGCCTCCGTCCGGCCCATCGCCAGCAGCACCTCGCTGGGCTGGTGCACCCCGGCGGTGCAGGCAGAGCCGGTCGACGCGTCGATGCCGGCGGCGTCGAGCAGGAGCAGGACGTCGTCGGCGCGGGTGCCGGCGAAGGTGAGGTTGACGATCGCCGGCCCGCAGGGCTCCGCGGTGTTGGTGACGACGTCGGGCACGGCCGAGAGCGCACCGGAGATCAGGCGGTCACGCAGCCCGGCGAGCCGCGCCGCTTCGGCATCCCTGTGCTGCAGCACCACCCGGCCGGCCGCGGCGAACCCTGCGGCGAGGGCAACCGGCACCGTGCCGGAACGCAGGCGGGCCTCCTGCCCGCCGCCGAACCCGGACGGCGCAAGGGTCACCCCCCGGCGCACGACCAGCGCCCCGATACCGACCGGGCCGCCGAGCTTGTGGGCCGAGACGCTGAGCAGGTCGAGCCCGGACTCGCCGAAGTGCAACGGCAAGTGGCCGAACGCCTGCACCGCGTCGCTGTGGGCGAGGGCTCCGACGGCGTGCGCAAGGACCACGACCTCGGGAACGGGCTGGACGGCACCGGTCTCGTTGTTGACCCACATCACGGAGACAAGGGCGGTACGTCGCCCGACGAGTCCGGCTGCCGCCGCCACGTCGAGGTGACCACTGGCGAGCACCGGCAACACCTGCACTTCGAGCCTGCCCGCGGCCGCTGCGACCGACGGGTGCTCGATGGCAGAGACCGCCACCCCAGGGCGGTCCGGGGTCACGGCCCCCAGCAGCGCGAGGTTGTTCGCCTCCGTCCCGCCAGAGGTGAACACGACCTCTCCGGGTCCGGCACCGAGGTCGGCGGCGAGGGACTCCCGCGCCTCCTCGAGGATGCGCCGCGCGCCCCGTCCGGCCGTGTGCAGGGAGCTCGGGTTGCCCGGCAGACCAAGGGCATCCGTCATGGCCGCCACCGCCTCGGGAAGGGTCGGCGAACTGGCAGCATGGTCGAGATAGGTGCGCCGGGTCACGTGTCCTCCCCTCGGGTGACGGTGGTCAATCGATTTCAAGATGCGAGGGTCGGATGCGACCGTTCGCGCAAGATTAGGTCAGACTAATGGGCGGCAATACCGTCCTTGAGAGTGAGTTCATGAACCCGACCGTGCAGCCGTCACCGGCCGACGACGCGCGCCTCGGCGCGCACGTCGACGCCGCCGGCACCCGGTTCTCGCTCTGGGCGCCTCGCGCCACGCGCGTGGAGTTGGCCCTCGTCGATGAACACCGGCGCCAGACCAACCACGACCTGAAGCTCGTGGGCGAGGGCGTGTGGGAGGTCCATGTCCCCGACGTGACCGCCGGCCAGCGGTACGGCTACCGGGTGCACGGACGGTGGTCGCCGGAAACCGGCGAACGGTTCAACCCGGCGAAGCTCCTGCTCGACCCGTACGCGCGCGCCATCACCGGCGGCGTCGACTACTCCGGGCCGATCACCGACCACACACCCGAGTCCAACTTCCTGCCCGACCCCACCGACTCGTTCGCTGCGGTACCACTGAGCGTCGTCGTCGCGGACACGCCGCCCCCGCCGCCCCTCCCCGAACGGATCCCCACGTCCCGGCTGGTGCTCTACGAGGCGCACCTGCGCGGCTACACCCGCCAGCACCCGTCCGTGCCGGAACACCTGCGCGGCACCTACGCCGGTATGGGCTACCCCTCCGTCGTCGAGCACCTGGTGGAGCTCGGTGTGAACGCCGTCGAGTTCCTGCCGCTGCAGCACTTCGTCTCCGAGCCGTTCGTCGTCGGGCGTGGCCTGACGAACTACTGGGGCTACAACACCCTGGGCTTCTTCGCCCCGCACGGCGCCTACTCCTCCTCCGGCACGCTCGGTGAGCAGGTCGCGGAGTTCAAGGAGATGGTGGCGGCGCTGCACGAGGCCGGGATCGCCGTGATCCTCGACGTCGTCTACAACCACACCGGCGAGGGTGGCCATGACGGCCCGACGCTGAGCTTCCGGGGTATCGACCACGGGGCGTACTACCGGCTCACCGACGACCAGCGCAACGACTACGACGTCACGGGCTGCGGAAACGCCGTCGACACCTCCACGCCCGGCGTGCTGAAGATGGTGCTCGACTCGCTGCGGTACTGGGCCACCGACATGGGGGTGGACGGTTTCCGCTTCGACCTGCAGACAACGCTGATCCGCGACCACGCCCACCACGTCGACCAGAACCACCTGTTCAAGAAGCTGGTGGCAGCAGACCCTGTGCTCAGTGGCCTTGTGATGATCTCCGAACCCTGGGACCTCGGACCGTACGGCTACCAGGTCGGGCGCTGGGGCGTCGGCTGGTCGGAATGGAACGACCGCTTCCGTGGCTTCACCCGCGACTTCTGGCGGGGCGCGATCGGCGGCGTGCAGGAGCTCGCCACCCGACTCTCCGGCTCCTCCGACATCTTCGACCACGGTGGCCGGCCGGCGACCTCCTCGGTCAACTTCGTCACAGCCCACGACGGCTTCACCATGCGCGACGTGGTCACCTACGACCTCAAGCACAACGAGGCCAACGCCGAGCGCAACCGTGACGGGGCAGACGACAACCGCTCCTGGAACCACGGCTACGAGGGCGAGACCGACGATCCCGGGATCATCGCAGCGCGCCAGCGCACCGCCCGCAACCTGATGGCCACCATGCTGCTCAGTGCCGGCATCCCGATGATCCTTGCCGGCGACGAGAGCGGCCGCACACAGGGCGGCAACAACAACGCCTACTGCCAGGACTCCCCGGTCTCCTGGGTGAACTGGTACGAGCAGGAGGAGTGGTCGGCCCAGGAGGAGCTCACCCGCACCCTGCTGAAGCTCCGCGCCGAGCACGCGCTGCTGCGTCCCGAGCAGTGGCGCTACCACGGCGAGGTCACAGACAACGCCGGCCACGGCCTCGGCCGCTCGCGGGTCGCCTGGTTCGCCGAGTCGGGCACGGAGATGACTACGGAGCACTGGCACGACATGGGACGCCGCACCCTGGCCATGTACGTGTCCGACCGCACCGAGGCGTTTCTCATCTACTTCCATGCCGGGGCGGAGCCGGTGGAGCTGTCGCTTCCCGGGGCGCCCTGGGCGCTGGGCTATCGGGTGGTGGCACACACCGGTGTGCCGGGGGAACTCCCCCGCAAGCACCTCGCTCCGGGCTCGACAGTCTCCCTGCCAGGACGGACCGTCGCGGTGCTCGCAGCGGACGTTCGCGTCGGTGCCCGGCTGGTCGCTGCCTCGCCGGTCACGCCCGACGATCCGGCCCAAGGCAAGCGCACCACTCGCGGCTAGGCGCCCGCATGCCTCCCTAACTGGGAGTGCATTCGCTAGGTTGAAACCGTGAGCGCAACCGTTAACCCGTCCCGCAAGCGCCAGCCGCAGGCCCAGGTGAGCCAATCGGCACCGACGCCCCCGGCACCGGCAGCTGCCGCCGTCACCGTTTCCGCCCCTGCCCCCGCCCTCGATCTCGGCTCGGTGGCGACGATCGCCGCCGGGTTCGGTCGGATCCCCGTCAGCGCGGTCAGTCCGGTCATCGAAGGTGGCGCGTACCCGGCGAAGGCCGTCGTCGGCGAACTCATCCCGATCCGCGCGAAGGTGTTCCGTGAAGGACACGACGCGGTCAACGCCTCGGTGATCCTGACGGCTCCCGACGGACGCGAGGAGCGCATCGACATGACCCCCGTCGAGCCGCGTGGCCTCGACCCGTGGGAGGCGTGGGTGCGCCCCGACACCGAGGGGGCGTGGACGTTCCGCGTCGAGGGCTGGTCCGACCCGTGGGAGACCTGGCTGCACAACGCGGAGGCGAAGCTGCCCGCCGGTGTGGATATCGACCTGGTCTGCCTGGAGGGCCGTGACCTGCTCGACCGCACGGCCGCTGCGGCGGAGAAGGCCGGCGACCCGGTCGAGGCGTCGATACTGAAGGCGACGGCCATGCTGCTGATCCCCGAACGCCCCGCCACCGACCTGCTCGAGGTCGCAACGGCGAAGGGCATCACCCGCGCGATGGAGAAGTACGGTCCGCGGGACATGGTCTCCCCCACCGCCGACTACCCGCTGTTCGCCGACCGTGCGAAGGCGCTCTACTCCAGCTGGTACGAGTTCTTCCCCCGTTCGCAGGGGGCCGTCTTCGACGAGGTGAAGAAGACCTGGACGTCCGGCACGTTCGACTCCTGCCACGAACGGCTCGAGCAGGTGGCCGCGATGGGATTCGACGTCATCTACGTGCCGCCGATCCACCCGATCGGCACGTCGTTCCGCAAGGGGCGCAACAACACGCTGATCCCCGCTGCCTCCGATCCGGGCTCCCCGTGGGCGATCGGCTCCCCCGAGGGTGGCCACGACGCCATCCATCCCGAACTCGGTGACTGGGACGCGTTCGACCGCTTCGTAGCGAAGGCCACGGAGGTGGGCCTCGAGGTTGCCCTCGACTTCGCCCTGCAGGCCTCCCCCGACCATCCGTGGGTGACCAGCCATCCCGAGTGGTTCACCACCCGCCTCGACGGCACCGTCGCATACGCGGAGAACCCGCCGAAGAAATACCAGGACATCTATCCGATCAACTTCGACAACGACCCCGAGGGCATCTACCACGAGGCGCTGCGCGTCCTGAAGTTGTGGATGGCCCACGGCGTCCGCATCTTCCGCGTCGACAACCCGCACACCAAGCCGGTGCAGTTCTGGGCGTGGATCATGCGGCAGGTGCGCGAGACCGACCCGGACGTGCTGTTCCTTGCAGAGGCGTTCACCAAGCCGGAGATGATGTCCGCGCTCGGCAAGGTGGGCTTCCACCAGAGCTACACCTACTTCACCTGGCGCAACACCAAGTGGGAGCTCGAGGAGTACCTCACGGAGCTCAGCACCGGCATGGATTCGTTCTTCCGGCCCAACTTCTTCGTGAACACCCCCGACATCAACCCGTTCTTCCTGCAGTCGGGCAATCCCGCTGCGTTCGCGATCCGTGCGGTGCTCGCAGCGACTCTTGCCCCCAGCTGGGGTGTGTACTCCGGCTTCGAGCTTTTCGAGCACGAGGTCCTGAAGCCCGGCGGCGAGGAGTACCGGAACTCCGAGAAGTTCGAGTTCCGGCCGCGCGACTACACGGCAGAGCCCAACCTGAACGTGCTGCTGGGCACCCTGAACCTGATCCGGCGGACGCACCCTTCGCTGCAGCAGTTGCGGCAGATCCAGTTCCAGCACGCCCCGCACGACGGCGTGATCGCCTACGCGAAGCGGGACGGCGACGACACCGTCATCGTGATCTGCAGCCTCGATCCCGACCAGGGCGTGGAGACCGACGTCTACCTCGACTTCGCCTGGCTCGGCATCACCGGGACCACGGTCGAGCTGCGTGACGAGCTGACCGGAGCGAGCTTCACGTGGGGTGAGCGCAACTTCGTCCGGCTCACCCCGGCGAACCCTGCCCACATCCTTCACGTCATCGGTGGGTAAGGGCGAGAGCGTGAGCACCGCTTCGGCCTGGGAGGCCTACCTGCGCCAGGCACGCTGGTTCGGTGGCAAGGGGCTGGCCGCTTCGGTCACTGCCATCGAACCGATGCCCTGGTACACCGCACCGGGCGAGTGGCCGGCGGTGCGCTCCGAGATCGCGCGGATCAGCTACGCCGACGGCCGTGTCGAGCACTATCAGCTCCTCGTCGCCTACGTCGCGCCCGGTACAGCGCCGGCAGGGCTGCCCGTCGGCCGCGCAACCGTCGCCGACCTGGGCGAGGTGGACTTCGTCGACGCCCCGGCGTATCCGCCGGCCATGACCGCCCTCGTCGGAGCACTCCTTACCCGCCCTCCGGACGGCATGGACTGGCTGGACACGGCACCCGTCGACGCGACAGCCGCGATGCGGCTGTTCACCGGCGAGCAGAGCAACACCACAGTGATGGTGGGCGACGCGACGCTCTTCAAGCTGTTCCGCAAGCTCGAACCTGGTCGCAACCTGGACGCGGAGGTGCTCCGCGCCCTCAGCGGGTCCGGCATCACGCCTGACCTGTACGGCGCCCTTGCAGCCGGCGGGTACGACCTGGCGATGTTCTGCCAGCGGGTGCAGGGCGTCACCGACGGCTGGCTGCACGCGACCGCAGCCTGCGCAGCGGGAGTCGACATCAGCGAGGAGTGCCGTCGGCTCGGCGCCGAGCTCGCGGACCTCCACCACCGCCTGGCAACGGCCTTCGACACTGCACAGCTGCCCGGTACTGAACTGGCCGCAGCGATGCTGCGCCGGTTCGACGCAGCGGCAGACCAGGTCGGCGAGCTCGACAACTACCGCCAGGCCGCCCAACTGCTGTTCAACAGCGCTGGGGCAGGCACGCTGGCCACGCAGCGGGTGCACGGCGACTTCCACCTCGGACAGGTGCTCTACCGCGAGGCCGACCACTCGTGGGTGATCATCGACTTCGAGGGCGAGCCGCTCAAGACCCTGGCCGAACGGCGGGAGCTCGACACGGTCTGGCGCGATGTGGCCGGCCTGTTGCGGAGCCTCGACTACGCCCGCAGCGCCCACCCCGATCCCGAGAGCCACGCAGCGCGGGAATGGTGCGCGAGAGCGAGCGAGGCGTTCCTCGACGGCTACGCGGGACAGCACCGCGAGGAGCCCGCCCTCCTCCGCGCATATCAGCTCGACAAGGCGGTTTACGAGGTCGTTTACGAGATGCGCAATCGTCCTGATTGGGCACACATTCCGTGGCGAGCAGTCCAAGATGAGGCCAGGAGGGTTTCGCTCAACCCACCGGCACCAACCGACAAGGAGCAGTAATGGCACACGACGTGGCAGGCGAGTTGACGGGCTGGAGCCTTGAGGGATTCCACAACGGCGGCGACACAGAGTGCTGGAAACGGCTGGGTGCCCATGAGGTCACCGTGTTCGACGACGAACGTGGCGAGCTCCATGGCACGCGGTTCGCAGTCTGGGCACCGAACGCACGCGAGGTGCGGCTGAACGCCGACTTCAACTGGTGGACCGGCGACGTGATGACGCTCGTCCCGGGAACCGGTGTGTGGGCGATCTTCATCGAGGGCGTCGGCACCGGCGCGATGTACAAGTTCAACATCCTGTGCGCGGACGGCGTCTGGCGGGAGAAGGTCGACCCGATGGCGTTCTTCGCGGAGCAGGCGCCGGCCAACTCCTCCATCGTGTACACCAGCAAGTACCTGTGGGATGACGGCGAATGGATGACCAAGCGCGCGAAGTCGCAGCCCCATGCCGAGCCGATGAGCACCTACGAGGTGCACCTGGCTTCCTGGCGCCGCGGGAAGACCTACCTCGAACTCGCAGACGAACTCGTCGAGTACGTGACCTGGCAGGGCTACACCCACGTCGAGCTGATGCCGATCACAGAACACCCCTTCGAGCCGTCCTGGGGCTACCAGGTCACCAACTACTTCGCGCCGATGTCGCGGCTCGGCCGTCCCGACGAGTTCCGCTACCTTGTCGACCGCCTGCACCAGGCCGGGATCGGCGTCATCCTCGACTGGGTTCCCGGGCACTTCCCCAAGGACGAGTGGGCGCTGGGCCGCTTCGACGGCACGGCCCTCTACGAGCACGCCGACCCGCGTCAGGGTGAGCACAAGGACTGGGGCACCTACATCTTCAACTACGGCCGCAGCGAGGTGAAGTCGTTCCTCGTCTCGAACGCGCTGTACTGGGTCACCGAGTTCCACATCGACGCGCTGCGGGTGGACGCCGTCGCGTCCATGCTCTACCTCGACTACTCCCGCGAGGACGGGGAGTGGGTGCCGAACATCTACGGCGGCAACGAGAACCTCGAGGCCATCGACTTCCTGCGCTACGTGAACAAGCACCTCTACGAGCGCGTCCCGGGCGTCGTCATGATCGCAGAGGAGTCGACATCGTTCGGCGGCGTGACCAAGCCCGTGCACAACGGCGGCCTCGGGTTCGGCTTCAAGTGGAACATGGGCTGGATGAACGACACCCTGCGCTACCTCGCGCTGGAGCCGATCCACCGGCAGTACCACCACAACGAGATGACCTTCGCGATGGTCTACGCCTACTCGGAGAACTTCGTCCTGCCGATCTCGCACGACGAGGTGGTGCACGGCAAGGGATCGATGATCAACAAGATCCCGCAGGACACGTGGCGGCAATTCGCCACCCTGCGCGCCTTCTACTCCTACATGTGGGCGTTCCCGGGCAAGAAGCTCATCTTCATGGGCTGCGAGTTCGGCCAGCGCACCGAGTTCAACGAATCGGCCAGCCTCGAATGGTGGGTCACCGACCTGTGGGGCCACCACGGCCTGCAGCGGTTGTTCAAGGACCTCAACGAGCTGTACCGCAGCCATCCCGCGCTATGGGAACTCGATACCGACCCGGCGGGGTTCCGCTGGATCAACGCTGACGATGCCGGCGCCAACACCTTCTCCTGGTTGCGCAGCGACAAGGCAGGCCAGCACATCGCCGTCATCGTGAACTACTCCTCCGAGCCGTGGACGCACTACAAGATCGGCCTGCCCAAGGCCGGGGTCTGGAAGGAGATCCTGAACTCCGACTCCGGCACCTACGACGGCTCCGGTTCGCACGGCAACCTCGGCCAGGTCGAGGCGACGGCGGAGGGCTGGAACGGGCTGCCCGCCAGCGCGATCGTCGTCGTTCCCCCGCTCGGCGCGGTGTACTTCGAGTACGCCGGCGAGGAGTGATCCGCGACGCGCTGCCGTTCACAGTCGTCGACGGTGTCGCGGTGCTCGACTTCTCCGGCGACGATGCGCGTGAGCGTTATGACCTGCTCCTCGTGACCTCGTGCGCGCTCGCCTTCGAGGAGACGACGGTGCGGCGCGTCGAGGTGGCGATCGCCGCCACCGACACCCACCGGCGGCGGGCACTGCACCGGGCCGGGTTCCGGCTCGAGGGGACGGCCCGCGAGCGCCGGCTCGTTGCGGGCGTGCCCACAGACGAGCTTGCCTACGCCAGGCTGCGCGACGACGACACGTCGGGGAGGCTGGGGTTCACGGCCGTGATGAACACGGTGACGGCACGCAAGCGCCTGATCAGCCACCTGCTGCTCACCGACTCGGCAGGCCGCGTCTGCATCCTCGAGACCACGTTCAAGCCCGATTTCGAGCTGCCCGGCGGCATCCTCGAGGTCGGCGAGAGCCCCCGGGTCGGACTGATCCGCGAGGTCGAGGAGGAACTCGACCACACCGTCAGCGTCGGTCGGCTGCTCGTCGTCGACTGGCTCGCGCCCTACCTCGGCTGGGAGGACGCCGTCGAGCTGATCTTCGACGGCTGCGAACTGGCCGACTTCTCGATCGCGCGACTGCGTGCGGACGGTCGGGAGATCCGCGCGGTCCACTGGCTGGAGCCCGAGGCTGCGATCGCGCGGATGGCACCCTTCGCCCAGGGGCGCCTGCGCGGGGCCCTTGCCGCCCGCGAGGAAGGGCGCACGCTCTACCTCGAAGCCGGCGTGCGGATCAGCTGACTGCGGCCCGCACCAACGGCCGGCAGGCCTCCCCCGCCAGCCAGACCAGCGCGACGCCCGCGACGAGCGCAGAGCCGAAGCCCAGGATTCCGAGGTGGTCGGAGCCCACCCTGGGCAGCAGGCCGAGGAAGAATACGGCGAGACCGCCGGAGCCGAGCGCCGCCAGAGCGGCCGGGGCGATCACCTCCATCACCCGGACGTTGTGGTGCAGGCTCACCGGAACCCCGAGGTTCCCGAGCTGCCGCAACTCCAGCCGCCGGTCAAGGACCGCGGCGGCCTGGTTGAGCAATGTGGACGCTGCAGCGACCAGGAAGGCGATCGCGACCGTCAGGTAGGTGCCGGTGCGAAGGTCGTCGGCGAGGATGCGCACGAGTGGATCCACCTGGTCACTGGTGAGGGCAGGAACGCTGGCCAGCGCGCCGCCGGTGAAGCCGACGAAGGCGAGGCCGGACACCGACCGCCAGGCGCCCTTGGGGTCGGCCAGCATCCGCCGTCCCGCGATCAGGGTGGCCGGCCGACCCGAGCGGCTCAGCGCCACCCCGAGCAACTGCAGGAGCCACGGGCCCACGAGGTTGATCACCCCCATGAACACCCCGAGCGCCACCACGACGACCGAAGCGCCGAAGACGACCTGCCGCTGCAGGTTCAGCAGTGGCGCGACGACGAGCCAGCCGGCCACGACGATCGGCAGCAGCACGAAACGCCACACCTTCAGGGCGGGACGGGGCTGGCGACGGGCAACCCCCAGCGGGGAGATCCGCAGCCGCATCAGTCCTGTCACGGAGCTGACACCGGCAAGGACGACCTGGAGCAGGACGATCCCGGCAATGGCCAGCGGCGGTAGCATCATCTCCGCAGCGCTCAGCGGGCTCGCCTGGAAGCCGATCGCCGTCCACAGCGGAAGGGTGATCAGGTAGCCGACCATCCCGGCGAGGGCCCCGACGAGCGCAGCCAGCATGGTCTCGAGAGCGCTCAGCGCCACCACCTGGCCGCCGGTCACGCCGAGCAACCGGAGCGTGGCCAGCCGCTGGTCCCTGCCGAGAGCCCCCATCCGAGCTGCGGCGGCTCCCAGCGTCAGGACGGGCACGATCAGGAGCACTCCGGCGCACGCGGCGAGCACGGTCCAGAAGGGCAGCTGCTGCACCCCGTCGCCGGCCCCGGCGCCAAGGGCCTGGAGGAAACCGGCCGGTGGCGCCAGCTGTCGGTGCAGGAACGTGTTCACGCCGGCGAGCACGACGAGCAACAGCCAGCTGCTCAGGGTGAAGGCAGCGATCGCGAGGACGTCGATGACGCCGTGGCCTGCGGAGATGCGGCCCCGCAGGAGCAGCGGGGCGACGCGCGTGACCCGGGTCATCATGCCGCCTCTGCTGCGACATCGGTGAGCACGCGGCCGTCGACGATCTCGACGTGGCGCTCGCACCACCGGGCGACGGTGAGGTCGTGGGTGACCACGACGAGGCTCGCGCCGGCACCCTTCGCCGTAGCGGTGAGCACGCGCATCACCTCGGCTCCCGTGGCCTGGTCCAACGCTCCGGTCGGTTCGTCTGCCAGCACAACAGCAGGCGAACCCACCATGGCCCGTGCGATCGCCACCCGATGCGCCTGACCCCCGGAGAGCTGACCGGGTCGGCGGCGCTCGAGCCCGCCGAGGCCCAGGCGATCCAGCCAGTCGGCCGCCCTCCCCAAGGCCTCTGCCCTGGGACGGCCCAGCAGCAGCAGGGGCAGCGCGACGTTCTCCAGCGCCGGCAGCTCGGGAAGCAGCTGGCCGTCCTGGAACACGAACCCCATCCGCTCCAGCCGCAGCCGGCTGCGCGCAGCGTCGGACGACAGGGACACCGGTTCGTCTCCGAGCGAGACGTCCCCGGCATCGGGCATCAGGATGCCGGCGAGACAGTGCAGCAGTGTCGACTTGCCCGAGCCGGACGGGCCCATCACCGACACCGACTGCCCGGCAGGGATGTCGATGCTCACCTCGCGGAGGGCATGTACCTCGCCGAAGTTCTTGGAGACGCCACGGGCGCTGAGGGTTCTTGGATCGTTGAAGGTCATGAGCCAAGCCTGGCCGGAGCCCACCCTCGCGACACGGGCGCTGGCCGGTGTCCACGTGGTGGTGCCAGCACCACCGGAGGGTGGTGTCCGGGCTGCTGCCCGGACTCTCCGACGCGTCTAGGGTGGCGCTGTGAGCGAGCCCCAACCGATAGACGACAGCACGGTCAGGTCCCGGCTGGTACTGCCTCGAAACCCCGCCCTGATGCTGGTGAGCCCTCTCGGGTGGCGGGCGGTGCTCTACTGCGCGACGTCGATCCTCGTCGGCCTGCTCGCCATCCTCTCCGGCGTGCTCGGGCTCTTCATGCTGCCCCTGGTCACCTGGGCGACGGCGAACGCCGAGCGATACCGCCTCGGACTCCTCGACCTGCCACGACTGACGCCGCTACCGCGCTCGGGAGTGCGGCACCCGTGGGATTCGCGCGGCTTCGGGGAAGGCAACCTCGCAGTGTGGGGCATCACGGTCCTGTTCGGGCTCGTCGACCTTGTTCCCGGCCTGGTGCTGAGCGTCCTAGTCCTCGGGACGGGAACATCGCTGTTCCAGGTGCTTCGCCGCTGGCCGCCGGGGATCGAGGTGGCCTACACCGCGGCCGCCCTCGTCGCTGTGCTGATCGTCGGGCTCTACGTCGCCTGGGCTCTGGCCGCAGCGCAGGCGATCCTCGTCGACCTCCAGCTGCGTCCCTACTCGGAGCTCAGTCGCCGGGTCGACGAGCTGACCGAATCGCGGCGGGAACTCGTCGACGTGTTCGCCGGCGAACGCCGCCGGATCGAGCGGGATCTGCACGACGGCGCCCAGC
Source organism: uncultured Actinomycetota bacterium (assembly GCA_963799235.1). Lineage (GTDB taxonomy): Bacteria > Actinomycetota > Actinomycetes > Propionibacteriales > Propionibacteriaceae > Propionicimonas. The sequence continues at coordinate 375,930 of CAWCWL010000008.1, read as the reverse complement.
AGCACCTGGTGCTGCTCAGCCTCCACCTGGGCGAGGCCGACTACGCCCTGGGCGAGGGCCGCACCGACGACGCCCGCACGGCGCTGGACGCGGCCCAGGCTTCTGTGGAGTCCGCGATGACGTCCCTGCGCGAGACGGTCAGGGGCATCCATCCGCAGGTCCTCGCCGACCGTGGGCTGGCCGCCGCCGTGCGCGAATCGGCGGCGCGGCAACCCCTCCCCGTACAGGTGGAGGTCACCGGCGACCGGCAGCCGCCCGAGGCGGTGGCCCTTGCCACGTACTACCTGGTGAGCGAGGCGTTCACGAACGCGACCAAGCACGCGCGGTGCTCGTCCCTGTCCGTACGACTCTCGCTCGGCGACCCTCTCGAGGTCGAGGTCTATGACGACGGGGTCGGCGGTGCCCACATCCTGCCCGGGCACGGCCTGAGTGGGTTGCGGGAGCGCGCCCAGGCCCTGGGAGGCGACTGCTGGCTCTCGAGCCCTCCGGGCGGCCCGACCAGCCTGCGTGCCCTGCTCCCGAACCCGCAGCGGAGAACACAGGAATGAGACTGCTGGTTGCCGACGACGCCGCGCTGATCAGGGCCGGGATCATCGGCCTGCTGGAGCGGGCCGGGCACCGGGTGGTGGCCGAGGCCGCCGACGCGCCCGAACTGGTCGCACAGTGCCGGCGCCTTGCCGCCGAAGAAGGACTGCCCGACGTGGTGATCACCGACGTCCGGATGCCCCCGACCATGACGGACGACGGCCTCCGGGCCGCTGTCCTGCTCAGGGAGACGTACCCCGGGCTGCCGGTGGTGCTGCTCAGCCAGTACGTTGCACCGGCCTACGCCGCAACCCTTTTCGAGGGCACCTCCTCCTCCGGCCTCGGGTACCTGCTGAAGGAACGCGTGGGAAGGGTCGTCGACTTCCTGCGCTCGGTGGAACTCGTTGCGGCCGGAGGCCTCGTTGTCGACCCCGAAGTGGTCGGCCAGTTGCTGAACGCCCGCCGTGGCGACCCCGTCCTCGGGCGGCTCACCCCCAGGGAACTCGAGGTGTTGTCACTGATGGCGAACGGCGCTGCGAACAACCAGATTGCCACGCAACTGGTGATCAGCACCGCCGCTGTCGCCAAGCACGTTGCCAACATCTTCAGCAAGCTGGATCTCGGCCCGAACGAGGACAACCGCCGGGTACGGGCGATCCTTGCCTACCTCAACCGCTGACCGGACGGTCGAGATGCTGGGAATACTTGCCCTTGGGGCTATTGTTAGCTAGGTGCTAAACATTTAGACCAAGGAGGAACATCGGTGCAGGAGACCGAGCCGTCGACGGCGGCGCCCCGCCGCCTCGGCGCCCTGCTCGCGGTGTACCTGTTCGGCATCTTCATGGGTGCCATCGACACCGGCATCGTCACGCCCGCGCGCACCATCATCCAGAACGACCTGGGCGTCGACGACCAGACCGGCATCTGGATGCTGACCATCTACACCCTCGCCTACGCCGCATCGATCCCGGTGATGGGCAAGCTTGCCGACCGCTACGGCAGGAAGCCGATCTACCTGCTGAGCATCACGCTGTTCGGTGTCGGTTCGCTGTTGTGCGGACTCAGCGCCGAGGTGGGTGGCTTCGGCTTCCTGATCGCGGCCCGCGCCATCCAGGCGATCGGCGGCGGCGGTATCATCCCGATCGCCACAGCGGAGTTCGGGTCCTCCGTCCCACTCGCGAAGCGTGGCATGGCACTCGGGCTCGTCGGCGGCGTCTACGGCGTGGCCAACATCTTCGGTTCCAGTGCCGGCAGCCTGATCCTCGACATCTTCGGCACCCACAACTGGCAGTTCATCTTCTACATCAACGTGCCGATCAGCATCGCCATCATCGTTGCCGGGATCATCTTCCTGCCCAACCACAAGGTGGAGAACGTAGCGAAGATCGACCTGCTCGGCATCACCTTGATGGTGGCGATGATCCTCTCGTTGCTCTACGGCCTGCGGAACATCGACTTCTTCGACTTCGAGACGAGCGTGACATCGGTGGAGGTCTATCCGTTCCTGCTCGCCTTCCTCGTGCTGCTGCCCCTGTTCATCCTCGCCGAGCGTCGCGCCGAGGACCCGGTGCTGAACCTGCGGTACTTCACCGACTTCACCATCGGTGTCATTCTCCTGCTGTCCTTCCTCTCCGGCGTGATCCTGATGGGCGTCATCTTCGTGCCGCAGTTCGCGGAGAACGCGCTGCGCATCCCGACCGGCGACGGTGGCTACTTCGTGATCATCCTCGGGGTGTTCTCCGGGGTCGGCGCGCCACTGTCGGGACGGCTGACGGACCGCTTCGGACCGAAGCCGGTGCTCGGCTTCGGAGTTGCCGTTTCGGCGATCGCTGCCGCCGTTGGCGCCTTCTGGGCGATCCCTTCACCGTCGTGGGCGAGCGTGTGCACCACGCTTGCCCTGATGGGGCTCGGGCTGGGCTTCACCATCGGCTCGCCGCTGAACTACATGATGCTCGAGCAGACCCCGGCTGCGGAGTCGAACTCCGCCCTCGCGACGCTCTCGCTGGTGCGCTCGATCGGCACAACCCTCGCCCCGGCCATCCTCGTCGGGTTCCTCGCCCAGGCTGGCGTATCGCTGCAGGACGCGCTCACAGCCCAGCTCCCGACGACGATCAGCGCTCCGGCACTGCCGTACGCCGCAGAGCTCCAGGCGAAGTTCGACGCGATGAAGGCCGACCCGAACTTGAAGGACAAGCTCAAGGACGTCACCTTCCCCGACCTGAACTCCAAGACAACGATCACCATCAACACGACCGACGGCGGCAGCCTGCCCGACGACCTCGTTGAGCTCCTCAAGACAGCCGACGTCACCAACATCACCGAGCGGACGGTGACCGTCGCCGAGCGCATGTTCGCCGAGCAGACGCCGTCGGTGATCGCCGACATCACCGACGGCGTCAACACCGGGCTCGCAAGCCTCGCCACCGCCCACGCCGACCTCGACAAGGCCCACATCAAGCTCGGCAAGGCCGCGACCGGTCTGGACAAGGCGATCGCCGGCATGACCAAGGGCATGAAGGGGATGAAGTCGGGCATCGCCGGCATGACCAAGGGCATCACCGGGATGGACTCCGGCCTGGCCGGCACAGCCCACGCCATCAAGGGCATGGGCGAAGGGATCGCCAGGATCGACAAGGACATCGCCGGTCTCAAGGCAGCACTCTCCGGCGTCCAGAGCGCCTACGACGCGATCATGGGGGCGCTGCCACCGGGGACGCCCGAGCCGCCACCCGCGCAGGAGTTGCACGCCAGGATCGACGGCTTCAAGGCGGCGATTGCCGGCGCCCGGAAGGGAAGGGCCGCGCTCGTCGAGAAGCAGGCAAAGCTCAAGAGCGACCGTGCAAAGCTGGCGACCCAGCGCGCAGCCCTCGCTGCCAAGCGCACAACGCTCCAGCGCCAACTGGTCACGCTCGAGGGCAAACGTGCAGACGCCACCGCGTCCCGGGACAAGCTCGTGAAGGCGCGTAGCGAGATGGCGACAGCGCTGGCGGATCTTGAGGACACCAGCAGGAAGCTGACCATCCTGCGCGACGGCGTCCCTGCTGCGTTCGAGACGGCCAAGCAGGACTACATCGCCGAGATCCGCAAGCGTTCGGCGACGCTGGAGACGACCTTCGCGAGCACCCTCAACGGCGGGTTCCGCAACATCTACTTCTCGACCATCGCCGCGGGGTTACTGGCGGCCCTGCTGCTGGCGCTCTACCCCCGCCGCGCCGCCGCCGTGAAGGAGTCAACCGAGAAGGAGCCAACGCCCGCCTGATCGGGCACGGGGAAGGCCTCGTGTGCCGTCAGCCAGCGTTGGCAGTCTCCAGGAACCAGCCCGAGGGCCCGAGCGAGGCATTCATCCGGGGCACGTACTGGTCGAAGTAGACCCGGGCGATGAGTTCGCGACGGCTGCGCACTCCGGCCTTCTCGAAGATCGACTTCAGATGGTCCTGGACTGTGTAGGCCGAGAGGAAGAGCCGGGCAGCGATGTCCTTGGTGTCCAGGCCCTGGAGCACCAACTGGGTGATGTCTCGCTCACGCGGGGTGAGACCGAAGGCCGCGACGACCAGGGGGACGATCTCCGGTGGCCGGGCTTCCTCAATGGTGACGGCTACGTCGCCGTCCGGCCCAATGCCACCGCTCAGCGGGGAAGCATGCAGGACGAGCCACATGCCGTTCGCCGCGCGGATCCGGCTGCGCGGAGCGACGGTGGTTTCGCCACGGGCGTAGCGCCGCGCGGCTCCGACAAGCGACCCGATCAGACCGTCAGCACCGGACGCGAGGGTTCCGGAAGTCAGCTCCGCAAGGCGATCCCCCGCGCCAAGCGAAGCACGCATCACCTGGTTCGTGGCGTCCACGATCAGCACGATCGGACCCTGGAGGGGGCTGGCGCCAACTGCAGCGAGGCTCGCCAGCAATCCACTGCGAACGCCGAGCGCGAGGCTGCCGCTGAGCGAGCCGAGGTAGGCGACCTCATCAGGATCGAACACCGGCTCGGCCTCGGGGCGGAAGAGCGCGATACCCGCCCAGGCCCGGCCGCGCTCGTCAAGACAGAGGGCGCGTAACTCGTCCCCGAACCCGAAGTGCGGGCGCATGAACTCCTCGATCCGCACGGACTCGTCCGGATCGCCGACGGTGCCTGCCCGGACGCCGGCCGCTGTCACGCCCCGCGCGGCCAGTTGCGCGAAAGAGGTCGGCTCACTGGTGCCGTATTCGATGAGCCCCCATTCGTGGTCGTGCTCATCCGCTCCCTGCAGGCTTCCGAGCTTCAGCGTGCCGGTGAGCAGCCCCGTTGTCGGATCCATGGTGCCGACACAGACGGAGTCGAACGGGACCGCGCGCTGGAGCGACGACATCGCCTCGTCCACGAAAGTCGGCAGATCCAGGCCCGCGCGAGCGAGCACCTCCACATCCCGCCGCACGCGCTCGGCGGCCAGAGCCCTCCCCATGCTCGAAGTCTGCCGCCCCCCGTGGTCCGCCGACATCCCACAAAGCTGGGGATTCCTACCACCCCTGCCCAGCGGGGGCTGCAACTCCCGTCCACGCTGGGATCGTCACCGTCGGGCGTCGCCGGGCAGATTCAGGGGACACCAACGATGAGGAGAGAAATGATCGAGTCCACCCTTGCGCCGACCGAATCAGCGGCCGAGTCCCTGCGCGGGCTTCTCGACGGACGCGTCTTCCTGCCAGGAGATCCCGGCTACGACGCTGCCCGCACCCCCTGGAATGTCGCTGTCGACCAGCGTCCCGTCGCCGTGGCTGTGCCGACGAGCGCTGAAGAGGTCGTCGAAGTTGTGCGCGCCGCCGTCGCGGCAGGCCTGCGGGTCGTGCCGCAGAGCACCGGTCACAACGCCGGGCCGCTCACCGGCCGGCTCGGCGATGCGGTGCTGCTGCGGCTCTCCGACTTCACCGGTGTGTCGATCGACGCGGAGCGCCGCGTTGCCCGGATCAGCGGAGCCACCTTGTGGCAGCAGGTCGCCGAGGCTGCTGCCGGGTGCGGACTTGCAGTGATGCACGGCAGCTCACCCGATGTCGCTGCGGCCGGCTACACGCTGGGCGGCGGCCTGTCCTGGTACGGCCGCGCTCACGGGCTGGCGTGCAACCACGTGGTGGCAGCAGAGGTCGTGCTCGCCGACGGGACGCTGGTGCGGGCCGACGCCGACCATCACCCCGACCTCTTCTGGGCACTCCGCGGGGGCGGCGGCAACTTCGGCGTCGTGACGGCGCTGGAGATCCGGTTGCTGCCACTTGCCGAGGTGTACGGCGGCCTGATGCTGTGGGACGGCTCCCACGCGGCCGAAGTGTCGCGGGCCTGGGCCGCATGGACCCACGGGCTGGACGAGCAGGTCACCACCTCCTTGCGCCTGCTCAGTCTGCCGCCGCTACCCGAACTCCCCGAGTTCATCCGCGGACGCCAGCTCGTCGTCATCGACGGAGTGGTTCTCGCCGATGACGAGCAGGCCTCACAGCTCCTCGGTCCGCTGCGGGCGCTCGAGCCGGAGATGGACACGTTCGCCCGCATCCCCGCCCCAGCGGCCACGCGGATCCACCTCGATCCGGAGGGGCCGACGCCGGCTATCTCCGACCACCTGCTCCTCGATGACTTCGACGAGGCTGCGGCAACTGCGCTGGTCGCCTGCGCGGGCCCGGACTCCGGCACCACGCTGCTCAGTGCGGAAGTGCGGCACCTCGGCGGTGCACTCGGCCGACCGGATCCTACCGGCGGCGCCCTTGACCGGCTGCCGGGCGAGTACGCCGGATTCTTCGTCGCGATCGCTGCGACACCGGAGCTCGGCACCCAGGGCCTCGCGGACGCCCGTCGCGCCGCGGCCGCGCTCACGCCGTGGTCGAACGGGCGTCGCTTCCTCAACTTCACAGAGGAGGCCGTCGATCCTGCCAGCGCGTTCGACGACGCCACCCTCGCCCGGCTGCGGGAGGTGCGGGCCCACCTCGATCCGGCCGGCACTCTTGTCGCGAGCCACGCCGTCGGCTGAGGCGCCGGCGCCCGGGTCGGGTGACAGTCCGAGCACTTAGGCTGGCGCCATGGCTATTGGCAAATACCCGAGTGTCGTCATCGACTGTCCCGATCCGGGGCTGCTCGCCAACTTCTATGGTCAGCTGCTCGACTGGAACGTGCAGATCGACTCCGACTGGGCAGAGGCGAAGTCGGAATACGGTCAGCTGATCTGCTTCCAGCAGGTCGCCGACTACCAGGCGCCGACCTGGCCAACGCAGGAGCAACCGCAGCAGTTCCACCTCGACATCATGGTCGACGAGCTGGACGGGGCCGAGGCCGCCGTCCTCGAGATGGGCGCGACCAAGGCTGGGCACCAGCCGGGCACCACCTTCCGGGTCTTCCTCGACCCGGCTGGTCACCCGTTCTGCCTCTGCATCTCCTGAGCGGGGGCGTCAGACCATTGCCGACGTCGCCGCCTTGATGAAGGCGCTGGCCGGACGGGGTTGGATGCCGGCCTCCCGCAGGGGCCCGTCGTCCCAGGTGCCCGGATGGGTGTCGAAGAAGAGGGCCATCCCCATCAGTGACGCCACCTCCGGCTTGATCCGGGCCAGGGCCCAATGGCCGATCGACATCGCGGCGTCCGGGACGTGCCGCACCTTCAGGGCCTTGCCCGTCGCAGCCTCGAAGGCAGCGACCACCTGCATGCGGGACAGCTCTTCCGGCCCGCCGAACTCCACCACCCGCGGGGGATCCGCCACCACGGCGACGTGCGCGCACAATCGGGCGACATCGTCGATGGCCACGTACCGGTGCGGCAGCTCCCCCCTGCCGTAGATCAGCGCCGTTCCGGCGCCTGGATCGATGCCGGTCATGGGCGCCAGCCAGACTTCCTGGAACATGTCCGGCCGCACGAGGACGACCTGCATGGACGTCGACTGCAGCGCCCTCTCCGCCGCCCACTTGGCAGCCATCAGTGGCGAGAGCCGGGCCAGGTCCTCATTCAGGCCGGCGGCGGAGACGAGGATGAACCGGCCGACGCCGGCCCTCGCTGCCGCGCGGATCAGGTGCTTGTTGCCCTCGCCGTCGACGGCAGAGATCGTCAGGTCCTTCGCACCGGCGAGGAGGCGACCGATGGCATTCGCGGTCGTGACAACCGTGTCGACACCAGCCATCGCCACGCCGAGGCTTGGCGGGTCACGGAGGTCCCCCCGGATGACCTCGATCCCGTCGTCCTGCAGGCCGGAAGCGTCGGTGGTCGGCCGCACCAGCGCCCGTACCTGACGTCCTTCACCCACCAGAAGTCGCGCGATCCGGCCGCCGAGGTCGCCGGTGGCGCCACACACGAGAATCATGACCGTCTCCTCCCGCAGGTCCTCACGTCCCCAGCGGCCGGGGGTCGTCGTCCGCCGGGTGCTTCGTCTTCGAAACTAGTCCGGCTCGGGGACGCCCGCAGGGGAACTCCCAAGGCGTTCACACCTGGTCATCGAAGGCAACGCAGAAGCAACACCCGTGTGCGGACGCGAGCGGTGCGGCCCGATGGGTCGCCCGTCAGGAGTCCAGTGGCTGGACTGTCACGGTGACGAGGTCACCGTCCTCGAGGTCCTCGGCCCGGCGGACCGCGCGCTTCATGGGCAGGACGTAACAGTCGGAGGCGCCGTCAGGGAACACCGAGGTTCGCCACGAGGTCGCACCGACCGTCACGGCCACCCGTACGGATCCGAAGCCCCTGGGTGGGCCCGACGTCAGGCGGATGGTCTCCGAGACGTCGTGGGGCAGCGTCACGAAGCGCCATGCGTCCTGGGCCGGCCAGCGCCACAGCACGCTGGTGAAGGTGAACGGTTCCACGACCGATCGTTGCCCGATGCCCTGGGCTAGAAGAGCGCGCTCATCAGGTCGCGGCGTGCCTTCAGCACGGCCGGGTCGGCAGGGCCGATCGTCTCGAACAGCTCCAGCAGCCGGACGCGGACCACTTCGCGCTGGGCACCGGAGGTGTTGCGGACGAGCTCGATCAGGCGGTTGAACGCCATCTGGGTCGCGCCGCCCATGATCTCGGCGTCCGCGGCGGCGAGCTGGGCCTCCGGGTCGGTCGGGTTCGCCGCTGCCTTGGCGAGCACCTGTGCCGGATCTGCCGTTGCGATGCGGGCGAGCAGGGCCGCCTGGGCGCGGCCGGCCTTCGCCTCAGGATCGTTCGGCGTGACAGCGAGCACCTTGTCGAACTCAGCGACTGCCAGCTCGAAGTCGCCCTCGGCCAGCGCTGCGTCCGCCTGGGCGAAGCGGGGATCGGGCCCGGCCGCTGCGTCGACGCTCACCGGCTGGGCGCGTCCGACGATGCCGTTGGCACTTGCTGCCTGCAGCAGCTGTGCGATGAACGCGCTCGCCTCCTCCTTGGACTTGGTGCCCTGCCAGAGCGGCGCCAGCTGGCCGCCGATGACGCCGAGCACGGCAGGGACGGCCTGAATACCGAAGGCCTGCGCGATCTGGGGATTGCCATCGACGTCCACCCGGGCGAGCAGCCACGCTCCCCCGGCCTCGTTGGCGAGGGCAGCGAGGGCGTCGGAGAGCTCCTGGGCGTTGGCCCTCGGCGAATGCAGCTCGAGCACGATCGGGTACTTGACCGATTCGGCAAGAACGGCCTCGAAGGTGGTGGCGTCGACGTCGATCACGAAGCTGGCTCCCGGCGGCGGCGGCGGAGCCTTCGCAGCAGCGACGATGCCGGACAGATCCATGGCGCGGGACGGGTTCAAGCCTGCAGGTGTCACGACCTGCATTCTGCCAGCCGGTCCCACACCGCGGCGAATGTTGCCACCCCGCTCCCCACCCGGGGGCGGCACACGGCAAGATGGCCCCATGGCTCATGAACGCGCTGGGCAGGTTGCACTGCCCGAGGATCTCATCGACGTCGACGCCCTGATCGGCGCCTACTACGACCTCGTACCGAACCCCGACGATCCCGACCAGCAGGTGGTCTTCGGTACGTCCGGCCACCGGGGATCAAGCCTCGACGTCGCTTTCAACGACGCGCACATCGCAGCAACCACCCAGGCGATCGTCGAGTACCGGGCCGGCCAGGGCATCACCGGACCGCTGTACATCGGCAAGGACACCCATGCCCTCTCCGGGCCGGCCTGGCGAACAGCCATCGAGGTGCTGCACGCCCACGGCGTCACGATCCGCGCCGAGAACGACGCCGACTACACCCCGACACCGGCCGTCTCCCGCGCGATCATCGTCTACAACAAGACACATGACGGCCCCCGGGCCGACGGCATCGTCGTGACGCCTTCCCACAACCCGCCCCGCGACGGCGGCTTCAAGTACAACCCGCCGCACGGCGGGCCCGCAGACACCGACGCCACCAGCGTGATCGCGGCCCGGGCCAACGAGTTGCTCCGCAACCCCGGCGCAATCGTGCGGACGCCCTACGAGCGTGCCGCGGCCGACGTCACCCGCGTCGACTACCTTGGCGCCTACTGCGAGGACCTGCGCAACGCCATCGACATCGATGCGATCGCCGCCGCCGGCGTCCACATCGGCGCCGATCCCCTCGGTGGAGCTGCCGTGCAGTACTGGCAGTACATCTCCGAACGCCTCGGCATCGACCTGACCGTGATCAACCCGGCGGTCGACCCGACCTGGCGGTTCATGACGCTCGACTGGGACGGCAAGATCCGCATGGACTGCTCCTCGCCCTACGCGATGGCCAGCCTGATCGCCAATGCCGACCGCTACGACATCTCCACCGGCAACGACGCCGACTCCGATCGTCACGGCATCGTGACTCCGGACGCCGGCCTGATGAACCCCAACGCCTACCTGGCCGTCGCCATCGGTTACCTGTTCAGCCACCGTCCCAACTGGCGCGCGGACGCCGGCATCGGCAAGACCCTCGTGTCGTCCTCACTGATCGACAAGGTGGCGGCCGACCTCGGCCGGACGCTGGTCGAGGTGCCGGTCGGCTTCAAGTGGTTCGTGCCCGGCCTGACCAGCGGTGACCTCGGCTTCGGCGGCGAGGAGTCCGCCGGCGCATCCTTCCTCGCCCGCGACGGCTCCACCTGGACGACGGACAAGGACGGCATCCTGCTGGCCCTCCTCGCCAGCGAGATCAAGGGAGTCACCGGCAAGAGCCCCAGCGAGCACTACGCCGACCTCGAGGCGCGGTTCGGCGCGTCCAGCTACGCCAGGGTGGACGCCCCGGCAACGCGCGAGCAGAAGGCGAAGCTGGGCAAGCTCAGCGCCTCCGACGTGACGGCGACGCAGCTCGCCGGCGAACCGATCACCGCCACCCTCACCCACGCTCCCGGCAACGGTGCGGCGATCGGCGGGCTGAAGGTGACCACGGCTTCCGCGTGGTTCGCCGCCCGGCCGTCCGGCACGGAGAACGTGTACAAGATCTATGCCGAGTCCCTTCGCGGACCCGAACACCTTGCACAGGTTCAGGCCGAGGCCAAACAGGTGGTCGACGCAGTTCTGGCATGACCGGATGTGAAAAGCTGGAGCCATGAACAACGACGATCTCTTTGTGTGCATCGACCATGTCGGGCTTGCTGTGCCGAACCTTGACGATGCGATCAAGTTCCACACCGAAGTCATGGGCTGGCGCGTGCTCCACCGCGAGACCAACGAGGAGCAGGGTGTCGAGGAGGCCATGATCGGCACCGGCGACCAGGGCGCAGAGAACGCCCAGATCCAGCTGCTCGCACCGCTCAACGAGAACTCCACCATTGCGAAGTTCATCGCCAAGAACGGCCCGGGCATGCAGCAGCTCTGCTACCGCGTGAAGGACCTCGACGCGGTTTCCGCGACGTTGCGCGAGCGTGGCGTCCGGCTGCTGTACCCCGAGGCCAAGATCGGCACCGGCGGTTCGCGGATCAACTTCGCGCATCCGAAGGACGTCGGCGGGGTACTGCTGGAGATTGTGGAGCCGGCAGCTGCCGCCCACTGATCGACGACCAGTCGCACTGGCCCGGTTCCCTGCGGGACCGGGCCAGTAGCATCAAGGGAGAGCGAAAGGGGACATAGACGTGGCACCTGACGAGACCTTCGGTCTGGACCTCTTCGACGAGACAGCCTCTGCCGTCCATGGCTTCCCCCAGTCACTGCGCGGGTACGAGCGTGGCGCGGTGGACGCGTACGTGCGTGAGGTGGAGTCGCAACTGGCCCGCGCCAAGGCCGTTGTGCGCGAGCAGCACCGGCAGCTTCGGGACGCGGTGGGGCGGATCGGTGGGACCGATTACGAACAACTCGGCGCTCACACCCGCTCCCTCCTGCTCGCGGCAGAGGCGCAGGCGGAGGAACTGGTCAGCACGGCCGAGCACCGCGCGCTCCACATCAGGGCCGTCGCAGAGGCCGAGGCGGAGAAGACCGCCCTCGAGGCCCGGCTGGCGCTGGACGCAGCCCAGGCGAACTCCACCGACGAGCTCCACTCCATCCGCCGGCGGTTGAGCGAGCAGACCGCCATCGAGCTGCAGGCAGCCCGGGACGAGGGCGCCGCCGTCGTCGAGTTCACCCGGCGGCAGGCCGCAGAGGTGCTGGCAGAAGCCGCAGCGAAGGCAGAGCTGATCCAGCGGGAGTCGCAGCTGGCAGCCGAAACCAAGATGGTGGCAGCGGAACGGGAAGCGACTGAGCACCGGCTCAGCGTTGTCACCGAGAAGGAAGCCGCCCTTGCCGACGTGAAGGCTGCCCACGAGGCAACGAGCGCCGAGCTCGAGGACCTGATCGACCACGCACGCAAACGGATGGCCGAGCATGCCGCCCGCGTCGACGCAGACGCGCTCACCTGGGAGCAGCGCCGCGAGGCTGCCCGTGCCGAGGGCGCCGAGATCGTTGCGGCCGCCCGCGTGGAGGCGACCACGATCCTGCAGGAGGCAGACGACAGGGCAAGGGCCCTGCGCGCAGCCATCCTCGAGGGGTCGCAGAAGGAGAAGGCCGAGCTCGAGGCGGAGATCGCTCTCCTGATCCAGCGCCGCAAGGCCGTCGTGGCCCAGCTGGGTGAACTCTCGGCGTTGGCAGGATCCGGCGCCGTCGATTACGGGGACGGGGAACCGCCCCAGTGACCATGCCAACCTCAGGGCCGGATCCGGTGGTAGCTCCCCGGGTCTCCGCTGCCACGCCTCCGACGCCCCGGTCCGCGGGGACGCCGTCGGCACCGCCGTCCACGCGCAGCTGGCTGCGCAAGTGGCGCAGGACCACCCAGCCGACGCCGCCGGACCTCTCCGACGGCCTCACGGCCCGCACCGAACACCGCTTGTCCCTGCTGGACCGCAACCCGTTCCAGATCGGCTTCTTCCTCACCATCGGCGCGCTCGCCGCCTTCGGTCTCGTCCAGACCGTGATCTCGCTCAAGACCGTCGTCGTGATGGTCATGCTCTCGTTGGCGATCGCCCTCGGCCTCAACCCGGTGGTGGAGTGGTTCCACCACCGCGGCGTCCGCCGCGGCGTTGCGGTGCTCCTGGTGGCGCTCGCGGTCATCTCCGTGCTGACGCTCGCCGGCTGGGCCCTCGTGCCTGTGATCACAGAGCAGGTGAACGTCCTGCTCGTGCAGGCACCCGGCTACCTGGAGAACCTGCGCCAGAACCCGCAGATCGGAGCCTTCGACGCCCAGTTCCACGTGATCGACAAGGCTGTCACCTACCTCGCGTCCGGGGAGCTGCTCGGTGGCCTCTTCGGCGGCCTGGTGGGCGCCGGCCAGGTGGTGGCCGGTGTCGTGTTCTCCGTGATCATCACCACCGTGCTCACCCTGTACTTCCTGACGACCCTTCCGACCATCAAGGAGGTCATCTACCAGGTGGCCCCCGCCTCGCGGCGGCCGCGGGTGAAGTACCTCGCCAACGAGATGTTCAAGCGGGTCGGCGGCTACGTCTCGGGGCTGTTCATCGTCGTGCTGATCGCGATGAGCGTCGCCTACCTGTTCCTGAACATCGTCGGATTGACCCAGTACGCGCTGGCGCTGACGGTCGTCGTCGGGATGTTCGCGTTCGTTCCACTGGTGGGCACGACAATCTCGATGATCATCGTCTCGATCGTCGCGTTCTCGTCCTCTCCCACCACAGGGCTGATCACGCTGACCTTCTTCGTCGCCTACCAGCAGTTCGATGCCTACTTCATCCAGCCTCGGATCTTCTCCCACTCGGTGCAGATCCCTGCCATCCTCGTGATGCTGGCTGCCATCTCCGGCGGCCTCCTGCTGGGCTTCGTCGGGGCCGTGCTCGCCATCCCGACGACGGCTGCGCTCCTCCTGCTCTACCGCGAGGTCCTCGTCCCCCACCTGGACCGCACCTGAGGGCACCACTCCCTCCGACTTGTCAGAATCTCGTTCGGTCATAGCCGCAGGAGATTCTGACAACCCCGTCGGCGGGAGTGCTCAGAAGAGGCGGTCCTCTGCGTTGTCCAGGCCGCGCAGGGCGTCGTAGTCGACGAGGACACAGTCGATCCCGCGGGTGCCGGCGAGCGTCCGTGCCTGCGGCTTGATCAGCTGGGCGGCGAAGACACCGCGGACGGGGGTGAGTCGAGGGTCGGCGTTCATCAGGGCGAGGTAGCGGGTGAGCTGCTCCACCCCGTCGATCTCGCCGCGGCGCTTCACCTCCACGGCGACATAGGCACCGGTGTGGTCACGGAACAGCAGGTCGACCGGGCCGATCGGGGTGAGGTACTCCCGCTGCACCAGCGTCCAGCCGTCACCGAAAGCTGCCGGATTGGCGGCGAGGAGCACCTGCAGGTGGGCCTCCACACCGTCCTTCTGCAGGCCGGGGTCGACGCCGAGTTCGTGGGCAGAGTCGTGGAAGACCTCACCGATCGAGATCTGCAGGGTGTCGCCGTCGTTGTTGCGCACCTCCCAGACCTCGGTGAGGATGCGCTCAGCGGCGTCCGGCGCATCGTCGGCCTCCGGCGGCGGACCGACGGTGAGAGTGCACGGTGGGCTCATCCAGTTCAGGGGCTTGTAGGCACGGTCGTCGGCGTGGATCGACACCGACCCGTCCGCCTTCACCATGATGAGCCGTGTGGCCATCGGGAGGTGCGCGGTGAGGCGTCCGGCATAGTCGACCTGGCAGCGGGCAATCAACAGGCGCACCCGCACAACCTACACCGGCGAACGCCCACCAACTTGCCTCCCGGCACTCGGTTGGATAGGACTGCAGACATGGCCAAGCGACCCTCGAAGCACCTGCGCGTGCCCCGACCGCTGTCCACCGGCGCTTTTGCCCGCCTCGAGGCGAAGTCCGACGGTGAGTGGATGGTGCAGACGATGCCGGCAGACGCGTCGACGAAGAGCTACACCTGTCCGGGCTGCAGCCAGCCGGTGGCCGTCGGTTCCGCCCACGTCGTGACCTGGCCACGGGAGGCCAGCATCGGGTCGACGTCGGCCGTCGAGGAACGGCGCCACTGGCACACATCCTGCTGGCAGCGGCGGCGCTGATGGCCGGCCTGCACACGGAACTGGTCGGCAACGGCCGTCCCCGATTCGCCTTCCTGCCCGGTCTGTTCGGCCGTGGCCGGAACTGGAGCGGGATCGCCCAGGCGCTGGCTGCGGGGGGCCCGGCTTCCGTCCTGTTCGACCTGCCCGACCATGGCAAGAGCGCGTGGACGACGCACTTCTCCTACCCCGGCATGGCCCAGGCCGTCGCGGACGAGCTCGACCTCCGGCTCGGGTCAGCGGCGAATGTCATCCTCGTCGGGCACTCGATGGGCGGCAAGGTGGCCATGCTGACGGCCCTCAACCACCCGGAGCTGGTCGCTGCCCTCGTCGTGATCGACATCGCGCCCGGCCCGTCCGATCAGGTCGACACCTTCACCCCGCTGGTCGCAGCCATGCGGTCCCTCGACCTCGCGTCGCTCACCTCACGCGCAGACGCAGACGAGCGCATGCGCGAGGCAGTGCCCGACGATGCCGTCCGGCTGTTCCTGCTGCAGAACCTTCGACGCAAGGGCGGGTGGCACTGGCAGCAGAACCTTGCGATGCTCGGGGATTCCCTGCAAGCGATCGGCGACTGGCCCCCGACCGGGGATGCAAGCTACTCCGGACCGGTGCTCTGGCTGACCGGCGAGCGTTCCGACTACGTCAAGCCTGAGCATGCTGCCACGATGACGCGGCTCTTCCCCGCCGTCCGGCACCAGGTTGTCGCCGGCGCCGGGCATTGGGTGCACGCCGACCAGCCGCAGGCCGTGATCGACGCCCTGCTCGCCGTGGCCGACGACCTCGAGGTCAGCCGACCGTAGCCGAGGTGATCACTGCCGGCAGCTTCGGCTTGCCAGTTCCATCCCCCCAGGCGCCGTCCTGCCCGCCGGCGGCGATGGCCTTGACGATCTTCAGGCCGGCCTCATCGATCACGCCGAAGACCGTGTAGTTCGGGCTCAGCTTGGTGTCCTCGAAGACGATGAAGAACTGCGAACCGTTGGTGCCCGGACCGGCGTTGGCCATCGCAAGGGATCCTGCGGGATACGTCTCTTCTCCGGTCAGCTCGTCTGCGAACTCGTAGCCGGGACCGCCGGTTCCCGTGCCGGTGGGGTCCCCACACTGCAACACGAAGATGCCGGAGTCGGCCAACCGGTGGCAGGACGTGCCGTCGAAGTACTTCTGCGAGACCAGTGAGACGAACGAGTTCGTTGTGCAGGGGGTGCGCTCGCGGTCGAGCGTGAGCGTCAGCGCCTTGTCGTTCAGCTTCAGGGTGACGGCTGCGGTGCCGCTGTTCGCCACACCCGAGGTGGGCGGCAGCGCGACCTTCTTCGCAGCGTCCGCCGTGGCCTTGTAGGTGCAGGTTGCACCGGTTCCGGAGGCCGGAGCCGAGGTGGCCGGCGCCGCCGGCGTGGCCGGAACGGAGGCCGGGCCGGAACAGGCCGTGAGGGCGGCGGCGAGGAGCACAAGGGGCAGCAGGAGGATCGACTTCTTCACCCCCACAGGGTGCCACAGCGCCGAAGCCGCTGCCCGCCGGTCCCGGCGTGGCCAGCCCCGGCTCGTCGAGGCGTCGGTTCCGGCAGGGGTACCCGGGAACGATAAAGTGGACCAATGGTCAACCTCACCCGCATCTACACCCGCACTGGCGACGCCGGCAGGACGCGGCTGTCCGACCTGTCAGAGACGACGAAGACAGATCCGCGGGTGGACGCCTACGGCGATGTGGACGAGGCGAACTCCCTGCTGGGCATCGTCACCACCCAGGCCGACCTGCCCGAGCACGTGCGTGAGGTGCTGCGTCACATCCAGAACGAGCTGTTCGACTGCGGCGCCGACCTTTCCAACCCGCTGGTGGCCAACCCACCGTACGAGCCGCTGCGGATCATCCAGCCGAACATCGACCGCCTCGAGGGCTGGTGCGACGAGTTCGGCGATCCCCTTCCGCCGCTGCGCTCCTTCATCCTCCCCGGCGGTACGCAGACGGCCTCCATGCTGCACCTCGCCCGCAGCGTCGTCCGCAGGGCAGAGCGTGCCGGCTGGGTTGCCGCCGAGCTGTACGGCACGGCAGAGACCAGCGACGGGCGTCCCGGCGGGGTGAACCTGCTGGCGCTGGGTTACCTGAACCGGCTTTCGGACCTGCTGTTCATCATCGCCCGCGTCATCGGCCAGGAAGCCGGAGAGGTCCTGTGGGTGCCCGGGAAGGACCGTGAGGTGTCCGACCCGAAGTCCGCCCGCGGCCGACGCCGCATCACCGGCGAATAGTCGACGTCCCGGACCAAATTGGGGACGGTTCCAAACTCGGTCCACCGGACCAAATTGGGGACGGTTCCAAACTCGGTCCACCGGACCTCGCCCTGGCAGTGGGACGGCTCAGGTGGCCGCGGGCCCGGCTACATGCATTCGCTTGAGCTTGCTGCTGCTCAAGCCGGTGAGCCTGGCCAGCTGTACGAACGGGACGGAGCGCGTGCGCAGTTGACGGATCGCTCGCCGCTGCAGTTCCGCATCCAGCAGGAGAAACGACTCCGGCCCGTCCGCCCCGCACGCTCGCTCCAGGAATCCGGATGCTTGCTCGTCGGAGTAGCGCGGACGCGGGCCGCGCTTTCCCGGATCCTCCCCTGGCGCCAGCACCATTCCAGTCCGGCCGACGAGCGGGTCTTCGGGCAGGAGTCGGGCGAGTTCCTCGCTGTCAATCAGGCCCGAGGAACCCCCGAACAAGCGTCGGCTGCTCCAGTGGTACTCCTCCGGTCGCTCCACCAGCCCCGCCTCGACCGGGTTGTTCCAGACATAGCGCAGCAACGTGATCAGATGCGCATCATCGTCGACCGGGACGCTCTTGAAGCGATCCTGGAACAGGTGTCCCACCCGGTCATATTTGCGGTTGAACCAACCCGCGTACCGCACGCCGAATCGCCGAACCGTGCTGCCGATCGGCTCGGTCCCGGAGCGCAGCACCAGATGAACGTGGTTGTCCATGAGGCAGTAAGCCAGGACTTTGTACTCGCACGCATCCCCAGCAGCCTTCATCGAGAACAGGAAGCGCTCGCGATCCTCGTCCTCGAGAAAGATGACGTCGCGATTCACTCCCCGCAACATCACGTGATAGATCCCCGACCCAGACACCTGCCGTGGCCGACGCGACATGAGCCATCCTCCACTCGCCAGTCCCAAGCGGTGAGCGTAGGCAGCGGGGCAGGCTGAGCGGGAGGGTGTCCGGACGATTTGTGGATAACTCCGGCGTCGTGTGCCCCCACGGTGGAAAACCAAGACAGGCATCGGTGGACCGAGTTTGGAACCGTCCCCAATCCGGTCCGGCCGTGGGTGGACCGAGTTTGGAACCGTCCCCAACTTGGTCCGGGCTAGCGGTAGTGGGCCCCGGGCGGAGCCGACTCCAGCCAGCTGAGCAGGCCGGTGAGGGAGGCGACGGCCATGGCCACCTCCACCGAGCGTCCATCGCTGAGCTCGAGGCGCAGGATGCGCTGGTCGTCGTAGAGCAGGACGGACTCGATCGGGTCGGCGTCCCGCTGTGCACCCGCGTGCGACTGTGACCGCGGGAAGATCATCCGTGGGCGCAGCGAGATCGAGAACGCCCGGAACCATTCGAGGTTGTCCCCGGAGTAGCGCGCGACGCCGAGCACCCAGCCGGTGCCCGGGGTCTCCGTGGAGAGCCGCACCGAACAGTCGAAGAGGCCGCCCTGACGCGAGAGCCACCGGCGGCGAAAGCCGAGGAACAGCACCGGGACCAGCAGGAGGACGACCAGCGTCAGCGCCACCAGTTCGGTGATGCCCAGCCAGTCCATCCGCGCTCCCCCGGCCGTCGGCTACTTGGACTGCTGGGCGAGGTGCGCCGCCCGCACCTGGGCCTGGGCACGCAGGTAGTGCTGACGGGTTTCGTCGTCGAGTTCGCCGGCGTTCAGGCGCTTCTCCGCCGCCGCCAGTTCGTGCTCCGCTGCCTTGAGGTCGATCTCCTTCGCCACCTTCGCGAACTGCGAAAGCACCGAGACCCGGTTGTCCGCCACCGAGATGAAGCCCCCGTCGAGGGCCAGCACCTCGCGGTTGCCGGCGGCGGTCAGCACCTCGGCTGCGCAGGGAACGAGAGCTGCGAGGAACGGCTCGTGGCCGGGCAGCACGCCGAGGTCGCCCTCGGTCGTGCGGGCGATGACGCTCAGCGCCTCGCCCTCCCACGTGATGCCGTCGGCAGAGACGACCTCGACCCGCAGCACATCCGCCACGTCAGGATTCCTTCTGGATGCGGTCCCAGTTCGCCATCACCATGTCCATGCCGCCGACGTTGAAGAACGCCTGCTCCGCCACATGGTCGACCTCGCCGTCACAGATCATCTTGAACGACTCGATGGTGTCCTTCAGCGGGACGGTCGAACCCTCCACGTTGGTGAACTTCTCGGCCATGTAGGTGTTCTGGCTCAGGAACTGCTGGATGCGCCGTGCGCGGGACACGATGATCTTGTCCTCTTCGCTCAACTCGTCGACGCCGAGGATCGCGATGATGTCCTGGAGCTCCTTGTTGCGCTGCAGGATCTGCTTCACCCGGGTGGCGGTGTCGTAGTGGTCCTGGCCGATGAACAGGGGGTCCATGATCCGCGACGAGCTCGACAGCGGATCCACAGCCGGGTAGAGACCACGCGAAGCGATCTCCCGGCTGAGTTCCGTCGTCGCGTCCAGGTGGGCGAAGGTCGTGGCCGGTGCCGGGTCGGTGTAGTCGTCCGCCGGGACGTAGATAGCCTGCATCGACGTGATCGAGTGGCCTCTGGTCGAGGTGATCCGCTCCTGCAGCTGGCCCATCTCATCGGCGAGGTTGGGCTGGTAGCCCACTGCCGACGGCATCCGGCCCAACAGGGTTGACACCTCGGAACCGGCCTGGGTGAACCGGAAGATGTTGTCGATGAACAGCAACACGTCCTGGTTCTGCACGTCGCGGAAGTACTCGGCCATGGTGAGGGCGGACAGCGCGACGCGCAGGCGCGTGCCCGGCGGCTCGTCCATCTGGCCGAACACCAGGGCGGTGTCCTTCATGACGCCGGCCTCGATCATCTCCGCGATCAGGTCGTTGCCCTCACGGGTACGCTCCCCTACGCCCGCGAACACCGAGGTGCCGCCGAAGTTGTGGGCGATCCGGTAGATCATTTCCTGGATCAGCACGGTCTTGCCCACGCCGGCGCCGCCGAACAGGCCGATCTTGCCGCCCTGGACGTAGGGAGTGAGGAGATCGAGCACCTTGATACCGGTCTCCAGCATCTGGGTGCGCGGCTCGAGGGTGTCGAAGGCCGGTGCCGAACGGTGGATCGGCCAGCGCTCCTTGACCTCGAAATCCGAGTCGTCGTTGAGGCACTCGCCGGTGACGTTCCACACCCTGCCCTTGGTGACGTCGCCGACCGGGACGGTGATCTGGCCGCCGGTGTCGAACACCTTCGCGCCGCGACGCATGCCGTCGGTCGGCTTCAGGGAGATCGCACGCACGACGTTGTCGCCCACCTGCAGCGCGACCTCCGCCGCGATGGTGTGAGGGTCGCCGTCGCCGGTGTCGATCTCGATCAGCAGCTTGTTGTAGATGTCGGGCAAGTGGTCGGCCGGGAACTCGACGTCCACCACTGGGCCGATCACCCGGGCTACTCGTCCGGTCGCGGCACCGGTGGCGGCGTCGGTCGGGGTCTGCGTAGTCACGCTCATCGCTGTTGCCTGTCTGCCTAGTCGTTTTCGGTCAAGTCGGCCAGCGCACTCGCGCCACCGACGATCTCGCTGATTTCCTGGGTGATTTCGGACTGCCGGGCGGCGTTGGCTTCCCGGGTGAGCCTTTCGATCAGTTGCTGCGCATTGTCGGTCGCCGACTTCATGGCACGCTGCTGGCTGGCCAGCTGGGACGCTGCCGACTGCAGCAGGTAGAACCAGACACGGCTGCGGATGTAGAGCGGTAGCAGAGCGTCCAGCACCGACTCAGGGTCGGGTTCGAACAGGTACAGCGGTTCCGGGCGCTCGGGGTCGGTCGGCTCCTGCACGCCTTCGACCACTTCCAGGGGAAGCAGCCGGCGCACACGCGGCGTCTGGGTGAGCATCGACTCCATCCGGGTGTACACCGCCCAGATCTCGTCCACGCCGCCCTCCTCGGTCGGCGTGAGGAAGTCCTCGAGGAGCCGGTCCGAGATCTCGACGGCACGGTCGTAGGACGGTGCGTCGGAGAACCCCTCCCAGTGCGCCTCCATCGGAAGGCCGCGGTACTTCAGGTAGCCAACGCCTTTCCGGCCGACGACGTAGCGGACGATCTCCCTGCCCTCGTCGTGAAGCCGCTGCCGCACGCCGGCCACGGTCTTGATCACGTTGGAGGAGTACGCACCGTTCATGCCGCGGTCGGAGGTGATGAACAACACCGCGACCCGTTGCGGGTTCTCCACGTCCCGCGTCAACGGGTGGTCGAGCCGCGACTTGTTGGCCACGGCCGACACCGCCCGGTTGAGCTCGCGGGTGAACGGCAGTGCACGCGCCGCGACCTGCTGCGCCTTGATGATCCGTGAGGACGCGATGAGTTCCATCGCCCTGGTGATCTTCTTGGTCGCAGTCACCGACTTCCGGCGCTGTCGCAGCTCCCGCAGGCTGGCTGGCATCCGATCAGCTCCGCTTCTTCTTCACCACGATCTGCTCATGGCTCAGATCCTCGTCCGGGATCGCCTTCGCTGCCGGATCGCCCTCTACGAGCGGGTGGCCGTCGGTGCTGACGTACTGGTCACGGAACTTCTCCAGCGCCTCGACCGTCGCCTGCTCGCTGTCAGCCGTGAACTCGCCGGTCTCGGCGATCGTGTCGAGCACCTTGGTGTTGTGGCGCAGGTAGTCGAGGAACTCGCGCTCGAAGTGGAGCACCTCTGTCACCGGCACCTGGTCGAACTTGCCGGTCGTGCCGCCCCACACGCTGATCACCTGTTCCGCCACCGGGTAGGGGCTGTACTGCGGCTGGCGCAGCAGCTCGACCAGGCGCGCACCGCGGTCCAGCTGGCGACGTGACGTGGCGTCCAGGTCCGACGCGAACATCGCGAAGGCCTCCATGTCGCGGTACTGCGCGAGGCCGATCTTCAACGTGCCGGAGACCTTCTTCATCGCCTTGACCTGCGCTGCGCCGCCCACGCGGGACACCGAGATGCCCACATCGATGGCCGGACGCTGGTTGGCGTTGAACAGGTCGGACTGGAGGAAGATCTGGCCGTCGGTGATCGAGATCACGTTCGTCGGGATGTACGCCGACACGTCGTTGGCCTTGGTCTCGATGATCGGCAGGCCGGTCATCGATCCGGCGCCCAGCTCGTCGGAAAGCTTCGCGCAGCGCTCCAGCAGGCGGCTGTGCAGGTAGAAGACGTCGCCGGGGTAGGCCTCGCGGCCCGGCGGACGACGCAGCAGCAGCGACATCGACCGGTAGGCCTCTGCCTGCTTGGTGAGGTCGTCGAAGATGATCAGGACGTGCTTGCCCTGGTACATCCAGTGCTGTCCGATGGCCGAGCCGGTGTATGGGGCGATGTACTTGTAGCCGGCCGGGTCGGACGCAGGGGCGTGCACGATGGTCGTGTACTCCAGGGCTCCGGACTCCTCCAGCACGGTGCGCAGCGCGGCGACCGTCGAGCCCTTCTGGCCGATCGCGACGTAGATGCAGCGCACCTGCTTCTTGGCGTCGCCGGTGGCCCAGGCCGCCTTCTGATTGATGATCGTGTCGATCGCGATGGCGGTCTTGCCGGTCTTGCGGTCGCCGATGATGAGCTGGCGCTGGCCGCGTCCGATCGGGGTCATCGAGTCGATGGCCTTGATGCCGGTCTGCAGCGGCTCGCTCACGCTCTGGCGATCCATGACGCCGGCGGCCTGGAGTTCAAGGGCCCTACGTTCCGGGATGTCCTTCAACTCGCCGAGGCCGTCGATCGGGTTGCCCATCGCATCGACGACTCGACCGAGGTAGCCGTCGCCGACGGGGACGCTCAACACCTCGCCGGTCCGCTTGACGACCGAGCCCTCGTCGATGCCCTCGGAGTCACCGAGCACGACGACGCCGATCTCGCGGACGTCGAGGTTGAGGGCGATGCCGAGCGTGCCGTTGGAGAACTCCAGCAGCTCGTTGGCCATCGCCGACGGCAGTCCTTCCACCCGGGCGATTCCGTCGCCGGAGGTCACCACGGTGCCAACTTCGTCCCGCGTCGCGACGTCGGGGTTGAAGTTGGACACGAACTTGTCCAGCGCGTCCCGGATCTCTTCGGGGCTGATGGTCAGTTCCGCCATTTGTGCACCTTCTGCTTTCGTTCTCTACTGGGTGAGTTGTTTCTCAGCGGCCGCGAGTCGACCGGCGACAGTGCCCTCGATCACTTCGTCGCCCACCTGCACGCGCGCACCGCCGACCACCGACGGGTCGACGACAACGTGCAGGTTCACCTGCCGGCCGAGCTGGCGCTCCAGCGCCTTCTGCAACCGTTCCTTCTGCTCCTTCGACAGTGGACGCGCCACGGTCACCGTTGCGATCGCCCGTGCCCTCGCTGCTGCAGCAAGGGTGAGGTACCCCTCGATCGCTGTGTCGAACGACAGCTTGGCCGCAGACACCGCACGCCGCGCGAGCGCCACCGTGTCGTCGTTCGCCCGTGAGGTCAGGAGGTCACTGACCAGCTGCTGGCGAAGTGCCACCGGCGCCGAGCGATCATCGAGCGCCCGACGCAGCGCCTGGTCGGCAAGCACCGTGCGTCCGAAGCGGAACAGCTCGTCCTCGACGGTGTCGAGCGTGCCGCCGGCCTGCGCGTGTCCCAGCAGGGCGCGGACGCCCTGGCGGTCGATCGCAGCAACCAGCCCGGAGGAACTGCCCCAGCGGAGGCCGACGGCGGCAGCAACGACAGCTGCGGCGGGCTTGCCGACTCGGCTGCCGAACACCTGGTCGGCGAACTCGCTCCTGCGGTCGTCCGCGACGGTCGGGTCCGCCATGGCGTTGCGCAGCTGAGGCTGTCCGCCGAGCAGGTCGGCAACGGCGAACAGCTCCGCCGCCAGTTCCGGGCTCAGCGACTGGGTGTCCAGCACCCGGTCGAGCTCGGACGACCGGGCCTCGGCGGCGGCGTTCATGCGGGGCCCCCGCAGAGTTGTCCGGAGGAGCGCAGCGGAGGAGGAGAACTCTGTGGGGTGCTCATGCGGGGCCCCCGCAGAGTTGTCCGGAGGAGCGCAGCGGAGGAGGAGAACTCTGTGGGGTGCTCATGCCTTCTCCGCCGGTTCCGACTCGAGTTCGGCGATGAACCGGTCGACGCTGCGGCGAGCCCGCTCGTCGTCCTCGAGGGACTCCCCGACGATGCGTCCGGCGAGCTGGGTGGCGAGGCCACCGACCTCTGCACGGAGCTGGTTGATCACCTGGTTGCGCTCAGCCTCGATCTGCGTCTTGGCTGCGGCGACGATCCGGGCGGAGTCGGCCTGCGCCTGCTCGCGGATCTCCGCTGCGAGCGTGACGGCCTGGGCCCTTGCGTCCTCGCGGATGCGTCCGGCCTCTGCACGGGCTGTGGCGAGCTGGGCGGTGTACTCCGCGAGCGCTTCGGCAGCCTCCTTCTGGGCAGCCTCTGCCTTCTCGATCCCGCCGGTGATCTCTGCGGTGCGAGTGGCGTAGGTCTCCTCGAAGACGGGCACGACCTTCTTCGCTACGACCCACCAGATGACCAGGAACAGGACGACGCCCGCGATGATCTCCGAGAGGTGCTCGGGCAGCAGCGGCCCGAGGTCGAGTTCCAGCGGCAGCATGCCGGCCAGCCTCAACGAATGACGAAGGCGAGGGCGATGCCGATGATCGCCAGCGCCTCAACCACGGCGAAGCCGATCCAGGCAGTGCCCATCATGGCGCCTCGGGCCTCGGGTTGACGCGCCGTGCCGTTGATCACGGAGGAGAAGATCCAGGCAACGCCGAGGCCCGGGCCGAGCGTCGCGAGGCCATAGCCGAGCATGTTCATGGAGCCGACGATTTCCAGAGGGAGCATGAGCGCTTTCCTTTCGAGGGTTACTTGGTCTTGCTCAGTGTTCCTCGGCCAGGGCCGAGGAAACGTATTGGGCGGTCAGGACGGTGAAGATGTAGGCCTGCAGGACGCCGACGAAGATCTCCAGGCCGAAGATGGCGAAGCTGAACAGCAGCGACACGCCGCCGGCGGCGATGTAGAACGCCTCGCCGGTCTCCAGCAGCAGCGTGCCACCGACGACGAACACCAGCACGACGAGGTGACCGGCGAACATGTTGGCGAAGAGACGCAGGGCCAGCGTGATCGGCCGGACGATGAAGTTGGAGAGGAACTCCAGCGGAATGATCAGCACCCACAGCGCCTTGGGTACTCCTGCCGGCAGGGTGCTCTTCTTGAGGTAGCCGAAGAAACCGGACTTCGCGATCCCCGCAGCGTTGTAGAGGACGAACGAGAGTATGGCAAGGGCGTACGGATACCCGATCTTGGAGAACGTCGGGAACATGAAGAGGAAGAACTCGCCGAACAGGTTGTTCACGAGGATGAAGCTGAACAGTGCGACGAGATACGGCAGGTAGCGGCGGTAGTCGTGGCCGAGGATGTCGCGGGCGATGGTGTTGCGGATCACGTTGTAGAGGTACTCGCCGATGAACTGCTTGCGACCGGGGACGATCTTCTGCCCGTGCGCCACCCACAGCCAGAAGCCGATCACGACGAGTGCGCCAACCACCGCCTGGACCAGCTGGTTGTTCACCCAATCCGGCAGGACGCCAGGCAGCAGTGCGCGGGAGCAGAAGCTGGCGACACCGGGCGGGAAACCCGTTGCAGCAGCGTCCTCCGCGGAGTGCTCACTCCCCTGCTCACCGAGGCACACGGCCCACTCGAGCGGGATCAGCAGACCGACAAGGCCGGGCATGCACTCTCCTGTCTGTCGATCAAGCGGAACGTCCGTACCGTGCGATCACCATGTAGACCCCAGCTGCGGTGCCGAGAACGATGCCAACGGGCAGGCACCAGGATGTTTGCAGCCAGCGATCCAGTACCCAGCCCACTCCCCCGTAGAAGAGAGTTCCGGAGATCAGGAGGCTGAGGACCCGTAGTCCGGTGTCCATACCGCTCTGCTCACCCATGGTCCCCCGGACTTTACCAGCCAAGTCACGCCGAAATCACCACTTCAGCCGGTGGTGTTCGAGGTCCGTTCCGTTTCGTCGAAGACAGGCAGCCGAAGCCGGGAGAAGACCCAGATCTCCGCTGCCAGCCAGCCCAGAACAACGGCGATGGTGGTCACGGCGACCGCGGTGGTGTCCATCGCCTTGAACCGGTCGGCATTGGCGAGGGCCACGGCGAGGAGCGCGCCCAGCCCGCCGACGCGGGCGATGTAGGACACCAGGGAGGCGAAGAGGACGGTCCGGGGATCCGCGTCCGCCACGAGTACCTGCACGGCCTGACCGATCGTGAAGAAGGCAACGGTGAGGATGCCGGCCAGGGCGGCCGACACTGCGCCGGGTACGCCGCCGGCGATTGCGAAAGCCACAACGCACGACATCAGGGCTGCATGTCCGCCCACAGCTCCCCCGGCCAGCAGGCGACGCGCACGCATCACATTCGGGCTGGGCGTGTCGGCCCGGGCAGCGGGCAACCGGGGCTCAGCCATCGGCAGGACGCACGACCCGTCGGCCCCAGGTCAGGAAGGCCGCCAGCAGGATGCCGACGAGGAACACGATGACCGTCATGGCATTCGGGAAGAGCCCGATCAGTACAACTCCGTAGGCAACCAGCGCGGACCAGAGCCAGAGCAGCGCCACTGCGCGGCCGTGGCTGTGGCCGAGGTTGAGCATGCGGTGGTGGAGGTGCTGCTTGTCCGCCTGGTACCAGAGCTTTCCGGCCAGCGTCCGCCGGACATAGGCGAGAACGAGATCGAGGAACGGCAACGCCATCACCGCCAGCGGCAGCAGCAGCGGCAGGTAGGCGGCCAGCGCGTTCGCACCGAAACGGCTCAGCCGGGACGGGTCGAGCTGCCCGGTGAGGCTGATCATCGCCGTAGCGAGCAGGAAGCCGAGCAGCATCGCCCCGGAGTCACCCATGAACATCCGCGCCCGGTGGATGTTGTAGGGCAGGAAGCCGAGGCACACCCCGACGGTGGCGACGGAGATCAGGCTGGACGCGGTCGCGCGCACCAGTTCCTGTTCGTTGGACAGGAGGTAGGCGTAGGTGAAGAACGCCCCTGCTCCGATCGCGACCACCCCGGAGGCCAGCCCGTCCAGGCCGTCGATCAGGTTGATCGCGTTGACGGCGACGAAGATGAACACCAGTGTGACGGCGATCGAGCTGCCCTCGTCGAGGGAGACGATGGCGTCCGGCAACGGGATCCAGTAGACCTTGACGCCGTTGA
The DNA here is from genome assembly GCA_963799235.1 of uncultured Actinomycetota bacterium. Classification (GTDB taxonomy): domain Bacteria; phylum Actinomycetota; class Actinomycetes; order Propionibacteriales; family Propionibacteriaceae; genus Propionicimonas. The sequence continues at coordinate 348,733 of CAWCWL010000008.1, read as the reverse complement.
GCACGACCACCCCGGCAGCCAGCAACTGGCCGGCGATCTTCGCGAGGGCGTTCAGCTCGACCATGTCGTCCATCACGCCGACCGCGCAGATGATGCCACCGGCGAGGAGCACGGCCCCGGCGTCGTGGGCGACCTGCGGGAAGCCGCCCAGCCAGGGCAGCTTCGAGGAGATCAGGAGGGCTGCAGCGAGGCCGAACCACATCGAGACGCCACCGAAGTAGGGCACCGGCTTGGTGTGGACATCCCGGTCGCGCACCATGGCAACGGCGTTGTAGCGGAACGCGAGACGCCGCGCCAGGCCGCTGAGCAGGTAGGTCACCCCTGCAGAGACCAGCAGCACGAGCAGGTACTCACGCATCAGGGGCGTCCTGCGGTTCGTCCTCCAGCTCGATATCGGGCAACTCCCGCGCTGCTTCCGGTTCCGCGGGTGATTCCGGCTCGGGTTCGGGCGCCGGCTCGGGTTCGGGCGCCGGCTCTGGATCGGGCTGTGGCTCGGGTTCTGGCTCTGCGAGCGCCGGCAGGACGGCGGCGAGTGCGGCCCGGCTGATCCGTCCCTGGCGCAGGATCGTCGGCGTCCCGCTACTGAGATCGACGATCGTCGACGGCTCGCCCTCGCCGGCGGGCCCGCCGTCCAGGTAGACCCGGACACGGGAGCCGAGCTGGCGCTGGGCCTCCTCGATCGTCGTGGCTGCCGGCTGGCCGGAGACGTTGGCGGAGCTGACGGCCAGAGGCCCGGTCGCCCTCAGGAGGTCGCGGGTGAAGTCGTGGTCCGGCACCCGCACGGCGATCGTGTCGCCGCGGTCACCGAGGTCCATCTTCAGGTGCTCGTGGGCCTTGACCACAAGGGTCAACGCCCCCGGCCAGAACGCCTCCGCGAGCGCCAGCATGTCGTCGGTCACGTCCTCGCACAGCGCGCGCAACATGGACACCTCGGCGATGAGCACCGGCGGCGGCATGTCCCTGCCGCGCTCCTTCGCGTCCAGCAGCCCCTGTACAGCGTGGGCGGACGCGGCGTCCGCGCCGATGCCGTAGACGGTGTCGGTCGGAAGGACGATGCAGACCCCGTCCATGACGGCGGCGGCCGCCGCATCGATCGCAGCTTCCGCCTCAGCGGCGATGTCCCACACCCGTGCCATGCCGCTCATCCTGCCAGCTTGCCGGCGCGGACGGCGGTCACGAACCGTGGGCGGTCGTTCAGGTCGGCGTTGTCGGCCACCTGGGTGAAGGCGCCGGCCGTGACGAAGACCGCAACAGCGCTCTCGGACTGCACCTCAGCGTGCTCTGCGCAGACCAGTCCACCCGGACGCAACAGCCGGGCAGCCGTCCGGGCAACCACCTTCATGGCGTCGAGCCCGTCCATCCCGGAGAACAGCGCGAGCGCGGGCTCGTGGGCGCGGACGTCGGCGGCAACATGCTCCCAGGCAACCAGGGGGATGTAGGGCGGGTTCGCGATCACGAGGTCGACCTGCCCGTCGAGCTCGGGGAAGGCGCCGTCCATGTCACCCTCGGCAAGGGCAACCCCGGTGCCGGCGAGGTTCGCCTCGGCGGCGCGTGCAGCCTCCGGGGAGAGCTCAACGGCGTACTGGCGGCAGCCGGGCCGTTCGGCAGCGATGGCTGCGGAGATCGCCCCACTACCGGCGCACAGCTCGACGACGATCGGGTGCTCGCCCAGCCTCCGCAGGCGTTCGATGGCCCAGCCGGTCATCACCTCCGTCTCCGGACGCGGGATGAAGACCCCCGGGGCGACAGCGACCTCGACGGTCCGGAACCACGCCCGCCCGGTCAGGTACTGGACGGGTTCGCCCCCGGCCCTGCGTTCAACAAGCCCGCGGTAGTCGCCCTCGACCGCGTCAGGCACGGTATCGAGGAGCAGCAGACGGGACGGGTCGACACCGGCAGCGTGCGCGAGCAGCGTCCGCGCCTCTGCCGTCGAGGCGAGGCGCCGGGCTCCATCGGCCAGCAGCTGGCTGACCGCTGTCATGCTTCGACGCCGCCCAGCCGCTCGGCGAGGTCCGCGGCCTGGAGCGCGGAGATCACGGCGGAGAGGTCCCCGTTGAGGACCTGGTCGAGGTTGTAGGCCTTGTAGCCGATCCGGTGGTCCGCGATGCGGTTCTCCGCATAGTTGTAGGTGCGGATGCGCTCCGAGCGGTCGACGGTACGCACCTGCGAGCGGCGGGCAGCCGACGCTGCGGTGGCCGCCTCCTCGTCCGCGCGGGCGACAAGGCGGGCACGGAGCATGCGCAGCGCCGACTCCTTGTTCTGCAGCTGGGAGCGCTCGTTCTGGCAGGACACGACGATGTTCGTCGGCAAGTGGGTGATCCGGACGGCCGAGTCGGTGGTGTTCACGCCCTGACCACCGGGTCCGGAGGACCGGTAGACGTCGATGCGCAGGTCGTCGTCGTTGATCTGCACCTCGGTGGCCTCGACCTCCGGCATCACGAGGACGCCCGCGGCGGAGGTGTGGACGCGTCCCTGCGACTCCGTGACGGGCACGCGCTGCACGCGGTGCACGCCGCCCTCGAACTTCAGGACGCCGTACGGTGCGTTCTCCGGGTCGGGGGCACCGGTCGCCTTCACTGCGACGGTGATCGACTTGTAGCCGCCGAGGTCGGTCTCCTGGGCGTCGAGCACCTCGATCTTCCAGCCCTTCGTCTCGGCGAACCGGCTGTACATCTTGAACAGGTCGCCGGCGAACAGCGCCGACTCCTCGCCACCCTCGCCGGACTTGATCTCGATGAGGGCGTCAGCGGAATCGTTGGGGTCGCGTGGAGCGAGCAGCCGGGTGAGCCGTTCCTCGACGGCGGCAAGTTCCGCCGCGATCGCGTCGGCCTCCTCGGCGAAGGCCGGATCCTCTTCTGCGAGTTCCCTCGCTGCCGCCAGGTCATTGGTGAGCTGTTCGTGAGCGGTGAGGCCGTGGACGATCGGGATCAGCTCGGCGTACCGGCGTCCCACACGACGCGAGGCGGCGAGGTCGGAGTGGATCGCAGGGTCGGCGAGTTGCTGCTCGAGCTGGTCGAACTCCTCACGAAGCCCGGTAGCTACCTCGAACATGCCTCTCCCTCTGATCGTGCCCACGTAAAGACGAACGCCGGGGCTCAGGTCTCCCTGAGCACCCGGCGGGCGTAAGTCAGCTACTTGGCGTCCTTCTTGGCGTAGCGCTTCTCGAAGCGGGCGACTCGGCCGCCGGTGTCGAGGATCTTCTGCTTGCCGGTGTAGAACGGGTGGCAGGCCGCGCAGACCTCGGCGTGCATGACGCCGCTCTTCGCAGTACTGCGGGTGGTGAAGGTGTTGCCGCAGGTACAGGTGACCTGCGTGTCCACGTATTCGGGGTGGATGCCTGGCTTCATGGGTTTCTCCTTTTCGGGGGTTCCGGGTCGCCCTGTCGTGATGCGGGGCTGGATGTACCCCATGGCGTGAACCGGGACCGACCAACCATTATGCCTCGTGAGGCGCAGCTATCCAAACCGCGACGACGACGGCAGAGTTGGGCTCATGGCGCCCATTCCCGACACCTTCGACCTCGTTCCGCTCACCCGCGATCGCCTGCCCGATGTCCTCGAGCTGGACATGTGGGCCTTCCCGACCGGCGACGGCATCGAGGACATGCTCAAGCTGCCCAGCCCGCTCAGCTGGGACCGCACCTTCGGCGTTGTGGAGTCCGCCCACCCCGAGCGGCTCGTCGCGCTCCACGCCTCCTATCCGTTCGCACACTGCCCTGTCCCCGGAGGCCGCGTGCGGGCAGCGGGACTCACCTGGGTCGGCGTGCACCCGCAGTGGCGCCGTCGCGGCCTGCTCTCCGCCATGATCGACGCACACTTCGCCCACTGCCAGCAGTGGGGCGAGCCCGTGTCACTGCTCACGGCGTCGGAGCCGGCGATCTACGGCCGGTTCGGCTACGGGCTGGCGACGCGACGGCTCCACCTCACCATCAAGCGCGGGGCAGCCCTGCGGGCCGTACCGGGCTCCGGCGACATCTCCGTCCGCTTCGAGACGGCGAGCCTCGACCGCCACGGCGACCTGGTTGCGCGCCTTCATGCTGCAGTCGATCGTCCCGGCTGGGTGACGAGGGAGACACCCCAGCTCGCCACCATGTGGCTGACCGACGCGCCGATCTTCCGTGAGGGACGGGAGGTGGAGCGGATCGCCATCGCCGAACGAGACGGCGAGAAGGTCGGCTACGCCCTCTTCCGCCGCAAGTCGAACTGGGCGGAATCCGGGCCGGAGGGCACCGTCGGCGTCCAGGAGCTGGTCGCAGCGGACCCCGCCGTCGCACACGCCCTGTGGTCGCGCCTGCTCGACCTCGACCTCACGACGGAGATCACGTCCGGCATGCTCGCGGACGACGACCCGTTGCTCAGCCTTCTCGTCGACCTGCGGGCAGCGAGGGTCACCGTCAAGGACAACGTCTGGGCCCGGATCATCGACCTGCCAGCGGCGCTCAGCGCCCGCCAGTACCAGGCGGACCTCGACGCGGTGCTCGACGTCACCGACGAGCGCCTGCCCTCGAACGCGGGTCGGTGGCGCGTGACCGCTGAGGCTTTCGGCCCTGCCCGGGTCGAGCGCACAGACGCCCCCGCCGACCTCGCCCTCGACGTCCGCGAGCTCGGAGCGGCCTATCTCGGTGGCACAACGCTGCGAGAACTGGCCGGCGCCGGCCTGGTCGAGGAGCTGCGCCCAGGCGCACTCAGGGACGCGAGCGTCGCCTTCGGATGGCCAACGGCACCGGGCTCCAGCTGGATCTTCTAGCACCCCGGAAATGCCTTCGCTCCCGAGACGTGCGCTTGCTCCCGGAAATTCCGGGAGCAAGGGCACGTTTCGGGAGCGGGAAACTCGTCGGGGTCCGGAACGACGCCGAGTGTCTACTCCGGGTTGGGAGTGGTCTTTGAGATCACCATCAGGAACTCGCGGTTGCTAGAAGTCTTCCGCATGCGGTTCAGCAGCATCTCCAGGCCGGCCTGCGAGTCCTGTCCACTCAGCACGCGGCGCAGCTTCCAGATGATCGCGAGCTCGTCGCGTCCCAGCAGCAGCTCCTCGCGGCGGGTGCCGGAGGCCACGGGGTCGATGGCAGGGAAGATCCGCTTGTCCGCGAGGTCGCGGCGGAGCCGGAGCTCCATGTTGCCGGTGCCCTTGAACTCCTCGAAGATCACCTCGTCCATCTTGGAGCCGGTGTCGACCAGCGCCGTTGCGAGGATGGTCAGCGAGCCACCGTTCTCGATCTTGCGGGCAGCACCGAAGAACTTCTTCGGCGGGTACAGCGCTGCCGAGTCCACGCCTCCGGAAAGGATCCGGCCCGACGCGGGAGCCGCAAGGTTGTAGGCGCGGCTGAGGCGGGTGATGCCGTCGAGCAGCACCACGACGTCCATGCCGAGTTCGACAAGGCGCTTGGCCCGCTCGATCGCGAGCTCCGCGATCGTGGTGTGGTCCTCTGCGGGACGGTCGAAGGTGGACGCGATGACCTCGCCGCTGGTCGTCCGCTGGAAGTCGGTGACTTCCTCGGGACGCTCGTCGACGAGGACGACCATCAGGTGCACCTCGGGGTGGTTGGTGGTGATCGCATGGGCGATGGCCTGCATGACCAGCGTCTTGCCTGCCTTGGGCGGCGAGACGATCAGGCCACGCTGTCCCTTGCCGACGGGCGAGACCAGGTCCATGATGCGGCCGGTCATGTTGAGCGGGGTCGTCTCCATCCGGAAGCGTTCCTGCGGGTAGAGCGGAACCAGCTTCTGGAATTCGGGACGGTCCTTCGCCTTGTCCGGCGCGTCGGCGTTGATCGTGTCGATCCGCACCAGCGGGTTGAACTTCTCCCGGCGCTCGCCCTCCTTGGGTGCCTTGATGGCACCGGTGACGATGTCGCCCTTGCGCAGGCCCCACTTCTTGACCATTGCCAGCGACACGTAGGCGTCATTGTTGCCCGGGAGGTAACCGGATGTCCGGACGAACGCGTAATTGTCGAGGACGTCGAGGATGCCGGAGATCTCCAGCAGCACGTCGTCCTCATTGATCACGGGCTCGGCGTCCATCCGCTCAAGCCCGAGATTGCCGCCCGAGCGCGCATTGCCGGTGGGACGGCGGTTGTTGTTGGAGTTGGGTTGGCGGTCGCGGTTGCGGCGCCGGCGGCTGCGACGGCCGTTGCCGTACTCGTCGTCGTCGTTGCGCTGTTGATCGTTGCGCTGTTGATCGTTGCGCTGCTGATCGTTGCGGGCCGAATCGTTGCGCGGGGCATCGTTGCGCTGGCCGTCGTTGCGAGGCGCCTCGTTACGCGCCTGCTGCTGTTGCGGCCGGGACTCGCCCTGACGGTTGTCGGCGCGCTCGGTGTCGTCGGCGGTGTTGCCGCGACGACGGTTGCGCCCCGAACCCTCTGCCTTCAGCGCCTCCAGGCGGGCAGCGACGTCGTCGGTCCCGCCGGCCGGCAGCGACTGCTGGGCCTCTGCAGGCTCGCCGGCTCGCGGCTGCTCGGACTCCGCCGAACGCTCGGGCCGCTGACGGCGGGAGCGCGTCTGCTCGCCGCGCGTCGACTCCTCGGCGCGGGGCTGCTCCGTGCGGGGCTGTTCCGTGCGGGGCTTCTCGGCGCGCGAGGATGACTGCGCGGACTTGATGGCGTCGATGAGGGCGCTCTTGCGCATGGTGCCGGTGCCCTTGAGGCCCAGTTGGGAACCCAGCTGCTTCAGCTCCGGCAGCAGCATGCCGTCCAGGCCTGCACCTTTGCGCCTGGTTTCCTGGGTGCCGGCTTCAATGATGTCGGTCACTAACTTCCTTTCGGATCGGGCGTCTCCGGTATGAACCGGGCAGACCTGCCCCGTGCCCGTTGCGAGCACTTTGAATGACATTCCAGATCTGAAATCCAGCACGGGGGGTGATTACTACGTTACTGGGGTTTCTCGACGACTCGTGATTCTTTCGTCCGTCCTGCCCGGTCTGAGGGGCGGTGCGCTACTGCGCTGCGTCAACTGTAGCACCCGTCGACACGGGGAATGCCCGCAACAGCGACTCAGCTCAGAGCGGCGCCGAATGCGTCCCGCAAACCCGCGTAATCGGTGACGACCGGGAACCGCGGGAACTCCGCGACGACATTGGCCGGCGGCCGGAACAGGATGCCGGCATCGGCTTCAGCCAGCATCGCGACGTCGTTGTAGGAATCCCCCGCAGCGACCACGCGGTAGTTCAGGTGGTGGAAGGCCCGCACGGCAGCCCGCTTGGAGTCGGGCTGGCGCAGCGTGTAGCCGGTGATGTGGTCGGACTCGACCCGCAGGCGGTGGCACAGCAGGGTCGGGTGGCCCAGCTGGGCCATCAGCGGCATCGCGAACTCGTAGAACGTGTCGGAGAGGATCACCACCTGGAAGCGTGCACGCAGCCAGTTCAGGAAGTCGGCAGCACCCTCCATGGGTCCCATCGCCGCGATGACCTCCTGAATCAATTCGAGCCCGATGTCGTTGGCGTCGAGGATGCGCAGCCGGTGCCGCATCAGCTCGTCGTAGTCGGCGATGTCGCGGGTGGTGAGCCGCAACCCCTCGATGCCCGTGGTCTCTGCGACCCTGATCCAGATCTCGGGGACGAGGACGCCCTCGAGGTCGAGGCAAGCGAGGTCCATCAGGCCCCCTCGACCCGCATCACCGCGATCTGCGGGCGAACCTCCGCCATGCTCCGCAGGTCGGCGATGGTCGCGCTGATCGCGTCCTCCATCGCCAGGTGTGTCATCACCCCCAGTCGGGCCTCCACCCCCTGGCTCTCCTGCCGGACGGCCTGCAGCGACACCTCATGACGGGCGAAGCAGGTGGCCACCTGCGCCAGCACGCCAGGAGCGTCCGTGACCTTCATCGACACGTAGTAGCGCGAGCAGACCCTGCCTGCGGGTGTGATCCCGCGGGCGGAGTACGTGGACTCCCCCGGCCCCCTGGTACCGCGGACGCGGTTGCGGGCGGCGGTGACGAGGTCGCCGAGCACGGCGGACGCTGTCGGCGAACCGCCGGCGCCCGGCCCCATGAACATCAGCCGGCCGGCATGCCGGGACTCGATGAAGACGGCGTTGTAGGCGCCGGGGATGGCAGCGAGCGGGTGCGACACCGGAACCATGGTCGGGTGGACGCCGAGCTCGATCGTGCCGTCCTCGCTGAGCGCACAGCGCGCCAGCAGCTTGATGACGCAGCCCATCTCCTTCGCAGCAGCGATGTCGGCGCTGGACACGCCGGTGATCCCCTCGCGTGACACGTCGGAGAGCTTCACCCGCGAGTGGAAGGCGAGGCTTGCGAGGATCGCAGCCTTCGCAGCGGCGTCGTAGCCCTCGACGTCCGCCGTCGGGTCGGTCTCTGCGTACCCCAGCCGTTGGGCCTCGGCCAGCACATCGGCGAAGTCGGCGCCGTCGGTGTGCATCTTGTCGAGGATGAAGTTGGTCGTCCCGTTGACGATGCCCATCACCGCGGTCACCTCGTCACCGACGAGCGACTCCCGCAGTGGACGGATGATCGGGATGGCGCCGGCGACGGCGGCCTCGTAGTAGACGTCGACGCCTGCGGCCTCCGCCGCGGCGTAGATGGTGCCGCCGTCCTCGGCGAGCAGGGCCTTGTTCGCCGTGACGACGGAGGACCCGGCAGCGATGGCGGCGAGGATCAGGCTGCGGGCGGGCTCGATGCCGCCGAGGAGCTCGATCACAAGGTCGACGTCCGGTCGGGCGGCGAGGCTCGACGCGTCATCGGTCAGCAGCGTCCGGTCGATACCGGGACGCTCGAGTTCGAGACGGCGAACGGCGATGCCCACCAGTTCGAGCGGGCGACCGATCCGGGCCTGGAGGTCGTCAGCCTGCTCGATCAGCAGTCGGGCAACCATCGAACCGACCGTCCCACAGCCCAGCAGCGCGACCTTCAGGGGTGTGGACTCATCCATGGGGTTCCTCGTTCTCCGACACCTCGGCGTCCAGCGCCAAGAGGTCGTCCAGGGTCTCGCGGCGCAGCATGGTGCGCACCTTCCCGTCCCGTACCGAGACGACCGGCGGCCGCGGGGTGTGATTGTAGTTGCTGGCCATCGACCGGCTGTACGCGCCGGCAGCGGGCACGGCGATCAGGTCGCCGATCGCCACGTCGCCGGGCAGGAACTCGTCGCGGACGAGGATGTCGCCGCCCTCGCAGTGCAGGCCGACGACGCGCGAGACGACCGGTTCGGCGGCCGACGAGCGGGACGCAAGCGCAGCGCTGTACTCGGCCGCGTAGAGGGCCGGACGGATGTTGTCGCTCATCCCGCCGTCGACGGAGATGTAGCGCCGGTTCAGGCCGTTGCCCACGTCGACCGGCTTCACGGTGCCAACGCGGTAGAGGGCGAGCCCCGAAGGACCGACGATCGCGCGGCCCGGCTCGATCGAGATCGCCGGCGGGTTGAGGCCGAAGCCCCGGCATTCGTGCTCGACGATGTCGCGGAGGCCACGGGCCAGCTCGAACGGCGTTGCCGGGGTGTCCTCCTTGGTGTAGGCGATGCCGAAGCCGCCGCCGAGGTCCAGCTCCGCCAGCTCGAGGCCGGTCGCCTCCTTGAATTGCGAGAACAGCTTGAGGGTGCGCCGCGCAGCCACTTCGAAGCCGTTGGTGTCGAAGATCTGGCTGCCGATGTGGGAGTGGACGCCGAGGAGCTGCAGCCGTGGGCTGTGGTGGCAGCGGAACAGGCCGACCAGCGCCTGGCCGCCGGCGATCGAGAAGCCGAACTTCTGGTCCTCGTGGGCTGTGGCGATGTACTCGTGGGTGTGCGCCTCCACACCGGTGGTGACCCGGATCATCACCCGGGCAGTGGTGTCGAGCTCCGCGCAGAGATTCTCCAGCCGGGTGATCTCGTCCGAGGAATCGACGATGATGCGGCCGACACCGCGCTCGAGGGCAAGGCGCAGTTCCGCTTCGGACTTGTTGTTGCCGTGCATGCCGATCCGCGCAGGGTCGAAGCCGGCGCGCAGCGCGACGGTGAGCTCGCCGAGCGAGCAGACGTCGAGGTTCAACCCTTCCTCTGCTGCCCAGCGGACGACGGTCCCGCACAGGAAGGACTTGCCCGCGTAGTACACCGTCCAGCCCGTGAAGGCCTCGCGCCAGTCGTGGGCACGACTGCGGAAGTCGACCTCGTCGATGACGTAGGCCGGGGTGCCGACCTGTTCGGCAAGGTCGGTGAGCCGGACGCCGCCGACGGAGATCACGCCGTCCTCGTCGCGGGTGACGGTTTCGCTCCACAGCTTCGCGGTAAGGGCGTTCACATCCTCCGGCCGGGTCAGCCAGACCGGGGCCGGGGTCGTCGCGTCGGCGTGAAGCGCGCCCGCCACGTGCATGTGAGTCATGGCCGCAACTGTGCCAGAGAGCGGCCCTCAGCCGCCGCTTGCGAGCCGGATCTGGACGTCGCCGGAGCTGGAGAGGGTCAGCTCCGCCGGATCGGGGACGGCCCTGCCGTCCGCGCTCACGGTCAACTGCCCACACGCCGCACCGAGGCAGCGGTCATCGAAGCGCACGCCCCACACGGTGAAGAACTGGCCGAGGGTCACCGTGCCGGCTCCTGCACCCTCCAGCCACACCGTCCCGCTGGCGTCATGGGTGTGCGCGGGTGCCTGGAGTGCGCGCGGGAGGTCCACGCCGATGTTGGGCACCAGAGGGACGTCGGCACCGTCGATCCGGATCGAAAGGGTGAGCACCCGCTGGCCGGTGCGGTCGTCGAGGCGGGACGAGGGCACTCCGGCGAGTTCGAAGTAGGAGATGCCGTCACGCGGTGCAGGCCACGGCGGTGGGGTGGTACGCACTGTGGCCGGAGCGGGCGGGGCCTGCTGGACGCACCCGGAGAGGAGCAGGAGGCAGGCGGTGAGCGCGGCTCCCGCACGCCCCCGACCGGTCATGCCGATGACACTAGTGCGGGCAGACTTTGCTAGAGTCTCGATTCGGCCCGTTCACGGGCCGGGGCCCCCGTAGCTCAGGGGATAGAGCACCGCCCTCCGGAGGCGGGAGCGCGCGTTCGAATCGCGCCGGGGGCGCCCTTGAATGGCCTGGTCCGCTGGTGCGGAGACCAATTTCACCAATCATGTCTTCCGGACTCCCCGGGCGGGTACGTTCGTTCGTGGCGCGGGCGTGGGTAACATCGACCCCGGTAAATCCGCGCCATCATGGAAGAAGGCGAAAGTGGCCCCAGCGCCTCAGGACGTGCAGAACAGCGAGATCTCGACAGACTTCGGTGCCAATGACTGGCTCATCGACGAGATGCGCGAGCAGTTCAACGCAGATCCGGCTTCGGTGGACCCCGCCTGGGTGGCCTATTTCGAGGGCAATTCCGGGCCCGCAACCGATGCTCCGACCCCCACGCCCCCGGTCTCCCCGACGCCGGCACCGGCTCCGGTAGCCGCACCGGCTCAGGTGGCTGCTCCGGTGGACGAGGCGCGTGCGGTCCAGATGCATCCGGTACAGCCAGCCCCTCCCGTCCCCACGGAACCGGCGGCCCCGGCTCCCGTGCAACCGAGCGCCGCAGCCGATGGCGCTCCCGCGGCCGCGGCGCTGGCGCCTGCCGCCGGAACAGTCGTGCCCGGCACGCAGTCGGAGCGCCCGCCCGCCCCGAGCGGTAGCGGCCCCGAGGGACCCGGCTCCGGCCGTCGCGTCTCCCCCGACCTGCCGCGCCAGCAGATCGTCGCGACGAGGGAGATCACAGAGCCGACACGGACCCCGCTGCGCGGCGCCCCGCTGCGCACGGCGACGAACATGGACGCTTCCCTTGCGATGCCGACGGCGACCAGCGTCCGCGACGTGCCGATGAAGCTCGCCATCGACCAGCGCCAGATCATCAACGCCCACCTGGCCCGCTCGACCGGCGGCAAGGTCTCCTTCACCCACCTTGTCGGCTGGGCGATGATCCAGGCTCTCAAGGCCGTGCCGGAGATGAACAACTCCTACGAGGTCATCGACGGCAAGCCGAACCTGATCACCCCGCCGACGATCAACCTCGGCCTCGCGATCGACATGCGCAAGCCAGACGGCACCCGCCAGTTGCTCGTGCCCAACATCAAGAACTGCGAGGACCTGAACTTCGCGCAGTTCTGGGCCGCCTACGAAGCCCTCGTCCGCAAGGCCCGCGACAACAGCCTCACCGTCGCCGACTTCGCCGGCACGACCGCGTCGCTGACCAACCCGGGCGGGCTCGGCACCAACCACTCGGTGCCCCGGCTGATGGCCGGTCAGGGCATGATCCTCGGCGTCGGCTCCATCGACTACCCGCCCGAATTCCAGGGCGCCAGCACGGCGAGGATCAACCAGCTGGGCGTGTCGAAGGTGACCACGCTCACCTCCACCTACGACCACCGGGTGATCCAGGGCGCGCAGTCCGGCGAATTCCTCCGCCGGATGCACCAGCTGCTGATCGGCGAGCACGACTTCTACGACGAGATCTTCGATGCCCTGCGGGTGCCCTACACCCCGATCCGCTGGGCCAGCGACATCAGCGACGACCGGGCCGGCTCGATCCCCCGCAGCGCCCGGATCTTCAGCCTGATCAACGCCTACCGCAACCTCGGCCACTTCATGGCAGACATCGACCCGCTGGAGTTCCGCCAGCGCAGCCACCCCGAACTGGCCATCGAGTACCACGGCCTGACGCTGTGGGACCTCGACCGGGAATTCCCGGTGGGCAGCTTCGGCGGCCACACCGGCGAGGTCGCGACGATGCGCGACATCCTCGCCATGCTGCGCGGTACCTACTGCCGCAGCGTCGGTGTGGAATACATGCACATCTCCGACAACGAGCAGCGCACCTGGATCCAGGAGCGCTTCGAGCGTCCGTTCGAGCCCTGGCCGCGCGAGGAGCATCTGCGGATCCTCGACAAGCTCAATGAGGCGGAGATCTTCGAGACCTTCCTGCAGACGAAGTTCGTCGGCCAGAAGCGGTTCTCCCTCGAGGGCGGTGAGTCGACGATCGTGTTCCTCGACGAGCTGTGCGAGCAGGCGGCCGAGGGCGGCGTCAACGAGGCCATCATCGGCATGCCGCACCGCGGACGCCTGAACGTGCTGGCCAACATCGTCGGAAAGTCCTACGGCCAGATCTTCCGCGAGTTCCAGGGCAACTTCGATCCGCGGCTCACCCAGGGCTCCGGCGATGTGAAGTACCACCTGGGTTCCGAGGGCCAATTCACCGCTGCCAGCGGCAAGACCATCAAGACGTCCGTCGCGGCCAACCCGTCCCACCTCGAGGCCGTCAACCCTGTGGTCGAGGGCATCGTGCGGGCCAAGATCGACCGCGTGGGCAAGGTGCCGGGATGGCCGGTGCTGCCGATCCTGATGCACGGCGACGCGTCCTTCTCAGGGCAGGGAGTCGTGTACGAGACCCTGCAGATGAGCCAGCTGCGCGCCTACAAGACCGGCGGCACGATCCACCTGGTCGTCAACAACCAGGTCGGGTTCACCACCGCGCCGATCGAGTCGCGCTCTTCCACCTACTGCACGGACGTGGCCAAGGCCATCCAGGCACCGGTGTTCCACGTGAACGGCGACGACCCCGAGGCCGTCGCCCGGGTGGCGCAGGTGGCGTTCGACTTCCGGCAGCGGTTCGCCAAGGACGTCGTCGTCGACCTGGTCTGCTACCGCCGCCGCGGGCACAACGAGGGCGACGACCCGAGCTTCACCCAGCCCCTGATGTACGACCTGATCGAACAGAAGCGCAGCGTCCGCAAGCTCTACACCGAAGCCTTGATCGGACGCGGCGACATCTCCGTCGAGGACGCGGAAGCTGTCATGGCGCGCTTCCGCAACCGGCTCGAGAGCGTCTTCCGCGAGGTCCGCGAAGCCGTGGTCGAGGACGACGAGTCCTACCGCAAGGCGCCCTACTACCCGGCAAAGCTCGGCAAGGAGCAGGGCACGGCCATCACGGTCGAGCAGATGGAGGCCGTCGCCAAGGCGCACCTGACCTTCCCCGAGGGCTTCACCGTGCACCCGAAGGTGCTGCCCCAGCTCCAGCGTCGCGCGGACGCGATCCGCACGGGGCCGATCGACTGGGCAACGGCCGAACTGCTGGCCTTCGGCTCCCTCCTGATGGAGGGTCGCCCGGTGCGCCTCGTCGGCCAGGACAGCCGCCGCGGCACGTTCAGCCAGCGGTTCGCAGCGGTCATCGATCGGGTGACGAACCAGGCCTACGTTCCCCTGAAGCACCTGACGCCCGACCAGGGCCGGTTCCACGTGTTCGACTCCCTGCTCAGCGAGTACGCGTCGATGGGCTTCGAGTACGGCTACTCGGTGGCGGCCCCGGACGCACTCGTGTGCTGGGAGGGACAGTTCGGCGACTTCGCCAACGGCGCCCAGACCATCGCCGACGAATTCATCGCAGCAGGGAACGCCAAGTGGACGCAGAAGTCGGGCGTCGTGCTGCTGCTCCCCCACGGCTACGAGGGCCAGGGACCCGACCACAGCTCGGCACGCATCGAGCGTTGGCTCACCCTGTGCTCCGAGGGCGCGCTCGCTGTCTGCCAGCCGTCCACCCCGGCCAGCTACTTCCACCTGCTGCGCACCCACGCCTACGTGAACTGGCACCGTCCGGTGGTGATCATGACGCCGAAGTCGATGCTGCGCTCGAAGGTTGCCGTCTCCCCGGTGACCGAGTTCACGCAGGGACGCTGGCAGCCGGCGATGGGTGACCCGACGATCACCGACCACTCAGGTGTGAAGCGCATCGTGATGTGCTCGGGCAAGATCCGCTGGGAACTGGTGCAGGCGCGTCACGAAGCCGGCCTCGACGGGCAGGTCGCCATCCTTCCGCTGGAGCGTCTCTACCCGCTGCCGGCCCGCGAGCTTGCTGCGGAGCTGTCGAAGTACCCGCAGGTCACGGACGTGCGCTGGGCACAGGACGAGCCGGAGAACCAGGGTGCCTGGTGGTTCCTGCAACTCCACCTGCCGCAGGCGATCGCCGCCTTCCTTCCCGGCTACGAGCTGAAGATGACCGGCATCATGCGGCCGGCCGCGTCCGCGCCGTCGGTCGGTTCGGTCAAGGTGCACACCGCGCAGGAGTCCGACCTGCTGGCCCGCGCCCTGGCCGGCTGATGTACTTCACCGACCGGGGCATCGAGGAGCTGGCCGACCGCCGCGGCGAGGAGGAGGTCAGCTTCGCCTGGCTGTCCGAAAAGCTCACCCTGTTCGTCGACCAGTACCCGGAGCACGAGAATGCCGTTGAGCGGCTGGCCACCTGGCTTGCCCGCCTCGACGACGAGGAGGATTGAGCGTGCTCACCACGCAGGTCACCGCTGCCTTCACCGAGCTCACCGGACACGCTCCCACGGGAGTCTGGGCCGCACCGGGCCGCATCAACCTCATCGGTGAGCACACCGATTACAACGACGGCTTCGTGCTGCCGTTCGCGCTGCCGCAGGCCGCCTACGTCGCAGCGGCACCTCGCACGGACGGACGCTGGCGGTTCCGCTCGGTCGACCTCGACGAGACCGTCGAGCTCGGGCAGGAAGGGCTCGTCCCCGGAAGCCCCGGCTGGCATTCCTACCTCGCCGGCGTGGTCTGGGCCCTGCAGCGCGCCGGCCACACCATCGCCGGTGCGGACGTCGTGCTCACCTCCGACGTGCCGTTGGGCGCCGGCCTGTCGTCCTCCGCTGCCATCGAGTGCGCAGCACTGGCTGCGTTCGCCGACCTCAACGCCCTCGACATCGAACCCCTCGACCGCGCCAAGCTGGCACGGACGGCGGAGAACGCCTACGTCGGCGCACCCACCGGACTGCTCGACCAGGCCGCGTCCACCCTCTGCATCGCCCACCACGCCCTGTTCCTCGACTGCCGCGACTTCGCGAGCCGCCAGGTGCCGCTCGCTGTCACCGGCGCAGGCCTGGAGATCCTCGTCGTCGACACGCGCACCCGGCACACCCACGTGGACGGGGAGTACGCCGCCCGTCGCGCCAGCTGCGAACAGGCCGCCAGTATCCTCGGCGTCCCTGCCCTGCGTGACGTGACCGATCTGGATGCCGCCCTCGCGCAACTCCCTGAGATGATCGGACGCCGGGTGCGACACATCGTCACGGAGAACGCGCGGGTGCTGGCGTCCGTCGCTGCGCTGGACGCGGGCGACTACGCCCGGTTGGGCGAGCTCATGACCGCCTCGCACGCGTCCATGCGCGACGACTACGAGATCACGGAGACCAGCGTCGACCTGGCGGTGGCGACCGCCTGTGCAGCGGGGGCCCTCGGGGCCCGGATGACCGGCGGCGGGTTCGGTGGCTGCGTGCTGGCCCTCGTCCGTGCAGAGCAGGTCGACGCCGTCGCTGCGGCGGTCACGGCAGCGTTCGCCGAGGCGTCGCTCGCCGTGCCGGTCACGTTCCTCGGTCGGCCTTCCGCGGGGGCTCGTCGTCTGAGCTGACCCTGCGCAGGTGGAGGGCACGGCTGGTGCTGGGCAGGGCTGCGGCGACGACCGTGGCAGCCGAGACCGCGACGATGAGCCACACCCACGGTGCAGAATCCGTGAACGTGTAGCCGGCCACCAGGTTCAGCAGCGCCATGGCGACGACGGGTCCGCGTCCGAAGATGCTCCCCTTCCAGAGGGCGACGCCACCACCGGCCATGGCGAGGCCGTAGATGATCAGGGCGATCCCGACACCTCCGCTGAAGCTTCCGTGGCCGACGCTCAGGGATGCTCCGGCCAGGGCAATCAGCGCCATGCCGACCAGCAGCGAGCCGGCGGCGGCTATCACCAGCCCCGGCGGTCGCCGGCTGTTCGGGTCAGGCACGGGCGCCAGCGTAGCCGCCGCAGCGACCGGCCGCCGGTTCGTGCAGCCGATGGGAGCGCATGACATCACTTGTGCAAAATGC
Organism: uncultured Actinomycetota bacterium; assembly: GCA_963799235.1. Lineage (GTDB taxonomy): Bacteria > Actinomycetota > Actinomycetes > Propionibacteriales > Propionibacteriaceae > Propionicimonas. Next base: position 331,955 of record CAWCWL010000008.1, on the reverse strand, counting down.
TGGCCGCTCTTGTGCTGGACGAGCTACAGTTGTCAGTCTTGACACCGGGCGTTGGTTTTACCGCGCCCGGTGACGCGTGCTCGGGCCATCCGCCAACTCGGCCCACCTACCTAGGAGTGTTACTGAATGGATTGGCGCCACAGGGCTGCCTGCCTGACAGAAGACCCGGAACTTTTCTTCCCCATCGGAAACACGGGTCCCGCCTTGATGCAGATCGCGGAGGCGAAGAAGGTCTGCCGCCGCTGTGACGTGCGCGAAGCCTGCCTGCAGTGGGCGCTCGACGCCGGACAGGATCATGGTGTGTGGGGTGGGCTCAGCGAGGACGAGCGCCGGGCCATGAAGCGACGGGCCGCGCGGATGCGGGTCCGCAACACCTGAGACGCGCCGACTCCCCCACCCCACTTCCGAGTTGTCAGAAGCTGTCTGAGTCATAGCTCAGCGAGGTTCTGACAAGTCGGCGATGCCGAGATCAGATCATTGGTACCCGGACGGTTGCCGACGTCGCGGCCGCGTCCGACTCGAGGCGGAACTCGCCACCCAGGTCTGCGACCAGCGTGCTGACGATCGACAGGCCGAGGCTCGTCGAATTGCCGATCCGGAACCCGTCGGGCAGTGGCTCGCCGAAGTTGCGCACCTCGACGACCAGTTCCCCGTCCTGCTGGTGCGGCAGGACCAGCACCTCGCCGGACTGTTCGCGCAGGCCGTGCTCGACGGCGTTCTGGCACAACTCGGTGAGGATCAGCGAAAGGCTGGTCGCGACGTCCGCCGGCACGTAGCCGAACGATCCCTCCCTGACCATCCGCACCTTGCCGCCGGTGGCGGCGACATCGCCGACCATCCGGAGCAGGCGGTCGGCCACGTCGTCGAACTTCACAGACGAGTCGAAGGCCTGGCTGAGTATCTCGTGGACGACGGCGATGGCTGCGACCCGCTTCATGGCGTCACTGAGCGCACCCTTGGCCTCCGGCGAGGAGATGCGCCGTGCCTGCAGCCGCAGGAGCGCTGCGACGGTCTGCAGGTTGTTCTTCACCCTGTGGTGGATCTCGCGGATGGTCGCGTCCTTCGTGACCAGCTGGCGTTCGCGCGAGCGCAGCTCCGTCGTGTCGCGGCACATCACCAACAGGCCCTCCGGACCCTCCTCGCTACTCAGCGGCAGGACCCGGAGCCGGACGTTGGCCACAGAGGTCTCCAGGTCGATCTCCGCCGAGCCGCGACCGGCGAGGCTGGCAGCCACGGGACGCTCCACCGGTGCCCGCTCCTTCAGCAGCGAACGGGTGACCGCGACGAAGTCCTCGCCGTACAGGTCGCTGGTGAGTCCGAGCCGGCGGTAGGCGCTCAGCGCGTTCGGGCTGGCGAAGCTGATCGTGCCGGCCTGGTTCACGCGGATCATGCCGTCGCCGACCCGCGGTGACACCCACGGCACCCGGCGGTCGCCACCCAGCGGGAACTGGTGCCGGTGCACCATCCCCGCGAGCAGCTGCGCCGCCTCGAGGTAGGCATCCTCGAGCGCACCCGGCGCGCGGACGCCCATCTGGTTGGTGTGCATCTCCACGATGGCGAGCACGTCCTCGCCCCGCAGGATCGGGATCGCCATCACGTCCACCGGGATGCCGGCGTGCAGCTTGTTCCCGCTCGTGTGGCTGATCTCCTGCGAGAGGTAGGCCTCGGTGACCAGGTGTTCGGGGTCGTAGGCGATCTCCTCACCCACGACGTCGTCCTCGAGCGAGGTGGGACCGGTGGTCGGCCGTACCTGCGCGGCAGCCCAGAAGACGTTGTCGTCGGCGTCAGGCACCCACAGGATCAGGTCGGCGAAGGCGAGGTCCGCCAGGAGCGACCACTCATCGACCAATTCGTTGAGCCAATTCCGGTCCTCGTCTGCGAGGACACAGTGCAGCCGGATCACCTGCTCCATCGTCTGCATGACCGCCACACTACTGACCGAGTTGGAGGGAGCGTGCACAGGCTGGCAGAATGGGTCTTCGTGCCGTCTGGCGCCAACGACTTTCAACACGAGGAGACCGCGATGGGTAAGGGTGGACGCAAGCGCCGGGCCCGCAGGAAGAACGCAGCGAACCACGGCAAGCGTCCCAACACCTGACGATCTCGCCGGCTGAACGCAGAAACCCCCGCTCTCGAGCGGGGGTTTCGCCTTGCCTGGGACTACTCCGTGCTGTCGAAGCCGATCACCGTGCGGGAGTAGGTGGCGCGCATCCGCATGCGCAGGCCCTCCGGCGCCTTCTCCTCCGTGCAACAGCGCCGGATCAGCAGGCGCATCGCGTCCTCCACCTGGAAGTGGTCGAGGCACGGCTCGCAGGCCATCAGGTGCTGGCGGATCTCGTCGGCCTGCGCTGCGGTCAACTCGTTGTCGTGGAAGGCGTACAGGCTGCGGAGCACGTCCGTGCAGTCGCCGGACTCAGGCGTCATCGTCGCCCCCGACAAGTCCGTGCTCGCGTGCGAAGTCGGCGAGGGACAGGCGGAGCTGGTTGCGTCCGCGGTTCAACCGGGACATCACCGTGCCGATCGGAGTTCCCATGATCTCGGCGATCTCCTTGTACGAGAACCCTTCGACGTCGGCGAGGTAGACGGCCAACCGGAAGTCCGGGGCCAGGGCGTTCATCGCTTCTGTCACCGCCGAGTGCGGCATCCGGTCCAACGCCTCGGTCTCTGCCGAACGCAGGCCGGTGGAGGTGTGCGCCTCCGCGCGGGCGAGCTGCCAGTCCTCGACCTCTGAGCCGGACGACTGGGGCTGACGCTGCTTCTTGCGGTAGCTGTTGATGAAGGTGTTGGTGAGGATGCGGTACAGCCAGGCCTTCAGGTTCGTGCCCGGCGTGAACTGGTGGAAGGACGCGTAGGCCTTGGCGAAGGTCTCCTGCACCAGGTCTTCTGCGTCGGTGGGGTTCCGGGTCATCCGCAGCGCTGCACCGTAGAGCTGGTCAAGGTAGGCCAGCGCCTCGGTTTCGAAGCGCGACGAACGCTCGGCGTCGGTCTCGGGCGTTGCGAGGTCGGCCTGATCAGGGAGCGTGGGAAGGTTCATCACGAACGAGCCTAGCGGGTGCACCTGACGGGGCTGCGTCCTCGTCATGGGCGTTGCGGCCTCAATGGTCTCGATCACGCCTCTTCAACGAGCGAGCAGGCGGCGATATTCCACGATGCCGGCCTCGCGCGGGTTCACACGGTGATCGGCTCGACGAGCTCCGGACCGTCGTTGGCAACCTTGTTCACTGCCGTCGACACCGGGTGGAAGGTGAGCCCGGAGACCGGGACGGTGAGCAGTGCACGCGCGTCGGAGCCGAACCCGGGATCCAGCCATGCCGACCAATTCTCCACGGGGACACTCATCGGCATCCGGTCGTGCAGGTGCCCGACCTCGTCGGTTGCCGATGTGGTGATCACCGTCGCCGTCGTGAGCCACTCCCCGTCCGGGGCCTTCCAGAACTCGTAGAGCCCGGCCATCGCGAACACGCCGCCGTCGGCAGGGCTGATGAAGTACGGCTGCTTGACGGGCTTTCCGCCGTCGGCGCCCGGCACGGTGTACCACTCGTAGTAGCCGTCCGCCGGCAACAGGCAGCGCCGGGAGGCGAAAGCCTTGCGGAACGCCGGCTTCTCCCCCACCGTCTCCACCCGGGCGTTGATCAGCCGGGCGGCACCGCTCGCGTCCTTCGACCAGGACGGGACCAGGCCCCAGCGCACCTCCGCGAGCAGCCGTCGCAGCCCGCCCTCACGGAGCCGTTCGAAGATGGCCGGAATCGGGTCGGTCGGCGCGATGTTCCACGCCGGGGCCGGCAGCGGCCCGGCCACCTCGTCGATCTCGAAGATCTCGGTGAGCTCCGCCTGGTCGGCGGAGGATGCATAGCGTCCGCACATGCCTGCGACCCTAGTCTCCGGCGGGAAATGGGGACGGTTCCCTTTTCCCGCCAGCGGGCTTTGCGTCGTGGCGGGAAAAGGGAACCGTCCCCATTTTCCGCCAGTGTCCGGACCGGCTTGGCACAATCCGGGGATCGGGGTAGTAATAGGGCATGAGTCTTCTGCGGTTCGTCGCCCGCTCGATGCTGGCCAGCTACTTCGTGATCAACGGGGTCAAGGCGCTCCGGCACCCCGAGGATTTCGTCGCCGACGCGCAACCCCTTGCCGACAAGGTGTTGCCGCTCGTCACGTCCGCCCTTCCGGCGGAGGCACGTGGCTACCTCCCCGAGGACACTGCCGGCTTCGTGAAGTGCAACGGCGCCCTGCAGATCGTCGGCGGCCTCAGCCTCGCCACCGGACTGGGCCGCCGGCTCGGCGCAGGAGTGCTGGCGCTCACGATGGTTCCGCACGTGCTGGTGGCCAACCCGCTGAAGGTCAAGGGGGCGGAGCGGACGGTCGTCAGCTCGCAGCTGAACAAGAACATCGCCCTCCTCGGTGGCGTGCTGCTCGCTGCACAGGACACCGAGGGGAAGCCGAACATCGCCTGGAAGGTGCGCACCCAGAAGCAGCTGCTCAGCAAGGAAGCAGCAAAGCGGAAGGCCGAGTTGCAGCGAGACACGCGTGCCACGGCCGAGGACACCGCACGGATGGCCCGCAAGTCGTTCCGCAAGGCTCGCCGGACCGTTGAGGGTGTGCTTTCTTGACCCACTGGTCGGCTCCGGTTGCTGGCGGTCCCGTCCATGGACGCGTCGTCGTACCCGGCTCCAAAGTCGGCCAGCGCCCGCAGCCTGCTCCTGGCAACCCTCGCCGAGGCCTCCTCGACCCTGACCGGCGTGCTCGACTCCCGGGACACGTCCCTGATGCGCGCAGGCCTCACCGTCCTCGGTGCGGAGTTCACCGACCTGCCCGACGGACGCCTCGGCGTCCGGCCGGCGGCAACCATCCTCGGCGGGGGTGTGATCGACTGCGGCCTTGCCGGCACGGTCATGCGCTTCCTCCCCCCACTCGCTGCCCTCGCGTCCCCGGCAACCTCGTTCATCGGTGACGCCGCGGCGAGCGCCCGCCCCGTCGATGCCCTGCTGGCGGCTCTCGTGGCCCTCGGTGCGGAGGTCACCGAGCCGTACCGGGTGCCGTTCATGGTGTCCGGGACGCCTGCCGTTCACGGCGGGTGCGTGACGGTGGACGCGAGCTCCTCCAGCCAGTTCGTCTCCGCGCTGCTGCTGGCCGGCGCGCGCTACCCGGACGGCCTGGAGATCACCCACAGCGGCCATACGCTGCCGTCGCTGCCCCACATCGAGATGACAGCCACCCTGCTGGCGCGCCGCGGCGTGAAGGTCGATCGACCGTCGGAGTTCACCTGGCGCGTTGGTCCCGGGCCGGTCGCAGCCATCGACGAGACCGTCGAGCCCGACCTCACGAACGCTGCCACCCTGCTGGCTGCAGCGCTGGTCACCGGCGGCGAGTTGCGCACGGCCTGGCCAGCTGGATCCGTGCAGGCGGCAGACGAGCTGGTGGCCGTGCTCGCAGCGTTCGGCGCACGCATCAGCTACGCCGGCAGCGGCACGGACCGCACAGTGACCGTCTCGGGGGCGGACGGGGTCCGGGGTGCCGACGTCGACCTGCATGCCGTCAGCGAGCTGACCCCCGTTGCTGCGGCCCTGGCCGCCGTCGCGTCGGGCCCGAGCACGATCCGGGGGGTCGCGCACATCCGGGGTCACGAGACCGATCGCCTCGCAGCACTCGCCACCGAGCTGACCGGCCTCGGCATCGAGGCGACCCAGACCGCGGACGGGTTGGCGGTCACGCCGACGCCCCGCCGTGGCGGCACGTTCCACACCCACGCAGACCACCGGCTCGCGCACGCCGCTGCCCTGCTCGGCCTCGTGACCCCCGGCCTGGAGCTCGACGATGTCGGGTGCACGACCAAGACCCTGCCGGACTTCGTCGGCACCTGGTCACGGCTTGTGGGGTTGGCATCGTGAGCCGACGTCCCAGCGATTCGATCACCGACGATCCCGAAGCCGGCTTCGGCAGGCCCGGCAAACGGAGCCGACCGCGGACGAAGGACCGTCCCACCTACCCGAACGCGGCGGAGGCCACCGTCATCACGGTCGATCGGGGACGCTACCGCTGCCTGATCAACAACGTCGGCGCCGTGGTGACAGCGATGAAGGCCCGCTCGCTGGGCCGCACCGCCGTGATCGTCGGCGACCGGGTGCGGCTGGCAGGTGACAGTTCCGGCGACGAGGGCACGCTGGCCCGCATCGTCGAGGTGAACGAGCGCGAGACTGTGCTGCGCCGTACGGCAGACGACGACGATCCCTTCGAGCGTCCCATCGTCGCCAACGCCGACCAGCTGGTGATCGTCGCAGCGCTCGCCGACCCGCCGCCACGCGTGGGGATGATCGACCGGATCCTCGTCGCCGCCTACGACGCAGGCCTCGAGCCGTTGCTCGTGCTCACCAAGTCGGACCTCGCCGCGCCCGAAGGGCTGATGGCCACCTACCGTCCGCTGGGGCTCCAGGTGGTCGCGGTCGAGCCCGGCTCCGACCTCAGCGAGCTGCGCACGGCCCTCGCCGGCCACCGCAGCGTGCTCGTCGGACACTCCGGCGTCGGCAAGTCCACGCTGGTCAACGCCCTCATTCCGGGCATCGACCGGCAGGTCGGCGAGGTGAACGAGGTCACCGGACGGGGCAGGCACACGTCGAGCAGCGCCATCGCACTGATGCTGCCAGAGGACGCCGGCTGGGTCATCGACACCCCCGGGGTCCGCTCCTTCGGGCTGAGCCACGTGACCCCGGATTCGATCATCTCCGCGTTCTCCGACCTGTCCGACATCGTGCAGGACTGCCCCCGCGGCTGTCGGCACGATTCGACGGCGCCGGAGTGCGCCCTCGACGTCGCCGTTGCCGACGGGAGGCTCACCGTCGAACGGCTGGAGTCCTTCCGCAGGATGGAGAAGGCGTTCAGCTAGATTGGCGATCATGCCCGACCAATCGCTGCTGGATGACCTCCGGCTGGCACACATCCTTGCTGACCAGGCCGACGCGATCACGATGGCCCGGTTCAAGGCTTCCGACCTCCGGGTCGACTCCAAGCCCGACCTCACGCCGGTCACCGACGCCGACACCGCCGTGGAGGACACCCTGCGCAGCATGCTCGGACGCACGCGTCCGCGCGACGCCATCCAGGGTGAGGAACGCGCGGATTCGGGCTGGGGCCCGCGGCGCTGGGTGATCGACCCGATCGACGGCACGGCCAACTTCGTCCGCGGCGTGCCGGTCTGGGCCACCCTGATCGGCCTGATGGTCGGTGACGAGGTGGTCGCCGGCGTCGTCTCGGCCCCCGCACTGTCCCGCCGCTGGTGGGCGTCACGCGGCAGCGGTGCCTTCACCGGCCGCAGCCTTTTGCAGGGCCTGCCGATCCACACTTCCGCCGTGGCAGCCATCGAGGACGCCTCGCTCTCGTACAGCTCGATCGGCGGCTGGGTGGAGTCCGGACGGGGCCAGCAGTTCGTCGATCTGATGAGGGACTGCTGGCGGACGCGCGCCTACGGCGACTTCTGGAGCTACATGCTGCTGGCAGAGGGCGCTGTGGACGTGGCAACGGAACCGGAACTCGCGCTCCACGACATGGCTGCGCTCACGATCATCGTCACCGAGGCCGGCGGCCGTTTCACCAACCTCGACGGCCGCGACGGACCGCACGGTCCGGGCGCCCTAGCCACCAACGGCCACCTGCATGACGAGGTACTGTCCCGCCTCGCCAGTGAGGCCGTGGTCGCCGCAGACAACTGAGGTGCCTGTCGCTGATTCCCCTACCGACTTGTCAGAACCACGGGGGCCCTGGCCCCCCGTGGTTCTGACAAGTCGGCGGAGCGGGTGGGCTCAGCCGGCCGTCCTGATCCGCGGGATCGCCGCGAGCAGCGCCCGGGTGTAGTCCGTGCCGGGCTGGGTGTAGACCATCTCGGTGTCGCCCTGCTCCACGATGCGTCCGGCCCGCATCACCGCCAGCTGGTCGCACAGGTGCCGCACCACCATCAGGTCGTGGCTGACCACGATCAGTGTGAGCCCCTGGGCGGCGACCAGGTCGGTGAGCAGGTTCAACACCTGCGCGCGGACGGAGACGTCGAGTGCGGACACCGGCTCGTCAGCGATCAGGATCTCCGGCTTGGGTGCGAGTGCCCGGGCGATTGCGATCCGTTGGCGCTGGCCGCCGGAGAACTCGTGCGGGTAGCGTCGGCCGGAGTCGGCCGGCAGGTCGACGGCCTCGAGCACCTCCGCCAGCCGCGTTGCGTGGTCGATGCCGCCGGGCAGTTGCCTGCGCACCAGCCGCGAGCGCAGCGGCTCGGTGATGATGTCCCCGACGCGCATCCGGGGGTTGAGCGAGGAGCGCGGGTCCTGGAACACCATCTGCACGGCTGCCCGCAGGAAGCCCAGCCGCCGCTCGGGCAGGGTGGTGATCTCCGTGCCCTCGAACCAGATCCTTCCGGACGTGGGCCGGTCGAGCCCGGCCAGCAGCCGCACGAGGGTGGACTTCCCCGACCCTGACTCCCCCACGATTCCCAGCCGGCGTCCGGGCTCGATGGTGAGGTCGACGTGGTCGAGCGCGAGCACCTCCCTCCCGCCGTTGCGGTAGCGGCGGGTGAGCTGTTCTGCCCGGTACAGCGGCTCAGTCATGGCCACCCCGGGCCCGCGTGCCGGGCGCGTAGAAGTCCTCGACGGTCGGCAGCCGCTGACCCGGACGGCTCTGGTCGAGCCGCGCCGTGGCCACCAGGCCCCGGGTGTAGGGGTGCTTCGCTTCGGTGAACAGCTCCGCGACAGTCCCTGCCTCGACAACCTCGCCGTCCAGCATCACCAGCACCAGGTCACACACCTGCGACACGACGGCGAGGTCGTGGCTGATGAAGAGGCAGGCCGCACCGCTGGCGGTCAGCACCTCGTCCAGCTTCTGCAGCACCAGCGCCTGCACCGTCACGTCCAGGGCAGTGGTGGGCTCGTCGCAGACCACAAGGTCGGGCGAGTTGATCAGCGCCATCGCAAGGATGACGCGCTGGCGCTGGCCGCCGGAGAGCTGATGCGGGTAGGCGTCCGCGATCCTCGTGGGGTCACCCAGTCCGACCTCTGCCAGCATCGACACCACGCGGTCGCGCGCAGGGCCGGACTCCGACCCCTGGTGCAGGCGCAGGACCTCGGCCACCTGGCGACCCACCCGCATGGTGGGGTCGAGCGCCGTCATCGGCTCCTGGAACACCATGGACACAGCGTCCCCGCGCAACCGTGCGAGGGCGACCTCGGGGGCGCCGATGATCTCGCTCCCCCGCAGCATCACCGACCCCGTGACCGTGGCGTTCTCCGGCAGCAGGCCCATCAGCGCGAGCGCCGTCACCGTCTTGCCGGAGCCGGACTCCCCGATCACCCCGAGCCGCTGTCCCTCTGCGATCTCGAAGTCGACACCGCGCACCGCCTCGATCTTCCTTCGACCGAAGCTGACCCGCAGGTCGCGCACCTCGAGCAGACTCCTGCGGGTGTTCACGGCGGGGTCCCCGCGGAGTTGTTCGGGGGAGCGCAGCGGACGAGAGGAAGTCGGTGGGGTGCTCACGGCACCTCCCGCAGCCGGGGGTCCAGGTAGTCGCGCAGGCCGTCGCCCAGCAGGTTGAAGCCGAGGACGGCGAGCGCGATGGCCAGGCCTGGCCACAGCGCCTGGAGGGGTGCGACGAAGAGGAAGTTCTGGGCATCGCGCAGCATGTTGCCCCAGGTGGGGTTGGGACGCGGCGTGGCAAGTCCGAGGTAGGAAAGGGCTGCTTCAGCAAGGATGGCCATGGCGAACCCGACGGAGGCCTGGACGCCGATGAGTGGCGCGATGTTCGGCAAGACGTGGCGACGCGCCACACCCCAGCGCGACGTGCCGGAGGCCTTCGCCGCGAGGACGAAGTCGCTGGCCGTCACCTGCAGCGTCCCTGCCCGCGAGACCCTTGCGAACGCCGGGATGGTTGCGACGCCGATGGCTACCATGGCCGTCACCGTCGAGCCGCCGTAGATGGCCGCCAGCAGCATCGCCAGCAGCAGCGCGGGGAACGCGTACACCACGTCCGAGACGCGCATCACGACCTCGTCCACCCACCCGCCGGCCTGGCCGGCCAGCATGCCGAGCGGTACCCCGATGACGGCGGCGACGCCGACAGAGATGATGCCGACCAGCAGGATCGTGCGGGCACCGACCATGAGACGACTGGCGATGTCGATGCCGAAACCGTCGGTGCCAAGGACGTGCGGCCAGCCCGGTGGCAGCAGTCGCTGGCCGGCGACGACGCGCACGGGATCGAAGGGTGTCCAGAAGACCGCGACGATGGCCGTGATGACAACGGCAGCGACGAGGACGAGGCCCGTAACCAGTTGGGCGCGCTTCATGCGGACCCCACGCCCTGCTCCGAAGCAGCCGCCTGCCGGGGATCGATCAGCAGGTAGGACAGGTCAACGAGGGCGCTGATCGCCAGCACGGCCAGGACGAGGAACATCACCGTGCCCTGCACCACGAGCAGGTCGCGCTGGTTGACGGCCGTCAGCAGCAACGAGCCGAGGCCGGGCAGGGTGAAGACCGACTCCACGACGATCGCCCCCACCAGCACGGTCGAGACCTGTAATCCGAGAACGGTGACCAGCGAGATCGCAGCGTTGCGGATCCCGTGCCGCAGCAACGCCCGCATCGGCGTCCAGCCGATCGAGCGGGCCGTGCGGTAGTAGTCCTCGTTGAGCACCTCGATGAACGCTGACCGCACGTAGCGGATCAGTACCGCGGCCTGCACGAGGGCGAGCGTGACAGCTGGGAGGACGAGGTGGGCTGCCCACTGACCTGGGTCCTTCAGCAACGGCACGTAGCCGTTGGCGGGCAACCAGTGCAGCCAGACGGCGAAGACGAGGACCAGCAGGATGCCGCCCCAGAACACGGGGACGGCCATGCCGAGCTGCGCAGCAGCGCTGATGGTGAAACCTGGCCATGAGCGACGCCTCAGGGCGGCGATCATGCCCGCGGGAAGCGCGATCAGCAGTGAGCCGATCAGGCCGAACAGCACCAGCCACATCGTGACAGCGATCCGCGGGGCCAGCAGGCTCAGCACGGGGATCCCGTTCAGATGCGAGTGCCCGAAGTCGCCGACGAGGATCCCGCCGAGCCAGCTGAGGTACTGCACGGGAAGGGGCCGGTCGAGGCCCAGCTGCGCACGCAGCTGCGCAACGGCCTCCGGTGTCGCGTCCGTCCCCAACAGCACCTGCGCCACGTCGCCGGGCAGCGCGTTCGTGAGCAGGAAGATCAGCAGCGACGCGCCGAGCAGGCTGACGACGAACACCCCCGTCCGCCGGGCGATGCGCAGGGCAAGGTGCATGGCTGTGCCCTTGCCTCCCTACCGGCTGGTGATCGTTGTGAGGTCGAAGCTCAGCGTTGTGGCGTTCTGGGCCACCCCGGTGATCGTGGACTTGGTGATCACGAGGTTCGGCAGGGCGAAGAGCCAGATCGCTGCGGCCTGTTCGGCGAGATACTCCGTCGCCTGCTTCATCAGCTCGTTGCCCTCTTCCTCGCTGGTCGCCTCGTCGGCGGCGGTGTACAGCTGGGCGAACTTCGGGTCGTTGTAGTGCCAGTAGTACTGCGGGTTGGCGAACTTGCCGAGGTCGCGGGCCTCGACGTGGGCGACGATGGTCATGTCGTAGTCGCCCTTGGTGAACACCTCGTCCAGCCAGCGGGTGAAGTCCAGCTCGTCCACGGTGACCTTCACGCCGATATCGCGGAGCTGGCTGGCGACGTACTGGGCCGACTTCACCGCGTACGGAATCACGGGGACGCGCAGCCGGAGGGTGAGCGGGCTCTTGTCGGTGTAGCCGGCATCCTTCAGCAGTGCCTTGGCCTTGACCGGATCGTAGGGATTGGTGCCAGACAGGTCCTCGTACCACGGATCCGTGGGCACCGCCATGCTGCCGATCAGGGTGCCCTGACCATTCCAGACCGTGTCGATGAGGTCCCTGCGGTTGATCCCCATCGTCAGCGCCTGGCGTACCTCGAGCTTGGCCATCGGCTTGCTGTCGTGGTTGAGGCCGAGCACGACCTCGCCGTTGGTCGTACCGGTCGTTGTGGTGAACCGGCTGGTGTCGGCGAACTGCGACAGCGAGTCCGGGGACTGGAGGTTCGAGATGACGTCGAGGTCACCACTCAGCATGGACGCGACCTGCGGGTTCGGGTCGGCGCTGTAGCGGAAGGTGACCTCGTCGAAACGGGCCGGGTTACCCCAGTACTTGGTGTTGTTGGCCAGCACGACGCTCTCGCCCTGCGTGTGGGCCTTGACCACATACGGCCCGGACCCCGCGCTCGCTGTCGAGAGGTCGCCGGTGAAGGCCGGGTCGAGGATCATGCCCAGGGTCGAGGACATGTCGTAGAGCCACATCAACGACGGCCGGGTCAGCTTGATCTGCACCTGGTCGGTGCCGGTGGCCTCCGCGCCGGAGACGACGGCCAGCTGCGCCCGCAGCGTCTCAGTGATCTTCGCGTCGGTTCTCAGACGATTGATGTTGGCGACCACGGCTGCAGCGTCCACGGGGGCGCCGGACGCGAACTTCGCTGCCGGGTTCAGGTGGAAGGTGTAGGTGGTGCGATCGGGGCTAACCTGCCAAGCCTGGGCGAGGAGCGGCTTGACGTTGCCGGAGGAGTCGACCTTCACCAAGGTTTCGTAGACGTTGTAGAGCAGCACCTGCGGGATCGATGCCGCGGTGTTGTGCCAGGGGTCCATCGACGCCGGCTCCAGGGTCGCGCCGATGGACAGCGTCCGCAGGGCGGCACTGGGCGTCGATGTGGTGGCGGCGGGGGTACAGGCCGCGAGGATCAAGGTGAGCGCCAGTCCGACGGCAGCAGCGAGTGCCTTCGTCGGTATGGAGCGTGAACGCCGGGACGCAGCGGCGGCGTAGGTCATCTGGCCTCCACGAGAATCTGTCCCCGCGGCGCGAGGAAGCGCACCGAGTCTAGCGGAGGGGGCCTGTCCATCCCGGGAGGCGTAGACCGAGCCCGATTTGGGGAACCGGGTGGGTCTCACCTAAGCTGGAGAAACCGGCGCGGGGTGGAGCAGCTCGGTAGCTCGCTGGGCTCATAACCCAGAGGTCACAGGTTCAAATCCTGTCCCCGCTACGAAGAAGCACCCGCTTCTGACAAGGCATAACAGCCAAGTTGGGAGCGGGTTCTTTGATCTCTGCGCAACATATGCGCAACTAGCGAACCTTCCCTGGGCAGCTTCCACCCCACTTTTGACTGCTCCCGGGGCGGCGGCACCGAACCTCGGCGGGCCCATTTCCGCCCGCCGAGCGCGAATACGACCCAGATCAGCCGAACCAGCGAGCCTCGCCAGGTCGGATGGTGGGTGGTTCGCATTCGGGCTGCCCGTGGCGAACGCGAGCGCTCAAGCCGACGCCGCGGCTCTCGCCCGCACGAACCCGCCTACTCGCTTCCCCCTCTCCCACACTCCCTGCCCGTTCCCTCAACGCCTGCCCGAATGCCGCCTCGACCACGACCTCCTCGGCCTCTCGACCCCCGAACCTTCCTTCCCGCCAAGCCAACACGCAATGTGGTGTGGAGTGCGAGGGGTTGTGGCGCTTTGCCTTCCATGTGGTTGCTGGAGCGCGCGGTTCCAAACCTCAACAAGGCGTCGGACGGCCGGCTGGAGGGTCGGGGGGTCTCGACGATAGATGCGGCCCTGCGCCAGCCGAGTCGCAAACGATCGGAGCAGGGACTCCCAGCTCACGAAACTCTGGATCGGCAAGACCCAGCACGAAGGCCGCGCCTTGGTCAGCGAACGTCCGCGCAGGGCGGCCATGAGAGTGCGTAGAGTCCTGCTCTTCCCGCAGGGTCAGAGCTCCGCTTTACGCTGACCCCATGACCGCGTTCAGCTCACTACCCGTACGTGAGGTGGTCGGGGAGGCAGGTGACAATGACCGTGGTTGGCCGTTCACCTTAGGCGCGGTTTCCCAACTGCTACGGGACGGGCTAGAGCTTTCCGAACTGACCATCCTGGTTGGCGAGAACGGCGTCGGGAAGTCGACCATGATCGAAGCCATCGCCGTGGCCTACGGGCTCAGCCCCGAGGGTGGCAGCACGAACCCGAGGCCATCCGATCGTCGGACCGAGTCCCCGCTGCACGAGCGGATTCGGCTGGTGCGCGGCCTTTCACGCTCCCGGTGGGGATATTTCCTTCGCGCCGAGACCATGCACGGGCTGCTCACCTACCTGGAACAGAACCCTGGTGCGGACGCGACGTACCACGAGCGCTCGCACGGGCAGGCTTTCAACGAGCTCCTCGACACCAAGCTCGGGCACATGGCTGGACGTGGCGGCTTCCTGGTGCTCGACGAGCCAGAAGCCGGGCTCTCATTCACGTCCCAAATCAAGGTGGCCAACCAGCTGGCCGAGCTCCGTGATGACGGCATCCAGGTTCTGATGGCCACCCACTCGCCGATCCTCGCGGCGACCCCGGGCGCACAGATCATCGAACTCGACGAGGCTGGTTTCCAGCAGTGTCGCTGGAACGAACTTGCCACTGTCGCGCTCTACCGGCGCTTTGTCGCCGATCCCGGCTACTTCGGCCTGGAGTGAACCTGCGACTCCTGACCAACGCCGACCACTCACACGAAGGGTGCCAAGAGCGGACGCAGGCAACGTCTCGGACCAGCCCGATCGCGGCGTCGGCCGAGATCCCAAGCGAGACCGCGAGCTCCGGCGGGAGGTGCTCGTCGACCAAGTCGAGCCCCGTCGGCCTCGCTCCGGATCGGCCTGATGGCGACCACGTCGAACTCGGCGCGCTCAGACCAGTCGTGTTCATCAGCGAGCGTCAGATAGCCGCAGCCTGCTTTGCTGCGCGGCGCGCTCGGCCCGCACCGCCGACGAAGCCGCGACACAGCCGGCTCCGCGACCTTGGTGACCAGCCAGTCCGTGCCGCCGGTCTGGTTCCTGCCACTGACCGTGCCTTCGCTTCCCCGGCACCGAATGTACTTGTCAACCCAAGAATCCGTGCACTCGTCCGGCACAAGATCCCGCGTCAGGCGTAAGGGCCGGTTCGGGCGCCTCGGGGGTGATCCCCCGGAGCCGTCCTCCTCGCCCACTGTCCCCCCTCAGGGGTTGGTGGCACACTCCGGTCATGGTTGCGCCGGACGACTTGACGCCCCGCGAGCGAGCGGTGTTCGAACTGGTGCGGCGCCGATGGTCGAACGCGGAGATCGCCGCAGAGCTCGTCGTGTCGGTGCGGACCGTGGAGACCCACGTCTCCTCGCTACTACGCAAGCTCGGCGCACATGACCGGCGGTCGCTGGCCACGAACTCGCGCTATCACGGGGAGCAGCCGGATTTCGCCGAGTCGAGGATCCGGTTCGTGGAGGTGTCGGGCGGCAGCTCCCTGGCGGTGGCAGAGACCGGCTCCGGCCCGACCCTTGTCAAGGCGGCAACGGGGCTGACCCAGGTCGACAAGGACACCGCCGACAGCCCGATCTGGGGGCACTGGGTGCGTGCCTTCGGAGCCCGGTATCGCTACGTCCGCTACGACTCGCGAGGCTGCGGGTTGTCCGACCGCGACCTCGGCGGCGCCGACCTCACCGACCTGGACCTCTGGATCGACGACCTCGAGGCGGTGCTCGACAGCCTCGGCGACGAGCCGGTCGCGCTGCTCGGGGACTCCCAGGGCGGACCCGTCGCGTTCGGCTTCGCGGCCCGGCACCCCGAACGGGTCAGCAGGCTGGTGCTCTACGGGACGTACGCCCGCGGCATGCGCCGGCGGGACGATCCGCTCCAGGTCGAGGAGGCGGCGGTGAACGTCGGCATCGCCCGGATCGGCTGGAGCCAGGAGAGCGAGTTGCTCAGGGAGACCTTCGCACGCCAGTACATGCCGGATGCGGGCCCTGACGAGATCAGCGCGTTCAACGAGGAGCTGCGCACCAGCACCACGCCGATCAACGCGCCGCTGGTCGAGGCCGCCTTCTACGGCCTGGACGCCTCTGGCCTGGCCCGGACTGTGACCGTCCCCACCCTCGTGCTGCACGCCACCGGTGACCGCGGCGTCCCGTTCGAGGAGGGACGTCGTCTGGCCGGCCTGATCCACGGCGCCAGGTTCGTCTCCCTGAACAGCCGCAACCACATCCTCTTGCAGCGCGACATTGCCTTCGCCCAGTTCCTCGACGAGGTCGAGCGTTTCCTGGCTAACTGAGCCGCGGCCCCGGGAAGCGGAGCCCCAGCGGGAGGAGCTTCGGCACTCCGCCAGCCCAACGGTGGTTCGCCCATACATCCGCAGATCGGCATTGAGCGACTGTTGCTATCTCGGTAGGCGAGCCCATGGCTCGGAACTCGCCGGCCTGGCCCTTCTTGATCTTCAGGTCCCGGCAACCGCCATTGCCGAAAGCTTGGCCGCCAGCTCCTGATCGCGGGTCAGGACGTAGTGCTGGTAGCGGAGACTTGCCGCAGCGGTCGAAACGGCTTCCGGCTGCCGATCCTCGCGCCGGCCGCCGGCAGGGTCGTCCGCGTGCATGACGGCGAACCCGACCACGAAGCGTTCCGTGGACTGCCTTCCGTCGGTTACGCGCTGACACAGCGACGCCGGGCGGCGGGGGGCTGGTCAGGGTTGGCCGGGAACCATGTGGTGATCGAGATCGAGCCGGGGGCCGTCGTCGCCGTGTGCCACCTGCGGCGTGGAAGCATTCCCCTCGTGCCCGGACAGGCAGTGTCGGTCGGCAGCCCCGTCGGCCAGTGCGGCAACTCGGGCAACAGCACGGAGCCACACGTCCACCTGCAGGCCAGGACCCATGAGGACTCAGATCGTGCCCTGGCCATCCCGATCACGTTCCCGGACGGGCTTCCCCGCAACGGGCAAGTTGTCAACGCCTAGCACCGCCGGCAGGCATTGAGCCCTTGTCGGGTCCTCGGGGACGCAGGAGACTTGCAGGAGTTCCGGCACCCGGATTCCAGGAGGAACCATGGCCAACCTCGTCGTCCATTTCGAGATCCATGCTGCCGAGCCGCAGCGGCTGATCGACTTCTACACCAACCTGTTCGGCTGGACCTTCACCAGGTTCGGTGAGACCGAGTACTGGATGATCAACACCGGCGATGGCTCGATCGCTACAGGCTCTCCCGGCCACGGCATCAACGGCGGGCTCGTCCAGCGGCAGGGTCCCAGCCCACAGGTCGGCGACCCCGTTGCAGGGGCGAACCTTGTCCTCGGCGTCGACGACGTCGATGCCGTCTTCACCAGGGGCATCGAACTGGGTGGGGTCGGTGCTCTGCCACCGGCGGACATGCCCGGCGTTGGTCGCCTTGCCTACCTGATCGACCCGGACGGCAACATCTTCGGCTTCATCTCACCCGTACTGTCCGACGGGACGAACGTGATGGCAGCAACGGGACCTGGCCCCGGCCAGTAGCAGCGAGCCCGGGCCCGACGTCGTCGGATCCGGGCCCATCGCTCTGCGCCGCTCAGTGAGCCTGCTCGAACGCTTCCTTGATCTCGGAACTGATCCGGCCACGCGCAGCGACGACATAGCCGTGGTCGTTGGCCCAGGCACGGATGGCAGCCAGGTCCTGCGTGCTCCGTGCAGAGTTCCTGCGCCCACGGGGCGCTCCCCCGACCTTTGTGGCAGCGGCAACATACTTCTCCAACGACGCGTGGAATGCATCGGCATTCTTCGGGCCCAGGTCGATGGTGTAGGCCTTTCCATTAATGGTGAATTCGATGGTGACGGCCTGGCCGTCCTCGATCACCTCGCCCGTCAGATCGTCTTTGATAACGGCAACGTAAGAGCGCGCCATGTCTCCCTCTCCAAGTGTACGAACTCGTACGACTCTAGGGGTCAGGCAGTACGCCGATCAAGCGGGCGCGACGCAGCACCCGCGTCTCTTGACAGCGCATTTCCGTCAGGCATTGCACTCCGAAATCGGGATGACACCCGCTCCGAAGCGATCGAAGATCTGGTCGTGATCATTGCCATTGCCGGCACAGCGACAAGAAGCGCGCCAGTCCGTCGCCCGCTTGGCCTAACGTTGGCGACATGCCGACAGACGACAAACGCTAATGAGTGCACACCACTCCGCGACAGATTTGCTCACCCTGCACGGCGTCCGGGTGCTCGGTGCGCCGGGCATCGAGCAACTCGCGCGCCGTTTCCGGCTCGAAGCGGCGGATGTCCGCGAGGCCCTGCTGGATGCGCAGGCGTTCGGCTGGGTGAGCAGGTACGACTTCATCGGTGACATCACCTGGTCGCTGACCGACGCGGGCAGGGCGCGGGACGAACACCTTCTGGCGGCTGAGCTCGACGCCACCGGTGCCCGCGACGTGGTGGTGCAGGCACACACCGACTTCCTGCCCCTGAACCGCCTGCACGGCACGGCCTGCACCAACTGGCAGCTTCACCCGACGTCGTGGGACCCCACCGGGCGCAACGATCACACCGACCTGCGGTGGGACGCAGCAGCCCTGGACGACCTCGTGCGCGCCGACGAGGGTCTCGGCGCGATCTGCAGCCGGCTCACCGCCGTCCTCGCTCGCTTCGACGGCTATGCCGAGGCCCACCACAGCGCCCTTCAGCGCGTGCAGAAGGGGGACGCTGCGTGGCTGGACGGTCCGGACCGGGCGTCCTGCCAGCTGGTGTGGATCGGCTTCCATGAGGACCTGCTGGCCACCCTTGCGATCACGCGCGGTAGCGACAACTGAGCACGACACACCTGAGGACCAACGAGGCCCAGCGCCGACCCGCGCTACAGGTCGATGTCCTCGCTGCCCTCGGCCAGCTGCGTCCAGTGGGGCACTGAAGGACGCAGCTCGCGTCCCTCTGGCAGCGGCACACCGAAAAACTCTCGCTGCACCCACTCCACAAGGTCGAAACCGAAGTACGTCACGTCGCTCTGGACCACCGAGAACACCGGGCTCGGGGACGCGAGCGGGCCCGGCGGAAGGTAGCGGTGGCCGTACAGCGGGAGGAGGCGCGGCCAGCCGGCGAGCTGGTCGGAGGCCAGTTGCATCGCTCTCGCCGGGTCACTGTGCCGGTCGCCCCAGGACGCCGGCCAGAATTGGTTGTGCTCCACGTCGAACAGCAGCCCGGCCGTCGGAACCCGCAGGAGGTTCGCCACCGGTTCCGCGGGGCCGCGCCAGTCGACCCAGCCCTCACCGAGCGGCACGGCCAATTGGAGGAACTCGGCGTGGTCGGCGGAGAACTCGATCCCCCACTGCTCCTCCAGAGCCCCCAGTTCTCCTGTCGTGAGGCCGGGGGTGAGGACTGCTCCCGCCTCCCGCAGGGCGGTGACGGCGTGCTCGGCAAGCGTGCTCATGACGTCATCATGGCCCGGTCTGTGACCCTTTTCCGGACTTTCTTCGTGAACGCCGAGCCTCGGCATACGCCCTTGCGGGTTCGCTGGAAAGGGCGAGCAGGGCGAGCACGCTGACCGCAACGGCGAACAGGTTCGAGTCCAGCGAGATCCGCTGCGTGCCCGCGGCATTGCCGAGATAGGCGAACACGATGCTGAGCACGCTGGAAGCGCACAGCAGGATGCGTGGCCAGTCCTGCCCGGCGAGCAGGGCTGCGGCGAGGCCGAGGTTGACCAGCGCCAGGACGCCGAGGCCGATCTCCACAGCGACGAGCGTCGCGGTGTCCGCATCGCCCGGAGCGGGGATGGTGAGCAGCGCGAGGACCACCAGGTACTGCACGCCGAGCAGCCCCGCGACGAGGGCACCGAACACGACCTGCGGCGGACGCCTGGCGTCCGCGCCCTCCGGACGTGCCACCACCTCGGTAACGGTCGAATCGGGCAGTGCCGACAGGTCGACGACCGGCAGGTCACCATCGGTCTCGATGCGGTCGCCGCCACCGTTGCGGGAGTGGTAGCCCGTGGAGAAGTTGTTCAGGAGTTCCACCGACGCCGCGGGTCGGGCAGCCGTGACGGTCGCGATGATGTGGTCGCGCTCGACGTCGACGTCCTCGTCGATCTTGTGGGTGATCTGGCCGGTGAACAGGGACAGGCCCACGCTGCGGTCGTAGGTGCCGGCGGCCAGCCAGTCGACGGCGAA
The DNA here is from genome assembly GCA_963799235.1 of uncultured Actinomycetota bacterium. GTDB lineage: Bacteria > Actinomycetota > Actinomycetes > Propionibacteriales > Propionibacteriaceae > Propionicimonas. The sequence goes on along the minus strand of CAWCWL010000008.1, from coordinate 311,983 downwards.
GCCGCCGGGCAACAGCCAGTCCGTCGGGCACTTCCAGAAACGCACGTGGTGGCGCCGGGACGGACTCCCCTCGACCTCCTGCTGGTAGGCGAAGTCCTGCTGCCTGCCGAAGAGGAGCAGGGGGCTGACCGGGGCCTCGGCATAGCTGCGGCCGGTGAGGGTGGAGCGGACGATCCCCCAGCCGGTGGCAAGGGAGAGGTCGTCGGCCCTCGTCCAGCCGGCGGCCACCATTGCATCGTGGATCTGGGCGGCACGCCCCCGCAGTGCGAGGTTCACCGGATCACCCAGTAGCCCGTCGGCCGTACGGGCGCGACCGATGAAGTAGTCGGGCAGGTAGATCGCGGTGAGGATCCGATGGATCCGGGGAAGGGCGAGGTAGGCCACGAGCACCCAGAAGAGGACCACCAGCAGCATCGGCCAGCCCGGCGAGATGCCGGCCTGCAGCACCAGGTAGGCCAGCCAGACGGCGGCAACCCCGCCGAAGACGAAGAAGAACAGGTCGATGGCGGCAAGGACACGGTTCCGCTGCCGCGGGCTCACTTCCGCCATGTCCCCTTCCCACCTGTCGGGCTCAGGTGAACTGTGACACGAGCGCCGCCGGGCCTGCCACAGAACGCGCGGATCCGCCCCGCGGCCTGCGGCGTCCGGGCCGGCCACCCACCCCTAGACTCGCGAGCGCCAACGATCCGGGAGACCCGATGACCTACGATGTCGCAGCCCTGCGCGACCACTTCCCGTCCCTGCGCTCGGAGACGGCCCATTTCGACGGCCCCGGTGGCACCCAGACCCCGTTCGAGGTCGGTGCGGCAATCCTGACGACGCTCACGTCACCGCTGTCCAACCGCGGTCTCCTGAGCCCTTCCGAGGCCAACGCCGAGGCAGCCGTCACCGGGTTCCGGGCGGCCTACGCCGACCTGCTGGGCGTGCCCGCCGGTGGCATCGTGCACGGCCGCAGCGCCACCCAGCTCACCTACGACCTCTCCCGGGCCCTCGCCAAGCAGTGGCGCCCGGGCGACGAAGTGGTGGTCACCCGACTCGACCACGACGCCAACGTGCGCCCCTGGGTGCAAGCCGCTGCAGCAGTGGGAGCCGTGGTCCGCTGGATCGACTTCGACCCGTCCACCGGGGAGCTCGACCCCGACAGCGTCACCGCAGCCCTGACGGCGCGCACCCGCCTCGTCGCGGTCACCGGGGCGTCCAACCTCATCGGCACCAAGCCGCCGCTGCGGGCGATCGCCGTGGCTGCCCACGCCGTCGGAGCCGTTGTGCACGTCGACGGTGTCCACTACGCGGCGCACCAGTTCGTCGATGTCGCTGCCCTCGGCGTGGACTCGTTCGTCTGCTCGCCCTACAAGTTCCTCGGCCCGCACTGCGCCGTGCTCGCCGGAGCCCCCGAGTTCCTTGCCACGCTCTGGCCCGACAAGCTGCTGCCCTCCACCGACCAGGTGCCGGAGCGCTTCGAACTTGGCACCCTGCCGTACGAACAGCTCGCCGGCGCGACCGCAGCCGTCGACTTCCTCGCAGCGATCGCCCCCGGCACGGCCAGCGGGCGGCGCGAACAGCTCCGCGCGTCCCTGCACGCCGTCGATGCGCACGAGCTCCGGCTGCGGCAACGACTGGAGTCGGGTCTGGCAGAGCTGGGCGACCAGGTGGTGGTGCACTCACGCGCCGCCGACCGGACGCCGACCCTGCTGCTCACGCTGCCCGGACGGCGTTGCTGGGACGCCTACGAGTTCCTGGCTGCACGCAGGGTCCTTGCACCGGCGGGCTCGTTCTACGCCCACGAGCCGTTCACCCGGCTGGCGCTGACGGACACCCATGGCCTTCGACTCGGACTCGCCCCCTACAGCAACGACGACGACGTCGACCGGGTGCTGGCAGGGCTGAGGGAGTTCGTCGCCGTCTGAGGCCTACCGGGGTGTCAGAGGCAGCCGCGATACTTGCAGCCATGGCGTACGACAAGGAACTGGCCGCCCGGCTGCGCGCGGCGTTGTCCTTCGAGAAGGGCATCACGGAGAAAGCAATGTTCGGTGGCCTTGCGTTCCTGAAGGAAGGGAACATGGTGGTTGCGGCGAGTGGGCAGGGTGGCCTGATGCTGCGTGTCGACCCGGCCGAGGGCGGCTCGCTTCGTGAGCGGGAGGGCGTGCACCCCATGGTGATGAACGGCCGCGAAGCGGCCGGCTGGCTGCGGGTGGACGACGAGGTTGCGGACACCGAGGACTCGCTGCGCGACTGGCTGGAGCATGCACTCGTCTACGTCCGGGCGCTTCCGGCGAAGTAGCGATCGTCCCTTCTGCCGGCTCAGGGGAGGCTGGGCTCAGTCGGCGCTGAGTGCGCGGAACGCCCGCAGGTGCTCCACGACGAAGGCGTGGTCCTCGAGCTGTGGCAGGCCGGAGACACCGACGACGCCGATCACCGTCCCGCTCGTCAGGCGCAGCGGCACGACGCCGCCATGGGCGGCGTAGAGGGACGGATCCAGGCGGGAATCGGAGTCGAAGTCGGCCCCGCGGTCGCGGAAGCCCTCCCCCACGGCGAGTGAAGCCTGGCCGTAACGCAGCGCCACCCTGGTCTTGCGCGCCAGCCAGTGGTCGTTGTCCGAGCTCGATCCCGGCAGGGCCGTGTGGAACACCCGCTGCTCACCGAGCTGGATCGCGATCGCAACCGGGAGCGCGGCTTCCTTGGCCGCAGCACGCATCCGGGAGCCCAGCTCCCAGGCATCCTCAAGGCTGAAGTCGGCGAACCTCAACTCGCGCTCCTCCGCCTGCAACTGCTCGCTCAACTCGCTCATGCTCACTCCCCGGACGTGCGTGGACCCGGTCTGACGATAGCCTCCCTGCGACGCTGGGGGTCGTGGAACACTGGCGACATGCGCGTTCACCTTGGCTCTGATCATGCGGGCTGGGAGCTGAAGTCCCTGCTCGTCGAATGGCTCGTCGCGAACGGCCACGAACCGGTGGACCACGGACCCGAGCGCCCCGTCCCCGGCGACGACTACCCCGTCTACTGCGTGCGCGCAGCCGCCGGCGTCGCTGCCGACCGGGCCGCGGGCATCGAGGCGCTCGGCGTCGTGGTCGGCGGCTCCGGCAATGGCGAGCAGATGTCTGCGAACAAGGTGCGGGGCATCCGCGCCGCGCTGGCCTGGTCGCAGGAGACCGCCCGCCTCGCAAGGGAACACAACGATGCGCAGGTGGTGGCCATCGGCGCGCGCATGCACACGAGCGAGGAGGCCCTCGGCTTCGCTGCCACCTTCCTCGCGACCCCGTTCAGCGGCGACCCCCGGCACGCCCGGCGGATCGGACTGCTCGCGACCTACGAGGCGACCGGCGAGCTGCCGCCACTCCCGACGGACTGAGTCGCCCGCGGACGCCGCGTCGCAAGTTGTGCCCATACCAGCGCCGGCCGTGACGGCGGAGCATGACGGGTGCAGGCATTCCGCCAGGTGCCTGACCACTCACCCCCGAAGGCACGACACGGGCGGGCGGGACTTGAGCTCGGCGCTCGCGGCAAGGTCTACCGGGTCAACCCGTACAACGGGGACGCAAAAGTAACTCGCCTCCGGCCTGTCCGGAGCCACCAATCTCGCCCTCTCCGCTGGCAGGATCCATGTTGTCGAGGCCGACGCCGGACGCATCTCGGTTGAAGCGCGGCGTGGTCTCTGCATACCTGCACCTACCCGGCGTTGTGGCTGTCGAAGCCGGCCGGCACGGCACGCTCTACGCATCGACTGAGTGGACAGCAGCCACGCCGGACGGTGCGCTCCTCCAGCCCTCCGTGGTGAAGATCAGCATCCACAAGGGATGGCGGTACTGACCGCAAGTTTGCCCATACCGGGGCTTCACGGCCGCATCGGACGATAGGGCCCAGCAGGCATCGCCGCCCGTCGACCTGCGACCACGCACACGCTCGGAGGCATACATGCGGGTAGCGCGCATCGTCATCGCCACCACTGCCCTCGCGGCAGGGGCAAGCCTGATCATTGCGACTCCGGCGGGGGCACACACGAAGCCCCTGCCCACCCCCACCACCACTGTGTTGACAACTGCGGTCGGCGCACCCTTCAACCTCGAAGTGCGCCACAACCGCGTCCTGGTCGCCGACGGCGCCGGCCTGATCGGCAGGGTCCAGTCGAACGGCACAGTGAAGACCGTCGTCGGCGGCGTCGAAGGCGCCTCCGGCGTCGCGCTGTCGCGGAACGGCAAGTTCCTCGCCTACACCCACACGGTGGGCGGCCCGCCGGCCGGCATCACCGACAGCGGCGTCACCATCGAGGGTCCTCGAGCCTTCAAGGCGTCTGCGGACACCCTGGCCTACGAGAAGGCGAACAACCCTGACAAGGCCAACCACTACGGCCTCGCCGATCCCAGCCGGTGCACCGTCGACCCGAACGCGCCCGCCGGCGTTCCGCCGCTGAGCTACACCGGGGCGATCGACTCCCATGCCTACTCGCTCACCGCCTTCGGCAAGGGCTTCGTCCTTGCCGATGCCGGCGCCAACGCCCTTCTCCGGATCAGCAGCACCGGCAAGATCTCGACGCTGACCGTCTTGCCGGCCCAGCCAGCAACAGTGACCAAGGAGGCCGCAGCCGGATTCGGCCTGATCTGCTCCGGCGACGTCACCTACAACTTCGAGCCGGTACCCACCGACGTCGAGGTCGGCGGGGACGGGTTCCTCTACGTGACCACCCTGCCGGGCGGCCCGGAGGATCCCAGCCTCGGCGCTCGCGGCAAGGTGTACCGGGTGAACCCGTGGAACGGCAAGTTCAAGGAGGTCGCCAAAGGACTGCTCGGCGCCACCAACCTCGCGATCTCCGGCGGCAAGATCTACGTCGCCGAACTGTTCGCCGGACGGATCTCGGTGATCAAGCACGGGAAGGTTGCGGAGTACCTGCCGCTGCCCGGTGCCCTGGCCGTCGAAGCGGGCAGGCGCGGGAAGCTGTACGCGGCGACCGGCATCACCGGACCGCCCTCCATCGTGAGGATCGACACCCGCAAGGGCTGGCGGCACTAAGGGCTGTCGGTCCTCCCAACACCGGTCCGGCGGGGCGTGCGGCGACGCCCCGCCGGACTGCCATGTTCGGGTCTCTGGTGCGATGTGGTGAGATGGGCGAGTGGCCCCGTCCGATCAACTGAACTATCCGATCCACCAGCGCACGCTCGACAACGGCCTGCGCGTGGTCGTCAGCCCTGACCACAGCGTCCCGATGGTGGCGGTGAACCTCTGGTACGACGTCGGTTCGCGCGACGAGCGCCCCGGCGAGCACGGCTGGGCACACCTGTTCGAGCACCTGATGTTCTCCGGCTCCGACCATGTGGGCACCGGCGAGCACCTGAATCTGCTGCAGTCCCTCGGCGGCGCCGTGAACGCCACCACCTGGTTCGACCGCACCAACTACTTCGAGACCCTTCCGGTCGGGGCGCTCGAACTGGCGCTCTGGATGGAGGCTGACCGGCTGGCCAGCCTGCCCGCACACCTCGACGAGGCCAGCGTCGACACCCAGCGCGAGGTGGTGAAGGAGGAGAAGCGGCAGCGGTACGACAACGTGCCCTACGGGGATGCGATGCAGCACCTCGTGCGGCTCGTCTTCGGACCCGACCATCCCTACGGTCACACCACCATCGGCTCGATGGCCGACCTGGACGACGCAACCGCAGAGCGAGCGGCGACCTTCTTCCGCAACCACTACCGTCCCGACAACGCCGTTCTCACCCTTGTCGGCGGCGTCACCGCCAAGGACGGCTTCAAGAAGGCAGAACGCGCCTTCGGGCACCTGCCTGCCTGGAACAGGCGCCAACGGCCACCGATCACGTCCCTGCCGCCACTGCAAGGCGTCCCGGTGCAGGAGGTACAGGCACGGGTACCGGCGGCGGCAACCTGGTTCGCCTGGCGTCTCCCGCCACGCGACACCCCGGAGTTCGACGCGTGCGAGCTGGCGATGGTGGCACTCGGCGGCGGGCAGACCTCACGGCTGCACCAGCAGCTGGTGCGCAACCTCGGCGTGGCAGCCGGTGCGGGAGCATCCGCGGTCCCGCTGATCGGCGGTAACTCGTTCGGGCTCGTCCAGCTGCGTGCCCTTCCGGGGGCGGACACCGGCGCTGCGATCGAGGCCGCCCTTGTCGAGGTGGAGCGGCTCGTCACGGAAGGTCCGAGCGCAGCAGAGCTCGCCAGGGCGAAGGCGCAGTACGCACGGGAGTGGCTCAGCGAACTCGCTTCCCTCGACTCACGTGCCGACATGATCAGTGCCTACACCACGCTGCACGCCGATCCCGAGCGCATCAACCGGCGGCTCGCTGAAGTCGAGGCCGTCACCCTCGACCAGGTCGCCGCCGCCTGCGCGACCTACCTCCAACCCGGACAACGGGCCCAACTCGACTACCAGCAGGAGGTTGGCGATGCGCAAGCCTGATCACCGTCCCGAGGTGAAGGCGCCGCCCCGCTGGATCTTTCCCGAGCCGGCCCACTGGTGGCTCGACAACGGCCTCCAGGTGCTCGCCTTCCATCGTCCGGGCCAGCACATCGCCGCCGTCTCCCTCGTGCTCGACAACCCGTTGAGCACCGAGCCGGGCGACATCGAGGGCGTGGCGACCATCACCCAGCGGTGCCTCGACGAGGGCACTGCCACGCATTCCGGTCCCACCTTCGCCGAGCGCCTCGAGGACATCGGTGCAGTACTCAGCGGGTCGGCCGGCTATGCGGCCAGCGACCTGCTGCTCGAAGTACCGGCGCGCCGGCTGTCCGAGGCGCTGCCTTTGCTGGCAGAGGCGATCTCCGAGCCGGAACTGCGCGCCTCCGACGTCGAGCGCCACCAGTCGCTGCGGCTGGCGGAGATCGACCACACCATGGCCAACTCCTCCAACCGGGCGCAGGTCGCGTTCCGGCAGGCCTGCATCCCGGGCCGCTTCCGCGCGTCCCGGCTTGCCGGCGGCACCGCTGCGACGGTCGCTGCGATCACACCCGAGGACGTCGAGGCCTATCACGCCCGCCACTACCGTCCCGAGGGCGCGACGCTGGTGATCTCCGGCGACCTCACGAACGAGGTGTACCAGCAGGCTGCGGCAGCGTTCGGTGGCTGGGAGGTGCCAGGAACGCTCACCGTGCACCACCAGACCCCGGTGTCCCGCACGCCGCACTGCTGGCTGATCGACCGGCCCGGTGCCGTCCAGGCCGACATCCGGCTCGGCGGCTTCGGTATCGATCGCGGCGACCCGCGATGGGCTGACCTCCAGGTGGCGACGCATGCGCTCGGCGGTGCGTTCCTCAGCCGGCTGAACCGGGTGCTGCGCGAGGAGAAGGGGTTCACCTACGGCGTGCACCTCGTCAACTCCCCCATGCGCGACGGCGGGCTGCTGGCTGTGCAGGGCTCCTTCCGCACCGACGTGGTGGTGGAGGCGCTCGACCTCGCCAGCCGGCTGTTGGCGGTCACCGGCAGGCCGATCACCACCCAGGAGGTGGCGGACGCCGTCAACTACACCAACGGGATCGCTCCGTTGCGGTACTCGACGGCTCAGGGCGTCACCGAACGGGTCGCCTCCCTCGTCGCAGCGGGCCTCAGCGCGGAGTTCGTGAACTCGAACGCCCTTGCCCTCACCCGCGTGACGCCCGAGTCGGCGACCCAGGCCATCAGCGAACTCCTGCCGCCCGACCGCCTCACGCTCGTCGTCGTCGGCGACGCTGCAGCCCTGCGGGACCCCCTGGTCGCCGCCGGCTGGCCGGTCACCGTCAAGGCCTGAGCTACCTGGCGCCCATCTTTGACAGGGCTTCGAGGACTGCTGCCTTGGCTGCCGCGACCTGCGTCTGGTAGCCGGCCAGGTCGCCCTTGCGCAGCGCTTCGTCGGCTGCGGCGAAGGCAGCGTCGGCCTTCTTCATTGCCGCCACTGCCGCCTGTCTGTCGGCGTCCGTCGGCTCGGTCGTGGGATTGGTCGGCTGGGTCGGCTCGGTCGGGGTCTGGGTCGGGTCCTCGCCGGTGTCGGCGCCCGCGTCGCCGGAGAACACCTGATCCAGGGCCTCCTGCAGCGTGTTGCCGATGCCGACGTGCTCACCGAAACGGGCAGCGACGAACCTCAGCGCGGGATACGTCCCCGTTCCGGTGCTCGCCTCCCGCGTGGTGTAGATCGGCATCACGTACAACAGGCCGCTGCCCATCGGCAACGTCAGCAGGTTGCCGTACTTGGCGGCAGCCGAGCCCTGGTTCGTGTACGAGCGCAGCACATCGGCGAACCGCTGGTCGGTGGTCATAGCGTTGAGCGTCTGGCCCGGCCCGGCGATCTGCTGCGTGTCGGACATCCGCAGCACCCGCAACCTGCCGTAGTCAGGACTGGTTGCCTCAGCGACAACAGAGAGGTAGGACGCGAGGTTGGCGCGCTGGTTGGGCACGAAGACCGCCGTCTGGCTGAACACCGGGGACTTGTCGCCGGGCCACTTGATCGAGAGGTAGTAGGGCGGCTCCGCCGGCCCTGCCTTGGTCGCCTCCGTGGTCTGGCCCGGGGTGGTGGTCGTCGGGTCGGCCGGCACCTGCCACAGGTCCGACTGCTGGAACCAGGAGTTCGGGTCGGTCATGTGGTACCGGGCGAGGACCTCGCGCTGCACCTTGAACAGGTCCTCGGGGTAGCGCAGGTGGGCCATCAGGTCCGGGCTGATCTCGCTGCGCGGCTTCACGCTGCCGGGGAATGCCTTCTCGTAGGCCTGGAGGATCGGGTCGCCCTCTTCCCAGGCGTAAAGGCTGACGGTGCCGTTACTGGCGTCGACGACGGCCTTCACCGAGTTGCGCAGGTAGTTGACCGACTGGTCGACCTGTGAGCCGACGAGGTTCGACTGCGCGTCAGTGGTAGTGGCGCGCAGCGACTTCACCTGGCTGTTCGGGTAGTTCCGGCTGGTGGTGTAGGCGTCGACGACCCACACCAGGCGATTGTCGACAACTGCCGGGTACACGTTCGAGTCCAGGGTGAGCCAGGGGGCCACCTGCGCGACCCGCTCCTTCGGAGTGCGGTCGTAGAGGATCTTCGACTGGCCGTTCACCCGATCGGACAGCAGGATGTTCAGGTCCATGAAGTGGGCGGCATACAGCAGGCGGGTGAACAGGTCACCCATCGGGACGCCGCCGGTCCCGGCGTAGGTGTTGTTGACCTCGCCGGCCTCCTGCGAACTGCCGGGGCTGTCGAATTCGATCGCAGGCTCGCCCTGCTCACGTCCGACGATGCCGAAAGTGGTGGCGTACTCGCCGAAGTAGATCCGGCCCTCGTAGTCCGGAAGCGCACCCTCGGGGGGCAGGTTCTTCTCGATCCACACCGGGTCGCCCGAGGAGCTGCGCTGGTTGCCGTACGCGGCCACCATGCCGTAGCCGTGGGTGTAGACGGTGTGCAGGTTGTTCCAGTTCTGGTCCGGCAGCTTCTGGTAGTCGATCTCGCGGGCGGCCACGACGGCGTCGGTCTCCTTGCCGTCGATAACGTAGCGGTCCACGTCGAGGAGGTCGGGGAACGTGTAGTAGCCGCGCAACTGCTGCTGGTTCTCGAAGGTGGGGGCGACAACGGCCGGGTCGATCAGCCGGATGCCCGGCAGTGCCTCTGCGTCCTGCTTGAGCTGGCCCGGCCGCACCTGGGTGACGGCGTCGTACTGGGTCACCTCGGTCTTGTCGATGCCGTACGCCTGACGGGTGGCGTCGATGTGGGCCTGGATGTAGGGCCGCTCGAGGTCGGGCTCGTTGGGCTTCACCTGGAAGCTCTGCACCACCAGCGGGTAGATCAGGCCGAGGATCAGGCCGGAGACCATCATCAGGACGAGTCCTGTGATCGCCAGCGTCCACCGGCGAAGGAAGCCGTTCGCGAAGAACAGCCCGGCGCAGAGGAACGCGATGACGGCCATGACGAGCTTCGCGGTGAGCCGGGCATGGGCATCGGTGTACTGCATGCCGGTGAACAGGGTGCCCTGCTGGAGCAGGAAGCCGTAGCGGTCGAGCAGGTTCTGCAGGCCGTAACCGACGAGTATCAGGCCGGCGAGGACGGAGAGGTGAATGCGCGCGGAGTTGTCGCGGGCGGCCCGTCCGCGAGCACGCCCGGACACGATGCCACCGACGGCGAAGTGCACGGCTGCTGCCGCGACCAGGCCGAAGAAGAGCGCGCCGAGGATGAAGGACAAGAGGTCCTGCCAGATCGGGTACTCGAAGACATAGAAGCCGACGTCAAGGCCGAAGTAGGTGTCGGCAACGCCGAAGGACGTGCGGTTCCACCACGCCAGGTACTCCATCGCCTGGCTCACGGCTGACACCCCTGCGATGACGCCGAAGAAGATCGAGGGCACCAGGATCGACAGCAGGACGCGGGACTCGAGCAGGTCGCGGTACCTGTCGAGGACGGCGCTCTGGCCGGTGCGCCGCACGGTGGGACGGAGCCGGAAGGCTATCCACATGTTCAGCCCGACGACACCGCCCATGACGATGGCGAACACGAAGAACAGGAGCACCTGGGCGAGTAGTTGGGTGCTGAAGACCTGCGGGAAGGCCACCGAGTCGAACCACAACTTCTGGGTCCACACCTCGGCGAAGATGGTGAACGCAGCCACAAGGGCTGCGATCACCAGGATCGTCGGGATCAACGGGCCACGCCGCGACATCCGTGACGTCACGCTCACGAGTACTCCTCATCGGGCCGGGGGGACCGGCCACCTCGGGTCATTCCAATGTATGCGCCAGTGCCGCAGCCAGTGCGGGCACCAGGTCAGCCCCGGCGAGCAGGTCGCCGTCCTCGCCGCGCACTCGTGCGAGCCCGTGGCTGCCACCGTCCCTCGTGACGCCGACGACGACACGCAGGTCGAGCTTGCGCGGATGGTTCGCAACCGCGAGAGCCGCTGCGTCCGGGTCTGCGGGCAGTTCACCCTCCGCGTCCGAGGGAAGGAAAGCCCGCTCGAGCGTGAGGACGCAGCCCGATACGGCCTCCGGCCAGGCGATTCCCGCGAGGGTCTCCGCCAGGTCGTCGCCCGGGGTGAAGTCCTCCTGCTCGATCGAGCTGTAGCCGTCGGGTGCCCCGGTGAGCTGGTCGGCGAGACTCGGCTCGGCCGCGATCAGCTCTGACGTCCTGACAAGGGCGAACAACCGCGACGGCTGGTCCCAGCCGGACCGTCCGACGTGCCGTTCCACCTCGATGAGGGCCGCGACCAGGGCGTCAGTCACGGGCACACCGGGACGGACGCCGCCTGCGCAGGGTCCGCCAGTTGCTGCAGGGCCTGGGTGGCGCCGGCCAGTGACTCGACAGGGACGATGCGGACGCCGGCGGGTTCATCGCTGATGTCGGAGCAGTTGTTCACCGGCACGAGGAAGATCGTCGCCTGGTCGCGTGCGGCCGCCGCGAGCTTCTCCTGGATGCCGCCCACCTCCCCGACGTGGCCATCGGAATCCATCGTGCCGCTGCCGGCGATCACGCGACCAGCGACAAGGTCGGCACTGCTGAGCCGGTCGTGGATCGCGAGCGCGAACATCAACCCGGCGCTGGAGCCGCCGATCAGCGGGTCGATCGCGAAGCTGACCTTGGGAGCGTAGCTGTAGCCGATGGTGAGCTTCAGCCCGACGATCGGCTTCTTCGGGTCGTTGACGGTCGAGCGGGTGATCACGGTCAGGCGCACCTTGATCCCGTTGCGCAGCACCGTGAACAGCACGGGGTCGCCGACGTTGTGCAGGCTGATCGCCTTGGTCACGGCTTCCTTGGTCTCGGTCTTGTCCCCATCGACGGCGATGATCAGGTCGCCGGGCTTCATCACGTCCGCGGACGGCCCGGAGTTGGACACCGAGGTCACCATCGGCCAGTTCGTGACCTGCACACCCGACTGGCGCAGCGCCGCGACGACCGCCATCGACTGCGAGTCGTCCATCAGCTGGGTTTCCTGCTCGGTGATCTGCGACGCCCCTTCGCCGGGTTGGTAGACGGCGTTGCGCGGCAGCACCTCCCGCGAGGGGAGCCAGTAGGAGAACAGGACTTCCGGCAGGCTCAGGGAGCTCGAAGGCGACGTCACCGACACGGTGGTCATCCGCAGCTGGCCGGTGGTGGGGAACGTGTCCGCCCCGGAAATCGTGATCGTGTCCTCGCCCTGCGCTGTCCGGGCGAAAAGGTCGTAGGTGGTGCCGGGCGACCACGTGACGTACGGCACGGGGACCAGGGCGATCACGGCGGCCAGCACCACGAACAGCACGGCGGAAACCGTCGCCGTCCAGGTCTGCCTGGTCACGTGCACCCCAATGTCTGCCGGACTGGCCGGCTGTCGATTCGTTCCCCCGACCCTACCCCAGCACGGCTCCATGGACTTGGGAGGTGCGGGACAATGGAGGCCTCATCACGCTAGGAGTTGCCAATGTCCGATTCGGGCACCCCCGACGATCGCCCGGAGCCCGGGGACGAAGAAGCCGCGCTGCTGCGGTTCCTTGCGCAATTCGGCATCGAGCCAGGGCCGGACGGCCGGCTGGAGATCGAGCAGCTCATGGGCCGCATGCAGGGCATGATGAGCGCCTTCACCTCCCAGATGGCCAGCTTCGGCAAGTCCGACTCCGAGAGCGGCATGAACTGGGGCTTCACCAAGGACGTGGTGCGCAGGATCACGGCATCCGCGGGCCCCGACCCGGCACCGACACCGGCGGAGATCGCCCGGATCCGGGACGCCGTCGGGCTTGCCGACCTGTGGCTCGACGAGGAGATCACCTTCCCCCGGCTCGCTTCGAGCGCAACGGCGTGGAGCCGCACGGCATGGATCGACAACACCTATCCGACCTGGCAGCAGCTCGTGCGGCCGGTCGTCACGTCCCTCTCTGCAGCCCTGCGCGGCCTGATGGACGGGCCGGGCGAGATGCGCGCTGCCGAGCCCATGCTGCGCATGGCGCTCGCCGGGATGTTCGCCGCGCAGGTGGGCCAGTCGCTCGGCAGCCTCGCCAGTACCGTTGTCAGCGCCGGCGACATCGGGCTGCCGCTGACGGAGGAGCCCCGGGTTGCGCTGCTGCCAACGAACGTCGAGGCCTTCTCCGAGGGACTCGCGGCTGAGCCGTCGGACATCCTGCTGTTCCTCGCCATCCGCGAAGCCGCGCGGCAGCGCCTTTTCGGGGCTGTGGGCTGGCTCGGTCCGCAGCTCCTCGCGCTTGTGGAGCACTACGCCCGGGACATCACCATCGACCCGGACGCTCTGGAGCAGGCCATCGAGAGCCAGCTCAATTCCGCGATGACAGCGGGCGAACTCGAGGACGCCGGCAACGCCCTTGCCGGGTCACTGTTCGCGCCGCAGCGCACCGACGAGCAGTTCGAGGTACTCGCGAGGCTGGAGAACCTCCTTGCCCTCGTCGAGGGCTGGGTCGACGAGGTCGTGGCGCAGGTCGCCGGCCAGCGGATGCCGGCAGCGGCGGGACTGATCGAGACACTGCGGCGGCGCCGGGCAACGGGCGGACCTGCGGAGTCGGCCCTGAAGTCGCTGGTGGGCCTTGAGTTGCGGCCCCGCCGCACACGCGACGCCGCGAACCTGTGGGCTGCCACCCGCTCGGCCCGCGGCTCCGAGGCGCGTGACGCGACCTGGGCGCACCCGGACCTGCTGCCGACCGCGGCCGACCTGGCCGATCCGCTCGGCTTCGCCGCCGAGGGACACCGCCCCGCGGGACCCGACGAGCTCGACGTCGAACTGGCACGCCTGCTCGACGAGGAAGGGTCCTCGGGCAACTGATCAGTCGAGGTCGTCGGACCAGTCGCCGCCGGCGTCCGCAGCGTGCTGGTAGCCCTGCAGGAAGGCCTGGGCGCGCGCCAGGTCGGGGTAGCCGGCCAGCAAGTGGTGGAAGTCGGCCGAGTGACTGGGGACGAACAGGTGGGCCAGCTCGTGCAGCAGCACGTAGTCCGACACCCACAACGGCATGGTCCGCAACCGCGAGGACAGCCGGATACGGCCGCTGTCGCTGGAACACGACCCCCAGCGGCGCTGCTGGTTGTCGACCCAGCTGACGCTGAACGGCGGCAGCGGTGCTGCCGACCGCGGGGCCAGGTAGGCGTCGTAGAGGTCGCGTGCCCGCAGGCTCAACTCGTCGGTGGAGGCCGGCAGGGTACGGCGTGACTCACGCTCGAGGAAGCGCTCGACGAGCGGCGGAAGCAGGCTGCGTTCCTGGGCGGCGGTGAGGCGGGCCGGCACGAGGGCGACCAGGCGTCCCCGTTCCCGGAACACGGTGAGGGTGCGTTTCCTCCGCGCGCTGCGACGGACCTCGACCTCGGCATCTGCTGGCATACGGAAACGTTACGACACGCCGCCGACAGCGTCAGTTGACCCGGGGCGGGCCGGGCACTAACTTCTAGTCGCGAGGCCCCCAGCGGCCGGTCCGCTCGCAGGGGAAGGCAAGCGGAACTGGTCCTGGGGGTCCTCGCACGCCGGGCCCCGGCAAATGCCAGATGGCAGCGTCGGGGGCATAGACTGACCGGCAACCCACTCGCGGAGTCCCAACAGGGGGCGAAGCCGATCTACAGGAGGAAGAACGTGGCCAACGACACCTATAGCGGTTCGTTCTACTGCGTCAAGTGCAAGGACCACCGCGAAGCCACCGGCGATGTCGTGGTGAACGAGAAGGGGACCCGCATCGCCAAGGCCAAGTGCCCCGTGTGCGGCACCAACCTGACCCGGTTCCTGCCCAAGGCCTGAAGCAGACTGCACAGCGCCGGCCCATGTGGCCGGCGCTTTGCTGTGCCCGGACGGTGTTGTCGGGATCGCAGCAGGTGTTGTCCGTTACCTCCGGGCTCTTGCCGCACCGACCGCGCGGGGTGAGCCTTGGCCGGTGGCGCACTCCTCGACCCTTCGACTCGCCCGGCCGGCAGTCGCCCTCTGGCGCTCACCGGGAGTGCTGCAGGTGGGGCTCGACTCCCCCGCGCTGGTCCTGACCGGAGTGCCCACCGCGCTCCCCCTTGCCATCGAGTTGCTGGCGAGGCCACAGGGCACCGAGGACCTGGCTCGGCTCCTGCCCGAGCTCGATCCGGAGTGGATCGACTGGCTGGTGGACCGGCTCACCGCTGCAGGACTGATGACTCCGTCACGGGCCGCGCGCGTGGCGACGCTCCCTGTCGTGGGCACGGGCGCCCTCGCTGACGCGGTGGCGGACTCGCTGAGACGCACGGGACTGCAGGTGGTCCGCGCCGAGCCGGCGGCCTTCACCGGGGACGACACGGCTTCGGCGGCCGGCGTCCCCGAGCTGGTCATCCTTGCCGGCGATTCCGCCGAGCCTGACCGGACACTCACGGATGCGCTGTTCCGCTCCGGGCGTCCCCATCTTGTGGTGAGGCTGGAACCCGACCGGGCTGTGGTCGGGCCGCTGGTGATTCCGGGGCGCAGCCCGTGCGTCCGGTGCCAGGACCTCAACCGGTGCCGCCTCGACGAGGTCTGGCCCCACCTGCTCGCGCAGCTGTGCAGGGAGCCGGTGGCTCCCGAGCCGACGCTGCTGGCCTGGGCCGCGAGCACGGCGACGGTGCAGGTGCGGGCCCTGCTGGCTGGTGGGGCTCCGGAAACGACGGGTAGCACACTGGAGCTGGGACTGGCCGACTTCAGGCTGCACAGCAGGGCCTGGCCGGCACACCCGCGCTGCGGGTGCCTGTTACCGATCGGTTAGGGCGGCCGGGCACACTTGCACGGTGAGCACCGAACCCGACGACTTCGAGTCCGACGCGCGTCGGGTCATGCCCGAGTCCACGTTCGGTCGAAGCGCGCGCATGCTCAGCCTGCCGCTGGGAGCCGCGGCGCGGGCCGGTGTGGGGATGGGCCGCCGCCTGCTCGGAGCTCCCGCGGCAGAAGTGGATGCAGCGCTGCGGGACGCGGCCGCGGAGCAGCTGTTCCAGGTGCTCGGCGAGCTCAAGGGCGGCGCGATGAAGTTCGGCCAGGCCCTCAGCCTTTTCGAGGCCATGCTCCCCGAGGACATCGCCGCGCCGTTCCGCGAACGCCTGCGGAAGCTGCAGGACGGGGCTCCGCCGATGCCGTCCTCGCGGGCGCAGGCGGTGTTGCGTGCCGAACTGGGCACCGACTGGCGCCGGATGTTCTCCGAGATCGACCTGCGTCCCGCCGCGGCGGCGTCCATCGGGCAGGTGCACAAGGCGCGACTGCCAGATGGCCGGCCGGTGGCGATCAAGGTGCAGTACCCGGGCGCAGACGTCGCGCTGGCCAGCGACCTGCGCCAGATCCAGCGGCTGGCAGCAGCGGTGTCACCGCTCACCGGAGGCCTGGACGTGGTGGCCCTGACACGGGAGCTCGCTGCGCGGGTGACGGAGGAAGTGGATTACACCCGGGAGGGCGCGGCGCAACAGCAGGTGTCGGAGGCCCTCGTCGGGCACCCGCGGTTCATCGTGCCCGCGGTGCACGTGGCCACCCGGCGAGTGCTCGTCACCGACTGGGTGGACGGGGAGAAGCTCACCTCCCTCATCGGCCAGCCCGACGATGTGCGCAACCGCAGCGCCCTCGACTACGTGACCTTCCTGTTCGCCGGACCGTCGCTGTCCGGCATCCTTCACGGCGACCCGCACCCGGGGAACTTCCTCGTCACCCCTGACGGGCGTTTGGGCGTGGTCGATTTCGGGCTGGTCTCCCGGCTGCCGAACGGCCTGCCGCGGGCCATGGGTGAACTGATCCGCAACGCCGTCGACAGGGACGCCGACAGCATGCTGGCCGGCCTGGAAGAGGAAGGCTTCGTCAGGGGCGACCTGGCGGCGAGCGACCTGCTGGACTACCTCTCGCCGTTCGTCGAACCGGCAAGAGTGGAGGAATTCGCGTTCAACCGGGAGTGGGCCCGGGGCCAGTTCGCCCGCGTGCACGGCGACGCCCGCAGTGACGGGGTGGCCACCAGCCTGAACATCCCGCCGGAGTACGGCCTGATCTACCGGGTCTGGATGGGCGGCATCGCCGTCCTCTCCCAGCTGGACGTGCGTGCCCACTTCGCACAGGTGCTGCGCGAGTACCTGCCAGGCTTCGCAGACCCGGACGCCGCCTGACCGCTCCTTTCGCGTCCAGAGTTGGTCCGGCGGTTGTGACAGGAACGCACTTGATGCCGATGACAGGTCGTTGGTTGTGCTTGTCGAGATCAGAACCCGCGATCCTGCCGACTGGGGTGCCTGGAGGCCCATCTGCGGCGAAAGGCACCGTTTGCTGCACCTAGCGAGCTCCTCGAACTCAGGGTGCGGCCAAAGGCACCGAGAGGCTGACGAATTGGGCCGGCTTCGGTGTCTTTGGCCGCTGATGTCGTCGTCAGGATGAAGATCCTCGCTGAGAAGGTGCCTTTTGCCGCAGGTACTCGGCGAGCGGCGTGCACGTCCCCCTTCTGCCGCGGAGCGCGCGGTCGGTACCCCGCCGGGTGAGGCCGCTCACTTTGGGTGCCGCTATCGCGGAGCCGCTGATCCGCTTCCCTGGCCGCTGCTGGGTGTGGAATTCGGATTGAGCATCTGGATGAGAGCAAGGAGGAACAGGGCCACCATCCCTGCCGCCACTCCGACAGCCAGCCACGCGATCCACCGAGGGGCTCCGGGCCAGAGGAAGAAAACAGCTGCCAGCGCAGCACCCACAATCCCGACCACCACCCCAATGCCGGGCCAAAGATCAGTGACGAAAAAGCCCACCACAAGTCCCGGTGCAGCCAGGAAAGGCACCAGCCCGCTCGACGTCGGCGTCGTCACGGCTTCACTCACGGCAACCTCCGAATCCCGACACCCAGTCTGGCCGCAATGGCTGACCGTGTTTCGGACAGGACTCGGGCACGTGCCGCCGAGTCGCCCGGCCGGGCTCCCCACGGCGCTGGTCGTGGTGCCTGGACCGTGATCGGCTCGTGCGATCGGGGGGCCCTCGGTCGGACCTGGCGGCTCTAGCGCTCCGTGGGGCTCGGGACGACGATTCCGGAAGCGCCGCCGCTGGCCACGGTGTGCAGTCCGCGGCACGATGGGGCATGGACTCCACCTTGTCGCGCCCGCTGCGGACTCCGAGGCTTCTCCTGCGGGCGGCGACCCCACGGGACGCGGAAGTAACGTGGGAGTATCGACGACTCGAAACCGTCGGGGAATGGCTGCGAGAAGTCCCGTCCGACCTCGAGTCCTACCGCCTGAGGTTCGCCCAACCGGACGGGCTGGCCAGCATGATCGTGGCCGAGTACCAGGGCCGCGTCGTCGGCGACTTCATGCTCCGCATCGTGGATTGTTGGGCTCAGGCGGGCACGGCACCGCAGTACCGGGAGGCCCAGCTCGGCTGCGTGCTCGACCCGTCGTGGATGGGCCGGGGCTTCGCGACCGAGGGCGTCCGCGCCCTGCTGGAGGAGTGTTTCGTCGAGCTCGGACTGCACCGCGCGACCGGGCGCTCCTTCCTGGCCAACGAGGCGTCCTGGCGTGTGATGGAACGTGTCGGGATGCGCCGAGAGCAGCACGCGGTCCGGGAGTCGCTGCACCGCACCAGGGGCTGGCTCGACACCGTCATCTACGCGATCCTTGACGACGAGTACACGTCAACGGCAGGTGGGCGCTGACCAGCCGGAGCCATTGGCATCCAGCACCCTGCCAACCTTGCCCCCGCTCTCCCGCATGTCGACAAACACGCACATCTGCGGCGCGGTGCGCGCGGTCGATCTTGCCGATGATCGGCCGTTTGAAGGGTTCGCGGGAAGCCCCCGTCTTCGCCCTGGCCGAAGTGAGGATGCAGCTCCCCGGATACTCGTCGGGCTCAGGTCTGGAGGTTGACTCCGGCTTGAGCTTCCTGCTCGCCCGGAGGATCGATGCCGAAGGGTCTTGTGCGCACGGCAGTCAACTCATTTCCACTCGCTGCCAGCTGGTTCGGGCAGTGTGGCTTGCCAGGTGAGGATCTTGTCGGTGATGGGTCTCGCCATGTCGCCCCAGATGATGCCGTGTCCACCGCCCTTGATCCGGCTCACATGGCTGTGGGGCGCTTGGCGTTGGAAGAAGTCGAGATCTTTGTCTCGTACCAGGCTGCCGAGGTGAACCTCGCTGGTTTGCTGCTGCTGTGATGGACTCTTCACCGATCCAGGTTCACGCGTCGAGCTGGTTCACCGACGACCTGTGGTTCCTCAACCAGGACGAGCGCGTCCAGCACCCAACGAATGGGTGGCGGCAGTTGCAGGACGGGATTGCCGAGGGACGAATCGTCGGTGGCAACCTTTGCACCCTGAACCTGTTGCAGGGAACCGGCTATATGCCGTCTCTCGATGGTGCGCTGCTGTTCGTGGAGGACGACGAAAAGACTGACCCGGCCACGTTCCGACGGGATCTGTTCTCACTCCTGCAACTGCCCGACGCGACGGCTGTCACGGGCCCGGTCATCGGACGCTTCCAGCGGGTCAGCAAGGTCGAGCGTCAGCACCTCGCGGATCTCGTTGCGGCCCTGCCCGTGCTCCGAGGAAAGCAGTAAACGGAGCCCGAGCCAGACGCCAACCAGCTACCAATTGCCAGACTGATCAGGCAACGCCACGGCACCCCTATGCCGCGGCGCGCGGACAGCACTCCAGGTGTGATCCGCGCACTCGACAGGAGCCCGACTTGAGGCAGGTCTAGCTGTCTGCCAGGCTCCGATCGCTGGGGCGGGAGGCCTTTCGAAGTCGTCGGGGAAGCATTACCCTCCGGGCTAACCGAAAGGAGCCCGTCATGACCGAAAATCCCTCACCTACGAACGGGGGCGTGCCAGGAGCCCACGTGAAGACCTGCGACGCGAGCGGTATGGCGATGATCCATAGGCTCTTCCGTGCGAGCTTCGGCGAGGCGCCGGACCTCGTCCGCGGCGTCCGGGAGGGCGATCACAGGCACGCTGAGGCGATTGCCGACCACATCGCGATGTTGTCGACCGGTCTGCATGCACACCACGAAGGTGAGGACCAGCGCCTGTGGCCGGCACTGGATGAGCGCGCCCCGGGATGTGCCCTGCACGTGTCCCGCATGAAGGATCAGCATCTTGAGATCCTGGCGCAGGTCGACAATCTCGACTCCTTCCTGCCCGCCTGGCGGTCAACCGCGAGCAGCGTGCATGCGGCACCGGTGCTCAGTGCCCTCGACGGGGTGAACGCGGCTCTTTCCGTTCACCTGCCGGACGAGGAGGCCAATATCGTGCCGGTCATGGAGTACACCATCACCAAGGAGGAGATCCAGTGGTTCTCCGAGCATGGGCGCAAGGCCACACCGAGGGGCTACATGTGGCCCAACTTGGGGTTGATTCTGTCCGCCCAGCCCGACGGTGGCGAAAAGTTCCTTCGTGAGGAACTGCCTGCCCCTGTGCGGTTGCTCTGGCGACTCATCGGTAAGCGGAGGTACGCCCTGTACCGCGCGACGCTCACCGGGGTCTGAACACCGATCCGCGACCAGCCTTCAGTCGACCGACGAGACTCCTGAACCCTGGCGACGACCAACGCACTCTCCTATGGCCGCCACGCGCGGAACGTGTGGCTCACTGCGACCGTCGTGGCGCCGGCCTGAGGAGATCGCCGTCGTGCCCGCCTTTCGCGCCGAGCGCGCCCCGGTTGTCCCACCGGGACAGACATACTTGTCGATGGCGGAACCCGCACGGGACAGCTCCCTCAAGGAGCCGCTGACCCGCCCAACCGCTTGAAAGGTCGCACCATGACGCCGCCGCTGCGCGAACGGCTGACGCTGCGCGACGTTGCCCCCGATCTACGCGATGCAACGAGGATGATGCCCTCGACCCCGTCGAACATGTTCGGTGTCCGCATCATGCGCGGGCTTCTTCGCCTGATGCCCCAAGCGAAGATGCCAGACGTCACGATCGAGGACCATGTGGTCAACGGCAACAGACTCCGCGTGTACAAACCCCACACGCGGGCCTGGGCAGGGGCGCTGCTCTGGATTCACGGCGGCGGGATGGTGTTGGGCGATCTGTCCCAAGACGACACCCGATGTGCCGCCGCCGCCCAGAACCATGGCATCGTCGTCGTCTCGACCAACTACCGCCTGGCTCCCGAACACCCTTATCCGGTCCCGCTGGACGACTGCTTCGCTGCCTGGAACTGGATCCTCCAGCACTCCGGCGAGTTGGAGATCGACCCGACGAAGATCGTCGTCGGAGGCCAAAGCGCCGGCGGAGGGCTCGCCGGGGGTCTCGTTCTCCGCATCCATGATGCCGGCGGCCCCCAACCGGTCGCGCAATGGCTCTTCTGCCCAATGCTCGACGATCGCACTGCTGCAGACAGGACCCTCGACAGGGTCAGGCACTTCACCTGGAACAACCGCGCAAACCTCAATGGTTGGCGGTCCTACCTCGGCGACGCCGTTGGCGGACCCGATGTGCCGGACTACGCGGCTCCGGCACGCAGGGCGGACCTGAGCGGCCTTTCCCCAGCGTGGATCGGCGTCGGCGACATCGAGCTGTTCTATGCCGAGGCTCGCGAATACGCCGATCGGCTCGCTGCTGCAGGCGTCGACACCACCCTAGACGTCGTCGCGGGAGCAGCCCACGCCTTCGAAACCATTGCGCAGGACAGCCAATCAGCGAAGTCCTACATGGAACGCAGCGACCGCTGGCTTACCATGCATCTGGCGTGAACTGGCGCCTCTTGGTTACCCGCCGGGCGAAGAGCGACTGCTCCTCCTCTGGTTGACGGCCGTCCTGTGTTGCGCCGGCGGGGACACCCTTGCAGCGGTAGCCGACTATGAGCGCTCCGACGCAGAAGAAGTTGCTGCGCGATACTCAGCAGGCCTTGAGTTGGCGGCTGGGAGTCGACAGCCCAATGGGCATGTCGGCAATGTCGTACGGATCGGCAGCGAGTCGTGAATAGAACTCCGGTGTCATCCACCTGGGCGGTTCGGCAACGATGTCCAACTCCGGGTACAGGCCCACGATTTCCTCGACTCCTCGCGCGCGCATCACCCCCCAGAGTCCACCCGTGCCGTAGCCATATGCGACAAGGAAGGTCTGGTTGGCATCGGATGTCACGAGACCCTCCAACCGGTTGCGCGTATCGCGTCACTGCTGCAAACACGACCCTGCAAAGTCTCTCTCAAGTGCCGCATCGCCGAGCGCCCTTGTTGAACGCCGGGCCGCCCATTCCGAACATCCGGAACTGCCGCCGGCCGGCATGCCTGTCGTGGGGCACGGCTAATCGGCGCGAGCTTCCGTGAGGTCGAGCTCGTAGCGGCGGAGAACCGGATAGGGCGCGAACGATGTGCGCGTGGTCTGCAGTGTGGCGCGCCACCCACGCCGTTCGTAGAACCGAACGGCCCTGTAGTTCTCATCGAAGACACGCAGCCAGGCCCGCGGGTGCCCCTGAAGGCGAAGGTGCTCAATCAGCTCTGTGTGCGCGCGGTCGGCCAGACCGGTGCCCCAGGTCTCCAGCGCGGTCCCGAAGTGCAGGAGCTCGGCGCCGCGTGTCGCGGCGAAGCCAGCGAGGTTGCCCTCGAGTAGCACCGCGAAGCAGTCCACTGCTGGATCGTCGAGTTCCTCGGCCCAGCGCGCCCGAATCTGCTCGCTGGGAAACGGGTTGGTGTCCTGCGGAAATATGTGACCGAGACCGGCAACCGCTCCGGCGCGCTGGACCTCGAGCAACACGTCGAGGTCGTCAGGTCGCAAGCGGCGTAGCACTGGCACCCCGACACACTACGACGCGTCGTCCGGATGGGCCTGTGGGCATCGGTGTCAACGCCCAATCTAGGGTTAAGCCAGCTGATCGGGGAGGCACTCAACTGCCGCCGATGGAGAGCGAGCCATCGCTCCGGCGTCGAGCGGCCGCTTGTCGGCTTCCCACAAGCGCTTGGCTTCCCGAACAAGTAGCCGATGAGCGTGCCTCTGCAATGAAGCCCTTGGCCGCCTATCGCCCTCGCAGGCGCGTACGGCGTGGCCGCCGCAGCGCATGAGGCACCGCATAACGATCGTCCGTAACCCGGTTTAGGCTGCGGTATGTCCGATTTCACGATCAGGGCGCTCACGCCGGAGACCTTCGATGACTTCGCCGCTCTCGTCGAGCGGAACGGGGGCATGTTCGCCGGCTGCTGGTGCACGAAGTTCCACCCAGACTGTGCGGAGAAGGACCAGAGCCGTGAAGGGAACCGGGTGCTCAAGCAACGTCTGGTGGCCGAAGGGATCGCGCACGCGGCACTGGTTTACGACGGCGAGCGTGCCGTCGCCTGGGCGGAGTACGGGTCGCCTGAGGAGCTGCCCGACATCCAGCACCGTAAGGAGTACCTGGCCACTGCCGAGCGACTGCCCGACTACCGGGTCACCTGCATCCTGGTCGAGCGCGGCTTCCGCGGTCGGGGCCTGGCGGCGATCGCCCTGCGCGGAGCTGTCGATTTGATCGCGAAGGCCGGTGGAGGCCTGGTCGAGGGCTATCCGCACGACACCGGCGGAGTCCGGAAGAAGAACTCCTCGTTCCTCTACAACGGCACCCGCACGATGTACGAGCGGGAAGGCTTCACCTACGACCGGGCCAAGGGACTGGGCAACTGCGTGATGGTGCGCGCGGTGGCCCCGCGCACGCGCGCCTGAACACACGCTAAATGCCGCGGAGGGTCCGGCGCGATTGACATTGGGTTCGGATTCAACGAGTTCATGTTCGGCCACCCTGCTGCGCAAGCTGCGGTCCTTGCAACGCTGGCAACGGCTCGGGCCCGGGTCGCTCTCGCGGCGTGGGCCGGTTACCGCCATCGAATCCGGTTCGGTATCGCCGCAGCGACGCTCTGACGGCCATCGTGGGCGTGATGCTGCTCGCGATGTTCACAAAGGCACTGGAGAGCGCCTACGGGGTGACGCCCTGGAATGGAGTTCTGGCCAGGACAACGCCGCCAACTCTGCCGAAGCGCGCTGAACGTTCTGCCGCCTATCGTCGGGGACGTTGCGCCGCCCTCGCGGGGTCTTGTTTCCAGCAGCACGGCCCTTACTCGGTCCCTTGGCGCCTGTATCCCGCCATCTCGGCAGGCCAGTTGGCGCCCCTTCCTCTCGGGACCGCTCCCACTGCGCTCTACGCGGGGCTCCACTATCCTGACCGCGGCGGCGGCGGTGAGTGACGAGCGAGGAGCAGGCGCATGCGGGTAGGCATCATCGGACTCGGCTCGATCGCCCAGAAGGCCTACCTGCCGGTCCTGACCAGCCTGGCCGGCGTCACCCCCGTGTTGGTCACGCGCAACCCCAGTACGCTCGCGACGGTCGGGGACGCCTACAGGGTCCCTGACCGGTTCGGCTCGGTCGAGGAGGCGATCGGCTCGGGTCTCGACGCTGCCCTGGTGCACACCCCGTCCGCGACCCACCCGGCGATCGTAACGACCCTGCTTGGCAGCGGGGTGCCGGTGCTGGTCGACAAGCCGCTGGCCACCGACCACGCGACCGCATACGACCTGGTCTCGCTGGCCGCAGGTCTGGGCGTCTCGCTGATGGTCGGTTTCAACCGCCGCTACGCGCCGGAGTACCGGGCTCTGGCGGACTGGGCCGACCGCGACGTGGTCACGCTGCACAAACACCGCAGCGCCGAGCCCGGACCCGCCCGGGCGATGGTCTTCGACGACTTCATCCACGTGATCGACACGCTGCGATACCTGGTCCCGTCCACGATGGCCGACCTGGTGATCGCGACCCGCGTGGTCGGTGACGGCCGGTGCCACCGGCTCGCGGTCCAGTTCACCGGCGGCGGCCAGCTCGCCATCGGCGTCATGAGCTGGACCGCGGGCCTGACCCACGAGGTGCTGGACGTCATCGGCGACGGTCGGCGCCGGCAGGTGACCGATCTCTGCGACGTCGTGGACCTCCTCGGGCAGGAACGCCTGATCCGGCGCGACGGCTGGGCGCCCGTGACCCGGCTGCGCGGCTTCGAAGCGATGTGCGACGCGTTCCTCGGCGCAGTCCGCCGGGGGGAGGTCCTCGATGCGACGGACGCCCTGGCGACTCACGAGATCTGCGAGCGGGTCGTGCGCGACGCCGCCTCCGCGCGCGAGTAGTTGCAGCAGCACCGCGTTAGTCCTTGAGGGATCCGTACTGTGCTTCTCGATCCTGACCCGCCGACTACTGCGCCGCTGCGGGTTCACCTTCTACGATCACCTTGCAGACAAGATCGACGACTTCGTCACCGTCCCCGGCGTGAGTAGTTGCCCATACCGGTATTGATCGCGCGGTCATCGGTCGAAGGCGATCTCGCCAGGACGCCGCGATCGCAAGCTCGGCATGATCAAGCAAGAGCGATCATGACGCGGATCGCCAGGCTCGTCTGCGGGCCGATCAGCCGACACTTCCTGATGGTGAAATGGCGGCCGCGTCATCCACGGTCGGCGGCCGCACGTCGGTGGACACGGGAAAAGGCCATCCCTTTCCGGGTACGGCACCCCTGCTGGCCGGCGGCTCGGCCCACGCCGGAGCCTCACCATGGAGCAGAGTTATCGCTGGGCCGTCAGTCGATGTGCGATCTCAATGGCCACCCGGATCTGGTGGCCAAGGGCCGGCGCGCTACCCCACCACGACACCGACTCCACGATGAGCCCTTCGGAGTTGCGCCTGATCGACGAGAGCTCTGCAGGCCGCACGACACCGTCTCCGTGGAGCGCAGGCGGCCAGTTCTCGATGCGCTGGCGCACATCGGCGTCGATGACCCCTGCGGGAGCGGTGTAGCTGAAGCGCTCGTCAACACCACCCTCTGGCGGGCGACCGGTGAACAGCCTGAGCCTCTGCACGAGCTTGCCGAGCTCCGACGAGGGACCGGACCGGTGGACGTCGACCACGGGATAGACCGCCCCCGTCGCCGGACCGCCCACCCGCAGGGCCGGACACACCCACCGGACGAACGACGCCGGGTCGCTCTCTCCTGTCGGCGTGCCGTCGTCGAGATCGCAGTACCAGCCCAGGGCGGACACCCGGGGTTCCAGCCGGCAGACATGGCGATCCGAGCTAGTGACCAGCAGGTCCAGGTCGGCCACAACGACGTTCACGAAGTCGAAGTGCGAAGGCAGCACGAGGCCAAGCCTCGCACGTCGCTTTCCCGATTGGCGTGTTCAGCTCGTAGCTGGGTACTTCCTCGACACCACCCTCAATGGGTTCGAAGGCAATCTCCGCGCAGAAAGTCAGCCCGGGGGCAGTAGTCCAGCGCTACGCCATTGCGAACTGGTCGGGACTCCCGGGTTCTCTCGTCACTTGTGGAAGAGGACCTTGTGCCCGCGATCGGTCAGCTTGGCAGTGTGCAGCGCGAGGTGATGCCCGCAGAATTCCAGCGACAGTGCGGACGGCTCCTCACCGATCACGACGACAGCAACGGACGGAGCAACGCAGAGGTCGCACGTATTGGTCCGCTTGTCGTCGGCTTTCTGGGCCGCCTTGAAGCTGGTGGCGGGAAGAGTCTCGCCCCTCGTTGTTTCGCCGTAGGTGCCCATGAGTAGCTACTTCGTCCTGGTGCCGACTCGGGCTCATCTTCGCGGTGAAGGGTGTCGGCGTCCATCTACAGTCTACGGCGCAATCGCCGTGGCTCCCGTCGTGACAGGGGACGGTACTTCGCGTGGCGGGTGCTCTGTGACGCAGGAGAGGTTGCCCTCCGGGTCGGAAAGGGTGGTCCACTGCACGTGCGGACCTCGTCGAGGACGTCCCAGCAGAAGCGCGCCCCCACGGCGAGGAGGCGGTCGACCTCCGCGGCGCGGCTCCCCAGGGGACGGTCAGATCCAGGTGGATCGGCGGGTGTTCAGGGCCGACCCTAGCCAGCGGGCTCCTGACGGGTCGTCCCAGCTACGGGCCGACTCCTCGATCTCAGTGGGCGACGTGGAAGCGCCGGCGGTGATGGGTGGGGCGCTCGAACTCGTCGACCACGGCGATCGCGAGGTCACCGGCAGAGATCTCCGACGTGCCGTCCGGCCCCTTCAGGAGGACGTCGTCGCTGATCCGGTACTGGCCGGTCTCCGTGCTGGGCACCCAGGCGCCGAACTCGGCAGCGGGGCTCACGTAGAACCAGTCGAGGGACTCCGGCGCTGCCTTCATCGCTTCCAGCTTGTCCAGGCCTAGCTGGATCTCCGGCAACACCTCCGGCGCGGGATCGGAGACGTCGAACAGCCGCGGGCCGTCGGGAGCGACGAGCACCGACGACACGCCGCCCAGCACTCCCAGGCGCACCCCGGCACTGTCTGCCAGCGCGATCAGGTCGTCGATCACGGCTTCCACCTTGCCTGCCATGTCCCCGCGGGGAGACAGCGCCTCGAACACCACGTCCGCACCCTCGACGGCCTGGCGAAGCACCTCGGCATCGAGCACAGAGCCGGTGACATAGGTGACACCCGGAACGGGCACCTCCGGCGCCGTGCGACTGAGCGCGGTCACCTCGTGCCCACGCTTGGCGGCTTCACGAACAACCGCGCTGCCGGCGTAGCCGGTTCCACCGATGACAGAGATCCGGGCCATGTCCACTCCATTCGTCCGACGACATCAACATTCCCTCACAAGACGGTTGCCGGTTCAACTATTCCCTGAGGAGGCCGATCGAAGGTCGTCGAGGCGTGAATGATGCGCAGGGCTGACCGTTGAGCGAGATCGAACCCGTCTCGCCGGGCTTGCCCGGGTCAGGTTCGATGGTGAGGATCGCAGCCGCCCCGGACGTCAGGCGCCAGACTCAGCCTTTGATCGCCGTGAGCGTGTAGCTGGCCGGCAGCCGTTCCGGACGATCGCTGAGCCGGTACTCCCCCGTCGCCTCGTCGAAGTCCATCAGTCCTGGGAGCGCTGCGTAGGGCACGCTGTCGTGCTCGGCGAGCGACGTCAGCTGCAGGCCTGCGTCGAGGAGGGCCGTGATGATCTCCCCCAGCCCGTGGTTCCACTCCAGCGTGTCCGGTGAGCCCACCTTGTCCTCGCCGGCGTAGGTGGCTTCCTCGTGCCAGGCCATCCCCTGTTCCTGCTCGAAGTAGGGCAGTTCGAGGGCGACCGTGTCCCTTCCCGCGCCGGTGATCGAGGGCTGCTGCGCCCGGTCGATCGGATCGGCACCGACCGGGACGACGACGGAGGCCCAGAGCACCGGATGGCCTTCGCGAATGAACAACCGACCACCGGGGCGCAGCACGGCTGCCACCACCCGGGCCCAGCGGCGGATGTCCGGCAGCCAGCCGATCGCTCCGATGCCGGTGTAGACCAGGTCGAAGTGCCGTCCGCCCAGAGCCTCGGGAGCGGAGTACACGTCCGACTCCACGTAGTCGATGTCCGCCCCCGCCTGCTCGGCGAGCTTCCGCGCCTCCTCCAGGGAGGCCGGGGACAGGTCGAGGCCGGTCACCTGGCCACCGAGCCGGTGCAGGCTCAACGTGTCTGTGCCGATGTGGCACTGCAGGTGGACGACATCGAGGCCGGCGATGTCGCCCAATCGCGGCAGGTCGAACGTCACAACCTGGGAGAGCGCGGACGGATCCTCCAGCAAGCGCTCGATGCCGTAGTTCTGCGCGTGGATGGGTGCCCGGCTGTCCCAGTTCGCGCGGTTGATCGCGAGGTAATCGGCGGATTCAGACGTCATCGTCACACCCTAGGCGGCGAGCCGTTCGCGGAATACCTCGGGGCGCTGTGGACTTGCTAGCAGGGTGAGCAGCACACGAGGCACAACCGTCGGCTTCCGTTCCGAGCGGGGCGCCATCCTCATGGCGCTGATGCTCACGACCGGGCTGATCGCCATCGACGCCACCATCCTCGCCACGGCCGTCCCATCGGTGGTGAAGGACCTCGGCGAGTTCGACCAGTTCCCGTGGCTGTTCTCGGTGTACCTGCTGGCGCAGGCGGTCTCCGTCCCGATCTACTCCAAGCTCGCCGACACGATCGGACGCAAGCCGGTGATCCTTGTCGGCATCGGCCTCTTCCTCGTCGGCTCCGTGTTCGCCGGCTTTGCCTGGAACATGACGTCGCTGATCGTCTTCCGCGTCATCCAGGGCCTCGGCGCGGGAGCTGCCGCGCCGATGTCCATGACGATCGTCGGGGACATCTACACCGTTGAGGAGCGCGCCCTCGTGCAGGGCTACATCGCCAGCGTCTGGGCCGTGTCATCCGTGGTCGGGCCGGCGCTCGGCGGAGTCTTCTCCCAGTTCGCCTCCTGGCGCTGGATCTTCATCGTCAACATCCCGCTGTGCCTGATCGCCGGCTGGGCGATCATGCGCTCCTACCACGAGAAGGTCGAGAAGCGCCGGCACAGGATCGACTACCTCGGCGCCGTGTTGCTCACGGTCGGGCTGACGGCAGTGATCCTCGCCCTGCTGGAGGGCGGCAACGCCTGGGCATGGCTCTCCGTCCCCAGCGTGCTGAGCTTCGCCGTCGGTATCGCGGGCCTCACCTGGTTCGTCTTCGTCGAACGCAGGGCTGCCGAACCGATCGTCGACCTTGCGGTCCTCGCCCGGCCGCTCATCCTGACCACGACGCTGGTCTCGCTCGGCGTCGGTGCCCTGATGATCGGGGTGACGAGCTTCGTGCCCACCTACCTGGAGAACGCCCTGAACGCTCCCCCGCTGGTCTCGGGCATCGCCGTGGCAGCCCTCACCCTCGGCTGGCCGCTCGCCGCCGCCAACTCGGGCCGCGTCTACATGCGCTGGGGCTTCCGGACGACGATCCTCGCCGGCAGCGCGATCGCCCTGCTGGGCAGCATCGCACTCGCTGCGACCGGGCCGTATCCCAACCCGTTCACGGTCGCGGCGGTGGCCTTCGTCATCGGCTTCGGCCTCGGGTGGACGGCTGCGCCAACCCTGATCGCTGCACAGGCCTCGGTGGACTGGGACGAGCGGGGCGTCGTGACCGGCGTCAACGTGTTCGCGCGCTCAGCCGGGAGCGCCGTCGGTGTGGCGATCTTCGGCGCGATCGCCAACAACGTGATCAACGCGGGGCTCGGCGAACATGACTACGCCACGATCGTTTCCGCCTCCACCTGGGTGTTCGTCGCCGTTGCGGTGCTGGCTGCGCTGATGTGCGTCGCGAGCCTGCGGATGCCCGGCGGCGCCGTGGACTCGGCGGCGTTCCAGCCGGCCGCCCAGGGCGCCTCGGACTGAAGCTCGATCCCGAGCCTGACGAGCGACGTCGGCGGCCCTTCGTGACGGCTCGCTGGCTTCGCTCACGAGCCTCCTCAGGGACCGTTTGAGGTGGCACTGGCTTCCGTGGCAAGGATCGCCAGGACAGCTTCCGCGTAGAGCTCGCACTTGGTGCGGCCCACCCCGGGGATGCCGAGCAGGCTGGGGGCGTCCTTCGGGCGGTCCTCCGCGATCGCCATCAGGGTGGCGTCGGTGAAGATGACGAACGCCGGCACCGAGCGCTCCTTGGCCAACTCGAGGCGCCAGGCCACGAGTCGGGCGTAGGTGTCCTCGTCATAGCCGGGCTCGCAGTCGATGTGGCGCTTCAGCTTGCGTTCTGCACCGGTGCTCACGGGATGGCCGCAGATCCGACAGGTGGCGCTCATCGCCGACGTCGGCTTCGGCGCACGACCCGGCTTCGTCGGCGGAGGGGCCGGCCGGGCAGCGATGCCGTCGAGGAAGCGCGACGGCTGACGATTGCCGCCACCGCCGCGACGTGACCGCGACCAGGTGATCAGCAGCATCCGCCTCGACCGGGTGATGCCGACGTAGAACAGCCGGGCCTCCTCAGCCACCTGCTCGGGCCCGGCGGCCAGCGAAAGGGGCAGCGTGCCCTCCTGGGCCCCGACCAGCGCGACGGCCGTCCACTCCAGACCCTTCGCGCCGTGCAACGTGGACAGCGTCACGCCGTCCGCGCTGAGCGGGTGTTCGGCCTGGGTACGGACAACCAGTTCTGCGACGAACGCTGCCAGGTCGGCCCCCGGCTGCGCGGAGACCACATCCTCCGCCAGTGCAAGGACGGCAGCCAGCGACTCCCACCGTTCCCGCACGCGGCCCTGCCCACTGGGCGGCTGCACCGTCCAGCCGAGGCGGGAGAGGACGTCACGGCAGGCGTCGACAGCGGGGACCGCGCCGTCGCGCCGGGCCGCCTCGGTGAGGGTGCCCACCGCCTGGCGCACCTCGGGACGGTCGTAGAAGCCTTCGCCGCCACGAACGGTGAACGGCACCTGCGCCTGCGCCAACGCCGCCTCGAACAGTGGCGACTGGGCGTGCACCCTGTAGAGCACCGCCTGGTCGCGCCACGGCACCCCGGCTTCGTGCTGCTCCACCAGCCAGCGGGCAACGGCCGCAGCCTCGTCGAACTCGCTGGCGCACGGCAGAATGCGCGGCTGCGGTCCCGAAGGACACTGCGATTCCAGCGTCACCGTGCCGAGCCGTGTGTTGCGGGCCACCTTGTTGGCCAGCTCGACCACCTGAGGACTGGAGCGGTAGTCCCGCACGAGTCGCACCACCGTTGCGTCGGGGAAACGATCGGAGAAACCGGTGAGGTGCACCGGGCTGGCACCGGCGAACGAGTGGATGGTCTGCGCAGGGTCACCGACGACGCAGTGGTCGCGGCCCTCCCCCCACCACAGGTCGAGCAGGTTCTGCTGCACCGGGTTCACGTCCTGGTACTCGTCGACCACAAGGTGCCGGTAGCTGGCGCGCACCTCTGCTGCGATGTCGTCGTTCTCCGCGAGCATCGCCGTTGTGCACAGCAGGATGTCGTCGAAGTCGATCACGCCGCGGTCGGCCTTCACCTGCTCGTACCTGCCAAGGACGCGTCCCACCTGCTTGAGGTCGAGGTTGGCCACCTCCCGTCCGGCGGACGCGGCCAGCTCCGCGTAGTCGGCAGGGACGATGTTGCTCACCTTCGCCCACGAGATCTCGGTGAGCAGGTCACGCAAGGTGCCGTTGTCCGGGCTGAGCCGCAGGCGGCGTGCCGCGTCGGCTGCCATGGAGAAGCGCTCGTCGCTGACGTCCGGAAGCGTGCTGCCGTACGCGCGGGGCCAGAAGTACTGGGCCTGGCGGAGGGCAGCGGAGTGGAAGGTGCGGGCCTGCACCGTCGGCACGCCGAGCTCGCGGAGGCGCGTCCGGAGCTCACCGGCGGCCCGGGTGGTGAACGTGACCGCGAGCACGGCACCAGCGTTGTAGACCCCGGTGGCCACGCCGTAGGCGATGCGGTGGGTCAGCGCCCGCGTCTTCCCTGTGCCTGCACCGGCGATGACGACCACCGGATGGCCGAAGCTGGAGGCCACCTGCTGCTGCTCGGGGTCGAGTCCGGCGAGCAGCTCGGCAGGTTCAGCGATCACGGGACCCCACTGTAGGCAGTGCCTCCGACGAAAGTGTCACCGGCTACCCGTAATCTGAGCCTCACCATGCAGTTCCACCACGCGCGCACCGCAGACCAGCTGGTCGACACCCTCGTCTCGCTCTGGTCGGAACCCCGCGAGGACCCCTTCGATTTCGACCTGGCCGTCGTGCCGGGCCCCGGCTTCCAGCGCTGGCTCTCCCAGCGGCTGGCCACCGTCGGCGACCAGCCGGGCATCTGCGCAGGCATCGACTTCACCTCACTGGCAGCCCTGGAGCGACGTCTCACCGGGCCGGACGACCCGTGGCGCCCCGAACGGCTGGCCTGGCTCGTCCAGCGCGTGGCTGCGGACGCCGACGACCCGGCACTGGCGGTGCTGCAGGCGCATCTTGCCGCTTCCCGGGAGGGTTTCACCGCCGCCCACCGGATCGCCCGCCAGTACGCCGGCTACGCCCGGCACAGGCCGTCGATGCTGGCGGCGTGGGCCGGCGGTGCCGACACCGGCCCCGACGGCTCGCCGCTGGGCGCCAACAGCTGGCAGGCCCACCTCTGGCGACTGCTCGCAGCAGAACTGGGCGACGACCCGCTGACGCGCGGGGCAGCTGTGCGGGAGCGGCTGGGTGCGGCCCCCTTCCCCGGACTGGCGAAGCGGGTGGCCGTGCTGGCCCCCCTCCACCTGGACGCGGGAACGCTCGACCTGCTCGGCGCCCTCGGCCGGCACCACCGGATCGACCTGCTCGCGCTGACGCCCGCACCGACGCGCGTCAGCCTGTCCGGGCGGGCCGACCTCCGGCGGGCTGAGGTGTCAAGGCTTCCCGGGCACCCGCTCAACGAGTCACTCGCCGCTGTCGCTGACGAGGTGGCCCGCCTGCTGCCGCCGGCTGCTCCCGCCGGTGAGCCGGCCGCACCGGAGAGCCTGCTGGGCTGGCTGCAGTCCGACGTGCGCGCCGACCGGCAACCCGTCCGCCGCCTGCTCGAGCGCGGCGACGCCTCGATCCGGGTGCACCTGTCCCACGGTCGCGACCGGCAGGTGGAGGTGCTGCGGGAGGTCCTCACCGGGTTGCTCTCCGCGGACCCGACGCTCGAGCCCCGTGACGTCGTGGTGCTGACTCCCGATGTCGACGCCTTCGCCCCGCTCGTGGGTGCCGCCTTCACGCCTCCGGCGGGCGCAGCCGTCCATCCCGCGCAGCGGTTCCGGGTGCAGGTCGCCGACCGCTCGGTGGCGCAGGTCAACCCCATGGTCACGTTGCTCCTCGACCTGCTGCGGTTGCCAGACGGGCGTATCGAGGCGTCCACGCTGCTGGAGTTGTGTGCCCGTCCGGGCATCGCGCAGCGCTTCGGTTTCGCAGCGGAAGCCCGCGAGCGGCTGGTCGACCTGGTAGAGCGGTCCGGCATCCGCTGGGGCCTGTCGCAGGCGCACCGCGCGGGCTACGGGTTGCAGGCTTTCCCGCAGAACACGTGGTTCGCCGGACTGCAACGCATGCTGCTGGGCGTCACCCTCGCCGAGACCGACCTGATCTCCGCCGGAACCGTCCTACCCATGGACGACGTCGAGTCCTCCGATGTCGAGCTGGTCGGGGGCCTCACGGAACTCGTCGGACGACTCGCCCGCCTCGTGACGGAACTCCAACGGCCGGCGACGCTCGCCGACTGGGCCGAGCGGTGCCGCAACGGCCTGTCATCCCTCGTGCGGCTCCCCTTCGACTCCGAGTGGCAGCTGGGCGACGTCTGGGCAGGCCTTGCCCGCCTCGCCGAGCATGGCGGGGAGGCAGCCGACACCCTCGTCGGGCGCCACGCCGCCGTCCGCGCCATCGAACAGGAGTTCTCCACCTCACCGGCCCGCGGTGCCTTCGGCAACGGTTCGCTGGTGGTCGCTGGGCTCGCATCGCTGCGGCAGGTGCCGCACCGCGTCGTTGTGCTCCTCGGCTGGGACGCGGACTGCTACCCCCGGTCGGGACGCCGCCACGGCGACGACCTGCTCGGCGTCGAGCCCCGCGTCGGCGACCCCTCTGCGGCGCTCGACGACCGCCAGGTGCTGCTCGACGCGATCCTCGCAGCGCGGGAGACGCTCGTCATCGTCGCCCAGGGACGCAGCGAGGCGACCAACGAACCCGTGCCACTGGCCGCGCCGCTGGCAGAACTCCTCGAAGCCCTGGACGACACGGCCGAAACCACCGACGGCACGGGCGCCGGCGCTGCGGTCACCGTCCAGCACCCGCTGCAGCCCTTCGACCCCCGCTACTTCGACGCCGCCCACCCGGAACTGGCCAGCGCCGACCCGCTCGCGCACAAGGCAGCCATTGCCAGCCTCGCGGAACCCGTCGTCGCACCCACGTTGTCGCCGCTCGGGCCGCTCCCACCGAAGGACCTCTCCACCGGGGTCAGTCTCGACGACCTCACCGGGTACTTCGGCCACCCCGCGCGCGCATTACTGCGAGGGCGCACCGGCATCAGCCTCGGGGACGAGCAGCAGTCCGGTGACTCGATCCCGATCGAGCCCGACCACCTCGAGCGGTGGCAGATCGGCAACCGCATCCTCGGGCGGCTCCGCGCCGGCCACGACGAAGATGCCGTCAAGCGCGCCGAGTGGTTGCGCGGCGACGTCCCGCCGTTCGAACTGGGCAACACCCTGCTCGACGGCGTCCTCACCGAGGCCCGCCGCTCCGTGCGCGAGGTCCCGGCCGACCTCCCCGAGCCCCGGCTGCACGACCTCGCCCTCACCGTCCCCGTGCCCGGCCACGGCCAGGTGCCGCTGGTCGGACGGGTCGCCAGCTACGGCACAGAACTCCTCCAGGTGGAGTTCTCCAGCCTCCAGCCGCGGCATCGCCTGACTGCCTGGCTGCGGCTGCTCGCCCTTTCGGCTGCCGAGCCGGGCGACTGGCGGGCCCGCGTCGTCGGCAAGGGCCGACGCATCATGCTGGTCGCCCCTCCGCAGGAGGCTTCCCGCGGTCTCCTCGGGCGCTACCTCGCCCTGTACGCCCTTGGCATGTCGCAGCCGCTGCCCGCGCTGCCGCGGATCGGTGCGGCCTGGGCCGGGTACCGGGCCAGCCACCGCGACCCGAGTGACCCGCTGGTCAGCAAGAAGAACCTCGATCGCTGCTGGGAGTGGGAGTCCGACGACTACTGGCGCACCTTCTTCACCTTCCCCGCGCTGCTCCACCTGCCCGCAACCGATGTCGCCGTCGCAGACGCCGACCCGCGTGAGCGGACCCTCGTCGGCGCCCTCGCCACGAGCATCTGGCAGCCGCTGCTCGCCGCGGAGGTGCCGGCATGAAGCGCTTCGAACCCTCCGGCCCGCTGCCGCTGGGCACAGCCGTCCTCGAGGCGAGTGCGGGAACCGGCAAGACCCACGCGATCGCAGCTCTCGCCACCCGCTACCTTGCCGAGGGCCGGGTGTCGGCCGACCGGCTGGCAGTCATCAGCTTCAGCCGCATCGCCTCAGCGGAGCTGCGTTCGCGAGTGCGCGACCGCATGCGCAGCACGGCGGAAACCCTCACCCAGGGCCTCGCCGGAACGCTGCGGCACCTGCCGGACGCGACCGACGGCCTGCTGCTGGACGGCACAGAAGCAGAGGTCCAGGCGCGACTGGGCAACCTCCGCCGGGCCATCGCCACCCTCGACGCCGCCAGCATCATGACCATCCACCAGTTCTGCCAGGCGATGCTGAACGAGCTCGGCGTGCTCGCCGAGGCGGACCCGCAGGCGACGCTCGTCGAAGACCTCAGCCTCGTCCGCGACCAGGTCGTCGAGGATCTGTACCTCGCCCGCTACGCCCGCAACATCCAGGGGACGCCGTTCGACCTGACCACGGCCCGAAAGCTGGCACGGGAGGCAGACGAACTGCCCGACGCCCCGCTGGTTCCCGCCGAGGGGCTGAGCGGCCGGCTGGCAGAGCGGCTCGAGTTCGCCACTGCCGTCCGTGACGAACTGGCTGCACGCAAGCGGCGCCTGGGGGTCTACTCCTTCGACGACCAGCTGCTCCGGCTGCGCAACCAGTTGCGCGGCCCGGAAGCGGAGGCGCGGCTCGCCCGGATGCGCGGACGCTGCGAGGTGGTGCTCGTCGACGAGTTCCAGGACACGGACCCGGTGCAGTGGGAGATCCTGCGCACCGCCTTCGCCGACCGGGTGCCGCTGGTACTGATCGGCGACCCCAAGCAGAGCATCTACGCGTTCCGTGGCGCCGACGTCGTTGCCTACACCGACGCGGTCCGGACAGCCTCCGAGCAGTACTCCCTCGGTGAGAACCACCGCGCGGACGCGGGCGTCGTGCACGCCGTGAACGCGCTGTTCCACAACGCGACCCTCGGCGACGGCATCGGGGTGCCGCCGGTCACCGCCAGCCACACGACATCCCGCCTGATCGCGGCCGACGGGTCGCCGTGGGCGGCACCGGTCCGCCTGCGCTGCGTCACCGGCGACGAGCCGCTGCGGGCAGGTGAGGCGCGCACGCGCATCATCGAGGACCTGACCGCAGAACTGATGGGGCTGCTGAACAGCGACGCCCGCGTCGTCGATTCCGGCGGCCCGCGTCCGCTGCAGGCACGCGACATCGCGATCCTGGTCAGCACCAACCAGCGCGGACGGCAGGTCGCCGACGCACTGACACTCGCAGGCGTCCCGGTGGCCTTCTCCGGCGCCGACTCCATCTTCGCCACCCCGGCCGCCAAGGCCTGGCTGGTCCTGCTGCGTGCCCTCGAGCAACCGCGCCGGGCGGCTGTGCGGGCAGCGATCGTTACCGATTTCGTCGGCGCCGACCTGACCGGGCTCGCCACGGCGGACGAGGAGCAGCTCACAGCCTGGTCCGGCCTGCTGCAGGGCTGGTCGCGGGTCCTCGCCGGACAGGGTGTTGCGGCCCTCTTCGCCGCTGTCCAGGCCGAGGCCACCTCCGGCGGTGGCAGCCTCGCCGAGCGCGTCCTTCGCCGTCCCCGCGGCGAACGTGACCTCACGGACTACCGGCACCTCGCCGAGATCCTGCACGCCCAGCACACCGACGGGCTGCGCGGACAGGCGCTGGTGGCCTGGCTCGCAGAATCGGTGGCCCTCGGGTCGGCGGGCTCCGACCGCATCCGGCGACTCGAGACCGACCGGCATGCGGTCCAGATCATGACCGTGCACAAGGCCAAGGGCCTCCAGTTCCCGGTCGTGCTGCTGCCGGAGGCCGCCGACCTGTGGGTGCCCGACGACGACGATGACAAGTGCCTCGCCTTCCACGAGGGCGGGCGCCGGGTGCTCGACCTTGGCGGACGCGACGCCCCCGGCCGCGCAGAACGGCTGCGCGAGCACTCTGCCGAGCAGGCAGAGGACAGGCTGCGCAGCCTGTACGTCGCGGTCACCCGCGCCCAGTCGCAGCTCACCATGTGGTGGGCGCGCACGTGGGCCAACACCGAGGCCGCCCCACTGCACCGCATGCTGTTCCGTCGCCGCGACCGCGTCGGCCCCCCGGAGCCGAGCTATCCGCTGGACACCCCTCCCGGCGACGGCCACCCTGCGGGTCTGGACTGGCTCGCACCGGCGGGGATCCTCGTCGAGAACTGCCTGCCGGTGACCCCTGCGCGGCTCGCACCCGACACCGACCGTCCCACGCAGCTCACCCTCGCGCGGTTCGACCGAGGCGTCGACCAGTTGTGGCGACGCACCTCCTACTCCGGGCTCACCGAGGCCGTGCACGCCCGCCCGCCGATCGCCTTGACGGCGGAGTCCGTCGTCGAGGACGAGCCGGCAGCTGCCGTCCCCCTCGTCGCCGGGGCGTCGGGAGTCGCCTCCCCCATGGCGGAACTTCCCGGCGGCGCGGCGTTCGGCAGTCTCGTCCACCAGGTGCTGGAGAACCTCGACTGGTACGCGCCCGACGCCTCCGACGAGCCCGCGCTCGTTGAGCGGCTGCTCGAAGTCACCACCGCCGCTGCCCAGCGGTACCCGGTAGAGGGCGTGACGCCGGAGGCCCTCGGTGTGGGCATGCTGCCCAGCCTTCTGACCCCGCTCGGGCCGCTCACCGACGGGCTTCCTCTTGCCGGCATTCCCGTGACCGACCGGCTCAGCGAGCTGAACTTCGAGTTCGCGCTCGGCAACGCCCGCACGCGGACCACCCTCGCAGCCGTGGCCGACCTGCTGGGTCGCTGGCTGCCCGCGGACGACCCGCTGGCCGCCTACCCTGCAGAGCTCGCCCAGCCACAGTTGGCCGGTCAGGCCCTGCGCGGCTTCCTCACCGGCAGCATCGACTCGGTGCTGCGCATCCATTCGGCAGACGGTCCACGGTTCGTCGTCGTCGACTACAAGACCAATCGCCTCGGCCCGGCCGAACTCACCCTCGACCACTACGATGAGCCGGCCATGGTGGCTGAGATGATGCGGACGCACTATCCGTTGCAGGCGATCCTCTACTGCGTCGCCCTCCACCGGTTCCTCGCCGCGCGGCTTCCCGACTACGACGCGGAGCGGCACCTCGGTGGCGTCGGCTACCTGTTCGTGCGCGGCATGGGCGGCCCGGCGTCGGTCGACGGCAAGGGCGTGTTCAGCTGGTTCCCGCCCGCCGGCCTCGTGACGGAACTGTCGGACCTGCTCGCCGATCGGAGGCCGCGATGAGCGACCTCGCCACGAGCCTCACCCCCGGCCTGCTCCTCGACGTGCATGCCACCGGTGCCCTGTCCTGGGGTGATGTGCACGTCGCCCAGAAGGTGTCGCACCTCTTCGGTGAAGCCGACCAGCGTGTCCTGCTGGCGCTGGCGATGGCCGTCCGGGCCCTCCGTGCCGGGTCGACCTGCCTCGAACTGTCGGCGATCGACGAGGTGCGGTTCGACACCGACGAGGAGAGCGTCGGCATCCCGTCGGAGATGCTGCCGGAGGCCGACGCGTGGCTGACAGCGATCATCGCCAGCCCGCTGGTCACCGTCGGTGCCGACGGCGGTGGCGATCGCCCGCTCCGCCTCGTGGGCCAGCGGTTGTACCTGGAGCGGTACTGGCAGGAGGAGTCGGTTGTTGCCACCGAACTCGTGGCACGCTTCGGTCGTCCGCCGGCCCCGGTGCCCGCCGCTGCCCTCGCCGCAGCGCGAGCCGAATTGCTGGGCGACGACCCGGACCTCGACCAGGCGACGGCTGCGGTCGTGCCGGCGCTCACCGGGGTGACCGTCGTCGCCGGGGGGCCGGGCACCGGCAAGACCCACACCCTCGCCCGACTGCTCGGCGTGCTGTGGCGGACGCTGCCGACGCCGCCCCTGGTTGCCCTCGCCGCACCAACGGGGAAGGCCGCCGTGCGCATGCAGGAGGCGCTCGCCGATGCCGTGACCGAGCTGCCGCCCGATATCGCCGGTGCGCTCGAGGAGTTGCAGGCCACCACGATCCACCGCCTCCTGGGGTGGGTACCCGATTCCCGCAACCGCTTCGTGCACTCCCATTCCAATCCGTTGCCGCACGACGTCGTGGTGGTCGACGAGGCGTCCATGGTGAACGTGACGCTGATGGCGCGGCTTTTGGAGGCCCTGCGGCCCCAGGCCCGGCTGGTGCTGGTCGGCGATCCCGACCAGCTCGCTCCGGTGGAGGCGGGCGCCGTACTGGCCGACATCGTCGATGCCGAGACCGCAGCCGCCACGTCGCTCGCCCCTGCGCTCGCTGAACTCGGACTCCCGCCGTCCGGGCCGGTGGTCCGGTTGCGCCACAACTACCGCTCGGTCCGCTCGATCGCGGAACTGGCGGCGGCGGTGCTGTCCGGCGACGATGACGCTGCGGTCGCCCTCGCGACAGCGGGGGCCCCCGGAGTCCGGTTCGCAGCAACGGCGGAGGCGACCGACCTGCGTGCCCGCGCCACCACTGACGGGGTGGCAATGGTCACCGCTGCCCGCGAGGGCCGCGTGGACGATGCACTGGCGCACCTCGAGGAGCATCGCCTGCTGTGTGCCCACCGGCGCGGGCCGTACGGGGTGACCCTGTGGTCGCGCCAGGTCGAGGAATGGCTGGCTGCAGAGCTGGACGGGTTCGACGTCACCCAGACCTGGTATGCCGGCCGGCCCCTGCTGGTGACCCAGAACTCCCCCGACCTCGGGCTCTACAACGGTGACACCGGAGTGGTCGTCAACCACGACGGCCTGCTCCGCGCGCACTTCTCGCGGGGTCGCAGAGTGCACACGGTGTCCCCGTTCCTGCTGGAGGGCGTGCAGACCATCCACGCGATGACGGTGCACAAGGCCCAGGGCAGCCAGTTCGACCGGGTGACCGTCGTGCTGCCGTCGCCCGACTCACCGCTGCTGACCCAGGAGTTGCTGTACACCGCCATCACCCGCGCGAAGTCCGAGGTCACCCTCATCGGCTCGGAGGAGTCGCTGCGCAGGGCCGTTCGCCAGAAGGCGCGGCGGGCGTCCGGGCTGCGCGACCGGCTGTAGGACCGGGAGTGGCAGACTCGATGCATGGCTGTGTCGCCGGATGCCGCATTGACCGCCCGGGAGCGGGCGGTCCTCGAACTGGTGCGGCAGAGGTGGTCGAACGCTGAGATCGCCGCCCATCTGGTGGTCTCGGTCCGCACCGTGGAGACGCATGTCTCCTCCCTCCTGCGCAAGCTCGGCGCCCCTGACCGGCGTGCACTGCGTTCCGACGCAGGTCCGGCGGCTGCGCTGCCGGGCACCGTGCCGGAATCGACCATCCGGTTCGTCGACGTGGGTGGCGGCAGCTCACTGGCTGTTGCGGAGTCCGGCACTGGCCCGACGTTGGTCAAGGCAGCGACCTGGCTCACTCAGGTGGACAAGGACACGGTCAGCAGCCCCATCTGGGGACCTTGGGTCCGGGAACTGAGCCAGCGTCACCGCTACGTGCGCTACGACCCTCGCGGGTGCGGGCTGTCCGACCGGGAGTTGGCAGGCGCCGACCTCACCAGCCTTGACCTGTGGATCGAGGACC
Organism: uncultured Actinomycetota bacterium; assembly: GCA_963799235.1. Taxonomy (GTDB): domain Bacteria; phylum Actinomycetota; class Actinomycetes; order Propionibacteriales; family Propionibacteriaceae; genus Propionicimonas. The sequence goes on along the minus strand of CAWCWL010000008.1, from coordinate 271,033 downwards.
TGCGTGCGGTCGTGGATTCACTGGGAAGCGACCCGGTTGCCCTGCTCGGCATCTCGCAGGGCGGGCCGGTCGCGTTCGGCTTCAGCGCCCGTTACCCGGAGCGTGTCTCCCATCTGGTGCTGTACGGCACGTACGCGTGCGGGATGCGACGCCGTGGCGATCCGGTGCAGGAGGATGAGGCAACCCTGCAGGTGGCCCTGGCCAAGGTCGCCTGGCGAGCGGACAACGAGCGCTTTCGTGAAACCTTCGCCCGGCAGTTCGTCCCCGATGCCGGGCCGGAGGAAATCACCTGGTTCAACGAGCAGTTGCGTGCCACGACCACACCGCAGAACGCACCCCTCCTCGAATCCGCCTTTCACGACCTCGACGCCACAGAGCTCGCGCGTCGGGTGGAAGTGCCTACCCTCGTGCTGCATGCCACCGGCGACCGCGGCGTGCCGTTCGAGCAGGGGCGGCGGCTGGCCGGGCTGATCCCGGGCGCGCGCTTCGTCGCCCTGAACAGCCGCAACCACATCCTGCTGCAGCGCGACATCGCGTTCGCCCAGTTCCTCGACGAGGTCGAACGGTTCCTCAGGTCCTGACCGGCGGCACCTCCGTGGTTTCCACGGAGCTGAAGACCCGTGGTGGGCGCGGATGTGCCATCCCTCCAGCGGGGGGAAGAGTTGTCGCAACGTCACAACCCTTCACAGGTCACACCCTTCACAGGAGGTACAGCAATGACCATCACCGACCACCCCGGCCTCAACGGTGTCGACGTCGAGACCCTCTTCGCGACGCTCGATGCGGTCAAGTCGAATCCCGAGATCGCCAAGTTCGGGTTCCGCGCAACCAACACCTGGGTGAGCGGGACGAACAGCCGATCCACGATCCACGGATTCCACGGTGCCATGCAGGAGCTCGCGCACGTCGAGCCCAGGACCTACGACGCCGACCACCCGGCGATCCTCACCGGCAACGACCGCGGATCGACCCCGGTCGAGTTCGTCCTGCACGCCCTCGCCGCCTGCATGACGGCCGGAATCGCCAACATCGCCGCAGCCCGGGGGGTGCAGCTCGACGAGGTGAGCTCGACCGTCGAGGGAGACATCGACCTGATGGGCCTGCTCGGTCTCGACCCCGGAGTACGCAACGGCTTCCAGCAGATCCGGGTGTCGTTCCGGCTGCGCGGTGACGATCCCGATGCCTTGCGGCGCGTGCTGGAGCAGTCAACGGCGCGCTCAGCGGTCTTCGACATGCTCACCAACGGGGTGCCGGTGTCGATCGAGGTCGACGCGGCCTGACCGCACTGCTGCCCGCGACCAGCGTGGGACATCTCCAGGGGGACGAGAACATGCACAACCAGACCGACGTGGTCGTGGTCGGCGCACGAGTCGCGGGAGCCGCGACCGCGATGCTGCTGGCTCGAGCGGGCTTGTCCGTGATGCTTCTCGACCGGGAACGGCCCGGCGCCGACACCCTGTCGACCCACGCGCTGATGCGCGGTGGGGTGCTGCAACTTCAGCGCTGGGGGCTCCTCGAGCGGATCGTCGCTGCCGGCACGCCCCCCATCACCGGGACCAGCTTCCACTACACCGACTCCGACATCGACGTCGCCATCAAGTCGTCCGCCGGCGTGGACGCACTGTATGCCCCGCGCAGGACGGTGCTCGATCCCGTCCTTGTCTCAGCGGCAGCGGCCGCCGGTGTGGATGTCCGCTTCGGTCGGCGTGTGGTGGCGGTCAGTGACGACCAGGGCCGCGCTGCCGGGGTTGTGGTGAGAGACGCCCAGGGCGTACACCACCCCATCGGTGCCCGGCTCGTCATCGGGGCAGACGGTCGCCACTCAACGATCGCGCGGCTGGTGGGTGCGGCGACCACCCACCGGGTCCACCACACGAGTGCATTCACTTACGGGTACTTCCGCGGGTTGTCGGCCAATGGCTACGAGTGGGCCTATCGCCCCGAAGGCACCGCCGGATTCATACCGACCAACGACCACCTCACGTGTGTGTTCGCCGGCCACACGCCGTCACGTATCGGCCGAGGGGGTTCCGCGGTGCTGCAGGACGTCGTCGCGCAGGCATCGTCGGGGATGGGGCGGCGCCTGCGCGCGGCAACCCTCGCCTCGCCCGTCCGCACGTTCACCGGCGAACCCGGCCGGCTGCTGCGGCCGTGGGGACCGGGCTGGGCGTTGGTGGGTGACGCCGGATCGTGGAAGGACCCGATCAGTGCGCACGGGCTGACCGACGCGCTCCGGGACGCGGAACTGCTGGCTCGGGCAGTTCTCGGCGACCTCGATGGCCGCGCGCATGCGTTCCGCGGTTACGAGCTGGTCCGGAACCGGCTGACCGTCCCCATGCTGGAGGGCAGCGACGAGATCGCAGCGATGCGGTGGGACGATGCGCGGATCGTTGAACTTCTGCGCGGGCTGAACTCGGCGATGGCTGATGAACTGGCAACGATCCTCGACCTTGACGCCGACGAGGCCGCACCACTCCATCGTGCAACCGTTCCGAGGCTCCGGGTGTGAGTCTGGTTCCCCTACCGGCGCGGGTGGACCGCGCCGTCGTTCCTGATCCCAGTTCTGTGATTCGACTGTGGGTGGAACTGTGGCCGGACTAGCATTTTCCTTGCTGGCCACAGGGACGGCGGGCCGGGAGTCTGATGAATCTGCTGCGAAGCAAGCTGTCGATCCCAAAGGTGGGACGCGGCCTGGTTTCGCGTCCCCGCCTGGTCGAAATCCTCTCTCCGCCAACGGCACGCGTGTGCGTGCTGTCTGCTCCTCCCGGCTTCGGGAAGACCAGTGCAGTGGTCGACTGGCTGCACAGCACCGGCACGCCCTCGGCGTGGTTGTCGCTGGATGAGGCCGACAACGATCCCGGCCGTTTCGTGCCCTACCTGATCGCCGCGATCGATGGAGTTCCCGGGGACACCGCCGGACTGGTGCGGCCGGTTCTCGGTGATCCCATCGAGATCGCGGACGGGCTGGCGGGATTGCTGGAGGAGCCCGGCACGCCGAAGGTCCTTGTGCTGGACGACCTCCACCTGATCCATGACCAGGGCGTGTTGGCGATCATCGACGCCCTGATCCCCCGGCTCCCCAGCGGTCATGCGATGGTGATCGTGACGCGTGAGGATCCACCGCTGCGCCTGTCACGCGTGCGCGCCGCCGGTGACCTCGTTGATGTCCGCGCAGAACAGTTGCGGTTCACCGTCCCCGAGGCGGACGCCTTCCTCCGGCAGCGGATGTCGCTCGCATTGCCCGTCGATGCCGTCCGCGCACTGACCGACAGCACGGAGGGATGGCCCGCGGTGCTGCAACTCGCCGCGTTGAGCCTTTCCGGACGACCCGATGCGCCCGCGCGAGCGATGGCCATCGGTGCCGACCACCGGCTCATCCTCGACTACGTGACCGAGGAGGTCCTCGACAGGCTCGATGCGGATCAGGTCGCCTTCCTGGAGCAGACCTGTCATCTCGAGCGCCTCTGTGGCTGCCTCTGCGACGCGGTGACCGGCTCTGTCGGTGGTGCCGCGATGCTGCGGCGCCTGGAGCGGGAGAACCTGCTGCTGGTGCCACTGGACGAGGAACGACGCTGGTATCGGTACCACCGGCTGTTCGCCGGCTTGCTGCGGATCCGCCATCGGGCGCCCGCAGGTCCGGTACACCGGTCGGCCGCCGAATGGTTCTGGGAACAGTCGCTGCCCGTTGAGTCCCTGGAGCATGCAGTGCAGGTCGACGACTTCGGTTCCGTCAGGGACCTGATCTGGCGCGCGGGCAGCCGCATGCTGCACACCGGCGAGGTCCCGGCGGTCCGGGCGTCTCTCGCGCGACTGCCGGCCGACGCTGCCCAGTCCGATCTCGGGGTGTGCCTCCTGCAGGCGTGGGCCTGCGTCCTGAGCGGTCCGTTCGAGGATCCCGGGTCGTGGCTCGACCTCGCGCGCGAGGCGGCGAGCAGTGTGCAGCCCGGCGCCGAGACCCTTGCCGCGATCCTGCCCGGGATGTCGCTGATGATCCGCGCGATGGCCGCGACCCATGCAGGCCGCTACTGCGAGGCGATCGCCCTTGCGCAGGCAGCCGTCGACGGGGGTCCACCCGCAGGTGCGACCCCGGCGCACGCCCTCGTCCACCAGGGCGACGCGTTGACCGTGCTCGGCCACGCCTTGTGGGAAGCGGGTGACCCCCAGCGCGCCGCTCAGGCCTACGGCGAGGCGCTGCCCCTGCTGCGGTCAGCAGGCAACTGGCTCGCCGTGGCGGAGATGACGGCGAACCTCGCCAGGATCGAACTCCGTCGCGACCGTCCCGAAGCGGCGCTGAAGCTGTGTGTGGACTACGGCGAACGGGGCACGCCGGCCGACGCCCGTGTCCTTCTGGCGCGGGCGAGGGCCCTGCTCGACCAGGGACGCCCGGAGGCAGCCGAGGTTGCCGAAACAGCGCTCGCCCGGGCGAGGGCTGCCGGAGACCTGGCCACGATCACGGAGGCCCGGGAAGCGTTGAACGCACGAACCTCCGGTTCCTTCGCCCTTGCCAACGGGACGAGCCTGAGCGCACGCGAGCTCGAGGTGCTGAGGCTGATCGCGACCGGACGGTCCAACACGCAGATCGCGACCGACCTGTTCCTCAGCGTGGGCACGGTCAAGACGCATGCGCATTCGATCGCAACGAAGCTGGGCACGGCCAACCGCGTCGAGACGGTCGCCGTCGCTCGTGACCTCGGACTGCTGGGTTAGCTCACGAGCGCTGAACCGCTGCGATCGTCACTCCAGGTGGTTGAGGACGTTGGTGCGCGGCAGGTAGGCGACGCAGCGCACACCGCCTGTGGGTTCGCGTTCCAGCAGGAAGTCACTGACGAGCGTGGTCGTGCTGCCGCCCCGCCCGAACGCCCAGCTGATGGTGGCCAGCACCAACCGGTCACCGAGCGCCTGCGTGGCCGTGCCGACGAGGGTGGTTGTGGAGCCCGGCGCTTCGGCGACCGCAGCGGATCTGGCGGTGATGGCGGCGAGGAACGCCGTGCGGGGCACCGGCATCGTGCCGTCCGGGCCGAGGATCAGGATCGGGTCGGCCACCAGCCGCGCAGCGAGCTCGGGGTCGGGAAGCCGGAGCCACTCGGCTGCGAAGGTGTCGACGAGGTGGCTGAGGTCGGTCTGTTCAGCGTTCACCAATACCTAATACACCCACCCGTGGCCAAGTCGAAATCACGGTGACCGGCGACGAAGAATGGGCTGCATGCAGAACGACTTCACCCGGCTCGCGGCCCTGTCCCAGGACGACCTCTGGGATGACGAGGCTGCCCACTCCTACGACACGCCCGGCGAGGGTGCGGACGCTCCTGAGGTCGTCGGACCGGCAGTGGAGCGGCTGGCTGCGTTGGCGAACGGAGGATCCGCGCTGGAGTTCGCCGTCGGGACCGGTCGCATCGCGATTCCGCTGATCGCGCGCGGTGTCCCGGTCACCGGTATCGAGTACTCGGGTCCGATGATCCGGCGGCTGCGGGAGAAGGCGGCCCCCGACCAGCTGCCCGTCACCAGGGGCGACATGGCAACGACCCAGGTCGATGGCGACTTCTCGCTCGTCTACCTCGTCTTCAACACCATCGGCAACCTGCTCACCCAGGACGCCCAGGTGGAGTGCTTCCGCAATGCCGCCGCGCACCTTCGCCCGGGTGGTCGGTTCGTCATCGAGTTGTGGGTACCCGACCTCCGCAGGATGCCGCCCGGGGTGCCCGCCGCCGTGGAGGTGGTCGAGGACGGCTACATTCTCGTTGACACCATGGACACCCTGCGCCAGCACCTGATCTCGTACCACTTCCGCTTCGGCGAGGGCCACGACGCCCACCTGGGGCGCTCGCCGCATCGCTACATCTGGCCCTCCGAGCTGGACCTGATGGGACGACTGGCCGGCTTCGTGCTGGAATCGCGCTGGGCGGACTGGCACGGCAGCCCGTTCACCGAGGCCTCGACCTCGCACGTGTCGGTCTACCGGCTGCCGGGCTGACCCCGAACGGCTATCCGGCAAGGCTCCCGTCGAGCCACGACTCGATCATTCTTCTGGCGATCGAGGTGTGCGGCGGAAGGACCACTTCCCCTCCGGCCATCGCAGCGACCAGCTGGTCGCGGGTGAACCAGCGGGCGACTTCGATCTCGCCGACTGCTGGCACGGGCTCGTCGCTCGTGGCATGCGCGAGGAATCCCACCATGAGCGACCGCGGGAAGGGCCAGGGCTGCGAGCCGAGGTAGGTGACCCCGGTCAGTTCCAGGCCGACTTCCTCTGCCATCTCCCGGTGCACGGTCTGCTCGAGCGACTCCCCCACCTCGACGAAGCCGGCGAACACCGAGTACCTCCCCGACGGCCAGCTCGGCTGCCGGCCCAGCAGCAACCGGTTGCCGGGATCGACGATGGCGACGATCACGGCAGGATCGGTGCGCGGGTACAGCTCGAGCCCGCAGGCCGTGCACCTACGTGACTGCCCGCCGTGGACGGCCCGGGTCTCAGCGCCACAGCGCGGGCAGAACCGGCTGACGGCGTGCCAGGTGGCGAGCCCGACGGCCGTGAATGCCGCTTCGAGCCCGGCGGCAGGCAGGCTGTCCATCACCGCACGGAGCCCGGTCAGCTCCTCCTCCTCGTCCACGCGGGTCGCGAACCACGGCCGTCCGTCGATGCGGCCGAGGAGGTAGTGCTGCTCGGGATCGAAGTCGACCTCGGCGCGACGAGTGAGGAGCAGACCGTCCTCACCCGCCTCCACACTCGCGTCACCGACCCGCAACACGACGGCGTCCGGGTCCGCCCAGGCAGCCAGCACCCAGTCAGGGTCGGTGCGCAGTTCCTCGACCCGATCCAGGCCGCTCCCGTTCCGCCAGTCGATCACTGCGCAAGGCTAACCGAGCCGGGCACCGCAGCCAGTAGCACCTCCAGCCCTGCCCTGTCAGGAAGGAAAGCAGGACGCACGACTTCCGCTGCCCGCAGATCGTAGAAGACGGCGTCCACCTCGGCCACGTCCAGCCCGTTGAGCTCGGCCCACGCCAACCGGTAGCAGGCCAGCTGCAGCGGATCGGCCCTGCGGGCGTCACCGGTCTTCCAGTCGACCACCTGTGCCCGACCGTCGGCGGCCGTGAACACGGCATCGATCCGCCCGCGCACCAGGCGTCCAGCCAGCACGAGCGTGAACGGGGTCTCCACGGCGACCGGCACGGCATTCGCGTAGGGCCCGGCCTCGAAACCTGCCCGCAACTCGGCGAAGTCGACACCGGCCACCTCACCGTCGACGCCGTCCAGCAGCGGCGACTGGCCCCGGAACCGGTCCTCCAGCCACTGGTGGAAGCCGATTCCCCATCGCTGCGCCTCGCTGACCAGCCGCGGCATCGGGCGCCGCAGCTCCGCTGCAAAGCCGGCGGGGTCCTTCGCCAGCCGGCCGAGACCAGTCACGGACAGGTAGTCGGGCAGCCGACCGGCGCTGCGTTCGCGAACCGTCTCCCGTTCGGCAGCGATCAGCCCCGACGAGAGTGCACGCCAGTGCTCGACGAGATCGGTCTGGTCAAGGTTGAGCCCGGCAACGTCCGGGTAGCCACCGTCCCCGGCAGCAGCGCGGGCGTCACGCACAAGTGCTGCGGCCTCGCGACGCACGGTCCACGCCACCGTGTCACCGACGGCCGGCCAGGACGTGGTCGCGGCCTCGCCGAGCAGCGGGTTGGTGTCCGGGACGTCGCCGGCCTCGGTCACCCGCTGGGCGTGCGCGACAACGGTGACGAAGTAGTCCGACGGGTCGCGGGGCTTGGCCAGGCCCGCGCCCCACGTGTGGGTGCTCACCAGCAGCAACTGCCTCGCCCGGGTCACCGCGACGTACGCCAGCCGGTCCTCGCTGAGGCGTTGCTGCTCGGTGAGCGCAGCAGCGAAGGCCGCCAGCTCACCGTTGTCGACCCGTCCCAGCTGTGGCAGGGCCGAGGCGTCACCGCGCAACGGGTACGGCAACGACGAGGCGTTGCGCAACCAGTTCCCGGTGACACGGTCGGTCGGGAAGACGTCGGCGGCGAGACCGGGAACGAACACCACGTCCCACTCCAGCCCCTTGGCCTTGTGGACGGTGAGCACCTTCACCGAGTCCGCTGCAGACACCACAGCCTGCTCCAGGCCGGTGCCGTAGTCCCGTTCGGCCTCGAGGTAGGCGAGCAGGCCGGCAAGGGAGGCGTCCGCGTCGATGTCGGTGTAGTCGGCCACCGCCTGCACGAACGTGGCAAGTGGCGCGCTCCCCCCGGCGCCGACCGCCTCGAGTTCCACGGCGAGGCCGAGGACCGAGATCACCCGCTGCACCAGTTCGGTGACCGCATCGCCGGCGTGGCGGCGCAGCAGGCCCAGCTCGCCGGCGAAAGCGGTGAACCGGCGCCGCGCGTCACCGGAGTAGGAAAGGGTGCCCGGTTCGGCGACGGCCTCGAGAAGGCTGGGCACGAAGGCGGGATCCGAGCCGGAGAGCACCGCTTCGAGGTCGCTCTGCGCCCCGGCTCCTTCGGGACGTCGGGCAGCGGAGAGCTCGCGTGCCCTTCGCCCGAGCAGCGCCAGGTCGGGGATGCCGATCGCCCACCGCGGTGACGTCAGCAGCCGGAGCACCGAGGGATTCGCCGTCGCGTCGTCCAGCAGGGTGAGGGTCGCGACCACGTCGGCGATGGCGGGCAGCTCCAGCAGGCCGCCGAGGCCGACGATCTCCGCCGGGATGTCCCGCGCCACCAGTTCGGCGTACACGTCGGCGACCTGGCTGTTGCGTCGCGCGAGGACGGCGATGTCGGACCATTCGGTGACCCCACCGGTGGCGTGCAACTCCGCCGTCCGGTCGGCGATGGACGCCACTTCGTCCGGCCAGGTGGCGTGACTGGCGGCCTCCACCCGTCCCGGGGGTGTCCCCGGCGGGGCGACCAGGTCGAGGTCGAGGCCGTGTGCGACCAGCGCCGGCTCGCCGCGCACCGGTCCGGCCAGGTCGTTGGCCGCGTCGAGCACCCGCTGCCCGCTCCGCCGGTTGACCGTCAGGGCATAGCCGGTGGCCGGCGTCCCGTCGGAGTTCGGGAAGTGGTGGGAGAAGTCGAGGATGTTGCTGGCGGCAGCCCCGCGCCAGCCGTAGATGGCCTGGCACGGGTCACCGACAGCCGTCACCGGATGCCCTCGACCCGACCCGGCCCCCGCGCCGGAGAACAGCCCGCGCAGCAAGGTCGCCTGCGCGGCGGATGTGTCCTGGTACTCGTCCAGCAGCACAACGGCGAACTCCGACCGCAGGGCTGCCGGGACGGCGGACACCTCCGTCGCCAGCCGGGCGGCCGCGGCCATCTGGTCGGCGAACTCGACATAGCCGAGGTCGGTCTTCAGCTCCTCGTAGCGGACGACGAGGGTGGCGAGCTCGAGCCGCTCGGACGCAGCTGCCCGGGCGGTCTGCAACGCCGAGTAGACCTGTCCCCGCGGGTTGCGGGGCGCAGCACTGAGCTCAGCGTCGAAGGCCTCGGCCTGATCCGCAAGCGCCAGCGGGTCGACGAGGTGGGAACGGAGTTCACCGGAGAGTTCGAGGAGCCGCTGCGTCACTGCGGCCGGCCGCAGCCGTGACAGGTACTGCAGGCCGGGGGTGTCGGCGACGACCCGGGCAGCGAGCCGGAACCGGGCGGCGCCGGTGATCAGCCGGGAGTCACCCTCGATCCCCAGCCGCAGCCCGTGCTCGGAGACCAGCCGTCCGGCGAACGCGTCATAGGTGAGGATCAGCTCCTCGCCGGCCTCGGAGTCGGCGGAGAGCACCCCGGCGCGGTGCAGCGCCTGCCGTACGCGGCTGCCCAGTTCGCCCGCGGCCTTGCGGGTGAAGGTGAGCCCGAGCACCTGTTCGGGCACCACCAGGCCGGACCCCACGAGCCACACCACGCGCGCTGCCATCACCGTGGTCTTGCCGGACCCGGCGCCGGCGATGATCACCGCCGGTTCGAGCGGAGCTGTGATCGCCGCCAGCTGCTGCTCGGAGAAGTCGATGTCGAGGACGCGGCTGAGCTGTGCCGGTTCCGTGAGCCTCATCGCAGCACCTGCCCACCCCGGCCGGACGCGGGACAGCTGTTGGCGAACGGGCACGTGCGGCAGTGCGGCCCCGGCGTGGCCGGGTAGCTGCCCTCTGCAACGACGCCGGCGGCAAGTGCCACCCGCTGGTGCACCCACGTGGGGTATCGCTCCTCGTCCGCGTCGGCGTACAGGTACGGCGTCGAGGTGAGCGAGGCCTGGTCGAATTCCTTGGGCAGGTCCTCGGGCCGTCCGGCGAGCCGCAGGTAGACAGCGGCGGCGCCGGCGGTGCCCCTATCGGCTCCGAGCCCGGAGAACCCGCCGGACGCGACGGCCAGCTGGTAGATGCCGAGCTGCTCCATACCGGCGATCGCCGCGCGCGTCGGCGCCGTGCGGGAGGTCTTGAAGTCGACGACGCGCAGCCCCCCGGACGTGCGTTCGAGCCAGTCCACCTTGCCGTCGAGACTGACGGTGAGGTCGTCGACGGCGAGCTCGAGGGTGAACGGCACCTCGACCCCCACCAGCTCCGCAGAGGTGGCTTCCCGCCAGGCAAGAAACCGGGCAAGGCCCAGTTCGACCTCGACGCGTTCGGTCGCCGAAAGCCAGGCAGCCTCGAACTTCAGCCGGTGCCAGACCTGGTCCAGCCGCTGGCGAAGCTCGGGCAGCCCCCAACCCTCGGTGACGGCCTGTTGCACCAGCAGGTGGATGAGCGACCCCAGCGCCGCAGCGAGCCCCTGCTCTCCCTCGCCGCGGGCCTCGCGGGCCAGGAAGTAGCGCCGGGGGCAGGTGAGGATGCCGGTGACCTGGCTCGGGCTGAGCCGCACCGAGCGGCCCGGAGCGAGCTGTTCCGGCAGGCTGGTCAGTTCCCGCACCCCCCACCAGGTGGACGGGTCGGCGGATGGCGCGAGGCGCCTTCCACTGTCGTCGGTCGCGTCCGCGAGGCGCGCGAGCTCGACGGCTGCAGCCGCACGCAGCTCCGGCGGCGCCCCGGGCGCGGTGGCGTAGCGACGCAGCTCCGCAGCCATGGCTGCGAGGGTCAGCGGCTGCCGGTGCCGGTCGGGCGCAGACACCGGCACCCCGAGTTCCGCGAGGAACCGGGACGGCGAGTCGGCCTCCCCCTCCGTGCCTGCGGCTGCGGTGACGACCAGCCTGCGCCGTGCCCGCGAGCAGGCGAGGTGGAACAGCCGACGCTCCGCGGCCAGGAGGTCACGGTGGTCGGTGCGACCGGTGAGCCCGTCGGCGGTGAGCGCAGCCGCCTCGAGTACGGTGCTGACCCGCCGTCCGACCGGCCACACACCCTCCTGCACGCCGGCAACGACGACCAGGTCCCATTCACGTCCCCGTGCCCGGTGGGCGGTGAGCACCTGGACGCCACGTCCACGCAGCCGCGACTCCCGCTCTCTGTCGGCGGGGATCTGCTGGCCGGCGAGCTCCGCGAGGAAGGCGCGGACGCCGGCCACGCCACCGCGCCGGTCGGCTTCGGCAGCACTCTCGAACAGGGCGCACAGGGCGTCGAGGTCGGCATCGGCACGACTGCCGAGGGCACCGCCCGCCAGCGACTCCCGTGCCAGCTGTCGCGGCCACTCCGTGCCCTGCCACAGGGCCCACGCCACCACATCGACGGGATCGCCGGCCCGCACCCGGCGGGCAGCTGCTGCCAACACGTCGAGCAGGCGGCGCAGCCGCTCCGTGACGGGGCTCGGGTCGCCCTCATCCAGCCAGGCCGGGTCGTTGATCGCCGCGGCGAGCTGTTCGGGCAGCCCGGTCGGCGAGGTGGCCCGCCCCGCGCGCCACTCCCGGGCGAGCCGACGCAGGCCCAGCGCATCGAAACCGCCCAGCGGAGAGGTCAGCAACCGGATGGCCTCGTCCGGCTCCACCCGGCCGGCAGCGGTCACTTCCAGGGCGAGCAGCAGCGGACGCACGGACGGCGCCTGCGCCAGCGGAATCTCGTCGCCTGCGACCTCCACCGGGATACCCGCGGCGGCGAGCGAGCGGATGATCGGCCCGAGCTGCCGCCGTCCGGAGCGCACCAGCACAGCCATGTCCCCGTAATGGATGCCCGCACTCAGCCGCGCACGCCGGATCTCCGCCGTGATGGTCTCGGCCTGGTCCGCCTCTCCCGAGCAGGCGAACACTTCCACCTCCCCCGGTTCAGCGACGGCGGGGACGACGTCGGACCGCCCAGCGCCCGCCGGACGGGGCAGGCGGGACCGCACTCCGGCGAGGGCGTCGACGATCACTGGCCCCCCGCGGTGACCGGTGGTCAGCTCCGCCCGCCGCACGGCGGCGTCCGGGCGGCCGAAGAAGCGCTCGAAGTCGGCCACGGCGCGCGGGTGGGCACCGCGGAAGGTCGAGCTGATGCTGTCGGGGTCGGCGACGGCCAGTACAGAGGCCGAACCCGCGAGGGTGGCCAGCAGCGCGATCTGGGCCGGGTCGAGCTCGGTGTAGTCGTCGATCAGCACCGCGCCGATCTCCGCGGCGAGCACTCCGGCGATGTCCGGTTCGGTGAGCAGGAGCCGCACCCGATGCACGAGCTCTGCGTAGTCGAGCACCCCCTCGGCGTCGAGCACGTCGAGGTACTCGGCGAAGAAGCTGCCCAGCGCCGCCCATTCCGGACGCTCGGCCTCAAGCCCGAAAGCCGCCAGGTCCTCCGGCTCGAGGCCCAGCTGCCGGGCCCTGGCGATGGCCGCGCGCACCTGGGCTGCGAACCCGCGGGTCCCGAGCGCCGGCCGGAGTTCGGCCGGCCAGTGGGTGGCTCCGGAGACGGCCAGGAGCTCGCGCACCCGGTACTCCTGCTCGGGAGCTGCCAGCAGTCGCAGGTCCGGCCGCCCCGCGAAGCGCTGCCAGATCGTGCGGCACAAGGCGTGCGCCGTCGTGACCACCGGCTGCCACGCCCCGTCGCCGAGTCCGGCGGAGATGGTGTTGCGGAGCGCGCTGGCAGCCGTGCGGCTCGCCGCGAGCACCAGCGGCGCAGGGTCGCCGGACAGGCTGCGGGCCACAGCGGCGTGCGCGAGCAGTGTGGTCTTCCCCGTACCCGGCCCGCCCAGTACGAGGAGCGGAGCGTCCCAGCTCGCCAACACTGCCGCCTGGTCGGGATACAGGGTCGGCAGGCTGTTCACACCCCTATGCAACCATCCGCTGCCGACATCCGTCCGGTCGACGCCCGGCAGGCGTCATCCTGAACCGCCGGAACCGTCCCCACGGTTCACGCGCCCTGAACCGTCGGGACGGTTCCTGCGGTTCATGAACAGCTAAGCAATCCGGACACCGCCCGAGCGGGAGCAGCTTCCCGTCGGCTGGATTTGCATAGCCTTGCTATCTAGTTTGGGCCCGATGAACGCGACCCTCCAGCTCGGCGATGACCTGCTCCGCAACGCCGCCCGGCTCAACCGGTGGGCCACCCGGCACGCCGATCTCGAGGTGCCGTTCGCCCAGGCCCGGCTGCTCTCGCTGCTCGAAGAACTCGGCCCTGCCCGCATCGGCGACCTTGCACGCGCTGACCACACCAGCCAGCCGACCCTCACCAGCTGCGTCCAGCGACTCGAGGCCGCGGGATGGGTACAGCGCAAGGGCGACCCCGCCGATGCGCGCGCCAGCGTCGTCTCGCTCACGCCCGCCGGGCGGGGTGCGCTCACGAACGTGCGCCGCGCCCGGGCGGCGGTCCTCCAGCCCGTCCTCGACGAACTCGAGCGCAGCGATCCGGCAGCGCTGCCCCGCGTCCGGGCGGCCGTTCAGGTGATCGCAGAACTGCTCGATGCATCGGCACCGCGGCCGCCCCTCGCTGCCACCACCGCCACCACCGCCACCACGCGATGAAAGGCTCGTCCACCATGCTTCGACAGTCCCGGACCGTCTGGTCCGTGGCGTTCGCCTGCGTGATCTCCTTCATGGGGATCGGCCTGGTTGACCCCATCCTCAAGCCCATCGCAGAGGAACTCGGCGCCGGCCCTGCACAGGTCTCCCTGCTCTTCACCAGCTACATGGCGGTCATGGGCGTCGCGATGCTCGGCACCGGCTGGCTCAGTACCCGCATCGGAGCCAAACGCACCCTGCTGATCGGGCTCGTCCTGATCATCGCCGGCTCAGCCCTGGCCGGCAGCCAGGACAGCATCGCCGGCATCGTGGGGTTCCGCGCGCTATGGGGGCTCGGCAACGCCCTGTTCATCGCGACGGCCCTCGCCACGATCGTCAATGCGGCATCGGGCTCGGTCGCCCAGGCGATCATCCTCTACGAGGCCGCCCTTGGGGTCGGCATCGCCACCGGTCCGCTCGTCGGCGGCTGGCTGGGCAGCATCGGCTGGCGGTGGCCCTTCTTCGGCGTCGCCGTCCTGATGGCGCTGGCGTTCGTCGCCGTCATGACCACCCTCCCCGCGACGCCACCGTCCGGGGCGCCCACGCGGCTTTCCGCTCCCCTGCGCGCCCTTGGCGACCGGGGGCTCCTCACGGTCGCCATCACGGCAGCGCTGTACAACTTCGGCTTCTTCACCCTCCTCGCGTACACGCCCTTCCCCCTCGGCCTCGGCGCCGGGCAGATCGGACTCATCTTCTTCGGGTGGGGTGTCCTCCTCGCCGTGACGTCGGTGTTCGTCGCGCCGTGGCTGCAGCGCAGGTTCGGGACGATGCCCGGTATCGGCATCGCCCTCGTCGGCTTCGCGGCGATCCTGTTCGCCATGGGGACCTGGGCCGACCGCAAGCCGGTGCTGATCGCCGGGGTGGTGCTGGCCGGGGCCTTCATCGGCATCAACAACACCCTGATCACCGAGACCGTGATGAGGATCGCGCCGGTGGAACGCAGCGTCGCCTCGGCCGCCTACAGCTTCGTCCGCTTCGGGGGCGGCGCCATCGCGCCCTGGCTCGCCGGGACGCTGGGTGAGCGCTCCATCCGGCTGCCGTTCTTCGTCGGCGCCGGCGCTGTGGGGCTCGCCCTCCTCGTACTACTCACTGCCGGCGGACGGCTGCGGGCGATCGACGACGATCGCCTCGTCGACGTCCGGCTCGAGGCGGAGGCAGTCGGCGTCGGCGACGCCTGAAACCCGTTCCGGCACGACTGCAGGCGGCACGGCATGGGTGGTGCGCACGCCGGTGTGGACGGCTCCCTCGGGGTTGCCCCCGGCCCACCCCGGAAGAGCACGTCAAACCCTCCCGGCAACGGGCGCGACCGTGGGTCCGTGCGGCTAGATTGGGGGCCAACGCCCAAGTTCGAGAGGTCATCCGATGAGCACACCCGCGCAGCCGTCCAGCCAGGGACAGGCCGTCCAGCTGGCGCCGCCCGACATGCTGAGCCTCACCGCGCCCGCACCGCCGGCGACGGTCACCACGACACAGGCCGGATCGATGGCCCCGCAGGTGGAGGCGACCCAGGTTCCGGTGCTGGACGCGAAGGTCAACGACTTCCTCACGGCGCTGAGCTCCGCAGAGGAGAACTCCCCCACCTTCTCCGCACAGGCCGACGCCGTGCGCAGCATGGGTGATGCCGACATCCGCAAGGCGGCGGAGACGTCCAACCGCCTGCTGCAGACGCCGGTCCGCGCCATCGAGGCCGGCGGGCTCGCCGACACGTCGAAAGTTGGCAAGACCCTGCTCGAACTCCGCCGCACCGTCGAGGACCTCGACCCGGCCGGCGCACGCGGCAGCAAGGGCTTCTTCGCGCGCCTCGGTGTCGGCAAGCCGGTCCAGGACTACTTCCGCAAGTACCAGAGCTCGCAGCAGCACCTCAACGGCATCCTGCACGCTTTGCGCTCCGGCCAGGACGAGCTGACCAAGGACAATGTCGCCCTCAACATGGAGAAGCAGAACCTGTGGACGGTGATGGGGCGGCTGAACCAGTACGTCTACATCGCCGAACGGCTGGACGCGAGGCTCGCGGCCCAGATCGCGGAGTACGAGCTGTCCGACCCCGACAAGGCCAGGGCGCTCAACCAGGATGTGCTGTTCTACGTGCGGCAGAAGCACCAGGACCTGCTCACCCAGCTCGCGGTCTCCATCCAGAGCTACCTTGCGATCGACATCATCATCAAGAACAACGTCGAGCTCATCAAGGGCGTCGACCGGGCTTCCACCACGACGATCTCTGCACTTCGCACGGCCGTCATCGTGGCCCAGGCTCTCGGCAACCAGAAGCTGGTGCTCGACCAGATCACCGCACTGAACACCACCACGTCCGCCATGATCCAGCGCACGTCGGAGATGCTGAAGGAGAACTCGGCAGCGATCCAGGAGCAGGCGGCTTCGTCGACCATCGGGCTGGAGCAGCTGCAGGCAGCGTTCGCGAACATCTACCAGACCATGGATTCCATCGACCAGTTCAAGCTGAAGGCGCTGGATTCGATGGCTGCGACCATCGGCACCCTGGAGACAGAGGTCGCGAAGAGCAAGTCGTACCTGGAGCGGGTCTCGCAACAGGACTCACGGGCGGCAACGCTGCCCACGATCAGCATCGACCGCTAGGGCAGGGATGGGCTTCTGGGACCGATTGCTCGGACGTGACGAGACGTCCGCACCCGCAGACGTGGGTGCGGACGACGTCGCGAGCGCGCCCACGGAGCAGGACATCAACGCCTCCCTCGCCGGCGTCGACGCGCTGGTGAACGACCCGGCGGTTCCGGCGGTGGTGCGCGCCCGTGCGCTCCGCGTCACCAACGCCGTGCGGCAGACCCTGCCGCGCCTCGCGATCCTCGGCCTGGGCAGCTACGACGCCTACTCTGTGGTGGCGACGGCGACCGACTACCTGCCCGAGGCGATCGGTGCCTACCTGCGGCTGCCGCGGGACTGGGCCGATTCGCGTCCGGTGGAGAACGGCAAGACCTCGCTGCTGCTGCTGATCGACCAGCTCGACCTGCTCGCGACGACGATGGACGCCATCTACGACGCGGCCAACACCACGGACGCCGCAGCACTGATCAGCCACGGCCGGTTCCTGCAGGAGCGCTTCGGCCACACACAGGCCCCCGAACTGAACCTGGGACAGGCATGAGCACGATGAAGCTGGGCAAGGCCCTTGCAGCGCTCGACGCTGCCGCCACCGCCGCCGGTCTTGACCGGGCAGCAGCAGCGGAGGAGGGCCTGGTGCTCTCCGCTGCTGTCGCCGAGTCGAACCGCGGCGCATTCGTCGACTGGTGCCGCGAGGTCGGCGTGGAGACCTCCGCAGCGACTTTCATGGATGCGGCCGTCCGCGGACGCCGCTACCGGGCTTCCGCAACACCGCTGGCCAGCCAGGCCGCAGCCTCTGCGAGCAAGGCGTCTGCCGGCTACCAGAAGGCGCTCGCCGACCTGTGCCATGCGGCAGCTGACCTTGGTGAGCCCGGACCATCGTCCCTCGGCGCTGCCAGCCTCGCCGCAGCAGCCCAGCTTCCGAGCACCACACATGGACGTCCGGCACAACACGTCTCGGCCGACGAGGCTGCGCAGCGCGAGTTCGTCCGTCAGGCGCCGGCGATCCTCTCCGACGTGCTGTCACGGCTGTCGGCCAGCAACACCGAACGACTGCTCGACGTGGGCCGGCTCGACCCGCATTCCGCCGGCGCCTTCCCCGGCCTGGGCGGCATCTCCTTCCCGACCCCCACAACGGTCCCTGAGGAGCCGGTGAGGAACGAACCGGCGTCACGAAGGGCCGCCGACGGTGGCGCACCCGGCTCGGCCACAGCAGCCGCCGAGCCTGCTCCCGCCGCGCCTGAACCCGAGCCCGAGCCTGCAGAACCGGAGAAGACCGTCGAGGAGTGGCTGGCGGAGCTCGACGAGCTCATCGGCCTCGCGACGGTGAAGAGCGAGATCCGGCGCCAAACCGCCATCCTGCGGGTGGACGGCTTGCGCACCAAGGCCGGCCTGAAGAGCCCCACCATCACCCGGCACCTGATCTTCACCGGCAACCCCGGCACCGGCAAGACCACCGTCGCCCGCCTCGTCGCCGGCATCTACAAGGCGATCGGGCTGCTCACCAAGGGCCAGCTGGTCGAGGTCGACCGGTCGGAACTTGTGGCCGGCTACCTCGGCCAGACCGCGATCAAGACGGCGGAGGTCACGGCGAAGGCCTACGGCGGCGTTCTGTTCATCGACGAGGCCTACAGCCTCAACGGGGACCAGTACGGCGAGGAGGCGATCAACACCCTTGTCAAGGAGATGGAGGACCACCGCGACGACCTCGTGGTGATCGTCGCCGGGTACCCGGTGCCGATGGAGATCTTCATCTCCAACAACCCCGGCCTCGCCAGCCGCTTCCGCACCACGATCACGTTCGACGACTACACCGACGAGGAGCTGCGCAACATCTTCACCCAGATGGCTGCCAAGTCCGACTACGACCTCGGCGATGGCGTTCTCGACGAGTTCAGTGCACTGCTCGCACCGCAGTCGCGCGACGAGACCTTCGGCAACGGCCGGTTCGCTCGCAACCTGCTTGAGGCGGCGATCGGACGCCACGCGTGGCGCTTGCGTGACGTGACGGAGCCGACGCTCGAGCAATTGAGGACACTTCTTCCCGAGGACCTGGTCGAACCGGCCGCCCCGCCCGCACCGATCGTTGCAGAGGGCCAGCTCCAGCCGCCGGACTCCGCGGCGTCCATCGCGCCGGTCGAGTTCCCGGCAGCGCCACAGGAACAGGCATGACAGCACCCACCAAGGTCTCGACGGCAGGGTTCGCAGCCGGGGTGCCCGTGGCAGGAGGCAACCTGCCGGCCCCCACGGCGACTCCTGCCGGGCAGCCGGAGTTCTCCCCGCCGCCACCGAGCCGAACGCCCCAACTCCTGCGCCAACTGCAGGTCGTCGCAGCGCTCGTCCTGCTCGTGCTGGGCGGTGTCGGGACGCTGCTGATCACCCAGTTGCGCACCGACCTGGACTCCGCGCCCCAGGTCGCGGCCCAGTCAGCACGGCTCGGCGAGGTGCAGACCCGACTGGTCACCGCAGCGACGCTCGCGGCGGAAGGAGCCCTGAAGGTCCCCGGCGTCACGTCGAACCCGGCAGCCGACGCCGTGACCAAGGTGGGCGAGGCGTCAGCACTGCTCATCGATGCAGCCACCGCCCGTCCACAGGACGCCAAGGCCCTCGCAGAACTGAGCAGCGAGGTGAGCGCCTACGGTGCAGCCCTCCGGGCAGCGGACGGCCGCGACACCACCACGAGCAGGGACCTCCTCGCCAAGGCCGGCAAGCAACTCGACACACACGTCCTTCCCGACCTCGCTGCACTGCAGGCGTCGCTCGCGGCAGAGGCCTCCGCGCAGTCGACCGGGTTGATGTTCGTCATGCCCGTGCTCGGCCTCGCAGCAGCGGCCTTCCTGATCTGGGTCAGCTGGGTGGTGGCCCAGCGGAGCCGCAGGGTGCTGAACCTCGGGCTGGTCGGCGCCATCGTCGGCGTCCTCGTGATCAGCTGGGTGACATTGGCCGCCCAGCAGGGCACGGCCGTGGCGACAGCCCAGAGCCGCGGGGCGCAGTTCACCCGCGTGACCGGCCTCAACACAGCGACCAGCCAGGTCGACACGGCACGCCGCATCCAGGCCGAGTCCCTGCTGGCCCGCAACTGGCCGGACGCCCGGGCGAAGGCCCTCACCGCAGCCATCGACGCAGCAGAGAAGGCCGCGGACACCAGCGCAGCCAGGAGCGACCTCACCGACTATCGCAAGGCCGCATCAGCTCTTGCAGCGCTGATGGCCAAGGCCGACTGGGCAGGGGCAGACAAGCTGGCGCTCACCGGCGAGAAGACCGGTGTCATGGTGACGTCCAGCGCCTTCGCCCAGACCATTTCCGAAGATCGCGCACAGGCGACCACAGCTGCGGCCGCCGCAGCGGACGAGGTGCGCTCCGGCCTGCCGTGGCAGCTTGCGGCAGTGATCCTTGCCACCCTCGTCGGCGCAGGTCTCGCCGTCGTCGGACTGGCCCAGCGACTGGTGGAGTACCGATGACGACGAGCGCACCCGCAGCCCCCGGCCAGCTGGGCGTCGCGGCGACACCGCAGCAGCTGATGTCCTACCTCGGTCGGCTCGACGCCTGGCTGGGTGAACGCCGCGCAGAACTCGACGCGCTCGACGCCCAGATCATCGAGTCCGGCCGGCAGGCGGAACTCACCTCCGACATGGCCCTTGCCCTCGCGCTGTGGCAGGCGGCGAAGACCCGCCAGAACCTGCTGCTGTCCACCTGGGACTCCGGCCGGGTCGGGCAGCAGGAACGCGAACGGCTCTCCGCCCTGATCTGGGGACGGCTCGACACGGCCAATGCAGGGCTCGCCCAGCTGCAGTCGATGTCGGTGTCGCTGCCCGAAGCCGGACGGCTGTGCGATGCGCTGGTCGCCCAGCTGCGCACCCGGCTCAACACCGACCCCACGGCCGAGCAGCAACAGATCCGGCTGCGTGACCTGCGGGCCCAGCTGGAACGCATCCGCGACCAGGTGAAACTGGAGCCGCCCACCCTCGCGCCCGCTGCGTCAGCGAAGCTCGCCACCCTCGCTGCCCGCACAGAGGACCTCGTCGACAAGCGCCAGCGCGGCGGCGACATCGGCGGCATGCTCGGCGCGCTGGAGATCGACGCTGCCAGGCTGGAACGGGACCTGATCGTCGGCGCCGCGAAGCGCAGGGAGGCCCGCGACCTGCTCGTGCGTGCCAGGGAGCAGCTGGCTGAGGTCATGGCCCGCGAGCAGGCCGTCCGCACGCTGGCTGCCCAGGCTGCCACCGCTGTCTGGCCGACACCGGGCGGCGCACTGCCCAGCGTGGCGGGCCTTGGGCCGGTGCCCAACACACGCACAGCCCTCGTGGGCTTCGTCGACGGGCTGGGCATGGTCGCAGGGCAGCTGAACAAGGCGCAGGCCAACCTGACGGCGAGCCTCGGCGAACGGGATGCCGCAGTCTCCCTGAGTTCTGCGCTGCAGGCGAAGGCCGCCGGTCTTGGCCAGGCCGGCGAACCCGCCCTCGTCGAGCTGTCCGACCTCGTGGGACGCCGATTGGCCGAATCACCGGTGGTGTTGCCCGTGGTGCACCAGCTGTTGCAGGCCTACGCTGCCCAGCTCGACTTCCTCGCCCGGAGGCAGCGATGAAGTGCCGCCAGCCGGGCTGCACCGGCACGATCATCGACGGCTACTGCGACGTCTGCGGCATGCCGGGCCCCGCGGAGTCCCCCGTCGGAAGGGCCCAGCCGGGCATCCGCCCATCCACCCGCTCCAGCGGACCCTGCCGCCAGCCCGGTTGCGGCGGGCGCATCGTCGACGGCTATTGCGATGTCTGCGGCTCTCCCGACGTCAGCAACATCGTCGCGACCCCCGCTTCCGCGCCTGCGACGTCCCGGACCCGCACCTCCGTGCACCTTGGCTCGACGGCCCTCGGGTCGGCCCGCGCAGCGTCCTTCGGGGGTCGGCCCACCCGGCACAGCAGCACGGAGCGGCTCACCACCGCACGGATCGGTGCAGGCCTCACCCGGGTGCCCCCGGCGCCGCAGATCGACCCGTCGAAGGCCGTCCTCGCCAACCCGGAGGTGCCGCTGGACGCCCGCGTCTGCCCCCGTTGCGGTGCGAAGGTCGGTCAGGGAGCAGAGAACGTCGCCGCCCGCTCGGAGGGCTTCTGCCCGGCCTGCGGCTCGCTGTACTCGTTCACGGTGAAGCTGCAGCCCGGCGACGTTGTGGCCGGCCAGTACGAGGTCGTCGGCGCGCTCGCCCACGGTGGCATGGGCTGGGTCTACCTTGCGAAGGACCGCAACGTCTCGGGCCGGTGGGTGGTGCTGAAGGGCCTGCTCAACACCGGGGACGCCGACGCGCTCGCCGCCACCATCGGCGAGCAGCGGTTCCTCGCCCGCGTGGAGCACCCGCTGATCGTCGAGATCTACAACTTCGTCACCCACGACGACGCCGGCTACATCGTCATGGAGTACGTCGGCGGCCGCTCGCTGAAACAACTGTTGAAGCAACGCATGACCACCAACAAGGGTGTTGCGGACCCCTTGCCCGTCGAACAGGCGCTCGCGTTCCTGATCGAGATCCTGCCGGCGCTGGGCTACCTGCACGAGCTCGGCCTGCTGTACTGCGACTTCAAGCCGGACAACGTGATCCAGGTGGGAGACGCCCTGAAGCTGATCGACCTCGGCGGCGTCCGCCACATCGGCGACGAGGACTCCGCGATCTACGGCACCGTCGGCTACCAGGCGCCCGAGGTGGCGACGCTCGGGCCGTCCATCGCGTCCGACATCTTCACCGTCGGACGCACCCTGCTGGTGCTGTGCGCTGAGGTGCCCGGGTACCAGTCGGAGTACGAGTTCCGGATCCCACCCGCAGAGGACATCCCCGCCCTCGCAGCGCACGACTCGCTGTACCGGTTGCTGCTGAAGGCCTGCGCCACGGACCCGAACGACCGCTTCACGTCCGCGGAGGAACTGCGGCTGCAGATGCTGGGCGTGCTCCGCGAGGTGGTGGCGACCGCGACGGCTGGTGTGGCGACGACAGCTGCGTCGTCAGCCCTCTTCGAAGCACCGACGGTGGCCACCGAACGCTACGGCACCCGGCAGCTTCCCCGATTGCGGATGGATCCCTCCGACCCCCAGGCCGGCTGGCTGGCCCGCGTCAGCGTCGTCGACCCGGTCCAGCGCCTTGCGGCCCTCGATGCACCACCGGGGATGTCGGCCGAGGTGCTGCTGGCGCGCGGGGACGCCGCGCTGGAGGCCAACAACCGCAAGCTCGCCGATGACTGCGTCCGCCAGCTGTTGCTCAACGACCCGTGGGAGTGGCGGGCGGTCTGGCTCGCCGGGATGAACGCGTTGCAGGGCAGGGACTTCGCCACCGCGCAGAGCTCGTTCAACGCGGTCTACGGCCAGGTGCCCGGGGAGCTGGCCCCGAAGCTCGCACTCGCGCTCGCCTGCGAGCTCGGCGGCGAGCTGGACATCGCGGAGAGCCTCTACCGCACCTGCGCATCCACCGACGCCTCCTACGTCACGCCGGCAGCGTTCGGCCTCGCTCGGGTGCGCGCCGCGCGCAACGACCTTCCCGGGTCGCTCGCAGCCCTCGAACTCGTGCCGAACACCTCGCGCGGCTACCCCGAGTCGCAGCGGCTGCGGGCACGCCACCTGGTGAGCCTCGCCGTCACCCCCGACGGGATGACGGAGGCCTTCAAGGCCCTCGGGCAGGCACAACTGGAGCCGGAACTCGAGGCGGAGTACCGGGTGATCCTGTACCGGCGGGCGATGGCGATGGCCGCCAAGGGGAGCGTGAAGCTGTCCGGGCAGACGATGACCGAGTCGATGCTGCGCGACCTGCTGGTGGCCTCCTACCTCGAACTCGGCCGCCTCACCGACGACGCGGCCGTGCGGGCCGGCTACGTCGACCTGGCCAACACGCTGCGTCCCTGGAGCCTGCTGTGAGTACGGAATGGCCACTGTGGTCGGGCTCGACGCCTGCAGAGCCTGATCCCGCGCAGCCGGGAGCTCCCGTTCCGCCTGCTGCAGCGCAGCCGACGTGCCCGTCCTGCGGCCGTCCGATCGACCCGGCCGCGTTGTTCTGCGAGGCCTGCGGCAACCCGCTGGTGCCCACGGCTCCGGCAGCACCGCGGTCCGCGTCCTCCGGCGACTCCTCCACCCAGACCAGGCGTCTGGGCGAGCGCGCCAGCGCGCTGTCCGACTGCCCGGTGTGCGGCGGCAGCGTCGGCGCCGACGGCTACTGCCAGACCTGCGGCGCCAAGGCTCCGAGCGCGCGCGACCACTTCACCTCGGCACCAGCGCCGTGGGTCGGTGGGGTCTGCGACCGCGGCGTGCAGCACTCGCGCAACGAGGACGCCATGGCGTTGTGGGCGCAGGGCGATCGCGCCGTCCTCGTGGTCTGTGACGGGGTGTCGAGCAGCATCGACTCCGACGTCGCAGCGCTCGCCGGTGCGGAGCGGGCCCGCGACGTGCTCGCCGCCCTTGGCTCGGACGGCGTCGGCGGTGACGACAGCGAGGAAACCGCAGTCGCGTCCGCCCTCGTCACGGCGACGGATGAGGCCAACAAGGCGGTGATCGCCCACACCGCGCCCGACTCGACCAACGCTGCTTCTGCGACGTTCGCCGCGGCTGTCGTGCTGAACGACCGGGTGCACTTCGCCAACCTCGGCGACTCGCGCGTGTACCTGCTCACCCCGACGGAGAAGCTGTTGCTGACCCTCGACGACTCGATGGCACAGGCGTTCATCGCCGAAGGCATGCCGCGGGCGGAGGCCGAGTCGCTTCCCCGCGGGCACGCCATCACCAAGTGGCTGGGCCGCGACGCGATCGACACCGTCCCCCGGACAGGACACCAGACGGTGAACGAACCCGGCTGGCTGGTGGTGTGCTCCGACGGCCTGTGGAACTACGCCTCGAGCCCGGAGGAGCTCGCAGCCCAGGTGGACGCGGCCGCAGCGGTCTCCAGCGATCCGGTGGAGATCGCCGGACGCCTGGTGGTCTGGGCCAACACCCAGGGCGGCAAGGACAACGTGACGGTGGCGCTCGCCCGCGTCCCGGCGGGAGCGCCTACTCTAGGGGCGACCCCCAGCGACCAAGAGAAGGAGTCTGCAGAGCATGGCTGAGTTCACCTCCGCCGTCTACCAGAACGAGTTCCTGCCGGACGGCGGTACCGACGTCAATGCGATCGTGACGATCCGTTGCACCGGTGCCGGAGCCGCCGGCCGGACCGGGAGCGGGGACGCGGGCGAGATCGTCGTCGTGGACACCTCCGGCTCGATGGGCGTCGCGAACATGAACGCCGCCAAGCAGGCAGCCATGATCGCCCTGGACAACATCCTCGACGGCACGTACTTCGCCGTCGTCGCCGGCAACCACAAGGCCTACCTCGCCTACCCGATGGTGCAGACCGGGGCCGGCATGGTGCGCATGGACGCCCGCACCCGCGCCGAGGCCCGCCAGCAGATCAGCTACTTCCGTGCCGAGGGTGGCACGGCGATGGGCACGTGGCTCAACCTGTGCAAGGCGCTGTTCGGCTCGATCGGCATCCTCGCCCAGAAGCACGTCATCCTGCTCACCGACGGCGAGAACCACAACGAGACCCAGACCCAGCTCGACCAGGCGATCGCCAACTGCGCCGGTGATTTCCAGGTGGACGCCCGCGGTGTCGGCGTCGACTGGAAGGTGGCGGAGATCCGCAAGATCGCCCAGGCGATGCTCGGCAGCGTCGACATCATCGGCGACCCGAACCGGCTCGGCGCGGTGTTCGAGGAACTGATGCGGAACTCGATGGCACGCGGTGTGGCGAGCGCGGACCTGCGCGTCTGGATCCCGCAGGGCGCGCAGGTCCTGTTCATCCGCCAGGTCTCCCCCACCGTGGAGGACCTCACCCACCGCGGCACGCCGGTGAACCAGCTCACGATGAGCTACCCCACCGGCTCGTGGGGCGATGAGGAGCGCGACTACCACGTCGCCATCCGGCTGGCGGCCAAGACCGTCGGCCAGGAGCAGCTGGCCGCGCGCGTGCAGCTGGCCGTCGGCGCCGACCTGCTCACGCAGGGCCTTGTGAAGGCGAGGTGGTCGGCCGACACGAACCTGACGGCGCAGATCAATCCCGAGGTCGCCCACTACACCGGGCAGGCCGAACTGGCGCAGGTGATCCAGGAGGGCCTTGCTGCCAAGTCCGCCGGCGATGAGGCCACCGCGACCACCAAGCTGGGGAGGGCGGTCCAGCTGGCGACGGAGAGCGGCAACACCGAGGCCACAACCAAATTGCGGAAGGTCGTCGACATCACCGACGCCCGTACAGGTACGGTTCGACTGAAGAAGGCCGTGGACAAGGTGGACGAAATGGCACTGGACACGGCATCGACGAAAACCACGCGAATCAGGGGCTGACATGGCAATCTGTCCGGCCGGACACGAGACCAGTGCGCACGATTTCTGCGACACCTGTGGGCTCCCGGTGCAGGCCCAGTCGCCGGTGTCGGCCGTGGAGGTGGCTCCCGTCGAGGCCCCGTCGGCCGCGCTTCCTGTGATCTGCCCGCACTGCCAGACCCCCAACGTCGCCGACGCCCTGTTCTGTGAGGCGTGTGGCTACGACTTCACGACCGGCACCCTTCCAGAGGTGGCAGCTGTTGCCCCGATGGCTGCCGAGCCGGAGGCCCTGGCCGCCCTCGCCGCTCCCCCCGAGCATGCGGCCCCTGATGCCGGCACGACGATCCCTGAGCCCGCCACAACGATCCCTGCGCCTGACGAAGGGTCGTCCAGCGAGGGGTCAGGCACAGCCACCCCACCCGAGGCCGCCACGCTCCCCGAGCCCGTCGCACCGCCGCGTCCGGTGGTCGAGTGGGTGGCGGAGTTGTGGATCGACCCCGACTGGTATGCAGCGCAGGGTTCGTCCGACCCGATGCCGTCGCCGTCCCTGCCCGACATCGCACCGCTGGTGAAGGAGAACAACCTCATCGGTCGGGTCTCGCACAGCCGGGGCATCTTCCCCGACATCGACTGCGAGCTCGACACCGGCTGCAGCCGCCGACACGCCATGCTCAGCACCGACGGTAACCGCTGGTGGATCGAGGACCTCGATTCGGCCAACGGCACCTTCGTCGGCGCGGCCGCCGGACCGCTGCCCGCCATGCCGATCCCGCAGGGACGCGTGGAACTCAACCCCGGCCAGCGAATCTACGTCGGCGCCTGGACCCGGATCGTCGTACGCAAGGCGACAGAGGACGAGAAGGTCGCGTTCGCCTGAGCAGGCCCCGCCTCCCCGACTTGTCAGAATCTCACTGAGCCACAGGTCAGTGAGATTCTGACAAGTCGGAGAGTGGCATTGCGCTCTGCGCGTACGCGGACCGGTTTGCAGCCTGGCCGCAGGTAGATTGGCCACGCAATCCAGCTAGGAGGAAAAACGGTGGAGATCAAGATCGGCATTCAGCACGTGGCCCGCGAGCTCACGGTGGAGACCGAGTCGACCGCTGCCGACATCGAGGCGAGCCTGCGCAAGGCGCTCGCCGACGACGGCGTGGTTGCCCTCACCGACGAGAAGGGCCGCAAGGTTCTCGTGCCGGCCACGAAGATCGCCTACATCGACCTCGGCCAGGACAAGGTTCGTCCGGTCGGCTTCGGCTCGCTCTGACCTTTCTGAGGGTTCACCCACCGCGTCCGACGCGGCCGGGACCAGCCCCTGCGCGCCTCCAACCGGCAGCACGCTAGACTGAGCGCGCCGCACATCAACGTGTGTGCCTGCCTGGAGCGGCCGAGACTATGCCGCCGGCGGTCCAGAACTACTGCGCCCAAGCGGCCCAGTGACAGATAAGGCAAGACCCTGACCGAATCACTCCCCGAGACCATGCCCGCCGCCATCCCGGACCTCACCTTCGAGGACCTCGGTGTCATTCCCGAGATCGTCGAGGCGCTGGCCACGATCGGCATCGAGCACCCGTTCCCGATCCAGAGCCTGTCCATTCCGATCGCCATCGGCGGCACCGACATGATCGGGCAGGCCCGCACCGGCACCGGCAAGACCCTCGCGTTCGGCATCTCGCTGCTGCAGCGGATCCTCGTCCCGACCGACGAGGGCTACGCCGACATGCCCTTCCAGGGCCTCCCGCAGGCACTGGTGATGGCCCCGACGCGCGAACTGGCCCTGCAGGTCACCCGTGACCTCGACGTGGCCTCCTCCGTCCGCAAGGCCCGCATCCTCACCGTCTACGGCGGCGTCGGCTACGAGACCCAGCTCGAGACCCTCACCGACGGCGTCGACGTTGTCGTCGGCACCCCGGGTCGCCTGCTCGACCTCGCCAACCGCCGCTCCCTCGACCTGTCCAAGGTGAAGGTGCTCGTGCTGGACGAGGCAGACGAGATGCTCGACCTCGGGTTCCTGCCCGACGTGGAGCGCCTGATCTCCAAGACGCCCAAGACGCGCCAGACCCTGCTGTTCTCGGCGACGATGCCCGCAGCGATCGTCGCGCTCTCCCGCATGCACCTGAACCAGCCGGTGAACGTGCGCGCCGAGACCCACGACGCGCAGCTCACCGTCCCCGACACCGAGCAGTTCGTCTACCAGGCCCACGACCTGGACAAGCCCGAGATCGTCGGGCGCCTGCTGCAGTCGCCGGTGTGCACCCGGACGATGATCTTCACCCGCACCAAGCGGGCTGCACAGCGGTTGGCCGACGAGCTCGAGGACCGTGGCTTCTCGGCCACCTCGATCCACGGCGACCTGAATCAGGTGGCCCGTGAGAAGGCGCTGAAGAAGTTCCGCGACGGCAAGGTCGACGTGCTGGTCGCGACCGACGTCGCGGCCCGTGGCATCGACATCACCGAAGTCAGCCACGTGATCAACTACGAATGCCCCGATTCCGAGATGACCTATGTGCACCGGATCGGCCGCACCGGTCGCGCCGGGGCCAAGGGAATTGCCGTCACCCTGGTCGACTGGGCCGACGTCACCCGCTGGCGGGTCATCAACAAGGCTCTCGACCTCGGCATCCCCGAGATCGAGGAGACCTACTCCAACACCCCGAAGCTGTTCTCCGACCTCCAGATCCCCGAGGGCATCAAGGGCCGGCTGAAGGACGCGGCCCCGCGTCCGCCCCGTGAGCGTCCCGACTACAAGGACTCCCACAAGGACGGGCACCACAAGGACGGCCACCACAAGGACGGGCACCACGACCGCAAGGCTGATCGTCCGGCCAGTGACCGGTCGCGTCGCCGCCTGCGCAACGGGCAGCCGCTGGAGGGTGCAGCGGCCACCGACATCGCCCTCGCCGCCGTCGGCTCGGGCCCGGACAGCCCCGAGGCCGAGATTGTCCCGACCGGTGACCAGACCGCAGGCAAGTCGCGTCGCCGTCGTCGCCGCAGCAATGGCGGCAACCGCGACACCGCAGCCGCTCCCTCGGCGGAGTAGCCACCAGCAGTGACATCGGGTCCGGGCATCAGCCCGGGCCCTTCGTCGTTCCTAGCCGGTGGAGGGCCGCCGTCCGGCGTAGCGGACGACAGCGAACAGCAGCAGTCCGAACCAGAAGAACACCGTGAAGATCGCGTCCCACGGTGGGTCGACAATCCTCAGGATCGGGCTGATGGGCGCGCCGATCGCCAGGGCTGCGAACGCGCAGAACGCGACAAGGGACGGCACGAAGATCGCCCAGGCCTTCAACTCGGTGACCAGCGCGCGCCAGGTCCTGTCCTCAACCATCGTCGACATGACTCCCCCATCGGCCGTCCTGAGCGCAACGGTAGCCGCGACCGGTTGGTGACGAGGAGGTTGGTCCAACTCCGTACGGGGCTGAACCGAAGGAACCGTCCCCGTGGTTCAGCCAGGGTGAACCACGGGGACGGTTCCTCTGGTTCAGTACGTCATGTTCATGGCAGCCCTGACCTCGGCCAGGGTTGCGTCACCAACCTCGTTGGCATGGGCGTTGCCCGTGCGCAGCACGCTCATCAGGTAGCCCGGATCGGATGCCAGCTCGACGCGGCGCGCGCGAATGGGTGCGAAGAACTCGTTGACGGCTTCCGTGACCAGCTTCTTGAGGCCACCGCCGCCGGCATCGCCGAGCCCGGCCGCGATGGCGACCGGGTTCTGGCCGGTGCACAGCGACACCAGCATGACCAGGTTCGACACCTCGGGGCGGTTCGCCGGATCGTAGGTGATGAAACGGTCGGAGTCGGTGACGGCCTTCTTGACCAGGCGAGCGGTGGTGTCGGCGTCCATCCCGATCTCGATGACATTGCCCTTGGTCTTGCTCATCTTCGTCCCGTCCAGGCCCAGCACCGTCGACGCCTTGCTCAGCAGGGCCTCCGCCTGCGGGAAGATCGGACGGGCGGGGTCGACGCGGCCGTAGCGCTCGTCGAAGCGGCGGGCGACGACGCGGGTCTGCTCCAGGTGCGGCAGCTGATCCTTGCCGACCGGAACCAGGTTGGCCTTGCAGAACAGGATGTCCGCGGCCTGGTGCACCGGGTAGGTGAGCAGCAGTCCGGACATCGGCCGGTCGCCGGTGGCCTCCAGCTCCGCCTTCACGGTGGGGTTACGGCGCAGCTCCGCGTCGGTCACCAAAGAGAGGAAGGGCAGCAGCAGCTGGTTCAGCGCAGGAACGGCCGAGTGCGCGTAGATGGTGGACTTCGCCGGGTCGATGCCGATGGCGAGGTAGTCGGCCAGCATGCTGAGCACCCGCTCCTGGATCGGGCCGGTGCCGTCGCGATCGGTGATCACCTGATAGTCGGCGATCAGGATGAAGGTGTCGACACCCGCGTCCTGGATGCGCACCCGGTTCGCAAGGGAGCCGAAGTAGTGGCCGAGGTGCAGGTTGCCCGTGGGCCGGTCGCCGGTCATCACGCGGAAGCCGGTCGGGTCCTTCGCGATCTGCGCTTCGATCTCGGCGCTCCGTGCCTCCGTCCGCCGCAGCGATGCCTCGGAAGTGGAGGCTGCTAGCTGTTCCCCGGCGTCGAGGGACTGGTCGGTCATGGGTGCACTGCCTTCGTGATCGTTGGGGAGCCGAAGGGAGACTTTACACCGCTGCGACACCCGTCCCGGTGAGCCGACCGCCGCGTTGGGTCACCCGGGCCTCGATCTCCGCGAACACCTCGTCACTGGTGGTGTTGCAGCCCAATCCGTGGTTGAGCTTCCCCAGTCCGTGGTAGTCCGAGGAGCCGGTGGCCAGGAGCCCCAGCCGCCCGGCGAGCGCCCGCAGCTCGGCCCGGGTCGCCTCGTCGTGGTCCTGGTGGTCCACTTCGACGCCGTCCAGCCGTCCGGATTCTGCCACGTCGGCCAGCAGGCGGGGCGGTAGCTGTTCGCGCTGCCCCCGTCCCCACGGGTGGGCGATCACCGCGACTCCGCCCGCGCCCTGGATCAGGTCCAGTGCCCTCCCGAGCGGCGCAGCGTAGCGGCCCACGAAGATCGGACGGTCGTCGGCGAGCCAGGTGTCGAAGGCCTCCCTGCGGTCGGCGACGTAGCCGAGTTCGACCATCGCGTCCGCGATGTGCGGACGGCCGACGGACGGGCTGACCCCGACCTGCCGGTCCAGCACCTCCGTGGGGATCGGCATGCCGTAGCGGGCGAGGTTGGCCAACATCGCCGGGACCCGGCCGTTGCGTCCCTCGCGCACCCGTGCCAGCTCAGCGGCGAGTGCCGGGTCGTCCGCCCGGCAGCCGTAGCCGAGCACGTGCACCGAGTCCCACTCGTGCTGGGCTGACATCTCCAGGCCGCGCAGCACGCGGACGCCGGCAGCCGGCCCCGCACCCACGGCCTCGTCGAGCCCGTCGAAGGTGTCGTGGTCGCACAGGGCCACCACGTCCAGTCCGGCAGCGGCAGCAGCGGCCACCAGCTCGGAAGGGCTGTCCGTGCCGTCGGAGACCGAGCTGTGCGTGTGGAGGTCGATGCGCATGCCCCCATCCTGCCCTGCCCCTCCCACACCACCCCCTTCCCGACTTGTCAGAATCTCACTGCGCCATAGCTCAGTGAGACTCTGACAACTCGCGGAGGGACGCAGGGGATCAGGTGGCGCCGAGCATCCCCCGCACCTGGCTGAGGCCGACGTTCATCCTTGCGACGTCGGTGGTGCCGTCGGCCAACTGGGTGATGGTCGCGATCCGGTTGGGGACGGTCGGGTGGGCGCCGATCCAGGCCGACACCACCGCGTCCGGCTCCTCGCCCGGGTCGGCGGTCGCCAGCACTTCCGCTGTCAGGTCGGCATGCGCAGCGAGGAGCTCGTCCCGCAGGGCTGCGCGGGCCATCGCGTCCCAGCGAACCTGGCGCGGCAGCACGTCCACCCCGGCGTCGAGCAGGTCGATGGCAAGGGCGTCGGCCAACCGGTAGTGCACCTCCCCCACCCTGCGTGGGTCGAGGTGGAGACGTTGCGCCACCTGCACGACACTCAGCAGCGTGTGTGCCTCGCCTGCCGTGGCCATGTTCTCCGCCAGCTCAGCGGACAGTCCGGCGCTCTCCCAGCGGCCGGCACCCTCGGCGGCCGTACGTCCCGGCTCACCCGTGAGCAGGGTGTCCAGATCGGGACGCAGTGACGCCACCCCGGGGCCGTAGGCGGCGACGGCAGCGGCGACGTCCAGCGGCCCACGCTGGTGGTGCAGGAGCCAGCGCGTCGCCCGCTCCACCATGCGCCGCAGCGTGACCCGCAGCTCGGTGGCGTCTGCGGCGCTCAGGCCGGGCTGGCGCCGAAGCCGTACCTCGTCGAGACCGACGGAGAAGATGGCGCGCGAGGCCAGCTGCGCCCGGATGATGTCGGCAACACCGGCACCGGTCTCCGTGGAGAGCCGGTGGTAGGCCGTGATGCCCTGGCTGTTGACGAAACGGTTCACGGCGACGGTGGTGATGATCTGCCGCGCCAGCCGGTGGCCCGGCATCGCATCGGCATAGCTCTCTCGCAACGGCTGCGGGAAGTACTGCACCAACCGGTCGGCGAGGTAGGGATCGTCGGGCAGGTCGGACGCCAGCACCCACCGGCTCAGGGCGATCTTCGTGTACGACAGCAGCACGGCGAGTTCCGGCCTGGTGAGCCCTTCCCCTGCGGCGATCCGGGCGCTCATCTCATCACTGGACGGCAGGAACTCCAGCCGGCGGTCGAGCAGGCCCTCCGCCTCCAGCGTGCGCATCCAGGCCTCGTGCTGGCCGGCGAGCGTGACCCGCCGATACATCGAGTTGGCGAGCGCAAGGTTCTGGTCGAAGTTGTGGGCCAGTACCAGCTGGGCGACCTCGCCCGTCATGGACGCCAGCAGCTCGTCGCGTCCCGACCCGCTCAACCGCCCGGACGCGACATCGGGGGCAAGCAGGATCTTGATATTCACCTCATGGTCGGAGGTGTCGACGCCCGCGGAGTTGTCGATGAAGTCGGTGTTCATCCGTCCGCCGGCCTTCGCGTACTCGACCCGTCCGAGCTGGGTGAAGCCGAGGTTCCCGCCCTCTGCGACGCAGCGGGCCCGGAGCTGACCCCCGTTCACGCGAACGCCGTCATTGGCCTTGTCACCCGCCTCCGCGTGACTCTCGCCCGCCGCCTTGACGAAGGTCCCGACCCCGCCGTTGAACAGCAGGTCAACCTTTGCGGTGAGGATGGCGCTGACCAGTTCGTTCGGGGTCAGGTGCCTGGCGTCGTCCGCGAGACCGAGGGCCACGCGCACGCCCGCATCGATCGGGATCGACTTGGCGTCGCGCCGGTACACGCCGCCGCCCCTGGACAGCGCGGACGTGTCGTAGTCGGCCCAGGTGGAGCCGGGGAGCTCGAACAGCCGGCGCCGCTCCGCGAACGAAGCGGCCGGGTCCGGAGCCGGGTCGAGGAAGATGTGCACGTGGTTGAAGGCGGCCACGAGCCGCATCCGGTCGCTCAGCAGCATGCCGTTACCGAACACGTCACCGGCCATGTCGCCGATGCCGACGCAGGTGAACTCATCGGTTGCCGGGTCCAGCCCCAGCTCGGCGAAGTGCCGCTTGACCGACTCCCAAGCCCCGCGGGCTGTGATGCCCATCGCCTTGTGGTCGTAGCCGCTGGACCCACCCGAGGCGAAGGCGTCGCCGAGCCAGAATCCTCGCCCGACGGACACCTGGTTGGCGAGGTCTGAGAAGGTCGCCGTCCCCTTGTCCGCTGCGACCACGAGGTAGGGATCGTCGTCGTCGTAGCGCATGACACCGGCGGGCGGAACGACCTGCCCGTCGACGATGTTGTCCGTGATGCTCAGCAGGGCATCGACGAACAGCTTGTAGCAGGCTGTGCCCTCGGCCAGCCAGGCCCTGCGGTCAGCGACCGGAGGCAGCTGCTGCGGCACGAAGCCACCCTTGGCCCCCACCGGGACGATGACCGTGTTCTTCACCATCTGGGCCTTCACAAGGCCCAGCACCTCGGTGCGGAAGTCCTCCCGGCGGTCCGACCAGCGCAGGCCGCCACGGGCCACCGGACCGAAGCGCAGGTGGACGCCGTGGACCCGTGGGGAGTACGTGAACACCTCGTACTCCGGACGCGGCTCCGGCAACATCGGCAGCTCTGCGGGGAGCAGCTTGATGGCCCAGGTGGGGTTGCCGGTGAAGGCGTTCGTGCGCACGCCGGCGCGGATCACGGCGAGGAACGCGCGCAGGATGCGGTCGTGGTCGAGGCTCGCGACCGCGTCAAGCTGCTGGCCGAGCCAGGCGTAGAGCTCCTCCAGGGCTGCCGACCGCTCGTCGTCATCGTCGTACAGGTCGGGGTCGAACCGGGTCTCGAAGGCCGCGACAAGGCCGGAAGCGACCCGCGGGTACGCGTTGAGCGCGCTGGCGACGTAGGTCTGGCTGAACGGCACCCCGGCCTGCAGCAAGTAC
Organism: uncultured Actinomycetota bacterium; assembly: GCA_963799235.1. Lineage (GTDB taxonomy): Bacteria > Actinomycetota > Actinomycetes > Propionibacteriales > Propionibacteriaceae > Propionicimonas. Next base: position 236,879 of record CAWCWL010000008.1, on the reverse strand, counting down.
CTGGAGATGCCCCGCAGCCAGCTGACCTGACGCCAGCCGAGGCCGGCGGAGACCACGAGTCGGTTCAGGTTGCCCGCTTCGCAGGCGCCCGTCCAGGAGGCGACGAAGACGTCCATGAACCGCTGGCGGCCCTCGGCGTCCCACGAGGCGGCGTCGGTGTCCGGTGGCAGGCGCAGCCCGAAGTCGTAGACCAGCACGCGGCGTCCGCGGAGGTCCCAGCTGTAGGGACGCTCGTCGATCACCTCAGCCCCGAGCACAGAGAGGTGCGGCATGACCTGGGTGAGCGACATCGACTGGCGGCTGATCACCTTGAGCCGCAGGTCGGACTCATCGGTGTCCTCCAGGGGCTCCGCCAGGCAGAGCCGCAGGTCCTTCGGGCCGCTGAGCTGGTTGGCAAGGGTGAGGTCCGCGACGGCGACGGCCGGCGGGTAGTCGGCGGTGTAGGCCTCGCTGAACTCGACGCCACGCTGCTCGCTCGGCAGTGCCTCGACCAGGGTGACGAAGTCGTCCTCCCAGCTGCGGGTGGCCGCGGCAGCTTCGGTCTGGATGCGGTCGACGTCCACCTGGTCCGGAGCATCGGCACCGAGCCGTACGACGAAGAACAGGCGGGTCAGCACCGACTCGCTGACCAGGGTCGTGAACTCCAGCTCCACGCCGCCGAGGCGGGCGAGCAGGATGTCCTGGATGCGGACGCGCGACGCCGTGTTGTAGCGGTCACGCGGCAGGTAGACGATCGCCGTCGCGAAGTTCCCGTAGTGCGCCCTGCGCAGGAACACGCGGGTCTGGCGGCGTTCGCGCAGCGCCGCGATGGCGGAGATGATCGGAGCGAGTTCCTCCACGCTGGCCTCGAAGAGTTCATCCCTTGGGTAGGTGGCGACCACCTGGCGGACCGCGTTCCAGCCGTAGGAGTGCGGTTCGAAACCGCAGCCGGCGAGCAGGCGGGTGCCCTTGGCGACGAGCACAGGGATGTTGGCCACCGATTCGTTGTACGCGGCCGCTGCCAGGAGCCCGAGGAACCGGCGTTCGCCCAGCAGGGTGCCGTCGTCGGAGAAGCGCCTGACGGCGACGTGCTCGAGGTACACCGGACGGTGCACGGGCGAACGCCGCGGGTCGCGAACCATGACCAGCGGTTCGCGCTCACCGTGAGCGGGGACGGTGAGCCGGTCGGACTCCGTGGTGTCCCGCAGGATGCCAAGACCGCTGCCCTGTACCGGCGCCAAGCCACCATCGGCCAGCACGTAGTCGGCGTAGCCGAGGAACACGAAGTGGTCTGCGGCCAGCCATTCGAGCAGGGCAACCGCCTCGCCGCCGGCGGGAGTGCGGTCGTCGCGGAGTTCCTCGACGGCTGCCTGCGCCTGCTGCAGCATCGGCTGCCAGTCATCGACAGCGACGGTGACAGCGGCGAGGGCCTGGCGCAGCCCGGCAATGAGCGCATCGGAGAGGCTTTCGGCTGCAGCCCCCAGCGGTGGGTAGATCTCGACGGCGATCCACGATTCCGCGATCTCGTGGTCAGCCCCGGCGTTCAGGGAGGTCAGGGCACCGGACGCGTCGCGCTGTACCCGGAGCTGCGGATGGTACAGCCGACGCAGGCTCCAGTCGTGCCTGGTGAGTTCCATGGTGACGGTGTCCACGAGGAACGGTCGGTCGTCGGTGACGATGAGCGCGACCGTCGAGCCGTCCTGGCCGACCCCTGGCGCCTGGCCCGGCGTCAGCACCTGCAACAGGTGCTCACCGGGAGAGCGTCGGGCGCCCAGCTGCAGGTGCTGCTCAACCATCCCTGCCAGGGAAGCGGGATCGATGTCGACGAGGTCGGGTTCGGGGACGGGCGCGAGGTACGCGGCGAGCAGGGAGCCGGCATCCTCCGCGGGTCCCTCGGCCATCGCGGCGGACATCAGCGACGCACGCATCCCCACCGACAAACCTGGCACCACACTGGACACGACTGCTCCTTCGCAGCGAGAAAGCCTTCGTTCAGCCTATCCACGCCACAATGGCCCGATGGAGATACACGCCACCAACGACTTCGCCGCTCCTGTGGAGACCGTGTTCGCAATGCTCACCGACCGGGTCTTCCTGCGGGCCGTGTGCCTCGCGACCGATCCGATCGGTCACGAAGTGATGGTGGAGGGCCTGCACACCTCCACCCGCCGGGTGATGCCGACGCCATCGGTGGTCAAGCGTTTGGCGGGGCCGACCATGACCATCCTCGACGACATCACGTGGGACGCTGCCCCGGTTGGCGGCGTCCGGCGCGGCCAGACACTCGTGAACGTCGAGGGGATGCCGGCCGACGTCGTCGGCACGGTCACCCTCGCGCCCGGTGGACGCGGCTCGATGCTCAGCTACACCGGTGAGTTGACCGTTCGCGTCCCCGTCCTCGGCCCCGGCCTCGCCAAGCAGGCGGCGCCGGCGCTCCTGGAGGCCCTCGACGTGCAGCAGCGTGTCGGCGACGAGTGGCTTGCGACCCACTCCTGACGACGCTGGCGGACGCCTGGGTTCAGCTTCGTCCCAGCTGTCGCTTCGGGTAACGACTCTTTCGATCCGGTCGCTCTTGTTGGGTGCGGCTCCTGCCGGAGTTGGTCACGCGAAAAGGGTCTGATGATTCCACCGATTCCAGGGACTTGGCTAGTGATGCAAGTGCGGTGCGTAGGTCGTGGTCCCGCCTGTTGACTCTGCCCGATCCCTGGAGGTAGACCCGAGCCGATGAGCCCCGCGGGGGGCGGGGCCGCACATGAAGGGGCGGTACTCATGAGTAAGGGAATGCGTCTCAGGATTCTGGGGACCCTGGTACTTGCGGGGGCGCTCGCGCTCGCACCTGGCTCAGCGCCGGCTGCCAATGCGCATCGCCTGATGCCGTACACATGCACGGGAGGGGAGATCCCGTCGGGGACCTACGCGAGCATCACGGTCAGGGGCGAGTGCTCGGTACCGGCCGGTGCCGTGATCAGGGTCGTCCGCGACATCAAGGTCGCTGCAGGCGCCGTGCTCGACGCGCAGAGTGCGCCGTCGACAATCACGGTCGGGCGCGACGTCACGGGGAGGGCGGGTTCGCTGGTCGGCCTCGGCTGTCAGCCGCCCTCCTACACCGGCAACTCGGCCCACGAGTGCGTCGTCGAGCCCGAGGGGCACTCAACCATCACCGTCCACGGGAACATCACCGTCATCAACGCCAAGGCCGTCCTGCTCAACGGCATCACGGTCAAGCGCAACGTCACCCTTTTCGGTGGGGGTTCCGATATTCCGTGGTCGATCAAGAACAACACCATCCGCGGCAACCTGACGGTGAGGGGGCAGACGACCGACTGGCTCGGCGTTCTCTTCAACAAGATCGGCCGGAACGCAGTTCTCACCCACATCGCTGTGACCGACGTGCACCCTGGAGCCCCCGGCGTCTACATCGTTCGCAACACAATCGGGCGCAACCTCATCTGCCTGGGACTGACCCCGGGAGTCTCTGGGGGCTTCGTGCCGGGGAGCGTCAACGTCGTCGGTCGTCACGCGATCGGCCAGTGCGCATCCCTGGTCTGACCTCGGTTCAGTTCACGCCCGTCCGCCACCCTCTGGGGTCTGGCAGGGTGACGGACGGGCGCGGCACCGTCGACTCCACCGTCAGGTGAAGGAATCGCCATCCGCCAGCGGATTCTCGTCTTCCCGCGCGACAGCGCGGGACTTCGCACGCTCGGCGCGGCCGACCGAGACGGCGATGTCGAGTTCGTTGTCCTCGGGATCGGCCACCGTCCACCAGTCAGGGGCGAAGGCGTCATAAACCACCCTTCCGCCGGCACCTACGGCGGCAGCAACTCGCGCCTCTGCCACGTCCTGCGGCACGAAGAGGTCAAGGTGGATGCGATTGCGCTGGCTCCTCGGTGCGTCGAGTTGCTGGAAGAACACCGGCGGGTTGAGGCGGCGCGGGTCGTACAGGTCCGTGAGTTCCTCCCGGGGATCCTCCACGTAGCCGAGCGCCACCCGCCAGAACTCCCGCACGGCCGGGACGTCGAACGCATCGAACCCCACCTGGAAGTCCTGGACCCGGGACGTGTCGGCGACCAGCCCAAGGTCGTGCGCCGCCGACTGCACGCTGCGGGCGAGCGCTGCGAACCCTTCCGCCTCCTGCTGGTCCTTGCCGCTGTCGACGGTGACCCCGGGGTAGCGCAGGTCGATCAGCAGTGGCAGTCCGGCGTCATCCGCCAACGCGGCAACAGCCTCGACGAACGTGACGCCCTGGCCGAAGCTGGTGATCGGGTAGTGGGTCGCAGCGGTCAGCATCGTGCGCCAGTCTCCGACGCCATCGCCTTCCAGAACACCGTGCGCCTCGGCCAGAGGGAAGATGTCCGCCTCGTTGCCTTCGGAGTCCGCCACCGTCTTCCACCAGTCGTTCTCGTAGCTGATGCGCCCGCCGGCCGCTTCGAGCGCAGCCAGCTTCACCGCCACCCTTTCCCACGGGGTCCCCGCATCGATATGGATCCGGTTGCGCAGCGGACGCTGCCCGTCCATCTCCTGGAACCACACGCGCGGGTGCCGGCCCAACGGGTCGGACAGCCGGTCGTCAGCGGCCCGGTCGAAGCCCAGCGCGGCCTGCCAGAACGGCGCCACCGCGTCAACGTCGGCGACGTCGATCGCCAACTGCATGCGCTGGGTTGCCGCGGGGTCCGCTGTCAGGCCGAGTTCGGCGGCGGCGCCCGAGATCTGTCCGGCCAGGGCCACGTCCTTTGCGGTCAGGGCATCGGCGTCATGGGTGTAGGTGCGCACGTGCACCCCGGAAGCCCGCAAGTCGACATCCGGATGGTGCCCGGCGGCTTCCGCCAGCTCGCCGACCCGCCGGACCAGAGCGGCCCCGGCGCGGTGGGACGGCGCATCGAACCAGGCATCCGCACCGGCGTTCAGGGCCCGCCACTGCCCGGTCACGTCCTGCTCCTCGAACTGCTGTGCTGTCAACGGCGCCTCGGCCACAGCGTCTCCTCCCGATCGGGTACCTCGTAGTATCCCCAGCGTCAGCGGGTGGTTCCCCGGGCAGTTCTGACACCGGGCAGAACCTTGCGCGCCTGGTAGCCCGCGACCTGGGGCCAGTCGCGTTCGACACCGCGGGCATCGAGCCGTCGCTGGAAGTCGGCAAGCAGCGCCGGGTTCCCACGGACGGCACGCGGCTCCTCGCCGAGGCCCAGGCAGTGCGTGGCCAGCTCACCGGCCACCTCTCCGACGTTCCACTCGACGGGGTGCAGCCGGTAGCACCCGTTGGTGATGTGTGTCGTGCCGATATTCTTCGCCGCGGGGAGCAGGTTCTCGATGCGGACGGGAATCAATGCACCCAGCGGGATCTGGAAGGGCGAGCTGGCGACGTCGATGTAGTTGTCGCCCCCGGTCGACGGGTGCAGATCGATCCGGTACATGCCGATCCCCACCGAATCCGGATACCTCACGGCACCCCGGGCTCCCCGCACGTCGAGCGCGAGGTCCTGTTCCACGATGCGGCACTCGGAGACGATCCGCCGCGATTCCCGGATGTACGGCGCTTGCGCCAGCCCGTCCGTGGTACCCACGACGTCGGCCCGGAGGCGCAGGCCGGGAAGGCCCGTCCCGCCGTCGGCGCGCGGCGCCTCCGTCTGCATCCAGTACAGCAGGCTGAGGGACAGTTGCTTCGCCTCCCAGAGCCGCCGTCCGGCATCGGGAACGTCGATCACGGGCGCGTCGAAGTAGTCCACCTGGGGCCAGTTCACGAGCGTGATGTCGCTGGCGTAGAAGCCTGCAGTGAAGTTCTCCCGCGCAAGGATCCGCCGGAACAGCCAGAGGTCCTTGTCACCCGCGTCCACCCGCTGGTAGTCCGCGGTGTCCGCGACCGAGTCGGCGGGATTGGGGGTGAAGGTGCGCGTCACGGCCGCCAGGGTCTTCGGGTCCGGCGCTGTCCACGACAGCAGCGGACTTCCCCAGAACGTCGGCTGGTACGAGCGCCAGTAGTCGTACAGCTCCGGGCGATCGATGGTGTGGTTCCCGTCGAGATGATCGACGGCGAAGCAGAAGGTGATCGCCTGCATATTCATCGGATCGGTCCGGTCGGGGGCATGTGGCTCCCCCGTGTCGCTCCGCGACTCCGCTCCGGTGACGTACTCAGCGGACGCGAGGCGCAGCAGCTCACCGGTCTCGGTGGCGTCGAGGAAGTACCGCGCTGTGACCACACAGTCCGCACCTTCGCCGGAATGCGCCAGCTCGACGGCGACGATACGGTCCCCGTCTGTGACGGCGGAGACCGGGACACACGGCTGGAGCAGCACGAGCTGTCCGTTGGACAGGTACGGGGCGAGCAGGAGCTCGATCGCAGCGACGGCGACGCGTGGCTCGTGGCACAGCCTGCTCACCCTGCCCGCGCCGGGGTTGAGACGCGCGTCGTTGTGCGCCTGTGGCGTCAGCGGATAGGCGGTGCGATAGATCTGGCGGATCGACTCACGGAGTGCCCGATAGGACGCCGTCACGCCGAACTGCTCGACCCACGAGTGTTCGTCGGGCGGGACTGCCTGGCTCGTGAACTGCCCTCCCAACCAGGCGTACTGCTCGGTGAGCACCACCCGCCTGCCCGAACGAAGCGCAGCAAGGGCGGCGGCCACACCACCCGTGCCGCCACCGATGACGGCGATCTCAGTGTCGATCTCGCGCATGGCCATCTCGCCCGACACCTGTTTCCGGCAGTCGCCCCCACGATTGCTCGCCATCACGGCCCGGAACAGCTCCTCAGACTCGCCCGACGCAGACGGTGGCCTCTGCCCTCATCGCAGCCTTGGTGGCAGGTGTGGCGTTCCTGAGGGCGAAGTCACCCAGGTCGATGAAGGTGGCGCCCTTGAGGATGAACATCGCCATCATCGTGTTCTTGACGCCGCCGATCGTTGCGGTTCCCACGAACAACTCCGCCCGGTCACCGATGCCCGGCTCCGCCGTGGCGGAGACCTTGACGCCTGCCGGTCGCGCCTGTTGTTCCAGACCGGCCTTCTCGGCGTCCCATGCCGCTTGCGCCTGGGCTGCAGTCTTGGCCCGTGCGAGGATGAGGAACGCCTCGACGGAGCCGGAATTGTATCCGCACTTCACCGCGCCGCCCTTCCCCCAAGGCTTGCTCACAGCTGCCGGCATGGAGACTTTGGACAGGGTGCTCGCCTCCGACTGCGTCAGGACCTCGCAGGGATCCGTGAGCACCTGGGCCGCAGACCCAGAGGTCGAGGAAGTCGGTGATGAAGCCGCGGACGACGGGGCCGGGGACTGTGGCGCTGAGGACGCGTCTGCCCCGGCCTGGGCGGATGATGTCATCGTCGGTGCCGGCGACGAGCAGGCGGACAGACATACGAGTGTGGCGGTGAGAACGATCACCCATGATTTCGTGCGCATGGCCCTCCCTGGTCGGCTGCGACGCCTGTGCGCGAAGACCGGGGCTCGACGAGCCCTCCAACGCCGGCGCGACACCAATCCTGCTCCGGCACGTTGGAATGGAGCCTCTGCGGAGGCTAAGTAGTTCGGGTATGGCATCGTCTGCGCGTGGACGGAGTCACGAACCTGCTCTGCGCGTGCGCCTGTCAGCCGGGAAGCGGCCGACCGTGACCATGCGCACCTCAGTGGAAGTCGCGGGAGCGGTGCACGACCATGATCGGCAGCGGCTCGAGGTGGTCGGCGACGACGTTGACCACGCCTTCAGGAGAGCGTTCCAGCTTGCCGCGGACGATCAGTGCCGGCGACGACCGGGCCACCTTCCGGAAGTGCTGCCAGACACCCACTGAGCAGACGACGTTCACCAGGCCGAACTCGTCCTCGAGGCTGACGAAGGTGATGCCGGACGCCGTTCCGGGGCGCTGCCGGTGGGTGACAAGGCCGCCCACCTCAATGCGCCGGTCGGGCTCCGCGGTGGCGAGCCCTGCTGTACTCAGCACCCCGCGGGCGTCCAGTTCCGCCCGGAGTTGGGCGATCGGATGATCCTCGGTACTCACCCCGGTGGCCCACAGGTCGTCGGCCAGCACCTCGACCGGAGTCGGGTCGTCGAACAGCACGGGCTGGGATTCCACAAGGGTGCCGGGCAGCGACCCGGGCTGGTCGAGTGCTGCGCTGCCAGCCCGCCACAGGGCCTGGCGTCTGGTCAGTCCGAGGCACTCCAGTGCTCCCGAAGCCGCCAGTGCCTCAAGGTGCTCGGTGGTCAGCCCGGTGCGACGCACCAGGTCCTCCATCGACCGGTAGCTCCCGCGCGCTTCCCGTTCGGACACGATCCGTTCGGCCACCCCCTTCCCGACGCCGCGTACCGCGGCAAGTCCGAGCCGGACAGCGAAGTTCCCATCCCTGCGGTGGGCCTCGTACTCATCGGGAAGGCTCGCGTCGAAGTCGGCGACCGGGGGTTGGTGGCGGTTGCGGCAGGCGTCCAGGCCCGTGGGGCCGTCCGGCCCAGGACCTTCGTCCGGTTCAGGCCCTTCGTGACGGGTCGTTCGTTCCTCACGGGCCTCCGCAGGGACCGTTCCGGCCGTCGATTCAAGGCCGGCTTCCACGTCGGAGCGAGCAAGGTCGGGACGCAGCACGACCACGCCATGACGGCGTGCGTCGGAGACAAGGGTGGACGCGGAGTAGAAGCCCATCGGCTGGGCGCGCAGGAGGCCCGCCAGGAAGGCAGCCGGGTAGTGGAGCTTCATCCAGGATGAGGCGTAGACCAGCAGGGCGAACGACAACGAGTGCGACTCGGCGAAGCCGAAGTTCGAGAAGGCCTGGATCTGCGCGTACAGGTGGTCAGCCTCGGCATCCACCAGGCCGTTGCGGGCCATGCCCTCGTACAGCTTCAGCTTCAACGACTCGATGCGCTCCAGCCCCCGCTTCGAGCCCATCGCCCGGCGCAGCAGGTCCGCGTCCTCGCCGGTGCAGTCCCCGACAGCCATCGCCATCTGCATCAGCTGTTCCTGGAACACGGGGATGCCAAGGGTCCGCTTCAGCACCGGTTCCAGCTTCGGGTGGGGGTAGGTGACCGCTTCCTTGCCCAGTTTGCGCCGGACGAACGGGTGGACGGCCCCGCCCTGGATCGGACCGGGACGGATCAACGCGATCTGGATCACCAGGTCGTAGAACCGCCGCGGCTGCAGTCTCGGCAGCAACCCCATCTGCGCGCGGGACTCCACCTGGAACACCCCGATGGAATCCGCCCGGCACAGCATGTCGTAGACTCCCCGCTCCTCCTTCGGCAACGTGGCGAGGTCCCAGGTCTCCCCCGTCGACTCCTTCGCCAGGTCGAAGCAGTGCTGCAGGGCCGCCAGCATTCCGAGGCCGAGCAGGTCGAACTTCACCAGCCCCATCCAGGCGGCGTCGTCCTTGTCCCACTGGATCACCGTGCGGTTGTCCATGCGGGCATGCTCGATCGGCACCACCTCACCGACCGGGCGCTCGGTGAGCACCATGCCGGCGGAGTGGATCCCCAGGTGGCGCGGTGCCTTCAACAGCTGGGTGGTCAGCTCGATCACCGCTTCGGGGATCCCGTCTGACGACGCTGTCGCCGGGTCGCGATCGGGGGTGACGGTCGCTGCCCACCCCTCCACCTGCCTCGCGAACGCGTCCCCCTGCCCTGGGCTGTAGCCCAGCGCCCGCGAGATGTCGCGGATCGCGTTCTTCGGCCGGTACTGGATCACGTTGCAGACCTGCGCCGCACGTTCCCGTCCGTAGCGATCGAAGACCCACTGGATGATCTCCTCGCGACGGTCGGCATCGAAGTCGACGTCGATGTCGGGTTCCTCGTCTCGGAGCGCGGAGAGGAAGCGCTCGAACGGCAACTCGTAGGCGATCGAGTCGACCGCCGTGATGCCCAGCAGGAAGCAGACAGCAGAATTGGCCGCAGAGCCGCGGCCCTGGCACAGGATCCCGCGACGTTTCGCCTCGGCGACGATGTCGTGGACGATCAGGAAGTAGCCGGGGAAGTCCTTCGACTCGATGACAGCCAGCTCGCGCTCGATCCGCTCCGCGTCAGCTGTGGTGAGCTCCGGGTAGCGGACGGGAACCGCCTCCCAGACCAGGTGGCGCAGCCACGACATGGGCGTGTGCCCGGGCGGAACTTCCTGCTTGGGCAGTGCCGGCTTGGCCCGCCGCAGCGGAAAGGCGAGCTCGTCCGCGAGCCCCACCGTACGGGTGACGGCCCCGGGGTAACGGGCGAACCGGGCTGCCATCTCCGCACCGGAGTGGAGGAACGCCGTGCCGGCTGCCGGCAGCCAGCCGTCGAGGGCGTCGAGGCTGCGGTTGGCACGCACCGCAGCAACAGCCTGCGCCAGCGGGTGCTGCGCCGGCGTGGCGTAGTGGACGTTGCCGGTGGCGATCGTCGGCAGCCGCAGGTCGGAGGCCAGGGTGGCGAGAGCGTCGTTGCGGGACGAGTCGAGCGGCTGCCTGTGGTCGGTGAGCTCGACGAAGACGCGCCCGGCACCGAAGTGGTGCACCAGGTCGGCCATCTCCCGCCGGGCGCCGTCGAGCCCTTCTGCGACCAGGGCCTGCCGCACTGCCCCCTTGCGGCACCCGGTGAACACCACCCAGTGCCCACCGGAGCGCTCGGCCAGGTCCTCGACGTCGTACCAGGGCCTGCCTTTCTCCCCGCCGGCCAATTGGCCCGCCGTGATTGCAGCGGCCAGGCGGTGGTAGCCCTCCTCGCCAACCGCGAGGACCAGCAGGTGGGAACCGGCCGGATCCGGCTGGCCCTTCTGCGGGGCGGGAAGCTCAAGGGACAGCTCCGCGCCGAACACCGTCCGGAGGCGCATCGACTCGGCGGCCTCAGCGAACCGGACGATGCCGTACAGGCCGTCATGGTCGGTGACGGCAAGGGCGTGCAACCCAAGTCGCTCGGCCTCCTCCGCCAGCTCTGCAGGGCCGGAGGCGCCGTCGAGGAACGAGAAGGACGAGTGGGCGTGCAGTTCCGCGTACGGGACTGCGTGCTCGGGAGGCTCGATCGGGCGCGCCACGTACGGGTGGCGCCGCCACGAGACCGGGACGTCCTGGGCGGGGAACGGCTTGCCCTCCGGGGTACTCAGCGTGCGCTCGAGATCGCGCCAGGTCATGGGCGGGTTGTTGAAGCCCATCAGTCGTACCGTGCCTCTGCCCACCAGCGTCCGGCCTGCAGCACGAGCAGCCAGGCGGTCCCGGCGTCGTCGACCACCTGGAACCTGCTGGCGCTGCGGTGACGCGCCGGGTCCCAGGCCCGCTCCTCGATGGCCCAGGGTCCGGCCCAACCGGCCACCCGCAGCCGCTCATCCCCCACACCGAGGGTGCCGGGCTGGCCACTGAGCTGGCCCCGCTCGTCCAGCAGGATCGGGTTGCCGTCCGCGTCCAGGAGCTGGACGGGGTGCGGCGCCGCGAACACCACGGCGGGCAGCGGGTCGGGCACACGGCCCGGCCAGGGTCGTTCGGCCGGCGTCACCGGTGCCGGCCGGTCTCCCCACGGCACCATCACCTGGCGCTCGGCCAGCCAGCGTCCGCCGCCGATCCGCGGGGTGAGGACACCCTCGTGGCCGAGCATCGCCTGGACGCGCGACAGCACATGGTGGACCCGCTCGTCCGGGCCCGAACCGAACAGGCCTGGGACGTGGTTCACCAGGGCGTCCACGGCGACGGGCTCGAGGCGCAGGCTGACGATGCCGCTGCCCAACTGGTCGCCGGCGGCGGCCTGCAGCTGCCAGCGGATGCGGTCGACGACTGCCGGCGGCTCGAACACCCCGGGCGTGAGCCAGGTCCTTGCCACCAGCTCGTCCAGCTCGCCGGTGAGCTCGATCCTCAGCTCGGTGCAGGCAAGTCCCGCTGCGGTGAGGCCGGCGATGAACTCCTCGACCATGGCCCTCGAGGAGAAGGCAACCTGGTCGACCAGCGTCAGGGGCGGCTCGAAGTCCAGCTGCCGGGTGAGTTCCGGCGGTGGCACCCGCGGTTGCACGAGGCTCGGATCCAGCCCGGATGCCTGGGTGTGGAGCCGGAGGCCCTGCTGACCGAAGCGGTCGCGGACAGCGCCGGCGTCCAGAGCTGCGAAGTCCCCAAGGGTGTGCACACCGAGGCGTGGCAGCAAGGTGGTCAGCGACTCGTCCCCGAGCCGTGACACGGGCAAGGGAGCAAGGAACCCGGCCGCCGATCCCGCGGGGACGATGTGCACAGGATCGGCAACGTAGGCGGCCTGCAGGGCCGTGAACATGCCGTCCGCGACACCCACCCGTCCGGACGTCGGACCGAGCGCGACGACGACAGCCTCGAGCAGGACCTCTGCAGCCTCGGCCTCGCTCCCCACGTAGCCGGACAGGCCCCGGGCACGGAGGGCGCAGGCGCCGGGACGGATCACCTGCACGCCGGGAGCCAACCGCTCGATGCATTCGACGACCTGGGCGAACTCGCGGATGTCCCGTGCCTCGTCCGCCGGCAGCACGAGGAGGGTCGGACAGCGGGACTGCGCCTCCCTGCGACGCTGGCCGGTGGCCACACCCTCTGCGGACGCCTCCGGCGAGCAGGCAACGATCCGGTTGGCCGAGACGACGGCCACCGGTCTGGCGGCGTCCGCGCCCTCGGAGAGTGCCCAGGCCGTCACTTGCCAGCCGGGGAACCACAGCACGAGGCAGCGGTCACCCTCCCTTCGTGCAGCGAGCCGGCGTCGCTCCTCAGGGAGTGTTGTCACACCTGGCCGGGGCATCACCCGACCGCCCTCAGGATCGTGGGCGTCTCGGCCACAGCTGCGACGGCGGTCAGGCGACCCTCCGGCGTCGGCAGGACGAGCCGGACACTGCGGCGCTGCGGACTGCGCCGCGAGCTGACCGTCACTGTGACCTCGCGGCTGGTGAGGTAGCCGAAGCCCGCGCCGACGCCCGACCAGCTCAGCCTGCTCACCGCGAGCTGGGCCTCTGCGCGCGGCCAGGGTCCGTCGACGAGCAGGACGGCCTCGCGGTCCCGGAGGCGGGACATCAGCTTGGCCGCCTCCCCCTCACTGACCCGTCCGGATGGACGGACAGCCACGATCGGCAGCGCCTCCACCAGCGCTGCCGTCGTCGCCATCCACTGCTCGGCCGGGTCGGGCACGAGGGCCAGCCGGTCAAGGTCCACCCCGGCGTGCGCTGCCGCCTCTGCGCCAAAGTCGGGCATGCCGACGACGCCGCACCAGTACCCCTCCCTCGAGGGTTCGGCGAGCAACGCGAGCAACAGGGCACCGGCGCCGGTGAGGCTGTAGGCAGAACCCGGCTTCAGACCCCCGTCAGGCAGCAGGGCCGCCAATTCCGGATGCACGGGGAAGGGCGTCTGCCGGATCCGGGCTTCCTTGACCGCGACCTGGGCACGCAGGCGCGCCAGCAGTTCGGTCCTCGGGAGCTCGGCCAGTGTCACCTACTGATGATCGAACACCCGTTCGATTTCGTCAAGCGGGTTGCCCTACCTGGTCACGCCCTTCACGGTCAGCACAGCGGCGTAGGTGGCCTGCCCCAGGAGATTGGGATGCAGGACCGTCGAGATGAAGGGCACGCGGGAGTCGCACACCCCATGCCGGGCGAACGCACCCGCGACTCCGACGTAGGTCACGTCCACTCCGGCGGCCCTGACGCCGGCCGCCGCCCCGCTGATCACGGAGTTGAGGGATCCCGTAAGGCTGTTGACCGCGTTGCGCGCCGCCAGTGGCACAGGGCAGGCCGTCCTTGTGCCGTAGATCTTCGCGCTGCCGCCGAAGAGCTTCGGATAGCCGGTGACGAAGATCCTGGCCTGCGGTGCCTTCGCGTGGATGGCGACGAGCAGCCCGGAAAGGCTCCCCGGAACAGCGGGCCCAGCGGCGAGCGTTTCCAGCGCAGGGCCGGCGGCGGCGATCAGAGGCGTCAGGTCACAGCCGGTCTGCAGGCAGGCGAGCTCGCTGAACCCCAGGTCATTGCCGCCAACGGTCAGCGTCACCGTCCGGGTGGAGGCACTCAGTCCCGCCAGCTGGCCGGTCAGCACGTCTGTCGTGGTGGACCCACTACAGGCGACGAAGTCCAGCTTCTTGAGCTTGGGGAACCCGTTCAGGAGCTCCGGGTACGCCAGGTTGCTGCGCGCACACGCCTGGGAGGCGGGATCCGACTTGCTGGGTAGCCCGTACCCGGCAGCGAAGGAGTCGCCGAGCGCTGCGTAGCGATCGACGGTGATGGTCTGTGGCGCGATCGCCTGGGCAGGTGTCGCGGTGCCGATGATGCCGGCGAAGCTCAGCGCGAGAACGGCAAACCCGCTCACGATTCGTCTCATGGTGACCCCCGTGTGAGAGACGGGAGCTGCTCCGCGACTGACCCGGGAGCATGCTCCCTGCTGGCCTGAAGCTACTCCTGCCGAGCCGCTGGCGGGAGACCCAGGGATGAACCGACCGTGGTGTGGACCGATTTGGGAACCGTCCCCGATTCGGTCCGCGAATTGAAAGGGGACTGTCCCCTTTCGGTTCAGTCCCGGTCCCCGATTCGGTCCGTGAATTGAAAGGGGACTGTCCCCTTTCGGTTCAGGGGCGCGGCTTGCCGGGACGGATGGGCAACTCCCTGCCGGTCTGGAGGGCCACGATCATCGCGTCCACGTGAAGGTCGACCACGACCGGGTCGTAGCCTCCGCGGGCCACCTCGAACTGGGCGGCATGGAGCTCATCGAGGGCAGAGGCCCGACCCTGCTCGTCCGCCGAAAGGGCGTAGATGCGGTCGAGCACGGCATCGACGTCGGCGGCCGAGTAGCCCCTCCGGCGGGTATGCGGAAACCCCTTGGCCAGATCGATCCGTCCACCCCAGGTGGCCAGGCCACCCGCCCCGAGGCGCCGTCCCCGCGCCCAGAACAGCAGCCACAGGGCCACAAGGACGGCGACGATCACCACACCGTAGATGCCAGCGTTCATGCTTCGGTCCCCTCCGGCTCAGGCCTCCGGGAGCATGTGCGGGTAGCCGGTCCCCGTCGGGGGCAGGAGGTTCTCCTTGATCGAGCGCGGGCTCACCCAGCGCATCAGGTTCCACAGCGACCCGGCCTTGTCATTGGTGCCCGAGGCCCGGCTGCCGCCGAAGGGCTGCTGCCCGACGACGGCGCCGGTCGGCTTGTCGTTGACATAGAAGTTGCCGGCGGCGTGCCGCAGGATCCTCGAGGCCTGCTCGACCGCTGCCCGGTCATCGGCGAAGACGGCACCGGTCAGGGCATACGTCGACGTCTCGTCGACCGCGCGTAGTACAGAGTCGTACTCATCGTCCTCGTAGACGAAGATGGCGAGGATGGGCCCGAAGTACTCGGTGGTGAAGATGTCCTGATGCGGGTTGTCGCTCACGATCAGCGTCGGGCGCACGTACCAGCCGTCGGTGCGGTCATAGGTGCCGCCGGCGATGATCTCCGCATCGGCCGAGCCGCGGGCCTTCTCGATGGCCCCGGACAGCTTGTCGAAGGCGCGCTCGTCGATGACGGCGGAGGTGAAGTTGGCGAAGTCGCGGACGTCGCCGACCGCAAGTGCCTCGACCTGCTCGACGAGGTTGTCACGCAGGCCCTCCCACAGGCTGCGTGGCAGGTAGGCCCGCGACGCCGCCGAACACTTCTGCCCGGAGTACTCGAAGGCCCCACGAATCAGCGCTGTCGCGACCGCACCAGCGTCCGCCGACGGGTGCGCCACCACGAAGTCCTTGCCACCGGTCTCCCCCACGAGGCGTGGGTAGGCGCGGTAGTTGGAGATGTTGGCACCGACCTCGCCCCAGAGTCCCTGGAAGACCCTCGTCGAGCCGGTGAAGTGGATGCCTGCCAGGTCGGGGTGGCTCAGCGCAGCGCTGGACACCTCGGCGCCGTGGCCGGGCACCAAGTTGATCACGCCGTCCGGCAGTCCGGCAGCCTGCAGGATCTGCATCCAGAGGTGTGCTGCGAAGGTCTGGGTGAGGGCGGGCTTCCAGACCACTGTGTTGCCCATCAGTGCCGGCGCGGTCGGAAGGTTGCCCGCGATGGCAGTGAAGTTGAAGGGCGTGATCGCGTAGACGAACCCGTCCAGCGGCCGGTAGTCCATCCGGTTCCACACCCCCGGCGAGCTGATCGGCTGGTTGGCGTAGAGCTCGCGGGCGAAGGCGACGTTGAATCGCAGGAAGTCGATCAGTTCGCACGCCGAGTCGATCTCGGCCTGCTGGGCGGTCTTGCCCTGGCCGAGCATCGTTGCGGCGTTCAGCAGGTCGCGGTCGGGTCCGGCCAGCAGTTCCGCTGCACGCAGGAACACCGCTGCCCGCTCGTCGAAGGACGTGGCCGCCCAGTCGGCCTTCGCCGCCTGGGCCGCGGCAACGGCAGAGGCGGCGTCTGTCGCCGTGGTCTGGTGCACGCGGGCCAGCAGGGTCGAATGGTCAGACGGCATGCGCACCTCGTGCACCACACCACCGGGGCGCGGAGTCCAGCCACCCCCGATGACGCCGAAGACGTCCACCGGCTCCTCTGCGAGGAACGCGAGTTCCTTCTTCAGGCTCGCCCGTTCCGGACTTCCTGGCGCATAGCTGTGAATCGGCTCGTTGACGGGCTGGGGTACTCGGGTGATGGCGTCCACGAGATGCGACTCTACCGCCGCACGGGCCGGCGTCGAATCAGCTTGCCGCGGCCTCCTTGCGCCGGGCCTTGGCCGCGTCGACGGAGGCACGCAGGGCTGCGACGAGGTCGACGACCTGCGCCTCGCGCGGGGCTTCGTCCGTGCTCGCCGGCAGTTCGACGCCGTCCAGCTTGGCGCTGATCACCTGCTCGAGCGCCTCGCGGTAGGTGTCGGTGAACTGGCTGGGGTCGAACTCCCCCGACAGCTGCTCGATGAACATCCTTGCCATGCCCAACTCGGCGTCGTTGACCTTGACGTCATCGGTCGGGGCCGCGAAATCGCTGTCACGCAGCTCGTCGGGCCAGATCATCGTGTGCATCCGCAGCACGTCGCCCACCGGGCGGATCAGCGCGAGCGTCTCCCTGGAGCGCAATGCGACCTTCACCACCGCGGCCTTGCCGGTCTCTGCGAGTGCCTGGCGCAGCAGGATGTAGGGCTTGGCGCCGGTTTTCTCCGCCTCGAGGAAGTAGGTGCGGTCGAAGTAGGTGGGATCGATCTCCTCGACGTTGACGAACTGCACGACGTCGACGGTCTTGCCGCTGGCCGCGGGAAGGTCGGCGAAGTCGTCGGCCTCGAGGATGGCGACCCGTCCGTCGGCCGCCTCGTAGCCCTTGGCGATCTCCGCGAACGGCACTTCCTCGCCGCAGACCTCACACACCCGCTTGTAGCGGATGCGACCTCCGTCCGCGGCGTGCACCTGCCGGAAACTGATGTCCTTCTCCTCGGTGGCGCCGTACACCTTCACCGGGATTGTCACCAACCCGAAGGACACTGCGCCCTTCCAGATCGACCTGGGCATGCCCGTCTCCTTTGATCAGTCGTCGCCTGCTCAACCCTTACCCAGGCTCTGCCATTCCCCGGCCCCGTGCCAGAGCAGGTCGCCCTCTTCCAGGAGGACCGTGACGGCGGGATGGTTCCAGGCATCCTGGAGGGGCAATCCCATCGCCGCAGCGGCCGCCTCCGCAAGACCCGGCGCGTCGGGCTCGTCCGCGAACAGGCTCTGGATGGCATCGAACCGCAGGTCTCCGGTGACGACCGCGCCGAAGTCCACGTCACGGTCGGTGATCGGCTCCGCCTCGCCCTCGAGGACCGCAACCTGCCGGACGCCACTGGCAGCCAGCGCAGCGACCGAGGCCACCAGCAGCGCGAGGTGCTCGGCCTCGTCGGTGTCGGACGCCTCGAAGGCGGCCCTGAGTCCCTGGGTCGCCGCGTAGGCCTTCCTGGGTCCGGCAAGGACTCCCGCCGCTTGCCAGTCAGCCAGTTCTGCGCCCGTCACAGGCACGAAAAGCAGGGTCATCAGGCCTCCGCCCGTAGTGCGCCGAGTTCATCCGAGATGTCACGCGCCCACCGGCGCAGGGGCGCCACAGCGGTCACGTCGAGGGTGACGCGGCCGCGGTAACTGGTGATGGTGACGCTGATCTGCTCGTCATCGGTCGTGGACGTGAGGGCGTGCACCTGCCGCAACCGGGCCCGGCCGAGGAACCGCTCCCCCGTCGGCCCGGGAACGTTCGAGACCACGACGGTGTGCGGACGGCCGGCAGCAACCGTGCCGGCTGCGACGCTGTGCAGCGTGGGCGGCGCGAAGCCCGCCAACCCGGTGAGGTCATGGACCGGGACGCTGACACCGCTGTCCGTCCGGGCGCGGGTGAGGGTCGCGACGGTGCGCAGCCGATCGCCGGGCGAGGTCGCCATCACCGGCAGGCCCAGCCACGACGGCGCGATCCGGCACCCGATCGCGCTCTCCAGCACCGCGGGTTCCTGGACCGCCAACGGCACGAGGGCCACCGGATCGGTGAGTTCGCGCCCGTTGTCGATCAGCCAGCCGCGGATCCCGGCTGTGGCAAGGGACACCAGCACGTCATGGATGGTGCAGCCGAAGGCGTCGCGCACCACGCCGAGGACGTCGAGGTCGACCTCGACGCCGGCCACGTGCTGCGGACGAGGGGTGGCGGCCATCGTCCGCACGGCGTTCTCCACCATGCCGATCAGCCCGGTCGCCGCGCCCGTCACGATCCGCAACGGGTCGCCGATCGCCCCGACGACGTCCGCGACACCCGGCATCTCGGCGTGGGTCGGCTGCCAGTCGTCGGCGGCCTCGGCGATCGTCTCCGGACCTTCATCGAAGAGCTCCTGCAGCAGGTGGACGTTGTCGTAGCCGTCCACCAGCGCCGGGTGGGAGCACACCACCAGTGCCTGCGTCCCGGGTGCGATCCCGTGCACGAGCGTCGCCTCCCACAGCGGGTGCTCACGGTCCAGGCCGACGGCCAGTCGTGCCGACAGCCATTCCTCGAGCCGCTGGCCGGGCTCGAGGGTTGTCTCGCGGACGTGGCCGGCGACGCTGAAGTTGGCGTCATCCACCCAGCCGGGAAGGGGCCAGCCGGCAACGAGACGGCGGAACCGCGGCGCGTACTCGATGCGGTCGGCGACGCGGTCGATGACTTCGGCACGGGTGATGCCTCCGGAAATCACCGTGACGAACGCCTGCTGCCAGGGCTGGGACTGCTGGTCACGGGCCAGCAGCGCAGCCTCGGTCACGGTCACCGGGTCGCTCACACCGACCACACTACTCAAGAAGATATGGCGGAACTGTGAGGCCGCGATCGGCCCAGACGAACCGCGGAATCCTGCCCAGCCAGCCGCGCAGCGTTGCCTCGCACGCGTCGACGAGCAGCTGGTCATGTTTCTCCACCTCGAAGACCACGACCCCCTGCTGGACCGTCCAGCCCCGCGGGCTCGTGGCCAGCAGCCACTCCATCGTGCGCGGGTGGATCACGTCGGAGGCAAACTTGGGGTCCTCTGCCCGCACCTTGAAAGCGCGGTTGAAGTCGGCACTCTCGAAGGCGACCTTGTCTCCGACCCTGCGCCCGTTGACGGAGAGGCCGGGCAGCTGGAAGGGCAGCAGGAAGCCGCACACCGACTCGGAGTGGTTGTCGGTGACCGTCCGGGTGTGGGTGTGGCCCTCGGAGTCGGTGTAGGTCTCCGTGCGATCGGTCTTCCACTCGTGGGTGAACGCATCCATCCGGATGCCGTCGCGCAGGCCGGTGATCGGATCGGTGACCTTGTGCCCGTACCCGCCGGTGGTCACCGGGTAGTAGTCGAGCACCAGGTTGCCGTCAGGGCCGAACTGCCAGTCGGGATGGCCGTAGAACCCGAACCGGTCCGCTGACGGCGCGACCTCATGGCCCCGCAGAGCCGTGCCGGACAATGCGGAAGCGATCGGGTCGAGTGCTGCGAGGAAGGCCTGCAGCTCGTCGGGGTCCTTGGGTGCACCACCAACGACGAGCTGGTCGCCGTCGATACTCAGGTCCACGTGCTCGGCCAGCGCAGGAGCCCCAGCGATCACGGGAGCGATCAGCACCAGCACCTGTGATGCCAGCGAGCCGTCTGTTCCGATCGCCCGCAGCGTCCCCTCCTCGGCCTGGACGAGCGGGACACCGGCTGGCGAGATGCCGGTCCTCGCGTGCTCGCTTCCGGTCACGAAGACGTCCGGCAGGCCGAAGGGCAGCTGCACGCACGCGAGCCGCCCGGAATAGCCACGTCCGGCGCCGGAGTAGTCGTATTCGAAGACACGGAATGCATGGCCGGACGCTGTCGTGCCGCTGACGAGCTCGTCCACGGACCGTCGGAAGCCGAGGCCGAAAGGTGGTGCGCTCAGGTCGGCCACCCGGGTGAGGCTCGGGTTGGGCTCCAGCGTCCAGCCCAGCGCCTTCACCTTCCGGACGTAGCGTCGCCGTCGGACGACCAGGGCGGCCGCCACCAGTGCACCTAGTGCGACCACCACCCAGAACCAGAACCAGAAACCCGACACCGGTACCCTTCCCTCGACCCGGCTAGGCTACGGCGACACGACCTGGCCGGGTGCCAGGATCGCCATCGAGGAGGTAGCCAATGCTCAGGTCCCTGGCAGCGCTCGCCGCGGCGTTGCTCCTCGCGGGCTGCACGGCTGCGCCGTCGGCACCCAGCGCCTCGACAGTCCCGAGTAGCGGCATGGGCTCGTCGGCCGCATCGCCCCCGGCCAGCCCGCCCGGGACTCCGGCGCCGACACCGTCTGCCAACGTGCAGGTGGTCGAGGTTTCCCTGATCGGGGGAAAGGCCACCCCGAACGGCGACCGGCTCACCGTGGCCAAGGGCACGATCCTGCGGCTCGAGATCACCTCCGATCACGACGACGAGGTACACGTGCACGGCTATGACATCGAGATTCCCGTGAAGGCCGGCGCGACGGTGAACAAGGACATCACCCTCGATCAGGTGGGCCGCTTCGAGATCGAATCGCACGAGCCGGCGCTCACCATCGTGCAGCTCGTCGTGTCGTGACCCCGCTGCTTGTCCCGCTGCACGGCCTCGGGTCGCGCCAGGACCTGCCACTGCCGCTGCCGGCTGCCGTCGGTGGAGCCGTCCTCGTGCTGCTGCTCTCCTTCGCTGTGCTCGCCCTCGCGTGGCGCGAACCGCGATGGGACGGCGCTGCCGGCGGACGCGAGCTGCCAGGGCTGACCCGGCTCGTCGACGCCCGGTGGTTCCGCGCGATCCTCGCCGCTCTCGGGGTCTTCGCCTTCACCTGGGTGGGGGCGGCGCTCTGGTTCGGTCGTGACCGGGTCACCAATCCGGTGTTCGGCTTCACCTACGTGTGGCTGTGGGTCGGCCTCGTGCCGCTCTCTTTGCTGTTCGGCCCCCTGTTCACGCTGGTCAACCCGCTCGGCCGACTGGCCCGGCTGCTGCCGCTGATCGGGCTGCCCGCCGGAGGTCTGCGACCGCTGTCCGGGGAGACCTGGCGGCGCCTTGGTTCCTTCCCTGCCGCTGTCGGCCTGCTGGGCTTCAGCTGGCTGGAACTCGTGCAACCCGACAACAACACCCTTGCCGTACTGCAGGGCTGGTGGGTGGCCTGGGTGGGGGCAGTGATCGGCGGGACGGTGCTCTTCGGGCGCCGCTGGGTGGCCGCCGCCGATCCGTTCCAGGCCTACGCCGTCCTGGTGTCCCGGGCGAGCCCCTGGCAGCGCGTCGACGGGGTGGTGCACCTCGTGAACCCGCTGCGTCACCTGAGCACGGCACGTTCACCCGCCGGCACCTGGGCAGTGGTGGCAGTCCTGCTCGGCGGTACGGCCTTCGACGGGTTCACCTCCACCTCGTGGTGGGTGCGGACGACCCAGTCGTCCGGCCTGCCGCGAGAGCTCTGGGGAACCCTTGGCCTGCTGGGCATGGTGGCCCTGATCACACTCACCTTCGCCCTCGGCGTCCGGGGAATCGGACGCCTGCGGCCCGCCGGTCCGCTGAACCTGCTGGCTGCCAGCGTGATCCCGATCGTCATCGGTTACGCCGTGGCGCATTACCTGAGCCTGCTCGTGCTCGAGGGCCAACGCACGCTGATCAACCTGTCCGACCCGCTGGGCCTCGGCTGGAACGCCTTCGGCACCGCAGAACTCGGCATCTCTCCCCTGTGGCTCGACACTCCCGTCGTGACGTCGAGCGCGCAGCTGCTGGCGATCGTCGGCGGGCATGCGGTCGGCGTCCTCGTCGCCCACGAGCTCGCCCTCCGGGTGCTGCCCGTCCGGCGGCGGCTCACCGGGCAGGTGCCGTTGCTGCTGGTGATGATCGGCTACACCTGCGGCGGCCTGTTGCTGCTGTTCTCACCCTGAGTTATCCACAGATTTCCGCCCGGCACTGTCCCTGGCGCGGTGCCGGCTCCGAGGCTGTCCTTCTGGCAGACCAGGAGGAGCCATGAATCCAGCCGCAGCCACCAGCCGGCACGCACCGGCGTCCCGTCCCCCCGCGGTACCGCTCCTGGAACCGGTGTGGTTCGCCGGCGACGTCCAGCCCGTCCTGCCGTTGACCGTCGTGCCCGAGGTCGTCGCCGGCCAGGACGGCGTCGAGCCGGAGCTGCGGCAATTGGCGGCTGCGCTGATGGCAGCCCTGGTCGAGGTGCTGTCCGGCCAACGCTCGGCAGAGCAACTCGAACGCTGGGTGGAGCCGGAGCTGCTGAGCCTCGTCGAACACCTGCAGCGCTCCCGCAGCGGCCACGACCTGAAGCTGCGTTCGGTCAGGGTGCAGGCGCCGCACACCCAGGCTGTGGAGGTCTCCGCACACCTGCGGCAGGGTGCGACGTCACGGGCGGCCGCGCTGCGGATCAGCTGGCGCCGCGGCCAATGGGTCGCCACCCACCTGGCGATCGCCCTGCGACCGGGCATCGTGCACCAGGCCGGCTGGATCAACCCGATGCCGAGCTGAGAAGGTCAGGCGGCCCGTCCGTGGCACTGCTTGAACTTCTTCCCCGAGCCGCATGGGCAGGGCGCGTTGCGGCCCACCCCCGCGTACGGGTCGTCGTTCTTGCCGGTGCCGGTGCGGGAGGCCTCACCGGTCTCGGTCGGTGCGGAGTAGGCCATCGGACGGGGAGCCTTCTTCTCCAGTCCCTTGGCCTGCAACTGTGGGCGCTTGGTGAGCCCGGACTCCGGTGCCATCGTGGAACGCGCCGGTTCAGCGGACGCGAGCGCGCCGGCCGCAACGAGGTCGTCGGCGGTCACGGCCTTGCCGTTCGGCCCGGCGACGAGGCCCACCGGGGCTGCCGGTTCGACCCGCACCTCGAGGTTGAACAGGTAGCCGACAACCTCCTCCATGAAGGCTTCCATCATCGCGTTGAACATGTCGCCACCCTCGCGCTGGTATTCCACCAGCGGGTCGCGCTGCGCCATCGCCCGCAAGCCGATGCCTTCGCGCAGGTAGTCCATCTCGTACAGGTGCTCGCGCCACTTGCGGTCGAGCACGGTCAGCAGCACCTGGCGCTCGAACTCGCGCATGGTCTCGGCACCGAGAAGCTCGGTGCGGGCGTCGTAGGCCTTCTGGGCGTCGGCCTGGAAGTCCTCAACGAGCTGTTCGACGGTCAGGTCTGTGCGGCCCTCGTAATCGGCCATGTCGATGCTCACCGGGTACAGCGTGCGGAGCTGGGTCCACAGCGCCTCGAAGTCCCAGTCCTCGACGAAGCCCTCGGTGAGGCTGCGCACGTACTGCTCGACGACGGTGTCCACCGTGCCGCGCAGCTGCTGCTCCACGTCCGCGCCTTCGAGCACGCGGCGGCGGTCGCCGTAGATCGCGTGGCGCTGGCGGTTCATCACGTCGTCGTACTTCAGCACGTTCTTGCGCATCTCGAAGTTCTGCGACTCGACCTGCTCCTGGGCCTGCTGTACCGACTTGCTCACCCGGTTGTTCTCGATCGGGACGTCGTCGGGCACCTTCAGGGTCTGCAGCACCCATTCGATGATGTCGCTCTTGAAGAGCCGCATCAGGTCGTCGCCCAGCGACAGGTAGAACCGGCTCTCGCCCGGGTCGCCCTGACGGCCGGACCGGCCACGCAGCTGGTTGTCGATACGTCGGGACTCGTGCCGCTCGGAGCCGATCACGTAGAGACCGCCGAGGGCGACGACCTCCTCGTGCTCGTCAGCGACCTGCTGCTCAATGGCATGCAGGGTCTCCGGCCAGGCGGCCTCGTATTCCTCGACGTGCTCGACCGGATCGATGCCCTTGCCCTGGAGCACGGCGTCGGCCAGGAAATCGGGGTTGCCGCCGAGGATGATGTCGGTGCCTCGTCCGGCCATGTTGGTGGCGACGGTGACCGCACCCTTGCGCCCGGCGAGGGCGACGATGGCGGCCTCACGAGCGTGGTTCTTCGCGTTCAGCACTTCGTGCTTCACACCGGCCTGCTTCAGCAGGCGCGACAGGAGCTCGGACTTGGCGACGCTGGCCGTACCGATCAGGATCGGCTGGCCGGCCTCGTACCGAGGCATGATGTCCTCGACGATGGCGGCGAACTTCGCCTCCTCCGTCCGGTAGATCAGGTCGGACTGGTCGATGCGGATCATCGGCTTGTTGGTCTCGATCGGCAGCACGCCGAGGCCGTAGATCTTCTGGAACTCGGATTCCTCGGTCTTCGCCGTACCGGTCATGCCGGCGAGCTTGGTGTACATCCGGAAGTAGTTCTGCAGCGTGATCGTGGCGAGGGTCTGGTACTCGTCCTTGATGTCCACGCCCTCCTTCGCCTCGAGCGCCTGGTGCAGGCCCTCGTTGTAGCGGCGTCCCACCAGCGTGCGCCCGGTGTGCTCGTCGACGATCAGCACCTCGCCCTCGATCAGGACGTAGTCCTTGTCGCGCTTGAAGAGTTCCTTGGCCTTGATCGCGTTGTTCAGGTAGGAGATCAGCGGGGTGTTCGCCGACTCGTACAGGTTCTCGATGCCGAGGCGGTCCTCCACGACGGAGATGCCCTGCTCGAGAACCGACACCGTCCGCTTCTTCTCGTCCACCTCGTAGTGGGTGTCGCGCTGCAGGGTCTTCACCAGCTTGGCGAACTCCGGGTACCACACCGAGTTGTCCTCCGACGGGCCGGAGATGATCAGCGGGGTACGCGCCTCGTCAACCAGGATCGAGTCGACCTCGTCGACGATGGCGTAGTGGTGACCGCGCTGGACGCAGTCGTCCAGGCTCAGCGCCATGTTGTCGCGCAGGTAGTCGAACCCGAACTCGTTGTTCGTGCCGTAGGTGATGTCGCAGGCGTAGGCCTCGCGACGCTCGGCCGGGGTCATCTCGGAGAGGATGGCGCCGACCCTGAGGCCGAGGAAGTGGTGGACGCGCCCCATCTGCTCGGACTGGAACTTGGCGAGGTAGTCGTTGACCGTGACGACGTGGACGCCCTTGCCGCTCAACGCGTTCAGGTACGCGGCGAGCACGGCGACGAGGGTCTTGCCCTCACCGGTCTTCATCTCTGCGATGTTGCACCAGTGCAGCGCTGCGCCACCCTGCAGCTGCACGTCGAAGTGGCGCTTGCCGAGCACTCGCTTGGTGGCTTCACGGACGGTCGCGAACGCCTCGGGCATGATCGAGTCGATCGACTCGCCGTTCTCCAGGCGCTGCTTGAATTCGTCTGTCTGAGCGCGCAACTCGTCATCGCTCATGGCCTCGAAGTCGGGCTCGATCAGGTTCACCTGGTCCGCGACCACCTTCAGCTTCTTCAGCTGGCGGCCTTCGCCCATGTGCAACATCTTGTCCAGTAGACCCACGGCGTCGAAACTTCCTGTGTCGATTCAAGGAGCGTCTCCCTGACGGGAGACCCACCCATCCTATTGGCTGGGGCGAAGAGCCTCGGCATGGAACTGGCCGCCAAGTGGAGTCTGATCGGCGGATGCGACGCACAATTGCAACAAACCAGTGGCAGGATTCGCCCATCGTTACTGCGAAAGGACACAAATGAAGCGACTGATCAGCTTCGCGGCGGCCGCATCCGCGCTCGCTCTCGTCTTGTCCGGGTGTGCCAACTACGGCCAGCCGTCCGCTTCCGCGTCCGGGTCCGCGACCACGGCCGCGATCACCGACCTGTCCGGCCTCAAGGGCAAGACCCTCGCCGTCCAGACCGACACCACCGGCCAGAAGTACGCCGAGGACCACAAGGCGGAGTTCGGCTACAACATCAAGGTGTTCGACGACCTGCCGGGCGCCGTGAACGCAGTCCTCGCCGGCACCGCCGACGCGGCCATCAATGACAATGGCGTGCTCTACGACTTCGCCAAGCAGAACCCCACGACCAAGGTCGTCAAGGAGTTCGACACCGGCGAGGAGTACGGGTTCAACGTCGCCAAGTCGAACACCGGCCTGCTCGACGCGGTCAACGCAGCGCTGATCGAGGCCAAGACCGACGGCACGTACAAGACGATCTACCAGAAGTGGTTCGGAGCCGACGGCCCGTCCGACGTCCCCACCGCGCCGGCCAGTTCCGGCGCCAAGCCGGTGCTGATCGACCCGACGAAGCTCACGGTCTGCACCCACCTCGCGTACCGGCCGTTCCAGTACCTCGACACGGACAACACCACGATCATCGGCTTCGATGTGGACCTGGCCGACGTCATTGCCAAGAAGCTCGGCGTGACCCAGAAGATCGTCGACATCGACTTCGGCCAGATCACCTCTGGTGCGGTGTTCGCCGCCAAGAAGTGCGACATGGGTGCTGCAGCGATCACGATCACCCCGGAGCGCGACGCGGCTGCGCCGTTCTCCGTCGGATACTTCGCCGCAACCCAGGCCCTGTTGGTCAAGCCCTGACCCGTGACTGACTGAGTACGGCGTGCCCGGTCCGGTTCCCGGGCCGGGCACGCTGGGCATATCGTTCGACACCTCAGCGAGGAGACCATGAGCGCCATATCCAGCACCATCACTGCTCAGCCGAAGAAGAAGCTCTCGCCACGGAAGCGGGCGCAGCGCATCCGGATCGTCCAGTACGCGGTGCTGGTGCTGGCGGTCGTGCTCGCTGCGCTGACCATCGACGGTCGCCAGCTGCAGCAGGTGTTCTTCCGTCCCGACCTGGTCATCCAGACGTTCGGCCCACAGCTCGGTACAGCGTTCGTCAACACCATCATCTACACCGCCGGCGCCTTCATCCTCGGCCTCGTCCTGGGCACCGTACTGGCGCTGATGAAGCTCAGCCAGGTGGGCCCGTACCGCTGGCTGGCCACCATCTACACCGAGTTCTTCCGCGGCATCCCTGCGATCATCGTGCTGCTCGCGTTCAGCCTGATGGGCGTGGCCTTCCCGGGTTTCTCCTTCCCGTTCGATCCCTACGGCACCGTCTGGGTGGCGCTGGGCATGGTGTCGGCCGCCTATATGTCCGAGACCATCCGCGCCGGCATCCAGGCCGTCCCCAAGGGCCAGATCGAGGCTGCACGGTCCCTCGGCATGTCGCCGGGAATGTCGATGCAGCGCATCGTGCTGCCGCAGGCGTTCCGGATCGTCACTCCCCCTCTCACCAACGAGCTGGTGCTTCTCACGAAGGACTCCTCCCTCGTTTACGTGCTGGGCCTGTTCGCCTCCGGCTACGAACTGACGAAGTTCGGACGCAACCTTGCGAACTCGTTCGCGAACATCACCCCCCTCGTGGTCGCCGGCCTGTGCTACCTGGTGATCACCCTGCCGCTGACCTACCTGGTGCGGCGCATGGAGGCCAAGCAGAGGAAGGCAACACGATGACCGTCTCCGAAGTGCTGGACACGGGAAACCGTGAGGACGAGATCCAGATCTACGACCTGCACAAGTCGTTCGGCGACCTCGAGGTGCTGACCGGAATCACGACGACGATCCACCGGGGTGAGGTGGTGTGCGTGATCGGGCCGTCCGGCTCCGGCAAGTCGACGCTGCTGCGCTGCGTGAACCTGCTCGAGCAGCCCACCAAGGGGCGGATCTTCATCCTGAACCAGGAGATCACCGATCCCGACGCCGATGTCGACCACCTGCGCACCCAGATGGGCATGGTGTTCCAGAGCTTCAACCTCTTCCCGCACCTGACCGCGCTGCAGAACTGCTCGATCGCGCTCATCCGCGTCCTGAAGAAGGACCCGGAGGAGGCGACGCGCATCGCCCAGGAGAACCTGGAGAAGGTGGGACTCGGCGACCGCGGCCATTCCTACCCCGCTCAGATGTCCGGTGGCCAGCAGCAGCGGGTGGCCATCGCCCGGGCGCTGAGCATGGACCCCGAGATGATGCTCTTCGACGAGCCCACCTCCGCGCTCGACCCCGAGCTGGTCGGTGATGTCCTCTCGGTCATGCGTGACCTTGCCGACGGGGGCATGACCATGATGGTGGTCACCCACGAGATGGCCTTCGCCCGCGAGGTGGCAGACCGGGTGCTGTTCATGGACGGTGGCGTCATCGTCGAGGAGGGCCCGCCGGACGAGGTCATCGGGAACCCGAAGGAGGAGCGCACCCGCACCTTCCTCTCCCGCGTCCTGGATCCGACGCACGTGCAGCCGGGCACCACGAAGTACGACCACCCGGAGCCACAGAAGACCGCTGCCTTCAAGGTTCGCGGGCCGGACCATCGACCCACGTCCAACTCCTAGATACTCGCCGGTTCCTTCCGGACGGTGACCCAGCGGACCAGCAGGCCCGCGAGCAGCGCCCAGAACGCTGCACCGATCCCTGCGACGCTGATGCCGGACGCTGCGACAAGAAACGTCACGACAGCTGCCTCGCGGCCCTCCGCCTGGCCGAGCGCGCCCGCTGCCGACGAACCGAGGGTGCCCATCAAGGCCAGCCCGGCAGCAGCGGTGAGCAGCCCGGCGGGGCCGGTGACGACGAGTGCGGTCACGGTGGCCGAGATGCCGCCGAGCACGATCGCGGCCGCGCCACCCGTGGTGGCTGCTCGCCAGCGTCCGTCCGGGTCGTGCCCTGCGTCCGGTGACGCCGAGAGCGCAGCGCTGATCGCAGCGAGGTTGATCGCATGGCCGCCCAGCGGCGCACCCAGGACGGTGGCGGCTCCGGTCACCGTGAGGGTCTCCCGCCACGGCACCCGGTAGCCGAACGAGCCGAGCACTGCTGCCCCTGCGACGTTCTGCGATGCCATGGTGACCAGCCAGAGCGGCACGGCGACGCCGACCGCGCCGGCCCAGGTGAAGACCGGCACCGTCAGCTGGAAGGCGAAGCCCGGCAGCGGGAGCGCACCGGCGGTGCCCTTGTAGACGAGGAATCCGACCGCGACGGCGAGCGCCGCCACGATCGCGACCGCCGATGCCCAGCGTGGGCGCCAGGCCAGCATCGCGACCCAGACCAGCAGCACCGGGCCGACGATGGCCGGGGATTCGACGACTGCCCGCACCGGCACCAGGCACAGCGGAACGAGCACCCCTGCGAGCATCGCCTGGGCGATCGACGTCGGGATCGCGGCAACCAGCCTGCCCAGCCACGGGATGGCAGCGGTCAGCAGCAGCAAGCCGCCAACGACGATGAACGCACCGACCGCCACCGGCCACCCGCCGGCCGGAGCACCCGTGGTCGCCAGCAACGCGGCTCCGGGCGTGGACCATGCGACGGTGACGGGCATGCGGTGACGCACCGAGATCAGGATCGAGGACAGGCCCATCAGCACGCACAGCGCTGCAAGGCCGGATGCGGCCTGGGCTGGTGTGGCACCGACACCCTGCAGGCCGGCCAGCACGACCGCGAAGGCTGAGGTGTAGCCGACGACGGACGTCACGATTCCGGCAACAACAGCTCGTCGCATCAGCGATCCTTCCCGGCCGTTCGCTCAACCCGCATCGTTCTATTTACAGAACGCACACGCTAACCTAACTGCATGGACTCCCGCCAACTCGCCTCGGCTGTGGGACAGCGCGTCCGGGAGCTTCGGCGCGAGCGCGGGATCTCGCTCTCCGGCCTTGCTGCTGCGGCCGGCATCGGCAAGGGCTCTTTGTCCGAACTGGAGGCCGGCACCCGCAACCCGACCCTCGCCACCCTGTATGCGCTCGCCGGCCCGCTCAAGGTGCCGCTCGGCACGATGCTGCTCGACGAGGTCGGCACTGTGGTGAGCTCCGACGGCGTGACCGGGCGGCTGCTCGACGTCCGTCACTACCCGGGTGGGGTCCGCGAGACCTACTGCCTGGACCTGGAAGCAGGGGCCAGACGTGAATCGCCGGCCCATGGCCACGGGGTGACCGAGCAGATCCTTGTGACCGCAGGCGCGCTGATCGCCGGTCCGCTGGGGGCCGAGGTCAGCTGCTCAGCCGGTTCGATGATCAGCTGGACCAGCGACGTTGCACACAGCTACCGAGCCGAAGTCGGCCCCGTCTCCTCGATCCTTGTCGTCTCTACCCCAACCCTGGACCAGCCGCCAGGACGCCACTCAGCGTTCCGACCAGTTTGACCTGGACGGAGGTGAGCCCGAGCCAGTCGGCCATCCGTCGCAACTCCGCGGCCAGCCGCACCGCAGTCTCGGCCTCCGGCGCGTCCGGCTCCAGCCACGAAGCCTGCACCTGCAGCGTCGAGGTGGCCCGGTCGGCCTTGAGGTCCACCCGGGCGGCGATGCCGTCGTCCATCACGAACAGGTAGACGTAGTAGCCGTGCACCCGCTGCTCGACCGGGGTGTACAGCCCGATCCGGTAATGGATGCCGAACAGGTCCAGCAGCCGGCGGCGCTCGAATACGAGCGAGTCGAACGGCGACACCAGTGCGTCCACGACCAGCTTCCGGGGCCGGGCGGCCTCGTGCCACAGGTAGGTGGGACGGTCCCACCCGCGGACGCCGACCGGCTCCAGTTCCCCGGACGCGACCAGCGCGGCGATGGCGTCCCTCGTCCCCGACCGGTTGGTGCGGAAGTAGTCGGCGAAGCAGGTCTCCGTGCCCACGCCGAGGGCAGCGGCTGCGCGGCGGACGAGCTGCAGCCTCGCCTCCTCGATGCTCGGGGTCGGGGCTGCCGCGACGACCGGCGGTAGCACGCGTCCGGGCAGGTCGTAGCGTCGCTCGAACGCCGGATTACGCCCGGCGCTGGTCAGCTCACCGGTGTAGAACAGCCACTCCAGTGCGGACTTCACGTCCGACCAGTTCCACCAGCCGCCCGGCGTCCGTTCCTGCTCGTGCTCCACCTCCCGGGCCGTCAGCGGACCGCGTTCGGCGATCTGCGCCATCACCTTCGCCGGGAGGTCCGGCTGGTCGGCAAGGATGCGGCGCATCGCCTGCCAGGGCTCATCGACGTGCGCCGCCATCCGGAAGCGCAGCGCCGGCTGCAGCCTGACGTCGATCAGTGACGCGGCATGACCCCAGTACTCGAACACGCGGCGGGGTGAGGTGTTGCCGGCCCGGTCCAGCAGCGTCCGGTCGTAGGGCCCGAGCCGTGCGAACAGCGGCATGTAGTGCGCCCTGACGGCGACGTTGACCGAGTCGATCTGGAACTGTGCGACACGGTCGAGCACGCCCTGGAGGTGCCTCATGGTGACGGTCCCGGACGGGCGTCGGCCCAGTCCCTGCGCGGCGAGCGCGATCCGGCGCGCCTGGCCACTGGTGAGCTGTGCAGTCATCGTCCGGGCAGCCTACCGATCAACACTGACGGCGTAGCCCTCGAACACCTGACCCTCTTTCCCGAGTTGTCAGAACCACGGAGGGCTATGGCCCCCCGTGGTTCTGACAACTCGGTGATGGTGGGTGTGTGAGGGTCAGGCGCTGGCCTGTTCCGCCTCCTCCATATCGAGGTGGATCACGCCGTAGTCATAGGCCTTGCGGCGGTAGACGGCGCTCGGGGCGCCGGACTCGGCGTCGACGTAGAGGAAGAAGTCGTGACCGACGAGCTCCATCTCGTCGAGCGCCTGGGCGAGCGTCAGCGGCACGGCGTCGAAGTGCTTCTCGCGCACCACCAGCGGGCCGTCGCCCTGGATCTCCAGCCCGGCGATCTTGCGGATCTCGGGACGTACCTCTTCGGTCTCGACGACGACGCCGGCGACCTCTGCCTCAATGCTGGTACCGCGGAGCCCGCGATGCGTCTTGCGACGGTCGGAGGCACGGCGCAACTGGGACTTCAAGCGGTCGAGAGCGTGGTCGAAAGCGACCCCCTTGTCGTCCGCGGACGCCTCGGCGCGAACCACCGGGCCCTTGCTCCTCAGCGTGATCTCCACCCGCGTTGATTGGTCTGGTTCTCGCTTGTGGCCGTAGACGGACACCTGGACCTCGACACGGATGACACGATCCTTGAGCTTCTCTATCGCAGCGATCTTCTCTTCCACCCGCGCGCGGAACTCATCGGGGATCTGGCAATGTCGACCAGTCACCAGGACGTCCATGTGTACCTCCTTCTTGGCGCGCCAACCCATGCGGGGCTAGCGCAGACAGTGAAGGCACCCGCCCGGTTCCCTGCCTGTGGCCGGGTTCCTGGCGTGGGTGCCATACCTTCAACGTAGTCCCGGACGACGGCCAGAGCCAGCAGTTCGGGCTGTGTGTTTGCAGTGGGTTTCCTCGCTGCTGGAACCATCCTGTAACACCGCGTGACCGGTCCGTAACACCGGTTGCACCGGGACGTAACAGCCCTCAGAGAAGGTGTCTGCATGATGTTGGAAATCAGCGCAGGCGACACCGCCTGGGTCCTCACGAGTGCCGCACTGGTACTCCTCATGACCCCCGGTCTCGCGTTCTTCTACGGCGGCATGGTCAGGGCCAAGGGCGTCCTGAACATGATGATGATGAGCTTCATTTCGATGGGAACCATCGGTGTGCTCTGGGTGCTGTTCGGTTACAGCATGGCGTTCGGTAACTCCTTCGGCTTCGAGGTCGGCGCATCCCGGGACGGAGGTTCGACGTTCTTCGGCATTCTCGGGAATCCGTTCGACTTCGCCGGCTTGACGACACTGATGAGCCCTGATGCGGCAGCGGGCAGCCTTCCGTCCCTCGCGTTCGTCGCCTTCCAGGCCTGCTTCGCGATCATCGCGGTTGCCCTGGTCTCCGGCGCGATCGCCGACCGCGCCTCCTTCGGTGGCTGGACCGTGTTCACGATCCTGTGGGGCGTCCTCGTCTACTTCCCGGTGGCCGGCTGGGTGTTCTCCTTCGACGGCTTCACCGGTGAGCACGGCGGCTGGATCGCCAACTGGCTGGGAGCCCTCGACTTCGCAGGCGGCACGGCAATCCATATCAACGCCGGCATCTCGGCGCTGGCCCTGGCTCTTGTCCTCGGGCCGCGTATCGGGTTCGGCACGAAGCCGATGCGTCCCCACAACATGACCCTGGTCATGCTGGGCGCCGGCCTGCTCTGGTTCGGCTGGTTCGGCTTCAACGCCGGCTCGGCACTCTCCGCGGGCACCTCGGCCTCCGTCGCCTGGGTCAACACGATGGTGGCCACCTCGGCCGCCATGCTCGGCTGGCTCATCGTGGAGAAGCTCCGCGACGGTCACCCGACCTCGCTGGGTGCAGCCTCTGGTGTTGTTGCCGGTCTCGTTGCGATCACTCCGGCCGCCGGTTCGGTCAGCCCGCTCGGCGCCATCGCCGTCGGCTTCATCGCATCCGTGCTCTGCGCCTACGCCGTTGGCCTGAAGTACAAGCTCGGCTACGACGACTCGCTCGACGTCGTCGGCGTCCACTTCGTCGGTGGCATGGCGGGCACCCTGCTGATCGGGCTGTTCGCCGATCCCTCCAGCCCGGCGGGCGTGGCTGGCCTCTTCTACGGTGGCGGCCTCGACCAGCTCTGGCGTCAGGCGGTCGGTGCCTTCGCGGTGATGATCTACGCCTTCGTGGTGAGCTACCTGATCGCCCTGCTGATCAAGAAGACGATCGGCTGGCGCATCAGCCCGGCCGACGAGCTCAGCGGCATCGACCTGGCCGAACACTCCGAGGCCGGCTACGACCTCAGCCCGGTCTACTACACCAACAAGGTCCAGCGCACCCTCGTCCTCTCCAGGGACGACCTGCCGGTGGCCGAGAAGACGGGAGCAACCAAGTGAAGCTCGTTACTGCGATCATCCAGCCCGAAATGCTGGAGACCGTACAGAAGGCCCTGGTGCGCCACGGCGTGGGCGGCATGACGATCAGCGAGGTGTCCGGCTACGGACGTCAGCGCGGACACGTCGAGGTCTACCGCGGCGAGGAATACACCATCGACTTCATCACCAAGGTTCGCCTCGAGGTCCTCGTTGAGGACGAAGAGGCCGAGGCTCTCACCGGCGTCATCGTCCAGGCAGCCCGCACCGGGCAGGTCGGGGACGGCAAGGTGTGGATCATCCCGGTCGACGCCGTCGTCCGTGTCCGCACTGGCGAGAGCGGCGCAACCGCCGTCTGAGCACCAAGCTTTCCAACACCCCGAGGGGGCGTCCGGTTCACCGGGCGCCCCCTCCTCGCATGGTTGCTGCGACCACCGCTCCCCCGATCACGTGGCCACCGCCCGCCCGGCACGCACGGACGGCTTCGGCCAGGGTCGCCCCGGTGGTGACGATGTCGTCCACGACCACAACAGGTCCGGACGGCGGGGCGCCGACTGCCCGCAGCGCACCGGCGAGGTTGGCCAGCCGCTGGATCCTGTCCAGCCCGGCCTGGTCCTCTGGCCTGCGGGCCAGCGCAAGGCCCCGCTGGACGCTGACACCCAGCCCGGCCGCGCGCAGCCGGACGGCAGCAGCGCGGGCAAGGGCGGCGGTCAGGTCGACGCCACGGGCGGCAACCTGCGCGGGCGCGGAGGGCACCGGCACGAGGACGAGCGCGGAAACCTCGCCGTCGTCAAGCACCACCCGCGCGACCGCCGCAGCCAGGCGCCCGCCCAACAGGGGCAGCAGTCCGAGTGCGTGGCGTTCCTTGGCAGCGAGAAGAACCTTCCGCAGGGTGTCGGCGTAGGCCCCGGCCGCAACGACCGGAGGCAGGCCGTCCGGCAGCCCGGGGACACCGAACGGCGCCACGCCCGTCAGGGTGGCCGTACAGGCCGGACACACTCCCATGCCGGGTGCTCCGCAGCCGGGGCAGCGCGCCCCGAGCACCAGCTCGGCCAGTCGGGCCGTCACGTCACCGGGTCGCATACCGCGATCCTCGGCAACGCGTCACGCGCCCGTGCAGCCGTCCACAGCCTCAGCCGGAGTAGGTGACCGCGTCCACACTGGTGAGCGCAAGAGTCCAGGTGAACTCACCGTCGAAGCGGTACGCCCCGCCGCCGGCGTCCAGGGCCAGCGACGTCCGTCCGGGGATCACGGCCAGCTGCTCGAGGCTGCCGGTGTTGCTGGGCCCGACGTCGGTGGCCGCTGCGCCGTCCTGGCTGACCTGGATCACGCTGGTCTGCCCGGCCGTGGCGACCTGGAGGACGGCCAACGCTGTCGCCGTCACCCAGCCCACGTCGATCGTTCGTCCTGTCGATCCGGTGTTCATGGTGAGGTCGATGGTGTGCCAGCCGGCCAGTCGGACGGCACCCTCCGTGCGGGCAACGACCGCCAGTCCCACCTCGGTCCGGTTCCCGTGCCGAAGAACGACAGCGATGCGTGCGCCGTCCTGGGACAGCTTCGCGGCCACAACGGTGCCCTTCGGCAGTGCACGCGCGTCCACCTTGAGCGCCGTTGCGTCGCGGTAGACCCGCAGGCTCTCGGGACCGGAGGCTGCAAAGGACCACAGCTCACCGTTGCGGGCGTAGTCGGGTCGCAGCAGCCCGGCGCCGGCCCGCAGCAGCTTCGGCTTGCCGGAACCGATCGGTGCGGTCTGCAGTTGCGTCCCTGCCCCGGTGATCGCCGCCAGCTCGCCCAGGTCGCTGCGTACGGCGATCTGCTCGGGCTTGTCGATGCTGGTCGCCACCTCGACCAGTTCGTCCCAGCGGGACGGGTCGCGGAGCCGCTTGAGCTTGTCGTCGGACACCGTGAACAGCACCCGCGGTGCGGAGGTGTTCGTCGGGGAGAGGCTGGTGAAGGTCGACGGACCCACCTGGGTGGTGCCGAATCCCGATTCCCACGGCAGCCCGCCTGCGCTGACCTGTACGGCGGTGACCGTGCTCAGCCCGGTCATCGTGTACGCGAGTTCGGTCAGGAGCGCCCTGCGTTGCTCCAGCGACAGCGCGCCGGCGCCTGCCGCGAGGCGGACGTCCACGACGCCGTCAGCCTGGATGGTGACTCCGTCGACCCCGACCTCGGCGGTGTCGACCTTCTGGACAACCGGCTCCAGCCAGGCGGACGGCCCGTCGAGCTGGGCCCGCACGACACTGGCCGGCGTCTGGTCACCGGAGGCGAAGAAGCGCGGGTCCGGCACGAGCACATCGCCGGCCGCATTGAGGAAGTGGAGGTTCACGGCGGTGTAGTTGGTGGTGAACATGTAGCGGGAGACCATCAGGCCGGACGGCGGGTTCACGATCCGCCATTGCCCGGCGGAGTCCTTCGCCAGCTCGAAGATGTAGCGCTTGTTGGTGTTGTCCGACAGGTAGATGCCGGCGGCGTCCACGCTGCCGACCTGCACGTAGGAGAGCGCGACGCCCTGATCGCTCTCCACCAGCTGGTCGCTCTCCGTGTACACCTCGACGCCAGACTCGGGGTGCCAGCCTTCGCTGGCCGTCGGAGTGAGGTACTGGCGCGCGACGCCGTAGTTCGGTTGGTAGACGCCCATGGCGTGCAGGAAGCCCTCGACAACCAGCTGCTGGGAGGCGCCGTTGGCCGGTGGCAGCGGGTCGACGTGCACGCCGGTGTTCACGCCGGCCGCCTGCGGCGTGTGGTGTTCGACGGGCCCGCTGGTGGGCACAGTGGCGCAGCCGGTGAGGGCAAGGACGAGCGCGACCGGAGCGGCGAGCCGGCTAATTGAGCGCAAGCTTCGTCACCTCCTTCAGGTCGGGGGGCACCACGGGCCACGGCGAACCGTGCAGGGTCTCCCCTGCACGACGCGGGACGGTGAGCCGGAACTGCGCGCCGAGACCGGGACGCCCCCACGCGGTGAGCCACCCGCCGTGCAGGCGTGCGTCCTCGAGGGCTATCGACAGGCCGAGCCCGGTGCCGCCCACGCGGCGTCCACGGGACGGGTCTGCGCGCCAGAAGCGGTTGAACACCTGGCCGGCCTCCGCGGCGGAGAAACCGACGCCGTGGTCGCGGACGGCGATCGCCACGCCCTGGTCGTCGCCGCGGACGTGGACGGTGATCGGACGACCCTCGCCGTGCTCGATGGCGTTGGTGATCAGGTTCCGCAGGATGCGCCGGATCCGGCGGCTGTCCACCTCAGCGACACAGCGGACGTCGGCGTCCAGCACCATCACGGTGCCGGACTGCTCGGCGAAATGGCGCAGCGCGTCCACCTCGTCGCCGGTCAGCACGGCCAGGTCGACGTCGTCGATGGCGAGCTGCGCAGCGCCGGCGTCGAAGCGGGAGATCTCGAGAAGGTCGGTGAGCAGTTCCTCGAACCGGTCGAGTTCGGCCGACAGCAACTCGCTCGACCGGCCGGACGCGGTGTCGAACGCAGCCCTGTGGGCGTGCAGCACCTCCGCGGCCATGCGGATCGTGGTCAGCGGCGTCCGCAGTTCGTGCGAGACGTCGGAAACGAAGCGCTGCTGCACAAGGGAGAGGTTCTGCAGCTGGGTGATCTTCTTGTCCAGCTCCTCTGCCATGTGGTTCATCGAGCGGGCCAGGCCCGCGAGATCCTCGGTACCGACGACCGCCATCCGGTCGTCGAGGTGGCCGGCTGCCAGCCGTTCCGCGGCGAGTCGTGCGAGGCGGACGGGGCGCAGAACCTGCAGCGAGGTCAGGTAGACGGTGATGGTGAGTCCGGCAAGCAGGAAGACGCCGGTGGCGAGGGCTGCCTGCTGCACCACGGCGAGCGTCTGTCGCTCCTGGGCGGTGGAGAACAGGAAGAAGATCGGGTACGGATCCTGCCCGGGTACGTCGAGGCTCGCAGCAACGACGAGGCCGGGCTCCTCCATACGCGAGTCGGTGAACCGGATCATCGTGGGGGTGCTCCACAGCCCGTCCCCGGTACCGACGGCCGACCGGATGCTCTGGGGGATGCTGTCGGCAGCGACGCCGGCCGTGCCGATCTGGGAGATCGGGGTCTCCACGACGACGAAGTACTGGTTGCCGACCTGCCCGCGATTGGCGGCCTCCCTGACCAGGCGGCTGATGCGCTCGCTGGCCGAGGTGGTGCGCAGGTCGGTGGTGGAGAGGTCGCGCCGCATGGTCGAGACGACGGAGGACGCCTCGGCGACGCTGGCCTGGGTCTTGCCGGCAAGGATGCCGCGGCTGGACTGGTCCATCAGGAACCAGCCGGTGGCGACGAGGATCACGACAGCTGCTGCGAGGGTGCTCAACACGACCCGGAACGGCAGGGACCTGGCCCACAACCGGAACGGAGCGAAGCGCGCCCAGCCCTTCATCAGGCCGGCTTGGATTCCCCGGCCCGATAGCCGACGCCCCGCACGGTCACGATGATCTCGGGCTTCTCCGGGTCCTGCTCGATCTTGGAGCGCAGCCGCTGGACGTGCACATTGACCAGGCGTGTGTCGCTGGCGTGGCGGTAGCCCCAGACCTCCTCGAGAAGCACCTCGCGGGTGAAGGCCTGGCGGGGACGGCGCGCAAGGGCCAGCAGCAGGTCGAACTCCAGCGGGGTGAGCGTGATCTCGGTCTCGCCGCGGCGGACGGTGTGCTCGTTGACCCGGATGACCAGGTCGCCGATGCGCAGGCTGTCGACGTCGGAGTCAGGCGTGACATGCCGACGGAGCCGGGTCTTGATGCGGGCGATCAGTTCCTGGGTCTTGAACGGCTTGGCGACGTAGTCGTCCGCGCCGGCTGCCAGGCCGTCGACCACGTCGATGGTGTCGCTCTTGGCCGTCAGCATGACTATCGGGACACCCGATTCGGCCCTGATCTCGCGGCACACGTCGACACCGTCGCGGCCGGGAAGCATCAGGTCGAGAAGCACCAGGTCGGGGCGGTAGTCACGGAAGGCGGCGACAGCTGCGTCGCCGGTGTGGCAGAGGCGGGCGTCGAAGCCTTCCGAACCGAGCACGATGTGCAGCATCTCGGAGAGGGCTTCGTCGTCATCGACCACCAGGATCCGCGGGGACGAGTTCCGAGGAACCTCGCTCAGCAACTTCCCCTCCCTTTCCTAGTGCGTGGTTTTGATAGTACCGGGGTCGGCAGCGCCGTCTGCTCCACTCAGTTGAGTTCGGCAGAACTGGTCCAGGTGGAGAGCAGTCCGAGCTCTCCGCCCTGGCGCCGCAGCACCCGTCGCCAAAGGTCCTCGGGGCTGGGATCGAACGCGTCCTCGGTGAGCGCAGGCACGACGTGCCACATCTCGAACTCCAGTTCGCGCTCCAGCTGGCCGGCGTCCCAGCCCGCGTAGCCGGCGAAGATGCGCAGGTGGCGGTACGTTCCTTCCGCGATCTCCACGGGCGTGTCGAGGTTGAGCAGGCCGACCCGGTCGAACACCGGACGCCAGCCCGGCGGTTCCTCGCCCAGCGCCCACGGCTCGGCCAGGCACACGGCGCCCTGCTGGGAAACCGGCCCGCCGTCAAAGAGGGCCTGCGGCTCGCTGACCAGCTTGGCCCACGCGGGAAGGGCGTCGGCGAGTTCGATCTCGGCGACCCGGTTCAGTACCACGCCCACCGTCCCGGCCTCGTCGGCGTCGAGGAGCAGCACGACGGCGCCGTCGAAGACGCCGTCGCTGAGTCCCACGCCGGCAACCAGCAGATCGCCCACTCCGAAACTGGTCATGTCACCTCCCGGCGTCCAGTCTTCCATCCCGACGAACCAGAAAGGGCAGCCACCCGCCGAGGCGGAAGGCTGCCCATTCGCAGTCAACAGGAGCCCGTCGCCAGACGAACCCGCAGGGGTGGAGGTGGCGGGAATCGAACCCGCGTCCTCAAGCGGTGAACCAGGACTTCTCCGGGCGCAGCCGACTAGGCGTTCTACTTGGCTCTCACCCTCGCGTCGGCACGTGGTGAACAAGCCCAGTCCCATAAATTTCCCTAGGCTAACCCTGGAACGAGGTTAGTTCGGTAAGCCTTCTAGATGAGGCCAGCTACCGGACGGAAGGCGCATCCGGGCTGACCCTTCGATCACTGCTCAGGCAGCGAGAGCGAAGTCAGTGCGATTGGAATCGGCACTTATAGTTTTCCGAGAGTCGTTAACGAGATGTCCTCGGATCCTCGGCCCGCTTCGCCTGGGACTACCGTCCCAAGTCGAAACCAGTCACCCCCTGTTGAGTTGTGCCGGGAGGCTCTCACCACCCGTTCTGTCCAGTGTACGCGTCGGCCACTGGGGGCACCGAATCGGGCATCACAGGTAGGGTTCCGGCATGGAAAAACCGTTCGTCGACCCGCCCGAGGGTCCCGCACCCACCGACCTGCAGATCATCGACCTCGAGGAGGGCTCCGGCCCGGAGGCCGTTCCCGGAAAGACCGTCGCCGTGCACTACGTCGGCGTTGCCTTCTCCAGTGGTGAGGAGTTCGACTCCAGCTACGACCGTGGCGACCCGCTGGTCTTCCCGCTCGGCGCCCGTCGCGTCATCACCGGCTGGGACAACGGCCTCGTCGGCATGAAGGTCGGCGGACGTCGCCGCCTCGTGATCCCGCCGCAGTTGGCCTACGGCGACCGTGGCGCCGGTGGCGCGATCGGCCCGGGCGAGA
Organism: uncultured Actinomycetota bacterium; assembly: GCA_963799235.1. Classification (GTDB taxonomy): domain Bacteria; phylum Actinomycetota; class Actinomycetes; order Propionibacteriales; family Propionibacteriaceae; genus Propionicimonas. The sequence goes on along the minus strand of CAWCWL010000008.1, from coordinate 196,524 downwards.
CCCTCATCTTCGTCTGCGACCTGGTGGGCGTGAAGTAGTCGCTCCGTCAACACCCGAAACGCGCTCTTGCACCCCCCGAATTCCGGGAGCAAGAGCGCGTTCTGGGAGCTAACGAAAGTTGGTTGGGCTACCAGCTCCCGCCGCCGCCTCCGCCGCCACCGCCGCCGGAGAAGCCACCGCCGCCACTGAAGGACGACCCGCTGCTGCCGAACCCCGAGTCACTGGTGGACGGGGGTGAGGCCACCGAGCCCGCCACAGAGGAACTGAAGTCGTTGATCTGGGAGCCGAAGGCGTTCATGCTCCAGTAGTTGCCGTAGTACCAGGTCGGGGCGGCCTCAGGGAGCCGGCCCAACGCGACCAGTCGCTCGCAGACCTTGGTCCACCGTTCGGTGAGGTCGAACATGATGGCCCACGGCAGGTACTTGCTGAAGATGTCCTCGCCCTCCTCGAACTGGAGCTGCTCGGCCTCCGCCGTTGCCAGGTAGGTGCGGAACCCCTCCACCTGGTCGGTGAGGGCCCGGCCGTACGCCGTCCGCTGGCCGCGGCTCAGCTTGCGCCGCACCACCGTCCAGGTCAGCACCCCAGCGATCATCAGCGGCACCACGAACCACATCACGGCTCCGATGAAGCTGAAACCGACGACGCCGATCATCACCGCGGGGAAGAACATGCCGCCGATGCCGAAGCTGATCCCCTTGCTTCCGCCCGGCTCACGCATGAACACACCTGCGCTGCGCGCCCTGTCGAGGACGAGGTTGCCGATCATCTCGTGGGCAGCCGTGAGGGTGCCGGGATTGCCGAAATCCACCTCGGTGCCGGGCGGGGTGCCGTCGGGGAACAGCGAGTCGAGCAGGCTGCGGGAGACGGGATCCGGGGCGCGTTCGGGGTCGATCAGGCGTACCTGCTGCTGACCGTCACTGCGCAGCTGGATGGCACCGGACACCGCCAACCCGACCAGCGTGGCCGTGGTGTCGCGCACCTGGGTCTCCCCATCCACCAGCAGGCCGGCGTCCGCGACCGGGATCCGTGGCGGCGCGAAGGAGACCGGGATCTCCATCTTCGGATCCGACGGCACCTCCTCGGCCGTCCGGTCCGCAGGCGGGAAGGTGCCAGGCGGCATCCCGGCGTACCGGTAGTCCTTGGTGCGGCGACGCAGGTACAGCCAGCCGAGCAGCGGGACGACGCCGGCGACGGCCGTCGAGCTGGCGAAGGCGATGACGCCGTCGCGCACACTCGCGGTGTCGGCGTTCTCCACCTGGATCGGCGTGTTGTTGGTGATCAGGCCGGGCAGGATCTTCGCGGACACGGTGAGCAACTCACCGGTGGGAATGTTGGACGCCGAGTACTGCGCGACCTTGTTGGCATCGACGGTCGCGGTTGCACACTGACCCTGATTGCCGGGCGTGGCCACCGAGCACGTCACGGCCTGCACGCCCCCCGGCACGGTGATACTGGCCTTGGCAGCGGTGATCGCCGGCATGGTGGACCCGGTCAGGTCCCAGTAGAGCTCGTCATAGCCGGGCGAGCTGCGCAGCAGCCCCTGCACCCGGTAGGTCAGGACGTAGGTGGCGGTCGGAGTGGTGACCGTCCGGTTGGCCGACCCGACGCGGATACGGGTGTAGGTGTTGCGGGCGCTGCCTTCGATGGTGTTGTCAGCGGTGATGTCGAGGGCAGTGGAGACGCCCGGCGTCGGGCTGGTGACCCCGATGTGGTCGATCTTGTACACCACGTCGTGCTGGTCGCCGTCCGGCTCCCGCGTGATCAGGGTGCGCTCCAGGCCGTGGCGACCCGAGCTGGAACCGAACCGCAGCTCGATCGTCTCCGTGACCTCTACATACCCGTCGGTCGTGACGTTCGCGACGACCTCGAACCGATCGAACACGTCCGCAGAGGCCGCCTGGGCAACCGTCGGGGCGCAGAGGGCGATCCAGCCGGTGAGCAGCACGGCGGCGAGCGCGGCCAGCCAGCGGCTGGGCGCCCGCGCCGTCACCGTGCGCCCTTGTTGCGCTCCGCGAGGTCACGCTGCAGATCCCGGTCGGCGTCGCGCGCGGCGATGGTCTGGCGCTTGTCCCAGTCCTTCTTGCCCGTGCCGACGGCCAGTTCGACCTTGGCGTAGCCGTCGGAGAAGTAGATGGCCAGCGGCACGATGGTCTTGCCCGAGGACGCGGTCTCGCGGTCGAGCTTCGCGATCTCCTTCTTGTGGAGGAGAAGCTTGCGGTTGCGTCGGGTGGCGTGGTTGGTCCAGGTGCCGAAGGTGTACTCCGGGATGTGGGCGTTGCGCAGCCAGACCTCGCCGTCATCGACGGTGGCGAACGCGTCTGCCAGCGACGCGCGCCCAAGGCGGAGCGACTTCACCTCCGTGCCAGTGAGCACCATGCCGGCTTCGAAGTGGTCACCGAGGTGGTAGTCGTGGCGTGCCTTGCGGTTCTGCGCCACCAGGATGCGGCCCTGTGGTCGTGGCATGCCGACTCCTCTCCCCCGTCCCGACGATGCTCGCCAACCCTACCAAGCCGCGGCGGTGCGTCAGGCGGTGCAGGAAGGTGCCCTGACGTCCCCCAGCCCGCCGCCCCTGGGACGGCGGGCTGGAGTTTGGTGGCGTCGTGACTGGAGGGGTGGGTGCCGCGCCGCCGCCGTCCGTGCTGAGTGGGCCCGAGCCACCTCAGTGGCTCCAGGCTAGAAGTTCTGCGATCCCGCGAGTAGTGGTAGGGCTGCTCGAAGGAGCGTCCCGAGGATCACAGGTAGCGCATCGGGTTCACCCGCACGCCGTTGCGGTAGATCTGCAGGTGCAGGTGGCAGCCGGTGCTGAGGCCGGTGGTGCCGACGTACCCGACGACCTGGCCCTGCTTCACCTTCTGCCCGGCATGCACGATCACCTTCGACTGGTGGGCGTAGCCGGACGCCACCGACGCGCCCTTCACTCGCCCGTAGCTGATGATCGTGTAGTTGCCGAAGCCATAACTCGTCCAGCCGGCAGAGACGACCTTGCCGTTGGCCATGGCACGGATGGGCTGGCCGCAGGCTGCGCCGAAGTCGGTGCCCCAGTGCATCCGCCAGTAGTGGAGGATCGGGTGGAAGCGCATGCCGAAGGGCGAACCGTTCGGCGCGTTCACCGGCCTGATGAAGCCCCCGTTGTTCACCACGTTGTAGCCCGCCTTGCGCAGCTTGGCGGCGATCTTCGCCTCCTGCCGCTCCAGCGCCTTGTACTGCGCCTGCGTCTGCTCGAGTTCGTCCTGCGCGTCTGCCTTCAGCTTCGCGTTGGCCGCCACGAGGCGGGCCACCTTGGCAGCGGTCGCGGACGCCTCCGCTGTGAGTTCCCTGACCTGCGCGACGTGTGCGGCGCTCCGGTCGCGCTGTGCCGACACCTTCGCCTCGGCGCCCGCCTTGACGGCCTTGGCGGCCTCCAGTCCGGTGCGCAGGACCTTCAGGCGGTCGAGCTGGCTGGTGGAGCTGTCGAAGATGGTGTTGGCCCACTGCACTCGCTGGGCAAGGTCGCCCGGGGTCTCCGAGCCGACGATCATGGTGAGCCCGACGAGGGTGGACTGCTGCTGGTAGGCCGCGCGCACCACGACGCCGATCAGCGCCTCCTGGTCTGCGACGGCCGCCTCGGACTTCGCCACAGCCGCCGCCGCGTCGTCGAGGGCCTTCTGTGCCACCTTGAGGTCGGCGGCGATGGCAGCGTCCTCAGCCTTGGCGGCAGCCAGCTTGCGCTGCACGTCCGCGAGTTCCGAGCGCGCCTTGGCCAGCTGTGCCTGGGAGTCCGACAGGCGCGTGGACGCGTCGGCGACGGCCGCCTTGTCGGAGGCGATCTCCTTCTTCGCCTGGACCAGCGCCTTGCGCACCTTGTCGCGCGCGTCCTTGAGACCGTCGGCAGAAGCTGCCGGAGCGATGCCGAGAACCAGGCCGAAGAGCAACGCCATCACCAGTGAAAGACGCAGCGCAGTTGTCAGCCCACCGGGAACTCTGCCCCGGGCGAGTTGTGAGGTGGAGGAAGACACCGTCACGAGTTGCCCCAATCGGTTCAGCTTGTCAGACGCGAAGGAATCTCCTGGTCGCGATCAATGTAGGAATGATAGAAAGCACGACTGCCACAACGGCAATGCTTGCCATCGCCACACCGACATGTGGCCACTCGATCCAGCGGATAGTCTGAATCTCCGCTTGAGCTTTGCCGATGATGACGAACTGCTCCACCGCGGCCAGCGTCAGGCAGGCCAGCAGGGCGCCGCCGATAGCTGCAATCAATGATTCCAGCAGGAATGGCAGCATTATGTACCAGTTCGACGCGCCCACCAGGCGCATGATTCCGATCTCGCGGCGACGCGAATACGCGGCCATCCGAATGGTGTTGCCGATCTGCAGCGCCGCGGCCAGCAGGAGCAGGGCACTCAGCCCCACCGTCGCCCAGCGGGCGAGGTTCAGCCAGGTGAACATCGGGTCGAGGATCTTGCGCAGGTCCTGCACCAGCTGGACGCCGGGCATGCCGCTGACCGCGGACACGACGCCCTGGTACTCCTCCGGGTTCTTCAGCTTCACCCGGAACGAGTCCTGCATCTTGTCGACCGTCGTGGCCTTCAGGATCGGGTCGTTGTTGGCGTAGTACTCGCGGAACTGGGCGTAGGCCTGTTCCTTGGTCTCGTAGAAGACCTCAGCCACCTCGGGATTGCTCTTCAGCGCAGCCTCGATCTCGGTACGCTGCGCCTCGGTCACGGACTCACCGGCCTGGCAGTTGCCGCCACGGGAGTCGGGGACGCAGAGGAAGACGCTGATCTCCACGCGGTCATACCAGTCGTCCTTGAAGCGGTCGACCTGCTGCGCGGTCATCAGGCCGGCGCCGAAAAGGGTCAGCGAAACCCACATGGTCACGATGACGGCCAGCGTCATGGACGCGTTCCGTCGCAGTCCTGACCAGGTCTCAGTGAGCGTGTGCCTCATCGAATCGTCCCCCACGCCGCGCGAAGATCACTGGTAGCCATAGACGCCCTTGCTCTGGTCACGGACCACAGAGCCGTTCGCGAGCTCGATCACGCGCTTGCGCATCTGGTCGACGATCGTGGCGTCGTGGGTAGCCATGATCACCGTCGTCTCGGAGCGGTTGATGCGGTCGAGGAGTTTCATGATCCCGACGCTGGTGGCCGGGTCGAGGTTGCCGGTCGGCTCGTCCGCGATCAGGATCGCGGGCCGGTTGACGAACGCGCGGGCGATCGCGACCCGCTGCTGCTCCCCACCGGAGAGTTCCTCCGGCAAGCGCTCGCCCATGCCTTCGAGGCCGACGAGTTCGAGGGTCTCGGGCACGACGGCGCGGATCTGTGCCGCCGACTTGCCGATCACCTGCATCGCGAAGGCGACATTCTCGGTGACCGTCTTGCCGGGCAACAGGCGGAAGTCCTGGAACACCGTGCCGATCTGGCGGCGAAGCGCCGGCACCTTCCAGCTGTGCAGCCGGCTGAGGTCCTTGCCCGCGACGTGGATGTGGCCGGCGGTGGGCAGGTACTCGCGAAGGATGAGCCGCAGGAAGGTAGATTTTCCGGAGCCCGAGGTGCCGACCAGGAACGCGAATTCACCCTTGCCGATTTCCACCGTGACGTTGTTCAGCGCCGGACGCGTTTGTCCGTCGTAGGTCTTGGATACGTCTTCGAATCTGATCACGTTGGTTCTTCGGCCGGTGGACAGTGGGGAAGTGTGTGCTGGAAGCGGCCCTTTTGGAGTTTAGACGACGAAGACGCCGAGGCACGGCAGCGACTCGGCTTCGAGGAGTCGTGACGAGGAGTGAGGCACGAACTCCGAGGAACAAGCGTTGTCGGTGCGCCTGCCCAAACCATCGCCCGGCGTGTCAGCGCTCCCCCTGCTGCCTGCGCCAGCGCACACCGGCGTCGATGAAGCCGTCGATCTCGCCGTCGAAGACCCCGTCCGGGTTGCCCACCTCGAAGTCGGTGCGCAGGTCCTTGACCATTTGGTACGGGTGCAGGACATAGGAGCGCATCTGCGACCCCCAGGAGTTGCCACCGTCACCCTTGAGCCCCCGCATCTCGGCTTCCTTCTCGGCTCGGGCGCGCTCGAGCAGCCGCGACTGCAGCACCCGGAGGGCTGCAGCCTTGTTCTGCAGCTGCGACTTCTCGTTCTGGCAGGACACCACGACGCCCGTCGGCAGGTGGGTGATGCGGACCGCTGAGTCGGTGGTGTTCACGCTCTGACCACCGGGGCCGGACGAACGGAAGACGTCCACCCTGATGTCGGCCTCGGGAATCTCGATGTGGTCGGTCTCCTCCGTGACCGGCAGCACCTCGACACCGGCGAAGGAGGTCTGTCGGCGTCCCTGGTTGTCGAAGGGACTGATCCGAACCAGCCGGTGGGTGCCCTGTTCGACCGACAGCATTCCGTAGGCGAAGGGCTCCTTCACCGTGAACGTCGCCGACTTGATGCCGGCCTCCTCTGCAAGGGAGGTGTCGTAGACCTCGACGGCGTACCCGTGGCGCTCGGCCCATCGAAGGTACATCCGCAGGAGCATGGCGGCGAAGTCGGCAGCGTCCACGCCGCCGGCCTCGGAACGAATGGTCACAAGGGCGTCACGCTGGTCGTACTCACCGGAGAGAAGGGTGCGGATCTCGAGGGCCTCGATATCTGCCGACAGCGCCTTCAGGTCCTTCTGCGCCTCCACGAGGGTGCCGGGATCGTCCTCCTCGACAGCGAGTTCGATCAGGACCCCAAGGTCATCGACACGACTACGGAGGGCGACAATACGGTCCACCTGCGCCTGCAGGCGGGAGAGCCGTGACGTCACCGCCTGGGCGTTGTCCTGGTCGTCCCACAGGTCAGGGGCAGCCACGGCCTCCTGCAGTTCTGCGATCTGGGCACGTTTCCCAGCGGGGTCGAGGACAGCCTCGATGGAGGTCAGGGTCCGGTCGAGCACAGCCAGCTCGGCCTGGAGATCAGCGGCAGTCACAAGGGCACACTGTACGCCACCGGGACCTGCGGGCCGGGCGCCCATGGGGTTGAATCGTGTCACCTGCTCGGGGGACATATTACAAGGCTCGTATTCAACTATCTTTGATTTTGTCACCATAACGGGTGACAGGGCTTTGTCACCCATCTAGGTGACCGGGGTTTGTCCCCTTTACGGGTGACTCAAAGAAAGCCCGGAAAAATGTTGAAGAAAATCTCGAACCGGCTTGCAATTGCCGTCACAGGTTCCCTAAAGTTCATATCGAGGCAAGCGGTTCCCCCGAGCCAATCGCCCCAAACACTCCGGTTCCCCCGAGCCGGACTAGCTGCCCCCCCGGCAGTGCCCGCAGAACCCCCCCGGTTCGTGGCGGGCTCCTTACTTTTTCCGGACCCGGCTAGGGTGTTCACTCTCCCCGCGCCCACCTGGCCTGTGAGCTGCGAACCCGATACGGTTGAATCGGCGGGATGATGAATTTCTAGTGCGCGCGCCCCCGGCCAGACTCCGCCGGAATGCGCAGGAGGACCCTCCCCGCGTCGCCAGGAAGACCATATTCGTCGGCGTCAATCAGTGAATTGATCAACCCGCCGCAGCCAGCGCGAATGGCAAGACCGAGGGTGCTCCACCGAGGCGCAGGACCCGCGCGGCCACCGTCTGGGTCCAGCGCGACTCGGTGAAGTCGTCCACAAGGAGTACCGGACCGTCCGCGTGCCCCAGCCACTCCTGCTGCGTGCCGCTCGGGCGAAAACTGCCATACACCTGACGCAGACGGAACGCGCTGTTGCCGGCCGCCTCGGAATCGTCCCCGCGATCGGTGCGATCGAGCAGTCCGAGATCAATCAGTTTCCCGCGCCGAGCGAGTTCTGATGCAAGCGATTCCACGAGTTGAGGTCGCCGGCGCGAAGGTATCGCTGCCACGGCGACCGGCCGCTCGGCCCAGTCCCACTCGCGGAGCACCTGGAAGCAGTAGGGCGCAACCCAGTCCGGCACCGGACCGTCGGGTGCGGCAACGAGGGCCCGCAGCCGTTGACCAAGTCCGAGGTCGGTGAACCGTGCCAGAACCCGACCGGGCGCGGCGGCCTCCCCCGCGGCGATCCGACCGCTCACCGGGACACCCAGATTGGCCATGCCCGCCGGCCACAACGAGCGCGGCGGCAGTTCGACCCCCACCCTGTCGAGTTCCGTTCGGGCCGTGGCCACCGCATCCTCGGCCACCGCGCTCGCGTACCAGGGGGCGGTGCAGCGGTCACAGCGTCCGCACGGCTGCGGGTCGGGGTCGTCCAGCGTCCGTTGCAGGAACGCCATCCGACAGCCGGACTCGGTCTCGTAGTCGAGCATCAGTTGCTGTTCCCTCGTGCGGGCCTCGGCAACGTTGGCGTAGCGTTCCGCGTCGTAGCGCCACGGCTCACCCGTGGCGAGCCAGCCCCCCCGCACCCGTGTGACGGCGCCCTCCACGTCCAGCACCTTCAGGAGTAGCTCGAGACGGGTGCGCCGGATGTCGACAGCGGACTCCAGCGCCTGGGTGGACAGCGGCGTCCCCGACTCCGCGAGGGCGCCGATCACAGCCTGCGAGCCGGCCTGGCTCGGCATCGACGCCGTTGCGAAGTAGTGCCAGATGTCGCGATCGGCCGGTGTGGGCAACAACAGCACGTCGGCGGTGTCCACCGCACGACCCGCACGGCCCACCTGCTGGTAGTAGGCCACCGGAGAACTCGGCGCCCCGAGGTGGATGACGAAGCCGAGATCGGGTTTGTCGAACCCCATTCCGAGTGCCGAGGTGGCGACCAGGGCCTTCACCTCGTTCGCGCGCAGCCGGTTCTCCAGCTCCTCGCGCTCGCCGGGCTCGGTGCGACCCGTGTAGGCGGCCACCGCGTGTCCGTGGCGTGCGAGCAGGGCGGCAAGGTCCTCCGCCTGCGCGACGGTGAGGGTGTAGATGATGCCGCTGCCGGTGAAGTCGGCCAGGTGGGCAACCAGCCAGGCGACCCGCGTCTCCTCGTAGGGCAGGCGCAGCACGCCCAGCCGCAGCGAGCTGCGGGCGAGGCTGCCACGCACGGTCAGCACCTCATGCCCACCGAACCCAAGCTGGTCGACGACGTCGGCGACGACGCGGGAGTTGGCCGTCGCCGTCGTTGCCAGCACCGGCACATCGGCGCGCAGGGTGCCCAGCAGGTCGCGGATGCGGCGGTAGTCGGGACGGAAGTCGTGTCCCCAGTCGCTGATGCAGTGCGCCTCGTCCACCACCAGCAACCCGCACCGCGCGGCGAGATCGGGCAGTTGGTGTTCGCGGAAGGAGGGGTTGTTCAGCCGCTCCGGGCTGACCAGCAGCACGTCCACGGCGTCCGCAGACAGCGCCTCGTGCACCTGGCCCCACTCAGCAGCGTTGGCCGTGTTGATCGTCACCGCGTGGATGCCGGCCCTCGTCGCCGCGGCGATCTGGTCCCGCATCAGCGCCAGCAACGGGGAGACGATCACCGTCGGGCCGGCCCCGTCGGCCCGCAGGAGTGCCGTCGCTACGAAGTAGACCGCGGACTTGCCCCACCCGGTCCGCTGGACGACGAGCGCCCGCTGCCGGTCGACCACGAGGCTCCCGATAGCCTCCAGCTGGCCCTCGTGGAAGGTCGCGTCCTCGCGTCCCACGAGTTTCCGCAGGACGGTGAGGGCACGGGCATCGAAGTCGTCAGCTGTCACCGGAGCAGGCTACGGGCCGCCTCCCACAATCACCACGCGGCGGCAACGCCGCCGGCGCGGAGCCAACATTTGCCACTCGCCCGCCTCGCACCGACCACGCATGATTGGCCCATGTCATTTCAGGCCTACCTGGACGCGGTCGAGCGCAAGACCGGACTGACCCCGCGCCAACTGGTGGAGAAGGCGCACGAACACGGCTTCGACGCCCAGACGAAAGCTGCCCCGATCGTCACGTGGCTCGCCGAGGACTACGGCCTCGGACGTGGTCACGCCATGGCGATGGTGCACGTGATCACCACCGGTGAGCAGATCTCCGAAAAGCACGTCAACAGCGGCGGTACGCACTCAGACCCGTCCGACCGGCTGTGGCTGGACGGGATCGCCACCAACCCCGATGGGTCCGGCTGACCCGGACCGATCACATGCCGACCTCGATGTTGAGGATGTTCCCGTCCGGATCGGTGAACCAGGCGGCTCGTGAACCGTCCGGCAGGGATGCGACCCCCTTGTCCCAGGTGATCTGGTCCATCTCGAACTCGTCGAAGGTGACCCCCTTCTCACGGAGGGCCGCGGCCTCTGCGTCGAAGGCCTCGGCAGACAGCTGGAACGACATCGCTGTCGCCTTGTTCGTGCCTGCGTAGGCCGACGGGTACACCAGGAACGAGCCGCTCCCCGACGGGTACATGACGCCGTCAGCGACGTCGGCAACAGATGCGAAACCCAGCACACCCTCGTAGAACTCCCGGGCACGTTGCAGGTCGGAGACCGCAAGCGTCGGAACCGGAGCGAAGTCGGAGAGCATGACACCTCCCGCGCGGACCGGGCGACCGTCGTCCGGTCGGCAGGATCACCGTAGATTCGCTGCCTCCCGCCCGCCATGACTCCTCTTACGTATGCGCGGCAAGGGTTCGCACATGAGCGGTCGCTCGCTAGATTTGCTGCGGTGACCACCAACAAGGAACTTCCCGTTCAGCCGGACGAGGACGAGAGCGAGGACTGGCTCCCCGATCTCAGCTACAGCCAGCAGCTGTACGCCGCCCGCCCCGAGAAGCTGCGGCCGAAGGCCAAGCGCAGGGAGGTCGGCCCGGAAACCGTGCTGTCACCGCCGTTCGAACCCGACGGCCGCAACCCCGCCTACGTGTCCTGGCTGGAGCAGCAGTCGATGCTCCACGACGCCATCCTGCTGGGACGCCAGCTGGCCGGCCACCATGCGATGTGGGCGAGCCCCTACGCCAACCCCGATCCCCGCGCAGCCGTGCGCCAGGCGTCGGTCTGGTTCACGGCCTACCCGCTCTCGCTGATGACCGCCCCCGGCCAGTCGTTCATCGGTGCCCTCGGCGCGGAGGAGCTCTGGGCGGCGTTCGCCAAAATCGGCATCGAAGGCGTCCACACCGGTCCTCTCAAGCTGGCCGGCGGCATCTCCGGCTGGCTGCCGACCCCCAGCGTCGACGGGCACTTCGACCGCATCAGCATGCAGATCGACCCCGCCTTCGGCACCGAGGAGGAGTTCAGGGAGATGTGCGCGAACGCTGCGCGGCGCCACGGCACGATCATCGACGACATCGTGCCCGGCCACACCGGCAAGGGCGCCGACTTCCGCCTTGCAGAGCTGAACTACCTCGACTACCCGGGGATCTACCACATGGTCGACATCCCCGAGGACGCCTGGCACCTGCTCCCCGAGGTCCCCGAGGGGCGGGACGCCGTGAACCTGACCCCGGAGGCCGAGCGTGGCCTTGCGGAGGGCGGCTACATCATCGGCGAGCTGCAGCGGGTGATCTTCTACGAACCCGGAGTGAAGGAGACCAACTGGTCGGTCACTCCCCCGATCTACGACTACAAGGGCAATCTGCGCCGCTGGGTGTACTTGCACTACTTCAAAGAGGGGCAGCCGTCCATCAACTGGCTCGACCCCAGCTTCGCCGGCATGCGCCTTGTCATGGGCGACGCGCTGCACTCACTGCTCGACCTGGGTTCCGGCGGACTGCGGCTGGACGCCAACGGCTTCCTCGGCGTCGAGAAGTCCCTCAACCAGGGCCCCGGCTGGTCGGAGGGCCACCCGCTGTCGCAGGCTGCCAACCAGCTGATCGGTTCCATGGTGCGCAAGGTCGGCGGGTTCACCTTCCAGGAACTGAACCTCGCCATCGACGACATCGTCGACACCGGAGCCGTCGGCCCCGACCTGTCCTACGACTTCGTCACCCGTCCGGGCTACCAGTTCGCCCTTGCGACCGACGACACGGAATTCCTGCGGCTCACGTTGCGGGAGGCGCTGCGCCTCGGGGTCGACCAGGCGTCCCTCGTGCACGCCCTGCAGAACCACGACGAGCTCACCTACGAGCTTGTGCACTTCGCCCGGCACCGCGAAGACACCTACACCCTCGGAGGTGTGGACTACACCGGCGCTGAGCTCGCCGAGCACGTGCGGGAGACCATGCGTGGCCTGCTCACGGGGGAGGCTGCGCCCTACAACGCGGTGTTCGTGCAGAATGGCATCGCCTGCACCACGGCGTCGATAATCGCCGCGAGCCTCGGCATCACCGACCTCGACGCGATCACGGATACCGACGTGCGCCGCATCAGCAACGCGCACCTGCTGCTGTGCATGTACAACGCCTGGCAGCCGGGGGTGTTCGCACTGTCCGGCTGGGACCTCGTGGGCGCGCTGCCACTCGACCGCGGCAAGGTGAAGGGCCTGATCGGCACCGGCGACACCCGGTGGATCGAGCGTGGCGCCTACGACCTGCTCGGGAGCGCCCCGGACGCCAAGCGCTCGTCGTCCGGCATGCCGCTCGCGACAGCCCTGTACGGCAACCTTCCCGACCAGCTCGCCAACCCGAACTCGTTCGCCTCGCGCCTCGCCGCCATCCTGAAGGTACGCAAGCGCAACAGCATCGCGACCGGGACACTCGTGGACGTCCCCGAGGTGTCGAGCAAGAGCATGCTCGTGCTGGTGAACCGGCTGGAGACCGGAGTGGTGCAGATCACGGCGCTGAACTTCGGTGCCGAGAAGGTCACCGGGCGCGTGCAGTCGGAGCACATTCCTGCCGGACGAGTCGTCGACCTCAGCACGCGCCGCAAGGTGGACGACGTGGACAACCTTGGCGGCTTCACCGTCGAACTGCCGGCCTTCGGTGGCCTCGCGATGGTGGTGAAGGTGCCGCCGCCCCCGCAGGAGGCCTGAGCTACCCGGCGAGCGCCTTGCGTGCCTGCTCGATGGTCGCTGTGAGAGCTGCGGCCCGTACCTTCAACTGCGTCGCCTCGTCCTGGGCCTTGGCCAGGGCGTCGCGCGCCCTGTCGAGCTCTGTTTCGAGGGTCTCGACGCGCTTGCGGGCCGCCCGGAGCCCGGAGCCAGCCTCCAAGCTGTGCGACTCGATCACAGCGCGCTCGCGCTCTGCGGCCGCCAGCTCCCTCCGGGCGGCCGCCAGCTGGTCCTTCGCTGCCGCAGCGGCCTTCTCCGGAGAATCCTTCGCCCCGCCGGATGTGCCGGCTGCGGGCGCCACGACAGCCATGTCCACCTCGCCGAAGCCGCCGTAGCTGAGCGGACGGTCAACGCGTCCGTCCCGGACCAGCTGGTCGATCGCGGGATCGGCAAGGGCTGCGCCGAGGGTGGTGCGGACCTCGTCGAGCCCGCCACCGGTCGCCGCGACGCCCACCTGAGCGAGGTGCGCAGCCAGGTCGCGCAGCACCCGGTTGACCAGTGGCCCCCGCCGTGCGGCCAGGTCACGCAGCGCCGCGAAGTCGCCGGCTGCCTGCGTCTCGCGCAGTGCGCGCCCGAGGTCCAGCAGCTCGCGCAGCGAGGTGAGCCCGGCAGCGGAGGCGACATTCAGGTACCAGGCGCCCGCCGTGGGGCGCCGCAACGCCTTGATCGCCGTCGCCAGCTCGCGGTCCCCGTCACCGCGGGCCTGCTTCGCCAGCTCGTCGCGCCGGGCGACGAAGTCCGCAGGCGTACCGCCGTACAACTCCGCTCTCACCGCGTCCAGGTCCCGTGGTTCGCTCATGCCGACCATGATGCCCGCTCGGCCCGAGTCGGGGACGGTTCCCAACTCGATCCATCCGCTGCCCTGCCCGAACCTGGGGACGGTTACTGTTCGGTTCAAACCTGAAGGCGACGGACTTCACCGGACGGGTCTCCACGCTCGATGAGCCGAACCAGGAACCGTCCCCAGGTTCGAACCACCATCCAGGTTGAACCGAACCAGGAACCGTCCCCAGGTTCGAACCACCATCCAGGTTGAACCGAACCAGGAACCGTCCCCAGGTTCGAACCATCGACCGAAATCGGATCCGCCGCGCTGTCTTGCGACACGTGCAGAATGGGAGGGATGACTGAACGTGCTGCCAGTAGAACCGCCGTCCTGGTGTGCCAGGCGCGGGCCGTCGCGGACGGGCGCCTCGCTGCCGGGGCCTTCTCCGACCCGGTCGCGCGCGAACTCCTCCACGCGGCGGAGCTCGAGCTGGTCGACCGCGTCCGCGCAGGGAAGCCGCCTGCAGACGCCGGCGAGCGGCTGGGCTACGAGCTGCTGGAGCGGACGGCGGTGACCATCGTGCCGCGGACGATCGCGATCGACCGGGCGGTGCGCGAACACCACCCCGACCAGGTCGTCGTCCTCGGCGCAGGGCTGGACACCCGTGCCTGGCGGATGCCGGAGCTCGGCCACGCCACCCTCTTCGAGGTCGACCACCCGGCATCACAGCGAGACCTCCTGGAGCGCATCGGCATGCGCCACCCCCTGGCCCACCGGCTGGCGCAGGTGCCTGTGGACCTCGCGAACCAGTCGCTCGCGCCGGGCCTGATCGATGCCGGTTTCGACACCCAGGCCGTCACCACATGGATCTGGGAGGGCGTCATCCCCTATCTGACGGAGCCCCAGGTGCGGTCGACGTTGCGTCAGGTCAGTGCCCTTTCGAGCCCCGGCAGCCGGCTGGTGGCCTCCTACCAGGCCCGGTCCCTGCCGACCGCTGCCCTGCGCTCGGCCATGCGGCTGGTGCTGCGCGTCTCCCGCCAACCCGATCCGCTGGCCGACGAGCCGTGGCGCTCGCTGTGGCGACCGGCCGACCTGCGGACGCTGCTCCACCAGAACCGCTTCGAGGTCGAGACCGACAACGACCTGCTGACGCTCGCGGACGGGCTGGAACTCCCGGTCGTGGGCAACGGCGGCTCGCTGCGCAACGGCCGGGTGGCGATCGCGACCGGCCGGTGAGGCAAAGCGTCCAACCCCTGACAGTGTCGGCGGCAACCCCTTAGGTTGGTCTTCAGCCGGGCGGGTCCGGCGCGGGCGGAGGTACATCATGGCGGACGGGCAGGCAACGGACACGCCCACACACACGGTGCCGGCCGGACGTCGCACCTGGCGTCTGCCGGCCGACACCGTTCCCGAACGCCCCGACTACGCCGTTGTCCGGCGCCTGGTGCTCGGCAGTGCCCTGATGCTGTTCCTCGAACTCGCCCTGATCCGCTGGCTCGGCTCGAACATCGTCCACCTCAGCTACTTCTCGAACTTCGTCCTGCTCGGCTCGTTCCTCGGCATCGGCCTGGGCTTCCTGATCGCCCGCAAGCCCTGGTCGGTGCTGCCGTACGTACCGGTGATCCTGGCCGTGCTCGTGATCGCCACGTTCCTCGTGCCCGTCTCCATCGACCGGGCCGGAGACCAGATCATCTACTTCACGTCCCTGACCACGACCGGCCCGCCCGCGTGGCTGGTGCTCCCGCTGGTCTTCATCCTCGTTGCTGCAGTGCTCGCCGGACCCGCGGAAGTGGTGGGACGCTGCTTCGCCCACCTGCGCCCGCTGACGGCCTACCGGTGGGACCTCGTCGGATCCCTGATCGGCATCTCGTCGTTCACCCTGATGTCGTTCCTGCAGGCGCCCTCGGTCGTGTGGGGCGTGATCGTGGCAGCGGCCTTCGTCGTCCTCGTGGGGAACAGCAGGCGTCTGCTGACCATCGTCGCCAGCCTTGGCATGATCGCCGTCCTGCTGCTGGAGACCCTTTCGCCCGGCATCTCCTGGTCGCCGTACTACAAGATCCGCACACAGGACATGGTTCTCGCAGGGAACCCGCTCACCGACATCTCCGTGAACGGTGTGCCGCACCAGATCATGCGGGCGGCGGCCCTGAGACTGCAGGAGGAGCCCCAGTACGGCTTCCCCTACCAGCGCACGCCGGGCAACTCGCTCGGCAACGTGTTGATCATCGGCGCCGGCTCCGGCTCGGATGTCGCGATCGCCCTCTCCAAGGGCGCCAAGCACGTCGACGCCGTCGATATCGACCCGCGGATCATGCAGATCGGGCTCGAGAAGAACCCCGACCACCCCTACAGCGACCCGCGCGTCACCCGGCACGTCAACGACGGACGGGCGTTCCTGGAGGGCACGGACAACAAGTACGACCTGATCCTGTTCGCCCTTCCCGACTCGCTGGCGCTGGTGACCGGCGCCTCCCAGATCCGGCTCGAGAGCTTCCTGTTCACGGAACAGGCCCTGACGGCCGCCCGGAACCACCTCACGCCCACCGGCGCCTTCGCGATGTACAACTACTACCGCGAGGACTGGCTGATCGACCGCCTGGCCGGCACCGTCCAGACAGCCTTCGGCCACATCCCGTGCGTCGACCTGCCCGGCGGCGGACAGGCCGTCGTGACGGCTGCGCTCGACCAGAACAACCAGGTCTGCGGCACTGACTACGTGCCCGCCGGCGCAGTGGTCGCCCCCGCAACGGACGACCGGCCGTTCCTGTACTTCCAGGGCGGGCCCATCCCGGCGCTGTACCTGTGGACGCTCGCCGGCATCCTTGCGATCTCCGCCATCGCCGTGCGTGCCTTCGGCGGGCCGTTCCGCGCAATGCGTCCGTATGCGGACCTGTTCTTCATGGGTTCTGCGTTCATGCTGCTGGAGACCAAGAACATCGCCACCTTCGCCCTGCTGTTCGGCACCACCTGGCTGGTGAACGCCCTTGTCTTCGCCGGGGTGCTGCTCATCGTGCTGGCCGCGGTGGAGACCACAAGGAGATTCAGGACTCCCCCGCTGCCGGTCGTCTTCGGTGGCATCGCTGCGTCCCTGGCCCTGTGCTTCTTCGTCGAGCCGGCGTGGCTGCTGACGCTGCCCTTCGTGCCACGACTGATCGCTGCCGTGGTGCTGGCGTTCATCCCGATCTACCTTGCCAACGTTGCCTTCTCGAAGCGGTTCGGCGCTTCCGACGACTCGCAGTCCGCCTTCGCGCTGAACCTTCTTGGCGCGATGTTGGGCGGCTGCCTTGAATACCTCGGGCTGCTCACCGGCTATCGCAACCTGCTGGTGATCGTCGCCGTGTTGTACCTGTTCGCCTTCCTGCTGACCCCACGCAGCAAGGGGTCGCTCGTTTCCATCTGAGCAGGATTCGCCTGTACGCCACACAGCTGGATGCTTCGCCGGCGCTACCGGCTCGCGATGGTGTATCAGAAGGTGCCGCCGCGCGCTCTCATGGTCCTCACTCGACCCTGGGGGACAGTCATGCGTATTCAGGCCCTGCTCACAACTCTTGCCCTCGTGGTGACCGTTCCGTTCGTCGGACCGACCACCGCCGTCGCAGCCGCGGACGGGTGCGCGGCCGGAGTGAAGTCCGACTTCAACGGTGACAACCGCACCGACACTGTCGTCGGCGACCCTTACGCGACCGTCGGTGGCCAGGCTGAGGCGGGCCGGCTGGTCGTCCTCTACGGCGATGCCGACGGCCTCGTCGGCGAGGGCCTGCGTGACGTCCTGTGGCAGGGCGAGGCGGAGATCTCCGGGGTCCCAGAGGCGGGCGACCACTTTGCCGCCTCACTGGCGATGGCCGACATCGACTGCGACAGCTACACCGATGTCGTCGTAGGGGTTCCCGGTGAGGACATCGGGGGCGCCGACGTCGGGTACGTCCAGGTGCTCTACGGCGGAGCCGGCGGCCTGGCCATCTCCGATGCGTCAACGAACTACACCCAAGCCAGCTTCGGCCAGGTCGCTCACGCCGGTGACCAGTTCGGGTACGCGGTCGACGCGCTCGAGGATCTCGGCCAGGGCGGCACGCCTTCCCCTGACGCCTATGCCCTTGCGATCGGCGTACCCGGCGCTGACGTGGGTGGCCACAACAACGCCGGGGCGGTTGCCGTCAAGGCCGCCTACGACGGCGGTTCCGAGACCTTCTGGATCACCCAGGACACGCCGGGAATCCCGGGCGTGGCGGAGACGGGCGACCGCTTCGGGGCCGCCGTGTCGTGCGGCTACTTCAGCGGGCAGGCAACCACGCTCGACTGCGTCGTCGGCATCCCCAACGAGGACATTGGCTCCAAGGCGGACGCCGGCGCAGCCACTATCGTGCAGGACATCTACTTCTCCGACGAACTGGTAGGGATCTCCCTGGACCAGAACGCTCCGGGCGTGCCCAACAGCGCCGAGGCCGGTGACCGGTACGGCTACAGCGTCGACACCATCCGCGTGGGTGGAACGAGCTGGATCGCGATCGGTGCGCCCGGTGAGGACCTGGGATCGCGTTCCAACGCGGGACTGGTGCAACTGTTCAGGTCCGACACCGAGGATGTCGACCCGGGTACGGCGCTGAACCAGAACACGGCAGGGGTCGGCGGTGTCGCGGAGAAGGGCGACGAATTCGGCACGGCCCTGGCGTGGATCGCGCCGGGCCTGGGTGACTCGCGCACCCGGCTGGCCGTCGGCGTTCCGAAGGAGAACACCAACGGAGGCGTCGACGCAGGCATCGTCCAGGTGTTCCCGACCAACAACCTGGCCTCGGACGTGTCGTGGAGTCAGGCCAGCGCAGGAGTTCCGGGCGGGGTGGACGCCGGCGACAAGTTCGGGGCGAGCCTGAACACGGTGGCCGGGGCTTCCGAGCGCGTCCTCCTGGTCGGGGTTCCCGACGATGTCGACCACGCGTCCGGCATGGTCAACGTGATTCCGTTCGGCGGCGGGACACCGCGCGCCTGGGTGCCGGGCAGCGGTGGGGTCCCATTGGCAGGAGCCGGCCGGTTCGGCCAGAGCCTTGGCGGGGTCAACGGGAGCTCGGAGTAGCACGCCGAGCCACCCGCGTCGCTGGTGCTGGTGACTGAAGTGCTCACCCGGTTGTTTGCCGGGATGAGCAATGGTTGAGGCATGGGAACGCTCAGCTACGGCATGATCAGCTCGCTCGACGGCTTCGTCGCCGGGGCGGACGGTGACTTCGACTGGGCAGAACCCGACGAGGAGACGCACCGCTTCGTCAACGAGCGCGAGCGGAGCGTCGGCACCTACCTGTACGGACGGCGCATGTTCGAGACCATGCGCGCCTGGGCGGAGGACGACTGGCTGGTCGATGCACCCGATTACGTCCGGGAGTACGCCGACATCTGGCGGGCTGCGGACAAGGTGGTGTTCTCCACGACCCTTGCGGTACCCGGCATCGAGCGGACGCGGGTGGAGCCGCACCTCGACCTTCGGGCGATCCGGACGGTCAAGGAGTCCAGCGACACAGAACTGTCGGTGTCCGGGCCGACCCTGGCAGCCGACCTGCTGCGCGCCGGGCTGGTCGATGAGCTGGCGATCTACGTTGCGCCGGCCATCGTCGGCGCCGGCACGCGCCTGCTGCCCACAGGACTGCGGCTCGACCTCTCGCTGGTGGAGGAACACCGGTTCGCGTCCGGGATCGTCTTCCTCCGGTACGCAGTACGCGGCCAGGAGGCGCCCGGTGCCTGACGGTTCGGGTGTTGAGGAGCGTGACTGGGCCGCCGACAAGCGGGAGTTCGTTGCCGACTCCCGCGACGACGCCGCGCAACTCAGGGATGCAGCCGCCGACGCGCGAGAGGACGCCGCCGACCTCCGGGAGGCGGACCTCGACGCGTGGGAAGACATGCTGGCCCAACGCGCGGCTGAACTCGGTGTGCCGGTCGAGGGGACCCCTGCGTCCGCACAGCGCACCCAGTCGCGCAGCGCGCGGGCCAGGGCCCGGGAGGAGAGGGCCGGCTTCCAGCTCGACCGGAGCGCTCAGACCCTGAGCCGGGACGAGGCGTCCCAGCGGCGACTCGGCGACGGCTCCCCGACCCGCCTGGCCATGGTGTTCGCAGGGATCGCGGAACAGCTGTACAGCGCGGACAACTTCGAGGATGTGCTGCAGCGGATCGCCGAGGCGGCCGTGCACGCGGTAGCCGGGTGCCACGTGGCGAGCATCACCCTCCGCGAGAACGGTGGTTACCGGACAGCGGCTTCCACCGGCGCGACGGCGGCCGCCGTCGATGCCGAGCAGTACCAGGCCGACGAGGGCCCCAGCCTCGCAGCCTGCCTGGAGCCGATGGTCTACGCGGACTCCTTCCCCGACGGGCGCTGGCCGGTACTGGCAGCACGTCCCGTTGAGCACGGTGTCCGATCAGCGTTGTCCTACCGGCTCACCGCAGCAACGCCGGACGCGGACAAGGACAGCGGGGCGCTGAACGCCTACGGCCCGACGGAGTCCTCCTTCGACGAAGCCGCCCAGGAGATCGGCTACATCCTGGCAGCGCACGCGTCCGTGGCGGCACGGGCGGTTGGCGAGCGGAGCACCCTCGAAGGGCTCGGGCGGCAACTGCAGGACGCCCTGCTGACGCGGGACGTCATCGGTCAGGCCAAAGGCATCCTGATGGAGCGGCTGCGGCTCACCCCCGATGATGCGTTCGACGTCCTCCGGCTCTCGTCGCAGCGGCTGAACCTGAAGCTCCGCGAGGTCGCACGCCGACTGACGGAGACCGGTGAGTTGCAGGCCGAGGATGGCTGAAGGCACCGCGGTGATCCACGCGTACGCCCGCCCTTGCCGCCGTCCGTAGTGTGAGCCCATGCTCACCATCTCCACTGCCGATGGCGTCGCCGAGGCGATCGTTGCCACCCCCCCGTCCGGCGAGGGTGCCGGCGTGCTCTTCTTCATGGACGCCTTCGGCCTCCGTCCCCGGATCGAGGAGATGGCCAGGGAGATCGCCAGTTGGGGCTACGTCGTGCTGGCACCGAACGTGTTCTACCGCGACGGCACCGTCGATGAGGTCGCACCCACCGGCGACCTCTCCACGCCGGAGGGGCGCGAGTCGTTCTGGCACGTGGCCGGACCCCGTATCGGACACCTGAGCGCGGAGCTCGCCGTGGCTGACAACGACGCCTACCTCGACACCCTGGAGTCGTTGCCGGGCGTCACTCCGGGTCCGGTCGGCGTCGTCGGCTTCTGCATGGGTGCGCGCCTCGCCGTCCGGGCCGCGGGACGGCACCCCGAGGTCGCAGCCTGCGCCGGGTTCCACGCCGGCGGACTGGTGACCGATGCACCCGATTCGCCGCACCGGGAACTGGCAACTGCCCGTGCAGAGTTCCTCTTCGGGCACGCAGACAACGACGGCTCGATGACACCGGCCAACGTGGTCGCCCTCGGTGAGGCGCTGGAGGCTGCCGGCAGGACAGCAACGAACGAGGTCTACGAAGGCGCACCGCACGGCTACACCATGGCCGACACCTCGTCCTGGAACGAGCAGGCCTTCCTCCGCGCCTTCGCCAACCTCAAGGACCTGCTGGCCCGCACCCTGCACAACCCGGACGACCTCCGGTAGCCGCGCATCCGTCGCTTCGCCGAGGGCCAGCCTTGACGTCGAGGGCCACCCCGCAGGGGCTGGCCCTCGAACGGAGGGCTGGCCCTCGGCGTTGAGGCAGACGGCGGCACACCGGCGCTGTCGAATTCGGCGTTCTGCGATCGTCGTCAGTGTGAGGAACGGAGGACTCACATGATGACCACACTGGTGACCCTGATTCAGAACGCGGAGCGGGAGGCTGCCGCCGCCGACCGGCGCCCGACCGGGCGTTTCGTGCCCCACGAGCACGCGCTGCGGGCTGTTGCGCGCCGCCTGATGCAGCGTGGGGCCCGCCGAGGGTTCCCCTCGGGGACACGGATGTCTAGCGTGTCGGTGCCGGGTGTCGATTTCCGGTCGGGCCGTTCGTCGTCGGTGTAGAGGAAAGGATCACAGATGGAATACCTGCTGATGTACACCGCGGGCAAGGACCCGCAGCCCTACGACCCGGCCGACGACAACATCGCCGAGTGGGCGGCCGACACCCAGGCCCGTGGCGTCTCGGAGTACGGCGAGCGCCTGCGCCCCGGCGAGGACGCCACGACCGTCAAGGTCCGCCACGGCCAGGTGCTGGTCACCGAGGGACCGTTCACGGAGGCAAAGGAGTGGGTTGGTGGCTTCGACATCATCGAGTGCGACAACCTGGACGAGGCGATCGAGATCGCGTCGAAACACCCCGCCGCACGCTTCAGCAGCGCCGAGGTGCGTCCCTTCATGGTGTGGCCGGACGCCGAGCCCGGTCACCGGGTGGTCCCCCACGGCTTCCCCGAACAGCCGGCCAGGGGCAAGCGCTACCTGATGGTGGTCTGCGTCGACCCCGAGGCCGAGTTGGACGGGCCCGGCGACGTGGAGCCCTGGGTGCAGGAGATGGACGGCCGCGGCGTCCGGCTGTTCGGCGAGGTGCTGCGTCCGCCGGAGGATGCCACCCAGGTGATGATGCGCGGGGGCCGCGTCATCGTCTCCGACGGCCCGTTCACCGAAGCCAAGGAGTGGATCGCCGGCATCGACTTCCTGGAGGTCCGTGACCTGGATGAGGCAGTCGAAGTGGCGGCAGCGCACCCGATGGCCCGCGCCGGGCTCATGGTGCTGACCCCGGCATGGCCCTTCGACGTCGAGGACGACCACGTCGAGCGCGCCAGGCGCGAAGCGCCCGAACTCGGACGGCGGAGCGAACCGGCCGTCGGGGTGGCGAGCTGACCGCGGACGGAGGTGCGCCGGCGGTCGGGCTCGCCCCGGCCGTCAGCGCCGCCGTCCGATCCGCCTTCGACAGCGACTGGGCGCGCATCGTCGCGACCATCATCCGGCTCACCGGCGACTGGGACGTGGCCGAGGACGCCGCAGCCGGAGCGTTCGAGCGCGCCGTCATCACCTGGCCCCGCGACGGGGTGCCACGAAACCCGGCGGCCTGGCTCACAACGTCGGCCCGCAACCTCGCCCTTGACCGCCTGCGACGCAGGGGGGTCGAGGCAGGGAAGCTACAGGAATGGACGACCATGGAGGACGCACGCGGGCGGACGCCGGATGACCCGGCCGAGCGTGCCGTCGGGGACCCCGACTGGGACGACCGGCTCCGGTTGATCTTCACCTGCGCGCACCCGGCGCTGCCGCTGGAGGCGCGCGTCGCCCTCACCCTGCGCACCGTCGGTGGCCTGAGCACCCCGGAGGTGGCCAGGGCATTCCTGGTCAGCGAGTCGACGATGGCACAACGCATCGTCCGGGCGAAGGCCAAGATCACGAATGCTGCCATCCCCTACCAAGTGCCTTCGCCGGAGGCGTTGCCCGAGCGCCTCGACGGGGTGCTCGCCGTGCTCTACCTGGTCTACAACGAGGGCTACAAGGCCACCTCCGGCGACAGCCTGCAGCGTCTCGACCTGGCCGCGGAGGCCATCCGTCTCACCCGCCTGCTCGTGCGCTTGCTGCCCGATCCCGGGCCGACGGCCCTGCTTGCGCTGATGCTGTTGCAGCACGCCCGAACGGGGACCCGGGTGGACGACGCCGGCGACCTTGTCCCGCTGGAGGACCAGGACCGGACCCGCTGGAATGCCGCAGAGCTCGCGGACGGACTGGCCCTGCTCGACGCCTCCACCGGCGGACCACGCAGTTCCTACCGAGTGCAGGCGGAGATCCAGGCGGTCCACGCCAGGGCACGTTCGGCGTCGGAGACCGACTGGCCGGTCATTCTTGCCCGCTACGAAGAGCTGCCCGACTCCCCCATCATCGAGCTGAATCGCGCGATTGCTGTGGGCATGGCCGATGGCCCCCAGGCCGGCCTCGCTGCGCTGTCCAGGCTCGCCGCGTCCGGACGACTGGAGGGTTACCACCTGCTGCCGGCAGCCCAGGCGGACCTCAGCCGTCGTGCCGGACGGTACAACGACGCCGCCACCTACTACCGAAGGGCGGTCGGCCTCGCCCCGACCGAACCCGAACGCCGCTATCTGGAGCGACGGCTGGCAGCGATCCTTCTCGATGGCTGAGCTTGACGAAGCCCGGCTGAGCCTGACGTAGCAGACTGGCAGAATCGACCCATGATCGACGAGGAGCTCCTGCAGGCCTGGTGGACGGGGCTATCGCCCGAGTTGCGGGAACGGGCAGCGGCCATCGCAGCGCACCCTGCTCCGCGCGGCATGGCGATCGACGACCTGAGCGCGTCGATGATCCTCGCCGGGCTACCGACCGCCCGCATGGTGTGGACGGGGACGCCCGAACATCTCGTCGAAATGCTGGACGAGGTCGCAGCCTTCGTGATCACGGCCAACGCCCGGTCCTGACGCGCCAGGCCTGCAACGATTGCGCTGTGCCCGACGTGGATAGCAGTGTCGGGACGCTGGAGGAGGCGCTGTGAATCGGCGTGAGCTGTTGTCGCTGGCCGCAGCTGTCGGCGCGGGCACGGTGCTTCCGGGCTGCGGGTCGACCAAGCCGTCGGCAGCCCCCGCTTCGTCCACCCCGAGCCCGGTGGCGCCCTACGCGGTCCAGCCGGGCCTGCCCGGGTTCGCCGGCCGGCTGTGCGGCGCGCTCGCACCTGATCACACCAACATCCTGTTCTCGCCGTTGTCGATCGCCATGGTGTTGTCGATGGTGCGCGAAGGAGCCGTCGGCGCGACAGCGACAGAACTGGACACGCTCCTCGGGGGAGCAGCACCCGGCTTCGGTGACGAATTGGCGACCGCAACCCGGGCGATGCGGTCCGCGCGCGGCACCCTCAACATCGCCAATTCCTTGTGGGGCCAGGATGGACTGGGCTGGAAGCAACCGTTCCTGTCCCGGCTCGAGGAGACGTATGGCGCACCGCTGCGCCAAGCCGACTTCACGACCGATGCTGAAGCAGCGCGCCAGGAGATCAACCACTGGGTTGCCCGGCAGACGAAGGGCAAGATCCCTGCCCTGATCGATCCCGGCCTGATCGACGCCATGACGCGACTGGTGCTGGTCAACGCGCTCCACTTCAAGGCTCCCTGGGAGGCACGGATGGCCGAGCTCGGCAGGCGGCCGTTCGCGGCGGCCACGGGCCACAAGGTCATGGTCCCGACGCTTTCCGGTGGAGGGATGTGGCCCTGGTGGGAGTCCACGGATTCCAGCGCAACCGCCATCCCGTGCGACGGCGGGGACTTCGCCCTCGTGGTCGCGCTGCCGAAGGACCCGACCAGTAGTGGCTCTGTTGACCCGGCGACGTACGGCAAGGTGCTGCAGTCCCCGGCAGTGCCGGTAACGCTCCAGATGCCCGCCTGGAAGTGCCGGCTCAAGGTGATGCTCACCGAGATCCTGCAGCAACTGGGCCTCACACTCGCTTTCGACGCCGGCCGCGCCGACTTCTCCGGCATGACCACCGAGGAGCGCCTCGCGCTCGGCTTCGTCGTCCATGAGGCCATGATCGAAGTCAATGCCAAGGGCATCGAGGCGGCAGCAGCAACAGCGGCAGGGATGAGGGCCAGCGGCGCTCTCGTGAACCCGAAGGAATTGGTGATCGGCTGGCCGTTCACCTATGCCCTCATGCACGTCTCGACCGCGACGCCGCTGTTCCTCGGACGCGTGGGCGACCCCTCCGTGGAGTCGGCCGGATAGATTGCCGGCAGCTCGGGGGACCCTTACGGACCTCGTGGTGGAATGATGGCTTTCCATGACCCCCCTGAGACTCCTGACCGGACGTGGCCCTGACCGGCGGACCACCCGCTGGATCGCCGGGCTGCTCGCCGTGCCGTTGGCGCTTGTTGTGTTCAGCGGCCAGACCGTCGTCACGTCGGCAGCACTCACGCCCACCGACACGATCAGCGTCTCCGCCCCCGTCATACTGCCGAATCCCGCGATCCTCACCGCGAAGCTCAAGGCCGTCTCCACCAAGGGCATCAAGCAGAAGTCCGTCATCGTCACCACCACCGACGGGAAGGTGCTCGCGAACCGGGCGGCGCAGACGCCGCTGACCCCGGCCTCGACGATGAAGATCCTCACCACCATGTCGGCGGTCGACACCCTCGGCGCGGGTCGCACGTTCGCCACCCGCACCGTGGATGCCGGTGACGGCCGGATCTTCGTGATCGGCGGGGGCGACCCGTTCCTCACGGACAACGCCTCCACCAGGCCCTACAAGCTGGCATCGCTCGCCACCCTCGCCGTGAACACGGCCACAGCGCTGAAGGCCACCAGCCGCACCACGATCGCGCTGCGCTACGACGCGAGCCTGTTCAGCGGACCGCTCTTCAGCCCGAAGTGGAAGAGCAGGTGGCGGACCTACGAGGCACGGGTCGCAGCGCTGGAGATCAACTCCGGGAAACTCAGCAACGGGAAGGCCGCAACCAACCCTGCGAGGACCGCAGCCAACGCCCTCGCCAAGCGCCTCCGCGCCGCCGGCATCACGGTGACGTCCATCGCGGCGGGCAAGGCCACCACGACCAGCACAGAGTTGGCGCGGGTGACCTCGGCGACGGTGTCGACGATCGTGCAGCGCACGCTGCTGGTCAGTGACAACGTGGCTGCGGAGACCCTGCTGCGTCAGGCAGCGGTCGCCAAGGGCAAGGCGGGGAGCTTCACCGGAGCTTCGGCCAACCTGCGTTCCTGGCTGATCGCGCACAGCCTTTGGGCCAATGGGCAGAAGATCTACGACGGCAGCGGGCTTGCTCCTGCCAGCAAGCTCACAACGGCCGTGCTCGCGGGCGCGATCCGGCTGGCCCTCGCCGACACGACCTACGCCCCGGTCATCGCCGGCCTGCCGATCGCCGGAGAGACCGGAACCCTGAAGGGCCGCTTCGACGACAAGTCCGAACGGGCCGGGCGCCACACCGTGCACGCCAAGACCGGGACGCTGAGCGGACTCGCCGGGCTGGCCGGCTATCTGACCACGGCAGACGGCGCCGTCCTGGTGTTCGCTGAACTCGGTGACAAGGCCACCAGCTACTACCGGGTCTACAACTGGCTCGACCGCGAGGCAGCGGTCGTTGCACGGTGCGGGTGTCGGTGAATGCAGAGCTCGAATTCGTCCGGCTGACCGGGGCGGACTCGTTCAGGGTCTCGAAGGCATGATGGGCACCATGGTCGAGAACACGCCTCTTGGGATCACCGGCTCGACAGGACGCCTCGGCGGTCGAGTTGCCCGCAAGCTCGCCGACGCCGGGGTCGCCCAGCGTCTCCTCGTGCGTGATCCCTCCCGTGCGCCCCGGCTGACCGGCGCCAGCGCCGTCCCGGGTTCCTACGCTGACGGGCAGGCTGTGACCGCTGCGCTGCAGGGCCTGCGGACCGTGCTGATGGTTTCGGCCTCGGAGAGTCCCGACCGGATGGGTCAGCACCGCGCCTTCATCGATGCCGCGGCCGCGGCCGGCATCCGGCAGGTCGTCTACATCTCGTTCTACGGCGCAGCACCCGACTGCACGTTCACGCTCGGGCGCGACCACTTCGCCACCGAGGAGTACCTGCGAGCCAGCGGCATGGCGTTCACCTTCCTTCGCGACAACCTGTACGCCGACTTCTTCCCCGCGATGGTCGGCGAGGACGGCGTCATCCGCGGCCCGGCTGCGCAAGGACGCGTGGCGGCCGTCGCCCAGGACGACATCGCCGACGCGGCGGTCGCCGTCCTGCGCGACCCGGAAGCCCACGCCGGTGCCACCCATTCGCTGACCGGCCCCGAGGCGCTCACCCTCGAAGAGGTGGCTGCCGCGCTCGCCGAAACCCAGGGACGCCCGGTGGCCTACCACCCGGAGACGGTGCCCGAGGCGTACGCATCACGGGCCGTCTACGCCGCTCCCGACTGGCAGGTGGACGCGTGGGTGTCCACCTACACCGCCATCGCGGCCGGTGAGCTGGCCGGCGTGACCAACGACGTGGAGAAGCTGTCCGGCCACCCGGCGACCTCGCTGGCCGACCTGTTGCGCCGGGGCGCGTCTGCCTACTGACACCGCGCGGGAATCCTGCGTTCCCGCATCACGCGCACCGCGCAACCCTAGGCTGGGAGCGTCCCAGTGGGAGGTGAGGGTGGACGGGTTCGTGACGCGGCGGCTGGCCGTTCGCCGGTTCCAGGCGTCCGATGCCCCCGGCCTGCACGCCTATCTCTCACGTCCCGAGGCTGTCCGGTTCGAGCCCTATCCGGTCCAGTCGGCCAAGGAGTGTGAGCGCCTCGCTGGTGAGCGCGCGAGCGACCCGGCGTTCTGGGCGGTGTGCCTTCGGGACACCGGGGATCTGGTGGGCAACCTCTACCTGAGCCGGCAGCAGCCGGAGTCGTGGCGCACCTACGAGCTGGGTTATGTCTTCCACCCTGAGTACTGGGGACGCGGATTCGCGACCGAAGCAGCAGCTGCGTTGGTGGCGGAGTGCTTCGCGGGAGGCGCGCACCGGGTTCTCGCGCGGTGCAACCCGAAGAATGAAGCTTCCTGGCGGCTTCTGGAGCGCCTCGGATTCCGGCGGGAGGGGCACTTCCTCCGAAGCGCGAGCTTCGCCACAGACGAGGCAGGCGAGCCGATCTGGCATGACGCCTACCTGTATGCCTGCCTCGCTGAGGAGTGGACGTAGGGTTGGCGGCGTGAGCCAGCTCCCGCAGGGGTCGGATCCCCGTGCAGGGATCCCGTCCAGTGTTCGCCGTAGCCGCGAGGCCATCGACCGGTTCCCCGTGCTCGCGCCGGCGTACTTCGACGCGATGTGGGACGGCGACCCCCTTGCCGACGCGTTCGTCGCCGACGCAGCCGCCATCGGCAAGGGCAGAGCGATGAAGATGCTACGGACGGCCTGCCGGGAGGGTGTCGACGCCGTCGAGGACGCGCCGGCTTCTCTCCGGGCGCTGTTCACCCAGCTCGAGGACGTGCCTGGCTGGGTCGACCTCGATGCGATCGACAGCGCCTGCCGGTACGTGGGGCGCTACACGCGGCAGGGCGGCATCGTCCTCGGGGCCGCATCCCTGGTCGGCGGCTACGCGAACTCCGCCGCGTCCCGTCCGCTGGAGATGACCGGTCGCTACGTGGAGAGCGCCGGCGTGCGCACCATCGAGGTGGCGTCGTGGCTGGTGGAGGCCAGCTCGACCGGGGGCCTGCGGCGCTACGGCAAGGGATTCGAGCTCACCGTCCGGGTGCGGATCATCCACGCCCTCGTCCGCCAGGCCCTGCGTGACGACCCGCGCTGGGACGAGCCGGCCTGGGGCGTGCCGATCTGCCAGGCCTACCTTGCCTACACGCTCGTCGAGTTCTGCCTGATCCCACTGCGGGGCATGGCGGCGATCGGAGCCGTCTTCCTTCCCCATGAGGAGGAGGCCTACTACGCGCGCTGGCGCTACATCGGACACCTACTGGGGATCCGCACCGACCTGCTCGCAACGAACAAGGCCGAGCAGGAGTCCCTGGAGCAGCTGTACCTGATGACCCGTCCAGAGGTGGACGACTACTGCCGCGACCTCGTCGCCGCGATCAACCGCGAGTTCCTCGTGCCCGAGATCGAGCAACTGCTCCCCCGCCGCCTCCACGCCTGGGCGCCACCGATCGTGCATGCGCTGGAACGCGTCTTCCTGGGTGACCAGATCGCCGGCGAACTTGCGATCGCCGACACCCGGCTGAAGTTCGCCATCCGCGGCGTCGGACCCGTGCTCGGCGCGGTCAACCGGATCCTCGACCGGACGCCGGGGATGCTTCGGCTACGCACCGACAGGGGCGAGCGTTACCGGATCACCCAGGACGCCCGTCTCCGTTCCCGCTACGCCGTCCGCCATGACCTCGTCGACGCTGCCCCGACCGGTAGGCCCCACCCCGCACGGGTGTAGGCGAGGGTTGCTTGTTAGGGTCGGGCATGGCCGACCACGCCACTCCGAACCTGCCGTCGCGGGACTTCGCGGCAACCGTGACCTTCTACAGCGCGCTCGGGTTCAGCACGCTCTTCCATGACCGGGGCTGGCTGATCCTCAACCGGGGAGACCTCAGCCTCGAGTTCTTCCCGTACGCAGAGCTCGATCCGGCGACGTCCTGTTTCGGCAGTTGCCTGCGCCTTGACGACCTTGACGGGTTCTACGGCGAGTGCGTCCGGGCAGGCATTCCGGAGTCGACGACCGGGTTCCCGCGCTTGCGGCCGCCGCATCTGGAGGGTTCCGGACTGCGAATCGGTGCCCTGCTCGACCCGGACGGGAGCCTGCTCCGGCTGATCCAGAACCCGCCGGGGTGAGACCTTCAGCGCAACCTAGGGACGGGCGCGCTTGGCCTCCGCGAGCCACTCGGTGTCGAAGGCCAGGTCGAGCTTCTCGAGGCGGGCGATGTCGCCGGCAACGCGCTCACAGACCTTGCGCACCTCCGGGCGGCCGGCGGCGAGCCCGTTGAGCTCGTTCCAGACCGCGGCGAGTTCTGCGATCAGACCCCTGTTGGCTTCGATGGCGCGGACACGGATGTTCCCGGCCTGCTCCCGCAGCTCTGCGACGCGATCCCTGGTTTCGTCCATGCCTCATGCTAGGCCCGGACCACCGGCCCTGCTCAGGTGCCGCATCATCGCTAGTCAGCCCGAGCCGGTACGGCGACGTCGCTCCCGCCTTCGACGGTGATCCGTGGGCCGAGCTGGACCACGGACGCCTCGGAGACGAAGCCACCCGCGAACAGCGCCTGACCCTGTCGGAAGTGCGGCACCTCGGCGAGCAACTCCGCCGGAACAGCCCCGAAGAGGCGCTGGACGCTCTCCAGGTCGGCCGGGGAGTTGGTCTTCATCAGGCAGATGTTGTCGCACTGGGACAACACCTGGGGATGGATCTTCGAGGGCCGCTGGGTGGACAGCAGCAACCAGAGCCCGAACTTGCGACCCTCCGCGGCGATCTGGATCATGCGCTCGCACAGGGCCAGCCGTGCCGGGGTGACCGGGTCGGGCGGGCAGAGGTTGTGGGCCTCGTCGACCACGATCAGAACCGGGCGGCGTTGCTCGCGGGTGGCCCAGAGCCTGTCCAGCACCGCGAGCGCCACGGCTGCCGGTTCCTCGGCGTGCACGAAGCCGCCCAGGTCGAGCACTGTCGCAGCCGGACGTGCGTCGATCACGCTCTCGACGCCGGCTGCGCCCTGCGCCCAGACGTCCCAGCC
The DNA here is from genome assembly GCA_963799235.1 of uncultured Actinomycetota bacterium. Classification (GTDB taxonomy): domain Bacteria; phylum Actinomycetota; class Actinomycetes; order Propionibacteriales; family Propionibacteriaceae; genus Propionicimonas. Next base: position 165,814 of record CAWCWL010000008.1, on the reverse strand, counting down.
CAGCAGTCCGAGGTTCTCCACGCGGAGCATCAGCCTGCGGTAGGCCGGGGCCTCCGACTGGGAAAGGGCCCGGATCAGGCCGACCCCCTCCTGCGGCCCGAACTCGGCGTCCAGCTCGCGAAGCACGTGGTATTCCTCGGCGTCCTCGATCGGGTCGAGCCGCAGCAGCGCAGCGCGCGAAGCCAGGTCCATCTCGACGAAGCGGACGACGAGCCGTGCAGCCCCCTCGGCCCTCGGCCGGAAGACCCTGATGTCGTCCGACCGGAAGCGCGCGGCGGCATCGGGTGGGGCATCCTCCCGAGGACTGCCGAGCCCGACGAAATCGGAGTTCGGGTCCATGATCACCACCGGAAGCCCGGTACGAAGGAGCAACTGCTCGAGGACGACGCCCAGGGCATAGGTCTTGCCCGAGCCGCTCTGGCCACACCAGAAGGTGTGGCGGTTGAACCTGCGCCCGTCCAGGGCGAACGCAGCCCCCGAGTCGGATACGGTCCCGGTCTGCAGGTCGATCGATGCCATTTCTGCGCCTCCTCTGCCGCGGCCAACCCTCGCGGGCGAGGGAACGCCACGAGAATACGTAGTGCTGCTGCGGCCTCCCGGAATGGCATCCCGTCGTCCCTGTGAACAGGCCCGATTTCGGCCCTATAGTCGTGCACCGGACCGACGAAGGGGTCACGATGGGCATTGGTGAGGTTGTGCACGGCGGCCCGACCGACAGTGCCGAGGTGGAGCGGGTTCGCGACGTCCTGATGTTCGACGGGCCACAGGTGCGGCAGCGGCTGGTCCGCTTCACTGCACTCCTTGTTCTGGCCTCTGCGATCGCCACCTACGGCCTGCTGGCGAACTCCGTTGCCACCGTGATCGGCGCGATGATCGTCGCCCCGCTGATGGTTCCGATCATGGGCACTGCCTTCGGCATCAGCACCGGTGATCGTCGAGGAGTGGGTACGTCGATCGCCGTGCTCACCGGCGGCGTGATCACCGCCGTTCTCGTCGGCTTCGTCCTGTCCTTGCCCTTCCGTGCGCTCGACCCGACAACGGTCGACCAGGTCATGAGCCGGACCGCTCCCCGATTGGTCGACCTGCTCGCGGCGCTGGCCACCGGCCTCGCCGGTGCGTTCGCGACGAGCCGCAAGGACGTGTCCGACACGCTGCCCGGCGTGGCCATCGCGATCTCGCTCGTCCCGCCGCTGACCAACGCCGGCATCCTCTTCGGTGCAGGTCGTCCCGACCTCGCGTGGGGCAGCGTGTTGTTGTTCGTGACGAACCTGTTGGCGATCGTGCTGATGGGCACCTTCACCTTTGCCGTGATGGGCTTCTCGCGCGCCGCGATCAGGACCCTGTCCGACAAGGCGCGGCGGACCGCGATCGCCGTCGTCGTTGTCCTCACGTTCGCGATCGTCGTGCCGCTGGCGACGAGCAGCTACCAGGTGTTCGTCGACAGCCTGGTACAGGCGAGGGCCACGGCAGCTGCCGAGGCATGGCTGCAGGGAAGCGAGTATCGCGTCGTCGCCGTCAACCTCGTCGAGGATGCCGTGAGAATCGTGGTCACAGGCCAGGGCCCGGTGCCCGAGACCGCAAGGCTCGAGGCAGGACACGAGGGCGAGCTGGACGGGAGGGACCTCGTCCTGGAGATCGTTCCCCAGCAGCGCGTGGTGATCGCGGGCAGGTAATCGATGCACGCAAGGGGGTGCTCCAGAACGACTGCCGCCACCTCCAGCGGGATGGCTGGCCCAGCCTCGTTCGAAAGCCCCCGCCCCCGGGCTGCCGTCAAATGCACTCAGAACCCGGAATGCGGTGGGGCCGTACGGGGTAATGACCACGTATGTATACCGTCAGCGACTTCATCATCGACAGACTGATCGAATGGGACCTGCACCGCTTCTACGGGTATCCGGGGGACGGAATCGGTGGCTTCGACGGGGCCCTTGGCAGGGCGGAGAAAGCGGGGAAGGACTTCCGCTACATTCGCCCGACGCATGAGGAGATGGCCGCCCTGATGGCAACGGCGCACGCCAAGTTCACCGGAGAGGTCGGGGTCTGCGTCGCGACGTCCGGACCAGGTGCTGTGCACCTGTTGAACGGGCTGTACGACGCGCATTGCGATAACCAGCCGGTCGTCGCGATCGTGGGCCAGCAGGCCCGGGTCGCGATGGGCAGTGACTTCCAGCAGGAGCTCAACATGGAGCGTCTCTTCGAGGATGTGGCGGAGTACGTCAAGACCGTCACGACGCCCATGCAGGCGCAGTTGGTCGTCGACAAGGCCCTCCGCATCGCCCAGACCTCGCGGCGCCCGTGCGTTGTCGTCATCCCTGCCGACGTCCAGGACCTGGAGATGGAGGAACCGGGAGTCGAGCACTTCGTGTCTCGCTCCGGGGTCGGTCACGCCTCGACGAGGATCTGTCCTCCCGTCGACGAACTGCAGCGCGCAGCCGAGGTCCTCAACGCCGGCAAGAAGGTGGCGATGCTTGTCGGACAGGGGGCTCTGGCTGCGACGGACGAGGTGCTCGCCCTCGCCGAGAAGCTGGGTGCCGGCGTCATCACCGCGCTCCTTGGCAAGGCAGCGGTTCCCGGGGACGTGCCCTACCACACCCAACAACTCGGGTTGCTCGGATCGAAGGCCAGCTGGGACATGATGCAGAACTGCGACACCTTGCTGATGGTCGGGTCGAACTTCCCCTACGGAGAATTCCTGCCGCCGACCGGCCAGGCACGGGGAGTCCAGATCGACCTGCTGCCCAGCCACCTGGGGGTGCGGTACCCCATGGAGGTCAACCTCTGGGGGGACGCCAAGACGACCCTCAGTGCGCTCCTCCCGCTCCTGCACCAGACCGATGACAGGAGCTGGCAGGACGGCGTCGCGAAGGACATGGCAACCTGGGAGCAGATGATCGAGAAGGCCGCGATGGTCGAGGCCGACCCCATCAATCCGCGACTCGTCTTCCACCACCTCAACAAGCTCCTGCCGTCCAACGCGATCATCACCGCCGACGCGGGAAGCACAGCCGACTGGTACGGACACCACATCCGACTGGGCCGCGACCAGATGGGCAACCTGTCCGGCAGCCTGGCGACCATGCTCGGCGCGATGCCGTATGCGATCGCGGCGAAGTTCGCCTACCCCGACCGCCCGGTGGTCTGCACCATCGGCGACGGCGCGTTCCAGATGCTCGGCATGAACGGGCTACTCACCGTCAAGCGGCACTGGCACGAGTGGCCGAACAGGTCATTCGTGGTCATGATCCTGCACAACAACGACCTGAACCAGGTGTCGTGGGAGATGCGCGAGGCCGGTGACCCGCGCTGGGACACCGCCCAGATGGTCGAGGACATGGATTACGCGAGGTACGCCGAGGGGCTCGGGCTCAAGGGCATCCGGGTCGCGGACCCGTCACAGGTGGAGGCCGCGTGGCGCGAGGCGTTCGCCGCCGACCGTCCGGTCGTGCTCGATGTGCTCACGGACAAGAACGTGCCGCCGTTGCCTGCGCACGTGACGTTCGAACAGGCACGGGGCGTGGCACAGTCGATCCTCCACGGCGACCCGGACGCTTTCCAGGTCGTGGGCAACAGTGCGCGCGCCGTTGCCTCGCAGCTGTTCGCGCGGGTTGGCGCTGCGCTGGGCCACGAAAATGACTGAGATGCGCGCCCGCAACAGCAGCGAGCCCCGGATTGCGGTGGTCACGGGTGCCTCGGCGGGGATCGGCAGGGCGGTGGCTGTCGCGTTCGCCGACGCGGGATTCGACGTCGCCCTCCTCGCCCGCGGGGAGGCCGGCCTCGAAGCCGCCGCCATCGAGGTCCGTGCCAAGGGCCGCCGCGCGCTGGTGGTCCCTACGGATGTCGCAGACGAGAACCAGGTGTTCGCGGCCGCCCAGCGGGTCGAGGATGAGCTCGGCGAGATCGACGTGTGGGTGAACGACGCGATGACCACAGCGTTCGCTCCCGGCTGGGACATCGATCCCGACGACTTCCGGCGCGCTGTCGATGTGACCTTCCTCGGTCAGGTGTGGGGCACGCTCGCCGCGCTGAAGTACATGCGACCCCGCGACCGCGGCAACATCGTCAACATCGGATCGGCCCTGGCGTTCATCGGGATTCCGTTGCAGTCCGCCTATTGCGCCTCGAAGTTCGCCTGCCGGGGCTTCTTCGAGTCGGTCCGGGCCGAGTTGCTCCACGATGGCAGCAACGTGCAGATCGGCATGGTGCACATGCCGGCGGTCAACACACCCCAGTTCAACTGGTGTCTGACGACGATGGACCGGCATCCGCAACCTGTCCCCCCGATCTACGAGCCCGAGAGGGTCGCCGAGCACGTGGTCAGGGCGGCCCTTGACGGGCGACGCTCGAAGATCGTCGGATCCTGGAACCACCTCGTTGTCGCCGCCGGACGCTTCACACCCGGCTTCGGCAACCACTACGCGGCGGTCGGCGCCTGGGAAAGCCAGCTCACGGATCAGCCCATCGATCCCGACCGTCGCGTCAACCTCAGGGAACCGGCCGACCAGGATCATGACGCGGGCGCACGAGGCATCTTCGCCCAGAAGTCGGGTGGCTTCCTCGACCCCAGCTTCATGACCGCCCTCCCGTCCACGGCGCTCACCATCGGAAGGGCAGCTGGTGCCTACGGCAGGGAGAAGGCCGAGTGGTTGCAGCGGACGGACGGCGCCGAGCGTATGCGGCTGGGGTGGGCGGCCGTCGCGGTACTGAGCGGGCTGGCCGCCGCACGGCTGGTGACTCGCCGGCCCGGAGCCCATCGGTAGCGCGGCTGAACGATCCCCGATGTGCCCTCGCTGTGGGCTTGCCCGGTCAATCTCGACCGGCCGGGTGCGCACGATGGAGGCGCCTCGACGATAGGGTTGGCGACTGGAGTGTCGGGAAGCCTGGTCGACGACAACTTCGGCGCGCACGCCGAAGGGTCCGAACAGGCAAGGGGTTCGCCATGACGTCCACCACAGTCAGCCCATCCCCGATGGTGCTGGCCGACCTCCCGAGAACCGCTGACGAGGTCCCGGTCTGCTCGTCGGCAGCAGCGACGACAACGGAGGTATGCCATGCGCGCTCGTGACATCGCGGAGCCCTACCCGGTGGTGGGGCTCGACACGCCCGCCCTCGAGGCTGCGCGGCTGATCGCCCGGGACCGGCTGCCGGGCCTGGTGGTGACGGCCCGGGACGGCACCCCGAAAGCTGTACTGCCCGCCTCCGAGGTTGTCCGTTTCATGGTGCCCGACTACGTGCAGGACGACCCCACTCTCGCCGGCGTCGTGGGCGAGGTACCGCTCCAGCAGATCACGGCACGGCTCCGTCGGGCCACCGTTGCCGACCTGGTGTCTGCGCGACCAGTGGAGCTGGCCGTGCTGAATGCCGACGACACCGTGGTCGAACTGGCCGCGATCATGGCGCGGCTACGCAGCCCGCTGTGTGCGGTGGTGGACGGGAAGACGATTCTCGGGGTGGTCACCGCTGCCCGTCTGCTTGAACTGGTGTGTGGGGACGACCTCGGATGATGATCGTTGCGATCATCGTCTTCTCCATCGTCTACCTACTGATCGCCAGCGAGAAGATCAATCGCGTCGTGGCAGCGCTGGCCGGTGCCGGTGTGGTCCTCGCGGCCGGGGTCGTCGGATCCGACGACGCCTTCTTCTCCAAGGAGACCGGCATCGACTGGAACGTCATCTTCCTGCTGTTCGGAATGATGGTGATCGTCGGGGTGCTGCGCCAGACCGGTGTCTTCGAGTACGTCGCGATCTGGGCGGCCAAGAAGGCCAAGGGTCGGCCCTTCCGGGTGATGACCCTGCTGTGCCTGATCACCGCGGTCGCCTCGGCGGGGCTGGACAACGTCACCACGGTGTTGCTGGTCGCGCCGGTGACGCTCCTGGTCTGCGAGAAGATCGGTGTCCGCCCGGTGCCGTTCCTGATCGCAGAGGCGCTGGCCTCGAACATCGGGGGCACCGCCACGCTGGTCGGCGATCCGCCCAACCTGATCGTGGCCAGCCGTTCGGGACTCGGATTCAATGACTTCCTGATCAACGTTGCACCGATCGTTGTCGTGATGCTGGTCGCGTTCGTGGTCCTCTCACGCTTCCTGTTCCGCAAGGACTTCACCGCGGACCCCGAGCAGGTCGCCCAGGTGATGGAGCTGGACGAGCGTGAGGCCATCCAGGACCGGTCACTGCTGATCCGCAGCCTGCTCGTGCTCGGGCTGGTGCTCGTCGCCTTCACCCTGCACAGCGTCACGCACCTGGAACCGTCGGTCGTTGCACTGCTGGGGGCGGGGCTGCTCGTGGCGATCAGCGGACTGCGTCCGCAGACCTACCTGGTCGACATCGAATGGGAGACGCTCCTGTTCTTCGCCGGCCTGTTCATCCTGGTCGGCTCCCTGGTGAAGACCGGCGTGATCGAACACCTGGCCGCCGGTCTGGTCGCCGCCACCGGCGACAGCGTCCCGGCGGCGATGATGCTGATCCTGTGGGGCTCCGCTGCCCTCTCCGCGATCGTCGACAACATCCCCTTCGTGGCCACCATGGCGCCGGTCGTCGAGCAGTTGGTGGGCGGCAGCGGGCCGTTCGCCGGCCAGAACGGACTGTGGTGGGCGCTGGTCCTCGGAGCCGATCTGGGAGGCAATGCAACCGCGATCGGCGCGAGTGCCAACGTCGTCGTCACCGGCATCGCCAAGAAGAGCGGTCACGACATCTCGTTCTGGGAGTTCACGCGCTACGGCGCGGTGGTCGCTGTGGTCACCCTCGCGATCGCTACGCCGTACCTGCTGCTCCGCTACTGAGCCTCGCGTGCCCGTGCGGCGACGGGCACGAACTCACAGTCCGCTCAGGAACTCGAGCATCCTGGAGTTGAACGCGCCCGGATTGTCCTGGTGCGCGGTGTGTCCTGCGTCAGGAACTTCAGCCTGCGTGGCGTTGTGGTCCCGTCGAGCCCAGGACCGGGATGCCTTGGGGAAAATACCGCCGTTGGCCTTGTCCTGGTCGCCATAGGTGAGCAGCGTCGGACACGGGAGGCGATAGTCCCGGCCCAGGCCGGAGTCACGCGTCAGACAGTCGAGCCCGGCCATGACGACGTCCACGTAGCCGGCGCGATCCAGAGCTGCGGTCGCGGCCAGGGCCTGGGCCGTGACCTCGGGCCGAATGCTCAACGCCCTGACCGATTCTGTCCGCAGCTGGTCCAGCGTCATTCGAGCCACGCGCGCGGGTGCGAGTCTTGCCAGCACGGTGAGCAGCAGGGACGGCTTGGCACTCAGGTCGGTGCATCCTTCGATGACGAGCCCACGAACCCGGGATGGCGCCGAGGCAGCGGCACGCTGGACGATGTAGCCGCCGAAGGAGTGCCCCACAAGGACGCACTCCTCGAGTCCTGCTGCATCAATGACCGCGAGCAGGTCTGCCGCGGCAACATCCAGCCCGAACGACTCGCCCATCGGCTGCGACTGCCCGTGCCCGCGGAGATCCCACGTGAGGGCACGGAACCCGTGTGCGACGAGTTCATCGACCTGCTGATCGAAGGAATGATGGTCGAGTGCGGCGCCGTGGGTGAGCAGGACCGCCCGGCTCGCCGGTGATCCGGTCGACCAGAAGTGCAGGGTGGTCCCCAGACGAGCCACCGTTCCCGATTCTGTCGCTGCCATCGCAAACCTCCTCGTCGTGACGTGATCGTGGTGGGGCTATTATAGTGACCGAGAGGGCGGTGATCGTCACAAAATGATGGAACTCAGAGGCCGTGGACGGCCCCCGCTCAGCGATGAAGAACTGGCAGGGCGGGCTGAGCGCATCCTGGAGGCGGCAGCCCGGCTTGTGCTCGAACGTGGCTATGACCTGGTCACCGTCGATGACATCGCTGCCCTGGCCGGCGTGGCGAAGGGCACCGTCTACCGGCACTGGGCAAATCGCGACGAGTTGTTCCTGGACCTTGTCCGACGCGAGCAGAGCACGCTCGCAGCGCAACTGGTACGCGCCTCCCCGGAAACCGTGGTGTCGCTGATGCGTGAAGCAGCGATGGCACTCCTCCAGCGACCCCTGCTGATCGCGATCCTCACCGGGAACAGCACCGTCTGGGGCCGGCTCCTGGAGCAACTGCCCGCATCGACTGTCTACGGCGCGCGACTCCAGTCCTTCGAGCTCTTCCTCGGGAACCTCCGTGAGCGCCAACAGATCCGGACCGACCAGACCCTGCATGAGCAGCTGCATCTGGTCACCGGGGTTCTCGCCGGATTCCTGATGGCCCGGCCACTGATCCCGTCCGCTTACGGCATCGATGACGAGCAACTCGCACGCATCATGGCGGACACCATCAGCCGATCGCTGTCGGCTTCGGAGAAGTCCCCCCTGCGGGACGATGACGTGGCACCGCTGCTCCTGGGCGGCAACCAGGCGAGGGCATCGAACCACGCCGCCCCGGCGCGACCCCGGCAGAACGAGGAACCGCGAACCTAGCTCTCCGACCCTCCCCGCCAGAGGCTCAGGGCATGCGACGTACCCAATCGAGGAACACCTCCGTGGCGTTCGCGACGGCACGCGCACGCACGGAGGCGAAGTAGTCGAAATTGTGCTGGGCGTGCGGGAGTTCCGCGTACACCACCGCAGTGTCCGACGTCTCCCGCAGTGTGGCGGCAACACCACGGGGGCCCTCAGGGGGAACCATCGTGTCGTTCCCACCGTGCACGATCAGCACGGGCGGGGCGTCCGGCCGTGCCAGTTGCGCGGGGGAACTGGACGGGTCGGAGGTGCGTGGCCCGAGATAGCCGTACAGGACCACGACACCGGCAACACGGGTATCGACCTCCTCGAAACCGGGCTGGAGATCGGGGCGGTCCGCGGTGAGCGCCGCCGAAAGGGCCAGGTGGCCGCCCGCCGATGAACCGGCGAGGTGCACCCGGGTGGGGTCGGCGCCGTACTCGAACGCATGTTCCCGCGCCCACGCGATCACCCGCTTGGCGTCGACGAGGGAGCCGGGAAAGACGCCGGCCTCGCCGAGTCGATAGTTCGCGCTGATGCACAGCCAGCCGTGGGAGGCCAACTGGTTGAGCATGGTGACGCCCTCGCGACTCTTGCCACCCTGGGTGAAGCCCCCTCCGTGCAGGTGGATGAGAATCGGGCGCGCACCCTGGGATTTGCCATCCAGGTAGACGTCCAGCAGGTGGGCGCGCGGCTCGGGTCCGTAGCGCAGATTCCTGATCCGCTCGACACCCCGGGAGTGTCGCTGGAACGGAAGCAGGATGCCCTTCAGCCACTCTGGGGTCGAGACTCCGCCCGGACACTTGCCGCCGGACTTCTCCAGGGCGGTGGAGAGGGTGGGGCCGGCTGTGCGAGCCCGGACCTGCAGCCACACCAGTTCGAGGACCGCCACTGCGCCGAGGAAGGCGGCAAGCAGGCCGGCAGGCCCGCCGATGACCTGGTTCCGCCAACCGTCTACGACACCCAACAGCAGCAGTGCGAGAAGTACCAGCGGGATCTCGTTGACGGTCATCGTGGCGAGGAAGACGGCAAAACCCGAGCGTCCCCGGCGAAAGGGCGGCCACATCGCCGCTGCGGCGAAGAGCGCCCAGATGCCGGTCGTCACCAACAAGCCCATCACAATGCCGTACCCGTTCGTCCCCGCAGTATGCGGCGATCCCGGATCACGGGCCGTTCGAACAGACCGCCGACGCGACGCTCGTCTCAGGGATTGCCGTTCTGCGCCGCCCGCAACTCGATCTCCAGCATGACCTCGTCGGCCGCGGCCGGGCTGGCTGCGCCGGAGTTCCGCTGGACCAGGACCAGCTCCCGCTCCGCGGCACTGGCCAGCCGAAACACCTCGCGCAGCCGGTTCTCGAGTTCGGCTGGCCGGTCCTCGTGCTCCGCGTCCTCGGTGCCACTCTGGAGGGCATGACTCAGAGCCAGCTGCGCGTCGAGCCGGGCCTGGTAGCTCTGGAGGACCACCTGCAGCGCAACGTCTTCTTCAGGCTCCTGCCGCAGTCGCTTGAGAGCTGCTTCGACGGCTTTCCTGCGTAGCGTGCGGACGTCGGCCTGTTCGTCGGACTCTGAACCGACCTTCAGCAGCTTGACCAACGGCGTCAGGGTCAGCCCCTGAACGACGAGCGTCGCCAGCACACATCCGAGCCCGGTGAGCACCACCGCATCGCGCCACCAGAGCGCACCCTGGCTGGAGGTTGTCGGCAGGGCGACCGCCGTGGCCACGGTCACCACGCCGCGCATTCCGGCCCAGGACACCACAGCGGTCTCGCGCCAGCCATAGGGGACGTTGACCTGCCGACGTCGCGCGGACGCGCGCGCGAGCGCCGCGGCGGGGAACAGCCACAGGGGCCGCAACACCACCACGGTGACCAGCACCAGCACGAGCAGTCGCAGCGTGTTGACATCGGTGGAGGTGTGCTCGATGACCACGGTCAGCTCGAAGCCGAGGAGCACGAAGACAAGGCTGCTGATCAGGTAGTCGGCGTAGTCCCAGACCGAACGCCCCAGCACCCACCCGCTCGCCGTGAGCGCGGAGTGCCCGCGGTGGCGGAGGTAGAGCCCCAGCGCCAACACCGCCAGCACGCCTGAACCACCCAGACGCTCCGCGCTCAGGTAGGCCACGAACGGGGCGGCGATCGTCACCGTGGTTTCCGGGGTGGCCTGGTGCAGCGCCGAGAGGGCAAGCCTGGTGAGCCAGCCGAGCACCAGGCCCAACCCGATTCCGACCACCACGGCCAGCAGCAGGTCGAAGCCGGCACTGACCGCGGAGAACTCGCCGGTGACGGCAACCGCAACCGCAACCTTGTACAACACCAGGGCTGTGGCGTCGTTGAAGAGGCCTTCCCCCTCGAGGATCGTGACCATCCTCTCTGGCAGCCGGAGTCGACGCCCGACAGCGGTGGCGGCGACCGGGTCGGGCGGCGACACGATCGCCCCGAGCACTGCAGCCGCAGCCCACGGGAGGCCGGCCAGATGTGCCACCACCGCCACCAACGCCGCCGTGGCGACGGTCAGTCCAACGGCGAGCAGCAGGATGGGCGTCGCGGCGTCGCGGAACTGCTGGATCGTGGTCCGCTGGGTCGCCGCGAACAGAAGGGGCGGCAGCACCACCGGCAACACGAGATTCGCGTCCACCTGAAGTTCGGGCAGCCCCGGCACCAGGGCCAACACCAAACCGTAGACGAGCAGCAGGATGGGCTGCGGGACACGGATCCGGTCAGCGAGTGGGGTGAGCACCACGACACCAACGACGACGGCGGTCAATAACAGCAGGGTCACCGACGCATCATGGATCGAGACCAACCCTCGTGTCGACACACGCGTTGGCCCGGATCCTCTCTGCCAGCCGCCGTCCGACTCGCGATGGGGTGGCAATTCCTTCCGTCCGTGGGCCGCCGGGGGCCGTCCCATGGTCCGGCGACCGGCCTATCGTGTCGGGAACGTGCCCGAGCGAGCAGGAGGAGATCGTGCCGAGACCGTCGTCGGTTCGCACAGCAGCAGCGATCGTCCTGGCCCTGACACTGGCCCTCACCGGTTGCGCCGTGTCACCGGTGGGCGCATCGTCGGCTGCGGTGGGACCAACCTCCTCACCGACACCGACCGGGCCGGCCCCGGACGCCATCCGCCAACTCGATGCCGCAACGCTGGACTGGCAGTGGTTCGACAACTTCGCGAGCATCACGCCGGTGGACACGACCGGGCCGGATGAGCTTGGACGTACCTACGAAATCGGGAAGCCGGCCTACTCCGACGCCGACGGCGACGGTCTGGTGGACATGGCGGTTCCCATCACCCAGCGGGACGGCAACGGCTTTCGCGAGCAGTGGCACATCTGGCTGGCCACCGCGGACGGGACAGCCGTGCAGGTCTCCACGCCGATCGCCCTGACCGCCCGCTGCGGCGACACCACGAAGAGCGTCAGCGCGACCACTGGCGGATTCGCGGTGCACGAGTTCCTGCGCGAACCAGTGGTGGACGACCGACTCCCGTGCTCCGCGAAGGGCACCCATGAGGTCACCCGTCGCGTCGGCGTGGTCAGGTCCGGCGACAGCTTGGATCTGGTGGACCTCGCCGATCCCCGCGGCTATGGCGGGCTGTGCCCCACCCATCCGCGCACCGAGACCTCGGTGGTCAAGGTCTGGGGCTCGGCGGGGCCGAGGATCGGGGCACCGCTGACCATCGACGGGGAGAAGATGTTCCTGATCCTCACCTACCCGCACACTCTCACCCAGGGCGCAGACCCGATGCGTCTCGCCGCGGTGTGGCCACCCGACGGCTCGGCGAAGAACCGGCTCTGCGTGTGGATCGACCCGGCGCGCTACGAGGGCGGGTAGCCCACCCCCGAGCACACCCACAGCCACCGGAAGCCGTAACCCGCGAGGCTCAGTTCGAGTTCCCCGTCATGGCCCACGGGTTCGCCCCCGAACAGGTCCTCCACCCGGTCCCCGGCGCTGAACACGCCGGCAAGACGGGCGGTCGCCGGAGAGCTGGATAGGTTGTGAACCGCGATGACGGCGGCGTCTGCCAGAGCCATCCGGTGAGCGAGCACCGTCGGCGCCGACTGGTCGATGACCGAGTACTCGCCCCAGCCAGGTTCCTGCCGCTTGCGGCGGATGCTGATCAGCTTGCGCATGAACGAGAACAGGGAGTCCGGGTCGTGCTCCTGATCGGCGAGGTTGATGTGCTCGGGGCCATAACCGTCGGGCGTGACTCGCTGGATCAGTCGGCCGGCGCGGGCGGCGGAGAAACCGCCGTTGGGTCCCCGCTCCCACTGCATCGGCGTGCGCACCGCCATCCGTCCGGGCGCCGCCAGGTCCTCGCCCATCCCAACTTCCTCGCCGTAGTAGATCGTCGGTGTACCCGGGAGGGAGAACAGCAGGCTGTAGGCCAGGCGTATCCGCCGTGGATCGCCGCCGAGCATCGTCGGCAGGCGGCGTTTCAGACCGCGGGAGTACACCTGCATCTCCGGCGCGGGCCCGAAGGCCGCAAACACTTCCGCACGTTCGGCGTCGGTGAGTTTGTCCAGCGTCAACTCGTCGTGGTTGCGCAGGAACGTCGCCCACTGGCAGGTGGGGTGAATGCGGGGGCGCGTCGCCAGCGCCTTCACAAGTGGCCGGGGATCCTCACGCGCGAGCGACAGGTAGGTGGCCTGCATGGTCTGAAAATCGAACATCATGTGCAACTCATCACCGGCGTCCCCGCCGAAGAACCGGCGTTGCGCGGCACGCGGGACGTTCACTTCGCCGAGCAGCATCGCGTCCCCCTTGCGCCGGCCGAGGAACGCCCGCACCTCCTTCAGCACTGCATGAGCATCGACGACTTCGCCGGGTCCGGCCGAATCAGCGCCGGTCTGCAGGATGAACGGCACGGCGTCCACCCGGAAGCCGTCGATGCCCACCTCCAGCCAGAAGCCGATCGTGCGGAGGAGTTCATCCATCACCTTCGGGTTGGCGAGGTTGAGGTCGGGCTGGTAGGCGTAGAAGTGATGCAGGTACCACTGCCCGGTGCGATCGTCGAACGCCCAGATGCTGTCCTCCTCGCCAGGGAAGACCACCTGCGCGGAGGTGTCGCCGGGATCGGTGTCGCGCCAGACGTAGTAGTCGCGGTAGGGACTGTCGACCGCTTTGCGGGACTCCTTGAACCAGGGGTGTTGATCGGAGGTGTGGTTGACGACGAGGTCGGCCACGACCCTGATCCCGCGGTCATGCGCGGTCCGGATCACCTCGACCAATTCGCCGTGGTTCCCCAGGCGAGGGTCGACGCCGTAGAAGTCGAGGATGTCGTAGCCGTCGTCCCGGTCGGGGCTGGGGTAGAACGGCATCAGCCACAGGCAGTTGACCCCCAACTCGGCCAGGTAGTCGATCTTCGTGGCAAGTCCCCCGAGGTCCCCGATCCCATCGCCATCGGAATCGAAGAAGGTCTCGATGTCGAGGCAGTAGATGATCGCGCTCTTCCACCAAAGGTCGCTGGTGTCAGTGATCCGCATCCTTGTGAATTACCCTCGCTGGCACGCGGGTAACACCGGCCACAGCGCCATCGACCTCACCGCTGGGTAGACGCACCTCGAAGGTGGCGCCCCCACCAGGGGTGTCCACGCACCGCACCGAGCCGCCGGCCCGGATCATGGTTTCTGCCACGATGCTCAAGCCGAGGCCACTGCCGGGCAGATCCCGTCGCGTACCGCCGCGGACGAAGCGGTCGAAGATGCGTTCCCGGTCGTCCTGGGCCACGCCAGGACCGGCGTCGATGATCCGGACCAGCCCACAGCCCGGCTCGCGACGGACCTGAACGCTGCGGATACCTCGGCCGTGGAGGTCGGCGTTCCGCACCAGGTTGGCGAGGGACCGTCCCACCGCGCGTCCGTCGGTATCCACCAGGACGCGCCCGTCAGGGGCATCGAGGAGATCCGGGTCCTGGTCCAGTCCGACGAGGACGTGGCGGGTGAGTTCCACCAGATCGGCGACTTCGGCGGTCCAGGTTCCCTCCGTCTCCAGGCGTCCAAGCTCGATCAGGTCCTCCAGGACGCCGTTCAGTCGGTGGAGCTCGCGACTCATCAGCGACAGGGTGACCCGGGAATGTGCGTCGAGGGTCTCGCGGCGACGGTTGAGCAGATCGACACTCGCGATCAGGGTCGTGAGCGGCGACCGGAGTTCGTGGGACACGTCCGCCGCGAAGCGCGAGTCCCGCTGGATGCGCTGTTCGAGCGTTGCCACCATCTCGTTGAACGAGGTGATGATGGGAGCCAGGTCGGGGTCGGCCGTCGGCCGGATCCGCTGACTGAGATCTCCGCCCCGGATCCGGCCGGCGGCTGCGCCGATGTCGTCCAGCGGTTTCAGTACGCTTCGCGCGACTGCCATCCCGATGGCGAGCCCGCCGATGGCCATCACGACCGCTCCCGCGCTCAGGACTCCGGCCATCGTGGTCAGGGCCCCGTTGAGTTCCGTCGTCTCGGCCAGTTCGTACAGGTCGCCGCTGCCGTCGGGAAGGTTCACCCGTACGAGGGTTGCCCGTTCGCCGGAGGGCATCGCCGTCCAGATGCTGGTCCCAGCCTGCAGCTCCGGACTGGTCAACGCGGAGGGTGTGAAGCCGGTGGGAGCGATGATCCAGGTCGAGCCCACCAACACCCCGTCCACCACACCCTCGGAGCTGACGGCGTCGACTGCCTCTGTCGGGGACGCTCCCCGCGCCAGCTCGGACAGGTACTCCACCGCGGTGTTTCGTGCCTGCCGTTCCGAGAGGTTGAGGCGCTGTCGCACCATGATCTGGGAGGTCGCGGTCCAGGTCCCGAAAGCCATCAGGACCGCGAGCAGCAGCGCGCCGATGACGAAGCTGGCGGTGATGGCCGAGCGGAGCCCTCGACGCCGCCGGAACCGCTTCACTGCAGGTCCAGCCGATAGCCCTGCCCGCGCACGGTGACGAGAAGGACAGGCCGGGTGGCATCTGCCTCGATCTTCGTGCGCAGGCGACTCACATGCACGTCGACCAGTCGGTCGTCACCTGCCCAACTGTCGGTGTCCCAGATCCGGTCCAGCAGCTGGCCCCGGCTGAGCACACGCCCGGCACAGGAGGCGAACTCGACGAGAACCCGGAATTCGGTCTTCGTGAGATGGACTTCCCGGGAGCCGAGAGTCAACGTACCGGCAGGGATGTGCAGGACGAGCAGTCGGCCACGGTCGAGCGTCAGGTCATCCGAGTCGACCTGCTCACGGAAGCCACGCCTGATGAGCGCCCGACACCGGGCGGTCAGCACATCCACGTCGAACGGCTTTGTGACGTAGTCATCGGCACCTGCCTCGAGTGCTTCGACGATGACCGGATTCTCCCTGACAGCGCTCACCACGATGATGGGGACCGACGTGATCCGGCGCGCCAACCGGATGAAGTCCAGGCCGTCCAGTGTTCCCAGCCTCAGATCGACCAGGATCAGATCCGGGTCACGAGCGCCCAGTTCCACAAGGCCCATTTCGGCAGAATCCGCCTCGCTGACCTCAAAGCCTGCCTCGGACAGCGTCATCGCCAGAACGGTGCGAATCCCGTCGTCATCCTCGATCACCAGCGCCCCGGCCACCGGCCTATCCTGACACAACCGCCAGATGGCTCTCGTCAGCTCCTCCATTGCCCCGGGATCGTCACAAGACTGCAAGGTTTCCTCAAGCCAATCGCAAGAGTCGGCCACCAGACTCAGGTTCGAGGCCGCAGATCCATCGTTGCGAGCCAGGCGCGCCCCGGGGCCATTGTCATATGGACGACGATGAGGTCCGTTGGGGGGAGACCCCGGGACGCGCCGACCAGATGTCATTTCGGTGTCGTGCAGCGAACCACCGCTGGTCAAGCCGGCCGAACCATCGGCCACCCGGCTCGGGGCCGTGGTCTAGCGGCGACGGTCAGCGACAACCGCGGGTCGCCGGGCCCATGTCGGGGCGTGCTCCGGGAGCGGGCCGATCGCGATCAGCCGGGCTGTCAACGACTGGAGCCGCGGCGACCGGTCAACGACCCGGAGAGGCAACGGGAGCCCCGCCGAACCCAGCGCCTGGCCACGGAGCGCACGTCCGATGACGGCTCGATGGGCGAGGCGCTGCCCCGTCTGGATCAGTGCCGTGGGCACCCACCGGCGCGCCTGGAGTATCAACAGGTCCCTGTCCCTCACACGCCGGCCGGCCCGCATCCGGCCCCCGATCACTCGTCCGGCAGCCACCCCGTCCTGAATGGCCAGATTGATACCGACGCCTCCGACGGGTGACATCGCGTGAGCCGCATCACCGATCAGCAGGAGGCCGGGGGCGTACCAGCGCCGGAGCCGGTTCAGCTGCACCACAAGCAGCTTGACCGCGTTCCAGGAATCGACCGCCTCCACCCGGTCCCCCAGCCAGGGGGCCAGCCTGCGCAGGCGATCCTGGAGGTCGGTCACAGGTCGCGACCGAAGGTCCACATCCCCGCCCTTGGATACGAGGTAGGCCACCTGCCAGTACTCCCCCCGGTCGATCATGACCGACATGGCTCCCGCCGACAAGCGCCCAAGGAGCGCCGCTGGGTCGTCGTCGCGTCGCGGAACCCGGAACCATTCGACGTCCATCGGCACCCCGAACGAGCGCGTGCGCAGCCCGGCACTCCGGCGGACCACCGAGTCCCTGCCGTCGCAGGCCACGGTGAGATCGGCGTGCAGCTCGTGCGTCCCACCGGGATCGCCCCGGTCGAGGTATCGGACGCCGGTGATCCGTCCCTTGCGTCGGAGTACGTCGACCACTTCCGCTTCCCGCAGAAGGGTGAAGGTCGGTTCTTCGGCAGCGATCCGGGCGATCAGTTCCAGCAAGTCCCATTGGGGCACGAGGGCGATCTCCCGATGAGGGCCGGGAAGTCGGGTGAAATCGGCGACGACCGCCTCGCCGCTGTCGGTTCTGATCACTGCCCGTTCGAGCCTCCGATGCGGCAGGCGCTGGAAGTCGGCGCCCATCCCCAGTTCGTCGAGCAGACCGAGGGTGGACGCATGGACCGTGTCGCCCCGGAAGTCCCGGAGGAAGTCGGAGTGCTTCTCCAGCACCGTCACCTCCACCCCGGCCCTCGCCAGCACAAGGCCCAGCACCAGACCGGCGGGCCCGCCCCCGGTGACGCACACCGTGGTTCTTGAGAGAGTCATGTCAACGAGGTACCCGCAGGACTCGTCCGCCACTCTGGATGGGCTCGTCTGTGTGTCGTCCGGTACCAGAGCGAGGCCGGTGGCCCTATCGCGCTGCGAGCCGCTGGACCAAGGTGCTCGATCCGACAACGAACGACCATCCCAGCAGCACGACGCCTGAGCCGACCCCGGACACCAGGGCGACTGCGTCTGCCTCGTGGGTGGCGAACGCGATGACCAGGCCGATGGCACCGAGCACGGTCAGGGCGATGGCGATCGCCATGATCTGGGCGCGGCCCGGCGCCCAGAGCCGCGATAGCGGGAAGAAGTGGATGCCGACGACGAGGGCGATCCAGCCGAGCGTCGCGAACGGCTCGATCGCGCGCACGACCGCCAGGCCGCCGAAGAGCAGCACCGCTTCGATCCCGACGATGATCCAGTAGCTGGTGGTGAAACCAACGACACGCTCGTCGGGCCCGGTCGTGCGCAGGGTCGTGACGAACCCGGCAACAACGATGGCGAACATCGCGATCGCCAGGCTGGACACGACGAGCCGCAGAGCCGGCACGAGCGGTGTGCTGTTGACGAGTACGAACACAAGGCCGAAGGAGGCGCCGATGACGTGCCCGATGTAGGTGTGTGTGGTTGTGGTCCTGTCTGAAAGGGACTGGTTCCTCTTCATCAACCCAGTGAACCATTCGTTCGGAACGCACCCTGCAGACCATCGGCGCATCGCGGACTGATCAAGGCGTGTTCCGTTTCCAGCGGTGCCGATCTGGGTATCAGATTCACAATAGGCGCGGCTGGTCACACGGCTGGTCGCCTGGTCAACGGCTGGTCGCCTGGTAGACGGGGAGGGCATGTCATGGATTGGTGGGTCTGGCTCATCGTCGTCGCCGTGGTGGTGATCCTTCTGATCGTGGCGTTCTGGTTCGTCCAGAGGAGCCGGCGAGCCGGCGGGGTCATCGTGGGCCACGAGCAACCACCCAACGACCAGGGCGGGGCAGGCCGATGACTCGCCTGATGCGTACCTCGGAGGTGACCGGACGCCCGGTGGTGACGATGGCCGGCGAGGACGTCGCACAGATCAAGGACGTGGTGTATTCCGCCGATGGTGGCGAAGTGGGAGGTTTCACGCTGGCCGGGCGAGGAATGTTCTCGGGTCCGCTGAAGCAGTCGCTGGCCTGGTCGTCGGTGTCGGCGCTCGGAGCAGACGCGGTGATGATCCGCGACGTCGACGTGCTGACCGCCACGACGGAGGTTCTCGCCGCACCCGCAGAGTCGCGGGGCTCCGACGACAACGTGCTCGGTTCGCAGGTACTCACCGACACCGGGGCGCTGCTCGGAGTCGTGACGGATGTGATCCTCGAGGTCAGCAACCAGGATCCTCCGCAATGCGACGTCGTCGGCTACGAGGTGGCGGCCTCGGAGGCGCTGGGGCCGCACCGGGGGAAGGTCTTCGTGCCGCTGCCCGACACTCTGGCGGCTTCTGGGGAGCACCTGATCGTGCCGGACTCGACCAGGGACTTCGTCTCCCAGGAACTCGCCGGGTTCGGGGAGGCCGTCGAGGCCTTCCGCCATCAACTTGAGGAGCGACGCTGATGTTGTTCAGTGGGGTGACCGGACGCAAGGTGGTCAGCACGAGCACGGCTCAGGCTGTGGGCCAGGTCGCAAACCTGATTGTCGACCCGCGGTCGCACCACGTTGTCGCAGTCACCGTGAAGAAGGCCGATCATGGCGACACGTTGTTCTGGGACGACATCAGTTCGTTCGGCCCGGACGCGGTCACAGTCGCCGGACCTGAGGCTGTCCACGAGGCGAACGACGAGGTCAAGGAGTTGTCCGTCAAGGCTCACGACCTGTTCGGTAAGCGAGTGCTCAGCACCCTCGGTGAGGACCTCGGGACGCTCTCGGACGTCGAGTTCGACGCTGCCACCGGCGTCGTGGAGACACTTGTGGTCTCGGGCCGGGAGATCTCGGGCTCGCTGTTGATCAGCACCGGGTCGTATGCCGTCATCGTCCACGCGGCCTGACGAGGTCCGGCCGGCCTTTTGGCTCTGACGAGTGTTCTCTTGCCGTGGCTCACGCGGGCCTGCGCGCCTTCTGCCACGCCTCGATGACAGCCCGGTGGTCCGGCCGGGCCGCGCCTGCGACGTCGCGGAGGAGAGTGTCGATACGCCGCTGGACCTGCACCGCGTCCGCGCCGTACTGGTCGATCTCTTCCAGAGCGAGGCAGAGGAAGCCGTCGAAGGTCTCCGCTGGGGTCAGGACGCGAACAAACCCGTCCTGGTCGCAATGGATGCCATCATGCAGGGCGCGGGTCGCGAGTCGGTGCAGCAGGTCGTGGATCTGGTCGAGTGCCTGGACGGCTGTGGTGGGATCGTTCACGCCCGGCGACAGCGCCCTCTCGGCGATGTCGACAAGCTGCCGGAACCCGAAAGCCACGTCCTGCTGCATCGTGCGATCCTTCGCGAGCGTGATGGCTGCCGCTGCTGCCGTCGCATCAACGTCGCCCTCTCCGAGGACCGCAAGGAGCGGCGCCCCCTCGGCGACAAAGTCGCCCGGCCTGAGTTCGGTGCGCAGCACCACATCCGCGGCAGCGGCAAGCGCAACCAGCCGCTCCACCTCGATCTGGGTGACGATGCCGGGACGCGGCGCACGTATCACCACCGCCACCTCCACCGTCGGCGGCTGGGAGCGCGGCGCAGGCCGGTCGGCGACCGCTGGGTAGCGGCGGTCCATCGTCTTGCGGGTCTCCGCCCCGATCGCGGTCATGATCGAGGAGACCTGGATGGACGTCGCGATGTGGTGGATGTACGCCACGAACATCGCCACACTCACCAGCAACAGTCCGAGTCCGACCGTCGTTGACACTGCGGGGACGAAGCCATCTTCACCGCTGGTGACCGTCCGCAGCACCGTCACGGAGTAGACGAACGTCGCAACGAACGTACCCAGCGCGAACTGCGTGAGCCGGTCACGCAGGAACGTCCGCAGGACGCGCGGCGAGAACTGGGAACTCGTCAACTGCAGCACCACGATCGTGATCGAGAACACAAGACCCGTGAATGTGATCATCGACGTGCTGATGGCCGAGAGGACCTCACGGGCGCCTTCGGGACCTGCGTCGAACACGTACCTGAGGTTCCCGTCGATGGCGCGGTCGAGCCGGACCAGGCCGAGCCCGAGCAGGATGGCGATCAACACGCATCCCGAGGGAATCGCCCAGAAGCCGGTCCTGATCGCCTCCGACCAGACACTGATCCGCAAGAAGAGGCCGTCCGCGCTCCCACCGGATCTCGCGAATCGGCTGCGCGCCTTCGATTCCGTCACCTCCGACACGTACCCGGTGGTGGGAGAACGATGCCTGCAGGCGGGAACGGGCCCACGCTCGAGACGGCGCCGGAGCCACCCCTCCCGGATCAGGGCACGAGGAAGGGGATGGCCGAGCCGTTCCCCAGCCGTGAACGCGGAATGACGCTCAGCGTGCCGTTGGTCTCCAGAACGACAACCGCGACATCGCCGAGGTCCCCGACGCCGGCCGAGCGCACCGCTTGACGCACCTCGGCATCAGTCAGCCGACTCGACCGTAACGCGCCAGCGTCGATCGCACCGTCGTGAAGGAGCACCTGCGGCGAAGCCGTGATCAGCCCCCTGAGCCGGTGCCAGCGGGTCGTCGACCAGGCAAGGACGAACTGGAGGGCTGCGAGCAGCACCAGCGCCGCAGCACCCTCGGCCCACGCAACGTCCCGGCTGAGAAGGATGGTCGCCAACGTGGAACCGAGTGCGACCGTCACGACGAAGTCGAAGGCGTTGAGTTGGCTCAGGGTGCGTTTCCCGGACAGCCGGAGCACCACGATGAGCGTGACGTACGAGGCGGCGCCGAGCACCACCGTGCGGACCACGTCGGTCCAGGAATCGAACCACATGGGCCAACCGTAGGTGCTGTCGGCGGGCCCGGCGCCTGGTGAGGGCCACCTTCCCGCTGGCGAGCCCGATGGGGTGCCCGGTCCAGCAAGGTTGGGAGAAGGGGCGAACAGTCCCGCGCGGCAGTGATGGCGTTTGGCTCCGGGGTCCCTGTCCTTCGAACTGGTTCAGGAGGTGATCCAGACCGGTGGGTTGACAGCCACCGTCCTGGGCTTCCTCACCGGCGGGGTCGCCCCGGTGAGGAAGCTGACCTGCTGTTGAACGGCGGTCGCCCCTCCACGCTCGCCTTGGTCAACGCGCTCGCCGCGGGCGCGATCCTTGCCATCATCAGCGACACGCTGATTCCCGAGGCCTTCGAAAAGGCCGCGCTCTACTCGGGGTTGATCGCCACCCTCGGATTCCTTGCAGCGCTGACCCTGCACCAGGCGGCGCAGAACATCCTCGCAAGCGGCCCGGCGGCGACGCGACGGAGCCTGACGCCCCTCCAACCACCGCGTGCGACCGTGATCACACCACGGCAGCCTCCCTATCGGGGCACGGGGGTCTGCTGGTAGAGGACGAGTTGCGATTCGTTGTCAACGGTTCGGTAGACGCTCGACATGAGTGCCTCGAACGGCGGCTCCCCCGGCCGCCGGGCCCAGGACCGATAGACGAGGGCCGTGCTGTCCGAGCCGACCCCGACGATCCGGGGTTCGCGGATCTCGTACGTGGCCCACGGCGGTGCGTCAGCCAGGCTTGCCGCGACATCGTCGTGGTCCAGCACCGTTCCGTCCACGAGCACCATGAGCCCATCCGGTGCCATCAACTCCGCGTAGAAGGACGCGCCGCGGGACTCGCACAGGGCCGTCCAGCCGGCATGCTCGAACTCCAGGAGTTCCTCCAGGTTTGGTCTGCTCATCAATCGAGTGTAGGAAGACCGGACGAGATACGCGCTGCCCCCTCATTCGGATGCAGCGGATGGGTCTTGTGAGTCCATGCCTAGGCTGGGTACATGGCTGGGGTGCGAGCGCTGGGTGAGAACCTTTTCGTCTTCGACGGCCCGGCGGTCCGCGACATGGGAGTCAGGTTCGACACCCGGATGACAGTCGTCCGGCTCGCCGACGGCGACCTGTGGGTGGCATCGCCGGTGGCAGTGCCCTTCGAGACGCTTGAGCACATCACCACGCTGGGCACGGTGCGCTACCTTGTGTCACCGACACCGCGGCACTACTGGCGACTAGCTGGGTGGCACGAGCTCTTCCCGGACGCCGAACTCTGGTCGAGCCCGATCACCCCGGTGACCTTGAAGGAGGGTGACCTGCCCCTTGCCGGCATACTGGGCGACCAGCTCCCCACCCGGTGGGCCGGGGACCTGGATCAGGTCCTGATCCGTGGCAGCCGCTGGCTCAACGAGGTCGTCTTCTTCCACCCTGCGACCGGGACGCTGTTGGTCGAAGACGTGATCCAGATCCATGAGCTTCACGCGGGCCGACCCGTTCGAAACGCCCTGATACGCCTCGGGGGCGTCTCGGCTCCCAACGGCGGTGTGGCCCGAGACATCCGGTTGACCTTCCGGGACCACGCCGCAGCCCGACAGTCCGTCCGCCGGATTCTGGAGTGGGACTTCAACAGTCTGGTCATGGCGCACGGACCGGTCATCACAGAGAACGCTCGCAGGACCGTCGAGGAGGCCTTCTCCTGGCTCGATGATCGTGGGAAACCGGGCCGGCCGTCCCGGGAGCACGGATGAGGGCACCGGTTACAAACTCCGACGGCCACACGGCTGTCTTCGCCCGCCAGGGCGACGACAGCAAGGTGGCCCTGGAACTCGGGGGACGATCGCGGTGACCCGGATCGAGGACTACGCGCTCATCGGGGACCTCCACACTGCAGGGCTGATCAGCGCCAACGGTTCGATGGACTGGCTGTGCCTGCCGCATTTCGATTCCCCGGCCTGCTTCGCCGCTCTGCTCGACTCCCCCGAAGCCGGACGGTGGTTGCTCGCCCCGGCCTCGGAAAATGCCACTCCCACACGGCGGTACCGGGACGACACCCTGGTCCTCGAGACGGAGTGGAGGTCGGAGGAGGGCAGCGTCCGGGTCACCGACTTCATGCCGCCCCGCGACGACAGGGTGGACATCGTTCGCATCGTGGAAGGGCTCAGCGGATCGGTGCCGATGCGTGGCGAACTGGTGCTGCGCTTCGACTACGGCCAGGTGGTGCCGTGGGTGCGCAAGGACGAGCGAGGGATCAGCGCCGTCGCGGGGCCGGATGCTGCCTACCTCGACACTCCAGCGCCGGTGCGGGGTGAGGACTGGCGCTCCATCAGTGACTTCACCGTCCATGCCGGGGAGCGGGTGCCTTTCGTGGTGACCTGGACTCGAAGCCACCTCCCCCGTCCGGAAAGACTGGATCCCGACCGCGCCCTGCAGGAGACCGATCAGTTCTGGAGGACGTGGTCGGGCAAGAGCAAGGCTGCCGGGCCTTACCGGGATGCGGTGCAACGTTCGCTGATCACCTTGAAGGCGCTCACCTATGCCCCCACCGGCGGAATCGTTGCCGCGCCGACCACCTCACTGCCCGAGCAGATCGGAGGTTCGCGGAATTGGGACTACAGGTTTTGCTGGCTCCGCGACTCGACGCTGGCGCTGCAGGCTCTTCTTGCCGCCGGTTACACGTCGGAGGCTGCCGCCTGGCGGGACTGGCTCCTGCGGGCCGTCGCCGGGAACCCGGCGGAGTTGCAGATCATGTACGGGATCTCCGGCAGGCGCCGGCTGCCTGAGACCCAACTCGATTGGCTGGCCGGGTACGAAGGCTCCCAACCCGTGCGCTCGGGAAACGCTGCCTCCGGCCAGCTGCAACTCGATGTCTGGGGCGAGGTGCTCGATGGTCTGTCGCTGACCCGCAACGCCCTCCTCTCCACCCCGGACAACGCCTGGGACCTGCAGACGGCGCTCATGGAGCACCTGGAGGGAGCCTGGCAGCAACCTGGCAGTGGCTTGTGGGAGATGCGTGGCGAACGCCGGCACTTCACCCATTCCAAGGTGATGGCCTGGGTGGCGGCCGACCGGATGGTCAAGGGGGTCCACAACTCCGGCCTGCCCGGCCCCGCCGATCGCTGGGAAGCGCTGGCCAGCACCATCCACGCCGAAGTCATGGCCCGCGGATTCAACACGGAACTGAACAGTTTCGTCCAGTCGTATGACAGCACTGACCTTGACGCCAGCCTCCTCCTCATCCCGCGGGTGGGCTTCCTGCCACCACGAGATCCCCGGGTGCTCGGAACGATCGCTGCCATCCAGCAACACCTGACCCGGGACGGGTTCGTCCTTCGCTACCGAACCGACGCCGGCAAGGATGGCCTTTCCGGGGACGAAGGGGTGTTCCTTGCCTGCTCCTTCTGGCTCGTCGACGCCCTCCTTGGCGCCGGGCGGCGGAAGGAGGCGATCGAGTTGTTCGAACGGCTCCTGGAGCTCCGCAACGACGTCGGGCTGCTCAGCGAGGAATGGGATCCCAAGGCGGCCCGACAGCTTGGCAACACCCCACAGGCGTTCAGCCATTTCGCCCTGATCACGAGTGCCCTGCAGCTCCATCACGGGGCGGCCCACCGCAGTGACGCGCCGATCCGAACGGACGGAACCAGGGACTGACCGCAGCCGACTCATTCGGCCTCGGCTATCAGATCTGGTCGGCGGCCTCCTCGGCATTCTGCCGGGCGGCGCGTGCCGCACGGGTCGTGAGGGCGTCGTAGATCGGTTCGCTGTGAAGCACCGTGGCGACGAGCATCGCAACGGCACAGGCGCCGAGCATGGGCGGCAGCTGATTCGTCACCCCGGTGAGCTCGGTGGCCAGCACGATTCCGGTCACCGGAGCCCGCACCGTGGCGGTGAAGAACGCCGCGATTCCGAGGAGGGCCAGAGCTGCGGGTTGAGGTGTCAACTGCGGGATCACCAGCTGTCCCACGAGCCCCACCAACAGACCGAGGTGGCTGCCAAGCACAAGCATCGGCGCGAACAGTCCACCCGGTGTTCCGGATGCGTACGAGATCACCCCCAACAGGAAGCGTGCGACCAGCACACCCACCACCACCAGGATCAGGCTGGAACCCAGGAGGGCTCGCTGGGTGAGGAGATCCCCCCCACCGATGAGGTCGGGAAAGAAGAACCCGACCAGCCCGACCAACCCGCCGATCACGGCGGCGCGAACCTCGCGAGGGATCCTGCTCGTGTCGGTCAGTGCCAGGCTGCGAAGCACGACCCGGTTGTAGAGCACCCCGGCCAGCCCTGTCACCAGGCCAACAAGAAGCACGATGGGGGCATCGCCCAATCGCGGTGGCGCGAGCGCGATCGTTCGGAAGATCTGGCCGTCACCCCCAATCAGGAGGTGGGCACTGGCGAAACCCGCTCCTGAGGCCAGCAGGGTGGCAAGCGTCGTGCGGTGATCGAACCGCTTGACGAGCTCCTCGAGCACGAACACCCCGCCGGCGATCGGTGCGTTGAAGGCCGTCGCCAGCCCTGCCGCGGCGCCGGCGGCTACCAGGATCCGCATGTCGAACCGGTTCCGCCGAGCCAGACGGCTGACGATGACGCCGATGTTTCCGCCCATCTGCACCGAAGGCCCCTCGCGTCCCAGTGCAAGCCCTGCGCCCATCGCCAGCAGCCCGCCCAGGTACTTGACCGGCAGGATCATTGGTCGGCCCGGTGGGACGCGGCCTTCCACCACCGCCTCCACGCGGGGAATACCGCTGCCCTCCGCATGCGGCTCGACGCGGTGGACCAGCGCTGCGGCCGCAGCGGTGGCAATGGCACACACCGCCACGACAACCAGCAGGCCGACGATCAGGTTGCCCTGCGCCCAGCCGATCAGTGCCTGGCGCATCGCCGATGCCTGGTCCAGCGCGATCCGGAAGGTTGCCGCCATCAGGCCGGTCAGGCTCCCCACGACGAGGGCGGCGAAGGCAAAGGCCGTCAGGTCGCCCGGCTCCTCGTCCTCCTTGGCCACTGGCCACACCACGCGCCCAAGGCGCCTTGCACGCTTCTTCAATCGACATCCATTCCTGTTCCACCCGGTACAGGAACTATAGAATAGCGACCATGTCCCGCCCCGCCCAACCACTGGACGCCGAACGCGAACTGAGGCTGCTGACAGCCGCAGCGACCTCGTTCACGCGCTCCGGCTACGAGTTGGCATCCCTCAACCAGATCATTGCTGACGCCGGCTGGGCGAAGAGTTCCTTCTATCACTACTTTCCCGACAAGCGCCGACTGCACGATCACGTGGTTCTCACACTGCGGGAGCGCATCGCCGAAGAGCTCGTACTGCCGGACGTCGGACTGCTCGCCCCAGGCACCTTCTGGCCCACCATGACCGAACTCGTTGCCGCGCTGGTACGAGCCTTGGCGCGCCATCCCGAAACCCGGCTTCTGGAGCGAATGTTCCTTCACCCCCCAGCCGCCCGCGGCCCCGATGGGCAACTGACACGCCTGCGGGCAGATGTCGCCGGCTGGCTCGCAGCCGCGATCGCGGCCGGGCGCCGGATCGGGGAGGTGCGCGACGACCTGCCGGAAACCCTGCTCGCCGATCTGGCCCTCGGCCTGATCGACGTTCTGGACCGATGGAACATCGCACATCCCACGAAGACTCTCTCCAATCCCGCGATCGCCGTCGATCTTCTGCGGGACACCCTGGGGAGCACGCCGAACCGCGTGCCGAGGTCACAGCCATGAGCCTTCACCGGCCGTCCACGCACCGGCGTCAGACAGCGTGGCTGTCCAGCCGTCACTGAACGCCCTGATTCGGCGGCGGGCAGGTGGGTATGTGGGCCCTTGAGGGGTGGCCGTCCTGCCGCCCTGAAGCATGGAACGGAGACATGCCGGAAGAGGCGGATGCAGCCGTATAGGCAGCACGCACTGCTGGCCTTCTTCGCGCACTTGGGAGGCTGATCATGATCTCGGAGACAGTGACCGATGGCCTGCTCGTCTGCCGGCGGGCTCGAGCCATGAAACTTCAGGGCCCACGGGTGGGCCGTCCGGGGGCAGACTCATGAGCCCGGTCAGGCCGGTCGCCTTCCTGCCCCGGACTCCGGCACCGGCTGCCCCCGGCGACCTCTCCAGCCTGGAGGCCGCCCTGCGCGAACGGGTCGATGGTGAAGTCCGGTTCGATCCCGGCACGTTGGGTGCCTACTCCACCGACTCGTCCAACTTCCGGCAGGTGCCGATCGGGGTTGTGATCCCCCGCACGATTGAGGCCGGGGTGCAGACCGTGGCAGTGTGCAGCGAGTTCGGAGTCCCGCTGGTCTCCCGTGGCGGTGGCACCAGCCTTGCCGGCCAGTGCACGAACACAGCCGTGGTCATCGACTGGGCCAAGTACTGCAACCGGCTGATCTCGGTGGACGCCCAGGCTCGCACCTGCATCGTCGAGCCCGGCATCGTGCTCGACGTCCTCAACCGCGCGCTGGAGCCGTACGGGCTCACCTACGGACCCAAACCGTCCACCCACCCGAATTGCACACTCGGCGGCATGATCGGCAACAACTCGTGCGGCTCCACGGCCCAACGCACCGGGAAGGTCGTCGACAACATCTCCCGGCTCGAGGTGCTCAGCTATGACGGACTGCAATTCTGGTGCGGGAAGACCAGCGACGAGGAGTACACCGCGATCGAGAAGCGCGGCGACCGCAGGGCGAGCATGTACCGGCAGTTGCGGCACCTGCGTGATGAGTACGCCGACGAGATCCGGGCGCGCTACCCCGACATCCCTCGCCGGGTCTCCGGCTACAACCTCGACTCCCTGCTGCCGGAGAAGAACTTCAACGTAGCGGGGCTCCTCGTCGGCAGCGAAGCCACCCTTGTCACGGTCCTGAGGGCGGAACTGGAACTGGTGCCGCTGATCCCCCACCGGACGCTGGTCGTCCTCGGCTTCGACTCCGTCGGCAGCGCCGGTGACGCCGTGCCGACGATCCTCCCCCACGAGCCGATCGCACTGGAGGGATTCGATCGCCGACTGGTGCACGACCAGAAGGTCAAGCACATGAACCCGGACGCCCTCGACGCCCTGCCCGAGGGCAGGAGCTTCCTGATGGTGCAATTCGGCGGCGACACCGCCGAGGAGGCCGATACTCGGGCCGAGGCCATGATCCGGGCGATCGGGGACAGCGACCACGACGCCAACGTCGCGATCCTCGACCACCCCGAAGTCGAGGACGAACTCTGGCGCGCCCGCGAGGCCGGGCTCGGCGCCACCGCGCGGCTGCCGGGAGAGGCCGACACGTGGCCGGGGTGGGAGGATTCGGCAGTCCATCCCGACCGGCTCGGCGACTACCTGCGCGACCTTCAGGAGCTCTACCGGGAGTTCGGCTACATCGATGAGGCCCAACCCAGCATGTACGGCCACTTCGGCCAGGGTTGCGTACATACGCGGATCCCGTTCCGGCTGACCACCACAGAGGGTATCGCCGATTACCGCCGCTTCGTCGAACGGGCAGCCGATCTCGTGGTCGGCTACGGCGGCTCGCTCTCCGGCGAGCACGGGGACGGTCAGGCTCGCGGCGAACTGCTGCCGCGGATGTTCGGCCCCGACATCATCCGCGCCTTCGGCCGGCTGAAAGCCATCTTCGACCCCAAGGACAAGATGAACCCCGGCAAGGTCGTCGAACCCCTGCCGCTGGACCACAACCTGCGGCTGGGCGCGGCCTGGTCCCCCCACGACGGGGATCACCTCGGCTTCGCCTACCCCGACGACGACGGCTCCTTCACGAGGGCGGCGACGCGCTGCGTCGGGGTCGGGCGCTGTCGCCAGCTGGACCACGAGGACCATGCGGTGATGTGCCCGTCCTATCAGGCGACCCGCGAGGAGGAGCACTCCACGCGTGGACGGTCCCGCCTGCTGTTCGAGATGCTTGGCGGTCACGGCGACTCCCCCATCACCGAGGGCTGGCGCTCCCCGGACGTACGGGACGCACTCGACCTCTGCCTGTCCTGCAAGGGATGCAAACACGACTGCCCGGTCGAGGTCGACATGGCCACCTACAAGGCCGAGTTCCTCTACCAGCACTACCGGGGACGGCTGCGTCCTGCCGCACACTATGCGATGGGCTGGCTCCCCCTGGAAGCTGCCCTTGTGGGCCGCACCCACTCGGCGAGCCTGATCAACGCGCTCTCCCACACCCGTCCGTTGGCGAAGCTGGCCACCGGGCTGGCCGGCCTGGAGGACCGTGAAATTCCGTTGTTCGCCGAGGAGACCCTGCAGCAGTGGTGGAAGCGGCGCGGCGGGTCCCGCCCCGGAACCCGGGGTGAGGTCGTGCTGTGGCCCGACACGTTCACCAACTCGTTCCACCCGCACATCGGAAAGGCTGCCGTCGCCGTGCTGGAACAGGCCGGCTGGCAGGTTCAGCTTCCTACCGAGCCGTTGTGCTGCGGGCTCACGTGGATCTCCACCGGGCAGCTGGACATCGCCAAGAGAGTGCTGCGTCGAACCGTCGACGCTCTCGCACCACATGTCCGAAAGGGTGGCCTCGTGGTCGGGCTGGAGCCGTCGTGCACGACGGTGTTCCGTTCGGATGCCACCGAGTTGCTACCCGGAGACCTCGACGTGCAGCGCCTGCAGCGGCACACCGTGACCCTTGCGGAACTCCTCAACCAGCACTCCCCCGGGTGGGAAGCACCAGACCTCACCGGCGTGCAGGCCATGGTGCAGGTGCACTGTCACCAACACGCCGTGCTCGGCTGGGACGCGGACAGGGAGCTCCTGGAGAGCGCACACGTCGAGGTCGACCAACTGGAATCCGGCTGCTGCGGCCTTGCCGGGAACTTCGGCTTCGAGAAGGGCCACCTGCCGGTGAGCGTCGCCTGTGCGGAGTCGGTCCTGCTGCCGGCGGTCCGCAACGCCGATCCTGAAACCCGCGTGCTGGCCGACGGGTTCTCCTGCCGCACGCAGATCCACCAGCTCGACAGCGGAGGACGCGAAGCGATGCATCTCGCAGAACTCCTGCAGGCCGCAGCTCCGGCCGGCTCCGGGGATGTCGGGCCGACGGAGCACGTGCCGCGACCGACCCCGCCGACCCGGAGAACACGGCTGGGCATCATTGCAGCGGCAACGGCCACGGGTGCCGGCCTTGCCGCGTTGGCCTCGCGCGCTCTCGTCAGCCGGGCTCACCGGAGGGCCCGATGAGTGCGGAAAGGATCGTGCGGGTCACGGGCACCGCCTTCGAATTCCCGACGCCGTACCCGGAAGCAGATGGGACCCTGGAGTGGTCGGCGACCACCGCGGTCACCGTGGAGGTCTCCGCCGGCGGGCACGTGGGGCTCGGCTGGACCTATTCGAGTCCTGCCGCGGTCGGCGTGGTCACGAGCCACTTGGCACCCGCCCTCGTCGGACGGGACGCCCGCGACATCACCGGCGCCTGGTGGGCCATGGAGCGGGCCGGCCGCAACCTCGGAGTGGGTGGCCTCTACCAGCAGGCCGTCAGCGCCGCCGACATGGCGTGCTGGGATCTGAAGGCGAAGCTGCTGGGTGTCCCGCTGTCGACCTTGCTCGGACAGTGCAGGGCCGGCGTACCGATCTACGGGTCCGGTGGGTTCGTCAACCAGACCGAGGACCAGTTCAGCGAGCAGGTGCAGTGGTGGCGCGAACACGGCTGCCGCGCCATGAAGATCAAGATCGGTCGCGACTGGAGTGACGACTGGCGTCGCGTTCAGCTCCTCCGCGAGCTCGCCGGGGAGGGCGTCGAGCTCATGGTGGACGCCAACGGCGCCTATGCGCTGGGCCAGGCGCGTAGGCACGGCGAACAGCTCGCCGCGTCCGGTGTGACCTGGTTCGAGGAACCGGTGTCGAGCGATGACCTCGAGGGTCTTCGGGTACTCCGGGCCGTGCTGGACTGCGATGTGGCTGCCGGCGAGTACGTGTCGCGATCCTTCGACGCGGCCCGGCTCCTGCCGGTGGTGGACTGTCTCCAGCTGGACGCCACCCGCTGTGGCGGCTTCACCGGTTTCCTCGCCTGCGCGGCACTGGCGGAAGCGGCGAACAGGGAGATCTCCGCACACTGCGCCCCCGCGCTGCACGCCCAGGTCGCGGTGGCGGTGCCACACCTGCGCAACCTGGAGTGGTTCGCTGACCACGCCGCGCTGGAACCCCTCCTCGTCGACGGCTGCCCGGAGCCGCGGGAAGGCAGCCTGGCGCCTGCCAACGATGGGCCTGGGCACGGAATGACCTTGTCCCGGAGCGCCGCCCGTTACCGGGTGAGCTGAGGGACGGGCTCGTCAGCCTCCCGCCGGGCCACTGTCCCGCGGCGGTGTCGTCGCCTCCTGCAGGGACTGCTGGGCCGGGGTCTCGCCGGAGCTGAGCGAAGGATGGTTGACGTCGAACGTCGGGGACGTCGAACGGATGCGCGGCAGCCGGTCGAAGTTGAGCCGCGGCGGCGGGCAGGACGTTGCCCACTCGAGGGTGCGACCCCAGCCCCAGGGATCATTGCTCGTCACCACCGGTGCCTTCCGGGTGATCCACACGTTCCACAGGAACGGGAGCATCGAGATGCCGAGCAGGAAGGCGCCCACCGTCGAGACCTGGTTGAGGAACGTGAACCCCTCGCCAGGCAGGTAGTCGGCGATCCGGCGCTGCATGCCCTCGACTCCCAGCCAGTGCTGGACCAGGAAGGTGGTGTGGAAGCCGACGAACAGCAGCCAGAAGTGCAGCTTGCCGATACGTTCGTTGAGCATGCGCCCGGTGAACTTCGGCCACCAGTAGTAGAAGCCGCCGAACATCGCGAACACCACCGTCCCGAACACGACGTAGTGGAAGTGCGCCACGACGAAGTAGGTGTCCGACACCTGGAAGTCCAACGGCGGCGAGGCGAGGATCACACCGGTCAGGCCACCGAAGAGGAAGGTGGTGAGGAACCCCACCGCCCAGAGCAGCGGTGTGTCGAAACTGATGGCCCCGCCCCACATCGTGCCGATCCAGTTGAAGAACTTCACACCCGTCGGCACGGCGATCATGTACGACATGAAGGAGAAGAACGGCAGGTTCACCGCTCCGGTCACGAACATGTGGTGGGCCCAGACCGACATGCTCAACGCACCGATGCTCAAGGTGGCGGCCACCAGTCCGACGTAACCGAAGACGGGTTTGCGGCTGAACACCGGGAGGATCTCGGTGATGATGCCGAAGAACGGCAACGCGATGATGTAGACCTCCGGGTGCCCGAAGAACCAGAAGAGGTGCTGCCACAGGATCGCACCGCCCGTCGCCGGATCCAGGATGTGGGTCCCGAGACGACG
This sequence comes from uncultured Actinomycetota bacterium, assembly GCA_963799235.1. Lineage (GTDB taxonomy): Bacteria > Actinomycetota > Actinomycetes > Propionibacteriales > Propionibacteriaceae > Propionicimonas. The sequence continues at coordinate 133,067 of CAWCWL010000008.1, read as the reverse complement.
ATCGGCCTCAAGGACGAGCAGCCCGGCGGCCAGGACCGGGAACGCCAGAAGGACCATGATCGAGGTCACCAGGATGTTCCAACTGAAGATGGGCATGCGGAACATGGTCATGCCGGGGGCGCGCATCGTGATGAGGGTGGTGACGAAGTTCACCGAGCCCAGGATCGAGGACAATCCGATCACGTAGAGGCCCATGATCCACAGGTCACCGCCGATCCCGGGCGAGTTCACCGCATCCGACAGCGGCGCGTATGCGAACCAGCCGAAGCTCGCCGAACCGCCCGGCGTGAGAAAGCCACTCACCATGACCAAGGAACCGAACAGGTACAGCCAGTAGCCGAACGCGTTCATGCGCGGGAACGCGACGTCGGGCGCACCGATCTGCAGCGGCATGATCGCGTTCGCGAACGCTGCGAACATCGGGGTCGCGAAGACCAGCAGCATCAACGTGCCGTGCATGGTGAAGAACTGGTTGAAGGTCTCGTAGTGCATGAACTGCAGACCCGGATAGGCGAGTTCCGCGCGAATCGCCAGCGCCAGCAGGCCCGCAAGACAGAAGTAACCGAAGGCGGTGACGAAGTACATGTTGCCGATCACCTTGTGATCGGTGGTGGTCAACAGCTTCAGCGCGAGCGCACCCCGCCGCTTGCGGCGTGCCACTGCCACATCCTCCCGGGACCACAACACCACGTCGATGACCGTTCCCAGCACGGCCCCTCCTTCCCCAGCCGAGCCCTGCGCAAGACGCAATCACCAATACCCAGAGCCGGGCCGTTCATCCCGGCCGCCCGAAGGGAAATCGGCAGCGTTCGGGGCACCCGGGACGTTCAGGGCACCCGGGACGTCGGGACCCGCCCCAGCCGGTTGACGGGGCACGCGAAGCGACACGAGGAGTGCGATGCGGTTCGGGTCCGGCTGGGTACAGGGGTGACGTGATCCTGCTCGTGGCTGAACCCGTCGTTCCACTGTGGCTGGTGGTGGTGGCATGGTCGTCCATCGCCATCGGCGTGGGTTGCGCGGGCTTCGTCACCCTCGACGTGACGAGGAGGCCGCCGCCCATGGGCGTCATGAAAGTCGTATGGCCGCTCACCATGCTCTACGGCGGCCTGCTCGCCCTGTGGTACTACCTACGCTTCGGCCGCGGCAGGCATCCGGACCGATCCCCTGACAAGCCCGACCGTGTGTCCGTTGCGACCGGTACTTCCCACTGCGGCGCGGGCTGCAGCCTTGGCGACCTGCTCGCCGAGTTCCTGGTCGCAGGCCTGCCGGCGCTCGCGGTGGCGGTCGGCTGGGGCACCCTCTACCAGGAGCGGTTGTTCGCCGCGTGGATCTGGGATTTCATTTTCGCCTACCTCTTCGGCATCGCACTGCAGTACTTCGCCATAGCCCCCATGCGCGACTCCGGGTTCGGGGCCAACATCGTCGCCGCGATCAAGGCCGACACCGCCTCCATCCTTGCCTGGCAGGTGGGGATGTACGCGGTGATGGCCTTTCTGCAGTTCTGGCTCTATCCGGTTACCCTCGGCGGGCCGCTTGAGGTCACTTCTCCCGTGTTCTGGTTTGGAATGCAATGGGCCATGCTCGCGGGCTATGCCTGCGCATACCCAGTCAATGCGCTCCTGATCTCAAGAGGGGTGAAGGAGGCGATGTAACTTGTTGATGCCCCGAGTTCAGCCATCTCGCGAAGAGTCACAAAAGGGCGGAGCAGGTGGCCCTTCTCGCGATTTCGCGAATGATCCGGCGCCGGGATCGCCATCTTCCACCGGTGGTAGTGTTGGCGTGATGGACGGGCCGAGGGATTTCCCGGGACGACGCAACGCCGGTAGCCGGCGCCGGACCCGCTGGGGGCTGGTCCGTCACACCGCCGCCTCGCTGGCCGCAGTGTTGGCCGCCGTCTCGCTGATTCTGACCATTGATACTGAACGCTCGATTGCGCTCGACTTCGCCGACGGCCCCACCACCTCGGTGCTCGACCACTCCATCAGTTGGGCTCGGTACCCCCAGAGGGAAGCCAGGGTCCGTACCGTCGACCCTGTCCTCGTCACGCAGTGTCGGCAGAGTGCCTTCGTGGTGGTCACCTTCAGTGGCACGGGAATGGAGGAGAGCCACTACCAGGCGAACATGATCCAGGGATTCATCGAGGACCTGGGCGGCTGTGTCATGTATCACTGGTATGGGCACGTCTACGATGCCCGGGCCTCCGCCAGGTCCGTGGAGAAGGCGATCGAGGAAGTGACGCCGAAAGGACGGAGGAAGGCGGTCGTCTTCCTTGGCGCGAGCTTCGGCGGTATCGCGGCCGAGGACGTCGCCACTGAACCGGTCATTCAGCATTCCACAGTCATTGACCTCAGGCGGATCATCATGATCGCAACTCCCGTCGACATGAATGACGTCATCCAGGACGTGTTCGGCATACCCGTTCCCTTGATCAAGAACATCCCTGTGGCCATCCCCCGGTTCGGTGGCCTCGTCGTGCTCGGAAATGCCATAAACGGGCAACGCCAGCGCGGCCAGCTCAGCGATCCGATCGAGTGGAAGAAGACTTTCATCAATGCCGCAAAGACCCGGCCGGTACTGATGTGGAGTGAATTGGAGCGAATCCGTAAAGGGATGTTGAAAGTACGGCACAATGTCCCGGTCGACTACCTCGGTTCGCCTGACAGCGAGACCACCGTCAACACGGATCAGGCCTATGAGCGGGTCGACAACATCATCGTGGCAAGGACCCGGTACATCGTGGTGCGAGGGGGCGGCCACGACAAGGGGTGGCTGATGTCGGCTGCCGACCGGTACAACGAGAAACTTGCGCCGATCTTCCAGGAGCTCTTCGGGCAGGAAGCCTGAGCAGCCCGCGGAAGACGGCGACCAGCTCGTCGAGTCCTACTGGGTGTTGTCGGCCGTCTGCAGCTGCCACATGGTTGCGGCGATTCCCGCGGCGAAGGTTGCGGCGAGCACCACAAGGCTGCCGAAAGGCAGGGAATCGACGGGGGTGCTCACCGAGCCGACCAGGATCGGCACGATCGACCACGGGAACCAGGGTGCCCACCCGGTGTGCCCAATGACGTTGCCGAGGAGCAGCATGCCAAGGGCGAACCCGACGGGAGCAAGGTAGCCACGCGACCAGACCGTGACCAGGGCGACCACGGGCGCAAGGAGGTAGGAGATCCCCGCGACCAGCAACAGATTCCCGAGAAGGGTCCCGACCGCTCCCCAGGTGATCCCGGGCAGTCCCAGGCCGAGCCCGACGAGGACCGCCTCGACGTAGACCACCAGTACGATCACCAACCACCACAGCGCGGCGACGAGCAGCTTTGCGATCACGAAGGCCGGACGCGGCACCGGCAGGGTCAGCATGACCTTGGCTGTACCCTCGCTGTACTCGCGACCGAACACGTAGGCCGCGACGAACGCGAGCAGCAGGGTTCCGCCCAGTCCCACGATCAGGGTGAGGAAGGAGGCGTAGGAGGCCCAGGTCGCCTCGATGCCACTCAGGTTGGCCTTGGCGCCCAGGAGTCCGAATTGTGCCGCCCGGTCCGGGTCCTTGATGATCCACAGGAACAATGCAAGGAAGAGCGGGCCGGTCATCAAGGAGCCGAGTGTCACCCAGGGGGCGATGGTCCGGCGGAGTTTGGTCAACTCGCTGGCGAAGACCGCAATGATCATCACTGGAGGCTCCCGTCAGTGCGGGCAAGGAAGTAGCGCTCGAGCTCCAGGGTCAGGAGCGCGTCCGCGCGCTGCTGCGGGGTGAGCTGCTCGGCGCTGAACGCCTGCGCGGCGGCAACAAGCGCCGCCCTGTCGAGTTCTTCCACCAGCTGGCCGTCGTTGACGATGCCGATGCGGTCGGCCAGATGCGCCACTTCGACCAGGATGTGCGAGGACACGAACACTGTGGTGCCCTTCTCGTCGGCCAACGAGCGCAACAGTTCGCGGATTTCCACGATCCCTGCCGGGTCGAGGGCGTTCGCCGGCTCGTCAAGGACAAGCAGTTCCGGTGCGTGCACCAGGGCACGAGCAAGACCGAGGCGCTGCTTGTTGCCCAGCGACAGGTGACCTGCCCTGCGGTCGGCGGCTGCACCGAGCCCGAGCTGTTCGATCACATCGGGAACCGCCCGTGCAGGGGCGCCGGTGAGCCGTCGGTGCAGGTCGAGGTTCTCCCGCACGGTCAGGTTCGGGTAGGCAGTGGCGGTTTCCACGAGGGAGCCGACACGGCCCAGCCACTCCGGCCGACTGGACTCGACCTGGTGTCCGAAGACGCGGACTTCGCCCGCCAGCGGTCGGATCAGGCCGAGGATCATCCTGATCGTCGTGGTCTTGCCGGCCCCGTTGCGTCCAAGAAACGCGTAGATCTCGCCCTTCCTGACTTCCAGGTCGAGACCTTCCACCGCGGTCACCTTGCCGTAACGCTTGGTCAGGCCGTGGGTGGTGATCACCGGATCCGTACTCATGGCGTGCCCTGCACACCCAGCGCGCGCAACGCCAGCTTCATCGAGCTGTCGAGTGCAGCCGGCATCTCCGACATCGGCGTGCCGGCCCTTTCCGCACTCTGCAGCCCGCCCAGCACGAACCACGCCGCGGCCCCGATGTCCGATACATCCATCGAGCCCTCAGCCACTCCCTGGGCAACGATGCCTTCGACCAGGACGTAGAGCCGGTGCGCGAGCGGTTCGGTGAGCCGGTCGTGCAGCGCGCCGTTCTCCGGTCGGTGCAGCAACTCGGCCATCTCCGCCTTCGCCGGGTCCGTCACCATGCCGTTCAGTGCGGCCACCAGGCTGCGCAGGCGCTCGGGAGCAGCCGCGGTCGCACCGACGACGGAGGCTTCGAGCGACTCCCCCAGTTCGGCGACGAACTGCTCCGCAACCGCGAGCACCACGTCATCCTTGGAATCGAAGTACAGGTAGAACGTTCCCTGGGCCACGCCAGCGGCCTTGACGATGTCGGAAACGACGGTGCCCGCGACCCCCTGGTCAGCGAAGACCCGCGCAGCGGCACCCGCCAATTCCGCGCGCCTGGTAGCTCGGTCGACCCGCGTGCGAGGACTCATCGACACTCCAATCAATATGACTGACAATCAGTCATTATTGATGCATCGGCGCGTGGTGTCAACCATCGACCCCAGGAGCAGGCGACTGGGTCAGCCCCTGCTTCGTCGGGGCGCAGGAACTGCCCTCGCCATCCGGACCAACAGCGGTAGACCCCAGATGAGCGCCAGGAGTGTGAGGTAGCCGGCCCAGTAGTTCCGGTCGAGGAGGCTGGGATTGTCCTGACGGCGGCCAAGACCGGTAAGGAACGGGAACGCGACAACGCTGAGGAGGACCGTGAGCGCCGACGCGGCCGCTGCGTACCGCCGCCACGAGCCTGGCACGACCCGACCGATACCTACTCCAAGGATGACCACTATCGGGACCGCGATCAGGTCGACGATGAGTGGGCCTCCGAGCCACCAGGCGCCCACCCCGAGAACGGGCGCGGTGCGATCGATCAGGACCCCGAGCATCTGCACACCGCCGTACGCGACGGTCAGGGCCCCCAGGAGAAGAAGAGTGGCCTGTAGCCTCCCCAGTCCAGCGACGGCTGATTTGACCTCGGACAGCTGTTCGGTGGCGATTGCGGAGACCCTGCGACGCAGGGCTACCAGGCGACGGGGTCTGCCGCCCCGCGGTGTCATCGGCTGACCTCGATGAGGGTCACCCATTTGGTCTGGAGTGCGCCGGGACGGTTCGGGGCGATCAGCCGGGCGGGATAGCCGTGGTCGAGGGCCAACTGCTCGCCGTTGAGCCGGAGCGCCAGCAAGGTGTCGGGATGGTTCAACGCCTGCGGGGTCACCGTGCTGGCGCCGTAGCCGCCGGGGTCGGGTGAGTGCACCGACAGTTCCCTGACATGGGTGGGGTCGTCCACGAGGTCGCTGAGGCGGACGCCTTCCCAACTCGCCCAGACGTTCCAGCCTTCGACGCATGCGATCGGCAGCAGGGCGGAACGCTGCGGCATCGCCTGGAGGTCCGCGAGGCTCAGGGTTCGCTCGACGCCACGGTCAAGCACCGTCACGTGCCAGTCGGGGTCGACCGTGACCCCGGCGGCGATCGCACTGCGATTGACCGGAAGACCCTGCGGGCCCTCCCCACTTCGCTGGGAGAGCACGCCCGTGGGCCGGAGCAATGGCAGTTTGTCCCCTGCCGTGACGCCGGCGGCGATCACGGCCCCGAGACCGGCCAACCGGAAGACGTCCCGCCGGTTCAGGTCGCCTTCGGCGACAGGCCCTTCCGGCTGGGCCCACAACTCCCTGACCTTGGGGAGCTGGACGGCGACATGAACGACGATCGCCCCGATGGCCAGCCAGGCAACGGCGTAGTGGACGGGCGGGAAGTAGAACCCGAAGGCGTACCACTCGGCCACGTTGAGCAACCCGGTGACGAGTTCGAACAGTGCAGAAGCGACCAGGACCAGCACCGATCCGCGCTCCAGCATCCGCAGCATCCCGCCGATCAGCGGGCGCTGCCAGAAGCGGGGTGCGACCGACCACAGCTTCACCGCGAGCAGCGGGATCGACGCGATACCGGTGGTGACATGGATGCCCTGGCTGACCGCGTAACCCCACACCGGCCCGGCAGGGAGCGGGAACAGGCCGGGATGCTGGTGGAAGTGGCTGATCAGTCCGGTGACGAAGCACGTGGTGAAGGTGACACCGAGCCACATGCCAACGCGGAGGCTCAACCAGCCGCCCCTTGCCCGCGTCGGGTACCACTCCGGACGGGGAACGAGCTCACTCGGCCTCATCGCCGGCTCCGTCCCAGTGGTCGCTGAGCTGGAGCTCGGCCTGCCACCGTCCAGCCGACCCCCACACCTCACGGACGCTGAACCCGGTCGCGGCCGCAATGGCCGGCAGGGCCCCGGTCGGCAGGCTCGACCAGTGGAACCAGTCGCTGGTGAGGTCACCGGCCAGCAGTCGGACGCGGTCCGTCCGCAGGTGCGCACCTGTCCCCTGCAGGTCGAGCAGGACGGTGCCGGTGGGGGCGAGCAGTTCACGACACCGGACGAGCAGACGGATCGGGTCTCCGCCGATGCCGATGTTGCCGTCCGCGAGCAGGGCGTGGTGCCAGCTACCTTCGCGGGGCAGAGGCCCGAAGACGTCTCGCTGCAGGACGGCGGCCCCCCTGGCGCGGGCAATCGCGACCGCCTCGAAGCTGGTGTCGATCCCCAGAGCGAGGACACGCCGCGCGAGGAGGGCAGCCGCGAGCCTCCCCGGTCCGCAGCCGATGTCGAGGGTTGCGCCGTCGCAGCGCGCGAGCAGCAGCTCATCGCCCTCGAGGTAGTCGCGCGTCCAGTCCCGGACCGGCAACTCGCTGACCTCACTTCCCTCGAGCCACACCCGGTCGCCGCGGAGGCCGAGGCCGTACACCTCGGTCGCCGTGGTCATGAGGCCACCTCTGCCAGGGGGTGCAGAGCCCGGGCGAGCGCACCGAACCTGCCCCCGGAGTCACGGGCGACCGCCTCGACGTCACCGACCGTGTCCACGTCACGCAGTGTGGGCAGTAGCTCGATCTGGTGCTGCTCCTGTGTCAGGGCCGTGAGAGTGTCCACCCCGGTGTGTTCGGTCGACATCGCGACAGTGACCAGACAGCGCGCCGCGCCAGAGCGTCGCAGGCCGAGCGCCCACCAGCCGCCGTCCTCTGCCAGCCCCAGAGCGGCATCCGGCCCGTCCGTTGCCGACAACCGATCAAGGGCTTGGACAAGCACCCAGGGCTGGAGTTGAGGCGTGTCCATGCCGACCTGCAGCGTGGTCCCGAAGTCCCCCGCGGCGTCAAGGTGGGCAGCGGCGAGCCTCGCGGCGAGTCCTTCCCCGCGCTGGGGCAGCACCCGCACCCGGGTCAGGGCCGACCGGATCGCGCCTCCCGCTACAGCCTGGGCGGGGTCGCCGGACAGCGCGACAACCACCTCGGCCCCCGCCAGGACGGCGGCTGCCCGGCAGGCGTCCAGGGTGTCCAGCAGTGCCGCGGCGGCAAGGGCTGCCGCCTGGTGGGAGGTGAACGGCGGGGTCAGGCGGGTCTTGACCTGCCCGGGGATCGGCGCCTTCGCCACGAGCAGCAGAACCGGACGGCCACCCGTCATCTCGCACGCCTTCGCAGGAGGTCCCGGTGGGCGCTGAGCACGCCGGCAAAGTCCCGCAGTGCACGAAAGGTGCCCCGGATGCTGCCGGTCACCTTCGACTGCCCCCCGTTGCGAGGGTGATAGGGAATCGGGTGCTCGCTGATCAGCCACCCGGCCGCCCGCGCCCGGAGCAGGGTTTCCAATGGGTAGCCGAAGCGCCGATCGGTGACCGCAAGGTCGAGAAGCGCCGCGCGGTGGGCGACCCGGACGGGGGCGATGTCGTGCAGGTCGAGGCCAAGCGCGAGTGACAGGGTTGCTGCGAGCACCCTGTTCCCGAGTCGGGCGTGCACCGGCCAGGCGGCCCTGGTGACCGGCTGGCGGGCACCACAACACAGGTCGGCCCGTCCGGCTGCCACGAGCTCAACCATGGCGGTGAGGTCGCCCGGCTCAATCGATCCGTCCCCGTCCAGCACCACCACGATGTCGCGCGTCGCGGCGCGCAGCCCACGGTGCACAGCGGCCCCGTAGCCAGGTTGTGGCTCGTGCACGACGATGGCTCCGGCACGTCGCGCCACACCAGCGGTGTCGTCGCTCGATCCGTTGTCCACCACGATCACGGCCCAGCCGGACGGAACGCCGGCCAGCAGTGCGGGAAGGGCGGTCTCCTCGTTCAGGCAGGGGATCACCAGTTCGACCAGGTCGGTGTCGGCGGGCGCTGGGTGCATGGCTCGACGCTAGGCAGCCGCCGGACCCCCGAACAGGCCGGTGCGATTACCGGAGTCTTGCGGAAATCGGCAGGTCCTTACGGAAGTCTTTCGGACACGCCCGGCGGAGGTCGGACCGTCCTGGCGGGCCCTAGCGTCACGATGTGAAGACCATGCCCATCCCGTTGAGCGCAGCGCTCGACACCGAGAGGGCACGGCTGTCTGGTGTTGATCGGGCGGTGCTCGCAGGCGCCGTTGGCCTCGTCCTGCTGTCCCACGTCGTCGGCCGGGCCATCGAGGCTTCCGGGACGATCATCCTGCTGCCCTTCCCGCCGATCTTCGCGGAGTGGGACCCACATCTGTCGTGGTGGACGTTGCCCGCCGTGGCGATGGTGGTGGCTGCGGTGCGCCTCCAGCGAGTGGCGGCAGCCCTGAAGTGGGGCACCCTGCTGGCGGTCGGCTGGGCTGTGGGCTTCGGCTGGATCTTCTCCCTCGCCTCGGTAGACGGGGACTGGGCCACCAAGCTCCTCTCCCCCCACGAGTACCTCCACGACCTGCCGTTCGTCGGTGACCCGTGGGCATTCCTCCGGGGCTTCACCGGGCGGATCGTGAACGTCCCGGATGCCTGGACCACCCATGTGTCTGTCCATCCGCCGCTGGCAACCCTGGTCTTCTGGTTCCTCGAGCAGGCCGGGGTCGGTGGTCCGGCCTGGGGAGCCCTCGCCTGCATGCTCGCCGGCAGCCTGGCGTTGCCGGCCTGGGCGGTCACGCTCAAGGTGCTGGGCGCGCCGTTGGCGGCCCGGCAGTTCGTGCCGTGGGCGGCAGTGTTCCCGGGGGCGGTGTGGATCGGGGTCTCCGGCGACGCGGTGTTCCTCGGAGTCGCCTCGCTGGCGTTGATGGCCGCCTGCTGGGGTGCCGTCCACCGACATATGGCTGCCTCGCTGGCCGGCGGGCTGCTCTTCGGTGCCCTGCTCTACCTTTCCTACGGCCACGTCCTCTACGGCATCGTGGCCCTCACAGGACTACTCCTGTCCGTGCGCACGGCGGGGTGGCCGGTGGTCCGCAGAGGCTGGCTGGTCACCGCCGGTGGGGTGTGTACAGTCGTCGTGTTCTTCACGCTGGCCGGCTTCCGGTGGTGGGATGGGCTGGCACAGGTGCAGCTCCGCTACTACCAGGGGATCGCCGAATCGCGTCCCTACAGCTACTTCGTCTGGGCGAACCTTGCCGCTGTCGTGGTGTGCGCCTCACCGGTCGTCGCCCTCATCCTCACCCAGGCCGTGCGCACCGTTGCCGGCACCGGCCGGCGACAGCTGGAGGCTGCGCCGGCGTGGCTCTCCCTCGCCGGCCTCGCTGTGATCGCGCTGTCGGACCTGAGCGGCCTTTCCAAAGCCGAAACCGAGCGGATCTGGCTGACTTTCACCTTCACGGTCTGGTGCGCCGCCGGCCTCGCACCACCGTCCTGGCGACGTTGGGGGCTGGTTGCGGCGGGACTCTGGGCCCTTGCGGTCAATCATCTGTTGATGACTGAATGGTGAACCGGGTGGATCACGCAGAGAAGGGAAACGGCATGCCCGCCACGCGCGTGCTGGTGATCGAGGACGACCCGACCACCCGGGAAGTGCTGCGGCGGTACCTGACCCGGGCGGGGCTCGAGGTCAGCGAGGCCGACAACGGGACCAGCGGGCTGGACGCCTTCACGCACGGCTCGCCCGACCTGGTGATCCTTGACCTGATGTTGCCGGGCGTCGATGGCCTGGACGTCTGCGAGCGCATCCGCCGGACCAGCGCAGTACCGATCATGATCCTGACAGCGCTGGGCAGCGAGTCCGACCGCGTGGTGGGGTTGGAACAGGGCGCCGACGACTACGTCGTGAAGCCGTTCTCGCCGCGGGAGGTGACGCTCCGGGCCCAGCGTCTGCTGCAACGCTCCGTGCCGCGGATGGCGCAGGCGGCAGCGCTGGTCGACGGCGATCTCAGCATCGACCTGACCGCCCGCCGGGCCACGTTCTCAGGTCGGGAGATCGTCATGACCGCCCGCGAGTTCGACCTGCTCGCCTTCCTGGTGGCCCATCCCAACCAGGCGTTCCGCAGGTCCGAGTTGCTCGCCCAGGTCTGGGACTGGGACTTCGGTGATGACTCCACCGTGACCGTCCACGTGCGGCGGTTGCGCGAGAAGGTGGAGCCCAATCCAGCACACCCGGTGAGGCTCCAGACGGTGTGGGGCGTCGGCTACCGGTACCAACCGTCGGGAGACCGCTCATGAGCGAACCGCTGCTGCACATCGCGCCGTGGGCGCTGCTCACCTGCGTCGTCACGATCATCGCCCTGTGGCTCCTGCTCAGGGCCTTCCGGGGCAACCTCGGGCTCTCCCTCGCCCTGGTGGTCGCCTTTCCCCTTCTTGCTGCCCTCGGCTTCGTCGTGGCGATCAGCGGGTTCATGTTCACCGAGCAGCTCGGGTGGACGCTCGTGACCTGCCTGCTGATCGGCGTCATGCTGGTTCCCGGTTCGGTGCTCGTCGGCCAGCAATTCGCCCGCCGCACGCTGGCCATCGAAATGCGCAGGGCCGACGAACGGGCCCGGGAACAGAGCCATCGGGAACTGATCGCCTGGATCAGCCACGACCTCCGCACCCCGCTCGCCGGTATCAAGGCGATGGCAGAAGCCCTCGAAGACCAGGTGGTGGACAATCCGGCGGAGGTGAGCGACTACGGAGCCCGGATCGGACGCGAATCCAACCGCCTCGGATCCATGGTGGACGACCTGTTCGAGCTCTCCCGCATCAGCAGCGGAGCCCTCGACCTCCGTCTCGAACCGATCGCCCTCGACCAACTCGTCGAGGAGGCCGTCACCAGCCTGCGACCTGTCGCCGCAAGCCGCGGCATCCACCTGGACGTGGACCTTCCCAGCCTTGTCGGGATGGGTTCGGGACGCGAAATGGAGCGGGTCGTGCAGAACCTGATGGTGAACGCTGTCCGGCACACCCAACCGGGCCGGTCGGTCCGGGTCCGCGGGGGTGGCGACCCGGAGGCGGCGTGGCTGAGCATCACCGATGGGTGCGGCGGCATCCCCGCCGATGAACTCTCTCGGGTGTTCGACGTCGGGTTCCGGGGCACCACGTCACGCTCGCCGGAAGCTGCGCCGCTCAGTCCGGGGGCAGGGCTCGGGCTCGCGATCGTGCGGGGGCTCGTGGCCGCCCAGGACGGCAAGGTGGCCGTCCGCAACGTGCACGAGGGCTGCTGTTTCACGGTGAGCCTGCCAGCGGTGGCCATGCTGCCCCAGGCCGGCTGACGCGCCCTGGTCACTCACCCTCAGGTGCGCATGGGCGCCGCAGCGAACTCAGCGATCCCTTCGCGGAAAGGGATCTGCGAAGCGAACCCCAGCTCGATCCTGATCCGCCCGGGGTCCGCGACGACGTGGCGTACGTCTCCCGGCCTGCCTCCGCCCACCACCAGAGGTTCCGGTCCGTCCAGTTCCCGTGCGAGGGCCGTGGCCAGGTCGAGAACCGTGCGCGGCTCACCGGAGGCGACGTTGTAGGCACGGTGCCCGGAGGTGGCCCCGGCCGCGCCCGCGGCGAGGCTCTCGAGGGCCGTGACGTTCGCCCGGGCGACGTCGCGGACGTGCACGAAATCGCGCATCTGCCTGCCATCCTCGTAGACCCTTGGCGCCCGGCCCGCAGCCAGTTCCGAACGGAAGATGCTCGCCACTCCCGCATAAGGCGTGTCCCGCGGCATCCTCGGCCCGTAGACGTTGTGGTAGCGCAGGCTGATCGCCCGACCGCCGGACTGCTCGCTCCAGGCGACCGCCAGGTGCTCCTGAGCCAGCTTCGTGGCGGCGTAGGCGTTGTGCGGTTTCGGCGGGGCATCCTCCCCCACGAGCCCCCAGGTGACCGGCCGGCCGCACACCGCACAGTGGGGTTCGAAGCAACCCGCGGCAAGGTCCTCGAGTGTTCGGGGACGTGTCGCAACGTCGCCATGGAGCGGGCACACCTCGCGTCCACCCCCGTAGACCACCATCGACGAAGCCTGGACCAGGCCGTTCACCCCTGCCCGCGCCATCGCAGACAGCAGCGACGCCGTTCCGACCACGTTGTGGGAGGCGTAGTCGGGGGCGTCATGGATGGTGAGGCCCAGGCCCACCATCGCGGCCTGGTGGCACACGACGTCAATCCCCCGCAGGAGCTTGGTCAGGGCCGCTTCATCGCGCACGTCGACGACATGAAGGTCATCGCTCACCCAGGACGGCCGGGACGTGTGCGCACGGTCGAGCAGCAGGTCCACGGCCACCACCTCGTGGCCACCGTCGGCCAGGAGTTCGACGATCGTCGAGCCGATGAACCCGGCCGCACCGGTCACAAGAGTCCGCATGCGCCCAGTCCAGCCCCAACCCCCTCACCTTGGCGAGGGAAACAGCGGTTCCGAAAGAACCTCGTAAGAACTGGTCCTCGGCAGCCGGGCGGAGCATCACACCGACGAGAGATCACCTGGGAGGTGGTGACCGAGCCGGTCGCGCTTGGCACGGAGGTAGGCGGCATTGGTGGGCGTCGGCGGGATGCGCAACGGCTCGATCGCGACCAGTTCGATGCCGGCCTCCCGCAGGGCATCAACCTTGTGAGGGTTGTTGGTGAGCAGTCGGATTCTGGTTGTCCCGGTCGCTTCCAGGATCGCTGCAGCCGCGCCGTACTCCCTGTCGTCGACAGGCAGCCCCAGCTCGAGCTGGGCGTCCACAGTGTCGAAGCCCTGGTCCTGCAGCCGGTAGGCCTGCAACTTTGCGAGGAGCCCGACGCCGCGTCCCTCCTGGCCGCGCAGGTAGACCAGCAGGCCCGGGTGGCCGGCGACAAGGGAAAGGGCGCGCTCGAGTTGGGGGCCGCAGTCACAGCGTTGGGAGCCGAAGACGTCCCCGGTGAGGCATTCCGATTGCACCCGGACCAGCGGTGGGACCTCCGGGGAGCCCAGGCCCAGCGGGCTGATCAACGCGAGGTGCTCCTCGCCGGTGAACAGGTCGAAGAAGCCGATGGCATCGAAGCTGCCGTACGCGGTGGGCAGGACCGTTCGGGCCGCCTCGATCACCCTGCTTGCCTCCAACTCCGTGGTCATCGATTCTCTCCCTCAGGGTGCGGATTCGGGCGTGCCGTGATGCGGACGTCGGGGCCGACGAGGGCGACGTCCGTGATGGTCAGGCGCAGGGCGTTCGCGATCGTATCGATCCCCAGGTCGCCGACGGCCGGCGGACCCGTGCCCAGCATGGCCGGCGCGAGATAGGCGATCACTTCGTCGACGAGCCCAGCCTTCAGGAAAGCGCTCGCCAACGTCGGCCCGCCCTCAAGGAGGGCGTGGTGGATGCCTCGTCGGGCAACCTGCGCCAACGCTTCGTGCAGGTCATGCGATTCCATGATGACGGTGGGCGCCTGGTCGTCAAGCACGTGTGCCCGGGAAGGGAGCTGCCGTCGTCCGACCACCACCCGCAGGGGCTGGACGGTGGCCGGGCCGTGCGGTCCGCGGACCGTGAGTTGGGGATCGTCGGCGAGGACTGTCCCCGTCCCGACGATCACCGCCCCGCAGCGAGCTCTCAGGGCGTGGACGTCCGCCCTCGCTTCCGGACCGGTGATCCAACGGGAGGTGCCGTCGCGGGCGGCACTTCTACCGTCCAGCGTGGCTGCGAACTTCCACGTCACGAACGGCCGACCGGTGAGCATGAGGTGCGTCCAGGTGCAGTTCACCTGGACGGCCTCCGCGGCAAGCAGACCGGGCTGCACCCGGACACCGGCAGCCTCCAGGGCCGGTGCGCCACCGGCTGCCACAGGGTTCGGGTCGACTTGCCCGAACACCACACGGGCGATGCCGGCGCCCACCAGCGCATCGACGCACGGACCCGTCCGCCCGGTGTGGCTGCACGGCTCGAGCGAGACGTAGACCGTCCCTCCCCGGGCGGCCGGACCGGCAGCCCTCAGCGCCTCGATCTCGGCGTGCGGGCTGCCGGCTCCGCGGTGGTATCCCTCCCCGATGACCGCTCCAGCGGCATCGGTGACCACCGCGCCAACCAATGGGTTCACGTCCGTTGGAGATCCTCTGCGGGCCAGTTCGAGGGCACGCCGCAGGTGGCCCTCGTCGCCGACCTCGGAGGGGTTCATTGCTCAGCGGTACTCCGGGTTGGGATGGTCGGGCTGGGAGAGGTCCCATTCCGAAGCGATGTTGCCGTAGGTGGGGATGCCGCCGCCGTCGGTCAACATCCGTGCCAGGTGGAGCATGTTCCAGGTCATGAAGACGGTGTTGCGGGTCGTCCAGGCGTTGCTCTGGCCACCGCCGGGATCGTCGAGATAGGACGGCCCGGGCCCGGCTTCTCCGTTCCAGTACGTGTCCGACTGCGGGGGCACGGTCAGGCCGATGTGCTGGAGGGCGTACAGCATCTGCGCGGCGCAGTGTTTGC
Source organism: uncultured Actinomycetota bacterium (assembly GCA_963799235.1). Classification (GTDB taxonomy): domain Bacteria; phylum Actinomycetota; class Actinomycetes; order Propionibacteriales; family Propionibacteriaceae; genus Propionicimonas. The sequence continues at coordinate 117,858 of CAWCWL010000008.1, read as the reverse complement.
CGCCATCCTCGTTGCCGGTGATCAGGGCTCCCCCGACCTTGCCGTAGTAGGACCACTGCCCCGCAGCGTTCAGTTCACCCGACCAGCCGTAGAGGCGTTCGATGATCAGCCTGGTCTGGGAACTCTGGTCGCCCAGCCAGATCGGGGTTGCCAACACGATGATGTTGGCCGGCTCGACGAACCGTCGGTAGAGGTCGGGGAAGTCGTCGCGCTCCCAGCCGTGCTGGCGCATGTCAGGCTGCACGCCCGGCGGGATCACGTGGTCGACGGTTCGCACCACGTCCACCTGGACGCCCAGCGCCCGGAAGAGACCGATCGAGATCGCCATCAGCCCGTCGGTGTTGCTGGCGCCGGGCGACCTCTTCAAGGTGCCGTTGAGGAACACGACCTTCAGGTCGGAGTAGTTCACCGGTGAGCGCTCGGCCTGTTGGTCGATGTAGCGCTGGATCGGTGCGGGGATCATGGGGCTCTCCGTTCATGTGAGTCGTGACCCTGGCCCGGCCTGCCTCCGCCGGCAGATCAGGCAAGTTTCTGGTTTCGAACAGTTGGAGCTAACCGCACGCGGCCGCGCGGCACGACTGCACCAATTACCTCCGGCCCGGACCGCCCGCTGGCGGGGCCGGCCCGGGGTGGATCGTGCCGATGCCGGCGCGATCCACCCGGTGGCGACACCGCTCAGCTGGCTGCGATGCCCTCGTTGGCGTTCCCCAAGGATGCACCCAGCCCGGTGTCGACGGTCCCGATCAGGGTCAACGATCCATCAGGGCCTCGCCGGTACTCGTTGACCTGCCCCGAGCCGCCGGTCTGCTGGTAGATGAATCGGCCGTCCCGGGATGCCGCCATGTCGATGGGTCCGGCACCGGTGGTTGCCGCGGTGGCATCACTGATCGTGAGCTGTCCGCGGTGGTCCTTGAACGCGGTGATGCTGTTCGAGCCGGCATTGGCGGCGTACAGGGTGCCGCGGACGAACACTGTCCAGCACGCTGCGGCCTGGCCTGTGGGGCCAACCTTGCTGACCAGCGCCAGGCTGCCGTTGCGGTGCACGGTGTAGCTGGACGCGAATCCGGTCGCGTCGACCACGAGGAGGTGACGTGAACGATCGAACGACAGGGCGAACGGAACCGTGCCCGACGGCGTCACCACGGGCGACGCTGCGGGACGGCCGTGACCGTTGAGCGGGAAGACGAGCAGCGTGCCGTGGGTCTTGGTGGCCACAACGACGGCCCGGCCGCCGGGCGTGATCGCCACCTGAGAGGGCGTCTGCAGGAACTCCGGGTTCGAGTTCGGCGCAAGGTTCAGGGCACGGGTGGAACCCGAAAGGGGCTCGACGTGTCGACCGGCGATGTGGTACCCGGTGATCGAGCCGCCGCCGCGCGCGTTCAGCACGTAGACCAGGTCGCCGGAGACGCCGACCGAGACGGGCAGGTCGCCGTGGGTGGACAGGATCTGGCGCCGCACCAACCGGCTCCCGTCAACGCCGAAGACGGTGACGGTGTCGCTCCCACCGTTCACGGCGAAGAGCAGACCGTGCCGGCGGTCAAGGGTGAGCGAGCCCTGGGAGGCCAGCGGGTCGACCACGGCCCCGGCAAGGGTGGCCCCGGCACCTCCGGTGGCGTACGTCCCGGCCTTGGTCAGACGTCCGTCAGCGCCGCGGTCATAGGCGATGATCGCGTTGTGGGCGAGGTCGTCGGTCTGGACGAAGACCGCGCCGACCGGATGGCTCGACCCTCCCGGTTGAGCGGCGGTGGCGCCGGACGCTGACGCGTTCGGCGCGGAGGTGACGGCGAGCGCGGCTGCGACCGTGGCCGCCGCCAGAAGGGTGGAGAGATGTGGGTGTTTCATGATGCTGCTCCCTCGAGCGGTGTTGTGGACATCGGCCAGTCAACGCCGGGCGGCACTCCGGCTCCATGAGCGTCGGCTTACGCATTCCTTACGAGAATGTGCGGGCGGGGCGAGGGTGCACAGATCGTCGGGACCCGGACCGGGGGTGTGCTCGGTGACTACCGGCTGGCAAGGACCCAGGTGTAAGGGGTGGGAGTGTCCGGGTCGTAGCTGCACAACTGCCCGGTGCGGATGCTCGATCTCAGGTGGCTCGCCAACGACACGTCCACGGTGGCGATCCGCGAGATCGCCGCGGTGATGGCCTTCTGGACGGCGACCCTCGCCCGCTCTGCGCTGGAACCGGTGAACCGGAGCCGACCGCCGAGGCCGGTGGCCGCAGCCACCTCGTCGAGAAGGGCGTCACGTTCGGACGCGAGCGCACTCACGCGCCCCGTGTCCGCCCAGTCCTCGGCCTCCTGGAGTTCGGACTCCACCTCCAGGAGCCGGTGGCGGTAGGCAGCCAGCGCGCGGCGATCGATCACTTCGCCCAACCCGGCCTCGACGAGGACGCCGGTCCCACCGCCGGCAAGTTCTGGCGCAGCGATCGCCTGATGCGGACGGCGCAGCAGTTCGGCGAGATAGCCGAAACCGCGCAACGCCCTCACCGGAGCCGGCGACTGGCCGGTGCCGACCAGCCACAGGCCACCGCCGATGGGTTCGAGGTGGGCGGTGAGCACCGCCGAGGCTCGCTCGCCCTCCCCGGGCTTCGGGCTGGCCGCCATTCGGTCACGCCACCAGGTGGCACCGAGTTGTTCATAGCTCGCGAGGGCGCCGGCCCGGAGCCGAGCCGCCGCCTCCTGGTCCCCGAGTTTCCCGGCGGCGCGGGCAAGGGTGTCGTCGGTGACTCCATGGAACATGATTGCGCCGGCGTTGAAGACCGCCCGTCCGGCGAACGGGCCGAGCAGCCGTGACGCGGTGGCGATCACCTCGCGGTCGCCGACGGTCAGTGCAGCTTCGAGCGTGCACTGCAGGGTGAGGAGCCAGTTCACATCCTTGGGCAGTTCGTCGAGCACGGCACCACGGAAGGTGGTGACGAGCGCAGCGGCGCGGTCTACGCGCCCGGCGCTGGCCCACATGAAGGCAGCCTCCGCACACACGGCCGCGGCGCCTTCGGAGAGGGAGAAGGACTCTGCCGCTTCTGCCACTTCCGCACACGTGGTGGAGTCTCCGGACTGTGCGGCCACGTAGGCCCGCTGACCGGCGAGCACCATCCAGGCATCCGCGAGCCCGGCCTGCTGTCCGGCACCCTCGGCCGTGCGGAGCAATTCGAACGCCGTGTCGGTGCGGCCCTGCAACAGGTCGAGCATGAGCCGGCGAGTGGCGGCGAAGAACAGGGCCTTGGGCGACTCCCGGCCCAGCAGTTCGAGGGCGCGCAGGTGACGGCGAACGGAGTGCATGTCCATCAGGTCGCAGGCCACCTGCAGCCCCCACAGGTGCGCCGTGAGTCGAGCCTCCGGGTCCAGCAGGTGGGCTGCCACCGCATCAAGGCGCACGGCGAGTAGGCGACGCGTCTCCAGTTGGTCAGGACCCCAATTGACGGCGAGAGCAGCGTCGAGGCTGTCGGCGATCAGCTCTGGGCTGCCCACCTGCTCCGCGTCGTGCAGCGCCTGCTCCGCGAACGGCAGTCCTCGATCCTGGTGACCGGAGTAGACCCAGCAGCGGGCCAGCGCTGACGCCAGCCGTGCGCGGGTTGCCTGGTCGGCGGCCTGCTCCAGAACCTCATGGAGTTGTGCCGGGAGCTTGCCGGGCTCGGCGCCGAACACGTACAGCGATGCGGCGCCGAGCACAGCCTCCGCCCAACCCTCCACGTCACCCACGGCGCGGCGCTCGTCCGCCTCTTCGTCGTACAGCCGCGCGGCGGCTTCCCGGTCGCCCGCCCCCCGGGCGGCCGAAGCACGAGCGAGCAGGTCGGAAACCTCGAGCCTCACCACCGGACCATGCTAAGTCGGGCCGTCGCGGGGGTCGATGTGCTCAGTTGCGGATCAACCGGACGGCTCCCGCGTGCTCATGTTGCCGCGCCTCGTCCCAGTCGCCCGTGCAATAGACGGACAACTCGGTGACCAGGCCGCCAGCGAGGTCGGCACGCAACATCTCACGGGAGTACCAGGCCTGACCGCCGTACGTCCAGCGCTCCTCGAACTCCAGCACGAAGCCGTGTCCGGTCCGCTCAAGCCGCTCCACGCGAACCAGGCCCGGGTAGGGATGGAAGCCGGCCCGCAGAGCCAGGAGCCCCCCTGCGTCCGCGGCCTGCACCCGCCAGTGCGGCAGGGTCAGGTCAGTGAACATGTCCGGGGCAAACAGGCCCGCGGGGGCTGAACCGGTCTCCAGGTAGCGGACCAGCTTGTCGACAGCCAACTCCACCTCGGACTGCGTCGGGGTCGCCTTCGCGCGGGCCGGCGCGGTCATCGGACGGCCCCAGCAGCAGTCATGTTCCGCTCGAGGACGGCCACGGTCGCCTCCAGGTCTGCGGTGGGACTGAACTCGATCAGCGAGGTGCCTGCAGTCAGGAGAGGCAGGTGCCCTGGCGGGGCGAAGTAGGCGTCCCCGGTGACGTAGGTCTCGTCGTGGTCGGGCCAGCGGAACACGACCCGACCGGCCGTGACCACCCCCCAATGGGTGCAGGGGCAGCGATCGTCGGGCAGACCTGCGAACAACGGCGCGGGATCAACGTCCTGCTTGTGAGTCTCGAAGCCCACGGTGTAGTCACCGATTGTGGCGTAGCGAGCCTCGATCACGTCCTCGTCGATCCCCACCGGGGTCGACATCCGATTGGCACTGGGCATGGTTACCCTCCTTCCAGAATGGATACCAACACCCTGAAGGCGTGAAGACAGCCGGAACGCCGTGACGCCCAAGGTCACAGCCGCCGTCTTCCTACAGGGCTCGCTCACGGACGACCCGACCCAGATCGATGCGGCCGACCGAGCGCAGCGCCGGCCATTGCGAGACGAAGCCGACGGCGAGGATCGCGAGCGCGGTGAAGGCGAAGGTGGTGGGGCGCACCTGGAGGTCGAACCGGAACAGGTCGCTGGAGAACGAAGCCATGGCCGCAGCGGCCGCGAAGTAGCCCACGACGAGGCCTGGAATCAGGCCCACAACGATCAAGAGCAGGTTCTCGGCAGTGACGAGACGCGACACCTGCGCCTTCGGCATGCCGAGGATGCGCAAGGCGGCCAGTTCGACGGAGCGCTCGGACACGTTCGCGGTCATGGTGGTGAATACCAGCGCGAACGCCATCACCGCGCCGAGGACGAGCATCACCCCCACGAAGGCGTAGAACAGCCCCATCATCGACTGCGCGATGGCATACATCGCCCGGCTGTCAATGATGACTGCTACCGCTGACAGCTCTCGCAGGTTGTGAATCACGTCCGCGGCGACCGCGCCGTCATCAAAGCGGACGAGGGCGGTTGACACCACCGGATCGTCGCCGGCCTCACCCGTCAGCCGCGCGACGGTCGCCAGTGATGCGTAGCCAAAACTGCCCAGGGGCTCGTTGATGAAGCCCGCCACCGGCGCCCGACCGGTTCGACCTCCGCCGAGATCCAGGTCCACCTCATCACCCACGTTCACCGAGAGCAGGCCTTGAAGGGCAGCCCCGAGCAGGACGCCGCCGCCCGTCGGCAGAGCCAGGTGGCGTCCGGCCGGATCGAAGAAGGAGTGCATTGCCGTGTCCGGCTCCAGTCCGATGAGGCTGGTGGCGTACCGGGCGCCGCCGGCGATGATCGTCACCGGTGCTTGCAGTTGGGGTTCGACCTCGGCCACGCCGGCGACATCGAGTGCCTGCGCCAGCTTGCTCACAGGAGTCGGTTGAGCCAGAGCCACGGAGGCATCCTGGTGCTGGTCGTGGACGAACTGTCGCTCGAGCAGGATCTGGACGGTATCGATCATTCCCCAGGAGATCAGCACCAGGGTGGCGGCCAGGGCGACCCCGATGATGGTGGAGGCGGTGCGCCGGGGGTTGCGGCCGAGTCCCCGTAGGGCGACCAGCCATCGGACCGGCAGGTGCCGGACGGGAGGGAGGATCCGCTCAGCGAGGCTGAGGCGACCCTGCCCGGTCGGGACATCTCCGCGCATTGCCTCGGCCGGCGATATCCGCGCTGCCCGCCGTGCCGGCAGGTAGGCGGCGAGGGCGCCGCTGATCGTGCCGAGGAGCAGGCCCACCACGATCGTGGCCGGCCTTACCTCGATGACCGTGATCGGTACCGAGATCATTGCGGTGTAGAGCCGGGAGATGCTGGCCGCGGCGAGTCCCCCGATGATCACGCCGGGCACGGCGCCCAGCACCCCGATCAGCAGGCCGAACATGAGGTAGTGGATGAGCACGGTCCGCCGACCCACCCCGTAGGCGCGAAGGACGCCGATCTGGGCACGCTGGGTGGCGATCATCCTGCCGAGCAGGACGGCCATGCCGAGCGCCCCTGCGAGCAGGAACATGATCGGGAAGCCCACGGCCATCTCGCCGAATCCGCCCACATCCTCGGCGAGCGTCGCCTCCGACGGCTGCTCCGACAGCGGCTGGACGGAGACCGCCCCCTCATCCAGTGCGAGCGCCTTCGCCCTCTCCCCGACGTCGGCGGGACCGGTCGCCTTGAAGGTGACCAGCGCCTCGGTGTGAACGCCCGCCGCGGGCAGTGTGCCGACCAGTCCTTCCGGGCCGAACAGCACGCCCCACTGGTCGAACGGCACGATCGGTTCCTGCCTGCTCCGGGCCGGCCACAGGTACTCCGGCGATGCCACCACGCCGGCTATCTCGACGTCGGACCAGCCGGTCGTCGTCAGCAATCGGACCCGGTCCCCGGCAGCGAGCTTGCGTGCTCCGGCAAGGTGTTGTTCCACCAGGACCTGATCATCCCTGCCGGGCGTGAGGTTCGATCCGGACAGGACCAGGACCTTGTTCACCGCAGGATCGCCGTTCGCGGGCAACCCCACCAAACGGACCAGCTGGCGCTGGCCGCCCACCTCGGCGGCGGTCTCCCCGACCGATCGGGTTGCGGTCGCGGCGACGCCCTCAAGTCTCCCTTCGGCAGCAGCTATCCCGGTCGACGGGCCTCCGCTCACAACAATGTCGGCCATGGACAGGCGGGCGTAGAGCCCGCTGTAGGAGGCGGTCAGATTGAGATAGGCGTCGTAGGACGCACCGAACAGGGCCACCCCGAGCATGACGGTGACGCCAAGGGCAACGAACTGAGCTGCGCGGGACCGCAGGTCACGCAGGAGCATGCGCCGCAACATGCTCACCAGCGGATCTCCGCGGCCGGTGTGGGGGCCGGCACCGCTTCGTCGGACACCAGCCGCCCGGAACCCATGCGTATCACCCGATCAGCCATCGCGGCGATCGCCGTGTTGTGGGTGACCAACACCACTGTCCGGCCGCCCTTGCGGCTGACATCGTGAAGGGCCACCAGCACCTGCCGGCCGGTCTCGAGGTCGAGGGAGCCGGTCGGCTCATCGCACAACAGGACCGACGGGGCCTTGGCGAGCGCGCGAGCGATCGCGACCCGTTGTTGCTCGCCTCCGGACAGGGCGGAGGGGAAGTGGTCTGCCCGCTCGGACAGCCCCACCTCGTCCAGCGCGTCCCGGGCGGCACCGGGCCCGGCACTGGACAGTTCGGCAACCAGCTCCACATTCTCGAGCGCAGTGAGCGTGGGGATCAGGTTGAAGAACTGGAAGACGAATCCGAGTTCACGCCGCCGGAAGGTGGTGAGTTCGCCCTCTGCTTCTGCACTGAGATCCTGTCCGGCCACCCGAATGGATCCGGAGGTGGGCCGTTCGATACCGCCGACCAGATTCATCAGGGTCGTCTTGCCAGAGCCGGACGGACCGAGCACGACCACGAACTGGCCGGCCGGGATCTTCAGGTCGATGCCACGGACGGCTGGCACTGCCAGCTCGCCGGACCCGTAGGTCTTGGTGACCCCCTCCAACTCGATCGCGTTCTGGCTGCCGATCGTTGCATCGGCCCACGTGTGACGCGGTTGGTAGGACATTTTCCACCTCCGGCTTCGACGTTACGCCTCAAGGAGAGGCGTACCTTGCTTTCTCTGTTTTCTCGCTGCACACCGAAGCGATCATGGCTCCAGCGCTCGTCGGATCATCCCGATCAGCGCACTGATCACCCGGGGCAGGGCGGCGGCGTCCGACGGCTGGGTCAGCAGCCAGGTGTCCATCGCCTGACCCATGCCGGCCGCGACAGCAATCAACAACCCGGACGGCAGATCGGTCCGAACCGCGCCGATCTGTTGCCCGGCGGCGAGGACCTGTTCCATCCAGGGGAGTACCGCCTTCACCATGTCTTGCTGGATCTGCTGGAGCGCCGGGGTTGCCGACACGGCGATCCAGCCCCGGATGAGCGCCGCCAGCTGTGGGGATGCAGCCAGCGCCGACATGAGCTGGAGGTAGTAGCTGTCCAACGCCGACCAGAAGGCGTCCGGATTGCTCGCTGAAGAGACGTCGAACGGATCCACGCGGGTGATCAACCGCTCGAGTTCCACGCGGGCGACGTGCGCGTAGAGGTCTTCCTTGCCGTCGAAGTAGTAATACATCGAACCTTTTGAGATACCGGCCACTTCGATGACCCGGTTCAGCGAGGCGTCGTGAAACCCGTGCGCGGCGAACTCCTCCAGCGCGGCGGAGAGAATCGCGTGCTGCTGCGCGACGGGAAGCTTCGCGAACCGGGCCCGAACCATGTGAGAGCGGGTCTCAGGCCGCAGCGAACGCTGGGAGCTCGATGGCGTCGTGGAAGCTTCCACCCATCGCCAGATCCGTCACCATCGGCAGTCCCATCAACCTCATCACCGTGTCCCGAAAGACCAGCTGCAACCCGTTCCGGGGAGCGAAGGCCACACCCAGGCGTCTCGCAGCAGCCTGTTTCGACTGCAGGAACGGCGCGAGCCTCGCCTGATAGCGGTTGAACGCCTGCTCATGACCACCCTCTGACCGGGAGAGCTCCGCGGCAAGCACGTACGCCTCCACCATGGCCAGCGCCGAGCCCTGGCCCGCCAGCAACGACGGGCACGCTGCCGCATCACCTACCAGGGCCACCCGGCCACGCGTCCACGAGGGCATCTCGATCTGGCTCACGGCATCGAAGTAGAACGCCTTGGCTCGCGGCATCGCCTCAAGGAGTGCTGGGGTCTCCCACCCCGCGCCACTCAGCCTCTCCCGCAGGAGCGCCTGCTGGTCCGCGGCGCTGCCGAGGGGCACCGCGCCGTCGTGCCGAACGGTGAAGATCACCATGGTGATGTCATCGCGAAGTGAGACCCTGACCGCCTGAAAGCCCACCTCGGCGTGCATCATCGCGACCAGCTCGTCGCGCGGCCGGTAGCCCGGCACGTCGAACACCGACACGACCATGTCCTGATACCGCTCGAACTGCTCGTCGGGCCCGAACACCAGCCGACGCACTTGTGAGTGCAGCCCATCCGCTCCCACGACGAGATCGAAATCGCGTGCCTGCCCACTCTCGAAGGCGACCCGGACACGATCGCCGTCATCGTCCAGAGCACGCACGGTGTCATCCAGGATCAGCTCCGCAGCCCCATCGAGCGCATCGTAGATGGCCGAGGCGAGGTCGGAGCGGGCAATGCTGACATACCGCTCGTTCGATTCCATGATCGCTGACGGATTGATCGACGCGATCCGGCGACCATCGCGGTCAACAGCTCGCGCCTCCGTCATGACATATCCGCGTCGGCGCAACTCGGGAACGATGCCCATACGCTCTGCCACGTCGAACCCCGCTCCCCAGAAGTCCACCAGGTAGCCGCCACGCCGCAGCTGTGCCGCGCGCTCAACCAACGTCGGCTGATGGCCGGCCTGGAGCAGCCAGTACGCGAGGGTGGGTCCAGCAATCCCGGCACCCACTATCAAGACCCTCATTTCTGAAACCTCCTTAGACTGATAGTTCGACCACCAGTCTAAACCCATGCGCAATCCCGGGTCCATCCTCCTCACCCGCCGCCTTCGCCCTCTCCGCGTTCCGCGCGCTCGCCGCCTCTCCCCCACCCTTCGCCCGACAACTCGAGCCCGACAGCAGCGGTTTCCGGCCGCGGGTCACGCCAGCGGTGCGTGGCCCTCCCCTTGGCCGAGCGTCCATCGACCGCGGTATGACCAGCGGCCACCGGGCGTCTGGGCCATCAAGGTCAGTCTCCCGGCTCTGCCCGTGACAGGTCCGAACGCGCGCACGGAGCTTTCCGCTTCGAGGAGTGCCTCCCTGCCGGCACCTTCGCCGATGGTCAGGTGCGGGACGACGTCATCGAACTGCCCGCCATAGGGCGGGTAGGCGGGGAAGGTCGCCCACAAGCGCTCGGTCAGGTTGCGGAACGGTGCCGGTTCCTCAGGTGCGAGGTACAGAACGTCGCCGTCGCCGAACCAGGCAGTGCGGGAGAACAGGTACTCGAACGGCTGACTGGCATGCGCGACCTCCGCAATCTGCTCGAGCACACCGGTATCGATCGACCAAGGCGCAACAAAGGGGAACAGCGCGGTGACGTGCGCCGGAACCCCCAGCGAGGCCACGGGGTCCAGCAGCATTCGAAGCTCCCCGACTGCAGGCTCTGCTTCGGGCACCTCGATCATCAAGGCAGACAGGAGCTCTGACATGGCGGGACCCTACCAACCGTCTTCAGTGCCCGCTCAGAGGGTCGGATGCTCTCGATCCCGGCCGTGTGGCCGGTACGCCCGGGCTCGGCTTGTCCGGAATGGAAGAAGGTCACGCGGCCCCGATCACCGACGCATCCGAGTTGTGGTTCGTGCAACCCTGTGGGAGTGAACGCGCTGGAGATGACCACTGCCGAGCGGACCGAACTTGCCGATTTCCTGGCGAGCCTGGAGCCCGAGCAGTGGGAGGTGGCGTCACTCTGCGAAGGCTGGCGGGTACGGGACGTGGTCGCGCACGTCATGAGCTTCGATGGGGTCAACGTTCTAGACATGCTCCGCCGCGCCATCCGCGCCCGGTTCGTTCACGTCAACCAGGTGGGCGTTGACGAGCTCGCAGAGCTCACCACTGAACAGCTTCTCGACAGGCTGCGGGCTCACCTGCGGCCACAGGGGCTGGCTACCACCTTCGGGGGCAGACTCGCCCTCCTCGATGTCACCATCCACCACCAGGACATCCGCCGGCCGCTGGGTAAGCCGCGCCAGATCCCGGCTGAGCGGCTCCTCTGCGTGCTGGCTGACGCCGTGCGGAGCCCCGAGCTGCCTGGACGACGCCTTGCCCGAGGTGTGCGCCTTGCGCCGACCGACCTGGACTGGAGCCACGGCTCCGGACCGGAAGTCACCGGACCTGCGGAAGCGATCCTGATGGCGATCACCGGTCGTGCGAGTGCCATCCCGGAGCTGGGTGGCCCGGGACTGCCGGTGGTCGCCGGCCGACTCGCACGCTGACATTCCAATTCGGGAGCATCTCCCCAGCGACCACAGTTCGAGGTTCGGCTGCTGCGCCGTTCGTCCGCGGTCAGCCGAGCCGCTCAGGGCAGGGCTGGAGGCGGCTTCACTTGTGGTGCCAGCACCACGCGGTTGCGCCCCTGCCGCTTGGCTGCGTAGAGCGCTTCGTCCGCCCGGGCGAGAAGGCTGTGCAGGTCGCTCCCGTCAACGCCGAACTCGACGGCGCCGAGCGACATCGTGACGTCCACGCCCCCTGGTCGCCCTTGCTCGACGGCAGCCCGGATCCGTTCCGCGACGCTACCCGCCTCAGCGAGGTTGTGACCCGGTAGAAGCACGAGGAACTCCTCGCCCCCCATGCGGTACACGAGCTCGAATCGGCGCACGGTCTTCCGGATCAGGTAGGCCACGTCACGAAGCACGTCGTCGCCGCGCTGGTGTCCATGCGTGTCGTTGACCTGCTTGAAGTGGTCGATATCCCCGGTGACCATCGCCAACGACGTACCGTCTCCCATCACGCGTGCCTGATCGATGAGCTGAGCGACCCGGTCGGAGAGGCTGCGTCGGTTCAGCAGGCCGGTGAGCGGGTCGATCGTCGCCTGGCTGCGCTGCGCTATCTCGCCGGCCGCCATCGAGCGCGCGACCAGGACGATCGATATGAACCCGACCCCGCAGGACAGGAGCAGCCAGGGGGAACGCACCAAGCCGTCCCAGTCCAGAACGATGATCGGCAGCACACAGAGCAGAAAGCCCACCACCGAAAAGCGCATGGCCTTGCCGGGCGAGAGAAGGCTGAAGAAGATCAGCGCGTATGCGATGCAGAGGGGCAGCAGAAAGCTGTCGGCGCCTCCGGTCAGGGCCGCAGCAACCCCCAGGCCGCCCATCCAGACGGTCTGACCGACAGCGTAGGTATTCTCAGAGATCCGCTTGCCGAGAAGCAGCGACAACGGTGTCGTGAGGGCGGCGACACCCACAAGCAGGAACGGAATCCAGCCGAAGGTGGGCACAGCCAGGGCGAGGAAAGCGGCGAGGAGGACCGAGCTCGCCGACGTCTGCACCCATTGCAGCCGGTGTGTGACGGCATAGCGCTCGTCGCTCAGGAGGCGCTCATCGTCGTGGGCCGGTGAACCCACGCTGCTTCCCGGATCGGCGCGCCGTCTGGTCATTGAGCCTCGCTGATGCAGAAAGCGGTCGAACCCGTTCGGGCCGTCAGCGTGTCCCCGTCGGCAGGTTGGAGCCCCTGATACCGACGACCTGCGAGCACGCCGACAACAACCGTTGACGACACGGGTTGAACACGCACGAGTTCCTCGTCCAGAGGGAGAGATCGCGTCCAGAATCTGCGGGGCGACACGATTGTGCCGACTATCCGAACCAGGCGCTCGCTCTCGAGGCGGTCTTGTTCTACGGGAAGATGCGGCCAGCACGTGATCTGGACGCGCTACTTGAATGACGTCTCCGTCGCCGTCGAGCGACCTGCGTGCCAGCTGCTCCGATCCTCACAGAGCACAAGGGCATTATCGAGACGAGGCAGCACACCTGCTCCAATTGATGAGTTCGTCGCTGCCTGGGCACAGACTGCCATCCGTCGGGTGTCATCGCCAGACCTGGAACCCGTTTCCCTGCAGCAAATGGTTACCTGTACCAAGGCACTGGCAAGGTCGAGCAGCTTCACGCCGACGAAGCAGGCACCTTCAGAAACACTCCCCCGCACCCGGTCAGGTTGGGTCGCCCCGCCCCGGATGGTGCGAGCCCGACCGGTCCCGCGTCGGCTGCAGCACATAGGGGCAGCTACCACTCCGGATCAGTTCTTGACCGTATGCCTGAAGGGCCGGTCCATGCACCATGATGAGGACCACCTTGTTGACCGCCATCAACGCACCCCCAAAGGACATCTGAATGACCCCCCGTCGCAGCGTGGCTGCCGGAATCGTCGCTGCCTGTGTCGCTGCCGCCTTCTTGTCCAACCCGACCACAAGCTTCGCCGAGGGTGGCAGCACTCCCCCGCCGCCGCCGGTGGGCGTCGAGGACCAGATGGGCGGGATCAGCCACACCACCGACACGATCATCGTCACCTTCGACTCCGACCAGAACGATCCGGCCTCGGCAGCAGAGAAGGTTGTCGAGCAGGCTGTCGGCGACACGGGTGCGGTCACTGAGGTTGTCCCGATCACTAGGGACACCGTGGCGGTCACGGTCGACAAGACGATGACCCCAACCGAGTCGACCAAGCTGGGCCAGCAGGTCGAGAAGGTCGCCGGCGTGGACACTGCCGAGCCTGCAAGCACCTTCACCGGAGCCTCGACGAACGACACCTACTACTCGTACCTGTGGAACGTGAACAACAGCGGCAGGTCCGCCTACGGCACTGACGCCGAGGACGCCTGGCCCGCTTCGACCGGCGCCGGAGTAGTCATTGGGGTCCTTGACACCGGCATCACCAACCACACCGACCTGAACGCCAACATCATCGGCGGCTACGACTTCGTCACCAACGTGGCCTCCGCCGGTGACGGCACCGGCAGGGATTCGGACCCGTCCGATGCTGGGGACTTCATCACCGGCGAGAGCGCCTCGTCATGGCACGGCACCCATGTCTCGGGCATTGCGGTGGCAATCCGGAACAACGGCACCGGTGTTGTGGGGGTTGCCCCCGGCGCCAAAGTCGAACCGCTGCGGGCTCTCGGCAAGGGTGGCGGCACCGAGGCCGACATCATCAGCGCGCTGCGCTGGGGAGCCGGCCTGCCGATCGTGGGTGTCCCGGACAACCCGACACCGGTCGGCGTCATCAACATGTCCATCGGCGGCCCCGCCGCATGCTCGACGGCTCTCCAGTCCGCCATCGATGCGGTTGTCGCCAAGGGCATCCCGGTCGTCGTCGCAGCAGGCAACAGCACCGTCCCGGTCGCCACGTTCTCCCCCGCCGGATGCAAGAACACCATCCGGGTGGCAGCCACCGGCTTCGAGGGAACGCTTGCCGGCTACAGCAACTACGGCACGTCCACCCTTCCGATCACGATCTCTGCCCCAGGCGGGACTGGTAACCCCCGGGACAGCATGGACTCCTGGATCGTCTCGACATGGAACACCGGACCGAGCACTGCTGTCGCGCAGAGCTACATCGGGATGGACGGGACCTCGATGGCCTCACCCCACGTGGCCGCCGTCGTCGCCCTACTGAAGTCTCTCGACAAGACGCTCACCCCGGCACAGATCAGCTCAATCATCACCTCGACCGCCACCAAGTTGGCCGCACCGTGTGACACGACCAGGTGCGGGGCCGGGGCTGTCAACGCGGCAGCAGCCGTTGCCTACGAGGCTGGGGTGTTGCTTCGCACCGTCGGTACACCGTCGGTCACCGGTGGCACCGGGAAGGGCGCCACGCTCTCTGTGAGCCTCGGTGGCGTGCCCACGGTCGCCAAGGTCGCCTACCAATGGCTGCGGGCCGGAGCAGCCATCACAGGCGCAACGAGCCCCACCTACGTCCTGACAGCCGCCGACGCCGGCATGGCAATCTCGGTGCGGGTCACACCATCGATCGGAAGGACCTCGGTCGCCAAGGTTTCCAACGCCGTGAAAGCGGCTGGAACACCAGTGCCGATCCTCGGCACCTTCAAGGTGACCAAGAGTGCGTCCACGAGCGGCACGTTCAAGGTCGGCGACACGGTCAAGGTCAGCCCCGGAACCCAGACACCTGCTCCCTCGACCATCGCCTACCAGTGGCTGCGCAACGGGGTGTCGATCAGCGGCGCAACCAAGACCGGCTACAAGCTGACCAGCAGTGACAGGGGCAAGCAGGTCTCTGCACGCGTCACCTTCTCCCGGTCCGGGTACAAGACCGCGACGCTCGTCACCGCCAGCCACATCGTCTCCACCTTCGTCTCGACCAAGGCGCCGACTGCCACCGGGACCTTCAGGGTAGGCAAGACGTTGAAGGCCAACCATGGCACCCAGAGCCCGACACCTTCGAAGGTCAGCTACCGGTGGTACCGCGACAAGTCCTCGATCAAAAGCGCTACCCACACCAGCTACAAGCTGACCAGGTCCGACAAGGGCCATCAGATCTCGGTTCGAGCCACCGTCTCCCGCCCCGGGTACACGACAGCCTCGTTCTGGTCCTCGAAGCACCGGGTCTCCTGACCCCGGCGATCGGTTCGCGCGGTCGCCCACCACAATGTATCCAGGGGCAGGCGTCGAACACCGACGGTGAGCTGAGCAACCGCTCCAGGTCCGCATAACCTTGAACGGGGTGACTCAGGGCCTCGTCGAACTCGTCCCAGGTTTGAGCAGTACCCCGGGCTCCTGGAGTGATTCTGCGTATGGGCGTAGCACCTGCCACGGCCGACCATGTGGAGTATGCGAGCACCCCTCATCGCCACTCGCGTCCTGATCTCCCTGCTTGTCGGGCTGGTGCTGGCCGCCGGCCTCCAGGCCCCGCCGGCTGAGGCCAGCAAGGCGTCGAAGGTCAAGGCGCTCATCTCCAGGATCGTCCACTCGAAGAACCCGAAGGGGAAGGCCGAGGGGTGACTCGCGGAACGTTCTGGTGGGGTGTCGCCGGCTGGCGGATCTCCGGGGTTGAGTGGCTCGGGTTCTTTGCCTTGGGGTCTGACCACCCGAGGCGAGCGGGCGGCCAACTTGGTCACCCCTGACAGCAGTGATCGCCGGTGGGCGCAGAGGGACTCGAACCCCCGACCCCCTCCTTGTAAGGGAGGTGCTCTAACCAACTGAGCTATGCGCCCCGGGCAGACATCTTAGGGGGACGCGGGCGGCTCAGGCTGTCAGCCGGTCGCGAAGCCGCTGGACGATTGCCGCGGACAGTCCCAGCCCCTTGCTGAGGTAGCCGCCGATGTCGCCGTAGCGAGCCTTGAGTTCGTCGAGCCCGGCACCGAGGTAGTCCGACTGGACCTTCATCAGTGCCCGCTCCACGTCTGCCGCCGTCCGACCGGACGACTTCAGCTTCGCCCGGTACGTGGCGTCGATCAGTCCTGCGCGGAACTCGTTGGACCTGAGGTACTCCGTGGTCACCTCCGCCCGGCTCGCGCCAGCGGTGAGCTGCAGCAGGGCCGAGATCCAGCCGCTTCGGTCCTTGCCCTCGGTGCAGTGGAACAGGATCGGCCCGTGGGCGGCGGCGATCAGGGTCAGCGCGTTCGCGATCTCGCGGCGCTGCGCTGCCACATCCACGAAATCGACGTTCATCTGCCGCATGTGCGCCTGCGCGGCGGCCACAGTCCGGTACCGGACGCTCGTCGTTCGCGTCACCGCGAAGATGTTGACCACGTGGTGTGCGACGCCCTTGATCGCCGGGTCGGGCGAATGAGCGGCCACGTAGTCGGTGCGCAGGTCGAGTATTTCTCCCACGCCGGCCTTCCTCAGCGCCTTCGCGTCCTTCGCCGACAATCCCTTGAGGGCCGCCGAGCGGTACACCACCCCTGTCGCCATGTGCTTGCCGCCGGGCAGGGCGAGACCCTCTCCAGCGACGTCCCTGAAGTTCGTGATCGACGACAGCTGGAGCGGCACAGTCGGAGGCGGCGACTTGAGCGTCGGGGTCGCAGACGCGGACGGCTTGGCGGACGCGGACACAGAAGGCGACGGGGTGACCGCGGCAACGGTCCCCGACGGCACGAAAGGCGCAACAGGGGCCGCAGTGCAACCCGCGGAAAGCACGACCAGGAACGCCACGGCTGCCACGCAGCCCCGTCGGAACGGCGTCAGCAGCAGGCTAACGACGCCCGCCCTTCGGACGCACCAGCTTGTGCGCCTGCCACTCCGGCGACACCGATGCGGTGTTCGCGAGGGCGAGCCCTGCGGTCAGAGCAGCTTCTGCCAGGTCGGCCGGATCGACGTAGCCGTCCCTTCCGGTCCGGGGCGTCATCAGCCAGATGTGGCCACGGGTGGTGAGATCGGTCAACGCGTCCACCAGGCCGTCGCCCAGGTCGCCGTCCTCGTCGCGCCACCACAGCAGCACGATGTCGACGGCTTCAATGGCTTCGTAGACGAAGTCCTCACCGAGGACGTCGAGGACGACCGAGCGGAGCTCCTCGTCGACGTCGTCATCCCAACCCAGTTCCTGGACCACCTGACCCTTGGCTACGCCAAGAGCTGCGACGATCGACGAACCCTTCGTCGGCGCGGTACTCACGCGCTTCAACCCCACTTTCACGGACTAGCTGTTAAGGCTTTCAGCCTGCCAGAAAGCCGCTCTGGATTAAAGCGAACGAATCACGCATCCCCTCCTGTGGACCCGGACTTGCCTGCCGTCACGTCGTCGAGCCGGTACAGCTCGGCAGCACGAGCCGGCCAACTCGGGTCGACCTGACCGGACGCAGCCAGCTGCTGCAGCGTACGGACGACCAGCGAAGGCCCATCGATGTGGAAGAACCGGCGTGCGGCCGCCCGGGTGTCGGAGAAGCCGAAGCCGTCCGCACCGAGGGAGGCGAACTCGCCCGGAACCCAGTTGAGGATCTGGTCCTGCACCTGGCGCATGTAGTCCGACACGGCGATCACCGGGCCGGGACGGCCCTGCAGCTTCTGCGTGACCCACGGCACGGGATTGTCCTCACCGGGGTGCAGGAACTTCTGCTCGTCGCAGCGCAGTCCGTCGCGGCGCAGCTCGTTCCAGCTGGTCACGCTGAACACGTCCGCCACGACGCCGAAGTCCTTCTTCAGGAGCTCCTGTGCCTCCAGCGCCCAGGCAACGCCCACGCCGGACGCGAGCAGCTGTGCGCGCCGTGCGTCCTGCCCGACACCCTCGAAGCTGCCCTCCTTGAGCAGGTACATGCCCTTGAGGATGCCTTCGACATCCACGTTCTCCGGCTCCGCCGGCTGCACCATCGGCTCGTTGTACACGGTGATGTAGTAGATGACGTCCTCGGGGTTCTCCCCGTACATGCGGCGAAGACCGTCCTGCATGATGTGCGCGAGCTCGTACCCATAGGCCGGGTCGTAGGCCACCACCGCAGGGTTGGTCGCGGCGATCATGTGGCTGTGGCCGTCCATGTGCTGGGTGCCCTCGCCGGTCAGCGTCGTGCGTCCGGCCGTTGCCCCGATCATGAAGCCTCGTGCCAGCTGGTCGGCTGCGGCCCAGATGCCGTCAGCCGTGCGCTGGAACCCGAACATCGAGTAGAAGACATAGATCGGCACCATGTGGATGCCATGGGTGGCGTACGCGCTGCCGACCGCAGCGAACGATGCGACAGAGCCGGCCTCGTTGATGCCCATGTGCAGGATCTGGCCCTGCTTGGACTCCCGGTAGGCGAGCATCAACTCGTGGTCGACCGGCGTGTAATTCTGCCCGTGCGGTGAGTAGATCTTGATCGTCGGGAAGAACGAGTCCATGCCGAACGTGCGGGCCTCGTCCGGGATGATCGGCACGACGTGCGGGGAGAAGTCCTTGTCCCGCATGAGGTCCTTGAGCAGCCGCACCCACGCCATTGTGGTGGCGACCGGCTGGTTGCCCGAACCCTTCTTCACCACTTCGTAGGCGGACGCGTCGGGCAGCTTGATGGGGGCCGGCTTGT
Source organism: uncultured Actinomycetota bacterium (assembly GCA_963799235.1). Classification (GTDB taxonomy): domain Bacteria; phylum Actinomycetota; class Actinomycetes; order Propionibacteriales; family Propionibacteriaceae; genus Propionicimonas. The sequence goes on along the minus strand of CAWCWL010000008.1, from coordinate 99,076 downwards.
TGCGCCGCTCCGGGATCGATCCGCCGAGCTTGGCCCGCTGGGTCATCGCGTACTTGATGCGCTCGTCGTCGGGGCCGGGGTTCATGTACGGCGGCTGGTAGGGGTTCTCCTCCAGCACGGCGTCGGTGATCGGCATGTCGAGGCGGTCGCGGAACTGCTTCAGGTCGTCCAGCGCCAGCTTCTTCATCTGGTGGGTGGCGTTCCGACCGGCGAAGTGGCTGCCGAGGAAGTAGCCCTTGATGGTGTGGGCGAGGATCACCGTGGGGGCGCCCTTGAACTCGGTGGCCGCCTTGTAGGCCGCGTAGACCTTGTGGTAGTCGTGCCCACCACGGGTCAGCTTCCAGATGCGCTCGTCGGACCAGTCCTCGACCATCTTCGCCGTCCGCGGGTCGCGTCCGAAGAAGTTCTTGCGGACGTACGCACCGTCGTTGGCCTTGAACGTCTGGTAGTCACCGTCGGTCGCGGAGTTCATCACGCTGAGCAGGGCGCCATCGCGGTCGGCTGCCAGCAGCGGATCCCAGCCGCGACCCCAGACCACCTTGACGACGTTCCAGCCGGCGCCACGGAAGAAGCTCTCCAGCTCCTGCATGATCTTGCCGTTGCCACGCACCGGGCCGTCGAGGCGCTGCAGATTGCAGTTGACGACGAAGGTCAGGTTGTCGAGGCCCTCGTAGGCGGCCAGCTGCAGCGCGCCACGGCTCTCCACCTCGTCCATCTCGCCGTCGCCGAGGAACGCCCAGACACGCTGGTCGGAGGTGTCCTTCAGGCCGCGGTTGCCGAGGTACTTGTTGAACTGCGCCTGGTAGATGGCGTCGAGGGGGCCGAGGCCCATCGACACCGTCGGGAACTCCCAGAAGTCGGGCATCTGCCGCGGGTGCGGGTAGGACGGCAGGGCGCGCACCTTGCCATCGACGAGGTGGCTCTTCTCCTGGCGGAAGCCGTCGAGGTCGGCCTCGCCCAGGCGTCCCTCGAGGAACGCGCGGGCGTACATGCCGGGGCTCGCGTGGCCCTGGAAGAAGATGTGGTCACCGCCGCCGGGAGCATCCTTGCCGCGGAAGAAGTGGTTGAAGCCCACTTCGTACAGGGTGGCGGACGAGGCGTAGGACGAGATGTGGCCGCCGACACCCATGCCGGGGCGCTGCGCGCGGTGCACCATGATCGCAGCGTTCCAGCGCACGAGGCGACGGAACTGGCGTTCGAGGTTCACGTCGCCGGGGTACCACGGCTCCTGCTCGGCAGGGATGGTGTTGACGTAGTCGGTCGCGGTCAGCGAAGGCAGCCCAAGGTGCTTGTCACGGGCGCGTTCGAGGAGCCGCAGCATGATGTAGCGGGCCCGGTTGCGACCGTCCCCGTCGATCATTCCGTCAAGGGATTCGAGCCATTCGGCTGTCTCGTCAGAGTCGATGTCGGGCAGGTTGGTCGGTAATCCGTTCAGGATCGGGCCGACAGAATCACGCTTAGCCACAGGGTGCCTTCCTCAGTCCGCGCAAGATCGTTGCGCAAAGGCGACCTTACCCGTACCGGCCGGAGGCAGCGCCACCGCGAGTCCACCCTTCAGCGACGCGCGCGGGACCAGGTCAGCAGTTCCTCTACAGGCCAGGTGTTGACGATGCGTTCGGGCGGCACGCCAGCGGCCACGGCGCGGGCGGCACCGTGCGCGGGGAACTCGAGCTGTCCCGGGGCGTGCGCGTCGGAGTCGATCGCGAAGAGGCACTCGGCCTCGATGGCCATGGCCAGCAGGTCGTCGGGCGGGTCGGCGCGTTCGGGACGGGAGTTGATCTCCACTGCAACGTCGAACTGCTTGCACGCGGCGAACACGACCTCTGCGTCGAACGTGCTCTGTGGACGGGTGCCGCGTCCACCGGTGATCAGCCGGCCAGTGCAGTGGCCGAGCACGTTGGTGTAGGGGTTGGCGATGGCACGCACCATGCGGAGCGTCATCGGCTCCGAGGGCATCCGGAGCTCGGAATGGACGCTGGAGACGACCACGTCCAGTTGCTTCAGCATCGCCGGCGTCTGGTCGAGTCCGCCGTCGATGAGGATGTCGACCTCGATACCGGAGAGGAGGCGGCAGCCGTCGCTCTCGTTCAGCTCCTTCAACTGGTCGAGCTGGTGCTGCAGGCGCTCGGCACTGAGGCCGTTGGCGACGGTGAGCCGTGGCGAGTGGTCGGTGATGGCCAGGTACTCGTGGCCGAGGGCTGTCGCTGCCGCCCGGGACACCTCGGTGGTGGCGCTGCCGTCGGACGCCTCGGTGTGGGTGTGGAGGTCGCCGCGCAGCTGCTTGAGGAGCGCCAGTCCGCCGGTGGCCAGCGGGGTGGCCTCGCCGCGAAGCTTGGCGAGCCGGTCGGGCACCCGTCCGGCAATCGCCTGGCTGACAACGGTGGCCGTGGTGTCCCCCAGCCCGGAGAGTTCCTTCCAGGTACCGGCCTTCGCTCGTGCCTCGAACTCGTCAGGACTCAGCGCGGCCACCACGTCGGCAGCGGCGCGGAAGGCCTTGACCCGGTAGGGCTCGGCGAGGACGCGCTCCATCAGGTAGGCGATCTCCCGCAGGGCCGCGACGGGATCGAGTGGCTCACTCACCCGCCCAGCCTAATAACGGGACGCACGCCGAGGGCCAGCCGAGACGTCGAGGGCCAGCCCCTGGGTGCTGGCTCCCGGCAGGAAGGCTGGCCCTCGACTGTGGGAGGGTGGGTGTCAGCCCGCCTCCGATGCGCGCTCGCAGCGACCTGTGGTGGGGCCAGAACTCTCAGTAACCTCTGCCTTTCTGCGCCGCGGCGACCCGCGGCACCCATCGAATGCTTAGGATGCGGCGCATGGGCGTGTTCACCGATCTGATCGAAAGCACCGACGGGGATACCCGGTTCGTGCTCCAGGAGGTGCTCGACCGGGCACTGGACCTGGTACCCGAAGCCATCGAGGACCTCAGCTACGGCACCCCCGCGCTGCGCTACCGGGGAAGTCCGCTCATTGGTGTGAAGGTGAGTGCCAATCACCTCTCGCTGTTCCCGTTCAGCCCCGACGTCGTTGCCGCCGTCTCGTCTCGACTCAAGGGCTATTCAGTGTCCAAGGGCACCATCCGGTTCAGCGCCGACCAGCCGCTGCCGACCGACGTCCTGGACGACATCGTCGAGTTCCGCAAGGCAGAGATCGACGCAGCGAAGTGAGCTCCACGGGCGTGGATCCCAGCGGGTGGCCACCACCGGAGGCCCGTGTCGCGATCTCCCGCCAACTGGCCGCCGCCGCGGCGGAGATGACCACCTCCGCGCTGGCCCGGATCGCTGACGAGCACCGCTGGTTCGCCGATCTCGACGCCGAGCATCGCTCCTGGATCACCCTCGTCGCCCGATCCGGTATCGACGGGTTCCTCGAATGGTTCGCCGCCGGCGGACGCGACATCGCCCCTGGCACCATCTTCGACGCAGCCCCGCGGGCGCTGGCACGCAAGATCACCCTCAACCAGACGGTTGACCTGGTGCGGACGACGATCGACACCGTGGAGCACCGCATCGCCGGCCTGCCAGAGGACGAGCAGGGGCCGCTACGGATCGGCATCCTGAGGTACTCCCGCGAGATCGCCTTCGCCGCCGCCCAGGTGTACGCACGGGCAGCCGAGGCCCGCGGGGCGTGGGACGCCCGGCTGGAGGCACTCGTCGTCGACGCGGTGATCCGTGGCGACGCGGACGAGTCGGTGGTCTCGCGGGCGTCCACCCTCGGCTGGGCCTCACCACCGGGTATCGCCGTCGTGATCGGCTCGGCGCCCGCTGACCCAGGACGCGCAGTCGAGGCCATCCGTCAGGCTGCCGCCCGCCACTCCCTCGACCTGTTGGCCGCCCCGCAGGGCGACCGGCTCGTGCTGGTGATCGGCGGCAACATGCAGTCGTCCCCCGAACTGGTGAAGCTGGTCGCCGACTTCGCCGGCCAGTTCGGCGCCGGCCAGGTGGTGGTGGGCCCGATCGTTTCCGACCTCGTCGAGGCGGCCCGTAGCGCACGCGAGGCGCTGTCGGGCATGCGCGCGGCCAAGGCCTGGCCGGACGCGCCGCGTCCGGTGGCCTCGGAGGACCTGCTGCCCGAGCGCGCCCTCGCCGGCGACGGCCACGCCCGGCGCACCCTCGGCACCGAGATCTACGGACAGCTGGTGGGGGCCGGCGGTGAGCTCGCTGACACCCTTGCGGCGTTCTTCGACTCCGGCGGCTCGATCGAGGCAACGTCACGGGCCCTGTACGTGCACGCCAACACGGTGCGCTACCGCCTGCGGCGGGTACAGGAAGTCACCGGCTACTTGGCGCTGGATCCCCGCGGCGGGTATGTCCTGCGCCTTGCCCTGACCCTCGGACGACTGCTCGGATGATCAGGAATTCACAATGACCCGCCGCACTACACGGCTCGACTCGCCGCTCCCGTTGTAGGATTCCTACAAAGTCGCCCGTTATAAATTCGTTGCGAATCACGCCAGCAACACCCTCCGAATTCGCAAAGGTAGGAACGTGCTCGCAATCGTCGCGCCCGGACAGGGCGCCCAAACCCCCGGCTTTCTCACTCCCTGGCTCGCTGAACCCCAGTTCGCCGACCGCCTGAACTGGCTCAGCACCGTCGCCGGCATCGACCTGGCGCACTACGGCACCGAGGCGGACGCTGAAACCATCCGGGACACCGCGATCGCGCAACCGCTGCTGGTCGCCTCCGGCCTGCTGGTGGCGCTGCAGCTCTTCCCGAGCCCCGCGGACGGCTTCCGCCGGACGGGGGTCGCAGCCGGCCACAGTGTCGGCGAGATCACCGCAGCCGCTGCCACCGGGGTTCTGTCCGCGGAACAGGCCATGGTCTTCGTCCGTGAGCGTGGGGCGCAGATGGCCCTCGCCAGCGCCGCCCGGCCGACGTCGATGATGGCCGTCATCGGCGGCGACCAGGCGGAGGTGCTCGCTGCCATCGAGGCGAACGGGCTGACCGCCGCCAACAACAACGGCTCCGGCCAGATCGTGGCCGCCGGCACCGTCGAACAGCTGGCAGCACTGAGCGAGAACCCGCCCGCCAAGGCGCGGCTCATCCAGCTCAGCGTCGCCGGGGCCTTCCACACCGTCCACATGGAGCCGGCCGTCGCGCACCTCGCGCAACTGTCCAAGGCGATCTCGACGCACGACCCCCGCACCCGGCTGCTGTCGAACGCCGACGGCCAGGTCGTGCAGAGCGGACGCGAATACCTCGCCCGGCTCGTCCGCCAGGTCGCGAACCCCGTCCGCTGGGACCTGTGCCTGCAGACGATGGCGGACCTCGGCGTCACCGGCCTGCTCGAGCTGCCGCCCGCCGGCACGCTCACCGGAATCGCCAAGCGCAACCTCAAGGGCATCGAGCTGTTCGCCCTGAACACTCCCGACCAGATCACCGCTGCCCAGGACTTCGTCGTCAAGCACGGCGACTCGGCCTGGGCCTCCCCGATGAGCAGCACCCCCTCGTGGATGCTCGTGGTCTCACCCAGCAAGGGTGAGTTCCGCAAGGCCGATGGGCTCGGCGTCGAGTCGATCCTCGCCCCCGGCGCCCCGATCGGCACAGTCGCCAACCTGCGCGACACGACCACCGTCGCGAGCACCGGCGGTGGCACCGTCACCGAGTGGCTCGTCGAGGACGGCGACCCGGTCTCCCCCGGCCAGCCTTTGCTCCGCCTCTATCCCGCCCAAGACTCTTCAGGAGCCGACGCATGACCACACTCAAGGCCAGCACAGGCCCCCAGTTCGCCCGCATCATGTCCGTGGGGTCGGCGACCCCGTCACGGGTGATCCCGAACGAGTTCCTGCTGCAGTACATCGACTCCTCCGACGAGTGGATCACCCAGCGCACCGGCATCAAGGAGCGTCGCTGGATCGCGGAGGACGAGAACATCTCGACGCTCTGCCTCACCGCTGCCCGCAGCGCCATCGAGCGGGCAGGGATCGCCCCCGACCAGATCGACGCGGTGATCCTCTCCACGATCTCGCACTACCACCAGACCCCGGCGCTGGCCCCGCAGCTGGCAACGGAGCTCGGCATCCCCGACGCCGCGGCGTACGACATCTCCGCTGCCTGCGCGGGCTTCAGCTACGGCCTTGCGCAGGCCGAGTCACTGGTGCGCAGCGGCCAGGCGCGCCACGTCCTCCTGATCGCCGGGGAGACCATCAGCGAGATCACCGACCTCACCGACCGCGGCACCGCCTTCCTGTTCGGTGACGGTGCCGGCGCGGTCGTCGTCGGGCCGAGCGACACCAACGGCATCGGCCCGGTCGTCTGGGGCTCCGACGGCAGCCAGGCCGGTGTCATCTGGCAGACCCGCAGCTGGCAGGAAGCCGTCGCGGAGGGCACCTGGCCCAAGCTCGGCATGGACGGTCGCGCGGTCTTCAAGTGGGCGACCAGCTTCATCGCGCGAGCCGCGAAGGAGTGCCTCGACCAGGCCGGCATCACCCCGGAAGAACTCGATGTCTTCATTCCGCACCAGGCCAACGACCGCATCACCGACACCCTGCTGCGCTACCTGAAGCTGCCCGAGAACGTCGTGGTCGCCCGCACGATCCGTCAGCTCGGCAACAACTCGGCAGCCACCATCCCGATGGCCATGGACGCCCTGCTCACCAGCGGTGAGGCCAAGAGCGGCCAGACCGCGCTGATCATCGGCTTCGGCGCCGGCCTGGTCTACGCCGGCCAGGTCATCACCCTTCCCTGATTCCCCCGGACGACGTCCGGAAAGTAAGCCCCCTAGTAAAGGAGAACCCGTATGGCAACCACCGAAGAGATCCGCGCCCAGCTGGCCGAGCTCGTCAACGACGTCGCCGGTGTGCCGGTCGAGGACGTCCAGCTCGACAAGTCCTTCGTCGATGACCTCGATGTCGACAGCCTCGCCATGGTCGAGATCCTGGTCGGCTGCGAGGAGAAGTTCGGCGTCGCGATCCCCGACGAGGAGTCCAAGAACCTCAAGACCGTCGGCGACGCTGTCGCCTACATCGAAGCGCACAGCTGAACCGTGCTTAACACCGCCGGTTGAGCCCACATCGTCGGGCTCAACCGGCAAAGCCCAGAACCTCATCAAACTCGGAGAGACATGACTGAGATCGTGATCACCGGCCTCGGCGCCACCACCCCACTCGGCGGCGACCTGGCCTCCACCTGGGCTGGCCTGCTGGCCGGCAGGTCCGGCGTCCGCAAGATCACCGAGGACTGGGCCGAAGACCTGCCGGTGAAGATTGCTGCCTACGTGAAGGTCGACCCGTCCGAGATCATCGACCGGGTCAAGGCCCGTCGGCTCGACCGGTCGACCCAGCTGGCCCTGATCGCCGCCCGCGAAGCCTGGGAAGACGCCGGCTTCACCTGGGAGGCCGAGGACGAGGTCGACCCGCAGCGGTTGAGCGTCTCGCTCGCCAGCGGCATCGGCGGCCTGCACTCGCTGCTGAACAACTGGGACAACCAGCGCGACAAGGGCTACCGCAGGGTGAGCCCGTTCACGATCCCCATGCTGATGGCCAACGCCCCGGCGGCCAACGTCGGCCTTGCCGTGCACGCCAAGGCCGGGGTGCACACCCCGGTGTCCGCCTGCGCATCATCCAACGAGGCCATCTCCCTCGCCCTCGACCAGCTGCGGCTCGGCAGGGCGGACATGGCAGTCGTCGGTGGCACGGAGGCAACGATCCACCCGCTGCCGATCGCAGCCTTCGGCCAGATGCAGGCCCTGAGCCGCCGCAACGACGAGCCCGAGCGCGCGTCCCGTCCGTGGGATCGGGGCCGCGACGGCTTCGTCATGGGTGAGGGCTCAGCGATCATGGTGCTCGAGACCCTTGAGCACGCGAAGGCCCGCGGCGCCAAGATCTACGGCACGATCGCCGGCTCGGGCATCAGCGCCGACAGCCACGACATCGTCCAGCCCGATCCCACGGGAGAGGGCCAGTCCGGCGCAATGATCAAGGCCCTTGCCGACGCCAAGCTCACCCCTGCCGACATCGTCCACGTCAACGCACACGGCACGTCGACGCCACAGGGCGACATGACGGAGGCCGGTTCGATTCGGACCGCCCTCGGCGATGACGCGGACCACGTCGTCGTGACCTCGACCAAGTCGATGACCGGCCACCTGTTGGGCGGCGCCGGCGCGCTGGAGACCATCGCGACCCTGCTCGCCCTGCGCGACCGCATGGTGCCGCCGACGATCAACCTCGAGGATCCCGAGCCCGATCTGGCCATCGACATCGCAGCCAACGTGGCACGGCCCCTGCAGGGCGGCGACCTCGCAGCCATCAACAACTCCTTCGGCTTCGGCGGCCACAACGTGGCCATCGCGGTCACGAACGCCAACGCCACCTTCTGAACCAGTACCGGTCCCTGAGGAGCTTCGCCGAGGTTCGAACGAAGCGTCACGAAGGGCCGGCCACACCACCAAGCAGGAGGCATGATGACCCAGGCAGCAGCCCCGGCCAAGCCCGCTCGACTCCCCCGCTCGGAGGATCCGCGCAACCCGAACTTCCGGCTGGCGGCGCTCTTCGATGAGGGCTCGCTGAAGCTGATCAGCCCCGACGACGACTCGGGCATGCTGGCTGCGACCGGCACCATCAACGGTTCGCCCGCGGTCTCGTTCTGCTCCGACGCCACCGTCATGGGTGGCGCGATGGGCCTGGACGGCTGCGAGGTCGTCGTGCAGGCCTACCGTCGGGCCATGGTCGACCGCGTGCCGATCATCGGTATCTGGCACTCCGGTGGCGCACGGCTCGCCGAAGGGGTCCTCAGCCTGCACGCCGTGGGACGCATCTTCCACGCCATGACGCAGGCGTCCGGCAAGATCCCACAGATCTCCGTGGTGCTCGGTGCTGCCGCCGGGGGCGCTGCGTACGGGCCGGCGCTCACCGACGTCGTGATCCTTGCCCCCGACGGTCGCATCTTCGTCACCGGGCCCGACGTGGTGCGGTCGGTCACGGGCGAGGACGTGGACATGCTGCGCCTCGGCGGCCCCGACACCCACGAACGCAAGTCCGGTGTCGTGCACGTCGTCGCTGACGACGAGGCCGACGCGCTCGGACGCGCCCGCGCGGTGACCACGCTGCTCGCGGCGCAGGGCGGGGTCACCTCGGTGGTCGCCGACGCCGACCTGGCCGCGCTGCTGCCCGAGTCGGCCAAGCGCGCCTACGACGTGCACCCGCTCATCGGTGGCCTGCTCGACGAGGGTTCGCTGTTCGAGCTGCACGCCCGTTGGGCTCCCAACGTCACGATCGCCTTCGGTCGGCTCGGCGGCCGCACCGTCGGCGTCGTCGCGAACAACCCGCTGCGCCTCGGTGGCTGCCTCGACTCCCTCAGCGCGGAGAAGGCCGCCCGGTTCGTCCGGTTGTGCGACGCGTTCGGCGTCCCGCTGGTCGTGCTGGTGGACGTTCCCGGCTACCTGCCCGGTGTCGGCCAGGAGTGGGACGGTGTAGTACGCCGCGGGGCGAAGTTGCTGCACGCGTTCTCGGAAGCGTCCGTGCCGCGGGTGACGCTGGTGACCCGCAAGGCCTACGGCGGCGCCTACATCGCCATGAACTCCCGCTCGCTCGGCGCAACCAAGGTGTTCGCCTGGCCGGCGGCGGAGATTGCCGTGATGGGCCCGGTGGCCGCGATCCGGATCCTTCACCGCCGCAAGCTCAACGAGGTGCCGCGCGACATGCTGGCCCAGGTGGAGGCCGACCTGGCCGCAGAGCACGAGAAGATCGCCGGCGGCGTCGACAAGGCCGTCGAGATCGGCGTTGTCGACCAGATCATCTCCCCAGAGGAGACGCGCTCCATGCTGGCGGCCGCGATCCGCGAGGCCGACACCGGTGTCCGCGGCTCGCACGGCAACATCCCGCTCTGATTGAACGACGTCTTCGGGATCAGCTCACCTGGTGCAACCAGCGGACGGGGGCGCCCTCGCCGGCGTGCCGGAAGGCTTCCAGTTCGTTGTCCCAGCGGGCACCGAGCAGGTCTGCGATGCCTTCCGCGAGCGGCTGGCGTCCGAGTGCGTCGGCGAGCAGAGCCTGCTTGAGGCGGTCCTCGTGAATCATCAGGTCGCCGTGCGTCCCGATCGCGCAGGCGAAGATGCCGAGGTCGGGGGTGTACGCCCACCGCATACCCTCGGTTCCGGCGACGGCTTCCTCGGTCACCTCGAACCGGGCGCGCACGCAGCCGCGCAGCGCGCTGGCGAGCTGTGCTCCCGTCCCGATCGGGCCGTGCCAGCTGTACTCGGCGCGCAGCGTCCGCGGTTCCGCAGGCTGTGCAGACCAGGTGAACTCCACCGGTGCGCCGAACACTGCGCCGACAGCCCACTCCAGGTGCGGGCGCAACACAGCGGGCGCGGAGTGGATCAGAACGATCCCGCGCGTGCTCTTCATCTGGACCCCTATCGCTGAGATGTGCCTTCCCCAGCCACCTCAGACCCGCGGGGTCGGCACCATTCTGCCCCAGCCGCCACTTCCGTACCAGTCCCCGCGATCGTGGTTAGCTAAGCCCATGGAGGAGATCGCGGAACGGGTGCAGGCGATCCGTGCGCGCATCGATGCCGCGTGCGCCGCCGCCGGGCGTCCGGTGGGCTCCGTGGAGTTGCTGCCGGTGAGCAAGACCCGTCCCGCTTCGGCCGTGCTGGCCGCCTATGCCGCCGGCTGCCGGCGGTTCGGCGAGAACAAGGCCCAGGAAGCGCAGGCCAAGGCGATCGAGCTGGCCGGGACGCCCGGGCTGGAATGGGTCATGATCGGGCACCTCCAGTCCAACAAGGCGAAACTCGTCGCCGGGTTCGCCTCGGAATTCCAGGGGCTGGACTCACTGCCCCTGGCAGCGGAACTCGACCGCCGGTTGCAGGCTGCAGGCCGCCGGCTCGACGTGCTGATCCAGGTGAACTCCTCCGGCGAGGACTCGAAGTCCGGTCTGCCGCCGGCAGAGGTGGCAGCGTTCGCGTCCGCCCTCGTGCCGTTCGACGCGCTGCGGGTGCACGGCCTGATGACCCTCGCCCTGCCCTCGCCCGATACCGATCAGGTGGCCGCCTGCTTCCAGAGGGTGCTGGCGGTGCAGCGTGAACTTCGGGACGCGGCCCTCGACGGCCAGAGCTTCGACGAGCTGTCCATGGGCATGTCCGGCGACTTCGAGCTGGCTATCGCCCACGGCGCCACCGCCGTCCGCATCGGCACTGCCATCTTCGGCGCGCGAGGCTGAGGCCCGCATAAGAGAATCTGCCGGTCCGCCCCTGAAGGCCTCCCACCCAGTAGCGTCCCAAAGATGCATCTGGAAGGAGCCCGCATGCGTGCGCGTCGCGGCTTGATCGTCCTTCTCGCACTCGGCCTCGCGATGCTGCCGGCCGGATGCTCCGAGACGGGGCCCAGCCAGGTTCCGGCGACTTCGCCCGGCGCGGTGCCGACAACGATCCCGGCGCCAACACCGAACACTGACATGGCCGGGAAAGCCTCCCCCGATTTCGACGGCGACGGCAAGGCCGACCTCGCCTACACCCACGAGAAGTTCGGCGGGATGAGCATCCGGTACGGCACCGGGAAGGTCGTCGACATCAATCCCTCCGCCCTCGCCGGCGGCCCGGCCAGGGTCGACGGATCCCTGCTCGCGCACGACCTGAATGGCGACGGCTACGCCGACCTGCTCTTCGAAGTGCGGCCCACCGACTCCCTGACCTACCGGATCTACGTGCTGTTCGGCTCGGTCACCGGACTACACGTGGCGGCGGCGAAATCCTTCGCCCTTCCGGCCGGGCGCGTCATCACCCTCTCGTCCGCGGTGGTGACCGCTCCCGTGCCACGTCTCGTGCTCGGGCTCAGGACCGGCATGACCGCAGAGAGCGCTCAAATCGCTGTGTACGACCTCGGTCAGGACGGCCTGCCGGCCGGCGAACCCATGATCCTCTCCCCCGGCGCGGGGACAGTCCCGTTGTCTGCCGGGTACGACTTCGGGTACCGCCTGGCCACCTGGCAGAACCACCTGTTCGTTGGCGCCTCGACCGCCATCGTGGACGGGGTCGACTCGGGGGGCGTCCTTGCTGTCGACTTCGGACCGACGGGCGTGACCTCGACCGCCTTCATCACCAAGGACACCGACGGCGTTCCCGGGACGCCGGGGAGCCTTGACTACTTCGGGGGAAGCCTCGCTGCGCGGGACGGCTATCTCGCCGTCGGCATCCCCAACGACTCGTCCGTGACCCAGGCCAGCGGCTCCGTCGAGGTGTTCCGGATCAGCGACACCGGGCTCGTGCCCGACCGCAACATCTGGCTGGGCTCGCCGGACATCGAGGGCAAACCCGAGCCCATCGCCGAGTTCGGGGAGCACGTTGCGCTCGGGACGATCTGTCCCGGGGTGACCGGGCTGATCATCGGCGATCCCGATTTCGGGCCGGCCACGTCGGACGGCAGCCCGTCCGGTGCTGTCTGGCTGGTGCCCCTGCAGAAGAAGGCTGGGTGCGACAACCTCTTCCTCCAGCAGGGCGGCAAGCTGCCAGGCAGGGCGCCGAGCGGCTTCCGTACCGGCTCCGACATCGCCGTCCTCCGCGACCGCGATTCACGGGTCGACACCATAGCCTTCGGTGGAGCCGCCACCAACAGCGTCACCGGCCGACTCTTCGTCTGGTCGACGAGGACAAGCTCGGTCATCGACACCATTAAGGCGGACCCCCGCTACCTCGCCGGCCGCTGACCATCCCGGCCCCGATTCCCTTTTCGAACCCGGGACGTCAGGTCAGGGCCAGCGGGCGCCGAGGCTGATCACGGCCACGGCGGCCAGCACGGCGAGCAGGAGGGCGTAACCGGCGTACTGCTCGGTCACCTCCTGGTCCACCTTCACGTAGCCGACCGACTTGGCGATCGAGGAGTACACCTCTTTCAGCTGGCCGGCCGAACCTGCGGTGAACGCCTTGCCCCCGGAAAGCCGTGACACCTGGGCGAGCTCTGCCGGGTTCACCGGAACGGGCTCACGGCGTCCGTTGCTCTCGACGTAACCGTTGGCTGTGCCGTAGGCGATCGTGTAGATCGGGATGTGCTGCTTGGCAGCATCCCGCGCCGCCAGGTCGGACGGGCGTCCCACGTTCGTGTAGCCGTCGCTGAGGAGCACCACCGCGCCGGGCGCCGGATCGTCGGGATGGTCAGGGTCCGGAGGGGCCTGCGCCATCGCGTCCAGCGAGGAGTAGATGCCCTCGCCGATCGCCGTGGACGGCCCCACCTGCAGGTTGTCGATGGCCGCAGCCACCACCCCGCGATCAGTGGTCGGCGGCACCACGACGGCAGCGGTTCCGGCGAAGCTCACCAGGGACACGTTGAATCCGACCGGCAGCAGGTTGAGGAAGTCCCGTGCGGCCACCTTCGCCGCAGTGATCCGGTCCGGGGCCACGTCCTGGGCGATCATCGACCGCGAGACGTCGAGCGTGATCACTACCGTGGCGCGCTCGCGCGGCACCTCCACCTCACCCTTCGGCTGCGCGAAGGCGACGTTGAGCGCACCGAGGGCGAGCACGGCTGCCCCGACGGCGACGTGGCGCTTCCAGGCCTGCTGTTTGGGCAGCACCCGTTCGAGGTTCGTGATGGCATGCGGACGCGCCTTGCGGCGGCGCCGCCACAGCAGGAAGACGTAAAGCCCGAGCAGCAGCGGGATCATGACCAGCCACCACAGGCGTTCCGGGCGCATGAACTCGAGCATCACGGCCACCTTGCTCCGAGAGACACCGCAGCCAGAGCCGCGACAACGGCGAACGCGAGGCCGTACCCGGCCCACAGGGCCGTGGTCTCCTTCTTCACCGGCGTCTGGCCCACCTCACTGCGGATGTTGTTGTAGACGCGGTCGAGCTGGTCGAGGTTCTCGGCGGTATAGGTCTGACCCCCGGTGGCCACGGCGATGCCGGCGAGCAGCGCCTTGTCCGGCGGAACCCGCTCACGCTTGCCGTCGAGATCCACGTAACCATTCTCCGTGCCGTAGGCAATCGTGTAGACCGGGATGCTCTGCTTCTTCGCCTCGTTCGCAGCCTGCGCCGGAGAACGCCCGGCCGTGTTCTGGCCGTCGGAGAGCAGCACGATCGCACCCGGTGCGGGCGACGAGTCGGTGCCCTTGGGTGCCATCTGCAGGGCTGACAGCGCGGTGTAGATCGACTCCCCCACAGCCGTCGACTCCTGCACCTTCAGGCTCCGGATCGCCTGCTGTGCCTGCACGCGGTCGGTCGTCGGTGGCAGCCGCACGGACGGGTTGCCGGAGAGGCTCACCACAGACAGGTTGTACTGGGCCGGGAGTGCCTTGACGAAGGTCAGGGCTGCCTCCTTGGCAGCGTCCAGCCGTGTCGGCTTCACGTCGGTGGCCTGCATCGACAGCGACGTGTCGATCACCAGCACCACCGTTGCGCGTTCCCGCGGCTGCATCTCGATGCCGTTCGGACGCGCCCAGGCGAGGCTCAACGCGATCAGCGCAGCGATCGACAGCGCCACCGCCAGGTGCCGGCGCCACTGCGACTGCTTGGGCACCACCTGGCCGAGGATCGCGGTGTTCGTGAACCGCATCCCGGTCTTCTTCTTCATCAGGACGAGGTAGATGTAGCCGGCGATCAGCACCGGCACGATCAACAGCACCCAGAGGCGCTCGGGGTTCAGGAAGCTCAGCCACTGCATCAGCGGGTCACCCCCGGCGGCGGCTGGTGCAGCATGCTCGCCGTGCGCCGGTAGGCCAGCACGAAGCGGGCGATGTCGTGCACCCAGTCACGGTCGGTGCGCAGCTGGATGTGGGCCGCGCCCGCCCGGCGCAGCGCGATCCTGATGCGCTCGCGCTGCGCGGCCGTTGCCGCGTCCATGCGTTCGCGGGCCGCGTCGTCCGAGGTGTTCACGTAGCGCAGGAAGTCGGTCTCGGGGTCGCGGATCAGCAGTTCACCGACGTCGGCGAACTCCACCTCGTGACGGTCGACGACCTCGACGGCCAGCACCTGGTTGCGGACGGCCAGCTGGCGGATCGGACGCTCCCACTCCGGCTCGATGTTGGGGTCGAGCTCGAAGTCGCCCGGGGTCAGGAAGTCGGAGACGATCATCCGCATGCCGCGGCGGCGTTCGGTGCGCGCCATCCGCTGGATCCCGGCGGCCAGCGAGAACGGCCCGGTGGTGTGGTCGCTCACGATCGGCTCGGTGAGCAGGCGGCGCAACAGGCCGTACAGGGCAGTGCGTCCCGACATCGCCGGGTAGCGCTTGATCTGGTCCGGACGCATCACAAGCCCGCCGAACCGGTCACCCATCTTCTGGCTGAGGAAGCCGATCGTCGCGATCGCCGCGATACCGAGGTCCCGCTTGGTGACGCCTTCGGTGCCCCAGTTCATGGACGGGGTGACATCGAGCAGCGCCCAGATCTCGAGCTCACGGTCGGCGATCGTGTCGCGCACGTAGGGAATGGTGGTGCGCGCCGTCACCGCCCAGTCGATCTTGCGGACGTCGTCCTGGCCGGGGACGTAGGCACGCGCGTCGTTGGCCTCGGAACCGGGACCCGGCAGCAGTCCCTGGTGGTCGCCGTGCAGGAAGCCTTCCAGGCGCCGCACCACGGTGAGCTCCAGCCGCCGCAGTGCGGCCTCAGGGGCCAGCTTGTGCAGCGGGATGGTGGCGGTCTTGGGCTCGGCCAGCACCGATGCCACCGCGCCGAGGTTGTCGGGCGGTGGAGCGAACGCCGGCTGCGGGGCCACGGTCAGTTACGGGCTTCCGGGGTGTACTGGTGCTGGCCCTGGGCGGCTTGGCGCTGCTGCTGGTTCCACACCGGGGTGGGCGGCGGCACCATGGCGACGATCCGTTCGATCACCTGGGCTGGCGTGATGTTGTCTGCGACCGCGTCGAAGCCGAGCATCAGTCGGTGCGACATCACGTCGCGGGCAACGGCCTGGACGTCGGTGGGCAGCACGTAGTCGCGTCCATGGATGAGGGCAAGGGCGCGCGCGGCAGCAACCAGGCCAAGTGTGGCGCGCGGGCTGCAGCCCACCTGGATCACGGAGGTCAGGTCGGGCATGCCGAACTCCTCGGGCGTCCGCGTGGCAAGGACAAGGCGCACGACGTACTCGGCAACGAGGTTGTGCACGAAGATGTTGGACGCCTGCTCCTGCAACTGCTTGACCATCTCGGGGTTGAGCACCGGCTCGGAGTGCGGCGGGTGCACGCTCATGCGGCGGAGGATCTCGAACTCCTCGTTGCCCCGCGGGTACGGCACGTCCACCTTGAGCAGGAAGCGGTCGCGCTGCGCTTCGGGCAGTGGGTAGACACCCTCGGACTCGATCGGGTTCTGGGTGGCGATGACGATGAACGGCTGCGGCACCGGGTAGGTGTGGCCACCGATGGACACCTGTTGCTCGGCCATCAGCTCGAGCATCGCCGACTGCACCTTGGCCGGCGCCCGGTTGATCTCGTCGGCGAGGACGAAGTTCACGAACACAGGGCCGAGCGCGATGTCGAACTTCTCCTGCCGCGCCGAGTAGATGCGGGTACCGACGATGTCGGAGGGCACCAGGTCAGGGGTGAACTGGATGCGCGCGAAGTCACCGCCGACGACGGTGGCGAAGCTACGGACGGCGAGGGTCTTCGCCACGCCTGGCACGCCCTCGAGCAGGCAGTGCCCCTTGGCGAGCAAGGAGACCATCAACTGCTCGACCATGTGTTCCTGGCCCACGATCACGCGCTGTACCTGGGCGATGGCTTCGCCGAGCAGTTTGGCTGCTTTGGCCGTGTCTGACGGGGTTGCCTGCTGCTGTCCCTGGTCGGGGACGGCGGGGGGCTGACTCGGGTTGGTCACGCGAACTCTCCTGCTGGTCACGGTTGACGCCCAAGGGCGCGTCGCCCACGATACCGGCTGCTCCCAGCCCTCCTGCTGTGAGGACGCCATGAACCGTCCCCGACTTGGTCCGGGGCGGCCTCGTCGGGCTGACTTGGGCGTGCGGCACAATGGGGGCACCGCGGGGACGTCTCCGCCCGAGCGACGAGGACTGATGAGCACACCGACTGCGCCTGAGGACGGCCTGGAGCCGCCACAGTTGTCGCCGCTGCTGCCCACCGATCCGCCCAAGGTCGGCGACTACTGGCTGGACGCGCGGCTGGTGGCAGCCCCGTCCGGGGTGGCGTTCATCGGGCACGACGGGGCCAACACCCCTGTGATGCTGGTGCTGCTGTCCGAGGGAGCCGCTGCCGACGCCGGCGCCCGCGACCGGTTCGCCGGTGCCGTGAACCAGCTGCACATCGACACCGTGATCGCCCGCGGCGGCCACGGCCAGGGCGACGGGCGACTGGGACGTCGCTGGGTGGACGACCAGAACGACGACCCGCAGGTCAGCGAGCAGGTGCCCGCCACCCCCTGGGTCGCCCTCGCCTATGACGCCTCACCGGCCTCGGGGGCGGAAGCTGCCCGGTTGCTGGCAGAGGTGGACCTCTCCCGCGTCCCGCTGCTCGGCGCCCCTGCAGGACCCGACTACCGCCTGCACTGGATCGACCGGTTCCGCCCGGGACTCGCCAAGTTGTGGCCCCTTCCGTGGCCGGGCCGCTACGACCGCGCCGGCTGGCTGTCCATCCTCGCGTCGTGGCTGCTCATGCTCCTGCTCGCAGCGCTGGCCGTCCTGATCGCGATCCTGATCTTCCAGCAGGCTCCCCCCGTGGCCCCACCCCCGCCCGTGCCGAACTCCGCATCGCCGCAGTCAGGCTCCCCATCGCCGCAGTCAGCATCACCGTCACCACAGTCCGGCTCTCCGTCGCCGTCGCCGTCGCCGTCGTCCGGCTCTCCGTCGCCCTCGCCGTCGTCCGGCTCTCCGTCACCGGCTTCCGCATCGCCGTCGGGTGTCGGCTCACCGACGCCGAACTCGAAGCTGTGACCCGTCCCCGACTGATCGTCACCGATCTGGACGGGACGTTCCTCGGACCGGACCGGCTGGTCTCCGCCACCAACCTCGCGGCTGCTCGCCGCGCCGCTGAGCTCGGCATCCCGTTCATGGTGGCCACCGGGCGTCCGGTGCGCTGGCTGGACGTGCTCGACCAACTGGCGGAAGCCCATTCGCAGGTGATCGTCAGCAACGGCGCAGCCGTCTTCGACCTTGCCAGCCGCCAGGTCGTCCGCAGCTTCCCGCTGGACGCCTCCGTGGCACTGGCCGTCGCCGACGGACTGCGCGACGCCGTGCCGGGCATCACCTTCGGCTTCGAGACCGCCACCGGCTTCGGGTGTGAGCCCACGTCACCGTCGCGGCAACGCGGGGCGACCGGCGTGCTGGAGGGCACCCTCGAGGAGCTGGCCGGCCGGCTGGGCCCGGTGATCAAGCTGCTCGGCTTCCACACCGGGCTCGACTCCGACGAGTTGTCGGCCCGCGCCGTCGCGATCGTCGGTGACCGGCTCACCCTCACCCATGCCCTGGTCGGTGACGCCTACGGGATGCTCGAGCTCACCGCACCCGGGGTCACGAAGGCCAGCACGCTTGCCCTGCTGTGCACGGAACTGGGCATCGTGGCCGCGGATGTGGTCGCCTTCGGTGACATGCCGAACGACCTCGCGATGCTCTCGTGGGCCGGGCGCGGCTACGTGGTGGCCAACGGCCACGGCACGCTCCTCTCGGCCGGGTTCACCGTGGTTCCTGCCAACGATCAGGACGGCGTGGGGCGGACCGTCCTGGAGCTCCTCGGCTGACCTGAGTCCTGCGCGGCGGGCGGTTGAAGCGATATTGTCAGCACATAAGGCCGTCAGCGTCGTGGACGGCCGACCGCCCCATCAGGAGGAAACCATGGCCGTCATCACCGTCTCGCGTCAGCTCGGCAGCCATGGAGCCCGAATCGCCCGTGCCCTCGCCGGTGAACTGGGCTACGACCTGGTCGACAAGGGTGTCATCAACCGCGTCATCCGCCAGTACGGCCTCACACGGCTCGACAAGGTCTACGACCACAAGCCGAAGGTGTGGGAGCTGTTCAACGAGAACAGCGTCACCACCATCGAGATGATGAACCAGACCGTCGCAGCCGTCGCAGCACGCGGCAATGTGGTCATCCTCGGCCGCGGCGGCTTCCGGGTGCTCGCCGGTATGGCGGACGTGCTGAACGTGTTCGTGAAGGCCCCCGAAGACGTCCGCGCTGCCCGCATCGCGAAGCGCGACAACATCACCGTCGAGGAAGCTGCCAAGGTCATCAGGGACGACGACGACCTGCGCGCACGCTTCACTCGCCTCTTCTACTCCGCCGACTGGGCCGACGAGTCGCAGTTCGATCTCGTCGTCGACACCGGCACCGACTCCGACGACGTGGCGAAGGCCAAGATCAAGGAAGCCATCGAGGTACTGCCGGCCAGGGGCGCCCGGAGCGCTGCCACCATCGGCGTGGACGAGGTGCTGGCCAACACCGTCGCGAAGGCCCTCGCACGCCGGGCAGCCCGCGCTTCCTGAGCACCGAACCCAGCACTGTCCGCGGCTGGCGGATAAGAGGAACCGTCCCCTTTTCCCGCCGCGGCGCGGAATGGGGACGGTTCCCCTTATCCGCCAGTCGGGGTTGACGCGTCCCCGAACGCCGTCTTCGGGACGAAGAGCAGGGCGAACGCAGCGACGAGCGCCGTCAGGCCGCAGACCGTCCACACGGTCACATAGCCGCTGAACGATCCCGCCGTCCCCTGCACCGCGCCGGCGGCGTGGGTGGCGAGCGCGATCCCGAACACGGCCGACGCCACCGAACCACCGACCGTCTTCACGGAGTTCGTCAGCCCGGTCGCCACCCCGGTCTGGCCGGACGGTGCCGCGGCAGCGGCTGCGGCCGGTAGCGCTGCAACCAGGGCGCCCGACCCGATACCGGCGATCACCATGTTGGTCAGCGCCTCGGCATAGCTGGCGTGGAAGGGCAGGAACAGCAGGTAGCCCAGCGCGACCAGTAGGCTGGCGCCGACCAGCGCCCACCGCGGGCTGATCCACCGCGTGACCAGCGGTAGCAGCAGCGCGCCCACGGTGAGTGACAGCACGTAGGCACCGATCAGCACGGACGTGAGCCCCGTAGTGGCGCCCAGTCCGTAGCCGTAGGTCGCGGGGTCCGTGCGTGCGAACGTCGACAGCGGAGCCTGCGCTCCGAGCACGCTCACCCCGAACAGGCCGGCGGTCACGAACACCGGCCACAGGGACGGGTTGGTGAACATCCGGACGTCGATCACCGGGTCGTCGTGGCGCAGCTCCCACCGGACGAACGGGACGAACAACAGCAAACCCAGCGCCAGCGCACCCCACGCCACCGGGCTGGCCGGGCCATTGACCCGCAGCAGGAACAGCCCGCCGGTGAGGCCGAGCAGCGCGACCGCCACCAGCGACATGCCGGCGCTGTCGAAGCTGCCGCCGTGCAGGTCGGGAGACTCCTTCACCCCGAAGAGGATCACGAAGAAGCACGCGGTCACGGCGACCGCCGGGATCCACAGCGCGAGGCCGAGCACGCTGTCCAGCTGGCCGCCGGTGAGCGCGCCGGCGATCACGCCAACCTCCAGAGCCGCGACCAGGAGGCCGGCGGCCCGTCGCGTCAGGACGGCCGGATACCCGGTCTGCCGGGCGCGGTGGTAGATCAGGGCGGTTTCCAGCGGCAACCACACGATGTAGAAGCCCTGCAGCGACCAGGCAAGCAGGAACAGCCAGAAGTTGTCCGTGAGCGGCAGGGCGCAGCTGGCAAGGGCCGTGATCGCCGTCGAGATCAGCAGCATGCGACGGTGGCCGATCATGTCGCCGAGCTTGGCGAACGCCGGGATGATGATTGCTGCGGCCATCAGCTGGCCGCCTTCCAGCCAGTTCACGTCCGCGTCCGGCACGTTGAGGCGGCGGGCGATGTCAGTGAGCAGCGGGGTGTAGAAGCCCTGGATGATGCCGCTGGTGAACTCGACGAAGACGAGGAAGCCGACCACGGCCGTCAGCCCGCCGAACTTGATGCGGGCCGGATCTGTCGCGGTCCCTGAGCCTGACGAAGGGGTCCTCACGCCGGCAGTCCCTTCAGGATGGCCCGGTAGAACCGCTCGCCGCGGACGAGGCTGTCGATCGATACCCGCTCGTCGCTGCCGTGGATGCCGGCCCGCAGGCCTCCGTCCATCTGCAGCGGGGCGAACCGGTACACCGCCGGGGAGAACCGGTGCCAGTGGCGCCCGTCGGTGGCGGCGGTGGTGAGGTACGGCACGGTGCCCACCCCGGGGTAGCCGGCCTGTACCGCTGTCCTGATCAGGGCGAACTGGGCATTGTCCGACGACGACTCGGGTGTCGGGTCGTCGCCCTCGGTCATGCGGATGGCCACCTCGGGATCGGCGATCACCTTGTGCAGCCGGGCGAGCACGCCGTCGGTGGTCTCCCCCACGTTGACCCGGATATTCAGCATCGCCGTCGCACTGGACGGCAGGACGTTGGCGCTGCTGCCGCCCGAGAGCATCGTCGGGGCAAGGCTCGTGCGGACGAGAGCAGCGCCATCGCTGCCACCGACCAGCAGCAGGCGGGCCGTCAGCCAGGGAACCTTCGCAGCCAGCCGGTAGAACCGTGCGGGACGCGGGTTGGCGTGCGTCGCGAGCGCCGCGAGCATCGACGACACCGTCCGCGGCAGCCGGACGTCGAACGGGTTGCGGTTCACCCGCGAGACGGCCCGGGCGAGCCGTCCGACGGCGGTCAGGCCGTTCGGAGCGGACGCATGGCCACCCTCGCCGGTGGTCGACAGTTCGACCGACATGATGCCCTTCTCCGCCAGCCCGACCATGGCGAACAGGCCGTCCACACCCGGGAAGGGGATGTCGACGATCGCGCCGCCCTCGTCCAGCACCAGCCAGGGAGTCACGCCGCGCGCGTGGAGTTCGGTGGCGATCAGGCGTCCCGTCGTGCCCTGCACCTCCTCGTCCGGCCCGAGGCACAGCAGGACCGGCCGCGGCGGCGTCCAGCCGTCGGCGAGCAGGTTCTCGACCGCGTCCAGCAGCACGCACAGCGCACCCTTGTCGTCAAGGGCGCCGCGTCCCCAGACCTCGCCGTCGACGATCCGCCCCTCGAACGGCGGCACGGCCCAGGACGATTCCTGGCCGGCCACCGGTACGACGTCGTAGTGGGCCATCAGCACTACGGGGTCGGCCTCGCCGGGATCCGCCCGTTGCCAGTTGTAGACCAGGCCGAACTCCCCGAAGCGCTCATGCGGGAGGTGCTCGTGGAGCAGCGGGTAGAGCTCTGCGAGCAACTCGATGAACCGGGTGAAGGAGTCGCCGACATGGTCGCGCTCTGCCGAAACGGTGGGGATGCGGATCATGGCCGCGAGGCGATCCGCTATGCCGGGACGGGCCGGCGCACGATCGGCAGGTGGACGGAACAGTGGCTCCATGGCCGGGAGCCTAATCCCGTGCAGCACGGCGTCGGCTCACCCCTGACGTGTCGCGAATTCGCGTCCCGACTCCCCTCGAGGACGGCGGGCAGCGCTGGTGGGCCATCGAGCGGAGGAATCACGGCACTGAGCGGCCACGCTCCCTGCGCGGCGTAGGGTCGGCGGCGTGACCAACGGGCTGCGCGAGATCCTTGAATCCAGCCATCGCATCGTGTTCTTCGGCGGGGCCGGGGTGTCGACAGAGAGCGGCATCCCCGACTTCCGCTCGGGCGGCGGGTTGTACAGCCGCGACACCGGCTTGAACCATCCCCCGGAGGAGGTGCTCAGCCACAGCTTCTTCGTCGGTCACACCGCCGAGTTCTTCGACTACTACCGCGGCCACCTGCTCTACCCGGACTCGCGGCCGAACCCTGCCCACCTCGCGCTCGCGCGGCTGGAGGACGCCGGGAAGCTGGCGGCCGTGATCACCCAGAACATCGATGGGCTCCACCAGGCCGCCGGTTCGCGGACGGTCCTCGAGCTGCACGGCAGCGTTCACCGCAACTCGTGCCTGCGGTGCGGCGCCACCTACGGGCTGGAGACCGTCACGGGGAGCACCGGCGTGCCCCTTTGTGGGTGCGGCGGTGTCATCAAACCTGACGTCGTGCTCTACGAGGAGGCTCTCGACGAGTCCGTAATGGAGGCGGCGATCGAGCACCTCGAGGCTGCCGACACCCTGATCGTCGGCGGCACGTCCCTTGTGGTCTACCCGGCGGCAGGCCTGGTCCACGCGTTCGGCGGTGACCGCCTCGTCCTGATCAACAAGGAGCAGACGGGGATGGACCACCTCGCCACCCTCGTCCTGCACGCCTCGATCGGGGAGACGCTCGGCGCAGTCGTGGACCGAGTTGGGGACGGTTCCAACTCGGTCCACTCCGACGGCTGAACCCGGACCGAATTGGAACCGTCCCCAACTCGGTCCAGAAACCTGGGCACACTCTCCTCTGCAGGAGTTGCCTCCTGTGTCAGGATGAGCGCCATGGCGGCCACGGGTAGCCAGCAGGTGACCGTCGACGGTCGCGTGCTGGCGCTGACCAATCTCGACAAGGTGCTCTACCCTGCCACCGGCACGACGAAGGGCGAGGTGATCGCCTACTACGCCGAGGTCGGCCCCATCCTGATTCCGCACGTGGAACAGCGTCCGATGACCCGGAAGCGCTGGCCGGACGGCGTCGGCGTCGAGGGCGACCACGTCAACGTGTTCTTCGCCAAGAACCTGCCCAAGGGCACGCCGGACTGGGTGCCGCGGTACACGATCCAGCACTCCGACGGCACCAACGACTATCCCGTCGCAGACGAGCTCGCGACCCTGGTGTGGCTCGCGCAACTCGCTGCCCTCGAGCTGCACGTTCCGCAATGGCGCTTCTCCGAGGACGGCACTCCCCTGCCACCGGACCGGCTCGTGCTCGACCTCGACCCCGGCGAGGGCGTGACGCTGGCCGAGACTGCCGAGGTCGCCGGCTGGGTACGCGAGGTGCTGGAGGGCGCGAACCTGAAGCCCTACCCCGTGACCTCCGGCAGCAAGGGCATCCACCTGTACGCCCATCTGGACGGGTCGCTGAGCACGGCACAGGCCTCCGACCTTGCACGGGAGCTGGCGCAGGCATTGCAGTCCGAGCACCCCGACCGGGTCACGGCGGTGATGCGGAAGTCCGACCGCGGCGGCAAGGTTTTCCTCGACTGGAGCCAGAACAACGGCAACAAGACCACCATCACGCCCTACTCGTTGCGCGGGAGGACGCGGCCGACCGTTGCCGCACCCCGCACCTGGGAGGAGCTGGCCGATCCCGGCCTGCAGCAGGTGGAGCTCGGCGAGATGCTCACCCGCCTCAAGGACCTGGGTGACCTGCTCGCCGATCTGGACCCGCCCGCCCTTCGTGACGCCTCGCTCGCAAGCTCACGAGCCTCCTCAGGGACCGGTGCGCAAAAGGTCCCCTCGTCCCCCAACACGGTCCCTGAGGAGCGGTCGGGAGCGAAGGGCTCCAAGGCCCCTCACACGGCCCCTGAGGAGCGGTCGCGAGCGCAGGGCTCCAAGGCCCCTCACACGGCCCCTGAGGAGCGGTCGGGAGCGAAGCGACCGAACGCGTCCCCCACCACGATCCCTGAGGAGCGGTCGGGAGCGAAGCGACCGAACGCGTCCCCCACCACGGTCCCTGAGGAGCGGTCGGGAGCGAAGCGACCGAACGCGTCACGAAGGGCCGCCGACTCCCCGAAGGACAGGCTCGCGAAGTACCGCAGCATGCGCGACCCGAAGAAGACGCCCGAGCCGGTACCGGCCACCGCCCCCGAACCGTCAGAGGGCAACTCCTTCGTGATCCAGGAACACCACGCGCGCCGGCTGCACTACGACTTCCGGCTGGAGCACGACGGCGTCCTGGTGAGCTGGGCGGTGCCGAAGGGTCCCCCGACGGACCCGAAGACCAACCATCTGGCCGTCCCGACCGAGGACCATCCGCTCGACTACGGCAGCTTCGAGGGCACGATCCCCGCCGGGGAGTACGGTGGCGGCAACGTGCGCATCTGGGACGCCGGCACCTACGAGCTGGAGAAGTGGCGCGACGGCAAGGAGGTCATCGCGACCCTCCAGGGTCGTCCCGACGGTGGCCTGGGCGGCGCCCCGGCCAAGTTCGCCCTGATCCACACCGGCAAGGACTGGCTGATCCACCGCATGGTGATCGACAACCCCACAACGGTCCCTGAGGAGCGTTCGGGAGCGCAGCGACCCAACGCGTCACGAAGGCGTCGTCCTGAGCCTGTCGAAGGGGCCGCGGACGCCGACCCCGTCCAGCCCATGCTGGCCACCCTCTCCGCACCGGACGAAGTCACAAACCCCGACGACTGGCACTTCGAGATGAAGTGGGACGGGGTCCGGATCGTCGCCTACCTCGAGGACGGCAGCGTCAAGCTGCTCAGCCGGCGGGGACGCGACGAGACTGCCCGCTACCCCGACCTGGTCCCGGACCTGGCGAAGCTCGACTGCCAGCAGGCAGTCCTTGACGGCGAGATCGTCGTGCTTGATCCCGGCGGCGCCCCGAACTTCGGACTGCTGCAGCCGCGGATCAACCTCACGAAGGCCGGCGACATCGCAGCGGCCGCACGCCAGGCGCCGGCGCAGCTGTTGCTGTTCGACATCCTGCGGCTGGACGGGGAGTCGCTGCTCCGCCGTCCCTACGAGGAGCGGCGCGAGCTGCTGGAGGCACTCCAGCCGGCAACCGGTTCGCGGGTGCAGGTGCCGGCTGTCTTCGAGGGTGACCTGAGCGCGGCGATGGAGACCTCGAAGGCACTGAGGCTCGAGGGAGTGGTCGCGAAGCGCCGGGGCTCGATCTACCAGGCGGGCAGCCGGGGCAAGACCTGGCTGAAGATCAAGCACCGCCTGGAGCAGTCCGTTGTGGTCGGCGGGTGGCGTCCGGGCAACGGCAACCGGGACGGCACCATCGGCGCCCTGCTGCTCGGCATTCCCGAGGACGGCGGCCTGCGCTACGTCGGACGGGTGGGGTCGGGCTTCAACGATGCCGGCCTCAAGGAGGCCATGCGCCGCCTCGGCGAGCTCGCTCGCAAGGACTCCCCACTGGGTGAGGTACCGACGGAGGACGCCCGCGACGCCCACTGGGTGGAGCCGACGCAGGTGGGCGAGGTGTACTACACGGAGCTCACCTCGACACACCGGCTCCGGCACCCGGTCTGGAAGGGCTGGCGACCCGATGTCGCCCCCGCCGATGTGACGTGGGAGCTACCTAAGTAGAACTGGGGCTGACAAGGGGCGGAAGCGCTTGCAGATAATGGGGGAATTGCTCGAGGAGGGGACATGGGCGAGCTGCACGACGCGCTCGACGCCGCACACCGGCTGGCGGTGGGCTGGCTGGATTCGCTTCCGGAACGAAAGGTCCCACCGAGGGCCACGACGGAAGAGGTGATCGCTGCACTCGGTGAGCTGCCTGAGGGTCCGCGTCCGGCGAAGGACGTGATCGAACACCTCGCCGCGGCTGCCGAGCCGGGCCTGACGGCGATCCCCTCCGGGCGCTGGTACGGCATGGTCATGGGCGGCACATTGCCCGCAGCACTTGCCGCCGACTGGCTGGTCAGCTCCTGGGACCAGAACAGCGCCCTGCGCGCCGTCACCCCCGCCACCGTTGCGGCGGAGGAACTGGTCGACCGCTGGCTGCTCGACCTGCTCGGCCTGCCGCCGGGCTCCGGGGTCGGTATGGTCACCGGCGCGACGATGTCCAACTTCACCTGCCTTGCCACGGCGCGTGACACGGTACTGCGTCGTGACGGCTGGGATGTGAAGGTGCGCGGCCTCGTCGGCTCCCCCGGCGTTCGCGTGCTGGTCGGAGGCGAGCGGCACGACTCCATCGACAAGGTGCTGCGCTTCCTCGGCCTCGGCGAGCCGGAACCCGTCGAAGCCGACGACCAGGGACGCATCGAGGTGGCGGCACTTGCCAGGGCCCTGAACTCGGGCGGCGGCAGGCCGACGATCGTGGTGCTGCAGGCGGGCAACGTCCATTCCGGCGCGTTCGACGACTTCGCCGCCGCCATCCCCGTCGCCCATGCAGCGGGCGCCTGGGTGCACGTCGACGGGGCGTTCGGGCTGTTCGCAGCAGCGTCCCCCCGGCTGCGGCATCTGACGGCCGGTTTCGAGGCCGCGGACTCCTGGGCCACGGACGCCCACAAGACGCTCAACGTGCCCTACGACTGCGGCATCGCGATCGTCGCGGACGATGCCGCGATGCGCTCGTCGATGGGGATGCACGGCGACTACCTCATCCAGGACGAGGCCGGTGAACCGTTCGACCGGGTCCCGGAGATGTCGCGCCGGGCCCGGGCCACAACGGTCTGGGCCGCGCTCGCCTCGCTGGGACGCAGCGGTGTCGCAGAGCTGGTGGAGCGTTTCTGCCATCACGCGACGATGTTCGCCGAGGGCATCGCACAGATCCCGGGCGCAACGGTGCTGAACGACGTCGTGTTCACCCAGGTGTGCGCGAGCTTCGGCAGCGACGAGCACACCCGCGAGGTGGTGCGCCGGATGCTCGCGGACGGAACCGCCTGGACCACAGGTTCGCGCTGGCATGATCGAGCTGTGCTGCGGGTGGCGTTGTGCAACTGGTCCACCACCGATGCTGACGTAGAGGCGACGTTGGCGGCGCTTCGCCGTGCGGCAGCCTGAGAGGGGTCTCGATGGAGGTAGTCGCCGCCGTGTTCACCGACGGTGAACGTGTGCTGGCGTGCCGACGCCGTGAGCACCTCAAGGCAGGCGGACGCTGGGAGTTCCCCGGCGGAAAGCTCGAGGCCGGCGAGGACGCGGACGACGCGCTGGTCCGCGAGATCGCGGAGGAACTCGGCGTCGAGATCGAGGTCGATGACCTGCTCGACAGCACGACGACCATGGTGGACGGGATCGAGATCACCCTGTCCTGCTACTTCGTGCACGCCGTGGCGGAGAATCCGCAGTTCAGCACCGACCATGACGAGCTGGGCTGGTTCGAGCGCGACCGCCTGGTGTGGCTGAACTGGGCCGAGCCCGACCGGCCCGCCGTCCGGAAGCTCGCCTTCGCCTGCCCCTGAGAGCCAACGGCCCCTGAGGAGCTTCGCGAGAGGAGCGAACGAAGTGTCACGTAGGGCCGCCGACGCTACGCACCCTCGACCGACGCGTAGCAAGGTGGGCCGATCGGCCACACTGGACCCATGGCACTCTTCGGACGCGCAACGCTCGACCCCGGCACCGAGGCGGCCCTCACCCGGCTCGTCGGACGCCGTCCGCGTGTCCTTGCGTCAGGGCGCGGGGCCGAGGGTGAAGCCGTCGGCCTGGTCGACCGGCTGGTGTACCGCGTCGGCGGAGAATGGCGCCAGCAGTTCTGGCACGAGGTCGAGCGCGGCAACTGGGACCAGGCGACCCACCGGCTCCGGTGGACCGACGTCGGCGGTGAGGTCGTCGACCTGGAACTGGCGCAGACCGGGACGCTGCCGGACCTGTTCAACGAGAGAGTCACGGCCAGCATCGCCTGTGTGAGCGTTGTCGACCTCGAAACCCGCGGGACGGCCGTCATCACCGCGCGTCGACACCTGGGCGACGCCGCCGCTCCCCTGGTCTGGCGCATCGCCCCCGGCAAGGGTGCAACCGCAGAGTCAGTTGCTGCCGACAGCGGAGTCGCAGCAGAACTGGCGAGGCTTCGCGCCGAATACGACGTGAGCTGAAGTTCTGGTAACGTATCGCCTCGCGCGAGCGCGATCCCCTGTAGCTCAATTGGCAGAGCGTCGGACTGTTAATCCGTAGGTTCCTGGTTCGAGTCCAGGCGGGGGAGCTTGAGTCAGACTAAGGTTTGACTAGGTGTTTCGTAGATATTGAAACCGGTGTTGCGCTCCCCTCGTGCACCAGTCGTGCACCAAGGGGTCTGCGAATGCAACTCGCCCGGTGTCGACCCGGCGCCGAAGGCAGTACGCGAACTCCTCCGTGCAGATGCGCGGCTGCTCGCCTGGGCTAGTTGATCAACTTCCCACGCCGGAGGGTCGACGCCCCTTCCCGGCACAGAAGAGAATGGCATGATGGCTACGCCATATGTCTATTGGCGTCACGATTTCAGCAAGAGTCGCACAACATACGCACAACATCAGCCGGTCACTCTGGCCCTTAACAGACAGCCACTGACTGACGACGACGTCGTCGTCACCCCCGCTGAACCTCAGGGTCACCAACAGGCCTGGCACGTAACATTGGAGGGTCAGTCTTAGGACGGCGCGCTGATCCAGTGGAGCCGGACTAGGAGGTCTGAAGAGCGTGGGCGCGATCAAGTGTGGACGATGCATCGCCGAAGTACACACCGAGTGTGTTGTCAGCATCTGGATGGGCCATCCGAAGGACTTGTACTTGTGGCGTTGTGGGTGCAGTTGCCGAGCCGGGCCGGCCCTAACCCGGCCGCAGCGGCCAATGGACCTGAAGTCAAGCTGGTGAGGTTCACGGCGGGCGCTGGCACGCGGGTGTCTTGAGTGACCTTCGATGCGCTCACCAACTCACCAATCGGGTCGTCGATTCGGCCTCAGAGTCGAGCCTGGTCCACGGCGCATGAAGGTCATCGATCTGAACCTGGCCTGCGGTGCTGCAACGAAGGCGCGGCGTGCGGGACTGTATAAGTGTGAGGAACGACGAGCAATTGGACATCCGGGTCGGCCGAGCGCCGTTCGAGGTGTTCGTGCGGACCCGCCTGGACGGCTTGGTCGGGATGGCTTGTCTGGTCACCAGGGACTGGGCGGACGCTCAGGATGCCGTCCAGGACGCACTGGTGGCGCTCTATCCTCGCTGGTCGAGCCTGCCGGAGGCGCACGACCTGGATCGTTACGTGAACCGTGCGGTGATCAACTCGTGCTTGAAGATCCTGCGTCGCCGGCGACGGCTTGTGCCCGTCGAAGAAGTCGACTGGATCCCTGGTGCGATTGAGGGTCCCGACCCGGCTTCATCAGCGGTGCTCGCCCGACAACTGTGGTTGTTGTGCTCGGAGCTTCCACCCATACAGCGCGCCGCGATCGCCCTGCGGTTTCACCAAGACCTGAGCTACGCCGAGATCGCCGCCGTCCTCGGCTGTGCCGAGGCCACGGCCCGGTCACACGTTCACAGGGCCATCACCGAGCTCCGTGCCCGCCACCTGGAAGGTGAGAATCATGAGTAACCAGCGTTATGAGGAGGCGCTCACCGACGCCTTCGCCCACATCACGACTCAGCCGCGGCCAGCCAGTGCCCATCTCTTAGCCGATGCCATCTTGGCCCGGACCGCCCACGTGAAGCCACGCCGCCAATCCACCGGGGTCCGCTGGCTTGCTGCAGCGGCCGCGCTGCTGGTGGTCGCGGGCCTGCTGTGGTCGTCGATGCGCTTCGGCTCTCAGCCCCCGGTCGCAGGAGTCCCCAGCCCGTTTGCGAGCCCATCAATCATCAACGGTGAGGCCACTGCCTCGTTGGCTTTCGATGTCGATGTGTCACTGCCGTACGAGTCCGCGCGGATTCAGGTGCAGCGGCGGGACGGAGACTTGTCGATCACGGCGACCGCCACCAAGGACGGGAAGGCACCCACGAACCTTGGCCAGTTCACCAGTCAGGCAGCCACCACTTGGTCGCTCCGGGTTGACGACGATCTCCAGTTGTCGCTGATCCCCGGCGATGCCAAAGAGGTGACCAGCCTCAGCGCCGGCCTGGTCCACAGCGAGTACCTCGGAAAGGTCGGAATGACGGCTGTCGCAGTCGAGCACGGCGCTGCGAGCGCCTCCCAGGACCTCATCTGGCAGGGCGACGACGGCCAGCTGCACAACAGCCTGGGCAGGAGCATCCCGAGCGCGAAGCTCACAGCCGGGAGCTACGACCTCACAGTCTTCGAGGACAGCAGCCTCATGGTCTGGGGGTACCTCGACCCTCACAACGACCAGCGGATGACTTTCCCGCTCGACGCCGAGCCGGTGGGCAAGTTGAGCCAACTCGGGGGCACCTCGAACGGTGCCTACCTTGAAGAAGCCAGCTGGGTGGGCGTGCTTCCCACAGGAGGCCGCGAACCGCAGTTGGAGGTCCAGGGGGAGCGGTTTGGGACTCCGCCCCTATTGGCAGCACCGGCCGGATCGCGATCCTGGTCTATGTCAACAGCATCAAGGCCGGTGAAGCCGTAGTGGATTCGGTCACCTACACCGATCAGGCTGGCGAGCGCACAACCTACCGGCCGTGACATCGCTCACAAGAGGTCGCTTCATGAGCGGGCCGAACCGCCGACTAAGGGGTGTCATGACGGGGCCGCGGGGGAGCAGCCAGCACGGCCGCTGGGTAGCCTTTCTACTGTGAAGGCTCCCGGTGGTCGTGCTGGCTTGCCGTCGCACTCGTCCCCTTGTCCGGGTGCACCATCCCGCTTTCATCGACGCCCAACACGGCACCGTCCTGGGCGAAGACGTGGCGCGCCGGCGACGAAACAGCCAGAGAGGCGCCCTCGCATGCACCCACCACAACTCGGTCCGTTGCCGCACCCAAGACTCCGGCCGTGTCGCTTTCGCCTCGCAAGCTCAGCGTGGGTCAGCGCACCACCGGCCGCGAAACCACGACGCGCCTCGACAGCATCTACGATCGGTTTAGTCGTGACGAGTTCCGGGTCACGTGATGGGAGGGGCACGTGAGCGGCGAGAGCCCTGAGCTCCTGATCCCGTTTGTCGGGCCCGCCTTAGCCGTTGTGTCAATGGTGGCTGCCCGGCGCGGCAGTGGCGCTTCGCGAGTTGGTGCGCAGTGGACCTTCTGGGTGCTGGTCCCGATCGCGGCCGTGGCGACCGCGGCGGCCCTCTTCATCTGGCCGGAAGTCCACTACGAGTGGGAGCGTGGCCCGTCCGGCCGCGAAATCATGCTGGGCGGTTTCGCGTTCCTGACAGCAGCCACCTGGCTGGTGCTGGTCGCCACCGAACTGACGCTCAGGCTGATCGGGCGTATCCAGGCTGAACGACGCACTCGGCCGCGAAGATGACACACTGATCCCAAGCCGCTGCTACCACCGGCCCCGATGCCCCAAGGCTCCTCCGCGGGCAAGCTCTGGGGGTAAGTCCTCTCCAGGAGCTGTTTCCCTAAGGTTCTTGCGGCTAACTCTGTTACCTAGCGAGCCACTCGCAGCCGCCGTTCAGCCCGAGATGCACCGGGTGTATCGGAGTTCTTGGGGGGGTCTACTTGCGGGTTGGATTCCTCGGCTCGGTAGGTCCGTGTGGATGTCCAGGCCGCGTAGATGCCCCTGGACGGGGATCGGGTGGGTGCCGGGGAGAGGGTGAGAGCCGGGTGCTGGTTATGCGGCGCGGCTGTAGCGCTTGAGCGCGGCTTGGCGGGTGACGCCGAGCATGGCGCCGATCAGGGTCCAGGAGGCGCCTTGGGATCGGGCCTCGGCGACGGCGACGTCGATCCGGTCCTGAGCGGCGTTGCGGTCACGGACGGCGGCCAGAATGGCCTGGAGGGCTTCCCCGTCGAAGCTGGCGATCGGGTCTGGCCCCTCACCATGGTTGGCGTTCTCGAGCTCGTCGAGCATCTCGGTTTCGGTTCGCATCGGGTTCACCTCCTTTCACAGGTACTTGGGTCGGACGGGCATGGCGTGGAAGACACGATCCGCAGCGGGGTTGTAGCCGATCTCCAGCAGTTGGCCGTCGCGGCGGGGCCCGACCAGGAGCAGGTAGCCGTCCATGGCGTGGACCCGGATCGCATGCTCGATGGCGTGGCGGATGTCGTCGTTGGTGAGGCCGTGCTTGTGGGCGTCGTCCACGATCTCCACACCTGACAACCATAGTTGTCACTTTGGGTTGGGGCAACGCCCGGCCGCTGCCGAGTCAGAGGACAACGGGCACGGCAGGTCCTTCGGGGGGAGGTTGGGGGAGGTGAGGCCGACTACGGGTTTCACCCCTCCTGGTTGATCGGGACATGCCAGCGGTGAGTTCCGGGGGGAGGTTGGGGGGAGATGCCCCTGACAAGGACGTTCACCCGGCTGCCGACGTTGTTCCCTGCTGCCTCTGTCGCCGGCTGGGGGGAGGTTGCTGTGATGCCCTGATCGAAGGCCCGGACAACCTCGTCACAACGAGAGGGGGAACGTGGGGAACGTGCCTGTGACTGGGACCAATGCCCCGGGCGGCGGTCGTCGCGGAGGGGCTCCGGAGAGGAGGGGGAACGTTCTCGGTAACGCCGTCCTGCTCCACTTCGACGCACCGAACATCCCTCGTTTCGGGGTGAGGCGAAGAAGCCCGGGGCCGTGCTGTCCGGATCGGACGGGTCCGACGGCTTTAGGTGAGTGAGCGGCCACAAGCGAGTGGCCGAGAAGCTTCTAGGAAGGTGGGCGGTGCCCCCGTGGAAGGAGGTGAAAGGCCGTGGCGATCGGATTGCAGAAGCTGTCGGCTGGGTCGGGATATGAGTATCTGACCCAGCATGTGGCCGCCTTGGACGCGACCGGAAAGGACTACCAGCGTTTGGACGCCTACTACCTCACCCGGGGTGAGGAGCCTGGCTGCTGGTGGGGTCGCGGCCTGGTCGGCGTCGACCTCGCCGAGGGTGATCCGGTGACGGCAGCCCAGATGCGGCTGCTGTTCGGTGCCGGCCTCGACCCGACCACCGGCGCCAAGCTGGGCCGGGCCTATTCGGTGTTCGCCCGAGAGCCGAGCCGGTTTGAGGCCGAACTCGCCGACCGGCTCGCCACCTGGCGACGGCGGCACGGGGTGCCGGCCGGTGTGCCTTTGCCGAAGGGAGTCCTGGCCGCGCAGCGGACGACGCTGGCGCGGGAGTGGTTCACCGTTGCACATCCCGGTTTGGTGCCGGAGCCACGGCATCTGCGGGATCTGATCGCGAAGAACACCTCCCACCCGAGGGTGGCGGTAGCCGGGTTCGATGCCACCTTCTCCCCACCCAAGACCGTGTCGGCCTTGTGGGCGGTCGCCGATCGGCAACTCGCGTTGTCGATCCGGGCGGTGCATGATGCGGCCGTCAGCGACGCCCTCTCCTACCTGGAGGGCGAGGTGTTGTTCACTCGGCAGGGGCATCAGGGCGTCCGTCACCTGCCGGTGCGAGGACTAATCGCCGCCCGGTTCGTCCACCGGGACTCTCGGGCCGGTGACCCGGACCTGCACACGCATGTGGCGATCGCGAACAAGGTCCAGACCGAGGCCGGGGACTGGCTGGCGATCGACGCGAAGGTGCTGTACGCAGCGAAGGTGACCCTGTCCGAGGCCTACACCGCCAGCCTCGTCGGCAGGCTCCGCGACCTCGGTTTCGTGCTGACACCGACAGGGCGCGACGGCAAGCGACCCGTATACGAGATCGCCGGCGTTGATCCCGCCCTCGCGAGACGGTGGTCGACCCGGCGGAGCCAGGTGGTTGGCAAGACCGGTGAGCTGGTCGCCGCATTCGAGGCCGAGTATGGACGGCTGCCCACTCCGGCCGAACGACTTGAACTGGCCCAGCGGGCGACGCTCGACACCCGTCCGCACAAGCACGCGCCGCGCAGCGAGCACGAACAACGCACCACCTGGACGGCCGAAGCTGAACAGGTCCTCGGATCGGGTGGGATCGGCCGGATGCTGCACGCGGTCACCCACCGCCCGACCATGCCTGTGACCACGGTCGACGAGCGCTGGGTCGCCCGCACCGCCCGGACGGTGATCTCCGTGGTCGAGTCGGAGAAGTCGTCCTGGACGCCCTGGAATGTCCGCTCCGAATCGTTCCGGCAAGCCACGGCCGCGAACGTCCCCCACAGCCAGCTTCGAGATGTGGTGAAGCGGGTCACCGCCGAAGCCCTGTCCGAAGGAGTGTCAGTGCCGATCCGCACCACCCGCAGCTTCCCGGTCGAACCCGATCTGCTCCTGCGCCCAGACGGCACCCCGGCATACGAGGAGCCCGGCGCGACTCGCTACACCTCGATGCGGATACTGCGCGCCGAAGCCCGCATCGTCGCCGCCGCGGGACGGCGAGGTGGCCGGGTCGCCGACCAGAACTCGATCACCCTCGCCGTGCTGCAGTCGATGGCCAACAAGCAACCGCTCAACCCGGGCCAGCAATCCCTCGTCCAGGCCATGGCC
The DNA here is from genome assembly GCA_963799235.1 of uncultured Actinomycetota bacterium. GTDB lineage: Bacteria > Actinomycetota > Actinomycetes > Propionibacteriales > Propionibacteriaceae > Propionicimonas. Next base: position 64,226 of record CAWCWL010000008.1, on the reverse strand, counting down.
GGCTCCGGGATGCGGCTCCAGCTCGCGATCGCGCCGGCCGGCACCGGCAAGACCACCGCAATGCGAACCTTGGCCACCGCCTGGACCAACAGCGGCGGCACCATCCTTGGCCTCGCACCCTCCGCCGCAGCAGCCGAACAGTTACGCACCCAGCTCGGTGAGGGCGCCATGGCCGACAACCTCGCCAAACTGGTGTGGGCCATCAACCACGGCGACATCCTCGCCGACCGGGTCGGGCCGGACACGCTGGTGATCATCGACGAAGCCGGGATGGCCGACACCCTCACTCTGGACCACCTGGTCGGCTGGTGCCTCGACCAAGGAGCCTCCATCCGATTGGTCGGCGACGACCAACAACTCGGCGCGATCGGCGCCGGCGGCGTCCTGCGCGACATCGCCACCAGCTGCGGCGCCGTCCACCTCGACCAAGTGCTCCGCTTCGACGACCCCGCCGAAGCCGAGGCCAGCCTGGCTCTCCGCACCGGCAACACCGAAGCGCTCGGCTACTACCTCGACCACCAGCGCATCCACGTCGGTCGACCCCGACAACGTCACCCATGACCTGCTCGCTGCCTGGCGGGCTGACCGAGCTGAAGGGCTGGACGCGCTCATGCTCGCCCCCACCCGTCTACCAGGTCGCCCAACTCAACGCCGCCGCCCGCACCGCCCGCCTCGGCAACCGCTGGCCCGGGCGCGAAACTCTCCTCGCCGACGGCAACCACGCCTCCGCCGGAGACGTCGTCCTCAGTCGGCGCAACGACCGCACGCTCACCGCTGGCGAACTCGCCTGGGTCCGCAACGGCGACCGCTGGACCGTCACCCACGTTCACCGGGACGGCTCGATCGACGTCCAACACCTCCGCAACCACAACCGGCTCACCCTGCCCGCCAACTACGTCGCCGAGTCCGTCGAACTCGGCTACGCCACCACCATCCACGCCGCCCAAGGCGTCACCGCCGACACCTGCCACGGCCTACTCACCGGCGAGGAGTCCCGGCAACTCGCCTACACCATGCTCACCCGCGGCCGTCGCGCCAACCACGCCTGGCTCCAAGTCGGCACTGGCGACGCCCACCTGGCTCCGCTTGCCCGCGACCTCGTCGAACCGGCTACCGCCGTCGAGATGCTCGAACAGATCATCCGACGCGACCAACAGCCCGCCTCCGCGACCACCCTCATCCGGCAAGCCGACGACCCAACACTGCTGCTTGCACCGGCAACCGCCTGCTATCTGGACGCGATCAGGTTCGCCGCCGAACAGGTCGTGCCCGACCACACCAAGATGGCCATTGACGCCGCCGGCGAGCAGCTCCGACTCACCGATGCTGATGCCTGGCCCGCGCTCCGCAGCACCCTCCTGCTGTGGGCAGCCAACGGACACAACCCCGACAGCATCCTCAGCCAAGCCGTCGCATTCGGCGGCCTCGACGACGCTCGTGATCCGGCCGCTGTGCTTACCTGGCGCCTCGACCCGACCCAAGCGTCCGCCGGGAGGACCCGAGGACCACTCCCCTGGCTCCCGGGCATCCCCGGCACGCTTCTCGACCACGCCGAGTGGAAGGCGTACCTGTCCGCCCGGTTCGCACTCACCTACCAACTCGGCGACGAAGTCCGCCAGGCGGCAGGAACCGAGGCGCATCGGTGGACAGCGAACCTGCCCGGGCTCGACCCCGATCTGGTAGCTGACATCCACCAGTGGCGAGCCGCCCACCAAATCCCCGACACCGACCTGCGGCCCACCGGGCCCGCCGTTCAGACCCCGGCCGAGGCACGGCACCAGCGAAAGCTCGACCACGAACTTGAGACCGCGCAAGCGGGAATCCGCGAATGGGTGCCCCGGATCATCCAGGCCGCACCCGCCGTCGCGGGCGATCCCGCGCTCCCCGTCCTCGCCGCCCGCCTCGCCCAGCTCGACGAGAAGCGCAGCGACGTCCAGCACCTCCTCGAGGCCGCCGTCCGCGAAGGCAGCCTGCCCGACGAACACCCTTCCGACGCGCTCGGCTACCGCATCACCGCACTCCGCAAGCAAGCCGACCTGCGCTACCACCAATGGGAGATGGCGCAGCAACCCCCGCGCCGAGCACCACACCAGGAACCACCCAGGATGTCCGGACCCAGTCGCGGCATCAGCATCTGACCGAATCACCGAGAGGAACCAACCATGGCCACCCGCAGCAAGAGCTCAACCCGCAGGCAGGTCGAGCCGCAGTGGCTCTCTCTTCAGCAGGCCGCGGTTCTCTACGGCGTCAGCACCGACACCATCCGGCGGCGAGTCGCCTCGGGAGATCTGCCTGCTTTTCGATGCGGGCGCCGAATCATCCGGGTCCGAGCACAGGACCTGTCAAGGCTGTTCCACGAGATCCCTGCGTGACCGCAGGGCCCAGCTGATTACTGGTTCGCAGTCGCGATGACCGAGAGTGCATCCGCCACGGCCCGAGCCCGGCCGCGAGCAACATGCTGGTAGCGCATGGCCGCGGCCGGAGTCGAGTGCCCCAGTCGCTCCATCAGTTCAGGCAGGGTGGCACCCACCTGGGCCGCCAGGACGGCTCCGGTGTGCCTCAAGTCGTGGATGTGAAGGTCAGGTCGCCCGGCGGCCTCCCGGGCTTTGCAGAAGCCCGAGGCCGACTCGTTGACCATGCGGCCCTTGATTCGGCGCCGCCGCGCCGGCTTACCGTTCAGACTTGTCAGCGCAAGATGCCCACCGTGTTCGGCGGTGAAGAGGAGGCCGTCCGGCCCGGACTCTGTGAACTGGTCCAGGTGCCGCCGAATTGGGTCCAGGAGGTGCGGCGGAATCGTGACGTCCCGATCGCCGGCTTCGCTCTTCGGCGTGGTCACCATGCGTCGTCCGCCGACGAGAACCACTGCTCGGCGAACCTTGATCCGCGGGTTGTCGCCGCTGAGGACCAGATCTCGGCGACGCAGTTCCGTCACCTCCCCGAACCGCAATGCGCACCATGCCATCAGCAGTACAGCGAGCCGGTGCCGCTCGGGCATGTTGTCGACGATCACGGTCAGCTCCTCGAGCGATGCGGGGTCAGCCTTGTGCGTCGTCTTCGCCTTGGACGCGCCGGCCACCATCGGAAGCTTGATCATCGGGTCCTTGCGCGCCGCGGCCCGAAGAATCTCGCTGCACAGGGCGTACGCGTGGGCGTTTGCTACTGGCGTGTCTCGTGGGAGTTCGCGGTCGAGCCACTGGGTCAACCGATCCTCGGTGATCGACCGCATGGGTAGCTCGCCGAGGTGCGGGAGGATGCGTCGATTCAGCAGCTTCCCGTAGTGCTCCCGGGTGCGTTCCTTGAGTGGCTGTCCGTCGCTGCGTTTGTGGGCCTCGAGCCACCCGGGGGCGAAGTCGCTCAAGGTCGAGCCCGGTCGGTACTTCGTCCGCGATCGCGCGACCGGCGCGGTCCACTCGTCGCGTTCGATCATGCGGTACTCGTCACGCAACCAGCCCTCCGCGTCGAGCTTGGTCTCGAAGGTCGTGGGCGCGTTGTGACGGCGCAGATCCGGTCCGACGTAGCTAGCCTGATACCTACCGGACGGCAGCCCGCGGAGCTTGCCGAACCCGCGCCGCCGTGCCATTTCTAGCGTCCCTTCCCCGAACCTGTCGTGCACCATACATGCACCACCATAGCCGAATTCCGCCTGTTTCTGCGCACTCCTGCAATCGCGGATGTCGCGTATCTGGACGGTTACATCCCTAGTCAACGCATGATTGACTAGGGGTGGTCCAGATGGGGAAGGCTGCCCCGCGCGTTGGTTCGAGTCCAGGCGGGGGAGCTTCACACAGAGATGGCCCTGACTAGCTGAAACGCTAGGCAGGGCTTCTCTGGTCTCAGGTCCGGGTGCAGCACGAGCCCGAAACGGCGCGTGTGTTTGGAGCGAGAGCCTCGTGCCGGTCACCACGCCCAGTTGAGATCGCCATCGCGTCGGCCGACCGTGCCGCCTGACCTGCTGGTGGTCGCCTTGCTCGCTGAATCAGCCACAAGGTTCCAGCCAGCCACGACCCATCGGACGAGCGCCCCCCCGAAAGACTCGTGACTCGATGTGTCGCGCCCCCTGGGTCGGCGGAACCCAGGAAGAGGTCAATTCGACTTTAGGTAGGCGTTCGCGGTTCCCGAAGTCCCCAAAGGGGTGACAAGCACCACGCAGGGAGTGGTCGATGTCGCCCCCAGCATCCCGTGGGCGGGATTTCGTAGAGGCAGCTTCGCGTCGGCGCATCCCCTCGTTTCAACCCTGAGCGGTGGTGGTCTGCAGGATGAGCCGGTTTCCATCAGGGTCGGCGAGCACGATCGAGCGTCCCCACGGCTGGTCGCTGACAGCGTCATCGAAGACCACCCCGGCACTCTCCAGGCGAAGGATCTCTGAGTCCAGGTCGTCGGTCTCAAGGACCAAACCGGTCAGGGAGCCGGCAGGCATGCTCGGGAACCACGTGACCAGCGTGATCGAGGTCTCTGCCCCACGGGGCCGGACCTGTACCCAGCGCTGGTCTGGTGCCATCTGCATTTCACGGACCAGTTCGAAGCCGAGGACGTCGACATAGAAACTCCGGGCCGTTTCCGGGTCGCTCACCGGAACGGAGAACAGCTGGACCTTCGAGATACTCACCGGGGTGATGCTAGGGCGCTGGGGGAACTCGGGCCAGCCCGCCCTTGTGAATGTCCGTAGGCTTGCCAGCGTGAGAGTGCCTCGCGCGCACCTTGGATGGCTGATGGTCGCTGGACTCGCCGTCGGGGGCTGTGCCGTGGCACCCGCCGCGCCGCCGCAAAATCCGGTCTCCAGCATTGTCGCCGCCAGCACCCCGGCGAGCCCTACCACGAAAGGTGCCTACCTCGATTTTGGAACCTGCGACCCGGAACGGCTCCACCAGTTGGCCGGGACCACTCAGGTCTACTTCTTCTACCAGGCTGACTGCCCGAAATGTGCCGCCGCCGACGCCGCCCTACTCAGCAAGGGAGTACCCGCGGGATTGACGGTGTTCAGAGTGGACCTTCCCAGCATGCCCGAGTTGGCCCAGAAGTACGGGGTCACCAAGCCCAACACCTTCGTGCAGGTCGACGGCACCGGTGCCAAGGTCAAGTCATGGACAGGCTCGGACGACGGCGCCGACGTCGCAAGGCAGGTCAACTGACTGCGACCCCGGTTCGGCTGGCCTACGGACGTCACCGTGTCCCTCCGGTGCCCGCGGTTGACCAATGCCCATGACTCTGCGCGGGCATCCCAGGGTTGATCGCGCCAAAGGCCCGGATCCTCACCAACCTCACATGGCTGGGTTCCCTTTCTGGCACAGTGAGCGCATGGCACTCGACCCCCGTCTGGCTCGCCTGGTCGGCACCTGGCGCGGTGATGGCGTCGGCTGCTACCCGACCATCGCCGACTTCGCTTACACCGATGAGATCACCTTCAACGACACCGGAAAGCCGTTCCTGCACTTCGTCCAGCGGACCTGGATCAACGGCGAACCCCGGCACACCGAGACGGGCTACTGGCGGATGCCCAGCCCCGATGCCGTCGAGGTGGTGATCGCCCTCCCCACCGGGCAGGCCGAACGAGGGTCCGGCACCTGCCGGACAGATGAGGACGGCGCCATGGTGCTGGAGACCGACTCCTCCGTGCAGAACACGCCCACTGCGAAGCGGGTCGACCGGATCGTCCGCCGGCTGAGGGTCGATGGAGACCGGATGCACTATGAGGTGTTCATGGAGGCGGTCGGCCAGGGTCTCACGTTGCACCTCTCCTCGGACGTCCGGCGCGAACTCTAGAAGCCGGCCGGTCCGAGCAGTTCGTCGGGTGCGCCAGCCTCCGGCGCTGACCTCCGCCGGCGACGAGGAGCTGGTTGCCTCGGTGCCCGCTCGGCATGACCATCAGCTGGCCACGACCACGAACCGAACAGCTCCACCGCGAGCTTTGGCTGCTCTTTACATTCGGCGCGGGGTGATGGTTACGAGCGCCTGCGAAGCTCGGGATAACGGATGGCCATGAGGTCACCGTCATGAGCCTGGAGGCTTCGCGATGATGGGTTACGGCGGCATGGGTTGGGGCGGCATGACGATGTCGCTGCCGGGCCGTTCAGCCGGACATCGCTGGCACCGGGCGATGCCTGACCAAGGTGCGCACCACGGGTGAGGGAGTCTGCCAGCTGCTCCATGGCGTCCAGCCCACCGGCCCGATACCAGATCCATTCCTCACCAGCCCCCTGGGACCTTCTGTGGGCAAGGTCCTCGGTCCACTGGTTCACGACCGTTGCCAGGGCTGTTGCGGGGTCCGTGCCCCCGCGAAGGGATCGCTGCACCTCGCGCAGCGCTGCCCATTGCCCTTCTGCGTACTTCAGGCTGGTGGCTGCAACGCATCCCGGGGTCGGTGCGCACAGGGCTGCGCCACCGCTGCGACGCTGCAGTCGCTCCCCTGCTTCCATCAGCTGGGCCTGCAGCCGGGCTTCGACGGACGCGGGGGTGCTCACGTTCGATCCATCGGCACCGGGCACGCGATCTCGCCCTTGAGCCGCACCCGCAGGGCGTAGCCGAGAAGGACGACGCCCACGACCGCGAGCACGGGCTGGACGGGTGCGAACCAGGTCAGCGCCCCGGAGTAACCCAGGGCGAGGAGGGCCAGCTTGTTGCACACCGGACAGCCCACAGCGAAGTAGCTCAGCAGACCTCCTGCAAGCCCGGTCCGCGAGGCCGGCCCATGCCCGTTCGGACCGCGGACATAGGTCGCGGCGAGGAGGCCACTCAAGGTGCTTGTCACGATCAGCGCAGGCCATGCCCACCACGTCGTCGGGACGGCACGTCCGAACACCGGGTTGGGAATCATCGCCGTCGACAGGCCCACCAGCACAAGGGTCCCGATCGTCGCCACGGTGACAACGCCCCATCGCCGTCGGGGCCACGACGCAACGGAGGACCAGATGCCGCCGGCACCGGAATCCCTCCGGCGAAGCGCGATCGACGTCCCGTCCGGCTGTTCGGTCCTCGAGGTCACCTGGTCTCCTCTCTGCGGGCCCACCATACCCCCGGGGGTATAATATCGAAAGGTGTCCGGCCGTGGGCACCATGACGCGAAGGATGCCGATGACCACCAGTGCTGCTCCCGAGGTCTCAGCCGAACAGGCCCTGCGACTCGTCTCAGGCGGTGCGGACGTACTCGACGTGCGCGATCTGTGGGAGTGGACCGAGGGCCACGCCCCACAGGCTCGGCACGTCCCGCTTCCCGACCTCCCGATTGCCCGAACCCCTCGCTGGACGGCACAACAGGTCGTCGTGCTGTGCCGAAGCGGCAATCGTGCCCACACGGCGGTCCGGCTGCTTCGCACTCGCGGAGTCGAGGCCTACGCGGTTGCCGGAGGAATGGGTGCGTGGCGTGACGCCGGCGGAGCCCTGGTGTCCACGAACGGCGCACCCGGGCTGGTCGCCTGACCGGGGTCCGATCGGCACCCCGACGCCTCGCCGGATCCCGGGCTCAACCAATGGGGATCTCGCAGAAGCCGGCTGGCTGGATCCCGAGCGCCTGGATCGTGCGGGCCCAGTAGTTCACCTGGGCCGCCGTCGTTGCAAGGATCACGATTTCGCGCTCGCTGAACAGGCGGGAGACCTCGACACGAAGCTCATCCTCGAAGACGAGCGGAGTCGAGGAGATCGCCCGCGCGTAGGCGATCGCCGCCCGCTCCCTCGGGGTCAGCGTGGCGAGGTCGCTCTCGGTCCCCCGCTGGAGAGCAGCGAGCTCGGCCTCGGCGACCCCGGCGGACGCAGCTCCAAAACTGTTCATGTCGACGCAGAACGGGCACGACGCGGTCAATGAGGCCGTCACCCGCACCAGCTTCAGGAGGCGCTTCGACGGCTCGCGATGGGCGACCAGCGACTCAAGGACGCCGGAACCGAGCGCGGCACGCGGATACCAGGCGAGCAGGCGCGCCGGTTCCATTCGACGGCCCGTGACTCGTTCGGACACAGCAACTCCGAACCGGACGATCGGATTGAGCCGACGACGCTCGGGAATCATGGCCATGCCCCCATCCTGCCCGTACGTGGTCGCACCAGGGGCCGAAACCGGCTTGACGAGTGACGTCCCCAGGGACGACACTTCAATCATGGTTGATTCAAGAATGGCTGAATCGTTGGAGTCCCACGCGGCCTTGCTCACCGCAGTCGCGGACCCCATCCGGCTGCAACTGCTCAACCTCCTGGTCGGGCGGACGCGCTGCGTCTGCAACCTCCAGCCCGACCCGCCGATACCCGCCAACCTGCTCAGCTACCACCTCAAGGTGCTGCGGGAGGCCGGGCTGATCGGAGGCGCGCGCAGGGGGCGCTGGATCGACTACTCCCTCACAGAAGGGGCCCTCGAGCGCCTCCACGCCGCGCTGCCCGATCCTGCATCGATTCGACGCCAACTGGCGCTGGTCAAATGAGCTCAACCACCCATTCCCGGACGCGACGCCAGTCCGTCAATCGCTGGGGCGGCCTACTTCTCGCCACCGCGATCTGGTGGGCGCTGTACCTGCTGAACGAGCCGTTCTGGAACTGGCTGATCGGTGGCGTGTTCGGGCTCGACCTCGCCTCCCGGCTGGGCAGCGGGGTGCAGTTCTTCTTCCTCGACACGGTCAAGATCGTCCTGCTCCTGGCCGGGATCATCTTCCTCGTCACCGTCCTGCGCTCCTTCATGAGCATCGAACGCACCCGTGCCCTGCTCGGCGGAAAACGGGAAGGGGTTGGAAACGTGCTTGCGGCATCGCTCGGCGTGGTGACCCCGTTCTGTTCCTGCAGCGCCGTTCCCGCGTTCATCGGCTTCGTCGCCTCCGGAATCCCGCTCGGGGTCACGATGAGCTTCCTGATCGCCAGCCCGCTGGTGAACGAGGTCGCGATCGCCCTGCTGCTGGGCCTGTTCGGGATCGGTCCCACCCTGATGTACGTCGCCGCCGGGCTCATCATCGCGATCGTGGCCGGCTACGCCATCGGTCGGCTCAAGCTCGAGCGCTGGGTTGAGCCCTTTGTCTTCGAAACCAGGTTGCGCGGTCAGGTCATCGACTCCACTTCCGGCCTCACCTGGGACGACCGGATCCAGATGGGCGTCGAGGAGGTCGGCTCGATCCTTCGCAAGATCTGGCCCTACCTGCTGATCGGCATCGGTCTCGGCGCGGCCATCCACGGCTGGGCTCCCGAGGACTTCTTCGCCACCTACGCGGGCCCGGACAACCCGTTCGCGGTCCTGATCGCCGTTGCGCTCGGTGTTCCGCTGTACTCCAACGCCGCCGGCATCCTGCCGCTGGTCGACGCGCTGTACGCCAAGGGCATGCCGATGGGCACCCTGCTCGCCTTCATGATGGCCACCGTCGCCCTCAGCCTGCCCGAGATGATCCTGCTGCGCCGCGTCCTCAAGCCCAAGCTGATCGCCGTCTTCGTCTCCGTCACCGCCATCGGCATCATCGCCGTCGGCTACCTGTTCAACGCCATCCTGTGAACCTCAACCAGAAAGCACCACAGTGAACATCAAGATCCTCGGCTCCGGCTGCGCCAATTGCATCAACCTCGAGAAGGCCGCCAAGCAGGCTGTCTCGGACCTGGGCATCGATGCCACGTTCGAGAAGGTGACCGACTACGCCGACATCGCCTCCTACGGCATCATGCGCACCCCCGGCCTCGTCGTCGACGAACAGGTGGTCCTTGCCGGACGCGTCCCCACCGCGGCACAGGTCAAGGAACTCCTCGCGCCGTTGACCCGGTGAGCGCAGCTCATCGACGAACGTGTCGAGGTCGCGAGTCGCACAACGCCGGCGAAGCATTCTTCGACAAGCTCCTGGCCAGGGAGTTGGCGAGTCACCACGACGTGACCTTCGGGCTACATCCCGGGGTCGGTGGACGGGGGAACCATCCGGGAATGGCGAGGCCAGTCGTCGGGGTAGAGGTGCGCGGTCGAACGATGCTGCTCGTACAGGTCGCGGCGCGCCCTGCTCGAGAGCCGGTCGCCGAAGACGATGCCGTTGAGGTGGTCGGTCTCGTGCTGCAGGCAGCGGGCCAGCAGTCCCGTTCCGGACACCGTCACCGGACGGCCGAAGGGATCCACCCCGGTACACACCGCCAGGTCTGGCCGGCCCAGCGGCTGGAACGCCCCCGGCAGGGAAAGGCATCCCTCCGCAGAAACGTCGAATCGGCGTTCCCTGCCCTCGGGGAGAGTGACGACGGGGTTGCAGACCGCGCCGAAGCGGACGACATCGTTGTCGTCGGGACAGCCATAGGTGAACACCGCAAGGTCGAGTCCGACCTGCGTGGCGGCCAGCCCTACCCCCTGAGATGCCTCCATGGTGGCGAACATGTCACGCACAAGGGTGTGAAGTTCCTCGTCGAAGACGGTGACCGGGCGCGTCCGCGCATGCATGACGGGATTGCCCCATCTCGTCATCGGCAGCACGCTGCCGCCAGTCCTCAGATCCTCAAGTGTCATCAGTCGCTTCTGCCCGGTCGGTTTCGCTCATCGTAGAACCGAACCCGGGTGCTTCACGGCCACCTGCCCACCGGTGGGCAGGACCCTCGGCCGCTCAGAACTGGACTACGGCCTCGCGGCCGGGGCGGTACTTGTTCAGCCAGGCGAACAGGGCGATCCCGATCACGCAGATGAGCATCGCCACAGCTTCGTTGAAGCGGATCGGGCCGAAGGTGTCGTAGGAGAAGTCGAGCCGGATGTGCTCGGTGAAGGTTCGTCCGAAGCCGTACAAAGCGATGTAGAGCGCGAACACCTTGCCGCGGCCGAGCGTGAACTTCCGGTCTGCCCACAGCAGGATCAGGGCCACGAGGACGTTCCAGATCGACTCGTAGGCGAAGGTCGGGTGGAAGGTGGCGTACTGCTCGAAGCCGGGAACCCTGTGGGCCGGATCGATCTCCAGCCCCCAGGGCAGGTCGGTCGGCATGCCGTACAGCTCCTGGTTGAACCAGTTGCCGAAGCGGCCGAAGGCCTGGCCGATCGCGATCCCGGGGGCGAGGGCGTCGGCGAATGCTGCGAAGGCCACCTTCTCCCTGCGAGCCACCAGCCAGCCCACAAGGGCGCCGGCACCGATCGCTCCGTAGATTGCGATGCCGCCCTCCCAGATGAAGAGCGCGCTCCACGGGTTGATGCCGGGAGCGAAGTAGTCACCGAGGTGGGTGAGAACATGATAAATGCGGGCTCCGACGACGCCCAGCGGAATGGCCCAGAGGAGGATCTTCTCGAAGCTGTCCTGCTGGCCACCTCGCGCCTTCCAGCGGCGAAGGCCGATGATCCAGGCGACGATGATGCCCGTGAGCAGGCACAGGGCATAGAAGTGAATGGTCAGCGGTCCGATCTGGAAGCTGCTGATCGATGGGCTCGGGATGAACAACGTCACGCCCCCATCTTGAACCCGCGGAGGCACTCAGGTCGAAATGACCGCCCCAAGCGGAAGCCGCGCCGTGAAGGTGGCGCCCCTGCCCAGGCCCTGACTCGCTGCGGTCACGTCTCCGCCGTGGGCCAGGATGATGCCCCTGGAGATGGTCAGCCCGATCCCGGTGCCGGAATCGTTGGCCGTGTTGGTTCGTGCGCGCACGCGATAGAAACGTTCGAACACCTGCTTCAGATCCGCCGGTGCCAGGCCAACACCGGTGTCGGCAACAGCGACATCCACCCACGAACCGGACTGGACACAGGTCACGGTCACCGTGCCGCCGGACGGCGTGGCACGGATCGCATTGCCGACCAGGTTGGTCACGACCTGGCCTATTCTGTCGGCGTCAGCATCGACCATGAGCGGACCGGGACCGGCAGCCACTCGCAGCGTGAGCCCGGCGTCCTGGACCTGCGGACGCAACCGCTCTGCCGCGGAGCTCACCACCTGCCTGATGTCGACACGCCGAGTCACAAGTTGGAGCCTGCCCTCCTCCGCGCGGGACAGCGCGGACAAGTCATCGGCGAGGCGACGCAATCTCCTGCTCTCTTCCCCCACGTGCCCCAGAGACTCGGTGTCGGTGGGCAACACCTTGTCGATCATCCCCTCGACGTATCCATCGATGACCGTGAGCGGAGTCCGCATCTCGTGTGCGACCTCGCCAAGGAGCCTGAGTCGGCGCGCCTCGGTCTCGGCCAGAGTGCGGCCCAGGCTGTTGACGTCGTTGGCGAGGTCAGCCAACTCGGCCTCCTTCGGGACGACCACCGTGGTGTCGTAGTCACCATCAGCGATCCGGCGCGTAGCGCTGCGGAGGCGCCCCAGCGGACGGATCAGCCGCCAGGCGGCAAGAATCCCGAAGATCGCCGCAACGGCTGCGCCAACCAGAGCCCCGATCAGTAGAGCCTGATCCACAGCCGTCGCGAACTGCTCGCGCAGACCGGCATTCTGGCCCATCCCCTGCCCAGGCCCGCGCGGACCCCCGCCTTGCGCGCGCAGGGTCTCGTCGAACAGCGCGGGGGCGAGCTGGCGGACGATGACGAAGGTGGCCAAGGCGCCGAGGACGGCAACGAGGACGTGAGAGAGGACCAGGCGGACCGACAACCGGTTCATGCTGACGCCTTCTTGAGGAACTTGTAGCCGACGCCCCGAACGGTCCCGATGATCTGCGGGTTCGACGCGTCGTCCCCGAGGGCGGCCCGCATACCCCGGATGTGCACGTCCACCACCCGCTCGTCACCGTAGAAGTCGTAGCCCCATACGTTCTCCAGCAGTTGGGCCCGGGAGAACACCCGCCCCGGGGCTGAGGCCAGGGCGAGCAGGAGGTCGAACTCGAGCGCCGACAGCGTGACCGGACCGGCGGCAACGGTGATCTCGCGTCGCTCCCGGTCGATCACCAAGCCGTCGAAGACCAGGGAAGCGTCGATCGCCTGCGCATCGGTCACCTCTGCGCGAGCGTTGCGGCGGAGCACCGTCTTGACCCGGGCGACAACCTCCCGCGGGCTGAACGGCTTGGTGATGTAGTCGTCGGCGCCGACGCTCAGTCCGATCAGTTTGTCGACTTCTTCGGAGCGTGCCGTGACCAGGATCACGTACACCTCGGAGGTGGCGCGGATCTTCTGGAGGACATCCAGCCCACCGAGGTCGGGCAGCCCGATGTCGAGCAAGACGACGTCGAACGGCCGGCTCCCGGTACGCGTGAGCTCGCGCAGTGTGTCAGCACCCGTCCCCACCTCAGCGACCTCGAACCCTTCCGCCTCCAGATAGGCACGAAGGACCGTCCTGATCTGCGGCTCGTCGTCGACGACAAGCACCCGATACGCCACGAATACCTCCTGTTCCGGTTCAGCGTACGGCTGCGAACCGCAGGTTCGGAGCCCGAGGATGAGGTGGCGGCAAGGCTTCACACAAGCCTCACGGAACGGGCACCAGGAGCACCGGGAAATTCGGCCTCCCGATTCGCAATCGTATACCCCAGGGGGTATAGTGTTCTCAACAACAACGATGAAGGAGATTCCGGATGTGTAGCCCCACAACTTGCAGGACCTGCGGCAAGACCACGTGGACTGGCTGTGGCCAGCATGTTGCCTCCGTCAAGGCACGGGTCCCGGCCGGCCAGTGGTGCGGAGGGCACTCGGGTGCTTCACAGGCCCCGCAGCCGACGGTGAAGTCGACGTCCGGGCTGTTCAGGATCTTCGGCCGGTGATGCGCGCGGGCGTGGCCGCGGCGCTGGTGGCCGCGACCGTTCTCCTGGGAGGTTGCTCCAGCGCGACGGTCAGTGCAACCTCCGGCCCCACGGCGGCAGCGGTCCCGGCGACCGGTGCAAGTCTCTCGCCGGCCGACTTCGCGGCTGCGGCAAAACTGCCGAACACGATCCTGCTGGATGTGCGGACCGCGTCGGAGTTCGCGTCCGGTCACATCACAGGTGCAGTGAACCTCGACATCCAGTCGGCGGACTTCGCCCAGGGCGCCGCGACCCTGGACCCGGCCAAGAACTACGCGATCTACTGCCACAGCGGAAACCGCTCCAAGGCGGCAATGGCAGCGATGGGCCAGGCCGGATTCAGCCACCTCTTCGACCTTGCCGGCGGGATCACCGCCTGGCAGTCGTCAGGCGGCCAGGTCGTCACCAACTGAGCAAGAACCAGAAGGAGTAGTCATGTCCACCCAGAACCTCACCTCAGCGGACTTCGAGTCCACGGTCACCGGCAGCCCGATCGTCCTCGTGGACTTCTGGGCGGCCTGGTGTGGGCCGTGCCGCTCGTTCGCCCCGACCTTCGAAGCAGCGTCCAAAAAGCACGAGGGCGTTGTGTTCGGAAAGGTCGACACGGAGGCGGAGAGGGCGCTCGCCCAAGCCGCACACATCAGCTCCATTCCGACCTTGATGGCTTTCCGCGACGGCATCCTTGTCTACAGCCAGCCAGGGGCATTGCGCGCCGCCGACCTGGACCGTCTCATCGAGGAAGTCAACGGACTCGACATGGACGCGATCCGCGCCGAGCTCGCTACCCGGCAGAGCGCCGGCGTGTGATGCCGCCAGAGGTCGATCAGCCTCCACTGTTCGGGCCGGGCGGACGGATTCCGACAGCCCGGGCGGTCGCCCGCGTCCGCCAGCCAGGATTCACGGCTCTCCGGAAGGGCTGGCTGCCCCGACACACCGTGGCAATGGTCATGACGAGCCCGCTCCTGTTCCTTGCGTACAACGCAGCACTCGGCTCCGGCTTCGTCGACCCGGTGTGGAATCTTCTCACCGGCACCATGTCCCTTGTCGCGGCCTTGATCCTCACCACCTACCTGCCGCTGCGCGGCGCCGGCCGAGCTGTGGGGTCCTCGTGCGCTGTGATGGCCGGCCTGCTCGTGCCGGGCGCCGGCATCCTGCTGCACCAGGCGACAGGTCCGCTCGGCGGAGTCCTCGCTCTCGGGATCCTGAGCCTCGGCCTGGTGCAGCGGGTCTCGGGTACCTCCGCCTGCGGCTAGCCATCAGAGAACCGCGGAGAGCTCCGTGGCCACGATCCACACCAATCTCGGAAGAGAGAAGAACATGAAGCAGAACATCGGCAACACCGACCGCATCGTTCGGGTCGTCCTCGCCGTCCTCCTGGCCGTTGGCGCCTGGATGGCCGGTTTCGGTTCGGTCGGCGGCATCATCCTGCTCGTCCTCGCTGCGGTGATGCTCGTCACGTCTGCAGTCGGGTTCTGCCCGCTGTATGCGCCCTTCGGGTTCACCACGAAGCCGCGGGTGGCAAAGAGCTGAATGATTGCGGGCGGCCGGACGATTGTCCGGCCGCTCCTTCAATTGATCCGTCGCGCCGGGCCCGCTGATCACGCGCCGATGAACAACAGCGCGAAGATGACGGTGCCGATGATCGCCCAGCCGGCGCTCCGTGTGAACCACCACACGAGCACGAAGCTGACAGTGAAGATCAGCCACATCTGCCAGTTGGATCAGCACCGCCCCGGAGTGACCTGCCCAAGGGCAATCCCGTCGCGGAATTGCGTGGAAGTGAGCCAGTGCATCTGGTCGACCACCACATGCTGGAGCAAGGCGACGGATGCGAACCCGCCCCCGAAGGCCAACAGTCCGACCTGGAAGAAGTCGAGAAACAGGGTCCGTGTGTCCGGGCCCACCAGCGCTCCCGCGATGAGGACCCCGGCAGCGACCAGGGGCACGAAACCGCTGGACTTCGCTCGACCGGGCCGCCGACCGGAGCGGGGACGCGGCCGGAACCCAGCCGCCAGAACAGGGCGATCAGGAGGCCGAGCAGTACACGAGTGCGGCCTCCGGTGAACACGGCCGCGCCCAGCGAGAGGGTCGCGGAAAGGAGGAGGGCCACGACAAGGGCACCCAGAGGTGAGCGCCGTCGGCCCGCCGTAGCCGATCGTGCCGATGTAGAGCACCTGGACGAGCATGGACCAGGGTGACGGCTGCGCGGACGCGCGGTTGCCGTCGGGCGGGCTCACGATCGGCCCATCCGTTCAGGTGACATCGTGGCTGGTCACTGGCGGGTGCATCCTGCCCGAGAGCCCACTCACCACGCCACATCACCGCCGAGTCGCTGATGCTCCCGACGTGGTGGCCGGAGCCGAACCGGTGGCGAGGTACTCCCGCAGTTGCGCACGAAAGGTGGTGAGTTCGAACCCGGGAATCCTGGCCTCGACATCCTTGAACACCGTGGCCGGCCCGAGGCCGGCTGCATCGGCTGGGTCGATGAGCCCGATCACGGTGGCGACCGGGATACCCAGTCCGTCCGCTGCCTGCTGGAGGGTCATCCACCCCTTGACGTCATCGACGGTCAGCTGGGCCTTCTGTGCGACCTGTTCGCGCCCTCCCGTCACCCAGTCGCCGCTGATGGTGGCGACACCGATCGACCCGAAGAGCACCACAGCAGAGACAACGGGAGTCACCCACAACGACACCTTCATGGTCAGTTCTCCTTGCTTGTGGAAGCGTGCTCGCGGCGCGACGGTGCGGTCAGGTCCTCTTTGCGGATCCGGTTCGGCAGTCCCAGCGGCACGATGGAGTCCAGGGTGAGTGCGCCGCGCACCGGACAGGTGGCCACGCAGTCCATGCAACCGATGCAGTCCGGGCTCACAAAGGGCTTGGCCTTGCTCGGCTCGATACCCACCGGGCAGGGCTTGTCGCACAGGGTGCAGTCCGTGCAGGCGGACGGGGACCTGCGGATGCGCAGCAGGCTGAACCTGCCGACCACCGAGAGCACCGCACCCAGCGGGCACAGGTAGCGGCACCAGAACCGGTCGACCACAAGGGAGGCCGCGACGACCAGCCCGAGGATGAGGAGTGCGACCCAGAAGTCGCTGGCTTCTGCCCCGAAGATCCAGTGCAGCCCGAACAGCGTGAGGTAGGGGTCGTAGCCGGCGAACCACAACCGGGCGGTCGTGTAGCTCATGAAGATCACGAGACCCAGGACGAGGAAACGTCCCCAACGCAGCGCCGAGTCGAGCCCTCGCGGCACCACAACGGTGGGGAGGTGCAGCTTCCGCCGCACCCACGACAGGGCGTCCTGGATGGCACCGAAGGGGCAGATCCAGCCGCAGAAGGCATTCCCCACGAGCAGGGTGCCCACCAGGAGCCCCAGGCCGAGAACCAGGTTCGACGGGTGCGTCTTGGCGATCAGGGTTCCCGTGGTCACCCAGGTGAGCAACGTTTCCATGGCCCCGAAAGGACACAGGGCGTCGACAGAGGCCGCCCCGCTGGCCATCTCGAGCTGGTGGCGAACCGCAGCCACAAGGATGAATCCACCGACCAGCAACTGCGTGAGGTGCCTGGCGGACTTCACCCGACGGATCTGCCGGACACGACGCTGGAAGCGGGTGGGTTTGCCGGGCATGGCCGGACGCTGTGGTGATTGCAAGGCGCGCTCCTCGTGTTCTCGGTTCTGGCTCAGCCTCGCGTGGATGTGTGAAGCGACCGTGAAGCTGGCGTGAGGTCTCTGCTTTGAACTGAGCCAGATGTCCGAAGTTCCGGATCTACCACAACCGCGGTACCAACCCGGCCGGCAGGGGTTCCGTGGATTACCTCCGGGAGGATTCGAACGGCCCTAGCGTGAGACTGTGAAACTTGTCGTTGTGGGCGGCGTCGCCGCCGGAGCTTCGGTGGCTGCTCGCGCCCGCCGCCTGGACGAATTCGCCGAGATCGTCGTGCTGGAGAAGAGCCACCACGTCTCCTTCGCCAACTGCGGCTTGCCGTACCACATCGGCGAGGTGATCAAGGACCGGAACCGGCTGCTGCTCCAGACCCCGGAGAGCCTTCGCGAGTCACTGGACATCGACGTCCGGATCGCGACAGAAGTCGTCTCGATCGACCGGGACGCCAAGACGGTCACCGTCCGCGAGCTCGACGGGAACCGCACCTACACCGAGAGCTACGACAAGCTCGCGTTGTGCATGGGTGCCCGGGCACTCCGCCCACCGCTCCCCGGTATCGATCTGCCCGGCATCCATGTGTTGCGCCGGATCAACGACATGGACCAGATCAAGACCATCGTCGACGGCGCCATGGCGGGTGCGAAGGTCGGCAAGCGCGACAAGCTGCGGGCGGTCGTCGTCGGGGCCGGCTACATCGGTCTTGAGATGGCCGAGAACCTGGTGCATCGCGGCGCGAAGGTCGAGGTGGTCGAGATGGCCGACCAGATCCTTCCTCCGCTGGACCGGGAGATGTCGATACCGGTGGAGCACCACCTCAAGGCCCACGGCGTCCAGCTCCACTTGTCCACAGCGGTTGCGGCGTTCGCCGCACTCCCCGAGGGGGGCCTGCGGGTCGAGCTGAACAACAACACCACCCTCACGGCCGACCTGGTGATCCTCGCCGCCGGAGTCCGGCCTCGCACCGACCTGGCCATGGCGATCGGTCTCGAACTGGGCGATCGGGGCGGCATCCGCGTGGACACCCACATGCGCACGTCAGACCCCGACATCTACGCCGCCGGCGACGTGGTGGAGACGCCCCACACAGTCCTGCCTGGATCCCACCTCGCACCTCTGGCCGGGCCCGCAAACCGGCAGGCACGCGTCGCCGCAGAGAACATCTGCGGGCGCGATACCCAGTACCGGTCCACCCAGGGCACGTCAATCGTCAAGGTCTTCGACATGGTGGCCGGCGGCACGGGCGCCTCGGAACGCCAATTGAAGCTGTTCAAGCTGCCGTTCCGCTCGGTCCACGTCCACCCGTCCGGCCACGCCGGCTACTACCCCGGCACCGCGATGCTGCACCTCAAGGTGCTCTTCGACCCCACCACCGGCAAGCTCCTCGGTGCACAGGCCACCGGTTTCGACGGGGTCGACAAGCGCCTCGACGTGCTGGCGGCCGCAATCCGCAATGGTTCGACCGTCTACGACCTCGAGGAGTACGAGCTCGCCTACGCCCCGCCGTTCGGATCGGCGAAGGACCCGGTCAACATGGCCGGCTTCGTCGCGGCCAACACCATCCGCGGGGACCTCACACTCTGGTACGCCGAGGACTACCCGGCCAACACCGAAGGTGCGCGGATCATCGACGTCCGCACCCCGGAGGAATACGGGATCTGGCACCTGCCCGGCGCACAGAACGTGCCTCTGGGCACCCTGCGCAGCGTGTGCGAAAGCTGGGACAAGGCCATCCCGCTGCGTCTGTACTGCGCAGTGGGGTTCCGCAGCTACCTGGCGCAGCGTGCCCTGGTCCAGCGGGGGTTCGGCGACGTGGCGACGCTGTCCGGCGGCACCACGACCTTCCGGTTCTGGCACGACCTGGCCGAGGAGGGCAACGCCTCCCCGGCCCCCATGGAGCCCTACGCGGAGCGGGAATCGATCAGGGCCCCCGAACGGCCGGCCACCGGCGTGCGCATCGACCTCGACTGTGCGGGACTCGCCTGCCCGGGGCCAATCCTCAAGCTCAGCGAGAAGATGGGGACGCTCAACGCCGGCGACGAGATACTGGTCAACGTGTCGGACCCGGGCTTCGCAACGGACGCACCCGCCTGGGCCCGT
Source organism: uncultured Actinomycetota bacterium (assembly GCA_963799235.1). Taxonomy (GTDB): domain Bacteria; phylum Actinomycetota; class Actinomycetes; order Propionibacteriales; family Propionibacteriaceae; genus Propionicimonas. The sequence goes on along the minus strand of CAWCWL010000008.1, from coordinate 44,862 downwards.
CGCAACGGCCACCAGTTGCTCGAACTCACCCCGCGAGGCCCCGGCTATGAGGCGCTGTTCCGCAAGGGGCAGCCCGGCCAGTTGTCCGCATCGACGCCGGTGGGCCAACCCGCGGGCAAGCTGAAGACCTCATTCGTGGTGTTCTCGGGCAACCTGGACAAGCTGATCGCCGCCTTCATCATCGCGAACGGGGCCCTCGCCATGGGCGAGGACGTGTCGATGTTCTTCACGTTCTGGGGTCTCAACTCCTTGCGTACCAAGAATCCGCCCAAGCGGGACCGCAAGGCCATGGACAGGATGTTCGCAACCATGATGCCCAGCGGCGCCGATTCGCTGACGCTGTCGTCGATGAACATGCTGGGCGCCGGCACGGCAATGATCAACAAGGTCATGAAGAAGAACGGCGTGGCTCCGCTGCCGACCATGATCACCACAGCCCAGGCCGGCGGCGCCCGGATCATCGCCTGCACCATGACCATGGACCTGCTCGGCATCGCCGAATCCGACCTGCTGGACGGCGTCGAGTTCGGTGGTGTGGCCACCTTCCTCGACGAGGCCGCGGACTCCCGGACCACCTTGTTCATCTGACCGGCCCTGCGCACCCAGGGGCTTCACAGAAGCTTCATCCCCGGGCCCCGGTTGGCTTCACGACCGGCTCCTAGCGTGAATCTCACAAGGATCACGCAACCCAAGAAGGAGCAATCATGAAGACCACCTGGAGGACACGGACAGCCCTCGGGCTGGCAACCGCCGGCCTGCTGACCGTCGGCTGGACCACGACGGTCTACGCCGCGCCCACCCCGACGCCGACCCCGACAGCCACCGCGGCAGTCGGCACCACCCTGGCCACCAACCTCGCCCACATGCGCGACGAGGAACGTCTCGCGCGCGACATCTACACCGCCCTGGCCGCCAAGTACGCCTCTGCTGCCCCGTTCGTGAACATCGCCCGCAGCGAGCAGGTCCACTACGACACGATGGGGCTCCTGCTCACCCGGTACGGGGTGGCCGACCCGTCTGCAGGCAAGAGCGCAGGCACCTACGCCGACCCGGCCCTGCAAGCGCTCTACGACAAGCTGCTGGCCAGCGGCAGCGAGTCCCTTGAGAAGGCCTACGACGTCGGCATCGCTGTGGAGAACCTCGACATCGCCGACCTGAAGACCGCGATCAACCAGACCAGCCAGGCCGACGTGAAGGCCGCGTTCACCAACCTGATGAACGGCTCCGAGAACCACCTGGCGGCCTTCACCGCCGCCAAGGACGGCAAGATCCTCGGCGCCCGCAATGGCCAGGGCATGCAGAACGGCCGGTCGGGTTCCACCACCGCGGGCCAGGGAACGAGCGGTCGGGGGCAGGGCATGAATGGTCGCGGCCGGGGCGCAAACGCCGCCGCGGGCACCGGCACGGGCGCTGGTTGGGGCCAGCAGGGCACCAGCCGTCCCACCACCTGCCCGCTTCGGTGACGAAGGGCCCACACCGCGCCGGGGACGCGCTTAGGCTGAGGCCGTGAGCGCGCCCCCGACCCCTGCAGCAACCCTTCTCGAGCGGATCCGTGCGGGCGTGATCGGCGATGACCAGGTCATGCCCGGCCCGTACGGCCCACGACGGGTCACCTACGCCGACTACACCGCGTCAGGCCGCAGCCTGGACTTCATCGAGGACTACATTCGCAAAGAGGTACTCCCCCGCTACGCCAACACCCACACCGAGGCCAGCAGCACCGGCTTCCAGACGAACAGACTGCGCGAGGACGCCCGCAGGATCATCCACGAGTCGGTGGGCGGCGACGCAGAAACGGTGGTGATCTTCACCGGCTCTGGGTCGACCGCAGCCATTGACAAGCTGATCGGCGTCCTCGGCCTTCGCATCCCCTCGAAGCTCGACGATCGGTATCACCTCTCAGCAACCATTCCTGCGGCCGAGCGCCCGGTCGTGTTCATCGGGCCCTTCGAACACCACTCCAACGAATTGCCGTGGCGGGAATCGATCGCCGACGTGGTCACGATCCACGAGGACGCGGACGGCCACATCGACCAGTCCGAACTCGCATCCCAGCTGGCGGTCTACGCCGATCGTCCGCTCAAGATCGGCTCGTTCTCCGCAGCCTCCAACGTCACCGGCATCGTCTCGGACGTCCACGGGATCTCCCGGCTCCTGCACGCGCACGGAGCGCTGAGCTTCTGGGACTTCGCGGCGTGTGCCCCCTACGTCACCATCAACGTCTCCGCCCCGGAAGGTGACCCGGACGCGCACCTCGATGCGGTCTTCATCTCCCCTCACAAGTTCATCGGTGGACCCGGCACTCCCGGCGTCCTCGTCGTACGAAGGGACCTCCTCACCAACCGCGTTCCTGCCGTGCCAGGGGGTGGAACCGTCATGTTCGTCAATGCCGACGAACACCGCTACCTCACCGACCCCGTCCACCGGGAGGAGGGCGGCACCCCCGCCATCGTCGAGTCCATCCGGGCGGGGTTGGTGTTCGGTGTCAAGGAGGCCGTCGGCGTCGACGTGATCGAGGAACGCGAACAGGCCCTCCTCGAACGGGCGATGACAGCCTGGCGAGCAGAGCCCACAATGGAGATCCTCGGCAACCCGGCGGCGAAGCGACTCTCGATCGTGTCGTTCGTGATCCGCACCGCCAGCGGCAAGTACCTCCACCACAACTTCGTCGTGGCCCTGCTCAACGACCTTTTCGGCATCCAGACGCGTGGGGGGTGCTCCTGCGCCGGCCCGTACGGACACCGGCTGCTGGGGATCGACCTCGAGCACTCACACGAGTTCGAGGCCCAGATCGCCATCGGCTGTGAAGGAATCAAGCCGGGCTGGGTGCGAGTGAACTTCAACTACTTCATCAGTGACGACGTGTTCGACTACATCGTCGAGGCAGTCCGCCTGGTGGCCCGTGTCGGCTGGAAGCTCCTCGGTGACTACAGGTTCGACCCCGTCAGCGGCTTGTGGCGACATCGGGCCGGACCCGTCGAACCGCCGCTGCGCCTCAGCGACATCGCCTACACCGCGGACGGAACCATGCAGTACCCGCACCACGGTTCGACCGCGCCGACAGCGGCCTTCGAGGGCTATCTCGACGAGGCGCGGCGCATTCTCTCCGAAGCGATCCCGACGGGAGAAAGCGCAGAGGTGTCGGCCGACTTCGACCAACTCCGCTGGTTCGACCTGCCCGCGACCAGTTTCCACCGTTGAGGAGAAGGTAGGGCCTCGGGGATCAGGCGAGGGAGAGGAAGAGCTTCTCGAGTTCAGCGGTATCCAGCTCTGATCCTTCTGGATTCTCCGTGAGGCACTGCCGTAGGCCGGTGGCGATGACGGCGAACCCGGCCCGGTCGAGGGCCTTCGAGACGGCCGCCAGTTGGGTGACGATGTCCTTGCAGTCGCGACCCTGTTCGATCATGCGGATGATTCCGCCGATCTGGCCTTCCGCGCGCCTGAGGCGTCTGACCACGCCGCTCAGTTCCTCGGTGTCCAACTTCACCCTGACTTCCCCCTGAGCATCGCGAATGAGGGCGATCATATCGACACGGGTCTTCGGGACAGGACTCATCGCGCTCCTTACGAGCGGGTCGTCACACGGTGCCAATCAGGATGCGGGATCGCGCCACCTAGGCGGAGATCGAGGTGCGGTCCTTTGCGAGGCCGTAGAAGAACAGCGAAACCGGGCGGTACATGGCGTGCGCGAACTTGGTGAAGGGCAGGAAGAGCACCAGTTCCATCGCGACCGCAACGTGGATGAGGAACACCCAATAGCCCCAGGCCGGTACCGGCTCGGCGTAGAGCGCTGCCTCGATCAGGAAGCCGGTGAACCCGGTGACCCACAGCAACGCGAGGAACAGCCAGTCCGACGGCTTGCTGGAGTCGTTGCACTGCTCTGCCCGCCAGCGACGGATCATGAACCAGGTGACGCCGTACATCAGCGCCAGCCCGGCCACGGTGCCAAGGAGCCGGACGGGGTACCAGATCGGCACCGGGGTGCCGGTGGCCTTGATGCCCAGGAGGTCCATGCCGTAGTCGAGGGTGGTGGCGACGAGCAGTCCGAGGAAGCCCCAGATCGTGAGCGCATGGATGAGCCAGCGGCGCCGGTAGAGCGGCTCCACGGGATTGTCGTCCTCGCAGTCCTGCCGGTAACGCTTCTGGCCGAGCGACTCGATGCCAAGGGCGTACCACAGGGCGCGTCCCGTGCGCTTCCACGCGTCCTTGCTCCCGAACAGGTCGACCCTTGTCACGCCGTCCTTGCGAGCGAGGTCGCGAGCGAGCAGGCCGACTCCCAGCAAGCTGAAGAGGGCGACGATGACCATCAGGACGATGCCGGTGGTGTGGATGATGCTGTAGGGAATGAAGTCGAACAGTGCAAGGGAGTCCTGGCTCTGTTCCCCCCGGATCGCAGCGAAGAACAGGGCGAAGAAGGCCCCGGCCCCGATGACGATCGCGCCGCCGATCACCGGCCTGGTGTACAGGACGCGCGCGATGCCGCTCTTGTCGTAATGGGCGATGGCGTAGCGCCGGGCGGTTCCCATGAACTCTCCCGGGTCGGCTTCCTGGGGACACCGGTCGGTGCACAGGCCGCAGCCGTAGCAGGTCCAGAGTTCCTTGCTACCGACGAGGTCATCGGTGAGCCCGACCTGCGCCAACCGGATCAGCTTGCGGGGGAACATGGCGTCGTTGTCCGCCAGAGGGCAGATGGCCGTGCAGTTGCCGCAGCTGAAGCAGGCGTTGATGTCCGCGGCGCCGAACTTCTGCAAGTCGGTGATGAGGTTGGGGTTGACCAGCGTGCTCATTCGTATTCACACTCCTCGAGGATGGCTTCCGGGCCCTGTCCGACCAGGCCATAGCTGAAGAAGCCGTCGTCGTCGGCCTCGATGCTTTCGATCAGGTGCCCGTAGCGGCGCATCCCCATCACCCAGTAGACGACCTCATGGGCGGGGTGACCGATCCGTTCGGCGATCTCGGCGATGGTGGCGGGGCCGCTCGCGACGGCTTCACGGATCGGGTCGTGCATCAGGAGTTCCTCGCGGATCACCTCCCGCGGGTCGCGCAACGTCTGGCTCATCCCACTGGCTCCTTCACTGGTTCCGGGGTGAAGATCATTTCTTCGATGGCAGCGCGCATCTGCTGGTCGGTATAGCCGAGCAGGTCGATGGCGTCACGCCCGCAGACCGGGACGCAGCCGCCGCAGCCCTTGCAGGTGGCCGGGTCGACGGACGCGATGTTCCGGCCGTCCCATTCGATGCTGGTGATCGCGTCGTAGGGGCAGGTCGTGAGGCATTCCCCGCTGCCCGTGCACTTCTCCGGATTGACCCGGGCGACCAGGGGCTCCAGCTCCGCGAAGCCCTTCTTGAGCAGGGCGGCGCTCTGGGCCACCGCAGCAAGGCCGGCAGCGACGCTCTCCCCCACCGTCCTGGGGCTCTGGCAACAACCGGCGATCATCACGCCGTCCACCACGGTCTCCACCGGGCGCAGCTTGGGATGGATCTCGTTGAAGAAGCCGTCGCTGCCGACCGGCAGCTTGAGCACGCCCACCAGACCGCGGTTCTCCCGAGGCACCATTCCGGTCACCAGCACCACGAGGTCGACCGGGATGGTCACCTCGCGACTTTCGGTCAGCACATCGACAAGGGTGACCCCGAGCCCACCGGTCGGCAGCGTGGCAACGTCGGGTTGGGTGCCATCTGCGAACTTCAGGTAGGTCGAGCCGGCGTCGCGTGAGGCGTTGTACAGCAGCTCGTTGGTGCCGTAGGCACGGATGTCCCGGTACAGGTGGTACTGGCGGATCGACGGGTCGATTCCGCCGACCTGCAGCGATGCGTGGATGGTGGCCGTACAGCAGAACTTCGAGCAGTACTCGTTTCCGCCTGCCTCCTGGCGGGAGCCGACGCAGTAGATGTAGGCGATCGAACGGACCCGACGGCCCGCATGGGTGAGCTGGCCGGACGGGGTGGCGTCCACCATCGTCTTGAACTCCGGCAGCGTGACCACGCCCTGGATGCCGTAACCCAGCTCGCCGTCGCCGGGGGCGTAGCTGTCGAAGCCGGTAGCCACGATGATCGAGCCGACGTTGACGGTGAGTGCCTTGTCGGAGCCGTCGCGGTGCAGGGTCAGTTCGACGTTGTAGTCGCCGAAGGTTCCCGACTTCCCGGTGAGCTCCGCACTGGTGTAGGTGGTGATGTCACGGCGCTGGCGGATCTGCTCCAGGAGTCCGGCCACCTCTTCCGCACCGGAGGCGTCGTTCGGGAACGTGGCCCCGAAGGTCCCGACCCAGCCACCGAGTTTCGCCTCCCGTTCGATGAGGACGGCCTGGATGCCGACGTCGGCCAGGCCGATCGCCGCCCGTAGTCCGGCGATCCCGCCACCGACCACCAGGGCCCGGGACACCGTCTGGATCACCAGAGGTTCGAGCACGTCGGAGAGGCGGGTCTTCGCGACCCCGGCCCGTACCAGCCCGATCGCCTTCTCCGTTGCGCCGACCTTGTCATGCCCGTGTGCCCACGAGTCCTGCTCGCGGACGTTCACCTGGGTATACGCGTACTGGTTGAGGTCTGCCCTCTTGGCAACGTTGCGGAACGTGACCTGGTGCAGCTTCGGCGAGCAGGACGCGACCACGAGCCCGTCGAGGTTCTGTGCCTTGATGTCGTCGATCATGTCGTGCTGCGTGCCGTCAGAGCAGGCGAACACCGGCGACTCCGAGACCACGACGCCGGGTTCGTCCTTCAACGCGTCCCGCACAGCAGCGACGTCGACGTAGTCGGAGATGTTGCCGCCGCAGTGGCAGATGTAGACCCCGATGCGACGGTCGGTCGGGCCTGCTTCCGTCTCGCCCGTGGTGCTGGCCTCGGGAATGTCCGCCTGGCTCATACCAGCGCCTCCTCTGTGAAGTGTTGGTGCTCGAGGTGGGCGGCGACCTGGGCAACCGCGGCACCCGAGTGCAGGATGGTGTCGACGATGTCCTTCGCGCCGGAGGCCGTACCGGCGACGAAGACGCCGGGAATCGTGGTCTGCCCGGGGTTCAGCTCTGCACTGGGTTCGGCCACGTAGTAGTACTCGTCGAGGCCGAGCGGGGTCGTGCCGAACAGCCGGTCGACGTCGCGGTTGGGCTGGATACCGACCGCCAGCACGACGAGGTCGTAGGACGCTTCGACGATGTGGCCGCCGTTCTCGATGTCCTCGTAGCGGAGCAGCAGGTCACCGTTCTCCTGCTCGGTGATCTTGGAGACCCGGCCCTTGATGTAGATCGCACCCATGTCCTGGGCCTGCTGGTAGAACTCGTCGTACCGCTTCCCGGCGGCCCGCATGTCCATGTAGTGCATGGTCACGTCGGCCAGCGGCAGGGCGCCCATGATCAGCTGGTTCTGCTTGATCGAGTACATGCAGCAGAACTTCGAGCACAGCGGGTTGCCGACCGTCTTGTCGCGCGAGCCGGTGCACGAGACGTAGGCGATCCGGTCCGGCACCTTCCCGTCGCCGGGCCGCAGCACGGTGTTGAACGGACGCGTGGGTGCGAGCAGCCGGTCCATCTGCATGCCGGTGATCACGTTCGGGAACTGGCCGAACCCGTACTCGGGCTTGAGGTCGGCAGCGAAGAGCTTGTGGCCGGTGGAGACCACCACCGCCCCGACCTCGAACTCGTGCAGCGTGTCCTTCTGGTCGAGCCGGATCGCGAATGCCGGGCAGGACTTCACGCACTCCTGGCACTCCGAGCACACGCCGCAGTCCAGGCAGGAGCCGGCACCGCTGCGCGCTTGCACCTCGGTGAGCGGCGCCTCGATCTCGGTGAAGTCCCGCGGCTCCCTGGTCAGGGTGACGTCCCCGCTGACCGGGTGGCGGTGACCGAAGGCGGTCTGGCGGGCGAGGACGGTGTCTGCCGAAATGGTCTCGAGCCGGTCGTCGAGGGCTGTGAAGCCGTCGAGCGGCTGGTCGGTGAGCCACCGGTCCACCATGTGCGCTGCCCGCCGGCCCGAGCCGATGGCGCGGGTGATGTCGGTGGCTCCCGCGGTCACGTCGCCGGCGGCGAAGAGGAACGGGATCGAGGTCTGCAGCGTCTTCGGGTCGACGGTGATCCGGCCGCGCTTGTCCGCGAGTGCTGCGAACGGCTTCGGGTCGGGGCTCATGCCGATGGTGGAGATCACCAGGTCGCAGTCCAGGACGTACTCGCTGCCGTGGATGGGTTCGGGGCTGCGACGGCCGGACGCATCCGGGGCGCCGAGCTGCATGCGCTGGAGGCGGACCCCGGTGACCTTGCCGTCACGGGTGACGACCTCGGTCGGGGCGACGAGCAACTCGAAGACGGCCCCCTCGGCCTCGGCGTCCTTGCTCTCCACGTGGTGTGCCGGCATCTCGGCGCGGGTCCGGCGGTAGGCGACGCGGGCTTCCGCAGCACCCAACCGGAGCGAGACCCGAGCGGCGTCCATCGCGACGTTGCCGCCGCCGACCACGACGACCCGCTTGCCGGTGAGGTCGAGGTTCGCGCCGTTGGCGACCTCGGCCAGGAAGTCCAGTCCGTTGACCGAGCCCTGGGCATCCTCGCCCGGGACCTCCATGCGGGTGGCGACCTGGGTGCCGGTGGCCACGATCACCGCGTTGAAGTCCGCCTTGAGCGACTCGGGGTCGGACACCGAGACGTCGCAGCGGATCTCCACCCCGATCGACGTGAGGTTCGCGATGTCGGCGTCCACGACATCCTGGGGCAGGCGGTAGGCCGGAATGGCGTGCCGCAGGTAGCCGCCGGGGGTGGAGCGCTTCTCCAGGATCGTCACCGCGTAGCCCTTGCGGGCGAGCTGCCAGGCGGCGGTCAGGCCGGCGGGACCGGAACCGACGATGGCGACCTTCTTGCCGTTGGGCTCGGCAACCTCGATGGCCGGGGCTGCAGACTCAGTCCCGCTGTAGTGCTTGTCGGCAGCGAAACGCTTCAGCAGGCGGATCGGCACCGGACCTTCGAGCTTCACCCGGGTGCACTCCGTTTCGCACGGCGCGTAGCAGGCACGACCAAGGGTGCCGACCAGCGGCGTGGCGTCAAGGACGAGCTGGAACGCCTCCTCGTACTTGCCGCTTCGGACCAGGGAGACGTAGCCGTGGGCCTTGATGCCGGCCGGGCAGGCGCCGATGCACGGCGAGGTGCCCTCGCGCTGCAGGACGGCCTTCTTCGGCACCGCCTGCGGGAAGGCGATGTAGGCGGCACGCCGCGCAGCGAGGTTGGCGTTGAACTGGTCCGGGACGGCAACGGTGCACGCCTTCTGGCACGCGTCGCAGCCGGTGCAGGCTGCCCAATCGACGAATTTGGCACGTTCGCGGACCTTGGCCGAGAACCGTCCGTCCGGACCCTTCACGATGTTGTCGACCTGGCTGTAGGCCATCGTCGTGATGTTGGGATGGTTGATCGTCGACGACATCTTCGGGCCCGAGATGCAGGAGGCGCAGTCGAGGGTCGGGAAGACCTTCGACAGCAGGATCATCCGGCCGCCGACGCTCGCCTCCTTCTCGACGAGCAACACCTTGTAGCCCATGTCGGCCAACTTGATCGACGACTCCATGCCGCCGATCCCACTGCCGATCACCAGGACGTCGTAGTCCATTACTTGCTCCCGTTGCTGCGCGCCGGATACCGGCGAGAGTGGATCAGATGAAGAGGTTGACGTTGGCCTCGTCGGCCTCGCCAAGGTAGGTAGCGACGCCGGCGTACTCGATGCCGTCGATCAGTTCCTCGGCGCGGATGCCCATCACGTCCATGCTCATCGTGCAGGCGATCATCTTGATGCCCTGCTCCTGGGCGCTGGCGATCAACTCCGAGATGGTCATCACGTTCTCGGACTTCATGACCTTCTTCATCATCAGCTGGCCGAGTCCGCCGAAGTTGAACTTCGACAACCCGAGCTTCTCGGGGTGGGGCGGCAGCATCATCGAGAAGCCCTTCTGCAGGGTGCTCTTGGGTTTGCCGGAGGCCTTCATGCCGGGGGTTGGCTTGCGCAGGGCTGCGAGCCCCCAGAAGGTGAAGAACATGGTGACTTCGTCGTCCATGGCTGCTGCGCCGTTGGCGATGATGAACGCAGCCATCACCTTGTCGTAGTCACCGCTGAAGACAATGATCGTCTTCTTTGACATGTCGTTGCCTTGCTTTCTGTTGTCGTTGGTGTGGCGGTCAGGCCGCGGAGCTGTCGCGACCCAGAGGTTTGAGCGCCTCCGAGAACTCGCGCATGTACTTGGCAAAGGGCTCGGCGCACACCGAGCAGACAGCGGCCATCTTCAGCCGTTGGGGGTTCAGCCCGCGGATGGCCATCTCGGCCTGGGCCTGCGCAACGATCCCTGAGGTCCGCTCGGCACAGTCGGGAAGGTAGGCGCACTCCTCGCCGTCGGAGGCGATGAAGACACCGTCGAAACCGCTGTCGAGCGCATGGATCAGCCAGGAAGGCTTCAGGCCACTGCTGCAGGGCACCGCCATGGTCTGGACGGTTGCCGGGTACTCCAGGTGCCTGCTTCCAGCCAGGTCGATCCCGGGATCGGAGATGTTGATCGTGGAGAACACCAGGATCCGGGGGGAGTACTCGTCGGGACTCGACTCACCCGACATCGTTGGCTACTTCGCCTTGCGGAGGAACAGGTGGATCGAGCCGGCTTCGTCGAAGGACCCGAGGTAGTCGTGGCCCATCTTCTTGCACCACGCCGGGATGTCCTTCAGCGTGCCGGAGTCCGTGGCGAGGACCTCCATCACGTTGCCGACGGCCACGCCGGCGATCTGCTTCTTCGCCGCCAGGATCGGGCCCGGGCAAGAGACTCCGCGGGCGTCGACGATGACGGGTGTGGCTATGGCCTTGAGTTCTTCGATTGGTGCGGTCATCCGAGTTACAGCTCCTGTTGCGAGGGCCCGACCTCGTCGTCGGGTACTAAGAACTTATACCCATAGGGGTAGGCGTATGCACCATTTTTGGGGATATTGCCGCCACTCGCCCAAATCGTGTCCCGCGTGATACCCTAGGGGGTATACGGAGGGAGTTCGGATCGCTATGACGAACACGCACGAAACGAGTATCGAGGTGTCGACCTCCTCACCCGTTCCGGCTGTGGCGCAGGAAGCAGCACTCCACTTCGACCCCGCCGAACTCGACAGTGTGATGAAGCGGCTGAAGCGTGCCCAGGGTCAGATCGGTGGCATCATCAAGATGATCGAGGACGGTCGCGACTGCACGGAGATCGTCACCCAGATGGCTGCGGTGTCGAAGGCTCTTGACCGGGTCGGTTTCGCCGTGATCGCCGCCGGCCTGAAGCAGTGCCTCACCGAAGATCCGGCCGGCGAGCGCATGGACACCTCCTCGCTGGAGAAGCTCTTCCTCTCCCTGGCCTGACCTGCCCTGCCGGACCCGTTCGGCCCGGCCCCGTCCACCCACTCTCCCTGCGACGTTGCGCCTGTTAGTGCACGTTGCGCCGGCTGGAGCAGGCGCAACGTGCACTAGGTGGCGCAAAGTCGCAGAGTAGGGCGGGTCGGACGCTAGGGCTTCTGGGTCAGTGGTGGCCTTTGATGACCATGCGCATGATGCGGGTGTTGAAGGACAGGAAGCGGGTGAACTGGAACGGCAGGCTTTGGCGCATTTTGAGGGTTTTGCCGGTGGGTAGGGGTGCTTTGGTGAGGTCGACGGTGGGATCCCCGCCGGCGGCGGGGGTGGGTGTGGTGAGGTGGGTCATGGTCACTCCGGGATCAGTTGCCAGCCGAGGCGTGCTTTGGCTTTGTAGATGAACAGGTAGTGGAGCATCAGTTTGACCCAGTGGCCGTGGAGGCCGAGTTCGCCGCGGGTCTCGCGTTCGTCGCGGCCGGTGGGGTAGCGCTGGTAGTCCGGGACGACGGGCAGCATGGTCATCGCCGCGGCGGAGCCGCGGGTGAGGCCGGCGCCGGCGGAGGCGACGCAGGCGGCACCCATGCGGGCCATCGACGCGGTATGGACGTGTGCGCCGGCGCCGTGTGTGATGCGGTCGGCGATCGTCATGGCCACCGTTTTGCCCATCACCCCCGACGGCATGCCGGTACGTGGCGGGGACGGCGCGATCATGGTGCCGTTCACGGACTTCCGCGGACGCGAGATCTGGTGTGGCGGGGCGAACGCGATCCCCACAGCCCACAGGTTGTCATAGCCCGGTGCGGCATAGGTCGTCGGCCAGTCGGTGGCCCGCCACTGTTCATACGGTTTCGCGGTGTAGTCGGCGTCGACCTTCATGAACCCCGACGGCGCGAACAGGTCGGCGGTGATGTCGGCGCCGTCAGTGTCGTAGGCCTTCAACGGCACCCCACCGAACGGCGGGATCAGCATCGCGAAATCAAACCCGAGGGTGTGGCTGGCGCCATCCAGGGTCTCGTAATGGATCAGGCCGTCCTCGACCTTCGACACGTGCGCGCCCAGGATCGCGTCCACCCCCCGCTCACGGAACAGTGAACCGGTCCACAACTCGCTGGTGGTCTGGAAACCCTGCTGGTCGAACACCATCCCATCCACCCCGAAATCGCCCAGGGCAGCCTCATTCGTCAGGTACACCACCCGCGCCAGGTCACGCACCCCGGCCTCACGCAACTCGTGGTCAACGTTGAACACGTACTCGAACGCGGCACCCTCACACGTGCAGGTGCCATGCCCCATCCCCACCACCAACGTTTGCGGCGTGCCCCCCTTCAACGTCGCGATCACCTCCCGCAACCTGTGATTGGCCTCCACCGCATGATCGGCGGTACACACACTCTCGGTGAACCCGCCCGGCCCCATCCCCTCAGTGGCCTCGAACCGCAACCTCGGCCCCGTCGCGTTGATCAGATAGTCATAACGCAGGAGTTCCGTGGTACCCACCCTGTCCGGCGACGTGTACTCGATATCCACCGCGCCACGCGGATCACCACCATCACCCGAGGGACGGATCGCTACCGCCCTGGCCTGACGGAAACCGATCCCCTTCCGGGCATACACCGGAGCCAGCGGGAAAACGACATCCTTCTTCGCCATCTCACCCACACCCACCCAGATGTTCGACGGGATCCAATTCCAGTTCGCATTCGGCGTCACCACCGTCACGCCGTGCTCACGCCCCAACATCCTGCGCAAATGCAGCGCAGCAGTATGACCAGAAACACCCGCCCCCAGAATGACGACCTCAGCCATCAGAACTCCTCCCGCCAGCACCATCGCCGACCTTCGGAGCGTATCCAAGGGGGTACTCGCGCCGCAGTCGAACTGCTACACCCGACAGGGACCAGTCATGCACAAATGGCTCGTCGGCCTCGAGAAAGCGACAAGATGGGTTTCGCACGCCCCGGTCGACCACGGCGGTCGCGCATGTGTGTCCCGATATCGAGACGGGCCCATTCGCATACCCGGGGGGGTATAGGATGATGGCATGAAGACAGTGATTGTAGGTGGGGTTGCAGGCGGCATGTCCGCGGCGACAAGGTTGCGGCGGCTGGACGAGAATGCCGAGATCGTCGTGCTGGAACGCTCGGGCCATGTGTCGTTCGCAAACTGTGGGCTCCCCTACTACGTCGGGGACGTGATCACTGACCGCAATGCCCTGCTCCTGCAGACACCGACCAGCCTGAAGGCCCGCTTCGGCATCGACGTGCGGGTCGCATCCGAGGTCGTCGCGATCGACCGAGCAGCGAAGTCCGTCCGGGTCAGCAACCTCGCTACTGGAGAGCACTATTTCGAGGACTACGACAATCTCGTCCTCGCACCGGGTGCTGCCCCCTTCGTTCCTCCGATTCCCGGCGTGGAGCGCGCACTCGCCCTGCGCAACATCGGTGACGTCGACAAGATGGCCGCCGCTGTCGATGCCATCCTCTCCCGCCCGGAGCCGACCGCCGTGATCATGGGCGGAGGCTTCATCGGCGTCGAACTCGCCGAGAACCTCACCGAACGCGGCGTCAAGGTCACCATCATCGAGCTCGCCGAGCAACTGCTCGCTCCCCTCGACGTCGAAATGGCAGCCCTCGTCGAGAAGCATCTCGTCAAGCACGGAGTGAGTGTCGTCACCGGCGCCTCGGTCACCGAGGTCTGCAGCGATTCGGTGTACCTCTCCAACGGCGACTGGGTGCCCGCTGCGCTGGTGGTGGCGGCCATCGGGGTGCGTGCAGAGACCGGGTTGGCAGAAGCGGCCGGTCTCGAACTCGGCGAGCGCGGAGGCATCCTCGTCGACGAGCACCAGCGCACCTCCGACCCCTCGATCTTTGCCGTCGGCGACGCCGTGGTGAAGCGCGATGCGATCACCGGCAACCAGGCCATGGTCCCCCTGGCCGGACCGGCCAACCGGCACGGACGCCTCGTTGCCGACGTGATCGTTGGCCGCGCCGTCGCGGCGAAGCCCGTCCTTGGGACCGCGATCGTCGGAGCCTTCGGGATTGTCGCTGCGGCGACCGGCTGGACCGAGAAGCGCGCGATCGCAGCCGGACGCGCCGTGCGCATCATCCACACCCACCCCGCCAACCACGCGGGTTACTACCCCGGCGCCGAAGGCATGAGCCTCAAGCTCGTCGTCGACGCCGACACCGACGCCATCCTTGGCGCCCAGGGCGTCGGCGGGACGGGTGTCGACAAGCGCATGGACGTCATCGCCACCGCCATGCGTGGCGGACTCACGGCCTCCGACCTCGCCGATCTCGAACTCAGCTATGCGCCGCAGTTCGGCTCGGCCAAGGATCCGGTCAACATGCTCGGCTTCATCGCGGAGAACCAGCGCGACGGCCTCACCGAGACCATCCAGTGGCACGAACTTGCCGCCGAAGTCGCGAAGGGCACCCAACTGATCGACGTCCGCACGCCGTCCGAGTACGCCCGGGGCACCGTGGACGGTGCGATCAACATCCCCGTCGACGACCTGCGCGCCCGCATCGGTGAGGTGCAGGCCGACGTCATCGTGCACTGCCAGGTCGGCCTGCGCGGTTACCTGGCCGCCCGGACCCTCGCACAACACGGACGCAAGGTGCGCAATCTCGACGGCGGCTACCGCACCTGGGCTCGAATCTGACCCGGATCCGGACTGGCGAGGAGAGCCGGCTGCTCGTGTCGGCTCTTGCGCAACTCGACCCCGATACTCGCTTTCGCCAGACAGCAAGGATGTCGTCCATGAGCCGAACCACCATCCGCGACTTCCACGACGACGACCTGGACGGAATCGTGCGGCTGTACGAGGACGTCGGCAAGGGCGGCTCCCATCCGGTCTACGCGCTGTCGGAGGTGATCGCGTCCTGCCGTGAGGACCACGCCGTCGTTGCGGTCAACGACGAGCTGATCGTGGGCGCAGCTGTGGGTCGGGCCGCCCACGCCCAGGGATGGATCGTGTTCTTCGCCCTCGCAGACGAGGTCGCCGGCGCCGAGGTGGGTGCGCATCTCCTGGATGCACTGGAGCACCGGATGGCGCCACTCGGACTGGGCAAATTGTCGATCCTCGTGCCGGAGGACGCCGACCGCCTCGAGGGGCTGACGGCGAACGGCTTCGACGTCCGCCACCACCTGCGCTACCTGGAGCGGCAGATGCCCGTGCAACGGCGCGAACTCGACCTGCTCAAGGAGGTCGGCGGACGCATCCTTCCCCGCAACCTCTGGGGCAGGGTCAGTGGCATGCGTGCCGAGAAGCAACTCCTTGAGGAGCGGCTGGTCACGCCACTGGCCAACCCCGACCTCGCCGACCGCTTCGGGGTCGTCCCTCCCCGAGCCGTGATGCTCTTCGGCCCACCCGGTACCGGCAAGACGACGTTCGCACGCGCGGTCGCGTCCCGGCTCGACTGGCCCTTCGTCGAGTTGTTCCCCTCACGCCTCTCCGACACCCCCGGCGGCCTGGCGGCCGCGCTACGCGGCAGCTTCGAGGTTGCGGGGCATCTCGAACACGCCGTGGTCTTCATCGACGAGGTGGAGGAGATCGCTTCGCAACGAGGCGGCATCCCTCCGTCGCCGACCCAGGGCGTCACCAACGAGCTGCTCAAGCTCGTCGCCGACTTCCGCGAACAGTCGGGCCACCTGCTGATCTGCGCAACGAACTTCGTCCGCGCACTCGACTCCGCCTTCCTCCGGCACGGACGCTTCGACTACGTCATCCCGATCGGACTCCCCGACGTCGAGGCGCGTCAGGCCATCTGGCAGCGCTACATCCCTGCCAGCGTTGTCGCCGGGATAGCCGTAGACGATCTCGTCACGGCGAGCGACGGCTTCACTCCCGCAGACATCGAATATGCCGCACGCAAGGCGTCCCAGGAGGCACTGGCCCGCACGCTGCGAACAGGAAAGGACCCATCTCCCGGCGAGGAGCTGACGACAGAGGACTACCTCGTTGCGCTCGCCGACACTCGCGCCACGGTGTCCGGACAGACCGCGGCTGAGTTCCTCCAGGACATCACCAGCATCGCGCGGCTCTGACCGGGCAGCTCGACAGCCGGCAAGCCACGGCAGCTCCCGGGGGGGCGGGCGGGAGCACCCGCGTCACCCCTTGCCACTCGGGCTGAAGCGGCGCAGGCGCATCGAGTTGGTGACGACGAACACGCTCGAAAGTGACATGGCGAAGCCCGCGATCAGCGGGTTGAGCAGGCCGAAGGCTGCCAGTGGGACCGCAGCGACGTTGTAGGCGAAGGCCCAGATGAGGTTCCCGCGGATGGTGCGCAGGGTCCGCCGCGCCAGCAGGATGGCGTCGGGAATCACGTCGAGGCTCCGGCGAACCAGGATGATGTCCGCGGACTTCATCGCCACATCGGTGCCACTGACCACGGCAAGACCGAGGTTGGCTGTGGCGAGCGCAGCGGCGTCGTTGATGCCGTCGCCGACCATCGCCACCCGTCGCCCCGATGCCTGCAGCCGTTGGATCACGGCAGCCTTGTCCGTCGGCAACACCTCGGCAAGGACCTCGTCGACCCCGACCTGTTCCCCGACGATGTCCGCGGCCCCCCGATGGTCACCGGTGAGCAGGATGGTCCGCAGGCCCATGGCCCTCAACCGGGCCACCGCGCCGGCTGCGGAGTCCTTGATGAGGTCTGACACCACGATCCCGCCGACAGCGACGCCTTCCACGGCGACAAGGACCGCCGTCCGCCCGGCATCGGCCGCAGCCTCGGCAAGCGTCGTGGCCCCTGCGGGAAGCGGGACGCCCCGGCCGGCCATCAGGTCGAGGTTGCCGATCACGACCTCGCGGGGGCCCTCCTTGCCGTCCACGATGCCCCGCAGGCCCTGACCGGTCAGCGCCTCGACGTCGCCGACGCCGTCGAGCTGATCCAGACCCCTGTCCTGCGCGGCCCGAACGATCGCCCTGGCGATCGGGTGCTCGGAGCGGTTCTCCACCGCGGCGCAGAGCACGAGCAGCTCGGCCTCGTCGAGACCACCGAAAGTGGCGATGGTCTCCACGGTCATGGTTCCGGTGGTGATGGTCCCGGTCTTGTCGAGGACGACGGTGTCGATCACCCCGGAGGCCTCGAGTGCGTCGGGGCCCTTGATGAGGATCCCGAGCTGGGCGCCGCGACCGACGCCGACCATCAATGCGGTGGGCGTTGCCAGTCCGAGAGCGCAGGGGCAGGCGATGATCAGCACGGAGAGCGCGGCGCTGAACGCGCTGCGCGGTCCCCCGCCTGCGGCGAGCCAGACCACGAGGGTGAGGAGCGACACCACCAGCACCGCCGGGACGAACACCGCGACGACCTTGTCCACCAGTGTCTGGACCGATGCCTTGCGTGCCTGGGCCTGCTCGGCCATCGCCGCCATCTGGGCGAGCTGGGTGTGGGCGCCGACCTTCTCCGCCTCCACGATCAGGGCGCCGGTCGCGTTGACCGTGCCGCCGAGCACGCGGTCGCCCACCGTCACGTCCTGCGGCACCGGCTCGCCGGTCATCACGGCGGTGTCCACGGCGGAGGACCCGACGATGATCCGTCCGTCGGTGGCGATCCGCTCGCCGGGGCGGACGAGGAAGCGCTCGCCCACCAGCAAGGATCCGACGGGCACCACCTGCTCGACGCCATTCCGGATCACCGTCACCGTGCTGGGCGCCAGCTTGCCCAGGGCGGAGAGGATGCCTCGCGCCGACCGCTTCGAGCGGGCCTCGATGTAGCGTCCGGCGAGCAGGAACGTTGTCACAGCCGCCGCAGCCTCGAGGTAGAGGGTGTCCGCACCCGCGGGGGCGATGCCGTAGCCGAGCCAATAGCCTTCGGTGTCCTGCGCCCCGACGGCCGTCGCGATCACCGACCAGCTGAAGGCCGCGAGGACGCCGAGGGAGACGAGGGTGTCCATACTGGTTGCACCGTGCCTCAGGTTCCGCCAGGCAGCACGGTGGAACGGCAGGGCGCACCAGAACACTACCGGGACGGCACAGGCGATCAGGACCCATTGCCAGCCGGGGAACCGCATCTGGGGAGAGAGCGCGAGGACGATGGCAGCATCGCCGAGCGGGATGGTGAGGAGGGCAGCCACGATCAGCCGGTTCCGCAACAGCTTCACCCGATCGGAGTAGCCGTCGGGTTCGGCGCCCTCGACCACGGGGGATGCCCCGTACCCTGCCGACTCCACTGCGGCGACGGCCTCAGTTGCGCGATCGGGATCCAGACCTAGGAGGATCGCCCGTTCCGTTGCGTAGTTGACGGTCGCGCGGACGCCGTCCAGCTTGTTGAGCTTCTTCTCGATCCGGTTCGCGCACGCCGCGCAGGTCATCCCGGAGATGTCGAGCTCGACGCGTTGGCCCAGGCCGTCGTACTGAGTCGTGGTGTCGTCGGTGAGGCTCACGGTCGGCTCCTCCCGTGGTCGGTCACAGCGTGTGGGTGCAGGTCCCGATCGTGGTCGGCGAGTTGGGCGAGCATCTCGTTGTAGGCCTCCAGCGGGTCGTCCTCGCCGTCGATCAGGGCATCGACGCGGGCAGCATCCCGCTTGTCCTGCACGAACCACTGGGCAGAAAGGGCAATCACTGCGATGAAGATCGGGACCTCGCCGGTGAACCAGGTGATCTGGCCGGCGATGTTCTGGTCGTTCATCAGGTCGCCGACCCAGGCCACATCGATCACCTGGTAGAAGTTGGCGCCGATCAGCGACCGGGCAGAGAGGATGCCGACGGCGAAGATGGCGTGGAACGGCATGATGCTCATCATCAGGGCGAGCCTCACCACGTGCGGCAATCGCCAGGACTGACGGCCCGCGCCGACGATCAGGCTGAAGAACGCGAACCCGGTCACCATGAAGTACAGCAGCATGAGCTGGTGTGCCCAGTGGTACTTCATCAGCCAGGGAAACACCGGAGTGAAGTAGACCAGGAACAGCGAAGCCACGTAGTTCACCCACAGCACCGGCGGGCTCAGCAGCCGCTGGAGTGGCCGGTAGTTACTCACGGCGTCAAGAACCTCCCGCGGACCGGGCGTCGTGCCGTCGGGGCGCGGCTGCGAAGCCGCCCTGACCAGGCTGAACGGGGCGCCGAGGACACACAGGATGGGGACCAGCATGTTCACGGTCATGTGCACGAGCATGTGCCAGCTGTAGACGGCCGTGGAGTACATCCACAGGCCACTCACGGCCAGGTAGAGCGTCAGGCCCCAGCCGGCCAGCCAGGCCAGCAGGTTCTGCAGTGGCCAACGCCCGCCCCGCCGGTGCACAAGGATCATGCCCCACACATAGGCGGCCACCGAGCCGACGGAGAGCAGCACCCACAGCAGGTTCGGGCGGCCAAGGCTGAGGAGCCGCTCGAGCGTTGCAGGGACGTCGACCTCGTAGCCCAGGTAGTTGGTCTGGATCGTCTGCGGTATCAGGAACCGCGGCGGTGGAATGTGGTTGGCAGCCACGATGAACGCGACGTAGCCCACCAGGACGGCGACGTCCCTCGTGACCGACGCAACGGCTCGCCGCGGATCAGCCGACTGCGCGGCGCATCCGGACGCCTGTCGCCAGGCCCAGTTGGCAACGAGAAGTGACAGACACAGGGCCATGCCCAACGTCGGCACACCGTAGAAGACCTCGAGCGGCGACCGCCCCGCCAGTGCCTGCCAGGCGATCAGCCCGTGGGCGCAGCCTGCGATCAGGACGGCGGGAAGGACGAGCCGGTGGTAGCGACCGACGGCGGCCACGGACGTCGCTTCCGGGACAATGCGAGCGGCGAGAACGACGCCGACGGCAAGCGATGCCAGCGGGATCACGGCAAGGCTGATCGCGATGGCGGCGTCGGTGGCCCAGTCATGATCCCGCCCGACGGACACGTTGCCGGTGACCGCGACGAAGGTTGCCGCGAGGAGCCCGCACAGCCAGGCGAGAGCGAACGCTGCCCTGCGCCGGGACAGTCCGGCGACCAGGGCGGTCGCGAGCGCCACTGCAGCAGCGAGGAGCCATGCAAGACCACTCGGCGTGGACGACTGGAACGTCCACCACGCCTGAAGTCCGAAGGTGTAGCCCAGGGGGACGCCGTTGACGAAAGCGGGGTTGGCGAACGTCATGAGGGACGCTGCAGCGAACCACAGCTGGGCCGAGCGCCCAACCCAGCGGGCCAGCCTCCGCCCGGCCTCGCTGAGCGCACCGTCCGGGCCGGTGGGTGCAACGGCCACAATCCCGGCCAGTCCACCCATGGTGGCGACAGCGGCCAGTCGCGCGACCAGGTCGCCCAGCATCGACACCAGGCCGGTGACTGCGTCCGCCTGCGAGCGAGCCGGCAACTGCGGCAGCACCTGCAGCACACCGGCTGTCCAGACGAGGAAGGCCACAGCGGCACCGATCGCCGTCCAGACCAGCCAGCCACCGCCAGGAAGCCGACCTGTGCTGGCTACCGGCTCGGCGCGGTCTGGCACGCTGACCTCCCTGGGGTTGTTGGACGCTTCGAGGCGAAGCCTATGACCGGACGCAGAGGTCCACCGGCGAACCGTGAACAGGCCTAGCTTGCGAGTAGCGCGTCGATCTTCCGGGAAAGGACTGCCTCGGGTTGTGCCCCGACGATGCGCCCGACGGTGACGCCGTTACGGACCATCGCAAGAGTGGGGATGCTCTGGGCATCGAAACGGGTGGAAGCGATCGGGTTGTTGTCGACGTTCACCTTGACGACCTTGACCCGTCCGGCGTAGCGGACGGCCAGTCGCTCCAGCACCGGCGCCACCATGCGGCAGGGTCCACACCACGGCGCCCACAGGTCGACCAGCACGAGCTGGCCGGTGGTCAGGGCGGCGATCAGGTCCTTGTCGTCGGCATCGACCAGCCACGGCAGGGGCCCCTTGCACGAAGCGCACTGCGGGCGGCCGCTCGCCGAAACCGGTACGCGATTCTTCGTGCCGCAGGACGGGCACACGGTCACGCCGGAGCTCATGACAACAACCTAACCGGCATGGGCGCCCGATGGCGTCCCGGGAGCCGAATCACACCTTTCGGACGATGTCGACCGAGATCTCCACCGCCGGAATCGTGCCCCGGTTCTCGAGCCAGTGGGTCGTCTCCCGATCCTCCGGCCAGCCAGGTCCCGGACCGTAGTCCGTGTCGACCCCGTTCCGGTGGTCGGTGATGACTCCCTGCAGGATGTAGACGGTGCCCGGCCGACCCTTGTGGTCGTGGACCGGGCCCAACACGCCCCCGGGATCGATCCTCACCATCCGCATGCGCAGTTCGTGCGACTCCATACCCTCGATCTCGTGTGCGAGGTCGATCCTTGCCAGGACCTGCACTTCCACACCCGATGTCTCTGGTGCCACCTGGTCGCTGCTCATCGAACCCTCCCGACTCGTACCTGTGGCCCTCCCGCGTGGCCGGACGTCAACAGGGTGCGCCTCATCGGGACCAGTTGTCACAGGTGCGTGCTGCAATGGCCCTGTGACTGATCAGGGTGTGGCCGACGCGACGATCGTCGGCTGGATCATGAGCGAGGGCGCTCTCGATCAGCCTTCCCCGGAGTTGCCGGACCACCTGCGCGGCTGACGCCCCGGGTGCGTCGTGGACGAGTGACGTCGCACGGCGTGCCTTAGTGTTCAGGCCATGGCGCCGGCAGGCTTCACCACACACGAGATGCTCCGCTTCGCCGGGCGCACCTGGACGATCAAGGCGTCAACGACGCCGATCGGTCCCGGGCCCAACGTCTTCTCGGCCGATCGGGCACGGGTGGACGACTTGGGTCAGCTGGCCCTCAACGTCGGGCCGGCGGCGTCGGGCTGGAGCTGTGCGGAGGTCATCGCGCAGGGCGAGTTCGGCTACGGCACGTACAGCTGGGTCGTGGCGAGCGATGTGGACACGCTGGACGCGAGGGCCGTCCTCGGCATGTTCCTCTGGTCGGACCATCCGGCCCAGGCCAACAGGGAACTCGACATCGAATTCTCCCGCTGGGGTGCCGCCGCTCCCCCGGTTCTCGGCTCCTTCACCGTCCAGAACGCTGTACCACCGAACCCTTTCCGGTTTCCCGCTCCCCCCGGACGCAGCCAGCACTCGCTGACCTGGACGCCGGGCCGGGTAGCGTTCCGGTCGCGGTTCGGGAGCACCGTGCGACAGTGGCGCGGCGAAGGGGACGAGGTACCGCGACCCGGTGGCGGTGTCGCCCCGAGGATCAACCTGTGGCTCTTCCAGGGCAAGGCTCCGACCGGTCCACAGTCCGTCACGATCGCGGACTTCAGCTACGACCCGCATCGGCCCAGGCCCACGCGGGGATGAGCTGGTCGAGCGTGTGCAGGACGTAGTCGGGCTGGTCGACCTCGTCCAGGGAGTCGCTCTCGGCCAGCGTGCTGTCGCCGGTGAGGACGAGGGCTGTACTCATGCCGGCGAGGCGCCCCATGGACACGTCCGTGTGCAACCGGTCGCCCACCATGATCACGTCCTGTGCGGCGATGTGCAGCCCGTGCAGGGCCTCCCGCGCCATGATCGGGTCGGGCTTGCCGAAGTTCACGGAGCACTTCACGCCGGTGCAGGCCTCGATGGCGGCGACGATCGCAGCGCAGTCTGGCTCGCCGCGTCCTCCCGGGAACGGGCAGTAGCGGTCGGGGTTGGTCTGCACGAGGATGCCACGCTTGTGCTGCCACAGGGTGTCGAACGCGATCTGCAGCTTGCGGTAGTTGAAGCCGCGGTCGTAGGAGGCGATCACGATGTCGATCTCGCTGGGGTCCTCGCTGAGCCTGAACCCGGCCTCGGTCAGCGCCCGGATCAGCGGCTCCTCCGCGATCGGGAACAGGACGGCGTCCGGCGCGTTGTCGGTGAGCCAATTCACCGTCGACACGACGGTGTTGACGATGTCGTCCAGCGGGGTCGGCAGGCCGAGCTGGTCGAGCTTGGCCTTGTACTGGGCGGGGTCCCTGGTCGGGTTGTTCGACAGGTACCGGATGATGGCGCCACGCTTGCGGAGCAGACCGATGACCTCGGCAACGCCCGGCAGCAGGTGATCGCCGAGGTAAACGGTGCCATCCATGTCGAAGATGTAGCCGGCATACAGCCGGTCGGGCCTGGCAAGTGCTGTCACGTCCACAACCCTCCCGGTGCGAAGACCTCGTCGACCAGCCCGGCGAACCAGCCGGCCTCACGCGCGAGATCCAGGACGGTGTAGCGCGACCGGTAGTACATGGCCTTGGGGAACATGGCGCGCACGTCCGCTGCAGTCAGCCCGATGTCGGCGGGGACGGCCGGTGCGCCGGCCGCCTTCAGCATGTCCTGCAACGTGCGGGCCGGCAGTACCTGCGCAGCGATCCGGGGACGGAGCCCGGCCCAGCCGGAGACGAACGTCTGCAGGCGCTTCCTCAGGCCGTCACCATCGACATACTTCACCCGGGTCTCCGCGACGGCATGGTCGGCGAGGGGGCCGGTGAAGCGGCGGTGGATGTCGGCCTCCACCTCGTGCCACGGAGCCCAGCCCGCCACGGCGGCATCGATGTCGAGGGACGCGAGGTCACGGGCGAGGAAGCGCTCGTGGAACGCGCTCATCGCCAACGTGCCGATCGCCACCTTGTGCCCGTGCGACAAGGGTGGATCCCACTCCGCCCCGAGGTGTTCCAGCTCCCACAGGTGTGCGAAGTAGTGCTCTGCGCCCGAGGCCGGACGGGTACCGCGGTACACCTGCATCGCCAGACCCGAGAGGACGAGCCCGGAGACAAGGCCCTCGTACGCTTCGGGGTCGCCGGCGGCGAGCGCCGCAGGCTGCGAGAGCGCCTCTGCCACGCCGCTCTGCACCAGGTTCCAGGCGAGCGGGTCGATGGGGTCGATGCCCACGGCGTCGGCGAGGATCCAGTCCGCCCCTGCAGGGATCTTGGCCGACAGGTCGCCGTAGCCCGAGGCGACCATGGCGGGTGGCGCGGCTGCGGCCACGTCGAGATCGATGATCACGACGGCCGGCGCTGGGCAGGGCATGGTCACCTTGACGCCGTCGGAGCTCATCGGTGCGCCGAACCCGGAGTAGCCGTCCATCGATGCGGCCGTGCCCACCACGGCGTAGGGCAGGCCCAGGTCGCCTGCGGCGAGCTTCACCAGGTCATTGATGGTGCCGGAACCGACAGCGACACCGAGCGTGCCGGTCTCGTGGAGGCGCTCGCGGATGGTCGCGCTGTTCTCCAGGGCCGCATACAGCACCGGGTGGCCGGGGAAGATGAGCGGCTCCACGACAGTCACCCCGGCTGCGGTCAGGGACGCGTGAACAGCTTCGCCGGCGGCCGTCCAGGTGCGTTCGTCGGCGACGACGAGGGCCGGTCGTCCGTCGGTGAACAGCGCGTCGCGCAGGATGGAGCCAGACCGGGTGACGGCACCCCGTGAGACCTCGACGACCCGGGTGTCGGAGGCTTCTGCCAGTCCGAGGGCGAGCAGGTCCGGGCCCACGCTTGTCTCCGTCCTCGATCGGGTCTGGTGTTGCAGCCCACCGCTGTGCCGGTCGGCAACTAATGCAACCACAGGCCCGCCCGGAACAGCGAAGAGCCGAGCCCGGCGACCGCGGGGTTCACCCGACGACGCCGGCTCGGCCCTTTCTCAGGGGTGATCAGCTGGTGTGCTCATGCTGGGTCTCCGGGGACCCGAGTCCGAACTCCAGGGAGTCGGGCTCGGCCACGTGGACCACGTCCGGACCCGGCTGGGTGTTCTCGGAACCGAGTCCGACCGGGAGGCCGCTCTCGTCTGCATCGTGGGTGTGGTCGAATGCGACGTGACCCGGCTCGCCGGCGTCACCCTGGGTGTCGGCTGCGCCGAGACCGAAGACCAGGGAGTCCGGTTCGACCACGTGGGTCACATCCGGACCGGGCTGGGTGTTCTCATCGCCGAGGCCAACCGGCAGGCCCTTTTCTGCTTCGTTGCTGCTGTGCGTGTGTTCGGTCATCTTTTCTCCTCAGGAGTGTTGGTTGGTGATGTGGTTTCGTTGTTTCGTGGAGCCGGCCGGCGGCCGACTCGTTGCCGGTGCTGAGTCAGGACGTCAGGCGGGCAGTAGCACGCCGGCTGAAACGCCGGCGAGGACACCACCGACGATGGGGCCGACAATGGGAACCCAGGCGTAGGCCCAGTCGGACGAACCCTTGTTCGGGATCGGCAGGATGGCGTGGGCGAGGCGGGGGCCGAGATCCCTTGTGGGGTTGATGGCATACCCGGTCGGGCCACCGAGCGAGGCGCCGATGCTGGTCACGAGCAGGCCGACACCGAGAGCGCCGAGCCAGCCGAGGCCAACAGGGGTGTGGGTTGCCGAATCGCCCCAATGTCCGGCGGCCAGGACGATGAAGACCAGGATGAAGGTGCCGATGGCCTCGGTTGCGAGGTTCCACGGGTAGCTGCGGATCTCCGGTCCGGTGGAGAAGACGCCCAGCTTGTAGCCTTCAGGCGCTTCCAGGTCGAAGCTCTTCTTGTAGGTCACCCAGGCAAGCACCGCACCGATGAACGCCCCGACCAACTGCGCCGCGATGTAGGTGGCGATGGAGGCGAAGTCGACGGCGATGCCGGGGACGAACTCCTTGGCGCCCGAGGCCGCGACACCGAGCGTCACTGCCGGGTTCAGGTGCCCACCGGACTTGTAGGACGCGAGGACGCCGAACATCACGGCGAGCCCCCACCCGAAGTTGATCATGAGCCAACCGGTCCCGTGGCCCTTTGTCTTCTGCAGCAGGTTGTTGGCGACAACGCCAGCACCCAACAGGATCAGGACTGCGCTGCCGACCATTTCTGAGAGGAAGATTGTGGCAAGCGTCACGATTTTCTCTTTCTGACGCCGACCTGGCGCCATTACGCGCCTCGGGGGCGCTGGCCGCAAGATCTTCTCGCAATTGAGGTCCGCGACTAATTCGACCGTACGCCTGTTTGGGTGGAAATGGGTAGTTGGCGGCATAGCCGCGATTCCCGACGGGCGTAATGATCGCCACACACACATCCAGGAAATATCCTCATTTCGGCGAAAGGGTCGCGCAGGGCGTACACTCGGAAACGAGACGCTTGACGATCCAATGACTCTTCGGCACGGGCCGAGCCTGACGTAGCTGTGCCGGACGTGTACCTCCCGACGGCAGCGGTATCAACCTGTGCCGCAGCATCCGTTCGGCCCGACCCGACATCCGGTGCCCATGCTTATGGCGTACGACGAGGACTCGGCCAGCCTCGCCGCCGTCCTCGCCGGTGGGTCCGCAGATGTCATCAAGAGCGTGCGCGCCGGGAACCTCGTCGACGGGATCTGGCGGGCAGCGCGGGCGAATCCCTGCCGCCGTGCAGCATCGTTCACCGGGTGCAGGCGACGCTGCTCGACGCGGCGCCGGGGCCACGGACCGTCGCCTTCGACCTCACCCTGCGCGAGCAACAGGCCCTAACAGCGCATCATGAATGCCCTGAGGCGCGTGGACGCGAAGCGGCGCAACGCCGTCGTGACGGGAACCACGCCACCCTGACGGGCAACGTGAGCTCCTGGGCCGAGAAGCAAGAGGCCGGCCGCGCAGCGTGGTCATCCCCGAACGTGACCGACGTCGAAGACCGCATCGTTGTGAGGGTCTGGTAGTGGGCCCGCCGATCGGCCTTCGCTGGGGGCCCGATCCAGGTTGGAAACAGCCTGGTGGTCAATCCCCTGGCCGCCTACCGTCCCATCATTCACGACGGGGATGGGGCGGACAGAAATACCCACCCCCGACCCGGTTGCCCTCATCAGGACATCAATGGACAAACTACTCCGAGAGCCTGGCTTCGCAGTTCTTCGGCAAGGACAAGGTCGACCACGGCGAGTACACCGTGTGGATTGTTGCGGCACTTGGGCTGATATTGAGCGTCTGGGTTGTCGCAGGCCTCGGGTTGATGACTACTGTCGAGGGCATTTCCTCGATCCCCATTCCCCGAGTTTCGGGGGCATGACCGCCGCGCCACTCTATGCAGGCTTGCTCGCCGTCCTGAGCGCCGGTTTCGTCGGAATTCTGTTCACGCTCCACCGCGCCCGCCAAGCGTCCTGGCACGAGCCGGTCCGTGGCTTCGCGGGGTTCGCCTGGGACGTCCAGGACTAGTCGCCCCCACCGGTCCCTGAGGAGCCTCGTGAGCTTGCGAGCGAGGCTCATCAAGTTCCCGGGTCCCTGAGGAACCTCGTGAGCTTGCGAGCGAGGCGTCACGAAGGGCCGTCAGTCGAGTGGCCACCCGTGGTGAGGCCTCTGGTGAGCAGCGCTATGCCGAAGTCGAAGGCCTCCTCCACGTTCCCGCCCAGCTGGAAGCCACCGGCCAGCTCCATGCGCAGGAAGCCCGATGCCCACGCGGTGACCGTCCTCGCAGCGTTCAGGGCCTGATCGGCTCCTACGAGCGCGCCGGCGACCCGGATCACGGGTGCTGCTGCAGCGGCGAAGCTCGCCGGGTCGGGCGCACTGTTCTCGGGAAGCGGCGAGAAGAGCAGTTCGTAGCTGTGGGGATCGGCCAGCGCGAAGCCGCGAAGTGCCAGCGCGAGCGCACGGAGGTCCCGCCGGGAATCCCCTGTGCTGGACGCCGACTCGAGACGTTGCTCGACGTCGCCCACCACATCGGCAGTAACCAGTTGCACGAGGGCAGACCGGCTGGCCACGCGCCGGTACAACGAAGGTGCTCGCACCCCCACCCGATCGGCGACGCGCTGCATGGTGAGCGCTTCGATGCCGTCGAGGGCAAGGATCTCCCGGCCCGCGGCGACGATCTCGTCCCGGGAGGTGCGCGCTGGAGTGGGCATGGGTGGCAACCCTTCTACCTCGTTGGCTATTGACGTTAGCTATCATAGCTATTTACGTTAGCTATGAGAACCTCATGCCAAGGAGAACCATGCTTGCCGCTTCGAACCTCGTCCTGCGCTTCCTGCTGGAGCTCGCAGGACTCGCAGCCCTGGGCTACGTCGGCTTCCAGCTGGTCGACGGTCCCGTCCGGTGGGTGACAGCTGTCGCCGCACCGTCGGTGCTCGCCGTGATCTGGGGGCTGGTCGTCGCTCCGAACGCCTCGAACGCTCTCGCGCCATCGGTACGTGAGCTGATCGGCTCAGCCCTTCTGCTCGCCGTTGCGCTCGGACTGGCCCTCGCAGGGCAACCCCAGCCGGCGACGGTGTTCGCCGCCCTCGTTCTCGTGAACACCGTCCTCCTGGTCGTCCTCGCCCAGGCAGGCACGAGCGGGACGGAGGTGGTCCGGTGAAGCTCTCCCCCAACCTGCATCGTGTGGGCAACGACATCGTCGCCTGCTACCTGGTCGCGGACAGCACTGGCGTCACCGTCATCGACGCGGGCCTGTCCGGCCAGTGGCGGGAGTTCATCGCCGAGTTGGGCGCGATGGGCAGGTCGCTCGCCGAGGTGCGGGCAGTCGTGCTGACCCACGGGGACGAGGACCACATCGGCTTCGCCGAGCGGCTCCGCTCAGAACACGGTGTGCCGGTCTGGGTGCACGAAGCGGACGCGGGCAGGGCCCGCGGCGAGGGGAAGCCCGAGACCGGCTGGGGCCCGATGCGCGTGGGGCCGATGCTGGGGTTCCTCTGGTACGCCGCGAGGAAGGGCGGGTTCAAGACCACCCAGCTCACCGAGGTGAGGACGTTCGCCGGCGGCGAAGTGCTGGACATCCCGGGCTCGCCGCGCGTGATCCCGATGCCCGGCCACTCCCCCGGCAGCGTGGCCTTCCACGTGCCGGAGGTGAGCGCACTCTTCGTCGGTGACGCGCTGACCACCCGCCACGTCCTGACCGGCGCGGAAGGTCCCGGCCGCGCGCCGTTCACCGACGACACGGAGCAGGCGCTGGCATCGCTGGCGAACCTCGCCGACGTCGAAGTGGACTGGATCCTGCCCGGGCACGGCGCTCCGTGGCGTGGCGGAGTTGCCGAGGCGGTGCGACGGATCCGCTCGACGGCGTCCTGACCTGGACCCGATCCCCTGGCTCCCGTAGGACCGTGCCAGGAGTGTTGAATCAGGCGAGCAGCTTGGCCTTCGCAGCCGCGAACTCCGCATCGCTCAGGATGCCGGCCTGGTGCATGCTGGCCAGCTGCTGCAGCTGGGCCATCAGGTCGCCCCCGGGGCCGCTCGCGGCGGGAGGCTGCCAGGCGGGCGGAGCAGCGGCCGGTGGGGCGGCCTGCTGAGCCTGCAGCGCGGCCACCTGTTCCTGCATGGCTGCGAACTCCGCAACCTTTGCCTGCTCCTGTGCTGCCTGCTGGGCAGCAGCTTGCTGCTTCTGGGCTGCCCCTTGTTGCACGCTCCCTGAGACCGCGGTCGCGGTGCCGGCGATGACTGCTGTGCGGGCCATGGTCCCGATCAGTCCGGGACGGCCATTGCGGCGCCTCATACGGTTTCCTCCTCGTCGGGGACGGTGGTCATGATCTCCTCGACCACGCTTCCTGGTACCTGGATGTCGGCGATCAGTACGCCGCCGGAGCCGGCCAGCGCATCGCGCAACGGCCTCATCCAGGCATGCTCGAAGGCCAGCACCGCTGCCGAGCTGCCGGGCTCGAGGTCGGCGGCGAGTTCTGCGACGTCGTCGGCCGAGATGAGGCCCTCGACGTGATCGAGCAGGCCGTTGAGCTCTGCGTCGATCTCGGCGAGCTCATGCCAGGTGAGTTCGCCGGCGTCGTCCTTGCGGACGAACAGGCCGTCCACGATCGTGATCGTGGAGGTGTCCACGAGCCGCCGCAACTCAGGCAGGATCGCGCCATTGAACGCGCTGCCCGGGAAGGCGACAACGATGACTTCCACCGGTGCCATGGTCATTGAAGGGTCCCCCTTGCCCGCGCAGGCTCTGTCACCTGCGCTGAGCAGGAATCTAGGGCCCGGCGTGATGTACGCGCCAGAGGTTGTTCAGCGAAGGATTCGGCGGAGGCCGGCACCGTAGGCGACCCGGCCCAGCGCGCCAGCCACGGGGTCGAGCCAGCGGGGCAGCCAGCCGACCACCAGGTGCTGCGTCCACTCCACGTCGGAGCCAGCCTCCGTGGGTGTGACCGTCCAGCGAACGCTGCCACTGATCACCCGGCCCTGCTTGGCCACCTCGACCACGCCGGGCAGGTCGCCAGGGCTCTCCCCCGCCGGCGGGCGCAGCAGTTCGACAAGCATCGGGTCGTCGAAGCCCAGCCGGCCAACCCCGGTGCGGGCGGTGAACCGTTGACCCACGCGGGCAACTCCCTGGTGCTCAAGACGGGTGAGCGGGATGGCTGCGGAATGCGCGTCCCAGTCGACCAGCCGCTCAAAGCAGGCGGACGCAGGCAGCGGGGAGGAAGCCCGGATCACGAAGTCAGCCATGCTCTCGAGCCTAACCAACCGACGAACGGTCCCTGAGGAGCCTCGTGAGGAACGAACGAAGCGTCACGAAGGGCCACCCACACGGCCCCTGAGGAGCCTCGTGAGGAACGAACGAAGCGTCACGAAGGGCCACCCACACGGCCCCTGAGGAGCCTCGTGAGGAACGAACGAAGCGTCACGAAGGGCCACCCACACGGTCCCTGAGGAGCTTCGTGAGGAACGAACGAAGCGTCACGAAGGGCCACCCACACGGCCCCTGAGGAGCCTCGTGAGGAACGAACGAAGCGTCACGAAGGGCCGCCGCGCCTGATTAGCTGTGATCGTGATCGTGCTCGACCTCGCCGCTGAAGTCGATCTCCATCTCGACGACGGCGGTATCGATGAGGTGGGCAACGGTCGCCTTGTCCTCAGGGGTCAGGTCCAGCCCCGCGTCCTCGACCAGCTTCACCGGGTCCAGTTCGGCGAAGATCCGCTGCACCTCAGCGCTGATCAGCTCGACAGCGATGGCGTCAAGGTTGTTCCCGAAGCCGGGCTGTTCCCACTCGGTGTCATCGTGCGCCATCGTTCGCTCCTGATCCGTCCACGTCTGCCAGCAGAGCCTGCTCGGCCTGCCTGGTCCAACGTCCATCGTGCAGCAACGCCCCCACCCGCGGCAGCTTCTCGGGAAGGTCGACGAGACGGACGAGTCCCTGGTCATGGAGTTGCGGATAGACCATGATCTTCCCGCCAGAGGTGCGGTCGATGACCGAGGCGATGGCGTCGGCGAAACCGGCCATGCCGGTGATGGCGTCCAGCGAGATCGCGGTGTCGAGCACCCCCGATTCGACCTTGTGCAGGACGCGGGCAAGGTCGGTCATCTCCGAGCCGGAGGTGCCGATCAGGAAGACGTGGCAATCGATGATGTGCTGCAGGTCGAGCTCGGCCATCGTGCCGGCCGGGAAACCGGCGAACGCGTTCACGATCGCGCCGTCACCGGCAAGGTCCACCGCTTGGGCCAGCACGGAAGGGACGGGGACCAGACAGGTGAGGTAGGTGTAGCCGGGCTGCAGCGGGCTGGTTCCGGAGTTGACGACGCGCACGGGCACACCGTGGGCCGCGGCCGCCGGGGCGACCACCGCCGACAGGTGATGCAGCCGCTCATCGTTGAGGTCGGTGGCGTCGATGCTGATGCCGGGCACGTCCAGGACTGCCGCACGCATGGTGTGCATCAGGCCCATCGGCCCGGCAGCCCCGATGATCGCCATCCGGTCGCCGGGCCGTAGCTCACCGCTCGCAGGGACGTGCCGGTAGGCCTCCGCCGCATCAGCGCCCGTCGTGCCGATGTAGCGGACGAAGTCGTAGTGCACCCGGCCCACATCGAGCTTGACTGGCCGGTCGAGCCGGGCGCCGCCCAGCACCATGCACAGCAGGCTGCCGTTGCCCAGAAGTCCGCTCAGCAGCTCGATGACGGCCGGGTCGTGACCGAAGTAGACGATGTCGTCGAACCCGGGGCTGAGCCGCTCGAACTCGGCGCCGATCGCGTCCGGGGACACCAGCCCCGGCTGGATTCCCAGGACGAGGATCTCCGAAGGCGCCGCGTTGGTCAGAAGGGTGGGCAGCCCGCGCGGCTCGACGCCGTCGCCCGTCACGACGAGCAGCCGTCCGCCCGGCTTCAGGGTGTTGCGCTCGGCCCGGGCGTAGGCGGCCTCCACGGTGGCCCACGGCTCCACAAGGGCTACCGCAGCAGCGGACGGGGCTTCGCTCACCCGCAGCAGGAACTCCTCGCCGCGGGCGACAACCATGCGCTCGTCGACAACGACGTACTCCTGCAGCGCCCCCTCGAAGTTGTACCCGAAGGCACCGCTGGAGGCTGAGGTCGGCAGGTGCCGCCAGTCGGCCTGCACCAGCACCCGGTCCCCCACCGCGAAGTGGGTCACGGCCGCACCGGCCACGACGACGCGTGCCACCGGCTCGTGGCCCGGGACGGTCGGTTCGGGGCCGGGGTGGTAGCTGGGGATCTGCGCCAGCTCTGCCGCGCTCAGCCCGGCGATCACGGGCAGCTTGCGCGGATGGTTCTCGAAGGCGTGGAGCAGTTTCGTGTCGCTGAAGCAGATGCCGCAGGCCTCGACCTTCAGGAGCAGCTGGGTGGGGCCCACCGGGTCCACCGGCTTCGCGGGATTGTGCTCGAACCGATCCGCTCCGGTGTACTGGATCGCGTGCTGGGTGGCCGGGACGGCGGTCACTGGTTCCTCCTCAGCCCGCGGACCGCTGCCCGCGGGGTCGTTGAGATCGTCACTCGCCCCAGGGCAGGCGGTCGAACAGGGCGGCCACCTCGCAGTAACGCTGGTAGCGGGCGGCCACGAAGCCGGCTCGCGCCGGGTCAGGGTCGAACACCCGCCAATACGGGTTCAGGGTCCGAACGCCGGTGGGCACGTCCGCGAAGGCGCCGACGCTGACTCCGGCGATGGCGGCAGCGGCCACAGAGCCGAGCTCGCTGACCGGGGAGATCTGCACCGGCACACCGAGCACGTCGGCGAACCGCTGGCACCACACCGGAGACTTGGTCGCTCCCCCGGAGAGCCGGACCGGCAGCCGGGTGGGAAGCGCGGCCTGCAACCGTTCGATGTGCCGGCGGTGCTCAAGGCAGATGCCCTCGACCACGGCGCCGAGGAGTTCGCCTTCCCCGTTGGAGGAGGAAAGTCCTACCCACGCGCCCCGGGCACCGGCGTCGGCGCGACTGCCGTCGAGGAACGGTAGGAACATCGGGTCATCCTGGCGTTGGGCGCGGGCGCCCTCGCGTTCCAGCCGGGCGGCATAGATGTCCAGCCCGTCGGCGCGATCGATGTTGGTCGTGCCGGTGACCGCCCGGTTCAGGGCCCAGTCGAAGTTGGACGCCGACGTCGGCGACGCCTCGCACAGCAGCGCCATCTCGCCGAGCGCGATGTTGGCTGCCGACGGCCGGATCGCGCCGAGGATCGAATCCATCGTCGCCTCCGCCGCCGGCACCAGCACCTGGTTCACGCTCCAGGTTCCGGCCCCGACGCAGATCTCGCTGCCATCGAAAACGCCGGAACCGTGGTGGAGCGCAGCGTTGTCGACCATCCCGGCCACCACCGGCGTCCCGGCCAGCAGGCCGGTCTCCCGCGCCGCCCCGGCAGAGACCTCCCCCACCTGATCCGAACCGATCGGGGTGCGCAGCAGGTGCCGGAAGCGCTGAATTCCGAAGGCCTCGATCGCGCGCTCGTTCAGCCCGAGCGGCTCCTCGCCATGAGCGGCAGCCCAGGCGGTGTTGTCGTACAGGCCGCCCGCGGACGCGTCCGACAATTCCGTCTCGACGATGCCGGTGAGGCGTCCGCGCAGGTAGTCCTTGCAGGAGACGACGGCGTGCGCCCGCTCGAGGACCTCCGGCTCCGCCTTGGCGAGCGCGGAGAGGATCGGTCCGGGCTGGCCGGCCCACAGGCCGTTCCAGCTGCGTTCCTGCAGGTCGGCGTCCAGTCCCTCTGCGGCCCAGCGACGCACGGCGGACGCGGCGCGCGTGTCGGCCGCCATCACAGCGGCCCGCGCGGGCAGGCCGTGACGGTCCACCAGGTAGAGCCCGTTGCCGTGGCCGGTGAAGCCCACGGCGAGGATGCGTTCCGGCCCTCGGGCGAGCTCTGCGAGGACGCCGCGGACGCAGGCCGTGGTCGCCTCCCAGAGGATGTCGAGGTCGCGTTCGGTCTGCCCGGGGGCCGGGCGGATCAACGGCACCGAGCGCGAGACGGTGCTCGAACGACCGGTGACCACGTCGAACGTCGTCGCCTTCACGAGCGAACCGCCGGCGTCGATCGCCAGCAACAGGTTCCGGTTCATCGCCGCACCTCCCCGTGCGACCCCGGTCGCGATGCCGCTCGTGCCGCCCCGGCCGTCACCGAGCCCTTGGCAAGTAGTTCCTCCGCAGTCGTCTCGTCGGTCACGAGGACCTTGAGGTAGCCGCCCCGGATCGCACCGAGCACGGCCTCAGCCTTCTCGCGTCCGCCCGCAACGGCGACGACGTTGGGCATGCCGCGCAGCTGGTCGAGGCTCAGGCCGATCCGGCGGTTGGAGGTGGCCTCCGACACGATGCGTCCGTGGGCGTCGAACCATTCGCCGAGCATGTCCCCGACGGCGCCCATGGCGGCATAGCTCGCCACCTCGGCCTCGGTGAGCAGCTGGGAGCGCACGGCGGAGGCGCCCGGACCGGCAGCACCGATCCCGGTGAGCGTGACCGTGGCTTTGGACGCCAGCTCGAGCACTTCGCGCACGGTCTGTTCGGCCCGGAGCATCGTTGCGGCCTCGGGCGAGGAGACCAGCAGGGGCGCCGGGACGACGCGGAGGTGGTGGGCCACCTTGGGGTCACCGGCAAGGGACTGGGAGATGGCCTGGATCGAGCCCGCGGCCGAGGCGAGGGTGACGCCTTCCAGGGACTCCTCCGCCAGCATCGAGAGTGCCTTCGCGACGGTGTCGCCCCAGCCGACCCCGACGACGGCGCCGGGATGCAGGTACCGCCGGACGTAGGCGGCCAGCGCGGAGGCGACCCGCTCGTTCACGCGGCCGGTCGGCTTGGGCGTGTCGTCGTCGCGTGGCACGACGATCGCGTCCGAGAGCCCGAACGTGTCGCGCAGGCGCGTTGCCAGGTCGAGGGCAGCAAGGCAGCGCGCATCGATCTCGATGCGGACGACACCCTGTGCGCGGGCAGCTTCGAGGAGGCGTCCCACCGTCTGGCGGGAGACGAACAACCGCTTGGCGACCTGGGCCTGGGTGAGGCCATCGCCGTGGTAGAGCCAGGCGGCACGGACGATGAGATCCAGGTCGTTCGGTGATGACGCGAGCACCATGGGTGGACCCTAACTACTGGACGCGGCCGACGGCGACCGCGGCCGATCCGACGGTAGCGGGGATGCCGCGCAACCATGCATTCGGCACGGTCATCGGTACCAGAGGTCGAGGTAGCCGTCGACGATGCGCCGCATGCCTGCGAGCACCACCTCCTGCCGCCAGGCCGTCGTGAAGTAGGCGATGTCGGCTCGTCCCCCGACCGGGGCCTTGGGTCCGAGCAGGCCCTCGGCGGCGAGTGCACCGGCCGCGGGCCCCGCGACGGCGTCGGCGTGCTCGACCATCGCGCGGAGGAGTTCAGGGCTGGTGTCGCGCTCGAGGATGGTCCAGATGTTCACCTTGCACACACCGTCGGTGAACAGGCCGGCCAGCTGTGCCGCCGGCACGCTGGACGCGCCGTGCAGGACGAGGCGGGTGCCGATCCGGGCGGCGATGGCCCGGGCCGCCTCGGGTACGTAGCGGAGATCGGCCGCGGAGGCGCGGTGCTCGGTGCCGAGGTTCGCCACCACCATGTCGACGCCGGTGCGGGCGACGAACTCCTCTGCACGCTCGGGCGAGGTCAGCTCCCCGCGGACGCCGCCGGTCGCGTCAACGATCTCGTCGGCCGCTCCCTCGACCAGCAGGTCGTCGCCGTGACTCGCCACGAACTCGGCGGTCTTCGCGAGGTTGACCTCCCAGGGCGCTGCGGAGGCGTCGTACATCACGGAGGAGAACCGGGAGAGGTCTCCGGCCAGCTGCTCGGCGTCATCGTCGAACTGGCCGTGGTCGAAGTGGGTGAGCACGTCGACGTCGGGATAGTCGCCGCCGGGACGGGCGAGCACGTCGCAGTCGCCGAGGAACAGCTCGAAGCCGGTGTCGGGATTGCGGCTGCCGGCGTAGTAGCGGGCCTGCGCACGGTGCGAGTAGCGCCCGGTCATGGCGATGGTCACCGGGATCCGGGTGCCGAGGGCCGAAGCCTTGGCCTGGCAGGCCTCGAGCACCGCCTCGACGGTGGTCTGGTTCTCGGCACAGAAGGTGGGCACCACCCACTTGCGTTCCGCGGCGGCAGCGTAGAGCGCAACCACCTTGTCCTTGCCGCGAATGATCGGCATCTGTGTCCTCGTCTCGTCGTTGCTCGTCCGGTGATCAGATCACACGGGACGGTTCAAAGGTCTGGCCGATCAAGGCCAGCTGGGCCTCGAAGTCGAATCCGGAGCGCAGCGACTCCACCTGCGATCGCAGGAGGCGACGCTGGCCCGCGTCCATGACGTCGCCGAGGCCGGCCTCGAGGTGCGTCCAGAGCCGCCCTTCGTGCCATCCCGGAACAGCGAGCAGCCGGACGGCGCCGCTGGCGACGGCGAGCGACAGGTGCCGGGAGGGCAGCGCCAGCTCGAGGGCGCTCCGCAACGCACCGACCAGTCGGTCCCCCGCGGCGAGCTTGCGCTCAGGGTCACGCGCCACCCGCTCCGTGGTGTCGCCGAGGGCCGCGTTGTCGAAGCGGTGCAGGAGGTCGTCGACATGGTCGAAGAGCGGCCCAGGGCTCACCCGGAACTTCGCCGCGAGGGCCAGTGCCGACTCGGCCATCGCCGCACGCACGACGTACCTGATGCCCGGCCGGCCGATGGCTTCGCAGACCAACCCGTCGCCGGCCAGGAGCCCGAGGTTCGCCGCGAAACAGTGGCCGAGGTTGTGCACGTAGAGCTTCCGGTCACCGTAGAAGGAGAAGGGCACGGAGGCGTCCCACACCATGCCCGGAACATCCAGCACCCCACCGAGCGCAGCGGTGCCGTCGTAGGGCAGCAGCTTGTACGCCTCCGTCACGACAAGGCCCGGCTCGGGGCCCACCTGGGTTGCGGCCGGGATCATGCGTCCGATCGAGGTCTCGATGAGGCCGACGCTCGCTGCCAGCGTCGCCGCGGACAGCGCGGGCAGTCGCTCGGACAGCAGCGTGCGCATCACACCCTCGCCATCGTGGACGTTCTCCGCGAGCAGGACGTTCAAGGGCGGGCGGCAGAGCTCGATGCGGCGCGCGATCGCGAGGGCGAGGGTGTCTGCGACCGCGGGAAGCGCTCGGGCGCCGACGCTGGTGGCGGCCAGCTCAGCGTCCACGAGCGCTTCCACCGCCGCCCCGGTGTCACGCACGTCGAGGGCTGTGACCGGGGAGATCACCGTCCGGACAGGGCCGGTGGCGCCGACCGTGACGTGGGGGTAGCCGCCTGCCGTCGCAAGGGCTGCCACGAGTTCAGTGCTGACGTCGAGGAAGGTGACGGCCCAGCCGGCTTCGCAGAGGAGCTGGCCGAGGAAACCGCGGCCCACGCTGCCTGCTCCGAAGATCACGGCCCTTCGCACGACACCCTTCCCGGCGCGGACCCCGTAGTCAGCCGCCAGCACAGTTCTAGGTGCTGGGCCGCCTCCCGGCAACCGGATCGGGATGGTTCGGGCATATGCCCAACTCTGTGGCACCCACCAATGGTCATTGGCGTTTCACCTTGCCAACGGCACATTGGTACCAAACCGAGACACAATCTGAGCAAATGCTCGGGTTCTGCGCATCTGCTTGCAGGGGGATCAGCGCGGGCCTAGCCTCCGGAGCAGAGGGCGATCAGCCCCTTGCACGAGGAGGTGCTCGAGAGGTTGGGAATGACTGCACACGAGGCCGAGGCACCCGCGGTGCCGCGACTGTCGATCCGGGGCATCAGCAAGAGCTTCGAGGCGATCCACGCCCTGCGCGACGTGACCTTCGACCTCGCCCCGGGTGAGGTCCACGCTCTGGTCGGTGAGAACGGGGCCGGCAAGTCCACCCTCGTCGGAGTCATCACCGGGCTGCTCCAGGCCGACAAGGGCACGGTGCTCCTGAACGGCGCAGAGGTGCGCTTCCACAACCCCCTCGATGCGCGCGCCGCCGGTGTCGCAGCGGTTTTCCAGGACCCCAACCTGTTCCCCCACCTCTCGATCGCCGAGAACATCGTCACCGGCGCCTACCCGCGCAAGGGACTGCTGCTGGACCGCCGTGGCATGAAGCAGCTGGCCGCGTCCAAGCTGGAACAGCTCGGGTTCGACCTCGACCCGGACCGTCTGGTCGCAGAGCTCACCGTCGCGGAGGCCCAGTTCGTCGAGATCGCCCGCGCGGTCGAGCCCGGCCTGCAGCTGCTGATCCTCGACGAGCCGACCAGCGCGCTCACACCCTCAGAAGCGGGTCGCCTGTACACGATGGTCGAAACCCTGAAGGCTGCCGGAACCACGGTGGTCTGGATCTCGCACCGCATGGACGAGATCCGACGGCTGGCCGACACCATCACCGTCCTGCGCGATGGCCAACACGTGATCACCGCACCGGCAGCAGAGCTGGCCGACGACGACATGATCAAGGCGATGGTGGGCCGCTCGGTTGCCCTCCAGCGCGTCCCCCGCACCGAGGACACCGGCGCGATCCGGCTGAAGGTGCGCGACCTGAACCTCGCCGGCACCTTCGCCGACATCTCCTTCGACGTCGCGGAGGGCGAGATCGTCGCGGTGGCCGGCCTTGTCGGATCGGGACGCTCCGAGATCGCCCAGGCCATCTTCGGACTGTCACCCAAGGTCACCGGCACGATCGAGGTGGACGGCAAGGACGCCCGCCCCGAGAGCCCGGCGGCCATGTCGCGGCGCGGCGTGGTCTACCTGCCGGAGGACCGGGACGCCGAGGGTGTGATCGCCTCGATGAGCATCACGGCGAACGTCGCGCTGCCCAGCATCCGCAAGCTCTCCCGTGCCGGCTTCATGGCCCCCCGGCGGGAGCGGGCGCTCGCCAGCGAGCAACGCGAGGCGCTGAGCATCAAGGGCGACATCGAGAGCCTTGTCAGTTCACTGTCGGGTGGCAACCGCCAGAAGGTGGCCCTCGCCCGCTGGCTGGCGACCAACCCGAGGGTGCTGCTGCTGGACGAGCCCACCCACGGCATCGACGTGGGCACGAAGGTGCAGGTGCACGAGATCATGCGGGAGTTGGCCCGCAAGGAGCGGATGGCGATCCTGATGGTCTCCTCCGACCTGCCGGAGGTGCTGGCCGTGAGCGACCGCGTGCTGGTGATCCGCCGCGGGCGGCTGGCCGCAACGCTCGACACCGCGCAGGCGACCCAGGAAAGCATCATGGCCGCCGCAACGGGCCGTACCGAAGAAGGCGCCAAGTGAACTCCTCCTCCCCGACCTCGTCGCTCCTGGCTCGCCTCCGGCTCTCCGGCAGCGGCGGCGCTGCGCTCCGCGTCCGGTTCATCGGCGTGCTGGCGTTCCAGCTGCTCCTCGTGATCGTTTTCACGACGCTGGCGCCCCGATTCCTGTCCTGGGACAACGCCCAGAGCATCCTGTTCACGGCTGCGATCCTCGCGATGGCCGCCGCCGGCCAGACCCTCGTGGTGCTGACCGGCAACCTCGACCTGTCGGTCGGTTCGATCATGGGTCTTGTCGCCTACGTGGTCTTCGACGTCTCCAGCCAGGCGCACTGGCTGATGGCTTTCACCGTGCCGGTCGCGATCATCCTCGGCGCCGCGCTTGGCCTGATCAACGGCGCCCTGGTGGCCTACCTCAAGATCCCCTCGATGGTGGCGACCCTCGGCACCCTCTCGGTCTACCGCGGGCTGGTGTCCTTCTACGCCAACGCCATGGAGGTCACCAGCGGCGAACTCCCCCAGTGGATGCGCTCGCTGGCGACCCAGCGGTGGCTGGGCGTCGCCTCCTACGTCTGGATCGCCCTCGCCGTCGTGATCATCGTCGGCCTCGCGCTGAGCCAGCTGCCGTGGGGTCGCAAGCTGTACGCCCTCGGCTCCAACCCTCGCGCCGCCTACTACTACGGACTCAACGAGAACGGGATCCTGGTGGGCGCGTACGTCGGAGCCGGCGCGATCGCCGGGTTCGTCGGACTGCTGCTCGGCGCGCAGGTGGGCAACATCAACTCGCTGCTGGCCTTCGGGATCGAGATGCAGGTGCTGGCGGCCGTGGTGATCGGCGGGGTCAGCATCTGGGGCGGCTCCGGGAGCGTCTACGGCGCTGCCCTCGGCGCGATCGTGCTTGCCACCATCAACAACGGCCTGGTGCTGGTGGGCGTGCAGGAGTTCTACCGGCTGCTGTTCCAGGGCCTGGCGATCGTGGCGGCCGTGGCCGTCGACGCGCTGGTCCAGAAACGGGTGCTCACAGCGACCCGCCGCCGCGTGATCCTGGAGGTGGCGGCATGATCCGCGCGCTGCGTTCCTACTCCGCCGAGCTGCTGCTGGTGGCCCTGATCATCCTTGCCGCCATCTGGTCGAGCCAGCTGTCGCCGTACTTCCTCGACGTCAACAACCTGATGAACTCCGCCGCCTTCTTCGTGGTGTTCGGCCTGATGGCGTTCGGGCTGTTCCCGATCGTTGTGCAGGGCGAGATCGACATCTCCCTCGCTTCGACGCTCGCCGTCGCCAGTGTCCTCTTCGCCAAGCTGTCGGTGTCCGGGGTGCCGGTGCTGGTCGCCGTCCCCGTCGTGCTGGCCATCACTGCTGCGCTCGGCGCGATCAACGGCCTGCTCGTCGCGTACGCCGGACTGCCGTCACTCGCTGTCACGCTCGGCACGCTCGGCGCGTATCGCGGCGTGGCGTACCTGCTCGCCGGGGATGCCGGTGTCACAGGCCTCACCAAGGACTACACCTTCCTCGGCATGTCCTGGGTCGGCATCGTCCCGTCCACCGTGGTGTTGTTCCTGCTCGCCGCGCTGGTGATCGGCGTCGTGATGGAGACCACGAAGTTCGGTCGCTACAGCTACGCGATCGGCGCCAATCCCGACGCCTCACGGTCGGCATCCGTGCCCGTGCGGCAGGTGCGCGTCGGCGCCTACGCCATTGCGGGCGCCATGGCCGGCCTGGCCGGTTTCATCTGGGTGAACCAGTACCAGTCGGCCCGCGGCGACAACGCCGACGGCGCGATCCTCTTCGTGCTCACCGCCGTCGTGCTGGGCGGCGTGTCGATCAAGGGCGGCAGCGGCCGTGCACTCGGCGTGCTGCTCTCGACCCTGCTGCTGGCCACCATCCAGACCGGCATGAAGCTGGCCAACGTGCCCGGCACCAGCCAGACGCTCGTCATCGGCCTGCTGCTCATCGCCAGCATCGGCGGTCCGCAGCTCGTCCACCTCGTCCGCACGTCCGTGCCCAGACCCCGCCGCAGCGCACCGGTCGGGGGTGAGGCCGGCGTCCGCACGTAACCGCCCACCAGCCCAGCCCGCAACTCCTCAGCATTCAGCCCAGCCAGCAGTACCCGTTCAATGATGAAAGGAATTCTCATGACCGAATCGGTCTTCAACCGCAGGCATTTCATGAGCATCGCCGGCGCAGTGGGAGCTGCCGCCGCTGCAGCCCCTCTGCTCAGCGCTTGCACCACCACGGCCCCGGGCGCAGCTGCCTCCGCATCTTCTGGTGCGGCCGGCGCCAAGCTCAAGGTCTTCATGTCCCCCAAGTTCACCGGCCTGGCCTACTTCGAGGTTGCCCGCAAGGGCGGCGAGGACGCCGGCAAGGAACTCGGCCTGGACTTCCAGTACATCGGTTCTGACAAGGCAGAGGCCACCGAGCAGATCGCGACCCTCACGAACGCCGTTGCCCAGAAGCCGAACGCCCTTGTCGTCAGCGCCATCGACGGCGACGCCGTCGCCCCGGCACTGCGGACGGCCCGCGCGGCCGGCATCAAGGTCGTCACCTACGACGCCGACGCGGCGCAGGATGCGCGCGACCTGTTCGTCAACCAGCTCTCCTACGAGCTGGCCGCGACGACGATGCTCGATGCAGCCCTGCTCAACTCCCCCGATGGCGGCCTCGTCGCCTTCATCTCGGCATCCCCGACGGCGCCGAACCACACCGCACACGTGAAGTTCATGAAGGCTGCCATCGACGGCAACGCGAAGTACTCGAAGTTCAAGTACGTCGACACCGTCCAGTTCGCAGCCGACGACGCGCAGAAGAGCCAGGACATCGCCCTGAACCTGATGCAGGCCCACCCGGACCTGAAGGTCATCATCTCGTCGTCGGCGGTGTCCGCCCCGGCCGCCGAGCAGGCCATCATCAACGCAGGCAAGGGTGGCAAGGTCTTCGCCACCGGTGTCGCTCTGCCGTCGTCCGTCAAGGACTTCATCAAGGGTGGCAACTCCAAGGCCTTCATGATGTGGGATCCGGCCGAGCTCGGCTACGTGGCCACCGTTGCGGCCGCGCAGCTCGCGGAAGGCAAGATCAACACGACCAAGGGCACCAAGATCGACTGTGGCAAGGCCGGCACGTACGAGGTCGGCGACAACGGTGAGGTTCTGTACAACAAGCCGTTGATGTTCACCGCAGATAACATCGACCAGTACAGCTTCTGAGTTGATGATGCGTTGCCCGGGTCCTGGTGAGCCCGGACCCGGGCAACTCACTCCCACCGCGATATCGAGCCAAGGACAGGTCAAGTGAAGCGCGGACGACACGAGGAAGTCATCGCCGACGACCGCACGAGCATCCTGGCGAGCACCGCGTGGTTCTACTACATCGACGGACTCACCCAGGCTGACATCGCCGAGCGCTTGCTCACCTCGCGGGCGACGGTGGGACGGATGCTGCAGGAGGCGCGGGACACCGGCATCGTGCGGATCTCGATCGACCCCAGCACCCTCGCGACGATGGGGCTCAGCCGGACGCTGTGCGAACGCTTCGACCTCGAGGATGCCCTTGTGGTGCCCCGACGTACCGGGACGGGTGCGACGATCTCGGTGAACCGCCGGATCGCGATCGCGGCCGCCGGGTACCTGGAGCGCTACCTCAAGCCCGGTGCCGTCATCGGCTTCGGCTGGGGCGACACGGTGATGAACGTGCTGTTCAGCATTCGCCATGAGTCACTGGACGGTGTGACGTTCGCGTCCGTTGCCGGCGGTATCGACCGGTACAGCCGAGAGGTGTTCGCCCAGGGCAATGGGGTGCAGGCGCACCTGCAGCTGATTCCGGCGCCCCTGGTGGTGAACTCCCCCGCGACCGCGGATGCTCTGCGCCAGGACACGTCGGTGACCCGGGTGCTGGAGTTGTCCCGCACTGCGGTGGCCACCATCACCGGTGTCGGTGGCACCGGGACGACGGGTACCTCGGTGCGAGCCGGGCTGTACTCCCCCGGCACGATCACCAGCATCGCCGAGCTCGGGGGTGCCGGCGACATGCTGGGTGAATGGTTCGACGCCGACGGCAATGTGGTGCGCGGGGCGACGTCCGACCGCCGCATCGGAATGGACCTGCAGGAACTGCGCAGCATGCCCCATGTAGTCGGAATCGCTGCCGGCTCCGACAAGGTGACCGCCATTCGCGCAGCCCTGCGCGGCGGCTACCTGAACGCCCTCGTGACCGACGAGGAAACCGCAGAGCAACTCCTCACCGCCGACTGAGCCTCGCTCAACGTTGGCTGACGAAGCACTGAGCCTGACGAAGCCCTTTCAAGAAGCCCCCACCGATCGAAGAGAGACCATCCAGTGCACTCTGCCCGCGCGCTCCAGCCCGGCGACCTGCCCGACGACATCAAGTTGGTCGTCGCGGACATGGACGGCACCCTGCTCGACGCGAGCGGTTCGATTCCCGACGGCTTCTGGCCCATGCTCGCCCGATTGGTCGAGCGTGGCATCGTGTTCGCCCCCGCCAGTGGACGGCAGTACACGGCGCTGGCCGGGATGTTCGCCCAGGCC
Source organism: uncultured Actinomycetota bacterium (assembly GCA_963799235.1). GTDB lineage: Bacteria > Actinomycetota > Actinomycetes > Propionibacteriales > Propionibacteriaceae > Propionicimonas. The sequence goes on along the minus strand of CAWCWL010000008.1, from coordinate 799 downwards.
ACCTCCGGGGTGGCCCTGATTGCCGAGAACGGAGCGTTCGTGGTCCGGGACGGGCAGGAGGTGAGCTCCAGCCTGGTTGACGCCGGGTTCAGTGCGCACGCCGTCCGGGTTGCCCGCGAGATTGCGAAGGTGCACAACATCGGGCTGGTCTGGTCGGGTCGCAGGAGCGCCTACATCGAGCGTGCGGACGCGGCATTCGTGGAGCAGGCCAGCTGGTTCTACACAAGCCTCGACGTGGTGGACGACCTGACGCAAGTGCCCGAGCAGGCCCTCAAGTTCGCGGTCTACGACTTCGACGGTGGCAGCGCCGGGTCGAGGGCCTTGTTGACGGAGGCGCTCCATCCGTTCCAGGTGGTGATGTCCAGCGAGCACTGGATGGACATCATGGATCCGGCCGTGAACAAGGGAGTCGCGCTGCGGGCCCTGCGGGCCGCTGTCGGCGCCACGCCCGAGCAGACGATGGTGTTCGGCGACTACCTGAACGACCTGGAGATGTTCGCCGAAGCCACGCACTCCTTCGCCATGGCCAACGCCCATCCCAAGCTGACCCGGGCTGCGCGGTACATCGCGCCCTCGAACAAGGACCACGGTGTGATCAGCACGATGGCTCAGCTTCTCGGCGTCCCCTTCGATGCCGCTGCCCCGGCACAGGATGAACAGAGTGTGGGCGAAGTTGTACAGGCCGCCGGACCCCGGATACGTTGACGAACGATCCACCGGGGCGGTAGCTCAGCCGGTCAGAGCAAGGGACTCATAATCCCTGGGTCGTGGGTTCGAGCCCCACCCGCCCCACCAGCAG
>CAWCWL010000007.1:0-348437 GCA_963799235.1 uncultured Actinomycetota bacterium | reverse complement strand
AGGGAGATGGAAGGAACTTCGCGATCGCCTGTCCGAATCGGGCTCTCTGGCGGGCTTAAGGGGGTGAAGGAATCGCGCAATTTCGGTCGGGATGTCCGAGACGGGTGGCCGCCATCGGCTTATTGGGTTGAGAGGTCCCACAGGTTCGTAGGCCCTGCAGCGTCCCGATCGGCAACTTCTTTGGCCTAGGGAAAGTGGAGGAACGCTCCTCCGGGATCGAGCCAGATCGGCTCAGGGATGGAGATGTTCGGAAAGAAGCTCGGGGTCGGGGCGTCCCGATCAGCGACTTGTCGGGCTTAGGGAAGGTGCAGGGGCTTCACGCAGGAAGGGGTGGTGTGGTGGTGATGAGCATCAAGAAGCTGTCGGCCGGGTCGGGTTACGACTACCTGACCCGGCAGGTCGCGGTGCACGACGCCACCGTGCCCGCCGGCGGCCTCTCCTCGTACTATGCCGAGCGCGGCGAGGCGCCTGGGGTGTGGGTCGGTTCCGGGCTGGCGAGCTTGGGTCTGGCTCCGGGTGATCCGGTGACCGCCGAGCAGATGGAGTCCTTGTTCGGTGCCGGCGAGCACCCGCTGGCCGGGCAGCTCCGAGCCGAAGCTGTCGTCGCAGGACTGTCTCCAGCGCAGGTGGAGAAGGCGGGTCGGATCGGGCGGCCGTTCCGGGTGTGGGACACCACCCCGAACGTGTTCCTGGACGAACTCGCGGACCGCTGCAAGGCCTGGAACTCCGCCGCTGGCGAGCCTGTGCGGGCGCACGTCCCCGACGACGTGAGGGCCCAACTCCGCACCGACGTGGGCCGGGACCTGTTCCGCCGAACGTACGGCCGTGACCCGTTGGATGTCGCCGAACTGCAGAGCGCGATCGCGAAGTGGTCGAAGCGGGCGCCGGAGGCGGTGGCCGGGTTCGATGAGTCATTCTCCCCACCGAAGTCAGTGTCGGTGCTTTGGGCCCTGGCAGATCCACAGCTGGCCGCGTTGGTGGAGCGCTGCCACCTGGCGGCGGTTCGTGACGCTCTCGCCTATCAGGAGAAGGAGGCGTTCTTCACCAGGGAGGGGACCGACGGGGTGCGACAGGTCGACGCCCGCGGCATGGTGGCGGTGTCGTTCACCCACCGCGACTCCCGCGCTGGTGACCCCGACCTGCACACGCACGTCGCGATCGCGAACAAGGCCCAAACGGTTGAGGGACGCTGGCACACCGCCGACGGCCGGATGTTCTTCAAGAACCACGTCCCAGCCTCGGAGACCTACGACACGTTCCTGCGGGCCCACCTCAGCGCAACACTAGGCGTCCGCTGGGCACCACGGCCCAGCCGGAACGGGAAACGGCCAGTGCTGGAGATCGCCGGGATCGACCCCGAACTCTGCCAGACCTGGTCGTCGCGCCGGACCGACATCGAGCAGAAGTCCGCACAACTGGCCGCCAAGTTTCGGGCTGACCATGGCCGGCCGCCGTCTGCGTTGGAGATGATCCACCTGGCGCAACAGGCCAACCTGGCGACCCGACAGGCCAAGCACGAACCGCGAACTCTTGCCGAGCAGCGCACCGCCTGGCGGCAGCAGGCTGACGACCTCCTAGGACCCGCCGGCGTCGAGGCCATGCTGCTCTCCGCCGTCACACCAAAGCCGCGATTGCTTCCGGAGCCCACGGCTGAGTGGTTCGGCCACGCAGCGGTTCGGGTGGTCAACGCGCTGGAGACGAGCCGGGCCGAGTGGGACTCCTGGCAGGTCCGAACCGAAGCCCTTCGGCAGCTCGCCGGGCTCCCCCTCCCTCCTGAACAGCTCAACCACGTCATCGACCGGCTCACCGGCGCCGTGGTCCAGGAGCACTCGTGGCGACTCGACCCACCCGACGACGGGATTGAGGAACCCGCCATGCTGCGCCGCCGTGACGGGAGCAGCGTGTACGAAGTCGCCGGGTCCGCCAAATACAGCTCCAGCAGAGTGCTGGCCGCTGAACGACGTCTACTCGCTACCGCTGGCCGCACCGATGGTCGCAGTGTCGACTCGGCCCTGGTCGACCTCGCCCTGCTCGAATCGATCGCCAACGGCACCACTCTGAACCAGGGCCAGGCGGGGTTGGTGCGTGACCTGGCAACGTCCGGTCGCCGCCTCCAACTCGCGATCGCTCCGGCTGGCACCGGCAAGACCACCGCACTGAACGTGCTCGGCAACGCCTGGACGGGCAGCGGCGGCACAATCATCGGCCTTGCCCCCTCCGCCGCTGCAGCCGAGGTCCTGTCCGAACACCTGAACGGACCGTGCGACACCCTCGCCAAACTCGCCCACGCCATCGACCATCCCGACAACGCACCCGACTGGGCCACCCACATCGGCCCAAACACCCTGGTGATCATCGACGAGGCCGGCATGGCCGACACCCCCACCCTCGACCAGGTCACCTCTCATGTGATCAGCCTTGGCGGCAGCGTCCGCCTCGTCGGGGACACCCACCAACTCACCGCCGTCGCCGCCGGCGGCATCCTCACCGATATTGCGGCCACCCACGGCGCCACCCGGCTAGAAGAAGTCCTCCGGTTCACCGACCCGGCCGAGGCCGCCGCCTCCCTCGCGTTGCGTGAGGGGAATCCAGCCGCTCTCGCCTTCTACGCCGACACCAAACGACTCCACCCCTCCGACGCGGCCACCATCACCGACCAGGTCCTGGAAGCGTGGGCAGCCGACCGGCGAGCGGGGCTGGATGCGATCATGCTCGCCCCCACCCGTGACCTCGTCACCCAACTCAACCACCACGCCCGCGAGCTACGGCTCCAGGGCGGCACACCCGGCCGGGAGGTTCAGCTGGCCGATGGGAACCGGGCATCGGTTGGTGATCTGGTGATCACCCGGCACAACAACCGGACGCTCCGCAGCCGCGCCGGCGACTGGGTCAAGAACGGTGACCGTTGGCACGTCACCGACGTGCACCGCGACGGCAGCCTCACCGCCCAACACCTGCGCACCCACAAGAGTGTCCGGCTGCCCGCCGACTACGTCGAAGCCTGGACAGAACTCGGCTACGCCACCACCATCCACACCGCCCAAGGCGTCACCGCCGACACCTGCCACGGCCTGATCACCGGCACCGAAACCCGCCAACAGCTGTACACGATGGCCACCCGCGGGCGCGCCGCGAACCACCTTCACATCCAGGTCACCGGCGACGGGCAGCCGCACCCGCTCGACCACGACAGCCTCACCGACCACAGCACGATTGAGATCCTCGAACGGATCCTTGCCCACGACGAGCAGGCCATCTCCGCCACCACCTACGCCCGCCAAGCCCGCGACCCCGCACGGCGCCTCGCCCCCGCGATCGCCAAGTACACCGACGCCTTCGCCGTTGCCGCCGAACACCACCTCGGGCCCCACCCAGTCGCCCATCTCGAGGACCACGCCGACCAGCTGGTGTTGTTCCTGACCAGCGAGCCCGCCTGGCCCACCCTCAAAGGCCACCTGCTCCAACTCGCAGCCACCGGCCTCGACCCGGTTGACGTCCTTCGGGACGCGATCAGCCAAGGCGGCATCGACGATGCTCGCGACGTCGCTGCCCTCCTCGACTGGCGCATCGACCCCACACGACACCTACCGCCCGGGCCACTCCCCTGGCTACCCGGCGTACCGACCAGCCTCGCCGACAACCCGACCTGGGGGCCCTACCTCACCGCCCAAGCCAACCTAATCACCAACCTTGCCGAGCAGACCCGCAACTCTCAGCCCGACCAGGTGCCACCCTGGCTGGGCCAGATCGACGAACACATGCCCCACCAGCTCGCCGGCGACCTCCGGGTCTGGCGGGCCGCCGAGACCGTCCCAGACCATGACCTGCGACCCACCGGCCCACCAGCCGACAGTGCGGCGGCGGCTCGCTGGCAACACCACCTCCAAGACCAGCTCGCCGACACACGCATGCCCGACATCACGCCCTGGTGGCCACAGCTCAAACAGCTCGCCCCCCACCTCGCCAACGACCCCGACCTGCCCAGACTCGCCTTCCAGCTCGAGGGCTACGCCGGCATGGGCATGGACACCAACCACATGCTCAACGCAGCCCTCCACGACGGACCCCTCCCCGTCCACGGCACCGCAGCAGCCCTCACCTTCCGGCTCGAACGCCACGAATACCACCCCCGCGGCTGGCCACCCTCAACAGACAGCCATGCAGGACCCCGTCGACCACCACACGAAGCCCCACACCACGAACACCGCCGTGACCGCGGCATCAGCATCTGACCACCGCCAAGGAAGATCGAGGAGGACCGACCATGACCACGCAGAGGGCCTACAGCCACCCCGTGGAGTACCTCACGCTGCAGGAGGCAGCCGAGCGCTACCGGGTCAGCGTGATGACCTTGCGGCGGCGAATCCGCAGCGGCGAGCTCCCCGCCGTTCGAAGCGGGCCGAGGCTCATCCGCATCCCGGCGCCGGCCCTGGATGCCATGTTCACGGCGGTGCCGAACTCCACTTTCTGGGGCTCATGAAGGGGGTGCGACGAGGTGTTTCCTATCGCACGGCTGCAGCACGCACCCTTGAAGACGTGCTATATCGCCTTGTGAATCGCCAGTTCTACTGACGTTCCTAAACCTTGTGTCGCAAGTTCGAATCTTGCTGGGGTCGCCAAGCGTGTGTGGCTTCGGCTGGGGCTTGACGTTTGAGCTTCGGCTGATGCCTGACAGTGGTTCGGGTGATGGTTGACACCTACTTCGGCCGATCCTTGGCACTCCCGTAATCGCGTGCTCCGGACGGTAGCCGGACGCGCCCTTGTGCGCGATCACCACCACCTTGCCCTTTGGCCTGTCGTGGTATCCGGCTGCCGTGGCCGGCGGGCCGGCGACCAGGCCGGCGAGCGAGGTGCCGGCCAGGGCGATCACGAGGATGCGTGCAGGACGTTCACGAGCGACTCCGTCAAGGACGGGGGTGGTGGTCGCGCTGTGTTCGGGAGCAGGGGCCTCGACCGGGCGAGGCCCCTGCGAGGGGAAGGCTCTACTTGTGGCCGTGCCCGCTCTTGACCCAGGGGACGCGGAGGATCTGGAGCTGGCCGTTCTCGACCAGTTCCGGATCGGCAAGGGCCTGGTGGACCTGGGTCGTGATCAGGTACGTTCCGCGCCCGAAGAAGCGGGAGACGTCGATGGTGCCCGAGGATTCCTCATCGGTGGTGAGGAATTGGCTGCCACCCTCGGTGAAGCGGTTCGGGTCATGTTCCGCGACCTTCGTGAGGCGGTCGGAGCGCAGGTTGTAGCTGTAGACGCTCGCAAGGTAGGCGTTGTTGCCCGGATCCTCGTTGAGGATCAGCTGCTTGCCGTTGCTCGCGGCCGCCATGTTGTCGAGCATGTGCTGGCCTTCTGTGCCGTCCAGCAGCCTGGTGACCTTGCCGCCGAGTTCGGGGTGGCGCACGTCACGGAAGGCGAGTTTCCACAGCCGTGAGGTGCCGTCGAACTTGGCGGTGGTGTTGAAGTAGAAGACGTTCGGGTTCCTGGCGTCCCAGGCTCCGTCCTCGGGACGCCACCACTCGGTGACTCCCTTGCTCTCGGAGAGGGCCTGGAGGCCGGCGGGGTCGAGGCCGCCGACATTACCCAGCCCGGAGAGCCTGAAGGCCGTCGGGTTGAAGCCGGGGACGCCGTTGCCGGTGGCGGGATCGTACTCGTCGGCGAAGCCCGGGGTCGTGATGCCGTAGAGCTCACCGCCGGTGAGCCCTGCTTTCTCGATGGCGTTTCCGGTCCGCTTCTTTGCGCCCACGTAGACGTAGACCTGACCGGGCGTGGAATCGTCGGTCCCGATCACGACCGTCTTGTCACCGGTGGACGGGTTGGCCAGGGAGTTCTCCCAGGCGAAGCGGCCAAGGTCCGGGAGGTCCCAGGAGGTGCCGTTCATCTCGTGCGCGAACGCCCGTCCGGTGACCGCCTCTTCGCCGTTCATGAACAGGCGCCCGTTGTAGCCCTTCCTTGTCTTCGCGTTGTAGAACGCCGAGACGGGGGGCAGGTCGGCAGAGCAGAGTCGATCAATGGCCGTCGTTCCCGCGGTGTACGTGCCGTCGGGATTGCGGAGCATGATTCGCTGGATCAGATCCGAGCCGGACAGCACCTTGTGGTCCCACTTGCGGATGATCCACTTGGAGACGAAGGAGCCCTTCGAGCCGTGCGCGCGGACAACACCCTTCGTGGCGCCGAGTTCGTGGTTCACCACCAACGTGATGGTGCCGTTACCGTTGTCGAACGCACCAAGACCGTCGGGGATGCCGACCATCCGGTAGCCGTTCGCCGCGCTGTCGCCGACCGAGATCAGTGACTCGATCGAGACGCCCGGCGCCGTGGGGATGAGGAACGGTGACTGCGAGGAGCTCGGGCCGGTGACCGTACGTGAGCCCCGCGCTTCGGCGACATCGGCGGGAAAGAGCAGGGATGAGCCAACGGCGACAGCCGAGACAGCTGCCAACCAGCGGGTAGTGCGAGCCATGAGACGCCTTTCGTTGGGATGCGTTGTCTTGGCTCCACGTGATCATCCCAACATGACATCCGGCAGCAGCCTCGATGACGGCCACCCGTACACCTGGTGAACGGAGACCGAGAGCGCCGGGCGGCATGGCGCCCGGCCTGGCAACCAGGACGCGGCCGTCGACGACGGGATCTGCACTGTCGAGGGCCGCACAACCCGGCCCCGCCATCGCACCGGTGCCACGACAGTGCAAATCCCGTCGTCCTTATCGACGGACGTCAGGCGACGGCGCCCTCGAGCTCAGCGACGTCCTCCGCAGAGAGCACGATCTCGCCCGCCGCGAGGTTCTGCTCCAGGTGCGCCACGCGGGACGTCCCGGGGATCAGGAGGATGTTGTCCCGGTGGGCAAGGAGCCAGGCGAGCCCGACCTGGGCTGGCCGCACGCCCAGGCGCTCGGCGACAGCCTGGACCGCGGGGTTGGCCGTCACCTTCGGCGAGTTCGGGAAGGCGGAACCGAGCGGGAAGAACGGGGTGTAGGCGATGCCGCGCTCGTGGCAGAGGTCGAGCACGTCCGCGTCCTTCTGGTCGAGCAGGCTGAACGCGTTCTGCACGCAGACGATGCCGGCTTGCGCGATGGCCTGCTCCACCTGGGCGAGGTCGGCGGTCGAGATGCCGATGCCTGCGATCTTGCCCTCCTCGCGCAGGGCCACCATCTCGGCCAACTGGTCCTCCAGGGACACCTGCTGGTCGGCGGGAAGCGATTCGGGGTGGTCCATCAGCCGCAGGTTGACCGCGCCCAGCTGTTCGATGCCGAGGTTCCTGAGGTTGTCCTCCACGCCGGAGCGGAGCTGCTCGGGGCGTTGCCCGGGGATCCAGCCGCCACGCTCATCGCGGAAGGCGCCCACCTTGGAGACCAGCACAAGGTTCTCCGGATACGGGTAGAGCGCAGCACGGATCAGTTCGTTGGAGACGTCCGGCCCGTAGTACTGGGCTGTGTCGATGTGATCGACACCCAGCTCTATCGCCCGCCGCAGCACGGCCAGCGCCTCTTCGCGGTCTCGCGGAGGCCCCATGACGCCACGGCCCGGGAGCTGCATCGCCCCGAATCCGATCCGGTGCACGCTCAGATTGCCGATCAGGAAGGTTTCCATGCCGTCGACGATAGTCCGGGCATCGAAGCGATAATCGTATGGCGGCCGGCGCAACAGGCCGGCCATGCCGGGATTCGTGTGAGCTCTGCGCACGCTGCCAGCGGTTTGCGCAGGCAGGCGGGTAGGTTCCAGACAGGATCGCGACAAGACCGCACGCACAGGAGGCATCGTGAGCTGGACCGCAGACGACATCCCCGACCTCGACGGACGGACGGCCGTCGTCACCGGTGCCAACGGCGGCCTGGGTGTGGAGACAGCTTCCGTCCTTGCGGCGAAGGGTGCCCACGTGGTGATGGCCGTCCGGAACCAGGTCAAGGCAGCGGACGCGGTCGCAAGGATCCGCCGCGAGACCCCGGGCGCGAGCCTTGAGCTCGTCGAGCTCGACCTCGGATCGCTGGCGTCCATCAGTGCAGCGGCAGACGCGATCATCGCCGCAAACGAGAAGGTCGACATCCTCGTCAACAACGCAGGGGTGATGGCGACGCCGGAGCGCAAGACCGCGGACGGCTTCGAGCTGCAGCTCGGCACCAACCACCTCGGCCACTGGGCGCTCACCGCCCACCTGATGCCAAAGCTCCTCGCCGCGCCCGGCGCACGGGTCGTCTCCGTCACCAGCACCGCGCACCACATGGGCCGGCCGCTCGATCCACGTAACCCGCACCTGCACGGCACCTACGATCCGTGGAAGGCCTACGGCCAGTCGAAGCTCGCCAACTACCACTTCGCCCTCGGCCTGCAACGGGAGTTCGAACGGGCCGGCGTCACAGCCCAGAGCCTGATGGCGCACCCCGGTCTCTCCCACACCGACCTGCAGGTGGTCACCGAACGGGAGGGCGGCGTCGGTGCCAGTGGACCCTTCTGGCGCTGGCTGGCCGCGCGCACGGGGATGACTCCTGCCGACGGGGCCCTGCCCCAGCTCCGCGCGGCGACGGATCCGGATGCCCGTGGCGGTGAGCTCTACGGTCCGCGATTCATCAACAATGGGCCGCCGGTGAGGCTGCCGCTCTTCCGGCCGGGCGCGGACGGGGCGATCGCCATCCTGTGGCAGGTGTCGGAACGCGAGACGGGCATCCCGATGCGGATCGCGCTCTAGTGGGACGCGGTGGCCCGCTCTGGTACGGAGCCGGCCAGCGCGACGGCCATGGCGACGCCGCCCAGCACCCCGGTGAGCCCGAGCAGCAACACCTGGAACCCCACCTCTGCCGGGCCAAGGTCGCTGCGGGCGAGCTGACCGTCGAAGAAGCCGGACGCGACGGAGACGGCGCAGGCCGCTGCCAGGAGTCCGGCGGCGATCCGTCCAGGCACGTGCGCGGAACGCACAGCCACGGTCACCGCCATGACCTGGAACACGATCATCGGCCAGGGCGCGCACAGAGTCGCGTCCGGGCCCCATGCCTCGGCTGGGGTCGAACGGCCTGCAGCGATGTCCCACACGCCCCCGACGACGTCGGCCGCGATGACTGCTCCCAACGCTGCCGGTAGCCACGCACCCGCGCGCAGGCCGATACGACTCCCGTCCGCCTTCATGTCGCCTCCGATCCGACATCCCGAACGGCAACAGCATCCGGGGCGGCCCCGGTGCAGCGCCACGTCCCCGAGGGCGGCAATTCTCTCCAACGCCGCTGGGCGGATGGGACCATGAGCAATGGCGGCGCTGCAGGCGGCCACGATGGCGTGGAAGGGGCTGACCGCCAGGGCCTCCTGCCGTTCCACCAGGCGGCCGCCGGCCGTGGCGCAGACACCCTCACCCCGTCCGAGCAATCCGTGGCCGTTGCCCTGTGATCAACCGGCGCCTGGCAAGGGAGAGCGGCGTCGGCACACCGTGGAAGCAGTGGCTGTACGCCGTGGCGGCAATCGCCATCGGGTTGGCCCTCGGCATGGTCTGAGCGAACTCCTCGACGCATAATTCGAAGGTGATCTCCCTGACTGCTGCCCAGGACCTGAGCCGTGCCGGCGTCCGCTGGTCGCCACGTGCCGGTGACCGGTTCACCGTCCGCACCGATGAGATGTCGGGTGAGGTCTTCACCGTCGCGGACATGGTGGTGGAGGCGCGGGAGTACCCCACCGGGACGTTGCTGGCTTTCAACGGCACCACCGAGTGGGCTCTCGACTCCGTGCAGCTCGAGCAGGCGCTCTGGCTGCCGAGGGAGGACCAGTTGCGCGAACTGCTCGGCCCATCGTTCCGCAGCCTCGCCCGGTCGAGCACGGCCAGCTACCAGGTCCTTGCCGAGATCCCCGGGCAGCCGGAACGGTTGTTCACCGCGGACGACGCGGCCGACGCCTACGCCGGGGCAGTGCTCGCCCTTGTGAAGGCAGCACAGCACTGAGCCCTGCGGGCCCGACCCGGGCTCATGCCCTCGTGGCAATGCCGAATTGTGTCCGGAGCAGCGCAGTCGGTTCTGGGCGACGATGGATCGATGGACCTCACCACCTTCTACGCACTGATGTCCGTGACGTGCTTCACGCTGGTCGGGCTGTGGTGGACCGCGATCGAGAAGCATGACGAATGGCGTGACGACAGTCGGCTTCGCCGCCTTGCCGGTGGCGCGTACCTGTCGTTCCTGCTGCCTGGCGTGATGAGCATGATGTCCCAGGTGAACCCGGACAATCCGCTGATGTGGAGGATCAGTTTCGGCGTCACGTCGATCGTGGGGCTGGTGACATCGTTCAAGCTGGTCGCCGTCGAATCTTCCGGTCACGTGGGGCCGTTCCGGAGGTTCCGGTGGCTGGCGCCCGTGCTCTACGCGGCCATCGTTGTGCTCGGCGTCTTCCCGGAGTTGGCCGCGCTGTTCGGGGCTGCCCCGCTGCAGGTGGCCTCGGTGCTCCTGATGCTGCTCATCCTCCTGGCTCACGGCCTCACCTGGGAGTTCCTGATGGAACCCGACGCACGCACGTCCGTCCAGCCGCGGCCCTAGTGTCGCCGACCAACGGAAGGTTTCAGGTGAAGGAGTAGCCGACCGCTGCGCAGATGCGACCGAGATGTCCTTTCACCTCCGCATACGGGAACCCGGGAGCGTACTTCGTTCCGAACCGGGCGGCCTGCTCCTCGATGGACTCCGCGATGCTGTCGGTCCGCGAGTTGTAGGTCGTCTTCTGGAAGCCGAAGCCGGTGGCCGTCCCGAAGTCCCCGTCGTCACCGCCGCCGCTGGTGAGTCCCGACCCGGACTCCTTCAGCAACTCCGTGAGCCTCGCGGCCCTGCGCGCATCGTCGAGCGAGATCGTGGCGCGATACTCGAGCTTCGCTGTGGAGAGGAAGGCCTTTCGCTCGGCCACCACGCGCTGCAACGTCAGCTGGTGCGCCGACTGCTGCACGGTGAACCCCGCAGCCTGGGCGTAGCGCAGGATCTCGCCAACCAGCACTGCCTCTCCGGTCGGCTGGGGTGGTGGACCCAGCGGGATCCACTGGACACCATTCCATTGATAGCCGTTCACAACCTGCCCGACCTGCGGCGGTGGACCCAGCGGAATCCACTGGACACCATTCCACTGATAGCCGTTCACAACCTGTCCGACCTGCGGCGGTGGACCCAGCGGAATCCACTGGACACCATTCCACTGGTAGCCGTTCGCAACCTGCCCGACCTGCGGCGGTTGCTGCGGGATCTGACCCATGGTTCATGCTAGGCCGGGCCCGCCCGGTGGACGTCCGAAACGGTACAGATGCGCCTCTCAGAGGGCCGCGCTGCCGGCCTGCACCTCGACGGGGCTGGCCTTCCGCGCTGCGCGTTCGACCCTCAGGGCACCGAGAACGCCGAGGGCGATGAAGAGCACAGCTCCCCACAGCACCCAGCCCACCGACCAGCCGAAGACCTCCGACATCGCGTCTGCGACCTGGGGCCCGAGCTTGCCGAAGTAGCCGTCGTTGCCCTTGTCACGGATCATCGAGATCACCGCGCCGGCGGTACCGGTCATGTAGTCGATCATGGTCATCGCGTCGTCGGTGCTCACTCCCTTCACGAGTGCCAGCCGCGCGGGCACGGTGATGGTGAATCCGATCGCAAGGATGGTTCCGGCAACGGCTGCGCCGACGGCCGACCCGAGCTGGCGCACCGTGCTCTGCGTTGCTGACGCGGTGCCGGACTGCGCGACCGGCACGTCGTGGAGCACGACGGACGTGAGCTGGGCTGCGGCAAGGCCGAGCCCGAGGCCGTAGACAGCGAGCAGGATGGTGATCGCCCACACGCTGGGGGCGTTGCCGATCACGACGGCTGCAGCGACCGTCGCCCCGAGTTCAAGGAGCAGGCCCACCGTCACCACCCGGGCGGGCCCCAGTCGTGCGGCGAGGTGCCTGGCTCCCGCGCCGGCGAGGAACGCCCCGATCGCCATCGCGGCGAGCACCCAGCCCGTCTCCATGATGGTGAGCCGCAGCGCGTAGACCAGGTAGAGCGGGAGGACGAAGAGCAGGGCGAACTCCCCCGCAGCGACCATGGCTGCGGTCAGGTTGCCCCAGGCGAACGTCGGCACGGAGAAGAGGGTGAGGTCGAGGATCACCGGACGTCCCCGCGTCGCCCTGCGGCGCTGCAGCCACCAGAACACTCCGAGGGAAACGAGCCCGATCACCAGCGCCACCGGCACGACCGAGATGGGGGCGGTCTCCGGCCAGGTGACGCCGAGGACGGTGAGGTCGGTGGCAGGCTGCAGCCAGCCCAGCGACTGCCCCTCGATCAGTGCGAAGACCACGGCGCCGAAGCCGACGGCGCTGGTGAGGAGACCAAGGGTGTCGAATCCTCCGCCGGCGGCCTCGTCCCGGGTCTCGGGAACGAACCGCAGGCCCAGCAGCACGATCGCCACCCCGATGGGCAGGTTCACGAGGAAGATCCAGCGCCAGCTGAGGCTGGTGGTGAGCCAGCCGCCGATCAGCGGCCCGACCGCTGCTGCCCCGGCCATCACGGCACCCCAGATGCCGAAGGCCATGGAGCGATCTCGACCGCGGAAGGTGGCATTCACTGTCGAGAGGGTCGCCGGCAGGATGAAGGCCGCACCGAAGCCCTGGGCGCACCGCGACCAGATCAGCTCGCCGGAGTCGTTGGCCCCCGCAGCAGCGAAGCTGGCAGCGACGAAGACCCCCACGCCGAGCAGGAACATCAACCGGCGTCCGTAGCGGTCACCGAGCCGTCCGCTGGTCAGCAGCAACGCAGCGAAGATCACCGCGTAGAGGCAGGTGACCCATTGCGCCTCGTTGAGGGCGAGATCGAGGTCGTCGATGATGGCGGGCAGGGCGACGTTGACCACCGTCCCGTCAAGGATGATCATCCCAAGGCCCGCGGCAAGCACGCCGAAACCCAGCCAGCGCGATCGGGGCGAACCGGCGGCGGAGGCCTCAGGCAGTGCGAGGTCCGGCGCGGCCACGAGAACCCTTTCCGAGGGGATGCGTCAGCCTAACTTGCCGAGGGAGTAGCCGTTGAGGATCTGGGCGGCCCGACCCGAGCTGCCGTGCTGACTGTGGAAGGCAGCGGAACCGTCCCGGCCACACATGTCGAGGATGCGCCTGCTACCGCCGGGGTGCCGGTTGATCCACTTGGTCAGGTCGAAGACCTCACCGTCGACGATGGACCAGCACGAGGCGGCGGAAGCGTGCTTCTTGACCTCTGCCATGCTCAGCGGTGCTGAGGCGCTCGCCGTGGGCGTCGGACTCGCGGAAGCGGAGGAGTTCGACAAGGGCTTGGCACCACCGATGGTGCCGATGGCGAACTGCGCGAGGGCGGACGCCGGCCTCTTCTGGCTGCCGTGCTGACCCTTGTAGGCGGCGGTCCCATCGGTGCCGCACATACCGACGATGACCTGCTGGCCGCCGGGGTGCTGGCCCTCCCAGCTGGTGAGGTTGTACACGGTGCCGTCGACGACGCTCCAGCAGTCGGCAGCGGTGGCGTGTGCCTTCACGTCGTCCATCGTGTAGGTGGTGGCCGTCGCTGAGGGTGCCGGAGCGGGACTCTGCCCGACCCCGCCGGCCCAGACAGCCTGCGCGCCGCTGTGACCGACGATGACCGTGATCGCGGTCGCGGCGAGGGCCAGGACCACGACGAGAGCGCCGGCGACCGTTGCTGCCACCGACCTGCTCGAGGTGCGGGCGGCGCGGTTGCGCAGCACCAGCCAGGCCACAGCGACAACGAACAACCCGATGGACACCGGAACGAGGATGTCGCCCCAGAGAGCGTGGTCCGCGGGGAGCCCCACCTTGGCAGCAAGGGCTTCGCCCGATTCCTTCGCTACGAACGCCGCTCCGGTTCCGGCGGCCAGCCCGGCGATCGTCGCCCAGCCGAACCGGGTGCGCCAGGACGGCACGAACACCAGCACGACGAGCACGAGCGCGGAGAGGGGCAGGAGCACGACCGCTGCATGCACGACCAGGGGGTGCATCGGGAGGCCGGCGATGAATCCGAAGAGATCGGACGATTCCAGCGGCGGGAAGGTGAACATGCTTCCAAGGTAGGTCAGCGTCTCAGCACTACTGCCTAAGCCAACCTCAAGTTTTCCTCAAGCACCCTCGTCATGCCGCGAACTGCGCCGGGCGGGGGGCGGTTGCGTGCCCAGCCAGACCCTGGTGGGCCGGGCTGGGCAGGGCTGATCAGCGCCGGGCGGCGTTGAGCTCGTCCAGTAGCGGCTGGAACGCATCCTCCGACTGCCCGCTGAAACCCACGAGGGCTGCCAGTGGCATCGACTCCATCATCCGGATCAGGTCGGGGTCCTCACCGAAGACGGTCATGATCGGCGCCAGCACGGCGTCGAAGCCCGGCACGGCCATGGCCTCTGCAACGGTCGACTCGAGGCTGAGCGGGCGGACGGGCTCGTTGCCCACCACCGCTGCGCTCGCCGACACCCGCAGGTCACGGCTCGAAGAGCCCACCTCGACGATGTAGCTTCCGCTCTCGACGACCCAGGAGTGGTCGATGACGCTCCAGTACGCCAGTTCCGCTGCCGGCACGGCGATCTCGACCCGTCGGGACTCCCCCGGCTCGAGCGTGACCGCTGTGAAACCCTTCAGTTCGCGCGGCACCCGCACGACCTTCGAGTCCGGCACGGAGACGTAGGCCTGCACGACCTCACGTCCGGCCCGGTCGCCGGTGTTCGTCACCGTCAGGGCGACGTCCAGCCCGGCGTGGCCGGAGGACACCGTGAGGTCGGAGTAGCCGAAGGTGGTGTAGGACAGGCCGTGCCCGAAGGGGAAGGCGACGGCCGTGCCGGATGCGTCGTACCCGCGGTAGCCGACGAACAGCCCCTCGCCGTAGCGGACGCCTGACGTGTCCCCCGGGAAGTGCAGGAACGAGGGCACGTCCTCGAGCCGGTGCGGGATGGTCTCTGTGATCTTGCCCGAGGGGTTCACCACTCCGTAGAGCACGTCGGCGATGGCCGGGCCGCCGGCCTGGCCGAGCAGCCAGCCCTCGACGACAGCGCGGACGCGGCCGGCGAACGGCACCAGCACGGAGGAGCCGTTGCTGAGCACGACGACGACGTTGGAGTTCACAGCGAGGATGTCCTCCAGCAGCGCGAGCTGTTCGGCTGGCAGGTCGCAGGTGTCGCGGTCGTAGCCCTCCGACTCGTGGCTCTCACCGAGGCCGAGGAACGCCAGCACGACGTCGGCGTCACGGGCGACGGCGACAGCGTCGTCGTGCGCCGACGCAGCCAACTCCTGGCCCGGTGCCGTGACGAAGCCGGGAGCGAAGGCCACCTCGTGGCCGACGAGTGCGGTGATGGCGTCCAGGGCGTTGTCGAGGCGGGTCGGGTTGACCCGCGACGAGCCGGCACCCTGGTAGCGCGGGGTACGGGCGAACTCGCCGACGACGGCGACCCTGGTCTCGCGTGCCAGCGGGAGGACGCCGTCGTTGGAGAGCAGCACGATGCACTGCTCCGCCGTCCTGCGGGCAAGCGCGTGGTGGGCGTCGACGTCGAAGCTGTCGGGAGCGTCCTCAAGGCTCGCCACGGCGAGTCGCAGGATCCGCTCGACACGGGCGTAGGCCTGCTCGATGGTGGCCTCGTCGATGTCACCGGAAGCCAGTGCGGCGCGGACAGCTTCCTCGTGGGCGGTGTGGGCCGGCATCTCCAGGTCGAGGCCTGCCTTCAGCGCCTTGACGCGATCATGGACGGCGCCCCAGTCGCTCATCACGAAGCCGTCGAAGCCCCACTCGTCGCGCAGCACCTCGGTGAGCAGGAAGTGGTTCTCGCTGGCGAAGGTGCCGTTCACCTTGTTGTAGGAGCACATGATCGTCCACGGCCTTGCGCTCGTGACGACCTTCGCGAAGCCCCGCAGGTACACCTCGCGCAGGGTGCGCTCGTCGATCTGGGAGTCCCGGCGCATGCGGTCGGTCTCCTGGTTGTTGGCTGCGAAGTGCTTCACGGACGTGCCGATGCCCTGGCTCTGGATGCCCCGCACCAGCGCGCTGGCCAGCTCGCCTGCAACCAGCGGGTCTTCCGCGAAGTACTCGAAGTTGCGCCCGCACAGCGGGTTCCGCTTGATGTTCATGCCCGGACCGAGCAGCACGCCGACGCCGAGCGCCCGGCACTCCTCACCGAGCGCGACGCCGACGGCGTCCAGCAGTTCTGCGTTCCATGAGGAGGCGAGGCCGACGGCCGGCGGGAAGCAGGTGGCAGGGAAGGAGTCGTTGATGCCGACGTGGTCGGATGCTGCGCTCTGCTTGCGGACGCCGTGGGGCCCGTCGGTGAGCATCACCTCGGGAAGGCCCGCGTCCACGATCGCGGGGGTGTGCCAGAAGTCGACGCCTCCGGTGAGGCTGATCTTGGCCTGGATGTCGGTCATGGGGTAACTCCTCGGTTCCGTTCGGTTCGGTGTTGGTCTCGGCGGGCTCGACCAGCTGCAGGGAAGGGTCAGCCGACGTGGCCGGTGCGGGCGACGCCGCTGGACCAGAGCGCGCTGGCCTTGGGGATGCACGCTCGGTTCTCGTCCACGCGGACGACAGCCAGGCGCTCCATCAGCGACCAGGCGAGGTAGCCACGCACGTCAGCGTTGAACTGCGGGGACGGCTCCGGCGGTTCAGTCTGAACCGCCGGAACCGTCCCCTCGGTTCAGTCGGTGCGGACCTTCAGGCTGCCCTTCAGGTCGGGCACGTCGGCCAGCAGGCGCTTGGTGTATTCGTTCTTCGGTTCGAAGATGACCGCGTCGGTGCTGCCGCGCTCGACGATCAGTCCGTGCTCCATCACCACAACGTCGTCAGCCAGGTAGCAGGCCTGGCCGATGTCGTGGGTGATGAACAGCACGGTCAGGCCCAGGTTCTCCCGCAGTTCCTGCAGCACGTTCAGTGCGCTCACGCGCAGGGAGGCGTCCAGCATCGACGTGGCCTCATCGGCCAGCAGCACCTTCGGGTTCATCATCAGCGCGCGGGCGATCATCACCCGTTGCCGTTGACCGCCGGAGAGCTGGTGCGGGTACTTGTGCACGGCGTCCCCGGGCTTCAGCCCGACGTAGCCGAGGCAGGTCTCGATCAGTTGCTCGAGGGTCTCCTTCTCCAGACCCTGCGCACCCATGCCGCGCCGGAGAGTCTGCCCCACCGTGTAGAACTGGTTGAACGAGGAGAACGGGTCCTGGAAGACGGCCTGCACGTCGCGCCAGTACGTCCGCAGCTCGGCGCCCTTGATGTGGGTGACGTCCCTGCCCTGGTAGCTGATCGTGCCGCTCGTCACGGGCATCAGCCGCAACAGCATCCTGGCGAGCGTTGACTTGCCGGAGCCGGACTCGCCGACGACAGCCAGCACCTTCCCGGCATGGAAATCGACACTCACGTCATCGACGGCCGTGATGTGACCGCCGGCCACACGGAACTGCTTGGTGACATGCGTGGCAGAGAGGACGGGCTGGCCTGCAGCCGGACGCTCCTTGAGGGAGTCTTTGTCGCTCATGCCTTGTACACCTCCATCGGGACGGTTTCGTACGCGTGGTCGTTCGCCCACCAGCAGGCCACCTCGTGGTCCCGCTCGTTCAGGAACGCGGGTTCTTCGACCTTGCACACGTCCATGGCGAACTGGCAGCGGGGGTGGAACCGGCACCCGCTGGGCGGGTTGCCGAGGTTCGGCGGCGAGCCGGGGATCCCGAGGACGTGCTTGGTCCGTGTCTCCTCCGTCGGGTCGAGCACAGAGGACAGCAGCGCCGACGTGTAGGGGTGCCTGGCGTTGTTGACCAGTTCCTCGGTCGGCCCGTTCTCGACGATCTTGCCCGCGTACATGATGGCCAGCCGGTCGGTGACCATGGAGAGCACCGGCAGGTCGTGGGTGATGAAGATCACGCCGCGCATGATCTTCTTCTCCACCATCGCCAGCAGCATCTCGATGAGCGCCTTCTGGCTGGACACGTCCAGGGCGGAGGTCGGCTCGTCCGCGATCAGCAGCTTCGGGTTGAGCAGGGTGGAGACCACCGTCACCATGCGCTGCTTCATGCCGCCGGACAGCTGGTGGGCGTAGGAGTCGAGCACCCGGGTGGGCATCTCGAGCATCTTCAGCCGGTCCGTCGCCCGGTCCATTGCCTCCGCGACCGTGGTGTCGCGCTTGTGGGCGCGCATCACGTCAACGACAAGGTTCTTGACCTTCAGCGTCGGGCTGACGGCGTTCATCGCGCCCTGGGGAAGGAGGGAGACGGTGGCACCGCGGTACGGGCGGTGCGCCTCGTTCGAACCACGCTCGAGCGTGCTGAGGTCGATCACCTCGTCGTCGATCTCCATCTGGCCCGCGACCACGTACAGCGGCGGGTTCGCGATCATGGCAAGCGCATTGCCCATGGTCGTCTTGCCACACCCCGACTCGCCGGCAAGACCGACGATCTGGCCCTCGGGCACCTCGAGGGTGACGTTGTCGACGGCCGGCACGTCGCGGCCGGTGTCGGCGGCATAGACCGCCGTCAGATTGGTGGCCCGCATCAGGATGCTGGTCATGCATTCACCTCCACAGGTTGGTTCTCGGCGAGCTTGCGCGCGGTTTCTGCTCGCCGCGCGGCCGCCTTGGCAAGGTTCTTCTTCTTGCCGCGCCGCAACCTGGGGTTGAACACCTCATCCAGCGAGGACTGCAGGTAGAGCAGGCCGAAGCTGATCATGGTCAGCACGATCGTCGGTGGCAGGAAGGCCCACCACGCGCCGGTGGCCACAGCCTGGAAGGCGAGTGCCCAGAACAGCTGCTTGCCCAGCGAGTTCGCACCTGACGGGCCGAGGCCCAGCATCGAAAGCGTCGACTCGGCGAGGATCGCGCTGGCCAGCTGGAGGACCCAGGCCATCACCGCATAGCTCGCAAGGTACGGCAGCACGTCGCGGACCATGATGCTCGGGGTGCGGGCACCGGAGAGCTTCGCCACGTCGATGTGTTCTCGCGTGGCCACCGAACTCGCCTGGGCTCTGACTGCTCGGGCCGTCCATGGCCAGGACGTGATGCCGATCACCAGCGCCAGTCCGACGACGCCTTTCAGGAAGGCGACGCCCGTGCTTTGCAGCGAGATCGAGATCAGGATCAGGATGACGATGGACGGGATCGCCAGCACGATGTTCGTGAAGCCCATCAGCAGTTCCTCGACCCACCCACCGACGTAGCCGGCGATGACACCGATGGCCACGCCGATCACCACCGCGATGGTGCCGGCGAGCAGGCCGATGATGATGGAGTTCCTTGCGCTCGCCATCAGCACGGCGAGCACGTCGTAACCGAAGTTCTCTGTGCCGAGGATGTGCTCAAAGGTCGGCGGGGTGTTCATCCAGGTGGGGTAGTCGTACAGCGACCCCACCTTCTCGTCCGGCCCGAACGGGTAGAACAACGGGCCGATGAAGGCCAGGGCGGCGACCGCGCCGATGATGCCGAGCGAGATCCACATGCGCGGGCCGAAGTTGAGGCTGCGCCAACCCGGCTTCGCCTTCTTCTCCTCCGCGGGCGGGCCCTCCGGAGCCAGCGGACCCTCGGCCTCTGCAGTGGCGGCGGAACTCTGAATATTCGTCATATCACTTCTCCCCGGACTTCGAAGCACGGATCCGCGGGTCGATGAAGCCGTAGAGGATCTCGACCAGGTAGTTGGCGACCAGAACGGCCACGGTGATGATCAGCGTGACCGCCTGGATCACCGGGTAGTCGCTGGAGGAGATCGCGCCGAACAGCAACGACCCCATGCCCGGATAGCTGAACACCAGTTCCGTGATCAGTGCGCCACCAACCATCGTGCCGATGCTCAGGGCGAGGCCGGTGATCTGCGGCAGCATGGCGTTGCGGAAGATGTAGCCGGTCATCTTGCGATCACCGATACCCAGGCTTCGTGAGTAGTTCACGTAATCGGAACCCAGTTCGTAGATCGCCATCGAACGCATACCGACCGCCTGACCGCCGATGTTGATCAGCACAAGCGAGGCGAACGGCAACCACCAATACGTGAGGGCATCGGAGAAGAACTCCCAGCTCCACTCCGGGGAGAGTCCGAGGGAGTAGGCACCGCCGACAGGGAACCAGCCGAGCACGACGCCGAAGACGTAGAGCAGGATGATCGAGAGGCAGTAGTAGGGGGTGGAGTTGAACAACAGGGCTGTGGTGAACACCGACTTGTCCCAGCCGCCGCCCTTGTAGGCGGCGATGGCACCGAGGAGGTTGCCGATGATCCAGCCGAGGACGATGGCGGGAAGTTGGAGTGCCAGGGTGTACGGCACGGATTGGGCGATGAGACTCGACACCGGGGTTGGGTAGAACGAGAACGATGCCCCGAAGTTCCCATGGAACACACCTGAGATGTACAGCAGGAATTGGTCCCAGATCGGCTTGTCAAGGCCGAACTCCCTCATGAATGCCTCGTACGTCCGTTGCTGGGCCTCGGAGGAAAGTCCTCCTTGGCCCATTTTCGAGACCAGCACGTCCACCGGGTTACCCGGGATGAGTCGTGGTAGCAGGAAGTTCAGAACCACTGCTACCACGAGAGCACCCAGATACCAGACGGTCTTGTTGGTCAGATAGCGCCGTAGACCCATGGCAATCCAACTTTCCTAGACGGTCGCTGGACTCAGCCGGCGATCTTCTTGATCTTGTACATCCACGTGTTGCCGGCGCCGCGGAACATCGGCGGGGCGTAGCTGTTCTTCTCATCGGGCCAGTTGAAGAAGTTGCTGGCGTTGTACTCGTAGAACTCGTCGGGCCGGTACATGATCGGGCAGGCGGGAACTTCCTTGCGGTACAGCGAGTCCAGCTTGTCATACGCGGCCTTCTTGGCGGTGTCGTCGGTCGCCTGCGAGGCCTCGGTCAGGAGTGCCTCGACCGTGTCGTTCTTCCAACGGCCGTAGTTGGCGAAGGTCGTCTTGCCGATCGGCTGCACCTCGGACTGGCTCATGATGTCCTTGAACCGGGCCCACGGGGTGGCCGGGTTCACACCGGACACGTACCAGACCGCCATGTCGAAGGTGCCGCCCTGGATGGCCTGGGTGGTCTCCGCCTGCTGCGGGAAGTTGGTCGAGCAGTCGATGCCGATCGCCTTCAGGCTCTTCGCGATGATCTCGCAGGACGCGTTCCAGTCGGTCCAGCCGGTCGGGGTGATCAGCTTCCACGGACCGAGCCGGGTGCCGTCGAGGGTGTACACACCGTCGCCGCCCTTCTTGGCGCCGGCATCGGTGAGCAGCTTCTCCGCCGCGGCAGCGTCGAACTTCCAGCCGTTGGCCTTGGCGTCGTCTGCGTTGAAGAACTTGCCCTCTGCACCGCTCGGCAGGATCAGGCTCGGCTGCACCTCTGCGGAGTAGCCCGACATGGCGGTCTCTGCGATCGACGCGTAGTCGATGGCGGAGGCGATCGCCTTGCGGACGGCCGGGTTGTTGAGGCCCTTCTTGGTGGTGTTCATCAGCAGCATCGGCATCGAACCCGGGACGTAGTACGGCTTGTCCTTGAGGTAGGTGCCGACCGGCTTGCCACCCTCCCACATCTTCCAGATCTGGGAGACGAACTGCTGCATGATGTCCAGGTCGCCGGCCTGGAACTTGATGTTCCCGTCCTCGTTGGACTTGAAGATCGGGTGGATGATCTGCTTCATCACCGGCAGGCCGCCGTAGAAGCCCTTGCCCCAATAGTTGTCGTTGAGGCCGAGCACGACCTGGGTCTGGTCGGCCTTCGTGAGGGTGAAGGGGCCGGTGCCGATCGGCTTGTCCATGATCTCCGTGGGCAGCTTGTCGTCGGCGATCTTGGAGAACACGGCGCCCGGCAGGATGTAGGTCTCCGTGAGCATCCGCAGCACCTGTCCGACGTTCTTGGTCTTCGTGCTGACGGTGACGACGACGGTCTTGTCGTCCGGGGCCGAGATGGCATCGGCCGCTGACCAGAAGGCTGCGGTGGAAATGCCCGTGTTCTTCTTGCCGAGCTCGAAGGACGTCACCACATCCTGGGCCGTGCAGGGCGAGCCGTCGGAGAAGGTGATGCCATCCTGCATGGTCAGGGTGATGCTCTTCGTGCCGTCGAGCTTGTACTCCTTGGCAAGGCCGGGCATGACCTCACCGGTGGCGATGTTCCAGCGGAGCAGGGTTTCGTAGATGATCTGCATCACGTTGGCTGCTGCCGGCCAGGCAGCGGTCGGGGCGAGCGGGTTGAAGGTCGCCGGGGCACCCCACTGGAAGCCCGCGATGAAAAGGGTGTCGGCAGCCGTGCCGCTACGGCCCTTGCCGACCTGGCCATTGTTGCCCACGCCGAGCTTTGCCTCGGTGCCACCGGTTGCGCCGGTGGAGCCGGTGCTGGCCTTCGGTGCACACGCCGCGAAGGCGAGGCCACCGATTGCCAGGCCGCCGATCGTGATGAACGCGCGGCGAGACGGCTGCTGGAAGACGGAATCTGACATTGAGTTCCTCCTGTTGACTGGCCCCGCTCCGGGGTCACTTGGTGTTGTTTGAGTCTCCGTTGACTGACATTTGGTTGAAGGTGCCCGGCGCGAGGACCGGGCCTGCGCGCTCATCTCTCCCGGGCGGCTCCGAGGGCGAGCGGGACGGTCAGGGAGCGCAGCACCGGCGGGCAGGTGAGCTGCGACAGCTCGATGCCCTCGAAGTTGCCTGCTACGTCGAAGGTGTGGGACTCACCGGGGAAGAGGTCGACCATCATGGTGTCGGTCGTCGCGTCCTCCGAAACCCGGTCGGCGAACAGGCACAGCGTCCGCAGGAAGCCGCCGGCCACCACGGTCACGGCCGCGCCGGTTGCCGTCGCTGTCGCCGTCGCCTCCAGTACCGGTGCGGGAATCGCGGCTGCTACGTCCTCGACGAGGAGCTGGACGAGCCGCTCCGCACCACGCACGGTGACGACGATGGCGAGGTCGTCGGTCGGGCCCTCAGGGATGGGCACGACAACGCTCACGTCCGTGCGTGCACGGACCGGCACAACGGCATCCACCGGCATCGACCAGAGCACCTCACCGGAGAGCCGACGCAACTCGACCTGGCCGGTGGCCTTCCAGTCGGCGACGCTGTCGTTGACCAGAGCCAGCCGCCACCCCGTCGCCTCCGCCTTGAGCACGACGACACGGTCGGCGTAGGCCGAACGCACGGCGTACCAGAGGGGCTTGCGACGGGCGACCGGCGCCCCGGCTGCATTGGTGCCAAGGTCGAGCGCAGCCCAGGAAGTCACGGGCCAGCAGTCGTTGAGCTGCCACACGATGGAGCCGAGGCAGCGACCGCGCAGTGAACGCCAGCGGTCGATCCCGTACCGCACCGCCCGGGCCTGCTGCAGCTGCATCGCGAACAGCCACTCGTCGAAGTCGTCGACGCCCTCACCGGGTGCGGGCAGGTGGCCGACGATGCCGTTGTTGAGCTTGGTGTTGCCGCCGGCGGCCTTCTGGTGCACGAGCATCGTCGCCGACGTCGCGCTGCGGTCCTCGGGAGCAAGGGTGCGTGCCCAGGTGGCGTACGTTGCCGGGCCCTGGTAGCCGAACTCGCTGACGAACCGCGGGGAGTAGTCGTCGTACCCGGTGTAGTCGCGTGCGTTCCAGACGTCCCAGATGTGCACGCAGCCGTAGTTCATGTCGTTGGGATGCAGGCCTTTGGCCACCTCGTCGGGCCCCGAGGACGGGCTGCCGGGCCAGTAGGGACGCGACGGGTCGAGCTCGGCGACGATCTTCGGGAACAGGTCGTAGTAGTAACCGGCGCCCCAGGTGCGATCGCCCAGCTTGTCCGCCCAGTTCCAGTCGTGGAAGCCCCAGATGCACTCGTTGTTGCCGTTCCAGACCACCAGCGAGGGGTGTGCGGACAGCCGGATCACGTTGTCGCGGGCCTCGGCCTCCACCTCGAAGCGGAAGGGCTCCTCCTCGGGGTAGGCGGCGCAGGCGAGGCAGAAGTCCTGCCACACCATCACGCCCAGCTCGTCGCAGGCCTTGTAGAAGTCGGCCTGCTCGTAGATGCCGCCACCCCAGATGCGCAGCAGGTCGACGTTGGCGTCCTTGGCCTGCTGCACGCGCTCGCGGTAGCGCTCTGCTGTGATCCGGCTCGGGAAGCAGTCGTCGGGGATCCAGTCCATGCCGCGGACGAACACCAGCTCGCCGTTGATCCGCAGGCCGAAGGTCTCCCCTGCGCCGTCGGCGTCCGGGGTGGTGTCGAGCTCGATGCTGCGGAAGCCGGTCTCGCGCTGCACCTCGTCGAGGACGGCGACGTCGTTGTGGAGCATCACGTCGACCGTGTAGAGCGGCTGGTCGCCGAGGCTGTGCGGCCACCACGGCTCGATGTCGCTGATCGGTATGACGATCTCGGTCCAGTCCTCTGCCGGGACTCCGGCCTCGGCGTTGGCATGGCTGGCGCCTTCCCCGTGGACCCGCACGGTGAGGGCGGCGAACCTGGTGCTCCCCGACACCTGCACGTGGACGCGGAGTTCGCCGTCCCAGCCGCCGGAGCCGTTCGGCGCGGCGGTGGCGAACACCGCGACGTCGGTGATGCGGGCCATGTCCCAGCTCCGCAGGCCGATGGTCTTCCAGATGCCGGCCGTGATGAGCCGTGGCCCCCAGTCCCAGCCGAAGTTGCACGCCATCTTGCGCACAAGGTTGTACGGGTCGCGCTCGACGTGGATCCGCTCGCCGACGACGGCCGCCATGAACGCGGTGTACTCCAGCACGGGTGCGAAGGTGACCTCGATGACGTTCGACCCGGCCTGGAGCAGGCTCCCGACGGTGAAGATGTTGCGGCGGTGCATGTTCACGGAGCGGCCGACGAGCGTGCCGTTGCAGAAGACTTCGGCGATGGTGTCGAGGCCGTCGCACAGGAGCTCGCAGTTGTCGGCCTTCAACTCGTTGGCGTAGGCGGCGAGCTCGAATTCGGCACGGTAGGTCCAGGCCTGCTCGCCCACCCAGTGCTGATCTGCCTCAGCGTTGCCGAGGTACGGGTCATCGATCAGGCCTTCGGCCAGCAGGTCGGTGTGCACCACGCCGGGCACGGTGGCGGGGATGCCCGCGGCAAGCTGGTCTCGGAGTGCTTCGGGCACGGATGGCCAGCCCTCGGCGGACGCGTCCGCGCGGACAGTCCACGTGACCTCAGCCAGATCCAACCAACCTTGCCCCACGAGTCCTCCTTGACCCCGACGACCCCGGGCGCCCCGGGTGTCGGCTGCTGTCTTGAGGACCCGCCACTGACGCAGCGATGCAGCCAACTGCAGGCAAGCTAGCACAGACCGCAAACGCTCTCATTGACTCTCAGGCAAAATTCTCAGCCTCTTGCGCTGATCGTTATCGGCCCGATACATACGCACGCTCAACCCGGCAGTGTGAGCGTCGCGCCCTGCTCAGGGCCGCGTCCGGGCCGCAGCACACCGGATACCGCGCCGCCGCATCCAGCCGGGCGCGATGACGCGTCGCTACCGGCGGGGCCCAAGCCGGCACTTCGGGGACGGTTCCTGCGGTTCACCGTCCGCACGAGGACTGTGACCGCCTGTTCACCCGTCCACCAGGGGGCGGTTCCTGTCCCGGTCCACCCGGAGCAGGGCTCCGGGATTTCCTCGAATCAGGCCTTCGGGGCCTCGTCGTCATCGGACGGCTTCTTCGCGTCGTCGGAGGAGGCGGTCTTGATCTCGTCCTTGAACCCACGGATCGCCTGCCCGGCACCCTTGCCGAAGTTGGCCAGTCGCGCACCGCCGAACAGCAGCAACGCCACGACGGCGATGATCACCCATTCCCAACCGCCAAGACTCATGACGCTCTCCTTTTCCTCGGGCTGGTGCAATTCTCCTGCCGCCAGCAAGGCGCCTTCTGAGATCGCTCCCACAGCGTGCCATATCGTGGGCACCGAGGCGACCAGCCCGCACGATCGCTTCTGGTGGCGACGTGGCCAGACGAGGAGGATCGCAATGGAACAGCAGGCCCGCACCTTGCAGCCGGGACAGCGCGCGCAACTTTTCACCTACGACCTGGCTACCGGCGCCGGCACCCTGGTGATGGAATCCGACTCTGTGCTGTTCGAGGCTCCGAACTGGACGCTGGACGGCGACTGGCTGATCGTCAACGGCGGCGGCCTGCTGCAGCGCGTCCGCGCCACCGGGGGCGAGCTCGAGCCGATCGTCGTCCCGGGACTACCGCTGGTGAACAACGACCACGTGCTCAGCCCTGACGGCACCTCTGCCTACGTCTCCGGATTCGACGGGCACCTCCACCACGTCGACCTCGCTGCCCGTACGTCGCGGCAGGTGTCGAACGATCGCGGCCCTGCGTTCATCCACTTCCTGCACGGGGTGTCGCCGGACGGCACCCTGCTGGCCTACATCGGCATGGACCTGCTGGTCGACGGCGGCGTCCGCACGAACATCTACACCGTGCCGACTGCCGGCGGGCCGGACGTGCAGCTGACCGACAGCGTGGCCCCGCACGACGGCTCCGAGTTCAGCCCGGACGGCGAGTGGCTCTACTTCAATTCCGAGCGCGGCTCGGACGTGCCGGGGCACGCCCAGCTCTTCCGGATGCGGCCGGACGGCTCCGGCATCGAGCAGCTCACCCACGACGAGCGGGTGAACTGGTTCCCGCACATTTCCCCCGATGGCACCAAGGTCGTCTACATCAGCTTCCCGGCCACGACCCTCGGCCACCCCGCCGACCTCGACGTGATCATCCGCCTGCTGGGACCTGACGGTGCCGGCACCGACCTCGTCCAGCTCTTCGGCGGCCAGGGCACGATCAACGTCCCCAGCTGGTCGCCCGACAGCACCCGGTTCGCCTACGTCGCCTACCCGCTGTCCTGACCCGAACCCAGGGACGTCCTGAACCGAACCTGGGGACGGTTCCGAGGTTCGGTTCAAGTTGACCGTTCAACGTGAACCGAACCTCGGAACCGTCCCCAGGTTTGGTTCACACCTTCTCTGCCGGTTGCGGCTAGACGGTTGTGGTTGAGCCGTCCTCGCTGGTGGCGGTGATCGTGAAGGTCTCCGTCGCGAGGTCGGCGTCGAGCGTGGCGGTGCAGCCACTCCGACTCCAGGTGACCCGCAGCCTCTGCGGGCTGGTCTCTGCGACCTCGCAGGTGGCGTCGAAGCCGAAGGCGCCGAAGGTGTTCCGGAACCGCAGGAGTTCCAGCTGGCGGGTGACCACCGGCTGCCCCAGCCCGGCAGCGATGGCGTCCGCGGACAGGTTGGTGCGGTTGATCTCCTTGTGGCCGCCCTCGCCCGCGCGCTCCACGGCGGCGTGGTCGTTGCGGCCGGCGAACAGGTCGAGGTACCAGACCTGCGGCTTGCCAGGGATGAACAGCTGGATGGCACGGGCCAGCAGGAGCCGGGCCTCGCTCTCCCCCAGCGCGCTGAAGTAGGTGGCGTTCACCTGGTAGTAGATGTTCTTGGCGCCGTGCAGGTCCTTCACGTAACCGCCACGACCCTTGATGGTCGCGATGAGCGCCTGGATGCGCTCCTCCGGCAGGAGCCCCTTCAGGTCGAGCACCGGGATACCGTCGTGGCAGCCGAGCATGTTCACCGTGCGGATCTCCTGGCCGAGCAGTTCCCCGATCCACCGCTTCAGCACGGACGCGTCCGCGTTCTCGACGGCGTCGATCACGAGCCCGGGCAGGAAGAAGTCGTAGGTGAGGAAGCCCTTGGCTGCGATCGTGGCGTGGATGCCTTCCGCGTAGGTGGAGTGGATCTCCGGCAACAGCTTGAGGCCCCGACGGTCAGCCAGCGCCTTGACCTGCGCCAGCAGGTCCCACGTCCCCGGATCGTTGAGGAAGTTCTTCAGCCCCGGCTCCTTCGGCGCGTAGGCGAACGCGTCCAGCCGGACGATCTGCGCCCCGTAGGCAGCGAGCTTGTCGAGGGTGTCGGCGTAGAAGTCCCAGACGAGCGGGCTCTTGATGTTGAGGTCCATCTGGCCCAGGTAGCGGCGGCGCGACTCGACCAGGTCGACGACACGGTCGCGCACAGCCTCATAGCCGGTGAAGTCGGCATCGGCCGGGCGCGCACCCGAACCGAGGACGGCTGCGAGCCGACCGGCGAGCACCTCCGCCGTGCCGTACTGAATGCCGGTGGCAGCCATCAGGTCCTGGGTGTCGGGGACGGTGTAGCGGACCTCCTGGTAGAAGGTGTTCCAGTACGGTTTCTCGCTCCCGTCCGGCAGCCGCACCATCAGGATCGGTAGCCCCGGCTTGCGGAAGAACATGTCCTTGATCAGCTCGGGACGCGGCTCGACGTACCCGCCGGGCGTGAGTTCGCCGTTGCCGGCCCAGAACGCGTTCCAGTCGATGAAGAAGTCCGCGTAGGCGGAGCGCTCACCGTTGGCGATGATGTCCTGGAACTGCGGGGACAGCACAGAAGCGTGGTTGAGGATGAAGTCGAAAGTGAAGTCGATGCCCTCTTCGGCCAGCCCTGCGATGTCGTCACGCGTGGCGAACCGGTCGCTGAGGTTGTAGTCGATGACGGAGAAGCCGCGGTCGAGGTCGGTGTTGAACACGCTCGGCAGCAGGTAGGCGGAGCTGAACACGTCCTTCAGTTCCGGACGGCTGACGAACGCGACAAGGTCGGCGAGGGTGCCGCCGATGCTGTCGGGGTAGACGTTCAGCATGGTGCCGGCGTCGGGCAGGTCGGCGCCCATCGCCTTCAGGTAGCCGTCGTAGTCGAGCAGTTCGCCCGAGCGGGCGACGATGATCGCCGCACTGGCTGCCCGCGAGCGCAGCCGTGCCTGTTCGAGCTCGAGCACCATCGTCGTGAACGGACTGTCGACCGCGCCGTCCCTGCTGCGGGCCCTGCGGTGCGCCAGCGTCTCCTCCGGGGTGCTGTTCAGCAAGATCGGGATGTCGACGCCGACGAGGTGCTGGTTGTTGCCGTGCGTCCACTCCACGACGATCACCTGGGTGGCGGAGACGTCCACCTCGTCGTACCAGAGGGCGTCAGCCGTGCGTCCCATCCGCTTCAGCAGCAGGGTGTCGGCGCCGTCATGGAAGGCGGCGAGGATGCGGTTGATCTCGTCGAAGTCCACCTCGTTCGGGGTGCCGAGGTAGCCGGCGAGCGCCTTTCGCCCGGCCTTCTGGTAGATGGCCAGCCACGGATGTGCCGCCACCTGCCGGGGGTCGGCGTCGCCGTCGGCTGCCTGCACAGCCGCCAGCGCCGAGCGGACGGAGTCGTCGTACGCGCGTCGGGCGACCAGACCCTGGACGCCACCGACGCGGAAGGTGCGC
Organism: uncultured Actinomycetota bacterium; assembly: GCA_963799235.1. GTDB lineage: Bacteria > Actinomycetota > Actinomycetes > Propionibacteriales > Propionibacteriaceae > Propionicimonas. The sequence continues at coordinate 319,319 of CAWCWL010000007.1, read as the reverse complement.
AGCCGCTCCGCGTCGTTGGCCGACGGGATGCGACGGGGGTAGTTGTCGCCCGAGAGGACGTACGCGCCGACGCCGAAGGAATTGAGACCGTGGGCCAGCAGCGCACCGGTCTCGGACTTACCGACCCCGGAGCCTCCGTGGACGGAGACGACGGCCCGCCGGTGGGGGCGTGCTGCGAGCACCGGTTCCAGGAGGCGCCACAGCTCCGGGAAGATGCTGCGTGCCGCGGCGACGTGCCCGGGAGTGATCTGCACCTTGTCGCCGGGCATGTCCCCTGTGGGAACAGCGTCGAGATCCGTTACTTCCGGGAAGCTCACGTCCATGGGTCGCCCTCCGTGCTCACACCCTCGTCCACGATTTCAGCAGCCTAGTGAACGTTCAGCGTCCTTGGCAGCCCCTTCCTAAATCGATTGACCCACCCTCCGCGAGGAGCGGCCCCCGGCCCGGCCGGAACGGAGTAGACAAGCGATAGCTACCGATATATCGTTACCTGTAGTGATAGTGAAAGGAATCGATATGAGCAACAACGAACGACCCACCTTCGGCGGGCAGGGGGGCGGCTTCGGTCGCGGCGGCGGTCCCGGCGGAGCGTTCGGACCCCGCGAACGGCGCGGCGGACGGGCACGTCGCGGCGACATCCAGGCAGCGCTGCTGACCCTCCTCGCAGAAGAGGACATGCACGGCTACCAGATCATCGGCGAACTGGCTGACCGCAGCGGCGGCGCGTGGCGTCCGGGCGCCGGCAGCGTCTACCCGACCCTGCGGCTGCTGCAGGAGCAGGGACTGATCACCAGCCGCGCCGACGGCACCAAGCGGGTGTTCTCGATCACCCCGGCCGGACGGCGCATGGCCCCGGCACAGACCGACACGACCCCGTGGCAGCACTACCGCGAAGTCGAGGGCGCCCGCGGGCAACTGAGACAGGCAACAGAGAGCCTCGTCGGCGCGCTGGCCCAGGTGGAGGCCACCGGCACGGAGGCCGAGAACGCCAAGGCTGCCCAGATCGTCGCCGCCGCCCGCAAGGCCGTCTACCTGATGCTCGCCGGGGAGGACGCATGAACGGCCCGGACGGGTCCACGCGGGTCGCCGACACCGACGCACCGACCCCCACGACCACCGCAACCAGCAAGCTGGCCTGGCCGCTGCTGATCGCGATCACCTTCCTGACCACCATCGGCATGACGATCGTGTTCCCCGTGCTGCCGTTCATCCTGCGGGAGTACGTGCCGGAGGCGTCCCTCGCCCTCTGGGTGGGCGTGCTGGAATCGGTGTACGCGCTCTGCGCGTTCATCGCAGCACCGTTCCTCGGGTCGTTCTCCGACCGATTCGGACGCAAGCCCATCCTCGTGATCAGCGTGCTCGGCTCCGCCGTCGGCTACGTGATGTTCGGCATCGGCGGCGCGCTCTGGGTGCTGCTGGTGTCCCGGATCATCGACGGGCTCACCGCGGGGGACATGCCGGTGATGTTCGCCTACCTCGCCGACATCACAGCCCCCGAGGACCGCGCCAAGCGCTACGGCCTGCTGGGTGCCCTCGGCGGCATCGGGACGATGGTCGGCCCCGCGATCGGCGCCTTCCTTGCCACCATCAGCCTGTCCGCACCCGTGTTCGCAACGGCAGCGATCGCAGCCCTGATCGGGGTGATGTCCGCGTTCCTGCTGCCGGAGAGCCTCCGGCCGGAGAATCGGAGCAGCGAGCTGAAGCTCGCAGAACTGCACCCCTTCAAGGTCATCTCCGCGGCCTTCGCCCGCAAGGAGCTGCGTGCATTGCTCATCGCGTTCACCCTTGTCAGCATCCCGTTCGCGTTCTTCGTGAACAACGTCAGCGTCCTTGCTCTCGACGCGGTCGCGTGGGGTCCCACCCAGGTCGGGCTGCTGCTCTCCGGAGTGGGCGTCGTCGATATCATCATCCAGGGCGCCCTCCTCGGCCCGATGGTCAAGAGGTTCGGCGAGCGTGGCGTGGTCGTCGCCGGCATGGTCGGGCAGGGCTTCGGCTGTCTCGGGCTCGCCCTTGTCGCCTCGTTCGTGCCGATGAGCTGGGTGCTGGCCAGTGCAGCCCTGATGTTCGCAGCAGGCCAGGGCGGCATGCAGGCAGCGCTGGACGGCGTGATGTCGTCCTCCGTCGGAGCGGACGAGCAGGGCTGGCTCGCCGGCGGCATGTCGTCGCTGGGTTCCGCCATCCAGATGACAGCGCCGCTGATCGCCGGCTGGCTCTACGGCATCAGCCACGGAGCCCCCTACTGGCTCAGCGTCGGCCTGGTCGCCGTAGCAGCCATCACCCTTGCGCGCAGCACCCGCAAGACCGGAGCAGCAGAGGTCGCTGCGATCCCCGCCTGACCCGGACCAAGTCGGGGACGGTTCCAAACTCGGTCCACAAAAGACGTGGACCGAGTTTGGAACCGTCCCCAATTCAGTCCGGGAATATCTGAACCGAACCGGGAACCGTCCCGGGTTCGCGTCAGGAGCGGAAGTCGGCTGCCAGACGGGCCAGGAGGCGGGCGCCGAAGCCGGTGGCCCCCGCGGAACGCCAGGCGTCGTCGGCGTCGGTCGACATCGTGCCGGCGATGTCGATGTGCGCCCACGGGGTGCCCGCGACGAACTCGTCGAGGAACAGGGCTGCCGTGGTGGCGCCGGCGTGCGGACCACCCAGGTTGGAGATGTCCGCGACGTCGGAGTCGAGTTGCTTGCGGTACTTCCGCTCAAGGGGAAGCTGCCAGACCGGCTCGTCTGTGGCCGCTGCTGCGGCCGTGACCAGGTCGACCATGCCCTGGTCGTTACCGAGGACGGCGGCGCGGGACTTGCCGAGAGCCATCAACGCCGCACCGGTCAGGGTGGCGATGTCGACGATCGCGTCCACGCCCGCCTCGACGGCCAGCGCGAGGCCGTCCATCATCGCGATCCGGCCCTCAGCGTCGGTGTTCTTGATCTCGACGGTCTTGCCGTTGCGGCAGGTGAGCACGTCACCGAGCTTGTACGCAGAACCGGACGGCATGTTGTCGGTGCAGGTGAGCCACCCCGACACCGCAGCCGTCGTGCCGAGGTCGCGCAGCGCCGTGAAAGCGCCGAGGACGGCAGCGGCCCCTCCCATGTCCATCTTCATCAGCAGGTGCATCGGGTCGGACGGCTTCAGGCTGATGCCTCCGGAGTCGTACATGATCCCCTTGCCGACCAGTCCGAGGTGGCCGGTCACCTCGCCGTCAGGGGTGAACGTGAGCACGACCAGCCGCGGCTCCTCCGCACTGCCCGCGTTGACACCGAGGATGCCACCGCAGCCCATCTCGATGAGCTGGGCCTTGTCGAACGATTCCACCTCGAAGCCGTACTCGGCGCCCAACTCGGCTGCGACCTCCGCGATGTCGGTGGCCGTGAGGTGACCGGGCGGGGTGTTGGCGAGGTCGCGGGCCACCACCGCCGCGCGGACGGTGATCTCCGCGACAGCAATACCCGCCGCCACCGCCGCAGCATCCGCGCCGGCGACCCGCAACTGCAGGAGGTCGAGGGCCACCTCCTTCGGCTCGGCCTTCAGGACCGAGTAGCGGTAACGGGCGAGCAGTGCGCCCTCAGCCAGCACCTGGCCGGCGGTGGCCGCGTCGATCCCGAGGTCGGGCACGTCGATGCCGATCCGGCCGCCCTTCTTCGCCGTGGCGCGGGCGGCCGATGCAGCGGCGTCACGCAGCTTGTCCGCATCCAGCTCGGCGACCGCGCCGACGCCGACCAGCACCACGGGATGGCCGTCGCGGGCGACCACGAGGCTGCTGCCCGGGCTCGCGTCGAAACCGGCAGCGGCCAGGGCCTCCTCGCCAAGTCCGACCACGCCGGTCAGGTCGGTGCCGGGAGCGACCAGCAGTGCGACGGCGTCGAGGTCGGACGCGAAATCGTCCACGACGACCACCTCGCAGGAGGTGCCCAGGGCGGGAACGGGAGTGAAATCAGGGGAGATCAGCTTGTTCGGGCTACGGGTCATGGCACTCCTCTTTCGGGCAGACGGCGAGGCTGAAATGACATTAGTGCCTGGCCTGCCCGCGCGTCAGGGCTGATACGCCACCAAGTGCTGGCGCTAGGGTTCTCGCGTGGGACCGGTGGCGATCGTCTTGACCATCCTCGTGCTCGCCGTTGTGGCCTTCATGTCCAACCGCGTGCCGATGGGGATCGTCGCGCTCGGCGTGGCTCTCGCCCTGTGGGCCACCGGGCTCCTCACCCTCAACCAGGCCCTCGCCGGCTTCGGCGACCCGGTGGTGTTGTTCATCGCAGCCCTCTTCGTCGTCTCGGAGTCCCTCGACTCCACCGGCGTGACCGCATGGGCAGGGCAGCAGGTGATCAGCCGGGGCGGCGAGAAGCGCACCCCGCTGCTGGTGGTGATCTGCCTGCTCGTCGCCGTGCTGACCGCCCTGATCAGCGTCAACGGAGCGGTCGCTGCCCTCATCCCCGTCGTTGTCGTCGTCGCCGTCCGCGTCGGGCTCGCCCCCAGCCAGATGCTGATGCCGCTCGCCTTCTCCGCCCACGCCGGCTCGATGCTCGCCCTGACGGGCACACCGGTGAACATCATTGTCAGCGAGGCAGCAGCGGACGCCGGCGCCCGCCCGTTCAGCTTCTTCGAGTTCGGTCTCGCCGGCCTGCCCCTCGTCGTGGGCACGATCGCCATCATCGCCCTGTTCGGCGACAAACTGCTCCCCCACCGTGCACCGAGCGTGCTGCCCCCGGACGTCAGCGCCCACACCCGCACCCTGCGCGAGCAGTACACCCTGCCGGAGGGCACAGAACTGGTGGGGGTCCGCAAGGGAGTCACCGAAGTGGTCATCGCGCCCCGCTCCGAGCTGATCGGGCTGCGCATGTACACCGGCATGACCACGCCGAGCGGTGACCTCGTGGTGCTCGGGGTGCAGCGGGCAGGGGAAGACCTGGTCGACGCGGACGAGCGCCTCCAGGTCGGCGACACCCTGCTGCTGCGCGGCACCTGGGAGAAGCTCGAGGCCCACACCGCCGGCCCGGAGGTCCTCGTCGTCAACGATCCCGCAACCATGCGCCGCGCCGTGCCGCTCGGCAGGGGCGCGAAGCGGGCGATCGGCATCCTCGCCGTGATGGTCGTCCTGCTCGCCACCGGGGTTGTGCCGCCGGCCGTGGCCGGGCTGCTGGCCGCTGCGGCCCTCGTGCTGACCGGGGTGCTCTCCCCCGCCCACGCCTACCGGTCGATCTCCTGGACCACCGTCGTGCTCGTCGCTGGGATGATCCCGCTGTCGACGGCGTTCATCTCCACCGGAACGGCTGACCTCATCGCGAGGGGCCTGCTCGCCATGATCGGCGGCACCTCACCCACCCTCGCCCTGCTCGCCATGTGCGTGCTGACGATGGTGCTCGGCCAGCTCATCTCCAACACCGCCACTGTGTTGATCATGGCTCCGATCGCCGCGGTGCTCGCCGCCGACATGCATGTCTCTGTGCTGCCGTTGATGATGGCCCTCACCATCTCCGGCGCCGCGTCCTTCATGACCCCCGTCGCGACCGCCGCCAACACCATGGTGATGGAACCCGGCGGCTATCGGTTCACCGACTACTGGAAGCTCGGCCTGCCCCTGTTGTTGCTGTTCCTCGCAGTCGCCGTGCTGTGGGTACCCCTGATCTGGCACTTCTGAGGAGCCGACGTTGACGCAGAACATCTCGCTGGCCGTCATCCTGACCGTCCTCGCCTCGGTGGCACTCGCCGTGGCCTCGGTCGTGCAGCACAGCGCCGTCGGCACCACGGCAGGGCCCGGGCAGGGGGCCAAGCTGTCCGGTGGGCAACTGCTCGCGGTGATCCGCAACCCGAGATGGCTCGGCGGCCTGATGCTGACCGGGGTGGGCGCCGTGCTGCAGATGGCAGCCCTGCTGCTGGCGCCGGTGACGGTGGTGCAGCCGATCGGCGTCCTCGCGGTGCCGTGGACGATCCTGCTCGCCGCACGGGTACACAAGCGTCCGATCACTCCCGGCATGTGGGGTGCGACGTCGTTGACCGTCCTCGGCACGGTGGCGTTCGCCTGGGTCGCGATCCGGAACGCAGCGCCCTACCCGGTACTCAACGACGCCTGGCTGGTGCTCGGCACGCTCGCCGGGTTCGGCATCGCAGGCCTCCTCGCCCTCGCCGGTGCCCGCGGACCTCTCGCCTGGCGCTGTCTTGCCTGGTCAGCCGCCGCCGCGGTGATCTACGGGGCGGAGTCGGGCGTCGTGAAGGCGATCGGCCACTACACGACGAGCCGTCCCTGGCTCGGCTCACCGGTGTTCTGGATGCTCGCCGCATCGATCGTTGCCGGCATGGTGCTGGCGGGGATCTGGATCCAGCAGGGCTACGCCTCCGGTGCCGCGGAGATCGTCGTCGGGACGCTGAACGCCGCCGGCCCTGTTGCCGGGGTGGCGTACGGGATCGCTGTGCTCGGTGAGGGCATGAACCTCACGTGGGGATCCGCACTCCTGATGCTGCTGTTCGCTGCTGTTGCGATTTCGGGAGTGGTGTTGCTCTCGCGGATACACCCCGGCGCCGCACCGGCGGAGGCCCCGCCAGAAACCGCGATCGGCACTGCCGCGAGCGCGGTCGAACAGCCATGATGGGACACCAAGAATTGCCGAAGATGTGGGGGAGCGCATGAATCCGGTCCTGGCGTTTGTCGTCGTCATGCTCGTCTGGACGGTCAGCGACTGGGTGGCGAAGAAGACCAAGTCGCTGTTGTCCAGCCTGTTCGTCGCCTCGATCATCTTCCTGATCGGCTTCATGACCGGCGTCTTCCCGACCGACCTGCTGGTGGCGTCATCCCTGCTCGGCCTTGCCGGCGTTGTTGTCGGCTTCATCATCGTCCACCTCGGGACGATGATCAGCCTCGACGATTTCAAGAAGCAGTGGAAGACCCTGCTGATCGGCATCGCCACCGTGCTCGGGATCGGCGTCCTGCTGCTGGCGGCCGGGGCCATCTTCGGTGGCGGCCCGCGCAACGTCGCTGACTACGGCGACCTGATCGCGACCGGACGCGACTTCGCCATCGCAGGTATCGGCGCACTGTCCGGCGGCACCATCTCCGTGCTGATCATCCAGGAAGCTGCCCTCGGCATCGGCCTCACCACCGTCGCAGCCTTCCCCGTCCTCATCGCAGCACTGCAGGGTCTCTTCGGGTTCCCGCTCACCTCACTGCTGCTGCGCCGTGAGGCCGCCCGGCTGAAGGACGAGTACCGCGCCGGAAGGCTCGAGGCACCCGTGGTCCAGGAGGCCGGCCCGGCAGCAGAAGGACGGCTGCCAGCCTTCCTTCGCACCACCCCCGGCACCCTGTTCTGCGTCGGCGTGACCGTCCTGCTGAGCATCGGGATCAACAACCTCACCAACGGCACCCTGAACACGTTCGTCGTCGCACTGATCTTCGGCATCGTGCTGCGCACCACCGGGGTCTTCAAGCCGTCGGTACTCACCGGCATCGACTCCCTCGGCCTGATGATGCTGGCGATCATGATCATGATTTTCGGTCCGCTGGCCACCCTCAAGCCCGCCGACCTGGCTGCTCTCGCCGGTCCGCTGGCGATCGCCTTCGCCTTCGGGCTGGTGGGAATCGCAGTGTTCTCGCTTGTGGTGGGCAAGTTGCTGGGTTACAGCATCCCGATGTCGATCGCGATCGGGCTCACCGCGCTCTACGGCTTCCCCGGCACGATGATCCTGTCACAGGAGGCTGCGAAAGGGGCGGGCGAGACCCCGGAGGAGGTGGCTGCGATCGAGGGCGAGATCCTGCCCAAGATGATCGTCGCCGGCTTCTCCACTGTCACCATCACCTCTGTGATCGTGACCAGCATCATCGCCGCCGGCATCGGCCGCTGAAATTCGGCTGCCTGGCGCCGAATTAGCGTCCCCGAACGGGACGGCTGGGCGTGCGGCGCTCCCCAAGGGCCAGAAATTAGTGGTTCCTGCCCGGGGGGATGGGGCAGGAACCACTTTCGAGTATAGGTCGGCCTCCGGGCCGTGTCACCCCAATGGGTGACACGAACGGCGTGTTTCTCAGCTGGTCGCCTTGGCGGCCTCGGCCTTGAGCTTGTCCATGTCGAGGTCCTTGACCTGCTGGACGAGCTTCTCGAACTGGCCCTTGTTGAGGGCGCCGGCCTCGCGGTAGACGAGGTAGCCGTCGCGGAACGCCATCAGGGTGGGAATCGAGCTGATCCCGAGCCCGCCGGCGAGCTCGCGCTCAGCGTCGGTGTCGATCTTCGCGAAGACCGCATCGGGGTGCGCATCGGAAGCGGCCTCGAACACGGGGCCGAACATCTTGCACGGCGGGCACCAGTCGGCCCAGAAGTCGACGAAGACGATGCCGTTCTCACTGATGGTCTGGCCGAACTCGGCCTCGGTCAGCGCTGTGGTTGCCATCTGTTTCCTATCCATCGGGGTACGTGGAATGAACGCCGGACACCCTGCCCGGTATTCCCCCGGTCGATCATTCGGCGGCGATGAAGAGGAGTTCTGCCACGTACCCGGGCAGGGTCACCTCGTGGTCGCACGACCCGAGCACCAGGTTGCGTCCCATCGCTGCAGCGCGCACGAAGGAACCCGGCTTGGCCCCGGCGTCACGGATGAGGGCGAGGAGGTCCGGATCGTTCTGGACGGCCTCGCTCATCCGCAGGACGACCACCTCGTGCTCGCCGCCGTCCGCAAGCCGCAGGGACAGCTGCTCCGTGCCACCGAGGAACGACTCGGACGCTGCTTCGACGCCCAGCTCCTCCAGCGCGGGAATCGGGTTGCCGTAGGGCGAACTCACCGGGTGGTCGAGGATGGCCACGAGCCGACGCTCGACGTCTGTGGAGATCACGTGCTCCCACCGGCAGGCCTCCTCGTGGACCAGATGCCACTCCAGGCCGATCACGTCGGTGAGCAGTCGCTCGGCCAGCCGGTGCCGGCGCATCACGCGTGCGGCCAGCTTCTCGCCCTTGGGGCTCAGCACCAGGTGCCGGTCGGGGTGGACGGAGACCAGCCCGTCCCGCTCCATCCGGGCGACGGTCTGGGATACGGTGGGCCCGCTCTGCCTGAGTCGCTCGGCGATCCGGGCGCGCAGCGGGGGCACGCCCTCCTCACCGAGTTCGTAAATGGTTCGCAGGTACATCTCGGTGGTGTCGATGAGGTCGCTCATCATTCCCTCCTCCCCTGCGATTCGGAGGCAAGACTATAGCCATGACACCCCCGCAGGGACCGCGCAGCATCGGCGTCGCGCCGGAACGCCTGGCGGGCTGGCTCGCCGGGTTCGCCGAACGGCACGGCGTCCCGACGGTTGAGGTGGCACCCGACCGCCTCACCCTCCATGCGCCGGACGGGGCTGAGGCAGCTTTCCCGCTGGCGTGGGGCCCGCTTCCCGATGGCGACCCGCTGGAAACGCTGGTCGCAGAGGCCACGAGGGAGCGAAGGGTCGGGGCAGTGATCGCGCGGCGCCAGGCGCACGCCGTCGGCATCTTCGAGGGGTCCCGACTGGTCACCGGGAAACACGGCCACCACTACGTGCAGGGCCGGACGAAGGCCGGCGGCTGGTCGCAGCAGCGCTACGCACGACGCCGTGCCAACCAGGCCGGCCGGTCCTTCGACGCAGCGGCCGACGATGTCGCCGAGGTGCTGCTGCCCGCCGTCGGGACGCTCGAGGCACTCGTGCTCGGCGGCGACCGTGCCGCCGTCGCGGCGGTCCTTGCACATCCCGACCTCGCCCCGTTGGCCGATGCCCGGCTACGTCACGGGACGGCCGTGTTCGGCGTGCCGGATCCCAACGCGGGTGTACTGGCCGGCTTCGGTGAGGTGTTCCGGAAGGTGGTTGTCGAGCTGAATCAGCTCGCCTGAGGCGTCAGCGGCGGCGCAGGAAGACGGCAGCAGCAGCGATCAAGGCGACCACGCCGGCTCCGCCGAGCACCCACGCCTGGCGGGAGTTGTCGGGCGCGACGTCCGGGGTGTCCGTGGTGTCGGAACCAGCCGTCGGAGTGACCTCGCTCGTCGGGGAGGCCGTGGCCGCGACCGGTGTCGGGGAGGGCGTCTCTGCAAAGGCCAACACGGTCGGCGCCGCGCCAAAGGACACCACAAGGCCGACAGCGAGACCAGCCAGTGCACGACGAACACCCACGATCATGGGGCGGAGCCTATCGTCCCCGGCTGATCACCATCCCCACGATCACCAGCGCGAGCAGCAGCAGGAGCGCACCGGTGACGATCATCCGACGGGATCTGGGGTTCACGGCCCCAAACCTATGCCGGGCGGTTAGCGTTGAGCCATGGGCTCACTGAGGCTCTACGCCATCGCGATCGATGAGGTCCGCGAGATCTTCGGCGCCCCGGAGTCGACCGCAACGGCCCTCCGGGCCATCGCAGCGCACCGATTCCCCGCGACTCCGGCCACGGCGCCCGGCCTCCTGGCCAAGCTCGGTCCGGTGTTCCGCAGGGCGCCCGATGCGCCTGTGCTGCGTCCCGGCGTGCCCAGCGGTAGCGATGTGGACACCCTCCTCGCCGGACGCTACGTCCCGCCGCACCGCCTTTCGGCCTGTTGGGCCCTGCTCGAGGCCTTCGTCGAGGCGATGGCCTGGGGGTCGACCAGCCAGTCGGTGGGCGAGACCGAACTCAACGAGTTCGACTTCGACCTCGTGCGGGCCGCCGTCCCGTCCCGCTACGGCCTTCGGCAACTGCTGCGGGCCGACCTCGGGATCTCGATGCTGCCCTCCCCCGGCATCGCAGCCGGTTTCGCCCATGCCGACCGCGTGACGGCGATGGCTGCGGCCTGGCGCACCGGCCTCCCCCTGCTCGAGCCGGGCAACCAACCGATGGCGACAAGCCTGCTGGCCTGGTTCGACCAGTTCCCAGGCTGGGCTGCGCAGGCCTCGGAAGGCAGCCGCGCCGCACCGGACCTTGTGGCCTTCCTCGGCGTCTAGATTCCGTCAATTCCGCACCCTCCGCGACCCGGCCGAGCTAGACTGACCGACGGTCGGTCAGTGATTGCCAACATGAGGACGGAGCGCACATGGCGGGCGCGGCAACGAGGGTCACCAAGGCTCCGGAGGTCCGGCGCGAGGAACTGCTCGACCTCGCGCTCGAGCTGTGCCGCACCCAGGGGTACGAGGCGATGAGCGTCGAGCAGCTCACCCAGGCGGCTGGGGTGGCGAAGGGCACCTTCTATCACTACTTCAGCTCCAAGGCGGACCTCCAGACCCAACTGGTGCGCAGGTTCGGCGCGACCCTCTTCGCCCAGCTGACCGCGGCGTCCTCCCGGGCGCAGGGCTCGGCGGCGGAGCGGCTGCGAGCGATCATGGGCGCGGCTGTCAGCTACAAGTCCCGGAACACGGACGCGTCCCAGGCGGCGTTCCTCTACACCAACCAGAACTACGCGCTCCGGCACCGGCTGTTCGAGGAGTGGCGCGAACAGGCAAGACTCGTGCTCCTGCCCGTCATCAGCGACGGCGTCGCCGACGGCTCCATCCACGTCGCCTCTGCGGACGGCGCCACCGACATCATGCTGCTGCTATGGCTGGACGCCGCCGACCAGCTGTGGACGCGCGCCACGCGGGCGGCGGACGCCGATGCCTTCGTCCAGGTGATGGTCGACGGCTCGGTCTCCATCGTCCAGGCCCAGGAACGCGTCCTCGGGCTGCCGGAAGGCACCTTCCCGATGCCGATCGGACCAGAAGCCATCAACCTCCTCAAGCAACTCCACGCCACGCTCGACAGGAAGCAGTAATGAAGCGAAAGACCATCGTCGCCACCAGCATCGGCGCAGCAGTCGTGCTCGCCCTCGGCGGCGGATACGCCTACTCGGCCTCGAACAACCAACCCCTGGTCGGCGTTGCCCAGGCGGCTGTCGTCCCGTTGAGCGTCACGGCGAGCGCCTCCGGATCGCTCGTTGCCGCGCACTCCGCAGGGGTGTACCCGCCGGCCTCCGGCACGGTGGCCAAGGTCCTCGTCGCCGACGGTGACGCCGTCAAGGCCGGCGACACTCTTGCGGAGATGGCCACCGGCCCGCTGCGGCTGACCGTCTTCCAGGCCCGCGCAGCACTCTCCGCAGCCCGCGCGCAGGGCGAGGCCGTGAGCAACGGCGTGCCGAGCGCGATCGATCGATCCGCCGCCAGCGCTGCGCTGTCCGCTGCGCGCTCGCAGGTCTCCACGGCCAACCTGAACTACAAGTCGTTCCGCGCCAACTACGACGCCTCGATCAGCACCGAGAGGCAGATGTTGCGCACCCTCAAGACCGCCCGGACGCAGGCGTCCGCGGCGCTCAAGGCTGCACAGGCAGCCCTCAGCCGGCTATCGGTGGCATCCCGGGTCTCGCTGGCCCGCACTGCAGCCAGCCAGGGTGTCACCGCTGCCAGCCGGGCGCTGACGCTGGCCGAGGCCAATCTGGACAAGGCAACACTGACCGCCCCCTTCGACGGCACGGTCACCATCCATGGCACTGTGGAGAAGGGTTCCGGCCTCACCGCGGGCGTGGCGGCCTTCACCATCGTCGATCCGGCCCGTATGGAGTTCGAGGCGGCCGTCAACGAGACCGACATCGCCGACGTCGCGAAGGACGAGGCCGCAACGGTCACCCTCGATGCCTTCGCCGAGGGCTTCACCGGGAAGGTGGTCCGCGTCCAGGCCAGCCCCGAGACCACCAGCACCGGCAGCGTGGCCTTCCCCGTACGAATCTCCCTCGATGCCGGGCAGTCCCGGCTGTTCCAGGGCATGAGCGGCTCCGTCGACATCGCCGTCAAGGCGATCCCCGACGCTCTCACCGTCCCGGTCGAGGCCGTCCTCACCAAGGGTGATACGAAGTCGGTGTTCGTGCTCGGGTCCGACAACCTCGTCCGTGCCCGGACCGTGACCGTCGGGGCGTCGACCGACAGCTCCGCCCAGATCCTCGGTGGTCTTGCCGCGGGCGACACGGTCGTCACCACCGGGGCGTCCGCCCTTTCCGACGGCCAGCGCGTCCGGACGAAGTGAGCCGACGATGACAACGACAACGGTATCGATCGTCGAGATCGCCGGCCTGACCAAGGTCTACGGTGGCGGCGCGTCGGAAGTGCGTGCCCTCGACGCTGTCGACCTCGTCGTCCCCGAAGGACAGTTCGTCACGGTGATGGGTCCATCGGGCTGCGGCAAGTCGACCCTGCTGAACCTGCTCGGCGGGCTCGACACACCCACTGCCGGCACGATCAGCATCGACGGTACCCCGCTGGGCGACCTGCCCGACGACCGGTTGACCGAGCTGCGGCGACGCCGGATCGGCTTCGTCTTCCAGTTCTTCAACCTGATCCCGGTGCTCAACGCCGTCGAGAACGCATCCCTCCCGCTCCGGCTGGACGGCAACTCCGACGCCAACGCCCGCGCAACGGCCTGGCTGGAACGCGTCGGCCTCGGCGACCGGCTGAACAACCGGCCCGACCAGCTGTCCGGCGGCCAGCAGCAGCGGGTCGCGATCGCACGAGCGCTCTCCACCGAGCCCGCTCTCGTGCTGGCCGATGAGCCCACCGGCAACCTCGACTCCAGGTCGGCGAGCGAGATCGGCGGACTCCTGCGGCAGGTGAGCGCCGACTGGGGCCGCAGCGTCCTGATGGTCACGCACGACCCCCGCATCGCGAGCTTCGCCCAGCGCCTCGTGCTGATGCGGGACGGCAGGATCGTCGACGACCTGATGCTCGACGGCAGCCACGAGGGTCCCCGGCGGGCCCTGGAGAAGGCCGGCCTGCTGTGAAGCTGACCTTCACCCTCGCCTGGCGCTACCTGAGGGGACGCGGGAGCCGCTCGCTGCTGACCACGCTGGCCGTGGTCTTCGGCGTGATGCTCACCTTCGGCCTCAACGGCATCCTTCCCGCGATGGTCGAGGCGTTCAACCACAACCTCCTGGCCGCCTCGGGCCGGGTGGACCTCAGCGTCACCAGCGCCTACAACCAGCCGTTCCGCGCGGATGTGGTCGACCGGATGCTGGCTGTGCCGAACGTCGTCTCCGCCAGCCCCGTGGTGCAGCGCGTCGCTCCCCTGCCGCGCAGCGCCGACGCACCGCCGGACGCCCTCGCCCAGGTGGTCGTGGTGGGCATCGACCTTGCCACCGTCGGGACGGTCCACGACTTCCCGCTGGCCGCCGGCCGCATGCTCGCCGCCGGCGACAACGCTGCGGTCGTGCTCAACTCCGACCTCGCCGGCCAGCTCGCCATCGGCGTGGGCGACCAACTCGTGCTGCCGGCAGCGGGGGGCACCGCGCGCTTCCGGGTGATCGGGCTGCTCAGCAGCGTGACCCTGCCCGGCCAGGAGCAGGTGTACCTCTCGCTTCCCGCCGCACAGCAGTTGTTCGGCCTGGGGGCACGGATCACGCTGGTGGAGGCAGCCTTCGCACCGGGAGCGGATCGGGCAGCCACCGAGCGGGCGGTCGCGTCCGCATTGGGACCGGACTACCGGGTGGGCGGGTTGACGTCGGAGTCGACGCTGCTGGCCTCCCTGCAGACGGCGACGTTCGCCTTCAACATGTTCGGCGTCTTCGCGCTGGCCACAGCGGGCTTCATCATCGCCAACTCCTTCCGCACCGTCGTTGCAGAGAGACGCCGGGACATCGGCATGCTGCGCGCGGTCGGAACCAGGCGACGCACGGTGGTCGGCATGTTCCTCATCGAGTCCCTGATCCAGGGTGTGATCGGAACGGCGCTGGGCATCGCCGCCGGCTGGGCCATGGCCGCCGGGCTTTTCGCCGTGATGGCACCGATCGCCGAGAACCTGATGCACTTCCGCATCGACGGCCCGTTGTTCACACCATCCACCTGGATCACCTCGATCCTGCTCGGCGTCGGGGTCACGGTCGTCGCCGCGATCCTGCCGGCACGGTCGGCCGGTCGGGTGACGCCGCTGGAGGCGATGCGGCCGCAGTTGGGCGTCGTCTACGAACGGCGCGTCGGGCGGCGTGCATGGATCGGTGTCGGGCTGGTGGTGGCGTCCCTGTTCGGACTGACCACGGGATCCTCGACCCTGGTGGGACTGGGTGCCGTCGTCTTCCTCGTCGGCATCGCCCTGGTTGCCCCCGCCGTGGTGAGCCCGATCTCCAACTGGGCTGCCCGACCTCTGGAGCTGTTCTTCTCCCGCGAGGGCGCGATCGCCCGCAGCAACCTGCAGCGCAACCCCGGACGCAGCGCGACCACCGTGACTGCGGTGATGCTCGGCCTTGCCTCGATCGTGGCGGTGATCAGCATGGTGACCTCGATCTTCGCCGGGTTCACCAGCTACCTCGACAAGTCCCTGTCCGCCGACTACCTGCTCATCCCGCAATCGATCATTCTCGGCCAGGGCAACGTCGCAGCCGGGCCGCGCCTGGCGGAGGAGGTTCGCTCGGTCCCCGGGATAGCGGCGGTCTCCAGCCTGCGCATCACCCAGGCGAAGTCGGACGGCGGTGACGTGCAGGTGATCGGCATCGACCCGGCGAACTACCTCAAGGTGGCTGCCTTCGACTGGAACGCCGGCTCCTCCGACGCTGCGGTCGCACAGCTGACCAACGGACGCTGGCTGATCGCCAACGGCATCTACGCGGCACAGCACAACCTCGTGGTGGGGCAGGCCATCCTGCTCGATACCCCGAACGGTCCCCGCACCTACCACCTGGCCGGTGTGGGCAACGACTACCTGAACGCCAAGCTGTCCACGCTGTACGCGTCCCAGGCGAACCTGCAGCGCGACTTCAACGTCACCACCGACATGCTCCTGATGGCCAACCGGACGGTCGCCGCCGATCCGGCTGCCACCAAGCTCCGCATGGACCGGGTGGTGGCCGGGTACCCCGCGTTCCGGCTGTACGAATCGTCCGCCTGGCGCGCCGAGCAGATGAAGACCTTCAGCCAGACGATCGTGATCTTCGATGTCCTCGTGGCAGCGCTCGCCCTGCCGTCGCTGCTGGCGCTGGTGAACACCCTCGCGATCAGCGTCCTCACCCGGACGCGGGAGATCGGCATGCTGCGCGCCGTCGGTGCCACCCGCCGCCAGATCCGCCGCATGGTGATGGCCGAGTCCTTGCTGCTGTCGGTGATCGGGACGGTGTTCGGAGCGATTGCCGGGCTGTGGCTCGGCTACGCCCTCGTCGCGGCGATGGGCGCCGTCGGCTGGCAGATGCCCTACTCGTTCCCGTGGTCGGGGCTGGTGGCAACCGTCGTCGTCGGCCTGACCTTCGGCGTCCTCGCAGCGATCGGGCCGGCGCGGTCCGCCGCTCGCCTCGACGTGGTGGCAGCGCTGCACCAGGAATGAGCCGGCTGGCGGCAGCCGACCGGATCTGCCCTGCGGACGCCGCAACAGCCGCCGTGCGCCACTGCGAATGCGCTCGCGAGTGCAATTCCCGCAGCGATGGTCGGGAACTGCACCAAGCGGTGAGGGGTTGGGCGCACCAACACCACTAGTAAACGCAGGTTCACCCCTGTCGGATGGTCATGGAGCAGGGCAGGGTTACTCATGAGGACAACGAAGCGGCACATGGCCGGATCGGAAGCCTCACAGGAAGAAGTAGGTCGTCAACGCCGGTGGCTCACCCCCCCAGCCGTCCGGCACCCCCCGTGTCGACTGCTCTCCCGCAGGACGCTGCATTCCCCCAGGTGCAGCATCGATGGAGCACCCGTTGTCCGGGGTCGGTCCAGGTTCCCCCCGCCTGGTCCGGCCACTGGCGGGACCTCTCGACCTTCCCGATCAGCCAGGAAGCCTCCGTGCACGTGGACGGTCGCCCGTATGAGTGGCGACCGTCGACGCGGGGGCTTCCTGCTGGTCACCGCCACGCTGTCGCCCGGGCGGGAAGCGTTCGGTACGTTCGGAGTGTGAACGGGAACTGGATCGGGCCACCCATCGACGTGCGGCCGCTCTTCGCCGTCGACCGTCGCAGGCTGCTGGAGCTCCTTGCAGGGCTCGACGGCGCCGACTGGCGCCGGCCCACGGCCTGCCCCGGCTGGAGCGTCCACGATGTCGCGGCGCACATCGCCCACGACCACATCCGGCGACTGTCCGGAACCCGCGACCGCCACGAATCGGCCGGCTTCCTGCCGGGCGAGGACCTCGCTGCCTTCATCGACCGCGTCAACCAGGAGTTCGTCGAGAACGCCCGGGCCTGGAGCCCTGCCATCCTCATCGACCTGGTCGCCCACCTCGGGCCGCAGCTGGACGACGTGTGGGCCGGCCTCGACCTCGAGGGCCCTGCGGCGATCGACGTCGCGTGGGCAGACCCTGGCACCGTCGCCCCTGTGTGGCTGGACGTTGCGAGGGAGTTCAGCGAGTTCTGGATCCACCAGCAGCAGGTCCGTGACGCCGTCGGTGCCTCCGGTACCTTCGACACGCCCGGCGATGAAGTGACCGGCGCAGTGGTCGACACCCTGATCCGCGGCCTCCCGCTGACCCTCGCCACCGATCCGGCCGGCACCGGCAAGCGGGTGGGCGTACAGGTCACCGGCGTCGGAGCCCGGAGCTGGGTCGCGACCCGCCGGCCCGACCGCTGGCACCTAACGCCCGCCAACGACGTCGGCGACTGCGATGCCGCCGTCCAGCTTTCCGCCGACACGCTGTGGCGTGTGGCGAGCCGCGGGATCAGCCCCGACGTCGCCGCGGGACGAGCCGTCCTCACCGGTGACGGTGACCTCGCGCGTGCCGCCCTGAACCTGCTCTCGATCATTCGCTGACGGCGGCGCGGCCAGGAAGAGGACGAAGGAGCCACCGTCCAGCCGGACGGTGGCTCCTCGCTCAGCGAACTCCAGCTCAGCCGATCAGGCTGGTGATGATGCCCTGGGCGAAGTACAGCACGAAGGCTGCCGCCACCCCCCACATCAGCGGGTGCACGTCCCTGGACTTGCCGCGGATCGCCTTGATCAGGACGAACGCGATGAAGCCCGCACCGATACCCGTGGTGATCGAGTAGGTGAACGGCATCAGCACGATGGTCAGGAAGGCGGGGATGCCCTCCTCCGGGTCCTCCCAGTTCACGTGCACGACCTGCGCCATCATCAGGAACCCGACGAAGAACAGGGCCGGCGTTGCGGCCTCGGCCGGCACCAGCTGCACGAGCGGAGCAAGGAACAGGCTCAGCAGGAAGGCGACACCGGTGACGACAGAGGCGATGCCGGTGCGGGCACCGTCCCCGACGCCTGCGGCCGACTCGATGTAGGAGGTGTTGGATGACACCGAGCCGAGGCCACCGGCGATGGCTGCGACGGAGTCGACCAGCAGGATCTCCTGCGTGTGGGGCGGGTTGCCGTCTGCCTGCAGCAGGTCACCCTCAGCACCCACGGCGACGATCGTGCCCATGGTGTCGAAGAAGTCCGTCAGCAGAAGCGAGAAGATCAGCAGCAGGATGCCCACGACGGCGCCGGGGCCGGCAGCGCTGGTGAAGGCGCCGAACAGGTCCACCCGGCCGAGCAGACCGAGGTTGGGGACCGTGAAGCCATTGGTGAGTTCCGGCAAGTTCTGCATCCAGCCGGTCGGGTTCACCACAGCGCCGGTGGCATCCTTCATCAGTGGCAGGCGCAGGATGGCCTGGACGATGACCGCGACCACGGTCGCGCCGAGGATGGCGATCAGCATTGCGCCCTTGACCTTGCGCACGAAGAGCGTGATCAGGATCAGCAGACCGATCAGGAAGATCGCGATCGGCCAGCCGAGAAGCGTGCCGAAGATGCCCAGCTGCACGGGGGTGCCGCTGCCGGGTCGGACGATGCCGCCGTCGACCAGGCCGATGAAGGCGATGAACAAGCCAATACCGACCGAGATGGCCGCGCGCAGCGAACGCGGCACGGCGTCGAAGATCGCCTTTCGGAAGCCGGTGAGCACGAGGATCGTGATCAGAACGCCCTCCCAGACGATCAGGCCCATTGCCTGCGGCCAGGTCATCTGCTTCACGATGGTGAAGGCGACCAACGCATTGAGGCCGAGGCCGGTGGCGATGGCGAGCGGGAACCGGCCGTACACACCCATCAGGATGGTCATCAGGCCGGCGATCAGGGCGGTGGCTGCGGCGACCATGGCCATCGAGAGGCCAATGGCCGGGCCACCGGCCGAGATCGGCTGGCCGGTGATCAGGTTGCCCTGAACATCGGCCTGCGTGCCGATGATGATGGGGTTGAGAATGATGATGTAGGCCATGGTGAAGAAGGTCACCAGGCCTCCGCGGAGCTCCCGACCGAGGTTGGAGCCACGCTTGGTGACTTCAAACCATCCGTCGAGGCCCTTGTTGAGCTTCGGGGCAGGGTCTGCCGTTGTCATTACAGGGTTCGCCATGGCGGAATGGTATGGCCCGACGGGGTGGCCATAGTGTTGTGTCCGTGACCCAGAACGCGCACCATCACAAGCCCTTGATGGTGCAGGCTCCTGTCCGTGCGCTGGATGCGGACGGAATGGCCGTCGTGAGCACCGGGACGGTGGCCTTCGCGATCGCCGCAGTGGTGTGCTGGTTCACCCGCGCCGACCTCGAGGCCATCGGGAAGCTGTGGTACCTGGGCGTTTCCCTCACCGGGACGGCGCTCGGCCTGCTCGGTCTTGCCTTCGGTGTCTACCGCAAGCTGCGCCGGCGCCGGCAACTGTCCGTGCCGGCTGCAGCTTCAATCGAAGAGGCCCTCATCGATACTGACGGTGTCCCAGATCGGGAGTGACAGGTCGACGCCCTTACTGGGCTCGACGACGTCGGAGTGACCGCCGCAGCCGTGCTCGAAGCTGACCACAGCGCCGTCGCTCGGTGACAGCTCGTTGGTGCACACTCCGAAGAGCCGCCCGAGTGCGCCGGTGATGCCGACGAAGAAGCCGCAGGTCTGGCACGACCCGGGAGCCTGCTGCGTCATCGGGTTGTCGGGGCCGCCGGGGCCGGCGAGCCAGCGCTCGGTAGCCTCGTCGCGTCCATCGATCGACAGCACACGCTCACGGCCGAGGCCGAGCTCTGCGACGACCGCGCGCAACTGGCTGGCTTCTGCGGGGTCGGCGTCAGCCGCGAACTCGCCGCCGGTGTAGCCAGGCACGAGCCGCACGTCATCGGGAGTGGTCGGCGCGAGCACTCCAGGGGTCAGGTCCTTCGGGCCGATGCGCTCGGCCCACGGCACCCACGCCGGGGCGAGGAGCGCGCCCTCGCCGGGCACCAGCGTGACCTCCGAGATCGTCACGACGCGGGCGCGCGAGGCCCGGGCAACGGTGACCGACCACTGCCAGCCCGGGTAGCCGGGGTGGACGCAGTCGAACAGGTGGGTGGCCACCCGGACGTCGTCGGCCTGGACGCCGCGGTGCTCCCCGACCTCCAGCACGCCGGCACGACGGACCGCTGCTGCGTGGGCGAGCTCCACCGCTTCCGCGCAGGCCTCGTCCAGTTCAAGGGTGGCAGCCAAGGTCACAGCTCCAGTTCGTCGGCAACAGCGCGGAGCACGGAGGCGGTGCTCCCGCCCGTCTTGCTGTCGGGGTGACGGCCACGGCGATAGCCGTTGCCGAGGTTGTCGAGCATCTTGATGAGGTCCTCGACGATGATCGCCATCTGCTCCGGCGACTTGCGGAGGGCCTTCGACAACGATGGCGGCGCCTCGAGGAGGCGGACGGACAGTGCCTGCTCGCCCTTCTTGCCGTCGACGACACCGAACTCGACCTTCTGGCCGCGTTTCAGGGTGGTCACGCCGTCGGGCAGCGCAGCGGCGCGGACGTAGACGTCCTCACCCCCGTCGTCCTTCGACAGGAAGCCGAAGCCCTT
Source organism: uncultured Actinomycetota bacterium (assembly GCA_963799235.1). Classification (GTDB taxonomy): domain Bacteria; phylum Actinomycetota; class Actinomycetes; order Propionibacteriales; family Propionibacteriaceae; genus Propionicimonas. The sequence continues at coordinate 298,666 of CAWCWL010000007.1, read as the reverse complement.
CTCCGCGTCGTAGTAACGCACCTTGCCAACCGGCATGATTCCTCACTCCTGATCTGAGCCGGCTCTTCCCCGTGCGCCAGCCACACCAGCCTAACGGCTCCGCCATGCCGGGGCACACCGGTTGGGTCGCCCACCCCCGACAACGGCGGGGACTCCGGCGCTGAGGCCGCCGGTTAACATGGGCGCATGGCGAGCTGGCAGGACGGACCCGAGTACGCGCCGCAGGAGCGCCCCGCAGCCTTCGTCGTGCCGCCGGCCCCGCCACTGACCGACCCGACACCTGCGCCCGAGGCCGCCGCTGCAGCGCCGGAGGGAGAGCCGTCGTTCACACCGCCGTCGAGCGCGCAGCCCGACCTCGCAGCGCTCGTCCCCTCGGCAGCACCCGGACGCAATCCCACTCTTCCGTTCGAACTCGTCACGGCCACCGTGACGAATGCCGGCGGCTGGGCGACGAGCCCCGTGGCGGCCGGGCAGGCCGAACTCGCCCAGCGGATGCCGACGCAGCCGTTCACTGCCCCGGGCCCGCCCTTGAACGGCTACCTTCCGGTGCAGCCGACCGTCGCACCCAACGCCCAGGTCAATCCGGCACCGTTCCCTGCCCCCGGCACCCCGCAGTGGTTCGCGCCGCCGCCGGAGACCCGCGTGCCGGACGCGCCGCCGGCGGTGACCGTCGGCCAGATCTGGGCAGCCACCACCGCTGGGGTGATGGTGCCCCTGATCATCGGCGCCCTGTTCAACTGGTTCTCCATCCTGATGCTCGCCCTCTCGTTCGCACTCTCCGCACGCATCGCCTACCGCCATGACGCGGTGCGCCGCAGCTACATCGGCGCGCTGATCGTCGTCGGCGTGCTCGGAATGATGTCCATGCTGTCGGTCGGTTACAGCAGCGACCTGCTCTTCCAGAGCCTCTCCGACGGCGCGCAGTTCGCCTGCGTGGTGTTGTTCTTCGTGATCGGGCTCATCGTGGGTGCAGCCCTGCGGGCCGGCGAGCGCCCGGACCGGATGGGCTGATGTCGGCGACGTCCGACCAGCCAGAGGGATTCGGCACACCCTCGGGCGGCCAGCCAGGGTTCGCGCCCCCGCCACCCGGTCCCATCGTGGTTGGGCCCACTGTGGCTGGTCCCACCGTGCCGGGTTCCGTCGTGTGGTCGCCCGCGGCGAAGCAGCCGCTCGTCGTCGCACCCCCACCCTCGGGACGAGGGCCGCAGCACGCCCGCCGCTCCCGCCTCCGTTGGGTGGCAGCGCTCCTGGCCGTGGGCCTGGTGCTGATCGGGATCCTCGGCGCGCTACCTCTCGTACCTTCCACCGCGCCGATCCAGCCGCAGCCGTCGGCGACGCCGGCTGTCGTGGACACCGTGACCCCGTCCGCTGCCCCCGGATCGGCCAGCACAGCCACGGATGGCGGTGACGTCGGCAGACAGGTCACCTTCGCAACCGGTGCAGGGAAGGGCACGGTCATCGTGCGCAGCGCAGTGTGGACGGACACCGGTGAGATGGCCCCCGAGCACGGGCGGCGCTACCTCGTGCTCGACGTGACGATCAGCTGCACCGGTGGCACCGTTCCCGTCGACGCCCTGATGTTCCGTGCCACCACAACAGGCGACCGCGAGCTTCCCGGCTTCGGGCCGGCGCTGTCCGATCCCCTCGGTGGCCAGGTACTCAGGGCGGGCGCAACGGCACGTGGCCAGGTGGGGTACGCGCTGGCACCTGGCGCCGTCATGCTCCAACTGCTCGACACGAACCTCGCACCGGTGGCCGAGATCAGGATTCCGGCACCATGACGGAGCCGTTCCGCACCCGGCGGTTCCGCGCGATCGCGCCAGAACTCCGTCCGCACCGCAGCCGCAGCGCCGCCCGGGTCATCATCACCGACGGCGACAGCGTCCTGCTGCTGGCCGACACCGATCCCGGCCTGCCGGGGACGCGCTGGTGGGTCACCCCCGGCGGAGGCATCGACCCCGGTGAGACGCCGCTGGCCGCGGCCGTCCGCGAGATCGAGGAGGAGACCGGCCTCGTCGTCGACGCCGCGCGGCTGCTCGGGCCGATCGCGACCCGCACCGTCGTGCACGGGTATTCCGACCAGGTGCTCAGCCAGACGGAGGCCTTCTTCGTGCTGACGGTGGCGGAAACGTTCGACCCCGACGCTGCCGGCCTCACCCCTGACGAGCAGATCACCCTCGACGGCTGGGCGTGGCATCCGCTCGACGACCTGGCGAGCATCCCCGAACCGGTCTGGCCGTCCGACCTTGCCGCGCTGGCAGCCCTCGGCACGACTCCGGAGTGCTGGCCGATGGATCTCGGCCGGGTAGAGGAATCAACGCTCCCACTAGACTGACGAGAGTGCATGACGTCCCCCAGACCACTGATTCCCCGATAGACCCGAGCACGAACCAGCGGCTGCTCGAGCGTTTCATCTGGCTGTCGATCGCCACAGCCGTCGCCACGGTCGTGATCAAGGGCATCGCTGCGTACATCTCCAACTCCGTCGGCCTGTGGTCGGACGCGATGGAGTCGACCGTCAATCTCGTCGCGGCGATAGTCGCCCTCTGGGCGCTGCGGCTGTCGGCCAAGCCGGCCGACCACAACCACGACTTCGGCCACGGCAAGGCCGAATACATGTCGGCGGCGGTCGAGGGCAGCCTGATCTTCGTCGCGGCTGCCGTGATCATCTACAGCGCCGTGCAGCGGCTGATCGTGCCGGCGGAGCTGGCGCAGCTCGACATCGGCCTCATCCTTTCCGCCGTGGCAACGGTGCTGAACCTCGGCACCGGCCTGCTCCTGGTGCGCGCCGGGCGCACGCACCGGTCGATCACGCTCGAGGCCGACGGCAAACACCTGCTCACCGACGTCTGGACCTCGGTCGGTGTCCTCATTGCGATGGGCCTCGTGTTCCTCACCGGGTGGAAGATCCTCGACCCGATCATCGCGCTGCTGATGGGCCTCAACATCCTGTTCACCGGCTACCGGTTGGTGCGACGTTCGGTCGTCGGCCTTCTCGACGGCACGCTGCCGCCGGAGGAGGTGGCGACGGTGTCCACCGCGCTCCAGAGCGTGTGTGAGGACCCGCGGGTGGTGATCACCAACGTCCGCACCCGGGAGTCGGGTCGCCAGCGCTTCGTGTACGCCACCCTCACCGTCCCCGGTTCATGGACGGTGAAGCGCAGCCACGACATGGCAGACGACGTCGAGGTCGCGATCGACTCGGCCCTGCCGGGCACGACGACCTTCGTCCACATCGAGCCCGCCGCCGAGTAGGCGACCTCCGCCCTCTCCGAATTGTCAGGCGGTGGCAGCCCGGACCCGGTGACGGAGCTCGTCGTCGATCAGCGTCCGCCACGAGCGGACGAGCGCCTCGTCCACGTAGGCCTTGTAGGAGCCACCCGGACGTGCGGGCTTGCCGATGTGGAAGGCACGGACGCCGCTGCGCGCGAGCCAGGGCACGTGATCGGGGTGCAGGCCACCGCCGGCCATGATCACCGAGGCTGCCCACGGGTCGCCCTTGGCCCGGTCGAGGAGGTCGGTGAGCCCGTGCTCCACGTCGCGCGCAGAACCCGCCGTGAGCACCTGGTCGAGCCGTGGAAGGGTCGCCAGCGCCGCCCAGGCCTTCTCCTGCTCGAGGCAGGCGTCGATGGCCCGGTGGAAGGTCCAGGGCCAGTTGCCGTCGCCGATGAGTTCGATGATCACGCCGGAGTCCACGTCACCGAGGCCGTTCAGGAAGCCGAGCACCATGCCGTCAGCGCCCGCATCGGCGTAGCTGGACATCAGCCCGCGCAACCGGACCGCCTCACCGCCGTCGGTACCGAAACCCTCGCGCAGCCTCACCATGGGTCGCACCTGGATGCTGGTGGCGCGACGGATCTGGTCGACCAGCTGTGGGGTCGGGGCCATGCCGCCGTCCTCAAGGGAGCCGCACACTTCGACCCGGTCCGCACCACCCGCCTCCGCACGCTCGGCATCGGCCGGGTGCAGGGCGATCACCTCGAGCAGCCCGCTCATGGCTCAATGATCCGCTGCCGACGTCGCGCCGCCGCGGCGACACGCGGCACCGCACCACCGCACCACGCGGCACCCCACCACGCGGCACCACACCACGCGGCACCACACCACGCCGAGGGCCAGCCTTCACGTCGAGCGCCAGCGCCTGGGGGCTGGCGCTCGGCTGCAAGGCTGGCTCTCGGCGTCGGGCGTGCAAAGGGGCCGGCCGCCGAAGCGACCGGCCCCCTTTACCGTCAGGGTTGGAGCTGGATCAGAAGTCCATGCCGCCCATACCGCCGTCGCCGCCGCCCTGCATGGGCTGAGCCTTCTCAGGCTTGTCGGCGATGACCGCTTCCGTGGTCAGGAACAGTGCTGCGATCGACGCTGCGTTCTGCAACGCGGAGCGCGTGACCTTGGCCGGGTCGATGATGCCGGCCTTGACCATGTCGACGTACTCGCCGGTCGCGGCGTTGAGGCCGTGGCCGATCTCGATGTTGGACACCTTCTCCGCAACAACGCCACCCTCGAGGCCGGCGTTGATGGCGATCTGCTTCAGCGGCGCCGAGCAGGCGGTGAACACGATCTGCGCACCGGTTGCCTCGTCACCGACGAGGCCGAGGCCCGCGATGTTGATCTTGGCGGCAGCCTGCAGCAGCGCGACGCCACCACCTGCGACGATGCCCTCTTCGACGGCAGCCTTCGCGTTGCGGACGGCGTCCTCGATGCGGTGCTTGCGCTCCTTGAGCTCCACCTCGGTGGCAGCCCCGACCTTGATCACTGCGACACCGCCGGCCAGCTTGGCCAGGCGCTCCTGCAGCTTCTCGCGGTCGTAGTCGGAGTCGGAGTTCTCGATCTCGCGACGGATCTGGGAGACGCGACCAGCGATCTGGTCTGCCTCGCCTGCGCCGTCGATGATGATCGTCTCGTCCTTGGTGACCTTGACGGACCGGGCGTGGCCGAGCAGCTCGAGGGTGACGGCGTCCAGCTTGAGGCCGACCTCCTCGGAGATGACCTGGCCACCGGTGAGGATGGCGATGTCGGTCAGCATGGCCTTGCGGCGGTCACCGAAGCCCGGGGCCTTGACGGCGACGGACTTGAAGGTGCCCTTGATCTTGTTGACGATCAGGCCGGCGAGGGCCTCACCGTCGACGTCCTCTGCGATCACCAGCAGCGGCTTGCCCGACTGCACGACCTTCTCGAGGACGGGCAGCAGGTCGCGCAGCGATGAGACCTTGGAGTTGGCGACCAGGATGTACGGGTCGTCGAGCACGGCTTCCATGCGCTCGGCGTCGGTGACGAAGTAGGGCGAGATGAAGCCCTTGTCGAAGCGCATGCCCTCGGTGAGCTCGAGCTCGAGGCCGAAGGTGTTGCTCTCCTCAACGGTGATCACGCCTTCCTTGCCGACCTTGTCCATCGCCTCGGCGATGATCTCGCCGACGGTGGTGTCCGCTGCGGAGATGGAGGCGGTGGCTGCGATCTGCTCACGGGTCTCGATGTCGATGGCCTGCTCGGTGAGCTGGGCGACGATCGCTGCGACAGCCTTCTCGATGCCCTTCTTCAGGCTCATCGGGTTGGCACCGGCCGTGACGTTCTTCAGGCCCTCGCGGACCATCGCCTGGGCGATGACGGTCGCAGTGGTCGTGCCGTCTCCGGCGACGTCGTCCGTCTTCTTGGCGACCTCCTTGACCAGCTCTGCGCCGATCTTCTCGTAGGGGTCTTCGAGCTCGATCTCCTTGGCGATCGAGACGCCATCGTTGGTGATCGTGGGGGCTCCCCACTTCTTCTCCAGCACGACGTTGCGGCCCTTGGGGCCGAGCGTGACACGCACTGCGTCGGCGAGGATGTTCATCCCCCGCTCAAGGCCGCGGCGTGCCTCGACATTGAATTCAATCAGTTTCGCCATGTTTGTTTCGGCAATCCTTTGGCGTCTAGGGGCGTGTGGCCCCACGGGTGGACTCAGGTCTTCGTCTTGCCTCGATGCCCGCGACGGACGAACTCGGAAGCTCTCATCGAGTCAGACGGTGGCACTCTCAGCCTGAGAGTGCTAACACCATGTTTAGCACTCCCACCTGCCGAGTGCAAACGCCTTGAGCGTTCATGAGCGGCACTCCCGGGGGGTAGGGAGGGCCGCTCACGGAGGCGTCCGCCCGGCCCGGGAGGGGACGGGGCCGATGCCCCGGCGCCACCCCCGACCCGGGCCACGAGGCACGAGCCGGGGGTGCCGGGCAAACGTCGCCGGGGGGTGACGGCCCCGATCCGACGAGCTGCGCCGGCGGTCGGCTCGACAACCCATCCATCCGATGGCGGATGCCACTCATCCCGGACAGTGGGCCGGATCCGACCGGCTGTGACCGGGGGGGACCCGGTCACAGCAGAGATTCCATCGCAGCGTTCTGTAGAACCGGTCAGCCAATTACCAAGATTCGGTCAAGGTTCAGGCTGGCGGCAGGGTCAGGGTGAACGTCGCCCCCTGATCGCGTCCAGGGCTCGCTGCCGTCAGGGTGCCGCCGTGTGCGCGGGCGATCTCGGAACTGATGGCGAGCCCGATCCCCGTCCCACCGGCATCGCGGGCGCGGGCGGTGTCCGTGCGGTAGAAACGCTCGAAGACATACGGCAGGTGTTCCGCCTCGATGCCGTCGCCGGTGTCCGTGACGGTGAGGACGCCGCCATCCGGCCCGACGGTCGCAGCGAGGCGTACGAGCCCACCGGACGGGGTGTGCCGGAGCGCGTTGGACAGCAGGTTCGCCAGGACCTGACCGACCCGCTGGGCATCGGCCCGCACGGTCCCCGCAGGAGACCCCTCCACCTCGAGGCGCACACCCTTGGCTGCGTGGGCCTCTGCTGCTGCCGCCCGTGCCTTCTCCAGCAGGTCGGCGACGTCGCAGGGCACAGGATGCACGGCAAGGCCACCCTCCGCGTCGGAGATGTCGCGCAGGTCGCCGGCGAGTCGTGTCAGCCGGTCGGTCTGTTCCGAGAGCGTGGCCAGCGTGGGCTGGTCCGGCTCGAGGACGCCGTCGGTCACGGCCTCGACCGTGACGGCAAGAGAAGCGATCGGGGTCCGGAGTTCGTGGGCGAGGTCGGCCAGCAACCGCTTGCGGGCCTCCTCGGACTCCTGCAGTTGCGCGGCCATGCTGTTCAGGCTCGTCGCCAGCAGGTCGATCTCCTCACCCGCGTTGCCGGCGTCGACCCGTTGCGCGTAGTCCCCGGCGGCCACCTCGCCGGCGAACTCGGCGAGCTGGCGCAGCTGCCGTCGCAGCGGACGCACGGTCGCGAGCCCGATCGCCACAGCCACGGCGGCAGCCACCGCGACAGCGACGGCCAGCGAGACCCACAGTGCCGAGGTGAACGCCCGATCGGCGTACACCAGGTCCTCCGCACTCACCAGCGGCCCGTTCTCCACCAGGTGCAGGTGGAAGAGGCTCGGGCCGACGGTGCCGGCGACGACGCCGACGGTGACCAGCAGTGCGACCCCGACGGCCAGTTGCCCGAGCAGCAGCCGTCCGTAGAAGGTACGACCGAACCGCTCCCCCGGCCTCAACCTCGGCATCCCCGACCCGTTCTCATCCCTGGCCCATCCGGTAGCCGACGCCCCGCACCGTGACGATGTAGCGCTGCCGGGTCGGCCCGTCCCCCAGCTTCCTGCGGAGGTTGGCGATGTGGACGTCCACCAGGTGCTCGTCACCGGTGCCGACGTCGCCCCAGATGGTCTCTATCAACTGGTGTCGGCTGAAGGCGAGCCGCGGCCGCTCGGACAGCACCGACAGCAGGTCGAACTCGGTGGGGGTCAGGTCCAGTGTCGACCCGGCGACCCGCGCGTCCCGCGCGTCAGCGTCCACCTCGAGCTCTCCGAACCTCCGCACGGGACGCGCGGCCGCCCCGCTGGTGCGCGGACGCCGCAGCATGGTCTGCACCCGTGCGACGAGTTCGCGGGCGCTGAACGGCTTGGTGACGTAGTCATCCGCCCCGACCGAGAGCCCGATGAGCACGTCGATCTCGTCGGTGCGGGCGGTGAGCATGATCAGGTAGCAGTCGCTGAAGGTACGGATCTTGCGGCACACCTCCACGCCGTCGAGGCCGGGCAGCCCGAGGTCGAGGATGATCACGGTCGGGTCCTCGGTGCGGGCGAGTTCGACGGCTTCGACGCCGTTGCCGGTGATCGTCGTGCTGAACCCGGCCCTCTCGAGGTAGGACGCGACGACCCCTGCCAGTACCGGCTCGTCGTCGACGACGAGCACGTGGCCGAACTTTCCGGTTGTCATGGGCCCTCCCCCGGTCAGCCTAATGGTGGCATCCCCGCCTCAGACGGAGGGCAGAATGGCTCCATGTCGGGAACCGTCAGCACTGCGCACCGGGTGCGGGCGGTCGGCAACGCGCTCAACCTCTCGACGGTGCTCGGGCTCGCTCTGGGCTGGGCCGGACGGGCCAGGCTGAGCCGCGGCCCCGATGCCCTGGTCTTCGCCGAGGGCTACCGCTTGCCGCTGCCGAAGGCGTCGGCGTTCACCGTCGGCAACGTCGTGCTGGTGCCGGGCGGAACCGCGTCTGCGGTGGAGGCGCGCCAGCCAGGGACGCTCGCGCACGAGGCGGCGCACACCTGGCAGTACTTCGGGCTCCTCGGGCTGCCGTTCCTGCCCTTGTACGCGGCGGCAGCGGGCTGGTCGTGGCTGCGCACCGGGGACCCGGCCTCGGCGAACTGGTTCGAGCGCAGCGCAGGACTTGTGCGGGGCGGTTACGTCGAGCACCCGGTCGACAACGCCGGCTTCCTCCGCGTTGCGCGGGCGATCGGGATCAAACGCGCAAGTTGACGCCCAGCCGGCGGGCCGTGCGTTCCTTCTGCCGCGAGGACCGCAACCGCCGAAGACGCTTGACCAACAGCGGGTCGTGGGCGAGGGCAGCCTCGGAGTCGATCAGCGCATTGAGCAACTGGTAGTACCGGGTCGGCGAGATGTCGAAACGCTCGCGGATCTCCGATTCCTTCGAGCCGGGCAACGCCCACCACTGCTTCTCGAACTCGAGCAGCGAAGCCTGCTGTTCGGACAGGCCCGCGGTGGAGACAGGCATCGGATCGGACATGGCCTCAGGATAGCCCGCGAACCACATCGATGTCATTCAGGTTGTGCAACGGCTTTCCACACCTCGGATAGACTCGACCGCGGCCTGAGGCCCCCACCCCTGGCAGTCAACAGATGAGGATCCTCCATGCAGGTTCTGCACGGCACGTTCCAGCACTACGCGTGGGGAACCACCGATGCCATCCCCGAACTGCTGGGCCGGCCGGCCGACGGCAGGCCCGTCGCCGAGTACTGGCTGGGCGCCCACCCGCTGGCCCCTTCCGAAGTGGACGGTGTGCGGCTGGATGCGCTCGTGGCAGGCAATCCGTCCGTGATCGGCGATGCCAGCAGGGCTGTCTTCGGTGACCGGTTCCCCTACCTCGTGAAGGTGCTCTCCGCCCGGCACGCCCTCTCGCTGCAGACACACCCGTCCCGCGAGCAGGCGGAGGAGGGGTTCGCCAAGGAGAACGCCGCCGGGATCGCCACCGACTCCCCCGAACGCACCTACCGGGACGACTGGCCCAAGCCCGAGCTGCTGGTGGCCCTGACCGAGTTCCACGGCCTCGACGGCTTCCGTGACCCGAAGCGCACGGCCGCTCTCTTCGGTGGCCTCGGCGTCGCAGACGAGCTCGCGTCCGTGATCGGCCCGCTGACCGAGCGCAAGGGTTCGGCAGCGCTGGCGGAGGTGTTCCTCGACGTGCTCAGCCTGAAGGGCGAGCGCGCCCGCCTCTCCGAAGTGGTCTGCGCTGCAGCCATGCGGAGGAAGGACTCTCCCGGCGAGCTCGGCGAGTTCTCCCGCACGATCCTCGAACTGGACGAGGTGTTCCCCACCGACCCCAGCATCATCGCCGCAGCGTTGATGAACCGCGTCACGCTGAGCCCCGGCGAGGGGCTCTACGTTCCGGCCGGGCAGATGCACGCCTACCTTTCCGGCACCGGCGTGGAGGTCATGGCGAACTCCGACAACGTCATCAGGGGCGGGCTCACCAGCAAGCACGTCGATGTCGGCGAGCTGGTGCGGGTCGTCGACTTCGAACCGTCCACCCCGAAGCCGATCCAGCCGGTCGCAGCGCGCGATGGCGTCGAGAAGTACCCCACGCCGTGCCAGGAGTTCGATGTGTGGCGCGTCACCCCGGGGTCCGTGCCCGGCACCATCAACCTTCCGGGAGCGAAGTCGGCACGCATCCTGCTGCTCACCGACGGCGAAGTGGAGCTCACCAGCGGGTCCGACCACCTGCGGCTCCGCCGCGGCGAGGCCGCTTTCATTCCCGCCACCGACCCCACGGCAACGATCAGCGGGGACGGCGTCGCGTTCATGACCGCCTCCGGCCTGCGCTGAGGTGTCCCGGCCACCCGCCGTACTCGCCGACGCCCTGCGCGTCCTCACCGAGTCCAGCGCCCGGGCCGTCGTCCTGATCGACGGCGGTGCGGGGTCGGGAAAGACGACGCTCGCACGGCAACTGGCTGACCACTGGCCGGCACAGGGTGTCGTGCAGGTGGTGGGTCTCGACGAGCTCTATCCCGGCTGGGGTGGCCTCGCTGCCGGCGCGAAGGCCGTGGCCGACCTGATCCGCGGCACCGGCTTCCGCACCTGGGACTGGCGTCGCAGCGCCCCCGGCGACTGGCGTCCGCTCAATCCCGCACAGCCACTGATCGTCGAGGGCTGCGGTGCGATCACAGCTGCCAGCCGCGCCCTGGCCGGGCTGGCGGTGTGGCTCGAGGTGGACGAGGCTGCCCGGCGACACCGTGCGCTTGCGAGGGACGGCGCGGAGTTCGCGTCCCACTGGGACGACTGGGCGGCCCAGGAGGCCGTGCACTGGTTGTCCGACCGTCCCCGGGCACTCGCCGACCACGTCATCAGCGGCGGAGTCTGAAACCATGTGCTCGTGCTGGCACAATGTTCGCCGGGTCATCCGACCACGCCGCGTTAGCTCAGTTGGTAGAGCTCCGATCTTGTAAATCGGTTGTCGGGAGTTCGATTCTCCCACGCGGCTCCAGCGCACGACCGACGCGATTTGCCCGTCCAGCTGCTTCGACCTACCTTCGAGCCATGACGCACCCCGCCGGCCAGTGGCAGCAGATGATCGCACGCGACCCGGGACACTCGGCCCGCTACGTCGAGCGGTTCAAGCTGCTCGCAGCCCAGGGCCAGGACCTCCACGGCGAGGCCCGCCTGATCGATGCGATGGTGGGACGCGAATCCACCATCCTCGACGCCGGGTGCGGCCCGGGCCGCCACGCCGGCTACCTGCACGCGGCCGGGCACACGGTGGTGGGCGTGGACGTCGACCCGGTCCTGATCGCCGCAGCGGAGAAGGATTCGCCGGGACCGGACTACCTCGTTGGCGACCTCGCAGGGTTCGAACTGCCGGCGGACTGGCCGCAGGCCTTCGACGCGATCCTCTGCGCGGGCAACGTGATGACGTTCCTGCATCCGGACACCCGCGTGCCGGCCCTTGCCGGAATGGCGGCAAGGCTCACAGCGACGGGGCGGGCAGTGATCGGGTTCGGTGCCGGTCGTGGGTACGACTTCGACGAGTTCGTCACCGACGCCGCGTCCGCCGGCCTTGCGCTGGAGCAGCGCTTCGGGACGTGGGAACTGCGTCCGTTCACCCCGGACGCCCAGTTCCAGGTGGCCCTCCTCCGGCACGTCTGATGGTCGGCCCGGCGATCATTTCAATTCGCCAGTGGACGACATGTCCGTACAGCTAGATTGAGCCCGCCGCGGCGCCGGATGGCGCCGCTGTTTCATGCTGCGGCCGCGGGCCGATGCCCGCCGCCGCCACGGAAGGGGATCAGGTGCTTCGCGCCGCTAAAGTCCGCCGCCTGCTTGCGCTGGTTGCGACCGCATCGCTCATCGTCGGGCTGCTTCCGCTGACGACGGCCACCGTCGCGCAGGCAGCCGTGCTGGGCGCGCCCGCGCTCACCAGTCCTGCCGTCGACCAGACTGTGCCGTCCAACCCGGTACTCGCGTGGACAGCGGTGCCTGGGGCGGCGAAGTACAAAGTGGAGCTCAGCCTCGACGCGGGCTTCGCTGCCGTGGTCAGCGGCTTTCCCGTGATCACTCAGGAGTTGCGCTACGCCCCGCCGACCGAGCTGCCCCTGGGTGAGATCTACTGGCGGGTCGCAGCGCTCGATGCCGGCAACGTAGCGGGTGTCGCTGCCAGCGGCAGCTTCACGAAGACCTGGGGAACTGCGCCCACTGTCATCGCCCCAGCCGACGGCGCCAAGCTCCAGTTCCCCACCGACCCGGTCCTGTTCTCGTGGAAGGCGCTGCCGGGAGCGGTCTCCTACGAACTCGACATCGACGACGCCGACGACTTCATCGGTGCCGCCGTCTACACCACCAAGAACACCGCGTTCGTGATGACCGAGCCAGTGACGATCAACCAGACGTTCTTCTGGAGACTCCGCGGCGTTTCCGGTTCGGTGTCCTCGGCCTGGTCACCCACCTCCAGGTTCAGCTCAGAGTGGAAGCAGGTACCGACGCTGGTCTACCCGCCGGCCGATGCCGATGGCATCACCGACGTGTACTTCGACTGGAATCCGGTCCTCGGCGCCAAGACCTACCAGCTTCAGGTCAGCCCCAACGGCGACTGGGCCAACAACAAGACCATCGACGTGAACGTCAAGTCCACCCGCTACGCGCCCCCGGTGCCCTTGAACAATGGCAACTACTACTGGCGAGTCCGGGCTCTCGACGCAGGATCGCCCGCCAACTTCGGCCCCTGGTCCGACAGCGAGGACGTGGCCGGTGACGAGCGGGTGTTCCAGCGCGGGTGGCCCGACACGCCGACGATCCTCTGGCCCCTCAACGCTACGAGCACCAGCGTCGCTGACAGCGAAGATCCGACGTGGCAGAACCCCACCTTCCGTTGGACTGCGACCAAGCGCGCGTCCTGGTACCGCATCCGTTTCGCCACCGACGCCTCGATGACGACGGGTGCAGTGGGTTGCATCACCAACCGGACCACCTGGACGCCGTACCTCGCGGTGGAGTACATCAGCGGCACGCTCATTCACCCGGGCACGGGCAACTGCACCGCCTCCCTGGTGAAGGGCACCACCTACTACTGGGACGTGGCCGCACTGGACAACCCGGTACTGAACCTGGGTGTCGACCTCTCCCCCCCGCCTCAGCAGTCGGGCGCCGCCGGGCCGGTTTTCGGCCTTCGCACGCCGGTGCAAACGTTCGTCTACGATCCGCCCACTCCGTCGGCCGATCCGGTCCGGCAGCTGACGGCCGGGGACTACCTGACCCCCGTGAACTGCGACTCAGACGTGTGTGCGGTGGCCGAGGGCGATACACCGGTCTTCAGCTGGACGGCGATCCCGGGGGCCACCAGCTACAAACTCACGGTGTCACTGGACCCCAACTTCACCAGTGCCTATCGCGTGTACACCACGTCCATGAACCGTCTGGCACCGCGCGACTCCTGGCGGGACAACCAGGCCAATCAGGCGTACTACTGGAATGTCACTCCGAACGGCTTGGCCCTGGACAGCTCCAGCTACAGCGTGTTCCAGAAGCGATCCGAGGGAGTTCATCGCGTCGCCCCGGCCCAGGATTCGGTGCAGGCCGACGACTTCACCTTCCAGTGGTCCGACTACCTCGACACGAACCAGGCGCTCACCCCCGCCGTCGGCCAGGAGGCCAAGCAGTACCGGATCAAGGTGTCGAACGTCGGGGACTTTGCCAGCGTGCTCGATGACCAGGTCGTCAACACCCCGTTCTACACGCCCCACGGCAAGACCTACCCGGAGGGCCCGATCTTCTGGCGGGTCCAGGCGATCGACGGTTCCGACAACGAGCTGACCGTCAGCGCCACGGGCGCAACGACCAAGCAGTCGCCCGCTCCCAACCTCACCTACCCTGCCAACGCAGCCACGGTGCTCGGCGTCCCTTACCTGCAGTGGTCTCCACTGGCCTTCGCGGCCTCCTACGACCTGCAGCTCGCCACCGATTCAACCTTCGCTTCGCCCATCAGGACGGCCACAACGAAGATGGCGGCATGGGCGCACGTCGATCCGCTCACCGCGGGCACGTACTACTGGCGGGTCCGGCGCAACGACGCCGACGGGCGCGACGGCGCCTGGTCGAGTGTCCGGACGTTCGTGCTCGTGCCGACGGCGCCCACGCTGATCAATCCTGCCGACGGCGCGAACCCGTCCCCGGGAACATTGGTGCTGCAATGGGCAGCCACCCAGCCGAGCCCGAAGTACCGCGTCGAGCTCAGCACGTCCTCCACCTTCGCCGGTCAGCTCAGCGGCTACCCCAAGGACACCGTGATGTCGGCCTGGGCCCCGACCACGATGCTCACCAACGGCACCTACTACTGGCGCGTCCGGGCGCTCAACGCAGCGAACGCAGCCATAGCAACCTCGAAGACCCGAAGCTTCACGATCGACTCCTCGAGCCCCAGCGTGACCAGCCTGAAGCCGGCCACCAACGCACCGCTCACCAGCCGCTTCACCGTGACCTTCGACGAGCCGGTGGTCGGCGTGACCAGCAACGCGTTCAAGGTAACCCTGTCCGGCACGAGCACGGCCGTCGCCGGAGCTGTCCGGGTCGTGTCGCCCACCGAGGCCTGGTTCACACCATCTGCCCCCCTGGTGCCGGGCCAGACCTACAACGTGACCGTCAGCTCTGCCGTCTCGGACCGCAGCGGCAATCCGCTGCTGCCGTACTCGGCCAACGTCCGCGCGTCCACCACGGTTGAGGAAAGCTCGGTGGCGGTCACCCGGGCCTGGGCGCGCTGGTCGAAGTCGGCGGCTTCCGGTGGCGGACTCACACTGTCCCAACGTGCTTCGAGCACGCTGGCTTTCCGGTTCACCGGCACGAGCGTCGCGCTGATCGGCTACAAGGGCAGCAAGGGCGGTTATGCATCGGTCTCGCTCGATGGGGTGCTCCAGACGAGCGCCGCGTCCTTCTATGCATCCTCCGACAAGTTCAAGGCGACGATCTGGTCGAAGAGCGGGTTGGCAGCCGGAGCCCACACGGTTCTTGTCGTGGTCAAGGGCACCAAGCCCAAGGCCTCCAAGGGCACGTGGGTCTTCGTCGACGGGTTCCGCGTGAACGGCTCGATGGTGGAGGAGAACGCCTCGACCGTGACGGACAGCTTCCGTCGCGTCGCTGCCTCTGCCGCCTCCGGGGGCGTCTACGACCTGATGGACTTCACCACCGCCTCCGGCCGCACACCGCCGGCTCTCTCGTTCAGGTTCCGGGGCACCGGCATCACCTGGTACGGCGTCAAGGGCTCGAAGTCGGGGAAGGCAGCCGTGTACATCGACGGAGTGAAGAAGAAGACCGTCGATCTGTACGCATCGAAGACCAGCTACCGGCAGAAGCTCTGGGTCTCGACCACGATCTCCAACTCTGTCCACACCATCAAGGTGGTGGTCCTTGGATCGAAACGGACGAAGGCCAAGGGCTACGAGGTTGCGTTCGACTCGTTCACCATCAGGTAGCGAACATCGCTGCCCGGGCGATCGAGGTCCGGGCGGCGTCGCCGGTCAGCTCGTGGGCGTCTTGCGCTGCTTCCACCAGATGCTGACAACCATGACGACGAGGATTGCGACCGAGACCCAGACCAGGTACTGGCCGTAGGCTTCCATCACCTTCACTGCAGGTTCGCCGATCCAGTAGCCGAGGGCGAGGTAGGCGCCGTTGGTGATGAACGAGCAGATGAGCGACACCGTGAGGAACTTCCGCAGGCTCGTGCCGGCCTCACCGAGGACGACGAGGATGACGCCGCGCGGCAGCGGGATCGGCAGGAAGCCGACAGCGATGGCCAGCACGTCGTACTTGCGTGCGAACCGCTCTGCGCGCTCGTTGGCCCGCCGCACCCGCGGCGAGCGACCCGACCAGGCATCGATGAGGTTGCGTCCCCAGAGCCGGCCGGCCCACCAGTAGATCCAGTCGAACTTGATCAGCCCGAGGGTGCCGAGGATCCAGACAAGGGGCCACCATGGGTCACCGGTGGCAGCGCGGGCGCCCACGAGGACGAGTCCCGTCCACGAACCCATGCTGGCCAGCACCTGGGGCGCCAGCCCGGCGAGGGTGGGACGCAGCACGGTGATCACGATGGAGTACACGGCGACGACGCCCAGCCAGCTGAAACAGGCGATATCGCTGGGGGTCGGCTTGTGCTTCCACGGCAGCGAAGGGTCCTCCCACCACTCCGGGGCCGTCGTCGACTCGGCCGGCGGACCGTCGGGCTGGGCATCACTCACCCGCAGGAGCCTACCCTTCGCATCGCCAGGCCCGATTCCGCCGGATGAGGAAGTGCTAGTCAGCGAAGCGCGTGTCACCCATTGGGGGGATTGAATCGAAGGCATGGCACATCCGGTCCGGCTCGTGCGAAGATGGGGCCCAGGTCGCTCCCCGCGGCCGCTTCTCCACTACGGATCGTCGGGCACGTACCTGCCCGTGGAAAGGTGATGTTGGCATGGCCACAGTTACTTTCAGTGATGCGACCCGGGTCTATCCCGGCGCAGACCACCCCGCCGTCGACAAGTTGAATCTCGAGATCGGCGATGGCGAATTCATGGTCCTGGTCGGACCCTCCGGATGCGGCAAGTCCACGTCGCTCCGCATGCTCGCCGGCCTCGAAGAGGTGAACGCGGGCAAGATCATGATCGGTGACCGCGACGTCACCGACCTGCCGCCGAAGGACCGGGACATCGCGATGGTGTTCCAGAACTACGCGCTGTACCCGCACATGACCGTCGCCGACAACATGGGCTTCGCCCTGAAGATGGCCGGCATCCCGAAGGCGGAGCGTGACTCCCGCGTCCTCGAGGCCGCCCACCTGCTGGGCCTGGAATCCTTCCTCGCCCGCAAGCCGAAGGCCCTCTCCGGTGGCCAGCGCCAGCGCGTCGCCATGGGTCGCGCCATCGTCCGCCAGCCGCAGGTCTTCCTGATGGACGAGCCGCTCTCCAACCTGGACGCCAAGCTGCGCGTCTCGACCCGCACCCAGATCGCTGCCCTGCAGACCCGCCTGGGCGTCACCACCGTGTACGTGACCCACGACCAGGTCGAGGCCATGACGATGGGTGACCGCGTCGCGGTGCTCAAGGACGGCATCCTGCAGCAGGTCGACAGCCCGTTGACCCTGTACGACCAACCAGCCAACCTGTTCGTCGCAGGCTTCATCGGCTCCCCTGCCATGAACCTGATCACGGGCCAGGTCGTCGAGGGTGGCGTCAAGGTCGGGGACTACACGGTTCCGGTCCCGCGCGAGGTTCTTGCCAAGGTCACCGACGAGAAGACGCTCGTGCTCGGCATCCGCCCGGAGGCCTTCAAGATCGCCACTGAGGGCGTCGGCCTTGATGTGGACGTGGTCGAGGAGACCGGCGCAGACGCCTACGTCTACGGCACCCTCTCGGGCCTCAACTCGGACGAGAAGATGAACGCCCAGCAGATCGTCGCCCGGGTCTCCGCACGGACGCCACCCCAGCGGGGCACCACCGTGCGGCTCGCCCCGTCCGATCCGTCCAACATGCACGTCTTCTCCGAGAAGACGCAGGAGCGGTTGAGCGCCTAGCAGCAACGCAGACACTGGCCGGCCGGGGCAACCCGGCCGGCCTTCGTCTGTGCCGGGTCAGTGAAGAGCCGGCCGGCTCTCACCGGATGAGCCCGACCGGGCAGTGCGAGTGGGCCATCACGCCACGAATCGGGCCACCAGGCACGGCGTGGTGCCGATGGACTCCCAGGATCAGCAGGTCGACTGCCCGACTCTCCTCCACCAGGGCATCGACCGGATTCCCGAGCAGCACATCCATCTCGATCGAGGTCTCGGGATGCTTTCGGCGGAGCGGTTCGAGATGCTCCTCAAGGCCCGCCGTCGCCGCGGCGACGAACGCTGCACCCTCCACGCCGACGGTCTCTGCGACGACATGCACGACGCGGAGCCGGGCGCCGCGCAGCGCCGCCTCCCGGACGCCCCATTCCAGCGCCGACTCGTGGACCGGCCGGGTGCTGACCGCCACGGCGACCACCCCCCGGTCTCCGGTCTCCTCCGGGGTCGATGCCGCCGAGATGACGATCACCGGGCAGGCGGCGTGCATCGCAGCGGCCAAGCTGGTCGAGCCGACGAACATGCGCTCCAACCCGCCGAGTGAGCGGCGTCCCACCACGAGCAACCGGGCCTTGCTGCCCAGTTCAGCCAGTACCTCCCCGGGTCGGCCCACCAGCACCTCACCGGTCACGTGTTCGGCAGGGAAGCCCTCCTTCTCGACCAGGCCCAGTGCCTCTGCGACCGCCGACTCGCCGGCGTGGCGGAGGATGTCCGGGTCGATCACCACGTCCCACGCGCCGCTCATCGGGCCCAATTGGTCGACAACGTTGACGACCCACAGGTCTGCGTCGACCGATTCGGCCGCCCGCATCGCGTACCGAACGGCCCTGAGGCCGTCCTTCGATCCATCCACACCAACCAGGACTCGGGACCGCTCTGCGACCCGATTCACACCGTCGTCGCTCATACTTCGACGATTCTCCGTTCGACGCTGGCCGTCAACCCCTCCGCCGAACGCGACTGGGGCCCTGCGTGATTCCCGGAAGGTACGGAGGAGTACTTCCCGAGCGACGACCACAGGCGGAGGGCTGCCGTGCGTGCGGCATGCAAAAATGAACAGTGCCCCGTTTCCTCTCGTCCCGCCCCGACTCACGGCTGATCCCCCTGCCGTGGGAGGTTCCGCTGGCCGACTGGCCGACCGATTACCTCGTGGCACTCCCCCGCGGCATCTCCCGGCACGTCGTCCGCTTCATCAAGGTGGGCAACTCGGTGTACGCGGCGAAGGAGGTCCTCGAGGAGCTGGCCATCCACGAGTTCCGGATGCTCACCGACCTGCACCGCACCGACACCCCCGCCGTCGAGCCCCTTGCCGTTGTCACGGGCCGGCTGGATCGGCACGGCGAGCCGCTCGACCCCGTCCTCGTCACGCGGCACCTGGAATTCTCGCTCCCGTACCGCTCGCTGTTCGCCCAGGGCGTCCGTCCCGACACGGTCGGACGACTACTGGACGCGATGGTTGTCCTGCTGGCCCGGCTGCACCTGGTCGGCTTCCTGTGGGGTGACGTGTCGCTGTCGAACATCCTGTTCCGCAGGGACGCGGGCGAATTCGCTGCCTACCTCGTCGACGCAGAGACCGCGGAGATGCACGAAGCCCTCACCGCCGGCCAGCGGGAGCACGACCTGACCATCGCGACCACCAACCTGTACGGCGAGTTCAGCGACCTCGAAGCAGGGCGCATGCTGGACGACTCGCTCGACCCGCAGAAGCTGGTGGAGTCGATCCTCACCCGCTACCGGGAGCTCTGGGCGGAGCTGACCGGCGTGGAGGAGTTCTCCGACCAGGAGGTCTTCCGGATCGAGAACCGGGTGCGCCGGCTCAACGCGCTGGGGTTTGACGTTGCAGAGCTCTCGATGGAGACCTCCACCGACGGTTCGGTGATCCGCATCCAGCCGAAGGTCGTCGACGCCGGCCACCACACCCGCCGGCTGCTGCGCCTTACCGGGCTGGATGTCGAGGAGCACCAGGCCCGCCGCCTGCTCAACGACCTGGACACCTTCCGGGCACGCACCAACCAGGCCCACGTCGACGAGTCCGTCGTCGCGCACCAGTGGCTCACCGAGTGCTTCCAGCCGGTTGTGACCGCCGTCCCGCCGGAGCTGCGCGGGAAGCGCGAGTCGGCGCAGATCTACCACGAGGTGCTCGACTACCGGTGGTACGCCTCCCAGCGGGAGAACCGCGAGGTGCCCCTGCTGGACGCGACCCACGGCTACATCCACGACGTCCTCCGCGCGCTGCCCGACGAGGCGATGACCGACACCCGCGCCATCGGGGAGGACCGGCAGCTGTCCAACCCGTTCGACCCGTCGCAGGGCTTCATGGACGACGACGGCCCCATGCCGGTCGACCCCTGGGAGGTCGAGGACGACGAGCCAGTCGCAGCGCCGGGCTTCCTCGACATCGAGGCCCTGCGCGCGGCCAGGAAGCCCCGCTGACCTCATTCCCGTCGCACGCTTTTGACACGAAAGGGGACAGTCCCCTTTCGTGTCGAGAGGTGATGAACGGCGCCAGCCGTTCACCGAATAGACCGACTGCGCGAGCCGCGTCAGCGGGTCAAGCGGGGTGAGGTCCGGAGATGAACGGCGCCAGCCGTTCACCGAATAGACTGCGGCGGTGAGTTTCCGCCTGTATGACAGCGCCCGGCGCCAGATCGTCCCCTTCGAACCGCTCCGTGCGGGCGAAGCGTCGATCTACTGCTGCGGCCCTACCGTGCAGTCGGCGCCACACCTGGGCCACATCCGCAAGGAGGTCAACTTCGACGTCCTGCGTCGTTGGCTGGAGGCGTCGGGGTACGCGGTCACGCTCATCACCAATGTCACCGACGTCGACGACAAAATCCTGATCAAGTCCGCGGAGGCCGATCGTCCCTGGTGGGCGCACGCCTACCTCTTCGAGGGGGAGTTCCACCGCGCGTTCCGCGCGCTCGGCGTCCGACCCCCCACCTATGAGCCCCGCGCGACCGGGCACATCCCGGAGATGATCGAGCTGATGCGCACGCTGATCGACAACGGTCATGCCTACGCTGCGGCCGATGGTTCCGGCGACGTCTATTTCGACGTGAAGTCCTGGCCCGAGTACGGCGCACTGTCCGGCATGAAGGTGGACGAGATGGAGGCCGCCGAGGACGCCGATCCGCGCGGCAAGCGCGATTCCCGCGACTTCGCGCTCTGGAAGGGCCACAAGCCCGGCGACCCTGAATCGGCGTCCTGGGACACCCCGTGGGGGCGCGGACGCCCGGGCTGGCACCTGGAGTGCTCCGCCATGGCCGGGAAGTACCTCGGCGATGCCTTCGACATCCACGGTGGCGGCCTCGACCTCCGCTTCCCGCACCACGAGAACGAGGTCGCCCAGTCGCGTGCGGCGGGACGGCCGTTCGCGACCTACTGGATGCACAACGCCTGGGTGACCCTCGCGGGCGAGAAGATGAGCAAGTCGCTGGGCAACACCGCGGACGTGCTCGCCGCTGTGGAGAGGCATGGTGGCCGGGCCATCCGGCTGTACCTCGCCGGTCCGCACTACCGCTCCTCGATCGAGCTCTCGGACGCCTCCCTGGCCGAGGCCGCTGCGCAGCTCGCCCGGATCGACTCCTTCCTCGCCCGCGCCGGACGGGTGGTGGCGCCGGCCGAGGTCGCCGACCTCGGACCTGCAGCCATACCCGCAGCGTTCGCTGAAGCGATGGACGACGACCTGGGCACGCCGGGTGCGCTCGCCGTCCTGTTCGGCACGATCCGTGAAGGCAATTCCGCGATCGACGCGGACAAGCCGGAAGCCGTGATCGCGGCGCTCACCGCTGTCCGTGCCATGCTCGGTGTGCTGGGACTTGATCCCGCTGGGCCCGAGTGGGCGCACGAACACACGACCGGTGGCGACCTGACGCCGGTCGTCGACGGGCTGGTGGCCGCTCTCCTCGAGCAGCGGACGCAGGCGCGGGCACGCAAGGACTGGCCGGCTGCGGACGCGATCCGTGATCAGCTGGCCACCATCGGCCTCAAGGTCGAAGACACCCCCACCGGCCCTCGCTGGTCGTTGGAGAACTAGGAGCGTCATGCCAGGAAACAGCCAGCGCAAGGGCGCCGTCCGCAAGAAGGGCAAGACCACAGCCGCCGGATCGGGTGGTCGCGTCCGTCGCGCCCTCGAAGGCAAGGGACCGACCCCGCGCGCCGAGGATCGCCCGTACCACAAGGCCTACCGCTCCCGCGGCGCCGACGACTCAGCCAAGTCCTCCGGGCAGCGCCCGAGTAGCCGCAGGCCGTCCGGCTCACGCTCCGGCGCGCCGTCCACCGCCGGCAGCGACTGGGTGATCGGTCGCAACCCGGTCCTGGAAGTGCTGATGGCCGGCTTGCCCGTGCGCCGTGCCTACGTTGCGGACGGGGTGGAGCGCGACGACCGGTTGCGCGACATCCTCAAGTTCGCTGCCGAGAACAACATCCCGCTGCTGCAGGCGACCCGCACAGAGCTTGACCGGCTGACCGGCGGCGGCGTGCACCAGGGCGTCGCCCTGCAACTGCCGCCCTTCGAGTACGCAGACAACGAGGACGTCCTCTTCAATGCGCTCAACTCCGACAGTCCTGGGCTGGTCGTCGCCTGCGACTCGATCACCGACCCGAGGAACCTCGGCGCGATCGTGCGCAGCGCGGCAGCATTCGGGGCCCACGGCGTGATCATCCCCGAGCGACGTTCGGCCCAGATGACGGCGGCGGCGTGGAAGACGTCGGCCGGCGCGGCTGCCCGCGTCCCGGTTGCACAGGTCACCAACCTGAACCGGACGATCAAGGCCTACGCCGACGCCGGGTTCACCGTTGTCGGGCTCGCAGGCGAGGCGGAGACCGACATCGCCGGCTTCCCCGGTATCGACGGACCGGTGCTCGTTGTCGTCGGGTCGGAGGGTGAAGGCCTTGCACGGCTCGTCCGTGAGAACTGCGACCTGCTGGTCACCATCCCGATCCACTCGGGTGTCGACTCGCTCAACGCCAGTGTCGCGGCCGCGATCGCGCTCTACGAGATCGGGCGCGCACGCGCCTGATCTCTTTTCGAGCCCGCGGCAAGCCGCGGGCGGTGTGACGGGCTCGGGCGCGCACGCGCCTGATCTCTTTTCGAGCCCGCGGCAAGCCGCGGGCGGTGTGACGGGCTCGGGCGCGCCCGAGCCCCGAGTCGGTCCCTGAGGAGCGAGCGCAGCGAGCGTCACGAAGGGCGAGCGGGGAAAGTTCGTCAGGGGACGCAACCAAATACCCTGCTGCCGCGTTATCCGTATGGAGGGCCGGTGCTCCCGTCGACAGAGCGCGCCGATGCGCGCGACATCGTCCGGGGTTCGGATCTCCCTGGGCTGACAGCCATCGCTGGTTATGGTCGTCAGGCACGTTGAGCAATGGGCGACAACCACCTTGAGGTGGAGGGGGAGGTCGCACGGGCGGGGCAGTCATCGTGGGCTCCCCGCTTCCGACCCGGCCACCGAATGGCCCCCACCCCGCAAGGACCACCTCGCCGGAGGAAGCAATGACCACACAGCACGCCCGAGCGCGCACAGCACTCTTCCCGCCGCCCTCATCACGAGCACGGCGGTTCTCCGCAGCCCTCGCCGCCGGCGTGATCGGCGTCGGCCTGCTCGCAGCCGCGGCACCGGCGCAGGCCAACGGCACGCACTTCTTCTGCCCTGACAACACCCAGCCCTACGTACCCGTCGCGGAGGTCGAGGCCTTCACGCCCGGCGACACCGTCACCGGGCTCTCGGTCACCCACGGGACCACCCCGGAGGAATTCTCAGGCACCTACATCGGCTACATCGACAACGGCATCGGGCTCGGCAAGGACCTGCTGCTGTTCAAGCTCAGCAGCTCCGTGATCGACGGTACGGCCGGCCTGAAGGCCGCGGGGATCTGGGCAGGGATGTCAGGGTCGCCGGTCTCCAGGGACGGACGACTGATCGGTTCGGTCTCCTACAGCCTCAACGCGGACAACCTGCCTATCGCCGGCATCACGCCTGCCGAGTACATGAAGTCCATCGGCACGACCGCCGTCAGCCCGACGGTGAAACTGAAGGTCACCAGGGCGAACCTCAAGGTGTCGGCGAGCGGCATCAAGGCGGCCGGAACGGCCCTGGTGGGCTCGACCCTCTCCCAGGTGAAGACGGTGAACGTTGCCGGGGGCGCCGGCGAGAAGCTGAACGCCTTCACCAACCGGACGTTCGCTCGCACTGCCAGGTCGGCGAGGGCCGGCATCATGCGCAGCGGCCAGCTGATGCCCGCCGCCGCCATGGACTCCGATCTCGACGCCCCGCTCGTAGCCGGTGGCACGGTGGCCGCGCTCTACGGCTCCGCAGACCTCATCGGCGGTGCCGTCGGCACGATCACCGCCGTCTGCGGTGACACGGTGTGGGCGTTCGGACATCCCATGAGCCTCAACGGCAAGACCTCGCTCTACCTCGCCAACGCCTCGACAGCGCTGATCGTGCCCGACGGCACCGGCTTCGTCGGTTCCTACAAGCAGGTGTCGAAGTTCGGTCCGCCAATCGGCATGATCACGGAGGATCGACAGGTCGGCATCCGCGGCACCATCGGTGCGACCAGGGGCTACGGCATCGACGTCACGGTGCAGAACCCGGCCGGCACCCCTGTGCACAGCTATCACGGCGACCTCGCCTACCAGGCCCTCAGCGCGTCGGCCATCGCCTACCTGGTCGGTCAGTCAGCCATCGACCAGCTCGACCAGTACGGCAGCGGCACCGGCGAGGCCACCTGGACGATCCACTACCGGCGCGCGGACGGCTCGACGGGCAGCTTCACGAACTCGCAGGTCGTCGCCGACCCGTACTGGTTCCCCGACGCGATCGGCACGCCGGCGGCCAACGATGCCGCGGCCATCACAGACAACGAGTTCGAGGACGTCACCATCACCGGCGTGACGGTGACCGTCAGGCTGCTGTCCGCCGACTCCTTCACCTACAAGTCGTCCGCGGTGCAGCTGCATTCGAGGAGCGGTCCGTGGGTCTCGCTGGACGGCAAGCGCCTGAAGGCCGGCAAGACCTACTCGCTGCGTCCGCAGTACACCGTCAAGAAGAACGGCAGGAACGCGGGCAAGGTCACCGGGACCGCTGTGTCGGTGAGGCTGAAGTCCACGGCAAGGAAGAGTGGGACCTTCGCCTTCAACCCGGTCAACCAGCCCACGGAGAGCTGCGTCACGCTGCCCAGCGGCGACACGGCCTGCGAGGAGTTCGACGGCACCAGCACCGACGGTGTCGAGAGCTTCGACGACCTGATCGCCGTCCTTGACGACCTGCAGTCTGACAGCGCTGTCGAAGGCGTCCTGCACTACAGGCTGAAGAAGGGCTCGACCTCCCGCCGGTTCGAGTGGACCGGGCCCGGCGTGGTGAGCGACAGCGCCGAGGCGACGTTCACCATCAAGGCCTGAGCCTGGCGACAAACGGGGACGGTTCCTTTTTCCGCCAGCCGGCGGAAAAGAGGAACCGTCCCCGTCCTGCACCATCAGCCCCGGGCGACGGCCTCGACGAGTGCTGCGTTGAACGCCGGCAGGTCCCGCGGGCTCCTGCTGGTGAGCAGGTTGCCGTCCAGTACCACCTCGGAGTCGACCCAATGGGCGCCGGCGTTCTTCAGGTCGGTGGCGATCCGCGTCGTCGAGGTGAGCGTGCGCCCCTCGACGACTCCCGCCTCGATCAGGATCCACGGGCCGTGACAGATCGAGGCCACCGGCTTGCCGGCGTCCATGAACGCCTTCACGAACGCGATCGCCTTCGGGTTGGTGCGGATCTTGTCGGAGTTCAGGGTGCCGCCAGGGAGGACCAGCGCGTCGTAGTCGCCCGGGTCGGCGTCGTCGAGGGTCAGGTCGACCGTGAAGTCGTCGCCCCTGTCCCAGTCGCCGATCAGCGCCGTGATCGTGCCCGGCTCCTCACTCACGAGGACGGGTTGTGCGCCAGCGCTCTCCAGCGTCGCCCACGGCTCGGTGAGCTCCGGCTGCTCGACGCCCCGCTTGAGCAGGAACGCGACCTTCTTGCCACCCAGATCAGTCATCAGAAACCCCTTCTCCTTCGTCACTCTCGACCCTACCCAAAACGCCGAGGGCCAGCCTTGCGGTCGAAGGCCAGCCCCTGGGAGCTGGCTCTCGGCCGTAAGGCTGGCCCTCGGCGTTCCTGGCCGTTGGGGGCCGGAGGCAATCCCGCCGAACTAGACGCCGAGCTTTGCCCTGCGGACGATCTCGCCGTCGGTGAAGTTCGCGCCGGGAACGTGACCGGGCAGCGGCAGGATGCGCTCGCTGATGGCGTCGATGATCCACTCCGGTTGCGGGAAGAACAGGTTCTCCAGCTCCGGGGCGGGCGTGATGTGGTTCCGCGCACCGACGACGACCACCGGTGCGTCGAGGGCGTCGAAGGCCAGGTTCTGCAGCTCGTTGGCAACGGTCTGCAGGAACGAACCGCGCGTCACGGCGTCCGAGGCGAGCACGAGGCGCCCGGTCTTCTTCACCGAGGCGACGACCGTCTCGTAGTTCAGCGGGGCGACGTAACGCAGGTCGATGACCTCCGCGGAGACCCCGTACTTCTCCTTCAGGATGTCGGCTGCCTCGAGCGCCCGGTACAGCGTGGCGCCAAGGGTCGCAATGGTCACGTCGGTGCCCTCGCGGCGGACGACCGGCTCGCCCTCCGGCGTCTCGAAGTAGCCCTCCGGGACGCCATCGGCCTCGAACTGCTCGCCGATGTCGTAGAGCAGCTGGGACTCGAGGAACACCACCGGGTCGGTGCCGGCGAGCGCGCGGTTGAGCATGCCCTTGGCATCGGCCGGCGACGCCGGGAAGTACACCTTCAGGCCCGGGATGTGGGCGACGAGGGCCGACCAGTCCTGGGAGTGCTGGGCGCCGTACTTGTTGCCGACGCTCACCCGCAGCACCAGCGGCATGGTCAGCAGACCGGCCGACATGGATTGCCACTTGGCCATCTGGTTGAAGACCTCATCGCCTGCGCGGCCGAGGAAGTCGCAATACATCAGCTCGACGACCGCCCGCCCGCCCGAGAGGGCGTAGCCGACACCGGCGCCGACGATCGCGGCCTCCGAGATCGGGGAGTTGAACAGCCGCCGGTAGGGCAGCAGTTCGGTGAGGCCGCGGTAGGCGGCGAAGGCGCCACCCCAGTCGCGGTTCTCCTCGCCCCAGGCGCACATGGTCGGGTCGATCGCGTACCGGTGCGCCATGGCCTCGAACAGGCCGTCGCGGAACTGGTACATCTTCACCTTGGAGACCGGCTTGCCGTCCGCGTCGGTGGTCTTGCGCACCTTCTTGGCGATCGCCTTCACGCGGGCGTTCTCCTCGAGCGGCTCGAGCAGTTCGGGCTCCTCGCCGTGACCGAAAGCCTCGACGTGGCCGTTGGAGAGCATCTTCGACTCGATGTAGGTCGCGTCGACACGCTCCAGCTCGGAGTCGTTGGACGCCAGCGCGAGCACCTTCGTCAGCCGCTCGATGATCCGCGCGTGCAGGTCCTCGACCTCGCTCTTGCCGAGCACCTTCTTGCTCACGAGCAGCTCGGTGAAGCTGGTGATCGAGTCGGCCTGCTCCCAGGACTCGACCTCTTCGCGGGTGCGGTAGCTGGAAGCGTCCGACGGGGAGTGCCCGGAGAAGCGGTAGGTGATCGTGTCGAGCAGCACCGGGCCCTTGCCTGCGAGCAGGAGTTCCTTCTTGCGCGCGATCGCGTCGGCGACGGCCAGCGGGTCGTAGCCGTCCACGCGTTCGGCGTGCATGGCCTCGGGGTTCACGCCTGCGCCGACACGGGCGAGCATGTCGTAACCCATGGTCTCGCCGTCGGTCTGGCCGCCCATGCCGTAGAAGTTGTTGAAGAAGTTGAACAGGATCGGGGGGTTGCCGCCGTCCTCGGGACGCCAGAGCTGACGGAACTGGTCCATCGCGGAGAACATCATGGCTTCCCACACCGGGCCACAGCCCATGGAGGCGTCGCCGATGTTGGCGATCACGATGCCGGGCTGGTGGTTGACCCGCTTGTACAGCGCGGAGCCGTTGGCGATGGGGGCGGAGCCGCCGACGATCGCGTTGTTGGGCATGGAGCCGAACGGGGTGAAGAAGGCGTGCATCGAGCCGCCCATGCCACGGTTGAAGCCCACCTTGCGGGCGAAGATCTCCGCGAGGGTGCCGAACAGGATGAAGTTCTCGGAGAGCTCCTCGGCGCTTTCAGCGCCGATCTTCTCCGCGTAACGCAGGGTGTCGCCGCCGAGGAAACCGGACATGATTCCCTGCAGCTTGTCAGCGTCCATCTTGCGCGCGGCCGAGAAGCTCTTGGCGAGGATCTCCCCGTGGCTGCGGTGGGAGCCGAAGATGAAGTCGTCTGCGTCGAGCTCGGCTGCCTGGCCGACCGAGGAGGCCTCCTGGCCCATGGACAGGTGCGCCGGGCCCTTGTGGTTGTACTCGATGCCTTGCCAGCCACCGTTGATCTTGATCGAGTTCAGCATCGACTCGAACTCGCGGATCGCGAGCATGTCGTGCAGCATCGCGACCAGGCCGTCGTTGCCGTACCGCTTCCTGGCCGCAGCGAAGTCTTGGGAGTAGGCGTTGACCGGGATCGGCGGGACGGTGATCGTCCCGGCCTTGCGAACCTCTGCCGGGTTCACGGATAGTGACTTGGGCATTTCTTCCTTTTCGTATTCGTCGGATCTCCGACTTGTCAGAACCTCACTGAGCTATAGGTCAGTCAGCTTCTGACAAGTCGGGGTGGGGTCAGGCTTTGAGAGCCCAGGCGGCTTCGCGGATGCCTTCTGAGACGGTGGGGTGGGGGAAGACGACCTGACGAAGGTCGTCGATGGTCAGCTCGGTTTCGAGCACGACGGCTGCTCCCCAGATGGTTTCGGGGGCGTAGTTGCCGAGCATGTGGATGCCGAGAATGGCGCGCGTGGTGCCGTCGGCGATGATCTTGACCGCGCCCGGTGCGCGGACGCCGTTCTCTGCGATGAACCGGCCGGAGACGGCCAGCGGGACGGTGGTGGCGAGCACGTCGTGACCGCGGTCCTTCGCCTGGGCTTCGGTGAGGCCGACGCCGGCAGCTTCGGGCATGGAGTACACCGCCCACGGGATGGTGTCGGTGCGCAGCTTCTGGCCCGCGGCCTTGGCTGCGACGGTGTCGAGGATGTGCGCTGCGGCGATGTCGCCCATCCGGTAGGCGGCGTGGGCCAGCAGGCTACGTCCGGTGACGTCACCGACGGCCCACACGTTCGGCAGGTTCGTGCGCATGGTGTCGTCGACGACGACGCCACGCGGCCCGACCTCGAGGCCGGCCTCCTTCGCGCCCCAGCCGGCGACCAGCGGACGCCGTCCAACGGCCATCAGGACCAGGTCAGCCTCCGCGCGCTGCTCGCCGCCCTTC
The DNA here is from genome assembly GCA_963799235.1 of uncultured Actinomycetota bacterium. Lineage (GTDB taxonomy): Bacteria > Actinomycetota > Actinomycetes > Propionibacteriales > Propionibacteriaceae > Propionicimonas. Next base: position 269,701 of record CAWCWL010000007.1, on the reverse strand, counting down.
GCGTCGGTGTAGAGGACTGCGCCGCCCTCGATACCGGTGACCTTGCAGCCCAGCTGGAATTTCACGGCCTTCAGCGCCTTGCGGAGCCGTGCAGCGAGGTCGTCGTCCATGAACGGGACGATCTCCGGCAGCATCTCGATGACCTCGACCTGCGAGCCGAAGGCCGCGAAGAGGGACGCGAACTCCAGCCCGATCACGCCGCCGCCGATGACGACGAGACGCTTCGGGACCGCCTCGACGGCCAGCAGGCCGGTGGAGTCGACCACCTGGGGGTTGTCCTTGGCGCCCGGGATCGGGGGCATGGCCGGCACGGAACCGGTGGCGATGATCACGTGGTCGGCGGTCTTGCGCTCGCCGTCCACCTCGACAACTCCTGCGGACACCAGGGTGCCGTGGCCGTAGGCGACTTCGACTCCGGCCCGCTTCTCGGACGCGCCGACGCCGGCGACGAGCTTGCCGACAACGTCAGCCTTCCACGCCTGCACCTTGGCCCAGTCGAACTCCACGCCGGTGGCTGTGACGCCGAACTGTCCGGAATGCCGGGCGTGCTCGTACAGCTTCGCCGAGTTGAGCAGGCTCTTGGTCGGGATGCAGCCCACGTTCAGGCAGGTGCCGCCGAGTGCTTCCTTCTCGACCAGCAGCACCTTCTTGTTGGCGTGCCCGAGCCGTTCGGCGGCGAGGTAGCCGCCGGGGCCCCCGCCGATGATGATCACGTCGTAGTCAGCCATTGATTTTCGCCCTTCTCAGCCGAGGACGGTCAGGTCGATGTCGGCCACGGCCGCGCACAGGTCTTTCAGGTACCTGGCAGCGTCGGCACCGTCGATGACTCGGTGGTCGGCGGTCAGCGAGAAGCCGATCCGCTGCTCGGCACCCACCGAGCCGTCGGCGTTGATGACCGCGCGGGGGAAGATGGCGTCCACACCGAGGATCGCCACCTGCGGCACATTCAGCAGCGGGGTGAAGGACTCGATCCCGAACGCACCGAGGTTGCTCACCGTGAAGGTGGCGCCACCGAGCAGGTCAGGGCTGATCGAGCCGGCGATCGCATCCATCGCCAACTGCTTGGAGAACGTCGAGAAGTCCCGCAGGGTCAGGGTGTCGGCGAACCGCAGCGTCGGCACCAGCAGGCCGCGAGGGGTGTCGACGGCCATGCCCAGATGGACGCTGGCGAAGGTCGTCAGGACGCCGTCGCTGAGGTGACCGTTGACCGTTGCATGCTTGGCGAGGGTCTTCACAGCCGCGTAGCCGACGAGGTCACCCAGGGTGATCGCGGACAGCTCCGGATCGGCAGCGCCCTTGAGCCGCTTGCGCAGCGCCAGCATTCCGGCCGCCGGAGCTGTCGCGGTATAGGTCAGTTGTGCGGACGTGGCCAGCGAGTTCATCATCCGCTCGGCGATCACCTTGCGAATGCCCTTGAGCGGGGTCCTTGTTGTCGCACCAGGGAATTCGAGGGCGTCGGCGGCCCCTTCGACAGGCTCAGGACGACGCCTTCGTGACGGTTCGTTCACGGGCTCACGAACCTCCTCAGGGACCGATTGGGTGGCGCCAGCAGCGAGGTCGGCGCGGGTGACGCGTCCACCGATGCCCGAGCCGGCAGCGCCGGGCACGAAGCCTTCAGCTGCGCCGCGTGCTCCGGCGGTGAGGCCGGGACCGGCGGCGATGGCCGCCTGCACGTCGCGTTCGATCACGCGGCCCTCGGGACCGGTGCCGGTCAGCTGGGTTGCGTCGACGCCCTGGGAGGCGGCAAGTCCGCGAGCTCGCGGGGAGACGCCAGCGGACGCGTGCTCGGAGGCGCCAGCGGCCCTTCGTGACGCGTCCTCCGCAAGCTCCGGACGCTCCTCAGGGACCGTTGCGGTCGGAACCAGCGGTTCGGGTTCGCTCTCGTTGACCTCGCCGGCCTCACCGGTGGTCTGCGGGGGCAGGCCGGCGCCGGCCAGGTACTCCTCGACGTTCTCGCCAGGTTCGCCGACAACGACGATCGGTTGCTTCACGGGCACCTCGTCGCCCTCCTCGGCGAGCAGCGCGAGCACCGTCCCTGCGACACCGGCAGGAACCTCCATGGCCGACTTGTCGGTCTCGATCTCGCACAGGAGCGTCGCTGCGTCGACGGCGTCGCCGACCTTCACCAGCCAGGTGGTGATCAGGCATGACTCCACCGTGTTGCCGAGCTGTGGCATCACCACTACCTGGGCCATGGGTTCTCCTAGTTCTAGACGATGCGGACGCTGAGGCCGCAGTTGTTGAGGTCGTTGCGGGAATCGACGGAGAGCCCGTCGTCCGTGATCACGCCGGTGAGCCCGGCGAGGTCCATCACGCTGACGAAGCCGGCATGGGAGTACTTCGAGGAGTCGGCGACGAGCCAGGACTCGGCTGCGCGGGCCTTCATCGCACGGATCACCTCGGCGCCTTCTGCGAAGCCGGTGGTGAGTCCGCGGCCGGCCGTGAAGCCGTCGGTGCCGAAGAAGGCGAGGCGCACGTTGAAGTCCTCGATCGTACGAAGTGCCACGGAGCCGACCATCGACTCGCTGGCGCGGTTGAAGGAGCCGCCGGTCAGGATCACGGTGAGTCCGGGGTACACGCGGGCGTGCTGCACGACGAGCGTGGAGTTGGTGAGCACCTGCACCCCGCGCCGCCGGCCGAGGTGGGTCACGATCTGGGCGCACGTTGTGCCGGCCTCGATCATGATCAGGTCGAAGTCCCGCACCAACTCCGCGGCAGCTGCGGCGATCCGGTCCTTCTGGACGGTGTGCTGGAGCTGGCGTTCGAGGACGTTGCGGTAGCCGGTGACCTCTGCCCCACCGTGGGTGCGGGCCAGCAGGCCCCGTTCCTCCAGGCTGCGCAGGTCGGTGCGGATGGTGACCTCCGAAACTCCGAGGTCCCGTGCCAGCGTCCCCACGGCGAGCGATCCATCCCGAACCAGGCGCCCGAGGATGTGCGTCTCGCGCCCCGTGCGCTCGATCGACATCGATCGGTTCCTTTCGATTGACTTTCGCTCTAACTCTTTTACCGATTCAATCGTAAGCTAATCCCGCCAGACCCGCAAGCACTCCAGTCCCCTCACGCAGAAACGGCACAAGCTGTGACTTTGGTCGCCGAGGTCGGCGAACAAGTCACAGCTTGTGCTGCAGAGGGGAGGATCAGATCAGGCGAGAACGCCGATCTTGTACTTCTTCAGGGTGGAGTTGGCCCGTCCGCCGGTGCCGTGCTGGCCCCGGAACTTCGAGGTGGCGTTCTTGCCGCACATCGCGATGATCCGCTTCTGGCCGCCGGGGTGCTTCTTGATGAAGGACGTGAGCTTGTAGACGTTCTTGCCCACAACGCTCCAGCAGTTCGTCTTCGTGTGGTGCTTCTTCACCGTGGACATCTTGTACTTCTTCACGGCGAGCGTCGTGACCACGCCGGTGCCTGCGTCAGCGACGACGTTGGTGCCGGCGACGGCAGCGCTCTGCGCGACGGGTGGGGTCTCGGCCGAGCAAGCCGTCAGGGAGAGCGCCATGGCGACGGGAATCAGGATGGCCCTGACAAGGGCCGACTTGAGGATGGACATTGCTACCTCTCGATCATTGGCACCCGCTGGGGGGCAGGCACCATCCGGGGATTGGCGCGGCGTCGTCGTCCCCGCACGGGACGCCACGACTGCAGGCTAGGGACACCCGCGCAGGGCCGTCCTCAACGCAGCATCAAGTCCGGGTCAAGCCATTGCGGTTTTCGGACGCCACAAGGCATGAGACCGGTCGGGTGTCCCCCGGGCGGGGTCTGGAAACACGCCCGAAGCTTCCTCTAGCGTGTCGGCGAGGCCTTCTCCCAGGGGTTCCGCCGACCCCGGGAGCATGATGTCCTCCGACCGAGCTGGGGGCAGCCGGGAGGCATCGTGTTGCTGAGGGGTGGCTGGAGATGGGATAGCTTCCTGGCCCACTCCCCAGCAGGCCAGGCGCTCAACCTCGGCAATCAGATCGCGCGGACGGAGTTGTTGCGCGCATCGTGCGTGAGTTCGACCAGCCCCAATTCCTCCAGCAGCGGCGGCAGGTACATCCCGAAGCGTCCCCGATAACCCTTGCGCAGGCCGTACCAACCGCCCACCGGGTTGTCCTCCGAACGTCCCCAGGCTTCCACAGAGCCCGGAGCGGCAGGCTTCAGCTCGTCGGCCGCGCCCAGCGGCACCCAGTCGCCCTGCTCGCGGAGCCACGCGTGCAGGTCCTCGATCGCCTGAACGTGGTAGCGCAGCGTCGTCGAACCCACCTGACAGACGAGTGCCGGCGGATCGGCGCCCTCGTCGCGGTACATCGTGTACTCGCTCGACCCGGGCGCGGTCTTCAACTGCCAGGGGTCATCCTTGGTGCCGGCGCCGCTCATGGTTCCCTCCGAGGACGCCACAGAACCCCACTGGCTCGGGCGTCCAGCATCAGCGTGCCCGGTGTCGCGCCCGGCCACCAGAGGCCGGGCGCGAAGTACTGAGGGCCGTCAGGCCTGGCTGGCGAGCAGTGCGGCCTCCGCTGCCTTCGTCCAGCGCCCGTCGACCATGGCTGCTGCGACGGTCGGGAGCTTCTCTGCCAGCTCGTCGAGGAGCACCATCCCGAGGTCGGGAAGCATCGGGTAGACCATGATCTTGCCGCCGGAAGTGCGGTTGGTCACGGCATCGATTCCGTCGGCCACACCAGCCATGCCGGTGATCGCCCACAGCGACACATTCGTGTCGAGGGTGCCGTTCTCGACCTTGGCGAGCATGGTCTCCATGTCCTGGATCCGCGAACCGGACGTGCCGACGAGGTAGATGCCCTTGGTGGCGATCGCGGTCAGGTCGAGCTCTGCCATCGTCCCGATGGCGAAACCGGCGAAGGCGTTGACGATCGCACCATCGGTAGAGATGTCGACGGCCTGGGCGATCAGGAACGGCGCCGGCACCATGGCAGCGACGTAGGTGTAGCCACCTTCCAGCGGTGCGGTCTTCGAGTTCCGGAAGGTTGCCGGCACGCCATTGGCCTCCGCCACCGGAGCGACGACGGCTGCGAGGTGGGCGAGGCGGGCGTCGTCGACGTCCACGGCGTCCATCGAGATGCCCGGGACGCCGCTGACGGCGGTCCGGACAGTATGCATGAGCCCCATCGGGCCCGCCGCGCCGACGATGGCGATGCGGTCGCCCTCGCGCAGCTCGCACTGGGCGGGAATCCTGGCGTAGCCGTCGGCTGCGTTCGTGCCGGCGGTGCCGGTGTAGCGGATCAGGTCGTAATGGACGCGGCCGACGTCGATCTTGACGCGCCGGTCGAACGTCCCGCCGGCCAGCACGACGTCGAGGACGCCACCGAAGCCGATGTGCGAACCCAGGGCCTCGACGGTGTCCGCGTCCGCCCCGACATAGACGATGTCGTCGAAGGTGCCCTCCAGGTCGTCCACGGACGCGACGCGGCTGGCTCCCGCGACCTCCGCCGCGCCGATGACAGTGATCGATCCGGGGGCGGCCTGCGCGATCAGGTCGTCCAGTCCGTCGCCGGCGTCAGCGACGACCAGCAGCCGTCCGCCGGCCTTCAGGGTGGTGCGCTCGCCCCAGGCGTAGGCGGCTTCGACGCAGGCCCACGGCTCGATCAGGGCGACGGCGGAGGCTGACGGGCCGTCGCTGACCGGGATCAGGAAGCGCTCGCCGGTGACGGGGTCCATGATCACACGCTCGTCGAGGACCACGTACTCCTGCAGCGCGCCTTCGAAGTTGTAGCCGAAGGCAGCGTTCGAGCTCGCGGTCGGCAGGTGGCGGTAGTCGGTCTGCACCAGCACCCGCTCCCCCACCACGTGATGCCGCACGTCGGAGCCGACGGCGACGATGCGTCCCACCGGCTCGTGGCCGGGGACGCCCGGCTCCGCGCCCGGCTTGTAGCTGGGGATCTCCGCGAGCTCTTCCGGGGTGAGGCCGCTGAGGACCTCGCTCTTGCGCGGGTGGTTGGTGAAGGCGTGCAGCAGCTTGGTGTCGGAGAAGCAGATGCCGCACGCCTCGGACTTGAGCAGCAGCTGCCGCGGGCCGAGGGGGTACATCGCCTTCGCCGGGTTGTGCACCACCTGGTCGGCACCGACGAACTGGATCGCGTGCTGGGTGGTCGGGAATTCCTGCGTCATGAGTGCGTTTCCTTGGGTGGAGTGATCAGTTGAGCATGTTCTGGCCGCCGGTCACGGGCACGGCCTGGCCGGTCTCGTAGGCCTGGTCGACGATGTAGTACACGGCCTTGGCGAGGTCGGACGGCAGGCAGCCGCGGCCCATGGGCACCTTGTCCTCATACGACTTGCGGACGTCGGCGACGGTCGTGGCGCCCGGCACCTTGCCGGCGTTGAGGTATTGGACGAAGAGCCCTCGGTCGGGGTCCATCCACAGTGGCCCGTCCAGGTAGTTGCCCGGGCAGATGGCGTTCACCTTGATGCCGTACTCGATCAGTTCGAGCGCGAAGGACTGGGTCAGCCCGATGCCGCCGAACTTCGATCCCGAGTAGGCGAAGTTGCGCTTCGACCCCTCGAGGCCCGACTTGGAGTTGATCTCGATGATGTCGAAGAGTGCGTCCGGTCGGGCGGCGTGCTGGGCGGCCATGATCGGCGCCACCGCGCGCACACCGAGGAAGTAGCCCCGGTAGTTCACGCCGGTCACCAGGTCGAAGTCGGCAACCGGCTGGGTCATCACGCCTTCGGAGCGGACGACGCCGGCATTGGAGATGAAGACGTCGATCCCGCCGTAGATCGCGGTCGCCGCGGCGATCGCAGCCAGCTGCGAGTCCGGGTCGGAGACGTTCACCGCGACGGCGACCGCGCGACCGGCGCCGTGCCTTGCGCTCAGCTCCGCGGCGTTCTTCGTCGCCAGCTCGATATTCAGGTCGGCGAGCACCACCTGGGCGCCCTCGGCCAGTAGCTCGGTGGTGATACCGAGACCGAAGCCCTGGGCTGCCCCGGTGACCAAGACCACCTTGCCGGTCATCCGTCCGGCGTTGGCCGACGCTGCCACCGACTTGCGGTAGCTCTCCGCCTCCCAGTTCTCGATGAAGCCCCGCTCCGCAGCGTCAAGGGTGCGGACGGTGCCGATGCGGCCGGCGTCCCGCGCGACGCGGAGGGCGTCGGTGAAGGTGGCCAGCGCGGTCTGCGCCGCCGCCAGGTCGGCACCTGCGCCGAACGCGACGACGCCGGGGACGACGGTGATGATCGGGTCCTTGCCGTACTTCGCACGGTGCGCAGCGACCGCCGCTGTGACGGCCTCAGCGCCTGCGGAGGGGTCGAGCACCAGCGGGAACGACCCGGCGTACACGATCTGGTCGGGGATCAGCGGCCCACCGGTCAGCACGGCCCGGCCGGCCGGGGTCAGGGACGCGGCCCGCACCCACTCCGAGCTGTCGGACGTGACGACCGCGAGCCGGTCGGGCGTGCCGAGCAGTCCGCGCAGGGTCGGGGCGATCACGTTGATCAGCGCTGTCCGCGCAGCACCGTCGCCAAGGCCGGTGGTGACCGCCGGCGTCGCGTCGATGGCGGCGCCGATCGTGGCGGTGAGCCGCTCGGCCCGCTCGGTGACCTCTCCTGCGGAGTTGCCGGAGACGATGATGCCGTGGTTGCCGAGGAAGGTGATGCCGGGTGCCGGCTTCCCGGTGCGTGCGGTGTAGGCGGTGCGGCGGGCCTCGACCTCGCGGGCCAGCGGCACGCCGGGATCGGTGTAGGGCACGAACACTGCGTCATCGCCGAACAGCCGGGCGACGAGGATCTCGGCGTCGGTGTTGCAGGTGAGGGCGTTGGCCACCAGCGGGTGGGTGTGCAGGACCAAGGCGTCGGGGATCAGCGCGTGGAACAGGATCTCGACGCTGGGCCGGCGTCCGCCGGGAGCGTTGACGAGGGCCTTCGCCGCGGCTGCCATCACCGGGTCGCCCGCGACGGGCTCATCGGAGTGCAGCGCGTCCAGCAGCACGTCCAGGCGCAGTCCGACGAGGTCGGCGGCCGTGAGGGTCGCCAGCGGCACGCCGCTCGGCTTGATGTGCAGCACGCCGTCGACCTTCACCGAGGCGTTGCCGCCGCCGGCGCGTGAGTACTCCGGGTCGGCGCCGAAGGTGTTCGCTACCGCGATGAGCTCGGAGACCTGTTGGTTCACTACTTCTCCTCTTTGGTGATCAGTGCTGCGCCGATGGCGACGAGCTCTGCGCGTCTGGCGTCCGGGTCGTCACCGGTCAGGGCGCCGGTCGCGTCCACGTAGCCGGGTTCGCCGTTGGCAACGAGGTGCTGGTGGGCAGCGACAACGCAGGTCGCCTCCCAGAAGGCCTGCCGGGCGTAGTCGGAGACCGGCCCGTCGGTGCAGGCGACCTCGATCGGGATCCGGTCGGGCGTGTTGTGTTCCGTGCCACCCATGACGACGATGCCGGCACCCGTGAAGGCCCGGACGTAGACGTCCACGCAGGCAGCGGTGTTGCGGATCGGGATCAGCTCCGCCGCGTGGATGCCGCGGGCAACGAGCTGGGCGGCCAGGTTCTCCGCGGGATCCTCGAACGGGCAGACCGGGGAGACTCCGTCCGCCAGGGTCGGGTAGGTGGGGATGCCGTCCATCTCGAGCACGTAGCTGTAGGCGTCGGCGAAGTTCAGCGGCACCTCCGGGACGTACCCGGGCGTGCCGACCTTGACCAGCCGCGACCGGAGCTCGCCCTGCAGGGCTCCGGCGTCGTCGATGTCCACGGTGGACGCGGAGCCGTAGGCCCGCTCGAGCACGGCCGCCCGCTCGTCGGCCGGCAGCGTGAACAGCGCCCGCTGGAAGGCCTTTGCGATGTGGCGCTCCTGCAGGGACACCCACGCCACCGGAACTTCCGCCGCCTCGGCGACCTCGAAGGCGATCACGTCTGCGGTGAGGCCGGTGTCCAGCCCACAACTCAGGAACCAGTCGGCCAGCTTCGCGACCATGGCGGTGGCCCGCTCGTCGTTGCCGGTGCGGATCTCGGTCGCGATGCGCTCCGCGGTCGGCGACTTCTGCTTGAACGGGGCGATGCCCTTGCCGCACAGGTACATCCGGCCGGGGTTGGCCGGGTCGTTCACCCGGATGCCCGCCGCAGCGAGCTCGTCGTCGAGGGTGATGAACTCCAGCCCGTAGAGCGCGACGATGCCGGCGGCGGCCGCCTGGTCGCGGAAGGCCGCGTAGACCTGCTGGTCGAAGAAGTTGGAGATGCCCACAGCGCGCGCACCCTCGGCGGCAGCGGTGCCGACAGCGTCCGCGACCGTGGTGAACGCCGAGAAGTTGGGAGGAAAGTGGACGTGGGTGTTCACCAGGGGGATCGCCGCCCCGGCTGCCTCCCGGACGCCGCTGTCGGTCATGTCGTACCTATCTGTGTGCAGCATCGCGGCGTCTTCGCCGCAGGATTGTAACGATTCAACACCCTAGCACCGCACGCAGCCTTCCGACAGGAGGACGTCCGAAACCCCACGCCACCACCCCACTTTGCGCCACCTAACGCACGTTGCGCCTGCTAGAGCGGGCGCAACGTGCACTAGCTGGCGCAACGTCGTGGAGGAGCTGGCCTACTCGGCGGCGGTGCTGCCGTAGCCGGTCCAGCCGGGAATGGTGCCGTCGACGTCCCAGAGGTCGAGCCAGGACCCGGAGCCCTCCCAGAGGAACACCTGTCCCTTGATGAGGCGGCTGTTCGCCTCGACCGAACGCATCGCGTTGAGCATCTCCGGGGTCAGCGGCTTCTCGGTGACCGCGCGCAGGTTCGAGGCGATCTGTGCGGGCTTCACGGAGAACGGGATGGCGACATGCCCACGCTGGGAAGCCCATTTCAGGCAGACCTCCGCGGGGTGGACGCCCAGCTCAGCCGCGATCCGCACCACGACCGGGTGCTCCATGTCGGCCACGTCGCCCTCGAACTTGTCGCGCTCGGGACGCCGCGGCGAACCCATCGGGGAGAAGCCGATCACCACCATGCCGGCGTCCTTGGAGAACTGGTAGAGCTCACCCTGCTGGAAGGCGGGGTGCAGCTCCATCTCGTGCAGCGCCGGGGCGATCCGCGCATCACGGAGCACCAGCCGGAGCTTCGGGATGGTCATGTTGGAGACACCGAGGTGGCGGATCAGGCCCGCGTCAACGAGCTCCTCGAGTGCGGAGTACATCGCCATGTATTCGGCGTGGATGTAGGGGCGCGACGTCGGGTTGCGGGCGTCGGGAGCGGCGTAGCGCTCGTGGGTGTTGGGGAAGGGCCAGTGGATCAGCAGGGCGTCGAGGTAATCGAGCTTCAGGTCGGCGAGGCTCTGGTGCACCGATGCAACGGCCGCTGCGGGGTCGTGGGCGTCGTTCCAGACCTTGGACACGATGAAGACGTCCTCGCGGGCCAGGCCGAGATCGGCCATCGTCTCTGCCAGCACCGGACCGATCAGGTGCTCGTTGGCGTAGACGGATGCGCAGTCGACAAGGCGGTACCCGGTCCGCAGGGCGACTCCGGTGGCTGCTGCGATCTCCTCGAGGCTGAACCGGTCGGAACCGAAGGTGCCAAGGCCGATGGCCGGGATCCTTGCGCCACCGGCGAGCGCGAAGCTCGGGACGGTTGCCGGGTCGATGGCTGTGGTGTCAGTGGTCATGATCACTCCTGGGACGAATTGGGCGCGAACAGCAGCTTGCCGCGGACCGCGCCGGGTTGCTCGAAGAGCTCGAAGGCCGCCATGACCTCGCTGAGCTCGAAGGTGTCGTGGACGAGGTCGTCGCTGATCCGCAACCGCCCGTCCGCGACGCACTCGGCGGTGAGGGTCCACTCGGGGCCCGGGAAGGGCGCGCTGTAGGACATCCACGAACCGGTGAGACGGAATTCCTTGCGGTTCATCAGCTCGAAGGTTGCGTGGTCGAAGGCAAGGTCCGCATGGCTGGTGCCGATGAAGCACACTCCGGCGTGCGGAGCGGCGAGCTGGAACGCCAGGGTCATCGTCGCGTTCTGGCCGGCCGTCTCGAAGGCGTAGCCGAAGCCCGTTCCGCCCTGCCACGCGCGGACAGCATCGAGGAAGCCCGGCTCCCGGGCGTCGAAGGTGGCGTCCGCACCGAGGCCGGCGGCTGTGGCGAGTCGTGCCGGGTTCACGTCCACCACTGCCACCCGGGTCGCGCCGAGGATCTTCACCCATTGCATGGCGAAGAGCCCGATCGTGCCGGCGCCCAGCACGATCACGTCCTCCCCCGCAGTGAAGCCGAGGTGCCGGATGCCGTGCAACGCGACCGTGGACGGTTCGAAGAAGGCGGCATCGCGGAAGCTCACGCTGTCGGCGACCACCGTGAGGTTGCGCACCGGCGCAACGAGGTACTGCGCGAGGCCACCGTTCACCCGCGAACCGATGAAGCTGTAATTCGGGCACTGGGCGTAGTGGCCGAGCAGGCATTGCGGGCACTCGTGGCATGGCAGCAGCGGGGCAACGGCCACCCTCCGGCCGACGAGGCCCGCGTCTCCACCCTCGCCGACGGCTGCGACCTCACCGGCGATCTCGTGGCCGAGAACCAGCGGGTAGAAGTGGGCGCCGTCGCTGAGCACGCGCGGGATGTCGGAACCACAGACACCCGTCCGCATCACCCGGATCAAGGCCTCGCCCGGCCCGGGCTCGGGGGTGGGGATGTCCTCCACCCTTACGTCCCGTTGCCCGTGCAGCACAGCTGCCAACATCAGTTCTCCATTCCTCAACGCGTGGAAGCCGCTAGCTGGTGCATGCTGTCGGCCAGTGCCGGATAGAGCCCGGCATAGACGTGGTAGAGCCGGTCGTACCGGGCGGCGACGGCAGGGTCCGGGGTGTAGCTCACGCCGCGCTGCACCCACCGGTCGACCAGTTCGTCGACGGTGCCGCCGCCAGTACCGATCGCGGCCAGCATGGCCGCCCCCAGCGGGGTGGCATTCTCGTTGGCGCTCACGGTCAGGGGGACCCCGGTGACGTCGGCCTTGATCTGCATCCACAGCGGGCTCTTCGTCGCGCCGCCGATCGCAAGGAGCTCGTCCACAGCCGCTCCCGCGGACGCCGCCACCTCGAGGTTGTGGCGCAGGGCGAAGGCCACACCTTCCATCACTGCCCGGTAGAGCTGGCCGCGGTCGGTGGTCAGCGTGAGGCCGACGAACGCTCCGCGTGCGTCTGCGTCCCACAGGGGCGAGCGCTCGCCGGAGAGGTAGGGCAGGAACACAAGGCCGCCCGCACCGACAGCTGCGGAAGCGGCCAGTGCAGACACCTCCTCGTACAGGTCCCTGCCCGAGGCGTCCGCTGCCGACTGCTCGGCAGCGCCGACCTGTCGGGTGAGCCAGGCGAGGCTGGCCGCGCCCGCGACGGTGCCCCCCTGCAGCAGCCAGCTGTCCGGTACGACGTGCCGGGAAAGGATCAACCGTTCGTCGGCCGCCGGGGCGTCCATGGCGATCGACATTCCGCCCGCCTGGCCGCCCTGCTCCTGGGTCTGGCCGACCCGATAGACGCCGGCGCCAAGCGTGCCGCAGGCGGCGTCAAGCCCACCCGCCACGACGGGAGTCCCCTCGGGGACCCCGGTCGCCCGCGCGACCGAAGCCGTGATGCCACCAACGATCGCCGACGGCTCCACAGCGGTCGGGAAGAGGTCGGGATCGATACCGAGGCGCGCGGCGAGCGCCACGTCGACTGCTCCTGTCGCCACATCGATGAAGTGCACTCCGTAGCCCTGGGAGTGCTCCTGGGAAGCGATGCCCGTGAGCGCCATCACGACGACGCTGTTGCACTGCAGGAACCAGCGCGTGCGGGCGAACACGTCCGGGGCGTTCCGCTGGAACCACAGCACCTTCGCCGTGGTGTAGCTCGGGCTGAGCCGGTTGCCTGCCACAGCGAGGATGTCTGCAGCAGGCACCCTGGCCAGCACCTCGTCACAGATCGACTGTGCCCTGGTGTCCATCCAGATAGGGGTGTTGGCGAGGATGCGCCCCGTCTCGTCGACGGGCACGCAGGCCCAGCTCTGACCGTCCACGCCGATGGCACGCACGGCCGCCGGGGCGAAGGCGCCGGAGTTGCAGACCTCGGCGAGCGTGGCCAACGCGCCGGCCACCCAGTCGTTGGCATCCTGCTCGACCCAGCCGACAGCAGGGGTGTGCAGGGGATAGGACCGCTGGGCCACTGCGAGGGTGCGGCCGTCGGCATCGACGGCGACGCACCGGCAGCCGGAGGTGCCGATGTCCACGCCGAGGTAGACCGCCGAAGCGCTGGTTGAGCCCATCGCCTCCCCCTTGAGAGCGAAACGTTTTACCCAACGGTAGCCGACCGCCCCGCTACTGCACAAGCAGGGGCGAACCGTTTCGTGCCTTTGCTTCCAAGGGTTGACAAGGGACCAGAGCAGCTGCCAGCCTTTCCATACGAAACGTTTCGTCATGGGATTGGGTACGCTATGGCAGCCACCTACAAGGACATCCGGCGCTTGACCGGGCTGTCCCTGGCGACGATTTCGAAGTTCTTCAACGGCGGCAACGTCACCTACAACAACCGCGTCCTGATCGAACAGGCCACGCGTGACCTTGACTACCAGGTCAATGACGTCGCCCGCGGGCTCCGCAGTCGCCGGTCGATGACCCTCGGCGTTGTGCTCGCGGAACTGAACTCGACCTTCTACACCACGATCATCTCCAGCATGGAGGAGAAGCTCCGCGAGGCTGGTTACGGCACCATCATCTGCGACTCCCGCGGCAGCGCCGAGGCAGAAGCAGAGGCCATCCACTTCCTGATCGGCAAGATGGTCGACGGGATCGTGATCATGCCGGTGGGCGACGAGGTCGCCGGGCTCGCCGCAGCGGCGGAGCGCGGGGTGCCGGTCGTCGCCGTCGACCGGGCGATAGCGAACGCAGCCGTCGACACCGTCGTGATCGACAACCGGGCGGCGATCGCCTCTGCGGTCGACCTCCTCGCCGAAGCCGGCCACGTCGACATCGGCCTCCTCGCCGGCCCGGACAACATCTTCACCTTTCGCGAGCGCAGGCTCGGGTTCCGCGAGGCCGTGAAGCGCCACACCGGACGCCTCCCCCGGCGGACCTACATGCAGCCCGACCCGGTCACGATCCACGGCGGCTACGTCGGCCTGCGTCGCCTGCTCGCGCTGGAGCCCCGGCCAACGGCCGTGGTCTGTGCCAACTACGAGTTCACCGTCGGTGCGACCGTTGCGATCAACGAACTCAGCCCCGATGCCCCGATCCCGGCCATCGTCGGCTTCGACAACCTCGATCTCGCCAGGATCATCCGGCCCAGACCAACCCTCGTCGCGCAGCCAGTTGCGCAGATCGCCGTGCGTGCAGCGGAACTGATCCTCGACCGCATCGCCAGCGCGACACCGCTGGAGCCGCGCACCGTCGTGTTGCAGTCCGAGCTGGTCGTGGGAGACCCCGCGACCTACGCCTTCAGGGAGGGCAGGCGATGACTGTCCTCACCGTGACCCTCAATGCCGCCATCGACAAGCGGTACGACGTGACCGATGTCCACGTCGGCGAGGTCCAGCGGGTCACGCGGGTACGGGCCGGTGCGGGCGGCAAGGGACTGAACGTTGCGCGGGGAGCACGGCTCTGCGGGCAGGCCGTCATCGCCACCGGTTTCGTCGCCGGTTTCGCCGGCCAGTTCATCACCGGCCAGGTGGAGGAGCAGGGGATTCGCGAGGAGTTCGTGCGCGTCCCCGGCGAGAGCCGTACCTGCATCAACATCATCGACGCCGCGGGCACGTCCACCGAATTCCTGGAGCCCGGTGTCAACGTGGACGAGGCGCACCTCCTGGGTCTGCTGACCAGGTTCCGCAGCCTGCTCGGAGAGGTCGACGTCGTGACGCTCTCCGGAAGTGCACCCTCCGGGTGCCCAGATGACGTCTACGTCCGATTCGTGGAGGCGGCCGGCCTGGCCGGCCGTCCGGTGATCCTCGACACCAGCGGCGCCCTGCTCCGCGCCGGGCTGGCCGCCTCCCCCACCGTCGTGAAGCCGAACCGGGACGAACTCGCAGCCCTGACCGGGGGCGACCTCCGCAACCTCGGTGACGTGATCACCGGCGCCCGGTCGCTGTGCGCGAGGGGTCCGGAATGGGTCGTCGTCTCCCTCGGGGCGGACGGTGCGCTCGCCGTCAACGCGCAGCGGGCCGTCCAGGTGCTCGCACCCCGCGTCACGGCAGTCAATCCGGTGGGCTGCGGTGACGTCCTCGTCAGTGGCCTGGCCACCGGGCTGGCCGCCGGCCTCACCGTCGACGCGGCCCTGCCGTTCGCGGTACGCGTTGCCACCGCCTCTGCCGCCCACCCGGAGACGGGACGCTTCGACCCCGCCTACGCAGACACCCTGCGAACCACCACCATCGCGAACCCGAGCTGAAGGACGACCATGCTGACCACCTACCTCACGCACCCGCCGCTGCTGGCAGCCCTTGCCGCAGCAGGGCACGGTTCGACAGTGCTGATCGCCGACTCGAACTACCCGCACGCGACCGCCCACGGGCCGAACGCCGAGGTCATCCATCTCAACTTCACCCGCGGCCTCGTGAACGGCACGGACACGCTGAAGGGCATCATCAGCGCCATCCCGATCGAGAGCGCTGCCGTGATGGCACCCGGTGAGGACTTCCTCGAGGTCCACGACGAGTACAAGGCCCTGCTCGGCCCGGACGTGCCCGTGGAGATCATGGAGCGGTTCGCCTTCTACGACGCGTGCCGCTCCGGTGACCTCGCCGTCCTCGTCGCGACAGGCGAGGACCGCATCTATGCCAACCTGCTGCTCACCGTCGGCGTCGTGTCGCCCGCCCGGTCGGAGAGCTGATGCTCGCCTCGTTGCGCACGCTCGCCGTTGCCGCCCGCGCCGACGGGATCGGCCTTGGTGCCTTCAACGTGATCCACCTCGAGCACGCCACGGCCTTCGTGCGCGCTGCCGAGCGAGCGCAGCGGCCGGTCGTCCTCCAGATCTCGGAGAACGCCGTGAAGTACCACGGGGCCCTTGAGCCCATCTGCCTCGCGACGATCGCCATCGCCGAGGCGTCCAGCGTGCCCGTGGTGGTGCACCTGGACCATGCCGAGGACACCGAGCTCATCCGGCGGGCAGTCGCCCTTGGCGTCACGTCGGTGATGTACGACGGTTCGAAGCTCGCCGACGCGGAGAACCGCGCAACCACCCGCGCGATGGTGCAGCTCTGCCACGACGCCGGCGTGGACGTCGAGGCAGAACTCGGCGAGGTCGGCGGGAAGAACGGGGTCCATGACCCCAGCGCCCGGACGTCACCGCTGGATGCTGCGGCATTCGTTCTCGATACCGGCGTCGACCTGCTCGCCGTCGCCGTTGGCTCCTCGCACGCCATGACCACCCGGGACGCCCACCTCGACGAGGACCTGATCCGCGCGATCAGTGGAGCGGTCACCGTCCCGCTGGTGCTGCACGGCTCCTCGGGGGTCTCCGACGACGGCATGCGCGCAGCGATCGCTGCCGGCATGACGAAGATCAATGTCTCCACCCACCTGAACAAGGTGTTCACCTCGTCGGTACGGGCAACGCTTGACGCCGACCCTGCCCTCGTCGATTCCCGCAAGTGGCTCGGCCCCGCCAGGTCCGCTGTGGAGGAAGAGACCCTGCGCCTGCTCACCATCTACGGCTCACGGTAAGCAGAGGAGGCACAGCATGCGAACCGTTTCACCCATGACTCGGCCCTCGACGGACCGCGCGCCAGAAATCGATATCAGATTGGTTACGATTCGGCCCGCCGTGATGACAAGGTCCGCTAGTCTCCCTACGATTACCCAACAGAAATCGATTTCTCAGGTGGAGGCAATGATGCTGCTCAATCTGGATCCGGTGCTCACCGGCCAGTTGCTCATGGCGCTGGACGAGATGGGCCACGGTGACGCCGTCGTCATCGCCGATGCCCATTTCACGGCGTCGAAGCTGGCCAAGAAGCACCTGATCGACATGCCCGGGCTGTCCTCACCGAGGGTTCTCGCTGCGATCCGGTCCGTGATGGTGCCCGACACCTACCCGGCGCTCGACCTCATGGAGTCACCCGATGGCCTGCTGCCGGTGCAAGCCGAACTGACCGCTGCCGCCGGCCTCACGCCGGAAGAGGCCCGCATGGTTGAGCGCTTCGCCTTCTACGAGCTGGCGAAGGACGCAGAGCTCATCATCCGTACGGGCGAGACCCGGGTCTACGGCAATGCGCTGTTCCGCAAGGGGGTCACCCCGGTGATGCCGGCATGACCAACACAGAGACCGTCCCCGCCGAAGGGACCCACGATCCGTCGCTGCTCCTGCAGGTGGAGAACGTCGACAAGAGCTTCCCCGGCGTCAAGGCGCTGGAAGGCATGCGCTTCGACCTGCGCAAGGGTGAGGTGCTCGGCCTCGTCGGGGAGAACGGCGCCGGCAAGTCGACGCTGATGAAGCTGCTGACCGGCATCTACACCCGCGAGACCGGGAGCTTCTGGCTGAACGGCGCGCCACTCGAGGTGCACAACCCGCGGGAGGCCCAGGAAGCGGGCCTTGCGATCATCCATCAGGAACTCAACCTGGTCTCGCACCTGACCGTTGCAGAGAACATTTGGCTGGGTCGCGAACCCGTCTCGGGCGGATTCTTCACCCGCCCCGGCGACCAGGTGCGCAAGACCCGCGAACTGCTGGCGCGCCTCGGCCTCGTCCTGGACCCGAGGACGATCGTCTCGCGGCTGAGCGTTGCCCAGCAGCAGATGGTGGAGATCGCGAAGGCGCTGTCCTTCGAGGCCACCAAGGTCCTGATCATGGACGAGCCGACCGCGGCCCTTAACGACGCAGAGGTCGACCAGCTCCACGAGCTGATCCGCCGGTTCATCACCCCGGAGACCGGCGTGGTCTACATCTCCCACCGGATGGCGGAGCTGAAGCGCATCGCCGATCGCATCACCGTGATCCGCGACGGTCACTACATCGACACCATGCCGATGGCAGAGACGAGCCTCGATGAGGTCATCGCCAAGATGGTCGGCCGCGCGATCAACACCGGTGCCAAGCCGCACAACGTCCGCGACGATCGCCCGGTCGTGCTCAGCGTCTCCGGGCTGTCCACCAAGGCCCTGCTGAAGGACATCACCTTCGACCTGCACCGCGGCGAGGTCCTCGGCTTCGCCGGCCTCATGGGTGCCGGGCGCACGGAGGTCGCAAGGGCCCTCGTCGGCGCCGACCCGATCACCTCCGGCAGGATCATCCTCAACGCCAACCCGGTCACCATCTCCTCGCCAGCCCAGGCTGCTGCGATGGGCATCGGTTACCTGTCCGAGGACCGCAAGCGGCTGGGACTGATGCTGCAGTTGCCGGTGGTCCACAACGTGGCCATCAGCTCGATGAGCAGCAAGTTCTCCAAGGCGTTCTTCGTCAACGACAAGGCGATGAAGGAAGCAGCAGAGGGGGCCCGCAAGCTCCTGAGCATCAAGACGCCGTCGGTCAACCAGCTGGTCAAGTACCTGTCCGGCGGCAACCAGCAGAAGGCGATCATCGCCCGCTGGCTGGTCAAGGACTGCGACATCCTCATCTTCGACGAGCCCACCCGAGGGATCGACGTGGGTGCGAAAGAGGAGATCTACCAGCTGCTCAACCAGCTTGCCGAGCAGGGCAAGACGATCATCATGATCTCCTCCGAACTGCCGGAGATCCTCCGGATGTCCCACCGCGTGGTCGTCATGGCCGACGGCCGGATCAAGGGCGTCCTGTCCGCGAGCGAAGCGAGCCAGGAGTCGATCATGCGGCTCGCAACCCACAGCGGTGAAGTCATTACCCATACGACCGAGAAAGCAGGACGCTGATGTCGACCGATAGCGCAACGACGGAATCCGTCGCCAAGTCCGTTGTGAAGGGCAGTTCGTGGCGCGAACGTGTCCAGCAGCTGATGGCACTCGCGGGCCTCGTGCTGATCTTCGTCGTCTTCACGGTTGCCAGCCCGCAGATCTTCCCGAGCTACTCCAACGTCACCGCCA
Organism: uncultured Actinomycetota bacterium; assembly: GCA_963799235.1. Lineage (GTDB taxonomy): Bacteria > Actinomycetota > Actinomycetes > Propionibacteriales > Propionibacteriaceae > Propionicimonas. Next base: position 250,808 of record CAWCWL010000007.1, on the reverse strand, counting down.
TCCTGTTCTCGACGACGGTCGTCGGCCTGCTCGCCCTCGGCTCGACCCTGGTCATCATCACCGGTGGCATCGACCTGTCGGTCGGCACCGCCATGACGCTGTCCGCTGTCATGTCGGCGACCTTCATAGCGAACTGGCACATGCCGGTCTGGCTCGGCATCATCATGACCATCGTGTTCGGCGGGCTGGTCGGGTTGATCAACGGCTTCAACGTCGCCATCCTCGGCCTTCCGCCGTTCATCGCAACGCTGGCGATGATGCTGGTTGCCCAGGGTCTCGCCCTTGTCATCTCCAACGCCCGGCCGATCTACTTCGACCCCACCGCACACGCTGGCTACATCTGGCTGTCGACCGGCAGCATCATTCCGGGTGCCAGGTTCCCCAATGCCGTGATCGTGCTGGCGCTGGCGGCCGTTGTGGCCTTCATCCTGCTGAACAAGACCCTGCTCGGGCGCTACGACATCTCGATCGGCAGCAACGAGGAAGCGACAGCGCTGTCGGGCATCAACACCAAGAAGTGGCTGATCATCATCTACGCCGTCGCAGGGCTGTTCGTCGGCCTCGCAGCGATCATGATCTCGGCCCGGCTCGGCTCGGCCCAGCCGGCCACCGGCGCCGGGTATGAACTGCAGGCGATCGCGGCAGTCGTGATCGGCGGCACCTCGCTGTCGGGCGGCAAGGGCACGATCGTCGGCACCATCATCGGCGCCCTCATCATCTCGGTCATCAACAACGGCCTGCAGATCATCTCCGTCCGCCAGGAGTGGCAGAACGTGATCCTCGGCCTCGTGATCCTGATCGTCGTGTTCATCGACCAGCTGCGCGCCCGCCGCGCGGCCACCACCTAGACCCACCCAATCCCAGTACTCCCGCACCAACCCAACGAAGGAGAAACAATGCGGAAGATTTCAATGGGGCTCGTCGCGCTTGGCGCGGCAGCCTCGATGGCCCTAGCGGCCTGCAGCACCCCGGCCGCGCCGGCAGCGTCGGGCTCGGCCCCGGCGGGCTCGGCAGCTGCCAAGCCTTACATCGCCATCATTTCGAAGGGCTTCCAGCACCAGTTCTGGCAGGCCGTGAAGAAGGGCGCTGAGCAGCAGGCGGAGAAGGATGGCGTGACCATCACCTTCGACGGTCCCGCGACCGAGGCCGAGGTCGAGGCCCAGATGACCATGCTGACCAATGCCCTGGCCAAGAAGCCGGCAGCCCTTGGCTTCGCAGCCCTGGACAGCAAGGCGGCAGCCCCGGTGCTCCAGCAGTTCAAGGACGCCAACATCCCCGTCGTCGCCTTCGACTCCGGTGTCGACTCCGACATCCCGGTGACCACGGCCGCAACCGACAACAAGGCTGCTGCCGGCGAGGCCGCAAAGCACATGTGCACGCTCATCGGTGGCGCAGGCACCGTGGGTGTCATGGTGCACGACCAGACGTCGCGCACCGGCATCGACCGGCGTGACGGCTTCCTGGACGGCATGAAGACCAACTGCCCGGACGTCAAGGTGCTCGAGCCGCAGTACGGCAAGGGCGACGCGAACATCAGCGCCGACATTGCGTCCTCGATCATCGAGGCCAACAAGGACCTGAAGGGCATCTTCCTGGCCAATGAGGGCACCGCAATCGGTGGCATCAAGGCTGCACAGCAGAAGGGCGTGGCAGGCAAGCTCGTCCTGATCGGCTTCGACTCCGGTACCGACCAGATCAACGCGATCAACGACGGAACCATGGCCGGCGCCATCACGCAGAACCCGGTCGGCATTGGCGAGCAGGTTGTCGCAGCGGCCGTCAAGACCCTCCACGGCGAGACCGTGCCCAAGGTCATCGACACCGGCTACTACTGGTACGACAAGACCAACATCGACGACGCCAAGATTCAGGCCGTCCTCTACAAGTAACCCGTGACTGACTAGTCAGCCACACCCTATGTTGGGGGCGGCACTCCGCAGGGGTGCCGCCCCCCGCACTTTCCCAGGACTCCCATGCTGATCGCACATGACCTCGGCACGACGGGCAACAAGGCGTCGTTGCACGACAACTCCGGACGCCTGCTCGCCGCGGCAACGGTCGGCTACCCGACGCGATACGCCGCGGACACCACCAGCGAGCAGGATCCCCACGACTGGTGGCGGGCCGTCGTCGCCGCGACGCGCGAACTGCTCGCGACCACCGGCACAGGCGCCGCCCAGGTGGACGGGATCTGCGTCTCCGGCCAGATGATGGGCCTCGTCCTGCTCGACGCGGCCGGCGAGCCCACCCGTCCGGCGATGATCTGGAGCGACCAGCGGGCCTCCGTCGAAGCCGCAACCCTCGCGGACACCTTCGGCGAGGCCAACGCCTACCGCATCACCGGCAACCGCATCGCCGCCCCGTACACGCTGCCGAAGCTGATGTGGGTGCGCGACCACGATCCCCGGGCCTTCGAGCGGGCGACCGTCCTGTGCGTCGCCAAGGACTACGTGAACTTCCGCCTCACCGGACGGCTCGCGACCGACCGCTCCGACGCCTCCCACACCGGCGCGTACGACCTCGCCACCGGCGCTTGGTCACCGGAGCTGCTCGCAGCGGCGGGCGTTGAGGCAGCACTGTGGCCGGAGATCGTCGACTCCACCGACGTCCTCGGCGGCCTGACCGCTACGGCGGCCGATGAGCTGGGTCTGCTGCCCGGAACCCGCATCGTCGCCGGCGGCGGTGACGGGCCGATGGCGGCAGTCGCTGCCGGCTGCGTGACCGTCGACTCCCCCGGCTACGTCTGCCTCGGCACGTCCGCCTGGTACGCCTGCACCACCACCGAGCCCGTGCTGGACGCCGAGGAGCGCTCCTTCAACCTGTGCCACGTGGTACCCGGCCTGTTCACGCCGACCGCGACCACCCAGACCGGCGCCGGCTCCGTGCAGTGGGCAGCGGAGGCGCTTGCCGAGGCCCCGGACGAGATAGGCCGACTGATCTCCGACGCTTCGGCGGCCCTCGCTGCCGACGAGGACCTGTACTTCCTGCCCTACCTCATCGGTGAGCGCTCCCCCTGGTGGGACGCGAAGGCCTCCGGCACCTTCGTCGGGCTGAGGATGCACCACCGGCGTCCCAATCTCACCCGGGCAGTGCTCGAAGGCGTCGGCTACAGCCTCGCGCTGTGCATGGCGCCGCTGCGCACGACGGCTGACGCCGGCATCGACGTGATCGGCGGTGGCGCGGCCAGCGACACCTGGCTGGCGCTGCTGGCCGACATCTGGGGTGTGCCGGTGAGGCGTCGCAGCGTCACCAACCAGGCCAACAGCCTCGGCGCTGCAGTGACCGGGCTGGTTGGACTCGGGGAAGCCGACTTCACCATCGCCTCTACGCTGTCGAGCGTGGAGGCCGAATTCGTTCCCGGCCCAGGCCGTGCGGTCCAGACCCGCCACCTGGCCCGGTTCTCGGACGCCTACCGCGCCCTCAGCGGCTGGTTCGCTGCCTCCGGGGGCACCACCCCCTGATGGTCACCATCTACGACGTGGCAGCACGGGCAGGGGTCTCCCCTGCAACGGTGTCGCGCGTGTTCAACGGCATCAAGGTCTCCCCCGATCGGGTGATCGCGGTGCGCCTCGCCGCGAGCGAGCTGGGCTTCGTGCCCAACCGCAACGCCCGCCGCCTGCGCACGAGCTCCTCGGAGATCATCACGATGATGATCCCCGACATCGAGAACCCCTTCTTCACCGTCATGACGCGAGCCGTCGAGGACGTCGCCCGAGCCGGCGGCTACTCCGTCATGCTGTGCAACACCGACGAGGACCCGGTGCGCGAACAGGAGTACCTCAGGGTCGCGGTCAGCGACCCCGTGGCCGGCGTGATCCTCGCCCCGAGCAGCGGCAGCACCGACCTCTCCCTCGCCGTGGAGCGCGACGTCCCCGTGGTCTGCGTCGACCGGCACGCTGCCGGTCCCGCCGTCGACACCGTCGTGGCGGACAACCTCATGGGTGCCACGTCGAGCGCGCGTCTTGCGTGGGACGCCGGGTACCGCCGGGTGGCCTGCATCAGCGGGCCGGAGAACGTCGAGACCGCCGACGACCGCTACCGCGGCTGGATGTCGGCCTACCTCGAGGCCACCGGGAAGGAGCCGCCCGGGGAGCTGGCCGTCCGCGCCCGGTACACCGTTGCAGGAGGCGAGGAGGCCACCAAGCAACTTCTGGCCCTGCCCGAACCGCCGGACGCGATCTTCGCAGCCAACAACAAGCTCGCCTCCGGGGTGATCCGTGCCCTCGCTGCCGCCGGAAAGATGCCGCCGGAGGTCGGCGTGGTCTCCTTCGGCGGTCTCCCGCTGGTGCTGCTCGTACCTGCCGGCGTCATGGTCACCCACCTGCCCGCACGCCAGCTGGGCCTGACCGCAGCGACCATGCTCCTCGAACGGATCCGAGGCCTCAAGGGCCCCGCCCGTGAGGTCGTGCTGCCCGTCGTGATCAGCGACGAGGACGAGGGCCTCTCCCTGATCGAGGGCCATTCCGAATCCGTCCGCGGGCTCTAGCCCACGTCGCCCGGCCGCTGGGCCTCGCGGCACGAACTCGGCACGAACGCGGCACGAACGCGGCACGAAAGGGGACAGTCCCCTTTCGTGCCGGAGGCTGTGACGATGTGCCGGCATCGGCACGAAAGGGGACTGTCCCCTTTTGTGCCGGACCCCCGGGCCGGCGTCGGCCAATTGCCAAGTGGGCAGCCAGCAGACCTGTGAATTGGCCTGCGAAGCTGCTGTCCGGCCTTGACTGTGAAATCGATTGCTGAAAGCATGGAGAGAGCTCGTCCCCGGTCGTTCAGCGTTGTTCGCGGGGCGTCGGCGATGAGCAGCCGAACCGATCAAGGAGTCACCTGTGAGCACCTACCTCGTGCCCGAAATTCCCACAAAGCCGGCCGCTGAACCGAAGACGGTCTACACCGTGGCGAGCGGCGACCTGCGCCTCACCACGAACGTGAAGACCTGGGACATGCAGCAGCAGGTCGAGCGCGAGTTCGCCGCGGCCATCGCCGAGCTCGGCTGGAAGGTCACGCGTGCGCATGGCGTCGACCCGGTCAAGGGCCACGGCTTCATCGACAATCAGCGCAAGGGCATGAACGTCTTCGCCGGCATCCCGGCCGAAGCCCCGCTCGTTGTCATCGAGGCCGTCTGGCAGTACAGCCACCATGTGCTGGCAGGGCTGCGAGACCACAAGGGACCGATCCTGCTCGCAGCCAACTTCGCCGGCGACTTCCCCGGCCTTGTCGGCATGGCCAACCTGCACGGCTCGATGACGAAGGCCGACATTCCCCACGCCACCATCTGGAGCAAGGACTTCACCGACGACTGGGCCAAGTCCAAGCTCGCAGAGTGGCTGAGCACCGGCGCCATCGTCCACGACACCTCCCACGTGCGTGACCTGCCCGCGCTGCCCGCGTCCCCCGAGAAGGAACTGGGCGAGGCGCTCGCCGCGCAACTCAAGGCCAACAAGGCGATCCTCGCGGTCTTCGACGAGGGCTGCATGGGCATGTACAACGCGATCATCGACGACGAGCTGCTCAACCCGGCCGGCATCTACAAGGAGCGCCTCTCCCAGAGCGCGCTCGTCGCGGAGATGAACACTGTCAGCGACTCCGAAGCTGCAGCCGTCCGCACCTGGCTCGACGAGGCCGGCATGACCTTCCACGTCGACAACGACGGGGACTGGAAGGAGAACCTCACCGACGCCCAGCTCACCAGCCAGTTCAAGATGTACATCGCAGCGCTGCGGATCGCCGACGACTTCGGCGCCGACGCTGTCGGCATCCAGTACCAGCAGGGCCTGAAGGACCTGGTGCCGGCATCCGACCTTGCCGAGGGGCTGCTCAACAACGTCGAGCGTCCGCCGGTCATGTCCCGCGACGGCAGCCGCGTCCTGTTCCCTGGCTTGGCGATGCCGCACTTCAACGAGGTGGACGAGGGTGTCGCCGTCGACGCCGTCGTGACCAACCGCGTCTGGACGGCCATGGGCCTTGACCCGGCGACGACCCTGCACGATGTGCGCTGGGGCGATGACTGGGACGACGACTTCGTCTGGGTGCTGGAGATCTCCGGCTCCGTCCCCGCCTCCCACCTGGGCGGCTACGAGAAGTCCCACTCCTACCGGCAGAGCTACTACTACTTCCCGCTGGGCGGCGGCACCCTCGCCGGAGTCTCCAAGCCGGGCGAGATCGTCTGGTCGCGCGTCTTCATCATGGACGGACGGCTGCACGTCGACCTGGGTCGCGGCACCTGCATCGAGATGCCCGAGGCGGAGGTGCAGCGCCGGCTGAACTCCACCAACAAGGAGTGGCCGATCATGAACGCGATCCTGCACGGCGTGAGCCGCGACCAGCTGATGGCCCGCCACAAGGCCAACCACATGAACGTGGTCTACGCTCCGGACGCCGAGACCGCGGACAAGGCCCTGGTCGTCAAGGCGGCCATGTTCAACGCGATGGGCTACGACGTCCACCTCGCCGGAGCGGTCCTGACCGACCTCGCCTGACCGCCTGAACGAAAGGAACCGTCCCCGCCCTCCGCGGGAACGGTTCCTTTTCGTTCGGGGGGACGGTTGTCCCGGTTCACCGGACCCATGTTGCGCCAGTTAGTGCACGTTGCGCCTCCTACAGCGGGCGCAACGTGCACTAACTGGCGCAAGGTCAGGGTGGACGAGGGTGGCGCCCGCCGTCAGGGCTTGGCGGGGTAGGCCCTTGCCTCTGCGGCTGCCCAGTCCTCGGGGCCGAACGGGAGGACGCCGGGAGTGTAGGTGGTGAGTTCGGAAGAGGCGATCGCCACCTGGCGCAGCGCCGTCCGGTCACCGGTCAGGGCTCCGCAGGCCCGGGCCTGCACCAGCAGGTTGCCCAGCGCAGTGCCTTCTGCGGGACCGGCGATCACGGTCAGCCCGGTGGCCTCCGCCGTCAGCTGGCACAGCAGCGTGTTCTGGCAGCCACCGCCGACGATGTGCACGACGGACACCTCGCGTCCGGCCAGCGCGCACGCCCGGGCGATCGTCCGACGGTAAGCGACGGCGAGGGAGTCGAGGATGCAGCGGCAGATCGCCACCGGGTCGTCGGACAGCACCTGGTGGGTCTCCGCTGCCATCGCCAGCAGGCGTCCCGGCATGTCACCGGGGGGCAGGAGTCGCTCGTCGGTCATGTCGAGGGTGCAGGCAAGGCCAGGGTGGTCCGCGGCGGCAGCGAGCAGCTCGAGCAGGTCGATGTCACGGCCGGCCGCCTTCCAGGCACGGATGCTCTCGCTGAGCACCCACAGGCCCATCACGTTCTTGAGGTAGCGGACGGTGCCGTCGATGCCGAGCTCGTTCGTGAAGTCGGCTTCCCTGCTTTCTGCAGTGAGCACCGGCTCCTCGAGCTCGAGCCCAACCAGCGACCAGGTTCCGGACGAGATGAACGCGAAGTCGGTGTTCGTGGCGGGGATCGAAGCGACCGCTGACGCCGTGTCGTGGCCTCCGACGGCCACCACCTTGATCGGCACGCTGAACAGGCCGTCCGTCGTGGTGCCGAGCATCGTCCCGGGCTCGACCAGTTCCGGCAGGACGCGGGGAACGGGCAGGCCGTAGTTCTCCGCGAGGTGGGCGCAGGTCTCCTCAGACCAGGTCCGGGTGGCCACGTCAAGGAGGCCGGTGGTCGAGGCGATGGTCATCTCCGCGACCTCGCGTCCGCACAGCCAGTACGACATCAGGTCGGGGGTGAGCAGGACCGCCGACACCTCGGGCCAGCTCGCGTCCTCTCGCCCGGCAACGAGCTGGAAGATCGTGTTGAAGGCCATCACCTGCAGGCCGGCCGTCGCGTACACCTGCTCGGCCGGAAGTCCGGCGAAGACCAGTTCCGGCACCCCGTGGGTGCGGTCGTCGCGGTAGTGGAAGGGCGCCTCGAGGAGCTCACCTTCAGCGTTGAGGCGCCCGTAGTCCACGCCCCAGGTGTCGACGCCTACCGACTCGAGTGCTCCCCCGCTCCTGCTGATGGCGATCTCGATGCCGGCGCGGATGTGCTCGAACAGCCCACGGGCGTCGGTGTGGATGCTGCCGTCGGACCCGGGCACAGGCCCGTTCCCGAACCGGATCGTCTCCTCGAGCGTGAAGCGTCCGTCCTCCAGGGTGCCGAGGATCACCCGGCCGCTGGACGCACCGAGATCGGCTGCTGCGAAGTAGCGAGGGCTCACGAAGCCACCTCGAAGGTGGTGTGGGAACGGAGATTCATGGCGCTTCCTTGCTGGTCTTGAATCGTTTCACAGCCTACGGCTGCAAGCACTCTCCGTCAAGGCAACCACACCCCACCACCCCCCGCCTCCGACTTGTCAGAATCTCCTGCGGCCAAAGCCGAATGAGGTTCTGACAACTCCGGGTCGGGAGGGGTCAGTTGCCGGACGCGGCGAGCTGGTCCTCGAGGTTGAAGACCTCCTGGATGCGCTCCCAGGCCTCGTCGGGGGCGCCGTCGCTGGCGAACAGGCGCGCCATCTCCGCCTGCCACTTCGCGTTGATCTCCGTCGCTGCCACCTTCTCCTGTGCTGCGTCGAGGTCGTTGGACTCGCAGTAGCCGATCAGCAGTCCGTCCGGACGCAGGAACAGCGAGTAGTTGCGCCAGCCTGCATCCCGAAGGGCCACCAGCAGTTCCGGCCAGACGGCGGCATGCCGCGCCTTGTACTGGTCGAGCTTCTCCGGGTCCACATGACCCAGCAGGCAGTACCTCGCCATGACTGTCGTTCCTCTCTCGAATTGCCGAGAGCCAGCCCAAACGCCGATGGCCTGCCCCTGGGGGCTGGTCCTCGTCGTCAGCGCTGGCCCTCGATGGGTGTGCGGTTGTCGCGTCGAGTGGACGGGGTCAGGCGCCCCAGCCGGCCTGGGTGCCACCGACGCGGTCGGCGGCGATCTTGCCGAGGTAACCGGTGGTTGCGAAGGCCGCCATCGGGTCGGCGGGCAGTCCGCGGGACTCACGCCAGGCGGCGAGGTCGGCGCGGACGTCGGTGTAGAAGGCGTCCATGAACACGCCGTGGGCGCCGAGCACGTCGCCGGCCGCCTGCGCGGCTTCGAGTGCGTCGTGGTCGACGAGCAGGGCCTTGGCCGTCATCTCCTGCACGTTGAGCACGGAGCGGATCTGGCCAGGCACCTTGTCCTCGACGTTGTGGCACTGGTCGAGCATGAAGGCCACCGTCGAATCGGGTCCGTAGCCGCCGCCGCGGACCACTTCGTACAGGATCCGGAAGAGCTGGAAGGGATCGGCAGCGCCGACGATCAGGTCATCGTCTGCATAGAAGCGGGAGTTGAAGTCGAACGAGCCGAGCTTCCCCAGCCGCAGCAGCTGCATCACGATGAACTCGATGTTGGTGCCGGGAGCGTGGTGGCCGGTGTCCAGGCAGACCATAGCCTTCGGCCCGAGCGCCGCGACCTGGACGTAGCTGGTGCCCCAGTCGGGCACGTCCATGTGGTAGAAGGACGGCTCGAAGAACTTGTACTCCAGGACCATGCGCTGGTCATCGCCCAACCGGTCATAGATCACGGCCAGCGACTCGGCCAGCCGGTCCTGGCGGGCGCGGACGTCGACCTGGCCGGGGTAGTTGGAGCCGTCGGCCAGCCAGATCTTCAAGTCGCGCGAGCCGGTCGCGTCCATGATGTCGATGCAGTCGAGGTGGTGCTCGATCGCCGTCCGGCGGACCTTCTCGTCGGCGTGCGTCAAGGAGCCGAACTTGTAGATCTCGGCCTGGAACGTGTTGGAGTTGATCGTGCCCAGCGCGACACCGAGGTCGGCGGCGTAGGACGCGAGCGCTGCGTAGTCGTCGACCTTGTCCCACGGGATGTGGAGGGCGACCGTCGGCGCGAGGCCGGTGAACCTGTGCACCTGCGCTGCGTCGGCCAGCTTCTCGCCGACGGTGCGCGGCGTGCCCGGGGTGCCGAACACCTTGAAACGGGTCCCCGAGTTCCCGAACGCCCACGAGGGCAACTCGATGGCCTGGGTGGCCAGCTGGTCAGTGATGGAGGCGAAAGTAGTCATGAGCCTTCCTTGGTGATGGGGACTTCGGTCGCTCGCTTGGAAACTGCGCCTGCGGGTTGGACTACCGCCCCGGAATCCGGATCCCGGCGGACGGAGCTGGATGCCCTGACGACCAGATCGGGAGTGAAGCGGATGGCGGAGTGGACATGCTCGCCCCCTTGGGCGGTGATCTCGGCGAGCAGGAGGCGCGCTGCATGGGCGCCGATCTCTGCGCGCGGCTGGCTGACAGAGGACAGCGGTACTGCCGCTGCGGCAGCGAAGGCGATGTCGTCGTAGCCAACGATGGCGATGTCTTCTGGCACCCTCAGGCCTTCGAGGACCAAGCCCTGGAGCAGTCCGATCGCAAGAAGGTCGTTGGCGGCGAACACTGCGGTGGGACGCTCTGACGGCTCCATCTCGACGATCGCTCTGGCGGCGGACGAGCCTGAGCCGAGATCGAGGGCAGTGGTCGGGATATCGATCAGCCTTGCCTGCGCGTACTGGCTCGCCGCGATTTCAGCCCCTCTGTGCCTACTCTCCACCTGGGACAGCTCGCGCGGCCCGCCAACGAAGGCAATTCGGCGATGCCCCATCTCGAGGAGATGCTGAACCGCCAGCCGTCCCCCGGCAATGTCATCGACAGCAACCGAACACGCCTCCCTGGCATCGGCGGCCCGGTCAACCAGCACCACAGGGATCCCGAGCGAGCGAAGCCGAAGCACACGATCCAGCAATTCGCCGACAGGGGCGAACAACACGCCCGCTACCCGCGCCTGTTCGAAACGCTCCAGATGTGTGGCTTCTCGATCGGGCCACTGGCCGCTGTTGGCGACGTGGACGGAATACCCGGTCTCAGCCATAGCGTCCTCTGCGCCGCTGACAACGTCGGTGAAGAAGGGATTGGAGATGTCGAGGACGACCATCCCGATCAGGTGGCTCGCTCCCGCCCGCAACTGGCGAGCGCTCTCGTTGCGCACCCAACCCAGCTTGTCGATTGCGGACTGGACCCTGGTGCGTGTCCCGTCGGAGACCCTGTCTGGCGAGTTGAGGGTGTTGGACACCGTGCCGACGGACACCCCTGCCAGCGCGGCAACATCCTTCATGCTCACATTCGCCATGGGGTCCCCGGCCTATACCTGGCGGAACTGCACGCCGAGGATGTTGGCAGCTGCCGCGAGGTCCCTGGCCCGGTGCCCGACCGACAGGGCCCAGTGGTGCCCGATACCGGTTGCGCTCCACTCGTCGACCCACTCGCCGGGGTCCCGGCCGAAGTCGACCCTGGAGGTGGTGTTCCCGATGGCGAGCAGAGGTCCGGGGACCACCTCACCTTCCGAGGCGATGAAGACCAGGGAGCCGTCCCTGTCCTGACCGATCCCGAACGTTGTCACCGGTCCCTGCTGGACGTCGAACTCAACGCTGACCCCCCAGCCGCGCTTGCCGTGATAGATCCCGAGACCGCGAAGGAGCGGTTTCCGGGCGCTGATCGCCAGGTGCGCCGGGCCATCGTGGCCCATCTCGACCACCCCGTCGAAGAAGTTGAGAGCCTGGATCTCGGTGAACGAGCCGCCCGCGCCGATCGCCTCACTGACGAGCATCGCGACCGACGTGCGCAGTTCGTACTCACCAGCCATCGGAACACCCCGAGCCGTCAGCAGCGAAGCTCCCAGGATCATGCCGGCACCCAGGCGCTCATGCTGCTCACCCTTCAGCCCACGGTGGTAGTAGGCGACAGTGTCGAGGCTGAAATCATCGACGAGGCGGTCCAGACCAACCGACACTTTGGCGCCCCAGGCGAAGTCGTCCTCGTTGACGGAATCGTCGAGGGTGAAGACCCGACGGGCGAGCGCCTTGCGGTCCTCCACCTCTGCATCGGTGACGTCTTCGACGCGGACCCGGAGATCATCGAATTCGAGCACCTCGACGTGCGAGCCGAAGTGGGTCGGCAGCAGAGTGAGGTCGGTCGAGACGTCCAGCATCCCGGGGTAGAGGTGGCCCATCAGACCATGGCGGGCATGCCGCAGGCGCGCCCGCACATTCGCGGCCTTGATCCACTGCGAGATCCGACGCCACGAGTTCTCGTCCCGCAGGTGGCCTGACACCGACCGAAACTCGATTCCGGCCCTGCGGAAGACGTTGCCGATCTCGGGAACCGAGCACTGTCCGCAGTACGCGAGCCACTTGCCGGTGTCGAAGATCGCGTGGTCCATCTTCTCCGACGGCTGGAGGTCGATGATCAGGACCGGAGCGCCGACACGCTGCGCGATCGGGAGAACCATGGATGAGGTGAGATAGGTGGTGATGAAGATCACCGTCAGGTCCGTGTCGGCGAGGCGCAACTTCTCCGCAGCCAGCACCGCCGCCTGCGCGTCCGAGACGAAGCCGACGTCGATCACCTCGGCATCCATCTCGTTGAACTTCGCCGTGACGAAGCGAGCCGACTCCTGCAGTTGCGGCAGGAGGTCCGGGAATTGCGGCCAGTAGGCGGCGAGTCCCCCGGCGACCAGGCCGACCCTTGTCTTGCGTGGCTGAATGCGCTCCAGACCGGGGACGTCAGCGAGGGACGTCAATGGATTGTTGCCCATCATTCGCTCCTAGGACCGCGCCAGCCCGGCGGCGGATAGTTGATCGTCGAGATTGAACACTTCGGTGAGGAGGACGAGCCCGTCATCCACCGCCTGCTGGGTCGGGACGAAGAGCTCGGACATCTCGGACTGCCAGCGGGCATTCACTGAAAGGGCGGCCATTCCGGCCGTGGCGGCTACGAGGTCCGTGGTCTCGAAGTAGCCGATCACCAGACCGTCGGGCCGGAGAAAGATCGAATAGTTGGTCCAACCTGTGTCGCGGAGCGCTGCGAGCATTTCGGGCCACACTGCAGCGTGGCTGCGCCGGTAGTCGTCGATACGATCCGGCTTCACCTGAAGCTCGAAGCAAAAGCGCTTGACTGTCGACATGGGCTTCCCTGGGGGTTGTTCTGGTGCCGGTGGGCCGGGTACGCCCGACCCACCGGCTGATGAGGACAGTGTCAGAAGTCGTACTTGTCGATGTTGTCCTTGTTGAAGCGGGTCGGTGGGCCAACGATGACCACGCCGTTCGCGCCAACGGTGCGCTCGCCCATGTCGCCGGCGGTGAACTTGTCACCCTCCTTGCCGGTCATGGTGCCGTCGAGCAGTGCCTTGCCGGCAAAAGCAGCCACGTAGCCCAGCTGGGCCGGATCCCACAGTGCGAACTCGGTGACCGTGCCGTCCTTCACGAAAGCCCGCATTTCGTTGGGCAGACCAAGACCGGTCAGGGCAACCTTGCCCTTGTACTTGGACTTGGAGAGGTACCGGGCGGTGGCCGCGATGCCAACGGTCGTCGGGGAAATGATGCCCTTCAGGTTGGGGTAGGCCTGCATGAGACCCTGTGCTTCCTGGAACGACTTCGTGTCATCGTCATCGCCGTAGACCTTGGCGACGAGCTTGATGTCCTTGTACTTGGGGTTGGCCTTCAACTCCTCCTCCATGAACTTGATCCACTCGTTCTGGTTGGTCGCGTTGGCGGTTGCCGAAAGGATCGCGATCTCGCCGGCGCCGCCGATCTGCTCCGAGATGATCTCCACCTGAATGAGGGCGACGTCCTTGGCGACAACCTGGCTCACGAACAGGTCGCGGCACTTCGGGTTCGTGTCAGAGTCGAACGCGACGATCTTGGCGCCACCCGTGCGTGCCTCTTCCAGGGCCGGGCAAACGGCGTCGGGATCGTTGGCCGCGATCACGATGACGTTCGTTCCAGCCTGGGTCTCGGCGTTGATGAAGGAGACCTGACTCGATGCACTCGCCTCGAGCGGGCCGACGACGTTCGACTTCGCGAAGCCTGCAGCCTGGGCTCCGGTCTTGCCGCCACCCAGCACTACGTCGGTGTAGGGGTTGTTCAGCTGCTTGGGAATGAAGGTGATCGAACGGTCAGCGGCCGGGGCAGACGAAGACGCGGCTCCGGACGCGGACGGCGCGGGTGCAGCCGGGGTGGTGCAGCCAGCGGCCAGGAGCGCCAGAGCCGTCGTGGCTGCCGTGGCAGCCAGGATCCGCCGCGCATTGCGCATAAGCGCCATGGGTGTTTCCTTCCTTGTTGTCAGCGCAGGAGCGCTTATCTTCGTTCCGGACACGCGCCCGGGACGTGTGGTGTCAGCTGGCCGGGCTGGTGGAGCTCTTGGCCGGATTGGTGAGGTCCCGGTGGACCCTGCGATCGTGGCGAAGCTTGCGCATCCACTCGAAGATGCTGGGGCCGACTACGGACGCGATCAGGAGGGTGCCGGTGACGATGATGAGGACTACATCGGAGATCCGCTGCAGACGTAGGGCGTAGTTGATGATCCCGATCATGAGGACGCCGGCGACAGCCCCGGGAATGGATCCCCTGCCGCCGAAGATGGAGACTCCGCCCAACAGCACGGCAGCGATCACCGCGAGCTCCAGGCCGCTGGCGTTGTCACTGCGGGCGCTGGAGTAGCGCAGGGTCCAGAAGATGCCGGCCATGGAGGAGACCAACCCCGTGGCCACGAACAGGTAAAATTTGGACAGGCCCACGTCGATCCCGACGAACTCGGCGGCCTCCTTGCTGAAGCCCATCGCAAACAGACCTCGACCGAACGGCGTCAGGTGCAGAACCACCGCGAAGATCGCGATCAGGACAAGCACGATGACCATGAACACAGGGATGCCGGTGGCACCGATCTTCGAGGTTGCCCAGGTCGTGAGTTCCCGCGGGAAGTTGGCCACCGCGTTGTCCCCAATGACCACGAGCGCCAGCCCCCGGAACAAGGCCAACGTGCCGATGGTCACTGCCAGGGACGGTAATCCCACCGCCGTGATCATTATCCCGTTGAAGGCGCCGGCAAGAAGGCCGACGATCAGGCAGATCAGCAGGACCAGGTAGATGTTCATCCCTCCGGCCCAGAGGACGCCCATCACCGCGCTGGTGAGGCCAGCGGTGCTGGCCACCGACAGGTCGATCTCCGCGGTGATGATCACCAGGGTCATCGGCAGCGCGATCATCAGGATGGGGATGACGTCCAGCAGCAGGAAGCCTGCCGTGCGCGGGGAGGCGAACCCTGGGACGACCAGCGAAAGCAGGACCACCACAGCGAGCACCAGATACCACATGATGGCACCGCGGCTTGTCATCACCCGAGTCGCGCCGGAGCGGCCAGCGGCAACCTCCTGAGACAGGACTTCAGACATTGCGAGCCTCGCTAACCCTGAGCCTGCGAGTTGTACGCAAGCTGGAAACACGGTCGATAACCACGGCCGACAGGATCAGGACGCCCACCACGGCCTGCTGCCAGAACTTGTCCACACGCATGGCGGTGAGCGAACTGGTGATGGTTGTCAGGAGTAGCCCGCCGAGCGCCGCGCCGACAACGGTGCCGACGCCACCGGAGATGGCGACCCCGCCGACAACGGCGGCTGCGACCACCTGCAACTCGATGCCGTCGCCAGTAGTCGCGCCGACTGAATTGAATCGCGAGGCGTACAGGACGCCGGCAAGGCCAGCCAGAAGCCCGTTGGCGACGAACACGAAGAAGATCCGTTTGGTCACCGGGACGCCGTACAACTTGGCCGCGTCGCTGTCCGACCCGATCGCGTAGAGGTCGCGCCCACTGCGGGTGCCTGCAAGGTAGATGGCGACGATGGCCAGGATGACGAGCGCGATCAGGGTGATCAGCGGGATCCCGACGATAGTCTGCACGGAAAGATCACCGAACGCTTCGGGGCGGTCGCCAGCGAAGTACTGCTTGCCGCCTGCCCATGCGTTGTTGATACCGCGGTAGATGTACAACGTGCCCAGCGTGATCACCAGAGCCGGCACCTTGGCCACCGAGACCAGCAGACCATTGATGGCGCCAAGCACACCACCGAGAAGGATCGCGATGATGAAGACCGCGATGATCGGGATCCCCGGGAACACGGCGAACAACACGCCAACGGAGTAGGCGGTCAGGCCAAGGACGGAACCGATGGAGAGGTCGACGTTCTCAGTCACGAGCACGAGCGTCTGCCCGGCGGCCAGGATCACCAGGATCGTGGCGTTGAGCATCAAGTCCTTCACGCCTTGGGCGGCCAGAAAGGCAGGGTTCACCGAGTAGGTCACGACAATCAAGGCCACCAACGCAAATGCGACCGGGAATTCGCGCCAGCGAAGGACGCTCCAGACCCTGTTCACGCTGTGGCCTCGACGGAGGCTGTGGCGGCGCGCATGACGCTCTCCGGAGTCGCCTCCGCGCGGGAGAGGTTGGCGGTGATCCGACCTTCATGCATGACGAGGACGCGATCCGCCATGCCCAGCACTTCGGGGAGCTCGGAGGAGATCATAAGAATGGCGATTCCTTGTCCAGCAAGGTCCGACAGCAGCCGGTGGACCTCGCTCTTGGTGCCTACATCGATTCCACGAGTGGGCTCATCGACGATCAGCAGCTTCGGCTTGGTTGCGAGCCACTTTGCGAGAACCACCTTCTGCTGGTTGCCGCCGGACAGTGTGGAGACCTCGTTGTCGAGTGATCCGGCCTTCACCTGCAGGGTCCTCGTCCATTCGGCGGCGAGGATCCGCTCCTTGCGCCCGCTGATGATGCCCATTCTGGCCAACGCATGCCGCAGGGTCAGAGTGGCGTTCCTTGCGACACTGAGGTCCATGACCAGACCTTGCTTGCGGCGGTCCTCCGGCACGAGGCCGATACCAGCAGCCATCGCAGCCTTGGAGCTGTGTGGCCGCAGCGGCCGGCCGTTCACAACGACCTTGCCGGCGTCGTACGGGTCTACCCCGAACACGGCCCGGGCGACTTCCGTGCGACCGGAGCCGACAAGGCCGGCCAGCGCAACGATCTCGCCAGCACGCACTTCGAAGTCGATGTCGTGGAAGACGCCTGCTTGGCTGAGTCCAGTCACCTCGAGCATCGGGTTGCCCACTTCAGCCACGACCTTCGGGAAGAGCTGGTCGATGTCGCGGCCCACCATCTCCTTGACGATCTTGTCGATCGTGACGTCCGCGGTGTGATGGGTGGCGATGTAGCGACCGTCCCGCATGACCGTGATCCGGTCGCACAGGTTGAAGACCTCGTCGAAACGGTGCGAGATGAACAGGATCCCGCTGCCTGCGTCGCGAAGGTTCCGTGCCACGCTGAACAGCCGGTCGACCTCGACCCCGGACAACGCTGCGGTTGGCTCGTCCATGATCAGGACCTTTGCCTGAATCGAGATGGCTTTTGCGATTTCGATGATCTGCTGATCCGCAATGGAGAGGCCCTCGGCCACCCGATCGGGATCGATCGGCACCCCGAGGGTTGCGAAGAGCTCAGCGGCCGCCTCCCGCATGGCACCACGGTCGATCAACCCCATCCGACCCCTCGGTTGGCGTCCCATGAAGATGTTCTCGGCGACAGTGAGATCGGGGAAGAGCGTCGGCTCCTGGTAGATGACGGAGATCCCCACAGCCTTGCTGTCCGCGACACCCCGGAACTGCACGGGCTTGCCGTCGACGGCGAAATCCCCTGCGTCGGGGTGGTAGACGCCGGCAAGGATCTTCACCAGGGTCGACTTGCCGGCGCCGTTCTCGCCGACGAGAGCATGGATCTCACCGGGAAGGATCTCGATCTCTCCGTCGCCCAGGGCCACGACCGGGCCGAAGGTCTTGGCTGCGCCAATGAGGGTGAGCAGTGGAATCACCGGCTCGTTCGCGGCGCGTGGCAAGGGAGATCCCTCGTCCGGATGCAACGTCATTGTGCTCCTCGGTATGAATCGTTTCATACGACGTTGAAACGATATGGGTTGCCTCCTGCACAGTCAAGCTTCGTTACGAAACCGTTAGCAACAAGCAAAAAGAGGCGACGGTGGCGGTGTCTCGACAATGGACGGCACGAGCGCACTTGAAACGTTGCGCAACCAAGCCGTCGGCCTTGGGCAGGCTGGACTCGAAACTATGGGGACCGTCCCGATTCGGTGCACCCCACGTCAAGCGAACCTGAGTGACGCGGATCTGGAACCGTCCCCGACTCGGTCCGCGCATGGACGGCCGTCTGCCAACGCGGAAGGGACGAGGTGCTGACGGGGTGACTCGATAGAGTTGCCCGGTCCTCGAACCCAGGAGTGCCCGTGTCCGATCTCGCCAGCACCGCATCGTCCATCTACAGCCAGGCCCTGAGCGTGATCGAGGCCGTCGAGCCCCGCATCGCCGCGGCGACGCGCGCAGAGCTCGCCGACCAGAGGTCGTCCCTGAAGCTGATCGCCAGCGAGAACTACGCTTCGCTGCCCGTGCTGATGACCATGGGTACCTGGTTGAGCGACAAGTACGCCGAGGGCACCGTCGGGCACCGCTTCTACGCCGGCTGCCAGAACATCGACACAGTCGAGTCGGTCGCAGCGGAGCACGCGCGAGAGTTGTTCGGCGCCGAGTACGCCTACGCGCAGCCGCACTCCGGCATCGACGCGAACCTTGTGGCCTACTGGGCGATCCTCTCCCACCGCATCGAGTCGCCGACGCTCGAGCGCCTCGGCGCCAAGACCGTCAACGACCTCGCCGAGGAAGACTGGGAGGCCTTGCGACGGGAGTTCAACACCCAGCGGGTGATGGGCATGAGCCTTGACGCCGGTGGCCATCTCACACACGGGTTCCGCCACAACATCTCGGGCAAGATGTTCCAGCAGCGCTCGTACGGCACCAATCCCGACTCCGGGCTGATCGACTACGACAAGCTGCTCGCCGACGCCCGCGAGTTCAAGCCGCTGATCCTCGTCGCCGGGTACTCCGCCTACCCGCGCCGGGTGAACTTCGCGAAGATGCGCGACATCGCGGACGCGGTGGGCGCCACCCTCTTCGTCGACATGGCGCACTTCGCAGGCCTCGTTGCCGGCAAGGTCTTCACCGGCGAGGAGAACCCGATCCCCTACGCCGACGTCGTCGCGACCACAACGCACAAGTCACTGCGCGGCCCGCGAGGCGGCCTCGTGCTGGCCACGCAGGAGTACGCGTCCGCCGTCGACCGGGGCTGCCCGATGGTGCTCGGCGGCCCTCTCGGCCACGTGATGGCCGCCAAGGCCGTCGCCCTCGCCGAGGCCCGCCAGCCCGCGTTCCAGACCTACGCGCAGGCCGTGGCCGACAACGCCAAGACCCTCGCGGACGGCCTGCTCAAGCGCGGCGTGAACCTCGTGACCGGCGGCACAGACAACCACCTCGTGCTGCTGGACGTCGGCTCCTTCGGCCTCACCGGACGGCAGGCCGAGTCGGCACTGCTGGATTCGGGCATCGTCACCAACCGCAACTCGGTGCCGAACGATCCCAACGGCGCCTGGTACACCACCGGCGTCCGCATCGGCACCCCGGCGCTGACGACCCGCGGCTTCGGTGCTGCCGAGTTCGACAAGGTCGCGGAGCTGATCACCGCCGTGCTGGCGAACACCACGCCGGTCGCCACTGCTGCCGGTGCCCCCGGCAAGGCCAAGTACACCCTTGCCGAGGGCATCGCAGCCCGCACGCACGCGCAGGCCTCCGAACTGCTGGACGCCAACCCGCTCTACCCGGGCCTCGTCCTTTAGCAACCACGCCCTGAGCCGCGGTCTCTGGCGGGGATTGGGGACGGTTCTCCTTTCCCGCCACAGCGCAGCAGATCGTCGCGGAAGTGGCGGGAAAAGGGAACCGTCCCCAATATCCGCCAACCGCTTGGACCGAGTCAGGAACCGTCCCCAACCCGGGCCGAGGCGCGGATGGCCCCGAGGACGCGGAGGGCTCCGAGGGTGCGGGCGTGGTCGGCTGTGGCGTCGCCAGCCTCCCGGCAGAGGTCGACGAAGCGCTGGATGCCGTAGGCGAGGGTGAATTCCGGGCCGGGCACCTCGTGGGTCTGGGTGGTGCCGTCGAGCCGGGTCAGGCGCAGCGCCCGCGGGCTGTGGATCCGGTCGATCGTGAGGAAGCCACGCTCCCCCTCGATCTCGCTCGGCAGGCTGGACGCGGTGATCTTGGACCAGCCGAGGTCGACAACGAGCCCCGGGTAGCTGGCAACGGCCGTGCCCGCGCCGTCCGCACCACCAGGGACGGTGACCCAGCGCGCCACCACCTGGCCCGGCTCGCCGAACAGGGCGACCATGGCGCTCACGCAGTAGTAGCCGATGTCGTTCAGGGCCCCACCACCCAGGGCCGGGTCGAAGATGTTCACCCGCTCACCTGCGAGCACCTGGTCGTAGCGGGACGAGCGCTGGCAGTAGCGCAGCGACGCCCGCCGCAGCACGCCCAACTCACCGAGCAGCGACGCCACCAGTGCAAGGCCCGGGTCGTAGGCGGTGCGCATGGCCTCAAGGGCCACCACCCCGTGGGCCCTGGCCGCGTCACTCAACGCCCGGAAGTCGGCAGCGGTCAACGCTGCCGGCTTCTCCACCAGCACGTGCTTGCCTGCCTCGACAGCAGCCAGCGCCTGCCCGAGGTGCGCGCTGTTCGGGCTGGCGACGTAGACCGCGTCCACGTCGGACGATGCGAGCATGCCCGGCAGGTCGTCGGTGGACGCAGCCGCACCGATCCCTGCTGCGAACTCGGCCGCGCGGGCCGCGTCCCGCGAGTACGCGCAGGCCAGTGAGATGTCGCCGACGAGCGCAGCGTCGGAGGCGAACTGACGGGTGATCCAGCTGGTGCCGATGGTGGCGACGCGAAGCATGGGAAACTCCAACCGAAGAGGCAATCGTTGGCAGCCTAGACCGGGAGGACGAGATGGCGGAGAAGCGGACGCGTGAGGCCTACATCCTCGATCGGCTGGCCCGCGACGGCAGCCTTTCGGTCTCAGCGCTCTCCCGCGACCTCGGCGTGTCGGAGGTGACGGTCCGCGCGAACCTGCGCGACCTCGAGGGACGCGGCCTGCTGTCCCGCACCCACGGCGGCGCGCAGGCCAGCAGCTTCCAATCGGTGCTCGAGCGCCAGCGGCACAACGCCGCGGCGAAGGACCGCATCGCCCAGGCAGCCGCAGGTCTCGTCAGCGATGGCGACAGCATCATGCTGGAGGCCGGCACCACCACCGCTGCGGTGATCAGGCACCTGACCGGACGCAGCGGCGTGCAGGTCGTGACCAACTCCACGCTGGCCTTCGCCGCAGCCCGGCTCAATCCCGCCCTCCGGCTGCTCCTCACCGGCGGCCAATTCCATGCCGAGTCCGAATCGCTGGTGGGCTATGGCGCGCTGCGCACGATCGCCGACTTCAACGTCCGGCGTGCCTTCATCGGCACCGACGGCTTCACGGCGGAGCGCGGCCTCACCACCCAATTCGCTGACGGCGCCGACGTGATCCGTGCCATGCACGCCCGCGCGGAGGAGACCTGGCTGCTGGCCGACTCCTCCAAGTACGGACGCGCCGGCTTCGTCACCGTCCTGCCGTTGCTGGAACTGACAGGCGTGATCACGGACGCAGGGATCGGCGAGGAGTCCGTGGAGGCCCTGCGCAACGCCGGCATCCAGGTGGTTGTCGCCTGAGTCAGGCGGCGGCCGACCGGCTCAGCGGCTGAACAGAGTTCCCTGCACGGTCGTGACGAAGTTCGCCAGCGATGCCCCGAGGTCCTTCAGCTGCCAGCCCGCCGGTCCGTGGTACCAGTCCAGGTCGGTGGAGTCGTCCTCAGCGTCGTCGTCGGTCGCTGCGATGGCCTGCAGCCATCGGTCCTTGCCTCCGATGACGATGGCGTACGGCAGGATCGACGACAACTGATCCAGTCCCTGACCCGCCGGCAGGGTGTCCACCGGCTGGGTGAGCAAGCTGCCACGCAGCGCGTCCAGGCCACCGAGCACTGCAGTGCCGGACGCCGTCCGGGCCGGCATCTCCTGCGCGACGAAGAGGACGCCGAGGGCGATGGCCACCAGCGCGAGGCCGGTGAGCCCGAAGCGGGTGAACGCAGCCAGCAGGACCGTGATCACGACGGCGGCTGCCAGCGAGACCCAGCCGATCAGGCTCCAGCGGTTGCGGGTGGCGTCGGGGCGGCGGGCGAACCAGCCGCGGGCGACGACCTCGTCGTACAGCTCGGACTGGATCTTCCCGATCACTGACCCGACGCTGCCCGCAAGGTTGGACACCTTCACGGGGTCGCCCTGCACGGGCGCGACGGCGTCGAGCAGGGTGTGCTCGTAACCCAGCAGAGGATCCGTGCTGGCGCGGCGCGAGAACGTCCAGTCGGTGGGGGCGTGCGGCGATTCGGGAGCCATCTCCGTGATCCGCAGGTGGCCGCGGACGGACAGGTCGAGCAGCGTTGCGGTGACGTCGATCGGGTCGACCCGCTCGTCGACGAGCGTGCCCACCGCGCCGGGACGGACGCCGTCCAGCACCCGGAACTCGCTCTGGCCGGGCCCGATCGGGTGGAACTCGGCAACGGGGGTCGGCTCGAGGCCGGCACCGGCGTCACTGCCGATGCGACGGCGGGCGGTCCACAGCGCAAGGGCACCGAGTACGAGCAGGCCGGCGGCGATCCCGAGCGGGAGCGGCTCAGCCGAGAACGCGCGATCCAGCGTCCACACCTCACGCAGGTCCTGGTTCACGGCAACCGCACTGGTGGGGAAGCGGACGATGGCGACGACCACATCACCGGCCGCCCGCGCCTCGTCGTGGAAGAACGGGCTCGGCGAATCGTGGGTGCCACCGCCGTAGTAGGTGCAGGTCCCTGGCGTCTCCGGTGCGCCGGCGGCGCAGTCGACAGAGGTGAACAGGGCAGGCACGGCGACCTTCGCGTCGAACGTCGACACCGGCAGGCTCAGGCCCTGCAGCAGCGGCCACTGGACGGTGGTGGTGTCACCGTCGGTGGCGATCGCAGCGCCGCGCACGACGTAGCTCAGTTCCACCGGGTCGGTCGCCCCCGCGCTGGGGATGCTCAGCGTTGTCGACCGCGGGCCGACGGTGCTCAACACGACGAGGGTCTTGCTGCCGGCCTTCGCCGTGATGTCCGTGATCTGGTAGCGGTACTCCATGTTGTCGCGGGTGCGCGTGACCGTGCCGAGGCGCTGCTCGATCGCGTCCGGGGCACCGCCGTCGAAGGTCATCGTCGCCGTCACGGCGAGACTGCCGTCGGCGTTGATGGTTGCTGCGACGGCGTAGGTCTTCACCACGTCGGCGGCCCGCGCTGTCGGTGCGAGGAGAGCCAGAAGGCCGAGGGCAAGGACGGCGATCGCCGCAAGCCGTTGACGACCCGTCACATTCGATGCCATTCCGGCTCCTGTTCGCTGGCGCAAAGGTCAGTGCACGCGCACTACCCGGCCGTTGGCCGAGCAGGCACGACACACACTAGTGCCGCCGTGGCCGTGCGCCAGAGGGCTTCTCGAGGATTCCGGACCTGCGCTCTGCGGAGTGTCCGGGTACTGCCGCTGGGGCCCGGGTTGCAACTAGGCTGCCCGCGTGACGCAGCAGTGGGGGACGCAGGGCCAGCAGCCCGGCCAGGGCGGTCAACAATGGGGACAGCCGGGCTGGAACCGGCCGACGCAGGCATGGGGTGCGCCAGCGGCTGGACAGCCGCTGTACCCGCAGCCACAGGCGCCCGCCGGCTACCCGCCGGCGCAGGCGCCCTATCCGCAGGCCGCCGCCTACCCACAGGCACAATTCGGCCAGCCCACCTATGGGCAGCCGGGAGGCTTCCCGCCGGCGAACCGTCCGCAGGTCCCGGGCGGCCCCAAGCGCGGCAGCCCGTTCCGCGCACTCCTGCTGGGGCTGGTCGTCGTGGTCGGCCTCGGCTTCTTCGCCATCTCACTTGTCCAGTACCTCGGCGGCGGCGGTGACGGCCCTCTCGCACAGCCGACCGGTTCACAGACTGTCGAGCCGCCCGTCGCCGTCCCCGCACCGGACTTCTCCCCGCCCCCGGTCCCGCAACCGGAGACCTACGGCGAGGCCACCGACTGGCTCACCGCCAACAAGGTCTACGACCAGGCCGCACCGATCCCCACCAACTGCGCGGTGCCACAGATCGACATCACCACGGCTTCCGTCACCGAACTCACCGACCACCTCAACGGGCTGACCGCCTGCCTGTGGCGGGTGTGGTCGGGGCCCATGGAGTCGGCGGGCTTCCAGCTCCCCCGTCCGCCGGTGACGGTGTACACCGAGCCGATCACCACCGGCTGCGGCTCGCTGGACGACGTCAACGCCGTCTATTGCGCCGCTGACCAGCACATCTATTACGCCAAGCCGCTGTACAAGATCTTCCCCGCCGACCAGCAGAAGGCGCCGTTCGTCGTCGAGGCCGTGCTCGCCCATGAGTTCGGCCACACGATCCAGGCACGCTCGGGCATCCTGATCGCGTCGATGGCCTGGGAGCAGAAGTCGTCCGGCGTAGCAGCGAAGGTGTTTTCCCGCCGCCTCGAGGTGCAGGCCGACTGCCTCTCCGGCATGTTCACGGTCGCCGTCGGCGCGTCGTCCGGGCTCACCAACGACAACCTCGCGAACCTGCAGGACGTCATGTACAACCTCGGCGACGATGTGCTCACCGGCAAGGCCAACTACGACGGCGACCACGGTCTGGGCAAGAACCGCAAGAAGTGGTTCACGACCGGGCAGCAGAACTCCCTGATCGGCAAGTGCAACACCTACACCGCTCCGGAGACCGCCGTCCGCTGAGCGGGGCTTGCTCAGTCCTGGCTGACCAGGGCTGTCGCGATGGCGGCGAGACCCTCGCCGCGCCCGGTGAGGCCGAGCCCGTCCGTCGTGGTCGCCGAGATGCTCACCGGCGCACCGACGGCGGCAGAGAGGACGGCTTCCGCTTCGCTCCTGCGCTCGGCCAGCCGGGGACGGTTGCCGATCACCTGGACGGCGACGTTGAGCACCCGGAATCCCGCGGCGTTCAGCAGTGCGACCGTCTCCGTGAGGAAGGCCGTGCCGCTCGCGCCCGCCCATTCGGTCCGGCTGGTGCCGAAATTGCTACCGAGATCTCCGAGTCCCGCTGCCGAGAGCAGGGCGTCGCAGGCCGCATGCGCAGCCACGTCCCCGTCCGAATGCCCGTGGAGCCCGGCCGGCTCCCCGGGGAACTCCAGGCCGGCGACCCACAGCGGGATGCCTGGTGCGAAGGCGTGGGTGTCGGAGCCAATACCGACCCTGATGCTCATGCGTGACTCCTGACGATGGCCTCTGCGAACAGCAGGTCGAGTGGTTCGGTGACCTTGAGGGCCTCACGGTCACCCGGTACGAGAACGACGGGGTGGCCGAGAGCTTCGACGGCTGCCGCGTCGTCCGTGACCTGGAGGCCCTGGTCGGCCACCAGTTGGTGCGCCCGCTCCAGCACGTCACGGGCGAACCCCTGCGGGGTCTGGACGGCGCGGAGCCGGCTCCGGTCGACGGTAGCGGAGCCGGTGGCCGTCACCTCGCGGATCGTGTCCACCACCGGCAGCACGGGGATGGCAGCCACGGCGCCACCGACAAGGGCTTCGATCACCCGCCGGACGACGTCCGCGGGCACGAGCGCCCGGGCGGCATCGTGCACCAGCACGTAGCGCGCGTCGGAGAGGTCGGGATCCGCAGCGATCACTGCCAGTCCGTTCAGTACGGAATCCTGCCGCTCCGCGCCGCCGTGGACGCAGCGAGCGGGGATGGGTGAGCCGGCAACGACGCCGGCGAAGTCGTCGTCCAGGCCGGGAGCGATCACGATCACAGCCCGGTCGACACCGCCCGCGGCAAGGCCTTCAAGGCTGTGGCTGACCAGCGGGCGCCCGTCGAGCTCGCGCAGGGCCTTGGGGATGTCCCCACCGAGACGGGAACCAGAACCGGCCGCCACCACGAGGGCGACGACCGGTTCCATATGAAGAAGTGTGCCGTTGGCAGGCTCAGGAAGCGAGTACCTCGTCGAGGAGCACCTCGGCGCGGTCCTCCGCGACTTTCTCTGCGAGCGCGAGCTCAGAGACCAGGATCTGCCGTGCCTTGGCGAGCATGCGCTTCTCGCCGGCAGACAGGCCGCGTTCCTTCTCGCGGCGCCACAGGTCGCGTACGACCTCTGCCACCTTGAGCACGTTGCCGGAATGCAGCTTCTCGAGGTTCGCCTTGTAGCGGCGTGACCAGTTGGTGGGCTCCTCAGCGTGGGGCGCCCTCAGGACAGTGAAAACCCGTTCGAGACCGTCTGCGTCCACGACGTCGCGAACACCGACGAGATCGAGGTTGCAGGCGGGAACGCGGACCACCAGATCGTTCTGGCCCACGATGCGCAGCACCAGATAGAGCTGATCCTCGCCTTTTATCTTTCGGGTTTCCAGAGCTTCGATGACTGCCGCACCATGATTGGGGTAGACCACCGTTTCACCGATTGTGAACGTCATAACAGCTTTGACCACCTTTCCCGACTTCCAAGTCTAGCACGTCCCCACCGACATCCGGTACGTCTCTCCTAGCCAGAGGCCCATTGGGGTCTTGACAGACAATCGGTTCTGTGCTTCCGGCAAGGCCCGGGACCGGCGCCAGAATCACTCCTTGCCAGACCCATGTGCAAACAACTCAGGGCCCGCCGGGATTCCCGGCAGGCCCTGAGTCACGCGCTGATCATGCGATCGCAGCGACCTCCTTCTTCGGCCACACAGTCTTCATCGTGATCACTGCTGCCGCCGCGACGAGAACGCCCGCGACAAGGCTGATCAGGAAGCCGAAGATGGCGAACGGCAGCGGCTGGAAGGCGAACAGGACGAAGATGCCACCGTGCGGTGCCCGCAGGCCGACGCCAAGAGCCATGCTCAGCGCCCCGGTCACCGCCCCGCCGACCATCATGGACGGGATCACGCGCAGCGGGTCGCCTGCTGCGAACGGGATCGCGCCCTCGGAGATGAACGATGCGCCCAGCAGCCAGGCCGCAGCGCCGTTCTCGCGTTCCACCTCTGTGAACAGCTTCTTGCGTACGACGGTGGCCAGCGCCATCGCCAGCGGGGGCACCATGCCGGCTGCCATGACGGCTGCCATCACATTGAAGTTGGCAGCTGTCGCGGCGGACAGTCCAGCAGTCGCGAACAAGTAGGCCGCCTTGTTCACCGGGCCACCGAGGTCGAAGCACATCATCAGGCCGAGGACGATTCCGAGGAAGACCGCCGAGCCGCCGGACATCCCGGTGAGCCCGTCCTGCATCGCCTTCGTAAGGTTGGCCAGAGGCGCGCCGAGCAGGAAGTACATCAGGCCACCGACGATGGCCGTCACGACGAGCGGGATGATCACGACCGGCATCAGGCCCGCCAGCCAGCGCTTCACCTTGAAGCCGGAGATCCACAGGGCGATCACGCCGGCGAGGAGGCCGGTGATCAGGCCGCCGATGAAGCCGGCGCCGAGGGTGACGGAGATCGCGCCGCCGACGAAGCCGGGAGCGATGCCCGGACGCCCGGCGAGGGCGTAGGCGATGTAGCCGGAGAGTGCCGGGACGAGGAAGCCGAAGGCGGCCCCGCCGATGGCGAAGAGAACCGCGCCGAGGTAGTCGAGCCCTGCGCCCCAACCGGCGGAGATCGCCAGTGCCCCGATCGACTTGCCGCCGTCGATGCCGGCCTGGCAGGCGTCGGCGCTGAGCCAGGTCAGCTGGGTGCAGGCACGGGCACCGTTGACCCCGGGCGACAGCGCGATGTCGAACCCGCCGAACAGGAAACCAAGCGCCAGCAGCAGACCACCGGCTGCGACGAACGGGATCATGTAGGAAACACCGGTCATCAGGGCCTGCTGGACGCGCCTCCCGATGCTCAGCTGCGAACCGCCGCCGGCACTCGGCCGTGCCGGCGGAGGCCGTGCCGGCCACCTTGCGGGAGTTGGGGTTGTCCGCTGCGACGAGGGCCTCGGCGATCAGCTTCGCCGGCTCGTTGATGGCCCGCTTGACGCCGCCCTCGATCACCGGGAGGCCTGCGAACCGCTCGCGGTCACGCACGGGGACATCGGTGGCGAAGATGGCAGCGTCCGCCCGGGCGATGAGGGCGGGTCGAGCCACTCGACCTTGCCGGAACCCTGCGGCTCGACGTGGATCTCGATGCCTGCGGCCTTGCCGGCCTGCTCGAGGCCGTCGGCGGCCATGAAGGTGTGTGCGATGCCGGTGGGGCACGCGGTGACGGCGACGATGAGCTTGAACGGCGGCTCATTGCCGGAGGCTGGGACCGTGGCCGCTGCTGCGGGGGCGACGGCTGCTTGCCGAAGAGCTTCCGCACCGGCGCGTGGCCTGGTTCACCAGGTCGACGATCTGCTGCGGGGTGGTGGCACTGCGCAGGCCCTCGAGGAACTCCGAGCGCATCAGCGAGCGGGCCAGCATGGCCAGCAGGGTCAGGTGCGCGTCATCGGAACCCTCGGAGGCTGCGATCATGAACGCCAGGTCGGCCGGGCCGTCAGCGGCACCGAACTCGACCTTGGGGCTCAGCCGTGCGAAGGCGAGGGTGTTGGTGTGGACGGCTGCGGAGCGGCAGTGCGGGATGGCGATCCCGCCGCCGAGCCCGGTGACGGCCTTCTCCTCACGGGCGAGGGCGTCTGCGGCCAGGCCGGCCTCATCGGCCCGTCCAGTCTTTGCGACGAGAGCAGCCATCGCGTTGATGACCTCCGTCTTGGTGCTGCCGAGGTCTGCGTCCAGCAGGACGAGCTCGGATGTGATGAGCGGTTCGGACAAGGTCGTTCCTTCTCTCTGGGTGGGCACAGTGGGCATGGTGGGCAGTGTCAGCCGACGTCAGTGACCATGACGGCGGAGGTATTGAGTTGTTCGGGGCGCGGGAGCGCCGTCCCGGCAAGGGAGGCGGCGGCCGAGCCGTAGGCGACGGCGAGCCGGAGCCGGTCCGGGGCGCTGAGGTCCCGGGTGTGGGCCAGCACGTAGCCGGCGACCGAGGAGTCGCCCGCACCAACGGTGCTGCGCAGGGTGATCGGCGGCGGGGTGGCGTACCAGGCGCCGTCAGCGGTGACCAGCACGGCACCGGCACCGCCGAGGGTGGCCATCACGGCACCCACTCCCCGTGCGACGAGCGTGCGCGCCGCCTCGACGCAGGCGCTCGGGTCGCCGGCGGCTGCCGCGGCCTCGAGCAGTTCCGGGTCGGCCCCGGTGAGCTGGGCGAGCTCCTCGGAGTTGGGCTTCAGCAGGTCGGGGGCTGCATCGGGGAACTGCGCCGCGAGGGCGAGCAGCGGTGCGTCGGAGGTGTCGACGGCGATCCGGCAACCCCAGGGGCGCAGCGCCCGCACGAGGTCGGCGTACCAGCCGGCGGGCACGCCGGGGGGAAGTGATCCCGACAGCACCACCCAGTCGGCCCGCTCGGACTCGAGGACGAGCAGGTGGGCCAGCTTCTCGATCGACTCGGAGTCGAGGCTCGGCCCCGGCTCGTTGATCTTGGTCGTGGTCCCGTCCGGCTCGGTGAGGGTGAGGTTGGTCCGGACGCCCTCGGCGAGCGGCACCGTGCGGTACGGGACGCGGAGCTCGTCCAGGCCGTGCAGGATCGGGTCGCTGAGGCCGGCGGGGAGGATGGCCCGCACCGGGTGGCCCGCGGCATGCGCGACGCGGGCGACATTGATCCCCTTGCCGCCCGGCTCGACGGTGACGGAACTGACGCGGTGCACCTCGCCGCGGGCAAGGGGCCTGTCGAGGCTGGCGGTGCGGTCCAGCGAAGGATTGGCGGTGAGCGTGACGATCATGCGACTACTACCTCGATTCCCGCAGCTGTGAGTTCTGCCTTGTCGTGGGCGGAGATGCCGTCGTCCGTGATCAGGACGTCGACGGCGGAGAGGGGGGCGAAGGTGACCAGCAGCTCGACGCCCACCTTGGAGCTGTCGGCGAGGACGACAACCCGACGGGCTGTGGCGACCATGGCTTCCTTCACCGCTGCCTCGTCCGGGTCAGGGGTGGAGAACCCGTGACGGATCGTGACGCCGTTGGTGCCGATGAAGGCGACGTCGCAGCGCAGGCGTCCGAGTGCTGCCACGGTCTCGCCGCCGACCGTCGCCTGCGTGATGCCGCGGACGCGGCCGCCGAGCAGGTGCACCTGGGTGCCGGCGTTGCCTGCTGCCAGCTGTGCTGCGACCGGGACGGAGTTGGTGACCACCGTGCCCAGAGTCCCCGGCGGGACGGCTGCGGCGAGTCGTGCCACCGAGGTGCCGGAGTCGAACAGCACGGTCGATCCGGGATGGGGCAGGTACTTCAGCGCCGCCTGGGCGATGCGGGTCTTCTGCGCGACGAAGGTGGGCTCGCGGTCGGTGAGGGCTGTCTCGACGAGCGCAACGTTCTCTGCGACGACTGCGCCGCCGTGCACCCGGCGAAGGATGCCGCGCTTGTCGAGGGCGTCCAGGTCGCGGCGGATGGTCTCCGTTGTGACGTCGAACCGTGTCGCGAGGTCGGCGACCGACACCCGGTCGTACCGCAGCGCAAGATTCACGATCGTGCGGTGCCGCTCCTCTGCGTACATCTGGGACCCCTTCCGGGCAACTTCTATGTTGATATGTATTGTTTTATCCTGTTTTGGGTGGGATTGCAACCCCTACGCGACACAAGATTGTGGGAACCTGTTGGGAAAGTTGCTTATGCGTTGCCCTGCCGACTCCCGGGTAGGGCAAGGCCCGGGCGCGCACCAGCGCGCCCGGGAGACGGGATTCAGTGGCAGCGGACCAGGTCGGGGACGGTTCCCCACCCGGTCCGGGCTGCGGGCAGGGTGGCCGAAGGGCTACTCGCCGTAGGTGGTCTTGTCGGAGAAGAGCCCGGAGACGCTCTCGCCGCAGTTGATCCGGCGCACGGCCTCGGCGAACATCGGGGCGACCGAGATCACGTTCAGCCGGTCGAGCCCGACCGGTGCGGGGACGGTGTTGGTTGCCACGATCTCCGTGATGTCCGTCTGGGCGTTGAGGCGCTCGAGCGCCTTGCCGGAGAACAGCCCGTGGGTGCAGGCGACGGAGATGGACTTCACGCCGTACTTGCGGACGGTGTCCATGAGTTCGATGACGGAACCGGCGGTGGCGATCTCGTCGTCCAGCATGATCACGTCCTTGCCTGCGACGTCGCCGACGATGGCGTCGATCACGACGGTGTCGTCGGCCAGCCGGCGCTTCGAGCCGGCAGCCATCGGCACGCCGAGCATGCGGGCGAAGTGGTTGGCGTCCTTCGCGTTGCCGAAGTCGGGCGAGACAACGACGGCATTGCTGAGGTCACGGTTACGGTAGTGCTGGGCGATCACCGGCAGCGCGGTGAGGTGGTCGACCGGCATGGAGAAGAAGCCGTGCACCTGCTCGGCGTGCAGTGCCATGGTCAGCACCCGGTTGGCGCCGGCAGTGGCGATCAGGTCCGCGACCAGGCGTCCACCGATGCTGATGCGCGGGGCGTCCTTCTTGTCGGAACGCGCGTACGCGTAGTGCGGCATGACGACGGTGACGTGGGCAGCGGAGGCGCCGCGCGCTGCGTCCACCATCATCAGCAGCTCCATCAGGTTCTCCTGCGTCGGAGGCACCAGGGGCTGCACGATGTACACGTCGCGTTGCCGGCAGTTGGCCCGCAACTGCACCTGCAGGCAGTCGTTGGAGAAGCGCGAGAGCCGCGAGGCGGACAGCTCCACTCCGAGGATGCTGCACATCTCCTCGGCGAATTCCTTGTGGGCATGGCCCGAGAAGACGGTGATATCAGTCACAGGGGGAACCCTAACCGCCGCCCCAGACCCGCCTTGTCAGAATCTCATGCGCCCGGGGGCGGACGAGAGTCCGGCAACTCGGTGGTACCTCAGCCGTTGAACTTGTAGCCGAGGCCGCGGACGGTGACCAGCAGCACGGGATTCGCCGGATCGGCCTCGAGCTTCGCCCGCAGGCGTTTGACGTGCACGTCGAGGGTCTTGGTGTCCCCCACGTAGTCGGCACCCCACACCCGGTCGATCAGCTGGCCGCGGGTCAGCACGCGTCCGGAGTTGCGCAGCAGCACTTCGAGCAGCTCGAACTCCTTCAGGGCCAGCTGCACCGGTGCTCCCCTGACGGTGGTCTCGTGGCGCTCCACGTCCATCCGGACGTCACTGGCCTCCACCACGTCGGCGGCGAGCTCCACGTCGGACCCGCGCCGCAGCACCGCCCGGATGCGGGCAACCAGTTCGCGGTGGCTGAACGGCTTGGTGACGTAGTCGTCGGCACCGAGCTCGAGGCCGACGACCTTGTCGATCTCGGTGTCGCGTGCGGTGACCATGATGATCGGCACCTGCCCACGGACACGCAGCTGGCGACAGACCTCCGTGCCGGAGAGCCCGGGCATCATCAGGTCGAG
This sequence comes from uncultured Actinomycetota bacterium, assembly GCA_963799235.1. Classification (GTDB taxonomy): domain Bacteria; phylum Actinomycetota; class Actinomycetes; order Propionibacteriales; family Propionibacteriaceae; genus Propionicimonas. The sequence continues at coordinate 218,691 of CAWCWL010000007.1, read as the reverse complement.
CAGCACGATGTCTGCGCCCTGGCGGTCATAGGCAGCGAGCCCTGCCGTGCCGTCGGCGGCCTCGGTGACTTCGAAGCCCTCCTTCTGCAGCAGGAAACCGAGGGTTTCGCGGTAGTTGGCTTCGTCTTCGATGATCAGGACCCTGGTCATGCCGGGGCTCCTTCCTGGCTGCGTGGCAGCCTCAGGGTGAAGGTCGATCCCTGGCCGAGCTTGCTCCACACGGTGACTTCGCCGCCGTGGGCGTTCGCGACGTGCTTGACGATCGACAGGCCGAGGCCGGTGCCACCGCTGGCGCGGCTGCGGTCTGTGTTGACCCGGTAGAACCGCTCGAAGACCCGGGCCTGGTCGGCCTTGCTGATGCCGATGCCGTTGTCGGAGACGCGGATCTCGACCATGTCGCCGACCCCGTGGCTGGTCACCGCGACGCGTGCCCCGGTCTCGGAGTAGGCGACGGCGTTCTGCACGAGGTTGGTGACGGCCGTCTCGAGTTCGTCGGTGTCGCCGACCACCTGAAGGCCCGGTTCCGCTGCGAGCGAGAGGCTGATCCCGCCGGCTTCGGCGATCTCCCGGCAGCGCGCCACCGACGACTCGAGGAGGCGGGTGACATCGACGTTGTGGGCAGCGAGAAGCGGGTCCTCTGCCTGCAACCGGGACAACGCGATGATCTGCGAGACGAGCTCGTTGAGACGCCGGTTCTCCTTGGCCAGCTTGCCGAGGAAGGTGTGGACGGCTTCGGGGTCGTCGACAGCGGAGTCGGCGGCCTCGGCCAGGAGGCCGATCGCGCCGATCGGGGTCTTGAGCTCGTGCGTGATGTTGGCGACGAAGTCGCGTCGGGTCTCGCTGAACCGCAGGTCTGCCGAGCGGTCCTCGCCGATCACAACGGCGGCGCCGTTGCTCAGGGGCACGACCCGCACGGCCAGCTGGACTGCTGGGCTCGCCGGCCCCGCCGGCAGCCGCAGGTCACGCTCGGCCGCGCCGCCGTGCGTCCTCGCTTCAGCGAGGAGGTCGACGACCTCCTTCGGCCCCAGCGAGGTGCCGCGAACGAGGCCGCAGTCCTTCGCGAAGGTCGAGCAGGCAAGGACGGAGTCCGAGTCGGAGACGACCGCGACGGCTGCGCGCAGCGGCGCGAGCATCTCGGTGAGGTGTTGGCGCTCGACCACGCGTCCGGCGGAGCGTGCCACCGCGCGGCGCACCCACACCCAGACGGCAAGCGCCCCGAGCCCGGCACCCAACACCAGGCCCAGCAGGGCCGAAGCGATGGGCGTCATGCCTCGGATTCTAGGGGCCACCCGTGTGACCGGATCACCCGTTGGGGTCCGGGCCGGGTGAACTTGGCCCAAGGTTCACCGACTGTTCACCTTTCGTTGGCACAGAGGCGGGCCGAAGGGCCGGACGGGGATCTAGCCTGTGCACGGGACAGTTGCGCCGGACCTTCGGCGACCCGGGACGGAAGAGGCAGATGCGCGACAACTACCACGAGAGCCTGGAAAGTGTGGTCAACGATCTGGTGGCCATGAGCGAAGCCGTGCAGGTAGCGGTCAGTCGCGCCACGGTCGCACTTCTGGAGGCCGACCTCGCCACGGCGGAGCAGGTGATCTCCGACGACTCCCGCATCGACGAGTTGCACGACCAGCTCGAGGCCCGCTGCTTCTCCCTGCTCGCGCGCCAGGCGCCGGTTGCCGGGGAACTGCGCACGGTCGTCGCCGCGATGCGGATGATCGCCGACCTCGCCCGCATGGGCGACCTGGCGGCCCACGTCGCGAAGATCGCGCGGCTGCGCTACCCGGAGCACGCCGTCCCCGAGGGACTCGTGCCGAACTTCACGCTGATGGCGCGGGTGGCCCAGGAGATGGTGCAGACAGCCGGACGCTCGCTGCGCGAACGCAACGCCCACGACGCGGGTCGGCTCGCCGACAGCGACGACGAGATGGACGAGCTGCGCAAGAGCCAGTTCCGGGTCATGCTCAGCAAGGACTGGCCCTACTCGGTGGAGGCGGCGGTCGACGTCGCCCTGCTGGGCCGGTACTACGAGCGCATCGCCGACCACGCCGTGATCATGGCAAGCCGGGTCATCTACGTGATCACCGGCCTGCTCCCCGAAGGCGAGAACTGGCCCGTCGCCTGACCTCCACCTCCACCAACGCCACAAGCTGTGAGTTGTCCGCCGAGTACGGCGCCTAACTCACAGCTTGTGGCGTTGGTGGGGGCAGGGCAGCGCCCAGAGCGTGCTGCCACAGGGTGAGGTCGACGTCGCCGGTGTCGCGCAGGAGGGCATCGAGGACGAGGCCGTCTAGCATTGCGACCAGGGACCGGGCGCCGAGAGGGCTCACGCCAAGGCCAACCAGCTCGTCGACGAACACCTGCCGACCCTGGAGCACCTTCGTGCGCAGCCCCTCGTCACGGGACGCCATCAGCATCAGCTCGTAGCGGGCCCGCACGATCGGCGCGTCCGGGCCGAGCCAGCGGCGCAGGACCTCCTCGACGGGCTCGTCACCGGGCACCTCCCGGGCCAGCAGCCCGTCGACCAGCGCGTGACGCAGCCCGTCCAGACCGCCGAAGTGGTGCCGGACGCTGCCATGCGGCACGCCGGCCCTTCCCTCCACAGAGCGGACGGTGACGCCGGCAGCACCCTCGTCCGCCAACAGTGCGAGACCGGCATCGATGAGCCGTCCGGGGACCGGTTTCTCCATATGGAGAGGATAGGGCTAGCATTCTTCTCCATGTGGAGAACACGCCTGTCCGCAGCCACCGTGAAGCGGATCGTCCTCGCCGTGACCCTGAGCCTTTGCGCCATCGCCGCTGCGCCGGTCGTCATGGGTCCGGCCTACGCCCAGCTGCAACCGCGGCTCGGTCCCTTCACGCTGTTCCTCGTCGAAGTCATCTACGCGCTGTTCATCGACTTCCCGCTCGCAGCCCTCTACGTCGCCCTTTCAACCCTGTGGGCAGGGCCACCGCGCAACGCCGCCCGCTCCGCCCTTGCGTTCGCCGCCACCTTCTTCGCGCTGATCCTGCTTGTGATCGCCGCTGCGCCGCTGAACGGCGTGCTGGCCTACTGGGCGCTCGCCGACACCTTCCCCGCTGCCGTCGCGGCAGCACAGGAGGCGCTCGGGCCCGTGACCTCCGCGTTGCTGATCTTCCAGTTCGTCGTGTTCGACCTCACCTTGTGCGCCGCGGGCGGCCTCGTCGGCTTCGCCCTCACCGGCCGCACCCTGACCACCGCGCCCGGCCGCTGAAACCACACAAGCTGTGAGTTGTCGCCATGGTCGGCGAAGAACTCACAGCTTGTGGGGTGTTGCAGGAGGTGAGGGCTACTTCTTGCCCTGGTTCTTCACGGCCTCGATGGCTGCCGCTGCGGCATCGGGGTCGAGGTAGCGGCCGCCAGTGGTGACCGGACGAAGGTCGTCGTCCAGCTCGTAGACCAGCGGGATGCCGGTAGGGATGTTCAGCCCGGCGATGTCGGCATCGCTGATGCCGTCCAGGTGCTTCACGAGCGCACGCAGCGAGTTGCCGTGGGCGACGACGATGGTCACCAAGCCGAGCCGAAGGTCGGGGACGATCGAGTCGTACCAGTACGGCAGCATGCGGACGACGACGTCCTTCAGGCACTCCGTCAACGGACGGGCCTCCGGCGGCAGGAACGCGTAGCGCGGGTCGTCGAACTGGGTGAAGGTGTTGTCGGCCTCCAGGGGCGGCGGCGGGGTGTCGTAGGAACGACGCCACAGCATGAACTTCTCCTCGCCGTAGGCCTCGAGGGTCTCCGCCTTGTCCTTGCCCTGCAGGTTGCCGTAGTGGCGCTCGTTCAAGCGCCACGAACGACGCACCGGAACCCAGTGGCGGTCGCAGCCGTCCAGCGCCAGATAGGCGGTGTGGATCGCGCGCCGCAGCACCGAGGTGTGCACCACATCGGGCAGCAGGCCCTCGGCCTTGAGCAGCTCAGCGCCGCGCTTGGCCTCGCCCACGCCCTTCTCGTTGATGTCGACGTCCACCCAGCCGGTGAACAGGTTCTTGGCGTTCCATTCACTCTCACCGTGGCGGAGCAGGATCAGCGTTGATGTCATGTATCTGAGCCTATCGGCCCGCGGGGGTGGCGGCTCCCCGGTGTTCGAGGCTGGCAGAATCAGCCACATGACTCAGCGTGGGATAGCAGTTGTGACCGGTGCCAGCAGCGGGATCGGGGCCGCTACAGCCAGGAGGCTCGCGGCGGAGGGCTTCGACGTCGTGTGCGCTGCCCGGCGCACCGACCGCATCGAGGCGCTCGCTGCCGAGATCGGCGGACGGGCATTGCGTTGCGACGTGACAGACGACGCCGACATCGCAGCGCTCGCTGCGGAGGTGGGCCTCGAACTCGCCGTGCTGGTGAACAACGCCGGCGGCGCCTTCGGCCTCGAACCGGTGGCCAGCGCCGACACCGACGCCTGGCAGAAGATGTTCGCCGTCAACGTGATCGGCACAGAGAAGGTCACCCGCGCCCTGCTGCCGGCTCTCATCGCCGCCCGCGGGGTCATCGTCTTCGTGACCTCGGTGGCGGCGGACGGGCCGTACGAGGGCGGCGCGGGCTACTGCGGCGCGAAGGCGGCCGAGCGGATGATCGCCGGCACCCTGCGGCTGGAGCTCTTCGACAAGCCGGTGCGGATCACGGAGATCAGCCCCGGCATGGTGGCGACCGAGGAGTTCTCCCTCACCCGCTTCGGTGGCGACAAGGGCAGGGCGGACGCGGTCTACGACGGCGTTCCCGACCCGCTGGTCGCCGACGACATCGCCGACGCGATCACTTGGATGGCCACCCGTCCGGCCCACGTGAACATCGATCGCCTGACCATCCGTCCGGTGGCCCAGGCCGCCCAGCACAAGGTGTTCCGCGGTACCTACGCCTGACCCGCTTCATCCCCGATGAAGCGGGTCAGGGGAGGCGGCGGCGGGCGACCTCGATGATGGCGCTCTCGTTCGCATCACCGAGGCCCGTCGTGAGCAGCTCGTCCAGGCCCTCGAGCGCGACCTGTCCGAACGGCGCACCCACGCCCAGCTCCTCGGCGAGGGCCATGGCGTAGGCAGCATCCTTGCGCCGCAGGCGTCCGGAGAACACCACGTTCTCGCCATGGTCGGACGCGGCCATCCGCCGGCTGTTGCGCACCACCTGCGGACTGGCGGCCTGCCCGAGCGCCAGCGCGGCCACCACCTTGTCGAGGTCGAGCCCCGCGCGTTCGGCGAGCGCCAGGCCCTCCGCAACCCCGGCGATCTGCACGGCACCGATCAGGTTCACGATCAGCTTGTAGGCCGTCCCGGATCCGACAGGGCCGAAGTGCAGGATCTGCGCAGCGAGTGGTTCCAGGAACGGCCGGGCAGCTTCGAGGTCGGCGGGCTCGGCGCCCACCAGCAGGGTCAACTCCCCCGCCGCAGCCGCGTCCGGAAGACCGGTGACGGGTGCGTCGACGTAGCGCAGGCGCGCCGCAACGGCGGCAGCGGCGAGTTCCCGCACGCGATCGGCCGACAGGGTCGAGCACTCGATCGCGAAGGCGTCCACCGGCAGGCCCGCTAGTGCTCCCTGCGGTCCGTCCCACACCGCGCGCGAGGCCTCGTCGTCGCTGACCATCACGATCACGGCCTCGGCGCCTGCGCAGGCCTCCGCCGGCGAGCCGGCGAGCAGGGCGCCGGCGGCGACGAGCACTCCCGCTCGCTCCGGCGTCCGGTTCGCCACAACCAGCTCATGCCCGGCGGCCAGCAGCCGCCCAGCCATCCCGGACCCCATCCGGCCCAGGCCGATCATCGCCACGCGTGCCATGTGCGGCACCCTACCCAGCCCTCCCCCCGCACCCGGCTCCCCCGCTCCCCCTCCCCCGCAACGCAAAGTGGACCGAGCCCGGCGATGTCGCCGGTTTCGGTCCACTGTGCGGGCTTCGTGAGGCTCAGCCGGCACTCGATCAGTCGAGCTCGATGAGCCCTTCTCCGGCCTGGACGGCCGTGCCCTTCTCGACGAGGATCCGGGCCACGGTGCCAGCCTTCGGCGCGGTGATCTCGGTCTCCATCTTCATGGCCTCGAGGATGAGCAGCACCTGGCCGGCGGCGATCTCCTCGCCCTCTTCGACGAGCACCTTCGCAACCGATCCGGCGAGCGGAGCGACGACGGCGTTGGCCGAAGCAGCCTGCACCGATGCGGTGGTCGGGGCGACGATTCCGCCGCCGCCACCACCGATCACGATGGTGCCGAGCTGGGGAGCTTCCTGCTCCTCGACGTCAACCTCGATGTCGTAGGGGATCCCGTTGACAGTCACTTTCAGTTTCATTGGTGTTCCTTCTCAGCGCGTGTACAGCGGGTGGTGAGTGTGCTGGGCGCGGCGAGTGTTCGACGTCCAGTTCCGTCCGTTCGTGAAGTGCCGCTGACGGCGCTTCGCACGGTGCCCGAGGTAGGCGGCCACCGCAGCAGCGATGGCAATGAGGGTCTCCTCAGGCACCTCAGAAGTCCGGATTTCCAGCCCCTTGATCTTGATCTCGAGCCCCTCGATCCGCTCGGTGAGCGACTTGACGAGCTCCAGCAGTTCCGCATCCTGGGACATGGCGATCACACCGGCCCGAGGCCGTGCTTCTTGGCCGGCCGCAGCTCGCGCTTGGAGGCCAGCAGCTCGAGAGCCATGGCCACCTTGCGACGGGTGTCGCCCGGATCGATGATGTCGTCGACCAGGCCGCGGGAGGCCGCCATGAACGGCGTGGAGAACGTGCTGCGGTAGGCCTCGACGAGCTCTTCGCGCTTGGCGTCGGGGTCATCGGCGGCGTCGATCTCGCGCTTGAACACGATCGAGGCTGCACCCTCTGCACCCATCACGGCGATCTCCGCGGTCGGCCAGGCGAACACCTTGTCTGCACCGAGGTCCTTGCAGGCCATGGCGATGTAGGCGCCGCCGTAGGCCTTGCGCAGCACAACGGTGATCTTCGGGACGGTGGCAGCGGAGTACGCGTACAGCATCTTCGCGCCGTGGCGGATGATGCCGCCGTGCTCCTGGGTGACGCCGGGCATGTAGCCGGGGACGTCGACCAGCGTGACGATCGGGATGTTGAAGGCGTTGCAGAACCGGACGAACTTGCTCCCCTTGTCGGAGGAGTTGATGTCCAGCACACCGGCCATGTGGTTCGGCTGGTTGGCGACGATGCCGACGCTGCGACCGTTGATCCGGGCGAACCCGACGACGATGTTCATCGCGTAGGCGGCCTGGACCTCGAGGAAGTCGCCGTAGTCGACGAGCTTGGCGATCACCTCGCGGACGTCGTAGCCCTGCTTGCCGTCCGCCGGGACGACGTCGTGCAGCGACGGGTCGTACTCGACGCTGTAGTCGCCCTCCACCATCGGGGCGTCCTCGGAGTTGTTCGCAGGCAGGAAGCTGAGCAGCTTCTTGGCGATCAGGATCGCCTGCGCGTCATCGTCGGCAACGAAGTGGTTGACGCCGGAGACGCTCATGTGGGCGTCGGCGCCGCCGAGGCGATCGGCAGTGACTTCCTCGCCGGTGACCTGCTTGATGACGCTCGGCCCGGTGATGAACATGTGGGCCTTGCGGGTCTGGATGACGAAGTCGGTCAGGGCCGGGGAGTACGCCGCACCTCCGGCGCAGGGTCCGGCGATGATCGAGATCTGCGGCACCACACCGGAGAGCAGAACGTTGGCGTAGAAGACCTTGCCGTAGCCGGAGAGCGAGTCAATGCCCTCCTGCACCCGGGCGCCTCCGGAATCGTTGATGAAGACGAAGGGCGTGCCGTTCTCCAGCGCTGCCTTCATCATCTCGACGACCTTGATGGAGTGCGTCTCGCCGGCAGAACCACCCATGACGGTGAAGTCCTGGCTGGCCAGGTGCACCGGGCGTCCGAGCACGGTGGCTGTGCCGGTGACGACACCGTCCGCCGGCATGTCCGCTGTGTCCATGCCGAAGGTGACCGTGCGGTTCTTGCGGAACAGCCCGATCTCCTGGAAGCTCTCCGGGTCGATCAGGGCGTCGATCCGCTCCCGCGCCGTCATCTTGCCAGCGTCGCGCTGCTTCTGAAGCCGGGCCTCGCCGCCACCCAGGCGCGCCGTGAGGCGTGCTTCGAGGAGGGCGTCGACGCGCTTCTTCATCGTGATTGGCTTTTTGCTCATGGAGTCCTCACTCACGCCATCTCGACGGTGACGCTGTGATCGCGACCGCCCATGGAGACCTTGTACTTGATGGGGCCGCGCACCGCGTTCGCTGCGCCGCTGCTGGCTTCTGCCTCGGCCTTCATCTCCGCGTCGGTCATGCCGACGTTCTTCGGACCCTCGTCGCGGGTGGCGAAGAACGATGTGGCGACCTGCGGGAACATGGCGTAGGTCAGTACGTCCTCGTCCGTGCCGTCATTGCCCGGGGCCTTGCTGGCCTCGTCGACCAGCTTGTCCCACTCCGGCGGGATCAGGTCGGCCGGACGAACCGTGATCGGCTCCTTCTTGGCCTGCGCCTGCGCGATCGCGACAACCTCGGGGTTGCGCTCGCCCATGCACTCGCCGTAGTAGCCGAGCATCAGGTCGGCGAACTCGCCGGTCATCACCTTGTAGCGGCCCATCAGGACGTTGAACACGGCCTGGGTGCCGACGATCTGGCTGGACGGGGTGACCAGCGGCGGGTGACCGCAGTCGGCCTTGACCAGGGGAACCTCGGCCATGACCTCCTTGATCCGGTCGCCGGCGCCCTGTGCCTTGAGCTGGCTCTCCATGTTGGAGAGCATGCCGCCAGGGATCTGGCTGGAGAAGATGTCGGTGTCCACGAGGGTTGCCGACTCGAACTTCTTGTACTTCGGACGCACCGCTGCGAAGTGGTCGCGGATCCGGATCAGGCGCTCGGGGTCGAGGTTCGTCGTGTACTCGGTGCCTTCCAACATCGCGACGAGGGACTCGGTGGGGTTGTGGCCCGGGCCGAGTGACATCGAGCTGATCGAGGTGTCCACGACGTCGGCGCCGGCCTCGATGGCCTTCATCAGCGAGACGAGCGTCACGCCGGTGGTCGCGTGGCAGTGCACGTTGATCTGCACGTTCTCGCCGTAGGTCTCCTTGATGCCGCGGACGATGTCGTACGCCGGCTGCGGCTGCAGCAGTGCAGCCATGTCCTTGAGCGCGATCGACTCGGCGCCCATGTCGAGCAGCTGGCCGGCGAGCTTCACGTAGCCCTCGGTGGTGTGCAACGGGGAGATCGTGTAGCAGATGGTGCCCTGCGCGTGCTTGCCGGTCTTCTTGACGGCCTGCATCGCGTGCGCCATGTTGCGCGGGTCGTTCAGTGCGTCGAAGACGCGGAAGACGTCCATGCCGTTCTCCGCCGACTTGTCGACGAAACGCTCCACCACTTCATCCTCGTAGTGGCGGTAGCCCAGCAGGTTCTGGCCCCGCAGCAGCATCTGCAGCCGGGAGTTGGGCATCAACTTGCGGAACGTCCGCAGACGCTCCCAGGGGTCCTCGTTGAGGAACCGGATGCATGCATCGTAGGTAGCACCGCCCCAGCACTCGACGCTCCAGTAGCCGGCCTTGTCGATGTCCTCGCAGGCGTCGACCATGTCTTCCATGGCCATGCGGATCGCTATCAGACTCTGGTGAGCGTCGCGAAGGACGAGCTCGGTAACACCAATGGTTCGCTGACTCATGAGCACATCCTCCCAGACCGGCTACTACACACCGTCGTATGAGGCCGATTCGGGACAGGCGTGAGACGCCGCGTCTCATGTGTGCAAAAAGGTGCTGTCGTCCACGCTCAGTAGTCCGTTCGTCCTTGCCAACCATCTCCTCGCTACGCCAAGGCCGGGACGCCACCCGTTGGCTCCTTACCGGGCTATGGCCGACCAGGAGGCGTGTGGAGGTGGGTCGTCGATCTGGCGCCTAGCTGCGCTGGCGAATGTGGGGCAGGCGCTTGGCCAGCTCCTCCTCGAACAGACGCTTGACCGCGTCCCCGTCGATCTTGCCGGCGACCCCGGGCAGGGTCTTGTTGAACGCCTTCTGGCAGACCACCAGCCACGCCTGGCCCATGGCGAGGGTGAACGACGACGCGACGGAGGCGTTGATCACCCCACCGACGACGCTGCCGGCGCCGGGAATGAACTTCAACAGGCTGGACGCTGCCGCGCGACCGGCCGACGTGGCCACCGACGTGGACGCCACGGCCAGCAGGGCCGACTTGTCCAGGCCGAGGCCGTGCAGCTGGGCGATGCGGGCCATCATCGACAGCTGGATGGGCACGAGCACCGCCGCTGAGGAGAAGGGGATCGGGATCGCTGCCGCAGCTGCGGCAGCCGTCACCGCCGCCGCGATGGCTTTGTGCGACTGGCTCGCCTTGAGTTCCACATCGATCGCCTGGGCTGCGACGAGGGCTCCCTGGACAGCCTCTGGAGCCACCTGAAACGTGGCCCCGAGGACCTCCACCAAGCCGTAGGACGGCTGACCAGAGAACTGGTCCCTCATCGCGTAGGTCATGAACGGGCGTCCGCCGACGATCGGCAGGCCCTTCGCCTCGATCTGGCGCGCCAGCTCCACCGCGTCCGGGTGGTACATACCGTCGCGCATCGGCACCTGCGTCAGCACGACGAGCACCGGAAGTCCGAGGTCATCGAGGGTGCGGATGAACCGCTCCTCGAAGTCCTCGAAGCGGCGGTCCATGCCCCGGATGCAGTACCAGGCCACGTGGATCTGCTCGCTGACGGGCTTGCCGCGGCTCTCCTTGATGGCCTTGGTGAGCTCCTTGATGATCTGGTCGTCGTCGTGGCCCAGCTCGAGCCCACGGGTGTCGACCACGCCGAGGGCGCCCCGCTTGTCGAGATAGAGGTGCGAGCCGATCGTCACAGGTGCACCGATACCGGTCACGGCAACAGGCTCGCCGAAGATGGCGTTGACCAGGGTGGACTTGCCCACCCCGGTCTTGCCGAACACCGCCAGGTTGATGCGGCCGATCTGGTCGGCCTGCTTCTCGAACTCGGCGCGGAAGCTCTCCGTGAACCATTGCGTCACGTCGACCACCCTAACCACCGGTTCTGCGGAGGCGACGGGGTCGGGCCCCTGAGCCGACCCGGAGGGCACCCTTGGCGCCACCTGCTGTCGGACCGGCTCCTTAGGCTGGACACATGACGATCAGGTCAAGTGACGGAGTCGACGTCGTTGTCACAGAAGACGGCTCCGGCCCCGCGATCCTCGTACTGCACGGCGGCATGAGCGACGAGACGCCGTGGGCGAAGGTGGCAGCGGAGCTGGCGCCGAACTTCCGGGTGCTGCGGATCCGGCGGCGGCTGTACCGACCCGAGCTGCCTGCCGATCCCGCGACCGACTTCAGCCTCGAGGTGGACGACGTCGCTGCCGTGGTGGCTTCACTTGCCGGGCCGGTGCTCCTCGTCGGCCACTCCTCGGGGGCCGTCGTCGCGCTGGAGGCCCTGCTCGGGCTGCCGGGCGCCTTCGCGGGCGCCGTGCTGTACGAGCCCCCGATCCCTGACGTGCCACTGGGTGGTCCCGACTCGCTCGCCCGGTCGCGGGCAGCGCTCGCTGACGGCCACACCGGCAGGGCGATCCGGATCTTCCTCAACGATGCCGTCCGGATCGGCCGTCCGCTTGCGCTGCTCGTCGGACTGATGACCCGGTTCTCCCCTGAGCTCGGGACCTTCGGTGCGCGCCAGATCGACGATTGGGAGGCGATCACCAGGCTGGGCCCTCGCCTCGACGAGTACGCGACCATCCGCACGCCGACGCTCCTCCTCACCGGCGACCGCAGCCCGGCCCACCTGGGCGAGAGGGTGCGGCTGGTCGCGGACGCGATCCCGGGGGCTTCGGTCGAGGTGCTCCACGGGCAGGGCCACGGCGCGAACGACAGGGCACCGGCGCTGGTCGCCCAGCACATCTCTACCTTCGCGGCAAAGGTCGGGCTGGCCTCTCCCGGAGCATGAGCCTCAGCTCGGGATCGTCTTCACCGGTTGGTGCGTGAGCACCGCGACGACGGCGTCGATCGTGACCTGCAGGTAGGTCCTGCCATCGGGAGCGACGGTCTTGGTGTCGAAGTAATGCTCCTTGCCGTTGTGGTGCATCGGGCCCAGCTCGACGATGTCGATGCGCCCGTCCTTCAGGGCATCGCTCCAGGGCGAGAAGACTGCCCGCGGCCAGCGTCCGGCGAACATGACGCCGCCGAGCTTCTCGAACACGTCCTTCGACCCGCGCAGGTGCCACAGGTGGTCGACCCGGGCCAGGCCCGGATCATCGGACATCATGCCGCCGATCGACACCACACGGACCGGGATCTTCCCCATGCCCAGGTACCAGGCGGCCCCGATCGAGATCTGCGCGCCGCCGCTCCAGCCGATCAGGGTCACCGGCTTCCCGCCGTCCAGCTGGTAGCCCTGCCTGCGCAGCGCCTGCACCACCTCGCGGGCGGTCCCCAGGTTGTAGGCCGGTCCGTAGCGGCGATCGGAGCTGACGAACAGCTGCATGGCGTTGCGCCCGTTGACCAGCATCCCCGCGAGGGCCTCGGGCTTCTTCAGCCGGGCCTGCTCGATGCGTCGCCACAGCCAGCTCAGGGTGCGCTGGCCGGTGAGGCCCTTGTTGGTCACCGAATAGGGGAAGACGTCGGAGACGACGCAGGTGTTAGGTAACGCCTTCAGCGCATCGACGAGGGGCAGCTCCTCCTCCGGAATCGAGTGGCCGTCGATCGCCCCGATCCCGGAGAGGTAGACGACGTAGTGGTCGAAGGGCTCCGGGGTGTCGTCGCCGTCGTCCTCGACAAGGATCTCCTGGACGGTCTGCGCAGCCTCGTCTGCGCCCTTGCTCGACCACCAGCCGAGGGCGTCGAGGGGTGCGATGGTCAGCGCAAGCAGGATGAAGATCAGCACGATGACAAGGAGCGAGGTGAGCATCAGCGCTTCTCGCCTTCCAGTTCGGGCAGGTAGTCCAGGGGCATGAACATGTGACCCGAGAGCAGGTCGCGGCCGGTCATCATCGATGGCTTGCCGGTGGCAAGCCGCCAGATCCGGTCACCGATCCAGCCGACCGGACGCGACAGGGACCATGACAGCAGTTGCATGACGCCCCAGCCGATCCCCGTGATCAGCAGTGCCGTCCACCCGTCGGTCTGGAACAGCACCTCGTTGACGAGCCACAGCACCAGCAGGCCCCAGGCCTGCAGGACGCGGGCGATCGCCGGCCCGAGGTAGGGGATCAGCACAAGGAAGCCGAAGATCATCGGGGCCGTCGCGAGCATCACACCGCGTGTCACCGTCGCCAGCCCGGGGGAGTGGCCGACGATGAGCGGCCCAACGATCGCGATCACGAAGGCCTGCAGGGCGTAGAGCAGGACGAACCCAAGGGCGTTCAGCAACATGGTGATGGCGAAACGCCACCCACGGACACGGTTGAGGAAGAGGACGACGCTGTCACCGAAGAGTGTCGAGATCCCTGCGACGACTGCGATCGTGAAGGACAACTCAAGGGTCAGCGGGTGCGCGGCGAACCAGGGAGCGATCGACTCGTCACCGGTGAGGACGCCCCAGATCACCAGCCACACCGTGGCGAAGAAGTCGAAGAAGCCCTGCATCACTTCCTCCTCCCGCCCGGGTCCCAGGCCACACGGATGCGAAGAGGCTAGCAGCGGCGAACGTTGCCCGAATGTTGGCCCTTGTCAATGCAGGAGCATAGTTCGGCCTAGCGTTTGCAGGCTTCCCCGTGGTGTCCGCACCGATGCGACTCCACCGCCCATGAGAAGGACCAATGAGCCTGCTGCGCACCAAATCGATCGAGCAGTCGATCGCCGACACCGATGAACCCGAGTACCAGCTGAAGAAGTCGCTGACCGCACTGGACCTGACCGTCTTCGGGGTGGGCGTCGTCATCGGCGCAGGCATCTTCACCCTGACGGGGCGTGCAGCGCACAACATCGCCGGACCGGCGATCGTCGTGAGCTTCGTGATCGCAGCCTTCTGCTGCGCACTGGCTGCCATGTGCTACGCCGAGTTCGCCTCGACGGTGCCGGTGTCCGGCTCTGCCTACACCTTCTCCTACGCCTCGCTCGGCGAGATCTTCGCCTGGATCATCGGCTGGGACCTGATCCTGGAGATGTTCCTCGGCGCGTCCGTCGTTGCGCAGGGCTGGAGCGCCTACTTCGGCAAGTTCCTCTCCCTTCTCGGCGTGACCCTGCCACCGCAGATCACCTACGGCGGCGTCATCGACCTTCCCGCCGTCGTGCTGGTCCTCGTGCTCGGCCTGCTGGTGACGGTCGGGATCAAGGAGTCGCTGCGGGTGAACCTCGTGCTGGTGGCACTGAAGCTGTTCGTCGTGCTGTTCGTGATCGTTGCCGGCATCGGGTTCATCAACCCGGCCAACTACAGCCCCTTCATCCCCCCGGCTGCTGCCTCGGCCGCAGCCGGCAGCGCAACAGAATGGGCTACCCAGCCGCTCCTGCAGTGGATCACCGGCGCAGCCCCCACCACGTTCGGCGTCGGCGGGGTCCTCGCCGGGGCGGCCCTGGTGTTCTTTGCCTACATCGGCTTCGACGTGGTGGCCACAACGGCGGAGGAGACCAAGAACCCGCAACGAGACCTGCCGATCGGCATCATCGCCTCGCTGGCGATCTGCACCGTCCTGTACTGCGCAGTCGCGCTGGTCGTGACCGGCATGGTGCCCTACGACAAGCTCGACCCGAGCGCAGCACTGGCGAACGCCTTCGCCTTCCACGGCCAGGGCTGGATGGCCACCCTGATCTCGGCCGGCGCCGTCGCCGGCCTGACCACCGTCGTGCTCACGCTGATGATCGGAGCCACCCGGCTGATCTTCGCGATGTGCCGCGACGCGCTGCTGCCGATGGGCCTCGCCAAGGTGCACCCGAAGTACCGCACCCCCTGGCTGATCACCGCCATCGTCACCGTCGTCGTCGCCATCGTCGCCGGCCTCACCCCCGTGGGTGTGCTGGAGGAGATGGTGAACATCGGGACGCTGTCGGCGTTCGTTCTGGTCTCGATCGGCGTCGTCGTGCTCCGCAGGAAGCGTCCCGACCTGAAGCGGTCGTTCACGGTGCCGCTGTCCCCCTGGCTGCCGCTCCTGTCTGCCGCGATCTGCTCGTACCTGATGATCAACCTGTCGGTGGAGACCTGGCTGCGGTTCCTGGTCTGGCTGGCGATCGGCTTCGTCATCTACTTCGCCTACTCCCGCAGCCACTCCCGGCTGGAGACCGGCGCCGGTATCCGTCCGGACATGCTGAAGGCGATGGAAGAGGGTCACGTCCCGGCCAACCCCGACGACCTGCGGTAGCCGCGCGTCCACGGATTCGCTGAGGGCCAGCCTTCACGCCGAGGGCCACCCCGCAGGGGCCGGCCCTCGAACGGAAGGCTGGCCCTCGGCGCCGGACGGGCCCTGAGGAGGGGGTGGAAAGGGTGCGGAACAGGTCGTGCGCTGCCTCCGGTAAGCTTGGATGGTTCCCGATCCAGACCGGAGTTTCACCATGCCCGCACGTCATGACCTGCGCAATGTCGCAATCATTGCCCACGTCGACCACGGCAAGACCACCCTCGTCGACGCCATGCTGTGGCAGTCCGGGGCGTTCCGCGCCAACCAGGACGTCAACACCCGGGTCATGGACTCGACCGACCTCGAGCGCGAGAAGGGCATCACGATCCTCGCGAAGAACACCGCCGTCGACCACAAGCTCGACGACGGCACCACCGCGACGATCAACATCATCGACACCCCCGGCCACGCCGACTTCGGCGGCGAGGTGGAGCGCGGCCTCGAGATGGTGGACGGCGTTCTGCTGCTCGTCGACGCCTCCGAGGGCCCGCTGCCGCAGACCCGCTTCGTGCTGCGCAAGACGCTGGCGAAGAACCTGCCGATCATCGTCGTGATCAACAAGGTCGACCGGCCCGATGCCCGCATCGCAGAGGTCGTCGACGAGGTCTACTCCCTCTTCATGGACCTGCTCGAGGACGACGAGGCCCATCACCTCGACTTCCCGATCATCTACTGCGCCGCGAAGGCGGGTCGCTCCTCGATGAACCGTCCGGAAGACGGCGGAATGCCGGACAACAAGAACCTGGAATCCCTGTTCACGCTGATCATGGAGACCATCCCGGCGCCGGTGTACACCGAGGGGGCCCCGCTGCAGGCGCACGTGACCAACCTCGACGCGTCGCCCTACCTCGGCCGCCTCGCCCTTTGCCGCATCGTCGAAGGCACCATGAAGCGCGGCCAGACCGTCGCCTGGTGCCGTCATGACGGCACCATCACCAACGTCCGTCTCTCCGAGCTGCTGATCACCAAGGCCCTCGACCGCGTCCCCTGCGACGAGGCCGGCCCCGGCGACATCGTCGCCATCGCCGGCATCCCGGAGATCACCATCGGCGAGACCCTCGCCGACCCGAACGACCCGAAGCCGCTACCGCTGATCCACGTCGACGAACCGTCGATCTCGATGACGATCGGCATCAACACCTCCCCGCTGTCCGGCAAGGTCGGCCGGCTGCTCACCGCACGGCTGGTCAAGAACCGCCTCGACACCGAACTGGTCGGCAACGTGTCGATCCGGGTCCTCGACACCGAGCGTCCCGACACCTGGGAGGTGCAGGGACGAGGCGAGCTCCAGCTGGCCGTCCTTGTGGAGATGATGCGTCGCGAGGGCTTCGAGCTCACCGTCGGCAAGCCGCAGGTGCTCGTCAAGGAGATCAACGGCAAGCTGCACGAGCCGGTGGAGCGCCTCACCGTCGACATTCCCGAGGACCACGTCGGCACGGTCACCCAGCTGATGGGCACGCGCAGGGCGCGCATGGAGCAGATGGTGAATCACGGCACCGGCTGGGTGCGGGTCGAGTACGTCATCCCGGCGCGCGGCCTGATCGGCTTCCGCACCGAGTTCCTCACCGAGACCCGCGGCACCGGCATCATGCACCACGTGTTCGAGGGCTACGAGCCCTGGGCCGGCGAGATCAAGACCCGCCAGTCCGGGTCACTGATCGCCGACCGCACCGGCGTGGTGACCGGCTACGCGCTGTTCAACCTGCAGGAGCGCGGCAGCCTGTTCGTCGCACCGGGCGATGAGGTCTACGAGGGCATGATCATCGGGGAGAACCCGCGTCCCGACGACATGGACGTGAACCCCACCAAGGAGAAGAAGCTCACCAACGTCCGGATGTCCACCGGTGACGAGCTGGAACGGCTCATCCCGCCGCGCCTGATGAGCCTCGAGCAGTCGCTGGAGTACTGCCGCGAGGAGGAGTGCCTCGAGGTGACCCCGAAGAACGTCCGGATCCGCAAGCTGGTGCTCGACGCCAACGAGCGCGCCAAGCAGCGGAACCGGGCCAAGAAGGCCTGATCGCCTCACCAGCCACCCGCCGAGGGCCAGCCTTCGCGTCGTGAGCCAGCACCCTGGGGCTGGCCTTCGACGCGAAGGCTGGCCCTCGGTCGCGGGAGGGACCTGTGGCTACCGGTCACTAGGCTGTCCGTCATGCCACTTCCGGTTCTTTCCGCCGAAGAACAACGGGTGCTGGGTTGCCTGCTGGAGAAGCAGCGAACCGTGCCGGCCAGCTATCCCCTTTCACTCAACGCCCTGCGCCTCGCCTGCAACCAGAGCAACAGCCGCGACCCGATCGTCGACTACGACGAGCGCACCATCTCCGACACCGCCCGGTCCCTGAAGGACCGCCAGCTGCTGCGGCTGGTGTGGGCCGGAGCCGGCTCACGCACGGTGAAGTACCACCAACTGCTGGAGGAGGAACTCGCCCTCACAGCCGAGAAGCTGGCCGTGATCACCGTCCTGCTGTTGCGCGGACCGCAGTCGCCCGGTGAGTTGAAGACGCGCACCGAGCGGCTGCACGCGTTCGCCGACCGCTCCGAGGTGGAGGCGTGCCTTGCGGTGATGGCGGCCGCCGACCCGCCCCTGGTGCGCGAGCTCCCCCTGCAGCGCGGACGGGACCCGCGCTGGATCCACCTGCTCGGTCCGGTGCCCACCATGGCGGACGCGAGCGCACCAGCACCCGACCGCGAGGTGGTGCTGGCTGGGGGCCCGGCAGCCCGCGACGCCCGCGTGCTTGCTGCCTACGACGCCGCGGCCGGCGCCTACTCCGAAGCACTGCTCGACGAGCTGACGGAGAAGCCCTTCGACATCTGGCTTCTGGAACGCATCGCTGCCATCGCCGACGGCCCAGTGATGGACCTGGGCTGCGGACCGGGCCAGATCGCAGCCTTCCTCGCGGATCAGGACGTTGAGGTGCACGGGTTGGACGCCTCGCCGGCGATGATCGCCCAGGCCAGGGCGAACTTCCCCGACCTCGACTTCACTGTGGGCCGGTTCGACCAGTTGCTGCGCCCGCGAAATGCCGCGGCGTGGGGCGCCATCGTCGCCTGGTACTCGTTCGTCCACCTGGCACCGTCGGAGCTCGCCCCGACCATGCGCAGCGTTGGCTCCACCCTGCGGCCCGGCGGGGTGTTCACCCTCGCCGTCCACCTAGGCGAAGGGATCGTGCACGCCGCCGACCTCTTCGGCACGGCAGTGGACCTCGACTTCGTCACCCACGACCGCGAAGAGGTGCTCGCTGCCGTCGCAGCGTCCGGGCTGGTCGTCGACGAGTGGTTCGTCCGGTCACCGGTGCCGAGTGAGGCCCAGACCGTCCGCCTCTACGTCCTGGCCCACGCCCCATCCTGACGCCCCGCTCTACGACCCCCACCCGATGCCGAGTTGTCAGAATCTCACTGAGCTATGGCCTCGCCAGATTCTGACAAGTCGGTGAGGGAGGGGCTCAGAGGACTGCGAGGAAGGCGTCGAAGGCTGCGAGGATCTGGCTCTCCGCCTGCGACCGGGCAACGGTCGGGGTGCCGTCGCCGGCCTGTGGCCCGTAGCGTCCGAAGAAGGCGTGCACGGAGCCGTCGATCTGCACCAGCTTCGAGCCGGCCGGAAGTCGCTTCAGCCCGTCGACGACCTTCGCCTGATCGGCGACGTGGTCGTTCTCCCCGTTCAGGCTGACGGCCTTGAGCGACGCAGCGGACAGGTCGGCGCCGTCGGGCGGATAGGCGCCCATCAGCACGAGACCGGCGACCGGCTGGCGTCCGGCCTTGAGCTCGTCGGAGAGGTACTGCCCTGCCATCGCCCCGCCCAGCGAATGGCCGGCGAGCACCACCCGACGACCCTCCGCGTAGCGCGCGATGAGGGCTGTCGCCCTTCCGGTGTCCGTGACGGCGAGGTCGAACGAGAACTCGGGGATGACGGTGGTGTAGCCGCGGACGGCGAGTGCGCGGGCCAGCCACTCGTAGGCCTGCGGACGCACCAGACCACCCGGATAGATGATCACCAGCGTGTCCTTCAGCGTCGTCCCCGACGGCGGCTGCACGACGATCGTGCGCGCGCCGTTCGCGACGTCCAGGACCGGCACCAGCTTGGCGGACGCCGCGTCGGTGACGGCGTCCTGGCCCACGACCAGCGGTGGCCGGACCAGCACATCGGAGAAGGTGCCGAGGGCGAAGGCGAGACCGATCACTGCCAGCACAGCGAGCCAGCGGAGGAAGCGGCGCACGTCAGGCCCTGCCGAGGCCCCGCTGGGGACGCCAGTGCAGGCCGGCGTCGGGGTCGACAAGGAGTTCCTGGGCAGCGGGGATGCCGTCGACCAGCAGTTCGGCGTCCGTCGGGGTGCCGCGCTTGAGCAGGGCCAGACCTATCGGTCCGAGTTCGTAGTGGCGTTCCGAGGTGCCCATGCGACCGACTGCGACACCGTCCAGCAGCACGTCTGCACCCCGCTCGGGCAGCCGGTCGACACTGCCGTCGATCAGGAGCTGGGTGAGCCGGCGCGGCGGGCGGCCGAGGTTGTAGACCCGCGCCACCGTCTCCTGGCCCGGGTAGCAGCCCTTGTGCAGGTGGACGGCGGGGCCGAGCAGGTCAGCTTCGGGGTTGGCGAGCTCGTTGGGAATCGTCTTCTCGTCGGTGTCCAGGAAGATCCGGGGTGTGCCGGACGCGATCCGCACGGCCTCCATCGCCCAGATGCCGGCCAGGGAGTCACCGAGGGTCGCCTCGACCTCGCCACGGGGGACGATGACCGGGCCGCTCACGCTCGCCGGCGGGAGGACGAGCGCGTACTCCTCGCTGATGTCCGCGATCTCGACGCGGGCGGCGAACACCATGCGGCGCAGCCACGCCAGCAGTGGCTCCAGGTGTCCCGGCTCGGTGTGGCACCACAGGGTCGTGCCGTCGTCCAGCGCGCCGAAGACGTGGGTCAGGCGTCCCTGCGCGTCGAGGATGTAGGCGACCGTCGGCTGTCCGGGAGCGAGGTTCGCGAAGTCCTGGCTGGTGATGTCGTTCAGCCACTTCAGCCGGTCGGAGCCGGAGACAGTGAAGACCGGACGGTGCGAGAGGTCGACCCCGGCCTTCCCCGCAACCAGCGCCTTCTGCTCGCGGAAGGGGTCGCCGTAGTGCCAGACCGCGCCCGCATCGACGCCCTCTGTGAGCTTGGTTGTCATCGGCGTGCCAACGTCGCCCAGATGTAGGGCTGGAGCTTCTCTTCTGTTGTCGCGCGGTCGAAGGAGAACAGGAGCTTGCCCTCGACGTTGCCGTAGAGGCGGCGTCCTGCCGTGTAGGCAACCTTTGCGTCCTTGGTGCGGGCGACGGCGTCGGTGATCAGGTCGAGGCGTCCGGGCTGCAGCTTGCCGAACCAGATCTCTGCGAAGCCGTCGGGGGAGCACATCACGACGTCCACGGTTCCGTCGGCCAGCGGACGCCAGAAGCCGGTCTCCATGAACAGTGGTTTGGTGGGCGCGCCCGCATCGTCGACCTCGAACGCCTGGCACAGGTAGTGCAGGTAGTCCCCGCCGTTGTCGGCGAAGTCCACCTGGACCGCGTAGCTCACCTTCTCCTCGCCGGGCCATTCGCGGAAGCCGGTGCCCTCCCAGCGTCCGCGGAGCCAGGCCAGCCCGACCAGTGCAGGGTTGAGGTCGGCGGGAATCTCGAAAACCATGGTCACTCTCCTCGACGGCCGCGCAGCAGCGCGAAGATCCCGAGCCCTGCCACCACCACCAGCGCAAGGCAGGCGGTGAACAGCACCACTCCTGTCACGGACAGGGGAACCAGGCTCGACACCCGTGCAGCTTACCCAGCCGCACCGCGGGTGCCCCTGACCCGCTGGCTCCGCCGGCAGTGTCGCGATTCCAGAGCTCGATTGCGATCTGAGTGCTGTTCGTCGCCGCGCGCGCACTCGGGACGCGGAATCCCGGCATCCTCGCATCCGACGCCATGGTTGGATGGGGCCGTGCGGGCGGTGGTGCAGCGGGTCAGTAGAGCGAGCGTGAGCGTTGACGGCGACGTCGTCGGCGCCATCGACGAGCCCGGTCTCCTGGTGCTCCTCGGCGTCACCCACACCGACACCCCAGCGGTCGCGGACAAGCTGGCCGAGAAGACCTGGCAGTTGCGCATCCTGCCCGGGGAGGTGAGCTGCGCGGACGCGGGAGCGCCGCTGCTGGTGATCAGCCAGTTCACCCTCTACGCCGACACGCGCAAGGGACGGCGCCCGTCGTGGGCTGCAGCCGCGCCCGGGCCGGTGAGCGAGCCGCTCGTCAACGCCTACATCGAGGCGCTGCGCAGCCGTGGGGCGGTGGTCGCAACCGGCCGGTTCGGGGCGATGATGGAGGTGTCGGGAGTCAACAGCGGCCCTGTGACCCTGATCCTCGACGTGGACGCCTGACGTTCGCCACAGCGTTCAGGTACCGGCGAGGGCCTGAGAATCACTAAGGTTTGTCCCAGACCATCAATCGAGATGGCTGCTCGGGAGGTGGACATGGCGCAATTGCTGCTCGTCAGCAACGAAGTCGCCAACGGCACCCCCGCGGAGCGTTCGCTCCCCGTCCTCGCCCTCCTGCCGCACGAGATCATCGGTGCTGCCGCCGACACGCAGGCCCTCACCGAGTCGGCCCGCGTCGACCTCGTCGTCCTTGACGGGCGCGCGGATCTGGCCGGGGCCCGCATGATGTCGCGGCTGTTCCAGTCGTCCGGCTCCACGGTCCCGCTGCTGCTGGTGCTGATGGAGAGCGGCCTCGCTGCCGTCGCGGCCGATTGGGGACTCTCCGACGTCGTGCTCGACACCGCGGGGCCAGCGGAGTTCGAGGCCCGGATCAGGATGCTGGTCACCGCTGCAGCCAACGACGGGCTGATTTCGTCCGGCGGCATCGTGATCGACGACGCCGCCTACTCGGTGATGCTCGACGGTGTCCCCCTCGACCTCACCTACACCGAGTTCGAGCTGCTGAAGTACCTGGTGCAGCACCCGGGCCGCGTGTTCAGCCGCGAGCACCTGCTCGCCGACGTCTGGGGCTACGACTACTACGGCGGCACCCGGACGGTCGACGTCCATGTGCGCCGGCTCCGGGCCAAGCTCGGCACCGAACACGAGTCGCTGATCGGCACCGTCCGCAACGTCGGCTACCGGTTCTCCCCGGACGGCTCCGGCCGCCGCTGACGCCCCTGGGCTACCCTGCCCGGGTGTGGACCAACCGACTGACCGCAGACCAGGCGGACCTGGTGCGCGCCCTCGCGTCGCACGCGCAGGCTGCTGACGGGATCGACCCCCTCAACGAGGAGGCGCGATTCGCCCTGCGCGACGACTCGAGCGAACACGTGCTCCTCACCAGCGTGCCCGGGACGGTGTCCGGCTACCTGCAGTGGCAGCCTGCCTACGGCACGGCCCAGCTGGTCGTCGACCCGTCCCATCGCCGCCGAGGACTGGGGACAAGCCTGCTCGCAGCCCTCGACGACCGGCCGGCCACCGATTCCGGTGCGAAGGCCCACGTCAACGGCGTCTGGGCGTTCGGTGACCTGCCGCCGGCAACCGGCTTCGCGTGGGCGAACAGCCTGACCCCGTCCCGGAGCCTGCTGATCATGGACCGCAGCCTCGACGGCATCGTGGCCCCGGAGCCACCCGCCGGCCTCAGCCTGCGCGGCTACACCGCTGCCGACGCCGAGGAGTTGCTGGCCGTGAACGCCGCAGCGTTCGCCCACCACCCCGAGCAGGGCGCCCTGGACGCCGACGGCCTCGCAGCCCGGATGGCAGAGCCGTGGTTCGAGGCAGAAGGCCTGATCCTCGGCTTCGACGAGGACGGTCTCGCCGGCTTCCACTGGACAAAGAAGGTCGGCGCCACCGGCGAGGTGTACGTGATCGGGGTCGCCCCACGGGCCCAGGGCAGGGGCTACGGGAAGGTGCTGCTCCAGGCGGGGCTCGCCCACTTGCGCAGCTCGGGAAGTGACCGGGTATTGCTGTACGTCGACAGCAGCGAAGTTGTAGCGGTAAGAATGTACGAAAGCGCTGGATTCGGCGTCGCCAGGCGCGACGTCCTCTACGCGCCGGCAGATCAGGAGCAGCCATGACCTCGGTTGAGGACGAAGAGACACTCGACGACTTCGTCCAGGAGCCGCCGGAACTGCCTGCAGACCGGTTCTCCGACCGGGAGCTGTCATGGCTCGCCTTCAACGACCGGGTGCTCGACCTGGCGAAGGATGCCAAGCGCGTCCCCCTGCTGGAGCGTGCCCGGTTCCTCGCGATCTTCTCATCCAACCTCGACGAGTTCTTCATGGTGCGCGTCGCAGGCCTCAAGCGCCGCATGGCGGCCGGCCTCGCCATGGCCAGCAACTCCGGCCTGATGCCCCGTGAACTGCACGACGCGATCCTCACCCGCACCCGCGAGCTCGTCTCCGAGGCCGCCCGGGTGTTCGCCGACGACGTCCGTCCTGCGCTTGCAGGGCACGGCATCGAGATCCTGCGCTGGGAGGAACTGAACCCCGACGAGCGCCAGAAGATGACCGAACTCTTCGAGAACCGGATCTTCCCCGTCCTCACGCCGCTGGCCGTCGACCCGTCCCACCCGTTCCCGTACATCTCGGGGCTGAGCGTCAACCTCGCCGTGCTGCTGAAGAACCCGGTGACCGGTGCGCGGCAGTTCGCCCGGGTCAAGGTGCCAACGATCCTCTCCCGCTTCGTCGCTCTCGGCGAGGGCCGGTTCGTGCCGCTGGAGGACGTCATCGCCCGGCACCTCGACCGGTTGTTCTCCGGCATGCAGATCATCGGCCACAGCACGTTCCGGGTGACGCGGAACGAGGACGTCGAGGTCGAGGAGGACGACGCGGAGAACCTGCTGTTCGCCCTCGAGAAGGAGCTGCTGCGCCGCAAGATCGGACGCCCGCCGGTGCGCCTCGAGGTCGAGGACGACATCGACGACAAGATGCTCGAGCTGCTGGTCAGCGAACTCGACATCTCGGAGAAGGAGGTGTTCCGGCTGCCGAGCCCGCTCGACCTGCGTGGCCTGTTCTCCATCGCCGACCTCGACAGGGAGACCCTCGCCTACGCATCGTTCCTGCCGAAGACCCACCCGGAACTGGCGGAGGTCGAGACTGCGCAGCCCGCCGACCTGTTCGCTGCGCTGAAGAACCGGGAGGTGCTGCTGCACCACCCCTACGACTCGTTCGCCACCAGCGTCCAGCGGTTCATCGAGCAGGCAGCCGCCGACCCGGCTGTGCTGGCCATCAAGCAGACCCTGTACCGCACCTCGGGCGATTCCCCGATCATCGACGCCCTGATCGAGGCCGCACAGGCCGGCAAGCAGGTGCTCGCCCTCGTGGAGATCAAGGCCCGCTTCGACGAGCAGGCCAACATCGCCTGGGCCCGCAAGCTGGAGAAGGCCGGCTGCCACGTCGTCTACGGCATGCTCGGGCTGAAGACCCACTGCAAGCTGTCGCTCGTCGTCCGCGAGGAGCCGGCCGGCCTGCGTCGCTACGTGCACATCGGCACCGGCAACTACAACCCGAAGACCGCCCGGATGTATGAGGACATGGGCCTGCTCACGACCAACGCCGTGATCACCGATGACGTCGCCCGGCTGTTCAACCACCTCTCAGGGATGGCGCAGGAGACCCACTACAAGCGCCTGCTGGTCGCCCCCCACGGCGTTCGCCGCGGGCTGCTGGACAACATCAACACCGAGATCCTCAACCACAAGCGCGGCCTGCCCGCCGGGGTGAGGATCAAGGTCAACTCGATCGTGGACGAGGCCGTCACCGACGCCCTGTACCGGGCATCGATCGCCGGGGTCCCCGTCGACCTGTGGGTCCGCGGTATCTGCTCGGTCCGCCCGGGCGTCCCCGGGCTCAGCGAGAACATTCGCGTGCGCAGCATCCTCGGCCGGTTCCTCGAGCACAGCCGCCTGTTCTGGTTCGCCAACGGCGGGGATCCCAAGGTCGGCATCGGCTCGACCGACCTGATGCACCGCAACCTCGACCGGCGCGTCGAAGTCGTGGTCGGGCTCAACAACCCCAAGCACATCGCGCAGATCGAGGCGATGTTCGACCTCGCCTTCGACGAGGGCACGGCGTCGTGGTGGCTGGAGGGCGACACCTGGACCCAGCGCACGCTCGATGCGGACGGTGAGCCGCTGCTCGACATCCAGGACCACCTGATCGCCACCATGGGCCAGCGCCGGGCGGTCGAGCGGTAAAGCACATGGCGAAGACGGGCGCGGGAAAGAAGGTCGCCGCGGCGGGCACGGTAGTGCTGCGCCCGGTCACCGACGGCGAGCCGGAAGTGCTCCTCGTGCACCGTCCGCGGTACAACGACTGGAGCCTGCCCAAGGGCAAGATCGACGCGGACGAGTACCTGGCCGGCTGCGCCGTGCGGGAGACATTCGAGGAGACCGCCGTCGGCGTGCGGCTCGGCATGCCGCTCGACCAGATCACCTACCCGGTGAACGGCGGCACGAAGACGGTCTCCTACTGGCTGGCGCACGCCGTCAGCGAGGGCATCCACAAGCCCGACGAGGAGGTCGACGAGGTCCTGTGGCTGCCGGCGTCGGAGGCCATGGAACAGGTCACCTACGACGACGAGCGACCCCTGATCACCCAGGCACTCGAGCTGCCCGGCAAGACCACGCCCCTCGTCATCGTCCGCCACGCCAAGGCCATGCTCCGGGTGAACTGGACCGGACGCGATCGGGCACGAACGCTGAACGAGCGCGGACGTCGCCAGAGCAGGCTGCTGGTGCCCCTGCTGGAGGCCTTCGGCGTCGGCAGGCTGGCCTCGTCCACAGCGGTGCGGTGCACGAAGACCCTGCAGCCCTACGCGAAGGCGCACCGGCTGGAGGTGGAGGGCTGGTCGACCCTGACCGAGGAAGAGGGCGAGAAGAGCCCCAAGGCCGTCCTCACCCTGACCAAACGCCTGGCGCACGAAGCGGTCGAGTCGGGCATTCCCCTCGCGATCTGCGGGCACCGTCCCGTCCTGCCCCTGATGCTGGAGGCCCTCGGTATCCCGGCGCGGTCGCTGCAACCCGGTGCAGTCATCGTCGCGCACCTGGATCCGTCGGCGACGGTACTCGCCGTCGAGATCCACAAGCCCCGGATCTGAACCCTCCCGCCTGCGAAGGTCCTTGCGGTCAGCCTTTCGGCGGTGCGGTGCTTGCCCGGACGATCAGCTCGGGCGGGAGCACGAGGTGCTGGGTGGAAGAGGCCCCGTCCTCGATGATCTGCAGCAGCAGTTCCACCGCACGCTGGCCGATCTCGTCGAAATCCTGACGGATCGTGGTGAGGCCCGGGCTGAAGAACTCAGCCTCCGGGTAGTCGTCGAAGCCGACGAGGCTGATGTCCTCGGGGCAACGCAGGCCGACTTCGTGCATGGCGTGCAGGGTGCCGAGCGCCATCGAGTCGTTGGCGACGAAGATCGCCGTCACACCCGGTTGCTTCAGGACCTCCAGTGCAGCGGCATAACCCGAGGCTGCCGACCAGTCACCGTGCTCGACCGGAGGGACCTCCGCACCGGCAGCGGTGAGTGCCTCCTGCCAGCCGACGACACGCTCGACGCCCTCGTACCAGAGGGTCGGGCCCGAGATGTGCCAGACCGTCTTGTGCCCGAGGCTCAGCAGGTGGTTGGTGGCCAGCTTCGCGCCAAGGCGCTGGTCGACGCTCACCACGGGGTAGTCACCGGGCGTGCCGGCATGGATGGCGACCATCGGCGGGAGGTCGGCGTGGCTGCCGCCGTTGCGGGGGACCTCCGAGATCAGCGGCTGCAGCAGGATCACTCCGTCGGAGGACCGGGAGCGCAGCAGATTGGCACCCTGGGACACCGCCGTGCGGTCCGGGTCGCTGAGGTGGGCGATCGTCACGGAGTAGCCGCGATCGCGGGCTGCACCCTCGATGCCGCGCAGCGCCGCCCGCGGCCCGTACAGGGTGGTGTCGACGGTGAGGACACCGATGCTGCGGGAACGGCCGCTGGCAAGACCGCGCGCCATCATGTTGGGGCGGTAGTCCAGCGAGTCCATGGCCACCATCACCCGCTCGCGTGTTTGCACGGCCACCTTTGCGTGGCCGTTGATGACCCGGGACACCGTCATGGTGGAAACCCCGGCCAACTTGGCGACGTCGGTGAGCGTCGGTGCCCGATACCCCGCGACGCCGCCGCCAACGACGTCGTTCATGGTGTTAGCGTATTACATTCCGCTCTCCGGTGGCCCGTGTCCGCGCAGGCGAAGGCTGGCCCGCAATTCATCCTCCGTTCACCTTGTGGTCCCGGGCCGGACAACCGCGACCCCTACCTTGAGCCTCAGAGCAACCCGCTCGATTGCCTCTGAAACTGAAGGAAAAGCGTGAGAATCAAGACGATCGCCACCGCCGCCCTGGTCACGGCCACCGCCCTGGCCTTTGCCGGCTGCGCGAGCAACGAGACCCCCGCCGCCGGCGGCACGACCGCCGCGGGTGGCAACCAGACCCTGACGGGCGTCGGCTCCAGCGCACAGAAGGCCGCCCAGGAGAAGTGGGTGGCAGACTTCCAGACCAAGAACTCCTCCATCACCGTGAACTACTCCCCCGATGGGTCGGGCGCCGGACGCTCGGCCTTCATCGCCGGCGCGGCGAACTTCGCCGGCTCCGACCGGCCGTTCAAGGACGAGGAGATGGGCGCAGGCAAGTTCGCCGGCTGTGCAGCCGACTCCAATGCCTTGAACCTGCCGGTCTACATCTCGCCCATCGCCGTGGTCTTCAACGTCGAGGGCGTCACCGACCTGACCTTCGACACCGACACGCTCGCCAACATCTTCGCCGGCAAGATCACCAAGTGGAACGACCCGGCGATCGCCAAGACCAATCCCGGCGCCAAGCTGCCGGACCTGGCGATCACCGCCGTTCACCGCGGTGACGACTCCGGCACGACGAACAACTTCACCGACACCCTGAACAAGACGTCGCCCTCGGTCTGGACCGAGAAGGCCTCCGACACGTTCCCGGCTGCCTTCGGCGGCGAGGCCGCCAACGGCACCTCCGGTCTGATCCAGGCGGTCACCGGCGGCAACGGCTCCATCGGGTACGCCGACGCCTCCGCCGCGGGCAAGCTCGGCCAGGCCAGCATCCTGGTGAACGGCAAGCCGCTGAAGCCCACGGCGGAAGCGGCAGCAGCCATCCTCGACAACTCCAAGACCATCGCCGGCCGTGCGGCCAACGACCTGGCCTACTCCCTGGAGCGCACGTCCGAGGGTGTCTACCCGGCAGTGCTGGTGTCGTACGCCATCGTCTGCCAGACCTACAAGGACGCAGCGGTCGGCACCCTCGTGAAGGACTACGTCACCTACATCGCGTCCGCGGACGGCCAGTCGGCTGCGGCGACGGCTGCGGGCTCCGCACCGCTGTCCTCGGCGCTGCAGGCCAAGGTCAAGACCGCGATCGACTCGGTCAAGTAGCGCCGTTGCCCGTAACGGGATCCCAGGGCGGCGCCGGTGCATCCACCGGCGCCGCTCCGGCACGTAATCTTGGCGAATCCGCGAGAAAGCAGGCTGAGTCGATGACCCAGAAGCTCACCCGAGCAGGCACCCCGCAGGGTGCGGCTCCGGGCCCAGGCGGCAGGGCCCCCGACCCCAAGCGTCGTGGCGACCGGATCTTCCGCGGCTTCGCCATGGGCGCCGGCATCCTGATCCTGGTGATCCTCGCGCTCGTCGCAGCTTTCCTGCTGATCCAGGGTTCGCCCGCCCTGTTCTCCGACCCTGCCAAGCTGATCTCCCAGGGCTACGGCGAGTTCCTGCCCTGGGTGCTGCCGTACGCCTTCGGCACAGTCTGGGCCGCCATCCTTGCGCTGCTCTTCGCCGTGCCGGTCTCCATCGGCATCGGGCTGTTCATCTCGCACTATGCGCCGCGCCGCCTCGCCCAACCACTCGGGTACGTGATCGACCTGCTGGCCGCCGTACCGTCCGTGGTCTTCGGTCTGTGGGGCTCGCTGGTGCTCGCCCCCGCAGCCGTCCCGCTCTACAACTGGCTGAACACCTACCTCGGGTTCATCCCCCTGTTCGGCGGACAGGTCTCCGCCGGCGGTCGGAACATCTTCACCATCGCCATCGTGCTGGCGACCATGATCCTGCCGATCATCACCAGCCTGTGTCGCGAAGTGTTCCTCCAGGCCCCCAGGCTGCATGAGGAAGCTGCCCTTGCGCTCGGCGCCACGCGCTGGGAGATGATCAAGATGGCGGTCTTCCCGTTCGCCCGGCCCGGCATCATCGCCGCGGTCATGCTCGGCCTCGGTCGTGCGCTCGGCGAGACCATGGCGGTGACCATGGTGCTGTCCGGAACCCGGAACATCACCTTCGAACTACTCACCAGCCAGAACCCGAACACCATCGCTGCCACCATCGCGCAGAACTTCCCTGAGGCTTTCGGGCTCAAGACCAGCCAGTTGATCGCTGCCGGGCTCGTGCTCTTCCTGATCACCCTCGCGGTCAACATGGTCGCCCGCTGGATCGTTTCCCGCCGCGCCGAGTACTCGGGAGCCAACTGATGACCACCATCACCCACCGGCTGGGCACAGAGACCCTCACCGCCGGTCGCCTGCCCAAGGCAACGGTCCCGGTTGCCGCCGTGGCCAGCGTTGCGCTTGGCTACGCGCTTGCCGTCCTCGCCTCCGGCGCCAGCAATATCGGCCTGGCCACCGTCTTCGCCTTCCTGCTGTTCGTCGTGACCATCGAGATCGCGACCCGAGTGGTCGAGGGCTCACGGCAGGCGGCTGACCGGCGGGCGAGCAACCTGATCGCTGGTGCCTTCCTGCTCGCCCTCGTCCCGCTGGGATCGCTGGTCTGGGTGACGCTCGGCAACGGCCTGTCCCGCTTCGACCTGGCGTTCTTCTCCAACTCGATGCGCAACGTCGTCGGTGAGGGCGGCGGCGCCATCCATGCCGTCTACGGAACGCTCTACGTGACCGGCATGGCGACCGTGATCTCCGTGCCGATCGGACTGCTGACCGCCATCTACCTCGCCGAGTACGGCGCGCGGAACCGGCTGTCGAAGTCGATCACCTTCTTCGTCGACGTGATGACCGGCGTGCCATCGATCGTGGCCGGCCTCTTCGCCTACGCGTTGTTCGGCCTCCTGTTCGGCCCCGGAGCACGGTCGGGCTTCGCTGGCAGCGTCGCACTCTCCGTCCTGATGATCCCCGTCGTCGTCCGGTCATGCGAGGAGCTGCTGAAGCTCGTACCCAATGAGTTGCGCGAGGCGGCCTATGCGCTGGGCGTGCCCAAGTGGCTGACGATCGTGCGGGTCGTCATCCCCACGGCGATCTCCGGCATCATCTCCGGCATCATCCTCGCCATCGCCCGGGTGATCGGTGAGACCGCCCCGCTCCTGATCGCCGCCGGATTCACCGCCTCGCTGAACAACAACATCTTCGCCAACCCGATGATGACCCTTCCGGTCTTCGTCTACGACTCCTACGCCCACCCTGGGACGGACGTCCAGGCGTACCTCGATCGCGCGTGGGCCGGCGCGCTCACCCTGATCCTGATCGTGATGATCCTGAACCTGATCGGCCGGCTGATCGCCCGCAGGTTCGCCCCCAAGACCGGACGCTGAGGAAAGAGCCATGTCGAAGCGGATTGAGACCACCGACCTGAACGTCTACTACGGCGACTTCCGCGCCGTGGAGGACGTCACCATCACCATCCAGCCACGCGCCGTCACCGCCTTCATCGGTCCGTCCGGCTGTGGGAAGTCGACCTTCCTGCGCACCCTGAACCGCATGCACGAGGTCATCCCCGGTGCCCGCGTCGAGGGTGAGGTCCTGCTGGACGGGGAGAACCTCTACGGCGCCGGCGTCGACCCGGTGCGCGTACGCCGCCAGGTCGGCATGGTGTTCCAGCGGCCGAACCCGTTCCCCACGATGTCGATCAGGGAGAACGTGCTGGCCGGCATCAAGCTGAACTTCTCCCGCATGCCGAAGGGCGAGCAGGACGAGCTGGTGGAGCGGTCGCTGCGCAACGCGAACCTGTGGGAAGAGGTGAAGAACCGCCTCAACCTGCCCGGTTCCGGCCTGTCCGGCGGCCAGCAGCAGCGGCTGTGCATCGCCCGCGCGATCGCCATGGCGCCGGAGGTCCTGCTGATGGACGAGCCGTGCTCCGCCCTTGACCCGATCTCCACCCTCGCCATCGAGGACCTGATGTCGGAACTCAAGGAGAAGTACACCATCGTGATCGTGACCCACAACATGCAGCAGGCTGCCCGCGTCTCCGACACCACGGCTTTCTTCAACATCGCAGGCACCGGCTCGCCGGGCCGCCTGATCGAGTCGGGCCCCACGGACAAGATCTTCTCCACCCCCGACGTGAAGGCGACAGAGGACTACATCTCCGGCCGCTTCGGCTGACCCCTTCCCGTCCCACCTCCGACTTGTCAGAATCTCACGCACCCATAGGTTCGTGAGGTTCTGACAACTCGGTATCGGGACGGGCTCACAAGGTCGTCGCATATCATTCCCGCGTGAGCAGCAGCGCAGGGTGGTACCCGGATCCGGGCGGTCAGCCAGGACTCTTCCGCTACTGGACGGGGTCGGCGTGGACGGCAGCGGTCACCTCGAACCCGCAGGCCACTCCCCCGCCGCCCGGAGCCGGTGTGCCGCAGGGCTTCGGTCCCGGTGGCGGACAGGGTGGCTCCGGTTTCCCGGGCGCGTCCGGCTACCAGGGCGGCACGACGAGCTACCCGGCCGGCAGGACGGGCTACCAGGGTGATTCCGGCTACCAACAGGGCGCCCCCGGCACGCCGCCCGGTCGCAGGCAGGCCACCGGCTGGTGGATCGCCGGCGGCGCAGTCCTCGTCGCCGTGGTCCTGCTGATCTGGTTCCTGACACAGGGCGGCGGAGGCTCGATCATCCCCGGCGTCCCGGCCCAGCCGTCCGGCACGGCTTCGGCCAACATCTGCCCGAAGCCTGACATCTCCGCAACGCCGACGACGCCCGTCCAGGCCAACGACGGACGGGTACACGGCGGAAAGATCTCCTATCCGTTCCTGCCCCCGCCCTGGAGCGAGGTGACGGGCGACAACCGTGTGCCGTTCGGGCGCGACGTCGCCAGCCAGAACGTCGTCCAGGAGGAGAACTACGACGGCGAGGGCCACAGCTGGGTGTCGTCGGTCCTGATCGGCGAACTTGTCGCAGGTGACGGCTTCTTCAGCCCCAAGGAGGGCTCGGAGATCGTGATGAAGTGCGTGGTCGGGGAGTTCTACGGTGACGCGGTTGTTGCCCGCAAGGACACCTCCTCCAAGCAGATCACGGTCGACGGCAACGACGCCTGGTACCTGGAGAGCCACCTCACCTTCGACATCCCGAACCTGGTGACCAAGGGCGAGACGGCGATCGTCGTGATCGTCGACACCGGCGCCGACTCCTCCTCGCTGTACTACGCGTCCATCCCCGACACGGCAGATCCTGCGCTGATGGCCGACGCACGACGTCTGGTCGGCGAGCTCAAGGTCAGTGCCTGATCCTGATCCTCGCGGTTCGTTCCGCACCGCTCGTCAGGACTTCTCTAGCCACAGTCGAAGCGGCCGACCGTCTCCTTCAGAGCGAGGACGCGGGCCGCTGACGCGGTGAGCTGCTTGTCGAAGGCGGCGTCGGCCTGCGCACGCTTCTTCACGCCGGCGACCATGGCCCCCGTCAGGCCGGGAGCGGCGTTGATCACGAGGTCACCGCCGGCAGCGAGGAATCTCACGGCGCGCTGGGACGCCGGGACCGACTTCACCGACGCCGCTGCGCCCAGGTCGTCGCTGATCACCACTCCCCGGTAGCCCCACTGACGCAGCAGTCCGATCACCTTCGCGGAGAACACCGCCTGGTGGGAAGCGTCGATCCTGGTGTACGTCGCGGAGGAAACCATCACAGCTCCCACCTCGCCCTCGACAGCGGCCTTGAAGGGGCCCAGCGATGCGCTGTCGGCCTTCGTGACCCGGTCGACGACGCGCGCGGCGTTGTCGGTGTTGCCCGTAACCTGACCCAGCCCGGGGAAGTGCTTCACCGTCGCGGCGACGCCCTCATCGGCGAAGCCGGTGATCACGGCCTGGGTCCGGGCGGTGACCTCCTCAGGGTCGGAGCCGTGCCCGCGGTCGAGCTTCCCGATCGGGGCATTGCTGTTCTGCTTCGATGCCGGCACCACGTCCGCCACCGGTGCGAGGTTCAACCCGATGTCCGCCTTGCCGAGCGCCCGCGCCCAGCCTCGGGCAGCCGTCTCGAGTTCGTCGATCGACAACTTCCCCTGCTTCTCCGCGGACGGGATCCTTGCGAAGCCGGTTCCGGTAAGGCGCTGCACCTTCCCGCCCTCCTGGTCGGCTGCGGCCAGCATGGCTGCATCGGGGTTGAGGGCAGCGATCCCTGCCACCCGGTCCGCCGTGGCCTTCACGCCGCCGTCCTGCCTGCCCAGCAGCACCACCGACCCCACCTGGTTGTCCGTGATCGCGCGCCGTTCCGCGGCGTCCAGGTCCCCGTCGACGCCCAGCATGATCAGCTGGCCGATCCGGGCGTCGAGGCTGAGTGCTGCCGCACGGTCGAGGCAGCGATCGACGACCGCCGTTGCGCTGGGCGGTTCCGTCTCCGAGGGCGCTGGTGCCGCCGTCGACGGGGGCGCCGTGGTTGCCGGCAGCGGGGTGTGGACGGGCGTGACCGTCGGGACCGGCGCTGCGCAGCCGGCCAACAGGGCGAGGCAGCTCGCCGCAACGGTGAGCCTGCGTGCTCCCACGGTGACCATCGGCGCCAACTCAGTCCAGTTCGACGGCGAGGAGGGCGTTCTCGACCACTTCTGCGAGTGCGGGGTGGATCCAGTACTGGCCCCGCGCCATGGTCTTGAGATCGAGCCCCGTGCTCATCGCCTGCACCAGTGGCTGGATGAGGTTCGCCGCGTCCGGCCCGATGATGTGCGCACCGACAAGCAGGCCGGTCGCCGGATCGGCGATCACCTTGGCGAAGTGGTCGGTGTCCTCCATGGCCCAGCCGTAGGCCACCGAGCCGTAGTCGCGCTGGCCGACCGCATAGCGCACGCCCTTGTCGCGGCAGTCCTGCTCGGTGAGGCCGACGCTGGCCACCTGCGGGCCACTGAAGACGGCGTGCGGCACGAAGCGGTGGTCGCTGGCGACCGGGTCATCAGGATGCAGCAGGTTGTGCTGCACCACCCTCGCCTCGTGGTTGGCGACGTGCTTGAGCTGCCAGGGAGAGCTGACGTCACCCAACGCCCAGATGCCGTCGGCCGTTGTGCGCTGGTGCTCGTCGACCCGCACCAGACCGTTCTCGTCCACCTCGACCCCTGTTGTGGCCAGGTCGAGGGTGTCGGAGTTGGAGACCCGGCCGGTGGCCACCAGCAGGTGTTCCGCCTCGAAGAAGTACTCGATGCCGTCGTCGTCGGTCGTACCCACCTCGATGCGCCCGTCCGCGTCCTCGACGGAGGCGAACTGCTGCCCGAGCCGCAGGACGACACGGCGGCTGAGCAGGTCGGTGAAGCGGCGGGAGACATCCTCGTCCTCGTGGCGCAGGAGCGTCTGGCCGCGGTGCAGCAGGGTCACCTGGGTGCCGTAGGCGGCGAAGACGTGGGCGAACTCGACGGCCACCAGTCCGCCTCCGACGATGATCAGCGACTTCGGAAGCTTCGCCAGCCGCATGATCGAGTCGGAGGTGTGGATGCGGTCTGCGAGCGCCGGGTCGTCGACGCCCGGCACCTCCGGGACCCGCGGACGCGAGCCGGCGGCGATCACGAACCGCTCGGCGCTGAACTGCTCATCGCCGACGGCGAGCACCTTGGGTGCGACGAAGCGGGCGCGCTCGCGGTACAGCGCAACGTTGGCACTGTCGCGCCGGTAGGCCTCACCACCGGAGACGATCGGGTCGATGCGCCCGAAAACCCGGTCGCGCACGTCACTCCAGCGGACGGAGACCGCGCCGACATCCACCCCGAGCCGGGCCCCGTGGCGGGCCGACTCGGCGAGGTCGGCAGGGTGGGCGAACATCTTGCTGGGAATGCAGCCCACGTTCAGGCAGGTGCCGCCGAACCACTCCTGGCCGTCGACGAGGGCCACTTTCCAGTCGTCGAACCGCTCGTCGATGATCGAGTTGCCGCTGCCGGAGCCGATCACGCAAAGGTCGAAGTGCCGCATGCGCCGATTGTTCCACGCGCCCGCCCGACGCCGAGGCTCGCTGCGCCCGCCGCCGACGACGAACAGCCGTGGCGGCGAGCTCACCTCTGGATGCCGGAGTACGAGTGCAGCCCGGAGACGAGCAGGTTGATGCCGACGAAGTTGAACCAGAAGCTGGCAAGACCGACGATCGCGACGATCGCTGCCCGGCGTCCCTTCCAGCCGACGGTCACCCGGGCGTGCAGGTAGCCGGCGTAGATGATCCAGGTGACCAGCGACATGGTCTCCTTGGGATCCCAGCCCCAGAACCGTCCCCAGGCGTACTGCGCCCAGATGGCGCCTGCCGCGACGGTGAACGTCCACAGCGGGAAGGCGAAGGCGAGGAAGCGGTAGCTGATCCGGTCGAGTACCTCAGCGGACGGCAGCCGCGAGAGGTAGCCGCCGGAGCCGCCCATCTGCTCGTTGCGCGCACGGATGAGGTAGAGGATCGCTGCGATGCCGCCGATGTTGAAGGCAGCGCCCGATGTGGCGGCGGCGATGATGTGGATGACGAACCACACCGAGTGCAGCGCCGGCATCAGCTCGGACACGTCGACGTAGAAGACGGTCACGGCGAGGCCCTGGCCGATGGTCAGCAGCAGCGTGACCGGGAGGCCCAGCCAGCGCATGCCGAACTTCCATGCCAGCACGAGGTAGGTCAGGACGGCGATCGCCAGCGAGGTGGTGACGAACTCGTACATGTTGCCCCACGGCGCACGCTCGGCTGCGATCCCACGGAGCACGACACCCAGCACGTGCGTGAGCGCCGCGACGACGGTGAACGCGAGTCCCAGCCGGCCGAGGACGTCCTCGCGACGGGTGTGTGCCGGAGCGGCCTTTGCGTCGTAGGACTCCCACTCCGTGCCGGTTCCGTTCGACCCGACGGCAACCGTTGCCGGCTCGCGGGTGCGGATGGTGCGGACGCTGGCCCATTCCGCTGCATGCATGGTCATTGCCACCAGGTACAGCACTGCTGAGGTGACCATTGCCAGGCTGGAGTAGTAGGCGATCACTGCTCCTCCTTGTTGTCGGGCTCGGTGTCGGTGGCTGCCAGCGTAGCTTCCAGACCGCAGGCCGACGCCAGCGCTGCCACCTCGTTTGTGAGACCGCCGCGACCCTCGACCCGGTCGAGGCCCGCGACGGAGACGGTTGTGGCCTCAGCAGCCCTTCGTGACGGTCGCTCCGCTCCCTCCTCAGGGACCGTTGCTGCGCGTACGCGGACGAAAAGACGGCGGGGACGGACCGAGAGGGACACCGCCATGCCGAGCACGGCGAGCATCACCGAGATCAGCACCAGCCAGCCTCCGGGCGCCGAGGAGATCTGCAGCTTGGTCCAGCGCTTCCAGCCGTCGAAGCTCAGCGAGCCCCGTCCGTCGGGTAGCTCGTACGTGGAGCCGACCTCGAGGCCTGCACGCACTGGGTCGCCACCGTCCTTGGTCAGCTGGGTCAGGCCGGTCTTGTCCAGGGCGAACACGTTCTCCGGCGCACCCGTCTCCACCTTCGGCGGGCCGGCCCACACGTTGACGAGCAGCATCGGGTTCAACGCGTCCGGGAACACCGACACCAGGCCGCCCGATGTGGACGACGATGCCGTCGGAAGGAAGATCCCCTCGAAAGCGAGCCGCTCGGGCCTGCCGTCCGGAGCCTTGATCACGCCCTCCGACCGGAAGTTGCCGTCCTGTGGCAGGAACACCACCGGCCCGGAGAAGGCGACGTTGCCGGAGCCGTCCCGGACGGTGACGACCGGCGCGTAGCCGTGCCCGAGGAGGTGCACGTTGTTGCTCCCCACCGACAGCGGCCCGTTCACCTGGAGCAGCTGCTCGGTGATCGTCCCGTCGGCGGCCGTCACGGTGACATGCGCTGCGAAGTCGCGCGCAGCCCCCTGCTGCACCGGCCCGGTCTCGAACTTGACCTCGAAGTCGTCCAGTTTCACCGTGAACGGCGACAGCTGGGACGGCGCAAACCCTGCCCCGGCGCCGAACTCGTCGTACTGGGTGAGCGTGTTCGAGAACGCCTGGCCCTCGACGACGATCGCGGTTCCCTTGAAGCTGAACAGCGATCCCCAGGCCAACCCGATGAGCGTGAGCACCAGGCAGATGTGGAAGATCAGGTTGCCGGTCTCGCGCAGGTAGCCGCGTTCCGCGGAGACGCTGTCCGCCTCGCGACGCACCCGGTAGCTGCGGCCACGCAGGTGAGCCTCCGCTGCGTCCAGCACCCCTTCCTGGGTCCTGGCGACCGTGCCGGCGGTGTGCCCCGGCAGTCGTTCGAGGGACCCGGGTGGCGCGGACGGCAGGTCGCGCAGCGCCTTCACGTAGCCGGCAGTGCGGGGCAGGATGCAGCCGATCAGCGAGATGAACAGCAGCAGGTAGATCGCAGCGAACCACACCGATCCGAAGACGTCGAAGAAGCCGAGCCTGTCCAGCCACGGCCCCACGACGGGGTTGGCCGCGAGGTAGTCGCTGACGCCGAGCGGGCTCGTCGGACGCTGCGGCAACAGCGAACCGGGAATGGCTGCGATGCCGAGCACCAGCAGCAGGATCAGGGCCGTCCGCATCGACGTGAGGGTGGCCCAGGCGAACCGCAGCCAACTGACCAGTTCCCTCGCAGCCGACATTCCTGCCGGCTGCATGCCTGCCTTCTGCGTGCCGTCCTCCGGCATCCCCTCGTCCGTCATCACACCACCACGGTGAAGTTGCTCACCCATTGCCGGAGACCGGCCATCAGGAGGTCCCACCAGCCCGTGACCAGCAGGACGCCGACCGCCATCATCGCGACGCCGCCGGCCACCTGCACCCCGCGGTGGTGGCGCCTGACCCACGCGACGACCGGTGCGAAGCGATCGAAGGCCAGACCTGCGACGACGAACGGCAGGCCGAGCCCGACGGCGTAGACCAGTGCCAGCACGCCGCCTCGCAGCGCGGTCGCCTCGTTGAGCGCGAGGGTCAGCACGACGGAGAGCGCAGGGCCGATACAGGGCGTCCAGCCGAGCCCGAACACGATGCCGAGCAGCGGTGCTGCGAGGAGCCCGAGCCGGGGGCTCAGGTTGAGCCGCCACGTGCCCTGCCCCAGCGGCAGCCAGCCGGTGAAGACCAGGCCGAGCACGATGCTGAGGATGCCGCCTGCGATCGTCAGCGGACGCTGCCAGGCCACAAGGACCGCCCCGACCGTGCCGGCGAGCGCACCGATGGCCACGAACACGGCGGCGAACCCTGCGACGAACCCGATCGTGCCCAGCAGGACGCGGCTGCGGCCCGCGCGCCCCGAGGTGATCTCCGCAGCGCCGAGGCCGGTGGCGAAGGAAAGGTAGCCGGGCAGCAGCGGCAGCACACAGGGGCTGAAGAACGACACCAGTCCCGCGAGGAGCGCCACCGGAAGGGCGAGGAGCACGGAGCCACCCACGGCCTCGCGCACCCAGTCGGCGAAGGTCACGGCGGTCACTTCCCCGCCGCAAGGTCAGAGATCACGTCGACGAGGGTTGCCTCGGTGACCTCGCCGATGATGCGGGCGGCCACCCGTCCCTTCGGATCGACCAGCAGGGTGCTGGGGATGGCGCTGGCGGGCAGCTGGCCGCTGAACTTCAGCAACAGGGCACCGTCCGGGTCGTACAGGTTCACGTAGGGCACGGCGAAGGCCCGGATGAAGGCCTGTGGCGCGGCCTTGTCGAGGTCGCGGGTGTTCAGGCCGACGAAGACGGCGGTGTCGGCCGTGCGCTTGTTCGCCGCGACGAGGACCGGAGCCTCTGCCCGGCACGGCGCGCACCAGGAGCCCCACACGTTGTAGACCAGCACCTTGCCGCTGCTCGCGTCGCTGCGCCAGGCGTCGCCGTCGAGGGTGGTGCCCTCGATCACTGGAGCTGCCGGACGCTGGTCGGACGGCAGCACCGTCAGGGTGCCGTCACCCGCGACGAAGCCGTTCGCGCCCGCAGAAGCCGTGCCACAGCCGGACAACAGCAGGGCGACGAGCAGGCAGGCGAACTTCCGCATCACGCTCCCGGGCGGAACTTCTTGGGCTTGACCGGCACCAGGTCGGCGCAGGGTTCGGTGTAGTCGACGCGCACCAGGTGCGAGCCCTTGAAGGTGAAGGTGGTGACGCTGGCCAGCCGGGCCTGGCGACGCCGAGGGTCGTGCACCAGCGAGCGACCCTCCGCCCAGGACCTGGCCATCCAGATCGGCAGCTCGTGGGAGAGCACCAGCGCCTCGCCACCGACGGCGTGCGAAGCTGCGTCGACGAGCGCTGCCCGCATGCGCGCGAGGATCGAGGTGTACGACTCACCCCACGACGGACGCAGCGGATTGCGCAGCGCCCACCAGCTGGAGGGCCGCAGCAGGATCTCGTTGCGCTTACCGAAGCTGCGCCCCTCGAAGACGTTGGCCGCCTCGATCACGCGGTCGTCGATGTGTACCTCCAGGTCGGGGTGTGTCGCGGCGATGGGCGCGATCGTCTCCTGTGCCCGCTGCAGTGGTGAACTCACCAGGTGCACCAGCGGCACGTCGGCGAAGTGCTCGCCGAGGCGCTCAGCCATCCGGCGGCCCAGCTCGGACAGCCCGTAGCCGGGGGTGCGGCCGTAGAGCACGCCCTCCGGGTTGTGGACCTGCCCGTGGCGCACCAGGTGCACGACACTGTTCTCCATCCGACTCCTCGCCTCGCTCGTCGCCCCAACAATACGCAGGCTGCCCGGACGTATCCCCGCGCTGCCGGCCACCCCCTCGAAGTTGTCAGGAAGGTGGGGTCAGGTTGCGCGGACGAAGGGCTGCTGGAGCTCGGTGACCCAGGTGTCCTGGTCGGGGGACGAGCTCTCCAGGTAGACCTCGCGCCCCGGGCCCGAGGGCGTGAAGCCCGACGTGCCGAGCCAGTCGTAGACGGCCATCCAGGAGTCGGAGATGCCCGCCATCGAGCCGAGGTGCAGCAGTGCCACCGCTTCTGGCACTGCGGGGAGTTGCCCGATGTCGAAGCCCTCGGCCTGCTCACCGTCATACTCGAAGCCGGCATGGCACTCGACCCCGGCATCGGTCATGTCGTAGTAGGCGATGGCCAGGCCCAGTTCCTGACCGGCTGCGGAGAGAGCGGAGGCGACGGCGTCGAACATGGGTCCGACGAGCGGGCCGACCTCCGGCTGGGTGGCAACTGCGCCGCTCCGTTCTGCGAGACGCACGGACGGAAGTGGCTTCACCACAAATTCGCGTTCTGTCATGACCCCAATGTCATGCCAGGGCCGCGCCCCGGGTCAAGACCTCGCTGCGAGAGCCTTCGCAAGGACGTCGGCGTCGACATGCCACAGGGCATGCCTGACGCCGTCGACAAAGGTCACCGGGACGTGGTCGGTGTACTCGGCCCGGAGGGCCGGATCGCTGTCGACGTCAACGGTCGCCCAGGTGTCCCCGGTCACAGCGCACACGGCGCTGACGATCGCGACGGCATCCACGCACAGGTGGCAGCCGTCGCGGACCAGCAGGACAACCCGGGCCCGGTCCATCGCTGAATCGAAAGCGGAAGGGCGAACTACTTGCCGGCGCGACGACGCTGAATGCGCGTCTTCTTGAGCAGCTTGCGGTGCTTCTTCTTCGCCATCCGCTTGCGACGCTTCTTGATGACCGAACCCACTGGCAGACCTCTCGAAAACCACCCTGCAGGGCGGCAAGTTGCTGGATCGGGTTGGGGTCAACCCGAAAGGATGCGGCTGGTCAGTCCAGCCAACCACAGGATCTTACTGGCCCGGAGGACGCTGGACGAAATCAGCCGGCGTTGTAGAAGGACTCGCGCAGGTACGCATTGACCGCATGCTCGGGTACGCGGAAGTTCCTTCCGAAGCGGACGGCCTCCAGATCACCGGCGTGAATCAGGCGGTAAACAGACATCCGGGACACCCGCAGTGCAGCGGCCACCTCAGCCACCTTCAGGAATCGCACTGCGCCCAACGGCGTCACCGCATCGTTCATCTGTCCCACCCCTCCAATGGGTCACCCGGGCGGCGACCGCTCGACAAACACTAGTGGTCAAGAGGGGCTCCCGGGACAACCGGGGCGAAGATGTCAATCCGCCACGCCGATGTCCTGGTTGCCAGCTCCGAACAACTACCGACCTCGACAGCGGAGCCCGCAGCGCGGGAGCCTTGGGGCATGCGCATCGACCTGAACGCCGACCTCGGCGAGAGCTGGGGCGGGCGTCTTCTGGGTGACGACCAGGCGCTGCTCGGCGTGGTCACGAGCGCCAACGTCGCGTGCGGCTTCCATGCCGGCGACGCCGCGACGATGGCCCGGACCGCCGCCATCGCCGCCGACCGCGGGGTGGCGGTTGGGGCTCACGTCAGTTACCGCGACCGGGACGGCTTCGGCCGGACCTTCATCGATGTCCACCCCGCGGTCCTGCGTGAGGACGTGTTGCGCCAGCTGGAAGCCCTCGCCGACGCGTGCTCCGAGGCTGGGACGCGAGTGGCCTACGTGAAGCCGCACGGCGCCCTGTACCACGCGATCTCCCGTGATCCCGGACAGGCCGGCGCCGTTGTGGAGGCGATCTCGGCGTTCGACGCGAGCCTGCCCCTGCTCGGCCTTCCCGACACCGCCGCCACCCGCCTTGCCCGGGCCGCCGGGCTCCGCACCGTCGCGGAGGCGTTCGCCGACAGGGCCTACACGGCCGACGGAGGCCTGGTGCCGCGCGACGACGAAGGTGCCGTCCTGCACGAGCCGGAGCTTGTTGCCGACCGGATGCTGGAGCTGGTCACCACGGGCACGGTCGAGGCCATCGACGGCACCCCGGTCGCGGTGCGCGCGGAGTCGATCTGCGTGCACGGCGATTCGCCGGGAGCCGTGGCGATGGCACTGGCGGTACGGGCTCGGCTTGCGGCCGCCGGCGTGATCATCGGTCCGTTCACCCGATGAGGATCCTGCCCTGCGGCGAGACCGCCCTGCTGGTGGAGTGCGCGCCGGAGCAGGTGCCAGCGCTGCACGCAGCCCTTGTCGCGTCCACCCTGCCCCTGGCGGACGTTGTCCCTGCGGCCCGCACGGTGCTGGTGCGGTGCGAGCCTTCCCTGCTGGCGTCCGTGCGTGAGCAGCTTGAGGCGTTCCTCGCCGCGCCGCTGCCGCCGGCACCCACGCCCGCACCGGGCACGACGGTGACCATCGAGGTGCGCTACGACGGACCGGACCTCGATCGGGTGGCCGTGCTGACCGGACTCGATCCGGCGGACGTCGTTGCCGCGCACACGGGCCACCCGTGGCGGGTGGCGTTCGGCGGCTTCGCTCCCGGGTTCGCCTACCTCGAGGGTGGTGACGAGCGGCTGGCCGTGCCGCGACGGGAGACGCCGCGCACGGAGGTGCCCGCCGGGTCCGTCGGCCTCGCGGACGGCTACTCCGGCGTCTACCCGCGATCCTCCCCCGGGGGCTGGCAACTGATCGGACGCACCACAGCCGTGCTCTGGGACGCCGGCCGCGAGCCGCCCGCGCTGCTGCGTCCGGGCTGGTGGGTGCGCTTCGTGGCGGTGGAACGATGAGCCTCGAGGCGGTGCGTTCCGGGCCGCTGTCGCTGGTTCAGGACGCGGGGAGGCCAGGACTGGCAGCGATCGGCGTGAGCCCGTCCGGAGCGTTCGACCGGACGGCCTTCACCAGAGGAGCGACGCTTGTCGGCAACGATCCCGGGCTGCACGCCGCCATCGAGGTCACCCTCGGCGGCCTGTCTGTGCGGGCTGTCGCGCCGGTGACGGTGGCCCTGACCGGGGCGGAGTGCCCCGCGACGGTTGACGGGCGGGTCGTGGCCTGGGACCGGCCCTTCCTCCTCGGTGCCGGGGAGCTCCTCGCCTTCGGTCTGCCCCGGACGGATCTGCGCAGCTACCTTTCCGTTGCCGGCGGCATCGACGTGCCGCCAGTCCTCGGCTCCCGCTCCACCGATCTCCTCTCCGGCCTGGGTCCGCCCCGCCTCGCCGCGGGAATGGTCCTGCCCGTGGGCCGGACCGCGGTCCCTGAGGAGCTCGCGAGCGCAGCGAACGAGGGTCACGAAGGGCCGCCGCCAGCCCCAACGGTCCCTGAGGAGCTTCGTGAGGAACGTCCTTCGAGACGCGCAGCTTCGCAAGCTCAGCAGCGTTCCTCAGGATCGACGAAGCGTTACGAAGGGCCGCCGCCACGGGAGCTTGAACTCCTCCCCGGCCCCCGCACGGACTGGCTGGCCGACCCCGACTCTCTTGCCACCACCTGGACGGTGTCCCCCGACAGCAACCGGGTCGGGATCCGACTGAAGGGGACGGTTCTCGAGCGCTCACCGTCCCGGGTGGGCGCCGAGCTGCCCAGCGAGCCCCTTGTCCGTGGCGCCGTCCAACTGCCGCCGTCCGGCCAACCAGTGATCTTCGGGCCAGATCACCCCACCACCGGCGGCTACCCCGTGGTCGCCGTGCTCACCGAGCAATCGAGCGACCGGCTGGCCCAGTGCCGTCCCGGGGATATCGTTCGGCTCGCGTGGGCCCTTCGTGACGCTACGGTCGCTCCGCTCCCGTAGCTCCTCAGGGACCGTTATCGAGCGATCGCTGCGCGCCAGGCGAAGGGGCCGAGGTGACGGACGCGCTCCGTGGCAACAGCGACAGCCGAACGCAGGGCGTCCTCCCTGTCGAGGCCCGCAGCAAGGGCGTGGCAGTAGGCGCCGTGCAGCACGTCCCCGGCGCCGGCCGTGTCGGCGGCAGCAACCTTCTCCGGCTCGATCGACCCGGAGGCCGCGGCTGTCCACCAGCGCAAGGCCTCACCACCGTGGCTGACGGCGACCAGCTCCGGCCCGCGCAGCAGGAGGGCGCGGGCGCCCAACCAGTCGGGGTGCACGTAGTCGGCGGAGCAGATCACGTCGGTGACGGAGGCGAAGATGTCGTCGAACACGGGCTTGTGCGACCCGGCGTCGACGACAACGGGCACGCCGTCCGCGGCGAGGGCTGCTGACCGGGCAAGCGCCGGGTGGTGGCCGTCGACGAGTACGACGTCGATGCCGCGGAGGTCCGGCCCGGCGATCTTGCCGAACGCCGGGGTGCGCCCGGAGCCGCTCACCACGGCTCGCTCCCCGCTGGCCGCGTCGATGAAAACCGTGGAGACGGC
This sequence comes from uncultured Actinomycetota bacterium, assembly GCA_963799235.1. Lineage (GTDB taxonomy): Bacteria > Actinomycetota > Actinomycetes > Propionibacteriales > Propionibacteriaceae > Propionicimonas. The sequence goes on along the minus strand of CAWCWL010000007.1, from coordinate 174,239 downwards.
CAGCTCGAAACCTGGCGGCGCCACGTCGATGATCTCGACTCCGGCGGCGGCGAGGTCGGCTGCTGCGAGCTGGGCCGCCGGTGCATGACCGAGGGCCGTCCAGAGCCGGGCCCGTCCGCCGAGTGCGGCGAAGGTGATCGCAGCTACGGCTGCCGGGCCCCCGGCGGCCACCCAGCTCTCGATGGCCGTGGTCTTCTCGTTGCGGGCGGGCAGGCGGTCCACGAACTGCACCACGTCCACCGTGGCGAGTCCGACGAACAGCCCACCGGTCACGCCAGCTCGCCCGCCTCGAGTGCGACGACGCACAGCGCCGTCCCGCCGGGTGCCTCAAGGATCGTCTTGCCCCGACGGGAGGCTCGCGGCATCGCGCCGTGGGCGGACAGCCGTGCAACCTCCGCCTCCAGGTCGTCTGTGATCACGTGCAGGTGGGCGGTGACGCTGCGCGCGAGCTCCGCCGGTTGCAGCCGGACGTCGATCGCCGAGGTCCCGGCGAGGCGGAGCGCCGTCTCCGGTTCGGGGGTCGCCAGCCACTGCCCACCGAGGACGTGCTGGAAGAACGTCACCTCGTCCGCGTACTGACGACGGGGGACGTCAACGCAGAACCTGCTCACCCTGCTGCGATGACCGGCCGGCCAGCCCGCGGGCGGCGGCACGACCGCTGCCGGCAATGTGGTGAGGCAGAACGGGAAGCCTGCCGGAGAGCGGAGCACGAAGAAGCCGTGCGGGGACTCCGCCACCAGCTCGGCCCCTGCCACCAGGGCAGCTTCCGCCGCCGTCCACGGCTCGGTGACGTGAACGTCCAGGTGGAGTCCGGTCGGGCCGTCACCGAGGCGCTGCACGCGCAGGTAGTCGTCGCCCGACGGCGGAAGGAGCGTCGCGAACTCGCCGACCTCGCCACGCGAGCTGGAGAGGCCGTAACCCGTGGCGGCTCGCCAGAATCCCACCCCGGCGTCGAACTCTCCTGCGGGGTAGTCGAGGAAGGCGGTCAGCCAGAACGGTTCCGCTGCGCCCGAAGGTGTCACGAAGAAGCCAGCGCCCTGCTGCGGTCGCGGGCCGCCTCCATCGCCGTCATGAACGCCGACTTCACCCGGTGGGCCTCCAGCTCGCGCAGCGCCGCCGCCGTCGTGCCGCCGGGCGAGGTGACCCGCTCGCGCAGCACGGTGGGGTGCTCACCGGAGTCGGCGAGCAGCTTGGCTGAGCCGTACATCGTCTGCACGACGAGCGTCGTTGAGATGTCGCGGGGCAGGCCGAGCATCACGCCGGCGTCGATCATCGCCTCGACGACGAAGAACAGGTACGCCGGACCGGAGCCGGAGATGGCCGTGACCGCGTCCTGGTACTTCTCCGGGACGGTCACCACCTTGCCGACAGCGGAAAGGAGTGCCGTGACGTGCTCGAGGTGCTCTGCCGTGGCAGCAGCCCCCGCGGAGATGGCGGCCATGCCCTCGTCCACCTGGGCCGGCGTGTTCGGCATCACCCGCACGACGGCCGTGCCCTCGGGCAGGTCGGCCTCGATGCGGGACGTCGAGAGGCCGGCGCACAGCGAGACAACGAGCGTGCCGGGACGGATGGCTGCCCCGACGACGGGCAACACCTCCCCCGCGTCCTGCGGCTTGACGACGATCACGACGGTGTCGGCCTGCGCAGCGGCCTCAGCGGTCGAGCCGGTGTGGATGCCGTGCTTGGCAGCCATCTCCACCAGCCGCTGGGCGTGACGGTCGGCTGCGGTGATCTGACCCGGCTCCCAGCCGGCGCGCAGCAGCCCTGCGATCAGGGTCTCGCCCATCACGCCGGCGCCGATCACAGCGAGGTTCGTCACCGGGACGCCACCAGCTCTGCGATCTGCACGGCGTTCAGGGCAGCGCCCTTGCGCAGGTTGTCGTTGCTGACGAACAGGACGAGCCCGTGCCCACCGGGCACCGACTGGTCGGAGCGGATCCGGCCGACGTAGCTCGCGTCCCTGCCCGCAGCCTCTCGCGGGTTCGGGATGTCGGCGAGCTCGACGCCGGGAGCGGTCGCCAGCAGGCCGGTGGCCCTCGTGACGCTGATCTCCTCCGCGAACTCGGCGTGGATGCTCAGCGAGTGGCCGGTGAACACCGGCACCCGGACGCACGTTCCGGCGACCAGCAGGTCGGGCAGGTGCAGGATCTTGCGCGACTCGTGGCGGAGCTTCTGCTCCTCATCGGTCTCGAAGTTCCCGTCGTCAACGATCGAACCGGCCAGCGGGATCACGTTGAAAGCGATCGGCTTCAGGTACGGCGCGGGGTCCCCGGCAGGAACGGCAGAGCCGTCGAGCGCCAGTCGCGCCGGATCGACGGCTGCCGCGGTCTGGTTGGCCAGCGCAAGCACGCCCTTGGCACCCGAGCCGGAGACGGCCTGGTAGGTGGCCACGATGAGCCGTGCGAGGCCGGCCGCGTCGTGCAGGGGCTTGAGCACCGGCATCGCTGCCATGGTCGTACAGTTCGGGTTGGCGATGATCCCCTTGGGCGGGTTGATTGCGTCCTCGGGGTTCACCTCGGACACCACCAGCGGGACCTCGGGGTCCTTCCGCCAGGCGGAGGAGTTGTCGATCACGATCGCCCCCGCCGCAGCAACCCTCGGCGCGAACTCGCGCGACATCGAAGCCCCCGCAGAGAACAGCGCAAGGTCGAGCCCGGAGAAGTCGGCGGTGGCCGTGTCCTCCACGATCACCTCGCCGCTACCCCAGGCAAGTGCCTGACCGGCCGAACGGGCCGAAGAGAAGAACCGGATCTCATCCACCGGGAAGCCGCGCTCGGCGAGCAGCGTCCGCATGACGCCGCCAACCTGGCCGGTTGCCCCAAATACACCAACACGCATGCACCCAAGCCTAACCGAGTGGCTCACCGCAGGCCCGTCCGCCCCTCCTCCGCTGGACGCTCGCCCCTCCGGACCCGTCCGCCCCTGCCGACGTTGCGCCAGTCAGTGCACGTCGCGCCCCCTACAGCGGGCGCAATGTGCACGAGCTGGCGCAACGTCGGGTGGGGACGAGCTGGGACGCTGACGGGAGACGGGTCAGAGCCAGTCGACCAGCGGGGCGAGCAGGGCGTAGCCGATGAACGCAACCAGGTCGAGGATCACGTGCGCGACCACCAGCGGACCCACCCGCTTGAACCTGAGGTAGGCAAGGCCGAACACCAGCCCCATCACGAGGTTGCCGACGAAGCCGCCGAACCCCTGGTAGAGGTGGTAGCTGCCCCGTACAACGGCGCTGGACACCAGCACCACCCACACCGGCCAGTTCAGCTGCCGTCCACGGACGAACCAGAAGCCGATCATCACGATCTCTTCGAGCAGGCCGTTCATCAGGGCCGCGCCGACCAGCACGGGCACCGTCCACCAGTTCGCCGCGAGGTTCGCCGGTTCGACGTTGGTGTTCAGGCCGAAGGCGCGGGCGGCGAAGTACAGCGCCAACCCGGGGATCCCGATCGCTGCGGCGAGGCCGAAGCCCCAACCCAGGTCGAACCGCGGACGGCGGAAGTCGAGCCCGATCCGGCGCCGGTCACCCGTGCGCTGCAGCAGGTAGAGCGCGAACAGGGCCGGCACCAGCGGGAACACGAGCCCGGCCACCTGGTAGGCCAGGTCGAGCCACGGCCGGTCGGGCACCACCGAGTTGTTCATCGAGGTGGTCTGCTGGTTCAGCGGCGTGTTGATGGTGAGCTTGTCGATGATCGAGAGGATCGAGTACACCGCCGACTGGCCCAGCGACACCCCGAGCACCAGCAGCAGCTCGACGCCCGGACGGACGCGCGTCGCGGCCTCGGCCCCGGCAGCCGGCGCTGCTTCCGCCGTCACCGTATCTGCCCGACCGTCGTGGTGAGGTGGTGCCGGGCGAAGTTGAGGCTCACGGCGAGCGCGTTGCTGCGCTCCGTGCGGGACAGGCCGCGGGTCTGCACCTCGACCACCACATGCCCGGTGTAGCCGGTGCCGACAAGTTCGCGCAGGACGCCGGCGGCGTCCTGGTCCCCCTGGCCGGGAAGCAGGTGCTGGTCCGCTGTCCCGGGCGTGCCATCGGTCAGGTGGACGTGCCGCAGCCGCTCGCCCCAGTCGCGCACCATGGAGACAGAGGACTGCCGCGCGGTCGCGGCGTGGGAGAGGTCGAGCGTGAGGTTGTCGCAGTCCAGGACGGCGCAGTCCCAACTCGGGGAGTAGGCACGCACGTCCCCGCCGCCCGGGCCGCGCCACGGGTACATGTTCTCGACGGCGAAGGCGATCCCCGTGGTCTGCTCCAGCCGCCGGATGCCTTCGGTGAACCCGGCAGCGTAGCCGCGCTGCCAACGGAAGGGTGGGTGCACGACGACCACGTCGGCGCCCAGCTGGTGGGCGGCCATCGCGGACCGCTCCAGCTTCTCCCACGGGTCCGGGCCCCAGACCCGCTGGGTGAGCAACAAGGTGGGTGCATGGACGGCGAGGACGGGCACCTCGTGGTACTCGGAGAGCCGTTGGACGGCGTCCACGTCCGCCGATGCGGGGTCGACCCCCACCATCAGTTCGATGCCGTCGTAACCGAGCCTGCGGGCGAGCGCGAACCCGGCGGCTGTCGACTCCGGATAGACCGACGACGTCGACAACGCCACCTTCACGGAGTCAGCTGGCACCTGGGGCACCCGACCATCGTAGGCGACGCCTGCGAGGGGCCGCCCGGGTGTGGGAGAAGCGGAGAATACCGCTCGATTCGCGTCCTGATCAGCAGAACGACACAATGGGTCTCATGCATGTCGACCATCTGACCTTCGCGGTGGGATCGGCTGGCCTCAAGGCCGAGTCGGAACGACTCGGCGCCTTGTTGGGCGAGCGGTTCCGCGACGGCGGCTTCCATCCCAGGTTCGGCACCCGCAATCACATCCTGCCGCTTGCCGACGATCGCTACATCGAGGTCGTTGAGGTGCTCGAGCACCCGGCTGCCGACAAGGCGGCGTTCGGGCAGGCCGTCCGGGCTCGCTCGGAAATGGGTGGCGGCTGGATGGGCTGGGTGATCTCCGTTGATGATCTCGCGCCCCTCGAAGAACGCCTCGACCGCGAAGCCGTGCACGGCTCCCGACACTTCCCCGACGGTCGGCTGCTCGAATGGGAGCAGCTCGGCGTCAAGGGCCTGCTCGCGGATCCGCAGCTGCCGTACTTCCTGAAGTGGGACTCCCACCCGTCGGTCCTGCCCAGCGCCCTCGAGGGCAGCATCAGGCTGAAGAAGATCGAGATCACCGGCAATCGGGAACGGGTCGAGGACTGGATGGGCGTCGCCATCGGCGACGAGTTCGACGGCGTCAGGGTCAAGTTCAGCGCCGAGAACGGCCAGCCCGGCATTCGCTCCGTGACCTTCGAGACCGCGAACGGCTCCGTCAAGATCTGACGTCCTGCAGGCACTGTCAGAGGCAGCCCCTAGCTTGTTGCCATGGCCAAGAGCTCTGCCAACTCGTACCGCTGCACGGAGTGCGGCTGGACTTCGCCCCGATGGGTGGGCCGCTGCGGTGAGTGCCAGGCGTGGGGCAGCGTCGCGGAGAGTGCCGCCCCGATGGCGCGGGTCGCCACTTCGGCACCCGTGCAGGCCGCACAGCTGATCAGTGACGTCCCGCTGGATTCAGCGCGTGCCATCCCCACCCGCATTCCCGAGCTCGACCGGGTGCTGGGCGTTGGCCTGACCCCGGGCTCCGTCGTGCTGCTGGCCGGCGAGCCGGGCGTGGGCAAGTCCACCCTGTTGCTCGAGGTCGCCAACCGGTGGGCGCGGGCCGGTCATCGCACCCTGTACATCACGGCAGAGGAATCAGCGGCCCAGGTACGGCTGAGGGCAGAACGCACCTCAGCCGTCACCGACGGGCTCTACCTCGCAGCGGAGAACGACCTCGGCACGGTCCTCGGGCACGTCGAGCAGCTCGCGCCCGACCTGCTGGTGCTCGACTCCGTCCAGACCGTCTGCGTGCCGGGGGACGCGGCCGCCGGCGGCGTCACACAGATCAAGGAGGTCACCGCAGCCCTCATCCGGGTGGCCAAGCTGCGCTCGATGCCGGTGATCCTCGTCGGGCACGTCACCAAGGAGGGCACGGTCGCGGGGCCCCGCACCCTTGAGCACCTCGTCGACGTCGTGCTCTCCTTCGAGGGCGATCGGCACAGCGGCTTCCGGATGCTGCGGGCGACCAAGAACCGGTTCGGTCCCGCGGACGAGGTCGGGTGCTTCGAGCTCGTCGAGACCGGGATCCGCGAGGTTGCCGACGCCAGCGGGCTGTTCACCTCCCAGCACAGCGAGCCCACGCCGGGCACGTGCCTGACGATCTCGATGGCGGGCCGGCGTCCACTGCTGACCGAGGTGCAGGCGCTGGTCGCCCCGAGCGCGGCCCCGGTGCCCAGGCGGGTCACCCATGGCGTGGAGAGCACGCGGGTGGCCATGATCCTCGCCGTACTGCAACGCCGTGCCGGTGTGAAGCTGCACACCAGGGAGGTCTACGTCGCCACGGTCGGCGGCGTGCGGGTGAGCGACCCGGCCACCGACCTGGCCACAGCGATCGCCGTCGCGTCCGCAGCCCTGGACCGGGCCTTCAGCCTTCCGGTGGTCGCGCTCGGCGAGGTGGGCCTCTCCGGCGAGCTGCGGCGCGTGCCGGGGGTGGATCGCCGTCTTGCCGAAGCCTCCCGGCTCGGCTTCGAGATTGCGCTGGTGCCCGCCGGCAGCGGAGCTGCACGCATCCCCGGCCTGCGGGTGGTGGAGGTCGGCACCGTGGCGGCAGCGCTCCAGGCCCTGCAGTTGCGCCCCAAGGAGCGGCAGCAGCCGGCCGACCAGTACGGTTCCCGTCCGGTCCTCAGCCTGATCGAGGGTGGCTAGCCCTTTTTCGTGACCAGGAACACCTGACGGGCCTTCTGGGTATCTGCGAAGACGGCCTGTGCCACATAGGTACCGGGATTGAGCAGCCCCTTGGTCTCCTTGCACCCGGCAGCCGACCGGATCACGCCCCACTCCATGCTGAATTCGTAGGACTGCTGCGACTTCAGGGTCTGCTTCTTGGCCGGCACCCACTTCGCGCAGTCGGCAGTGCTCCAGATGCGGTCGGTGCCACTGGTCACGCTGAGGCTGAAGTTGACCGCCGAAAGGTCGAGGACGCAGGGTTGCGCTCCGGTGTTCTTCACGCCGACCTTGAACGACTGCTTCGCGTCCTGCTTCACCTTCTGGTAGCCGGCGAGCGAGAGGGCTGTGTTGGTCTGGTCGCAGGCCAGTGGCCCGGTGGGGGTGGGGCTGGCCGTGACCGATGGCGTCTCCGTCGCTGCGGGTGTGCTGGCGGCCGGCCCGCTCGCTGTCGTGGCGCCTCCGGCAGGGACTCCGGAGATGGTGGCGGGATCCGGCGGACGGAAGAGGAAGAACCCGATCACGATCACAGCCACCAGCGCGACGACCAGTCCAGCGCGTCGGGCCCAGTAGACCCAGCCCGGCTGGGCGCCGACCGGGTGTAGCAGCGAACCCATGCGCTCAGGCTAAGTCGGAACCGCGACCGGCCGGGCACACCACGCCGAAGGCGCCGTTGCCGTCAGCGACCGGGTACGGTTGGCGCAAGAGCGCACCAGCCAGCCAGAGGTAACAATGACCGACCCCTACGCACGCCCGGCGGACGACGGCGACGCCACCATCCCGATCGTTCCCGAAGCCGGCTACGCGCCCACAGAACAGCTGCCGTTCGCAGAGGAGACCCTCGTCGATCCAGCCGGCCCGGGCAGCTTGTGGTCGGCAGATTCCGGTCTCGACCTTTCGGCGCCGGGGTACGGCGGCATCGCCGGCACCCAGGCACCGTCGCGGCACACTTCACCCCCGCAGGCGGACCACCCCCAGGCGTCCACGCCTCCGGCTGCGTACCCGCCGCCTTCTGGCTACCCGACGCCCGCCGCCTACCCCACAACCAACTACACCCAGCCGACGGCCAGCTACACCCAGCCGACGACTGCTTACGGCCAGAGCAGTTATGGCCAGAGCGGCTACGGCCAGCCGGTTCAGCAGACGAACTACATGCAGCCGCAGGTGGCACCGTCCCAGCCCGCGCCCTACAGCCCCGCGCCCGTCCAGGCCTTCGCTGAGCCATCCGGCCCCGCCGACACCATCGGGGCGCAGAGCATCTACCAGGGCTATCCCACCGCGCCGGGCGCACCTGCCGCGCAGCAGCCGGCCTGGCCGGCCGTGATCCAGGATCCCGTCGCCTACGACTACGGGTACAGCAACCCGGCGAACCTGTCCGAGCACCCCAACTCGGTGCTCTCCATGGTGCTCGGCATCATCGGGGTCTTCTTCTTCCCGCTCCTCGGTCCGGTGGCCTGGTACCTGGCCGCAAAGGGCCGGCGGGAACTGGCCGCGTTCCCGGGCCGCTGGCGCCCCAGCGGCATGCTGACCGCCGGATTCGTCCTCGGCATCATCGGCACCGTCTTCCTCGCCCTCGGCGCGATGTTCATGCTCTTCTTCATCATGATCGTCGCCACGGCCGCCGGCGGATAGCACGCCTGAACGCATGAGGGCCCGATCCCCCCGGGGATCGGGCCCTCATGCACTACTGCTGGGCGGTCAGGACGTCCGGCCCAACTCGGCTGTCGACTCCGGCATCGGGGTCTTTGCGACACCGGTGAAGGTGAAGGCCAGCTCCGAACCCTCGGGCGCCACATCGACGACAACGATCTCGCCGGAGTGGACGTCGCCGAACAGGATCTTCTCGGCGAGGATGTCCTCGATGTCGCGCTGGATGGCGCGACGCAGGGGACGGGCGCCGAGAACCGGGTCGAAACCACGCTTGGCGATCAACGACTTCGCCGCAGCGGTGAGCTCGATCCCCATGTCGCGATCGCGCAGACGGTTCTCGATCTCGCTGACCATGAGGTCGACGATGTGCTCGATGTCCTCGCTGGTCAGCTGGTGGAACACCACGATCTCGTCCACGCGGTTCAGGAACTCGGGACGGAAGTGCTGCTTCAGTTCGTCCGAGACCTTGGCCTTCATCTTTTCGTAGCTGCCTGCCTCGTCGGAGTTCTGGCTGAAGCCCAGATTCACGGCCTTGGAAATGTCACGCGTGCCCAGGTTGGTGGTCATAACGATCACGGTGTTCTTGAAGTCCACCACACGACCCTGCGCATCGGTGAGGCGACCCTCGTCGAGGATCTGCAGCAACGAGTTGAAGATGTCCGGGTGCGCCTTTTCGATCTCGTCGAACAGCACAACGCTGAACGGCTTGCGTCGCACCTTCTCTGTGAGCTGGCCACCCTCTTCGTAACCGACATATCCGGGCGGGGAACCGAACATCCGCGAAGCGGTGTGCTTCTCGGAGTATTCGCTCATGTCCAGTGTGATCAGGGCGTTCTCGTCTCCGAACAGGAATTCGGTGAGCGCCTTGGTCAGCTCGGTCTTGCCGACACCGGAGGGCCCGGCGAAGATGAACGAGCCGCTGGGCCGCTTCGGGTCCTTCAGGCCTGCGCGGGTACGACGGATCGACCGCGACAGCGCCTTCACCGCATCGTGCTGGCCGATGTAGCGCCGGCCGATCTCCTCCTCCATCTTCATCAGCCTGGAGGACTCCTCCTCGGTCAGCTTGAAGACCGGAATACCGGTAGAACTCGACAGCACCTCGGCGATCGCCTCTTCGTCGACCTCTGCCGGCATGTCGGAGTCGCCGACCTTCCAGGCCTCCTCCTTCTCGGCCCGGGCGATGGTGAGCTTGCGCTCGTCGTCCCGGAGCCGCGCGGCCAGCTCGAAATCCTGCGCGTCGATCGCAGCTTCCTTCTGCAGGCGGACGGCAGCGATGCGCTCGTCGAATTCACGAAGGTCCGGCGGTGCGGTCATCCGGCGGATGCGCAACCGGGCCCCGGCCTCGTCGATCAGGTCGATCGCCTTGTCCGGCAGGAACCGGTCGGAGATGTACCGGTCGGCCATCTGGGCAGCCGCGGTGAGCGCGCCATCGGTGATGGTGATCCGGTGGTGCGCCTCGTAGCGGTCGCGCAGGCCGCGCAGGATGTCGATCGTCAGGGCGATCGACGGCTCCGCCACCTGGATCGGCTGGAACCGGCGCTCGAGCGCGGCGTCCTTCTCGATGTACTTGCGGTACTCGTCGAGGGTCGTCGCGCCGATGGTCTGCAGCTCGCCACGGGCGAGCATGGGCTTGAGGATGGACGCTGCATCGATCGCGCCCTCGGCTGCGCCCGCACCGACGAGGGTGTGGATCTCGTCGATGAACAGCACCACGTCACCGCGGGTCTTGATCTCCTTGAGCACCTTCTTCAGGCGCTCCTCGAAGTCACCGCGGTACCGCGACCCGGCCACGAGGGCGCCCAGGTCGAGGGTGTAGATCTGCTTGTCGCGGAGGGTTTCGGGAACATCGCCGCGGACGATGGCCTGGCTGAGACCCTCGACGACTGCCGTCTTGCCGACTCCCGGCTCGCCGATCAGCACCGGGTTGTTCTTGGTGCGCCGGGAGAGCACGGTCATGACGCGCTCGATTTCCTTCTCGCGTCCGATGACCGGGTCGAGCTTGTTCTCGCGCGCGGCCTGCGTGAGGTTGCGGCCGAACTGGTCGAGGATCGTCGCCGCGGCTGAGGACTGGCCGGTCTCGGGAGCGCCTGCCGTGGCCGCCTCCTTGCCCTGGAAGCCGGACAGCAGCTGCAGCACCTGGTTGCGGACGCGGTTGAGGTCGGCGCCCAGCTTGATCAGCACCTGGGCCGCGACGCCTTCACCCTCACGGATCAGGCCGAGCAGGATGTGCTCGGTACCGATGTAGGGGTGGTTGATCTGGAGCGCCTCGCGCATCGAGAACTCCAGCACCTTCTTGGCGCGCGGAGTGAACGGGATGTGACCGGTGGGCGCCTGCTGGCCCTGACCGATGATCTCCTCCACCTGCTCGCGGACGGCCTCCAGCGAGATACCGAGCGACTCCAGAGCCTTCGCTGCGACGCCCTCACCCTCATGGATCAGCCCGAGCAGGAGGTGCTCGGTACCGATGTAGTTGTGGTTGAGCATGCGCGCCTCGTCCTGGGCAAGGACAATCACTCGCCGGGCGCGGTCGGTGAACCGGTCGAACATGCGGGAACTCCTAACATCCAGCTGCTGCGGGCGTCTGGGTGGATCGTGACCGATCCGCCTGCTCGCCACCTCAGCTTAGTCAACGCAGCCGCTGCCCTGTCCGTTCCAGTGTTCGCCCCCGGCTCAATCGATCTGAACCGGGGGCGGGAAGCTTGTGCGATACGCCTGGCGGAGCGTCAGCCGTGGGCGCGCTCGTAAGCCTCGCGCACCTCTGCGGAAACCCGGCCGCGGGCGGAGACCTGCATGCCCTGGGAGGCGGCCCAGGCGCGGATGTCGGTAGCGGCGGTGCCGGTGGACTTGCGACGGCTGGTGCCGCGACGGCTGGTGGCACTCCGGTCACGTTCGCCGGCGGCGATGTACGGCGCAAATGCGTTTCGCAGCTTCTTGGCGTTGTCAGCGGAGAGATCGATCGAGTAACTGATGCCCTCCAAAGAGAAGGCGATGGTCTCAGCTGCTTCGCTGCCATCGATGTCGTCGGTGTGGATCACCTGAACGCGCTTGGCCATGTGTGTCCTTTCGAATGAGCGCCGCCAACGCGGCGGTATTGGCTCCCCAATGCCGGAGAGCATATACCCGGCCCCTGATTACGCAAACTGCAGCCGGCCATTCTCTGGCAATTCAAGAACATGCTTTGCGTGGACGCCAACTCCGATGCTGGAGAACAGCAGGTCAATCACGCTCAGGAGCGTCAACTAATTCGACTTGCGAAGAATCTGTTGAGGAACTGTGAGGACATGCCGGTACGCACTATTGCACCGGGTGCCCAAAGAACGAGGGGAAACGTCAGGCGTGCTGGCGCTGCTGGTTTTGCGCAACGGGCGGATTCGCCAGCGCCTGCAGTTCGACGACGGTCGGCGCACCGTCGACACCCCACAGGTCAACGACATCGCCACGGCCGGAAATGCGGCGCGGCAAGGCCAGAACCTCAGCCTCTGCGGCAGCCCGGTGTTCGGAGAGCTCAACCTGGAGCGCGACCTTGTCACCACGAAGCTGTGCGGCTTCCTGATTGAGTTGGGCGGCTTCGGCGCGCGTGGTATTCAGCTTGCTGCGCAGTTCGCCATTGCGTGCCTGCAGCACCTGAAGGAGCCGGACGTGCTGAAGACGCTCGGCGTGGAGTTTCTCCCCTGACCGTCGGGAATCGGCGGACTGCTGGGCCATCAACGTGGTTCGGGTAACCCGGACTTCACGCCAGGCGAACGCACAGGCCATGAGACCACCGGCAACGGCGACGAGGACTCCGACGCGGGTCATCCAGACCCCACCAAATCCAGCAGCGACGGCAACGGTGGTCGACCCGAGCAACGAGAGCCACGCGTAACGGCGCAGCGGGGAAGGATTCGCTTTTCTCGGAGTGACGGCGGTATTCACGAGCCGGAGTCTACGGCTCGTTATCCGAACTTCCGTGAATGGTGGGCGGCGTGGCGTCCTCGTTCGGGGGACCGGGAATCCTGCAGGAACGTTCAAGGAACGCACCCGCCGCGGCGAGGGCGATACTCGCGACCACGGCAACCCCGGAACTGATCACCCGTTCACGCGGTAGGGCGGCGTCCTGACTGCTCCACGAGTACGCGGCGATCGCGATGTAGGCGCCTGCGAGGCCGGCACCCGTGAGGAGGGCAGCCTTACCCAGGACGAGCAGCGCGACCGCACGTTGCGGGGCGACGCGTTCGCGCCGCACCTGGATGGCGCGGTGCGTGACCGCGGCCTGCCCCCCGACCACTGCAGCGAGGACGGCGATCAGCAGGGTGACAGGGAGGGGCAATTGCGGCAGGGGCGCACCGAACAGGTCGAGTGCGGTGAACAGCGACCAGCCGAGACCTGCGCCGGCGACGAGCGCGACACCGATGGCCTGCCACCCCGTGGGCGCAACGCTGCCCGTCGGCGGAACTGCGGCCATCACTCCACCCGGAGGTCGTCGCGCCGCTTCACACCGGAATCGTCCAGCCCCGAGAGGAGGTCGGCAATGCGGCCGTGGCCGACGATGCTGGCGTCCGGATCGATCTCGTGCCAGGGCAGCAGGACGAACGCACGCTCATGGGCGCGCGGGTGCGGCAACGTCAGTGCCTCGGTGGCGATCTGGCGGTCACCGACGGCGATGAGGTCGACATCCACCGTCCGCGGTCCCGAGGCAACGACGCGGACGCGCGAGTACGCGTCCTCGATGGCAAGAGCGCGCTCGAGCATGACCATCGACGGCAGCGTCGACTCGGTGCGCACGACGATGTTCAGGAAGTCGGGCTGGTCGAGAAGGCCGACCGGTGTGGTCTCGTAGACCGAGGAGATGTCGGTGACTTTGAGCCCCGGTGTCGCGCGCAGGGCGTTGGTCGCACCCTGCAGGTAGTCGAACCGCTCGCCGAGGTTGGAGCCAAGGGAGAACACCGCGACCCGCAGGGGTGCCATGCCCGAGAGCGTGTCCACATCCAGGTAGGTGCCGGTCATGCGGGGTTCCTCCTGGTGATGGTGACGGAGACGTCGGAGAACGGTACGGCAAGCGGGGCTTGGGGCTTGTGCACGGTCACCTCGACCTCCGCGATCAGCTGGTTGGCAAGGACGGTCTCGCTGACTCGCTCGGCAAGGGTCTCGATCAGGTCGACCGAGCCGGTGCGGGCCACCCGGGAGATGCTCTGGGCAAGTTCGGAGTAGTCGACGGTCGTGGCAAGGTCGTCTTCTGCTCGACGAGGCCTGAGGCTGCAGGTGACGTCGATCACGAAGAGCTGCGGCGTGACCTTCTCCTCCTCGTACACCCCGTGCCGTGCGGTCACCTGGATGCCGGTCAACCGGATCCGGTCGGGAACCTCCATCTGCCACCTCCTCATTTCCCTTGCGACCCTACCGTTCGGCCGGGCCGGCCCACGTGGTCTGCGTCGACATCCGGGCAGCAACGGCGATCGCGTCCAGCTGCGGGCGGACGGTGTGGGTGCGCACCCCCCAGACGCCGGAGGCGGCCAGGAGCGCCGTGATCGCCGTGCCCGCGTCGTCCCTCTCACGGACGGGACGTTGCCCGGCAGGACCGGCGAGCAGTTCGCCGAGGAACCGCTTGCGGGAGGCGCCGACCAGCAATGGCCGGCCGAGACCCGTCAGGTGTTCCAGCCCCCGCAGCAGGGCCCAGTTGTGCTCGGCGGTCTTGGCGAAGCCGAGTCCGGGGTCGAGGATCACGCGCCGGCGATCCACCCCCGCGGCGACGGCGGCCCACAGCCGGTCGGCGAGCTCCTCCGTCACTTCCGCCACCACGTCGTCGTAGGTCGCGAGGTCGGCCATCCGGTCGGAGTGCCCGCGCCAGTGCATCGCGACGTAGTCGACGCCGAGGTCCGCGACGGCCGGCAGCATGGCCGGGTCGGCGAGGCCGCCCGAGACGTCGTTCACCAGCACTGCGCCGGCTCCGACTGCTGCGACGGCGACCTCTGCGCGCATGGTGTCGACGGAGATCGCGACGCCGGCGGCCGACAGCTCCCGGATCACCGGCACAACGCGGGCGAGTTCCGTGTCCACGGATGCCCGTTGTGCGCCCGGCCGGGTGGACTCGCCGCCGACATCCACCAGGTCAGCACCCTCACCGAACAGGGCGAGACCGTGGGCGACCGCTGCGTCGACGTCGAGGAACTCGCCTCCGTCACTGAAGGAATCGGGCGTGACGTTGAGGATCCCCATGACCACGGTGCGTCCGGGAGCGGGCAGGCTTGTCACGCCGTTGAGCCTATCCATCGGCGCCCCCACCCGCGCGGGCCCCACTCGTGGTGGATATCCGGGCAGCAGGGGGCCCCAGATCGCGGCAGACCCCCGGCGTGGTGGTTATGGGCGCTAGTTCGACCCTGATAACCACCACCAGCGGGGTCAGTGCCTCACGCCCCGCATCTGGATGCAAGGTAACCACCATTACTGGGGTCGTCGGCTCCGCAGTTCCCTTTCCACCCGCCCCACCACGCGCTGGGGATCGAGCATGATCTCCTTCGCCAGCCAGCGGACGATCCCGAAATCGAGGTCGCGCAGGACTTGTTCGCGTTCCTTCTCGTTGACGTAGGCCTTTGCGTCCGCGTACTTGATGGCGCCGTCGCATTCGCCGACCAGTCGCGCCTCCGGCCAGAGGCAATCGGGATAGACCGTGCCGAACGGGGTGTCGATGGGAGGCTGGAACAACGGGGTAGGTAGTCCAGCGAGGGCGAACCAGCCAGCGGAGAGGGACTCCGCCGGGGACTCCCTTCCCGGGTCGCACCCGCCGATGGCCGCAGCGAGAGCGGGAAGCCGGCGGATTCTGGCGGCGTCGAGCAGCATGTCCCTGCTCGCCCGGACCAGCCGAGGGTTGGCGAAGTCCCGCCGCCGCGCGCCAACCACCAGCGACTGGCACAGCAGGCGGGACGTCGAATCGAGGATCACCAACGCCTCCGGAAGCGGAAGCCCTCCCGCCAGGTCGACTGCCGTCCGCTGCAGCGTCGTGATCAGGTACCCCTGCGGGTCTCTCGTCACGTGGGCTGCCGGCAGTGGCAAGAGGTGCTGGATGACCCCCCGGTTCCGCGACTTGTGGGCAGCGCCCGCCGGGACGGTCACCGTGACTGGGCTGTCCGACCAGGTCGCGAAACCCGGATGCGGCAGGCGCCACCCCAGGGCCGCCGTCCCGTGGCTGAGGACCGCTGCAGGATTCACCGCCTGCTGTGCGTGGGCACGAACCAGGTGCCGTCCGGCCGGGTCCTCGGGCCACGCGTCCGCTGCGACATAGACACCCGACCGAACCCGGATCAGGCGTCCGGCGGCCAGCTGCGTGCGCACCATGGCCGCGCTCACGCCGCCACCGAGGAGGGTCGCCACCGGCGTCGGCTGATCAGGCAGGATCCACGGTCTCGCTGTCCGCACCCGGCAATGGTTGTCGGGACGCAGGCGGACTTCCAGCTCTCACCCGTGATCTGTGGACAAGCAGCTTCGATCGCATTGGCCCTGTGGACGAGTGGAACGGGTCAGCCGATGATCAGGCTCATCGCTTCTGCCCGGGTAGCCGGGCTGTTCATGACGCCGCGGACAGCGGAGGTGACGGTCTTGGCCCCGGGCTTGCGGACGCCGCGCATGGTCATGCACAGGTGCTCGCACTCGATGACGACCATCACGCCCTGCGGGGACAGGTGCTCCACGAGCGCATCGGCCACCTGGGTGGTCAGCCGCTCCTGCACCTGGGGGCGCTTCGCGTAGGCATCGACCAGCCGGGCCAGCTTGGAGAGGCCGGTGATCCGCCCCTTCGCCGGGATGTAGGCGACGTGCGCCACCCCGGTGAACGGCAGCAGGTGGTGCTCGCACGTGCTCCACACCTCGATGTCGCGCACGAGGACCATCTCGTCGTGGTCGATCTCGAACGTCTTGGACAGCACCTCCGCCGGATCCGTCTCGAGCCCGGTGAACATCTCCTGGTAGGCACGGGCGACCCGTTCCGGGGTCTCCTTGAGGCCGTCCCTGTCCGGGTCCTCACCGATGGCGATCAGGATCTCGCGGACGGCCGCGGCAGCCCGCTCGATGTCAACAGCCATGTCAGGCCCCCGGCTTACCGGGGTCACCGGGATTCTGCCCCGGCTGTGCCGGCGGAGCGAAGTGCGGGCCGGACGGGGCCTGCTGCGGCGGGTAGCCCGGCTGCGGGTACTGCTCGCCGTTGTAGGGCGGCTGACCGTTGTAGGGCGGCTGACCGTTGTACGGCGGCTGACCGTTGTACGGCGGCTGACCGTTGTACGGCGGCTGACCGTTGTACCCCTGGTCGGGGTAGCCCGGGTTGTAGGGCGGCTGGCCACCGAAGGGTGGGAACCCCTGCGGATACGACGGTAGTTGCTCGGGTCCGCCGGCCGGCACCGGCACCGGCTGCGGCTCGAGCGGAATCACGCGCTCCGGCGGGTCCACCGGCGGCCGGCCACTGGGTTTGCGGCTCTCCGAGCCCGTCCAGGCCGGGCGCTTCGGCCAGCGCTGCAGCGGCTCGAAGATGCGGGCCACCTGGTCGCGGTCAAGGGTCTCCTTCTCGAACAGCTGGCGCACCAACTCGTCGAGCACGTCCCGGTTCGTCTCCAGGACGTCGAACGCCTCCTGGTGTGCGGCAGCGAGCAGCTTGGACACCTCTGCGTCCACCATCGCTGCCACCGCCTCCGAATAGCTGCGGGCCTGGCTGCCGCCGTAGCTCATGCCGACGAACGGCTCGTGGTCGCCGGAGCCCAGCTGCACGGCCCCGATGAGCTCGCTCATGCCGAACTCGGTGACCATCGCGCGGGCCAGCTTCGTCGCCTTCTCGATGTCGTTGCCTGCGCCGGTGGTCGGGTCGTGGAAGACCATCTCCTCCGCAGCCCGGCCTCCCATCATGTAGGCCAGCTGGTCGAGCAGCTCGCCACGCGTCTGGCTGTACTTGTCGTCGTCGGGCATCACCATCGTGTAGCCGAGGGCACGGCCGCGCGGAAGGATCGTCACCTTCTGCACCGGGTCGGTGCCGGGCATGGCAGCTGCGACGAGCGCGTGGCCGCCCTCGTGGTAGGCGGTGATCAGGAGTTCGCGCTCGTTCATCACGCGGCTGCGCTTCTGCGGGCCGCCGATCACGCGGTCGATCGCCTCCTCGAGCTGGGGCTTGCCGATGAAGCGCAGGTTCATGCGTGCGGTCAGCAGCGCTGCCTCGTTCAGCACATTGGCAAGATCGGCACCGGTGAAACCGGGCGTCCGCTTGGCGACGGTGCCCAGGTCGACGTCAGGGGCGATCGGCTTGTTCGCGCCGTGGACGCGGAGGATCTGCAGGCGGCCCTTCATGTCGGGGGCCTCGACCGGGATCTGCCGGTCGAAGCGGCCGGGACGCAGCAGCGCGGGGTCGAGCACGTCGGGACGGTTGGTAGCAGCAATCAGCACCACGCCGCCGTGCACATCGAAGCCGTCCATCTCGACCAGTAGCTGGTTCAGGGTCTGCTCGCGCTCGTCGTGCCCGCCGCCCATGCCGGCGCCGCGGTGGCGTCCGACGGCGTCGATCTCGTCGATGAACACGATGGCCGGGGCGGCTTCCTTCGCCTGCTCGAACAGGTCGCGGACGCGGGAGGCGCCCACTCCGACGAACATTTCGACGAAGTCGGAACCGGAGATGGAGAAGAACGGGACGCCCGCCTCACCGGCAACGGCGCGGGCCAGAAGGGTCTTGCCTGTACCGGGCGGGCCGTACAGCAGGACGCCCTTGGGGATCTTCGCTCCGACAGCTGTGAATTTGGCCGGCTCGGACAGGAATTCGCGGATCTCCTGGAGCTCCTCGATGGCCTCCTCACACCCGGCGACGTCGCTGAAGGTGGTCTTCGGGGTGTCCTTGCTCGCGAGCTTTGCCTTCGACTTCCCGAAGCCCATCACACGGTTGCCGCCGCCCTGCATGTTGTTGAGCATCAGGAAGAAGATGACGCCGATCGCGAGGAACGGAAGGATGCTCCACAGGAAGGTGGTCCAGAAGTTCGGCTGGGACGGCTCGCCCTTCCAGGTGTCGAGGCTGCCTTCCGCCATCCGGGCGTTCAGGCGGTCCACCAGCTGCTGGCTCTGGGTCGCCACCCAGGTGGACCGGTACTTGCGTGCGGGCGTCTCCTTCGTGGTGACCTTGATGGTCTGCTCACCGTCGGTGAGCACCACCTCTGCCAGAGGCGTGTTGCTGTTGATCAGGGCGACGATCTCGGAGGTCGGCTTCTCGACGTAGCCGCCGATATTTCCGACGGCTTCGAAAATCAGCGCGATAGCAACGAATCCGAGAACTATCCAGGTGAATGGAGACCGGAAAAAACGAGACGACTTCATGACCTACCTCTCGGCGGAATTGCCAAGCCGAGACTACCGGACGGCACAACGTGACAGCCGGGGCTTCACTCCGGGCGTAACCGTGCGGGCTCCTGCGTCCACCACAGGGGCCCGGCCGACCCCGACCGTCAGGTGGGTATCGGCCGGTCAGCTGTAGACGTGCGGGGCGAGGATGCCCACGTCCGTGAGGTTGCGGTACCGGCCGGCGAAGTCGAGGCCGTAGCCGACGACGAACTGGTTCGGGAGGTCGAAGCCGACGTACTTCACGTCCACCTGGATCTTCATGGCGTCCGGCTTGCGGAACATCGTCATGATCTCGAGGCTCGCCGGGCTGCGTGAGGCGAGGTTCTGCATCAGGTAGGTGAGGGTGAGCCCGGTGTCGATGATGTCCTCGACGACGAGGACGTGGCGTCCGGCGAGGTCGGTGGACAGGTCCTTCAGGATCCGCACCACACCGGAGGACTGCGTACCCATGCCGTAGGAGGAGATCGCCATCCAGTCCATCGCACAGTCGATGTGCAGCGCACGGGACAGGTCGGCCATCACCATGACGGCACCGTTCAGGACGCCCACCAGGAGCGGGTTCAAGTCCCGATAGTCCGCGTCGATCTCGGCGGCCAGCTCGGTGAGCCGGGCATCGATGGCAGATTTGGAAAAGAGAACCTCGGCGAGATCGCCGGCCATGTCAGCAGCATCCACGGGGAGAAACCTACCCGTCCGGGAGGCCCCCGTCGTACCGGGTTCACCCCCGGCGGACGGCCAGCCGTCCCGCGTCGCGTCCGATCCGCACGCCCGGCACCTCCACCCAGCGCTGGCCGTGCCAGTCGGTGACGAGGCTCGCGACCGCAGTGATGCCGGCGGCCGAGAGGTCGACGGCGCCCGCTGCGCGCAGCCAGTCGCGCAGGACGCGGGTGAGCAGGGCCGGGGGCAGGCAGGCGAGCCAGTCGCAGTCGAGCTCGTCTTCGCCGTGGGCGGCCAACTCGCGCGCTGCGAGCTCGTCGAGCAGGTCCGCGTCCGCGCGGGCCAGCTCGGCGGAGCGGGCCAGTGCCGGCGCGACGCCCGGGCCTAGTTCGGTCTCCAGTACGGGCAGGACGCGGTGGCGGACCCGCGCCCGGGTGAACCTGCCCTCCGAGTTGTGCGGATCCAGCCAGGCCTCTAGGCCGAGCTCCGTGCAGGCGGCAGCGGTCGTTGCCGCGCGCACCCCCAGCAACGGGCGGACGAAGACGTCGCGCCGGAAGGGCATGCCGGCGAGCGAGCGCGTGCCCGACCCGCGCGCGAGCCCCAGCAGGACGGTCTCGGCCTGGTCGTCCAGCGTGTGGCCGAGCAGCACGACCTCCCCCGGCGCGGCTTCCGCTGAGAGTGCCGCATAGCGGGCCTCGCGTGCGCCTGCCTCGACCCCACCGCCGGCAGCGTCGACGGCGACCCGGAGCACGACCGCCTCCAGCCCGAGACGGGCGAGCCTGGCGACCACCTCGGCGGCGATGTCGTCCGAATCGGGCTGCAGCCCGTGGTCGACAACGGCGGCGCGCACGCCGAGGCCGGTGCGGGTGCCGACAATCGCAGCAGCAGCAGCGAGGGCGAGGGAGTCCGGACCGCCGGAGCAGGCGACCAGCATCGGTCCACCGGCCACCGCCTCAACGGCCTGCACCACCTCGAGGGTGGCCGGGCCGAGCGCCCGGCGTGCCATCAGAGCCGGTGCAGCCACTGCTGCGGGTCGTGGATCTCCCCCACCGTCGGCAGCAGCCCTGGCGCGTCGAACGCCCGGTTGAGTGTCTCGACCCCGCCGGTGGCGATCACCTGCCGACAGAACTCGGCGCCGTCACGGTACTGCTCACGCTTCAGGTCGAACCCGAGCAGGCGGCGCAGCCACGCGCCCCAGCCGCGCTGGTCACGCCGCGCCTCGAAGGCGCTACGGATGGCCGGGTAGGTGCGCACGACGTCGGTGCCGACGCGGTCCATCATCACGTCGGCGTGGCCCTCCATCAGCGACATCACCGCTGTCACCTGGTCGAAGGCCCGCTTCTGCTCCGGGGTGGAGAACAGGTCGCGGACATCGCCGGTCTTGCCGCCGGGTAGTCCGAAGGCCAGTTCCTCGCCGTCGAGGAGTTCCCCGAAGAGTCCGAGCATGTGTTCCCGCAGCCAGGGGGCGTAGCCGAACTGGAAGCGGTGGGTCTCCTCGTGAAGGCACACCCACAGCCGGAAGTCCGCACGGTCGACACCCAGTTGGCGTTCGACGGAGACGACGTTCGGTGCCACCAGCAGCAGCCGGGGCGGCGCGACGAACGGGTCGAACTGGCCGAGGATGCGGCTGGCGATCACGGCGAACACCGCTCCAGCCTGCGCTCCGAGGGCCTTGGCACGCACGGCGTCCAACGGGCCGCCGGCCTGCTCAAGGTTCATGCCGGCACCGGCGAGGAGTGCCTGCGCCGATCCGGACACCGCAGCGATCCAGCCCGCCCGGTCGACCACCAGCACACGGCCGGATGCGGGACGGGACATGCCGGTGACCTGCTCGATCTCCGGGGTCGCACGCTCAGCAGCGTCCCGCAGTTCGGCGACCACCTGCGCGATCTCTTCCGCTGCGAGTTCCGGACCCGGGTGCACCAGCGAGCGGCCGGTGCGCGCTGCGGTCGACCAGTCGACCGGCGGCAGTTGTTGCATGCCCCCACCCTACGGGTGGCTCAGCGGCAGCCGCAGCGCACGAGGACAGACGTCGAGCGGTCCAGCCAGTTGTAGGCGGTGGTCTGGCCCCTTGCCTTGTTCGCGATGATCGCGAAGACGAGCCGGGCACCGTCGGCCGTTGTCAGGTAGCCGGCAAGGGCAGCCACCCCGACAAGGGTGCCGGTCTTCGCGTGGACGTTGCCCCGCGCCACCTTCTCGCCCTTGTCGTCGAACCTGTCCTTCAGCGTCCCGCTCACTCCTGCGACCGGCAGCCCTGCAGCAACGCCGGCCAGCGCAGGGGTGTCGAGGGAGGCGAGGACGGCCTTGGCGAGCACCGTCGGCGTCACGCGAGCCGAGAACGACAGCCCGCTGCCGTCCACCACACGCATGCCGTCCGACCACAGCGAGTGCGCGGTGAGCCAGGCCCTGATGCTCGCGGCACCGCCGGTGAAGCTGGCCGGGTTGCCCGCTGCCAGGGCCACGTGCCGGGCGATGACCTCCGCGGCGAGGTTGTCGCTGTAGGTGAGGGTGCGGCCGACAACCGTGGCCAGCGGAGCCGACTGCACGCTGGCGAGTTCCGCAGCGCCCGCGTCCGCTCGGGAGGCAAGGACCTTGGTGACGGTGATGCCTGCAGCCTTGAGCCTCTTGGCGAAGGCGGTTGCTGCCGTCCGTGCAGGGGCCGGGTCGGCCTGCCACTGGTTGAACCGTCCTGAGCCGATCAGGAGCGGGCTCACGCGGGCAACCCAGGAGTGCCACCTGTCCTTCCACGCCGGGTTGAAGGCCGGCCCGCTGAACAGCGACGTGTCGTAGCCGAGTTCCACCTTCTTCACCCCTGCTGCGGTGAGCGCTGCGACCGTCGTAGCTGCCAGCCCTTGCAGCGATGCCGGTCGGGCCGCCGACGTCGACTGCTTGTCCGTGAGCAGGGGGTCACCGCCGCCGACAAGGACGATCCGGGCGCCGGACCGCACGACCCGCGTGGTGAAGGTGTGATCGGCGCCGATGGTGTCGAGAGCGGCAAGCGAGGTCAGCAGCTTCATCGTTGACGCCGGGGCAAGCGGCTTGTCAGCGCTGCGCGAGGCGAGCACGCTGCCGTCCGCTGCCAGCACCACGAGCCCGCTGGCGCCGATGCCACTGCGATTGACCGCGGCAAGCTTCCTTGCCACCTGCCCGGGTACCGGAAGGACCGTCGGGGTGGGGTTGGGAGCAGGGCCTGTGCCGGTGACTGCCGGCAGGGCGGACGGGCCGCCGGCAGCAGCCTGGCCTCCCGACTGGCTCGCGCCTGCGGCGGTGCACCCGGCCAGCAATGAGGCCACCAGCACGCCTGCGAGCCACCGTGTGGGGCCCGAAGGGCAGGATCGCCACCTTGATCGGCCGGCGGCTAACGATAGGCTCGGCGTAGACATTACGAACAATGATGACAGGTAGGCACAGATGACCTCGACGGATCGCCCCACCTTCGCCCGCCCCAAAATTCAGCCGAGCCTGCGCTTCGACGTCACGGTCGAAATCCCCAAGGGCACCAAGAACAAGTACGAGATGGACCACCACACCGGCCGGATCCGCCTCGACCGAACCCTGTTCACGTCCACCCAGTACCCGAACGACTACGGCTTCATCGAGGGCACCCTCGGCCAGGACGGCGACCCGCTGGACGCCATGGTGCTGGTGCCCGAGCCCACGTTCCCCGGCGCCCTGATCGAATGCCGGGCGATCGGCATGTTCCGGATGACCGACGAGATGGGCGGCGACGACAAGGTGCTCTGCATCCCGGTCGCCGACCAGCGTCAGGGCAACATCAAGGAACTGACCGACCTGCACAACCTGCAGTTGCTCGAGATCGAGCACTTCTTCAGCGTCTACAAGGACCTCGAGCCCGGCAAGTCCGTCGAGGGCGCCGTCTGGGTGGGCCACGCGGAGGCCGAGATGGAGATCCGGGCCAGCTGGGAGCGCGCCCGCGGCACGTCGTACGAGAACGAGTTCACCCGGGAGTGATCCTGGGGATCTAGATGGCGACCCGGGGCGAACCGAAGGCACACCGGCTCTACCTGATGCGCCATGCGGAGGCCGCGGCCACCGGCACCGACTGGCGGGACATCAGCCGCGAGTTGACCCCGAAGGGGCGGACGCAGGCCCGCGACGTCGGCGAGATGCTGGCACGCCAGCGCATCGAACTGGTGCTGTCGTCGCCGGCGGCCCGCGCGCGGCAGACCACCGAGTTGCTGAGCCTGCCCTGCCCGATCCGCTACGTCGACCGGTTGTACAACGCCGGGTCACGGGCGCTGCTGGCTGAGTTGAGCGGCGTCCCCGACCAGTTGCGGACGGTGCTGGTCGTCGGACACGCCCCGGGGATTCCGGCCCTGGCGGAGAACCTTGCCGACCGGCTGCACTCCAGCCCTGAGGCGCTCGCACTGATCCGCTACAACTACCCGCCGGCCACGCTCGTCGGCCTCGAGTTCTTCGGCGGCTGGTCGGCGCTGGCCGAGGCGCGCCTGTTCAGCGCCCGTCACGCCTGACTCGGGTCCAGGGCGACAACGCCTCAGGAGGTGGCTGTGCTGGTGGGCACCGGCGACTGGTAGAGGTCCGGCGCTGCGTCCTGCTTCACCGGGGCCTGCACTTCGAGCGAACCCCCGTCGGAGAAGTGGAGGGTGAGGTCCACCATGTCCCCGATGGCGAAGCCCTTCCGCAGCTTCATCAGCATGATGTGGTAGCCACCCGGCGCGAGCCGGGTGGGCGCGCCCGCGGGAACCGGGATGCCACCCTTGATCTCCTGCATGACCATCTTCCCGGACTGCATCACCATCTGGTGCAGCTGGACGATGCCCGCTCCAGGGCAGTCGACAGAGGTCAGCTGCACCGTCGCTTCGCTGTTGTTCAGGATCGTCATGAACGCAGCGGTCATGCTGGGATCCTTGGTGCCCACCGTGGTGCGTACCCAGGCGGCCTCCGCCACGAGGTGCGCAGTCGGGGCGGCGCTCGGTCTCGGCACGGAGCCCCTCGAGCAACTGGCGAGCAGGACGGCGGCGATGAGCACAGCGACGATCGCGAACAGCCTTCTCATGCCCACCCCCTCTTCCGGTTCGTCGATGTTGCTTCCCGCCGGGGTGACCGGCGGGCACGAGCAACAGCGCTGTTAGCTTGGGGGTGTGCGAACAGCAGCGTACCCCCGTCCAGCCATGGTGTTGGCGCATCTGAGCGACACCCACCTGCGCCACCCGGACGATCCGCTGGTCCGCGGCCTCCCCGACCCACGACCCCACCTCGAGCAGGCGCTTGCGGCCGTGGCAGCCCACGCGCCCCGGGCGCTGGTGCTCACCGGCGACCTGTCCGATGACGGCACCCCTGAGTCCTACGAGGAGCTTCGTCGCATCGTGCTCCCGGTGGCCGAGCGGCTCGGCGCTGTGGTGGTCTGGGGCAACGGCAACCACGACTCCCGGGCGGCCTTCCGATCCGTCCTGCTCGGCCCCACGCCCCCTGAGAACGACGAAGCGCCGCTCAACCAGGTACACGACGTCGATGGCCTGCGGGTGCTGTGGCTGGACACCACCGTGCCAGGCGCCGACCACGGTGAGGTCGCGGCCGCCTCGCTGGAATGGCTCGCTGGACGGCTCGCGGAGCCAGCAGCGCGCGGCACGATCGTCGGCATGCACCACGCCCCGCTGCCTGTGGTGCAGGACATGGCGGCGAGCTGGGAGCTCCACGGGCAGGCGGAGCTTGCCGCCGTGCTGGCGGGCTCCGGCGTGCGCGCTATCCTCGCCGGCCACTACCACCAGTCCGGCTTCGGCACCTTCGCCGGCATCCCCGTCCATGCAGCCACCTCGGTCTGCTACACCCAGGACCTCGCCAGCGGCCGCGGTATGCGTGGCCAGGACGGCGCCCAGGGCTGGCACCTGGTCGGCGTCCATGCCCACACCGTGACCTCGACGGTGGCACCGATCGCGCACTTCCCCACGATCATGCGGACGCGGAGCGCTGCGGAATCCACAGCGGAACTGGCGGCCCGTGGCATCGTGATCGCCGATTCGCCAGCGGCGGCGTCCAATACCCCATAGGGTATCTCCCAGAAGTCGGCGATGGTGCTGGCGGGAGGAGTTCTGATGGCTGAGGTCGTCATTCTGGGGGCGGGTGTTTCTGGTCATACTGCTGCGCTGCATTTGCGCAGGATGTTGGGGCGTGAGCACGGCGTGACGGTGGTGACGCCGAATGCGAACTGGAATTGGATCCCGTCGAACATCTGGGTGGGTGTGGGTGAGATGGCGAAGAAGGATGTCGTTTTCCCGCTGGCTCCGGTGTATGCCCGGAAGGGGATCGGTTTCCGTCAGGCCAGGGCGGTAGCGATCCGTCCCTCGGGTGATGGTGGTGATCCGCGTGGCGCGGTGGATATCGAGTACACGTCGCCGGACAGGGTGGGTACCACGGAACTCCTGCGTTATGACTATCTGATCAACGCGACGGGGCCGAGGTTGCGGTTCGAGGCCACTGAGGGGATGGGGCCGGGCGGGTTCACCGAGAGTGTGTGTACCGCCGATCATGCGGTGGAGGCCAATCACAGGTTGCGGGAGGTGATCGCGACGTTGAAGGGGGGCACGCCGCAAACGTTGGTGGTGGGGATGGGGCATGGCACCTGCACGTGTGAGGGTGCCGCGTTCGAGTACGTGTTCAACGTTGACCACGAGTTGCGTGAGGCCGGGGTGCGTGACCTGGCGCGGGTGGTGTACCTGACGAATGAGGCTGCCCTGGGCGATTTCGGGGTGGATGGGATGGTGTTCGACCAGCAGGGTTTCCAGACCACCAGCGAGTTGTGGACCGGTTCACTGTTCCGTGAGCGGGGGGTGGACGCGATCCTGGGCGCGCACGTGTCGAAGGTCGAGGACGGCCTGATCCATTACGAGACCCTGGATGGCGCCAGCCACACCCTCGGGTTTGATTTCGCGATGCTGATCCCGCCGTTCGGTGGGGTGCCGTTGAAGGCCTACGACACTGACGGCGCCGACATCACCGCCGACCTGTTCGCGCCGTCGGGGTTCATGAAGGTCGACGCCGACTACACCGCGAAACCGTATGAACAGTGGCGGGCCACCGACTGGCCGACGACCTATGCCGCACCGGGCTATGACAACCTGTGGGCTGTGGGGATCGCGTTCGCCCCGCCACACCAGATCTCGCGTCCGCGGAAGTCCGTGAACGGCACCATGATCGCACCGTCCCCGCCACGTACCGGCATGCCGTCGGGGGTGATGGGCAAAACGGTGGCCATGACGATCGCCGACCGCATCACACACGGCGCCGGCGCACACGTCCATACCGCGTCGATGGCCCGCATGGGTGCCGCCTGCGTCGCCTCCGCCGGCGCCGGCCTCACCCGCGGCTCCGCCGCGGCGATGACCATGCTGCCCGTCGTCCCGGACTACCAGCGCTACCCCACCGGCCGCGACGAACGCGAGACCCGCGGCGAACTCGGCCTCCACGGCCACTGGGTCAAACTGATGCTCCACTACCTGTTCATCTACAAAGCCAAAGCACGCCTCGGCTGGCAACTGATCCCGGAGTGACCATGACCCACCTCACCACACCCACCCCCGCCGCCGGCGGGGATCCCACCGTCGACCTCACCAAAGCACCCCTACCCACCGGCAAAACCCTCAAAATGCGCCAAAGCCTGCCGTTCCAGTTCACCCGCTTCCTGTCCTTCAACACCCGCATCATGCGCATGGTCATCAAAGGCCACCACTGACCCAGAAGCCCTAGCGTCCGACCCGCCCTACCCTGCGACTTTGCGCCACTAGTGCACGTTGCGCCTGCTCCAGCCGGCGCAACGTGCACTAACAGGCGCAACGTCGCAGGGAGAGTGGGTGGACGGGGCCGGGCCGAACGGGTCCGGCAGGGCAGGTCAGGCCAGGGAGAGGAAGAGCTTCTCCAGTGACGAGGTGTCGACGCTGCCGTCGGGGCTCTCTGTGAGGCACTGCTTCAGGCCGGTGGCGATCACGGCGAAACCGGCTCGGTCAAGAGCCTTCGACACCGCAGCCATCTGGGTGACGATCTCCGTGCAGTCGCGACCGTCCTCGATCATCTTGATGATGCCACCGAGTTGACCCTGGGCACGCTTCAGCCGCTTGAGTACCCCGATGAGTTCGTTCTGGTCGATTCGCATGCCAACAACCTCCCCAGCCTTGGCTGTGATCATACCGGCGGGCGTATCTGGCCGCAGGTCACGCCGGCGACTCGGCAGCATCCTGTGCGGAATGCTCGGCCAGCTCAGCACGGACGGCGTCCATGTCTGCAGCCTTCACGGCACCGATCAGCTCGTCGAGGGCCTGCGCCGGCATGGCACCGGGCTGCGCGTAGAGCAGGATGCCTTGGCGGAACACCATCAGCGTCGGGATCGACATGATGTTCGCTGCGGCAGCGAGTTCGCGTTCGGCCTCGGTGTCGACCTTGCCGAAGACCAGGTCGGGATGGAACGCCGAGGCGGTCTCGTACACCGGCGCGAACATGCGGCACGGCCCGCACCAGGCTGCCCAGAAGTCCACCAGGACGATGTCGTTCTCTGCGACGGTCTGTTCGAAGGTCGCTGCGGTCAGGTCAGTCGTGGCCATTCCCATCCCTTTCTTATACCCCCGAGGGTATCATCCGCCCACCGGGGTTGCCGCGAGCTCGATCCAGAAGACCGAGCCCTGACCGGGCTCCGACTCCACACCGTAGCGTCCGTTGTGGGCAGAGATGATCGCAGCGACGACAGCGAGCCCGAGACCGGATCCCTTCGGCCCCGCACCGGCGACGCGGTAGAAGCGGTCGAAGACCCGGGGAAGCTCGGACGCGGGGATGCCGCGACCGTGGTCGACCACCCGGACCCCGACGACGCCGCCGCGCTGTTCGGCAACCAGTTCGATGGGCGAGCCGGCCGCTGAATACTTGACGGCGTTCGCGACCAGCGCTGTCAGGGCCTGCCGGATCCGGTCGGAGTCGGCAGCGACGAGCGTCCGCCCAGCGCGCTGGACGGTCACTGCGCGGTCGGGATTCCGCACCCGCAGATCGGCGGCGAGGTCGTCGAGCACCATGGCAAGGTCCACCGTTGCGAACGCCAGGGCCGCTCTGTCGCCGAGTGCCGTCAGGTCGAGCAGGTCGTCGACGATCCGGCTCATGCGCGTGGCCTCGGCGTTGATGCGGCCCATGGCGTCCGCCACCCGGTCGTCGGTTTCCAGCCCGCCCTGGGCATAGAGCGAGGAGTAGCCGCGCAGCGTTGTCAGTGGCGTCCGCAGCTCGTGGCTGGCGTCGGCGACGAACCGGCGCAACTGCTCCTGGCCGGCGGCTGTGGTGGCCACCATCGTGTTGAATGCCGTACCGAGCCGGCCCGCCTCCGTTGCAGGATGTGCGGAATCCACCTGTACGGCAGCCCGGCCACCGGTGGCCGTGACGTGCTCTGCCGCCGCGGTCAGGTCGGCGATCGGACGCAGCCCGAGTCGGTCGATCCAGTAGCCCGTGAGCACCGCAACGGCTGCGACGACAAGCCAGGCGAGCAGAAGGGCGATGGCCAGCCGCCGAGACTGCGCCTCCACCCCCGACATCGACAGCGCCACCACCGCGTACCGCTGCCCGCCGAGGAACGCCTCGACCAGCCGGACGCGCTCGGTGCCACCGGAAATCGTGGTGCGGGTGACGGCGCCGGCGTCCCGCTCGTCACCGAGCAGTCGTGGTACCAGCCTGGGGTCGGCGTCGGGCGCAAGGACCGTCCGCAGGGTGCCGGTGGCGCGGTGCACGCCGACATACACGTCGGTCAGGAGGTCGGCGGCCGCTCCCGTGCCGGCGTCGGCCCTCGTCGAGATCGCCACCAGCGCCTTCGTGTTCGCCGAAAGGCCGGCGAGACGATCGTCGAGCTGGGTCAACTGGTAGGAGCGCTGGGTGAGGAACACCCCACCGAAGGCGAGCGCCATGATCACCAGCAGGGCTGCGATCGCCACCCCGAGGCGCCGACGGAGTGTCATCACGGCTCCCGGACGCAGTAGCCCACCCCGCGGACGGTGTGGATGAGGCGTTCGCCCTCGGCGTCCACCTTCTTGCGCAGGCTGGAGATGAACGACTCGATGATCGCCGACTCCCCGCCGAAGTCGTACTGCCAGACCGTGTCGAGGATCTGGCCGCGGGTGACGACCCGTCCGGCGTTGGCCATCAGGCAGTGCAACAGCTTGAACTCCGTCGTCGACAAGGTGGCCTCCCGCCCCTCCCGCCAGACCCGGTGCGCGTCGGCGTCCAGCACCAGCCCTGACACCTCGAAGCGGTTCGTCGCCGGCGCCTGAACCACCCGGCGCAACGCGACCTGGACCCGTGCGATCAGTTCCTCAAGGGCGAACGGCTTCACCAGGTAGTCGTCGCCGCCCTCGGTCAAACCGCGCACCCGGTCGCCGGTGGCGCTCCGCGCGGTGAGGAAGAGCACGGACGCCCGGCTACCGGAGGCGCGCAGGCGGCGCAGCACCTCGTAGCCGTCGAAGTCGGGCAGCTGGATGTCCAGCACCACCACCTGAGGGTCGAGGACGGCGGCAGCCGCCAGCGCCTCGGCACCGGTGGCCGCACACTCCACCCGGTAGCCCTGCAGCCGCAGCGCCGAGCCGACAAGGAAGGAGATGTTGTCCTCGTCGTCGACGACGAGCACCCGGGGCGCAGAACTTTCCACGGGTACAAGATGCCAGCAACCCGCCCCGACCGCAGAGCCGGCGGCACCGCTTCCAGCAGATCTCCAGCTTTCCTTCACGCCACCTCCAGCCGCACGCACGACAGTGGAGTAACGAAACCGCCAGGAGGAACCAGAATGAAGGCAGTGCCAACGATCATCGCGACGACCGCAGCGCTCGTGGTCGGGGGCGGGTTGTTCGCCGTTCAGGCGAGCGCCGACCCGACCACCCCTGCGCCGGTGCCCGCCAACACTGCGAAGGCGGCGGGAAAGGTGGGCGGCCAGGGCGTCGGCTGGTTCTTCACCGTGCTCACCGACGTGCAACGCTCCTGCCTTGCCGACGCCGGACTCCAGCGTCCAGCGGGGAAGCTGACGCCTGACCAGGCGAAGAACCTCCGCTCAGCCGTCGATGCAGCGCTCGCGAAGTGCGAGGTCACGCTTCCCGACCGGCTGGCCGGACGCGACCGGCTCGGCTTCCGCTGGGCAGCCCTGAGCGCCGAGCAGCAGCAGTGCCTTGCCGACATCAGACTCACCCGCCCCGTCGGCCGGCTGACCGCCGAGCAGCGTGCGGCCCTGCGCCAGTCCAAGCTGGACGCCGTGAAGGCCTGCAGGGTCGGAGGCTGAAGCCGGCCACCACCGCTACGGCGACGCCGGCGATCGCCCTGCACCGTTGTTGACCGGGTTCGGGTCACAACGGGGTGCGCGCTCCTGTCCGCTAGGACGGTGGCAGCAGATGCACAGCGACAACGGGCTTGGTCACGAACGAGAATGCGTGTTCCTCGATCGCCTGGTCGTCGGCTGTGAGCCGCACCTCGTGCTGGTGGAGGTGCTCGGTCCAGGAGGGCACCGTGAAGACCTCCAGGTAGGTGTCGACACGTTCGCCGACCCGGTACACGTCCCACCGGATCGCACCGCTGCGGAGCCGCGAGCGACGCATTCCGTCCATCGCCTCCCGCCATTCCGGATAGCTGGATTCCGGCACGACGTACTCGACCTGCACCATGACCGGGCCGGCGTCGGGCTCGGGTTCCCAGAGCAGCTGCGCATCGCTCCAGAACGCCAGCGGCGCGCGGTCGAGGTGCGCGCTCTCGGGGAAGTGCCAGAAGAAGCCGGCGATGCCGCCGAGGGCCACGAGACCTGACGCTATCCAGACCGACGCAGCGAGGCTGCCGTGCTGCGCGATCAGGCCCCACACGGGCGAGGCGACTGCCTGCGCACCGGTGAAGGTCATCATGTACACCGCAACGGCGCGTGCCCGCACCCAGCCGGGGAGGAAGAGCTGGAGTTCCGCGTTGAGGGTGGCTGCGGTCGCCGTCCAGCCGAAGCCGAGCGCGATCAGCAGGGGGATCGCGGGGAGGAGCCCCGGCACCACCATGGTGAGGGCGAAGGAGACCCCGAACAGCAGGCCCATCAGGCTGAGCAGGATGTTGGCGGAGATGTGGCGCCCGATGCGCCCGACGGTGAAGGCAGCGGTGATCGCGCCGACGCCGAGGGCGCCGAACAGGATGCCGTAGCCGTCGGCGCCGAGGCCGAGCTGGCGGTTGGCGATCAGCGGCAGGAGGGCCCACATCGCTGTGGCAGGGGCGACGAAGATTGCGAGCCGGAGCAGGATCAGCCGCACAACGGGTTCGTGCCGTACGTAACGTCCACCCGCGCGGAGTGCCGGCAGGAACCGTTCGCGCGCCACGGGGGCATCCACAGGGGGCCGCCGCCACGACAGCAGTGCCACGATCAGGAACAGTGTGCAGGCTGCATTGATCGCGAACACCGGCGGGACGCCCCACGCGGCGATCACGACGCCGGCGATCGCCGGCCCGACGGCGCGGGCGACGTTCACGCTCACCATGTCGAGGCGGATCGCCTGCGCGAAGTGCGCACGCGGCACCAGTTCCGTGATCAGCGGCTGCCAGGTGGAGACCATCACGGCGTTGCCCAGCCCGATGGCGAAGGTGAACGCGAGCAGCAGCAGCGGCGCCACCTGCCCGATCGCCGTGAGCACGGCCAGCAGACCCGCAACGACGACGAAGTACAGCTGCACCCAGAGCAGGAGCCTGCGGCGGTCGAATGCGTCGGACAGCACACCGGCCGCGAGCGAGAACAGCACCATGGGCAGCGTCGCAGCCGTCTGCACGAGCGAGACGATCGTCGCAGCGTTCGGGTCGTTGATGAACAACCACTGCGCGCCGACCGTCTGCGCCCAGGAGCCGATGCTGCTGAAGACGACGCCGAACCATAGCCACAGGAATGCCCTGCTCTGGAACGGCTCGAAGACGCCGACCGGTCTGGTCTCTTCGGGCTCGCTCACTTCACCCCTCCGTCGGGCCGGCGTTCCTCAGGCGAACGACCGCGGGATGTGCGGCACGTAATGCTCCTCGAGCTCACGAACCTCATTCTCGTCCAGGCGGACGTCGAGGGCCGCGACAGCGTCGCTGAGGTGGCGCACCTTCGTCGGCCCGACGATCGGGGCGCTCACCGCCGGTTGGCGCAGTACCCAGGCGAGCGCCACCTGTGCCATCGGGATGCGGCGGGCCTCTGCGATCTTCTGCACCGCGCCGACGATCGGGGCGTCGGCGTCCTGGTCGTAGCGTCGCCCGACCGGGTCGGCGTCCATCCGGGCAGTGTGCTCGCCCCACGGACGGCAGACCCGGCCCTTGGCCAGTGGCGAGAACGGGATCGATCCCACGCCCTGGTCCGCGAGGAGGCCGAACATCTCCCGCTCCTCCTCGCGCATGATCAGGTTGTACTCGTCCTGCATGGAGACGAAGCGCGTCCAGCCGTTGAGTGAGGCGGTGTACTGCAGCTTCGAGAACTGCCAGGCCCACATCGCAGAAGCCCCGATGTAGCGGGCCTTGCCTGCCTTCACGACGTCGTGCAGCGCAGCCATGGTCTCCTCGACCGGGGTCTCAGGGTCGAAGCGATGGATCTGGTACAGGTCGACGTAGTCGGTGCCGAGGCGTCGCAGGCTGGCGTCGATGTTCTCCATGATCGCCTTGCGCGACAGGCCCTGCCCGCCAGGCCCGTCGTGCATCCTGAAGTGCACCTTGGTTGCCAGGACGATGTCCTCGCGCCGGGAGTACTTCGTGATCGCACGTCCTACGATCTCCTCGGAACTGCCGAGGCTGTAGACGTTGGCGGTGTCCCAGAAGGTGATGCCCAACTTGACGGCCTGGGCGAAGAACGGCTGCGCGGCCTCCTCGTCAAGGGCCCACTTGCTGAAGCCGCTGGCGTTGTCGCCGAAGCTCATGCAGCCCAGCGCGATACGGCTGACCTTCAGCCCGGACCGGCCGAGTCGGGTGTAGTCCATGTCAGATCCCTTCGTCCGGCTCGGCGAGCGTGGAAGCGGCGTGGGCGTAGTCGGCGTCATCCACGTGCTCCTGCCAGGTGACGGCCTCCTGGCCGTCGGTCAGCTCGACCGTTCCGCTCATGGCGAGGTGGGCCATGAAGTTCTCCGGGCCGGCGCCGTGCCAGTGCCGCTGGTCCGGCGGCGTCCACACCGTCATGCCGGGACGGAGCACGATCACCTCTTCCGTGGTCACGACCAGGCCGAGGCCTTCGGTGCAGTGCAGCATCTGACCGGCTGCGTGCGAATGCCACGCCGTGTGTGCTCCTGGGGTGAAGTGGACGGCACCGACGCTGAACCGGGCATCGGGACTGGCCACGACCATGTCGACGTAGACGTCTCCGCTGAACCGCTCAGCCGGACCCTTGAAGGTTGGCGCTATCTGTTGCTCCTGCATGTTCATTCCTTCACTTCGATGGGGACGGGGGTGGCTGCCCAGCTGCCGAGCAGAGCAAGGGCCTCGGCCGAAGGGGTCCCCGGTTCTGCGACGTAGGCGTTGAGCCGAAGGCCGCTGTCGGCCGTCAGCGCCATCGACTCGTAGGCAAGGGTGAGGTCGCCCACCACCGGGTGGTGGAACTTCTTGATGCCCGTGCGGTGCTGCCGCACGTCGTGGGTGGCCCAGAGCGTGCGGAACAGCTCGCTGCGGGTGGAGAGCTCACCGACGAGCTCCGTGAGGCCCTGGTCGTATGGGTTCTCACCCGCCAACGTCCGCAGCAAGGCCGCGGCTTCGCCCGCAACCTTCGACCACTCGGCGAAGAACTCCTGTGCCCTGGGGTCGAGGAAGAGGAAGCGCGCAGTGTTGGGACGACCTGCCATCTCGTACACCGGCGCGTACAGGGCACGGCCGAGGGCGTTGGTCGCCAGCAGGTCGAGCCGCGCGTTGCGGACGTAGGCCGCGGTGCCACCCATCGAGTCCAGCAGCCACTGCACCTGCGGACGGATCCGTTGCCTGCCGGCCGGACGGGATGCCCGCAACGGCTCCGCCGACGTTCGGGCGAGGTCGTAGAGGTGGGCGCGTTCGGCCTCGTCGAGCTGCAGCGCGTTGGCGAGGGCCTGGAGGACGCCGTCGGAGACGCCGCCGAGGTTGCCCCGCTCCAGCCGGACGTAGTACTCGACGCTCACGCCGGACAACAGCGCAACCTCCTCGCGCCGGAGTCCCTTGACCCGGCGGTGTCCACCCCAGGCCGGCAGCCCGGCTTGCTCGGGAGTGATCCGGGACCGACGCGACACCAGGAAGTCCCGCACCTCCTGCTTCACGTCCATGGTCAGGGCCGCACCAGCGACTTGATCGCGCGGCGCTCATCCATGGCGGCGTAGGCCTCGGCGATCTCCGAGAGGGGCAGTTCGAGGTCGAAGACGAGGCCAGGGTTGATCTTCCTCGCGAGCACCAGGTCGAGCAGGTGCGGCAGGTAGGCGCGGACGTGCGCCGGGCCGCCCTTGATGCCGACGTTGCGCCAGAACAGCTTGTCGACCGGCAGTTCCCCGTGCGGGACCCCGACGAGTCCGATGTTGCCGCCGTCGCGGACGCAGCCGACGGCCTGCAGCCTGGCGTCCTCGGTGCCCACGCACTCCAGGACGCAGTCGGCACCGATGCCGTCGGTGAGCTCCTTGATCTTCGCGATGCCCTCCTCGCCACGCTCGGCGATGATGTGCGTGGCGCCGAATGCCGTCGCGACCTTCTGCCGGTCGGCGTGCCTGCTCATCGCGATCACCGTCGTCGCACCCAGCTGGACGGCCGAGAGGATGGCCGACAACCCGACCGCGCCGTCACCGACGACGACAACGCTCGTGCCCGCTCCCACGCCGGCACTCACGGCTGCGTGCCAGCCGGTGCACATCACGTCGGAGAGGGCGAGGATGCTGGGGATCAGGTCGTCGTCGGGCATCTCCGGGGTCGCGACGAGCGTCCCGTCGGCCTGCGGGACGCGGATCTTGTCCGCCTGGCACCCGGCGTAGCCGCCGCCGTGCTGGCAGTTGGCGTGCGCACCCTTGCGGCAGACCGGGCAGGTGTCGTCGGAGTAGAGGAACCCGCCGACGACGAAGTCGCCCACCTTCACGGACGTGACGGCATCGCCGATCGCCTCGACGACGCCGCAGTACTCGTGGCCGATCGGGGTGGGCTCGGGCACCGGCGAGATTCCGCGGTAACGCCACAGGTCCGACCCGCACACGCATGCTGCAACGGTGCGCACGATGGCGTCGGTGGGCTCGATGATGGTGGGATCCTCGCGCTCTTCGTAGCGAACGTCCCCTGGTGCGTGAATGACGGCTCCGTACATGGCTCCACCCCACCACAGGGCATGCCATCAGGGGGAGTCCCCATCAACACAGGTACTGCCAGTACCCCGTTCGCTGCCGGGTCAGGCCGCCCCGCCGAGGGTGACGAAACGGTAGCCGTGGCCGCGGTACCACTCGATGACGGCCGGCAGCGCCGCAACGGTGTTGCCACGGAACGGGCTCACCAGCAGGTCGGACTCGTGGCTGGCCTTGGCGGAGTGCATCAGCACGATGGGATGTCTGCGTCCGCCGGTGGCCGTGGCGTTGGCGACGATCGCAGCCGTCGCCGCAGTGGTCGTGCGGGACGGCTGCCGCCAGTCGAGGCTGTCCACCGACCACAGCGCTGCCGTCATCCCCAGCTTCGCCGCCTCAGCGACCACGTTCTGCTGGAACCCACCGGGCGGACGGACGAAGCACACCGGTGCACCGGTCAGCGTCCGGAGCTCGCGATTCGTGCGCTGGAACTGACCGTTGAGATAACCCTTGGTCCACCCTCCGGCCACCCGGGACGGGTACTGGTGGTCCCAGCTGTGGTCGCCGATCAGTTCCCCGTGGGAAGCGAGCAGCTTCACGATCGCCGGGCTTGCTGCTGCGTGCGCGCCGGTCTCGAAGAAGGTGGCGTGGATTCCGTACCGGTCGAGGATCTGCACGATCGCGAGGTCGGCGGGTCCTGGTCCGTCGTCGAAGGTCAGAGCCACCGTCCTGCCCTTGCCCGGCGCGGCGCTGACGAACCCACCGGCCGGCTTCGCGCAGGTCGTCGGCTGCGGTCCTGCGGGACTGCCTGAGGACGTCGGGCCGGACGCCGGGGCACTCGGCGCGGAGCTGGTCGGGCTGGAGGCCGGAGTTGTGGGCTCCCGGCCGTTAGGGGTGACGGTCACCACGCCGGTCGGCAGCGGTGTCGTGACGAAGGAGCCCGGTGGCGGGCTCACCGCGCAGCCGGTCAGCAGCAAGGCGAGCACGACTAGACCGGTCCGGCGCGCATCCACCCGCCCATCGTGCCACCTGGCCGGTACCGCCGCGGGGCGGGCCGCGCCGGTGGAAACGGCAGGTGCCGGGCCCCAGAAGGGACCCGGCACCGGCCTTGCTGCAACGAGACGATCAGCCCTTGGTGAGCGGGCCGAGGGTCTTGTCGTTGGCGTACACCGTTGCTGCGTTGTCCTTGGTCACGATGACCGGCGGGATCAGGAACGACGGGACGACCTTGACACCGTTGTTGTAGCTCTTGGTGTCGTTGACCTCAGGAGTGCCACCGGTCTGCAGGGTCTGCACCATCTTGATGGACTGTGCAACCAGCAGGTTGGTGTCCTTGAAGATGGTCGAGTACTGCTTGCCGGCCATGATCGACTTCACCGACTCCACCTCGGAGTCCTGGCCGGTGACGACCGGCAGGGGCTTGTTGGCGGCGTCAACGGAAGCCATGGCAGCGCGGGCCAGGGTGTCGTTCGGCGACAGGATGCCGTCGAGGTCGGCCTTCTGGTAGAAGCCGGACAGCACCGTGTCCATGCGCTTCTGGGCGTTCTCGGCCTTCCAGCCCTGGGTGACGACCTGCTGGAACGTGACCTGCTTCGAGAGGACCGTCAGCGTGCCGTCGTCGATCTTCGGCTGCAGGACGCTCATGGCGCCGTCGAAGAAGACCTTGGCGTTGTTGTCGTCGGGCGAGCCGGCGATCAGTTCGATGTTCCACTTCTTCTTGTCGCCCTTGCGAGCAGCAAGGCCGTCAAGGAGCGCGGTGCCCTGGAGCACGCCGACCTTGAAGTTGTCGAACGCGACGTAGTAGTCGACATCCGGCGTGTTGGTCAGCAGACGGTCGTAGGCGATCACGGTGATGCCGGCCTGCTTGGCGGCAGCGAGCTGAGTGCCGAGCTGGGAGCCGTCGATGGCACCGACGATCAGGACCTTCGCGCCCTTTTCGATCATCGCGGTGATCTGGTTCTGCTGCTCGGAAACGCCACCGTTGGCGAACTGCACGGTGCCCTTGAAGCCGGCGGTGGTGAGGCCGTCGTTGAACAGCTGCTCTGCCAGAACCCAGTTCTCCGAGGTCTTCTGCGGCATCGCAACACCGATGACGGCATCCTTGGCGAACCCGGCGGCTGCGCCGGAACCACTCCCACTGGCGGCCGGGGTCTCGACACGACCCCCGCCACAACCGGTCAGAGCCAAAGCGCC
Source organism: uncultured Actinomycetota bacterium (assembly GCA_963799235.1). Classification (GTDB taxonomy): domain Bacteria; phylum Actinomycetota; class Actinomycetes; order Propionibacteriales; family Propionibacteriaceae; genus Propionicimonas. The sequence goes on along the minus strand of CAWCWL010000007.1, from coordinate 136,328 downwards.
CGCGGCCGCAAGCACAACGGCGGCCTTAGCGAACTTCTTCATCCCTACCTCTTTCTTGTTCCGGCAGCCGCCCTGGCTGTCCCGGATTGGCCCTGCCACCCCTGCGTGGCCGGGAAAACCTGTTGAATGCCTCAGCGGGACTCGCCGGGCGCGACCTGATCCTCGACGAGTTCGGTCTCGGTCGGGGTCGTCGTCGTGATCTCCTTCGACCGGGTGAACATCCCGGTGATGGAGGCCCTTCCCTGGTTCTTCTGCCACACGTCGAGTGCGACGGCGACCAGCAGGACGACGCCCTTGATCATCTGGGTGACGTCGGAGCCGGCGCTCATCAGTTGCAGGCCGTTGTTCAGTACCGCCATGACGAGGCCACCGATCATCGACCCGATGACGGTGCCGACACCGCCGGAGACTGCTGCGCCGCCGATGAAGACGGCCGCGATGGCGTCCAGTTCCCAGCCGACACCGTCGAACGGGCCCGAAGCCGTGGAGCGACCGACGAACATCATGCCGGCGAACGCTGCCAGGACCGACATGTTCAGCATGACCAGGAAGTAGACCTTCTTGGTGTTGACGCCGGACAGTTCGGCCGCGAGGCGGTTGCCGCCCACGGCGTAGATGTGGCGGCCGGTCACCATGCGTCCGGTGACGAAGCTGTACAGGATCACGAGCAGCACGAGGATCAGGCCGGGAACGGGGAAGGACGAGCCGGGACGGCCGGTGCCGAACATCCAGGTCAGCCAGCCGCCGACGATGACGACCAGCACGATCCGCACCATGGTGACCCAGAACGGCGGCACGTCGGCCTTGATCTTGATCAGTGCCTGGCGCTGTTGCAGCTGCATGAAGATCAGCACGGCGATCCCGACAAGACCCAGCAGCAGGGTGGAGTTGTTCATGCCCGTGTTGGGGCCCCACTCGGGCAGGTAACCGTTGCCCAGGTACTGGAAGTCCTTCGGCACCGGGACGGTCAGCGACTTGCCCACGAACTGGTTCGCGCCGCGGAAGAACATGTAGCCGGCGAGAGTCACGATGAAGCCGGGGATGCCGACGTAGGCAACGAAGACGCCCTGGACGGCGCCACACACCGCGCCCAACGCCAGGCCGAGCAGGATCCCGGCCCACCACGGAATACCCCAGTCACGCATCGCGATGGCGACGACGATACCGACGAATGCTGCGACCGAGCCGACCGACAAGTCGATGTGGCCGACAACGATCACCATCACCATGCCGATGGCCAGCACCAGGATGTAGCTGTTGCCGTTCAGGAGGTTCATCAGGTTGGTCGGGGTGATCACCAGGCCACCGGTCATCAGGTGGAAGAAGATCGCCAGCCCGACAAGGACGAACAGCATGCCGAACTGGCGCAGGCTGCCACCGAACAGATTCTTCAGAGCTTCCATCGTTGTTCCCCCTGGCTCTCAGGCCGCGTTCAAGGTGGTGTTGGGTATCAGGGTCATGAGCCGCATCAGGCTCTCCTGGGTCGCATCAGCAACATCCAGGCAGCCGGTGATGGCGCCCTGGCTGACGGTGTAGATCCGGTCGCAGGTGCCCAGCAGTTCGGGCAGCTCGGAGGAGATCATCATGATCGCCTTGCCCTGGTCGGCGAGGGCGTTCATGATCCCGTACATCTCGTACTTGGCACCCACATCGATACCCCGGGTCGGCTCGTCGAGGATCAACACCTCGGGCTCGGTGAACAGCCACTTGGCCACCACCACCTTCTGCTGGTTGCCGCCCGACAGCTTCACCACACCCTCGTTCACGGTCGGGGTCTTGATGCGCAGTTCCCTGCGGTACTTCTCGGCAGCGGCGAACTCGGCGTTGCGGTCAACCACCCCGGACGGCGAAATCTGGTGCAACTCCGCCGACACCACGGTGGTGCGGATGTCGTCCAGCAGGTTCAACCCCAGCACCTTGCGGTCCTCGGTCACGTAGGCGATGCCCAACTCGATGGCCTGCTCCACGTTCTTCGGCGCGATCTCCGCACCATCCAGGAAGATCTGACCCTTCTGGTAGACGCCGTAGGACTTACCGAACAACGAGCGGGCCAACTCGGTGCGCCCCGCCCCCATCAAGCCGGCGAAACCCACGATCTCGCCACGGCGGATGGTGAAGGACGAACCCTTGCAGACCAGCCGGTCGGTGATCTCCGGATGCCGGATCGTCCAATCCCTCACCTCGAACATCACCTCACCGATCGTCGGCGTGTGGTCGGGATACCGCGAGGTCAACTCGCGGCCGACCATGCCCCGGATCAACCGGTCCTCATCGACCCGCTCACCCTCGGGAACAGTGATCGTCTCCACACTCTTGCCGTCACGGATGATCGTGATCGAGTCCGCGATCGCAGCGATCTCGTTCAGCTTGTGGCTGATCATGATGCACGTCATGCCATGGGACTTGAACTCACGGATCAGTTCCAGCAAATGTGTCGAGTCGGTCTCGTTCAACGCCGCCGTCGGCTCATCCAGGATCAGCAGCTTCACGTCCTTGCTGATCGCCTTCGCAATCTCCACCAACTGCTGCTTACCGACACCGATCGTCTTGATCACCGTATCCGGCTCATCCTGCAAACCGACACGGGCCATCAACTCCCTGGCCTTCTGCCGGGTCGCCGTCCAGTCCACACCGAACCGGCCACGCACCTCATTGCCCAAGAAGATGTTCTCCATGATCGACAACTCCGGGATCAACGCCAACTCCTGGTGAATGATCACGATGCCGGCATGCTCGCTGTTGCGGATGTTGGCGAAAGTGGCCAAGGCGCCGTTGTAGAAGATCTCGCCGGAATACGTGCCATGAGGGTGGACACCAGACAGCACCTTCATCAAGGTCGACTTGCCGGCACCGTTCTCACCGCAGATCGCGTGGATCTCGCCACGACGGACGCTGAGCGAGACGCCGTCAAGCGCCTTCACTCCGGGAAACTCCTTGGAGATGTCCCGCATCTCAAGGATCAGGTCGGACTCGCCGGGCAAACGGGCCTCCTCCGAATCTGCGGTGGCTCCAGTGCCACCGACCGACAAATTGTTGCGAAGGCCGCGTTTCACCGACAAGGGAATTGAACTGGCCTGATCTGCAGACTATGGAGCGTCTTTAGGCCTGTCAACGTCCGTTTCCGGTCGTTATCTAATCGTTTTCATTCCTTGATTGCGCAAAAAACCCTCTGAGATCGATTGAATCGCGCAACGAGGAGACCTATGCTCACAGCCATGTCGCCGTCGACGGGGCGCCCATCCCTGCGGGATCGAACACGGGAAGAGGTGTTCGCCCTCATCAGGGACTCGCGCGACCTCACCCGCTCCTCGCTGGTAGAGCTCACGGGCCTGCCCAGCAGCACGGTGAGCCATGCCGTCACGCGGCTGCTCGCAGAGGGACGGGTCACCGAGTCCTCGGCGCCCGCGAAGGGTCCGGGCTCGGGCAGCGGCCGTCCGGGGCTGATCCTGAACGCCGTGGCCAGCGCAACCCGCACCGGCGCCATCGACTTCGGTCACCGTCACCTGCGAGTCGGGCTTGGCGACGACATGGGCAACGTCGTTGACGAGGAGACCGTCGTCCTGAACGTCGACCGCTCACCGACGAAGGGCCTCGATGAGGCGGCGCGCCTTCTCCGCGCCTTGTGCGACCGCAACCAAGTGGCCTCGCTCGCGTGCGTCGTCGGCGGCGTGCCCGGTCCGATCGAGACGAAGACGGGACTGGTCTGCTCGACGACGACCCTTTCCAACTGGGCAGGCATGTTCCCGGCAAGGGAGCTGGAGGATCGTCTCGGCATCCCTGCCCTCGTGGCGAACGACGCCAGCGTCGGTGCAGTCGGCGAGTTGTACCACGGCGCGGGCAGGGGCCACCGCGACTTCCTCTACATCAAGGCTTCGCATGGCATTGGGGCCGGCCTCGTCGTCAACGGCCAGCCCTACCAGGGCGGGACGGGGTTCGCGGGCGAGATCGGCCACATCATCATCTCCGGGCGTCCCGAGCTGTGCCGGTGCGGCAACCGCGGCTGCCTCGAGGCCGTGGTCTCCGTGCCGTCCGTGCGCGAGCAGCTCGGACACACCCACCCCCACCTCGACCCGGACGGCATCGAGCTGTCGAGCCTCCAGGACCCGATCTCGGCACGCATCCTCAACGAGGCCGGGCGCTCCCTCGGTGCAGTGCTCGCCGGGTTGTGTGACCTGTTCAACCCCACCCTGTTGGTCATCGGCGGCGAGCTGGGCACGTCCGGCAAGTCGCTGATCGACGGCGTGCGCGCGTCGGTGAACCGCTATGCGCAGCCCGCAACGTCCACGGCGATCACGGTGCTGCCGGCAGGACTGGGACGGCGGGCCGAATTGATGGGGGCCGTGCAGATGGCCGCAGCACTGGTCCACCACTGAGCCTTCGTCGAGCACAGCGATCGTTGCGTTCGTCGGACTCTGCCGGCCGGGTTCCGCCGGTCCGGAGCCCGACGGCGGAACCGTCGGCTCACGCTGGGCACCCGGAGCCGCCTTCGGGAATCGAACCCGAGACCTACGCTTTACGAGAGCGTCGCTCTACCGACTGAGCTAAGGCGGCGCGGCCAGTCTCCCGGCCGAGGCACAACTATAGGGGCAAGTGGCCTCTGGTACTGACTCGGCGCCCCTCGTGACGCGCACGCATCGCGGAGCGTGAACGGCAGGTCAGCTGCAGCGCACGCCCTCGGTGGGCACGGTGCCCTTGACGAGGTAGGCGACAACGATCCTGTCCACACACGCCGACTTGCCGCCGTAGGTGCCGTGACCCTGGCCGTCATAGGTGACGAGGACTGCGGAGGCGAGCTGCTTCGACATCGACACGGCCTGTTGGTAGGGCGTCGCGTTGTCACCGGTGCCACCGATCACCAGCAGGGGCTTCGCGCCGGTCCCCTTGATGTCCAGCTGGCGTGACGGACGTACCGGCCAGAGAGCGCACCCGTACTGCGGGCCGAAGTACCTGCCGAAGATCGGGGCCTTGCCCTCGTCCTGCTTCCATACACGGTCGGCATCGACCACGCCCAAGTCCCGGTCGCTGTCGAGGCAGGTGACCGCCTGGAGAGCGTAGAACATCGAGCCGTAGTGTCCCTTGTCGTCACGGTCGAGGAGGAAGTCCGAGGCACGCAGCAGGGTCGCCCCCTTGCCGGAGATGCCATCGGTCAGCGCCTTCAGCAGGGTCGGCCAGGCTTGCTTGCCGCCATACAGAAAGGCCGCGGTGCCCTCGACGCCGAGGCCCTGGGTCAACGTCCGGCGGCCACTGCGGAGGGGGCTGCCGTCGAGCCGGTCGAAGAAGCCGGTGATCGTGTCCAGCACCTCCTGCTTCGACGTGCCGAGCTCACACTTCTGCGCGGCGCACCAGTCGGCGAAGTTGCCGAGCGCGAGGTCGAACCCCATGGCCTGGATGACGTCATCGTTGTGGGTGATGTTCACTGCAGCGTCCAGCACCAGGCGCCCGGTGTTCGCCGGATACAGCTCCGCGTAGGTTGCCCCGATCTGGGTGCCGTAGGAGTAGCCGAAGTAGTGCAGCTCCTTGTCGCCGACGAGCCGGCGCAGCAGGTCGAGGTCGCGCGCGGTCTCGATGGTGGAGATGTGCTCCAGCAGTGACCCACTGTGCTCCCAACAGGACGTCGCCAGGTCGTAGGCACCCTCGATCAGGGCGGCGCGCTCAGAGTCGGTGTCGGGCGAGATGTCGAGGTTGTTGAACGCCTCGGCCTCGGCGTCGCCGTAGCACTTCACCGGTGTCGAGTCGCCGACACCACGGGGATCCCAGCCGACGATGTCGTACTGCTCGAGTCCCTTGTTCTCGAACGATGTCACCTCGTCCTTGCCGGACGCCCCGGGGCCGCCGGGGTTGATGAAGAGCGTGCCGAGCCGGGGCGTCCCGGTCGCAGCCTTCCGGCGCACCGAGAGCGTGACGGCCTTCGCAGACGGGTCTGCGTAGTCGAGCGGCGCAAGCACCGAGGTGCACTGGGTGCCGCCGCCGCAGTCCGCCCAGGAGAGCTTCTGGGCGGCGTAGGCGGTCAGGTCGTCGCCGGGCAACCCGTCGACCAGGCCCGCGACGGTCGGGCTGACCTGGGGCAGCACCGGGCGGTCGACGGCGACGCCGGGAACGGCGGACACGTGGATCCGTGCTGCCGGCTGGCTCGTCGGCGTCGCAGCCGGTGCGTCACAACCGGTCAACGCCAGCCCAGCGGCCAGTAGCAGGACGCTGAGGCGAAACGCGGACGGCACTCGCCCAGCGTAGCCGCCGTCAGGGAGGGCCCTTGGTGACCCTTCGCTCCTTCGTCGCGAAGCTCTCAGGGACCAGATAGCTGAATCAGGCGTTCCGCGGTGCGGCCGGAGGAGAGAGTCGCCCAAGAGGGCAGGTGAAACGCTCGGTCTCGACCTGCACCACCACCGAGTCCAGCGGGACGACATGGCCGACGACAGTCCCGGTGCCGTCGGGGGTTCCCACAACGGCGCCGACCGGCGGCGCTGCGGCGTGGAAGTCGGTGTAGCTCTGCTGCTCGTACGACAGGCAGCACATCAGCCGCCCGCACGCTCCGAGCATCTGGCTGGGGTTGTTCGGCAGGTCCTGGTTGCGCGCCATCCGCAGCGACAGCGGTGTGCGCTGTGGACCCATGGCGGAGCAGCACAGCTCGCGCCCACAGGCCCCGTAGCCGCCGATGATGGCTGCGGCATCCCTCGCGCCGATCTGGCGCAGGTCGATGCGGGACTGCAAGGCACGGGCGAGGTCTGTCAGCAGGGCGCGGAAGTCCACCCGGCCGGGAGCAACGAAGTAGATCACCGACTGCTGGTCGAAGTCCTCGCTCTGGTCGACGAAGTCCACGCCGACGACGCGCATGACCAGCTCGTGCCGGGCGATCAGGGTGCGCGCCACCCCGGCGATCTCCACCCTGCGGATGCGGTTGGCCGTGTCCCTCGCCTCGTCGGCCGTGTCGGCCGGCCCGAGGCAGGGCTGCAGGGCCTGCGCCCAGTCGAGCTCTGCGGGCCCCCACACACAGTGCGCCAGCTCCGCGCCGTCCCCCGTTGGCACGAGCACAGCCTGACCGAAGCCGAGCTCGAGGTCGCCGGCGTCGAAGTAGTACAGGCGACCGAGCGGCTCGAAAGTTACAGCGATCACCCGGGGCATAGCCGAACCATATGCCCGGGTCAGGGCCGTGTTGGTCGAATTCCGGTTAGTGCCTACGAGCCCGCAGAAGCTCGTTCGGCCTTGTTGCGCTCACGACCGGCGCGAACGCTGCGGTCGAGGCTCCAGCCTCCGGCACCGACGCAGAGCAGCAGGATGCCGACAGCCGTCAGCAGCAGCTCGTAGTCACCGAGGAAGCCGGGGCGTCCGGCGATGAACGGGCTCCAGTTGCCCCACTGGACGAAGGCGAGTGCGCCACCGCCGATGAGCGCGATGCCGAGGCCCGACACCCGCGTGAGCAGGCCGAGGATCAGCGACAGCGCCATCAGCAGGGCTGCCACACCGGTGACGATCGCCATGATCGAAGGGTAGGGGATGATCGTCTGGGCGAACTGCGCCTGGGCGGCGGGAATGTCGGTGAGGATGTTCAGGCCGCGAACCGCGAGGATCGCTGCAAGCACCAGGCGCAGCAGGAACAGCCCGAACGAGCCCCAGAACTTGTCATTGGTGCGCTTGTGGACGATCACGGGCTCGGGTGCAACCAGGGGCACGGGTGCGGTCGCCGCAAGGGCGACGGACCGGGCCTCGCGGCGGGCAGCGCGCTCTGCTGCGAGCTTCTGCTCCTCGTCTGTGACCTGCTCCACGCGTGTGGGCTCGAAGTCCGGCCCGGAGGTCGGGCTGGGCTGCCGGAAGATCGAATCCCCCGGTGGCGCCGGGAGCGGGTAGGACGCGGTCTGCTGCGGCACCACAGCTGTGGGCTCGACCGACCCGGGTTCGGAGGCCAGCGCAACGGTCTCCTCCGCCGGTGGCTCCACAACGACCGTTTCCTCGGAAGCGGGCTCTTCGACGGCAACCGTCTCCTCGGCAGAAGGCTCCTCCGCAGCCACCGTCTCCTCGGCGGCAGTCTCCTCGACCGCTGGCTCGTCGGCCACGGTCTCTTCTGCCGCGGGTCCCTCAAGGGCAACCGGCACTTCGACAGCCTCGGAATCTTCGACCGGCCGGGGCTCTTCCACGGTCGCGGCAGTCGGCTCGGGCGCGTTCGGCACCACAGCGGTGTCGGCGTCCTCCTGGCGCTGGGTATCGACCGGGAACCAGGTCACGGCGTCAGAAGGTTGCTGCGGGATGGGTCGGGTCGCCTCACCCTCGTCCAGGGCTGTTTCGGTTTCGCGTGGCTCGGTCACGGGGGAAGTCCTCTCCTTGCAACACTCGTCAGCGTCCATGCTTACACCGCGGGCAGCGAACGGCCCTGAGCGACACGGCCCGGGGAGGAGCCGGTCGACGCGGTCGGTCGATCTGATCAGTCGAGCCCGGAAAGGCTCAACATCAACGACTCCATCGCCAGCAGCGGGGCGACGTTGGTCTCCAGCGCCGTGCGGCACGCGAGAATCGCGTCCAGGCGGCCGACCGTGGCCTCGGCTGTCGAGCTGCGCGCCAGCTGGCCGACGGGCTCGGCGAGCTCTGCATTGATCAGGGGGACGCCGGCCGCGGTCTGCACCGTCAGCACGTCGCGATAGAAGGACGTGAGTTCCGTGAGGACGCGGTCGAGCGCGTCGCGCTGCAAGCGCTTGCCCCTGGCCTTCTGCTGGTCCTCCAGGTCGCGCAGCGCGGACTGCGCGTTGCGGGGACGGGCTCCCTTGGTGGTGAAGCCGAGCGCCTCGGAGAGCTCGGTCTTCTCGCGAGCGTCCAGTTCACCGGTCACGGCTGCAGCCTCTTCCGAGGCAGCCTCGACGACGTTCGCCGCCGCGTCCAGGCAGGCGCCGAGGGAGACCAGCTGCGTGGGGAGGCGGAGGACTTCGGCCCTGCGGATCCGTGCTCCCTCGTTGCGTGCCAGCGCCCGTGCCCGGCCGATGTGGCCCTGGGCGACGCGGGCGGCGAAGTTGGCGAGGGCGGGATCGATGCCGTCGCGCTTCTGCAGCAGCGTTGCGATCGCAGCGGTACTCGGCGTGCTCAGCTCGATCAGCCTGCACCGCGATCGGACGGTGGCAACCACGTCGTCCGCTGTCGGGGCGCACAGCAGCCACACCGTGCGGGGTGCGGGCTCCTCGATGCTCTTCAGCAGCGCGTCGGCTCCACGTTCGGTGACCCGGTCGGCGTCCTCGACGACCAGCAACTGGTAGCGGCCCATCGTCGGCGACATCGCTGCCCTTCGCACCAGGTCGCGCACCTCGTCGACGCCGATGCTCAGCGCTTCCGTACGCACAAGCGTGACGTCGGGGTGGGCGCCGCTCAGCACCGTGACGCAGCTGTTGCAGGTGCCGCACCCGCCGAACTGGCACTGCAGGGCAGCGGCGAACGCACGGGCAGCATTGGAGCGGCCGGAACCGGGTGGGCCGGTGAACAGCCAGGCGTGGCTCATCGCATGCCGGTTGCCCGTGGCGGAGGCGCCGAGAACGGCACGCTCGAGGGAATCGATGACCCGTTCCTGACCGATCAGGTCGGACCAGACGCCGGTGGTGCTCACGGGTTCACTGTGCCAGCCGGGGCTGACAGAAGCGAGGCGATCCGTGCCCTCACCTGAGCTGCGATCTCCTCGACGGGAGCCCGCGCAGGCAGCACGAGGTAGTGCTCTGCATCGCTCGCAGCGAGGCCGAGGAAGAACTCCCGTGCCCGCACGTGGAAGTCGGCCCCGGCACCCTCGACGCGGTCCTTCTCTGCAATCCCGGCGACGCCGTTCGCCGGGTCGAGATCGAGCAGGACGGTGAGGTCGGGCAGCAGGTCTTCGGTCGCCCACCGAGCGATCTGCTCGACCCGCTCCGGCTCCAGCACGCGGCCGGCACCCTGGTAGGCGAGCATCGAGTCGACGTAGCGGTCGGAGATCACCACGGCACCACGGAGCAACGCCGGCAGCACCAGCTGGTACAGGTGCTGGGCCTTGTCGGCTGCGTACATCAGCGCCTCGGCCCGCGGCGACACGTCGCCCCAGGCCGGATTCAGCACGAGGTCGCGCAGCGTCGCACCGATCGCGGTGTCCCCGGGCTCGTAGGTGAGCACCACCTCGCGCCCCTTGGACGTCAGCCAGTCGGCGAGCAGGCGGGCCTGCGTCGACTTGCCGACGCCGTCGCCACCCTCGAACACGACGAAGATGCCCTCGGGCCTCCGTGACGGCACGCGGCTGCTGAGGAGCGGCTCCGAGCTTGCGGGGGGCTGCGTCTCGAAGTGCGCGAGCTCACGGGCCTCCTCAGGCACCGCTTTGGGCTCAATCACCGCTACTTCTTGCGGGTCGTCTTGGGCTTCGGCTTGGCCTTGTCGGCCGTCGCCTTCGGGGCAGCGCGTCGGGTGGTCTTCTTCGGCGCCGGGCCCTTGGCGCGTTTCTCCGCAAGGAGTTCCGCCGCCCGCTCGAGCGTCATCGCCTCCACCGAGTCGTCGCGCCGCAGCGTTGCGTTGAACTCACCGTCTGTGACGTAGGAGCCGAAGCGCCCGTCCTTGATGACCACCGGCTTGCCGCTGACCGGGTCGGCGCCCAGCTCCTTCAGCGGACCGGCAGCGCCGCCCGCGGAACGTCCCCTGGCCTTCGGCTCTGCGTAGATCGCCTCAGCCTCGGCAAGGGTGATCTCGAAGATCTGGTCCTCGCCGGTCAGTGAACGGGAGTCGGTGCCCTTCTTCAGGTACGGGCCGTAGCGGCCGTTCTGGGCTGTGATCTCCTCGCCGTCGGCGCTGACCCCCACCACGCGCGGCAGGCTCAGCAGCTTGAGGGCATCGTCGAGGGTGATCGTGTCGGTCGACATGGAGGCGAACAGCGAACCCGTGCGCGGCTTGGCCGACTTGGGTGCATCTTCGGGGAGCACCTCGGTGACGTACGGCCCGTAGCGTCCGGCCTTCGCGACCACCATCAGGCCGGTGGACGGGTCGATGCCGACCTCGCGCTCGGTTGCGACGGGCTGGTCGAGCAGCTCCTTGGCCACCTCGAGGGTGAGCCCGTCCGGCGGGAGGTCGGGATCGACGTTGGCTCGGCGGCCGTCGCCGTCCTCCACATAGGTGCCGTAGCGGCCCACCCGCACGTCGATGCCGTCGCCGAGGCTGAACGTCGACAGCTTCTTCGCATCGATCTCGCCGAGCTCGCTGACCAGCTTCTGGAGGCCCTCGTGTGCCGACCCCTCCGGGCCGAAATAGAAGTCCTTCAGCACCGAGATGCGGGCGGCGTTGCCGCCGGCGATCTCGTCGAGGGTGTCCTCCATCTCGGCGGTGAAGGCGTAGTCCACGAGCCGGGCGAAGTGGTCCTCGAGCAGCCGGGTGACCGCGAAGGCCAGCCAGGTCGGCACGAGGGCCGAGCCCTTCTTGAACACGTAGTCACGGGAGGTGATGGTGCGGATGATCGCCGCGTAGGTCGACGGCCGGCCGATCTCGAGCTCCTCCAGCTTCGCGACCAGCGACGGCTCGGTGTACCGCGACGGCGGCCGGGTCTCGTGCGCGACGGCGGTGACCGTCTCGGCGTCGAGGTGCTGGCCGGTGGCCAGCTGCGGCAGGCGCGCCTGGGCGTCGTCGCCGGCCTCGTCATCGTCCGTGGACTCGACGTAGGCCTTCAGGAAGCCGAGGAAGGTGATGGTGCGCCCGGAAGCGGTGAACGCCGCCCGGCCCGATTCGGTGACCTCACCGGTTGCTGCGTCGGTGACCGACACGCGCTCCGGCAGGGTTGCCCCGATGCGGACGCTGACCGTCTCGCCCTCTGCGTCCTTCATCTGGGAGGCGATGGTGCGCTTCCAGACCAGTTCGTAGAGACGCAGGTGATCACCGCGCAGGCCGGTCTGGCCAGGCGTCTGGAAGCTCGAGCCCGCGGGACGGATCGCCTCGTGCGCCTCCTGGGCGTTCTTCACCTTCGAGGCGTAGGTGCGGAACTTGTCCGGCACGTACTGGCCGCCGAACATCTCCTTGACCTGGGCCCGGGCCGCGTTGATGGCCGTCTCGGAGAGCGTGACCGAGTCGGTACGCATATAGGTGATGAAGCCGCGCTCGTACAGGTCCTGGGCCACCGACATGGTGCGCTGCGCGGAGAAGCCGAGCTTGCGGCCGGCCTCCTGCTGCAGCGTCGTGGTGCGGAACGGCGGGTAGGGCCGGCGGGTGTAGGCCTTCGCCTCGACCCCTGCGACGGCGTAGCCGGCCGACTCCAGTGCCTTCGCGAGGTGCTCGGCCTGGTCCTGGCCCAGCTGTAGCAGGTCCTTGCCGCCGAGCTTGCCCACGGAGTCGAAGTCGCGACCCTGAGCGATGCGCAACGTGCCGAAGCTGTTCAGCCGGGCGGTGAACGTTCGTGGCTCGGATCCGTCACCGGCATCGAGGACGGCCTCGATGTCGGCGTACGCAGCCGCGCGGAACGCGATCCGTTCCCGCTCGCGGTCGACCACGAGTCGAGTGGCAACGGACTGCACGCGACCAGCGGACAGCCGCGGCATGACCTTCTTCCACAGCACCGGGGAGACCTCGTAGCCGTACAGCCGGTCGAGGATGCGCCGGGTTTCCTGCGCGTCCACCAGGTCAGTGTCGAGTTCGCGGGTGTTCTCCACCGCTGCGCGGATCGCCTCCGGCGTGATCTCGTGGAAGACCATCCGCTTCACGGGGACCTTCGGCTTCAGCTCGTCCAGCAGGTGCCAGGCGATCGCCTCACCTTCGCGGTCCTCATCGGTTGCGAGCAAGAGTTCGTCCGCGTCCTTCAGCTTGGCCTTGAGATCGCGGATGGTGCCCTTCTTGTCCGCCGCGACGACGTAGAGCGGCTCGAAGTCCTTGTCGATGTTGACTCCGGTGCGTGCCCACTTCTCCGCCTTGTACTTGGCCGGCACCTCCGCGGCGCCCGTCGGGAGGTCGCGGACGTGGCCGCGGCTCGACTCGACGACATAGCCAGCGCCGAGGAACTTGGCCAGGCTGACCGCCTTGGTCGGCGACTCCACAATGACGAGTCGGCGTATCGCTGCGTTAGCCACTTGGTGTTCTTTCCTGGCGTTGGGGGATCGATCGGTCGCTCACTCTACTTCTGCGAGCGCATGTTAACCCCCCGCACCATAACGCCCCGCACCGGGGTGACCAGTGCGGGGCGTCGGTTGCCGGATGGCGAACCCGGCTGCTCCTGGCGTCAGTTGACCGGGCTGCTGCCCAGCGTCACTGTCGCTGTCTTGTGGGTGCCACTAGGAGTTGTCCACTCGATCGAGACCTGCTGGCCGGGCTCGAGCGCACGGATGACGGTGGCCAGGTTGGCGCGCGCCCTGATGGTCGTGTCGCCCACCTTCGTCAGCCTGCTGCCGGAGACGACGCCTGCCTTGTCGGCCGGGCTGCCGGGAACGACCTGGGTGATGGTCTTGCCGATGGTGCCGCCGGCCTCCACGTCGGCGACCTTGATACCGAGGTAGCCGGCGGGACCCACCCGGACGGTACCGGCGTCCTGGCCGGTCTCGATCTGGTCGACGACGGCGAGCGCCGTGGCGATCGGGACGGCGTAGCTGGTGCGCTCCTTCGTCGAGCCGGCCGTCGTCATGCCGAGCACCTCGTTCTGGGAGTCGAACATCGGGCCGCCGGAGTCACCGGGGACGGCGCGGGCGTTCGTCTCGACGAGACCGCTGAGGTCCTCGCTGCTGCCCCACGGCGAGTCGGAGGAGACGGTGAGGCTCTGGTCGGTGGCGGTCACCGTGCCGGGGGCCTTCACCAGTTCTCCCCCGCCGGAGGCGTTGCCCACCGCCGCGATGGCATCGCCGACAGCTACCTGGTCCTTGTCGACCGTGACGGTGGTCAACCCGCTGGCGTTCTTCAGTTGCAGCAGGGCGACGTCCCTTGCCTGGTCGAAGCCGACCACGGTCGCTGTGTAGGTGTTGCCGGAGTCGGCCACCGTGACGGACACCTTGTCCGAGCCGGCGACCACGTGGTAGTTCGTGAGCACCTGGCCGTCGGCGGTGAGGATCATGCCGGTGCCGGCAGCGATCCCCGAGCCGGTCTCCGCCTCGATGAGCACCACGCCTGCGGACTGGGCTGCCGCAACGGCGTTGCCCGTCGTCGTGCCCCCGCCCTGTTGCCCCGGGTTGTCGGTCCGGTCGGACGGCTGGGTCTGCGGCTCGGTCGTCACCGTGGAAGAGGGGGAGGGCAGTGCGCCCTGGATCGTCCGGGCTGCAAAGCTGAAGCCACCGGCGGCGAGAACCAGGGCGACGATGCCGGCGACGATGGCCAACGGCCAGCGCTTCTTCGTTGTGACCGGGGCGGGCTGCTGGCCGTAGTACTGGCTCGGGGTGTAGTAGCCCGGGTGCTGGTAGCCGCCAAGGGGAGCCTGGCCGGGCTGGCCCGGCGCCTGCTGGTACTGCCCGTACGCCTGCCCGGGCTGCTGCCCGTACGGCTGCTGCCCGTAGGGCTGCTGTCCATAGGGCTGCTGTCCATAGGGCTGCTGTCCGTAGGGCTGCTGTCCATAGGGCTGCTGTCCGTACGGCTGCCCATAGGGCTGCTGCCCGGCCTGGCCGTACGGCTGCTGGCCCGGCTGCCCGTAGGCCTGCTGGCCGTAGGCGTAGGGGTTCGGCTGGCCGGGCTGGCCACCGTAGGACCAACCGGGAGGGAACTGTGCGGTGGGCTCCGCCGGACCGGGAGCAGGCGGCTCTACCGGAGTGGGCTTCGAAGCGACCCAGCTACCAGGTGCAGCCTGGGCCCACGGAACCGGCGGAAGGGGCGTGGTCGGCTCGGCAGCGTCCCCACCGACCGGCAGGACGCGCGTGGGTTCGTTCGCGTCCGGGCTCTCCGGGGCACCCGGGGACCGGGTGGGATCGTTTGGCTCAGCCATTTCTGACTCCATTTCTGTGCTGCTCCAAAGTCTTGCCAGTGAGCCAATGACCAGGCTGTCGGGTTCCTGTGAGTACCTGTGAGCTCAGCCCGCCAGCAGGTATCCGTCTGCAACCAGCCTACGCAGCGGTGGCACGACCTCATCGCGCAGTGCCTCCGCATCGACATCGAGCAGCCCTGCGACCGCCCCGATCAGGACACCCAGCGGCAGGTCGCCGTCGCAGGCGCCGACGATTGCTGCGAGGGCTGTGTCGGCCTCGACGGCACGCCCGAAGCCGTACTGCTGCCGCAGGACCAGGTGCTGGGGATCGGCGGCACCGGGCTCACCGACGGTCTCCTGGACCAGACCGCGATGGGTCTGCCACGAACGGGCGAGGAAGTCCGTTTCGGCAAGCCGCGACGGCCCGACAGCATCGAAGAAGTCCCCGAAGGCCTGCCCCACCGGCTGGTGGACGGCGTGCGGCCAGTCGTCGAACCGGACGGAAGGGCGCTCGCGTCCGGCTTTGCGGAGGGCTATCCACCCCATGCCGACGGCCTCGATACCTGCGCTCGCGAAGTAGTCCAGCCAGGAACGGTACCGGTCGAGGTACTCGGGGGTGCCGGAAAGGCCGGCGTCGGTGAGCCAGATCTCGATGTACTCGTACGGGTCGAGGAGTTCGCGCTGCAGCACCAGCGCGTCGCAGCCGGTGGGGCGGATCCAGTCTGCGAGCCGCTCCTCCCAGGGCTGTCCTGCGGTCACCGCCCAGTTGCCGAGCACGGTCAGGGTCCCGCCGTCCGCGAGGTGGTCGGCTCCGCCGGTCACCACCAGCCGGACGAGGTCGTCGGCTGCGAAGCTGCCCTCGCGGTAGACGAGGCGGGCATCCCCCGGCGGGCTCATCACGTAGGGCGGATTGGTCGCGATCAGGTCGAAAAGCTCCCCTTGCACCGGCTCGTACAGGGAGCCAAGGCGCAGGTCGGCAGGGATACCGGACAGCCCGAGGCTGATGCGTGCAAGGTCGAGGGCGCGCGGGTTGAGGTCGGTGACGACGAGTCGGGCAGCGTCCAGGTGCAGCGCCTGGATGCCGCAGCCGGTGCCGAGGTCGAGCGCGCGCCCGTACCGGCCCGGGGGCACCAGCTGGGAAAGCGTTGTGGAGGCCGGCGATGCACCGAGGACGAAGTCCTCGCGGGGCTTCCCGAACCGGCCGTCGAGAGGGGTGATGTCGGAGCAGACCCAGCCTTCGCTGCGGTCCGAGCCGTGCGGCTTGATCTCGACGGTCGCCCGGACGTCGGCTTCGCCGACGATGAGGCCCGACGAGCGCAACGCCGGGAGGCTGGCCCAGCTCTTCAGGTCGTCGGCCGCCACCGGCAGCTGCAACAACCACAGCCGGATCGCCGTGGCCTGCGGGTCTCGGTCGTCGCCGAGGGCGCGGGACGCGGCCACGGAGGTGTTCCGGGCCAGGCCGGCAAGCGCCGGCCCACCGAGCCGTCCGGTGAGGCCGTCGATGGTGTAGCCGGCGGCCAGGAGGTCGTCACGGAGGCGGCCGATGTCGGCGGTGGAGAGCATGCCTCCACCCTTTCACGCCTCCACTTCACGCCTCCCTTCCGACTTGTCAGAACCACGGCGGGCTATAGCCCTCCCTCGTTCTGACAAGTCGGAGGGGAGGGGTGTGGGTGGCGAGTGGCACTCTGTGGGGGTGGCGGTACCGGAATGGATGGCGACGGATCCGAGGATCCGCCATCACCACCACCGGCCGGCAACGGTGGGCGCAACGGCCGACTTCCCCGACTGGGTCGGGCGGCCGGTCCGGGAGGCCCTCGCCGGCATCGGCGTCACCCGGCTCTGGGAGCACCAGGCGATCGCTGCGGCTGCGGCCTTCGAGGGCCGGCACGTTGCGCTCGCCACCGGCACGGCGTCCGGCAAGACGCTCGGCTACCTGCTGCCGGTGCTGGCCGCGACTTCCGCGTCACGGTTGGGCTTCGAAGTGGCCCAGCGTGGCCCGCTGGAGCTGGGCCGCGGCCATTCTGCGATCTACCTCGCGCCGACGAAGGCGCTGGCCCACGACCAGCTGCGGGTGTGCGAGTCGCTCGGCCTTCCGGGCTGGCGGGTGAGCGCGCTGGACGGGGACTCCGACGCCGTCGAACGGCGCTTCGCCCGCGACTTCGGCCGGTTCATCCTGACCAACCCCGACATGCTGCACCGCTCGGTCCTGCCCCGCCACCAGCAGTGGACGCGGCTGTTGTCCACGCTGCGCTACGTCGTCGTCGACGAGGCGCACCGCTACCGCGGCGTGTTCGGGGCGCACGTCTCCGCCGTCCTGCGCCGGCTCCGCCGGCTGGCCAACCACTACGGGTCCGACCCGGTGTTCATCACGGCTTCTGCGACGGTGTCCGACGCCGGCCCGCTGCTGGAGCGGCTCGCCGGCGTCGGGGATGTTGTCGAGGTCGGCACCGACACGTCCGCCCGTCCCGCGCTCGACTTCCTCTTGTGGCAGCCGGAGGAGGACCCGCACCACGAGGCTGCCGACCTCCTTGCCCGGCTCGTCGCGGACGGGCGCCAGACGCTTGCCTTCACGACATCGCGGGTGCAGGCGGAACTGGTCGCGCTGCGGGCACAGCGCGAACTGCCCGCCGGGTCGGTGGCCGCCTACCGCGGCGGCTACCTCGCCGACGACCGGCGCCTGCTGGAGCAGGGCCTGCAGACCCGCCGGCTCCAGGGTGTTGCGTGCACGAACGCGCTCGAGCTCGGCGTCGACATCTCCGGGGTGGACGCCGTCGTCACCTGCGGCTTCCCGGGCACCCTCGCGGGACTCTGGCAGCAGGCCGGACGGGCAGGGCGGGCAGGCAGGGACGCCCTCGCCGTACTGATCGCGCGTCCCGATCCGCTCGACGCCTACCTGTGCGCGCACCCAGAACTGATCTTCGACCGACCGGTGGAACGCACCGTCCTGCACCCGCAGAACCCGCACGTACTCGCCCCGCATGTAGCAGCAGCTGCACAGGAACTCCCGGTCACGCTGGCAGACACCCGCTACTTCGGCGACACCCTTCCGGCACTGCTGGACGGTCTGACCGCCGCCGGCCACCTGCGTCGGCGCAGCACCGGCTGGTTCTGGACGCGTCCCGACCGGGCCGTTGACGCCATCGACCTGCGCTCGGCCAACGGACGCTCCGTCGAGGTGGTCGAGGACGCGACCGGCCGGGTCGTCGGCCAGATGGATCCCGCAGCGGCCGACCGCACGGTGTTCGAGGGAGCGATCTACCTGCACCAGGGCGAGCAGTGGCTGGTGACCGGCTACGACCGGGCCGGGCACACGGCCCTTGCCGTGCGGGAGAAGGCCGGCTACTTCACCCAGCCCCTGGCCGAGAGCGACGTACGGATCGTCGCGCCGCTGCGCAGCCGCCAGCTGGGAGCTGCAACCGTGACCTTCGGCATGGTGGAGCTGTCCAGCCGAGTGACAGGGTTCCTGCGCCGCGACGAGGCCACCGGCAAGGTGTGGGACAGCCACCCTCTGGAGGCGCCGCTGCGGCTCCTGCGCACCCAGTCGGTCTGGTACACCGTGCCGTCCGGTGCACTGGACGGGTTCGCCGCCCGCGACCTGCCTGGCGCTGCCCACGCTGCGGAGCACTGCGCGATCGGACTGCTGCCGGCCTTCGCCCCGTGCGACCGGTGGGACATCGGCGGATTGTCCACGACGCTGCATCCCGACACCGGTGAGCTCACCGTCTTCGTCCACGACGGGCACCCCGGTGGCGCCGGCTTCGCGGAACGTGGCTACGAGGTGGTCGAGGGCTGGCTCGCCGCGACCCTCGAGCGCCTGCGCACCTGCTCCTGCGCGACCGGCTGTCCTGCCTGTGTCGTCTCCCCCAAGTGCGGGAACGGCAACCAGCCGCTGGAGAAGGCTGCGGCAGCAGAGCTGCTGTCGCTGCTCCTCGGCTGACCAGTTCCTCAACCCCGGGCGATGACCCCCAGCCTCCCTGCGTGCGAGGTGGCGGGAACATCGTCCGGCAACAGCGGCAGCCGGAGCCGGACGGGTTGCCGAACGGTCACGCTGACGACGAAGTCGAGGCTGTCGCCGCGCACGGTGCAGCGCGCGAGCGAGACCCCGTTGCGGTGCGCGATCTCCGCGGCCGCCCGGCAACCGTCACCCCGCTGCGCCACCTTCGCCGCAGCGGAGATCGCCACCAGGTCCGCGGCGCCTCTGGCGTGGTCGGCGGCGACAAGGTAGCCGCCGATCACGAGGATGGCCGCAGCCACCGCCATCAGCAGCACAACCGTTCCGGCGGCAAGGACCGTCCCCGAGCCACGTTCGTCGCGCCCTCCGGCTCCTGCTGGAGTTCCACCCCACGCGCGCAGGGCCCCTATCACGCCGGCTCCTGCTCTACGGCAGCACCCGCGGTCAACGGCACCGCCGGAAGCCACTCCGCCCAGGGTCGGGCAGACAACTCGACGCGCACCCGGATGCGGCCGGCGTCGTGCGTGATCGCGACCCTTGCGCCCACTGGACGCTCGGCCAGCACCCGCGCCACCGCCTCCCGGTCGCCACGAGCCTCCTGGCGCGCCACCTCGACGGCCGTCGCCTGGCAGCGCAGCAGCAGCCCGACGAGCGCGAGGACCCAGGCGAGCAGCACGCAGGCCAGTGCGGCGCCGATGCTGGCGAAGGCCAGCTCCGCCGTGACCATGCCGCGCTGCCCCCGCTGCAGCATCGACCGGGATCGCCGCTCCGCCAGCCCCGTCCGATGCCCCGAACCGGCCGGGGCGTGCCCGGCCGGTCGGAGGAGCGGTTCAGCCGCCGGCGACCACACGCAGGATCACCTGGATGATGGCCTTCACGATCTCCCACAGGATCCTCGAGAAGTCCGGGTTGTTCAGGATGCCGATCAGCACCCCGACCATGCTCACCGTTGCCACCGTCCCCACGGCGTACTCAGCGGTGGTCATGCCCCGCTGGTCGCGCCGTGCGTCCACTCTCACCCATCCCACTGCCATGCCTGCTCCTTCCCTCAGCGCCCGGACGGGCGCAGTCACACCTTCGGCAGGCCGGCGGAATCGCCGTCAGCCGGCGTTCCCGCCTGTGGATGGAACTCCGTCCTTGCCCCGCCTGTGGACACCGGCGTCAGCCGAACAGGTGACCGACGACGCCGCCGATGATCGGCACCACCCCGAGCAGCAGGAACGAGGGCAGGAAGCAGGTCATCAACGGCAACACCGACCGCACGCCGACCCTCCGGGCACGCACCTGGGAGACGGCCACTGCCTGCCGGCGCGCATCGGCGCCGAGAGCACGCAGTGTTGCGGCGAGTGCGACCCCGGAACCGACGGTGCGCGCCACCTCCGTGCCGAGGGCACGGAGCGCCGGCTCTGCGTCCGCGAGCTCCGCCCAGGCAACGGCCTCGTCGGCACCCAGCGCCACGGCCGTCGAGACCTCCGCGAGGGCTGCGCCCAGCGGGTCATCGAGGACGCGCGCCACCTCGGAGGCCGCAAGGCGGAGCGGGAGCCCCGATTCGAGACACACGGCAAGGAGGTCGCAGGCGTGCGGCAGGTCCGCGACCAGCAGTTCGCGCCGGCGCACGACGCTGCCGGCCTCGAGCCGGCCGAGGAGGACGTGGCTCACCGCCCCGACGGCGACGACCGCGGCGAGCGCCCACCATCCGATGCCGATCGCCAGCGGCACTGCGCTCAACGCCACCAGAGCGGACTGGCGAAGACGCCGGTCTCGCGGCAGCGAGGGGCGCTTCACACCGGCCGCGGCCCGGAGACGTCCGCCGGGGGCGGCACGCCAGGCGAGGATCGCGAGGCCGACCGCGACGGCAGCAACCACCGACCAGGGCAGGTCAGCCATGGGCGCCGTCGGCGATGCGCTCGGTCCACAACACGCCGGCACAACCGAGGACGACGCCCAGCACCAGGCTCACCTGCCCAGCTGCCGAACCGGTGAGGAAGGCAACGGGGTCGCCACCCATGCCGTAGCCGAGCAGCAGGCCGGCGACCGGCAGCACAGCCAGCAGCCGCCCGGTCGCCCTCGGCGCAGCCAGCTCCGCGCTGACCACATCGTGCACTGCCCCCGTCGCAGCCAGCCGCTGGGCGAGCGCGTCGAGAGTCGCACTCAGCGAGGCGCCGGTGCGCTCTGCGACCTCCCACGCAGCGCCGAGCTCGGCAAGGCCCCGGGAACCGGGCCGGCCCCCGAGCCGTCGCAGGACGGGGGCGACCTCCCCGCCGACCTGCTGCACGGCGACAACCTCGGCGAGCACCGGACATTCACCGGCCGCGACCCGTAGCGCGGAGGACGGCACGTGCCCCAACCGCAGCAGGCCGGCGAGGAGCCGGCACGCATCAGCAACCGCTGCAGCGTTCGCCACAGCACCCCGCCGTGCCGAATGACGCCGCCAGACCAGCAGGGCCGTGACGACCGGCAGACCCATCGCGGAGCAGACCGCCGCCCCGGCTGCACCGGCCAGTACACCTCCAGAGACGACCAGCCCTGACAGCGAGACCGGAACGATCAGCCGGCGCCAACGCCGGGAGCGACCGACCGGCTCGTGCAGGGAGCCGAGCCGACGCACCCGGTCCGCGGGCGACTGCCCCGCCAACAGCAGGACGGCGGCAAACACCGCGAGGCCGGCAAGCAGGGTCACCGCGCCACCATCCTTGCGAGTTCCCCGTAGGCCTCTTCCCTGACGCTCCCGCCGTCGTGCAGGAACCGGATCGCAGGCACAGCGGCGCAGCGTCCCGTGACAGGGTCGGCGCGGACGAGCCGCACCTCGTCGACCCACCGGCGTCCGCCGGGGAGGCGACACACATGGACGAGGACCTGGAGAGCAGCGCCGAGCTGCGCGTGCAGGGCTTCGCGACCCAGCCCTCCGAGGGCGGCAAGGGCCTCGAGCCGGGCCGGCACGTCAGCGGCGGAGTTGGCGTGCACGGTGCCGCAACCGCCCTCGTGGCCGGTGTTCAGGGCGCTCAACAGGTCGGCGATCTCCGCCCCTCGCACCTCACCGACAACCAGCCGGTCAGGCCGCATCCGCAACGCCTGGCGCACCAGCTGGGTCAGGGTCACCGCGCCGGCCCCTTCTGCGTTGGCCGGTCGCGCCTCCAGCCGGATGACGTGTGGGTGGTCGGGTCGCAACTCGCGGGAGTCCTCCGCGATCACGATTCGTTCGTCGTCGGGGACGAGCCCCAGCAGCCCGCCGAGGAGCGTCGTCTTGCCCGACCCCGTTCCGCCGGAGATCAGGAATGCCAGCCTCGACGCCACCACGCCGGCCAACAGCCCCGCCCCGTCTTCGGTGAGGCTGCCGCAGGCCACCCAGTCAGCGAGGCTCAGCCGTTGACGGTTGGGCACCCGCAAGGACAGGCATGTGCCGGCATCGGCGACGCACGGCAGGACGGCGTGCACCCGTACGCCGCTGGGCAGCCGGGCATCGACGAACGGGGAGCCGTCGTCCAGCCTCCTGCCGACCGACGCCGCCAGCCGGACGGCGAGCCGGCGCACCTCGTCCTCCCCGCCGAAGCTGACCCCGGCAGGTTCAAGGCCGGCGCCGCGGTCGACGTAGACGCTGTCGGGACCGTTCACGAGGACGTCGGTGACGCCCGGCAGGTGCAGGAGCGGGTCGAGGACGCCGGCACCGACGCTCTCCCTGCGCAGCGTTGCAACGGTCTGCCGGACGACGGTGTCGCTCACCAGCAGCCCGAGGCTCCTCAGGGCTGCACCCACCTCCACGGGCCCGGGCAACTGCCCGCGCTGGCCGAGGTGGGCACGGACGGCCTCGAGGTCGACGTCAGCCATCACGGCCTCCCAACACCTCGGAAAGCAGCTTCGCCACGACCCTGCGGTAGCCACGCCGCGCTCCGCGGGCCGGCGGCTCGCCCCGCTCCGCAGCAGAGCGGAGCCCTCGCTCCTCGGGCAGCACGGCAACCACCGGGTGTCCGACGGCCTCGGCGACGAGGTCCACCGGTAACCCGCCCGGCCAGCGCCGCAGCACCACCTCGGGGTGCTCCAGCCCGAGGGCAGCGATGGTCTGCCGTGCCGCGGCCAC
Organism: uncultured Actinomycetota bacterium; assembly: GCA_963799235.1. Classification (GTDB taxonomy): domain Bacteria; phylum Actinomycetota; class Actinomycetes; order Propionibacteriales; family Propionibacteriaceae; genus Propionicimonas. The sequence continues at coordinate 113,468 of CAWCWL010000007.1, read as the reverse complement.
CCCGCGGATGCCCCCGGCAACGACCACGAGGTGGCGGCTCGAGAGCCGGACGGCCTCGCGGGCGGCCGGCGTCAACGAGCGCCCCGGGTCGGCGACAACCAGCGAGTGCCACGAGCGCAACCCGCCCACCACAGCCGCGAGGGGCTCCCGCGCGAGGTCGAGCGCGGCACCGCGGGCCATGGAGACCACGGACACCCCTTCCACAACGGGCAGCTGCGGACGCAGGTCACCCAACTGGCCCTCTGCGGCGCGGAGCCCCGGCCATCGCCAACCGGTGACCTGCTCAGCGCCGAGCAGCAGGTCGATCCCGCCGCCGGCCGGATCGACGTCGACCAGCGCCGCACCGTCCGGACGCTCGGCGCCGAGCTGGGCCAGCGCAGCGGCGAGCGTCGAAGCCCCGACCCCACCGGAACCCCCGAGGACTGCGACGACCGGGGCCCGCGCCCGGGCGCTGCCGTCCGCCAGCACCGCGCCGAGCCACGCAGAGCCGTCCGGCAGGCCGATCACCTGGGCCGACAGCGGGGCGGACCAGGCTGCCAGCCGCGTGCTGTCGGAACCGACCAGGTACACCGCGTCCCGGTGCGGGAGCGCCCGTGCCGCGAGGCGTTCGGCCTGGTCATCGGCCACCAGCACCACTCCCGCGTCACGCCACGGGAGGGCGAGTGCTTCGAGGTCGGTGACAACGGTCACGGCCAGTTCCTGCGCCGCGACGGCAGAAAGGATCAGATCCTGTGTCTCCCCCGTGCCCGCGACCACGAGGACATCGCTGCGCTCCGCCACGTCCCCACCTTCGGCAGGACCGGTGCGGGGGCGTCACCCGACCCGGCGGCCTGTGGATGACGCCGCCGGGGTGGCCCGGTTGTCCACAGCCTTCGTGCCGGCGTGCGGAGGTGCACCTCGGCAACGGCGACGGCAGCACCTACGATGCGAAGATGACCAACGGGCAACCCGGGGCCTTCCCTACGACAGCAGTCGACTGGCTCGCACCCGCCGAACGCGGCCCTGTGCTCGCCATTGGCAGGGCATCGGCAGCGACAGCGAACCGCCTGTCACGGCGGGGAAACCCGGGCACGGTCACGGACAAGTCCTCCACGGCCGTTCGCGCGGCGTGCCATCGCTATCCCGCCCTGCAAGGCGTGGCAGCCGCACCCGACGCGCTCCCCTTCGTGCCGTGCTCCTTCAACGCTGTGCTGGTCGTCCAGGGCATGCACCTGCTTCCCGCCGGGCTCGCGCTCGACGAGTTCGCCCGCGTGCTCGCTCCCGGCGGACGACTCTGCGCGCAATTCACCGTCCGTGACGACTCCGTGCCCTGGGTACGGCGGCTTGCGAAGATCCTTCGCACCTACGATCCGGACGCCATGACCAGCGGCGCTGAGCTCTACTCGGTTGCCGGCATCGCGGCGTCGCCGCACTTCCCCGTTCTCGAGCATCGTTCGTTCCGGATGTGGGTACCGATCACGCGTGAGGGGATGCTGGAGATGGTGAGCGGATCCCCCCGGCTTGCCGGCCTCGGGGAGCCGGAGTCGGACGCGCTCCTCGAAGAGGTGGGCGCCCTGTACGACTCGTCGGCCCGCGAACCCGAACCCCTGCTCCTTCCGTACTCGGTACTGTGCTGGCGGGCGACCGTCGACCACAGCGAGCTGAGCACAGAACTCCACCTTCCCGATGACGGGCTGCAGATCAGCCTCTGACCCACCAGTCCCCGCCCGCCCGGGCGGGGCAGCCGTTAGGCTGACAACGAACGTGCGCCGAAGGAGCGAGGAATGGCCGATCAGACCGACATCGCCGACGTGATCAAGAACATCCAGGCAGACGTCACCGCCATCGTCCGCGGAGAGTTCGAGCTGGCCAAGGCCGAGCTCATGCCCCAGGCGAAGGCCGCCGGTGTCGGGGCGGGACTGTTCACTGTTGCCGCGGTCGTCGGCCTCACCGGCCTGACCGTGCTCCTGCTGGGCTTCTCCTTCTGGCTGTCGTTCGGCTACCAGACCTGGTTCCACCTCGACCTGCTGCCCTCGCTGGCGTGGGGGTTCGCCACGATCGCCGTCATCTTCTTCCTGGTCGCGGCCGCTGTCGCGATCCTCGGCAAGAACCTGCTCAAGTTCACCGGGGCCGCTGCAACAGCCGCGAGCGCCGAGGCCACCGTCGCTGCAGTGAAGGGCGCCGTGACAGCGGGCCTCGAGGACGTCCAGGAACTGTCGCTGACCGGACGGCGTCCCGAACTCGAAGCCTGACGGCCCTGAGGAGCGTGTTGGCGCAGCCTGCCTCAACACGGTCCGTGAGGAGCGTGTGAGCGCAGCCAGCCTCAACACGGTCCCTGAGGAGCGTGTGAGCGCAGCCAGCCTCAACACGGTCCCTGAGGAGCGTGTGAGCGCAGCCAGCCTCAACACGGTCCCTGAGGAGCGTGTGAGCGCAGCGAGCAAGCGTCACGAAGGGCTGCGCGACCGCTATGCCAGGCGGTAGATTCTCGACTCCCACGCTGCCAGGTCGTCACCGGGCGTGAACGCGTGAGTTCCCAGCAGCACCTGCGCCCCTGCGAGGGACGGCAGGTCCTCGTCCGGCAGCGGAACGGGCGCTGACGACCAGTTCGCGACCACCAGCAACACCTCGTCCCCGAGGGTGCGGGTGTAGCAGAACAGGCGCTCGTCATCGGGCAGCAGCAGCTCGAAGCGGCCGTGCCGCACGACCTCCAGCCGATGGCGCAGGTCGATCAGCGCACGGTAGTGGTGGAACACGGAGCTCGGGTCGGCGATCGCTGCCGCGGCGTTGACGGTGACGTGGTTCGGTGTCACCCGGAGCCAGGGCTCGCCCGTCGTGAATCCCGCCTGCGGCGACGCGTCCCACTGCATCGGGGTGCGGCCGTTGTCGCGGCTCTTGAACGCGATCGCACCGAGCAGTTGCTCCGGGTCGCCACCGGCTGCGGACGCCTCGGCGAAGAACCGCGTCGACTCGAGGTCGTTGTACTGCTCGATGGCCGTGAATCCTGCGTTCGTCATCCCCAGCTCCTGGCCCTGGTAGACGTACGGGGTGCCCTTGAGCAGGTGCAGCGTCGTCGCGAGGGTCTTGGCAGAGGCCACCCGGAACTCCGGTGAGTCGTCACCGAAGCGGGACACCGAGCGCGGCTGGTCGTGGTTCTCGAAGTAGAGGGAGTTCCAGCCCTCGTCCGCCAGCCCGTACTGCCACTGGGCGAGGTTGGCCTTCAGCGCAGGAAGGTGCAGCGGCACGACGTCCCACTTCATGCCGCTCGCGCCGGAGTCGATGGTCATGTGCTCGAAGGTGAACACCATGCCGACTTCGTGCGCATCGGCCGCGGTGTGCGAGCGGGCCTGCTCGACGTCGACGAGGATCATCTCGCCCACGCTGAACAGTTCGCGATCGTCGATGCCGACCTCGCGGTTCAGTTCGCGGAGGAACTCGTGCAGGCGCGGTCCTTCGACGACCAACGACGGGTCGTAGCACAGGCCGCCGGGCCCGTTCACCGGCCCGTCCGCCAGCGGGTAGGTCTTCGAGATGAGGTTGATCACGTCCATCCGGAAGCCGTCGACGCCGCGGTCGACCCACCAGCGCATCATGTCGTGGACGGCGTGGCGCACCGCGGGGTTCTCCCAGTTCAGGTCCGGTTGCTTGGCACTGAACAGGTGCAGGTAGTACTGGCCGGACGCCGGGTCGAACTGCCAGCCCGACCCGGAGAAGAACGATCCCCAGTTCGTGGGTTCGGCACCGGGGGTGCCCGGCTCGTGGCCGGTGCGGGCCGGACGCCAGATGTACCAGTCCCGCTTCGGGGACGACACGTCACGGGACTCAACGAACCACGGGTGCTCGTCCGAGGTGTGGTTGACCACAAGGTCCATCACGAGCTTCATTCCCCGGGAATGCAGGCCTTCGATCAGGGCATCGAGGTCGGCGAGGGTTCCGAACAGAGGATCGATGTCGGTGTAGTCGGAGATGTCGTAGCCGTTGTCGTCCATCGGCGAGCGGTAGGCCGGGGACAGCCACACCACGTCCACACCGAGAGCGCTCAGGTGGTCGAGGTGGGCAACGATGCCGGGGAGGTCACCCACGCCGTCGCCGTCGCTGTCCGCGAACGACCTCGGGTAGATCTGGTAGACCACTGCGCTGTGCCACCAAGGAGCCATGGCCCCATCCTTCCCCACAAGCCGTCAACGCGGGAGGTCCGGGCCGACCGATCTGCGTCGACGGCCTAGAGCCGCTCGCTGAGGAAGCGTGGCGGGATCTCGCTCGTCCTGGTCTCGTCCCACGGCAGCGTCCACCCCAGGAGGTCGAACATGCCGTCGAGCAGGTAGGCGGTGAAACCCCAGATGTACAGGTCGCCGAGCAGGAAGACCGGACCACTGAACCCGCGCGGGTGCACCCACGTGCCGCGGTTGGCCGGGTCGAGGAGACTCGCGACCGACACCTGGTGGACGGCTGCGATCTCGCCGAGGTCGACCGGCACCAGGGGCCCGGGGTCTCCCCACCAGCCCACCACCGAGGTCACGTCGAACCCGCTGCGCGGGATGTGTGCCGCCGGGAGCACCCCCAGCACCGTCACGGCGGACGGGTCGACGCCGACCTCCTCGTTCGCCTCGCGGAGCGCTGCGGCCACCGGATCGACATCGGTCGACTCGATCCTGCCGCCGGGGAAGGCCACCTGCCCCGCGTGGGAGCGCAGGTCGGCCCGCTTCTCGATCAGCACGAGGTCGAAGCCCACGGTTCCGGCACTCAGCAGGATCAGGACGGCGGCCCGCCGCGTTCCCTTCGGTGCCCGGGCGCCCTGGATGAACTCCAGCGCATCGGGACGTGCGAAGCGCGCCTGGGCCGACTGGAGTTCCGCCGGAACCGGGACGCTCATCCGCGCAGTCCCTTGTCGACCCACGCCCGGACGTTCTCCTCGGAGATGAACTGGCCGGGATGGCGGGCGACGATCTTGCCCTCAGCATCGATGAGGAACGTGTACGGGATCCCGGTCACACCCAGCGGGCCCTTCAGGGTGTTCTCCTGGTCCTCCAGGTGCGCGTAGGTCATGCCGGTCTCGCGGGCGAACTCGATCGCGAGGCCGGTCTGCGGGTCGGAGTAGTCGATGCCCAGCACAGCCACCTTCTCCTGGGCGGCGGCGAACGCTGCGAGATAGGTCGACTCCGACCGGCACGGCTCACACCACTGCGCCCAGAGGTTCACGACGAGCGGACCACGCAGGCTGGCCAGGCGGACGCTCTCGCCGCCGCCGAGGCAGTCGAGGGTGATGTCGGGCAGGCCCCCGGCCACCGGCCCTTCGTCACTTCCGGCAGGGCAATCGGCGATGCCGGCAGCCTTCCGCGCGGCAGCAAGGTCCGGTGTCGGGCTGGTCGCCGTGGCTGGTGCCCCGGACTCGCCGACCCCGGGCAGCATCTGGGTGCAGCCGGCGAGCACGAGCGCCAGCAACGCCGCCGCCAGTGCCCCTGCCCATGCCGGCCTTGTCATCGTCATCCGCGGGGCTCCCGCACCAGCTTCTCCGCCACCTTCGGGTCGGTCGGACCTTCCCCGAAGGACGGGCACAGGGCGGCCAGCGAGCAGGCTCCACAAGCGGGACGGCGGGCGTGGCAGCGGCGGCGTCCGTGCCAGATCACGCGGTGGTTGAGCTTGATCCAGTCCTTGCGCTCGAACAGCGCGCCGACAGCTGCCTCGATGCCCGGCGGGGTCTGCTCGTCCGTCCACCCGAACCGGTGGGACAGGCGGATGAAGTGGGTGTCCGTGGTGATGCCGGGGACGCCGAAGCCGTCGGTGAGTACGACGTTCGCCGTCTTGCGTCCCACGCCAGGAAGGGTCACCAGCTTCTCGAGGGTGCCCGGAACGACCCCGCCGAATTCGGAGACAACGGCAGCGCCCAGCTTCAGCAGCGCGTCGCTCTTCGCACGGAAGAAGCCGGTCGGCTTGATCATCTCCTCCAGCGCCGCCCGGTCGGCCGCGGCCAGCGCAGCCGGGTCTGGGTAGGTCGCGAACAGCAGCGGCGTGACGGTGTTCACCCGGCGGTCGGTGGACTGCGCCGACAGCACGGTCGCCACCAGCAACTGCCAGGGGCTGGCGTGGTCGAGCTCGCAGTGCGCGTCCGGGTAGAGCAACGCGAGCTGGGCGTTGATCTTCCGGGCGCGCCGCACGAGGGCGAGGCGGGACTCTGTGGCGATCACGTCAGAACGATGCGGCGTTGGCTTCGACGACGAGCTCCACCTCGACGGGCGAGTCCAGGGGCAGCACCGCCACCCCGACAGCGCTGCGCGCGTGCTGGCCGCGGGGGCCGAACACCTGCTGCAGCAGCTCGGAGGCGCCGTTGGCAACTTGCGGCTGGCCGGTGAAGGACGGGGCGCTGGCGACGAACACCACCAGCTTCACCACCCGGCGGATGCCGTCCACCCCACCGACGACGGACGCGGCGGCCGCGACGGCGTTCAGCACGGCGACCCGGGCAAGCTCCGCTGCACGTTCCGGGCTCACCGTCGCGCCGACCTTGCCGGTCTCCAGGAGGGCGCCGTCCACGAGGGGCAGCTGGCCGGCGGTGAACACCTGGCCGGACGAGACCACGGCCGGCAAGTAGGCAGCGACCGGTGCCGGGACAGGAGGAAGGGTGATCCCGAGTTCCGCCAGACGCGCTGAAGCGGCGATCTCGGCGACTTCCTCGTTCATTCCGCGACCGGCCGCTTGAGGTAGGCAACGAGGTTCTGCGCGTTGGGCCCGGGCACCACCTGCACGAGCTCCCAGCCGTCGGCACCCCAGGTGTCGAGGATCTGCTTGGTCGCGTGCACAAGGACGGGCACGGTCACGTACTCCCATTTCGTCATGGGTTCACCATATTCAGCGGCAGTGACGCCGGTGTACTCCTGCAGCTGTCGAACTGGCGTTGCGTCCTTGTTCAGTGCACTTCGCCGACGCGGCGCGCCTTCGGGCAGAGGATCGAGGTCCACGAGGTGATGTCGGTGCGCTGGCGCAGCAGTTGCCGGCGTTCGCGCTCGGTCAGGCCGCCCCACACACCCCATTCGATGCGGTTGTCCAGGGCTTCGGCAAGGCATTCGTTGCGCACGGGGCACGTGAAGCACACCGAACGTGCCCTCTTCTGGTCGGCACCCTCAGGGAACAGCTCGTCCTGCAGGCCACGGCACTTGGCCTGGAGTGTCCAGTCATCGACTCCGAGCGTCATCGCTCGCATCCTTTCCCGGGGTGGGGCCGCCTGGTGCGTATAAGTAATTGCTAGGCGTAGGTGGCAGGGTATGTCAAGGAACATGCCCATGGCTAGGGGTCAATAGTTGAAGCTGGAGAGTTCTGGGTGTCTTTTCGGCCCGCTGGGACCCGTGACGTACCCTAGAAGTCATGCGCATCGGGAAACGGCTGTACTCGCTGATGATGTTCATCGTCGTTGCCTTCCTCGGTGGGCTGCTGGCGGCGGGCCTCATCGTGCCTGTGGCAGGCATGGCAACAGCGACCGGAACGGGCATGGTGGAGAGCCTCGACAACCTCCCCACGGAGTTGCAGACCCCGCCACAGCCCCAGCGCTCCGTTCTCCTGAACTCCGACAAGTCCGTTCTCGCCTACTTCTACGACGAGAACCGCATCTACGAGACCCTCGACAAGATCGCGCCGATCATGCAGCAGGCGCAGGTGGCCATCGAGGACCACCGCTTCTACGAGCACGGCGCCCTCGACCTCACCGGCACCCTGCGGGCGCTGGTGCGCAGCAGCCAGGGCAATACCCAGGGCGGATCGAGCCTCACCCAGCAGTACGTCCGCCTCGTGCTCGTCGAGATCGCGGACGAGAACAACGACGCGACGGCCAAGGCCGCTGCCACGGAGAACACCATCGCCCGCAAGATCCGCGAGCTCCGCTACGCGATCGCGCTGGAGAAGCAGGTCAGCAAGGACAAGATCCTCGAGGGCTACCTGAACATCGCCTACTACGGCGACGGCGCGTACGGCGTCGAAGCTGCAGCGAAGCACTACTTCAACACCAGCGCGGCCAAGCTCACGCTGTCGCAGGCCGCGATGCTTGCCGGCCTGGTTCGCAACCCTGTGGCCACCAACCCGGTCGACCACACGCCGCAGGCCATCGAGCGACGGAACACCGTGCTCGACCGGATGGCTGAACTCACCGATGCCAGTGGCGCCCCGCTGATCACAGCGCAACAGGCCGCAGAGGCCAAGGCCGAACCCTTCGACAAGAAGAAGGTGAGGGAGTCCCGCCTCGGCTGTGCCAACTCCACGTTCCCGTTCATCTGCGACTACGCCCTCGAGGTGCTCAAGCAGCAGGCGACCTCCCTCGGGGCCACCCCCAAGGAGCGGCTCAACGCCGTCTACCGCGGCGGCCTGACCATCACGACCCAGATCGACCCCAAGGCGCAGCGGCAGGCCCAGCGCGTGCTGAGCAAGCGCGTCTCCCCGAAGGATCCCGCGATCGGCGTGATCGTGATGATGGAGCCGGACACGGGCCTGATCCGGGCCATGGCGCAGAGCCGACCGGTAATGGGGTTGAACTGGCGCAAGGGCGAGACGTTCTACAACTACGCGGTCGGCAGGGCCCAGCACGGTGGTGACGGTTTCCAGGGTGGGTCGACGTTCAAGGCCTTCGTCGCGGCGGCTGCCCTCGACCAGGGCTTCGGCACGGGCACAACGTTCAAGGTCGCCGCCCACAGGAACTACCAGGGCGAGACGTTCCCCAGTTGCAGGGGAAGCGTCAAGGTGACCAAGCGGTGGGTCGTCGACGGGCCGGAGGTCGGCACCTACAACCTGTGGAACGGCACCTCGCAGTCGGTCAACAACTACTTCGTCCCGCTCGAGCAGGCCGTCGGGCTGTGCCCGGTGGTCAAGATGGCGAAGGCCGTCGGCCTGGAGCCGGCCAGCGGTGAGGACATCACCAAGCTCGCCTACCCCTCGTTCACCCTGGGCTCTGTCGAGATCACACCGCTGTCGATGGTGACCGCCTACGGCACGTTCGCCAATCGCGGGGTGCGCTGCAACCCGACCATCATCAAGTCGATCAAGAACCTGAAGGGCGACGAACTGCCCAAGCCCGAGGCCGGCTGCAAGAAGGTCATGGACCAGGGCGTCGCCGACGCGGTCAACAAGATCTTCCAGGGCCCGTTCACGTCCGGCACCCTGACCCGCTCGCGGATCTACGGCACGAATCTCGCAGGCAAGACCGGCACCGTGCCCAGCAACAAGGCTGCCTGGACGGTGGGTTACACCCCCGACCTGGTCACCGCTGCTGTCATCAGCTACGACAACGGCCCGCACTTCAAGAAGTTCTGGAAGGGCCGTGGCGGCTTCCTGCACGGCATCAGGTTGCCGAAGTCCGGGACCTACCTGACGGGCTTCGGCTCGGACGCCGGCTGGATGCTCTTCAAGCCGGCGATGACCTACGGCCTCAATGACATCGGCAAGAACACCCAGTTCAAGAATCCGCCCCAGTCGGTACTGAACGGCGAGACGGTCGACGTCCCCAGTTGCTCCGGTCGCGGGCCGTCCAGCTGTGCAGCCCTGCTGCACGCGGCGGGGTTCAGCACCTACTACTCCAAGCAGTACCACCCCACCGTTCCGGCCGGCGGCCTGATCGGCACCAGTGGCGGCGGTAGCGCAGGCAAGGGCAGCCAGATCGCCATCTATGTCAGCAAGGGCCCCGAGCCCGTGCCGACGGTCCAACCCACCCCGACACCGACCCCGACACCGACCAAGCCGAGGCGCGGGCCCAAGTGATCGGCAAGCTCGCCGGCCGGCTCGCGCTGGCCGGGGCCGTCTGCGTCGCCTACGGGACCTTCATCGAGGCCAACGCGTTCCAGGTGCGGCGGGTGCGTGTGCCCGTCCTGCCGGCGGGTGCGCGGAGGATCCGGGTGCTGCATGTCTCCGACATCCACCTGACGACGGGGAAGCGCGCGCGACGCCGGTTCGTCGCTGCACTCTCCGGCCTTGAGCCGGATCTGGTGGTGAACACGGGGGACAACCTGAGCGAGGGCGCGGCGCTGCGTCCGCTGCTCGACGATTTCGGCAGGCTTCTCGACGTGCCGGGAGTCTTCGTCTTCGGCTCGAACGACTACGCCGCGGCCAAGGGCACGAACCCGCTCGCCTACCTCGCCCGTTCGACCAGCCGGCACGGCATGGCGTCCGATCGGGACGAGCTCCCCACGGAGGAACTCCGGGCAGGGTTGTCTGCCGGTGGCTGGAAGGACCTCACCGGACACCGGGCGACCATCGAGGTTCGCGGCACGCGCATCGAGTTCCGCGGCACCGACGACGCCCACCTGCACCGCGACGACTACACGCTGGTTGCCGGTCCCGCGTCCGCCGGGATCGACCTGTCCATCGGCGTGACGCATGCCCCGTACAAAAGGGTGCTGGACGCCATGACGGCCGACGGGATACCGCTGGTGTTCGCCGGCCACACCCACGGTGGCCAGGTGTGCGTTCCCGGCTTGGGCGCGCTGACCACCAACTGCGACCTGCCCCCCGCCCAGGCCAAGGGTCTCAGCCGCCACCGGACGCCCACCGGCTCCTCGTGGCTGCATGTCTCCGCCGGCCTCGGGAGCTCGCCGTTCGCCCCCTACCGGTTCGCCTGCCCGCCCGAAGTGACCCTGCTCACGCTGACTCCGGGGCCGAATGGCTGACCGGCAGCAGTTCGGCTAAGCTGCCATTCGGCCCGGACCCAGTCCAGGCCGTTCGGGGTGTGGCGCAGCTTGGTAGCGCGCGTCGTTCGGGACGACGAGGTCGCAGGTTCAAATCCTGTCACCCCGACCAGCGGGAAGCCGCTCTGGCTAGGAGGAATACTCCAGCTCGGGGCGGCTTTCATGGATTCGTGCCCTAACCGTGCCCTAACGAGAGCACCCATCCGCCCATTCCTGCTGCGCAGACGCTGGCTGAGCCTGTCGAAGCCCCCTCTAGATGGTCCCTGAGGAGCGCCCGCGAGGAACGAACGGACGCGTCACGAAGGCCGCCGTCACCAACTTGCTGAGCAGAAGTCCATCGAACCGCCTCATCCAGATCAGATAAACCGACCTAAAGCCAGTAAAGCGCTGTCCACGCTACCGGCGCCGCTCCTCAACGCGGCGCAAGTAGTGGTCGACCACGTCGCGAAGCGGCACATCGATCGCCGGCAGGTCGCGACTGTAGAGCTGCCCGGTGGCGAGCTGAGCCGAGAGCTCTTCCAGTAACGAGGCCCACTCCCCCGCGTCACGCTTGTGAGCTCCGCTGGAGGACCAGCCAGCCGGCTCGACGGCATCGGGGGCAATGGCTCGCGCCGTCCTGGCGAGTCCCTGGGCGACGATCCGGCGGACGACTTCGGAGCCGGTCGCGCTATCGCTTTCAACCCGCGCGAGCACCTTCATGAGCAGATACGGCTCGCGAGCAACCATCTCGACGACGGCGTCCTGGTTGAGCGACTGCTCGATCTCCTGGCGCCGTTCCTTCTCCCACTGGCTGAGCTGCTTCTTGGGCGGAACGACCGTGACAACGCGTGGCTCGACACCTACGAGCCGATTGCCGCGGCGCTCGATGGATGCCTCGACTCGGCATCGGGCCGAGCACCAGATCGGTCGTCGGCCGCGACCCTTGTAACTCACTGGACTGCCACATCGTGGGCATCGGAAGACCCTGTTCGGGTCGCGCACAACCTCGCTCATCGCCACTCCAAAGCGTCGGCTCCAGCATTTCATTCTAACGAAACTCGAGCTCAATGCCGAAGGTGTGTGCCACTTCAGATTCGTCCCGCTAGTGCTGCGGGGAGGTCACCTTACGACTGGCGGAGACGTTGCCTCAGGGGACATCGCAAGTTATCTTGGAGTGGTGCTGGACGAGCCGATCATTGCTCCATCGGCTTACAGACACGGCCTGACCCGTGAGGACATCCTGCACGCGTACAGGAACCCTCTGCGGATCTGGGATCTCGGAGACGGGTTCACCATGATGATCGGCCCGAACCGGGCCGCTCTCATCCTCGAAGTCGGATACGTGGAAGGCGACGTGGCGATGGTGATCGTCCACGCGATGCCGGCACGAGACAAGTACCTCAGGTGATGATGATGCCCCGCACAGTTGACGAGATTCTCCAGCACGCAGACCAGCTCGCGGCCCGGTTCGAGGATTACGAGCCCGACCCTGCCGACGAACTCGACCCTGGAGCTGTCGCGCTTCTACGTGCGGCGATTCAGGAGCGGTCGGACGCCGAGCGCCATGTCCTGGACGCGGTCAAGGCCGCCCGAGAAGCGGGCTTGTCGTGGGCGTCCATCGGGCTCTTCGTTGGCACCTCAGGGGAGGCAGCACGACAGCGCTACGGGAGCAAGGTCGCGTGAAGGAGACCACCCCGACAAGCCCAGAGGGAGGGAGTGCCATGAGTGCCGTCGCGCCAGTCCACCCCGGTGAGGTTCTGCTGGAGGAGTACCTTCGTCCATTCGGGCTCTCTCAGAACCGGCTTGCTGTGGCGACCGGCGTTCGCCCCTGGCGGATCAACGGGATCATCCGCGGCAAGCGCCCCATCACCGCCGGGGCCGCCCTGCGGCTGTCGCGTTACTTCGGCACCTCCGACAGGTTCTGGCTCAGCCTCCAAACCCGTTACGACCTCGAGATCGAGAAGGCCGGCGTCGGCGCGGCTCTCGAGCGGATCCAGCCGCTCGAAACCGCCTGAGCCCAGCACAAAGCCGCGCTGGGGGATCCACCAGCCGGAAATGCCCATTGTGTATCTGCGGTCCGCGGCGTCAAGACGACGTCTCGCCCAGGTCTGTGGGGAAGGCAGGTGAGAGTCGGAGTAGGGCGGTACCGAAGGCCGGAAGCGCATACCGCGAAGCGCTCGGCAGTGAGCTTCCGATTTCGTGCCAACGAGTCCTTTCGACCCGATTTGCACCGGGTGTGTGGCAGATAGCTGGCCGGATGCCGTCTGCATCCACTCGGTCAGGTTCCGGCTGCCCGTGGGCGAAGTTCGACCTGCGGGGTAGGGCCGTCGAACCTCAGGGTGCGTGGTGGGGCTTCGGCGGCGTCGGTGCATAGCCCTCGCCCGCGAGCCATGCTCGGGCCCGTCCTCGGTGGCGGTCGTCGCTGAAGCCGTACCAGCGGCCGAGGAGGTCCGGAGAGTCGGCCAAGGCGTCTTTGAACCGCCGGAACGCTCCTCGACCCTGGATGGACCTCTCTAGGCGATCAGCCACATATGCGTCCTGCAGGCTCGCAACGAAGAGTTCCATGTCGCGGTACCCCGAGCGAGAGCCCTCGCAAAACACCTCCAGCCAGCGCTCGTCGTCATCGTCCTCTGGGTCTGCCTCCCCGACCTCCTCGGCATAGTCGATCGCAGCTTGCGCCCAAACAGCACCGGTCTGGAGGTCGATCCGTCCTCCACCCATCGTCGGGTCACCCTCCAGCACACCGGCGAGTTCCTCCAAGTCCACAGCGATTGCTCGCAACAGTGGCGTCGGCCCCCAGCCGAGCGCCGATTCGATCTGGTCAGCAAGCTCGGCGTCGCCCTCCCAGCCGCGATCCCGCAGGTCAGCGACGCAGCGTCGGGCGGGTGGGTCAACATCCTCCACGCCCTGGTAGGCGATCGCCAGTACCGCGTCGCCTATCAGCTGCAGAGCATCCTCAGGCCATGAGCCAGCGTCCAAGGCGTGCATCAGCGCGTGGGTGTCCACGCGGTAGACAGCACCCCGCAACCCATCCCGGTCGAGCTGATGACTCATGGCGGCATTCTGCGCTGCATCATGCGCGAACGCTACGGAGGCGCGTACTGACCGGGACCGCCACGGCCTCCCGCACGGACTGCGGCATTGAGGCGGTCGTGCTCGGGGTGCTCCAGCCGGCAGGCTACCCTCGCACACCGCGGCTAAAGTCGGATGCCCAGCTGGCGGTGTGGGGACCCTTGATTTCGGGGCTTGGCCCCCTGGCAGCTGTGCCAGTATCTGAGGGTGCACACCCCGTCCCTCCTCGCTTTGGTGCTGGGCGGCATCCTCCTCGCAAGCGCGACCCTGCTTGCGCTGCTTCTGCTCGTCTTCGCACGACCCGGCGGGTCCGGTGGAACCTGGAATCGGGACGGCTTGCAGTCAGCTGGGCTGGTCTTCGGCTGCACCGTCGTAGCCGTTCTAGGCTTCTGGTGGCTCACACCCTGATGCGTCTTGTGCAGGCTACTGAGCCCCCAAGAACCTACTTGGAGCCGAGCCGAAGCGTCCGGGTTGCGCTGGCTCGGCGAGGCCAGATCCCCTTGCTCGCTTCAAGGCGAACAATCAGTGGTTCGTCGCTCAAGACTTCAGGCTCAACGTAAACGCCGCTGGGTTCAACGACCAAGCAAGATCCTCTTGTCCGACGACCTCGTCGGGGGACATGCACTGCAGTTGCTCGGTCGCCTCATCAAGGGCGTCATCGAGTTCTCCGCTGCCCTCTTGACTCTTCTGCACCCCCAAAGCGTCCCATGCCGGGTGCGGCAGTTGCGGACGTAGTGATGGTCCCCGCTAGGCAACGCGATCGGACAATGAATGGGCCGGGGGACGCTTGCTGGACGATCGTGAGGTGGCATAGCAGGCGAGGCTAAGACTGAAGATCGCGGCTGCAACGATTGCGCAGCGGACAAGCTGGCTCGGAAGCGGGATCAGCGAAGCAAGTCCGTCGAGGGGCGTCGCAGCGAATAGGAGTAGGGGCAGCAGCAACTGCTCTAGCGCCATCGAAGCTGGGGTGTCCGAAGCCGTCGCGACGACCCACATGGTCGCCAAAATGATTGCCAGGACGATGCACCAGAAGATCAAAACGAGCCGCGGGAAGCTGAGGAGGCGGTTCCGGCCCGACCACCAGCCGAGCACGAGCCAAGCGACGGCGACGGAGGCGGAGACGACTATCGCGATGATCGTCGGCGGGTGGTCGAACATCGCCTCGCCAAGGCCGACGAATGCAGACGAAAGCTGCAGCACTATAAGTAGGGCGGCCGGCTTACCGAGGCGGCGCACCGCCATCCCTTCCGGTGTCTTGGCGCCTTCGGGTGTCACTTCGGCATCATTTCGAATTCCGGCGGGAGACGTGTGGCAGAACCCAAATCGGACCTCGCTTATCCAAACTCGCGGCAAGCCAACGACTGAGCGACCCCGCTCGTCTCAACGTGATGCACCCGATCAATACCGAGGCGCCGAGGGGAGAAGCACGCCCCAGCGGGCGAGAGGCGCACCTCTGAGGAAATCTTCGGCGATGGGAATTCCGGGCGTCCGGGGAGCGGATCGGTCCGGCTCTCCACCCGCCGGCTACCGGGGATGGAGGAAAGTTGGCCCCCGCGGACGGCCCCTGACCCCCTCCGGGTGCGAGCGGGCACCCGCTGCATACCGATTTCATAACGGCCGATACCCCCCAAGTTGCCGTTGACAAGGCGGGAAGCACATCTGGGCCACTCGGTCACAAATGTCCACACGTGATGAGCCATTGCGCTCCCGTGCTAGATTTCGCGGCTAAGGACGGCTCGCCGTTCGTTGGGGACAATTGCCGCTTGGGGAAGTAGGACCTGCATGGCAGAGACCGGTGTGGTCGAACCACGCGAGGCTGTCGATGCACGCGATGGCGCGGTCGAGATCATCGGGCGTACGCCCTGGCAGATCACCCGCTCCCGGCTCGTACGCGACAAGGGCACGCTGGTCGCGCTCGGTGCTGCAATCTTCTTCATCGTCCTCGCCCTGATCGCTCCGCTGCTCACTCATTTCGGCATCATCGACCCGTACGGCTCGCACACCGACCTCCTGGGCGGCCTTGGTTCGCTGCCGAAGGGTGACTGGGGCGGGGTGTCCGCACAGCACTGGATGGGCGTGGAGCCCGGCACCGGCCGTGACATCCTCTCCCGGGTCATCGCGGGCCTCACCGTCTCCCTCGTCGTTGCGACGCTGGCTGTGCTGGTATCCGTCGTCATCGGCACGACCATCGGCATCGTCTCCGGCACGGCAGGCGGACGCGTCGACTGGTTCTTCTCCCGCGTGATCGACTTCGTCCTGAGCTTCCCGCAGACCCTGATGCTGATCGCCCTTTCGACGATCGTCATCGACATCCTGCAGGCAGCAATGGGCACGGACCGCACGCCGGCATCGATGGTCTTCATGATCCTGGTGATGGGCTTCTTCGGCTGGCCCTACTTCGCCCGCATCATCCGCGGTCAGGTGCTGTCCCTGAAGGAGCGCGAGTTCATCGAGGCGGCCAGGTCGCTGGGCGCCAGCCCGCGGCGCATCTACTTCAAGGAGCTGCTCCCCCACCTCTGGGCGCCGATCCTGGTCTACACGACGCTGATCATGCCCCAGAACATCGCGACAGAAGCAGCGCTCGGCTTCCTCGGCGTCGGCATCCAGGCGCCCACACCCTCGTTCGGGTCGATCCTCAACGACTCCGTGCACTACGCCACGTCCGATCCGGCGTACTTCATCTTCCCTGGCGTGACCTTGTTCCTGGTCGTCCTGTCGTTCAACCTCCTCGGTGACGGCTTGCGGGACGCCCTCGATCCCAAGGCCGACCGCCAGTGATGCACCACCCCGAAGAAGATCTCCGCAACTACGAAACAAAGGAGAGCGCCCATGCAGCGCACTAAAATCGTCGCCGTCCTGGCGACAACCATGGGACTGGCCCTTGCGGTCAGCGCCTGTGGGTCGAACACCACGCCGAGCGCGTCGACGTCGGCTGCGGGCCCCGCCTCCGCCGGCGGCACCCTCAGCATCCTGTCCGGCACCGCGACGGAGCACTGGGATCCCCAGCGTGTCTACGTCGGTGTCAACATCGAGGCTGGTAACCGCCTGTTCACGCGGACGCTGACCACGTTCGGCCCCGTCGCAAAGGACGGCGACCCCGCCGAGATCGTCGCCGACGCAGCCACCGACACCGGCACCGTCTCCGCGGACGCCAAGGAGTGGAAGTTCACCATCAAGGATGGGATCAAGTGGGAAGACGGCAAGGCCGTCACCTGCGAGGACTTCAAGTACGGCATCTCGCGCACCTTCGCCGTCGACGTGATCACTGGTGGCCCGAACTACGCCATCCAGTACCTCGACATCCCGAAGAACAAGGACGGCTCCTCCGCCTACGCCGGCCCGTACAAGAAGACCGGTCAGGACGCGTACGACAAGGCAGTCCTGTGCGATGGCAACACCATCACGTTCAAGATGGCCAAGCCGTCGGGTGACTTCAACCAGGCTCTGACGATGACCGCCTTCGGCGCCTTCCGCGCCGACAAGGACCAGGGCGACAAGTCGAACTACGCGATCTTCTCCGACGGTCCGTACAAGCTCGACGGCACCTGGACCGCCAACAAGGGCGGCACCTTCGTGCGCAACGACCAGTGGGATCCCAAGACGGACACGATCCGCAAGGCACTGCCCGACAAGATCACCTGGGACGAGTCGCTGACGCAGGAGACCCTGTACGAGCGCCTCATCGCCAACCAGGGTGACGACCAGAACGCCATCACCTTCGACCAGGCTCCCGTCACGGCCCTCTCCAATGTGGAGAGTGGCGCCGCCGGCCGCTTCGCGATCGTGCCTTCGCCGTACACCCGTTACCTGACGCCGAACTTCAAGTCCAAGGTCATGAGCAACGACAAGGCCCGCGAGGCCCTTGCCCTGTCCACCGACCGCGCCGCTTATGTCACGGCAGCCGGTGGCGACCAGGTCGTGAAGGCGACAAACTCGCTGATCAACCCGGCGCTGTCCTCGTTCCCGAACACCCCGCTGCTGGCGGGCGACAAGGGTGACCCGGCAAAGGCGAAGGCGGCCCTCGAGGCTTCCGGCCTGAAGCTCCCGGTCAAGATCAACGTGGCGTACCGCAAGAACGACACGCTCGACAAGGTGTTCTCCGGCCTCAAGACCGGCTGGGACGCTGCCGGGTTCGAGACCAACCTGATCGGCATCCCGGCCGACCAGTACTACGGCACGCTGCAGTCTCCTGATTCCGCGCCGAAGTACGACGTGTACTGGGCCGGCTGGGGCGCTGACTTCCCGTCTGCCTCCACGGTGATCCCGCAGCTGCTCGACTCCCGCAGCCAGATCAGCTCCGGTGGCCCCGGCCAGGACTACGGGTACTTCGATAATGCCGACTTCAACGCCGGTATCGACAAGGCCTACGCCCTCACCGGTGCCGAGGCTGACAAGGCCTGGGGTCAGCTCGACGCGGATGCTTCCACGAAGTACTTCGCCGTCATCCCGCTGATCAACGACCAGTTCGTGTTCGTCCACGGCAGCAATGTCGAGGGCACGGTCGTGAACATCACGTTCACCGGCTACTACGACCTGGCAACGGTCGGCGTCAAGCACTAACAACAAGGGTTTGGGGGGTGCGCCTCTGGCGCACCCCCTGACTCCCCCCAAGGAGATTGAATGTTCTGGTTCACCGTTCGGCGACTGGTGTCCGTCGTTGCCATGATCTTCCTGATCACGGCGACAACCTTCGCGCTCTTCTTCGCCTCGCCGATCGACCCGGCCAGATACACCTGTGGGAAGAACTGCACTCCGACCATCCTCGAGGGCAACCGGGTCTCGCTCGGCTACGACAAGCCTGTCCTCGTCCAGTACAGCCACTTCATGTCCGGCCTGTTCGTCGGCCGCGACTTCCCCGACAACGAA
This sequence comes from uncultured Actinomycetota bacterium, assembly GCA_963799235.1. Classification (GTDB taxonomy): domain Bacteria; phylum Actinomycetota; class Actinomycetes; order Propionibacteriales; family Propionibacteriaceae; genus Propionicimonas. Next base: position 94,917 of record CAWCWL010000007.1, on the reverse strand, counting down.
GAGTTGAGGGCCTCGAACCCCGAGCAGATCGTCCACTGCCCGGCGCCGTGCCTGGGCTACTCCCCGTCGCAGCACCGCACGATCAACGAGATGGTCGGCGAAGCCTGGCCCATCTCGCTCTCCATCGCCATCGGCGCCTTCATCCTGTGGATGATCGTCGGCGTGGGCGGAGGCATCATCGCAGCCCTGAACAAGGGCAAATGGCAGGACCGAGCCATCGTCGGATCGGCCCTTGTCGGGTTCTCGCTCCCCACCTTCTTCGTCGGCCTTGTTCTGCTGACATTCGTCGCCATCAAGTGGGGCCTTGTACCCATTCCCACCTGGGTGCCGTTCACGGAGAACCCTTGGCGGTGGGCCCAGAACCTGATCCTGCCCTGGATCACCCTTGCCTTCTTCTTCGCGGCCAGCTACGTGCGGCTCACCCGCGCCTACATGATCGAAACCATGAGCGAGGACTACATCCGCACCGCCAACGCCAAGGGCGTGGCGAAGTGGGCGGTCATCTTCCGCCACGGCCTGCGGGCGGTCCTCACCCCGATCGTCACCGCTGCCGGACTCGACCTCGGCGGCCTGCTGGGCGGCGCGATCATCACCGAGAGCGTCTTCTCGATGCATGGCCTCGGCTATCTCGCGGTGCACTCGGTGACCACCATGGACCTGCCGACGATCGTCGCCCTCGTCATGATCGTCTCGACGTTCATCGTCCTGGCCAACATGGTGGTGGACATCGCCTACGGCTTCATCGACCCGAGAGTGAAACTGAGCTGATGAGCCCCTTTCTTCGCGTCAACGACCTCAAGGTCCACTTCCCCACCGACGATGGTGTCGTCCGTGCAGTGGACGGCCTCACCTTCGAGCTGGAGAAGGGCAAGACCCTCGGTATCGTCGGGGAGTCCGGCTCCGGAAAGTCGGTCACGTCGCTGGCGATCATGGGCCTGCACCGCGGTTCGCGGGCCAAGCTGAGCGGCGAGGTGGAGCTCGACGGCCAGGACCTGCTGAAGGTCTCGGACGAGGAGCTGCGCAGCCTCCGTGGCCGCAAGATGGCGATGATCTTCCAGGATCCTCTCTCTGCGATGCACCCGTACTACACGATCGGTCAGCAACTGATCGAGGCCATTCAGGTGCACGAGAAGGTCGCCAAGAAGGCCGCCCGCACCAAGGTCATGGACATGCTGGGACGCGTCGGGATCCCCAACCCGAACAAGCGCATCGACCAGTACCCGCACGAGTTCTCCGGCGGCATGCGCCAGCGTGCCATGATCGCCATGGCACTGATCAACGACCCGGAACTCCTGATCGCGGACGAGCCGACCACTGCCCTCGACGTCACCGTCCAGGCCCAGATCCTCGACCTGATGCGCGACCTGCAGGACGAGTTCGGCTCGGCGATCATCATGATCACCCACGACCTCGGCGTCGTTGCGGAGATCGCAGACGACGTCCTGGTGATGTACGGCGGCAAGTGCATCGAGTACGCGGAGGTCGACAGCGCCTTCCACCAGCCCGACCACCCCTACACGTGGGGGCTGCTCACCTCGATGCCGCGGCTCGACCGGCTCAAGCAGGATCGCCTGCTGCCGATCGCCGGCAACCCGCCGTCGCTGATCAACCTGCCGCCCGGCTGCGCGTTCCACCCCCGTTGCGCCTTCCGCGAGTTCGCCCCCTGCGCGTGTGACGAGGTCGTCCCCGACCTGCTCGAGTCCTACCCGAAGCACGACTCCCGCTGCCACATCCCCGTCGCCAAACGCGCTGACCTCTTCGCGAACGTCATCGCCCCGAGGCTGTAGGAGAAGCCGTGAGCCTGCTGACCGTCACCGATCTGAAGAAGTACTTCCCCACCTACAACACCAAGCTGGTGCGCTCCGAAGGGGCCCCGGTGAAGGCCGTCGACGGCCTGTCGCTGAGACTCGATGCCGGCGAGACGCTCGGCCTTGTCGGCGAGTCCGGCTGCGGCAAGTCCACTGCTGGGCGCACGATCCTGAAGCTGCTGGAACCGACCAGCGGCACGATCGAGTTCGAGGGTCGCGACGTCACCAAGGCCAAGGGCGAGGATTTGCGAAAGCTGCGCCGCGAGCTGCAGATGGTCTTTCAGGATCCCTACGGCTCGCTGAACCCGCGGCATCCGGTGGGCGCGATCATCGCGGCACCCTTCGAGATCCAGGGCGTGAAGCCCGAGGGCGGCGTGAAGAAGGCGGTGCAGGAGTTGATGGAGCGGGTCGGCCTCAACCCCGAGCACTACAACCGCTACCCACACGAGTTCTCCGGCGGCCAGCGCCAGCGCATCGGCGTTGCGCGCGCGGTCGCCCTGAAGCCGAAGCTGGTGGTCTGCGACGAGCCCGTCTCCGCCCTGGATGTGTCCATCCAGGCGCAGGTGATCAACCTGCTCGAGGACATCCAGAAGGAACAGAACCTCGCCTACATCTTCATCGCCCACGACTTGTCGGTGGTGCGTCACATCTCCAACCGCGTGATGGTGATGTACCTCGGGCACACCATGGAGGTGGCCGACCGCATCGGGCTGTACGAGCGTCCCATGCACCCGTACACGCAGGCCCTGATGTCTGCCGTGCCGGTGCCCGAGCCGCGTCGTGACCGGGAGCGGATCCTGCTCACCGGCGACCTGCCCAGCCCGCAGAACCCGCCGTCGGGCTGTGTGTTCCGCACCCGGTGCCCGTACGCGCAGGAGCGTTGCGCAGCAGAGATCCCGCTGCCGGTCGAGCTCGAGCCCGGCCACATCGTGGCCTGCCACTTCCCGGCCGTCCGCAACGTCATCTGAACCCGTCATCTGAACCAAAGGAACCGTCCCCTCAGTTCACGAACCGGGGGGACGGTTTCTTTGGTTCACGTCAAGTCCGGGGCTACTCCGGCAGGCCGTCGCGGTCGGCCCACTCCAGCAGGGTGTCGAGGCGGTGCGCCACGTCGTCGATCCCCGCGTGCGGGTCGCCGGTCTTCGCGAACCTCGCGGGGACGGTGGCCAGGGTCAGCTCCTTCGGAGCGATGTCGGCGAGCTCGTCCCAGCTGAACGGCGTGGAGACCGTGCCGTCCGGCACTCCGCGCACAGACCACGCGCTGGCGATCGTGTGGTCGCGGGCGTTCTGGTTGAAGTCGACGAAGACGTGCTCCGGGTCACGGTCCTTGCGCCACCAGGTGGTGGTCACGTCATCGGGCAGCCGACGCTCCACCTCACGGGCGAACGCCAGCGCAGCGCGCCGGACCTGGCTGAAGCCCCACTCGGGAACGATGCGGACGTAGACGTGCAGCCCGTTCCCGCCGGAGGTCTTCGGGAAGCCTGCGATGCCGAGTTCGGAGAGCACCTCATGCGCGACCTCCGCCGTCCGGCGGACGCGCTCGAACCCGGCCTTGGGCATGGGATCGAGGTCGATGCGCCACTCGTCCGGCTTCTCCACGTCGGCGCGGCGCGAGTTCCAGGGGTGGAACTCGACCGTGGCCATCTGCACGGCCCAGATCACCGCCCCGAGCTCTGTGACGCACAGCTCGTCAGCCGTACGGCCGTAGCGCGGGAAGTACACGTTGACGGTTTCCACCCACGGCGGCGCTCCGGACGGCAGCCGTTTCTGGTGAACCTTCTCCCCCGCAAGGCCGGAAGGGAACCGGTGCAGCATGCAGGGCCGCTCGCGCAGCGCCCGGACGATGCCGTCCCCGACGGAGAGGTAGTAATTGGCGAGGTCGAGCTTCGTCCAGCCTCTCGCCGGGAAATACACCCGGTCCGGGCTGGTCATCCGCACCACGCGCGGGCCCACCTCAAGCTCAACCGGTTCGCCTGCCGCCTCCGCCATGGCGCCAAGCTACCCGCAGGCCTGCGAACGGTCGAGGGCTCAGGACGCCGTGATCAGGTGGTGGAAGTGCGCCACACGTCTCGCTGTTGCACCGCCCGGCGACCATTGCTCGATGGCCGCGCACGACGTGGCCATGCCCCACCTGGCCGCCTCGGCGAAGTCGAGGCCCGCCTCGAGCCGCGACACCAGTCCACCGAGAAAGGCATCGCCGGCACCGATCGGGTTCCTGACGTTGACCTTCCGGCCCGGCAGGACGCCGGCGCCCTGACTCGTGGCCCACGCCAACCCGGCCGAGCCGGCGGTTACGACAACGGAGGCGATCCCGCGCTCGTGCAGGCCGGCGGCTGCACCGGCCGCGCGGGCGAGAGCGTCGTCACCTACCCCCGTCGTCTCTGGTGAGGTTTCGCCGGTGAGGATCGCCTCAGCCTCTGCGAGGTTGGGCGTGATCAGGGCCGGCAATGCGGGCCCGCGAAGTGCGAGCGGCATCCACGCGGGGCCGGTGTCCAGGGCCAGCCGTGCGCCGGTGGCCGCCATCGCCGCCACGAGGCCTGCCAGGGCCTCCGGCCCCACCCCGGGTGGGAAGCTCCCGCTGCAGATGACCCAGTCACCCGGACGCAGCCCAGCGATCGACTCCCGGATGAAGCCGTCCCACCTGTCTTCCGAGACGGGTGCGCCCGGACCGTTCAGGACGGTCACGCGGCCATCGTCCTCGAGCACGATGATCGACTCCCGCACGGCGCCGGAACAGGGGTGGCTGGTCACGTCCATGCCCTCTGCCCGCAGCGTGTCGAGGTACCAGTCGGAGCCGCCGGTGGGCAGGAGTACGTGCACCTGCGGCACGGCACCGTTGGCGAGGCAGCCGCGGGCGGCGGAGACCGACTTGCCGGCGGGGTAGGCACGGTTCTCGCGTACCCGGTCCACGGTGCCGGGGCTCAGGGTGTCGAGGATCACCAGGCGGTCGATCGTCGGGTTGGGGCAGATCGCCAGCACGCGGAGCCTCCTTCGGATTCGCCTGCCCCAAACCTATCGGCGGCCGGCACTGTCCCTTCAGCAAAGCGCGAGAAACCCGGCCGCGGCGGCGCTCCCGGTCCACTATGCCTACGATGAGGAGTCCGCCACCCGCCGAGCCAGGGGAACCCATGAACATCGCCACACCCGTCACCGCCACCGGCCAGTCCGCAGCAGCCTGGGGCAAGGCCCACTGGATCGGCGTGGCGACGGTCGAGGACGGCGCAGTGACCTCCTGGCAGGTGCACGAGGTCGCCTGGGACGTCTCTCACGACGAGGGCACCCACGGGTCGCACCACGCCCGGATCGTCCGTTTCCTCAAGGAGCACGACATCGCCGCCGTCGTCGTGGACCACATGGGTCCCGGCATGGTCCAGGTGATGCAGACGATGAAGATCCCGGTGCTGCCTGCGAGCCCTGGCGACGGGCAGTCCTCCATCCTCGCCGCCGTGACGGCTGCCCTCTGACCGCTACCTCGCGACGGGATTCGCCCTCGCGTCGTCGCTCTCAGGCGTCATGGGGGCGTTTCGGGCCGGATCGAGTGCAAATCCCGTAGGCAGCACCACGCAACCGGCCGGGTCCAGCCGGACAGCGAGCCGCGTACGACGGTCGGCGTGGGTCAGTAGCTCGCGCGTCCGCACCCTCCCCACGCCTCCCCCGGGGACGGTGATGCTGAACTCGGTGCCGCCACGGCGCGGCCGGATCCCCAGGACGGGCACCTCCGCGCCGCTCGGGTCGGCCACCAGGCCGTCCGGACCGACCGCGATGAGGCCCGCGGGCGTCCCAGGCCAGCCGAGGGACGCAGCCTGGGCCGCGTCAAGGGTGAGCCGGTAGCCGAGGAATCCGGCCACCTTGGCGTCCACCGGCGTGCGCCACAGCGTGACGGGGTCGTCGACCTGCAGCAGCCGGCCGGCGGCGAGTACCGCGACCCGGTCGGCGATCGCGAAGGCCTCGTCCTGGTCATGGGTCACATACAGCGCGGGTGTCCCGGTGGCCTGCAGCGTGGCGTCGAGGACGCCGAGCAGGTGCTCCCGCAGGCCGGTGTCGAGTGCGGACAGCGGCTCATCCAGCATCAGGAGTCGCGGCGACGCAGCCAGCGAGCGGGCAAGGGCCACGCGCTGGGCCTGTCCGCCGGACAGCGCTGTCACGGGACGCGGGCCGTAGCCGTCGAGCCCGACCAGCTCGAGCAGTTCGCCCACCCGAAGGTCACGCTCGGCCCGCTCGCGTCCTGCTAGGGCGTAGCCCACGTTGCCGGCGACCGACAGGTGCGGGAACAGCTGGCCGTCCTGGAACATCATCGCGAAGCCGCGCCGGTGCACGGGGACGGTGGTGAGGTCGCTCCCGTCCCAGCTGACCGTGCCGGAGGCCAGCGGTTCGAGGCCCGCCACCGCACGCAACAGCGACGACTTTCCCGAGCCGGACGGGCCGAGCATTGCAACGACCTCACCGGGCGCGACGTCGAGGGAGACGCCGTCGACGGCCACAGTCGGCCCGTAGCGCACGACGGCGTCTCGGATCGCCAGTCCGGTCACCACGGGTTCACCACCTTCGGTCCGATCCACTCGGCCAGCCCCATCACGGTCGCGGTCAGCACTGCCAGCACGACGGATGCTGCCATGGCCATGCCGAAGTTCTCCGCGCCGGGCCGCCCGATCAGCCGGAAGATGACCACCGGCAGGGTCGGGCGGTCGGGACGGGCGAGGAACGATGTCGCGCCGAACTCACCCAGCGAGGTGGCGAAGGCGAACCCGAGGGCCAGCCCGAGGCCGCGCAGGGCGAATGGCAGGTCGATCGTGCGGACGATGCGTCCGGGCCCTGCGCCCAGCGTTGCAGCGGCCTCATGCAGCCGCGGGTCGATGGCCCGCAGGGTCGGCAGCAGGGTGCGCACGACCAGCGGGAGCGCCACCATGGCCTGGGCGATCGGGATCAGCGCCCACGACGAGCGCAGGTCGAAGGGTGGCCGGTTGAGGGTGATCAGGAAGCCGAAGCCGACGGTGACAGCCGAGACACCGAGCGGGAGCATGAACACCGCATCGAGCGTGCGCAGCGAGCGACGGCCCTGGGCAGAGACCGGACGCCGCGACAGCACGTAGCTGACCAGCAGGCCGAGGAACACGGCGATGGCGGTCGCCGCGGCTGCCGTCGCCAGCGAGTTCGCCAGCGACTGCCACACGCTCACCGTCAACTGGCCGCCCGTCCCGGACAGCGCAAGGTAGTTGCCGAGCCCGACCCCGCTGGCCGTCTGGAACGAGCGCAAGAAGAGGTTGGCCATCGGGGTGAACAGCAGGCCCAGCACCACCACCGCTGTGAGCACGGCCGACGCGGTGTCCGCGCGACTCAGCGGGGCGTCGGAGGGATTGCCGGACAGACGCAGTGCACGCTCCTGGCGGGCGCGGGTGGCACCGGCGACCATCAGGGTCGCGCTGACCACAACGAGTTGCAGGATCGACAGGGCTGCCGCTGCCTGCAGGTCGAGGAGCTGGGTGGTCTGGTACCAGATCTCGGTCTCGATGGTGCCGTAGCTCGCCCCGCCGAGCACCAGGACAACACCGAAGGCCGAAGCGCAGAACAGGAAGACCAGGGCGGCGGCGGACGCGATCGCCGGCGCCAGCGCGGGCAGTGTGACCGTGGCGAGGACGCGGAGGCGACCGGCTCCCAGCGTCCGGGCTGCATCCTCGGCACGTGGGTCGAGGCGTGACCACAGGGCGCCGACCGTGCGCACCACCACCGAGTAGTTGAAGAACACCAGCGCTGCGACGATCGCCGCGAACGATTCCTGCAGGCCGAGGAAGCCGAGCGGCCCATGGGTGGCGAGCAACGACTGGAAGGCCACCCCGACGACGACGGTGGGCAGGACGAACGGGACGGACACGACGGCACGCAGCAGCCGCCGTCCGGGGAAGCGGCGGCGGTACAGCAGGTGCGCACCGGGAACCCCGAGCAGCACCGCGACGACAGTCCCCGCGACGGCCTGGCCGAGGGTCTGCCCGACGATCCGCCAGGTGCGTGGGGCGGCCAGTACCTCACGGATGCCGTTGAGGGTGAACACGCCATCGTCGACGAAGCCACGGACAACCAGCGCAGACACCGGCCAGGCGAAGAACACTGCGAGGAAAGCCATCGGCAGCGCCGCTGCCAGCACCCACACGACCGGGCGTCCGCCCAACCCGCCCGGACCGGATCGGGGACGGTTCCCAATCCGGTTCAGGGGAAGGGACAGCAGGCCAGGGGTGTTCATCCTCAGCCGACGACCGTGGCCGTCCAGGCCTTGATCCAGGTGTCGCGGCCGGCGGCGAGGGCGTCGATCGACACCTCGATCGGGTCGCTCACGACGGCTGCGTGCTTGACCCAGTCGGCGGGCAGCTTCACATCGGGGTCAACCGGGTTCATGTACATCTGCTCGGGGATCTCGGCCTGCACCTTCGGCGACAGCATGAAGTCGACGAACTTGCGTGCCCCGACCTCGTTCTGGGCACCGGCGAGGACGGCCGCGTACTCGACCTGACGGAAGCAGGTGCGGGTAAGGGCCTCCGTTGCCGGCTCGTAGGCGGGGGACGTGTTGTAGGACACGACGAGCGGACGGTCACCCTTGCCGGAGGAGCCGGAGAACTCGACCGTGTAGGCCTCCGTCCATCCCTTCACGACCTTGACGCCGTTGGCCTTGAGTGCCGTCCAGTAATCGAGGTAGGCGGGGTCGCCCTTCTGGCCGACGGTGGCCGCGAGGAACGCAAGTCCGGGTGAGGACGTGGCCGGGTTCTCCACAACGAGGAGGTCCTTGTACTCGGGCTTCACCAGGTCGTCCAGCGTCTCGGGGACGGCGAGCTTGTGCGCCTTGAACCAGCCGCTGTCGGCGTTCAGGCAGACGTCGCCGTAGTCGACGGGGGTCAGCGAGTCCTTGTCGTCCGCGGCATAGGCTGCCGCGCCGGCGGGCAATGCCGGCGAGGCGTACGGCTTCACCACGCCTTCGGAGATGGCCCGTCCGGCGAAGGTGTTGTCGATGCCGTAGACGACGTCGCCGAGGGGAGCGTCCTTCGTGAGCACCAACTGGTTCACCATCGTGCCGACGTCGCCGGGAGCGACGAACTTCACGTCGTAGCCGGAGGACGCCTTGAACGCTGCGATGGTGGCGTCGCTGAGGGCGAACGAGTCGTGGGTGATGACGGTGAGGGTCTTGCTCTCCGTGGGGGCCGCCGACGTGGTGGCGGGGACCGGGGTGCCCGAAACGACGGCGGGGCCGCTGCATCCGGCCAGCAGGACGGCGCTGAGCGCCACCGCTGCGAATCGATGTGACATTGCTTCCTCCAAATGGCTCGGAGGGCCCGGGAACGGTCCCGGGGAGAAAATCCCGACTCCCTACGCCGGTGCTAACCGGATCAGGTTCGAGGGTCTGCGGCTGCCCGCACTCTCAGCGCCGTGGCGCTCCCCTGTCTTCACCCAACGCTAGCACTCGCCCATGCGTCGGAGCCCGCGCCCGACAGCCGCCGCTCCGATGCTGGAAACCGGACGGAAGTGGTGGTCGAATAGCGGTACTGCCTACCGAGGAGACCCGATGATCCGCCCGTTCTACCTTTCCGGTGTGCCCACCCTGGGGGAGGGGAGCTTCGAGGTCAGGTCACCGTTCGACGGCAGCCTGGTTGCGGAGGTGTCGCGTCCGACCGCTGCCCAGGCGGAACAGGCCGTTGCCGACCTCGACGCCGTGCGTGCCGAGGCACAGGCGTTGCCGGCCCACGTGCGGGCTGCGGCGCTGGACCACATCAGCAGGCGGCTGGCGGAGCGAGCGGACGAGATCGCTGCGCTGATCACTGCGGAGAACGGCAAGCCGCTGATGTGGGCGAAGTCGGAGGTGGGACGCGCGGTGTCGACCTTCCGCTGGGCGGCGGAGGAGGCCCGGCGCTTCGCCGGCGACCTGATGCGACTCGATACCGAACCGACCCAGAGCGGACGCATGGCGCTGGTGCGCCGCTTCCCGCGCGGCCCGGTGCTGGCGATCAGCCCGTTCAACTTCCCGCTCAACCTCGTCGCCCACAAGGTGGCGCCGGCGATCGCCGTCGGCGCACCGATCCTCGTCAAGCCGGCCCTGAAGACCCCACTGTCGGCGCTTGTGCTCGCAGAGATCGTTGCGGAGACCGCACTCCCGCCGCGGATGCTCTCGGTCCTGACCATCGGCCACGCCCAGATGGAGCCGCTGGTGACGGACCCGCGCCTGCCGGTGGTCTCCCTCACCGGCTCCGACGCCGTCGGCGAGCAGCTCCGCGCGTCCGCTCCCCAGAAGCATGTGATCACCGAGCTCGGCGGCGACGCTGCCGTGATCGTCGAGCCCGACTGGCTCGACCTCAAGGCCGCAGCAGCCCGCATCGGCCTGTTCGGCTGTTACCAGGCGGGGCAGTCCTGCATCGGCGTCCAGCGCGTGTTGGTGCACACCTCGATCGCGGAGAAGTTCACGGCGGAACTCGTCACAGCCATGGAAGCCCTGCGCCAGGGCGACCCGACCGATCCGGAGGTGCAGGTGGGCCCGGTGATCGACGCCGACGCCGCCGAGCGCATCGCCGACTGGGTGTCGGACGCGACCGGGAAGGGCGCCCGCCTGCTCACCGGCGGAACGGCGGACGGCACGATGTTCGCCCCCACCCTGCTGGCCGATGTGCCCGCTGACGCCATCATCGCCGACAACGAGGTGTTCGGGCCGGTGCTCACCGTCACCACCTACGACACCATCGAGGAGGCGTTCGCGAAGGTGAACTCGTCCCGCTACGGCCTGCAGGCCGGCGTGTTCACCACGCTGCTGACAACGGCTTTCGCCGCCCACCGCGAGCTCCAGGTGGGAGGCGTCATCATCGGTGACGTGCCCACCTTCCGCGCCGACCAGATGCCCTACGGTGGCTGGAAGGCCTCCGGCAGCGGACGCGAGGGAGTGGCCTCCGCCATGGAGGACCTCACCGACGCCCGCGTCCTCGTGCTGACCGGCCTGCCCCTCTAGCGTCCCCTCTCCCCACCGACTTGTCAGAGCCAGGAAGGGCCAGGACCCTCCGTGGTTCTGACAAGTCGGTGGGTGGGGCGCCGGAAGCAGGGTTTTGTGCCAGTCTTGGGCGCATGACTGCGCAGTCCGAAGCCATTGAGAAGATCAGGACCGGCTACACGTTCACGACCCCGTCCATCGACCTGGGCGTGCTGATGGTGGACGGGACTCCCGACACCGACGTCCGGGTCCGGTTGTCGCTGTCGATGCTGAACCGGCACGGCCTCGTCGCCGGCGCCACCGGCACCGGCAAGACCCGGACCCTGCAGCTGCTGGCGGAGGCAATCTCCCGCGCCGGCGTGTCGGTTTTCGCCGCCGACATCAAGGGCGACCTCTCCGGGATCGCGATCCCCGGCACCCCGAGCGAGAAGCTGCTCGCGCGCACGACCAAGATCGGCCAGGACTGGCAACCGGCCGGCTGCCCCACGGAGTTCTACGCCCTCGGCGGCCAGGGCACCGGCGTGCCGCTGCGCGCCACCGTGTCATCGTTCGGCCCGATCCTGCTGAGCAAGGTGCTGGGCCTCAACGAGACCCAGGAGTCGAGCCTCGGCCTGGTGTTCCACTACGCCGACACCCAGGGCCTCCCGCTGCTCGACCTGGCCGACCTGAAGGAAGTGCTGCTGTACCTGACGAGCGATGAGGGCAAGCTCGAGCTGAAGGAGCTCGGGGGCCTGTCCTCTGCAACCGTCGGCGTCATCCTGCGCACGCTGGTCACCCTGCAGACCCAGGGCGCGGACGAGTTCTTCGGTGAGCCCGAGTTCGACACCCGCGACCTGATCCGCACCGCTGCGAGCGGTGCGGGCGTCATCTCCCTGCTGGAGCTGCCGAACCTGCAGGACCGTCCGCAGATCTTCTCGACGTTCCTGATGTGGGTCCTTGCCGACCTGTTCCACGATCTGCCCGAGATCGGCGACGTGGACATCCCGAAGCTGGTGTTCTTCTTCGACGAGGCGCACCTGCTGTTCGACGGTGCTTCGAAGGCGTTCCTCGACGCGATCGCGCAGACCGTCCGGCTGATCCGCTCCAAGGGCGTCGGCATCTTCTTCGTCACCCAGTCGCCCACCGATGTGCCCGAGAACGTGCTGGCCCAGCTCGGTTCGCGTGTCCAGCACCAGCTGCGGGCCCACACCCCGAACGATGCGAAGGCTCTCAAGGCCACCGTCCAGACCTACCCGACCAGCCAGTACGACCTGGCCGAGACGCTGCAGTCGCTCGGTATCGGCGAGGCGATCATCACCGTGCTGAATCCTGACGGTGCCCCGACCCCGGTGGCGTGGACGCGGATGATGGCTCCCGCAGGTTCGATGGGTGCGATGCCGGCGGACTGGCTCGCCAACGGCGTCGCGTCGTCCGCGATGCAGGCGAAGTACGGCCAGGAGATCAACCGTGACTCCGCCTACGAGATGCTCGCCCGCAAGCTGGAAGCCGGCGCAGCGAGGGCGCAGGAGGAGGCCGACGCCGCGGCTCAGGCCAAGGAGCAGGCAGCCCAGGACAAGGCCGACGCCGCGCGGGAGCGGGCATCGGCCCCACGGACGGCGTCGAGGACCTCCTCCCGTCCGGCGCCCAGGTCGGGCGTCGAGAGGGTGCTGGGCTCAGCGACCTTCTGGAACCAGGTCATCCGGGTCGGCGGCCAGGTCGTCCGCACCATGTGGGGCACAGCCCAGCGCTGACGGACGGCGACGGGCCAACCCGGTCCCTGAGGACGATCGCGAGCGCAGCAACAACCCAACCCGGTCCCTGAGGAGGCTCGCGAGCGCAGCGAACGAGCCGTCACGAAGGGTCGGACGCCACCTCGTCCAGCGGAACAGTCGGATCCGCGAGTCGCTCGCGTGACACCACCGTACGCTCCCTGATCAGCGCCTGGACGGCGTCGATGGTGTCCCATACGTTGACGTGCATGCCGGCGAGCACCCTCACCCCGTCGCCCTCGGGCACCACCCAGAACGCCATGAACTCGTTGCCGGCCGTCTCGCCACGGACGACGAGCTCAGCGCCGGCGTCCCGCGGCACGTAGCCCGCGTACTCAAGCCCGGCGTCGTACTGGTCGGAGAAGAAGAACGGCACCGGGTCGTAGGTGACATCGACGCCGGCCATCGAGCGACCCGCCGCGAGCCCGGAGTCGTTGGCGTTTGCCCAGTGCTCCACGCGCACGTGGCGTCCCAGCAGGGTGCTCTCCCAGTTCGCCACATCGCCGGCCGCCCAGATGCCGGGGACGCTGGTGCGAAGGGCCGCATCGGCGACCACTCCGTTGTCGATGGCCACCCCGGCGGTCTCTGCCAGCTCCGTGCTGGGACGAATGCCGACGCCGACCACAACGGTCTGGGCAGCAATGGTCTCGCCGGCGTCGGTGGTCACCCCGGTGACGTGGTCAGTGCCGGTGAATCCACTGACCCCGGTGCCGAGATGGAGCTCGACCCCGTGTTCACGATGGAGATCGGCGAACCAGGTGCCGATCCGCTCCCCCATCACCGCGAGCAGCGGCGCCGTCGTCGGCTCGATGATTGTCACCGTGCAGCCATGTTGCCGAGCGGCAGCGGCCACCTCGAGGCCGATCCAGCCGGCGCCGACCACGACAACATCACCGCCGCTGCGCAGTCTCTCCAGGAGCGCGAGCGAGTCGTCCATCGTTCGCAGGTAGGTGATGCCGGGGAGGTCGCCGCCGGGCAGGTCGAGTCGCCGGACGACAGAGCCGGTCGCCAGCAGCAGCCGGTCCCACGGAAGGTCCGAACCGTCAGCGAGGGTCACCGTGTGCTGGTCGACCGAGATCGCTGTGGCCGCCAGCCCCAGGCGCAGGGTCACCCACTCCGCGCGATACCAGCCCTCGGGGTGTGTGAAGGCCACGTCGGCCTCGGCCTTGCCCTGCAGGACATCCTTCGACAGCGGTGGACGCTCGTAGGGCACGTGGGCCTCCGCACTGACCACGGTGATCGCACCCTCGCGATCGTGCTCGCGGATGCCCTCCACGGCCCGGGCAGCGGTCAGGCCGCCGCCGATGATCACGTACTGCACAACGTCGTCGTCGCTCATGCCACCACTCTGCCCCGCCGCTCAAGCGGGACGCCAGGGAGGGTCAGGTGATCTTGATGCCCCAGATGCGGCGGGCGTAGGACGCGACGACGATCATGTTGCCGTACACCGCGGGCGAGGCCTCGGTGTTCTTGCCGAGGCTGAGGGTCGACAGGTCGGCACCGGTGTTCGGGTCGAACAGGTGCATGGTGCCGCCGGAATCGGTGACGATGCCGTAGGCCTTGCCGGTGGTGGACGTGATCTGCACCGGCGAACTCCACGAGTACCGCTTCATGGTTCGGGTCCAGACCGGCTTGCCCGTCACCTTGTCCAGGGCGACCATCGTGCCGGTGCTCTGCGACGTCGTCTTGGCGACGTTGAAGATGATCATGTCCGAGATCTCGCCCGTGCCCAACAGCGGGGTTGCCAGAAGGCCGCCGTTCACGCTGTTGTCGTAGAGCGCCGGGATGTCGTACTGCCAGACCTGCTCGCCGGTGAGGGCATTGATCTTGCGCAGGTTGGTGATCATGTTCGTGCCCGCGGCACCGCGCTTGTCGATCTCGTTGCCGGTGTAGATGAACACCCCGTCCGGTGTCTGGTCCAGGGTGATGGTCGCGTCGGTGTCGTCGCCCACGTTGCGCGCCCAGATGATCGCCATCGTGTTGGCGTCCCAGCAGATCAGGTTGCCGTCGTTGTCCGCGGCATACATCAGGTTGCGGTAGGCCGCCGCGGAGGACTCGATGCCGAACTTCTCGCTCGTCGGTGTCCGGTACTCCATCCTCGTCAGCTGCGGATCGACCGAAACGGTCTTCGCCGCCGGGTCGAACTTGGCGTTGAGCTTCGCCTTGTAGACCAGCCCGTTCTCCGCCGGCTCGATCAGCGTGTCGGACGCGGCGTTCACCAGCGCGGACGAGTCGAACGCACCCCAGTCCTTGCGCGGGGCCGCCGGATCGGAACCCGACCAGCCGGCCACCTGCTTGTTCTGGATCAGGTCGAAGATGCGGTACTGCCAGGGGCAGTTCACGCCGTCCATGTCGTTGAGTCCCTGCCCGGTGTACAGCAGCGGGTAGCCGCGCGGGTCGATCGAGCCGGTGCCCTTGTAGCCGCAACCGGTGGCGATGGGCGCCCTGGTCTGCTTGCCGGTCGCCAGGTCAAGGCGGTAGATGACGCCGGTGAAGGTGGGGTAGATCACCTCGGTGAAGTTGGGATCGTTCGCGAACTCGTCCGCGTAGCCCATCGCCTTGCGGGTGGCTTCGGGCCAGTGGACGAGCAGCGGCTGCCCCGTCCAGCCGGCGCCGGGCCAGTAGGACCCGTCACCGCGCACCTCGCCGGTGTCCTGGGTCCAGGCGACCTGCAACTTGGCGTCCTTGACCTCTGCCGTGCCGTAGGCGGGAGCGCTGCGGGCGTTGTTGCCGCGGAACACCAGGACGCCCGGAACCTGGGTGTAGGTCTGCGGGTCGCCGAAGGCGACGGTGGCGCCCGGCTTGTAGTCCTTCACCGGCTGCCCGTTCGCATCGATGACGCGCCAGGTGAAGTCGCCGGGAGCGTCGGTCATGGCGTTGGTCGTCCAGCCGTCGGCGTTCGGTGTGGCCGACCGGTAGGCCGGGACGCTGGCCAGTGGCAGCGCGAGCCGCGCCGGGTCGGTCTCCGGGTTGAAGGTGGGCGTCGTGACCGCCGTGGGCTGGTTGGGACGCGTGCCCGCCGTCACCGGTCCGTCAGGGATCGCGCAGGCCGCGAGGCCGAGGACAAGGGATCCGCCCAGCAGGAGTGCCGTCCCGCGACGCCGGGTCAGTCGCCGGCCGGGCGTGCGGTTGTGGTGTGTGCTCATCGCCAGCGAGTCTAGGCGTCGCCGCTGTGACCTCAGGGGACGGCTGGCCGCCATGGGCTCAGGACGGGACGCCCATGGGTGGTGAGTCGGAACCACCGCTGAGCAATTGGAGCTCCTCGTCGACGTAGGGGTCGTCCTCTTCTGCCGACAGCAACTCCGCCTTGAGCTCGCGCTGGATCGCCAGCGCCTCCCCCGACCGGCCGAGGTTGCGCAGCGCCCAGGCCACCATCCAGCGGGCGATCCGCACGTCGCCGGCGTTCCCCGTCACCCGACGTGCATTGAGTGCCTGCTCGAAATCGGCCAGCGCCGGCTCCCACTCCCTGGCGTCGGCGTGGGTCATGCCGAGGTTGTTCAGCAGGGACGCCTCCCAACGGCGGGCGACGGGGTCGCTCGAAGCCCTTGCGACCTCGAGGGCTTCGTCCAGCAGTGCTTTCTGCTCGTCGGCGGGGACGACCAGCGCGACCATGTGCAGCGCATCGACGAGGAGGGCGTCCTTGCCGGCACCGCGGGCCCCCGTGACGGCAGCATCGAAGAAGGGACGCGCCTCGTCGGGTCTGCCAGCAGAGCGGAACAGTCGTCCGCGCTCGAGGGCGACCCTGGTGGTCACCTCGGCGTCGAGGGTGGGGGCTTCGTCAGGCTCAGCCGCCATGGAGGACGCACCCAGCACCTGGTCGAGGGTGTCATGAGCTTCCGCGAAGCGGTTCTGCAGACCGAGAGCACGGGCCACCTGAGTCAGCAGCACCAGGCGGTCTGCTCCTGCCGCATCAGCGGCCGCCTCACGGAACCGCTGTTCGGAGCCTGCCGCGTCGTCGAAGTCCCACAGGGGCGTCGGATCGACCATGCGGCCAATCATCCCCAGACCGCCTCCGGCATGCCTAGGTGTTCCGCCAGCTACAGTTGGCCTGCCCCGCTAGCCTGCTTGCATGCGACTGCGTGACGGCTGGCGCGGGCGCTGCTGTTCGTCGTCGGTGCTGCCCTCACAGCCAATGCAGCCTGGCTGGCAGTGACGGCCAACCTCACCGTCGGCACGGCCATGGTTGCCCTGCTCGGGCTCGGCTTCCTCGCCTACGGCATCTGGTTCGACCGTCTCCGGCGGCTGAAGGTCCTCACGACCGTCGCCGTCGTGCCGGTGCTGGCCGTTGTGGTGCTCTCCAGCTTCCTGACCAGCTACGGGACCGACGACAACGTCACCTACAGCGAGAACGCGGTCATCGTGCTCGGCGCAGCCGTCCACGGACGCGAGCTGTCCAACACCCTGGCGGGCCGGCTCGCGGTAGCTGTGGACTACCACCATCGCAGCCCCTCGGCCCTCATCGTCGTCTCCGGCGGCCAGGGTCTCCAGGAGGACATCCCCGAAGCCGTCGCCATGCGGCAGTACCTGCTCGACAACGGCGTCCCCGACGACCACATCATCGTCGAGGACCGCTCGACCTCGACGGAGGAGAACTTCCTGAACTCCCGGGAGCTCCTCGACCAGCGCCTCACGCCGGGGTATCGCGTCGCGTTCGTCACCGACGAGTTCCACGTCTACCGGGCCGGCCGCATCGCCGCTGCCGCAGGGCTCAGTGCGACGCACGTCTCCAGCCGCACGCCGTGGTACTTCTGGCCGGCGAACTACCTGCGCGAGAGCCTCGCCGTCGTGCTCAACTGGCTTGGTCACTGAGGCTGGCTAGGCTGGTCGGCATGCTGCCGACGTTGCACAGCGAGCGCCTCACCCTGCGTCCCTGGACGCCTGGGGACGCGGAAGCGGTCTTCGACCTGTACTCGCGCTGGGAGGTGATGCGCTTCCTCGGCACGAACCCGACGGTGATGACCGAACCAGCACAGGCCGAGGAGAAGATCGCCGCCTGGAGCGCCTTCGCCGGACCGTTGCACGGTGTGTGGGCGATCGTCCCGACCGGGGAGGACCGGCCGGTCGGCACTGCCCTCCTCAAGCTCCTGCCCCACAGCGGCAGCAAGGCTCCTTCCGCGGACACGGAGGTGGGCTGGCACCTCCATCCCGGCGCCTGGGGACACGGCTACGCCACCGAGGCCGGCGGACGCCTGCTGGCCCACGCGTGGTCGCACGATCTCGCGCAGGTCTTCGCCGTCACCTATCCGGAGAACGCCCCGTCGCAGGCGGTGTGCCTGCGCCTGGGCATGGCGCCCCTTGGCATGACCGACACCTACTACGACATCAGCTGCGCGCTGTTCCGGGCCGACCGGCCGAGCTGAGCCGGCTCGTGGGCTACTGGCCGGTGCGCCCGTCGATGCATTCCCGCAGCAGGTCGGCGTGGCCGACGTGCCGGGCGTACTCCTCCACGAGGTGGACGATGATGTCGCGGACCTCCGTCGGCTCGCCGTGCACATCGACCAGGCTGTCCAGGTCGAGGGTCGCGTAGACCTCCCGGGCATGCGCCGTCTCGCGCCGCCAGGACTCCCACGCGTCGGCAACCACCGCATCATCTGCGACCGCCTCGTTGAAGTCGAGGTCCGGGTCCTCCTCCGTCCGGTACAGCCTCGGCAGCTCGATGTGCCCCTCCAGCACCCGGCGGGTCCAGCTGTGCTCCACCCGCGCCAGGTGGCGCACGAGGCCGAGCAGCGACAGCGTGGACGGCGGCACCGAGCGGGTGGCCAGCTGGACGGCGCTGAGGTCGCTGCACTTCAGCTCGAAGGTGAGCCGGTAGTGGTCGAGGTAGGTGGCCAGCACGGCCCTCTCGCCGCGCCCGTAGTCGATGGCCGTCCGGGGATCGCTGGCCGGGTCGGTCCACAAGCCGGAGGAGTTCATGGCACGACCCAACCAGTAGCAGGCGCGCCGGGCAAGCGTCCGACCGGGGGGCGGTCCTTTTGGGCCGGGCAGTCGGGGAGGGCGTTGATCGATAGCTTTGCCCCGTGGATCCCACGAGCATCGCGCTGCACGCGCTCGGCGTCGACCTGGTCGGCGTCGGCGTCCGCCTGATCGCCCTGCTGGTGATCCCGGTCAACCGGCGCCCGTCCTCGGCGATGGCCTGGCTGCTGGCGATCTTCCTCATCCCGTACGTGGGGATCATCGCCTTCCTGATGATCGGCAACCCCAAACTGCCGAAGCGCCGCCGTGAGCAGCAGCGCGAGATCAACGGCATGCTCGAGGTGCTCACCCGGGACACGCCGGAGCTCGAGCAGGATCCCGGCCAGGAATGGGTCGGCTCGATCGCCCGGCTCAACCGCAACCTCGGCTCGCTGCCGCTGATCGGCGGGAACGCCGCCACCCTCATCGAGGACTATGAGGACTCCCTGCAGCAGATGGCCGCTGCCGTGGACGCAGCAGAGCAGTACGTCCTGTGCGAGTTCTACATCCTCAGCGTTGACGCCACCACAAGGCCGTTCTTCGACTCGCTGGAACGCGCGGTGAAGCGTGGGCTGTCGGTGCATGTGCTGTTCGACCACATCGGGTCGAAGCGGGTGGCCGGCTACCGGGCGACGACCCGCCACCTGGCAGCGATCGGCGTCGAGTGGCGCCCGATGCTCCCGGTGATGCCGCTGAAGGGCAAGTACCAGCGTCCCGACCTCCGCAACCACCGCAAGATCCTCGTGCTCGACGGCCAGGTCGGCTTCATGGGCTCGCTCAACCTCATCGATCGCAGCTACAACAAGAAGTCGAACCTGCGGCGGGGGCTGAAGTGGCAGGAGCTGGTCACCCGCGTCGAGGGCCCCGTGGTGCAGGCCATGAACGCCGTGTTCCTCTCCGACTGGTTCTCCGAAACCGGCGTCATCCTCACTGGCCAGGCACAGGTCCTCGCCGCCCCGGGCAGCTCGGTGGCCAGGCTCCCGGTCCTCCGCCCCGGGGACCTCGACTGCCAGGTGGTGCCGAGCGGTCCGGGATTCGACAACGACAACAACCTGAAGCTGTTCAACTCGTTGCTCTACCAGGCACGGCGACGGGTGAGCATCACCAGCCCGTACTTCGTGCCGGACGAGTCGTTGATCAGCGCGATCACCACCGCAGCAGAGCGCGGGGTTGCTGTGGAACTGTTCGTCGGCGAGGTCGCCGACCAGCCGATGGTGTACCACGCCCAGCGCTCCTACTACGAGGTGCTGCTGCGCGCGGGCGTGCGGATCTACCTCTACCCGGCGCCGTACATCCTGCACGCCAAGCACATGACCATCGACGATGAACTGGCGATCATCGGCTCCAGCAACATGGACATGCGCTCGTTCGGGTTGAACCTCGAAGTCACCCTGATGGCCAGCGGACGCAGCTACGTCGACGCCATGCGCTGCGTGGAGGACCACTACCGCTCGGTGAGCCGCGAACTCACGCTCGACGAGCACCTGCACCAGGGCATCGTCATACGCCTGTTCGACAACCTTGCCCGGCTGACCTCCGCCCTGCAGTAGGTGGAAGGGCTTCACGCCTCCGGAATCGCTGCGGCCTCGGCGCGGTCCATCGCCGGGCTCAGCCCTCGCGCTGCTTCAGGCGCTCGCGCTCGGCGATGACGTCGCGGTAGGTGTTGCGCTCGTGCATCAGCCAGCCGGGCGGGTCGGCCAGCAGGGCGCCGACCTGCTCAGCGTCCAGCGCGTCCTCGATACCGCCGCGGACGAGACCCGAGCGGGAGACGCCGAGCTTCTGGGCGACGACGTCCCTGGGGAAGGGTCCGTTCCGTCGCAGTTCGACGAGCCACTCGGGGGGATCGGAGCGCAGCGCGTCCAGTTCCTCCCGGGTGATCGGCGAGTTCTGGAATTCCGCCGGTGCAGCCGGGAGGTAGATCCCGAGCTTGCTCGCAGCAGTGGCTGGCTTCATGGTCTGGCTCACGTCGGGCAGGATATCCCGTGTGACCTCCTCCGAACCCGCTGCGCACGACCGGACAGCCGGCCTCCCCGGATTGCGCATCGGCTTCGTGCCCGGCGTGACCCTCACCAAATGGCGCCGGATCTGGGCGGACCGGATGCACCGGGTGCGATTGGACGTGGTCGAGGTCGCCCAGGCAGGGCAACGCGCGGCTCTCGTCTCCGGCGACGTGGACATGTGCTTCGTCCGACTGCCCATCGACACCGACGGCCTGCACACCATCCCCCTCTACGAAGAGGTGCCGGTGGTCGTCGCCCCCAAGGACCATCCGCTGTCCGCCTTCGAGGACGTCAGCATTGCCGACCTGGCCGGCGAGACCTTCGTCGCCGACGATGACGAGGCCACCGGGATCGACAGGGTCGCGTGGGGTGCTGGACTCATGATCGTTCCTCTCTCCGTCGCCCGGACGCACAGCCGGCGCGACCTCATCCACCGGCCGGTGACCGACGCGGACCCGACGGAGATCGCGCTGGCCTGGCTGGTCGACAACCCCAACGAGTTCATCGAGGAGTTCATCGGCATCGTCCGGGGCCGGACGGCGAACAGCTCGCGGACCGCAGCCTCACGAGGCTCGTCCGGGCAGGAAGCGAAAGCCGCACCTGCGAAGAAGCGACAACCAGCGAAGGCCCCCCGCACCACAGCACGCCCCGCGCGGGGCCAGCGCCACCGCTGACCCGCTCCCCCGTCCCCCACATTCCCCACATTCCCCACATTCCCCACATTCCCCGACTTGTCAGAACCTCACTGAGCTATGGCTCAGTGAGGTTCTGACAACTCGGAGTGGGTGTGGGGACTAGACGTGCCGTCCGGAGTGGAGGACAGCCTGGTACTGGGCCCGCTCGAAGGTGGACGGGTCGGGCACCGACGCCGCGCTCATTGCGCCACGGAGTTCGTCGAAGCTTGCGTACCCGTGGTCGTCCATCCAGCGCCCGGCCTCGCCGAGGATCTCGCTGACAGCCTCCGGACCGCGGCGCAGCACCGCCGACGTGGTACAGGCGATGTTGGCACCGACGAGGATGGCCTTGATGACCTCCGTGCCGGAGTGGACGCCGGAGGTGCAGGCGAGGCTCACCTCGGGCAGCTGGCCGCGCAGGATCCCCAGCCAGCGCAGGGCGAGCCGCTGGTCCGCCGCATCGGAGAGTTCGGCCCGGGCGAAGAGGCGCAGGTCGTCGAGGTCGATATCAGGTGAGTAGAAGCGGTTGAACAGCACGAGGCCGTCAGCGCCGGCGTCCACGGCCAGCGAAGCGAACTTCGACAGCGCGGAGTAGTACGGCGACAGCTTCACGGTGAGGGGGATGTCGACGGCGATCTTCACGGCCTCGATGGCTGCGAGGTGGGCGAGCTCGACCTCGGCGGCACCGCGCGACGGATTCGCTTCCACGGTGTACAGGTTGAGTTCGAGGGCGTCGGCGCCGGCGTCGGCGAGCTCGGTGGCGTACCGCTGCCAGGAACCGGGACGGGTGGCGTTCAGGCTCGCGATCACGGGGATCTTCAGCTGGTCCTTCGCCTGCTGCAGCAGCCGTCGGTGGCGGCCGGCGCCGAGGTTCGGCTGGTCGAGGTCGGGCAGTGGCCCACCGGAGAACTCGGCGAAGTCCTCACCGGCCTGCATCATGTCTGCCAGCTGGGTCTCCTCGTCCACCACCTCCTCCTCGAAGAGCGACGGCAGCACGACCGCGGACGCCCCTGCCGCCTCAAGGGCGAGCAGGGACTCGATGCGGCCGGTCAATGGCGACGCCGATGCGATCAGCGGTCCGCTCAGAGACAGTCCGAGGTAGCTGGTGCCCATCTGGGGGCTCATAATTCCTCCTTGACCACAGGAAGGGCCCGAACGAGTCCTGCCAGTTGCGAGTAATAGTGCCAGCGTTCGTCGGCATCCGCTTGTGCAAGCAATGCCAATTGCTCAGCCCGTGCCGGATTTGCCCTCGCCAGCATCGAGAACCGGGTTTCGTTCATCATGAAGTCGCGCACCGGCAGGGTCGGGGCCTTGCTGTCCAGGTGCAGCGGCGGGCCCTCCGTCCCGGGACGGAAGCGGTACAGCGGCCAGTACCCGCTGGCCACGGCTTCACTCTGGTGACTCATCGAGGTCGCCATGTCGATGCCGTGCGCGATGCAGGTGGAGTACGCGATCAGCAGGGACGGCCCCGGCCACGCCTGCGCCTCCTGCATCGCGCGGATGGTCTGCTGCTGGTTGGCCCCGATGGCCAACTGGGCGACGTAGACGTTGCCGTAGGCCTGGGCAAGCATCCCGAGGTCCTTCTTCGGGGTCGACTTGCCCGCTGTCGCGAACTTCGCGGTCGCGCCGCGCGGTGTCGCCTTGGACGCCTGCCCGCCGGTGTTGGAGTACACCTCCGTGTCGAGGACGAGGATGTTGACGTTCCGTCCGCTGCCGAGCACGTGGTCGAGCCCGCCGTAGCCGATGTCGTAGGCCCACCCGTCGCCACCGACGATCCACACCGCCTTGTCCACCAGCTCGTCCGCCAGCGAAAGCAGGGCCGAAACGGTCCCTGAGGAGACGGCGGTGAGGAACGAGCCGCCGGCGTCACCCCCAACGGTCCCTGAGGAGCCGGCGGTGAGGAACGAGCCGCCGGCGTCACGAAGGGCGTTCCTCACGGGCTCCTCAGGGACCGCTTGGGTGTGGGCCGCCAATATCTGCTTGAGCTCACTCACCCGGGCGCGCTGCTCGGCAAGGCCGGCCTCGTTCGACTGGTCGGCGGTCAGCAGCGCATCGGCCAGGTCGTGACCCACCTCATTGCGCAGGAGTTCGAGCAGGCGGCGGGCCTCCGAGTGCTGCTTCTCCCACCCGATCCGCATACCCAGGCCGAACTCTGCGTTGTCCTCGAACAGCGAGTTCGACCAGGCCGGACCGCGGCCGTCCGCGTTGGTCGTGTACGGCGTTGTCGGCAGGTTGCCACCGAAGATCGACGAGCAACCGGTGGCGTTGGCAATGATCATCCGGTCACCGAAGAGCTGGGTGAGCGTCTTGATGTACGGGGTCTCCCCACAACCCGAGCAGGCGAGGGAGAACTCGAACAGCGGCTGCAGCTGAGCGACGCCCTTCACCTGGTCGTGGCGCACCAGGGCCCGGTCGATCTCGGGCAGCCCGAGGAAGAACTCGAAGTTCGCCCGCTCGATCTCGCGGTGTTCCGCTGCCGGCAGCATGTTGATCGACTTGTGCTTGAGCTCGCTCCTGGAGCGTGCCGGGCAGACATCGACGCAGATGCCGCAGCCGGTGCAGTCGTCGGGCGCCACCTGGACGATCAGCCGCCGGCCGTCGAGTTGCCGGTCCTTGTACTCC
Source organism: uncultured Actinomycetota bacterium (assembly GCA_963799235.1). Lineage (GTDB taxonomy): Bacteria > Actinomycetota > Actinomycetes > Propionibacteriales > Propionibacteriaceae > Propionicimonas. The sequence continues at coordinate 71,160 of CAWCWL010000007.1, read as the reverse complement.
TTGTGCTGCAGGGTTCCGGGCGCGTCGACGAGGTCCTCCGGGGAGGCCAGCTTGATGCGGATGGCCGTGTGGGGGCAGGTGATCGCGCACTTGCCACAGTCGATGCAGATCGATGAGTCCCAGATCGGGAGTTCCGCAGCGAGCCCGCGCTTCTCCCACGTGGCCGTCCCGGTGGGCCACGTGCCGTCCACCGGCAGCGCGCTCACCGGCAGCAGGTCGCCCTGGCCGTGCAGCATCGCGCCGGTGACCCGCCGGACGAAGTCGCCGGCCTCCTCGGGCATGGCGGGCAGCCGATGGGTGTGGCTGGATGGATGCAACGCTGCAGGCAGCGGCTCGAGGGCTGCGATCGCACCATCGATGGCCGCGAAGTTGCGCTCGACGATGGTGCGGCCGCGGCGGCCGTAGGTCTTCTCCACCGACTCCTTGATCGCTGCGATCGCTGCGTCGGCCGGCAGGACGCCGGAGAGGTAGAAGAAGCAGGGCTGCATGACGGTGTTGATGCGCTTGCCGAGTCCGGCGGCCTTCGCCACAGCCTCGGCGTCGATCACCCAGGTGCGCAGCTTCCTGTACGCGATCTCCGCCTGCACCTCGACCGGCAGGTGGTCCCAGGTGTCGGCACCGTATGGCGAGTTCAGCAGCAGCGTGGCGCCGGGCTTGGCGATGTCGACGGTCTTCATGACCGTGAGCAGGTCGAACTGGTGGACGGCGACGAAGTCCGCCCGCTCGACGAGGTACGTCGCCGTGATCGGCGAACTGCCGAACCGCAGGTGGGAGACCGTGACTGCCCCGGACTTGCGCGAGTCGTAGACGAAGTAGCCCTGGGCGTGGGCGTCGGGCTGTTCGCCGATGATCTTGACGGAGTTCTTGGCCGCACCCACGGTGCCGTCCGAGCCGAGCCCGAAGAACACCGCGGAGAGGTGGTCGTCGGGCACGCGGAAGTCGTGGTCAGGCGTGAGGGAGAGATGCGTGACGTCGTCGACGATGCCGACGGTGAACCGCGGCTTGGGCTCGGCCTTCAGGAGTTCGTCGAACACCGCCTTCGCCATCGCAGGGGTGAACTCCTTGGACGACAGCCCGTAGCGTCCACCGATGACCGAAATCGGTCCCTGAGGAGCCCGGTGAGGAACGAACCGGGCGTCACCAAGGGCGGCCTGGGACAGCGCGACGATCACGTCGGCGTGCAGCGGCTCGGCGGGGGCGCCGACCTCCTTGGTGCGGTCGAGGACGGCGATGCCGGTGACGGTCGGCGGCAGCGCTGCGAGGAACGCATCGACGGGGAACGGCCGGTACAGCCGGACGGTGAGCATGCCCACCTTCTCGCCACGACGGACCAACTCGTCGACGGTCTCGGCGAGGCACCCGGCGGACGACCCCATCGCGACAACGACCCGTTCGGCGTCGGGAGCGCCGTGGTAGTCGACCAGCGAGTACCGCCGCCCGGTGCGCGCTGCCAGTTCTTCGAACACCTGGGACACGGTCTCGGGAACAGCGAAGTGGAACGGGTTGGCCGCCTCAGCCGCCTGGAAGAAGGTGTCGGGGTTCTCTGCGACGCCACGGATCATCGGGGCATCCGGGGTGAGCCCGCGGGTTCGGTGGGCGAGCACGTCCTCCTCGCGCACAAGGGCGCGCAGGTCGGACTGGCCCAGCAGCTCGATGGTGTTCACCTCGTGGCTGGTGCGGAAGCCGTCGAAGAAGTGCACGAACGGCACCCGCGAGCGCAGCGTCGCCGCGTGCGCGACGAGCGCGAAGTCGTGGGCCTCCTGCACCGAGGACGCGGCCAGCATCGCCCAGCCGGTCACGCGGGCCGTCATCACGTCGGAGTGGTCGCCGAAGATGCTGAGGGCGTGCGTTGCCACCGTCCGCGCTGCGACATGGATCACTGCAGGGGTGAGTTCGCCGGCGATCTTGAACATGTTGGGCAGCATCAGCAGCAGCCCCTGGGAAGCGGTGAAGGTCGTCCCCATCGTGCCCTTGGTGACGGCGCCGTGCAGGGCACCGGCTGCACCGGCCTCGGATTGCATTTCGATGACCTCGGGGACGCCGCCCCACAGGTTCGCTTTGCCTGCGGCTGACCACGCGTCCGCCGATTCGCCCATCGCGGACGAAGGGGTGATCGGGTAGATCGCGATCACTTCGCTGAGCGCGTGCGCGACGAGCGCAGCGGCCTCGTTCCCGTCCAGCGTTGCGCGGGTTGCGTCCGGGCGCTCAGGTGTTGTCACCGTGTCATTCTCGCGCCTCAGAGGGGCTGGCGGCCGACCGTCCCGACGATGGCGGTGCGGTACTCGGGGCTGCTGAACCGGGCGTACTCAGCCTCGGCAGCCTTGATCCGCGCCGCGACGTCGAGCCGTTGGGTCGGCTCCTCGTTGCCGGGCGTTGTGCTGAACTGCTGCAGCGCTGCGAGCCCTGCGGCAGCGCGGGTGGCGGCAGCGGCCTGCTTGGCGTCGAGCCGGGCGCCGTACCAGTCCGAGCCGACGACCGACTCCCGGGTGAACAACGCACGGAAATCCGGCGAGCCCAGGTCCCAGCCCTCCGCTGTGTGGCCGTTCGCCATGATCTCGAGGAGGGCACGCAGCGGCGGGATTGCCAGGCTGATCGTCTCGTCGTCGAAGTAGGCCTGGGCGACCCGCTGGTGGGTCATGACCATGGTGGCCATCGACTCGGCGAACACGTCGAGGTCCTGTAGCTCGGGGCGCAGCATCTCCTCGGTGAAGACGGCGTGCGGGTGCAGGAAGATCCGTCCGAAGTACTTGCGCGCGAAGGCCTGGGTCATGCGGTAACCCAGGCGGCTGGCCAGCACGGGCTGCCCGTCGTGGTCGAAGTCCTCGATCTTCTCCAGGGCGCCCTCGTTGTAGAGGTTGGCAGCCGTGCGCTCTGTGGCCGTCATTCGGGAGAACACCTCGGGCACCAGCATCGAGATGTCGTGCTCCACCCGGAACTTCGGACCGACGTAGCCGGCGCAGGAGACCCAGCCGTCGTAGCCGGTGAGGGCGTAGGAGAGCAGGGCAGCGTTCAGGTCGATGATCGCCGGCAACGCGTTGAACGGGCCCTTGGTCATCGCGCCCTCGGAGCCGGCACCGGTGGTGGACGGCGACTTGCCGGTCATCGAGGAGATGAATTCGGCGAAGAGTTCCGGCAGCTCGAGGAAGTGCAGCGGGCTGAACGAGCACAGGGGCGGCACCGGACCGTCGGGCGGGTTGTTCCGCCGACCGGCGGCGACCACGTTCACCGGCAGCGGCAGGGCTGCGTGGGACGGCATCCGGCGCACCAGGTGTGCGGCAAGGTCGGCGACGGCTGTGGCGGCGGCGTTGGTGCGGTCAGGCCGCTTCTGCAGGTAACGCGGGTTCTTGCTGGGCTTGCCGTCCACGATGCGCGGGTTGGCGGAGCTGACGAAGAACGCCGGCGAGCTGCCCTCGGGAGCGTCGGCCACGGCGCTGATCAGGTTGGCCATCGGCGCGGAGAAGGCGGAGAACGCGACCGCGTCGTCGCGCATCTCGACCGCGTCGTCGCGTGTGAGCGGCTGGAAGTTGGACAGGAACGTGCCGGGGCTGGCGATGTCGGCTTCCGCCTGCTTGTCGTAGCCGCGATGGATGGCGTCGTCGGGGCGCTGGAACAGCAGCTCCTCGCAGTTCTCCACCAGCTTGTAGGACCGGCCGGTGGGCAGGCCGACCATGTGGCCGTCGACGACGACAGAGGCGGTGATGTCGTCCTCGGTCTGCACCTTCACAGCCGGGTTGAAGTCATGGCGCAGGCCGAACAGCCGCCATGAGCCGTCGGTGTCGAAGCCGACCCGCAGCATGTTGACGTTGATCTTGTCGCCGTCGAGCCTCAGGGCGTTCCCGAGTCGGCCGTTGATGATGCCGACGCTGAAGTGGTTGCGCCAGTCGCCGCCCCACTCGGGCCGGTAGAAGCGCTTGACGACGAAGACGAGTTCCTTGACGTGCTGCGGGATCGACTCCAGCCAGGCGCTGTACTCGGCCGTGTACTCGGTCTCGGAAGGGGTGAGGAGCTTGATCACGCTGCCGATGCTGCGGTCGTCGTCGAGGATCGGGCGCCGGTCCTGCCCGTTCTTCGAGGCATCGGCGAACCGGTCGGAGAAGTCACGCTCAAGGATGGCGGCGACTGCCTCCATGTCCGTGTCGAAGTCGGGGGAGTAGGCGTTACCGAAGATGAAGGCGTCGGTGATCGCCTTGGAGATCTCGGACTTGCCGCCACCGGAGACGGTGCTCGGCTTGTGGCAGCTCGTCGCGGTGGGGACGGTGCCGACCAGGCTCCATTGGGTGCGGTCGGCGGCCTGCTGCACCATCCTCACCTGGTAGCCGTCCGGGCTGAGGTAGGTCTTGTCCGCCCGCAGCCGTATCGAGCCCTGGCTGCCGTCCGGGTTGTCCCAGCTGGCCGTGAGGGTGCGCAGCGAGAAGGTCGGGTTGGCCGGAACGAGCACGATGTGCGGCTGCTCCGTGTCGAGCGCGTGCCCACCGGGCTGTGGCTCGAACCGGCCCGGGTCGCGCTCGAGCACGCTGTCGAGGGTGTACTCCCCCCCGGCGGAGTTGACCGTGTACTCCTGGCCGAGGTTGTAGCTGGGGAAGACCAGGGCGCCGCCGGCGTGTTCTTCCTCGGCGTTGCCGAACAGGTTCGCCGAGTAGCTGATCTGGGTCTTGACTTCCTTCTTGCAGTAGCCGAAGTAGTTGTCCGCGATCACGGTGACGATCACGCCTCGGGCGTCGCGGGCGCACACCTTGAAGGCCTGCCCGCCGTTGTACAGCTCGTCGGCGTCCGTCCAGCACATGCCGTCGCGGAGCTGCCGCTCGGTCGCCTCGCTGGTGTGCGGCAGGCCCAGGTCGGACTTCTTCACCCGGGTCAGGTGCGGCGCAAGGATGATCGCGCCGGTGTGGCCGGTCCAGGTCTCCGGCTTCAGCGAGGCGTCGTTCTCCGGCAGGTACGGGTCGCCGCCGTTGCCGAAGATGCCTTCGACGAAGTCGAGGTTGGCCACGAGCCCGCCCGGAACGATGAACCGGGTCTCCATGCGCTTCTCACGCACGTAGCCCGGCACTGCGGGGGCAACCAGCGGACGCAGCTGGAGGGAGACGAAGCAGGACGCCGGCACCTCCTGGTTGGCGGTGTAGGGCAGCACCAGGTCGACCTGAGGAGGCTGGAACGCGAGCTCCAGCAGCTTGGCGAAGACGGCCTTGGGCACGCCGATCTTGTCGTCCGGGATGGGGAGGCCACCCTCGGCGATGTGGAAGACACCGGCAGTGGTGCGGCGGTCGTTCGCAGGGTTGTGGAGCACGCCGTTCGCCAGCCGGTAGCTGCTCAGCAGCGGGGAGGCGTAGGAGTCCGCGTCGTAGGGCAGCGAGAGCTCGCGGGCAAGGCCGGCCTCGTCGAGGACGAACGTGCGGCGGGGCAGCTTGGGGCTCACCCCGGTGTCGGCCAGGTAGTCGTCCAGCCAGTTCTGGATGCGGCTGTCCGCTGCGCACAGGCGATCGGCGAGGCGGCGGCTCAGTTCACGCTGCCGGGCGAGGATCGGCGCGACGAGCTTCGCCGTCTCCGTGTCCTCGACCTCGGCGGGCAGCGGCAGGCCGAGCTGCGCGAGACGGAGATTGATGGCGGCATTCTGGATCGGGGCCATGCCCCCATTGTGGTCAACGAACGCCCCGGTCGTCGTCTGGTCTCGTACCGGCGGACCCGACTTGACTCGCCGCCACCACCCTGATGACCGACCCGCGCCAGCCGGTTGTCCGGCCCGGCCCGGTCTGTGGCGGTCGCGCTCAAGCATCCCGCGACCGTATTTGCAATCCCCCTAATGGGGGACAGAAATCATCCCGGAAGCGCTTTCTTGCCGGGCAATGGGCCCACCTCAGTACCATTCTTGTGCGAACCTTGGTGGCTTTTGCCATCAAACGGGTAGCCTCCTCACATGGGGTCTGTCGTGGTTGGTGTGATCGAAATAGGCTTGGGACTGGTTTTCTGTTTCCTGGGCTACTCGGCCGCACGGGTGGTCCTTGGCCTGTGGGGGGCCGTGGTCGGCTACTTCGCCGGGACGCTGCTGTACGTCGCGCTGTCCCAGTGGCTGGGCGGCGGCTGGATCAGCGCCGTGCCCGAGTGGGTCTTCTCCGTCGTCCTCGCGTTGGTGCTCGCCTGGCTGTCGTTCGCGTTCTACGCGATGGGCGTGCTGCTGTCGATGGCGGCCGTGGGCTGGGGGCTTGGTCAGGTGACGGCCCAAAGCCTGCATCTGCCTGTCTGGTTGACCTTCGCACTCTCGCTCGTGCTTGCTGCGGGGTTGGTCATGGTCGGCTGGACGCTGAACCTTCCGCGCTTCCTGCTGATCCTGATCACTGCTGTCACCGGTGCCGCCGGGGTCATCGACGGCATCCAGCTGATCCTGGGCAACCGCATGCCGTGGACGGACGAGGGCTTCTGGCGGCTGCAGACGAACACCGCCGTGATCTGGGGAGTCGGCTACCTGGCGCTGATGCTCGCCGGCATCTTCTTCCAGTCCCGCCAGGCGTCCGGTGGGACGTTGCGGGAGGCCTACGGCAAGGGCGAGTGAGTCGCTCGGCCTGAGGTCGCTGCGCCATTGCAGCAATTCCCCCGAAGGTGTTCCGCGCGTTGTGCAATAGGAATTCCCGGTCGCATGAATCTCGTGACGGTGTTCAATGAATGACACCGGGCCAAATCCGTGCTGCCGACCCCCCGCCTCACCATGACCGGTGCAGCGGCCGCCGGGGACTCATCCGCGTCGAAGAAGCCCGGTGCGTCTGTGGTTGCGCGCGCCCGGCAATAGGATCGTCGCCATGCTGATCGTCACGAGTAACGACATCCCGGGCTACCGCATCGAGGCAGTGCTCGGCGAGGTCATGGGCATGACCGTCCGGAGCGCCAACATCGGCGCCAACTTCGTCGCCAGTTTCCGGGCGATCGGCGGCGGCGAGGTGGACGAGTACACCCGCCTGGTCTATGACAGCCGCCAGCAGGTCATGCAGCGCATGTGGCAGGACGCGGTGAGCCGCGGGGCGAACGCGATCACGATGATGCGCTTCGACACGGGCTCGATCGGTCAGGCCTTCACGGAGGTGTGCGCCTACGGCACGGCGGTGGTCGTTGAGCCGATCGGCGAGGGCCAGGCCGGAGCGACCAAGCAGTCCATCGCGGTCGTTGCGAACCAGGGCCAGGCCGCCCCGCAGCGCTGATCAGGACTTGTCGTCGGGAGCGCCGGCACCGGAAGCCGGCTTGCCGGGCTTCTTGCCGCCTCCGAATCCACCGTGCTGCTGCCAGTACTCCTGTACGCCCTTGATCACCGACACGATGCCCATTCCGAGGATGAACCAGTCGAAGATGCTGGTGTCCAGCGTCATGAAGTACAGGGCCGCGACGATGGCAACGATGCCGGCGATCAGGTACACCAGGGGACGGTTCTTGGGATCGTTCACGGTGGCAGCCTAGCCGTCGTCGGTCGGGGTGCATCCCGCAGCTCCCGCGTCATGTTCTGTGCCGCCGCGGTGTCGTGAGCATGTCCGTGTCGTGACCACTGACGGTGCACCCCACTACCGTCGTCACCCGTTCGGGAACTGTTGCGCGCCCACGGGCCCCCTCTAGCGTTGCTTCGGTTCCGGGGCCCACAGGCAGGGCTCGGCCAGGACCGGAAAGCCAACCGACCGAGATGAATCCCGCAGCGGAGAGCACCGGACGACTGCCCGCTGCAGCCGATTCGGTTGACCCTGCACAATTGGGCGAACTCGACGAGAAGACCCTGCTGCAGCGCAGCCGGGCAGGCGATTGCGATGCCTACGCCGAGCTGTTCCGCCGCTATCGGCTCGTTGCCGGCCGGATCGCCGCCCGCACCAGCTCGACCCTCGATCCGCAGGACGTGACCGCTGAGGCCTTTGCCCGTGTCTGGAGTGCCCTGCGTCGGGGTGGTGGACCGGACCGCGCCTTCAAGCCGTACCTCGCGGCAGCCGTGCGTAACGTTGCCCTGAACTGGCGTCGGGGCGTGCAGGAGCTGCCCACCGAGCCCCACCTGCTCGTCGAGCTCTCCGGGGCCACGGAGGAGACCGAGGTCGCAATCGCCGAGGGCCAGCTGGTGACTGCCGCCTACGCCACGCTGCCCGAGCGGTGGCGCCATGCCCTGTGGGTCACCGAGGTCGAGGGGCGTTCCGTTGCGGAACTCGCTGCAGAGATCGGCACTTCAGCCAACACCGCCTCAGCGTTGTGCTTGCGGGCCCGGGACGGCCTCAAGCTCGCCTGGCTCCAGGCGCACGTCGAGCGTCGTGCGACGAACGCAGAATGCGCGTGGATGCTCGACCACCTGGCGAGCTACACCCGCGGACGACTTCCACAGGCGCAGCTGGAGCGGGCGGAGGCGCACCTGGCCACCTGCGAGACCTGCGAGACCACTCGACGCCGGATCGCCTTCATCGGCGCCGGTCTCAGGGCTTCCATTCTGTTCGGCGGCACCGGAGCCGGGCTGCTCGCAGCGCGGACGGCCCTTGGCATCAGCACCGTGACGGCTGGGCATGCCGGAGCCGTCGCCGTGGTACCAGCAGCGCCAGCGGTGCTCACTTCCCTGAGCTCGATCCTCAAGGGCCTCGTGAGCAAGGGCTGGATGGCGCAGTCAGCCCTGGGCGTCGGTGCTGTCGTGATGGTGGGCGCTGTCGGGTTCGCCGGCTTCAGCTACGCCACCACCAGTCATCGCGGCGCCATGGCGCAGGACGCGGCCGCTGCCCCCGCTTCGGTTCTCACGCAGGCAGCGAGCACGGCCTTCACACCGACTCCTTCGCCGGGCCGCACGTCGGACGAGACGGCACCGCGGGCGATCACGGCAACGTCCCGGCCATCGAACGCCCCTTCGACCACCAACGCCGCCGCTACCGCGTCGGCGACGGCGCCACCCGCCCCCTGGCCGACCCCAACGCCCACCGTCACCGCAACCCCGGCGGTGACTCCGACGACCACGCCCACCCTCACTCCGACGCCCACCTTGATCGCGACGCCGACCCTGTCCCCGACGCCCACCGAAACGCTCACACCGACCGACTCCCCGACGCCGACGGCGACACCCACGGACACGCCCACGCCCACACCCACGGACCCGCCGACACCCACGGACAGGCCGACACCGACCGACTCCCCGACACCGACGACTACGCCGATGCCAACTGACACGCCGACCCCGTCACCCAGCCCGACGCCGACGCGGAGCTGCTACATGGTCATCGACCTGGGCGGCATCGCCCTCATCTACTGTTCGTGAGTCCGCCGCGCAGCCAGCGTCCGACCGCGCCGTAAACCGCCCGCTCGAGGTTCGCGGGCCCTTCGCGCAACGCGGTCGCCAGGTCCACCGACTCCGCAACGATCGGGACGCAGGAAGCAAAGCCGAGATCCTCGATGCCCGTTCCCAACCGACCCGCGAAGGCGATCACCGGCACCCCGTGACGGGCGGCAACGGCCAGCACGCCTGCCGGGGTCTTGCCCGCGGCCGTCTGCGCATCGAGGGCACCTTCGCCGGTGAGCACCAGGTCGGCCCCGGCGATGGCGTCGTCGAGACCTACCGCATCGGCGACCACCTCCACACCGGGACGCAGCCGCGCGCCCAGCGAGAGGAACGCCATGCCGAGTCCCCCGGCCGCCCCGGCACCGGGCACGTCCCTGACATCCGGCAACCCTGCCTGGACGAGCGCGTCGGCGAGGCGCCCGAGGACTGCGTCCAGCACGGGTACCTGCGCCGGGGTGGCGCCCTTCTGCGGCCCGAAGATCGCTGCAGACCCGAGCGGACCCAATAGGGGATTCGTCACGTCACTGGCCAGGTCGATCCGCAGGCCTGCCAGCCGCCGTCCGAGCCCGGAAACGTCCACGCGTGCGAGTCGGCCCAGCCCGACGGGGGTCGGCGCGACGTCGGAGCCCGCGGCGTCCAGCAGCCGGACGCCGAGACCTGCGAGCAGCCCGGCGCCGCCGTCGGTGGTGGCCGATCCTCCAAGGCCAATCAGCAGCCGGTCCGCACCCGCGTCAAGGGCGTCGAGCACCAGGTCGGCGACCCCCCGCGAGTCCGAACGCATCACATCGCGCTCGGCCGGGGCGACGAGCGCGATGCCGACGGCGGCAGCAACCTCCATCACCGCGAGGCCGTCCGTTGTGAGGCCGTAGCCGGCGAGGACCGGACGACCGAGCGCGTCCCTTGCCGTCACGTCGCGTCGCACGGCTCCGAGGGCCGCGATGAGGGTGTCGGTCGTCCCCTCACCGCCGTCGGCCATCGGGATGACCGTGCACTCGGCCCCTGGCACCGCCTCCGCGACGCCGCGTGCCATGGCTGCGGCAGCCTCCGGGGCCGTCATCGACTCCTTGAACGAGTCCGGTGCAAGGACGATCCTCATGTGCTCACTGTGGCAGCGGTCAGGCCGCGCCATCCGCCCTCGGACGGATCAGGGCCGAGATCATGGCGTCAGCGAGGTCCTTCGCGTGCCGCTCGAGCACGTCCAGTGCGGCTTCTGCGGTCCTGGCGCCCTGCGGGGTGAGGCTCACCAGGACAGCTCGCCGGTCACCCGCGTCCGGGCCCTGCGTGCGCCGGATGAGACCCAGCGCCTCGAGGCGATCGAGCAGTGTGCTGGTGCCGCTGCTCGACATCCGCAGCGAGCCCGCCAACGTCGCGGGCCGGAGCTCCCCATGCTCGTGGATCAGGGCCATCACGAACCGCTCGCGCCACTCAAGTGGGCCGAGTGGCCGCAACGCCGCGGCGACGTCGTCGACGTAGGCGGCACCGACGCTCCCGAGACGTTCGCCGGCCTCCAGCACGGACAGTTCCGACCAGCTGTCGGGCGTGGTCGGGTAGCCCAGCAGGCTGACGCCCGCACGCAGGTCACCAGCCCGATCGCGCAGCACCCTGCCCAGCGCCCTCTCGAAGGCCCTCAGGCGTCCATGACCCTTCGGACTGAGTCCGAGGTGCATGGAGCGCCGGTCGCTCCTGTCGACCGACCGATCGATGAGGTCCTCCGCCTCGAATCGCGCGAGCGCGTGCGACATTGAACTACGCGACATGCCGAGGGATTCGGCCAGCCGGCTGGGCGTGAGGCCGGAGCGCGTGTGCAGCGCGAGCAGGATCTGCACCTGCCGGTTGCCCGAGTTGCCCGCGCCGAGCGTCTCGACCGCAGCCTGCGTGAGTTCGACGGTCAGGGTGAACAACAGCAAGCCCGCCTGCAGCACCGAGCCGCGGTCAGCCATCGGCCGGTACCGCCATGCACATGCCGGGACGGGCGAAGGGGACGAGTGTCATGGGAGCCGGGGCAAGGGCGTCGATCAGGCCCTGGTGGAGTCCACACACGACGTCGGGATTGCGGCGTGCAGTCGTCACGAGTGGGCAGGACCGGAACGCGTGGCCGTCGACGATGCCCCCTGCGCCGGAGACCTGGCCGATGATCGTGCTCACCAGACCGCTGTGCTCGCCCGTCTCACTGAGACGCACTCCCCATCGCCGTCCGATCGACACGGCGGCAGCACCCGGGTGCGGCGAGGATTCGAGGTGCTCTGCCAGGGCTTCGACGAACGCCGCGTCCACCAGGGTCGTCGACGACGGTGCAGCAGCCCTGATACCGGCATCGGTGGCCACATACGCCTTCGGTGGCCGACCCCTGCCGTGGGGAGTCAGCGGCAGTTCCGCGACCCAGCCGTCGCCCAGCAGTGCCTGCAGGTGCAGGCGCATCGTGTTGGGATGACCGCGGAGCGCGAGCGCGAGTTCGGCGACGGTCATGGGGTGCGGGCTGTCGACCAGTGCTCGGAGTACCCGAAGCACGGCGGCACTGAGACCCTCCGTTAGCATTCTCGGCTGCCCCTTCTGGCGGGATGGACGCGACCACGGATCACTGTAGTGCTATTTTCTCCACATCGGCATGGAGTAATGGGTTGCCAACCGATCACCGTCGCAGGGAGTCTCCGCGGCGAGTCCGTCGGGGGCTCCGGGAAGTCCGCCAGTGTTCCCGGCAAGCCCCCGACGGCATCACGATCCGCCGAGGTTCAGCTGGTGACGTCCTTGTTGCGGAATCGCAGCCAGGCCAGCAGCAGGAACACTGCTGCGTAGGCCGCGTCCACCCAGAGCCCGGTGACGATGCGGTCGGTGAAGATCGGGTCGCGCAACAGGTCGACGAACGACATCCAGCGGTCGACCAGCAGCCACGGATGCAGCCAGTCCAGTTGTGGGACGGCGTCAAGGATCCAGAGCAGCGTGCTCACCATCGCTGTGGCGACCGTGGCCGCGATCGGCTGCTCGGTGAGGGTGGAGATGAACAGCCCGATCATCGAGAGTGCACCGAGGCCTGCGCCGAGGTAGGCCACGGCGAGCAACAGCCGGAGCAGGCCGTCACCGATCCCCATCTGCGTTCCCGAAAGGGTGGTCAAGGGGCGCACCCCGAACAGCACCGCCCCGGTGAACAATCCGGCAAGGGCCACGACTGTCGCCCCGACGAAGCCGCCGATGACCAGGGAGACGGCCTTCATCACCAGCAGGCGGCCACGGGCGACGGGGGCGATCAACAGGTAGCGCAGGGTGCCCTGATTGGCCTCGCCTGCGACCGCGTCACCGGCCAGCACCGATACCGCCAGCGGCAGGAAGAGCGCGATCTCCACGCTCAGTCCGGCGAACCCGAGGAAGATCCCGTTGCCTGCGACGGCGGACATCAGGTCACCGGCCGATGAGCGGGGATGCCGGACGGCGGACACCTTGAGCGCGATGCCGACGAGCACAACGAGCCCGAAGAGGACGCCGAGACCCACCCGGTTGCGCCGGCGTCCGAAGACAAGGCCGAGTTCGGAGCCGAGCAGCCGGAACCATGCCCGCACCGGACGGGAGCGCCGGGGAGCCACCACTTCAGCCGCTGACATCGAAGCCCTCCCCCGTGAGCTGCACGAAAAGGTCCTCCAGCGTCGGGGTGACCTGCACGAACTCGGCGACGGTGATCCCCGCCCTCACCATGGCCTGCACGATCCACTCCGGTGCGACCTCGCCGAGGCTGCCGCCCACCCCTCCTTCGAGGAGCCCGGCATCGGCCACGCCGAGGTTGGACAGCACGGCAAGCGCAGGCTGCGGGTCACGCGTGCGCATGCGGAAGCGTGTCGCGGTCAGGGCCCTCAGTTCGCTCATCGGGCCCTGTGCCACCAGCGTGCCTGCCCGCATCACGCCCAGATGGGTGCAGAGCTGCTCGACCTCCGCCAGCAGGTGGCTGGAGACGAACACCGTTGTGCCGTCGGCGGCGAGTTCTGCGATGAGGTGCCGCACTTCGCGCGTCCCCTGCGGGTCGAGACCGTTGGTGGGCTCGTCGAGCACAAGGAGTTCCCGCGGCTGCAGCAGGGCTGCAGCGATACCAAGACGCTGGCGCATGCCCAGGGAGTAGGCCCGGTACTTCTTGGTCGCAGCGATTGTCAGGCCCACCCTGTCCAGCGCTGCCGCCACCCTGGCGGATGCCGTGTCCGGGTCGCTGCGCCGGTCGGCGGCGTCCACCCGCAAGAGGTTGGCCGTTCCGGAGAGGTAGGGGTGGAAGGCCGGGCCTTCGACAAGGGCGCCGACACGGGGCAGCACGTCGGTGGCGGCCGAGGGCATCGATTGCCCTAGAAGGCTGCACTCTCCCCCGTCCGGCCGGACGAGGCCGAGCAGCATCCGGATCGTGGTCGTCTTCCCCGAGCCGTTCGGCCCGATGAACCCGTAGACCGCGCCGCGGGGAACGTCGAGGTCGATGGCATCGACCACGAGCTGGCGGCCGAAGCGCTTGGTCAGCGCTGTGGAACCGATGGCAGGCGAGTCCTCCGATGCCTGCGGTTCAGCCATCGGGGAGGTGGCAAGACTCACTTGGCCGCGAGTGCCTGGTAGAGCCGCTCGGGGACGACCGATCCGACGGCCACCCGGCCGTCATCGGTGATCACGGCGTTCACGAGGCTGGTGCTGAGCAGGTGTCCCTTGCCCCAGGAACCGGACACGACAGGCAGTGAGTCGAGCAGCACCTTCGCCTGCTGGTCGGGCTTGTCCGTCGTGGGGACGTCCATCACCGCGACGGTGGCCCAGCCGGAGCCGAAGGTCTTCGGCTTGGCGCCGGTCTTCGTGCCGTCCTTCGACGGCTTGGAGGCGTCGGCCTTTTGTTCGGTGACGGTGACTCCGGCCGGCGGCAGGAAGTCGAAGACGGACGCAGCCGGTACGGCGAAGTCGATGGACGTGGCGGCGACGGTGACAGCGTCTTGGCCGTCTTCGGCGATCACGCGCAGGCCCAGCGGCACGAAACGCTCGGCGTCGACGGAGACGCGCACCTGGCTGACCAGGCTGCCGTCATCCTTCGGGGTGAGCACCAGCTGGTAGACGGCGCGACCGGCGACATAGCCAGTGCCGGACGTGGCGACGTCCGTTGTGGGGCTGAGCTTGTCGAGCAGGTTCTTGATGGCCGTGGTCGGCGACGTCGGCGCGCCGGACGGCTTCGGGATGGGCGTCTCGAACTTGGAGTGCACCGCCTCCTGCTTGGTGCTCGACCAGGCCCAGACGTCAAGGCCGTTGCGGGTGATCGAGCTTTCGGTCGTTCCGTCGACGAGGGCCACCTTCGCCTTGTCGGGCCCTGCGAGCCAGACGCGGACGGTGTGCGTTCCGGTCAACAGGGAGAGCGCGGAGCTCAGGTCACCACCTGCATCGCCGAGGTCGGAGGGGAGCGCGGGCAGCCCGAGGTCGCTGCGCTGCTCGAAGGTGGCGCTGAGGCCGTCCACCTGAGCTGCGGCGACCTTGCCGAGAAGTTCTGCGGGCGACAGCGGGGGCAGCACCGGGTCGGCGGCGGCACCTCTGACGGCCAGGCCGGTGATTCCCGCCGCGGCCAGCACCCCTGCGGCGACGAGTGCGAGTGTCCGCGTGCGCGCGGACTTCGGCTGCGTGACCTGCTGTGAGCTCATGAGTCAATCATGCCCCCGATCGCAACCCTCGCCGGCATCACTGCCGGATGCCGTTCCGCCGCTGCCCGAGGATGGCTAGGGTCGCTCCATGGCGACGCTCGACCACTTCCGGCAGCAGTCCGGCTACTCCGACCCAGGACGCCACACCGCGCTGATGCTCGGGATGCCCAACGACATCGAGAGCCTGTGCGCAGCTGCCCGCAACACGATCGCCCACTACCGGGGGGAGTTCCCCGACCTGCCTGCGGATCGGCACGGCGAGATCGACAGCCGCTGGCTGGAGGCCATCCTCGATCTCGACCAGGCGCGGCACCCCGAACCACTCAACGAGCCCCGCGAACCCACCTCGCGGGTCGCCGGCTGCTGCAGGGACCATTCCCTGTTCCTCACCGGCGCGTTGCGGTCGCGAGGCGTCCCGGCCCGCAACGTTGTGGGCTTCGCTGGCTACTTCGAGCCCCCCTTCCAGCACGACCACGTCGTGGTCGACTACTGGGACGGGGATCGCTGGGTAAGGACGGACCCGGAGCTACCTGCGGGGAGCTTCGACTTCGACGTCCGCGACATGCCGCGGGGCTTCGGCGCGCCGTTCCAGACGGCGGCCGAGGTCTGGAAGGGCTACCGCTCGGGGCTCCTCGACCCCGAGCAGTTCGGGGTCGCGCCCGACCTGCCGCTGCGGGGACCGGAGTTCATCGGCACCTACGTGGTGTTCCAGGTGGCGCACCGCTACGGGGACGAACTGCTGCTCTGGGACGACTGGGATGCGCCGTCGGATCCCGAAGTGCTCGATGTCCTCGCCGGCCTTCTCGATCTTGCCGATGCCGGCGATCCGGCTGCGGAGGGTGCGCTGGAGGAGCTCTACCGCTCTGACGCCGGTCTGCGTCCGGGCGAGAGGGTGACGAGGTTCTCTCCGTACGGCGACCTGCCGGTCAGCGAGTCACTGCGGCGGGCTCGGCACGGCTGACCGGCTGCCGACGGAGCGCCCGGGTCACTCGCACGGGGTCTGGTGGAGGCTTGCCGGGCTCCCTAGCATGGGCCCATCGCCCCGTCCGGGGTTCGCTCCGGACGCACGACTCACGCCGACCTATGGGGGGCGCCGGCGTCTCGTCGCGTGCTCGGGTGGCCCTGCGTAAGTGGAGGGGTCCGGGGGCCACCCAGCAGGGCGACACCACCGTTTCCGGATCGGGAGGCAGACAGTGGCAGGACACCGGATCTTCGGGACCAGCTTCGCCAGCATCTACCCGTTGTACGTCACGAAGGTGGAGCGCAAGGACCGCGACAGGGCAGAGGTCGATGAGGTCATCTGCTGGCTCACCGGCTACGACGCGGAGGGGCTGGCGAGGACCATCGCCAGCCAGGTCGACCTGGAAACGTTCTTCGCGGACGCCCCCGGTCTCAACCCGAACGCCTCCCTCATCAAGGGCGTGATCTGCGGCGTCCGGGTGGAGGAGATCGAGGATCCCCTCATGCAGAAGATCCGCTACATGGACAAGCTCGTCGACGAAGTTGCGAAGGGAAAGAAGATGGCGTCCATCCTGCGCGGTGGCGACAGCTGACCCGACCGGAGCGCGTTGGCACCGTCGCCGTCGCCACCGTCCCAGTCAGGGTGCGCAGATCGGACCGTCTACAGAAATCCCGTTCCTCACGAAGACGACCTTGTGCAGGTCGACGCACGCGCCGGGTTCATCGGAGTCGTCGACGAGGATCGCCGTCTGGTTCTTGACGAAGAGGCTCCTCGAAACCGGGACCTGACTCCCGCCGTCGAGCAACCCGACCACGTTCTTGACGAAGGTGGTGCGATCGACGCCGAGGCTCCAGGGGAAGAGGACCGACGCTCCAACAGCGTTGTTCCGGAAGCTGCTGCGGGTGACGGAGGCGCTGGCCTCGCCACCCACGAACAGGCCGGTGCCCGTGTTGTTCCTGAAGGCGGTGCGATCAACGACGCAGATACCGCTGCAGAAGAAGCCGACACGGTTATCCACGAGGGAGACACGCCTCGTCCGGGTATCCCAGTCACCACTGATGGCGGTGTCCCAGTTCCTGAGCCGGCCATTGATGACCTTGATGAAGTCGCTGCCGCCGGCGTTGTTGGCTGCGATGCCGGTCGCCGAGCCAGAGCCGCTCAAGGTGTGACCTCGCAGGTCCACAACGACCTGCGGACCTGGTCCGGGCACTCCGGGCTCCTCCACGACACGAATCGCGAAGTCGGGGCAGTGAAGGTTCTTCTTGAGGTACAGCACCGCGTCCTGCTGGACGACCATGCCGCAGGTGATGGGAATCTTCGGAACGGCTGCTTGAGCTTGAGGCGCCACCACGGTGAGCAACGCAAGACCGGCCAGAATCGAGACCGCAGACTTCAGAACACGCATGCTTCACCCCTGGGGTCAGAGCTTTCCTCACGTCCCGCGGCCTCAGCCCAACCTAGGGCCGGGGCTCATGCTCCAATTTGGCTCCCAGGCAGCACACCGGAGCAAGGAGGCAACCTTGCCCATCGCTGTGACCTGCGCTCAGGCTGTGGCGAACTGGCCTGCCACGGAGCCGCCGATCACTTCAGGGTGTTGACGTCGATCACGAAGCGGTAGCGGACGTCGGAGGCGAGGACGCGCTCGTAGGCCTCGTTGATCTGCGTGGCCGGAATCAGCTCGACGTCGGAGGCGATGCCGTGCTCGGCGCAGAAGTCCAGCATCTCCTGGGTCTCACGGATGCCGCCGATGCCCGAACCTGCGAAGGAGCGCCGGTTCCCGAACAGGCTGAACACGTGGATCGGGAGCGCCTGCGGCGGGGCGCCGACGTTGACCATCGTGCCGTCGAGGGCGAGGAGCCCGAGGTAGGCGTCCAGGTCGATGACCGCACTGACGGTGTTGATGATCAGGTCGAAGCTGCTGTCCAGGTCGCTGAACGTGGCCGGGTCGCTGGTGGCGTAGTAGTGGTCTGCCCCCAGGCGCAGCCCGTCGTCCCTCTTCTTCAGCGACTGCGACAGCACCGTGACCTCCGCACCCATCGCGTGGGCGAGCTTCACGGCCATGTGGCCCAGACCACCGAGGCCGACGACCGCGACGCGTGAACCGGGCCCGGCCTTCCAGTGCCGCAGCGGGGAGTAGGTGGTGATCCCGGCGCACAGCAACGGTGCGGCCGCCTCGTAGGGGATCGCCTCGGGAACGCGCAGCACGAAGTCCTCATCCACCACGACATGGGTGGAGTAGCCGCCCTGGGTGATGGTGCCGTCGCGGTCGACGGAGGCGTAGGTGCCGGTGTTGCCGTTCGAGCAGTACTGCTCCTCGCCGGCAAGGCAGGCCGCGCACTCTCGGCACGAGTTCACCATGCACCCGACACCAACCCGGTCACCGACTGCGTGCTTGCTGACACCGGTGCCCACCTCGGCCACGACACCGACGATCTCGTGGCCCACCGTGAGCGGGTAGGTCATCTGACCCCACTCCCCGCGGACGGTGTGGATGTCGGAGTGGCAGACGCCCGCGTACCGGATCTCGATCAGCACGTCCTTCGCACCGACATCCCGCCGCTCGATCGTGACCGGGACCAGGGGTTCAGTCGCCGAGGTGGCGGCGTAGGCGTTGACCGTGAGCATGCATGTCCTTCAGGTGTGGGTCGGGATTCCGGGCGACGACGTGAGCGCCCGACGAGTAGAGGCTAGCCAAGGCACGAAGGGTCCGCGGTCGCTACCGGCGTGGTGACCCGCCCTGAGGAGACCCGTCGATCCCTATCGAGGCCTGTGCGGCGTGCGCCACGATGGAGCCATGACCTGGACGGCACCTCAAGCGACAAGGGACGACTTCCCGCTGGGCCTGCCCGAGCGGCAGGCATTGACGGCGTTCATAACCTGGCACCGCCAGACGCTGCTGTGGAAGGTGGAGGGACTGACCGGCGAGCAACTCGTGAGCCACCCGATACCCAGCTCGAACCTGACATTGCTCGGCATCGTGCGTCACATGGCCGAGGTGGAACGCCACTGGTGGCGCCACCGGGTCGCCGGCGAGGAGATCCCCAGCCTCTACCTCGATGACGGGGAGTGGGCACAGCTCGACCCCGATCGTGCTTCCGAGGACTACCAGCAGCTGCTGGACGAGTGGCCCGCCGTCGACGCGGTAGCTGCACGGCACGGTCTGGACGACGTCTTCCACCGGCACGACGAGACCTGGACGATCCGCACGCTGTACCTGCACCTGATCGAGGAATGGGCCCGCCACAACGGCCACGCCGACCTGATTCGGGAGGCGATCGACGGCGCGAGCGGCGAATAGGGGAGGCGATTGCTCCGGCTACTCCCCGATCTCCCCGACGAGCGGAGCCCCACGGAGCGCCACCGTCCGCTGAGCTGCTGCGATGGCGACGTCGAAGCCAACGTCGGGATTCTTGACCAGCCGCTCGGTGGCGAGGGCATGTGCACGGACCCCGGCATCACGGTGCAGCTTCCCGCGCTCGATGACCGGGGTGGCCGCGCCGCCGAGCGCGGCCAACGCACGGCTGAGACCCCGCTGCGTCGCGCGATCGCCCCGGCCGAACTGGGTCGAGATGGTCTCGGCGAGCGCAGCAGCTTCCTCCGCCGGCACCAGGACTGCCGCGGCGCGCCAGGCCGTGCGGGCCACCTCGTCCTCGGCGTCGTGCAGCAGTTCGATGGTGATCGCAGGCCACGCCCGCTGATCACCGAGCTTGGACAGCGTGTGCAACGCCAGTGCCCGAGCCTGCGGGAACGGCGAACGCAGCTCCGGCAGCACCCGTTCCAGGGTTAGGGACGGGTCGTGCTGGATCAGGGCCCAGGTGAGCATGTCGCGCACGAAGAAGTCCTGCTCGACCGTGAACCGCTCGACGATGGAATCGATGTAGGCGTTGTTGGGACGCAGTCCCGCCGCCATCGCCGTCTGCAGGCGGGCGGACGCGGAATCCGCCTCCAGCGCGACCTTCAGCCTGTCCACGACTGCCTCGATATCTTCGTTGGTCATGTCGATCACCTCCGCGTCCAGTGAAGACCTTGCCGCAACGTCAAGGTCAAGTGACTGACATCGACCGTGCCCGGTGCCAGAGTCCCACCCGGGCACAAGGCCTGCTTCGAGCAGGCGTGCGAGCTCAGGGCTTTGGGGGCTGCCTGGTGGCTCCAGACCGGGAAGGTGAGGAACCACCACACGGGTCACCGGCGGGAATGCCAGTGGCGGGCTGGGACTCGACCGCCGGTGACGTCTCCTTGTGCCGGGATCGACCCGCTCCTCGGGTGCGGAGCCGGGGCCCGGAGCGAAACCGTCAGGCCCTTCACCGGGTCACCTCGTGGGCGGTGTAGATGCCGGATCGGGCGAGGACGGGCCAGCTGTCGACGGTTCTGCGGTTGGCGGCGTCCAGGTAGTGCAGGGTCTCGTTGCGTCCGATGATGGCAACGTCGCCACTGGACAGGTAGTCCAGCACCTGCTGCTGGAAGGCCTGGTTCTTCGTGCGGGCGACCTTGCCGCTGCTACCGGTGTCGACGTAGGAGTGACCGGTGAGGTCGATCCAGATCGGGCAGCCGCGCTTGATGTTGCGACTGAACACGTTCAGCTCGATCAGGGGGGCGGGGTCATCGGACGTCACGCAGCCTTGCGCCGACGTCACCGGTCCGCGCAGCGACGTGAACCGGATGTCGCGTCCGGTGTAGCTCTGGGCGTCATGCAGGTCCTGGGCGGCACCCCAGGCGAGGATGGCCGGCAGCATCGCGATGGCGCCCAACCACCGCAGTGGGTGGCCAGGGCGCGGAGCCATGGTCACGACGGATCCCAGCATGAGGGCGAACGGCACGGCGATGACGGCCGGGTAGTGCTGGAAGAAGGAAGGGGTGACCAGGAGCATTCCGGCGGCCGGCACGAAGAGGCCGACGCCCAGCCAGGCCAGCGCGAACGTTCGATTCCGCCAGAGCGTGACGACCGCGACGACCAGGGCGAGACCGGCGAAGGCGTAGGTCAACTGGCTGCTGGCCGGCGAGCCGTAGAGGCCGAGCATGGCCCAGAGTCGGTCCTCGGTGGTGGCGGTGGTCATGTATGGGCGGCCGAGTTGTGCCGCGACGACCATGTCCCACATGCGGGTCGGGCTGGCGAGGAAGAACGGGAGGATCACCGCTGCGCAGGAGGCAAGTGAGGCCAGCAGGACGGTCCGGAAGGACCGGAATCCGCGGACCGCCCACACCCAGACGAGAACCGCTGCGATGAGGACGACGCCCCAGATCTTGACTGCGGGGACGAAGCCAAGGAGTATTCCAGCCCAGACCAGCCGGGATCGCGATTGTCCGGACGCGAGAAGCAGGAGCGCAGCGAGCAGGAAGGCGTTGGCGAGCCCTTCCAGCATGGTGGTCGACTCGGCGTAGACCGCGGGGAAGTAGAGCGAGTAGGCGAGTCCGCCGACCAGCGCTGACAGGAGGCCGAGCGGGCGCAGGAGCCGGGCGACAGCGGTGGCGTTGAAGGCCCCGAGAAGCATCCAGGCGACCCGCGCGGCGGCGAAACCGAAGCCGTCGGAGGTCACCTGCGCCAGCCCGGCGAACGGGCTGAGGGCGAGCAGGATCATCGGCGGGTGCAGGAACAGGAAGTCCTGGTACGGGAGCTTGCCGAGGACGAGCGCGAGCGCGCCCGCGAAGTGGACCCCGTCGTCATAGGTACCCTCACCGTTCAGTTGCGCGAACCGGAGCAGGTAGGCGCGTGACGCCAGCGCGACCAGCCCGACTCCCAGGTACAGCCCGGTCCAGCGACCGCCGCCGCTCCGACCGGGCGGGATGGTGTCCTGCGCCCCGGCAGGGCGGCCGGCGCGCTGGAGCACTTTCAGGTTCGTCACGTCGGACCTCCTTGATGAGGAGTGTCGGTCGGGGTCGCTGTGAGCACGCTGAGGCCGCGCAGCATGACTTGTCGCGAAGGCCCCTCAGCGGTTTCACAGCATGCCCCGGGAACAGTGACGGGCATGGACGATGAGTACTCCCCTGCGGCCGTTCGCGGCCTTCGAGGTACCGCGTGCGCTCCCGGTCCTCGCGACTTTCGCAAGACCGACTACCGATGAGGGGACTGCGCACATGACGACCAAAGGCTGGCAGACGTACTGGCACAAGCACCCAGGAGTGCGTTCGGGTGCAGACCTCACCCTCGGGGAGCGGGCCGCGGATCGCATGCGGAACTTCATGGGCTCCTGGCCGTTCGTGTTCGGGTTCTTCGCGGTCATGGGGGCATGGGTGGTCATCAACTCCGTGCTCAGCTTCGGGGGTCCGCACGGCTTCGACCCCTACCCCTACATCCTGCTCAACCTGTTCTTGTCGATGATGGCCGGTGTGCAGGCGGCAGCGCTGCTGATCGCCGCCAAGCGATCGGATGCCATCGCATCGGAGATCGCGATCCACACCGAACGCAACACCGACGACATCAAGGACCTGATCGCGCAGAACCTGGATCTGATCCGTGAGGTGAAGCGGCAGACCGACCTTCTGGACGAGATCCACCGCCATCTGACCGAACAATCGCCGCACGCCGGGACGTTCCCACCCGATCCGCGGTGAGGACGCGCCAGCGAGTCCAGGGAACCGGGACCTAGTGCGAAGCCGAGCCGGATGCGACGCCGTCGAACGGCACACCGGTCCTCTGCCGGCGCGGAGCGGGACGCCGCCACGTTGTGGCGATGACCGAGAGAATGAGCAGAAGCAGGCTGACCACGGCCACGGCCACATACACCGGAGTGGTGTCGGCGTTGTCCCACGTTGCGTGGAGCGCCACCGCGAGGAGGAAGGCGCCGACCAGCACGGGGATCTTCCACCTGCGACCCGGATCGGTGGTGCGCCACAACGCGGCACACACCATCCCGGTCCAGGCGACGTGGCCGGCCGGTGACAGCAAGGCCCGGATGAGCAGGGTCTGGTCGACCGCGGCCAGGTCGCCGTTGCTTGCGAGGAGGGCGGTGAAGCCGTAGCCCATCGTTTCGAGCACGGCGAAGCCTGCGCCTGCGGCGATCCCGATGTCCACGCCGCGCCCCTGGGTGCGGCGTCTCGCGAAGATGAAGATGGCGATCGGGACGATCATCTTCGCGGCCTCCTCGATGACCGCGACCGCGACCATGCCCAGCGACGGCATCGACTTCAACGTCGAGTACTCCAGCTGGGACGCGGTGATGACGCCGATGATTCCCCCACCGAAGGCTGCAGTGGCGAGAAGGGCGCCGCTGTCTCCCACACGGCGCCCGACCCCATGGGCGAGGAGCAACACCGAAGTGGGCACGGTGAAGGCTCCGATGAACAGCAACGTCGGGAACAGGTTCGGGTTCCGGGTCTCGATCATCGTGTTGAGCACGACGAAGTAGGCCGCGACGCCGAGGGCCAGCGTCGGCAGCCAGGCGAGCCTCACCAGCCAGTGGCTGGACGTCCGCGGAGCCGGGGCCACGTCGGCGGCGACAGGGTCGGGCCACAGGGACGTGTCGGTCCAGAACACCCAACCCGGCGGCGGTGGCGGCCAGGCCGGGGCGGGCCGCCACGTGGGCGCGGGAACCCAGCTGGTCGGCGCGACCGGCCAGCCGGGTGGGTTGTGGAACTGCCGGGTCATTTCGGGTCCCTCCATGGTCGCCGTGTCGCGAGCTGCCAGTCCCGAGTCCCCAGCTGGCAGCTCCAGGTCCGGCATTCATTCGCACCATCACTGTGGCCCCTCCGTGCTGTGGAAACCCTAAGAGACCAGGCTGGGCCGGCCGGCTCCTCACACAGGCTGCTTTCGCGGCACAATCGGGTTCATGAGTGAACCCGCACCCCGGCCGCGTCACGGACGAGGGATCCGCGGGCGGGTCGCGATAGCCACCGCCGGCATTCTCGCTGCAGCCTTCGCGGTCGGCCTGGTCGTGTTCACCAATCTCGTCACCTTCTTCATCGCCCAGGACCTCTCGGCCTCGCTCACGACCGAGACCGACGTTGTCGTGGACGCGTTGTCGGCCGAAGGCCCCAGGGCGCTGGTCGGGATCGACCCCGACGACACCTTCCTGATCCAGTTCGTCGGACCCGGCGGCAACCTGATTTACACCTCGAACGTCAAGACCATCACCGAGCCGCTCACGACGCTGCGTCCCGGACCGGGCGAGCGGTCGATGGAAGGGCTGCGCCGGTGGTGGTCGCCGTGGGACGGCGACCTGCCCCTGATCGTCGAAGCCACCGGGTTCGCCTACGAGGGAAACACCTACACCGTGGTCGTGGCCACCTCCCAGGACCACGTCCAGCAGTCCGTCAGCTCGATGGCAACCGCCATGGGAGTCGCTGCACCGCTGCTGATCCTTGTCGGAGCCGCGCTGTCCAGAGGAGTCGTCACCCGCGCGCTCCGCCCGGTCGAAGTCATCAGGACTCGAGTGGAGACCGTCAGCGCCTCAAACCTCAGCGAGCGGGTCCAGGTGGCCCCGACCGGCGACGAGATCGAGGCGCTCGGCGAGACCATGAACCGCATGCTCGCACGCCTCGAGGCGGCGCGGAACTCCCAGCGCCGCTTCGTGGCCGACGCCAGTCACGAGTTGCGCTCTCCAATGTCCAGCCTCCGGGGTGCCCTCGAGATCGCCGTCCGGAGCGGCCGGCTCGAGACCTGGACAGACATGGCACCACTTCTCACATCCGAGACCACCCGCATTCAGGAGACGGTGAGCGACCTGCTTCTGCTGTCCCGCATCGACGACCAGGGACTCACCCTCGACTTCGCCGACGTCGACCTCGACGATGTGACCCTGGCCGAGGCCTCCGATCTTCGGGCTCGCAGTGGGCGAAAGGTCCTGACCAGGATCGCTCCCGTCCGGCTGCTGGCGGATCCAGCGAGGCTCCGGCACGTCATCAGGAACCTGGCCGACAACGCCGCCCGGCACGCCCGCAGTACCGTGCTCATCACGGTTGCCGGCGTTCACGCGACGGCGGTCCTGACCGTGGCCGACGACGGGGACGGCATTCATCCGGACGATCGCGTCCGCGTCTTCGAGCGTTTCGTTCGTCTCGACGAGAGCCGCTCCCGCGACGGTGGCGGCTCCGGGCTGGGTCTCGCCATTGTGCGTGAACTGGTTCTCGCCCACGGCGGCACGATCTCTGTCGGGGAATCCGCCGAGCTCGGTGGCGCGGAGTTCACCGTCCGGTTGCCGATGGACTCGCCCTATCGCGCCTAGGAACCCACGGATGTGATCAGGGTCAGGGCGTCGGCTCCGCGCGCAACCGATACCCCACACCACGCACCGTTTCGATGGCGTTCGTCGCGAACGGGGCGTCGAGCTTGCGGCGCAGGTACCCGACGTACACCTCGACCACATTGGGGTCGCCCTCGTACATCGCGTCCCATACGTTCTCGAGGATCTGGGACTTTGTGACGGCTTCGCCCTTGTGGCGTATCAGGAACTCGAGGAGGCTGAACTCCCGCGGTGTCAGTTCCACCTCGGTGTCGAAGCGCATCACCCGATGGCTCGCCGGGTCAAGGGTGAGGTCGGGAGCGCTGAGAACCGTCGGACGGGGTCGTCGGCCGCGCCGGGCGAGGGCGCGCAGCCGGGCGTTCAGGACCACGAAGCTGAACGGCTTGGTGAGGTAGTCGTCTGCGCCCAGGTCGAACGCATCCTCCTGGTCGTACTCCCCATCCTTCGCGGTCAGCATGATCACCGGTGTCCACACCTTGCGTCCCCGCATGTGCTTGACGATGTCGTAGCCGTTCATGCCGGGCAGCATGATGTCGAGGATGACCACGTCGTAGCCGCCCTCGCAGGCGGCCAACAGCCCGCCGATCCCCTCACGCTCCACCTGGACGACGTGCCCCTCATCGACCAGGCCGCGCCGGGTCACTTCGGCCAGCGCCGGGTCGTCCTCCACCAGCAGCAGGCGCACAGCTCCTCCTCCCAGGCCGGGCGGTCGCCTTCGCGTTCTCTCAGCCACGCCTCGCGATGATCATTCCAAGGTCGAACGACGAAAGGAACGGCCGTGACCAACTTCACACCCATGGATCCCCGAACGCTCGCCCGGTCGTCCAATGCCGATCCCGGACCCCAGCAGGCACCCCGGTACCCGGCGCCCCGGCCGGGCACGAGATGGCGCGAATACGTTGCCGTGGGAGCGATCGCCTGCGTGCTGGGCGCCGCGGGCGGAGCGGGCACCCTCGCCGCCTTCACCACCGCTCAACCATCGAGCCCGATCGTCGCCCCGACGCAGGGCTGGACGACGGTGGCGGCCGCCGTCACACCGAGCGTGGTATCCATCATCGCCGGCAACGATGAGGGTTCAGGCGTCGTGTGGGACAACGCCGGTCACGTCGTCACCAACAACCATGTCATCTCCGGAGTGGGTGTGGGCGGGACGGTGAAGGTGATGGTCTCCGACCAGCGCACCTTCAACGCCAAGGTGATCGGGGCTGACCCGACAACTGATCTCGCTGTCCTGCAGATCGAGAATGCCCCGGCCGGACTGTTGCCGCTGGTGCACACGGCCCAGACGCTGCATGTCGGCGACTCGGTCATGGCCATCGGCAACCCTCTCGGCCTGTCCGGCACCGTCACGACCGGCATCGTGAGCGCACTGGACCGGCCGGTGGCCACCACCAGCTCGAAGAGCACGCCGGTCGTCACCGACGCCATCCAGACCAGCGCCCCGATCAACCCCGGCAACTCCGGTGGCGCCCTGGTCAACGACCAAGGCGTCCTCGTCGGTATCAACTCATCGATCGCAAGCCTCGACACCAGCTCCTCCGGCCAGCCCGGCAGCATCGGCATCGGCTTCGCGATCCCGCTCAACGAGGTCAACGTCATCATCCCCCAGCTCATCCAGTCGGGCACCGCCCAGCACGCCTACCTGGGGATCACCACCACAGACGCGTCCGTGTCCACCGGGGGAAGCGAAATCAGTGGCGCCGGAGTCACCACCGTCGTGGGCGACGGGCCCTCGAACCAGGTGCTGCAACGCGGCGACCTGATCACAGCGGTCAACGGCGCACCGACGCCCAGCTCGGAAGCGCTGCTCGGCCAGGTCCGGACGCTGCCGATCGGGCAGTCCGTGATCCTCACCGTCTACCGCAACGGGGTGCAGCAGAGCGTCACCGTCACCCTCGGCCGCAGCCCACTGACCTGACCCACCAATCTCCGACCTCGCTCGAAGGAGCCACCAGATGACCAGCCCGAACGCGCTCAGACTCCAGGACAACCCCGACCCGGCACACCCCTGGCGTACCGAGAGCCCGGCAGGCAAGAGCACGTCGACGAGCACACCGCCGAAGCGCAAGTGGTCGCGATGGCTCGTCTGGGGGATCGCGCTCTACGGCATCACCTTCCTGATCACCAGCTGGCAGGACATGTCCCAGACGGCCCCGACCGTCTCCTACAGCGAGTTCACCGCCCAGGTGCAAGCCCACAACGTGAAGGACATCTACGCCGCAGGGGACACGATCCAGGGCGACCTGAAGGTGGCCGAGGCACTTCCGGGTGCAAACCCCGCCACCACCTACACGACCTTCCAGACCCAGCGGCCGACCTTCGCGGCCGACAACCTGTACGCAGAACTCACCGCCGGCGGGGCCGTCGTGCAGGCGACGCCGGTCAGCACGCAACGCGGCACCCTGCTCAACCTGCTGATCTCCTTCGCACCATTCCTGCTCATCATCGGCTTCTATGTCTGGATGTTCCGGCGCCAGGCGAAGGGCATGGGCATGGGCGGGCTGGGCGGCGTCATCGGCAAGACCCACAAGCCGGTCGACCCCAGCCACAACACGGTGAACTTCGCCGACGTCGCAGGCATCGACGAAGTCAAGGGGCAGGTCGACGAGATCGTCGACTTCCTCAAGAACCCCGCCAAGTACGCCAAGCTCGGCGCCCGCTCCCCCCGAGGCGTCCTGCTCTCCGGAGCTCCCGGCACTGGCAAGACCCTCCTCGCCCGCGCCACCGCCGGCGAGGCAGGCGTGCCGTTCTTCTCCGTCAGTGCAGCCGAGTTCATCGAGATGATCGTCGGTGTCGGGGCACAACGCGTCCGGGACCTGTTCACCGAAGCGCGCAAAGCCGCGCCCGCGATCGTCTTCATCGACGAGATCGACACCATCGGGCGGTCCCGGGCCGGCGCCCGGGCCATGGGCGGCAACGACGAGCGCGAGCAGACCCTCAACCAGATCCTCACCGAGATGGACGGTTTCGACGGGTCCGAAGGCGTCGTCGTCCTCGCAGCCACCAACCGTGCCGACGTGCTCGATTCCGCGCTGACCCGACCCGGACGCTTCGACCGGGTCATCACCGTCCACTCCCCCGACCGGCCCGGACGCGCCAAGATCCTTGACGTCCACATGAGAGCCGTACCGCTGGATGTCGACGTGGACGTCGAGGCTCTCGCCAAGGCAACACCGGGCATGACCGGCGCAGAGCTCGCCAACCTGGTCAACGAGGGCGCGATCCTCGCCGCTCGGCGCGAGGACACCCGGGTCCACCAGGCCGACTTCTTCGACGCCCTCGAGAAGGTCCAGCTCGGTGTCGCCCGCAACGTCGTCATCCCGCCCGATCAACGCCGCCGTACCGCCTACCACGAAGCGGGCCACGCGCTGCTCGGAATGCTGCAACCCGGCGCCGATCCCGTCCGGAAGATCTCGATCATCCCTCGCGGCCGCGCCCTCGGTGTCACTCTGTCCACCCCCGAGGACGACCGGTACGGCTTCGACGAGGCCTACCTGCGAGGTCGCATCATCGGCGCACTCGGCGGCCTCGCCGCCGAGCGGGTCGTCCTCGGCTTCACCACCACCGGCGTCGACTCGGACCTGGAAGCCGCCACCGGCATCGCCCGCCAGATGGTCGGCCGCTGGGGCATGTCGGCCGAGGTCGGCCCCATGACCGTCCTGGGCGATGACATCGACCCCCACCTGCTGGGCATCTCCGAGGCAACCCTCGCGACGGCAGACGCTGAGGCACGCCGGATCATCACCGAATGCGAGGCCGAAGCCGTCACCCTCATCAGGGAGAACCGCTCCAGGCTCGACAGAATCGTCACAGCGCTTCTCCAGGAGGAAACCCTCGACGAGGATGCCGCCTACGCAGCGGCCGGTCTGGACCATCCCCACGCGCCCCACCAGGTCATCAGGTTCGGTGGCGAAGTCGATGTCGCGTAGTCGATCCTCGCAGGCTGGAACCACCCGCCGATCAGTCCCGGTGCATCGTGGCGGTGGACAGGAGGACAACCGACCGTGCTTCGACGGTGTAGGTGCCGGGCCCGTCCAGCGCGATCGGTGGGTGGCTGACGTCCAGCGGTGACGGCCTTGAGGTGTCCACGAGCCGGTGCCAGCGTTGACCGGCCGGAAGCGCCGGCAGGGCGAAGTCGAGGTGCTCCCAGTAGGCGTTGAAGATGATGTGCAGGTGTTCGTCCCTGTCGGGATGGACGAGTTCGAGCGCCACGGAGTGCGACACATCACTGAAGTCCGGACGTCCGAGCTCGACCCCGTGCCAGGTCACGTTTGCGCTGCCGGGCCGGCCCCAGAACGCGCGGTCGGTGAAGATGGAGGACCGTTGACGAAACCTCACAACGTCGCGCACGAACCGCAGAAGGCCTGCCTC
The DNA here is from genome assembly GCA_963799235.1 of uncultured Actinomycetota bacterium. GTDB lineage: Bacteria > Actinomycetota > Actinomycetes > Propionibacteriales > Propionibacteriaceae > Propionicimonas. The sequence continues at coordinate 41,757 of CAWCWL010000007.1, read as the reverse complement.
GCGGGCGATCAGGTCCCAGTCGTACCAGCTGACCTCGTTGTCCTGGCAGTACGAGTTGTTGTTGCCGTGCTGACTGCGACGCACCTCATCGCCCATCAGCAGCATCGGCCTACCCTGCGAGACGAGCAGTGTCATCAGGAAGTTCTTGATCTGCTGGATCCGCAACCGATCTACCTCAGGGTCATCGGTTTCGCCCTCGACACCGCAGTTCCAGCTGTCGTTGTTGTCGGCGCCGTCGCGGCCGTTCTCGCCATTGACCAGGTTGTGCTTGCTGTTGTACGTGACCAGATCGTTGAGGGTGAAGCCGTCGTGGGAGGTGACGAAGTTGATGCTTCGCGTCGGGTCGCGTCCGGGAAGCTGGAACAGCAGCGCGCTGCCCATAAGGCTGTCGGCGAAGGCGGCGGCCTGGCCCGGATCGCCCTTGATGAAGCGCCGGACGTTGTCGCGGTAGGCGCCGTTCCACACAGCCCAGCGATCACCGACGAAGGTGGCCACCTCGTAAAGGCCGGCGGCGTCCCAGGCTTCGGCGATGATCTTGGTCCCTGCCAGAACCGGATCGGTTTCGATGTCCCACAGGATCGGCGGATCCTTGAGGGGGACACCGTCCTCGCCGCGCGAGAGCACCGCGGCAAGGTCGAACCGGAAGCCGTCGACGTGCATATCGCGAACCCAGTGGCGTAGGCAGTCCAGGATGAGCCGGCGCACGATGGTGTCGTTCGCGTTCACCGTGTTCCCCGTGCCGGTGAAGTCGTCATAGGTCCCGGGCGATCTGTCGTCGACCAGGTAGTAGGTGAGGTTGTCCAGGCCTCGCAGGGACAGCGTCGGTCCGTCGGGGCCGCCTTCGGCGGTGTGGTTGAAGACGACATCCAGGATCACTTCGATGCCGGCACGGTGCATCGCCTTGACCAGGTCACGGAACTCGTCGACGGGGCCGAGCGGATCCGGCCGGGAACTGTAGAGGCTGTGCGGCGCGAACAGTGCTACCGGCTGGTAGCCGGCGTAGTTGACCAGGCCGCTCGGGGCGTCCTGCGGGTCGAACTGCTGCACCGGCATCAGCTCTACGGTCGTGATGCCCAGGTCCTCCAGGTAGGGGATCTTGTCGATCAGCCCCCCGTAGGTGCCCCTCCTGGGTGCGGCGACGCCCGAATTCGGGCCAGCGGTGAACCCCCGGACGTGCAACTCGTAGATGATGCTGTCGTCGAAGTCGCGCTTCAGTGGCTGGTCTCCCTCCCAGTCGTACGCGTCGGAATCCACAACGACGCTCTTGGCCGCGGTCGCCGTGTTGTCCCCGGGCTTGGCGGCGGCCGGACGCGAGTAGGCGGAGGGCAGGGCGACGCTCAGGGCATACGGATCGACGAGTAATTTCTGCGGATCGAAGACGAGGCCCTCATCGGGTTCGTACGGTCCGTCCGCGTAGTAGCCGTACAGCTGGCCGGTTTCTGCACCGGGCAGGAACACGTGCCAGTAGTGATAGGTGCGGTTCTGCGTCGGGTCGAGGCGGATGGAGCGACGCGGTTGGGCATCGTCGGCCTGGTCGAACAACGCCAGCGTGATCCCGGTAGCGCGTCGCGAATAGACACAGAAGTTGACGCCAGCTGGATTCGCGGTCGCGCCGAGCGGATAGGACGTGCCGGGCAGGGTGGGGAGTTCGTGCAGAGCCGAGCCGGGCTCCGCAGCCTGGCCGGTCATTGCTGCGCGCCGCCCGAGAGGGGCCACCCCGGCCTTTCCTGCGTCCCCGCCGCACCGATCCTCCGGACGGCCGCGGGCGCCAACCGACGCCTGGCTATCTGGTCGGCGAGAAGGATCGTGACACGGAGTTGCTCGGACCTGGGGCGCACGACCCTCGTCGCCGTAGTGATCAGGAAGTGGCCAACGACCCGATCGTTCTGGATGACCGGCACGGCTGTGTAGCGGTCGGTGGGAAATCCTTCAGCCGTGACGTTGAGGGTCGCACCTTCGATGATCACAGTGCCGTCCCGCTGGATCACAGCCGAGTCCGAGCCGGGTGCTCCGGGCTGGTAGGTGACCATTTCGGCGCCGATGGTGCGCCGGATGTGGCCCGACACGGTGTCGATCGCCTCCATCACCGAGCGCCCTCCCGCAGCCACGTCGGCCGACTCCATGACGCCACTCATGAAGCCCGAACGCTCGCTCGCCACTGCCCTGTGCCTGCTGCCCCACAGAGCCAGCTCAGTGACTGCGACGCCGACGATCAGGAGCAGTACGGCCAACTCGATGTCCTCGGCGTTGGCCATGTGCAGATCCAGGTAGGGAGCGGTGAGGAAGAAGTCGAAGGCGGCCGCGCTCGACAGCGCCGCAAGGATGCCGGCGGGTCGGTCCCCGGTAGCAGCGGCACCCACCACCAGGAGGACGAGGATCAGCGCAGCCGCCGGCGCGCTGAGGAGGCCGATGAGGAGATACAGGACCCCGCCGACCGTGATCGGCACCACCACTGCCGCCAACCGCAGGGTGCCGAGAGTCCTTCCGGCAGGTTTCATGTGCGTCCTTCCGTCAGGTCACCCCTGGCTGCTGACAGGCGGCCTGGAAGGCCGAATGGTTGTCCGGGTGTGGACTGGAGGTGGCCCTGCTTGCACCCGATAGGGACGCTACGGGCTTGCCGCTGAGAGAACGCTGAGCCTCTCTCCGTCCTAGTGACGGGTGGCCAAGGGGCGTTTCCGCGCGATGCCGGAAGTATCGACACCCGGGCGCCGGGACGTCGAGCTGCGCCCACGCCTCGCGAAGCCGCACCCTGACTGCAGGCCGGCAGCAGGGACCAGGGCCAGCCACCAGGCAATGGCCAGCAACATTCCGGCGACGGCGTCGCTGGGCCGATGCCAGCCGGCGAGGACGGTGGCGCCTGAGACGGCCGCAGCCAGCATCATGATCGGAAGCGCGGCTCGCCGAGCAAGCCGCGACGTCATTGCGGTCAACACCGCAAGAGCCAACGCGGTGGCGATGGTGGCGTGGCCACCCGGGAAGGAACCGCTCAGCACAATCGGACCGTCATGGACACGCGCCCACCACTCAGGATTCAGGAGATCCAGCGGGCTGGACAGCGGCGCGGCCGGATCGCCTGGTCGCCCGGGCAGCGTCACCTTGAGCACTTCCGCCGTGGCCGCCGCAAGCAGGCCCGCCAGCACCGCGAGAGCGGGGGCAGCAACGCGACGCGACCGCACGGCCAACACAATCAGACCCACGAGGCCGGCAAGAACGACAAGGGGGAACAGTGCGGACAGGATGTCACCGGCGAGATCGGACACGCCCCAGGGAAGACCTGAAACAAACGCAAGAACCTGGCTGTCCAACGCGAGCCCTGCAGGTGTCCAGACGGCGAAGAGGTACACCAGCGCGCAAGCAGCCACGAGCAGAACCGCCCAGCATCGGCGTGGCGACAGACGTTTCGTCATGCAGCCACGGTTCGTCGCGACACTGTCCGGTTACTGATGAGGTCCTGTGGAGTGCCTGTGCAAGGGCGATGGTCGGTTCGCCGGGGCGTCGAGGTCAGCGAACGATCGTGGGGCGCGGCGCTGCCCGCACTTCGCCTTCACGCAAGCTTCATGCCTGCTCACCGAGAAGCATCACGAACGCCGGATCTACTGGGAACCAGAAAGAACCACCAACCAAGGAGTAGTCATGTTCCTCAACCAGAAGATCGCCCTCGCAATCGCGGGCGGCGCCATCGTCCTCGGTTCCGGCTTCACCGCCGCCACCATCGCCAGCGCGGACACCCCGACCCCCACCCCGACACCCAGCCAGGCCTGGCAAGGCGGCGGCTACGGCCGCATGGGCGGCAACGGCACGGCCGCCAATCCGAACGCGGGCCTGCGGAACGGCAGCGGCTATGGTGCGGTTGCCAACACCGAGTATCTCGCCGGCAAACTCGGCGTCAGCCAGGACGCGGTCACGGCGGCGATGCTGAAGTACCACGCCGCCAACCCGACCCAGTCGCGTGGGCGTGACCTGACCGACGCCCAGCAGGCCACCCAGCATGCTGACCTGGCAGCCTTCCTCGCCAAGGAGCTGGGCGTACCGGAGGCGAAGGTCCTCGATGCGCTGAACAGCCAGCCCGACGTCCGCCAGGCCGACCGAACCGCCGACCTCAAGGCCAATCTCGACCAGGCGGTCAAGGACGGTCGCCTCACCCAGGCTCAGGCTGATGCCATCCTCAAGGCCCACGACGCCGGCGTCCGGATGGGCGGCATGGGCGGCATGGGCGGATTCGGCGGCGGACCGCGACGCTAGGCGGTCCAGCGGGCCACGCTCCGTCCGAACGTTCGGGACAGAGCCTGGGACGGCCGGCGAGCAATCGCCGGCCGTCCGCTTTTAGGGGCCAGCCGGCAACCCGGCCGTGATGGAAGCCAGCGCCGACGATGGCTGGCCAGCACCGCGACATCGGGGACCGGCGGTACGGCAATTGCCACCTAGGCCGCTCACGCTGAGGCGGAACACCACCAGATCCCGGGAAGCGCCACCCAATGGGTTGCCGATACCCCTAGGGGTATACGTATGATGGAGGAGACATATACCCCCCGGGGTATCGGACCTCTGTTCAGGAGAACGCATGCTTCTCGAGCGCATCTACGACGAGGACCTGGCGCAGGCGAGCTATTTCGTCGGTTGCCAGGCCAAGGGCGAAGCGATCGTCATCGATCCCCGCCGCGACCTGAATCCCTATCTCGACCTGGCCGCTCGCCATGGCATGAGGATCGTTGCCGTGACCGAGACCCACATCCATGCCGATTACCTCTCGGGTACCCGCGAACTTGCGGCCGCGACCGGGGCCACCGCCTACGTCTCTGCCGAGGGCGGCGACGAGTGGCAGTACGGGTTCGAAGCCGAACGGCTGCACCACGGCGACGCGATCACCCTTGGCAACATCGTCGTCGAGGCACGACACACGCCCGGGCACACCCCCGAGCACCTTTCCTTCCTGGTCACGGACGGCGCATTTGCCGACAAGCCGGGCTACTTCTTCACCGGGGACTTCGTCTTCGTCGGCGACCTGGGCCGCCCGGACCTGCTGGACGAGGCCGCCGGCGGTGTCAACACCCGCTTCCCCGGAGCGCGGCAGTTGTTCCAGAGCCTGCGTCGCGACTTCCTGACCCTGCCCGACTACGTGCAGGTCTTTCCCGCACACGGCGCCGGCAGCGCCTGCGGACGGGCGCTGGGTGCGATCGCGTCCACCACCGTCGGCTACGAGCGTGAGAACGCCTGGTGGGCGCCCTTCCTGCGGGACGGCGACGAGGAGGGCTTCGTCTCCGCACTGCTCGACGGCCAACCGGACGCCCACGCCTACTTCGCCAGGATGAAGCGCCAGAACAAGCTGGGGCCCGCTGTCATGGGAGAACCGCAGCAGCTGGTCGAGTTCGACAATGCCACCCTCGCCGAACGCCTGGTCGACGACGACGTGATCTTCGTCGACACCCGGCACAACAGCCAGGTGCATCTGGGGACGGTGGCCCGGTCGCTGAATGTGCCCGGCATCGGCAAGGCAGCCAGCTATGGCGCCTGGGTCTACGACCCCGAGCGCGAAGACCGTCCGCTGGTCCTGCTCGCCGGCGGCGAGGCCGAAGCCCGGGAGTACCGCGACCACCTTGTCCGGGTCGGTATCGACAGCGTCATCGGCTACACCACCAGCCTGACCGGGCTCCCGCTGGTCGTGCCGGCCGTGATCGGCCAGACCGACCTGGACACCACAGGGCGCGCAATGCTGCTGGATGTGCGGAACAGGACCGAGTTCACCGCCGGCCACATTCCCGGAGCTGAACAGCTCAGCGGCGGCCGCGCCCTGTGGCACCTCGACCAGCTGCCGACCGATGGTCCGATCATCGCTTACTGCCAGAGCGGCGTCCGGGTCAGCGTCACGGCAAGCGCACTACGACGAGCCGGCTACGACGTGGTCGAACTCGAGGGCAGCTACCTCGGCTGGATCACCCACAAGGACCAGAAGGAGATGATCAGCGTTGGCTGACATCAGCATCCAGCAGACAAGGGAGCGCCAACACCGGGTTCAGCTCGTCGATGTCCGGGAGGACAGCGAGGTGGCCCAGGGACGCATCCCCGGCGCCCGCCACATCCCGCTCGGCCAGCTTGGTGGCCGGTTGGCCGAACTGGATCGCCAGCGGCCGGTGGTCGCGATCTGTCGCAGTGGCAATCGCAGCGCCCGGGCAGCCGAGCTACTCACTGCGGCTGGCTTCACCTGCGACAACATGGTCGGCGGAATGCTGGCGTGGCAGGCCGCGGGCCTGCCGACGGCCTAGCACACCATGGTGGTGACCTGGACGTTGGCCACAGCATTGCTGCTCTCGGTGGCGATCGGCGTTGCCCTCGGGCTACTCGGCGGTGGCGGGTCGATCCTCACCGTCCCGATCCTCACGTACGTGCTGGGGATGGAACCGCAACTCGCGATCACGGCTTCCCTCTTCGTCGTCGGGGTGACCGCGCTCGTCAGCGTGGCAAGGCACGCGCGCGCCGGTCGCGTCGCATGGCGAACCGGAGTCGCGTTCGGCCTGGCTGGAATGACCGGCGCAGTCGTCGGCGGGCTGGTCGGCAGCCTCATCCCCGGCACCGTGTTGATGGTCCTCTTCGCCGGCATGATGATCGCGACATCAGTCGCCATGATGCGCCCAAGGCGCGGCGGCGACGCGGCGGGGGGTGAGGTGCCCGCCCGCCGGCCTTGGCGGGCGCCCGCGGAGGGGTTCGCCGTGGGTTTCGCCACCAGCCTGGTAGGAGCGGGCGGCGGCTTCCTCATCGTCCCGGCTCTGGCGTTGCTCGGTGGCCTCCCGATGGCACTCGCGGTCGGCACCTCATTGCTGGTCATCGCCATGCAGTCCTCCGCGGGACTGGCCGCCCACCTGTTCACGGTCTCCCTCGACTGGCCAGTGGTGCTGATGGTCACCGCGGCCGCGATCGCCGGCTCGTTCCTCGGCGCAGCCCTGGTCGGACGCATCCCCGAACGGTCCCTGCGGAAGGGCTTCGGCGCCTTCGTCCTGGTGATGGGCGTGGTCGTGCTCGCCCAGGAGTTGCCCGGACTCATCCAGGGCTGACCCCAACGCCGATGCCCATCCTTCGACCCACACTCAGACGGACTCGACAACGAGCTCGACCAGGCAGTCCGCGCAACGTGGCCTTGTCCGTCTGTACAACCTCGTGACCAGGTCTACGCAGGATCCGCCGACGGAGCCGGTGCTGCCCGGCATGGCAGGTTAGTGCGTGAACGAGTAGATCTTGGTGCTTCCCCTCATGCTCCTCGCCGGGTAAAGTCGGTCGGCGTCTCGAGCTGTATGGAAAGGCACTTTCAGAGATTGAATTGGAGGAGTCCCATGAGTAACCAGGCTACTACTCGCGGCGGGAAAAGCAGCACGCGCGAGATGCAGTCGATCAACTCACGCAGTTTGCCTTTTGAAGATAAGCAAATGGCATTCTTCTTTATCTTGCTCCTGGGTGCCGACCAATTCGGCGGCGCATCGGTCGGCGAGTGTTATTACGCCGCCGATCGAATCCAGGATGGCGATACCGAAGGATTTATTCAAGCCTTTGCTGGAATTGCGCAGCATGCCGAGGAGCAGGCCCATCAGTCTCTGACCGCAGGTCATCGCGCCAGCGCTCGGGAGGCATTCTTGCGGGCCACGAACTACTACTTCGGCGCTGACCACTACACCGATTCGAGCCATCTGAATTATCAGGATTTCTGGCGAAAGAGCGTAACCTGTTTCCAGAAATCCTGCGAATTATCCGATCCCCCGATCGAAAGACTTCAGATTCCTTTCCAAGGGAAGACCCTTCCGGGCTATTTCATCCATGCTCAGGGGCGTCCCCGAGGAACAATCCTGGCCATGAGCGGTTTCGACGGATCTGCTGAATGGCTCTATTTCTCGCTGGGTGCCGGACTGGCCGCGCGCGGCTACAACGTCCTTACTTTCGAAGGCCCCGGCCATCGGGGAGTCAGCCATATCTACAACGATCTGCCCTTTCTTCCGGACTACGAGGTGCCGGTGAGGGCGGTGATCGATTTTACCCTGGCTCGCGCCGACGTGGACCCAGAGCATCTCGGCTTGTTTGGCCACAGCTTCGGTGGACACCTGGCGCTGCGTCCAGCAGCCTACGATCCACGCATCAAAGCCCTGATCGCCGATTCGCCCATCACCGATTTTGGCGCGATGATGCTTCGTGCGTATCCGCCAGAAACGCTGACGCTCCCCGCACCGGTGCTGGACCGCATGTCGGCCGAGATGATGGGCACCCTTCCGCCGACACTCCAGGCCAGCAGCAAAAGGCTGTACGAAGCCCTGGGAGTGCACACTGCTTCTGAGTTCGTCAGCAAGATGTCGACGTTCAAGTTCGATGAAGTCTCATCGATTAAATGCCCCGTCCTGTGCTTGGTCAGTGAAGGAGAGGGCGCCAGTGCGATTCAGGAGACCGAGCGGTTTTACCAATCGATTACGAATCCTGCGAAGGCAATGCGAGTCTTTACTGCCCTGGATGGAGCCGATGCCCATGTCCAGTTGAACAACTTCCAACTCTCAGTTGACGTCATCTCCGACTGGCTGGATGATCTATGGGCACAATGAAGAATGGTCTTGGAGAGCTACCGGACCTCAGTATTGGCCCACCGTGGTTTGATCGGATGGGGTGAGCGCCTGATCTACCTCGGCTTCATCGGATGGTTCGGCGCCATCGCAATCACCACCCTGGTTGCCGGCTAACAATGTCTGGTTCGATGAGCAGCTGCCCTTCTGATGAGCTCGGGGGCGTCATGAGCATATTGGCGCCATTACATGAGGCCTTACTGAACCTCGAGCCGGAGGATTGGATAGCTCGTCCAGGGTGTTCGACGTACCCGGAGTTACAGCCCTCATGGAGGGGAGGCGGCGCTTACGTCAGTGTGGCCTTGAGGATGTGGGTGAGAGCAGTCTCGGTGCCGTGCTCGGTGCTCATCTGTTCGGCGGCGTGCCGTACCCGTTCCGCGCGAGCCATCGCGGCGCTGATCGCGGCGCCAGTACCGGCGGAGTTCAGGCGCTCACGGTGGAGGGGCGGGCCGGACAGTCCGATCCGTTCCAGTTGGGCAGCCCAGAACGGCTGATCGGCCAGGAAGGGCACCACAACGGACGGGGTTCCGGCTCTCGTGCTGGCGTGCACCGTCCCGGCACCGCCGTGGTGGATCGCGACGGCGGCCCTTGGGAGGACGGCGCCGTGCGGCACCGAGCCTGCAACCAGGACGTCATCGCCGGCATCGGCCGGAGGCTGCACTCCGCCCCAGCCGGTTGCGAACAGGACTCGCAACCCAAGGCTGCGCGCGCCAGCCAGAATCGCCTCAGCCCTGGCCATGGCGTCGCCTCCGGCCATCGACCCGAACCCGGCATAAGCGAACGGACGGGGGTCGGCGAGAAACTCCTGGAGGGATTCTGCCAGTGGCCCCCGGCCGTCCGGGCCGTGCCAGTCCCCCGTCAGTTGCGTGCTCGCCGGCCAGTCCGACGGACGTGGCACGAGAGTGGGGCTGAACGCTGCAAGCGTGCCCGCGTGCGGCGGCAGTTTCCCCACGGCGACGCCCAGCCGCCGGCGGGCTGCCTTGATATCGCTGCCGAACATCGCCGCTGCCGCGCCCACAGCCCGGTAGCTGAGCTTGTTGAGAATGGGCCCCAGCGAGGCAGACGCGATCCCGGCCGCCGGGAACTCCCGGGTCGGGGTCAGGGTCGGCGTCAGCTCAGCAGACAGCCACGGCACCCCCAGCCTCGCAGCGGCGACCGGAGCGGTGAGAACCTTCGGATGGGCCAGAATGACCTGCGGCTGCCACTCAACGGCCACGTCAGCAGCTGTCGCCAAGGCGCGTGACATGGCCGGCCGGATCCGCTCGCGGAACGCACGCATCGCGGCGGTCGGAGCACCGCCCAGACTCTCAGCGAGGTCGGCGAAGTTGATCCCGAGGCTCACCGCATCCAGCCCGTCCGTGTCGATCTCGACCGAATCGGGAAGGGCGATCCGCACCTCGTGGCCAGCGTCCTCCGCGGCGCGCGCCAGCCACAGGAAGGGCTCGACGTCCCCGCGGCTGCCCAAGGTGGCCAGGAGCATTCGCACAGGCCGGGTCTCAGACACGTCCAGCCTCGCCGGGTCCGGGTGCGGCTTCGGAAGGGGTCGAAATGTCGAACCTGGCGATGACTGCCGGAAGTTCGCGTTGCAGGTGGGCGTGGAAGTCGCGCATGGCCGTGAGTCGTCCGACCGCTCGGGTGTTGGTGGAAGCACTGCCGATGCCTTGCTGGGCCGAGTCCTGCAGGACCTGGAGCATCTGGTTCTGGGTGGACATCAGCCGTGCCCAGCCGTCGTCGGGGAAGCGGTAGTGCTCGCGGCGGCTGCCCGGAGCGGGGACTCGTTCGATCAGGCCCGTGCTGGCCAACATCCTGATCGCCGTGGACACCGAGCCAGGGCTTGCCTGGAGTTTGTCGGCGATCTCACCGGCGGCGATCGTGTCCTCGTCGCTGAACAACAAGGCGGCCAACACCCGCGCGGTCATCCGCTGCAGACCGTGCTGGGTAAGCGTGAGCGCGAGCTGTTCTCCTGCCGGGTCGAGGGCAACTGTCGCTCCTTCCGCAAGGCACTGTGGATTCTGACATTACAGAGTATTCCGAGTTCCGCTACGCCGCTTGAGGGGTTGTAGCAGGGGGTTCGTCATCATGAAGGTTCTGATCCTGACGCTCGGCACCCGCGATATCCAGCCGTTCGTGGCCTTGGCCAGTGAGTCGACCCGCGCCGGACACGAGGCTGTCCTGCTCATCGGTCAGAGCGTGCAGCGCGGTCCGTCCAGATTGACTCCGTTCCTCACGAAGACGTTCCGATGGAGTTCGGCGCAGCCGCGGTCCTTGTCGTAGAGAAGGACTTTCACGGCCGTGCCGTTCCTGACGAAGAGACTCGTCAAGACGCCGACCCATGAGTCGTCTGCCAGCACGCCCACGTCGTTGCCGGTGAAGATGCTGTGGTTGATGCTGAGGCCGGACCAGGAGATAGCGGTGGCACCCACGGCGTTGTGCACAAAGGTGCTTCGTGTCACCGTGCCGCCGGCGGCGTAGTAGACGACGAACCCGCCGCCGGTATTGTTCTGGAAGTGGGTGCGTTCGGCTGCGCACCCGAAGCCACCGCAACCGAAACCGATCCGGTTGCCCACAAGCGCCACGTTCCTGGTCGCGAAGCCGTAGTCACCACCGACCGCGGTGTCCCAGTTCGTGAGGCGACCGTTCACCACCTCCACATGGGTTATGTCCTTCTTGCCGGAGAAGGCGACAATGCCGTCGGCCGTTCCCAGCCCGCGAAGGGTATGGCCGCGGAGGTCGATCCGCACGTTCGGCGGCGGGACGTCCCCCGAGTGATCCTGTCGAACTCGGACGGCGAATTCGGGGCACGTGAGATTGTGCGGCAGGTAGACGTCGGCGTCCTGGGTGATCACCATCCCGCAGGTGAGCGGAACGCGCGGGACGGCCGCGTGGGCCGGCGGCGCCGACACCATGAGCAGGACAAGGCTGGAAAGGATCGAAACCGCAAAGCTGAAAACGCGCACAATGCTCCCCCGGGTCGACGAACGCTTTCAGGTCCCGCGGCGGTGGCCCTCACGCGAGGCCCGAGATTCCTTGTGATCATTTGGGCCCCCGATGTGTGGCTGCGGCAAGCGCGCAACCTTGCCTACTCCCGCACCGACGAGAAGGCACACTCGCTTTCGCAGCAAACGTCTGACCCGAACACGGGCTTCACACCGTACGTCGCCGTCCACAGGCGACCGAGCGATCGGCCCCGAGCGGCCTCGGATGAGACGAGGAATGAGACGAGGTCCACACCACTCACCCTGCAACGAAACCGCGGCGAGCGGTTCCCCTTGTCAAGTGGCGGAGGACTCGAGATTCGAATTCGTGAGGGCGTGAACACAACGCTTTCCAACCGGGCAAGGTGGAGTTCAGCATTGTCCACACATGGCCGTGACTAGCCGATCCGCCGAAGGCGGCAAAGCCGTTCCGATCGCTAGCTGGAACGCCCGTCCCGTACGCCCCCACGAGACCGACACTGGCCTGGCTCGAAAGCGGGCCCGAGTCCTGGAACCGCCTTGCACGGGCGATCGCCGTCCGTCATCACCTCGACGCATGGGAACAGGCAAGACTCCTCGCATTACTCAACATCGCCCAGTCCGACGGCTACAACACTGTCCTCCCTCCGGACGAGAAAGCGTCCACTCCGGAGGAAACGCGACAGGGTGGCCCCACCGCACGTTCGTCCTCCAGCGTTCTGATTGTGGACGACACTGATGAGCCCGCTAAGAGCGCCAGTTCGCAGCAGCGCCGGTCGGTTACTGCCATGGTCGACGTGCGGCGACGAAGCCGCCCGCTGTGAACTGCGCCGGCGAGCACAGGCGATGACCCTACGGATCCTGCGGGAGAGTCCCGGCGAGCGGACTCTCCGCGATGCCCCATCGCAGACCTCGCACCAGTTTGGTCGCGCCCCATTCCGGGAACTGAGTTTCGTCACTGAGGAGGGGGAACCCCAGGACCCGCGGCGCTCCCCGGGCGCAGCCCTTGCTTTGCTTCACGCGGCGGACAGGTTGCCTGCGGCCGTGACTGCGATCGCAGCGTTGATGACGACGGCCAGCGAGAGCCAGGGATTGAAGTAGACCAGCATGAAGATCGTGGCCGCGACACCGGTCGCGAGTCCGAGCGGTACCCACCAGGACTGGTTGATCAAGGCGAGGCCGGTGGCAGCGTCGCGCCAAGCCTTGGACGCGGATGCCAGGAGGCGGGTCGTTTCGAGGCCCGCGATCGCGAGCCTCCACCAGCTTCATCCAGGCGAGGCCGCCGCACAGCTGGCGTGACCTGCGCGTCCGCCGCCACGACACCCGACCGGCAAGAGCGGCTCCGGATGATTCGACTACGCACCTGCTGTCAGCGCCTGCGGGGGCACTTCGACTGCGCGTCTGGCTGCCCTTCACGGCCTGGGACACCGAGCCCGTGATCGCTCCTGTCTGTAAAAGTGCAGGACCGGCTCGCTTTCTGACATCGATCAGATCGCTCAGAATTGGATCTGCATGCCTGCCATCGAGTCGACGGTGATTTGTGCCGCGGCCGAACCGTCACGTTGTGACCCGCTCACCGCGGCTGTGAAGTACACCGTGTAGGAGTGGCCGGGCTCAGCCATGAACACGAAGCTCGTTGGTGCGTTGTCGTTGATTGGTGCCTTCTGGTTGTCGCTGACGTCGTGGGACCACTTGCTTGGTGCGCTCACGGTCTTGTGGGAGTTCCACACCCCCATCGTCGCGGTGCCGTTTGCCGTGGCGGAACCCACCACGTCCTGGCTGATGACAATGCTCGTCTTCAGGGTTCCGCGGACCCGCGCGTGGCTGGGTATCGTCACCTTCGCCGCCGTCGATCCGCCGTAAGTGAAGCGGTAGTCGACCTGGATCTCGCCGTTGAAGCTCGCGCTGTCGCCAGAGACAGAAATCTTGTCGGCCGCCAAGCTGCCGCCGAAGCTCACCTTCGATGAGCCGCCGTGCTGCCAGGTCCGTCCGGATCCCGAACCCCCGGCGCCGGCGGCGAAGGCTTCCACCGCCCCGGTGCGCGTGTGGCCCAGCGCGGAGCCATACCGGATCTTTCCTGCCGTGTCAGCCGAGTAGTCGGCATTGTAGGTCTGCACTTTGACGGTTGCCGGCGCGAAGCCTGCCGGCCCGGTAATGGTGTAGCTGCCGGCAGGCAGGTCGCCGAAGTCGAAGGTGACCACTTGGTAGTCGAATGACGGCGAAACCTCGGCACCCTTCCATGAGTCGTAGACCGGGCCCTTCACGGAGGTTGTGGTCGTCGGCTTGGCGGTGTGGGTTGACCGGTCGGCAGCCGTGGCGGTCGCTGTGGTGACCTCATCCTTGTGGTTGCTCGTCACGACGGCGTGTGCGCGCAAGCCGAAGTGATCCAGGGCCAGCGTTTGGGTGCGCAGAAATTCGGCTCGGGCCGCGACCACCGTTGCTTCGGCGGGCAGGAACCCGCTCGTGTGTGCCAGCGACGCCTGAGCGACGATCAGGCACCAGGTGTTGTCCATGAAATTCTGCACTTCCTCAGCCAGGGAAGCGCGGAAATTCTTGTAGTACTCCACCGTCTCCACCTCGGAGCCAATCGGCGGAGTGTCTTTGGCCTGGGCGGTCCTGGCCTCGACCACGAGGGTGACGCCCTGGATCTGGTAGTAGACCAGTTGGGAGAAGTAGGTCTCGAGGGCAAGATATGCGCTGCTCAGATCGGCATCCTTGTCGAGGAGCAGCTTTCTGTAGTTATCGAGCACCCCCTTCTTGGCGCCGTCCTGCGGAATGATCGCGTTGTGGATGGCCTTCACGGAGTACTCGATGCCCGGCTCCCCTTCGATTTTGGTCGCGAAACGCCGAATGGTTTCCTTGTTACCCGTGCCGGGAGCCTTCGAACTGTCGCTCAGAATCTTTAGATCGTCCTCATAGGTCTCGATCTCGGTGATCGCCGCGACCGGATCGTTGATGTTGGCGATGATCTCGTCTTCGGTGATCGAGAGCTGCGTCTGCAGCGCGGTGAGTTGGGTCTTGATTTCGGCGACTCCGTCCTCAATGTTGTTGAGCGTCGTCTGCATCGCTTTGTAGGATCCCGCGTCGGCGTCGTGTCCCCAGCCGAGCAAGACGAGGATGTTGCCATAGGCATCCCCGCCGCTCTGCTCAGCGGCGCCGGTGACCAGGCCCTCGATCGCGACCTGGAGGAGTCTGCCCTCGAATCCGTCCTCCGCGTCGCCGAGCATTCCACCGGCTGCCGGGGATTGGAGTACCTGTTCGACCGGGCCGACGGCCCCATTCGCGCCCGTGCAACCAGCGAGGGAGGACAGCAGGATGAGGGTCGTGGCAGTCGCCGCGGCGACGACCGTCTCGGGCCGGAAGTAATTGTGCGACTTGCCGAACATGATTCCCCCAGGTCTGGTCCTGCCTGACCATAGCGGTGAGCGGGCCTGAAGACGCTCCGTTCCGGCAGGACACGTGCGCTCAGCCCTGACGGGACGTCGTGACGCACGCACTTGGCCGAATGCAGGATCTCTTCTGACGGTCAGACGACCGCCTGGTCCACGGCGCCGTTCGGGGCTGCGGGACCTTCGGCGTTGTCCATGTGATGGCTTGCGCCGGCCCTGAGCCGTCTTCTCGTGTGGGTGTGGGCCGTTCAGGATGGGCCGGGGTCGCGTTTGTCCTGGGGAGGAGACCGAATACGGCCCAATTTGGCAGGGCTTTCGGTGCCTTTGACCGCAGCCGCTTCCGATGAGTCCGCCGGCGAAATCACTAGGCGATGCACGAGCACCCTGGGTGGGTGAACTGCGCGTCCCGCACTTCAACGTGCACCGGCCCGCAATCATGCCGATCCAGGGCCCGAAGCGGTTCATCGGTGTTGTTCAGGTAACAACTCGACACGATCCGTGGTCCAGGTGGGGACGCCGGTCCCGAGAGAGTCCTGATCCTCAGTCCAGATCGGACAATCCAGCGCCATCGCCGTCGCAAGGATCGGCCAATCGTCCAGGTCGCGACCCTCCAGTCGCGCCGGAGCGTCAAGCCGCGCGACCTCATAGGTTCCCCGGCCGACGACCAGCCCGACACCCTCGAATGCGTCGAGGACGTCCAAAGTCTGCGCAGCCACCAGGTCCGGCGCCTCGCTCCACTGCCCGTGCGGGCAGGTACCAGCGGGCATCGTCGCATGGAAGGATCCATTCGCTTGGAGAACCCTGGGCACCTCAAGCCCGAGGACACCGGCTCTCTCATGACCCGACCGGGATACGTGGGCAGCGACACGTTTGACCAGAGCACGTTCGCCCTGATTCGTGCACGTGATCTTCACGTGGCCTGCTCAGCGGCGATCGCCAGGGCCCGGGAACCTGACCATCTTGACACAGCGCGCAGCGGGCACTCGCCTTCCCTTGGGGCCCCCTCAGCGATCGTCGCAAGACTGCAAAGCGTTCATAGGCCAACCGCAAGACTTGGCCGCCAGACTCAGGTTCGAGGACGCAGAGCCAACGCTCGCGACCTAGGCGGACCCGGGGCCATTGTCAGCGTTGACATCAAGATCCATGGGGGTGACCCCGGGCGCGCCGACCAAGCCTGGCTCTATCTATGCGCGTCAAGGAAGTCTGTTTCAACCGGATCGTTGACTACTCCTTGAATGACCGGACGAAGCCATGCAAGTGACTCCTAGTAAGTACGACCGATAGTGGGGAGTAGGGGATGACTCGGCTGGCGGCTATCCGCATGGACCATGAACCAATCCGGATTCTCGCCCCTCCGATGCGGGTGCCGGCACCGGTGAGGATGGCCCGGTGATCAGGTGTCCGTCCAGCGTGCAGGCGCCGGGGCAGGATGAGTAGGCTACTGAAGGTCCTCGTCCTTCTCATTGGCCTCAGCGCTGGCCTACTCATGATCCTTGGACTTGGTCTCACGTCCGCATTGCCTGCAGGTGCCTCTGGCGGATCGATAGAGGATTTCATCGACAGCGAGATGCCTGCTTCCGGGGTGCCCGGCTTGGCCTACGCCGTCGTGGCCGATGGGGAGATCACGTCCGCGGGAGGGCGCGGTGTGGTCAAACTGGGAGGGGACCGGAGAGTCACGCCCGACACGCCTTTCGTGGCCGGCTCGATCTCGAAGAGCTTTACGGCCTTGGCTGTGATGCAACTGGTCGAGGCGGGCAAGATCGACCTGGGCGCCGAGATCTCCGACTATCTTGACGGCTTCTCCGACCGGCCAGCCGGCCCGGTGACGATCCGGCAACTGCTCAGTCACACGAGCGGCTTCTCCACATTGCAGGGGAACGGCTCACGTCCGGACGCCACCGGGGAGAAGGATGAGCTTGCGCGCTGGGCCGACCAACTGGCGCAGGTGACTCCCGCCTATGAACCCGACCAGAAGTGGGCATACTCGAATGCGAACTACGTGATCCTTGGTCGCCTGATCGAAGTCGTCAGCGGGCAGGAATACCAGGCGTATGTCGCAGCCAACATCCTGGAGCCGGTCGGCATGGCGCACAGCTTCGTCGCCGACGGCGAGATCCACGAGTCCATGGCGACCGGGCACCGGCCCTGGTTCGGCACCAGGCTGCCGTTTCCCGAAAACGCGACCGACCGCGCGACGGCTCCGATCGGCGGAATCATCGCAAGCGCCAACGATCTGGCGCTCTATCTGTCAATGATGATGAACGGCGAGGACGATGTGTTGAGCGCCGAAGGGAAGGCACTGATGATGCTCCCCGCCAGCGAAGCGTCGCCTACCTACGGCCTGGGCTGGTTCGTGGATTCCGGCAAGGGGACTGTGTGGCATGACGGGGTCAGCCCGGGCGTCGAAACGCTCGCGACGATGGTCCCGGCCGAGAAGAAGGCGGCCGTCGTCCTCGTCAATGCCGGCAGTGGAATGGGCTTCGGAGGAACCGACCACCTCCGCATCGGTGTCTCCGACCGGGCGCTCGGCCTCGACGACGACAGCGATTGGTCCGGATGGACCACAAAGGCCCTGTTCCTCGGTCTGGTGGCCCTGCCGATCGTCTACCTGCTCAGCATGGTCTGGGCGTGGCTCCACCGCGCCGGAGTCCGCGCCAAGGTGAAGGCCGGCTTTCCCGGACTGTTCAGCCTCTGGTTCCCGCTACTCACCACCCTCGCCGCGGCCTGGATCCTCCTCGATCTGGTACCGAGCCTCAACGGCACGCCGGTCAGCACCTGGCTCCTGTTCGCACCCGATCTTGGTCTGGCTGTCGTCGCATCCGCGGTGACCGGTGTGCTGTGGTCCGTGTTCAGGATTGCGGTGGCCTACACCGGAAAGCCTCAGCGCCGTGCGTGAAGCGATCGACGACCTCCTGGCCAGTCGCATCCGTGGCCAGGCCGTCATCCACGTGCCTCTACGTGATGTTCGCCCCGGCCGGTCGCGTGCGGTCGCTGCTCGTCGCCTGGTTCCGCCTCGCCTACACGGTCTTCCTCGGTGTGGGCACGGTGTTCATGTTCCTCGGGCTCCCGATCGCGACCGGCGCCACCCAGCTCGCGCCCGACGTCG
The DNA here is from genome assembly GCA_963799235.1 of uncultured Actinomycetota bacterium. Lineage (GTDB taxonomy): Bacteria > Actinomycetota > Actinomycetes > Propionibacteriales > Propionibacteriaceae > Propionicimonas. The sequence continues at coordinate 23,720 of CAWCWL010000007.1, read as the reverse complement.
CCCTGCTCATGTTTTCGGCGTTCGACTTCGCGTGGTACGTCGGCCTGATCGCGTTCGGCACACACCTCATACTGCTGGGCGCGCTCATCATCGGCTCGCAGCTCGCCCCGCGTCTCGTCGGCATCATCCTCGTCGTGGCGGGGGCGGCATATGCCGTGGACACCCTTGTGCACGTCCTCGTCGCCGACTACGCCGCGATCGCCGACGTCATGCTCGTCATCGTCGCGATCCCGTCGATCGTCGCCGAACTGACCTTCACGATCTGGCTCCTGCTCGCCGGCCGCCGGTCGAGCCCCGTCACCCGCGAGGAGATCCCGGAGCTGGTCGCGGGCTGACACTCTGGTGTCCGGCCAACCGCGGGCGCTACCTCGTCCTTGTAGCAACAGATGCCGCCCACCCGTTGGCTGAACAAGTCCGCCACAACGACCTGCGCCTGCTCGGGCGAAAGATCCAGTTACACCGCCCCGGGGTGGGTTGAGAGTTGGCCACGAACCGACCCCGAGGACAACCTGGGTCGCCGGATTTGGGGTGTTCGGCTCGAGTGCTGCCCTTGTAGAATTCCGCTGCCATGGGTGGAGGGCGCCTTGGCGGACGCACGAGGGATGAGTGCTATGTCGAATCCGGATGGGGGTGAGTCGTCAGCAATGGCATTGGAATCGATGGCGGCGCAATTCCAGGACCTGGTGCGCAGCATGTCCGATCACGGGAGTCTCGAGGTCGGACCGGTCCTGGACTATGCCTGCACCGCGATCAGCGGTGCCGATCATGCGGCGATCACGTTCGCGCGGCAGGGCGGTGCACCGGAGACCATTGCAGCGACCGGCGAGCTTCCGGTACAGGTGGATGGGCTGCAGTATGCCCTCGGCGAAGGTCCTTGTGTCGCCGCCCTCACAGTGAGTGACGTGGTGTGGGTTGATGATCTGACACAGGACGCGCAGTTCCCGCGATTCGCTCCCCGAGCTGTCGATCTCGGGGTGCGCTCGATGCTGAGCACCCGCCTGTTCCTGTCCGAGAGTGAGCGGGCGGCCCTCAACCTGTACTCGACCAGACCGGGGGCTTTTGAAGCCGACCATGTGGCTCTGGCTGCCATCTTCGCCTCCTATGCCTCTTTGTTGATGATCAACCGGATGCATCACGACAAGGTGATGCGGCTGGAGCGGGCGTTGGAGAGCAACCGGGAGATCGGGGTGGCGATGGGTATCCTGATGGCGCAGCGCCGCTGGACCCAGACCGAAGCATTCGACCGGCTGGTGCACGCCAGCCAGAACCTGAACCGGCGCCTGCGCGACATCGCCGCCGAAGTGACCCTGACTCGCATGCTGCCCCGCTCCGGCCAGAAGCCCAGCTCCTAGCCGACCGGGGGACGACCTCGGCTTCATGTCCCCGCCGGGATCGGGGTGATTACGCCTTGAACGTCCCTGGAAGCGGCGAGGCTCTACCTTCTTTGACCCGCATTTGGGATGCCGAAACCCTGCACCGGTGCCGGGGGCCGTGGGTACCGTTTCGTTACGCCCCGGCGGTTGCCCGGGCACCCGTCGGGCCAGGTGTGCCGGTTGACAACACAGCCGGCACACCGCTCGACGGCTGACTATCTGGCTGAACCCTCCAAGGTGACCGGGGCGCAGAAGAGGCGGGGCAACACTTGCTGACATACGTAAGGGGCCCGGTCGAACCGGCACACGGTGACGGTTCTGGCGGACTGTGGTTGGCCTCTCCCGGGGGACTCGCCGGGCCTGGTCTCGAAGCTCCGGCGTAGGCTCAGGGTCTGATGTTGTCGCAATCATGCGGAGCGCACAGCAAGGGGTCCAGCCGTATCCGGCGGCGTGAAACGGACAGGGACGGGGACACTTCGTGAACAACATCGATGCCAGGGTTGATGAACTGACCACGGTCATGGCCCGGATGAGGGGCCTGCTCGTCAGCGAGGAGGTGGCTGGCGCGGCGGTCGAGCAGCTGGCCCAGGTCGCGCGAGATCTCGTGGTCTCGGCCGTGGGTGCCGGAGCGTCGCTGATGGCCGAGGACGGACGCCGTGTCAGTACCGCCACCACCGACCGCATCGCTGCTACCGCGGATTCCTTGCAGTATGAACTCGGGCAAGGGCCCTGCATCAGCGCGTGGGCAACGACGTCCATCCAGCGACTCGACGACACCGCTTCTGATGAACGCTGGCCGGTGTGGTGCGCTGCGGCACGGGACTTGGGCATCCGTTCGGTCGTGAGCGCACCGCTGGTGTTCAGGGGCGACTGCATCGGGGCGCTGAAGGTGTACAGCACGAGCCCTGCCGCGTTCAGCCTCGAGGACGAACGGCGACTGGTCCTGTTGTCGGCGGCGGCGGCCACCCTGCTCGGGATCGCAGCCGACGCTGAGGAACCGCAGCGGCTGACGCAGGTCCTCACCGACGCACTGGCCGACCGGCGCGCGGTCGAAACCGCGACCGGCATCCTGATGGAACGCAACCGGATCGACCACGACACAGCCCGCTACCGTCTCTTGGATGAGTCGCGGAGCACCACCCAACCATTGGCCGACTTGGCCCGGAGTGTGATCGCCGGGCCATCGGGAACCACTACCTAGGGCACGCGCATGGACGAGGAAGAGGTCGGCAGGGAGCAGGCGCACCTGCTCCACAAGGCGATGCTCACAGCCAATGTTCAGCTGGGTGATCTGTGGCTGCATTACTTCAGCATTGGCGGAGAAGCCGGACCTCTGGAGGTCGACGCCTATCTCCATCACGCGCTCGGCCTGCCACGGCTTCAGCGGGACGTTCTCGCCCATGCCCTCAACGAACTCGTTGACGGTAACCCTGCTCCTCGTGCCCCCTACGCCAGCGATCTCGCCCAGGAGGACGAGAGGGCGCACGACGACCGTCGAGACGACGACACCCGCCCTTCCTAGCTTCCTGAGGTCTGCCGCAGCCGCCTGGCTGAGAACGAGGAGGAGTTGCCCAGCCGGGCTTGATCGGACGAAATGTTGGCGAAGATCTTCAGGTCAAGCCCTCGTCATTTGGGTTCGGGGTTCACCATGGTGTTGTAGCACCGGGATTGGCGTCTGGACGAGAGGCGTTGCATGGGCCAGGGAACGAGAGACGAGGAGGAGCTGATGTGGGCTGCCGCGAAGCGTGAGTTCGTCGCTGACGCCCGCGATGAGCGCGCCGATGGTCGGGACTCGGCCGCGGACGCCCGTGATGCGGCCGCCGACGACAGGGACCACGACGCCGACGCCCGCGAGGCCGCGCTGGAGGAGCGGGAGACACGGCTGGGTGCGCCGATCACGGACTCGGATGCGACTGTTCCGGAGGCACATTGGATGGCCGATCCGGCCGCGGGTCGGGCTGACCGGGCACGAGCGGAGGAAGACCGAGCCAAGGTCGCGGTCGACCGAGGCCAAGCCGCAACCGATCGTGAGGAAGCGTGGGCGCGGCGATTGGCGGACAGCCCCACCCTGCTGGCGATGGCCTTCGCAGAGATCGCCGCGAAGCTGTACGACGCAGAGACTTTCGATGACGTGCTGACCAGGATCGCCGAAGCGGCCGTCGACACCGTCACCGGTGCGGCATCAGCAAGCGTCACACTGAGACTTGCCGAGGGTTACCGCACGGCGGCCGCCACCGATCCCGCTGCCGCGGCCGTCGATCAGGAGCAGTACGAAGTTGAGGAGGGCCCTGGGCTGGACGCGTTCACGGTGTCAGTCGTGTCCGCGCCCTCCTTCCCTGATGACCGCTGGCCGAAGCTGGGGTCGCGGCCCCTCGACCACGGTGTCCAATCTTCCCTGTCCTATCAGCTCGCCACACCGGTTCGTGGCTCCGGCTCGACCGAAGGCTCGCTGAACGCCTACGGCACCTCCCCTGAGTCCTTCGATGCCTCAGCCCGGGAGATCGGCACCATCCTTGCCGCCCACGCCGCCCTCGCCGCACGGGCCGTCGGGGAACGCGGCAGCCTGGAAGGTTTGGGCCAACAACTCGCGCAGGCCCTGCTGACCCGCGACGTGATCGGTCAGGCCAAGGGAATCCTGATGGAACGGCTCAAGGCGACCCCCGAGGACGCGTTCGACATCCTTCGCCACGCCTCCCAGCGACTCAACGTGAAGCTCCGCGAAGTCGCGCTCCGGGTCACCGAAACCGGCGACATCGACAATGCAGACATTGCAGGATCAGCCGAACCCTGACGCCCCAGGCGAGGGCCCTTACCCGGTCCGGCGATGGTGCGCCCCTCCGGGCGACCGACTCCGCATGAGCACGGCCGACAGCTCACGCAGAGTCTGCAGCGAGTTCAGGAACGACCCGATCGGGCCACACGTGCCGGGAATGGTGAGCCGGGCAACTGAAGGCGGCGAGGAAGACCATCGGGTTGCTGTCGTTCGGCGGCGTGTACATCACCCAGCGGGGGCTCTCGGCCCGCAACACCAGGGTGGCTCCGACAGTGCTCGCCGCTGCCACGGATGCCGGCACCCGCCAAATCGTCCAGCACATCGCAGCGTCTCGGCGGGTACTCAGATCAACGTGGAAGGCCGGGTCGCCCCAGACAGCGGAGCAGTCAGACACGTCGACCGCATTCACATCGGAGATTCCCACGAGCAGGTCGGCGTCGACATCCAGGCCCAGCAGCTTGAACAGCAACGGTTCCAGGTTCGCATCATCCACCCCGCCCATATCCACATCGAGATGGTGTCGAAACTCGCCGTCCGGCTCGCACAAGCATTCCGCCAGGAACAGGCGCAAGGCGCCCGACGTGGCGAACCCATGAGGCGCCTGCGCCTCAGGCACGAGGTCCATCCCGACTCCCAATCCACCCGAGCGGGTAGGGGCGATCCCCGCACTCATCGACTCACGTACCCAGCCAGAACCCGAAGCGACGACCTGTCACAACAAATGTCGACGTCGGCGACGCGCACAACACATGACACCAACTGATCAAGCATTAGCACCGCCTCGACAACGGCGGGTCATCCGGCAGGAATTGGTCGAAAGCTGTGGGGCATGGACCCCTACGCGTGGCGCCATATCGGTGCGCTCGAATCTGTTGCCAGGCCTCTCCTGCCCGGCCTGCCGCGATCGGGAACGAGCAGCATCCGGGGCATCGCCATCGCGATGGCTTGTCCAGGCGGATCCCCCGACGGCTCGTGCCACATCCCGGCCCACCCACCTGCACCCGCTTCGACTCCCGAGCGGGTGCCGCCGCGAAACGACCTCCGAAACCTGGCAACGAGGCAAGTTCCCCTTCCGGCAGCCGGCTCTCGCGCACCAGATCGACCGCGATTCCGAACAGGGAGCGAAGTCAAGCTGGGCGGTCCGCAGCCCCCAGCACCTGGCAGGGTCAGCGGTTGCATGATGGCACCATCCGCTACCTGGTGCCGGTCGGGAAGCGCGAGGTTCCTGCACGAAGCGCTGGCCGCCGGCTCGCAGGTGTTGCAGCTCAATCCCATCGAAGACTCTGACCAGCCCAACGTGCGGGTGCAGCCGTGGAGGCGTTCCTTGCGCTGGTGCGTCACGTGCTCGCCCTGCTGCCGACCACGCAGCGGTGGGCGCCGCCGAGCATCGTGTCGATCGGGCTGATCGCCTGGATCTGGGTCACCCCACCAATCGATATCAACACGCTGCGCATCACGATGCTGGCGCTGTTCGCGCTCGCGGCCTGGCTCGGCCACGCCACCGACACCGCTGAGGGCCCGAGCCAGGAAATCATCAGCGTGGGTTGCGTCGGCTCGACAACCCGCGCTGTACGCCCGGTGGTTCGTGACCGCAGTGCTGGCAGCTGCCTTCGACACGCCGGCCGAACTGCTCCCGCCACAACTCGGGGATCGAACATCGTTCCTCAGCTTCATCTTCGTGCTCGACGCGATCTGAGTTCAAAGCCGCGGCCCTCAGCGCCGTCGGCCCTCGAGCTCAACTCCAGTGACGGCACCGTCCGGTCATGCTGCAATCGGCATGCCGGCCGTGTGGCACGGCTAATCGGCGCGGGTTCCTGCGAGGTCGAACTCGTAACGCCGGAAAACCGGATAGGGCGCGAACGATGTGCACGTGGTCTGCAGTGTGGCGCGCCACCCACGCCGTTCGTAGAACCGAACGGCCCTGTAGTTCTCATCGAAGACACGCAGCCAGGCCCGCGGGTGCCCCTGCGAGGTGGTCGGCTTGGCTCTGTCCTGGGCGTCTGGGCGGCCCGGCTGGTGGGCGTAGCGTCGTTCAGGTAGCTTTTGGTCAGCCGATGGCGGGTCGTTCAAGCAACGGGCGAACACGCGCGGCGTCCGAAAGGCTGCACCCACATTGGCCAGATCTACCCCCGGGTCCTCCCCGGCGTACGACATGGCTGCCCAGTTCCAGGAGATCCTCGGCCAGATGACGGGCAGCCGGCCCTCGCTGGCGCTGGATGCGGTCGTGCGGCACGCCACCCAATCCATCGCCGGTGCCCAGCATGCCGCGATCTCCCTCGTCAGCGCGGGACGCGAACCAAGGACGCTGTTCGCCACCGACGACCTGCCGCTGCGCGTGGACGCCCTGCAGTACTCCACGGGTGAGGGCCCGTGCGTAACAGCTTTGACCGAGAGCGATCTTGTTCTGGTGGAAGACCTCGCTATCGACGACCAGTTCCCCACCTTCGCACCCGGAGCTGTCCAGCTGGGCGTTCGGTCGATGCTGAGTACCCGCCTGGCCGTAGCCAAAGATCACCGGGCGGCACTGAACTTTTACGCCCCCGACCCCCATGCCTTCGATGACGACCAACTCCCTGTGGCGGCGATCTTCGGATCATTCACGTCAGTCCTGCTCCTCAACCAGTTGCAGCAGGACACCATTGCGGGGCTCGAGCGGGCAATCGACAGCAACCGGGAGATCGGCGTCGCTGTCGGGATCCTGATGGCCAACCGGAGATACACCAGAGAGCAGGCCCTCGAGCGCTTGAAGATGGCCAGCCAGAACCTCAACCGACGACTCCGCGACATCGCGGAAGAGGTCAACCTCACCGGTCAGCTGCCTGCCGCGCCCGAACGTCACCGGTCGTCCGCCGCTCGGGAATCCGGCACTCGCTGAGTGCCTGTACGACCCTGTGCGAGCCACTTCACCACGAGTGCATCCGGCATCAAAGTGCGATCTGTCCGGACGGGAACTTTGCTGCACCCGTGGGCGAGGTCATCGCCCGAGTTGCGGGTAGGGGTAGACCAGCGGTGTCGGTCGACCATGTGATTCACCCATCGCTAGGTCCCGCCGGTTCACAACTAGGTGCCGGCGGGGCCGCCCCCCTTGCCGAACGTCGGCACCGGACTTCGGACCTTCAGCCCGACGCCGACGAGGGCATGCACAGTGAACCTTGACCATGCGTGGGTACACAGCAGGGACGTCCGGCGGCTTGTGTCGGGGGAATCGCCGCGGCCGAGGCTTCGCCGGGAAAGCGCGCCCGGCGGACCCCTGCAAACCCGCGCTCGTCTTCGGCCGGTAGGTGGTTCAGCGCCCGGCACGACACCCCAAGCCTCAACGTCACGCGCGTGCTGTGGCTCAAACCCGGACTCCGGGCAACATGTGCCAACACACGACCATCAGAGACCAAGCCGACTTACGCTGAAACAAGGCTCCCTGCCCTTCCCCCTGGGCAGACCTTCTTCGTGAGTGAGAACTCGAGCGCGGCAAGGGTGATCTTGAAAGCTGCCCTCAAGTGGCCATTGGCGGGGCTGGGCTGGGCGGGGCTGGGCGCTGGGCTGGGCTGGGCTGGGCTGGGCTGGGCTGGGCTGGGCTGGGCTGGGCTTTCGAGTATCGCCTCCGCGGTGAGGTGTCTTCGGCGTAGCGTGAGAGCAACCGTTCCGGGCCTTTCAAGCAACGGATGAGTCCAGACCGGTCGCAAGGGGGCCCTATGGTCGCTCCACGTTTTGCGGTCCGCTCCGAACACTCGCCTATCCCGGCTCGGGGTGTCTGGCGGCCGCTGCCCGCGGCTTGGCGTTTCCAGGGTGGCAGTGTGGACCCTCAAGTGATCGTTTCGTTCGCGTCGCGCGGGTTGTGCCATTCGGGCCACGAGATCCATTGCGGTCTGACCGTGATTGCGTCGGGTCGGGTGCCGGAGACGATCGCAGCGACGGACGACGTTCCGGTCAGAGTCGATTGGCTCCAGTACGAGTTGGGTCAAGGACCCGTTGTGGAGCCGGCCCTCGGTGAGGTCGTGGCGTCGAGGAACCTGGCGACCGAGGAGCGATGGCGGGATTTCGGCAAGCTGTGTGTCGCGGTGATGGACCTACGCAGCATGGTGAGCATTCGGATCCCACTACCCGCACCGAGTCGCGCGATGCTGAACCTGTATTCCCGTGGCGCGGCGGCGTTTGATCGAATGGATGTAGATGCCGGCCTGCGACTGGGGCGGTTCGCTTCGGCACCGCTTGCGAGCCTGATGGCCGATTACGCGGGTGCCTTCCGGGTGGATGGCGACTCAAGTGTGGTCGCGCTCGCCTTGGGGACGGTGGCCGCCTGCGAAAGAGTGGCGCCGAGCGAGGCGTTCCATATGCTTCTCGAGGAGTCGCACTCCCTGGATCGGCCCCTCCTGGAGCTGGCGTGCCAGATCGCAGCCGACGGCTGGATGCCCCAGATCGCGAGCACACGAGGGAGGGCGGACCGGGACCAACGCGGCTCACCCTCCGTGCCACCGACCCGCGTCCTCCGACCGCGAAGTGAGGACCAAGCGTGACGCCAGGTTTGCATGATGTATCGCTTACTGGAACTGGGACTGGGCTACGAGGCGAGGGTCGGTCCGATCGGCTTCCGAGAGCATCCGATCAACGAGGTCAAAGTTGAACTCGTCCCCGCGTTGCTCGCAGAGATCCAGTCTGCGGGTGCGATCACCATGTTGCCGCCGAGGTCCGGCGCCTTCGCGAAGCTACGGGCGATGGTGTCACCGTCCGACGTCGAGGAATTCTAGAGCTGTCCCGCAGGACTGCCCACGGTGAGGTCCGTTCCTCTCGTTCGGTAGTCACAACTGCACTTCGAACCGCACGTCAAAGGGCTCCAGGCTGAACTGACCGAGCGTGGTCGCGACGTGCTTCACCTCGTCGGTGTGGTTGATCACCGTAACGATGTTGCCCCGCTGAACCACTTCAACCCCAGCCGTGGGAGAGGTGATGAGTGGAACGACGGACGCCTCACCGGTCCAGGCCACAACCAGATCGTCGAACAGAGCCTCGTCTGGCAGAGTCGCCACGTACCAGGCAGAGCCGGTGCCGTGGGCCCGTCTGGTGATGGCTGGCGAGCCCGCGGCGAATTGGTCGGCGAACGTTGCCATAACCTCAGCGTGGTCGACACGCACGACGTCCTGCCATCGGGACCCCCGTCCCGCGAAGGATCCGGTGACCGCAGTGACTCCCAGATTCACCGCAGGGTCCGTGCCGATGAGCGGGACGAACTCCTCGACTCTGATTCCGAGCGTTCGCTGTAGGGGTCCGAGATATCCACCGAGCCACGCATGCAGGTCCTGGTCGACGACGGCGGACTGGTAGCCGACCACCAAGTGTCCACCGGTCGCTACATACTCGTCGAGCATGTTGAGGGATTCCGCCGGTGCGACGTAGAGCATCGGCGCCACCACAAGGCTGTACGTGGCGAGGTCGGCATCGGTTGGCACGAAATCAACAGTCACGCCGCGCCGCAGGAAGGCCCGGTACCAGGCGAGAAGGTGCTGTGTGTAATCCGCTGCGACTGGTGTCGCGGCCTGGCCCACCGCCCGCAGCGAGTCCCAGTCGAGGATGAGGGCGACCTCCGCGGGAACCGGCCGTCCGAGCAGGTGAGGAGCCAGTTCCTGAAGTTCTGTACTGAGTTCGCACACCTCACCGAAGATGCGCGACTCGGGTCCGGCGTGCGGCACCATCGCTGAGTGGAACTTCTCTGCGCCGGCCGCTGATTGGCGCCACTGGAAGTGCAGGATCGCGTCAGCGCCCCGGGCTACGGCTTGCAGCGAGTCAGTGCGGTACGACCCTCTGGGCTTGGGCGGATTGACCGGGCGCCATTGCACTGCACTGGTCGCACTCTCCATCAGCCACCAGGGCGAACCCTTCCCGAGCGACCGCATCAGGTCACGTTGGGCGGCGAGTCCCACGTAGGCCTCGGGATCGGTGGGATCGGGATAGGAGTCGTCGGCGATCACGTCGACGTGATCGGCCCATTTCCAGTAGTCGGTGCTGGGGGCGAAACCCATGAAGTTGGTCGTGACGGGGAGGTCCGGGGTGAGGCGACGCAGGATGGCGACCTCGGACAGGTAGAGGTCAAGCAGGGCATCCGAGCTGAAGCGATCAAAATCGATCAGCTGGGTCGGGTTGGGAAATGCGGGCACGGTTCGCGGCGGCTCAATCTCGTCGAAGCTGTCGTAGCGCTGAGACCAGAATGCCGTGCCCCAGGCACGGTTCAGGTTGTCGACAGTCGAGTACCGACTCGCCAGCCAGGACCGGAACGCGCGAGCCGATTCATCGTCATAGCTGCGCGCCACATGGCAGCCATACTCATTGTTGACATGCCAGGCCGCGACAGCGGGATGTGAGCCGTATCGCGTTGCTACCTGCTCCACGAGCCTGAAGGCGTGCTCGCGGTAGGCCATCGACGATGGGCTGTACTGCTGACGAGACCCGACCCCCAGTCGCGTGCCGTCCGACGTGACAGGCAGCGATTCTGGGTGGAGCTTCGCAAGCCAAGGCGGCGGCGAAGCGGTCGCCGTAGCCAAAAGTACGTGGATCCCACCTCGGTGGAGCCGGCCGAGAACGTCGTCGAGCCACGCCCATTCATACTCTCCGGGCCGCGGCTCGAGAAGTGACCAGGCAAAGACGCCCACAGTCGCGAGTGTCACCCCGGCCCGCTGCATCAGTCGGACATCTTCGTCCCACACCGACGGGTCCCACTGCTCGGGGTTGTAGTCGCCCCCGAACTGTAGCTGCGCCGACAATCTGGAGTGCTTCAGAAGTCGTCCGCGGGCGTCCGCGTCGGGGAGACTCGAGATGATCCTGCTCATGCGTCCTCCTGTACCAGATGGTCGAGCCGTGACCACGCATGCCCAGCGCGACCTGGGCGCTGAGCGTCCCTCACCCGCCGACAGCGCCACCCTGCTTAGGGATTCGCCTGGCCTCATCGGTCGCGTTCCCGCCCGGGACAAACGTCTCCAGGCGCTCCAGCGCTGACACCAGGTGGGCACGCATCGCTTCCTCGGCCCCGTCGGGATCCTGCCGGGCGACCGCATCGACCACCGCGATGTGCTCGTTCTTCGTCACCGAGTGCAGGCCAGCGTGGTAGTAGAGCCGGAAGGTGTGCAGGTGGCTGCGCAGTCGGGTCAGCATGTCGCTGATCATCTGGTTGCCGGCGAGGTCGGCGACCATGGCGTGGAAGGTCGCGTCGTAGACCATGTCCAACCGGTTCGCCGCAGCCGTGATCTCGGTGCCGGCTCCACCGGCCAGCGCAGCGCGGCGCAGCTCCTTGATCTCGTTCGGCTCCGCCTGGGCAGCGGCCTTGGCGGCCAGGGCGGGTTCCACGAGCAACCGGAGTTCGATGAGCTCGCGCACCTGCTCGATCCCCATGAGTGGCGCCACCGTGTAGCTGCGCCCTGGCTGCTTCACGATCAAACCGTCGGCCTCGACCCGCGCCAGCGCCTCGCGCACCGGTGTCGGCGAGACGCCGATGGCGCGGGCGAGCTCTTCGATGTTGAGTCGGGCGCCCGGTTCGAACGCGTGGGTCATGAGCATGTCGGTGACGATCTCGTACACCGAGCCGGGCAGCGCCTGGCGTTGGGCCAGGCGCTGTCCGGCGGCGGACTCGTGGATTGCTTCGATTTGATACGGGTCCATCTCGGCCTTCGCGTGCGAGTAGTTGGGGGTAAGGTTACACCAGTTCAATCTTCTCTATCCTATAGGGTGTAGGATATGGTTCCTCTTTGGGACCCGCGATGATGCAGGAAAGGAGGCGCGACGTGATCCAGGACGAGACGGCGAGTCGCGTCGACAGCGGCGTCGACGGGTCGACCCCTCGGCCCGAGTTCGGGGAGGGGTCGGATGCGAGCAACGACCGATCGACACGAGGGATCAACGGTGTCCTGCTCGCGCTGAAGGCGGGCCCGCTGCTCATCCTGGCGCTGATGATGCTGTTCCTCTGGGCGGCCACCGAGGGCCACGTCTTCCTGACGTTCGGCAACATCGGCAACGTCCTCGAGCAGTCCAGCGGTGTCTGCATCATCGCCCTGGGACAGCTGCTCGTGATCCTCACACGCGGCATCGACCTGTCGATCGGCTCCAACGTCTCGTTGTGCTGCGTGATGGTCACCGTCGTCTACCGCGACACCAACTCGGCGTGGCTGGCCATCGGGGTCACCTTGCTGACGGGGGTTTCAGTCGGTCTGGTCAACGGTCTGCTGCTGGTGTGGGGGCGTCTGCCGCATCCCTTCATCGCCACCCTCGCCACCTTGAGCATCTGCGCCGGCCTCGCCCTCTACATCGCCGGTGGCGCCACCGTCCTGGGCTCCCCGTGGATCGTGCACACGCTCGGCGGCGGACGCATCCCTGGGATCCCGGGCGCAGGCAACATCGGATGGTTCCCCTACGCCGCGCTCGTGGTGATCGTCTTCACGGTCATCTGTGCCGTCATCTTGCACAAGCTCGTGTGGGGCCGCTGGATCTACGCGGTCGGCGGCAGCCCCGAAGCCGCGGTCCGCACGGGCGTGCCCATGAACGGGACATTGATCTCGGTCTACGTCATGAGCGGGCTGTCGGGGGCCATCGGGGGCATGCTCTTCGTCGGGACCGCGAACGCCGGCTCTCCGTTCACCGGGCAGGGCATGGAGCTCAACGCCATTGCTGCGGTGATCATCGGCGGCGGGAGCTTCCTGGGCGGCCGCGGCGGCGTCCTGAACGCCCTCACAGGTGCGTTGATCCTCGGCGTTCTGCGCAACGGCCTCAACCTGCTCGGTCTCGACCCGAACTTCCAGTACATCGCCGTAGGAGTCGTCGTCGTCGTCGCGGTCGAGCTCGACGTCGTGCGGGCCTTCGTCGAGAACCGATTCCGCAGCATGCAGGCGAGGCTCGCATGACTGGCGCCGGTCACGCCGCCGTGCCCTCCGACGCGGAACCCGTCCTGAGCGTTCGTGGTGCCACCAAGACCTTCGGGGCCGTGGTCGCACTCGACGGCGTCGACCTCGAGGTCCGCTCCGGTGAGGTCCTCGCCATCCTCGGCGACAACGGCGCCGGCAAGTCGACCCTCATCAAGTGCATCAGCGGCGTCCACAGACTCGACAGAGGCGAGATCCGGATCGACGGGGCGCCCGTCCAGATCACCTCGGCGGCCGATGCCCGATCACACGGGATCGAGACCGTCTACCAAGACCTTGCCCTGTTCGACAACCTCAACCCGACGGCGAACTTCTTCGCCGGCCGCGAAGTGGCGGGGCCGTCCTGGTTGCCACGCGGTCTGCAGTGGATGAAGCAGAAGGAGATGTCCACCCGCGCCAAGGACCTTCTCGACCGTCTGCAGGTCCGGCTCCCGGACTTCGATGCTGACGTCGCACTGATGTCCGGAGGCCAACGCCAGGCAGTGGCGGTCGCGCGAGCCGTGGCGTTCTCCTCGAAGCTCGTGATCCTCGACGAGCCGACCGCAGCCCTCGGGCTTCGTGAGTCGGCGAGGGTCCTGGAGCTGGTCGATCGGCTCCGAACGTCCGGCGTCGCGGTCATTTTGATCTCTCACAGCATGGACCACGTGATGGCGGTCGCGGACCGCGCAATGGTCATGCGCCGCGGACGCAAGATCGGCGAAGCGCCGGCAACTGCGGATAACCAAGAACAACTCGTGTCCTGGATCGTCGGGGCCCGAGGGAGCACAACCGTTTGAAGTTTCACCACCTGAACGCACGACACGTGCGGCAGATCCGACAAGGAGGGGCAACACACATGTCGACTCGACTGAAAGCACTGATGGTGCTCGGAGCAGGGGCGATGCTCATCACCGCCTGCAGCAGCGGCGGCGGGACCGCGGCGCCGTCCGGGAGCGGAAGCGGGGCCACCAACGAGAAGATACAGGTCACTCTTCTCACCAAGGCCACAGGCGGTTTCTGGGATGCCATGATCGCCGGCGCCAAGAAGTACGAGACCGACCATCCGAACGACATCAAGCTCACGACCAACGCCTGCAAGACCAACGACGACACGCCCTGCCAGATCGCGCAGATCCAGGACGCCGTCACCAAGGGAGCGAAGGCCATCGTCGTCTCGCCCATGGGTGTCGGCGTCACCGACGCGCTCAACGAGGCGCAGCAGGCAGGCGTCCGCATCGTCTTCGTGGACAACACCATCCCCGGTGTCGTCCCCGATGCGGTCGCCGCGACGAACAACGTCAAGGGCGGCGAAGCAGCCGGCGCCTACATCAAGTCCCAGCTGAAGTCGGGCGACACGATCGGTCTCCTCGAAGCCGTACGTGGCGTGCCGAACCTCGACCAGCGCATCGACGGCGTCAAGGCGGCGCTCGAAGGCACCGGCGTCAAGGTCGTGATCGGCGCCCAGCAAACCCTGTGTGACACCAAGACCGGCGCCTCGGTCACGCAGGATCTCCTCACCAAGTACCCGGATCTCACTGCGATCTACTCCGCGTGCGACTCCCCGGCGATGGGTGCCGTGGCCGTGATGGAGTCCAAGCAACACCCGCTGCTGATCTTCGGATACGACGGCGACCCGGAGATGGCCAAGCTCATCGAGGCCGGCAAGACCACGGCCACGATGGCCCAGTCGCCGTTCAAGATGACGAACCTCGGTGTCGAGGCGGCAGTCAAGTCGATCAAGGGCGAGAACTACGTGAAGGCCATCGACACCGGGACCACGCTGGTGACGAAGGACAACGCGGCTGACTTCACGTCGGCCTGGCAGTAGGCCTTCCGCATGGGAGCACGCTTCGAACGCCGGCTGAAAGGGCACCCGCATGACCCGGCACTCCTGGTGAGTGCCGGGTCATGGGCTCCGCTCGAGACCGGCATCTGCGCACATGTCCGTCGCCGACCTCGTCGGCCTGGCTCCGGGGTGCGACTCGTGACAACGGCACAGGCCGTTGTGGACAGCCACATCCACTTCTGGGACACCCATCGATTCGACTACCCGTGGCTCCAGGGCTTCAGCGAGCTGAACCGCCCCTTCGTCCCAGCCGACCTCGAGGTGGGCGACGTGCAGATCGAAGCCCTGGTCTTCGTCCAGGCCAACCCGGTGTGGGACCAGGTGGACCAGGAGACCGCGTGGGTCCAGCACCTTCGCGAGCGCGATGGGCGAATCCAGGCCTTGGTGGCCGGTGTGCCCCTCGACCGCGGCGCAGCCGCAGTCAGCGCCTCGCTTGAACGACTCAGTCACGAGTCGGGGGTGGCCGGGGTACGTCAACTCATTCAGGACGAACCCGAGGGGTTTGCTCTGCAGCCCGAGTTCGTGGACGCGGTCCGACGGGCTGGCCAGTTCGGGCTGACCGTCGACCTGTGCGTGCGGAACCATCAGATCGCGGAAGTGACAAAGCTCGCCGGACTCTGCCCGGAGGTGATCTTCGTGCTCGACCACTTGGGCAAGCCGGACATCGCAGCCGGCCAATGGGCTGGTTGGCTCCACGACATCACGGCCATGGCACACCTGCACAACGTCCGCTGCAAGCTGTCCGGACTGACCACAGAGGCAGACGAAGGCACCCGTGGCACGGACAACATCCGTCGGTACCTACGGGCGGCCCTCGACGCATTCGGGCCCGACCGCTGCATGTTCGGCAGCGACTGGCCGAACGCCAGTCTCCAGATCTCCTATGCAGGGTGGGTCTCCCTCGTCCTTGACTCGGTGTCGGACCTCGCCGAGCGCGAAAGGGACCGAGTCATGCGGGGCACAGCGCTGGAGGTCTACGCACGGGCCTGGCAGTCCGGATGACGACCAACCCGACCGGCAGCCGTCCCTTGCTCACACGTAAGGCACCAGTCGATGCCCCTGATTGGGCGTTCAGCAGCGGCCTCGAAACCGCTCTCACGAGAGGTTCGCTTCAATGACGCGATTCGTCAGCCTGGAGACGCGGGACATTCGATTCCCCACATCTGTTGGCCTGCACGGCTCGGATGCCATGAACCCCGCCCCGGACTACTCCGCGGCCTACGTCGTGATCACCACCGACGCCGATGACGGGCACGAGGGTCACGGCTTCGTCTTCACCACCGGACGCGGCAACGACATCCAGACCGTGGCCATCCGGGCGCTCGGCGGCTGGGTCGTGGGTCGCGACGTCGAGGAGACGCTGAACACCCTCGGGGACCTCGGTCGTGAGCTGACCGGCGACGCCCAGCTCCGTTGGCTCGGCCCCGAGAAGGGCGTCGTGCACATGGCGGCCGGAGCGGTCCTCAACGCCTTGTGGGACCTGCGCGCCAAACGCGCCGGACAACCGCTATGGGCGCTGCTCGCCAGCCTGCCCCCCGAGGAGATCGTCGACCTGGTCGACTTCCGTTACCTCAGCGATGCGCTCACCCGCGATGAGGCTCTTGGCATCCTTCGTGCGGCCGAGCCCGGCCGCACGACCCGCACCACACAGCTCCTGACCACCGGGTACCCCGCCTACACCACGACCCCGGGATGGCTGGGCTACGACGACGAGAAGCTGGCCCGGCTGTCTCTGGAGGCCGTCGCCGACGGCTTCCGCTTCATCAAGCTGAAGGTGGGCCGCGACCTCGAAGAGGACGTCCGCCGCATGTCGATCGCCAGAGCCGCGGTCGGTCCGGACATCGCCATCGCCGTGGACGCCAACCAGCGATGGGAGGTCGCCGAGGCCATCGACTGGATCAACAAGCTCTCCCCGTTCGACCCGTACTGGATCGAGGAGCCGACCAGCCCCGATGACATCCTTGGCCACGCCACCGTCCGCGCTGGGGTCGCCCCGGTACTCGTCGCGACCGGTGAGCACGTCGCCAACCGCATCGTCTTCAAGCAGATGCTCGCCGCCGGCTCCCTCGACATCCTGCAGATCGACGCCACCCGGGTCGGCGGTGTCAACGAGAACATCGCGATCCTGCTGCTCGCGGCGAAGTTCGGGGTCCGGGTCTGCCCCCATGCGGGTGGCGTCGGGCTGTGCGAGCTCGTGCGGCACCTGTCGATGTTCGACCTCGTCGCCGTCAGTGGAAGCAGCGAAGGGCGGGTCATCGAGTACATCGACCACCTCCACGAGCACTTCCTCGACCCCGCGCTCCTCCGGAACGGGAACTACCTCGCCCCGACCATGCCGGGTTTCAGCAGCCAGATGCACCCCGCCACCCTCGAGGACTACCAGTTCCCTGACGGGCGCGTGTGGACGACCAAGGGGAAGTCGTGACGACCGGGACCAGGGCCGCCCGGTACGTCGGTGGCCACACCATCGACGTCACCCCGGCGGTACCCCGATCCCCCGGTCAGGGGGAGGTCCGCATCGACGTGGCCTACACCGGCATCTGCGGAACCGACCTTCACATCCTCCACGGGGACATGGATCAACGCGTGACCTTGCCGGCAGTTCTTGGCCATGAGATGTCCGGACGCATCGCCGAGGTCGGAGCCGGGGTCGACGCCTGGAAGGTCGGCGATCCCGTCACGGTGATGCCGCTGGAGTGGTGCGGGCAGTGTCCTGCTTGTCTGGCCGGACACCAACACATCTGCCAGCGACTGATCTTCGTCGGGATCGACTCCCCGGGCGCCATGCAGTCCTCCTGGACGGTGCCGTCACGGATCCTCATCCGGCTCCCGGACGAGGTCTCACTTCGGGACGCAGCGCTGGTCGAGCCCACAGCCGTGGCCGTCCACGACGTCCGGCGCGGTCAGCTCGCCAAGGGCGAACGGGTCCTCGTGGTCGGTGGCGGTCCCATCGGGTTGCTCGTCGCGGTGATCGCCCGCGACGCCGGGGGCGAGGTGCTGGTCCTCGAGGTCGACGCCCACCGACGTTCGGTCATCACCGGTCTCGGCCTCGACGTGCTCGACCCGACAACGGACGACGTTCCCACCTACCTTGAAGGCTGGACCCGCGGCGCCGGAGTCCCGCTGGCCTTCGAGGTGTCCGGATCGCAGCCCGGTCTCGACACCGCCGTCGACGCCCTCGGCGTCCGCGGGCGGCTCGTGGTCGTCGCCATCCATCCACAGCCGCGACCAGTCAGCCTGTTCCGGCTCTTCTGGCGTGAGCTCACCGTCATCGGCGCGCGCGTCTACGAACGAGCCGACTACGAGCGCGCGGTCGACCTCCTCGCCGCGGGGGTCGTCCCCGCCGACGCCCTCATCTCCGCCGTGGTCCCGCTTGCGGACGCCGCCGAAGCGTTCGTGCAGCTCGAGAGCGGCAGCGGAGTCATGAAGGTCCTCATCGACTGCCGAGCGAGCGCCGACGCGTGACCAGGCTCTTCGACCTGAGCGGCCGGCTCGCCGTCGTCACGGGCGCACGCCGCGGCATTGGCCTTGCCATGGCGGAGGCGCTCGCCGAAGCCGGCGCCGACATCATCGGTGTCAGCGCCTCAATGGAGGCAAACGGCAGTGTCCTCGAGCAGCGGGTACGAGCGTGGGGGCGCGCGTTCACCGGACTCGCGGCCGACTTCGCGAACCCGGAGGACGTACGCAGGCTGGCCCAGCGGCTGAATGACCTCGGCAAGCCGGTGGACGTCCTGGTCAACAACGCAGGCACCATCGCGCGCGCACCTGCGGCCGAGCACACCGACGAGGACTGGGACCGCGTCCTGCAGGTCGACCTGACGAGCCAGTTCGTCCTCACCCGTGAGATCGGCCGCTCGATGATCGCCCGAGGCAGCGGCAAGGTCATCTTCACGGCCTCGATGCTGAGCTTCCAGGGCGGGATCAACGTGCCCGGCTACACCGCCGCCAAGAGCGGCCTCGTCGGGCTCACCAAGGCGCTGTCCAACGAGTGGGCGTCGAGGGGCGTGAACGTCAACGCGATCGCGCCCGGCTATATCGCCACCGACAACACCCAGGCGTTGTACGACGACCCCGACCGGCACCGCTCGATCCTGGAACGCATCCCGGCCGGTCGCTGGGGTCAGCCATCCGATCTCGCGGGGGCGACGGTGTTCCTGGCATCCGCTGCCTCCGACTACGTCAACGGCATCGTCCTGCCGGTCGACGGGGGGTGGCTCGGGCGATGATCGGCTCACCGGTTGCCACTTCAGCCCTGCCGCAGCTCTGCGTGGGCACAAGCCCCCTCGGAGGCATGGCCGCGCTCTACGGCTACGACGTGGACAGCTCCACAGCTGTCGCCACAATCCGGACCGCCATGCAGCGTGGGTTCCGGTTTCTTGACACTTCGAACGAATATGGGGCCGGTCGAAGCGAGTTGCGCATTGGCCAGGCGATGCGGCTGGAGGGACCCACCAGCCCCCCGGTGATCCTGGCGTCGAAGGCAGATCCAGCTGCGGGCGAGCGAGTCTTCGACGGGCACCGGGTTCGCGAGTCCTTCAACGAAAGCGTCGCCCGGCTGGGAGTCGAACGTTTGCCGGTGTATTACCTGCACGATCCGGAACGATTCGACTTCGCCGAGATGATCGCGCCGGCAGGCGCACTGGCCGCTTTGAGAAGCCTGAAGGCGGAGGGCAAGGTCGACCTGATCGGGGTCGCGACGGGCGATCTCAGCATGGCTCGTGCCTTCCTGGAGCTCGGCGATCTTGACCTGGTCCTGATTCACAACCGGTTCACCTTGCTGGATCGCTCGGCCACTGACCTGATCGACGAATGCGTAGCTGGTGGTGTTGGATTCATCAACGCTGCGCCGTACGCGAGCGGAATGCTGGCCAAAGCGCTGAGCCAATCACCCCGGTACCAGTACGGTGCCGCCGATCCCTTGGTGGTTGACACCGTGACCTGGCTTCACGAGACATGCGAACTCGCGGGTGTTCCGCTGGCGGCGGTCGCGCTCCAGTTCTCCACCCGCGATGCGCGGATCACATCCACTGTGGTGGGGGTGAGCGATCCTCGACGGATTGAGGAGCTCGCAAGGAATGCCACGCTTTCCATCCCTGACGAGCTCTGGCTGCGCGTTGCAGACCGGTTGGGGTAGGAACGCTTGTTGGCTGCGGTCGAGTCGCCCGAGTGGCTACCGATCGACCCGGGCGTTGCCGCCCCGGGCCAGTTGCAGGACCTCCGCGGCCGTGGCCATCGAGGTGTCGCCGGGGGTCGTCATGGCCAGCGCGCCGTGTGCCGCACCGAGTTCAACGCTGCTGGCCAGGTCTGCTCCGCTGAGCAGTCCGTAGATCAGGCCGGACGCGAACGAATCGCCGCCGCCGACCCGGTCCAGGATGTCCAGGCCCGTTCGGTGGGTCGCCTCCAGAAGGCCGGTTCCGGCGGACCAGGCGACCGCGCCCCAGTCGTTGACCGATGCCGAGTGCACCGTGCGCAGCGTGGTCGCGATCACGGCGAGATTCGGATAGGCAGCCGCGACCTGATCGATCATGGCCCGGAAGCCCTCGATCGGGAGGGTGGCGAGATTGTCGTCCACACCTTCGACGCCGAAGCCAAGAGCTGCGGTGAAGTCCTCCTCGTTGCCGATCAGCACGTCCACATGGGTAACGAGCTCACGGTTGACCTGCTGCGCCCGCTGCTGGCCCCCGATCGTCTGCCACAGGCTTGGGCGGTAGTTGAGGTCGTAGGACACGATCGTGCCGTGCTTCTTCGCGGCGATGACCGCGGCGAGAGCGGTGTCGGCGCTCTGCTCGCTGAGTGCCGCGTAGATGCCTCCGGTGTGCAGCCAGCGGACGCCGACCTCGCCGAACAGCCGGTCGAAGTCGACCTGGTCGGGACGAAGCTGGGAGATCGCGGTATGGCCGCGGTCGGAGACTCCCTTGCCGCCGCGGACGCCAAACCCGCGCTCGGTGAAGTTGAGGCCGTTGCGAACAGTGCGTCCGACGCCGTCGGAGGCGGCCCAGGAGATCCAGCGGGGGTCGACGCCGCCGGCGAGAATCAAGCTCTCGACAAGGTGCCCCACCTCGTCATCGACCAGCGCAGTTACCACCGCGGTCGGGAGGCCGAAAACCCGGGAAAGGCCACGAATGACGTTGTACTCACCACCACCCTCCCAGACGGCGAAGCTACGGGCGGTGCGGATGCGCAGGTCTCCCGGATCCAGGCGGAGCATCACCTCGCCGAGAGCGACCGCCTGGTAGGCGCACTGCGCGGCCGGACGCGGTTGCAGGGTGGTGTTCAACATGGCCAGACCGCCTTTGGGAAGCTGGAAGCAGCAGCGACAGCCTCTCTGCAGAGCCGCTCGATCGTGCGGAAGTCGCCGGCGTGGATCGCAGGTGCGGGAACCATCCACGAACCGCCGACGGCGGCAACGTTGGGCAGAGCAAGGTACTCGGCGACGTTTTCCGGCGACACTCCGCCGGTCGGGATGAACCGCACCCGCGGGAAGGGGGCGCCGAGCGCCTTGAGTGCCGCCGGGCCACCGTAGGTGTTGGCCGGGAAGTACTTGAGCGTGGTCAAGCCCGCGTCCAGCGCGGCGATGATCTCCGTAGGGGTCACCGCTCCCGGAAATACGGGCAGGCCATACTCCTGGGCCCGGCGCACCACCTCAAGGCTGAACCCGGGGCTGACGATGAAACGGGCGCCCGCCTCCGCCGCCCGGTCCACCTGGCCGGAGGTCAGCACGGTTCCCGCACCGACGAGCAGCTCGGAGTT
Source organism: uncultured Actinomycetota bacterium (assembly GCA_963799235.1). Classification (GTDB taxonomy): domain Bacteria; phylum Actinomycetota; class Actinomycetes; order Propionibacteriales; family Propionibacteriaceae; genus Propionicimonas. The sequence goes on along the minus strand of CAWCWL010000007.1, from coordinate 2,105 downwards.
GGAAGACATCGCGCGGATCGCGTCCACAGCGGCGTCAGTACGGAAGGTGACCTCAGCGACCGGGATGCCGCCGACAACCAGCGCCTCGCCGAGAGCCGAGGCACGAGCGGCATCGTTGAGCACCACCACCGGGAGGATCCGCCAGCTGGTCGGCTGCATGAAACCCCTTCCTTTGCGTTTCGCCCTGCGCAACGCTACGCTTCTGTCAGCGGAACAACTATCGCTACTGCCACCACGCTTCGCAAGTGCACTCGCTCTCCGTGAATCATGCTCGTTAGCAGCCCTGCCGACAGAAGGGCGCGTTCGATGGTCAAGGCCCTGAATGGTCACCCGGTCGAAGCCGTAGATCGAGCCCTCGGTTTGCTCGTCGTGTTGGCCGACGCAGGCCCCGATGGAGCGCCCCTCGGCGGCCTTGCGGAGCTCGCCGGGATCAACAAATCCACCGCTCATCGCGCGCTCGCGACCATGCGCCTGCGGGGATTCGCCACGCAGGATGTGGAAGGCGGGGTGTACCGGTTGGGCCCGGCTGCCTACGAGCTGGGAGACCGCGCGCTGGACCCCCACAATCTCGCTACGGCGCTTCACCCGGCGCTCGTGGCCCTCTCACGGACGGCCGAAGAACTCGTACACCTCGGAGTGCTCTCCGGCGATCGGGTGCTCTACCTGGACAAGGTCGAGCCCGACCGGGCAATTCGAGTGTGGTCAGCCATTGGACAACAGGTGCCAGCCGCGACTACCGCACTGGGTCGCGCGCTTCTCGCCGCCCGAAACGTTCCCGACGAAATGCTTGATGGGTACCTGCGGAGCCTCCCCGAAGGGCGGCACGTCACGCCCGAACGGCTACGAGAGTCGGTCGCTCTCGCCCGAAGGTACGGCTACGCCGTGGAACTCGGGGAGAACGAGCCCGACGTCGCCTGCATCGGCACGGCAATCATGCACGGCGCGTCGGCCGTCGCCGCCCTATCGATCACGGCGCTCGCCGACCGCATGACCGAACAGCGGCAGCTGAGACTCGTTCAACAAATCGTCACCGAGGTTGCTCCCCTCCTGCCGCACCAGCTATCCCTCGTCCCTGGTCTCACGAGCAGGAGGCCCTACTCGACGCCCCCGGACGCACGAACTGGTCGTGGCCCGAAGGGCACCCCGCCGACAGATCCGTAAACAGCGACCGAACCGCGCATCACAATCACCCCCAGCTGACTCAGCGGTCGACGGCAGCGCCGCGGCGCCGTGGCGGTCATCTCGGCCCAGACCCTCGCCGACGATGACCTCACCGCGAGGAACTCGTGGGAGGAGCGCGACCGCATCGGGTTGGCGGACAACGAGAGCGCCCTATCGACCGATGGAGTGGTGACGGTCAGGCTGGCACCGGTGTCCTGGACGACTGTCCTGCTCGGCCAACCGGAGGCACTCATTGCAACATACGTCACATGTATGATCTACTGGCAAAAGCACCGCCAAAGTGGGTGGTGAAGTCGTCAACGACGCGACCAGAAGGGACGCGACAATGTCAGCAAAGCAACGCCGCTTCACCCGGCTGACCGCAGCAGCCGCGGGCCTCGCGCTGATTGCGGCCGGTTGCTCCAGCGGAGGTAGTGGCAACAACTCCAGCGCATCCGGTGAACCGAGCGCTGCACCACGTTTCGGATTCCCCGCCCCCGAGCAGATCAAGGACAGCCCGATCACCATCTGGGTGGACGCCGACCGTTCGGCTATCGCCGAGGCGTTCCAGAAGGACAACCCCGACGTCAAGGTGAACATCGAGACCTACGACGGCAACTCCGGCGGTACCAACTCGTTCCAGACCAAGGTCGCACTCGACGACGCAGCCGGCGAAGGCTGGCCCGACGTCGTCTGGTCGGGGCAGGTGAACGACGCCAGCTGGGCCGCGAAGGAGCAGAACGGCGTTCAGGCTTTCGCCGCGCCGCTCGACCTTGGTGTCACCGACAAGGGCTGGCTTGACGGCTACACCGCGCACGCGTTGGACCCGGTCACGGTCGACGGCCACGTCTACGGTGCCCGTGACAACCTCGCGCCCGTGGTGTTCTGGTACGACAAGGCCTTGTTCGAAAAGTTCGGCTACGACGTCCCCGAGACCTGGGAGG
>CAWCWL010000006.1:0-459101 GCA_963799235.1 uncultured Actinomycetota bacterium | reverse complement strand
CCCGAACGTGCGCTGTGTTCGGCCACCTGGCGGCCAGAGAAGGTCCTCATACCTCCCTAGGCCAGACAAACGGGCGATCGGGACGCTGAAGCGCGATATTGCGCAGGAGTAGTCGTTCAGGATTTGGGCCCAGCGATATCGATAGTGGTACTACGGTGGGGTCTCTCGGACTAAGTCAGGAGAAGCAGTGAACTTCGCAGATCACTACTCGTACCGGGTTCGCTGGTCGGCCGAGGATGGCGAGTACGTAGGCACAGTGGCCGAACTCCCCGCCCTGTCCTGGCTTGTCCATGGACGGAGCCGGGTCGTTCGCCCGGCATCCAGCGACTCGCGGCCGGCGTCGTGACCGCAGCATGCTCGCCGACGGGAGAGACGCCGCCGACGCGATCGCGGACCGCACCTACTCGGGCAAGTTCGTGGTCCGTGTCCCACCGGAACTTCCACCGCCAGCTCGTCATCGAGGCCGCCGACCAGCACGTCTCACTCAACCGTTTGATCAGCAGCCGCCTCGGCGCCTGAAGCGGTCCTCCGGACCACGTCCCCCCGGAAATGCCCATTGTGTATCCGGTTGGAGTGCTTCGCGGAGGGAGTTCGGGAGCGAGCGGGAGAAGTCGGGGACGGGCAGGGCCGGCGGTGATGACAGGGGTGAGGGTGGGGTGTCGGGGCGTCGGCGTGGGAGCGAGTCGACGGGAGCGTTGCGGAGAGGATCGGGAGCCTGGCCAACCCTGTCAGTGGGTCCTGGGGGACTGCTCCGGCCCCCCGTGGGTTGTAGCGAGAACTGGCAGCGAGGTGTCTCTGATCGATCGATTCGGGTGTCTCCAGCGAGTCCGGCATTGGCCCCTGCCATGCGCCGCGTGAAGCGCACCCTAGGTCTGCACCCCTCGCGTCGCACCGTGCTTCTGCGCGCGACGGCATCGGGCTTGGGGGAGATGGGCTCCACGGCAACTGCACGACGATGCCAACCCCGACATCCCCAACGCTTCACCTTCGTCCCTGAACTGTATGTACATTGGACTCAGCACGAGGTACTGTACAGACATCGTACCTACGGCGGTCAGGTCAGCGCCGAAGGACATATCAGGGAGCACACCAATGACTGAGCGCGCATCCACGAAAACAACGAGACTCAACGTACGCACGTCACCTGAGCAGGACGCCCTCATTCGTCAGGCGGCTGCGGCAAGTCATACGACCATGAGTGAGTTCATGCTGGAGAGCGCCACGACCAGGGCGGCGCATGTGTTGGCGGATCGTCGTTGGTTCCCCCTTGAGAGTGATGCTTTCGAGGAGTTCAGAGCCCTATTGGATCGGCCGGCTGTCTTCAAGCCTCGGTTGGCCGCGTCCATGCGAGCTGACGACCCGTTCGTTCACTGATGGATTTCACGCGACCGGCTCGCCTAACCCAAGACCACGAACTCGAGCTTTTCAACTGCGGCGACGATGCCATGTCAGATTGGCTCCGCAGGTTCGCATTCACAAGTGATCGTGCGGGTATGTGTTCGGTCTACGTAAGCACTCCACCGGAGCAGTCACGCGTAGCTGGATACTACGGGCTGGCCACGGCGGGAGTATCCTCAGCCAACGCGGCTGAGCGAATTACAAAGGGAGTGGGCCGATACGACATACCCGTGATCCTTCTTGCGCGCCTAGCAGTTGATCGCGAGTTCCAAGGTATGCGGCTTGGGCAAGCCCTGCTTAAGGATGCACTCAACCGCGTCCTGAACGTGAGCGACCAAGTCGGCGTCCGGGCCGTTTTGATCCATTGCTTGGATGAGTCAGCGCGGGCGTTCTACATGAACTTCGCGGAGTTCGAGCCATCGCCTACGGACCCGATGCATCTCCAGTTGCTCTTGAAGGACTTGAAGAAGGCTCTTGGCGCTGGATGAACTCGCCTAATAGAGCCCAATAGTCTTGGAGCGGGATCCACTTCGCCTCAAGAGTGGAGTTGAACTCTCCGGCTTCGGCCGTCCAGAGGAGCGACTCGTCTTCGGGGTACGGCACTAGATCTGTCGCCCGTATGATCTCGGCTGCTCGCTGGAGTCGTCCCGCACGGATGTGGGCCAATGCGTCGTTGGCCTCTACAAGTGGGATCGCGCGACCGTCGGGTGCCCCTTCCCTGGCGCGCGCAAAGGACGCGACCGCTTGCTCAGGATCCAAGGGGATGAGGCAAAAGCCGTGGTTGTTGGCGAGCATCCAATCATCCGGATGGAGGTCGCAAGCAACGCCGAGGAGTGTGGCGGCGCCTCTTGTGTCCCCGCTCTCCACCAAGTTGATGGCCTGGGTAGTGAAGGCGTCGTGAATTCGACTTGCTTTCGGGTCCCGGTCAGTCGACATCAGCTTCTGCGCCAACGCCTCTGCTACGGCGCCTCGTGACTCGGTCCTGAGTCCGACCAAAGTGGTCGGCACAAACGATGGCTCCCACATGCACGTGACGTACTGGTATTCCGTTTCAAGCGCTTCGAGGCCCCAGCTTTCCAAATAGGTCTCGGAAAGTCGGGTGATCAGCCACCGGTACTCAGCTTCTTGCGCCCGGCAGTCCCTAGTTGGCGGCGTCAAAAGTGACTCTGGCGGACGACGGTCGATGATCGACTCCGGGTCAGCTGTTCGGACCCATCCGCTTACCGCCCGACGGAACTCGGGATCAAGGTCTCCCTTGACTGTCGGGGTGGAGATGGAATCCCGAAGCAGCCCCCAGCCTTCCCAGTAGGCCGCCCGCTCGGCGTCCTCGCCGGGACCCAAATCGAGACTGGTCGCGACGTCTATGCCGAACGCGTACTCATCTGCATATGCCCCGAGCAAGACCTGTGCGTCCAGCCCCAGCAGAGCCAGTTCGCCGATCGCTTGGGTGCCGTCAATGGTCCTGCGGAGATGCCCACCTGATGAGAATGGGAAGGAACTCATAACCCTCGCGAAGACAGCGACGAGCGCCACCGGGTGCCACTCCGAGTTCGGGGTAATCGACTGAGTCCTGCTCACCTGAAGATGCATGCCGGCGTCAAACGACGACGCAGGTCTGGCAGGAGTTCTGACGCGGAGCAGTTGCCGCGCGATATCTCGGCACTGAACCCTGCACGCGGCGCCGCCTTCACCCAACTCGATGAACGGGCAATCCGGCTGGAGTCGAGTTGGTGGTGAGCAGGCGTCCGCGTATCGCAAGACCGCCACTTGGATGAACTCAGACTCGCTCATGACTTCCTCGTTGCGTGGGGTGGTTGCGAAAGGCGCCTCATTGGGCCCTCGATGCGACGCAGTCTACGAGGTACGCGCGACTGTATCGGTTGATACGTCTTTGATCGGGGTCGATGAAATGTGGCGACTGCCGCGTCCGGATGAACCCAGGCACCTCGGGAGCATCCGCTACTCGGCCAGTACCGGACGCGACAGGCGAACGGGCCTGGCTCGGCAACGGGCCTGGTCAACCGTCGAGGGTCGAACCGCCCGCTGGAGCCGGATGGCCTCTACCTACATCGAGTCCACTCATGCTGGTGCAGTCGCGGCTGCACCCCTTCGGACTCGCAGCTAAGACCAGGCCGCCGGGTGCACGCAGGGAAGACCACAGGAACTCGACGGATTCCTTTGCCCCAGATAAGCCCCAACTCGTCCCAAAATCGAGCGAATTTCGAGTAAAACCCGTAGTGAGAGCCATTTGGGGCGCCACGTACCGCAGGTTCGAGTCCTGTCGCCCCGACCATTTCGGCACTACCGATGTGACTAGGGATTACTGCTCCGCCACTAGGGGTTATGTCTGAAACGGGCAGGGTCACGAGTGGTCAGAATTGGCCTCTGGAGGAGGCCCTTTGCCCCAGATCCATGCCTGGGCGGCGAATGGCCGGCTGCCGGCGGGCCAACGATCCTCAGCTCGGGGTTCGCGCACGCACGATCAGGCCGATGATCGCGCGGTTCGCTACGGCTAGTCGGTTGCGAGCTGCACGGCGTTCAGGATGCTCGGCAGGTTGGCCGGGTCTGCCATCCTCAAGCCTGCGAGATCACTGGGATGAAACCACCGAAGATCGTCGTGTTCCTCAGGTGCGGCGTTGAAAGGTTCCCCTTCCCAGCGCGTGACGAGAAACGCATGCTTGTCGAGGGCTGGGTTGCTGACCGTCATCGGGATGGGTAGGGGGTCGTAGACCTGGACACCGAGTTCTTCGAGACATTCCCGACTGATGGCTCGGTGAGGCAACTCGCCCGACTCGACATGTCCGCCCACGAGGTCCCAGCAATCGGGATACCACCGCCGCGATGGATGGCGATGCACGAGGAGCACGAGGCCGTCGCGTACGAGAGCGGCGACGGAGATCGGAATCCGGGCAACCATGTCAGCACTCTAGGCACCAATGCACTCTCGAAGGCCAGGTTTGCGCGTTCCCGCGCGACCGTCCGCCGCAGGGTGCACGGTGGCGCGGAACGTCCTCACTGGCCGCGATTGGGCCGGCTCTCCATGGTCGCCGGCTTTGGTGACCCGCAAGACCTGCTCGTGGTGTCGGGTCGCGGGTCCGTGGCAGCCATAGCGTTGTGTCGCGGCGGGATCAGCTGGTTGCCGTCACCCGGTCGAGCAGGGCGGTGAGCGCAGCCTGAGCGGCGGCCGGCTGCTCTTGCAGCAGCATGTGGCCGGCGCGCTCGACGAGAGTAAGGACAGCGCCAGGGATCGCCTCAGCTGTCTCGTCGGCGTTCTCGGGGGTGATGGCTTGGTCTCCCATGCCGTGGACGACAGCAGTGGGGCAGGTGATGGCGACCAGCCCGGGACGCGGGTCTGGGCGTGCCATCACCGCATCGAGCTGGGACACGCACGCCTGCGCGCCGACTTCGTGGGCCATCAGCCGCCACCACGCCCGCAGGTGTTCGTCCGCCGCGTTGGCCGGGTCGGGAAGGACCGAGAACACAGCCTCCACGAGCTCGTCGAACCGGCCCTCCAGCACGGCCTGCCGTCGGCTCTGCCAGTTCGCGAGCTGTTCGGCTGAGTCGGGTCGCGCGGAGGTGCTGATCAATGCCAGCCCAATGACCCGGTCGGGCGCCTGACGCAGGACCTCGTGGGCGACATAACCGCCCAGGCTCATCCCCACAAGCACGAACCGTTCCGGCGCGTGGTCGAGGAGCCGGGCTGCCATGCCGTGGACGGTGTCGTCACGGCGGCTGTCGGCCACCGTCACCGCCCCGTGCGCCCAGGCGACGGGCACAAGGTGGTCGTACAGCCGCGCCGAGCAGAGCCATCCAGGGATGAAGACGGTGTGCACTCCAAACGTCGCCACGATCCCCAACGCTAGGGCAGACCACCGACAGACCCGGGAACACCGCGAGCAGCCACATTCATCGCGGCAACCTCATGTACGCCGGACCGGTAAGCGTCGCGTGCTGGCGGCCCGAAGGGCCGGCCGCGTCCTCGTCCCGCCGGTACCGCTGAACGGGCGCCCGGCCCCAACGACGGTGAGCCCGGGCGGGTCGCACTTTCCTCCGGGGAACGTCCCCATTGCCGCCTTCCGCGCCGCTCACCTCAAGAGGCCGTCCCGCTCAGTTGGCGTGCGCTTTCGGCGCGTTGGCGGTTTCGAACAGCGAGGCCCCCACAGGATCACCAGACCCGCGGCGAACAGTGAAACCAACGCGAATTGGACGAGTTGCGCGATACCAAAGGGGATAGAAGTGGCCCACGCGCCCGGACCCTACCGGGCGGTGACCAGGCACATGCCCACTGAACAGACTCGTACACACCCAGACCTTCTGAAGCTGCTTTCTAGGTTCCTCACGCCGCGGCTTTCGTTCCCCCGAACGCGCGCATAATGCGGCCGTTAGGTGATTTGGTGGGGCGGTGGGGGGGTCAAGGTGGGCCGGGCACCACCGGGTCAATGGTCGTTCGCAATGGGCAGTGGCTTTGACACGGTGAGTATGAACTCGCGAAGGGAGTAGCCGGCGATGAGCTCGTGCCAAGCCATCACCGGCGCGTGCGCGACAACCAGGTTGTGGCGCAGCAGCCGGGTGAGAAGGATGTCGGTCTCTTGGATCGCCAAGGTGTTGCCGGGGCATTTGTGGTGTCCGTCACCGAAGCTCATCATTTCCGGGCCGATGCCGCGCGGCAGGGGACGCCCGGGGCGTAGGTCAAGAGGGCACTCACCTACTGTGGCCTCATCGCTGTTGGCCTGCCGCAGATAGAGGTCGATGAGATCGCCCTTGCGGATGTGGAGCGTCTCCCCATCCGCCGAGATGTCGATGTCGCGTGTCGCGCGGCGGTACAGGTGTCCGATGATCGGTTCCAGACGCAGGATCTCGTGAAGAACGTCGCGACGTTCGGGCTCCTGAGCGACCAGGTAACGGTCCCGCAGGTCGGCGTCGGCGAGCAGGTGCAGTACCGCCATCGAGATGAACTCGCGGGTGGTGGCCATGCCCGCCGCGCCAAAAGTCACGCATTCGATGAGGATCGCCGCATCTCGGTAGCCCTCGGCCAGCAGGTGGCTGATGACATCCTCGGCCGGCACCCGACGCCGCGCGGCAATAGCGGGCCGGACGTCTGCGAGGTAGAAGGCCAGCATCGGGGTGTGGCCGCGGACCATGTGCCACAGTTCGTTGAGTCGACCTCCCTTGCGTCTCGACTGGGGGCTCCGGTTCGGCTGCACGAACAACCGTTCAAGCCGCCTGGCCATGCCGTCGACATTCGAGTTGGTCAGGCCGATCACCTGCGCCGCGACCTCAGTGGAGTAACGCAGCGTCAAGTGGTCGAGGTGAAACGTGGTGGCGGCGACCGCTTCAGCGACGAGGACGTCCGCGCGGTTCTCCATCAGCTCGCGGTAGCGGTTCGCCACCGTCTTCGGCGCGAAGAAGCGCGCCACCTTTGCGCGCTGCGTGCGGTGCTTCTCACCGTCCATGAACAAGATGGGCCGCTCTCCGACGCTCGCAGGCATCAACTCAGCGCTGAACCCCGCCTGGGTGGTGGCGTCCTTCTCCCGCAACACCTGGCGGACCGCCTCGGTCGAGCGCAAGTGCCATACCCCGTCACGATGCTCCACCCGGGGCGCCGACGCCTCACCCGGGCGATGGGAGACACGACGATCACAAGCCTCAACGCTCATCCACCGAGAGTACCTTCGGCCATTCCCATGACAAACGCACTGATCTGAGTTCACGCCGGGCGGTCGGATCTCGTCATGTCGTGATTCCACACCCAGATGGCCGAGTGCTCGGGCCTGAGCACATGCTGGCCGATCGACTTGCGAACTCGCGACAGCAGAAGACGCTCCCGGTTCGAACATGCGGTTCTACCGCGCTCCGTGCGTGCGATCCTGCCGATGAGCTGTCGGCAGAGGCCTGGCCCGAGCATCAACGGAGTAGCACCCGTCTGGACGCAATGGGACTATTGCGCGCATGACACAGGATGCGACATCGTTGGCGCAGGGGTGCATCTTCTGCGCCATTGTTGCCCGACAGGTCGAGGCCAGCTTGGTGTACGAGGACGAGACCGTTGTGGTCTTCATGGACGTGAATCCAGTCACGCCCGGCCACCTTCTCGTCGTGCCACGCGAACACGCGGTGGGTCTCGAGGACCTCGATGTGGCCACCAGCGGCCACGTATGGTCGGTCGGTCATGACATGGCACGAGCCCTGCGACGCTCAAGGCTGCGCTGCCAGGGAATCAACGTCCTGCTCTGTGACGGCGAAGTTGCCTTCCAGACGGTCTTCCACTTCCACCTTCACGTCATCCCTCGCTACCCAGGGGACGGCTGGACCATCAAGACCGAACCACCAGAACGCGAGAGGTCGCTCCTGCACGACGACGCACAAGCGATTAAGGACGCCATCGCGCGGGGATAGATCGTGATCCGCTCGCGCTGATGGTGATCCCGCCCGTGCGGCCGAGCGCCACGACCGCAGCAGGGAGTCCTGGTTGCGGAGTATCAACATGTGGGTTGGGTTCTATGCACTGGACCGACGGCGACGCTGCCACGAGCTCCGCTGGAGCCACCAGAAACGGCCGATTGTGAGATTCGGACAAGAGAAGTCACCCGGTCGGGGTCTGATGGGGGCCAACCACCGTCGATAGCGTCAGTGTTGCCCCGTTCAGGGTCTGACCCTGAACGTGTGACTCATGCCGACCTTCGGGCCACCGGGCAGGGTCATGTGCTGGAGTGGCCGCGTGCGGGCGGGATGCTAGCGACCATTCCGCAGGGCAGCCGGTGTTCAACCCACGGGGTCTGAAGGTGCTGGCGGTCACGGGCCGCTCGGGCGCCCCAACGACCGGTACCGCCGATGTGCTGGTGCGTACGCGGCGTATGCCGAGTACCCAGTCAGGACGCTGGACGCCGAAGGTGAAGCGTCTGGGTATCCCTATACAGGTGCCTGTGGACCGAGCGTTTCGTTCGTTCCCGCTCAAAGACTTCGTACGTCGAACCGTCAACTCCGCGTATCGTCCACAGATGGTCGCGGCAACCTGCACTCAGTACAAGAAACCGATGCCGAGCCTTTCGGCGCAGCCAAGCGCATGATCGAAAGGTGACCCGAATCAACGTAGATCCCGTAACAGTGTGGATCGAGTCTGTGTCGATCGACCGCGTCGGGGACGACCAGAAGGACCTTCTGCGCGGCCTGCACGCCGACGTCATGGTCCGTGACGTCGACGCAGGCGAACTGACCTGCGTCGGTACCGTCAGTGGACTGATCGCATTCGAGTCGACCGAGGTCCTGCTCGCGACCTCCGCCGACGCGATAAGTGCCGACGCCCTCAACCTTGCCAACGCCGCCGATGAAATCCGCACAAGCCTGGACAAGTACGCCGAGGCAACGCCCGACGCGGTGGTGCTCATCGGCGAAATCCGCATCCAGGAATTGTGGCGGGATTCCCGCATCACCGGCCACATCATCACCCAGGTCCTGCAGGTGCTCCGTCTGGACCCGGAGACCACCTTGGTCGTGCTGGAACCCGAACCGGAGATCGAGGCCGGACGCCCGATGCGAAGGGGCCCGCAGCGTACTGCGGCGCTGGTGCGCCTGCGGGAGACCTATGCGGATGCCGGCTTCGGCAAGTGGCGCCGCGGCCCGGTGTGGTGGCGCCTGGCACCTGCAGCCTGACCGTCTACGGGTTCGTCCGACTGCCGGGAACCCCTCCGAAACCAGGATGCGCCGAACCATCGACACCATCCACATGAAGACCCCCGACCCCAGCTCACAGTCACCGTCTGAAACCACACCACCCCACCGAGCCAAGAACGCCGTGGACAAGACCGTGCCAGCTCATCGCAGCAGGCGCTGTGCCGGCGGGGTCCATCACGAACGGCCCAGACAACAACAAGCCGGCGCCGATGCTGCCGAGCAGAATCGGTCCCGCGCGCGAAGCCGCGCCCACGAAAAGACCCGGCCCGATCACCCCGGCCGACCCGCCGACGCGTCCGATCATGTGGCCACTCTCGTCCCAGTCGCCGGAGCTCGGCGCCGAGCAATGGTGCAGGGTCAGTGCAACCGCACGGATAGCCGCTTCTGCCGCACCGAGACCGTTCATCCTCGCCGAAGGGCAATTTCAGGGGCACTGGCTGGTGTCGGTGGCCGGTGCCATGCTGGTCAGTCATGGAACAGGGAGAGCCGCCCACCTTGTCGGTCATGCTGATCGTCTCCAATGCGGCAGCGGCGGTTGCCTGGTACACCGAAGCCCTGGGTGCCGAGTTGATGTGGGACCTGGGTGGGGTCGCCGCGCTCCACCTGCACGGAGCCCCGTTCCTCCTGCACGAAGCGGTGCCGGGCAAGAAACAGGAGACCAGTCCGACGGAGGCGGGCCTGACGACCACCCGTGTCGAAGTGTTCGTCAGCGCACCTGAGGAGCTGGTGGCGCGAGCCGCAAGGTCGGGAGCCTCAGACGTGGAGCCTGTGATCGACCACGACGCCCCCTGGGGGACGCATCGACAGGGCGGCTTCACCGATCCCTTTGGGCACCGGTGGTCTGTGGGTGACCGCTCTCCGCTGACAACACTCCGCTCGTAGCCAGCATCCGCCGACTCCAGGCTGCCTGCGCTTGTCACCGCAGACCTGCTGTTCGACAGCGACGGCGAGCTCGTCGACTTTGTCTCCGACGACCGCTCCCGCGCCTCCAGGGACGGCAAGGGCTTCACCGTGCAGCGATGGTCAACGCCCTCGCCGAAGTTCAGCCCCTTCGCTCACTTCGAGCCTGCTCCCAGGGTGTCGGCTGCTGGCACGGCCCCGACCCCGTCGGCCGTTACCCCTACCTGGAGATCGGCATTGACTCGATCACCTACAACCTCAGTCGCTCGACCCCGTCTTGCGCGCAGACCCTCGGTCACTCGACACGCCTTGCCAGATCGGGACGCAGCCACGGCACTCTGGGGATTACCGCTCCTCCACAGTGCCAGACTGGGGTGATGCCGACCCCGTCCTTCCTCAGCGCCCTTACCGGCCTGTTCGCCCGACCCGCTGCCGAGAATCCGACGGTGGTGATGGTCGAGGCTGCATACCGCGCGCTGGGGCTGGATGCGCGCTACCTCACGTGCGACGTGCCGCCGGAGTCGTTGGGCGACGCGGTCCGCGGGGCGAAGGCGATGGGATGGCTGGGTTTCAACTGCTCGCTGCCGCACAAGGTCGCGGTGATCGATCACCTCGACGAGGTCGCTGAGTCCGCCCGCCTGATCGGCGCGGTGAACTGCGTGGTGATCCGGGACGGCCGGCTGGTCGGCGAGAACACCGACGGGCTGGGCTTTCTGACGTCGCTCTCGCGGGTTGCCGATCCGCGGGGTGCGCGGGTCGTGCTGTTGGGCGCAGGCGGTGCGGCGCGGGCGATCGCGATCGAGTTGGCGCGCGCGGGTGCATCCGAGATCCGCATCGTGAACCGGGCAGAGCAGCGGGGACGCGAACTCGCCGCCCACGTCGCGGCCGTCACCTCGGCGCGAGTGAGCTTCGAGCCGTGGGCGACGCCCGTGGTGGTAGGGGAGGTCGACGTGCTGGTCAACGCCACCTCCATCGGGCTGTTCCCCGACAACGCGGTGCCGGATGTCGACTTCGCCACCCTCAACGCGGGGACGGTGGTCGCCGACGTGATCCCCAACCCGCCCCGCACGGGCTTCCTCGCTGCTGCAGCAGAGCGGGGCTGCCGCACCATCGACGGGCTGGGCATGCTGGTCAACCAGGGAAGGATCGGGATCCGGCTCTGGACAGGGCTGGAGGCCGACTCCGCCGTGATGCACGAAGCGTTGTCGAGAATCTTCGGGTAAGCGTTGTCCACCTCGCGGGCAGCGATCGCGCCGGAAGAGGCGCCGGATGGCACGACCTGCCGCGCCCTCGCCGCACCTGGCCTTGTTTCAGGAAGCGGCGCGGGCAATAGGTCCCGTCCCACCGTCCATCCGTGACCCGGACTTGGCTGTCCGGTTGAGCAGCCCTGCCTCGTGTGCTTTCCGAACGAGGTCGTCGCGTGACGCGGCGCCGAACTTCTGGCGGAGTGTGACGACCTGCTTGCGGAGCGTGTTCACCGAGACGAACTGCTGGTTCGCGATTTCGGGGACGCTCGCTGCGGTTGCCAGCAGTGGCAGCAGTACCTCTTCGCGGCGAGTGAGTTTCAACGCGCTTGGGACGTCCAGCGTGCCGTCCCGGAGATGCTCGAAAGCACCGTTGTGGACAGCTCGGCTGAGGTAACACCTGTCGTCGTCGTGGTGCCTGCCATGCTCGGTCACGAGCCGCTGTCTGATCGGTCCGGGAAGGACGGCGAACGGCACCAGCGTGCCCGCCCGCTCACAGGTCACGCAGGCAGCTCTCGCCGCCGACCCGACCAGTTCGTCGGCGGCCCCGGCCTGCAGAAGCGCCGCGCTCTTCACCGCATAGAGAAAGGCCCGGTCGGCGAGTGAAAGGCGGGACTCGAAGATCCCCTCGTCGGCCGTGGCGAGAGCGTCGCTGAGGCGGCCGGCGCAGAGGTCGAACCATGCGGCCGGCACGGATGAGACCACGCCGTCTGCGGCCGTCGTCAACTGGAGGATCATGCGCTCCGCCTGACTGGCGGCCCCCAGTGCGAGCAGAAGCTCGGCGCGAGACCTGACCAGCAGCCAGGCCCAGGGGTTGGCGAGTCGGTTCTCGGTGACCAGTCCTGGCACCAGGGAGTCGAACCTGGCCAGCCCGTGCTCGGGATCGTCCCAGAGGATCGATGCCGTGCTGAGGAGGGCTGCGTGAAGGGGCGGCGCGCTGAGCCACTGCGTACGGGACGCCTCGAGGTCGTGCAGCCGCAGGTAGTGCCGTGCCGCATCCCGGTTCAGTGCGCGCAGCGCCTCCCCGGCGTGCACCAGGTGGAACGCTGGCTCCAGCCAGGCATGTGGACGGCATCCGTGCGCGGCGTGTCCGGCGAGGAACGCTTCGGCGACGGCGGAGCCTTGCGAATCTCCGGTCACCGCGCAGGAGAGCCCGATCACGAGAGCAGCCAGGAAGCCCGGCACTCCGCACCCGTCATTGAGGATCAGCGCGAACTCGGCTTCCTTGCGGGCCCTGGGCCAGTCGCCCCGCAAGAGCGAGATGAGCGCGACAGCGGAGTGGAACAGGGTCAACGCCCGGGCGGTCAGCGCACCCTGGGACAATGATGCGTCACGGATGACTTCGACCAGCTTCTCGTAGGTCTGCACCTCAAGCGCAGCCGGTGCCTCAGCGGCCGAACCTGGCATGGCGGCCTGCGCGAGCAGCGACAGCGTTCCAGCGACAACCCTCGCTTCCGGATTGGCGTGCTGCTGCCAACCGCCGTGGAGGGTTCGACCCTCCCGGATCAGGGCCGTCGCCATGTGATCGAGGTCCAGGCGATCGGACTCGACGTCGTACGACGATGCAATGGCGGCTGCGATGCTGAGCCCCGGGTACTTCACCCGCAACTCATTCGGCACCCCGGCGTATCCTGCGCGCACCTTGGGATCCGCCATCAGGTCACCCGACGGGTACAACCTCCAGGCGGCCTCCGAACTGGCCCAGTCGCCCGATTCCAGCGCCAACGCCGCCAGTCTCGGCCCGACGCCTCCAGGCGGCTGCGCCAATCCGGCGGAAGCCAGCTGCCTACGGACCTCCCCAACTCCGGGATCGCTCCGCTCGATTTCGGCCAGCCAGCCGGCTGCAACCTCCGCGCGGAGGAGGAAGACTCCTCCCACTCCCGACTCGCGCAAGAGGCCGGCGCTTTCCATGTTCGCGACCAAGGCACGGACCACGCCGCGGGAGACCTCCACCCCGGCGCTCCTGGCGACAGTTCGCAGCACCTCGATCGAGCAGTAGTCGGTCAAGGCGAGCCTGGCCAGCCAACCTGGCAAGCCATCAGCTTCCACCGTGAGGTCGCGCCGCGGCTGGTCAGAGCTGCCGGCCCACGACAGCGGGTGCACGATCCGGAGTCCCTCGGGGTGGCCGTCGGCGAGCGGGGCGGGAACGATGTTGGTGCGCACGTCCGGCCCCTCAGACCTTGACCGGGTCGAGGCGCGGAAGCTCGGCGGATTCGGCAAGCCCCTGCCAGTGGATGAGCCAGCGATGAAGCTCGTCGGCGGGGACCGGCCTCGACATGAAGTGGCCCTGTGCCTCGTCACATCCCATGCGGCTGAGCTCGGTGTACGCCGCGGCCGTCTCGACGCCCTCGGCGACGATGCGCAGGCCAAGGCTGTGGGCGAGGGTGATGGTGGACGAGACCAGGGCAGAGGCGCGGGCGTCGCCAGTCATGGGGATCACGAAGGAGTTGTCGAGCTTGATCTCGTCGATGGGTAGGTCCCGCAGGTAAGACAGTGAGCTGTAGCCGGTCCCGAAGTCGTCAACGGAGATCGTGATCCCGCTGTTGTGCAGCCTGGTCAGGATGACGCCGGCAAGATCACGGTCACCCATAACGAACTCTTCCGTGATCTCCAACTGCAATGCCTCGGCAGGAAGTCCTCGGACGGCGAGCATCACGGCGACCCGGTCGG
The DNA here is from genome assembly GCA_963799235.1 of uncultured Actinomycetota bacterium. GTDB lineage: Bacteria > Actinomycetota > Actinomycetes > Propionibacteriales > Propionibacteriaceae > Propionicimonas. The sequence goes on along the minus strand of CAWCWL010000006.1, from coordinate 445,218 downwards.
GCAGGTCGTCGTCGGACAGGGAACTCGCCGAGATGTTGACCGCGACGGTCAGCGGCTGCCCGCCCTGACGCCATTCAGCCACCTGGTCCAGGGCCTTGGCGAGCACTACCTGCGTGAGTTGGCTCATGAGCCCTGCCTCTTCGACGAGGCTGAGGAACGCGCCCGGGTAGAGGAGCCCACGGGTGGGGTGCTCCCAGCGCACCAGCGCCTCGACGCCGTGCACCTCGCCGGTCTCGAGATCCGCCTTCGGCTGGTAGTGCAGCACGAGCTGGTCCTTCTCGATGGCGGTTCGCAGCTCGTGGACCGTCTTCAGGGAGGTGGTGGCGTCGACACCGTCTGCGGGGCTGTAGACATGGCACCCCTCCCGGGTCGTCTTCGCCTTGTACATCGCCAGATCCGACTTGTGCAGCAGTTGGCTCAGATCGGCTCCGTCGTCGGGGAACAGTGCGATGCCGATGCTGACGCCGATGCCGAGCTCGGTTCCCTCCACGCTCACCGGCTCGGCCAACGCCCTTGCCAGGCGTGCCGCAGCATGCAGGGCCTCGTCGCGGCCGGAGTCGTCCAGAAGAATCGCGAACTCGTCGCCGCCGAGGCGGGCGAGGGCGTCGTCGCCGCGGAGGGATTCGCGCAGCCGCGCACCCACCTGCGTGAGCAATCGGTCGCCAGCGCGGTGGCCATAGCTGTCGTTCACATCCTTGAACCTGTCGAGGTCCAGCATGAGGAGCGCCTGGCGACGGTTCGTCGGATCGACCAGGCGGGAGTGCCCCTCGGCGTAGAAGGCTCGCCGGTTGGGCAGGCCGGTCAGCTCGTCGGTCGCCGCGGCCACGAGACGTTGATGTGCCATCCGTTCGAGAAGCCTGTTGGTCAACTGGGTGCGCGCTGCCGCCGCCAGCAGCGCCCCGGCGGCAAGGCCGAGCGCCAGTGGCGGAACGGTCATTTGGCTGCTGACAACCAGCACGGCCACCCCGGCGACGGTGGCCACGGAGGACACGGCCATGGCAGCAGCTCGAGTGGTGCGACCCGGCGAGGAAATGGCGCTGGGCCTGGTTCTGGAGGCGAAATCCACCCAGGTCGCCATGAGCGCGAGCCCGATAGCCCATCCCGCATCCAGTGGCGTGCCGAGAACGTACGTGTCCGAGGTCACTTGCAGCCCGTAGGACACGTCGGTCGCAGCGAACACCAACAGGCCCGAGGCCAGAAGGATCCAGCGGATACCCATCCCTACGTCGCGCAACGACGCGACGCCGGCGATGAAGGCAACGAGCACGAGATCGAACACCGGTGGCCCGATCGCGGCCACCGTCGCCAGCGGCGACAATCCGTCGCCTGAACCCAGTACCGGCTGCATCACGACGGCCAACACCGCCGCAGCACCCAGTGAGCCAACCGCACAATCCAGCCACACCCAGGGAGCCAGGCCACGCGCATTGCGCCGAACCGTCAAGGCCAACGCGGACAGGAGCAACGGATAGACGAGCATGTAGCCGATATCGGCCACCGAGGGGAACGGCACCGTGCCGCCACCGAAGCTCGTCACGAGATAGAACGTGTCTCCGACCGCGTACGACGTGACGGCAGCAGCGGCGAGCAGGACATCGGGACGACGGCGTCGTGCCCGAACGGCTGCCAGCCAGCACACAGCCACAGGGGCCCACACCGTGAGGAGACCCAGCCAGTTGTCAACCAGGTTGCCGAACCACCCGTCCCACGACGGGCCGATGCCGGCGGCGTGCAGCACGAGCATGACCAGGTAGGCTCCGGCAAGGAGCCACATTGCCCACAACAGGACCGTGCGGGCAGCCTGCGTTGACCGCATCTCGCCACCCCTTCGCTGGTTACCGCGTGCACCGTCATCGGTCGACATCAACGCCGGTCGACACAGACCGGTGCTCGTCGAGCCAGATGCTTGCCGACCGGATGGGCCGGCTCCGCCTCGAAGCAACTCTGTCGGCCCAAGGAGCCTGGCTCAAGTCCCCAAACGGGGACTGACTAGGAGCGCACCCGTCGCAGCGCCCTCTGCCGCGACCAGCCCGGGGTCACATGAGTGCGGCGTCAGGCGCTGCCAGTGCTTCCTGCGGATCGGGTTCGCCGTGCAGGTGGCGTCTCTCGTTCCCGTGCGCTTCCGCCGGGAGGCGTGCGTCCCGTGGCCACCCACACCGCCTTACTGCTGGAGCAGTCGAGCCTCGGCTGCGGCGTCCATCCCGATCGCGCCCCTCTCGGGATGTGCGGGCGCAGGGAGCCCCTCTGCCTGCAGCCAGGCCCAGGTGTCCGCCACGGTCTCCGAGGCCGGCCGGCAGGTGAGTCCGGCGGCGAACGCGGCTGAGACATCCCCGTCATGCAGGCCGGCGTACTCACCCGTCGGCGGGAGCCAGATGGGCAACTCCGTCCACGGGGCGACGTCCGCGGCGGCAACAGCCTCCGGGCTCACCCACACGAGCTCCGCTTCGGAGCCGGCCACCGTGCGGCACAGCCCCAGCAATTCCCCCATCGTGGTGTGCCCCGGCCTGCTCACCGTGTTGAACGCCCCCGTGACTCCGTGCTCCGCCGTGTCCAGCACCCACTCGGCAAGGTCACGGCCATCGATGTATTGCAGGGGTCGGTCGGGCGGTCCGGGGCAGGGCACCTGCCCGCCCCGCTCCATCCGGCGAAGCCAGAAGGGCAGCCGTCCCACCCGTTCGTAGGGCCCGATGATCAGACCGGGACGCGCCACCAGCACCGGCCCGGCGAATCCCTCCTGTGCGGCGAGCTCGGCACCCCGCTTGGCCTCGGCGTAGTCGGACGCAGCCTCGCTCGCCGGGTCGCCGGCCACGATCGGCGCCGATTCGTCGGCCCCCACCGGGATCGGCCAGACGTACACCGACCGGGACGAGACGTAGGTGTAGTGACCGGCCCTTCCGGCGAGCAGCCGGGCGCTGTCCAGCACGACACGCGGCGCCAGCGACCAGGTGTCGAAGACCGCGTCCCACTCGTCATCTCCCAGGGCTGTGGCAAGGGCAACCGGGTCGGTGCGATCGGCGTGGCGTGCCGAGGCTCCGGGGGCCGGCGGCCCGCTCTCGCCTCGTGTCAGGGTGGTGACATCGTCCCCGCGGGCCAGGGCGCTCTCGACGATCGCCCGACCGACATGGTGTGTGCCACCGAGCACAAGGATTCGCATGTCCCGACTCTGCCGGTCGGCTCCTGGTCGGGCAAGCGGCTCTGGTGCCCGGGGTTCGGCTCAGCGGGCTTGCCGTTCGGGACGACGAGCCGGAGCGCCAGTCCTGCAGAATTTAAGGCGGGGCGGAAGTCCCCCCGGATCTCCGCCCCGCCGATGCAGCCTCTACATTCCCCCCGAAACGGTGGCTGCGTTATTTCAATACTAGACGGTGACCGCCTGATCGCATGCCAACTGGGCTGCGTAGTTCTTACGTCACCCGTTCGGATGACAAGCAGCGTCCGCGCGCGCCTGTCCGCGGAATCCGAATTGGCGCACCTCGGGGCACGGTTCACAGCGGAAGCGATCGTAAGACCCGCAGGGAACTCCGAAATTCCCAATCGATCGGTCCGGGTGAGACTCGGTCAGAGCTCGCTCTTCGGCCTCAGAATGCGGGCGCGTTGGACGCGCCCGCTCGCCAAGGAGGTCCTTCCGGCGCTGTCGATCAGCACCGTGCTCCCTGCCGTAATTCGCCACCGGGTTCATTTCGGCTCTGCAGGTCTTCCCAAGGTCCAGCAAGCTCGCTGCGTGTAACAAGCGATGCTGCAGCCCGGCGGGCGGGGTTCGGAGCCACACCCCGTGCAATGCTGGCCGGGAAGGGGCTACCGCTGCAGCCTGACGCTGAGGTACCCGTGTGGCCGCCGGAGCTCGGACAAGGGGGAGGCATGGACGCCCGGACCGCCTCGTGCGACGCGATCGTGATCGGCGCGGGACCCAACGGTCTGGTGGCCGCCAACGCCCTCGCGGACGCCGGCTGGGACGTCATCATCCTCGAAGCGCAGGCCGAGGTGGGAGGAGCCGTGCGCAGTTCCGAGGTGACTGCCCCCGGCTTCACCAGCGACCTGTTCAGCGCCTTCTACCCACTCGCCGCCGCGAGCCCACTGATCCGTGACCTCGAGCTCGATCGGCACGGCCTGGAATGGGTGCAGGCACCCTCCGTCCTCGCCCATCAGCTCGACGACGGCAGGTCAGCCGTCCTGCACCGGGACGCCGGCCGCACGGCAGCAGGCCTGGACGACTTCGGCGCGGGAGACGGGGACGCCTGGCTCCACCTCTTCGCGCAGTGGCGTCGGGTGCGCAACGGGGTGCTCGACGCCCTGTTCACCCCGTTCCCGCCGGTGGCAGCAGGCGCGCGGTTGCTCGGCGTCCTGAAGGCGGCCGGCGCCCTGCGGCTCGCGCGGCTGGCCGTGACCCCGGTGCGACGCCTCGCGGAGGAGACCTTCCGCGGCGACGGCGGGCGGCTGCTCCTCACCGGCAACGCCATGCACGCCGACATCCCGCCCGACGGTGCCGGCAGCGGAATGTTCGGCTGGCTGCTCGCCATGCTCGGCCAGGACGTCGGCTTTCCCGTGCCGCGTGGCGGCGCCGGCGTCCTCGCCCACGCGCTGGCTGCCCGTGCCGAGTCGCTCGGCGTGCAGGTGCGTACGAACGCACCTGTCGCGGAGGTGCTGGTCCGCGGCCGTCGCGCCTACGGGGTGCGCCTCGTTGATGGCTCGGTGATCACGGCCCGCCGCGCGATCCTCGCCGATGTGCCCGCGCCCTTCCTCTACTCGCAACTGCTCGGCAAGGTGCTCCTGCCCACACGGCTGCGCGGGGACATCGTCAGGTTCGGTTGGGACAACGCCACCCTCAAGCTGAACTGGGCGCTCAACGCCCCGGTGCCATGGCTGAACGCGGCCACCGGGCCGGCGGGGACGGTGCACCTCGGCGTCGATGTGGACGGGTTCGTCGACGTCGGCGCCGACCTCAGCGTCGGCCGGATGCCGCAGCGGCCGTTCATCCTCTTCGGCCAGATGACCACTGCCGATCCGTCCCGTTCACCGGTAGGGACGGAGTCCGCGTGGGCCTACACCCACCTGCCCCGGCGCCACGCGGCCGACGCTGCGGCCGTCGAGGAACAGGTGCGGCGGGTAGAGGACGCCGTGGAGCGGGTGGCGCCGGGTCTCGCGGCGTCGGTGCTGGCCAGGACCGTGCAGCGCCCTGCCGACCTCGAAGCAGCCAACGCCAGCCTCGTCGACGGCGCGCTTAACGCGGGCACGTCAGCCATCCATCAGGAACTGGTCTTCCGGCCGACGCCGGGACTCGGCCGTCCGGAGACGCCCATCGACAGCCTGTACCTTGCCAGCGCATCCGCCCATCCCGGAGGGGGCGTGCACGGCGCCTGTGGATTCAACGCCGCGCGGTCTGCCCTGCGCGCGAACGGAAGGCTCGGCCTGCTGCACACGGCCCTGGCACGCACGGCATGGGAGCGCGTCCTGCGTGACTGACTGCTGCCGGCAGGTGTCAGTTGCCGTCGGCGCCGACCATCTCCGGCTCCGCGCGGGACACGTCGTCGCGGGCCTGCCGGATCATCAGCCCGATCAGCTCCTCCTCGCGGGCGATCAGGTCGACCAGCTGGTCACTGAAGCTCGAGGTTGGATCGGTCGGGTCGGCGTACAGCGGCACATCCTGGATGGCCGCATCCACCCGTGTCAGTTCTGCGGCCAGGTCCTTCAGCTTCTCGCTCATGTGCCGAAAATACCCCGCGCGCGACGGCACAACCTATGACCGTGGTCTCTGTTGTGGCAGGCGGTGCAGCCGGACTCGGATGATCCTCCCTGCGGCCAGCTCGACGGTGAGGTAGGTGTGGTGAGGCTGGCGCCGGCGGTCTGTGGGGGAGCCGGGATTCAGCAGGCGCAGCCCGGCGGGCGTGGTGCTGTCCCAGGGGATGTGGCTGTGGCCGAAGCACAGCAGGTCGAGGTCGGGGAACGCGGCATCACAACGCCGTTCCCTCCCGTCCGCAGGGCCGGTCTCGTGCACCACGGCGAGGCGCACGCCTTCGACCTCTGCCCGCGCCACCTCCGGCAGCCGTGTACGCAGGTCAGGGCCGTCGTTGTTGCCCCAGCACGCGAGCAGTCGGCGTGAACGGTCCTCGAGCAGGTCGAGCAGGTCCGCCTCCACCCAGTCGCCGGCATGGATCACCAGGTCGGCGTCCGCGACAGCAGCCCAGAGTGCCGACGGAAGGTCGCGGGCGCGCTTGGGGACGTGGGTGTCGGCCATCAACAGAACCTTCATCGCTCCATCCTGCTCCCCTGAACCGCGGGGACGGTTCCTCCGGTTCAACGGTGAGCCGGAGGAACCGTCCCCGCGGTTCAGGGGTGGGTCAGGGCTTCAGCACGACCTTGAGGCAGCCGTCCTCCTTGTCCTGGAAGGCCTTGTAGGCCTCGGACGCCATCTCCAGCGGCAGGTGGTGGGTCGCCAGGGTTTCGACGCCGAACACGTCGTCGTCCTGGGAGAGCAACTCGAACAGGCGGTCGCTCCACCGACGGACGTTCGCCTGACCCATGCGGATGCTCACCTGGCGGTCGAACAGCTGCATCAGGTTGAACGGGTCGGCCGCACCGCCGTACACGCCGACCATCGACACCGTGCCACCCCGACGGACAGAGCTGAACGCGGTGTCGAGCGCTGCCATGCGGTCGACACCCATGGTCTGCATCAGCTTCGACGCCACCGGCCTGGGCAGGCTCGTCACAGCCGTCGCTGCCGCCTCTGCCACCGGTGAGCCGTGGGCCTCCATGCCGACAGCCTCGACGACCCGGTCCGCCCCTCGCCCCCCGGTCAGCTCGCGGATCGCTGCGGGCACATCGTCGACCTGTGAGGCGTCCACGAGTTCGACACCGAAGCCGGCGGCCATCGCCAGCCTCTCGGGCACGAGGTCGACGCCGATCACGCGCGCTGCCCCCTGCTGCCAGGCGCTGCGCGTGGCGAGTTGGCCCACGGGGCCGAGGCCGATCACCGCGACCGTGTCTCCCACCTCGATGTCGGTGTAGGAGACCCCCTGCCAGGCGGTGGGCAGGATGTCGGAGAGGAACAGCCAGCGCTCGTCGACGCCCCCGGCCGGCACCTTGATGGGGCCGTACTGGGCCTGGGGCACGCGGACGTACTCGGCCTGGCCGCCGGGCACCTGGCCGTAGAGCCTGGTGTAGCCGAACAGGGCAGCCCCGCAGCCGGACTCGTGCACCTGGGTGGTCTCGCACTGTGACTGCAGCCCTTTGGCGCACATGAAGCAGGCGCCGCAGGCGATGTTGAACGGCACCACGACGCGATCGCCCGGGCCGATTCCCCTGACGTCTGCGCCGACCTCCTCCACGATCCCCATGAACTCGTGGCCGAGCACGTCTCCGGGGGTCATGAACGGGGTCAACGGTCCGTACAGGTGCAGGTCTGAGCCGCAGATCGCCGTGGACGTGACCCGCACCACGGCGTCGGTGGGCAGCTCGATCTTCGGGTCGGGCACGTCGGCGACCCGGACGTCGTTGCGTCCCTGCCATGTCAGAGCTCTCATAGTGCTTCCTCTCAGCTCGATACGGGCTCGAATCGTTGCCACACGCGGTGCCGGGCCAGCAGGTCCACCACCGCAGCGACCGCTGCGGACGTATCGGCGAGGATGACGCCCGCGCCGTCGAGGGGCACCGCGGCCCCTACGAGCACCTCGCTCGCGGAGGGGAGCGCGGCGATCGGCTTGGAGTGTCGCCACGCCTCGGCCAGCAGCTTCACGATGCGGGCGTCGACGTCGTCGGTGCCCGTCGTCGCTGCCTTGGCGTCCAGGGTCGGCCAGGCGTCCGCAGCGGGCGGGGCCGGGGATGCGATCACGACGGCATCCAGTTCGACGCTGGCCGCGCCGGCGTAGGGCCGTTGCACCGGCTCACCGTCGACGGTGCCGCCCGTGGGAGCGATGACGACGGGCTGGAGGCCATGGGCGCGCAGCTGCTCGACGACGTCGGCGACGCCGGTTCCGTCCTCGCCGACGACAACCCCCACCAAGCGTCCCTCGACGGGCCACGTGCCCCCGATCATCGCCAGTGCCGGCGACACGGCTTCCTCCCGGTCGGGTGCCTGCGGTGCAGGCACGTGTAGGCCGAGGCCCATCGCCACGGCTGCGGCAAGGGTGGTGTCGATCTCCGCGAGACGCTGCAACTGGCGCTCGCGGACCACCTGCTCGTAGCAGCGGGACAGTTCGAAGGTGTAGGCGGCCACGACGTGGTCGCGCTCAACCCGCGTGAGCGAACGGAAGAACAGGCGCGCCTGGCTGTAGTGGTCCGCGAAGCTGGCCGGGTTCTCCCGCACGCGTGTGCTGGGTGGCAGCTGTTGCGGGACCTCGATGAACGCGCCCTCGGCGCCGGGGAACGGGCAGCCGCCGTCCAGGGAGTTGGGATGGTAGGGAGCTACCCCGGAATGCACGGCCGTCTGGTGCATGCCGTCGCGCAACATGTCGTTCACGCCGGCGTGCGGACGGTTGATGGGCAGTTGGTTGAAGTTCGGGCCGCCGAGGCGGGTGAGCTGGGTGTCGATGTAGCTGAACAGGCGCACCTGCAGCAGCGGATCGTTGGTGACGTCGATGCCCGGCACCATGTTCCCGACGTGGAAGGCAACCTGCTCGGTCTCCGCGAAGTAGTTGCCCGGATTGGCGTTCAGGGTGAGCGTGCCGATCACCTGCACGGGGCAGAGTTCCTCCGGCACGATCTTGGTCGGATCGAGCAGGTCGATGCCCTCGAACATCTCGTCCTCCGTGTCGGGCATGACCTGGACACCCAGGTCCCACCGCGGGAAGGCTCCGGCCTCGATGGCGTCCGCGAGATCGCGGCGGTGATAGTCGGGGTCGAGCCCGCTCAGCAGCTGGGCCTCCTCCCAGCTGAGCCCGTGCACACCCAGCCGCGGCTTCCAGTGGAACTTGACAAGGCTGGTCTCGCCGGCCGCGTTCACCAACCTGAAGGTATGGACGCCGAAGCCCTCCATCATCCGGTAGGACCGCGGGATTCCCCGGTCGGACATGTTCCAGATGGTGTGGTGCTGCGCCTCGGTGTGCAGCGAGACGAAGTCCCAGAACGTGTCGTGGGCCGACTGTGCCTGCGGGATCTCGCGGTCCGGATGCGGCTTGGCTGCGTGGATGATGTCGGGGAACTTGATGCCGTCCTGGATGAAGAACACCGGGATGTTGTTCCCGACCAGGTCGTACACGCCTTCGGAGGTGTAGAACTTCACAGCGAATCCGCGCGTGTCCCTGACCGTGTCGGCGGAGCCGCGCGAACCGAGGACCGTCGAGAACCGCACGAAGACGGCGGTCTCGACGCCGGCACCGAGGAAGGCCGCCTGGCAGATACCCTCGGCCGCGCCGTTGCCGATGAACACTCCGTGAGCGGCGGCGCCGCGGGCATGGACCACCCGCTCCGGGATCCGCTCGTGGTCGAAGTGGGTGATCTTCTCCCGAAGGTGGTGATCGGCCAGCAGCAGGGGTCCGCGCGGTCCCGCCTTGAGCGAATGGTCGGTGTCGCGCAGCCGCGTCCCCGTGCTCGTGGTGAGCCGGGTGCCCTGCTGGCCCAGCATGGTGTCGGGTACGTCCAGCGGAGCGCCGGTCGCTGTGTGCGGATCGGGGCCCCGCTGATCGTCCTTCGGGGGAAGCGGACCGTTCGGGACGGTGGGCTCGTCGTAGCTGGGCTGCTCGGGGGAGGGTGCCCCGGACACCGGCGGTGGGGTGGTGGCCATGACGCTCCGTTCGGGTGGTGCGCCGACGATGAGGCGCACGGTGGGTGTGGGTACCTGGGCCTGTAACCCTTGTGGTGGGCGGCCAAACCCCGCCCGCGCCCCCTCTTCGGCTCGGTGATACGTGCGACCGCCCGCCAGGTGCGTCACCGCGGCCCAGCGGGTAAGGGGATGCCAGCGGAGGCGAGATGACACCATTGACGATGCTGGGACTGGCGGCGGCGGCCGCCGTCGTGGGAGCGGGCGTTGGCAGGTCGCAGGAGCGGCTGGTGCGGCGGGCCGGCGGCCCACGGGGGACCAGTGCAATGGTTGACGGAGGACTCGAGCGAATCCGCTGGGTCGCACCGGCCGTCGCAGTGACCCTCGGCCTGAGGACGGCGATGTCCGCCCAGCCCTCGGCCGCGCTGGTCTGGCTGCCGCTCGCCGTCATCGGTCCCTGGCTGCTCGCGGTGCTGGCCACCGGCATCGGCTCGGCCGAGAGAGTGCTCGCGGCCGCGGCCTTCTTCACCGCCAACGGAATCATCGTCAACATTGCCTTCACCGGGCGTGCGGAGGCCCTGCTCACCGCCCCGGTGGGCCTGCTCATCCTCGGCGGTGTCGGGCTGGCGGCGAGGCGCCTCGCCGGCGGACGTGCCGGGGAGGTCGAGGTGAGGGTCGCCGCCGTCGTGGGGCTGGCCGCAGGGGCCTTCGGGTGGCAGCCCATGGCGTTGGCCCTGCTCTGGTCACTCGTGGTGTTCGGCGTGAGCTGGGCGGTTCGCCGGCTCGCACAGCCCCGCATCGCTCCGGCGCTGCTGGCGGGGGCGTGGGCTGCCGCCATCGTCGTGCTGTAGCGGGCGGACGCAGGTGTGACCGATTCAGCAGGGCACCAGACGGGTATCCCGCCCGGGAGTCCTACCGACGAAGGGGAGCCATCGATGTCAGAACTGACGAAGATCCCGGCCCAGCAGCAGGAATGGCCGGGCAGCGAGGCGGAGTTGCAGCCGAAGCCGGACCATGGCGAGCAGAGCTGGACGCCGCGGCAGCGACTGCAGGGCAAGCGTGCTCTGATCACCGGCGGCGATTCCGGCATCGGTCGCGCCGTCGCGGTGGTGTTCGCTCGCGAAGGGGCAGACGTGGCCATCTCGTTCCTGCCCGAGGAGGAAGCCGATGCTGCCGAGACGGCACGGATCGTTCGAGGGTTCGGCCAGCACTGCGCGCTTGTCCCGGCAGACCTGCGCACCCATGAAGCCTGCAGCCAGGTGGCGAGCGATGCGGTGGCGGAACTGGGCGGGCTGGATGTGCTGGTGTGCAACGCCGGTTTCCAGAAGAGCTATGACGAGCTCGAGAAGTTCCCGCCGGAGCAGATCGAGCGCACCTTCGCCACGAACGTCTTTTCCACCTTCTGGCTCGCCCAGGTCGCGGCGAAGCAGCTCGGAGCCGGTGGCAGCATCATCGTGACCACCTCCATCCAGGCCTACAGCCCGTCGTCGCACCTCCTCGACTACGCAGCGACGAAGGCGGCGCTCAACAACCTCACCGTTAACCTGGCCTCAGAACTCGGTCAGCGGGGAATCCGGGTGAACGCCGTGGCGCCTGGGCCCATCTGGACGCCGTTGATCCCGGCGACGATGGAGCCGGAGAAGGTGGAGTCATTCGGATCCGACACACCGCTGGGCCGCGCCGGGCAGCCGGTGGAGGTTGCCGCCGCCTATGTCTTCCTTGCCTCGGACGAAGCCAGCTACGTCAGTGGCACGGTCGTCGGCGTCACCGGAGGCAAGCCCGTCTTCTAGGCCTCGGCGGGCGTCGTGGTCGTCTGCGGGGAACGTCGGCTGGCCCCCACTGCCACTAGGCAACCGGGACACCTCATGGCACTATCGCGCAGGTGACGAGCATGGATACCGCCCACCAGCCCACCAGCCACCCCGGGGGCCCGCCCGTCGCAGACAGCCACGACGTCATCCGTGTGCACGGTGCTCGGGAGAACAACCTCAAGAACATCGATGTCGACCTGCCCAAGCGTCGCCTCACCGTCTTCACCGGGGTCTCGGGCTCCGGCAAGAGCTCCCTGGTGTTCGACACCATCGCCGCCGAGTCGCAGCGGATGATCAACGAGACCTACAGCGCCTTCGTCCAGGGCTTCATGCCCACGCTCGCCCGTCCCGACGTGGACGTGCTGGACGGGCTGACGACGGCGATCATCGTCGACCAGGAGCGCATCGGCGCCAACCCGCGCTCGACGGTGGGCACCGTCACCGACGCCAACGCGATGCTCCGCATCCTGTTCAGCCGGCTCGGCAGGCCGCACCTCGGTTCGCCACAGGCGTTCTCCTTCAACGTCGCCTCTGCGAAGGGCGCCGGCGCCATCACGGTCGACAAGGGCCCGGGCAAGCCGATGAAACAGCGCGCCGAGTTCTCCATCACCGGTGGCATGTGCCCGCGCTGCGAGGGCATGGGCAACGTCAACGACATCGACCTGTCCCAGCTGTTCGATGCGAGCAAGTCCCTGACCGAGGGTGCGATCACCGTCCCCGGCTACAGCGCAGACGGGTGGTACGGACGCATCTTCGGGGCCGTCGTGCCCGCGGACATCCCGATCGCAAGGTTCACCGACCGGCAGCGGCAGGAGTTCCTCTACGGCGATGCCCGCCGGATCAAGGTGGAGGGCATCAACCTGACCTACGAGGGCCTCGTGCCCCGCATCCAGAAGTCGATCCTCTCCAAGGACGTGGATGCCCTGCAGCCCCACGTCCGGGCCTTCGTGGAGCGCGCCGTGACGTTCACGACGTGCCCGGAGTGCAACGGCACCCGGCTCAACGAGGGTGCGCGGTCATCGAAGATCGACGGGACCAGCATCGCCGACTGTTGTGCGATGCAGATCAGCGACCTCGCCGACTGGGTGCGCGGGCTGAGCGAGCCGACGGTCGCGCCACTGCTGAAGAACCTCGGCTTCCTGCTCGACTCCTTCGTCGAGATCGGGCTCGGCTACCTCTCCCTTGACCGTTCCTCGGGGACGCTGTCCGGCGGTGAGGCGCAACGCACCAAGATGATCCGCCACCTCGGCTCGTCGCTGACCGACATCACCTACGTGTTCGACGAACCGACCATCGGCCTGCACCCGCACGACATCGCGAAGATGAATGAGCTCCTCCTTCAGTTGCGCGACAAGGGCAACACCGTGCTGGTCGTCGAGCACAAGCCCGAGGCGATCGCCATCGCCGACCATGTCGTCGACCTCGGCCCGGGGGCAGGCAGCGCCGGCGGCACGGTCTGCTTCGAGGGCACCGTCGAGGGGCTGCGCACCAGCGGCACGATCACCGGTCGCCACTTCGACGACAGGGCATCGGTGAAGGCCGGTGTGCGCACCGCGTCCGGCGCACTGGCGGTACGCGGCGCCTCCCTGCACAACCTCAGGGACGTGGACGTCGACATCCCGCTCGGCGTCCTCGTCGTGCTGACCGGCGTCGCCGGCTCGGGGAAGAGCTCGCTGGTCACCGGTTCGGTTGCCGGACGCGAGGGCGTCGTCACCGTCGACCAGGGCGCGATCCGCGGCTCGCGGCGCAGCAACCCCGCCACCTACACCGGCCTGCTGGAACCCATCCGCAAGGCTTTCGCGAAGGCCAACGGTGTGAAGCCCGCACTGTTCAGCGCCAACTCCGAGGGGGCCTGCCCGGCCTGCAACGGGGCCGGTGTGATCTACACCGACCTTGCGATGATGGCCGGCGTCGCGACCACGTGCGAGGAGTGTGAGGGCAAGCGCTTCCAGGCCGCGGTGCTCGACTACCACCTGGGTGGCAAGGACATCAGCCAGGTGCTGGAGATGCCGGTGACGGAGGCGGAGGAGTTCTTCAGCGCCGGAGAGGCGAGGACGCCTCCCGCGCACGCCGTCCTTGAGCGGCTCGCCGACGTCGGGCTCGGCTACCTCAGCCTCGGCCAGCCACTCACCACGCTGTCCGGCGGCGAACGGCAACGCCTGAAGCTGGCAACGCGCATGGGGGAGAAGGGCGGGGTCTACATCCTCGACGAGCCGACGACCGGCCTCCACCTGGCCGACGTGGCACAGCTCCTCGGCCTGCTCGACCGCCTGGTCGACTCCGGCAAGTCGGTGATCGTCGTCGAACACCACCAGGCGGTGATGGCACATGCCGACTGGATCATCGACCTCGGGCCCGGTGCCGGCCACGACGGCGGCCGGATCGTCTTCGAGGGCACCCCGGCAGCCCTTGTCGCCGCACGGAGCACGCTCACCGGCGAGCACCTGGCCGCCTACGTCGGCGGCTGAGAATTGTTCCTTTACGGTGGTAAAGAATCCGTTACCCGGGGCGGCCGGACCCTACGTACCCGTAACCTGCTGGGAGCGCAGTGCGCTGACTCGCTGACTACGGGGGAACCGTCGGTGAACGGGGGAAACATTGGGGCGATGAAGGCTCTCTCATCCGACCTTCCTGCCCCTGTCCTCGCCGCCGACACACACTCCACCGTTCCCAGCGGGAGCAGGTGCTGACAACTTCGCTGGGCAGCTTCGGCTGTCCGACGACCTTGGCCGGTCAAGCGAGTGGGTTACGTCCTGGAGGGGGATCAACGTGACTCGCGTACCGGGTCTGTCTGGCGGCTGGCCCGGTCCTTGAGACCGCCAGGGTCGTGTGGGGGGTTGCAGCTATGCGAACGGTGGTCCGGGTGCTGAGGGGTGGCCCGGGCCATCGAGCATTTTGTGGGTGCGCCTGGACGCACCCGCCCCACACCGTCCTGCGGGCCGGGCGCTGAACCCCGAAACTCCGGCACGCGCCGGTGGGGGCGGCACTAGGGTCAGCTCCATGGCCATCCCGACGACCCCGCTGTCGGTGCGGCGTTGGTGGCAGGGACTCCTCGGCGACGTCCCCGACTTCCACGCCCGGCTGTCGGTGATCGCCGCGCTCACCGGCTTCGTCGTCGCCGTCCTCGGAATCGCAGTGAACGCACTCAACGGCGGCGGCCTGATCCAGATCGCGCTGTGTGTGGTCATGGCGACGATGTCGGTGGTGATGATCTGGTTCGCACGCAGGACGGGCAAGTACGACCAGGCGCGCGTGATCACGGTTGTGCTCGTGTTCCTTGTGATCTTCCCGTACATGTTCTTCACCGGCGGCGGCTACCAGAGCGGCATGCCGGCGCTGATGGTCTTCGGGATGGGCTTCACCGGGCTCTCCATCCTGGGACGGGGCATGTGGGTGCTGCTCGGGACGGAATTCGTCGTCTACTCGGCCTGCTGCGTTGCCGACTACACCTGGCCACAACTGGTCACACCTCTCGCAGGTCCGACCGAGCACGTCGTGGACGTCATCATCTGCGTCGCACTCGCCGGCCTTGCACTCTCGGCCATGCTGCACCTGCTGTTGCGCGTCCACGAACGCAACGCCACCCTGTTGGCAGCCAAGAATGCGGAGCTGGAGGAGATCGACAGGGAGAAGTCGGAGTTCCTTGCGATCGTCGCGCACGAGCTCAACACGCCGTTGGCTGTCATGCGCGTCCACCTGGACGAGGCCGGAAGCCGTGCCGAGAAGGCGCCCGCATCGATGCAGCACACCATCGGCGTGATGACGGCGGAGAACGAACGTCTCACACGGCTGGTCAGGCAGTTGCGGGACGTCAGTCGGATCGCCTCGGACCAGATGGTGCTCGATCTGCAGGTCGAGGACCTCTCGGTGATCATCCAGGATGTCCTGCGTACGTACCAGCCTCTGGTCGCGCGCAACGGCAACGTGCTGCAGCTCGCGCGAGGTGGCGCGCACCCGCTGGTGCTCGTCGACTCCGAACGTGTCGCACAGGTCCTCGTGAACCTGCTCTCGAACGCAACGAGGCATACGACGGACGGATCGATCACCGTCGCGGTGCGCGAGCGGGGTCGCTTCGCGGAGGTCACCGTCACCGACACCGGAGAAGGTATCCCCGAGGAAGTGAGGGACCACCTGTTCGAGCGCATCGGACGGCGCAGCCCCACCGGTCTCCGGTCGAGCAGGGACGCCGGCCTCGGTCTGGGGCTGATCATCTCCCGGCACATCATGATCGCCCACTTCGGGAGCCTCGAGATCGAGTCGACGCCCGGCGGAGGCGTGACGGCCCGCCTCGCGTTCCTGCTGGCAAACCGTTCCTGAAGCGACCACGTCGAGCCGTCCCCAGCGGACCGAATCGGGGACGGTTCTAACTCGGTCCAACCGGCTGCAAGCCCGGTGCCGTGTCGAACCGCACCTGCTGGAAGACGTAGCGGCGGTCAGGGGTGAGCACGAGCTCGAACGCGCTGGCCTCGTCGAGCGACAGCTTCCTGCGCAGGGTGGAGACGTGCTGGCGGACGGTGTTGGTCGGCAGGCCGGAGTGGTCGTCCCAGACCCTTTCGAGGAGTTCCTCCTGCGTGAAGCCCTGGCCCGTGTTCGCCGCAAGGTAGGCGAGAAGCTGCATCTCCCGCTTCGACAGGTCGACCTCCTCGCCGTGGAGGATCACCTTGCCGGTGACGAAGTCCAGGTGCAGCGGCGGCAGGTCGATGCGCATCGCCTGGGACAGCCCGTGACGACGCAGCTGGGCGTTGATGCGGGCGAGCAGGACGTCGAGGCTGAACGGCTTCGCGATGTAGTCGTCGCCGCCGGCACCGAGGCCACGAACGACCGCGCGGTCCTGGGCGAGGGCTGTGACGAAGATGATCGGTGCAGCCATCGACTTGCGCAGTTCCGCGCACAGGTCGTAGCCGGAACCGTCGGGCAGCAGCACGTCGAGCAGCAACAGGTCGGGCTGGTGTTCCCAGACGATGGCTCGCGCCTCGGCGATGGTGCTGGCCCGCAGGACCTCGAAACCGTGCTGGTCGAGGTGGCGTGCCACGACTTCGAGGAGCTCCTGCTCGTCCTCGACGACAAGGATCAGCGGACGCCGTCGCGTCGTCGGGCTCACTTCCACCCACCTCCTGCGATCAGCGTAGTGATCCCGCACGTCGCGTGCTGCCATCGACAATTTTCGTGGCTAAACCGATTATCCCGTGGCTACGGGTACAAGGAAAGTGAAAGCGGGGCGGACGATGATCTCCGACCTAATCTGGAAGCAACCCACGAGGAGGCAGGCGTGAACAAGCGAATGCGTGCACTGGCACGAGCGGGCGTGTCGATCTGGCTGGACGACCTTTCCCGCTCCCGGCTGGCCAGCGGCAACCTGGCCGGACTGATCCGGGACTATTCGGTGAGCGGGGTGACCACCAACCCGACGATCTTCGCCGCAGCACTGGCCCACTCCGACGACTACGCAGCGACCGTTGCCACGCTCCGTGCCGACGGCGCGGACGTCGCAACGGCCGTACGGACGCTGACCACGACGGACGTCCGTGACGCCTGCGACCTGTTCCGCCCGCTGTACGACGAGACAGACGGCGTCGACGGCCGGGTGTCCATCGAGGTGGAGCCAGGGCTGGCGATGGACACCGATGCCACGATCGCGCAGGCTGCAGAACTCCGGCGGCAGGTGGATCGCGACAACGTGCTGATCAAGATCCCGGCGACGCGGCCGGGCCTGCAGGCCATCGCAGCGACGATCGCCGCGGGCATCAGCGTGAACGTCACCCTGATCTTCAGCGTGGAGCGTTACCGCGAGGTCATCGATGCCTACCTCACCGGCCTCGAGCGCGCACGCCTCGCCGGACTGGACCTCTCGGGGATCCACTCGGTCGCGTCCGTCTTCGTCTCGCGGCTGGACACGGAGATCGACCGCCGGCTGGACGAGATCGGCGGCCCGGCCCGCCAGTTGAAGGGCAGGGCGGGCATCGCCAATGCCCAGCTCGCCTATGCCGCCTACGTCGAAGGCTTCGGCTCCGCCCGGTTCGAGGCGCTCGCTGCGCACGGGGCGCGACCGCAACGTCCACTGTGGGCCTCGACGGGGGTGAAGTCCGAGGACTACCCCGACACCCTTTATGTCAGTGAACTCGTCGCTCCGGGCGTCGTGAACACGATGCCGGAGAAGACCCTGATGGCCTATGCCGATCACGGAGCGATCGGATTCCCGGTGGCAGACCAGTCCGCACCTGCGGCAAAGGTGATGCGGCTGCTGGCCGAGGCCGGCATCGACCTTCCCGACGTCTTCGCAACGCTCGAGGACGAGGGCGTGGCGAAGTTCGAGAAGTCGTGGCAGGAGCTGGTCGAAACGGTCTCGAAAGCGCTGGAGTGATGCCGTCGCCGGAGCGTCCGTCCCATGCGTCCCACAAGCCAAATGAATGCTGAGAAAACCGGAGAGTCGGTGGACCTGGTCTGTGCCGACCGCTACCATCTGGGCAGGTGCTCATTCGGGGGGAGGAGCTGGAATGCGCTATCTCATGCGTATTGCTGCAGTTGTTTCGGGGGTCGTCATCGCGAGTGCCGTTCTGGCCATCGCGCTCAATCATTTCATGGTCGTCTTCGGTGTCGTCTCTGACATCGACAGCGTCGGCATGTTCGTCGGGCTGGCAACGGCAGGCTGCATGGCGGCACTGCTGACCAGGGAGAGCTGGCTCGCCGCTCAATAGCCGGCAGCCTGACACGAACCCAAAGGCGACCCGTCATCGGCGGGTCGCTTTTTCGTGCTGGTGAAGGGTGTCGGCCACCGGGTTTCTGGTGGCGCCCGCGTTCTCGCTAAGGTTGGCTCCGCGCGGATGTAGCTCAATGGTAGAGCCCCAGCCTTCCAAGCTGGCCATGCGGGTTCGATTCCCGTCATCCGCTCCAACGATCGTCGGCGATCAACCGCCCCGCAGGGCCGGCCGTGAGCGTGCGGCGGCCGCCGTTGTGACCGCGGGTGTGCGACTCGCTAGGATGGTCAAGTTGCCTTCCGACCTTTCAGGAGTCCTGCCTTGCCCAGCACCGTCGAGAAGCTCAGCCCGTCTCGGGTCAAGCTCACCGTTGAGATCCCCTTCGCCGACCTGAAACCCCATCTGGACAAGGCCTACCGCGACATCGCGCAGTCCGTCACGATCCCGGGCTTCCGCAAGGGCAAGATCCCGAACATGGTCATCGACCAGCGGTTCGGCCGCGGCGCCGTCCTGCAGGAGGCCATCAACGCCGCCCTGCCGGCAGCGTTCGAGGCCGCCGTCACCGAAGCCAGCGTCGTGCCGCTCGGCGAGCCCGACGTCGAGGTCACCCGCCTCGAGGACGGCGAGGTCATCGAGTTCACTGCTGAGCTGGACATCCGTCCCGAGTTCACGGTGGCCGACGTCACCAAGCTCACCGCCACCGTTGAGGTCGTGCGTTCCGTCGACGAGGAGGTCGCCGAGCGCCTCACGATGCTGCAGCAGCGTTTCGCCACCACGACCGAGGTGGACCGCGCAGCTGCCGTGGGTGACCAGATCACCATCAGCCTCGTCGGCACCCGCGACGGTGAGCCGCTGCCCGACGCCACTGCTGACGACGTCAACTACATCATCGGCTCCGGCGGCATGATCGACGGCCTCGACGATGCGGTGACCGGCCTCTCAGCCGGCGCTTCCGCCGAGTTCTCCTCCACCCTCGTCGGTGGCCCGCTCGAGGGCGAGCCCGCCGACATCACCGTCACGGTGAGCAAGGTCAGCGAGCAGAAGCTCCCCGAGATCGACGACGAGTTCGCCTCGATGATCTCCGAGTTCGACACCGTGGAGGAGATGCGCGCCGACCTCGCCAAGGGCGTGCAGGAGATGCTCGCTGCCGAGCAGGTCGCCAGCGGCCGCGACAAGGTGCTCGAGGCGCTGGTCGAGGCCACCGAGTTCGATGTCCCCGAGCGTGTGATCGCAGCAGAGGTGGCGGCCCGCAAGGACCAGATCACCGAGCAGCTGCAGCGCGCCGGCCTCACCCTCGAGCGTTACCTTGAGCAGGCGGACGAGACCGCCAACACCCCGGAGGAGTTCTGGGCAGAGGTCGAGACCTCCACGCTGCGTGGGCTCAAGGCCCAGCTGATCCTGGACAAGGTCGCCGACGACGAGGAGGTCGGCGTCGAGCAGGCCGACCTTTCCGAGATGCTCGTGCGCAAGGCCGCCCAGAGCGGCTCAACGCCGGAGCAGGAGGCCCAGCACATGATGGAGCACAACCATGTTGCTGCCTGGATGCAGGAGATCCGCCGCAACAAGGCCATGGCGCTGATCGTCGGCAGGGCGAAGGTCGTCGACACCGACGGCAAGCCGGTCGACGTCGCAGCCGCCACGCCCGTGCCCGAGGCTGCCGCCGAGGTCGAGACGATCGCAGAGGCCGCAGAGTAAGCACTCCATTCGTCGCCGTCACCCCCGGGTGGCGGCGACGTGTGCGTCCGGGCACGGTACGGTCTGCTGCCATGCGTGACCTTCCACCGGGCTGGGCCACGGATGTGGCTGTGCTGCGGCACTCCGGGTCCGTCGTCGAGGACCGCGGCGACCACCTCGTTGTGCGCACCCCGCAGAACCCCGACTACCACTGGGGCAACTGCATCCTCGTCCTCGACGAGGGCAGCGTCGGTGATGCCGACCGCTGGATCAGGGTGTTCGGGGCGGCGCATCCCGATGCTGCGTGGGTGTCGGTCGGCCTGATCAGGGAGCCCGACGACGCCACGGCCTGGACCGCGCGGGACGTCGTCATCGAGGGCGAGGACGTGCTGACGACGCGTCGGCGACCGCGGTCGACGCCGCTGGCCGACGGCTACACCGTCCGGCGTATCGCCGGGGACGACTGGGATCAGGTCGTCGCGGCAGAGGTCGCAGACAACGCGCTCACCGGCGCTTACGAACCGGGGCAGCACGAGCGATTCGCCCGTGCCCAGACCAACCTGAGGCGCCGGCTTTCCGACGCCGACGTCGCAGCCTTCTTCGGCGCGTTCGCCGGCGACGTGCTCGCGTCCAGCCTCGGCATCGTCGTGTGTGACGCGACCGCCCGCTACCAGTCGGTCGGCACGGATGCCGGCCATCGCCGCCGCGGGCTGGCCGGCCACCTGCTCGGGGTGGCTGCGGAATGGTCCGCAGGGAAGGGGTGCGGCAGCTGGGTGATCATCACCGAGGCCGGGAATCCGGCCGGGCGCCTCTACCGCAGCGTGGGGTTC
Source organism: uncultured Actinomycetota bacterium (assembly GCA_963799235.1). GTDB lineage: Bacteria > Actinomycetota > Actinomycetes > Propionibacteriales > Propionibacteriaceae > Propionicimonas. The sequence goes on along the minus strand of CAWCWL010000006.1, from coordinate 424,517 downwards.
GCGCCCGACGTGTGCAACGCCCGGGCCTATCGGGCGCCCGCGCGCTGAGGCGGGATGGTCGCGGGCCCGGGATGGTCGCGGCCTTGGCCGACGTCGGCGTCCGCGAGGCGTGCCGCGATTTCGCAACTCCCTTCTTCCGCACGGTGATCGTCGTGTCATCCACAACGTCGAGGCTCGAGATCACGTCATCCACAGGACCTGCGTCACCGTGACGCGCTGATCGTCACCGTGCCGAGGGTGCCGGTATGCGCATTGACGACCTGCTCGCGGCTTCCGACGTGATCCGTCTGTCCGACCACCCTCGAAGCGCCCGGACGATCCAGAGGGCCGCGGCGAGCGGCAGGCTCGTGCCGATCCTTCCGGGCATCTTCGTTCCACCTGATCGCGCCCGCGCCGTCGGCACCAGAATCCGGGCGGCCTGCGCCTGGTCGCCGCAGGGATGCATCCACTCCCTCACTGCTGTGCAACTGCATCTGCGGTTGCCCGTCACCATGCCGATTCGTTTGCGTGCGCCCTATCGAGGAGGCGCCGTCGGGTGGCTGCGCGTGACCCTTGGCAGTGTGAGTGTGCCGATCGAGGACTCCGGCATGAGGATCGCGAGCGCAGCTCACGCTGTGGTCGAGCTCGCAGCAACGGACAGGGGTGAGGCTGGCTTCACAGCGCTGCGCCTGCGCGTGGTGGACCCGGAGCAGCTGATCGCGGTGTTGCCGGAGTTCGCCGGCTCCCGTGGCAACGCCGAACGCCGGCGCGTGATCGAGGCGGCTACCCGCAACCCGTGGTCGTTCGGGGAGGCGCGGCTCCACGACGTCCTGCGTCACGCACACATCGACGGTTGGGTGGCAAACCCAACCCTGTGGCTGGCCGGGCGTCCAACGATCCCCGACGTGTGGTTCCCGGAACACCGGCTCGCCCTCGAATTCGACGGGGAGGCTGTTCACACCACACACGAGCAGTTCGAGGAGGACCGACGTCGCCAGAACCGGATGACTGTCGCCCGGATCAAGGTCCTTCGGTTCACCTGGGAGGCCGTGGAGCAGCGTCCCGACGAAGTGGTGGCTACAGTCCGGGCGATGCTGGCTCAGCGCGTGTCGTGATTTCGCGATTCGAGGGCGGGATGTGGTGGGCACCTGGCGTTCAGGAGGATCCATCTTCAAAATGGCGGCACCGGACGACCGCGCAGGTGCGCCGTCAGCGAACAGGGCGTCCAACTCGGCCTTTTCGTCGGTGCCACCGGGTAGGTTCGCCATCGTGAACGAACATCGAGCCATCGAGCGCGGCCTGTCCATGGCCGCAGGCGCCGGCCCCATGGGCATGACCGATTCGGTCTACCAGTCCTTGCTTGCCAACCGCATCATCTTCCTCGGTTCCGAGGTGCGCGACGAGAACGCGAACGCCATCTGCGCGCAGATGCTGCTGCTGAACGCCGAGGACCCCAACCGCGACATCTTCCTCTACATCAACAGCCCCGGCGGCTCCGTCGACTCCGGCATGGCGATCTTCGACACCATGCAGTGGATCTCCAACGACGTGGCAACCGTGGCGATGGGCCTCGCTGCCTCGATGGGGCAGTTCCTGCTCTCCGCCGGCCAGAAGGGCAAGCGCTTCGCGCTGCCGCACAGCCGCATCATGATGCACCAGCCGTCCGGTGGCCTCGGCGGCACAGCCTCCGACATCCGGATCCAGGCCGAGCAGTCCCTGCACATCAAGAAGACGATGTCGGGCCTGATCGCAGAGCACACCGGCCAGACGGTCGAGCAGATCGAGAAGGACTCCGACCGCGACCGCTGGTTCACCGCTGAGGCCGCTCTCGCCTACGGCTTCATCGACCACGTCTACGAGCGGGCCTCGCAGATCAAGACCGCCGACGCCCCGAACCAGTGAGGAACCTGATGAGCAGCATGCCCAGTGACTTCTCGAGCCGGGGCCAGGCCATCGCCGGTCCGTCGATGGAGTACTACATCCCGCAGTGGGAGGAGCGCACCTCCTACGGGATCCGTCGCGTCGACCCCTACACCAAGCTGTTCGAGGACCGGATCATCTTCCTCGGCACCCCGATCAGCGACGACATCGCCAACGCCGTGATGGCCCAGCTCCTGTGCCTCCAGTCGATGGACCCCGAGCGTCCGATCAGCATGTACATCAACTCGCCCGGTGGCTCTTTCACGGCGCTGACGGCGATCTACGACACCATGCGCTACATCAAGCCCGACGTGCAGACGGTGTGCCTCGGCCAGGCTGCCTCGGCTGCCGCCGTCCTGCTCGCAGCAGGCACCAAGGGCAAGCGCCTCGCACTGCCGAACAGCCGCATCCTGATCCACCAGCCGGCAACGGAAGGCGGGTACGGGCAGTCCTCCGACCTGGAGATCCAGGCACGCGAGATCCTGCGGATCCGTTCGCTGATGGAAGGCATGCTGGCCGACAGCACCGGTCAGACGGTGGAGCAGGTGAGCCTCGACATCGAACGCGACAAGTACCTGACCGCCGAACAGGCCGTTGAGTACGGCATCGTCGACGACATCCTCACGTCCCTCAAGGACATCAAGAACTGATTCGACACCCGGCCATCCCGGTTTCACCGGGCCGGCCGGGTTACTGTTGAGATCAATACGGAAGGATTGGGCAACGTGGCACGCATCGGCGAGACCTCGGATCTGCTGAAGTGCTCCTTCTGCGGAAAGAGCCAGAAGCAGGTCAAGAAGCTCATCGCCGGCCCCGGCGTCTACATCTGCGACGAGTGCATCGACCTGTGCAACGAGATCATCGAGGAGGAGTTCGCTGAGACCAGCGACTCCGGCCTGCTCGACGAACTGCCCAAGCCCAAGGAGATCTGCTCCTTCCTCGACGCCTACGTCATCGGCCAGGAGACCGCGAAGAAGGCCCTGTCCGTCGCGGTCTACAACCACTACAAGCGGGTCCAGGCACAGTCGCAGACGCCGGGCCGCCGCATTGCCGACGACGAACTGGTCGAGCTCGGCAAGTCGAACATCCTGCTGATCGGCCCCACCGGCTGCGGCAAGACCTACCTCGCCCAGACCATGGCGCGGATGCTGAACGTGCCGTTCGCCATGGCGGACGCCACAGCCCTCACCGAGGCCGGCTACGTCGGTGAGGATGTCGAGAACATCCTGCTGAAGCTGATCCAGGCCGCCGACTACGACGTGAAGAAGGCCGAGACCGGCATCATCTACATCGACGAGATCGACAAGGTCGCCCGCAAGAGCGAGAACCCTTCGATCACGCGCGACGTCTCCGGCGAGGGTGTGCAGCAGGCGCTGCTGAAGATCCTGGAAGGCACCACGGCTTCCGTGCCGCCGCAGGGTGGACGCAAGCACCCGCACCAGGAGTTCATCCAGATCGACACCACGAACATCCTGTTCATCGTCGGTGGCGCTTTCGCCGGCCTCGAGGACATCATCAACGCCCGCGTCGGCAAGCGTCCGCTGGGCTTCAACAACGACGCAGCCGTACGCCGGCCCACCTCGATGAACCCGTTCGAGGAGGTTCGTCCCGAGGACCTGCACAAGTTCGGCCTGATTCCGGAGTTCATCGGGCGCCTCCCCATGATCTCCACCGTCGAGCAGTTGGACGCGGAGTCGCTGAAGCGCATCCTCGTCGAACCCAAGAACGCCCTCATCAAGCAGTTCCGCAAGCTCTTCGAGCTCGACGGCGTCGACCTGGAGTTCACGCCCGAGGCCATCACCGCCATCGCGGAGATGGCGCTGCGCCGGGGCATCGGTGCCCGCGGCCTGCGCTCGATCCTCGAGGAGATCCTGCTGAACGTGATGTACCACGTGCCCAGCGACGACGAGGTGGCCCAGGTGCTGGTCGACGCGGATGTGGTGAGCGACGGCGTTGCGCCACAGCTGATCAGCCGCGCGCAGTTGGCGCGTTCCGAGCGGCGCGAGAAGAGCGCCTGACCCTTTCCTGAAGGCTCCCGCCCGGCCGCGCAAGCGGCCCTCCATGCCTGCCGCCGGCGAACATCTACGCCTGAATCGTCAAAACTTCTACCCCGTGGGCAGGAGTGTCGCAGCCACGCTCCTGATATGACATTGTGGAACCTCGGTCGACAATGACGCCAACGAAGGAGTTCCCCATGGCCACTCGCCAAGTCAGCATTGCATCTTCGGTCGGGCTGCACGCCCGCCCCGCTTCGCTGTTCGTTCAGGCTGCAACGGCCACGGGCCTTCCCGTCACGATCGCCAAGGAAGGCGGCAACCCCGTCGACGCCCGCAGCATCCTGATGGTCATGGCCCTCGGCGCCAAGAACGGCGAGACCGTCACCCTCTCCGCCGACGGTGATGGCGCGGACGAGGCACTCGACAGCCTCGTCGCCCTGCTCTCCCGCGACCTCGACGCCGAGTAGTCCGATGAGCGCCGACGTCCTGCACACCACCTTCCACGGCATCGGCGTCAGCGCCGGAACCGCTGTCGGGCCTCTCGTCGTTGTCACACCCGCGCCGACGGCGCCGACGGATGAGGCGCCCACCACGGACGCCGCCGCGGCAGCGGCCGTGGTGCGTGGGGTGCTGGAGGATGTCGCCGTCGGTCTTGAGGCGCGTGCAGCGAAAGCGAGCGACCATGCCCGTCCGATCCTCGAGGCCGGTGCCATGATGGCGCGGGATCCGGGGCTGGTGATGGGTATCGAGAACCAGCTGAAGGCGGGCAAGGGACCGACCACTGCGGTCAGCGCCGCGGTCGAGGAGATCTGCGTGATGTTCGAGTCGCTCGGCGGCTACATGGCCGAGCGCGTCACCGACCTGCGTGACGTCAGGGACCGCGCTGTCGCGCGGCTGCTGGGCCAGCCCGAGCCGGGCGTCCCGACGCTCACAGAGCCGAGCATCCTTGCAGCGCACGACCTCGCTCCGGCCGAGACGGCAACGCTCACCACAGAAACCTGCCTGGGCATCATCACCGAAATCGGTGGTCCGACCAGCCACACGGCGATCCTCGCATCACAGCTGGGCATCCCGGCCGTGGTGCAGGCCACCGGAATCACCAAGATTCCCGCCGGAACGCTCGTGGCCATCGACGGTGGTGTTGGCGAGATCACGGTGAACCCGACCGCAGAGGAGTCCGAACTGTTGCAGGAGCGAAAGCGTCGACGCGCGGCTGCCCTCGCTGGTGGCACCGGCAACGGGGCAACCAAGGACGGCTACCCTGTGGCGCTGCTTGCCAACATCGGCACGGCTGACGACGCCCGCAAGGCCGCCAAGCAGCCCGTGGAAGGCGTGGGGCTGTTCCGCACCGAGTTCCTGTTCCTCGATCGCGACACCATGCCGACGGTGGAGGAGCAGACCGCCACCTACACAGAGGTCTTCGAGGCCTTCGGTGACCGACGTGTGGTCGTTCGCACCCTGGACGCCGGGGCCGACAAGCCGCTGAAGTTCGCCGACCTCGGCCACGAGGACAATCCGGCGCTCGGCCGACGCGGCATCCGTCTCGGCATGATCCGCACCGACGTGCTGGACACCCAGCTGGAAGCCCTCGCCGCCGCATACAAGGCCACCGGCGCCGACGTCCGGGTGATGGCGCCCATGATCGCCACCCAGGCCGAAGCGACCTGGTTCGCGGAGAAGGTGCGTGCGCTCGGACTGCCGAAGGTCGGCGTCATGATCGAGGTGCCGGCGGCCGCGATCCGCAGCAAGGGGATCCTGTACCACGTCGATTTCGCCTCGCTCGGAACCAACGACCTGCAGCAGTACACGATGGCTGCCGACCGTATGCAGGGTGAACTCGCCGACCTGCTGAACCCCTGGGAACCGGCCCTGCTCGACGTGGTCGCTCTGGCCTGCGAGGGCGGGCAGGCGATGGGCAAGCCGGTCGGGGTCTGTGGCGAGGCGGCCGGTGATCCCGGGCTCGCCCTGGTGCTGGCCGGACTCGGGGTGTCAAGCCTTTCGATGGCTCCCAGCAAGGTGCCGGCCGTCCGGACAGCACTCGGGCTGCACACCCTCACCCAGTGCCAGCAGATGGCGGCGGCCGCCCGTGCCGGCACGAACGCTGCGGAGGCGAAGTCGGCCGTGCTGAAGCTCGCGGACCCGGTCCTCGCCGACCTCGTCTGACGTTCCGACCGTCCCCCGGGGGTAGCGGCCCGGGGGATCGTGGGGCTACTTGGCCATGCCCTTCAGCGAGCCCGTGACCTTGCCGCTGGAGCTGCCGACCAGGCACACCACCTCACGGTCCTGGGCCTGGGTCCAGGACTCCTTGGTGGGGGCGAGATAGGTGACCTCGTACTTGGAGTCGTCGATGGCGATCCCGACGAAGCCCGTGAACGCCGCCCCGCACGCCTTGTCGGAGAGGTCATTGACCTGCGAGGTCCCGGGGAACTCGGTGCCGTCGAGCTTGCTCGACGCGTAGGCCTCCCAGAAGTGCGCCTGGTCGCAGGGCATCAGCGGCAACTTCTGTGCGGAATCCCCATCGAGCTTGCCGACGCAGTCGCCCACCTTGATGGAGAAGGCGTCGGTGGTGGCCGCCGCCGTCACCTGGCCTGCGCTGTCGCGCGGGGCGTCGGTCGAGCACCCGGTCAGCAGCACGAGCAGGACTGCTGCCACGGAAACGGTCGTCTTCACTGAGCCGGCTCCTCCGCCGGCTTGAGCTTCACGGTCACCGACAGCGGCAGCGAGGTCTCTTCCCAGATCACCGGGCTGGTGATCCGGCCCACCGAGCGCAGGTCGTCCTCTGCTGCGAACAGCCGGCTGAGCACCTCACCCGGTCCGGCGAACACCGCCCTGGACGCCTCGGTCTTCATCGACACCTTCGCCTGGGACTTGGCCCCGCGGATGCCGATCAGGGCAGCAGCGATGTCGTCGAGCAGGGCAGGGTCGCCGTCGCCGGCAGCCAGGTCGGACGCCTTCGGCCAGGCAGCGGTGTGGATCGAGCCCTGCTGCCACCACGACCACACCTCTTCCGTGACGAACGGCAGGAACGGGGCGAACAGGCGCAGCAGGACCCCGAGCGCCTCGCGCAGTGCTGCGCGGGCGGAGTCGCTGCCGGGATTGTCGTCGCCGGCGTAGGCGCGTTCCTTCACCAGTTCCAGGTAGTCGTCGCAGAACTGCCAGAAGAACTTCTCCGCAGCCTCGAGCGCGGTGGAGTAGTCGTAGGCCTCGAAGCCCTCGGTCGCGTGCTCGACGACCTGGGCCAGCGCCGCCAGCATCGCCAGGTCGACCGGCTCGGTCGGCAGGGTGCGCGCGGGCGTGTCCGCTGCGATGCCGAGGATGAACTTGCTGGCGTTGAGGATCTTCATCGCCAGGCGGCGTCCGACCTTCATCTGGGTCTCGTCGAACGGCGAGTCCATGCCCGGACGGGCCATGGCCGCCCGCCAGCGCACCGCGTCGGAGCCGAACTTGTCGAGGATGTCGGTGGGCACGACGACGTTGCCCTTGCTCTTGCTCATCTTCTTGCGGTCGGGGTCGACGACGAAGCCCGAGATGGCCGCGAGCCGCCAGGGCAGCGTGCCGTGCTCGAAGTGGGCTCGCACGACGCGGGAGAACAGCCAGGTGCGGATGATGTCGTGGGCCTGGGGTGCCATGTCCATCGGGAAGGTGAGGCGCCACAGCTCCTCGTCGGTCTCCCAGCCGCAGGCCAGCTGCGGCGAGAGCGAGGACGTCGCCCAGGTGTCCATCACGTCCGGGTCCCCGACGAAGCCGCCGGGCACGCCACGCTGCTCGGGGGTGAACCCGGGCGGGCACTCGCTGGACGGGTCGACCGGCAGCGCGTCCTCGGGGGCGGTGATCGGGTGGGCGTAGTCGGGCTCGCCCTCGGCGTCCAGGGTGTACCAGACGGGGAAAGGGACGCCGAAGAACCGCTGGCGGCTGATCAGCCAGTCACCGTTGAGGCCGTTGACCCAGTTGGCGTAGCGGTGCTTCATGTGGTCGGGCACCCAGAGGAGCTCCTCGCCGCGGGCCAGCAGCTGCTGCTTGAGTTCCTCGTCGCGACCGCCGTTGCGGATGTACCACTGCCGGGTGGAGACGATCTCCAGCGGCTTGTCGCCCTTCTCGTAGAAGTTCGCCATGCGCTGGGTGGGCTTCGGCTCGCCGTCAAGGTCACCGGCGGCGCGCAGCAGTCCGACCATGGCCTCGCGGGCGCCGAAGGTGGTCTTGCCTGCCAGTTCCGTATACGGCTCGGCGTTCGTCAGCCAGTCGGGGGTCTCGGCATGCAGGCGACCGTCCCGGCCGATCACGGTGCGCATCGGCAGGCGCAGCTCGCGCCACCACGTGACGTCGGTCAGGTCGCCGAAGGTGCAGCACATCGCGATGCCGGCGCCCTTGTCGGGTTCGGCCAGCGGGTGGGCGAGCACCGGGATCTCCACCCCGAAGATCGGGGAGGTGACGGTGGTGCCGAACAGGTGGCGGTACCGGTCGTCGTCGGGATGCGCGATCAGGGCGCAGACGGACGCGATCAGCTCCGGCCTTGTGGTCTCGATGTAGATCGGTTCCGTCGCACCGCTCCCTGAGCCTGACGAAGGGTGGAAGGCGACGCGGTAGTAGTGCCCGGGGTAGTCGCGGGCCTCGAGCTCCGCCTGCGCGACAGCCGTCTGGAAGGTGATGTCCCACAGTGTGGGCGCCTCGGAGAGGTAGGCCTCGCCGCGGGCGAAGTTGCGCAGGAAGCCGCGTTGCGCGACGGTCTGCGCCTCGTCGGAGATCGTGGTGTACAGCGACTTCCAGTCGACGCTCAGGCCGAGCGTCCGCCACAGGTTCTCGAAGGCCTGCTCGTCGACGCCCGTCAGCTCATGGCAGAGCTGGACGAAGTTGCGCCGGCTGATCGGCAGTTGTCGCTTCGGGTCGGGGCTCGCCGGCGGCGTGAAGTCGGGGTCGTACGGCAGGGTCGGGTCGCAGCGCACCCCGTAGAAGTTCTGGACGCGGCGCTCCGTCGGCAGGCCGTTGTCGTCCCAGCCCATCGGGTAGAAGACGTGCAGGCCGTTCATCCGCTGGTAGCGCGCGATCAGGTCGGTGTGGGTGTAGCTGAACACGTGGCCGACGTGCAGCGAGCCCGACACGGTGGGCGGCGGGGTGTCGATGCTGAACACTTGCGCCCGCGACTCCGGGCGCACGAACGCGTAGGTGTCGTTCTCGTGCCACACGCTCGACCACTTGGCCTCGAGGCCCTCCAGCACCGGGCGCTCCGGTACACCGCCCGCGGCCGGGGCAGCTGCGGGCAAGGTGGTGTTCTGGGCCAGTTCAGTCATGGTGAGCATCCTAATGAGCGCACCGGCGAACTTCTGAATCCGCATGCCACCCGCCGGCGCCCCGACTTGTCAGAACCTCGCTGACCTATAGCTCAGCGAGGTTCTGACAAGTCGGCGTTGGGGGAGCGACTGAGGTCGGTCAGCCCTTGGCTACTGCGTCGATGATGGCCTTGAGGTCGTCGCCGGTCTTGCCGTTGAGCGTTGTGGCCGGAATCGCCTTCCCGTTGACCGTGAGCAGCGGGGTCTCGGTGAGCCCGGCCTTCATGGCGGCGTCCTCGACGTTCTGCACGAACGGCGCGAGGCTCTTGTTCGCATTGCAGGAACGGAATGCCGTCAGGTCGGTGCCGGTCATCCCCAGCTGGGCGGGGATGGTCTCCAGCAGCAGCTTGTCGGTGTAGGGACCCTGGGTTGCGGCTTCGAAGATCGCCGCGTGGTACTGCGCGTAGGCCCCGACGACGTCGGCGCAGGCGGCGGCCAGCGCTGCCTTGTGGGAGAGACCGTCGGCGTTGCCCGAATCGAGGAACACCCGCGTGTGGTGCACCAGGCGGATCTCGCCGGTCTGTCCCAGCAGGGACAGGGCCCCACCGAAACTCTGCTCGAACTGCACGCAGTGGCTGCACTGGTAGTCGAAGTAGAGCCCGACATCGGGCTTGCCCTTGTTGTCATTGATGATGATGCCGTCGCGCTCAGCTGTGGCGTTCGGCGGATAGGCCATCTCCGACGGGGCGGACGCGACCGGCGTCTGCTTCTGCTGGACGAGCACCACCACCATCACAGCGATCAGCACCAGCGCCAGCACAGCTGACCCGACGATGACGATGCGCCGGAGCCGCGCGGCCCGCTGGTTCGCCAGCTGGGCGTCACGCATCCGCAGCCGTTGGCTCTGACCTTGCATCGCCCTGGTCCGTCCCGGCTCAGGCGTTCTGCTTGATCAGGTCGCCGAGACCGTCAGGCTGCACGCCGGCGATGGTCTGCAGCGGAAGGTCCTTGCCGTTCACGTGGAAGGTGGGAGTGGCGTTCACGCCGGCCTTGGATGCGGAATCGTTCATGCCCTGGACGAAGGCCTTGGTCGTCTGATCCTTGTAGCACGCCTGGAAGGTGGTCAGGTCGGCGCCGGCGATGCCGACGTTGGCCGGGATGGTCACACTCAGCATCTCGTCGGTGTAGCCGTCGCCCTCCGTCGCCGGCTGGTTGGTGTAGATCTCGTCGTGGTAGGCGGAGTACTTGCCGACGAAGTCGGAGCAGGCCGCGCCGATGCCCGCACGAAGTGATGCGTCGTTGTTCAGGTTGGTGTCCAGGAAGCTCATGGTCCGGTAGTGCAGCTCGATGGCGCCGCTCGCCGCCAGCGACTTGAGGCTGTCGCCGTAGATGCCCTCGAACTGCTTGCACACCGGGCACTGGTAGTCGAAGAACAGTTCGACGACCGGTGCGCCAGCGGTGGCCTTGCCCGGGTTCACGACGATGCCGTCCTTGGACGCCGTGGCGTTCGGCGGCGTTGCTGACGATGACGCTGCGGGGTGCGACTGGTTCTGGATCACCACGGCGACGAACACACCGATCAGCACGACGACGAGGACGGCAGCCCCGACGCCGATGACCCGGGTGAGCTGCTTCTGCTGGGCCTGTGCCGCCTGGTTGCGGCGCAGCTGCTCGCGGTTGCTCTGGCTCATCGGGTCGACTCCTTGTCGTCTTCAGCGATCGGCTCCAGTTCGGAGCCGGTGTGGTCAATCGGGGCGAACAGCCAGTTGTCAACGGCGAACGGTGCGCGCGGGCGCCAGATCGTCCATGCCCCGGTGAGCAGGAGGCCGGTGTCCCGCAGGATCTCCAGCGGGTACTGCGTCTTGGCGGCCTCGATGGCGCCCCCGCCCCCGAAACAGCCGCAGTCGATCGAGATCCCCCGGGCCCAGACCGACGCGATGCCGATGATGAATGCCAGCATCATCAGCGAGCCGACGACGGCGGATACACGGGTGAACGTTCCGGTGACCAGCAGGAGCCCCACGACGACCTCGAGGATCGGCAGCGCCGTGCCGACGAAGCCGGCGAAGTCCCACGGAAGGATCTGGTAGAGCCTCACCGATTGGACGGACGCATCGAGCCGGGTCACCTTCAGCAGGCCGGCGACCAGGAGGGTCACGCCGAGGATCAGGCGGGCGGCAAGCGTCGCCCACTCCTGCCAGGGTCGCCGGGAGAGCGAGACGGCGGAGGTGTCGGACACCGGGACAGTATACGAGGGGGCCACCCGGGTCCGCCGCCGGCTCGACGAGGGACACCGGAGGCGCCCCGGGTCACCGCCGCTAGTCTGAACACACCATGAGCAGAACCCACGCCGAGATCGTCACAGAACTCCAGGCCCGGTGGCCCGAACACCGCGTCGCGCCGAGCCAGGCCCGCGTCCAGGCCCTGTGCGACCTGCTCGGCTCGCCGGAGAAGTCCTGCCCGGTGATCCTGATCGCCGGCACCAACGGCAAGGGCAGCACGGCACTGATGATCGACTCGCTGCTCCGGTCCCTCGGGCTGCGGGTGGGACGGTATTCCAGCCCGCACCTCGTCGACCTGACCGAGCGGATCAGCATCGACGGCGAGGACATCAGCGATGAGACCTTCGACGACCTCGTCGAGCAGGTCATGCCGCTGGTCGAGCTCGTGGACGCCCAGCTGATCGACGGCGTCGCGATGACCTTCTTCGAGGTGATGACAGCCCTTGCGTATGCAGCCTTCGCCGACGCGCCGGTCGACGTCGCCGTCGTCGAGGTGGGGCTCGGCGGACGCTGGGACGCCACCAACATCGTCGAAGCCCAGGTCGCAGTGGTGTGCCCGATCGACCTCGACCACACCCACCTGCTCGGCGACACCATCGCCGAGATCGCAGCGGAGAAGGCCGGCATCATCAAGGCCGGCAGCAAGGCCGTGCTGGCAGCCCAGCACCCCGACGCTGCAAGGGTGCTGCTCGCCCGGTGCCAGGAGGTCGGTGCCGAGGTGCTCCGCGAGGGCCCCGAGTTCGGCCTGATCGACCGCCAGCCGGCAGTGGGTGGCCAGGTGATCCGCGTCGAGACCGCCCAGGGTCCGCTCGGTGACATCGTGCTGCCGCTCTTCGGCGCCCACATGGCACGCAATGCAGCGCTCGCCGTCGCGGCCACCGAAGCGTTCCTCGGCGGCAAGCCGATGTCGGCGGAGGTCATCACTGACGGGCTCGAAGAGGTGCAGGCGCCGGCACGTCTCGAGGTCGTCCGGAGGTCGCCGACCGTCGTGCTGGACACCTGCCACAACCCCCACGGGGCGCGGGCGACCATCGACGGGCTCACCGAGGCCTTCGACTTCAACCCGCTCATCGGGGTGGTCGCGATGATGGCGGACAAGGACGTCGCAGGGGTGATGGGCATCTTCGCAGAGGCCATGACCACCGTCGTGTGCACCACCATCGCCTCCACCAGCCGGGCGCTGCCGGCACAGGCCCTCGCGCGACTGGCCGGTGACGTCTTCGGCGCCGAGCGCGTCCGGACGGCCGACGACATGGCGACCGCGATCGACGAGGCCGTCCGCCTCGCGGACGAGGCCGGTCCCGGTGCGGGAGTGCTCATCGCCGGCTCGGTGTACGCCGCAGGAGAGGCCCGCGCGATGCTGGTGCGGTCGGGGGACGATTCGTGAAGCTGGCGCAGACCAACCCGATGGGTCGGGTGATGCTGAGCATCCTCGTGTTCGAGGCGATCATCTTCGGGCTCGCGATCGCCGGCATGATCCAGGTGTCGACCCTTTCGGTACCGCTCTCGTTCGGGCTCGGTTTCGGTGCGGCGGCACTGGCGATCGTCGCGGCAGGGATGCTGCGCCGTCCCGGCGGATACCTGCTGGGCTGGATCACCCAGGTTGTGGCCATCGCGCTCGGCTTCGCCACAGAAATGATGTTCTGGGTCGGCGGCATGTTCGTCCTGCTCTGGGTGGTCTGCTTCGCCCTCGGCCGCCGCATCGAAGCCACCCCGCCAGGCGGTGGCCGTCCGGCGCCGCCGACGGCATGACGTTGCCTGCAGGCGGGAGGGTAGGGTGCCTGCCATGACCGATCTGCAACGGACCCTGGTCCTGCTGAAGCCGGACGCGGTACGCCGCGGCCTGGCCGGCACGATCCTGGCCCGCTACGAGGCGAAGGGGCTCGCCGCCGTCGCGCTCGAGCTCCGGCACATCGATGCCGCCATGGCCGACCGCCACTACGCCGACCACGTCGCGCAGCCCTGGTACCCGCCGCTGCGGGACTACATCACCGCCGGACCGCTGGTCGCCGTCGTGCTGGAAGGCCCGACCGCCATCGACGTCGTGCGGCTGATGAACGGCGCCACGAACTCGGCGGTCGCTGCCCCCGGGACGATCCGTGGCGACTACTCACTCTCCAACCGGGAGAACCTGGTGCACGCCTCCGATTCCCCGGAGTCCGCCAGCCGCGAGATCGGACTGTGGTTTCCGAACCTGGGCTGACTCCCGCTGAGCTGCCGGACGCCCCTGACCCGTCGCCGGGACCCAATGGTCCTGGCGCGCCTGCCTACCCGTGGACCTACGCCAACGGCCCGATGCCGCCGCAGGACGGGCAGCCGGACGGGGTGTGGCTGAGCCCGTCCCCGCCGCCGGACTGGCGGCCGGCGAAGCCGTCGGCCCTTCCGATCGTGGAGCGGGAGTACCACGAGTTCTTCCGCGCTCCGCGGTTCCGCTGGTGGAGGCCGTTGCTCTCCATCGCCATGTTCGTCGCCACCTGGTTCCTCGCAACCCTGCTGATCTCGATCCCGCCGGTCCTGATCGACGTGTCCTCGGGCCGGCTCGACATGGAGGCCCTGACGCGGGGCGAGCTGAAGCTCACTCCGCTGCTGTTCCTTGCCAACAACCTCGGACTCGCCGCAGCCATCCCGCTGGCCGGGCTGACGGCGTGGGCGGTCTTCGGGCAGCGTCCACGCTGGATCAGTTCGATCGCAGGCGGCTTCCGCTGGGGCCTGTTCTGGCGGTTCGTCGCGGTGGCCATCCCGATCCTGCTGGCGAGCGTCGGCGTCGAGATGCTGCTCGGCGGGGCCCCGCAGCTGGTCTGGAACGCCGACTCGTGGTTCCTGATCATCGCGATCCTGCTCACCACGCCGCTGCAGGCTGCCGGCGAGGAGTACGGCATCCGTGGGCTGCTGGCCCGCAGCATCGGCTCCTGGTTCGGCTCCGCGCGCGTCGGCCTCGTTGTCGCGACCGTGGTCACGTCCGCGGTGTTCATGCTGCTGCACGGTGCCGGCGATCCCTGGCTCAACGGCTACTACTTCACCGTCGGCCTTGCCTGCTCGATCCTGGTGTGGAAGACCGGCGGCCTCGAGGCAGCCGTCGCACTGCACGTCGTGAACAACCTGATCGGCGAGGTCACGATCCCGTTCGGAGGGCTCGAGGGCATGTTCGACCGCGAGGCCGGCGCAGCCGGTCCGGAGATCCTCATCCAGGTGTTCTTCACCCTGACCCTTGTCGCCGGCCTGCTGCTGGTGGCAAGACGTCTCAGAATTCCCCAATCCGCCGCTCCCGCGGCATTCCAGCGGGAAGCCCTCCGATGACATCGGGGTACGCTGGATTACCTCGCGACATGTTCGCCAACGAAGGTGTGAGATGACTAACGACGTGGAGACCAAGCTGGATGCCTCAAGCGCACTCAAGTGGCTGAGGGCGAACATCCGCTCCCGGGCCGGTCGCACCCTCGTCGGGGTCGACGGCGTGGACGGCGCAGGCAAGACCACCTTCGCCAACGAGCTCGCCGAACTCCTGAAGGAATCCGGGCTCGAAGTCATCCGGATCTCGATGGACCACTACCTCAACCCGCAGAGCAAGCGGTACGCGCAGGGGCGCTCGTCGGCCAAGGGCTACTTCGAGGACAGCTACGACTACGAACGGTTCAGCAACGAGGTCCTTGAGCCGCTGGGCCACGGCGGCTCGGGCCGTTACCGCACGGCCGCCTACGACCTGTACTCGGAGTCGGAGGTGAAGTCGCCCTGGCGGGTCGCCCCCGACCACGCCGTGGTGATCATCGACGGCATGTTCATCCACCGCGACGAGTTGTGTTCCAGCAAGAAGAAGAAGATCTGGGACCTCTCGGTATGGCTCGAGGTGCCTTTCGAGGAGTCCTTCCACCGCCTGGCCGACCGCGACAAGAAGCTGGACGCCGACCCGGAGGACCCGCGCAACGCCCGGTACTACCAGGGCCAGCTGCTCTACCTGCAGTCCTGCGACCCGTCGCACCGCGCCGACATCGTCGTGGAGAACGCAGCGCCGCACGCGCCCGTCGATTGAGCTGACGGGCGCTCCGTGCTCACAGGGCCGGCCCGTCCGTGGACGCCGCCGTCCGCCGTTGATGACCCTGCTGCTCTGGCGGCCGACCTCCTGGGGTGGCTTCGCTCCGTAGGCCAGCCGGACAACGTCGCAGGCATGGTCCGCTACGGCATCAACCCTGAAGGCACGCTCGGCGTCCCGATGCCGCTGCTGCGTGCCGCGGCCGGCCAACTCCGTCCGCTACGGCGCAGCGACCCCGGGCTGGTGCACGTCACGGCCCGCCACCTGTGGGATTCGGGGGTGCACGAGGCACGGATCCTCGCCGGGCTCGTCGACATTCCCGCGCTGGTCACCCAGACCCAGGCCGACGCCTGGGTGGCCGACCTCGACAGCTGGGACACCTGCGACCAGTTGCAGAAGCTCTTCGTGCCCACACCGTTCGCCTACGCCAAGGCGGCCGGATGGACGGGGAGCCCTGAGGTGTTCGTCAAGCGGGCCGGCTTCGTCCTGATGGCCACCCTCGCCGTCCACGACAAGGCAGCGCCGGACGCGGCGATCATCGCCTTCCTGCCCTTGGTGGAGGCGGAGGCGAGCGACGAGCGGAACCTGGTGAAGAAGGCCGTGAACTGGGCTCTGCGGCAGATCGGCAAGCGCTCGCCGGCGTGCCACACCGCCGCCGTCGACGCGGCCGAGCGCATCCTCGCCCGTCATCCCGGCTCCCCGGCTGCGCGTTGGGTGGCGCGCGACGCCTTGCGAGAACTACGCAGCGACGCGGTGAGCGCGCAGCTGGCGCGGAAGGGCCCGGCTTCGCAACCGCAGCGGTATTGATTACGCTTGCCCAACCATGACTGCCGACACCGTGACGTCCCTCTACCCGCGGCTGGAGCCATTGCTCGCCCAGGTCACCAAGCCGGTGCAGTACACCGGCGGCGAGGTGAACTCGTTCAGCAAGGATTTCGCTGCTGCCGAGGTGCGCTGGGCGCTGATGTACCCCGACGCCTACGAGGTCGGCCAGCCGAACCAGGGCCTGGCGATCCTGTACGAAATCCTC
Source organism: uncultured Actinomycetota bacterium (assembly GCA_963799235.1). Lineage (GTDB taxonomy): Bacteria > Actinomycetota > Actinomycetes > Propionibacteriales > Propionibacteriaceae > Propionicimonas. The sequence goes on along the minus strand of CAWCWL010000006.1, from coordinate 408,018 downwards.
AACGAGCGCGACTGGATGGTCGCCGAGCGGACCTTCTCGGTGTGGCCCGACCTCGCGGAGAAGATGCGTGAGCACGGCCTGCCGCAGTTCACTCTGGAGAACCACCTGCCGGTGAAGGCGTTCGACCTGCTCGGCGTCAGCTTCTCCACGGAGCTCGGCTACACCAACCTGATCGAGGCGCTCGACCTCGCGGGCATCCCGCTGCACAGCGTCGACCGGGGAGAGGACGACCCGATCGTGATCGCCGGCGGACACGCTGCGTTCAACCCCGAACCGGTCGCCGACTTCATCGATGCCGCAGTGCTGGGCGACGGGGAGGAAGCCGCCCTCATCGTCTCCGAGCTGGTGCGCTCATGGAAGGCGGCGGGGCGTCCGGACGGAAGACGCGGGCTGCTGCTGACGCTGGCCACCCACGGCGTCGCCTACGTCCCGGCGTTCTACGAGGTCAGCTACGGACCCGACCACGCGATCGCTACGGTCACGCCCGTCGTCGACGGTGTGCCGGCGAGGGTCGCGAAGCACACGCTGATGGAGCTCGACGAGTGGCCGTACCCCGCCCGTCCGGTGGTGCCGCTGGCGGAGACCGTGCACGAGCGCTACTCGGTGGAGATCTTCCGCGGCTGCACCCGCGGCTGCCGGTTCTGCCAGGCGGGCATGATCACCCGTCCCGTCCGCGAGCGGAACATCGAGACCATCGGCGCCATGGTGGCCGGTGGACTCGCCGCCACGGGGTTGGAAGAGGTCGGGCTGCTCAGCCTCTCCAGCGCCGACCACTCCGAGATCGGGCCGGTCGCCAAGCAGCTCGCTGATCGCTACGAGGGCAGCTTCGTCTCCCTCTCGCTGCCGAGCACCCGGGTGGACGCGTTCAACATCGACCTCGCCAACGAGCTCAGCCGCAACGGCCGGCGCTCCGGGCTGACCTTCGCCCCGGAAGGCGGGTCGGAACGGCTGCGCAAGGTGATCAACAAGATGGTCACGGAGGAAGACCTGATCAACACCGTTGCGGCGGCGTTCGCCCAGGGCTGGCGGCAGGTGAAGCTCTACTTCATGTGCGGGCTGCCGACCGAGACCGATGAGGACGTGCTCGCGATTGCCGACATGGCTGCGCGGGTGATCGAGACCGGACGCAAGGCCGCCGGGACGCGGGACGTCCGCTGCACCATCAGCATCGGCGGCTTCGTGCCCAAGCCGCACACCCCGTTCCAGTGGGCCGCGCAGGCCGACCCGGACACGATCGACCGGCGCCTGCGGATGCTGAAGGACAAGATCCGCAACGACCACAGGTACGGCCGCGCCATCGGCATGCGCTACCACGACGGGAAGCCGGGCGTGATCGAGGGCCTGCTGAGCCGTGGCGACCGCAGGGTCGGCGCCGTCATCGAGGAGGTCTGGCGCAACGGCGGCAAGTTCGACGGCTGGAGCGAGCACTTCTCCTACGACCGCTGGGAAGCCGCAACGCAGACCGTCCTCACCGGGCACGGCATCGACCTTGACTGGTACACGACCCGTGAGCGCGGCCAGTCCGAGGTTCTCCCCTGGGACCACCTGGACGCCGGCCTCGACCGCGACTGGCTCTGGCAGGACTACCAGGACGCCGTACTAGGCGCAGAGGTCGAGGACTGCCGCTGGTCCGGCTGCTACGACTGTGGCGTCTGCCCCCAGTTCGGCACGGAGATCCAGATCGGCCCCACCGGCCGCAACCTCCTGCCCCTCACAGTCGTCACCAGCTGATCCCGTCCCGAAGCTCCGTCCCGGCACGAAAGGGGACAGTCCCCTTTCGTGCCGGTCGCGCCTGCTCTGCGTGGGTCTGAATTGAAAGGGGACTGTCCCCTTTCGTGCCGATCGCGCGTGCGTCTGCGTGGGTCTGAATTGAAAGTCTGAATTGAAAGGGGACTGTCCCCTTTCGTGCCGGGGGACTGCTTGTACGACCTCGGCGGAGTCCCGGCGGTGGGGCCGGGCGCCATGAGAGCCTGAAGCGTGCGCCACTTCCGCCTTGCCCTCAGCGGGCTGATCATCACCGTCCTCGGCATGCTGTCGCCGTGGGTGGCGCCGGCTCACGCAGCGTCGGGGTACAGCCTCACCGGGGTTGCCGCCGCGGGCGGGACGACGACGTCCGCGAAGGCCATCAAGCTGACCGTCAGGTTCACGAAGAACGGCAGGGCTGTGAAGAAGGGCACCGCCCTGCTCCAGTACGCCAAGGGCTCGGCCTGGGTCACGGAGAAGAAGGTGACCGTCCGCGCCGGCAAGGGTGCCGTCAAGGTGAAGCACGGGGTCGGCGACCGTACCTACCGGTTCACGGTCAGAGGCAAGGCCACCAGTACCTCGTTCACCGTCCACTTCGTACCGGCGACGTTCACCGTCACCGGTTCCGGTCGCGGCCACGGCGTCGGCATGTCCCAGTACGGCGCCTACCAGCTGGCAAGGGACCAGGCCTGGAGCGCGGAGCAGATCCTCGAGTACTACTACCCCGGCGCCAAGGTCGGCACAGCCACCAACAACACCCGCACGATCAAGGTGCAGGTGCTCGGGCCGCCGTCGGACTCGCGCACGACGACCAGACTCTCGACCACCACCGGCGGATTCACCGTGACCGATGGCACCACCACCCTTGCCACCACTGCTGCGAAGAAGCCGATCACCGTCGGGGTCTCCGGGTCGAAGGTCACCGCGAAGGTGACGCTCACCAATGGCAAGGCCCGGACGCTGTCAGCGGCCCGCCTGCTGTTCCGGTGGTCGAGCTCGGCGACGGTCGCGGTGGCCGGCGCCCAGGGCACCTACCGGTACGGGAACCTGCAGGCCACCGTCATCGGCAAGCGCCCGAACATCGTCAACGAGCTGAAGATGAACACCGAGTACCTGTACGGCATCGACGAGATGCCGTCGTCGTGGGGGAGCGGCGCCGGGCGCGGGCTGGAGGCCTTGAGGGCCCAGGTGGTCGCCGCGCGGTCCTACGTGATCACCAGGGCGCTGCGGTGGAATCCCTCCCCAGGTGGCGTGGATGCACGATGCGACTGCCAGGTCTTCGACGACTCCCGCAGCCAGAACTTCACCGGCTGGAAGAAGGCAGGGGGAGCGGGCAGTGCCGAGTGGCGGCGGGCCGTCGACCAGACACTGACCTCGACGACAGTGCAGGTCGTGCGGCCCTCCGCAGCAGCAACCTCAGCGATCGCGGAGACACCGTACTTCGCCTCCTCCGGCAGCTACACGACCGGCGGCATCACCTACTCCGGCACGGTGTCCAATGCCGAGGCGTTCGGCACCACGGCGATCCCCTACCTCAGCCACATCGATGATCCGTACTCGGTCCTCGCGCCCGGCAACCCGTACCGCAGCTGGACGGTGAAAGTGAGCCAGTCCACCGCGGAGGACCTCTTCAACATCGGCAAGCTTCGATCAGTGCAGGTCACCCAGCGGTACGCCGGTGGGCTGGTGCAGGAGATGACCGCCAGGTCCGTGACCGGCGCCACCAAGGCCGTGACCCGCACGTCGGAGGGCTGGCGCATCGCTCTCGGTCTTCCGGGAGCCTGGGTCTCCGGCATCGCCGGCCGGTAGCTGCTCGGCCCACCCCACGATCCCTGAGCGGGACGAAGGGTCGGAGCAGCCCTCATTGCCGAGCCTTTCCGGCGTCCCTGCTGCGTGCGGAGACGGGCAACGGTTACGTTTGCCGCGTGCAGCAGCAAGCGCGGCCCGCCGGATGGCGCAGGTGGACTCCCGGACTGGCGACCCTGCTCGGCTACGACCGCTCGTGGCTGCGAGGGGACCTGATCGCCGGCATCACCGTTGCCGCCTACCTCGTGCCGCAGGTGATGGCCTACGCGGAGATCATCGGCCTGCCGCCCGTCGCCGGCCTGTGGGCCGTGCTGGCGCCCATGGTGGTCTACGCGATCCTCGGTGATTCCCGGCAGCTCTCGATCGGGCCCGAGTCGACAACAGCCCTGATGGCGGCCGCCGGCATCCTCGCGCTCGCCGGACCGGTGGAGGGCCAGCGTCGCGCGGAGCTCGCAGCGTTGATCGCCGTCGCCGTCGGCGTGGTCTGCCTCGCCGGACGGATCGCCCGGCTCGGCTTCCTCGCCAACCTGTTGTCCCGGCCGGTGCTGGTGGGCTACCTGGCCGGCATCGGGGTCCTGATGGTGTTCAGCCAGCTCGGCAAGCTGACCGGGCTGCACATCACAGGGGAGAGCGCCTGGCAGGAAGCGGGGTCGGTGATCGCGCAGGCCGGCGCCATCCACCTGCCCACGCTCGCGCTCGGGCTCGCCGTTGCGACCGCCCTGTTCGCCCTGCGCCGCTGGGCACCGTTCCTTCCCGGACCCCTGCTGGTGATGCTGGCCGCAGCCGCCGGTGTTGCGATCGCCGGACCCGCAGCCCAGGGGATCGCGATCATCGGACCCGTGCCCACCACCGTCCCCCTCCCCGCGCTGCCCACCCTGGACGGGGTCGACCTGCTGCAGCTGCTCACGGTGGCGCTCGGCATCGCCGTCGTCGGCTACAGCGACGTGATCCTCACCGGACGGGCGTTCGCAGCCCGCAAGCATGAGCAGGTGAACGCCAACAGCGAGTTGCTGGCCATGGGGGCCGCCAACCTCGCCAACGGCTTCCTCGCCGGCTTCCCGGTCTCCTCCTCCGCGAGCCGGACGGTGATCGGCGACTCCGCCGGCAGCCGCACCCAGCTGCACTCCCTCGTCGCGGCGGCCATGGTGCTGGGATCGATCTTCATCTTCGGCCCGGTGCTGGCAGCCTTCCCGCAGGCCGCGCTCGGCGGCGTGGTCGTCTACGCAGGCCTGCGGCTGATCGACCTCGCGGAGCTGCGACGCATCGCGGCCTTCCGTCGCAGCGAGATCGTGCTCGCTCTCGTGGCCCTGATCGGTGTGCTGGTCACCGGCCTGCTGGCCGGCATCGGGATCGCCGTCGGGCTGTCGATCCTCGACCTGATCCGGCGGATCGTGCACCCGCACGACGGCATCCTCGGGTACGTTCCGGGCCTCGCCGGCATGCACGACGTCGCCGACTACCCGCAGGCGACGCAGGTGCCGGGCCTGGTGGTCTACCGCTACGACTCGCCCCTGTTCTTCGCCAACGCCGACGACTTCCTCAACCGGGCCATGGCGTCGGTGGCGGGCACGGAGCCCAAGCCCGAGTGGTTCGTGCTCAACGCGGAAGCCAACGTCGAGGTCGACCTGACCGCCGTCGACACCCTGGAACAGCTGCGCACCTCACTCGAGGAGGAGGGGATCATCTTCGCCATGGCGCGGGTGAAGATGGACCTGCGCGACCAGCTGGCTGCTGCCGGCTTCGTCGAGAAGGTGGGCGACGACCGCATCTTCGCAACCCTGCCCACCGCCGTCGCAGCGTTCGTGACGTGGCACAAGGCGACCTACGGCACCCCACCGACCGGCATCCCGGAAGCGACGACGGGGCCGGGTCCGGAGAGCGGGCGCTGAGCCGTCAGGGGAGTGGACGCACCATCGCGAGCAGCCGGACGCCGGGTCGCGGTGCCCAGTCCCGTTCCGGCGCAGGGACGAAGCCCAGGCGCTGGTACAGCCGGTGGGCTGTGCTCATCCACTGCGCCGTCGAGATGACGACAGCGGTCGAGCCGGCCTCGGTCGCGAGCTGGATGCAGTGACGCACCAGTGCTTCGCCGACGCCCCGCCCACGTCCGGCGGGAGCAACGGCGAGGGTGCGGAACTCGCTCTCCTCCGGACTGGCCAGCTCGCGGTAGCTCGAACCGGGCGGGCACCACGTCACGGTGCCGAGCAGGGCCCCGCCGCTGTCGACCGCCACCCACAGGTCGGCCTCCCGTGCCCGGGATGCCGCATCGCGCAGCACCCCGTAGTAGGGGTCGTCTGCGCCCATCGCACCGTCGGCGAGGTAGGCCCCGGCGGTCAGCTCCCCGACGGCCGCCCACTCGTCCTTGCGGGCACGACGCAGCTCGATCACCTGCGTCAGCGTAGTGGGGTGGCCGTGCCCGTTAGGCTGTCCGGCGTGTCACGACAGCCACCGGTCCAGCAGGCCCCGCCCGTCCAGCGCCTGAGGGTCCAGTACGCCAAGCGCGGACGCGCGCGCTTCGCTTCGCACCGTGACTTCGGCCGCGCCTTCGAGAGGGCGCTGCGCCGCGCAGGCATCCCGATGGCCTTCTCCTCCGGCTTCTCCCCGCACCCTCGGATCAGCTACGCCAACGCGTCGCCGACCGGTGCCGCCAGCGAGGCCGAGTATCTGGAGATCGGCCTCGCAGCAGAGCTGGATCCCGACCTGGTCCGCGACCGCCTGAACGCAGCGATGCCCGACGGCCTTGTGATCGTGCGGGTCGTCGAGGCCGGCACCGGTTCGCTGGCCGACCGGCTGTCCGCGTCCCGCTGGCTGGTGGAACTCGGCGGCGTCGATGCCGGCGAACTGGCCGCAGCGGTGGACGACCTGCTGGCGACCGAGTCCCACCAGGTGCAGCGGATGACCAAGAACGGGCTGCGTACTTTTGACGTCCGCTCTGCCGTCCTCGGCCTCGTCGCCGAGGGTGCGGCCTTCCGGCTCACGTCCGCCGTTTCGGAGCCGCTGGTGCGTCCGGACGACGTGGTGCAGGCGCTGCAGGCGCTGCGTCCGGGCTTGAAGAGCGCACAGTCGGCCTTGATCACGCGCATCGAGCAGGGCGTCTGGGAAGACGGCCGGATCGCCGACCCGCTGGCCTGAAGCACGGTTCCTGCAGCGGGCGCGAACATTCCCGCTGTGCTTCGGGGAGTGTGGAATACTGCTAACAGGCTGATAGTCATCCAGACCTTCGGCCCTCGAGTGTTGTGACCGGTGTGACAGACCGACCATGGCGCCGACCCTCACCGCGACGGAGACGACCGCGGGGGCGACGGCGCTGGCGCATTCGACCGACCAGGCTTCGCTGCCCATGGCAGCCACGTTTGCGGCACCCCCGCCGCCTAAGGAGAGCTAAATGCTCGATTCCGACTACCCGAACACCGATCAGTCCACGCCCGAACCGGCCACGCCGCCGCGTCGTCGCCGCGCGGCCAGCCGTCCCGCGGGCCCGCCTGCCCCGGTGGCAGCACCAGAAGCCAAGGCAGCGCCCGAGCCCGCTGCCCCCGTCGCCGAAGCCGAGCCGGTAGCAGAGCCCGCGCCGAGGGCGCAGGCGACGGCACCCATGTTCAGCCACGCCAATGTCGAGGCTGCACCCGCGGAGGAGGCACCCAAGCGTGCCCGCCGCAGCCGCGCCAAGGCCGCTCCCGACCAGGAGCCGATGATCGAGGCCGCAGCGCCGTCCGCCGAGGAGGCAGTACCGGCGAAGGCGCCGCGTCGCCGCCGCGCGGTGAAGGCTGCAGAGGACAACCAGCAGGCGATCGCGGAGCGGGCAGAAGACGTCGCCGCGAGCCTCGCCGAACTGGCACAGCAGGAGCGTCCGCGCACCCGCCGCCGCGTCAAGACAGAGACCTTCGGCCTGACCGAGGAAGCCGACACCGATCAGGTGCTCGACTCCCTCGCCGCGGCGATCGGCGGCCGTACCCAGCCCGTCGAAGAGGACGCCGAGTCCGACGAGGACGCCGAGCTTGTCGCCGAGGACGAGGAGTCCGAGGAGTCCGAGGACGAGGCGTCCGAGGGGGCCGAGGACGAGGAGTCCGACGACGAGGCAACCGATGATGGTGACGCAGAAGGCGAGGACGGCACGCCGCGTCGTCGCCGTCGTCGCCGGGGTGGCCGTCGCCGTCGTCGTGGCGCCGGTGAGCCGGCAGCAGAGGGCGAAGAGGACGCAGAAGGCGCCGAGGAGGACGGCGAAGCCGCTGCTCCGGCCGAGGCCGAGGGTGGCGAGGAGCCGGCCGGTGACGGCACATCCCGTCGTCGCCGTCGTCGCCGCCGTCGCGGTGAGGACGCCGGAGAGGCAGAGGACGACACGGTCGACGTTGTCGTCCGCGTCCGCGAGCCGCGGAGCCGCCGCACGGCTGCCAACACCAACGACGAGGTCACCGGCATCGAGGGTTCGACCCGCATGGAGGCCAAGAGACAACGTCGCCGCGAGGGCCGCACCGCAGGACGTCGCCGTCCGCCGATCCTGAGCGAGTCGGAGTTCCTTGCCCGTCGCGAGGCCGTGGATCGCCGCATGCTGATCCGCCAGACCGACGACTACTCCCAGATCGCCGTCCTCGAGGACGGGATCCTCGTCGAGCACTACGTCGACCGGGCTTCTGCCACCTCGATGATCGGCAACATCTACCTGGGCCGCATCCAGAACGTGCTGCCGTCGATGGAGGCGGCCTTCGTCGACATCGGCCGCGGTCGCAACGCCGTGCTCTACGCCGGCGAGGTCGACTGGGAGTCCTTCGGCGTCAGCAGCGCCGAGCGCAAGGTCGAGCGCGTGTTCAAGTCCGGCCAGCAGGTGCTGGTGCAGGTGAGCAAGGACCCGGTCGGCGCCAAGGGTGCCCGCCTGACCTCGCACATCTCGATCCCGGGCCGCTACATCGTGTACTCGCCGGGCGGCCACCTTTCGGGCATTTCCCGCAAGCTCCCCGAGGGTGAGCGTCGACGCCTCAAGGGCATCCTCGACGAGCTCATCGGGCCGGACGCGTCCGTCATCGTCCGTACCGCAGCAGAGGGTGCGAGCGAAGAGGAACTGGTCCGCGACGTCAACCGGCTCAAGGCGCAGTGGGAGGTGCTGGAGAAGAAGGTCAAGAGTGGCCAGGCTCCTGCGCAGCTCTACGCAGAGCCCGACCTCACCGTCCGGATCGTCCGTGACCTGTTCACCGAGGACTTCGGCGCACTGATCATCGACGGCAACGGCCAGGCCGACGACGCGTATGACACCGTCGACGCCTACGTGCAGCACGTCGCGCCGCACCTCGCGACCCGGCTGGAGCACTGGGACCGTGCCGGACGTGGCGACATGTTCAGCTCGTTCCGCGTGCATGAGCAGGTGGCCAAGGCACTCGAGCGCAAGGTGTTCCTGCCTTCCGGCGGTTCGCTGATCATCGACCGCACCGAGGCCATGACGGTCATCGACGTCAACACCGGCAAGTTCACCGGCACCTCCGGCAACCTCGAGGCGACGGTCACGTCGAACAACCTCGAAGCAGCGGAGGAGATCGTCCGCCAGCTGCGACTGCGCGACATCGGCGGCATCATCGTGATCGACTTCATCGACATGGTGCTCCCGGCGAACCGCGAGCTGCTGCTGCGGCGCATGGTGGAGTGCCTCGGCCGTGACCGCACCCGTCACCAGGTGGCTGAGGTCACCTCGCTGGGCCTGGTGCAGATGACCCGCAAGAAGATCGGGACGGGGCTCGCCGAGGCGTTCACCGTGCCGTGTGAGACCTGCAAGGGTCGCGGCTACCACGTCCACGACGTCCCGGTCGCAACCCAGGCGCCCGCAGACGGTGGCGACAGGGAGGCCGGACGGCGCAACACCCGCGCCGTGTCCAGCCCGCCCGCCGGTCGTCGTCCTGGCCGTGCTCGGGGTAGTGCCGGTTCGTCCGCTGCGGCGGCGGAAACGGTCGAGCCGACCCCGGTGCCCGAGCCCGTCGAGCACGCCGTCGATTCGCCGGTACTCGATGCCGTCGCGGAGGCTCCGCTGGAGGCTGTCGTCGTCGCAGAGGTCGTCGAGACCCCTGCTGACGAGGCGCCGGTCGCTGAGGTTCCCTCCGAGGCGCCTGCGTTTCAGCCCCCCGTCGAGCAGCCCGCTGTCGAAGCTCCTGCTGAGGCTGCGCCAGCAAGCGAGGAACTGGTCTCGAGCCCGTCCGAGTAACACCTGAACAAGCAAGGAGCCCACCGGAATCCCGGTGGGCTCCTTGCTTTGGCTCAGTCGCCGGGGACGTTCTCCAGGTCGGCAAGCCACAGGTCGGCGGACGTGTCGGACGGCGCCCGCCAGTCACCGCGCGGCGACAGCGAACCGCCCCTCACCACCTTCGGGCCGTTCGGCAGCGCGGAGCGCTTGAACTGGGCGAAACCGAAGAAGCGCTTGCAGAACACGGCGAGCCAGCCCTTGATCGTTGCCAGGTCGTAGGCCGTCCGCTCGTCGTGCGGGAAGCCCTCCGGCCACGCGCCGGCCTCGGCGTCCTTCCAGGCGTGCCAGGCGAGGAAGGCGATCTTCGACGGCTTCATGCCGTGCCGCAGCACGTGGAAGAGGTTGAAGTCCTGCAGGCTGTACGGCCCGATCGCTGCCTGCGTCGACTGCGGCTTCTCACCGTCGGCGACCGGGACGAGTTCGGGCGTGATCTCGGTCTCGAGGATGGCCTGCAGGGTCGTCGACACGGCGTCGTCGAACTGCTCGGAGGTGATCACCCAGCGGATGAGGTGCTGCATCAGCGTCTTCGGCACCCCGCCGTTGACGTTGTAGTGCGACATCTGGTCGCCGACGCCATAGGTGCACCAGCCGAGTGCGAGCTCGGACAGGTCGCCGGTGCCCAGCACGATGCCGCCGCGCTGGTTGGCCAGCCGGAACAGGTAGTCGGTGCGCAGGCCGGCCTGGACGTTCTCGAAGGTGACGTCGTAGACCGGGTCGCCGTCGGCGAACGGGTGGTCGAGGCCGTCCAGCATCAGCCTGGCGGTCTGGGTGATGTCGAGTTCTGCGAAGGTCACGCCGAGCGAGGTGGCCAGCGCCGTGGCGTTGTTCTTCGTGTGGGCTGACGTGGCGAAGCCCGGCATCGTGAACGCGAGGATGTCGGTGCGCGGGCGCCCGAGCCGGTCCATGGCACGCGCGGCGACGATGAGGGCGTGGGTGGAGTCGAGGCCGCCGGAGACCCCGATGACGATCTTCGGCTGGCCGATGGCCTTCAGCCGCTGCTCCAGCCCGCTGACCTGGATGTTGTAGGCCTCGTAGCAGTCCTGGGCAAGGCGCGTGGCGTCCGCGGGGACGAACGGGAAGCGGGCCAGCGGCCGGCGCAGCCCGAGGTCGCCGGTGGCGGGAACCAGCTCGAACGACACCGTCCGGTACTCGCCGGTGCGGTCGGCGTGGGCACGGCGGTTGTCGTCGAAGGTGCCCATCCGCAGGCGGTTCTGGACGATCGTGCCAAGGTCGATGTCGGCGATGGAGGCCCGCGGGCCCGAGGGGAAGCGCTCCGACTCTGCGAGCAGCGTCCCGGTGTCGTAGATGAGCGTCTGGCCGTCCCAGGAGAGGTCCGTGGACGACTCGCCCTCGCCGGCAGCGGAGTAGACGTAGCCGGTGATCAGCCGGGAGGAGCCGGACGCACAGAGCAGCTTGCGTTCCTCCGCCTTCGAGACGGTGATCGGGCTGCCGGAGAGGTTGGCGATCACTGTCGCCCCGGCGAGCGCTGCCTCTGCGCTCGGGGGGATCGGCACCCACATGTCCTCGCAGATCTCGACGTTCAGCACGAAGCCCGGCACGTCCTCTGCTGCGAACAGCAGGTCGGCGCCGAACGGCACGTCCTCGCCGGCGATGCGGATCTCCCCGGTGACGTCGTCGCCCGGGCCGATCTGGCGTCGCTCGTAGAACTCGCGGTAGGTCGGAAGGTACGACTTCGGCACCACACCGAGGACGCGTCCGCGGTGGATCACGACGGCGCAGTTGTAGATGCGGTTCAGGCTCACCAGCGGCGCACCGACGACGACGATGCAGCCGAGGCCCTCGGTCTGCGGCACCAGCCAGGCGAGGGCGTCCTCGACGGCGGAGAGCACGGTGTCCTGCATCAGCAGGTCCTCGATGGAGTAGCCGGTGAGGGTGAGCTCCGGGAACACGGCAAGGCTCGCGCCGGCCTCGGCGCACTCCCTGGCCTGCGCGAGGACGGCCTCGGCGTTGGCCATGGGCTGCACCATCCGGATTCCGAACGTGCAGGCTGCCACGCGGGTGAATCCGTGGCTGTAGAGGTTGTAGAAGTCCATTGCTGCGGCCCCTTGCTGCGGTGTCGCCTCAGCATGCCACGCTGCGGCCCCGGATCGGTGACACTGGACCCATGAGCACCGTGCTGGCAGTCGCCACCCCGGACGGACCCGGGGAGCTCGTCATCGCCGAGGCCGCAGAGCCCCTCGCCGCCCTGATCCTCGGGCACGGCGCCGGTGGCAGCGAGGAGGCGTGGGACCTTGCGCTGTTGGCGCGTGAGCTTCCCGCTTCGGGAGTCAACGTTGCCCGCTATCGCCAGCCGTGGCTGGTAGCGGGACGCAAGGTGGCCGGCCCGCCGGCGAGCCTCGACCGTTGCTGGTTGCCGGCCGTGGAGGCGGTGCGGGACCTGTGGCCGGGGGTGCCCCTTTTCGTGGGTGGGCGCAGCGCCGGTGCGCGGTGCGCCTGCCGCTGTTTCGCCGAGACCGATGCCGGACTTGTCCTGCTGTCGTTCCCGCTGCACCCGCCCGGCAAGCCCGAGAAGTCACGGGTGTCGGAGCTGGCCGGCGCTGGCGGGCCCGCGCTGGTGCTGCAGGGCGCCAGCGACGCGTTCGGCACGCCCTCCGATGTCGCCCGGGCGCTCGCTGACGCCGGCTACTCGGGGGAGCGGATCGTTCCCGTTCCCGGTGCCACCCACTCCCTCGCCCCGGGGAGGAGCCTCCCGGCAACAAGGGTCGCCGAGCGCGAGCAACTGCTGGTGGGTTCCGTCCTCACCTTCATGGCCGACGCCCTCGACCCCGTCCCCTCGGCCGAATAGCTCGCCACCCGCGTCCCCAAACGTCCCTGAGGAGCCCGTGAGCGCAGCGAGCGGGCGTCACGAAGGGCCGCCGCCCCCCACACGTTTGCGGCTGTGGACCGAATAGGAACCGTCCCCAACTCGGTCCGGACCAAGTTGGGGACGGTTCCAACTCGGTCCGGACCAAGTTGGGGACGGTTCCTATTCGGTCCACTCAGGCTTGCGCAGCCTCCCGGGCGAGCAGGGAGCGCTTGACCTCCACGCCCCAGGCGAAGCCGCCGAGGCTGCCGTCGCTCCGTAGTACACGGTGGCACGGAACGAAGAGGGCGGGAGCGTTGGTTGCGCAGATGCTCGCCGCCGCCCGGACGGCTGCCGGGTTGCCCAGCTCGCCGGCGAAGGCCGCATAGCTCAACGGCGCTCCCGGCGTGATGCCGCGGAGCCGCCGCCAGCCGCGCTGGCGCCAGTCGGAGCCGTGTTGCTCGACGGGAACCGACTCCACGGCGGCAAGGTCGCCGTTGTAGTAGGCGGCCACTGCGGAGGCAGGGCCGGCGACGTCCGGGTCGTCGGGGTCCACGACAGACACCTCTGCCGGACGCTGTTCCGGCCGCAGTCGGGCGAGGACGGCTTCGGGATCGCCTGTCCAGCCGGAGGCCAGCACGACACCGCCGGAGGCCAGCAGGGTGAACGGGCCGTCGGGGGTGGCCACTGTGGTCAGCTTCATTTCTCTCCAATCCTGGCGAGACTTGCTCGCCACAGGTGCAGGCTCGCGTAGGAGCGCCAGGGGGCGACATGGGTGCCCCAGGCAGCGAGGTCGCGGGGGTGGTCGGGAAGGCCGAGCCGCCGGGCGCCGGTGCGTAGAGCGACGTCACCGGTCGGCAGGACGTCCGGGTTTCCGAGGACGCGCATGGCGACGTAGTTGGCCGTCCACTCACCGATTCCCCGGACGGCGACGAGGCGGTCGTGCTGGGCCACCGGATCGTCGGCATAACCCAGGTCGAGCTCGCCGGAGGCCAGCAGTTCGCAGATGGCGACGATGCTGTCGATCCGCGCCCGCGGGCCCACCAGCACTTCCCGGCCGCGTTCTGCGACCTGGGCTGCGGTGGGGAAGAGGGTGGTCAGGCCTTCGGGTGCGCCGGTGACCGGGGTGCCGAGGGCAACGGCGAGCCGGGCGAGCTGCGTCCGGGCTGCCGCGACGGAGATCTGCTGTCCCACCAGCGCACGCAGCAGCATCTCGTGCGCATCCACTGCGCCGGGCAGCCGGATGCCGGGGGTTGCCGCGACCGCTGCCGCCAGCGCCGGCTCGCGTCCGACGGCCTCGTCGATCCCCACAGGGTCGGCGTCCAGGTCGAACAGGCGGCGCACGCGCCAGATCAGTGAGGGCAGGTCGCTGAGGACGGACAGTCGCGCCGTGAGGCGTAGTCGCTCACCGTCGGGCTCGACCTCGAAGGTCGCGGGCCCGCCCGGCAGCAGGAGCGTCCGGGCGTACGACCGCGGCCCGGCGAGCTCGACACCGGGCACCGCCCGTGCAGCCAGCCAGCCGAAGACCCCCGCAGCGTCGAACGGCTGCCGGACGGGCAGGGCGAGCCGGATCCCCATTCCCGACTTGTCAGAACCGGGGGAGGCCAGAGCCGACCCTGGTTCTGACAACTCGGAGGGAGTGCGGTGGCGCCGGGTGGCGCGCAACTGCGACGGCGTGCGGTCGTAGACCTCTGCGATGGTGTCGTTGAACTGCCGGATGCTCCCGAAGCCGGAGGCGAAGGCGACGTCGCTGACCGGGAGGTCGGTGGCCACGAGCAATTGGCGGGCGGTCTGTGCGCGGTGTGCGCGGGCCAGTGCCAGCGGGCCGGCGCCGAGTTCAGAGGTCAGCAGGCGGTTCAGGTGCCGGGTCGTGTAGCCCAGCCTGGACGACAGGCCGGGCACGCCCTCGCGTTCCACCAGCCCGTCGGCGATCAACCGCATCGCCCGCGCCGCCACGTCGGAGCGCAGGTTCCACTCCGGCGATCCGGGGACGGCGTCCGGCAGGCAGCGCTTGCACGCCCGGTAGCCCGCTTCGTGGGCCGCGGCGCTGGTGGCGAAGAACTCGACGTTGCGCACCAGGGGAGTACGCGCTGGGCAGGACGGACGGCAGTAGATGCCCGTACTGCGGACGGCCGTCACGAACACCCCGTCGAAGCGGGAGTCTCTCGCTGACACCGCGCGATAGCGCTGCTCGAAGTCCATACCGGCAAGCATGACAGCCCGACGGGGGATGGACTAGCGGAAATCGGACGCGACGGTGAGCTGTGGAAAACGCGCCGGTCATACACAACTCGAGATGTCGGTGACGGGTTCGGACCTCCCGTGCCGAAGGTCGAGGCATGAGAATCCCTTCCCCGTGGGAGCTTCCGAGCCGGCCGACCCTGCTGCGGACAATCGTCGGTGCCTCGGAATCAGCAAGAGGCGCGTCCAACGAGCAGTAGGGGATCGGCCGGTTGCTGCGGATCCGCCATGGCGTGTACGTCGGTGCTGGGCCTGGCCAGAAGACGCCGGAGACCAACACCTGCTCCACGCCTGGGCCGAGCAGTTGGTGAAACCGGACGCGGCTGTTTCCCACCGATCGGCGGCGCGGTACTGGCGCCTTCCGCTCCGGCATGAGGACTGGGCACATGAACCCGTGTGGCTGACCTTGCCCAGGGGAGGCTCCTGGCGATCCGAGCGAGGAGCGCAGCTGCAACAGTGCGTTGCCGAGTTGCCCACCGAGCACGTCACCAGTTCTGAGGATGGGTTCGGAGTTACGACCCTCGCGAGGACCGCGGTGGACGTCACCCGCAGCCTCCCCTTGCCGGAGGCACTGGTCGTCCTCGATGCAGCGCCTGCGCATCCAGTGCTCGAGGCTCGTGGTGCAGCGCGCGGCGCCGCGAACTCGCCAACCCTCGACTCGTCGCCACAGCGCGCGAACCGTTCTTCGAGGCCGCGGATGTCCTGCGTGGGATGGGCCGGGTGAAGCGGGCGCTCAGCCTGGCCGACCCCATCCGGGAGAGTCCGATCGAGTCGCTCAGCTATGGGCACATGTCGAGCTGCCGGGCTGCCGTTGCCCGACCTGCCAGCACGAGGTCCGGACCCCGCAGGGCGTCTTGTTCCCCGACTTCTACTGGGAGGAGCGCCGCCTGATCGGCGAGTCCGACGGTCGGTGGAAGTATGTGGATTCCGGAGCCAGTGATGCACGAGAAGGAGCGCGAGCAGGTGCTTCGCGACCTTGGCTTCGAATCGTGAGGTGGCTCCGGGAAGGAGATCCACCTGCCCCGTCCGTGGTGATGGCCAGGATCGAGCGGAAGCTGCTCCCAACGTGGGAATCCTGCGGCGAAAGTCACCGTTACAGGCCGCGAATGCAGACGCCGACTCACGAGTTCCGCGGCGAAAACCACGCGTCTGGAGCGCCCGATTTCGGCCCGGTGACCGTGCCTTTGGCCGCAAATCCATGGAGACTGGGTGCCATGTCCCCTGAGAAGGTGCCTATGGCGGCGGATCGTGCTCGGACCGCCTCCCGGTTTGACCCTCCTCACCACGGGCCCGTAGTCTTTACCCTCGGTGCCCACCGGGCAGGCTCTGTGCCGTCTGGGAGCATTACCAGGGCGCGAACCATCCTCTCTTGGATCCGGTTGCGCTTGTAGAGATAGAACTTAGGAAGTAGGTCGGGCGTGTACGCGATCGTGCGCAGTGGTGGCCGCCAGCACAAGGTTGCTGTTGGCGACATCCTTGAGATCGACAAGGTAGAGGTGAAGGCTGGCGACAGCGTCGCCCTCACCCCGCTGCTTCTTGTCGACGGCGAGAAGATCACCGCCGACGCCAAGGGGCTCGGTAAGGTCAGCGTCACCGCTGAGGTGATTGAGGAGACCAAGGGTCCCAAGATCCACATCCTGAAGTACAAGAACAAGACCGGCTACCGGAAGCGCATGGGACATCGCCAGCGCTACACCCAGGTCAAGGTCACCGGGATCGAGAGCTGAGGATCTGACATGGCACATAAGAAGGGCGCATCAGCCTCCCGTAACGGTCGCGACTCGAACAGCCAGCGCCTCGGCGTGAAGCGGTTCGGCGGCCAGCAGGTCAACGCCGGCGAGATCCTCGTCCGCCAGCGTGGCACCCACTTCCACCCCGGTGAGGGCGTTGGCCGTGGTGGCGACGACACCCTGTTCGCGCTGCGCGCGGGCAAGGTCGAATTCGGCACCCGCCGCGGTCGCCGCGTGGTCAACATCGCGATCGAGGCTGCCGAGTAGGCACCAGATTTCACGGAAGGCGGCCCTCGGGCCGCCTTTCTGCTTTTCCGGCCCACCTAGGATCTCTTCATGAACGCCGGGTGGCACAGAGCTGTGGCCGGCCTCGGGCTGGCTCTCGCCGGGGTGCTGCTGACCGGGTGCCATGCCCAGGGCACGTTCGACGTGCTGTCCGAGGAACGCATCTCCGTCGACCTGACCATCACCGGGGCGGACGTGAACTGCCCGCACGGCGCCGACGCGCTGAAGCTGACGGTCACCACGACCATCGACGAGTACGGCGACCAGGTCTGCCACGTCACCGGCGAGACCCAGGCCACCTACTTCAGCCCGTTCGGGATCACCGTCACTCCCGCTGCCGAGTACCTCGTGCTGCAGGCCAACCTCGCCGGCGGCAGGGACAGCTGGCCGGCCTCCGACATCGACGTCCGCTTCCCCGGCAAGGTGATGGACGCCTCCCTCGGCGTCGCCTCCGACAACGTGGTGCGGATCACCGACCTCGAGGCGCTCACGCAGGGCAGCGGCCTGCGCGCAGTGGCGTTGCGTAGCGCAGGGCCGCCGCAGTGGATGATCGCAGGGCTGGCCGGTGCCGGCGCCGGCATCCTGCTCACGCTCATCGGCGGTCTCGTCGTCGTGCTCGTGCGACGACCGCGACGCGACCCGCTCGCTCCCCTTGACGACCTCGCCTTCCCCGAAGCGGACGCGAGGGCGGCCAGCCCCGTCCGCGCGCCGCTCACTGTCGTGGCTCCCGTCAAGCCCGTGGAGCCCGTGCCTCCAGCCTCGACGGGACCACCGCAACCCGAGGACACGTCCTGGTTCGCGAGGCCCCCAGCGCCGGGCGACGCGCCGAACGGGAAGGCAGTGCACGGGCCGCGGAGGCACCCTGACGAGCCGAACGGGGCCCGTCCGGCTCACCCGCTGCACTCGGCGTGGGCGCGTCCTCCCGAACCGTCCGGCGACCAGCGGGCTGGCTAGGATCGGCCCATGCCCCGCCCCTGGCAGCGGCTCGCCGCCTGCACCGCCGCCGCCCTGCTCACCCTGCTGCTCTGCGGGTGCGAGGTCCACGGCACCGTCGACGTGAAGTCGGGGACCCAGGCCGAGGCCAATCTGATCTTCACTGACGCTGAGGTCGACTGCCTGGGGCTCACCAAGTACGCCGGGCTGGTGATCAAGGGCAGCCCCGCGGCCGACGGCAACCAGACCTGCCGCGCCCAGGGCACCATCGATCTCGACGCGTTGAACGACTTCGGCATCAAGCTCAGCCAGACCGGCGAGTACCTCGTGCTCGACCTGGCGATGCCCCAGCAGTACGGGTACATGCCGACGAAGATCGACATCACTTTCCCGGGGACGGTGCTGGACGGCGGCGGCTCCGCGGTCTCCGGCACCAGCGTCCAGCTGAACGAACTCGTCCAGGTCGCCAACCCCCGCGGCACACGGGTGATCGCCCGCTCCCACCCGGGTCCGGAGTGGTGGGTGCTGGCGCTGGCAGCCGGCTTCGGTGGGGGAGTCGTTCTCACCGTGGCGGTTGTGCTGCTCGTGCGCCGTCACCGGCACCTCCAGTCCACCCTGCAGGTGGACGCGGGACAGCTCCCCACCGACGCGACCGCTCCCGAAGCAGGGACGGCGCCAACCCCCAGCCCCACAACCACCCACAGCACAGACCCCCGGGAACCTGTCCGCGACGCCGCCTACGAGGCGCTGTTCGCCCCGCCAGAACCGGGCACGGTCATCGCGGCGCCACGCCAACCGGCCGAGCCCCCGCCGCCCCCTGAGGCCACTGCCCCGGCCGACCACGAGATCTGGGCCCCGCCGAAAATCGGGGAGACCGATAGACTCAAGCCTCACTGACGGCCCCGCCGGGCCGACCAGCCAGATCTCCGACTAAGGGTGCCTGTGGCGATCCCCTCCTTCATCGACCAAGCGGTGCTGACCGTTTCCGCCGGCAACGGCGGCAACGGCTGCGCGTCCATCCACCGGGAGAAGTTCAAGCCCCTGGGCGGACCGGACGGCGGCAACGGCGGCAATGGCGGCTCGGTGATCATCAGGGTCGACCCGAACCTGACCACGCTCGTCGAGTTCCACCGGCAGTCGATCCGCAGGGCTGCCAACGGCAAGCCCGGGCTCGGCGACTTCAACAACGGCGCCAACGGCGAGGACATCGTGCTCACCGTCCCCGACGGCACCGTGATCTCGGACGCGGAGACGGGCGTCGTGCTCGCCGACCTCGTCGGCCCCGAGGCAGAGGTCGTCGTCGCCGCCGGCGGCAGGGGCGGGCTCGGCAACGCTGCGCTCGCGTCACAGTCCCGCAAGGCCCCCGGCTTCGCGCTGCTCGGTGAGGAGGGCGGCGCCCGCCAGATCACCCTCGAGCTCAAGGTCGTCGCCGACATCGGCCTCGTCGGGTTCCCCAGCGCCGGCAAGTCGTCCCTGATCGCCGCCATCTCGCGCGCCCGGCCGAAGATCGCCGACTACCCGTTCACGACACTGATCCCCAACCTCGGCGTCATCGTCGCGGGCGACACCACCTTCACCGTCGCCGACGTCCCCGGCCTGATCGAGGGCGCCAGCGAGGGACGCGGCCTCGGCCACGACTTCCTGCGCCACATCGAGCGCTGCCAGGCGATCGTGCACGTCATCGACTGCGCCACCTACGAGCCCGGACGCGACCCGCTCACCGACCTCGACGTCATCGAGGCCGAGCTGACCGCCCACGGTGGCCTCGAGGACCGTCCGCGCATGGTCGCCCTCAACAAGATCGACGTGCCGGACGGCGGCGAGCTCGCCGAGATCGTCGCGGAGGACATCCGGGCCCGAGGCCTGCAGGTGTTCGGAATCTCCACCAAGAGCGGCGAAGGGCTGCAGGCCCTCACGTTCGCGATGGCCGACCTGGTCGCGCGCAGGCGGGCAGAAGCCCCCAAGGTGGCCCCGAAGAAGATCGTCATCCGCCCCGAACCGGTGGCGTCCGGCCCCGAGTTCACCATCACGCGCCAGGGCGACGGCGAGGGTGGCTTCGTGTGGCGTGTCCGCGGCGACAAGCCCGAGCGCTGGGTGCGCCAGACCGACTTCAGCAACCCCGAGGCCGTCGGCTACCTCGCCGACCGGTTCGCCAGGCTGGGCATCGAGGAGGAGCTGCTGGCGTTGGGTGCCCTCGCCGGGGACGCCGTCGCGATCGGCGCGGACAACCCGGTGGTCTTCGACTTCGCCCCGCAGGTGGAGATCGGTGCGGAGATCCTCTCCCGTCGTGGCGAGGACAACCGCATGGTCAGTGACCGTCCGGCCGCCCAGCGCCGCCGGGTGAAGGACGCCGAGTACCACGCAGCGAAGGCTGCCGAGCGCGAGGCAGAGCGTGAGGCTGCCAAGGCCACCCGACTCGCAACTGAAGGGTTCGGATCCGAAGAAGATGAGTGAGGAGTCCACGTCCGCGATGGTCGGCCCGCGGACCGAGATCACCGGTGCCCGCAGGCTGGTGGTGAAGGTCGGTTCCTCCTCGCTGACGGACGCGTCCGGCGCGCTCGACATGATGCGCCTCGAAGTGCTGGTGGACGCCCTCGCTGCCGCCCGCCTTCGCGGCCAGGACGTGGTGCTGGTCTCCTCCGGGGCCATGGCATCCGGCATGGGCACCGCTGCGCATGAAGCAGCGTCCGCGTGACCTCGCGAGCAAGCAGGCAGCGGCCTCTGTGGGCCAGAGCCTGCTCGTCGGCCGGTACAGCTCGCTGTTCGCCCGCCACGACATCACCGTCGGGCAGGTGCTGCTCACCGTCGAGGACGTCGCCCGCCAGGACCACTACCGCAACGCGCTGCGCACCTTCACCAGGCTGCTCGAGCTCGGCGTCGTGCCGGTCGTGAACGAGAACGACACCGTCGCCACCCACGAGATCAAGTTCGGCGACAACGACCGGCTTGCTGCGCTGGTCGCGCACCTGGTGGGGGCGGACGCGCTCGTGCTGCTCAGCGACGTCGACTCGCTCTACACCGCACACCCGTCCAGCCCGTACGCCCAGCCGATCGCGGTCGTCGACGACATGGAGGACCTCGACGTCGACACCAGCGGACGCGGCGCAGCGATCGGCACCGGCGGCATGGAGACCAAGCTGCAGGCGGCGCTGATCGCGACTGCCTCCGGGATCCCGGTCGTGCTCGCCGCAGCCACCAGCGTTGCCGCAGCACTGGCCGGGGAACCGGTCGGCACCCTGTTCCGGGCCACCGGCAAGCGGCGTGCCCGCAAGCTGATGTGGCTGGCCTACGCTTCGATCGCCCAGGGCGAACTGGTACTGGACGCCGGCGCCGTGAAGGCGCTCACCGAGCGCAAGGCGTCCCTGCTCGCCGCGGGAATCACCGCCGTCCGCGGCATCTTCGTCGCCGGCGACCCCGTCCGCCTGGTGTCGGAGCAGGGCAAGGAGATCGCCCGTGGCCTCGTCGGCTACGACGCGAGCGAGTTGACCGGCATCATCGGGCGGAGTACCCCTGACCTGGTGGCCGAGTTCGGCGCACCTTTCGACCGCGAGGTCGTGCACCGAGATGACCTGATCGTCAGGCCGAGGAAGAAGAAGCCGTGAGCACCCCCGCGTGAGCCTGGTCATCCTGGTCGGCTGGGCTGCTGCCCTTGTCGGCACGATCCTTGGCCTGCCCCAGATGATCCGGCTCGCCCGCACCCGCAACGTCGAGGGCCTGTCGCTGCCCGCGTGGCAGATCATCCTCGGGCTCAACATCGGCTGGACCTCGCACGGCGTCATCCTCGGGCAAATCAACCTGATCCTGCCGAACATCCTCGGGCTCGCGTCCACCCTGCCCATCCTGTTCCTGATGTCGCGGGAGCTGGGGCGGCCGCTGACGAAGGTCATGCTGCCCGGCATCGTGTTGGGCATCGGGATGATCGCCACCGACCTCCTGTTCGGCACCGCCGTGTACGGCCTGGTGGCGCTGTGGCCGGCGCTGTTCGCCAACATCGGCCAGACCCTCGAGCTCGTCCGCTCACCACGGGTGGTGGGGGTGTCCCCGTTCTTCCTCATCGCCGGGGTGCTGAACCAGGCGCTGTGGCTGTGGTGGGGCACGCTGGTCGCCGACGCGGGCACGATGATCACCGCAACGACGACGCTCGGCATCACGAGCGTCAACCTGGTGTGGTGGATCATGCGGCAGGCCGGCCTGCGCTCGTTCCTCGTGCCGACCCGGCAGGAGATGCGGGCGTTCGTCCGCGCCCGGACCCGGGACCGCACGAAGGTCTGACCACGTAATCTGGGCACCATGACTTTCGCTGACCAGGCGGGACGGGCACGGATCGCGAGCCGTGCGCTCGCCGTGCTCAACCGTTCGCAGAAGGACGCGGCCCTGCACGCCATGGCCGACGCCCTCGCGGCCGCGTCCGACGCCGTGCTGGCCGCCAACGCCAGGGATGTGGACGCCGCCAGGCAGGCGGGCACCACCGAGTCCCTCGTCGATCGGCTCTGCCTCACCGCGTCCCGGGTGGACGCCATGGTGGCCGGGCTGCGTTCGCTGGCCGGCCTGCCCGACCCGGTGGGCGATGTGGTGCGCGGCTGGACGAATGCCAACGGCGTCCGCGTCCGGCAGGTGCGGGTGCCGCTCGGAGTGGTCGGCATCATCTACGAGGCGCGGCCCAACGTCACGGCGGACGCCGCCGGCATCAGCCTCAAGTCCGGCAACGCAGCGCTGCTGCGGGGTTCCTCGTCTGCGCTGAACTCCAATCGGGCGGTCGTCACAGCGCTCCGGGAGGGGTTGGCAGCATCCGGGTTGCCGGCCGACGCCGTGCAGCTGGTGGAGGGGGACCGCAGCGTCACCGGCGAGATGATGGCTGCCCGCGGCCTCGTCGATGTGCTGATCCCGCGCGGCGGGGCCGGGCTGATCAACGCCGTCGTGGACGGTTCGAAGGTGCCGGTGATCGAGACCGGTACCGGCAACTGCCACCTGTTCGTCGACGCCAGCGCCGACCATGACATGGCGATCGCGATCATGCTCAACGCCAAGGTGCAGCGTCCCAGCGTGTGCAACTCCCTGGAGACCCTGCTGGTGCACGCGCATGCCGCCCCGGCCTTCCTGCCGAAGGCGCTGGCGGCGCTCGCCGAGGCCGGGGTCACCGTCCACGGCACGCCGGGTGTGCAGTCCTACTCGCCTGCCGTCGTGCCGGCCGGGCCGGACGAGTTCGACGACGAGTACCTCTCCCTCGATCTGGCCTGCGACATCGTGGGGTCGCTCGAGGAGGCGATCGCACACATCCGGGTGCACACCACGGGGCACTCCGAGACGATCATCACCGCCGACCGGGCCTCGGCCGAACGGTTCACAGCAGAGGTGGACGCGGCGGCGGTGCTGGTGAACGCGTCGTCGCGCTTCGTCGACGGTGGTGAGTTCGGGTTCGGGGCCGAGATCGGCATCTCCACCCAGAAGCTGCACGCCCGCGGCCCGATGGGCCTGATCGAGATGACGTCCACCAAGTACATCGTCGACGGCGACGGCCAGACCCGCGCCTGAGCCCCATCCCGCCGACTTGTCAGAAACCCACGAAGCTATAGCTCAGCGAGATTCTGACAAGTCGGGGTGAGGCGGTCCGGGCGCCGTCCCGGTAGGATCCCGGCATGCACACCGTCCTGCAGGCCGTCGTCTACGACATCACCGTGCCCGCCCTCGTCGGCGGGCTGGCTTTCGTGATCCTCGCTACCGGTCTCGGCTTCGTCCGCCAGGTGGGTAAGGGCCGGCCGCACGCCAAATGAGCGAAACCCCGATCGCCTGGGAGCAGAGCGGCACGCGAAGGATGCGCCTGGGCGTGATGGGTGGCACGTTCGACCCGATCCACCACGGTCACCTTGTTGCTGCCAGTGAGGTGCAGGCACGGTTCGCCCTCGACGAGGTGGTGTTCGTGCCCACCGGCCATCCCTGGCAGAAGGCTGACAAGGTCGTCTCGCAGGCGGAGGACCGCTACCTGATGACCACCATCGCGACGGCGTCGAACCCGCGGTTCTCCGTGAGCCGGGTCGACATCGAGCGTGGCGGCGACACCTACACCGTCGACACGCTGCGCGACATCCGCAAGCTGCGCGGGTCGGCGATCGACATCTTCTTCATCACCGGTGCGGACGCCCTCAGCCAGATCCTCACCTGGAAGGGCGTGGACGAACTGTTCGACCTCGCCCACTTCGTCGGGGTGTCCCGTCCCGGCATCCCGCTGGGCGAGAGTGACATCGCCCACCTGCCGGAGGACAAGGTCACCCTGCTTGAGGTGCCCGCCCTTTCCATCTCGTCCACCGCGTGCCGCGAACGCGTCGCGCAGGGCCTGCCGCTGTGGTACCTGGTACCCGACGGCATCGTCCAGTACATCGCCAAACGGGGGCTGTACCGCCCCAGAGGAGTCAAGTGACCGCAACAGAGAACGCCCTTGAGATCGCCCGTATCGCCGCCCGCGCAGCCGTGGACAAGAAGGCCCTCGACCCGGTGGCCTTCGACGTCTCCGAGCGCCTGGCGATCACCGACATCTTCCTGATCGTCGCCGCTACCAACGAGCGCCAGGTGGGTGCAGTGGTGGACGGGATCGAGGAGGCTCTCCTGAAGACCGGCGTGAAGCCCACCCGTCGCGAGGGTGACCGGGAGAAGCGCTGGGTGCTGCTGGACTACCTCGACGTGGTCGTGCACGTGCAGCACACGGAGGAGCGGGCGCTGTACGCGCTGGAGCGCCTCTGGAAGGACTGCCCGCGCCTCGACCTCGGCAACCTCGACGTAGCGCCGGAGCCGACCGAGGCATGACAGCGAGCAGCATCATCCTGCTGCGCCACGGGGTGACCGACTGGAACGATGGCGGACGCTTCCAGGGCCACGCCGACATTCCGCTGAACGATGCCGGACGCGAGCAGGCCACCGCAGCAGGTGAGCTGCTGCGCGATGCCGGGATCACACGCGCGGTCAGCTCCGACCTGTCACGGGCAGCGGAGACCGCCCGACTCGTCACCGCGCAGCTCTCGACCGCACCGGGGGGCATCGCCGTGCAGACCGACGCGCGGCTGCGCGAGGTGGACGTGGGGTCGTGGGCGGGGATGAGCATGGACACCATCGGCAAGGAGGAGCCCGACTTCTGGCCGGCCCTGCGCGAGGGACGCGACTTCCCCCGTTCGCCGACGGGGGAGAGTGCCACCCAGGCAGGACAGCGGGTGGCTCTCGCCGTCCTCGACCATGCAGAGGCCGCTGCGGAAGGCGAGGTGCTGCTGGTGGTCGGGCACGGGCTGTCGCTGCGGGTGGGCGCCCTGCTGCTGATGGGCCTCGACTACTCCCACGCCCGCCTTTTCGGCGGCCTGGTGAACTGCCACTGGATGGTGCTACGCCCCGGCGAGGACCACTGCCGCCTGCTTTCCTACAACGTGGGTGCAGTACCTGGAGCGTGAGTCTCCCCTTGTGAGACCCCGAAGGTGTACGAACTCGTACGAAGAATTCAACGCGTGTCCAGATACGCAATATTGCCCACGCGAGACGCCTTTTAGTTCTATGGTGAGGCGTCGAGTTCACCCCAACCTCGTCGCTTTGCTATATCCGTTGGATAGCTGACGCGTAGGTAGGTGAAGGCCGTGTTGCCCGCTCCGCAGAGTGCTCTGACACGTGAGAACGACACCCTGAGCCAGGTGCGGTCATCCCCGTGGGTCGCGTCAGCGATTGCGCCCCAGGCGGGCCGCCCGAGTTGGTATTCGAAGTTCCGGTGGGCGCTGGTCGGGGTTGACCTGGCGGCGATCTCCGTCGCGGTCCTCGTGACGTTCCAGGCTCTCTTCACTCCGGGTGAGCAGGTTCTGGGTGTTGCGGAACTCTCCTACGCCATGCTCTCGCCGATCCTGGTCGGACTCTGGGTGCTGATCCTGGGAGCGGATGAGTCACGAGCGCAGCGCGTCGTCGGCGCAGGCCTCACCGAGTACCGCCTGGTGATCTCGGCCAGCGTCTTCCTGTTCGGCGCCCTCGCCATGACCTCCTTCTGGCTGCGAGCAGAGCTGTCGCGCGCGATGTTCGTCACCACGCTGCCCATCGGAATCTCGCTCCTGCTGGTGGGCCGTTGGCTGGCGAGAACCTGGCTGCAGCGCATCCGCAGCACCGGCCGTGCGATGAGCCCCGCACTGATCATCGGCAATGGCGACGCCGCCCTCGACGTGGTCAAGGAGATGCGCCGGAACACCGCGGCCGGCTACAAGCCCGCAGCGGTCTGCGTGGTCGACGCCACCGAGCACCACGTCGCCGCGCAGTCACCCGGTGTACGCGTGCTGACGCTGGGCGACATGAATCGCGCGCTGCGCAGTTCCCGGTACTCGTCGGTGATCATCACTGACGGGCTCACCCGGGCGCAGAGCAGGGATCTTGCCTGGCGCCTGGAGAACCGGCCGGTGCAGCTGATGTACGTGCCCCGCATGATGGATGTCTCCGGTCCGCGGTTGAAGGTGAGTTCGGTCGAGGGCCTGTCGCTGGTACATGTCGAACTGCCACGGTTCACCGGCTGGAAGCTCGTGGTGAAGCGCTCTTTCGACATTGCCGTGTCAGCGATCGCCCTGGTCGTGTTGGCGCCCCTCTTCGCGCTGGTGGCCGTGCTGATCAAACTCGATGATCGCGGGCCGATCCTGTTCCGCCAGCAGCGGGTGGGCCGCTACGGCGCCCCGTTCACCATTCACAAGTTCCGCACCATGTGCGTGGACGCCGAGGACAAGATCGACGCCCTGATTGCTGCCTCCGGTGGCACCGCGTTGCTGTTCAAGCTGGAGGACGACCCCCGGATCACACGCATCGGCCGGTTCCTCCGCAAGTACTCCCTCGACGAGTTGCCGCAGTTCTGGTCGGCGCTGCGGGGCGGCATGAGCGTCGTCGGACCGAGACCGCAGGTTCCCAGGGAAGTCGCCGAGTACACCGACGCGCACCACCGCCGCCTGCTGATCAAGCCTGGCATCACCGGTCTGTGGCAGGTGAACGGGCGCTCCGAGCTCTCCATGGAGGAGAGCATCCGGCTTGACCTGCGGTACGTGGAGAA
Organism: uncultured Actinomycetota bacterium; assembly: GCA_963799235.1. Lineage (GTDB taxonomy): Bacteria > Actinomycetota > Actinomycetes > Propionibacteriales > Propionibacteriaceae > Propionicimonas. Next base: position 381,217 of record CAWCWL010000006.1, on the reverse strand, counting down.
CTGGTCGCTGATCGGCGACATCACCATCATCATGAAGACGGTGCGGGTCGTCACGCGCCCAGCCGGGGCCTACTGATCTTGCCTCACGCCCAGCAACCAACAAGAAATGTGACAGATGATGAGTAGGCAGAGAACCTCACGCGGCAGCGCCATGCTCGCCGCCGTGGGAGTTGGCTTGTTTGCGTTGTCTGTGGCCCTGCCGTTTGCTATGTCTGCTCTCGAAAGACACCGAGGGCGGACGGGGCCGAAGCCTCTCCCCTTACCCGGTAGTGCCTCGGTGGACGTCATCGTGCCCTCGTACCTTGAAGCCAGCGACATCGCCTCAAAGATCTCGGACTTGCGGGAGGGACTTGCTGAGCATCCGGGAGCCACCCGAATCATTGTCGTTGCCAGCGATCCAAATACAGCTGCAGCGGCCTCCGCCGCGGACATTGTTGTCATCACGGAGCGCGAAGGGAAGGCGGCCGCGTGTAACGCTGGCCTCGAACGGAGCGACTCCGATGTGGTCGTCTTCACCGACGCGAACTGCCAATTCTCCCGAGGCGTGGGTGGTTGCCCATGGTTTTGGGAGAACTCGAGGAATGGCACCTTGTCTCAGCGTCGAAGAGTGAATCGGGTGGGCTCGACGGCCCGTTCTGGGCTCTGGAACAGGCGGGTCAAGGCCGCCAGCGGCGATTCGACGGGCACGCTGGCAGTAGCGGGAGAGTTCCTGGCCACCCGACGATCGACCTCCAGTCGCTAGACCCCTCTGTAGTCCTCGACGACCTACATGTTGCGTTCAACTACGCGTTCCGTGGGTTGTCTGTCACCGTCTCCCAACCATCCAAACCTGGAACGGCTGTGACCGAAGGGATCAATGGGAACGCAGGGTACGAATCACTTCGGGATTGCTTACCGAGGCGCTGCCGCTGTTGCCGAAGCTCGTACGCTGCCAGTGGGACAGGGTCTTCCTCGCCCACAAGATAATGCGCGCGACTGTTGGCTGTGCGGGCTTCTGGCTGGCGGTTGCCGGACTGGCCGGACTCGCAGGCCGGCGTCTGTGAGCTTCATTCCGCTTTCCGCCTATGTCTGCTGCCGCCTACGCGGGGAAGGTGCTCGTTGCCCGTATTCTGCACCGATTGCTGCGGCGCGTGGACTTCAGGCAGTCCCGATTGCTGCGTCGCCGCGTGCCTCTTCACAAGGCGCTCGCCGGCGCACACGGCCGTCTGGGTCGCATCTGCGGAGGGTGCCCGAAGACGAGCGCAGGAGTACGCGCGCTTCTTCGGACCGAGTAATGGACCCTCCGCGCCGAGACGGGCGGTGGCTCCACGCGCACAGCAGAGGTATCTGCGCCCTCTTGAATCGGCTGGCGAGATCGTGTCGACCGGGGAGAGGCGCGACGATTTCGCTCGGACGACTGAACGGCACATGGCTGAGCTTGTACGGCATGAAGCAAAGTTCTGCAGTTGGGAGTGCGAATCATCACGGCCCTCAACACAGGAAAAGCGGTCCGTCTTCCAAAATGGCAATTGTCGCCGCTCGAGACCGACCGATCATTCAGGTGGGTGGCTGTGCCCGTCTCCCACTGGCCCGCTGGGCCGTCCCTGTTATTTTACGAGCCGCGTTACGGGGATCTCAGTCGGATCCGCCGGGAACTGGGTCTGGCAGGCCCGAGTCCAGCTCGAAAGAGTCCATCGGGATGGTGTGGGGGACGTTGAATGACCTCAGGGGCGGAGGGAAGCAGAGACCACCTGGGTTGGTCTGGTGTACCAACTAGGGCGCCGACGAGATCGGTCCTCCGGAAGACCGCGGACGCGACCCCACAGGACGGGCCTCTACTGCATGACTGGAGTTTCTGGCGGCCGAGATCATCGAGGTCGCATGCCGTGGCATGTGTGTCGTGCGGTACGAACAGCGTGGGTGCCGAACCGATAGGGGAGACCGGAGCGCAGGTGGTTGTTGAGGATCATGCTGCGACTCTGCCGCGCAGGTCGATGCAGTCCTTTCTGACCAAGGTGAGCGTGGAACGCTCGCGCACAGGCGCTGTGTCGTTCATTCGACTTGAATCGCTCGATGGGCCTTTTCACTTAGGTTCCTTCGAATGAGCCAGGACCTGAGCACTCGGGGCTCGCTCTGGAGACGGCCGAGGATGGTGAGGTCTGTCGTCGTGATCACCGACACTGCCGCTGATCGATGGAGGCGCGGCCGAGGTGGCAGTCGAATCTGCTGCCGCGCTGGCTGAGCAAGGCCGGCCTGGATGTGACGGTGTTCGCTTGGCGGGTAACCGACGCGGACGACAGCCTAGGCGCGAGCTGTGCTGTCGGCCCCTGAACCGCAAGGAGAGCGTTAGCCGCTGGGCGTCAGTCAGCCTTTCGGGCGACGTCGGAACTGGGACCGTCGCACCTACGACATGCTTAGCGACCTGCTTCGAACCAATCCCAAGGGCGAGACCGTTAGTTCACGCTACTCCTGGGGTTCGAAGCTCTCCCCGTCAGTGTCCGGCCGTTCGTGACGCTGGGGGTCCCGCTCGTAATTACAGCCCATGACTAACTTCTCGGATGCCGAACGCGTGCAGGTATGTTTTTCCGCGGGGAAATCTGCGCAGGCCCGCTCTTGGCTGGCTGTCTGAGCTGCAACTGCGACCGCGATGGCCGGTCGAAGATGTTCCGAGCCGCACGGTCCGGGATCCAGACGACTGCCCTGGTCAGATCGAGTCCGACCGTGGTGTACGTCTCCGGCTTCCGGCTCGTTGGTTGGAGAGAGGGACATCCAACTGAACATCGGAGCTTGGTCATTGAGAATCCGGTGTGCGTGACATCGTGGTTCGACTCGTACTCTGGAACCGAAGGCCCGCTTCTCTGCGCGGGGCGGATCGAGGCAGAGAAGGGGATGGACCTATCTCTGCCAGGCCGCCTCCGCCGCAGGGGCGAATGGACTGCTCGTGGGGGAGGCGGCTCCATCAAGCCCGATCTTGTGAAGCGGTATCCGAGGAGTCGGGTTCAGGGACTGGATGACAGGCGAAGAACTGGAGCGAACCATGCTGCACGCTAAAGCGCTGGTTTTCCCGTCTCGATGGCTCGAAGCCGCGCCCCTCACCCCAACGGAGGCACAACTCGTCGCCGCTCTGCCATGCATCGTGTCCGACGCCTGCGCGGCGCGGGAGTCCGTGAAGGACGGAAGGACGGTCTCATTCAGGTCGGGCAATGCGTCTGACCTTGAGCGCTGCATGCGACGCCTGAGCGACCCGCAGGAACACGCAGAATGCGTGGCAACATATTGGAAGACATGCCTCGAATCCGATCTGCGCACAGCAAAGCGAAATACGTCGCCAAGCTCACGCGACTCTACGCCGACGTCCTTGGACTGGAGGCACGTGACGAGGGGGAGGCGCGACTTCCGTCCGACATGCCAGCTCCGGCGCCCTCCCTCCTTTGTGTTAGGCGGTCCGCGAGAGTGATCCTATATCTGGCACTGCTTGGCATAATTCCGCTGCTCTCCATAATCGTGCAGCCAGAGTCTTCCATCGCCCACCGTAAAGTCTTCGCCCTGGTGGTGTTCGGCATGCTCGCGGCAGTCTCCGCAACTCGCACCTGTGATGTCGGAGCGGATACCCGCCAATATTGCACATATTACTCAATCATGGGCTCGATGGGCTGGGATGAAGCCGGGGTTCGCGCTATGAGTCCGGCTTTTTCCTGCTCAACAAGGGGTTGTCTCTGATTTTTCCAGATCCTCAGCTATTGCTCGCCGTGAGTAGCGTGCTGATTCTCGGTGGGATTGGTTATTACGTGTACGCATCGGGAGCTAACGTCACGCTAGCGGCCTCCTTCTTCATTCTCCTGCAAGGCTACGCGATGTCTATGGCGTGGATGCGACAGTCGATCGCGACGGCGGTTATAGTCATTTTTATACCCCGACTGGCCGTCCGAAAGCCACTAGGCTTCATTGTCGCGGTACTCGTGGCAACCCAGTTCCACTCGAGCGCCTGGGTGGCGCTAGCTCTGCTCCCTTTGGCCTGGGTGCGTCTGCGACCGAGGGTCCTGGCGATTATCGGCCTTTGTAGCATTGTGCTCTGGTGGACCTCTGGTCCTATTTTGATGTTTATAGTTGAGAGGACTGGGCGATATCAGGGATATCAGGAAGATTTAGCAACAAGCGGCGGCAAACTGGGCGTGCTCATTGATGCAGCGCTTTTCCTCGTCTGCGTGACTTACATGATCCATGTGCGCGGATTTGACGCTCGAGGGGCGAGCCCTGCAAGGCCGCCCGATTTCACATATCTGGGGGCGTGGATGGTTATTCCCTCCGTCGCTCTCGCCTATGGATCAAATGCCTTCCTTCGCTTGATCCTCTACTTCGTGCCGCTTCTTTCGGTGGGCTTGGCTCAGGTACCGATTGAAGGTCGGCGATCTGATAGAGGTCTCGCGATAGGCGCAATGCTGGTCTTGGCGCTTGGCTATTTTCTGGGTATCTCCTTCCTCCGTCCGGAATGGTTTCGTGTTACGCCGTACGATTCGGTGCTTCAGTGAGTCTAGGTGGGGTCCGCGGTTGCCCTCCTTGTGGCGTAGAGGTGAGGTTGGCCGGAAGTGAGGCCCATCTGCTCGTAGGCGGACTGGGCCAGGGTACTGAGTGATGGCCAAGGCGAGAAGCGTTGCAAAAGACATGCTGGTAGCTATTGCCGTGCAGGGTCTCGCATTTGCTGTGAGCGCAGTATCAGCCTTTGTGGTGCCGCGTGTCGTGCCGGTAGAATCTTTCGGATATTGGCAGCTCTTCCTTTTTATGTGGGGTACCTGGGCCCTTCCAGGGCGGGCTTAGCGACGGTGCGTATCTGAGGTTCGGCGGTGTCCGACGTAAGGAGATTGGCTCGACTAGTGCCTCTGCTCACTTCTGGGTTCTTCTATGTGGTCAGTTGCTAGCTGGTGGGGGACTCCTTGCGTCGGGGCTGGTAGCCCTACCACTCGGCCGAGGTGAAGTACTGCTGGCACTAGGGGTGATGTTGCCTGCGTTTAGCGCAAGACGGCTTCTCGGCTACCTATTTCAGGCGATGGGAGAGACTCGCAGGTTCCACTTTCGCTGCTCGTCTCATCCATCGCGTTCGCCGTACCGCTGGTGGCCTTAGTGGTGGTCCATGTGCGGGATGTGGCCCCCTACTTAACGGCGTACGTCGCCGCAGAGTACATCGGACTAGGCTACTGCCTGCTCTACGCCCCGGGCGTCGTAGCCTGGCCAGGTGGCACTTCCGTAAGGCGCTCGCCGAAGAGTGGGCGAGCATCCGAGTAGGATCGAAGCTTCTCGTGGCAACATCTGCCAGCGCGCTGATCTTGGGTGTCTCACGCATCGTGATTGACGCGCGATGGAGCATCTCCGTGTTTGCCCAGGTGTCGCTTGGAGTGACCATAGTGGGCTTCGTGGTGACGCTCATGGCCCAGGTGTCGCTAGTACTATATCCCGCCCTGAGGATGGCCACCGAGGGCACCAGGTCCGCTGCATTGTTACACATCCGTACGATTACGGTCGTTCTGCTGTCCGGTTTGGTTACCTGGTCTATTTTCCGGCCGCCTGGGCCCATCGCCTGGCTTCCAGGCTGCGCATTCGGCATTAGATTGGCCGTGTATTTGATGCCGATGTGGTATCATCGATGGAATGATGCAGGTCCTCTACTCGACTTACTTCAAAGTGGCGCGCCGTGAGCGGAGCCTCATGTTTGTGAACCTGGGCGCGGTTGCGGTTGCGGCCATAGGTGCGCTCTTGGGAGCCTTCTGGCTGGGGAGCATCGAGTTCGTGCTCCTATCGTCAGCAGTGGCGGCGGCCAGCCGGGTCATCGTAGCGGACATTCTGCTCAGGCCTGAACTCGGACTCAAATGGAGTGGTTCAGTTGAGGCTAATGTGATTTTAGGGGGCGTCTTCGTCTGGAGTGCTTTGGCTCTTCCGATGTGGGCGTCCTGTGTCCTTATGTGTGCAGCCGTGGGCCTTCTTGCGGGCCTCCGACGTCGCGGTTTGGCTTCGAGCGTCAGCGCTATCGCCAATCGCTGGCAAAATGAGCGTTCGCGGTGGCTGGGTTCAGATGAACCGGTGGATGACTGCCGCCCGATCACAGTGGCGACCGCGGCCGCTAAAGACTGTCGACAAGGCCTTTCAGCCGTGATCGATAGTGATCGTGAGGCCACGCCTGCGGGGCCGCCGGACACCTTCATCGCGTAATCGCCCGGCGATCGAGACGGCTTCGTCAAGTGACTGGGCGGGATATACGTATTCGGGGTAATACCGGTTGAGCCACGTTGCTCCACTCGTGACCTTGTGGTCAGTGGTCCTCAGTACGATCACAGGCGTCCCTGCGACGAGCGCGAAGATCGTGCCATGGTACCGATCGGTCACAATGGCTCGAAATTGTAGTAGTAGTGAATCACCTCGCCGAGCATCGGTCGAAGAACCTCCGGCGTAAACTGGTTGGGCTAACATCTATCGACGTATCTGTTGTCGTCAGGGCGTCAGAGCTCCGAGGGTCGCGAGAGCCGTGAAAGGTCCCCTGAACTGTAATGCTTCTCGCCATCCTTTCTGGCGCATAGGAGAATCCCCGAACGGTCGCTCGCGGAATCGAACTGGCCAATCAACGACGTGACTATGTCGGGGAATAGATCTTTCTGGGTGTCGGGAAAGTACTCTAGCGCCAGTTCCAGAGAGTGCGGGTCTCGTGCGAGCAGAAGTACCCTAGGGTGTGACAGTAGGGTCTGCTGCATTCTCTGGAGGCCCGAAGTAGATCGGTAGAGTATCGTCTGTGGAAAGAAGATGGTTCGCACGGTAGGGAGGAGGGCTGGCACTAGGACGTGTGCACGCTCGTCCGGATGCAAGCCATCCATCGTGTAACCGCTCTGCATGACCACTAGGTCACTTTCGGGGTCAACGAGGCGCTCGAGATGCCCACAGATTGCTGAGGTTGCCCCATGAAAGGCGTCGCTGGTGATTTCCACAATCTCGTGCGATGGAAAGTTCTCGCCCAGCCAATCCCGGATGCAGAGCCATTGGGCGAGGTCTCCGAGGTTGTTGTCGAATGGGAACGCCGAAGAACCAGACGCGGGGTCGGTCCTTTCGTAGCTGTTCCAGGCCGGAGTCGAGTAGCCGACCCGTACGGCGACGGGGTGCAGCCAAGGCTAGTGATCCAGCGGTGCGATACGCGGCAGCCAATGCCTTTGGGAATGGCGCGTATCACTTGAACACCATCTTCAAGTTGTTGTCCATTTGGGAAGGTCCTCGACTCTCTCGCGCTTAGCCGCTGTCGACCTGCGAGTGGTCTTGGAGTGATCTCCGTAAGTTCCTACCCGGAACTTCCTCGGATTTACCAAAGGCGCGCACCGCATGTACCGTGCGCTCCACCATTTGTTCGATTGTGCAAGTCATGGCGGTTGTGAGTGATGCACCCGACATCTGAGTCCGTAGTTCCTCATCTTCGATGAGGCGACCGATGGCCTTCGCTAGAGCGAATCGGTCTTCTGGGGGGAAGCCAATAGCCCCGCATGTCGAGTCGATGAGTTCTGGCCCCGCACCGCACGCGGTTGTGGTAACCACGGGAAGGCCGTGGCCGAGAGCTTCGGGGACCACGAGCCCCCAACTGTCGCCCCGTGTCGCCAATGTGAAGAGGTCGGCCATGCGGTAATAATAGAAAAAAACCATGTCCGCGTGGGGGACGAAGGTCAAGACGTGACGCGCTGGTAGCCGTTCCACATGGCCGGCCAGTTCGTCGGTGCAGATTCGCCTCCGACAATGACTATCGAACAGGCTTGCGGGATCAGTTCCATCGCGTCAAGGAGGGTATCGAATCCCTTTCGCCTGATTGTCTGGCCGACGGACAGAATGGTCGGCAGGTCGATCGGCAGACCCAGCCTCTGACGAAGCTCAGCCTTCGTGGTTTCGTCTGTTGGCTCCGCATCGATCTCGGATGCCCGCCGCGAGCTCAGATGGTATCTAGTGATGGGTGCTGATCCTCCGATTGGCGATCAATCGATCTGTCGCGGCATTTGGGCTCATGAAACCAGCTGCGCGTCGTACGGACGGCGCGAACACCATGTCGATGGGGCGGCTTCGCCTTCCGACCCCGTCGAGGCTGAGGATGTACGGCGTACCCGATCTGTGCAGACGGCCCATCATCTGGAGGCTCACCACATCGTCCAGCAGGCCTACTAGAGCCAAGTCGGGCTTCGGCCCGATGGCCTTTCGCAAGCCGATTGCCAGCTTGTGGCCCCCCATCTTGATTCCCGCTGCATGAACGCTAAGAGAACGCCTGTTCGTGGGCTGGTGCGAAGTGGGACGGATGTCGATTGTTGATTTCGTCTGGGCGGGTTGTGAAGAGGACCCTCAAGTCGAAGATCCGCGCCAGGTCGGAAAGGTAGGCAGAGCGGTAGAAGTTGGCGCCTTTCATGACACACAGAAGCCTGCATGAGCCAAGCTCGTCAAGAAATTCAGGCAACGCGACAGCCTCTCTTGTTGTTACGCATCCCTCGCTTTGAATCAGGAGGGCCAGTCTGTGCCGCCGCCGGAAGCCACGCTAGCATGCGATTAGGCCAGCAATCAGGGCCACTCCGCGATGGACGCGGTTGGTATGTCTGACTTGGACTGCTTGAGGTGGCTCAACCTGCAGCCCGGCTGGCGTCGTATCTGGTGGTGTCGCGTCTTAGGGGGCGTCGTAGGTGGGACGTGTTGATCGCGCCGTAGGCGCGAGGGTTGGTCAAGGTTTTTGTCCAGCGGCTGAACGGTTCGCCGGAGGAGATCGCGATAACGGGCTTCGCCTCGCATCCGGTGAGGCCTGACCCGTTCAAGCTGAGTGAACGCGGGGCAGGTGAGATGAAGTGAAGCGCTCGACACCAATGCCGATAGGTTCGGAGTATTTGCTCGGTCGAGCGCCTACCGATGATGTGGTGGCCGACAATCGCTTGGAACCTGTGACGCGTGAGAGGGATCGGCCCCCAGATGGTGCACCAAGTCAGGGATGTGGTCGCGGGGGGCATGTGTATCGGTTGTGGGGTCTGCAGCGCAGCAACGAGCGGTGCGGTGCGTGTGAGTCTTGGGCCGCTCCGCATCTATCAAGCCGACCTGGAAGGTGTTTCTGACGCGGACCTTCAGAAGGCTGACCGGGTATGCCCGTTTTCGGACGAGTCACCGAACGAGGATCAGCTGGCCGCTCCTCACCCGGACCCTGAAATGCGGCATAGCGAGTACCTGGGTCTCTATACGCAGACCTTTGCCGGACGCGTGGTCGACCGAGATTACCTTCTCGACAGCAGTTCAGGCGGTCTGGCGTCCTGGTTGACCGGCGAACTCCTTCGGGTAGGCCTGGTGGACGGCGTGATCAACGTGGGGGCGTCGGGGCCGGGTGGTCCCGGGATGGTTCGGTATGCCATCACAGAATCGACGCAAGATCCGGACCGTCGGAAATCTCGGTACTACGCGTGCACTCTGTCGGAGGTGCTCTCCGAGGTAAAGGAGTCGAGTGGGCGCTATGCGTTGGTAGGGGTGCCCTGTTTCATCAGGGCCGCGCGCGCACTCTGTCTGGAGGAGCCCGCATACGCGGCGCGGCTGACGATGTTCGTGGGGCTGGTTTGCGGCCACTACAAGAGCCAGGCATTCGCAGAGTCCCTTGCCTGGCAGGTGGGCGTCAAACCGGGAGCCTTGGAAGGGGTCGACTTTCGCATCAAGAGAGAGGGTCGGCCGGCGAACCACTACGACTTCGGCGCCCGTGAAGCGGGTTCGCCGAAATGGCACACAGGCCGCGCTCTGGACCTAGTAGGAGGCAATTGGGGACATGTTGCTTTCCAGCCGGGGGCATGCGACTTTTGCGATGACGTCGTCGGCGAGACTGCAGACGTAAGCATTGGCGATGCCTGGCTCGCCCGCTTCATGTCGGACGATCGGGGCACGAACGTTGTGGTTTCGCGCAACCGACAGGTCGACCAAGTTCTCAAAGATGCCGTTGCTCGAGGCGAGGTCGAGGTGTTTCCGCTATCCGTCGATGAGGCGGTCAAGACCCAGGCTGGCGGGTTTCGCTATCGCAGGGAAGGTCTGGCGATTCGGCTCGCAGACGATGTTGGCGAGGGCAAGTCTGTGCCCCGGAAGCGCGTCTCACCTGCGGTGAAGGGCTTGCGCTCGAGGCGTGCCCGCCTGATGCGCCAGCGACGGAGGATGGCGAGAATCAGTCATTCGGCCTTCGCTCAAGCCAGGCAGAAGGGCAATCTGGAGATCTACTTGGGTGCGATGCGCCGCGAGATCACGTTGTACCGCAGCCTGGAGGCATCCCATGCGCGGCGCGTGGCCAGGTATGCGAAGCGGCAACTTGTGAGCGCCATTGCCTGGGGTCGAAGGCGCTCGGCGTCGTGAGTCGTTCTCTGTGCCCTCGGGCAGGAGTTTCTCAACGTCTCACGTGACGTTGCGGAGCTCTGTGCAGCTTTCCGCAGCTCGGGCAGCCGTGTTAGTGACGGCGTTCAGAGACACATCTTCGCGGACGAGCGTAGCTCTGGCATTACTCGAAGCCGACGTCGCACGAACGATCTAGGCATCCCTGGAGCAAGCCACGGAACCTTCAGTCGTGATCAATGGGGCACTGGGACCGTCAGTGCGGTTTGTGTGCGGGAGGCGGTCGGGCTCGGATGTCAACGCTCGTTTCGGCTCAAGGCCGCGACCGGCCGAAAGCGCGTTCGCGGGCATCGGCCTGGGGCGAGGAAGTGCCCGACTCCTTCCGAGGCGAGCTACCGCCCTGCGGTGGTCGTTGAGAGGCGCATGGTTGCCACCGACGCCTCTCGGCTCGCGCAAGGTCGAGGACCTGTTGGTCCGCCCCGCCTAACCTCGCCTACTTGCAGTAATCGCGAAGCTCCTTCGGCACTTTCTTGATCTTTACACCGCACAATTCTTGCCCTGGGGTCACCTGCCAGGGACCGGACACGGACGTCAAAAAGAACACGGATCCTGTCTTCACCCTAACGGCTGCCCACATGGCTGGCGATGTGATGGTGCAGTTGAACTTGACGACCGCCGAGCCCTTCGTGAGCGCGCCTTTGATCGATGACTCCGTGCACCCGACTAGGTCGGATGGGGGGGCGCTCGGAGTCGTGGATGTGGTGGTCACACCAGCTGCGGGTAGGGTTCCGCCAGCAGTCGCCGGGGGCGATGCACTGGGCAGGTTTGCCGTGCACGCGCCGAGCGTGCCAAAAACCATGGCCACGACGAGCGGTAGGCCGGCCCTTTGAATCATGTTCCTGCTAACCATCATGTCCTCCAGATCTTCTTACTGCTTTCAGCTGACGTTCTGGACTCGGAGTTGGTCTAGGGATTCCTTCCCCAGAAAGGGAGCGCCGAGCTTGAGCAACTTGCCTTGCCCGGCGCTCCCGTTTGCCGATTGCTCAGGGCGCTGTCTTGATCGCTGCCGAGGTGGTTGAGGGCTTGCTCCATCCCAGAGAGTTGTGGGCGAACAGCTGGAAGCAGTAGGTGGTGTTCGGTGTCAGCCCAGTCCAGGTCAACGTCGTGGCCAGGGTGCGGCCGGGTACCCGGACAGCGACCACGTCTTCCCACCATCGGTCGACGCGTGGACCGACGTACCTGTCGATCGCCGAGCCGCCATTGTCCACCGGAGGCGTCCATGACAGATCGACCGACATCGACGTCGCGTTCGACCCCGCCACACCAGTCGGCGCACCCGGCACCGTCGGGTGCGGTGTGTAGGCGGCGCTAGTTGCCGACCACGGGCCGCTACCGCTCGTGTTGGCCGCGACGACCCGGAACAGATACGCCGTCCCGTTGGTCAGGCCGGTGACCGTGTAGCTGGTCGCCGTCATCTTCGCCGACGGAGCCAACGCTGTCGACCAGGTGGCGCCTGACGTTACTGGAGTAGTCCACCCCGTAACCGGTGATGGGCGACCCGCCAGTGCTCGACGGCGCCTGCCAGGTCAGCGCGACCTTGCCGTTGCCCGCCACGCCCGCCACGCTCCGCGGAGCCGACGGTCCGACGGACAAGGTGGTGATCGGTGCCGAGGCGGTTGACGGCATGCTCCATCCCAGCCGAGGTGTGGGCGTACACCCGGAAGAGGTAGGACGTGTTCGGTGTCAGCCCAGTCCAGGTCAGCGTCGTCGCCAGCGGCAGCGTCGCGGGTACCCGGACAGCGACCATGTCGCGCCACCATCGGTCGACGCGTTGACGAAGTACCTGTCGATCGCCGAGCCGCCGTTGTCCGCCGGAGGCGTCCACGACACGATCGACCGACGTCGATGTCGCGTTCGACCCCGCCACACCAGTCGGCGCACCCGGCACCGTCGTGTGCGGTGTGTAGGCGGCGCTGGTCGCCGACCACGGGCCGGTACCGCTCGCGTTGGCCGCGACGACCCGGAACACATACGCCGTCCCGTTGGTCAGGCCGGTGACCGTGTAGCTGGTCGCCGTCATCTTCGCCGACGGAGCCAACGCTGTCGACCAGGTGGCGCCTGCGTTGCTGGAGTAGTCCACCCCGTAACCGGTGATGGGCGACCCGCCAGTGCTCGACGGTGCCTGCCAGGTCAGCGCGACCTTGCCGTTGCCCGCCACGCCCGCCACGCTCCGCGGAGCCGACGGCGTCGTACAGGGTGGTGACCGCTGCCGAGGCGGCTGATGGCGTGCTCCAGCCCGCCGAGGTGTGGGCGTATACCCGGAAGCGGTAGGTGCGTGTTCGGCGTCAGCCCGGTCCAGGTCATCGTCGTTGCCGGCGGCGCGGTGTTGGGTGCCCCACAGCGACCAGGTCGCGCCACCATCGGTCGACGCGTTGACGACGTACCTGTCGATCGCCGCGCCGCCGTTGTCCGCCGGAGCCGTCCACGACACATCGATCGACGTTGATGTCACGTTCGACCCGGCCACACCAGTCGGCGCACCCGGCACGCCAGTAGGCTTGCACGGATGCCGAAGGAGCGGACCACGCGCCCGAGCCGGTCGCGTTGACCGCCCGCACCTGGAAGATGTAGTTGGCGTTCCGAGTCAGACCCGTCACCGTGGTGCTCGTGACATTCGCCGACCGTGGCCGCAGCGGTCCAGACCGGCGCCCCAGTCGCGGGGCTCTTCTGGATCTCGTAGCCCGTGATCGGCGACCCACCATCGTTGGCCGGAGCCGTCCACGACAGATTCACCGAACCAGTCGTCGCGCCACTCGTCCCAACCACGTTCGTCGGAGCCAGTGGCATGCCAATCGGTGCCCAGCTGAGTTGTGCGGTGGCGGCGTCTGCCCTCTCGTAGTACTCCAGGACGAGGGCGTAGGTGCCGCCGGCGAGCGTTGTGGTGGCGGTATTGGTGGTGAGGTCGTGGTCGGTCCAGTTGTCGATGACGGGCGTGCTGTCGATGAACAGCCGGATGCCGTCATCGCTGACGGTGGTGAAAGTCCACTGGCCGGCACTGAAGCTGACGTTGGCGGTCCAGCGCACAGAGAAGTTGTCGACCGGCACCGGTGCACCTGGTCCGCCCAGGCCCCAGGTGTTGTTGATCTCGGGTTCACAGCGCACCAGCAGCGGGTCACCGGCCAGGTCGGTGCCGGCGAAGTACTCCGCCCGGAACTCACCCGCCGCACAACTCGGGTAGGTGGTGGTGAAGAACCAGCTCGAGCCGCTCTCCAACGGGTTTCCGGCAAGGTCGGTCACGTCGGTGGTGACCGTGGCCGTGTACACGGTGTACGGCGCCAACGCACTGGTCGGCGTCAGGGTCAGGACCGAGCCCGATCCGTCGAAGGAGAAGGTGGCGGGCACATCGCTGGTGGCACCGACAGCACGAAGGTGCACCGAGGTGGCGGTGATCGTCGCCGGGTCGACGGCCTCGTTGAAGGTGATCGTCGGCTTGGCATCCAGCGTGATGTTGGTGGCGCCAGCCTCAGGGGTGTGGCCGAGGATGGTCGGGGCCGCCTGATCGGAGAGCACCTCGTACGCCACCGTCACAGACGCCAGCGCCGGGGTGACATCGCCCACGCTCATGGCCGCCGCCCGGTACTGCAGGAAGCGGCCGCGCCTCCCGACGTCGCCACCATTGGCGATCGACGCGAAGGCGCTCCACGTCGCGTCCGGGGTGGCGGTGTTGCCGGTGCGGACTTCGAGGCTCAGCCTCGTGGCGCCCGGCTCGTCGCCGGTCCAGGAGAACGTTCCCCAGTCGGCTTTGCCGCCCGCGTCGTGGATTCGGGAGAGGAACGACCCACTGGTCGCGTAGGGGGTGAGGCGCATCCAGTCGACCGCAACGGCCGCGCCGCCAGGGGCGTAGTCGCTCACCAACGGGCGCATCTCAGCGGTGATCGCGACCGGCTCGGTGTGCACCACCGCGCCATCGATGGAGTACACGATGCTGTCGGTGCGCCAGTCGATCCGGTAGTGGTGCGGCGATCCGACGAACTCCGAGCCGATCCGGACGTCCGACACCACGCCATCGTTGTTGGTGCGAGCCCACAAGGCAGCGCCTTCGCTAGCGGTGCTGAACAAGGCCCAGCGAGGCGTCGCGTTCACGTCCACACCGAACCCGGCATGTTGATAGGTGGAGCCGCCGAAGGTCGCCACGAACTCCAGCGACCGACCCGGCGTGTAGCTGGCATCGGTACGCAGCAGGCTGCCGTCCACGGTCACCTGGCCGCCGGAGGCAATGCTGCCGCCCGATCCGCTGGCCCACTGCTCAGTGGCCCAGCCCGCGGGCAGAGCCGTCCCGTCGAACTCCGCCCCGACCGTCGGGGCGAGAATGACCTCGCCGCCGGCGGTATCGGAGACATAGGTCGAATCAGTGGTGGTGCCGGCCGCGAAGTGGGCCACCGTGTCGTCGGACGCCATGGGGCTCGGCAACAGGAAGCTGGCGGCCGGTTCGGTCAGGTCCGGCGAGACCCGTGCGTAGCCGCCACCGTCGGCCGAGGTCACCCGGTAGTAGACGGTGCGCGCGACACCCGGAATCGTGATCTGGTGCGCAGTGGTCAGTGTCGGGTCCTCGACCGGTGTACCGAGCTGCTCGCCGGTGGTTCCGTAGTCCACCCGTGAAGTGGCGGGTTCGTCGGTGGTCCAGGAGATCTTGACGGAGCCGTCATCGTTCGCCTTGGCTGTGACGGCGGTGATCACCGGGGGAGTGGTGTCCGGGGCGTAGGTCGCGGAGTAGGTACCCGCCGCTGCCGGGAAGGTCCGGTAGTCCACGCCGTGGATCGTCCTGAAGGTCGTCGAGACGGGGCTGCCATCGAGGTTGACCGATTGCAGTTCATGTCCGCCTGCCGTGACCGGCAACATGGCTTCGAGGCCTCGCGATCCGGCCGCGGCAGAGATGCCGAAGGTGAGCGTCCCACCGGTCATGTTGAGGTTCGTGAAGGCCGAGGAGTTGCGGCCGTCGGTCCAGGTGAGCAGCTGCTGCGCCGAGATCACCGGGACGCCACGTGCCTTGGCAGCATCGATGATCGCGGCGTTCAGCCCCTCGGAGGCGCCGTCGCTGTGGATGTTGGCCACGAACGCGCCGTAGTAGCCCTTGGTGAGGGCCGCGTCCATCAGGGCGATCGCGGTGCTGGGATAGCTCTGGCCGGATTCGTCGGTCATCTGGGTGGTGGCCTGGTAGACGTCGATCAGGGTGCCGTCGGTGCGCGCGAACCGCTGCGGGAAGCCCGAGCCGGTGAACATGCCCGGCTTGTTGTCCAC
Organism: uncultured Actinomycetota bacterium; assembly: GCA_963799235.1. GTDB lineage: Bacteria > Actinomycetota > Actinomycetes > Propionibacteriales > Propionibacteriaceae > Propionicimonas. The sequence goes on along the minus strand of CAWCWL010000006.1, from coordinate 365,599 downwards.
CCAGGCGGGCGGCCAGTAGTAGTAGTTGGTGTCGAGGTGGATGCCCACCTTGTCGAGTTCCTCGGGCACCGTGGTGTAGTCCGACCAGGCGATGCAGTGGTTGCGGCTGGTGGCCGACGGGTTGAGGTTCGGGTACCTGGTGTTGAGCGCACCGAGTTGCGTGGACAACTGGTCGGCGAACTGCTCCGCCGTGGACGCAGCGCACCCCGTGTACGGATGCAGGGCGATCTCGAAGCCCTGGTCCTGGTAGCCCTGCGCCTGCGCCGGCGTCAGTTGAGTGTTGCTCGGGTAGAGGTAGGACGTGGAGCGGATGCACTCCCAGTCGAAGACGGAGCACGAGGCCGGGCTCTTCCCGATCTCCTGGGTGAACCGACCGCCCACGCTGCCGCCGTCGTGATTGTCGGCGGTCATCACGATCGCGGCCTTCTCGCCCCTGGGCAGGTACCAGAACTGGGGCAGCGGCAGGGCGTCCGCTGAGGTGGTGGTGATGATGTTGGCGAGCAGTCGCTGCTGCTCGTCGGCCTGCGGGATGTCGACCTTCGTCAGGTCGACATAGTCGGGCTGGGGGTCTCCCTCCATCGCGCCGTAGAACAGGTCGTCGGATCGGGTCGGGCCGGACTCCCCGTCACGCTCCTGGTTGATCCACGCCGGGTTGCCCTGGCGGGTCCGCACCACCGAGAGGGCCAGGTCGTAGGTGAACGCGGTGGCCGAACCGCCCGTGCCGCCGACGCTGCGCACCGTGACCGCGGGATAGGTGGTCGACGTCGACGCGTCGGTGTAGAGCCTGGCGACGACCTGGGTTCCGGCTTGCGCGGTGTAGTGGTCGGCCGTGCCGTGGAACTGCATGGTCTCGGTGACGATGCCGGCACCGGGCGCAGTGCTGCCGTCGACCTTGACGTAGGCATCGGCGAGCGTGCCCGTCGCCGGGGTCAGGCCGAGCAGGTCGGCGAGTTTCGCGTCCGGACGCATCGCGATCAGGTTCCCGCCGGCGGTGACCCAGGCGGTCAACGCTGCGACCTGGTCGGCGTCGAGGGTGGTCTCGCCCAGCACCACCGTGGTGTAGGGCGCCAGCCCTTCAGCGGTCAGGGACGCCGTGGTGCCGGTCGCGAACAGGTTGAAGCCTTCTGCGCGAAGGATCTCCGGCAGATAGGAGCCGAACGCGCCGGTTCCGGTCACGGCCAGCACCGGGCCGCCCGGTCCGGTGTTCGGGTCGGGACGAGGCGTCGGCTCAACCGCGGTGGTGAAGCTCCAGGTGACGTCGGCGGCGAGCGGGTTCCCGGCGCGGTCGCGCACTCCGGAAGGACCACCGACGAGCGTCAGCGTGTACTGCGCGGCGTGGCTCAGCGCTGCATTCGGTGCGAGGGTCACGGTTCGGGTGGCCGCGCTGTAGCTCACCGCGGCGGGCACACCGGTGCCCTGGGAGTCGCGCAGGAAGAAGGTCGTGTCGTTGAGGCTTGCCTCGTCCATCGGTTCGCTGAAGGTGGCGGCCGGCTTCGTCGTGACCGGTGCAGCGGGGGCGTTGGCGAGAGGAGTCCTGGACACGACCACGGGCGGGGTCACGTCCTCACCCACCTCGACGGCGAACAGGACGTCGACCAGGTAGTTGGACGAGCCGGCCGAGCTCGTCGGGAACGTGGTGGTGCTGGCCTCCGCGTAGACGCCGTTCGGCCCGTCTTCGCCGCCCTGCAGGGCTCGCAACGGCGGGTTTTCCACGCCGGCGCCCACGAACGGAGTGCCTTGCGCGTACCGGCCGTTCGGGGTGTGATACGACGCGATGTAGGTGGTGTCCTTATCGATGGCGACCGGCGCACTGAAGGTCGCTTCCTGCCAACCCGACGCACTCTCGCCCGAGAACACGACGCTGGCCAGGTTGTCACCATTGTCCGACCACAGGGTGCCGGTGTGGGTGCCGGTGTTCCCGGCCGTCTTGTAGAAGCGGACGCCGGTGATGAAGCCTGCGGTGCTCGACTGGAACTTGACGCCCAGTTCCACCGACGCGTTGTCGGGATCCTCGACACCCTCCGTCGTGGTGGTGAAGATCGAGCACGGCGTTGCGACCGCGCAGGTGCGCGTCCCCGCGATGAAGGAGACCGACACCACACCGCCGACGTTGGCGCTGTCGTCCGCCGCCCGCACGCGCACCGTGTTGCTGCCAACCGCGGTGACGTAGGTGTAGCTCCAGGTTTCACGTCCCTGTGCCGCGTGCCAGGTGGTGCCATCGGTGGAGACCTCCACCACACCGACGGCCCCGCCGACGTCGCTGGCCGTGCCGGTCACGGTGACCTGACCGCCCGGCACCGTGGCTCCCGCTTCCGGCGCCGTCACGGCGACCGTGGGGGCAGTCTCATCCGTCGTGGCTGTGGCCGTGACCAGGCCGTCCTGCAGGGTCTCGGGTTGGACACCCATGTCCGCGAGCAGGTTCACGCTGGCCTGCTGCATGTTCCGGTCCTCGTGGGAGGCGTCCCGGTCGTGGCCGGTGTCGAGGCCCCACATCCACTGGACGGTGCCGGCGCCGAACACCAGCGCGCCGCTGGAGGCGCGGTAGAGGCTGAGGTGGTGGGTGTCGACGCCGGCGAACGTCCCCACGGTTGTGGAGGACATCAGCACCCGTCCGGCGGGATACCAGGCGGCGAACTGGTCGTACTGCGGGTCGAACTCGTAGCCCAGGGTGTGGTCCTCGAGGGTCGCCACCTGTGAACCGGTGAGGTTGGCCACCGCGGTGTTCCGCCAGAACCGGAGGGAGGCGTAGTCGCTGGGCACGATGATCGGGGCGTCGCCCAGGCGCCAGCTGATCTGGCCGGACAAGCTGTTCTCCGGACTCCCGATGATCGACCCGTCGCCGTCGGTCGATTCGCGCCACAGGCCTGTCCAGATACCGGTGGGATCGCAGGCGAAGTTGTTGTAGCACTCCCGGTGCTCTTCCTGGAGGGGCGCCATGACGCCCTCCTTGTAGACGACCATGATCCGTTGGTCGTTCTCCTCTGCGTCGAGTGCCGAGTTCTCCCACCGGACCTTCCAGTAGGACTCGTTGCCACTGAAGAAGGCGAGATTGACGCCGTGGTCGCGCGCGTTCTCCACACTCGCGCGCTGGTTGGCCGACCAGTACTCGTCATGCCCCACCGACATGAAGGTCTTGTGTTCGAGCAATTCGTCCGGGCGGGTGCCGGTGTCGATGTGAGTGGTGTAGCTGACGTCGTAGCCGTTGCGTTCGAGCCAGCGGAGCATCGGGAACTCCGCATTGAAGAGCCAGTTCTCCAACTCGCCGCCGCGTGTCGTGAAGGGACGGTTGTAGCTGAGCTTCTGGGCGGTGCCGAGGGCGGCGGTGTTGTAGGCGTTGTAGCCGCCGTACGGGTTGTAGGCCTGCCAGGTGGTGTCCGAGGTCTGGAAGAGGATGTCGGACCCGCCGTCGTCGTCGCGGACGACGAAGACGATGTGGCTGGCCTTCGACGTGTCGTCTGTGCGCGTCGGCCTGGCGATGTAGATGCCCGAGACCGCATCCTGGGGAACCTGCCAGGACGCGGAGACGTGCCAGTTGCCGCAGTCCAGCAGGTCACCGTTGTCCCCGTCGTGGACGCAGGCGGGCTGGTGCTCGGCCGTGATGGTTGTCGGCTCGACCGAACCCACCTTGCGAGCCCCGGCGCCGCCGTAGTACCCGAGACGGTAGATGTCGATCGTGTAGGCCGGCGTGGGGGGTACCGGATCAACGTCGAGGTCGATCTTGAAGTCGACGGTCTCGCCCTGGTCGACGCTGAGCTTGGTGGCATAGCCCTGGATGGATGGGTCGCCCGCCCCGCTGATGTCCCACTGGGAGGCAGGAGTGCCGGTCCTGGCGTTCTCCGTGACGATCTCGTTCGTGCCCGCCGCATGCGCGGGCGCCACCGGGATCACTGCACCGAGTACGGGTGTTGCCACAACGAGGGCGACCAGTGTGGCGGCTGCACGCCGAATACGCGCACGAATTGGTGAATGTTGCATGAATACCCCCCCAGGTAGCGGCCTGCCACCTATAGCTGGGCCGCTCAACAATTCAGCTTTGATGGGAGCGTAGTGCGATGCCGAGACGTGCGGGCAGCATTCGCGAATTCGCGGCGTACGACATTGGCGCAGGCAATATAGGGTGGGGCAATGGCCTGCGAGGTGCTCGATCACCGAGCAGCGAATCTTCTGGCTGCCGCACTTGTGCAACGGGCTGCAGCCCGCTCGGGACTTCGTACCATCGTGATCAAGGGACTATCGCTGGAGTTCCATGGATTGCGCACCGACCGAATCGCTGCCGACGTGGATGTGCTGGTTGAGCCGGGTAAAACCGTGGAATTCGTGAAAATGCTGGAGTCCGAAGGTTGGATTGAGCGCGCGACGCCGTTCGGCGCTACCAGGATGACCACCCATTCGGTCACGCTCGTCCGGAACGGTTGGCCGACGGACCTCGACGTCCACCACCAATTCCCGGGCCTGCTGGTCGGCCCCGAGAAGGCGTTCGAGGCGCTTTGGGGGAATCGGCAAGCGGCCGCAGCGGCAGGCACGGCCACCTGGGTACCGGACCGTTCCTCCGCCATCGTGCTGTGGGCGATCCATTCCCTGCGCGACGGTGGAAAGGAACCGCGGCATCGTGCCGAGCTGGAGCGCCTGGTCGGCGAGGTTCTTCCCATCCTCACGGCGGGCGAGCGTGACCAGCTGGGGCATCGCATCGTCGAACTGGGAGCCGACCACGTGCTGCGCGAAGTTCCCGAACTTGCCGGGCTGATCGGAGAAGGCGAAGGCACACCCGACGCGGAGGCGTCGGCGTCGTGGCACCGGAAGGTGCGGCAGGCGCAGGATGTGACCCCGTGGCTGCAAGTGCTCCGCGAGGCGACGCTCCTGGAGCGGCCGGCGGTGGTGTGGCGAGCCGTCTGGCCGTCGGCGCACGACCTGCGCCTGCTCGACGAGGAGCTCGTCGACACGCCGGTCGGCAGAGCGCGGTCGCGGTTCCGGCGAATCGCCCGCCTGGTGAATCGGTTCCTGGCTAGATCTTGATCTTCTTCGTGGTGCTCTTGGAACCGCTGCCGGCCACGCTGACGGTGAGGGTGAAGGTGTAGGTGCCCTTCGGCAGGTTCGACGTCTGGTCGGGATAGAAGACGTTGCTCTTCTGCCACGTTCCGTACCTGGCGATCGTGCTCGCGCCCGACGCCACGGTCTTGTTTCCGGCCGGCCCTGACACCGTCAAGGCCCAGGTGAACGAGATCGTGTTGGGGTACTGCCCTGACGACTTGGTGTAGTCCACCTGCAGGTTGAGGCCGATGGGACCGCCCGCGCCGCCGGCGTTCACGTTCCATGGGTTGAGCCTGCTCAACTGCAGCGCGTTGACACTCGGCGAACCTGAAGCGGCGAAGGCGGGCGTCGCGGTCAAGGTGGCGATCACCGGCACGGTCCAGGCCGCTGCGACGAGCAGTTTCCTTCGGCTCGGCATCCCGTCTTCCGGGTCGACAAAACCGTCCATGGAGCCCCCTCCAGATAAGTCCCATCGCGCGTGTCCCCAAACACGGCGAAGCAACACGAAATACTCCGTTGAAACGCCTCCCCAGGCGTCTCGACGGTCATCCTAGGGCCACTGCCTGTCAGAATTCGTCATTCACAGCAAGAAACCGCAAGGAGATTCCCACGCGGCGCAGCCCGAGCGGATACCCTGTTGCGCGGTGTACAAATCAAGTCGCCTGTCTTGAGGAGTTGGGGCTTCTCGGGTGGGCGGGGGGGACTACTCGTCATGATGCGCGAGATCTTTGGCATGCCTTCATACCCGGTTGTGGGGCGGCTATGGAGCTGAACGACTACCTGCGAGTCCTGCGCGCGTACTGGAAGGGCATTGCTGCCCTGCTCGCGGCCGGCCTTGCCGTGGCCGGAATATGGAATGTGGTGCAACCGCGGGTCTATACCGCCGAGGCCAGCGGCTATGTCGCAGCGCTGGGCGCCACCGACCTTGGCACTTCCATGGTGGGCGACGAATTGGCCCGGGCCAAGGTGAAGTCCTATCTCGACATCGGCTCCTGGCGCGCCGTCGCCGAATACGCCATCGGTGAACTGCAGCTGTCCACCTCGCCGGAACAACTGGTCGATCAGGTGAAGGTCACGAACCCGGTGAACACCGTGATCCTGCAGGTGGCAGCCTCCGCCGCCACACCCGAGCAGGCGCGCGACCTCGCCGAAGTATGGATCCGCGGCGTGATCCGCCAGGTCGAGCTGATCGAGGGTGCCGGTGGCATGTCGCCACCGGTCACGGTCATCCCTGGCGACTCTGCCCGGCTGCCCACGGCTCCCAGCTCACCCAACACCCGGCTCAACCTCGCTCTCGGGGCCCTGGTCGGCCTGCTGCTGGGGGCCGGCTACGCCGTGGCCCGCGACCGCATGGATCAGCGCATCCGCTCCGCGTCCGGCCTTGAGAAGGCCACCGGCCTCGCCGTGGTGGGCAGCCTGCCGATCGAGCCGGCCCTCGCGAAGCAGCCCAACGCCCTGCCGCTCAGCGAGCAGGAGGGGCACGCGCCGACGTCCATGGCGCTCTCCGAGGCGTTCCGCGCCCTCCGCACCAACCTCCGCTACATGAGCGTCGATGACCCGCCTCGCGCCATCGTGGTCACCAGCCCGCTCCCCGGGGACGGCAAGTCCTTCACGGCCGCGAACCTCGCGCTCGCCGTCGCAGCCACCGGGCAGCGCGTCGTGCTTGTCGACGGCGACCTGCGCCGCCCCCGGCTGGCCACCCTTTTCGGGCTGCCGGAGGGCGGTGGCCTCACCGACGTGCTCGCCGGCCGCGCGCTCGTGGGAGAGGTGCTGCAGCCGGCAGCCGGCAACGAACAGTTGCAGGTCCTCACGTCAGGACCGGTTCCGCCGAACCCCAGCGAGCTCCTCGGCTCCGAGCGCATGCGGCTCGTCATCCGTGAGTTGTCCGCCGGGGCGCTGGTGATCATCGACTCGCCGCCGCTGTTCCCGGTGACGGACGCAGCGGTGCTCAGCACGCGTGCCGACGGCGCACTGCTGGTGCTCAATGCCGGCCGCACCACCTACGACATGCTCGACCACGCCCTGGACCTGCTCGACAAGGCCGACGGCAAGCTGCTCGGCCTTGTGCTCAACCGGGTACCCACCTCCGGGGCCGGCGCCGTGGGCACCAACCTGCATTACGCAGGCGCCTACTACCGCAGCAGCTCAACCTCCGCCGCGCAGCAGCTCAAGGCCGCCCGGAACGCTCCGCGCCTGGTGCCGTCTCCGCAGTCGTGACCAGGTAGCCCTCGTCGCCCAGGCGGCGGAGCAGCGCGGTCACGTCCGCCTCGATGTCACTCGACCGTGCGCCGTGGGCCTCGGCCAGCACATCGAGCAGTGCCGCCTGTGCCCGCCACGGCCGCAGGTCGCCCTCGTCCGTCCCCACCAGAGCCCGCCACACAGCCGCTCCGGTGCCGAGCAGGGCGATCGGCTGCGCGGCCGGCACGGCGAGGTTCACCACCACCACCCGCTCGGGGTCGCTCAGCACGAAGGCGGCATCGTCGCCGATCCGCCAGAACGGGCCCGCGCCGTCCGGCGGCTGGGGGTCGCCCAGACGCAGCAGGCCCTGGGCCGCCAGGTCGCGCACCATCTGCTCGGCCACCTCGAGCGACGTCCCCTGCTGCGGGCTGCCGAACCGGTGCTCCAGCGCGCCGGCCAGGACGTCCAGTTCGATCGGGTTCACGGCAAGCTCGACGATCGCCGCGCCGAGCGGGCTCAGCCGCACCAGCCCGCCTCCGCGCAAAAGCACCAGTGCCTCCCCGTCGCGTTCCACCACGTCGGCGAACCGCTCCGCCCGCACCTTCACGGCTGGTCGCCGATGAGTTCGGTGGCCAGCCCCGTGAGCTGCCCGGCCTCTGCGTAGCGCACCCGCAGCACCGGCCCGGTGGCCTCGATCAGGCGGGCGAGCAGGCGCAGCCCCGACGGCAGTTCATAGAGGGCGGACGACTGCGCGGCGAGCCCCTCGATGCCGTCCAGCAGCCCCAGTTCGGTGACGTGGGGCTCGACGTGCGTGTCGTCGCGCTCCAGCAGCAGCAGCCGGGCCAGCCGTGGCTGGGCCGCGGCGGTCAGCAGTCCGAGGTCGTCGGGGGAGTCTTCCCGCTTGGGCCCGTCACCGTTGCGCACCGAGAGCGGCTTCGGGTAGGCCAACACCAGTCCATCGGCATCGATGGCTACCGTCTCGTCGCTCACATAGCCGTAGCGGTCGCCGAGCAGCCGCACGAGCGTGGTCTTGCCGGTTCCCCCCGGAGCGACGAACACCAGGCTGCGGCCCGTCTCAGGGCTGCTGACGGCGCCGGCGTGCAGCATCAGCAGGCGCCCGGTCTGGGCCCGAATCAGGGCACGGGTCACGGCCTGGGTGGTGTTCGGCAGCAGCCAACCGAGGTCTGACCCCGCGACGGCCCCTGGAAGCCGGGCGATCGGCTCATCCGGTTCGTGCAGGATCACCGTCAGCGTCTCAGCCTGCGCTTCGCCCTCGTCCTGAAGGCAACGACTCCAGGAACGCCGTAGGGCTTCAGCGAGTTCTGTCCGGCGCGAACCGCCGACGCGGAGCGTCACGGAGGCGCCGATGCCTGCGACGGTCAGCGATTCCGTGGGGGTCATGCGACCGCTTCACGGTGTTCGCGCATGGCCCGAATCCTAGGGCGCCCGACCGAGCGGTGTGGAGCACATGGTTGGCGTACTAGGGGAGGGGAGCAATTGCGTACACTGAGGCGGACCCCTCTTGCACAAGACCATCCCGAAGGCGCGCCATGGAGCTGACCGACTATCTGCGAGTGCTCCGCAAGCATTGGGTGAGTCTGATCCTCATCTTCCTTGCCGGCATGGGCAGCGCTGCCGGCGTGTCGGCCCTGATGACGCCGGTCTACACGGCTTCTGCCGGGGTCTTCCTCACGGTCAACAGCGGCGACACCGCGGGCGAGCTCAACCAGGGTTCGTCCTATGCGGAGAACCAGGTGAGGTCGTACGCCCAGGTGGTCACGGCCCCTGTCGTGCTCCAGCCGGTGATCGACAAGCTGGGCCTCGGGGTGACCGTCGGGAAGCTCGCCGACCGGGTCACCGCCACCGTCCCGGTGAACACCGCCATCGTCAACATCGACGTGACCGGCACCGACGCGGTGCAGACCGCAGCCGTCGCCAACGCGATCGCCGAGCAGCTCATCGTCGTGGTGAACGAGTTGTCCCCCCAGACCCAGGGCGGCAGCAAGACCGTGAAGGCGAGCATCATCACCCCGGCCAGCGTGCCGGTCGAGTGGACGTCACCGCGGGTGCTGCTGAACCTCGCGCTGGGCGCGCTCGTCGGATTGCTGCTCGGTGTGGGGCAGGCCGTCCTCCGCGTGCGGCTGGACACGCGCGTTGTCGGGGAGGCTGACGTTGCCCGCGTGACCGACCGCTCGGTCGTCGGCGCCATCGCCTTCGACGCCGACGCCAGGAACCACCCGCTGATCTTCCAGACCGCCGCGCACTCCGTGCGGGCCGAGGCCTACCGACGCCTGCGCACGAACCTGCAGTTCCTGCAGCTCGGTGGACGCAAGGGCTCGATCGTCGTCACCTCCTCGATCGCCGACGAGGGCAAGACCACCACGGCCATCAACCTGGCCAGCACGCTGGCCGACGCCGGCCAGTCGGTGCTGCTGATTGACGCCGACCTGCGTCGTCCGAGCATCGCCAGATATGTCGACCTCGACGGCACCGCGGGCCTCACCGACGTGATCATCGGCCGGGCGACCCTCGCCGACGTGGTGCAGCCCCTCGGTCGCGGCAACCTGCATGTGCTGCTGTCCGGACGGATTCCCCCGAACCCGTCGGAACTCCTCGGCTCGAAGCCGATGGAGAAGCTGCTGGCCGAAGCGACCGACCGGTACGACGCCGTGATCATCGACTCACCGCCGTTGCTGCCGGTCACCGACTCGGCGCTCCTGTCCCGGTTCTGTGGCGGGGTCCTGCTGGTCATCGGCAGTGGCTCGGTCACCAGGCCCGAACTCGACACGGCCATCGGCACCCTGGAAGCCGTCGACGCGTCGATCCTCGGGCTCGTGCTGAACCGGCTGCGGGCATCGGAGCTCGGTCACTACGGCTACCACCACTACTACGAGCAGCACCAGCAGGACGACAACCTGCAGGTTGACGCGACGATCAAGCGCAAGGGCCCCAGGGCCATGCCGATCTCGCCCGCGGACGTGTTCGATCACCAGAGCTGATGCCCGATGAGTGAGCCCGTACGCATCCTGGCGGTGTGCACGGCCAACATCTCGCGCTCACCGGCCGTGGAGCGACTCCTTCGCGCCGGGCTGGACGGCACCGTGCTCGTCGGCAGCGCGGGCGTGGCCGCACTCGTCGGGGCGCCGATCGACCCGCCGGTGGCCGGGTTCCTGCGCGACCACGGAGCAGAAACCACGGGCTTCGCCGCCCGGCAGGTCGACGAAGCCATGGTCACGGCGTCGGACCTGGTGCTCGCCCTGACCGCAGCCCATCGGGCGCAGGTGCTCGAGCTGGCACCGTCCGCGGTGCGGAGGACCTTCACGCTGCGGGAGTTCGCACGCGTGCTGGAGTCGCTGGACCTTTCCGCGCTGCCGCCCGAGCTGAGCCCGGGCGACCGGCTGCGCGCCATCCTGCCGCTGGCCACGACGGGTCGGGCGCTGGCGCGGAGGACACAGACCGGGGGCGACGATGTGCCTGACCCCTACGGGCGTGGCGCAGCGGCCTACACCCACTCGCTGGCACTGATCGCTGAAGCCACCGACGTCATTGTCCGCGCGGCCACGGCGACAGCGAAGGAGCAGCGGACGTGACCGATCGTGACGGGTCCGAGAACGTGGGCGAAGGGCCCGCGCGCAAACCCACGCATCCCGCCTCACGGGTCCGCCGCACCCGGCGGCTCGTTCTCCGCACACTCGGCCCGGTCCTGGGCCTGCTCGTCATCGTGCTCGGGCTGGGGAGGCTGGCAGCTGTGGCAGCTCGCCTCCAACCTGCTCGCGCTCCGCGACGTCGCAGCCCAGGCGCAGGTCCACGTCAAGGCCCATGACCTGGCGGCGCTCACCGGCGACCTCCAGCGAGCCCGAGACCTTGCCGCCAAGGCCGATGTCGCAGCGGACGCTCCGGCCGTCGCCTTCGCCGCCGGGCTGCCGTGGGTCGGTGACGACGTGACGGTCGCACGCGAACTCGCCGGCGTGGCCGCCGATTTCAGCGCCGGGACCGTGGCGGTCGATCCGCTGTTGATTCGCCTGGCCGCCGGTGCCGGGCCCGACGTGCTGGCGTCCCCGGATGTACCAGAGGCGATCGGTCAGGTGCGCAGCGCTGCCGACGGCGCAGGCGCCCGACTCGACCGGCTCGACCTCAGCGGGCTCGCGCTCCCGGTGGGTGACGACATCACCCGGTTGAAGACGGGACTGGGCAAGGTCGGCCCGGCGGTCGACGCGCTGTCGCCGTACCTGAAGGCGCTGGCGATCCTCGCGTCCCCCGGCACCGAACACACCTGGTTCGTGGTGATGCAGAACCTGGGCGAGGCACGTCCCTCGGGCGGCATGATCGGCAGCTGGCTGATCGTGCGGGCCGCCAACGGAAAGCTGGAGGTGCTGAGGAAGGGCTTCAACGGCGCGTTCCCCAACGGCTCGGTCGACTACAAGGGCTTCCTCCCCGACGGTTACGAGCAGGTGTTCGGCAACAGCATGAGCGACTGGCGATCGCTCAACCTGTCGGCGCACTTCCCCGACAACGCCCGCCTCTTCGCGCACGCCTGGAACGCCCGCGGGCAGGGCAAGGTCGACGGCGTGCTCGCGCTCGGCCAGGGCACCGTCCGCTTCCTGGCGGGCGCGACCGGCCCGGTGGAGGTCAACGGCCGGACGATCGCCCCGTCCGATCTGGCCGACTACCTCTCGGTGGGGATCTATCAGGACTTCCCCGACCCGGAGGCCAAGGACGACGCAGTCGCAGGCATCATCGCGAAGATCCTCGGCACGCTGTCCAGCGGCAAGGTCGACCTGGCAGGCCTTGCCGCCGTCGCGCTCGGGGCTCCGAGTGCTGACTACCTGCAGCTGTGGTCCTCCGACGCCGCGGTGCAACGACAGGTGGAGGCGGCCGGTGTGTCCGGTGCCTTCACCGACGAACCCGGCCCGGTGGCGTCGGTGCGGCTGGCGGACGCGGCAGCGAACAAGCTGGACTCGTTCGTGCACCTGGGTGCGGAATACCGGCTCGGCGCGTGTGTGGAGGACGACGGCGGGGTTGCGACCCGCAGGAGCACCTTCAGCGTCTCTGTGCGCAATGCCGTCCCGGCGGGACTGCCCGAATACGTCACGGGAAAGGGCGACCTGCTCGACGGCCTCCACCACCGGGTGGGTTCCAGCCGCGATTTCGTGATGGTGTACACGCCGGTTCAGGCCACCGTGACGTCGGCACTCCTCAACGGGAAGCCGGCCCTGGTGCAGACGGCCTGGGTGCGGGACCGGCAGATGCTGGTCTTCGACGTGAAGCTCGACCCCGGGGCCACGGCCGCGATTGCGGTCACCTGGGACGAATTCCCTACTGACAGCGAGGATCGGGCCTTTACACTCACGCCCCGGATCGTGCTTCCGCCGCTCGCGAACCCGGCGGAAATCAGTGTCGTCGCAGGCTCATCGTGTCGGTGATCCGGAAATGTCACCAGATGGCGAGAATCCCCGACATTGGGTGATTCTTTCGCTAGTGTGTAAGTGATTTTACGTATCTTTGGCGACGCAGTCTCACGCTTGGCGCTGCCACTTAGACAGGAGTTGCGTTTTGATGAAAATCACCGCTGTAGTCAAGCTCGCCGCCACGGCGCTCGCGACGGGCGCGCTGCTGGTCACCGGCATCTCCCCGGCGCAGGCAGTCACCTACCCGCCCAAGGTGTCTGTGCTGTTCGCGTCCCCCGTCCTGAGCGCCGGGTATGCGTCGGTCGGCCTGTCGGGTAGCCACCTCACCAGGGGTATGACTGTCACAGCCGTCCGCGGCAGCAAGGCCAAGTCGGCCTCCGTCCACGTTGACTCCTCCGGCACGGTCGGCTCGGCGCTGGTCAAGGTGAGCTCGGTGCTCCCGTCGACAGCCGGCCGCTACAACGTCAGTTTCTGGCTCCGGGGTGCATCGGTGACAGGCATTGTCACCACCTCCCAGACCTACACCGTGGGCAAAGCGATCAGCATCAAGTACCTCAAGGTGACCCGCAAGTCCTATGGGCTGTACATCAGCGGGAAGGCCGCGAAGAGCACGCCGGTGAAGCTCTCGATCAAGTTCGGCTCGAAGACCTACACCAAGACCGTGAAGGCCAGCAGCAGGACCGGCAACTTCTACTACTCCTTCCACAAGACGACCCACGGCACCTACACCATCAAGGCGCAGGTCGCGGCCAACAAGAAGTACTTCAGCGATTCGGTCAGCAAGACCTACACGCGGCGCTGACCTGGCCAACTGCAATTCGATGACCGAAGCGGTCGGACCCTTCCCGGGTCCGACCGCTTCGTCGTTGATGCGGCAGGTGTGCTGCCAGGTGCGTCGGTGCTACGCGCCGGCGAGCACCACGTCAGCGTGCGCACCGGCGACATTGGCGCCGGCGGCCTGAGCTCCCGGGGAACCGCACCCTGGTGTAGCCGACGACCTTCACGGAGAGCTTCACGCTCCTTGTCGTCGAGATGCGCAGGTCGCCGTTGTTGCCGACCGGCACCTTCATCGTGACGGTCCTGGTGCCCTTGGGCAGGCGGACAGAGACGCTGCCGTAGCTGGCCGAGCGCGGAGCGAGGCGGAGCGTCCCCTTGCCCTTGCCCTTGCTGACGGTGACCGCGACCGTCACCGTGTCGAGCATCGGACGCTCGGCTGTGGGCACAGCCTTTCCGAGGACGCGGACGTAGTGCGCCTTGCCGGCTTTGTAAGTGCCGCTGCTGATCGTCACGCGCTTCTGCAGGGTCGTCGTGGTGGGCACGGCCACCGGGTCGATCGCCCGCGTTCCGGAGATCAGGCCGCGCTGGAGGTTCGCCGGCTCGTCGGTGAGCAGGAACTGGGTCGTGCCGCCGTAGTGGATGGTGAAGGCGAGCTGCTCGGCGCCGAAGACCTCGAACGGTGCCACGTCCATGCCCTTCGAGCGCACGTAGCGGGCGAGGTAGGCCGAGGTGTGGATCATCCGCGGCGCGTAGGCGTTGGCGCCCAGCTTGTCTGCGAGCCGGACGCGGGCCAGGTCGAGGTCGAAGGAGGCACCGTCGTAGGCGGTCACGAAGACCGTGCGCGACGTCTTGCGGATCACTGGCAGCATCGATGACCAGTAGAACGTGAGGATCTTGGTGCGGCCGAGGAGGTTGTACCTCTTGAGCAGGGCCATCGCCCGGGCGGCGTAGGTGCGCTTCCCGGCGGACGACTGCCCGGGGTAGGACTTCAGGTCGAGGTGCAGGGCGACGGCCGGATGGGCGGCCAGCACCTGAGCGAGCTGCGCGAACGTCGGGATCGGGACGACCAACTCGTTCTTGAGGTTCGCGCAGCGCACCTGGGCCACCTGGGCGGCGGTGAGCTGGTGGATCTTCTTGCCCGCACTCGTGCAGCGCTCGGGGAGCGTGTCGTTGTGGCTCATCACCGGCTGTCCGTCGCTCGTCCACGCCAGGTCGGTCTCGATGCCGTCGTAGCCCGCTTCCGCGCTCCCGGTGAAGGCCTCCAGCGAGTTCTCGGGCCACTGGAAGGCGCCGCCGCGGTGGGCGACCACGAGCAGGGTGGATCCGGCGGCGTTGACGATCGGCTTGCCGTCCTTCCCGAGCGTCGTCGCCGAGCCGGACGACGGCAGCGCGAGGGCGAGCAGGGCCGTCGCTGTTGCGATGACCGTCGCGCGGACGAAGGTGGGCAGGTGCATGGGGGCAGCTCCCGGGTTGGGGTGTGTAGGTCCAAGGTAGGGGAGTGTCGAGGATCGGGCACCGTCGGGGCCCGTGATGGGCGCGAAGGCTGGACCGCCGGTGTAGCTCGTCGCCCAGGTCACCGGAGTGGACCGAGTTGGAACCGTCCCCAATTCGGTCCTGGACCGAATTGGGGACGGTTCCAACTCGGTCCACAAACGCAGGACCCGGCATCGTGCGGGGCTGCCGGGAATCCGGCAGTGGGGACGGGCCGCCGCACCGGCGGGAGCGGAAAGCCTGCCGAGCTTCCCCACCGGGCCCAGACGCCCATCCCGGCGACCACGCCGGACACAAGGCCGACCCGTGACGCCGCCCGGGGTGAGTGAAGGGCTCGCCCGGGATAGTTGTCGCAGGAGTACGATCGCCGACACGCACGCGCTCGGGCCCTCAGGCGACGGGAACCTCGATGAGCTCTACCCCGAAATCGATCCGGAACCGTCCGCGCGCCCGTCGTGGGGTGGTATTGCTCGCGATCAGTGCGTTTGCGCTCAGCGCGTGTACCGGCGGAGCCACGGGCAGCGCCGGCCAGCCGACCAACGCAGGCCCGTCGACGCCCGCAGCAACGGTCCTGGTCAATGACGGGCAGGTGGACCTGCAGGCTGTCGAAGCGTTGGTGACCGAACTGAGGGCGCTCGGCGTCCTGGAGCAACAGGCCAGGGCAGGGTCGCTCGATGTCGAACTCGCACGACTCGTCCGGAAGGTGACGGGCATCGATGCAGAACTCGGTGGGCCGGAGAAGGCAGATGCGATCTTCGCCGCGCACGGGGCGGCCCTGCTGGTGAAGGTCCGTGCCGCAGCGGCGTCCACGAACCCTGCGACGGCTGGTGGTGGAGAGACGGCAAAGGCTCGCAGGGCCGGGGAGTCGCCGAACATCGGGGAGGGTATGTTCGGCGGGCTGATGACCGCCGTCCTCGTCCCTGACGGCGTCGTGTCCGCCACCAACGAGACCAGCACCGACGGGACCCAGAGCATCCCCTCGGGGACGCTCACCGCCGACGCGGGCTATGTCGGGGTGACACACAACTTCACCTACACCGACAAGGGGACAACCACCGCGCTGAAGACGAACTTCGAGCTCACGCCGTGCCCCGATGCAGACGGCAGGTTCAGAGCCCACGGGAAGCTGGACGTGACTGTCAGCACCGCCAGCGGTGCACGGGCTTCCGGCGTGCTCGACGTGAACGTGTCCGGCGTGGTGGACGACGATGCCAAGCTTGCTTCTTCCGACCTCGACTTCACCATGTCGGAGGCATCCGCCACCGGCAGCATCGCCACGGTCTCGGGCGCCGTGGGCGACACGGTCACCACCCGCATGGAGTACAAGACCGGCAGTGGGGCCAACGCTGCCATGGGTCAGGGCACGACTGCCCTCGGGCTCGTCTACGCGTTGATGGTCAAGCAGAGCCTGGTGGACGCAGCCAGGAAGGGCTGGGAGTCGGGTCGGTGCGTCACCCTCAAGGCCACCACCGAACCGGGCAAGCGCACCGGTCTCGCACCAAGGGCGTCGCTGAAGCTCACGGCGGCACCCCGGAGCAAGGTCGACGGCGCCCCCACCGGCGGCACCGTCACGGCCACGCTCAAGGGGTCGACCTCGGTCGACCCTGCGGGCTCGAAGGTCAAGGCCGACGCCACCTTCACCGTGGTCGCCCCCGGCGAGAAGAACCAGAAGGCCACCGTTGCCCTCGAGGCGCGGTCAAGGCGCGGCGTGGGGAAGACCGACGTCACCGTCGACACCAAGGCACACGCGTACACCGCCAGCGGGAAGCAGGGGAACATCACGTTCAGCGGCACCGTCGCCGACCTGACCGCGCCGTTCACGATCACGGGCACCGGCGGAGCGAAGCTGGCCTTCTCCTACACCCCGAGCAGCGCCGATGGCAGGTCCGGTCGGATGACCTACACAGGCACGGTCGGCGGTTACAAGCTGTCCGGTGGTGGCAATTACGTCGTCACTGGTGACGAGGGCGGCGAGCTGGTGCTCACCCAGGGCAGCACGGGTTGCTCCGCAGGCCCGAAGAGCTGCATCGGCGGGGTCGCCAGCATCACGCTCACCCCCACCGGGTAGCCACGCTGGGCGGGTGGCGCCGGCCACTCTCGGCAAGTCGAGACGGTTCCCTGGTCGGTCCAGAAACGTAGGGTGTCGGCATGCCCGTTGAGCTCGACGTCACGGATGCGCGCCGGATCGCCGTCCGGGCGCAGCTGCTCGACGCCGATCGCCCGCAGGGCCTGGTTCCCCTGGTGGAGCGGCTGAGCCTGCTGCAGCTCGACCCCACGGCTGCCGTCGCTCCCAGCGCCGACCTGGTGGCGTCCGGGCGTCCGGCATCGTGCGGACGGGAGGCACGATCGTCCCTGGCGAGCCCTATCAGGCCGATCACGCCGGAGTGCCGGCAATCGTCCGGGGCCTTCCCGGTCAGTGGCGGGTGGATCCCGAACAGCTCGACCGGCCGTTCACGGGAAGGACCGCCCTGCTGTCACCGTTCGACCGGCTCGTCCACGACCGCGTCCGGGCTGAGCAGCTCTTCGGCTTCGAGTACGTCCTGGAGATGTACAAGCCCGCGGCCAAGCGCCGGTGGGGCTACTACGCGCTGCCGATCCTCCACAACGGCCGGCTCGTGGGCAAGCTGGACGCCACTGCCGACCGCAAGGGTGGACGGCTCGTGGTGAACGCCGTGCACGAAGACGCGCCGTTCAGCGCAGACATCACCGCCGGGGTGGACGCGGAACTCGCGGCCCTCGCCGCCTGGCTTGGCCTTGGACGCCCGGGTGGACCGAGTTGGAACCGTCCCCAATCTGGTCCGGACCGAATTGGGGACGGTTCCAACTCGGTCCACCCCGGACGGGGCGGCTAGGCGATCCCCAGGCTCTTACCGGGAGTGAAGCCGGGGAAGACCTGGTCGAGCTTGGTGTTGAGGAGCCGCTTGCTGACGACCTCGGAGAGGGCCTGGCGGTAGTCGGTGGTGATCGGCACGTCGCCCTCATCCAGGTTCCCCGCGGTCAGCGTCGGCATCGATCCGTAGACCTTGCCGCCTTTGATCGCGCCGCCCATCAGGAACATCACGTTGCCGTGGCCGTGGTCCGCACCGCCGTCCCCGTTGATCTCCACGCGGCGCCCGAATTCGCTCATCGTGACGACGGTCACCTTCTTCCACCGGGCGCCCAGGTCGGTGCGGAACGCCGCGAGACCGGTGGCGAAGTCCTTGGCCATGCTCGAGAACTGGCCGTTGGCGTCACTCGGCAACCCGATGCCCTGGTGCATGTCCCAACCGCCGTAGTCGATGCAGGCCACCTCCATGCCGAGGTCGCCCTTGGCCAGCCGGGCGATGTCCTGCAGCCCTTCGTGCCAGCGCGACCCCTTGGTGTACTTCGCACCGTTGGCGGGCACGTAGGTCTGCTTGCGAATCGTGTTGAGGCTGGCCACCGCGTCCAGGGTCGCCTTCACCTGGCCGGCCATCACCCCGCCGGTGTCGCCGTAGACCGCGCCGAGGTCCGCCATCAACTGCGGGCCGTCGTTCCAGGACGACTCCAGCGTGAACGAGGAGACGCTCGACATGGCCAGCGACTGGTAGGCGCTGGTCGTCAGCGACATCACCACGCGAGAGCCGAGAGTGATCGCCCGGAACGTTCCGGACGCGTCGGAAGAGCTCGCGATGTGGCGTCCGATCCAGCCGGAGCGCACGTTGGCCTTGGCTGCCCGCTCGCACATGTCCTGGTCCTCGAAGTGGGAGCGGGTGACGTCGGGGTGGCCCGAGCCGAGCACCACGGCCATCTCGCCGGCGTTCCACACCGGGTTCAGGGCAGCGAAATTCTTGTTGAGCACGTGGGTGGATCCCAGCGCGAGCCCGGAATCGATGCGCAGGTTGCCGCGCGCCTTGTTGTAGGCGGCGTCACCGACCGGGCCGACGGCGGAGAGCCCGTCGAAGCCGCCGCGCAGGAACACGCAGACCAGCAGGTCGCGTCCGCTGTCTGCTGCGAAGGAGTACCGCGGCGCAGCGGACGCCGCGAGCAGGCCACCGAGCCCGATCAGCGAGCCGCGGAACAGCCCGCGCCGTGCGAAGCGTGGCCCGGTGGGGGTGTGCTCGACCTCCTCGATGCCCTTGTTGGGTCGCTTGACCGCGACGAGGGAGTTGGCCTGCTCGGGGGACACGACACGGGTCTGGCCGTCGATCTCCGCCAGCAGCCGGTTCCGCGACTCCTCGTGGTCGTGCAGTGGAGTGATCAGGTCCTCGTGCAGCAGTGCCTCGCCGCGCCTGAGGGTGACGTCCGGTGTGTTGTTGGGCATCCGGGTGGCCTCTCAGCGGATCTTGAAGTAGGGGGAGCAGAGCACGAAGTGGATCGTCTTGCCGAGGTTGTACTTGAGCTGGTCGCTGGTAAGGATGGCCGGCCCGTCTCCCCTGATGCGGGCGGTCACCAGCGCGAGGTGCTTGGCGTTCCAGGTGAAACCGGTGAGGTCGGTGCTGATCCTCGTCGCCGCAGCAACAGCGGTCATGCCCTTCTTGAGGCCGAGCGCGCTGGCCCACGACTTCGACGGGAACTCCTTGTCGTTGCCCCAGTTCACGCGCGCGTTGGCCGAGTAGAAGTGGGCCAGCATGGCCTGCGTCGCCATCCAGGCCTGCGCCTGGTCGGGGTAGCCGTTGACCACCGGCCACATCCGGGGCTGGTGGTTCTCGAGGTAGAGCAGCCACTGCACGTTGCCGGTGATGCCCCAGATGTCGCCGGTCTGCCTGGCTGCGGGCTTCAGCGTGCTGGGCTTGCGGGCCTTGATCATCGTGGCCATGGTCTCCTGCGGACGCTTCCACTTCTCGCCGACCGAGTCGATGAACTCCGGGCTGCGCAGCAGCGTCCGCATGACGGGGGCGAGGTTCGTGCCGTTGGCCAGGTACACCTTGGCCAGCCGGTCGACCAGGGCAGTCGGAGGGTTGTCCGAGACGTAGCGGACAGCAAGTCGGTGGGCGATGTGGTGCGCAGTGCCGGGGTGGTGCGCCAGGTACCACAGGTAGGACTTGAGGACGGCGGGACCGTCCGCTGCTGTGGCATTGGGGTGGCTGAATCCCATCACCTTCACCGGCCCGGTGTAGTGCTCGCCGGGCACGTAGCGGTAGGCGCGCTTCTCCCAGTTGTAGCCGTGGCCGGTGAGGATCAGCGCCGACTGCCGCACGTCGGCCTCGTCGTAGTTGCCGACGCCCACCGTGTGGAGTTCGAGCAGCTCGCGTCCGAGGTTCTCGTTGGGGTTGTCCCTGGAGTTCAGCTGGTTGTCGAGGTAGACGAGCATTGCCGGGTGCCGCACCGCGGCGTAGAGCATGGTGGAGAACTTGCCGAGCGCGTACTTGCGCAGGACGGCCCAGTCGTACCAGGCGACGAGGTCCTCGACCTTGCCCTCCGCGGCGACATACAGGTGGTCGCCCATCGTGTCGACCATCGACTCGTACAGGTAGCGCTTGGTGAAGACGTGGCGGACGGTGCGCGAGATGCTCAGCGCCTTGCCGGCCTTCCAGGCCATGCCATGGGATGCCTTGACGACCTGTTTGCCGGTCATGGTGGTGAAACTGAGGTATTTCTTGACCAGCCCGTCGGCCTTGGCGTCGCTCACCTTCTTCCAGTTCAACTGCTTGTCGATCCAGGCGTTGTAACCGGCGGCGTTGATCTCCTTCGCCACAGCCCTTGTTGCGGCCGGGGCCACCCGGCGTGCGAGGTGCCACGAGCGGGTGGACTTCAGGTCGAGTCCGCCGGCCAGGTCGGAGATCCATTCCGGCATCACCGGAGCCATCGGGATGGCTGCGGGAGCGGCGAAAGCTGTGGCTGCCTGCCCCACGCCAGAGATCGCGATGCCGCCGGCGGCGGCGAGGCCGAAGGCGGCGCGCCGGGACGGCATGGGCGTGGACTCCGTCACGGAATCGGTCGTCACGGGTGTATTCATCTCACACTCACCTGGGCTCGTCGTGCGGATTTGCTGGGGCTGGCCAAACCCTAACGGTCCCTGAGAAAATTGTTAATGGTTCTGAAAAGTTGATGACGGAATTGAAATGGGGGCGTTCGTGAATCTGCTGGCCGTTGGCCGTTCTCTGGTGGTCGGTGCCGGGCTGGGCGTGTTGCGGACACCCGCCGGACGGGCCGACCCGCTGGTGTTCACGCCCTTCGAGGCGGCGCTCAGGGCTGCCGACCCGCAGCGGCTGCGACGCGTCCAGGAGCTCGCTGTCGGTGCGACGTTCGCGGGCATCGGCGACCTGCTGGCTGCCGGCGAATTCACGGCGACGGAGCTGACCCTTGCGTTCCTCGCCCGGGTCCGCCTCCACGACGAGACGCTGCGCAGCATCACCGAACTCAACCCCGAGGCACTCGACGAGGCCGGGCGAGCGGATGAGCGTCGTCGCGCCGGGCAGGTGGTCGGCCCGCTGGACGGCGTCCCGCTCACCGTCAAGGACAACATCGAGACCGGCCCGGGCATGCACACCACCGCGGGTGCGCACATCCTCGCCGACAACGTCGCAAGGGCGGACGCGCCACTGGTGGTCGGGTTGCGCGCCGCCGGAGCCGTCATCCTGGGGAAGGCGAACCTCTCCGAGCTGGCGGGGGCGGTGTGCCGCACGCCGGGGGTCAGCGCGGTCGGGGGAGCGACGGTGAACCCCTACGGCGCCGCCTTCACTCCCGGCGGCTCGAGCTCCGGCTCTGCTGTCTCCGTCGCCGCCGGGCTGTGCGCGGCCAGCGTGGGGACGGAGACGTCCGGCTCGCTGATCGCCCCGGCCTCGTTCAACGGCGTCGTCGGGATGAAGCCGAGCCGTGGGGTGGTCAGCGGGGACGGCGTCGTGCCTCTCGTACGGCACCAGGATTCGGCCGGGCCGCTGGCCCGCTGCGTGGAGGACGCGGCGTTGCTGCTCGCCGCCATGGCCGGCCGGCCCGTGCCGGTCGAGCTGCGACCGGATGCGCTGAACGGGGTGAGGGTTGGGGTGTTGCGGGCCGACATCCTCGCCCAGAAGTCGCCCTTCGAGAACACGGCGGACAACCCGGCGATCCTGCGGCGGATCTCGGCCGGGCTCTCCGCGGCCGGTTCACTCGCCGTGGACCGGGAGCTTGCCCTTCCCGAGATGCGCAAGGCGTTCGAGGCGACCTTCACCAAGGTGGTGCTGGGCGGACTGGCGCACGACACGATGGGCTACCTGGCTGCGGCCGGCGCTCCGGCGGCGACGGTCGAAGCACTGCAGGCCTACAACCTGAAGGATCCGCGGCGGCGGATGCCGAAGGGACAGTTCCTGCTCGGCCTCGCCGTGCTGCTTGCTCCGGATTCCGACGGTTACGAGACGGCGGCCCTGGATCACCGGCGGCAGGCAGAGGAGATCCTTGGCGCGACCTTCACCGACTCCGGCGCCGAGGTGCTGGCCAGCCTGACCAACCTGCACTCCGCCCTCTATGCGACAGCCGGCTACCCGGCGATCACCGTCCCCCTCGGCCTGCGGGCCGACGGCATGCCGGTGGGCGTCACGCTGATCGGCAAGCCGGGCACCGACGGCCGGCTGCTGGGGTTCGCGTACGCGTTCGAGCAGGCCACACGGCTGCGGGTGGCGCCGAGGCTGTAAGTCCGGCGCGTGATCAGGAAAAGGCTGCCTCGATCGCCGCCTCGACGTGCAGCCGCGTTGTCGGGAACGTGGGGATCGGGCTGTCGGGCTGGCCGATCAGGAGTTCGAGCTCTGTGCACCCGAGGATGACGCCCTGCGCGCCGGCGTCGGCCAGCCGGCCGATGACCGCCCCGACAGCGTCCCGGGAGGACTCGAGTACCCGGCCCTGGCAGAGCTCGTCATAGATCACGCGGTGCACTTCCGCGCGGTCGGCGGCATCGGGCACGAGCACCTGCAGGCCGTGGCGCGTCAGGCGCTCGGAGTAGAAGGCCTGCTCCATGGTGAAAGCTGTGCCCAGCAGACCCACCACCCGGATTCCGGCAGCGCCGACGGCCTCGGCTGTCGCATCCGCCAGATGCAGGAAGGGGATGGATGTGGCCGCCTCGATGGCCGGAGCGACCTTGTGCATCGTGTTGGTGCACAGCAGCAGGAGTTCCGCCCCGCCTGCCTCGAGGGAGCGCGCGATGTCTGCGAGCAGTTCGCCGGCCGCGTCCCACTCACCGGCGACCTGGAGACGCTCGATGTCGGCGAAGTCGACGGACGCGAGGAGCAGCCGGGCAGAGTGCAGCCCACCGAGGCGGTCGCGGACAAGTTCGTTGGCCAGACGGTAGTACTCGGCCGTCGACTCCCACGACATGCCACCGATGAGCCCGATCATCTTCTGGGTGGTCATGGCTGGTTCACTCCCTACGGATGACGATCGTGTTGGTGCCCCGATCATCTCAGCCTTTCGGGCCGTCGGAGCCGGTGATTAGGGTGGGTCGGGACCCGAAAGGACGGAGGCGAACAATGACGCAACCGGAGTGGCCCGACCTTGCCTACCGCGCGCTTGACGGCGGTCCGGACGTGCCGATCAACACCCAGCTCACCGTCGACTGCGACGACCCGCACGCCCAGGCGGCCTTCTGGGCCGCAGCCCTCGGCTACCTGATCGAGGACGGCCACGACTTCGTCGAGGCGGTCGTTGCGGCGGGATTCGCCGACCGTGAGCGCGACACCGTCGTGATCGACGGCCGGCTGGCGTGGCGTATTGGGACGGGCATCAAGCATCCCGACGACGTCGACGGGCCGCGGGGATCCGGACGTCGGATCCTCTTCGTCGCGGTGCCCGATCGCGCGCCCGGCAAGAACAAATGGCACCTCGACCTCAACGTTGGCCGCGACGCGATCGAGGCCGAGGTTGCCCGGCTGACGGCGCTGGGTGCCACGGAGCAGTACCGGATCGACGAACCCGGCGCCTTCCACACCACCATGGCCGACCCGGAAGGCAACCTGTTCTGCGTCCAGTGAGTGACGGCTTCTCGCTCCTTGACCCTGGCCCCTGACCGGGGAGCGAGCTCCCTTCTTGACCGACTTCGGTTCAGAACGGAGTGCGTTGTTCCTGGAGCCTCGACCAGGCCGGTTGAGCAGATGATGCCCGAGTGGGGTCGGCTCAGCGGTCGAGTCGATCGCCAGCGCGAGTCCCCTGGGGATGTCCTGGCTGTCTGTGAACCCGACCCGGACGGTGCCGATGTGAATTCCTCCTCCGTAACGTCCCCTCCACCACTGGGGGTTGGTGGGAACCAGCACAGGCATACGCTGCGAATATGACATCGCCGGGGGGCGGGAGCGTGCCAAGCGCCAGTCCGTTGACCGGCGACCGGACGCGAGTGCAGGGGCTGACGGCCGCTGAGGCGGCTGACCGTCTTCGCAGCGACGGTCCCAATGTGATCGGGACCAAGGGTCGACGAACCCTGTGGGCGATCCTGTTCGCGCAGGTGGCGAGCCCGCTGGTGCTGATCCTGGTGGCGGCAAGCCTGGTGAGTCTCGTCGTGGGGGACCCGGTGACGGCAGGCATCATCCTGACGATCATCGTGATGAGCGCGGCGCTGGGTTTCGTCCAGGAGGCCCGGTCGGAGACCGCAGTAGCTGCGCTCCAGGCCCGCCTGACCCTGCGCGCCACCGTCGTGCGGGACGGCCAACCCAGCGAGGTGCCGATCCATGACGTCGTGCGTGGTGACCTCGTCCTCCTCAGCGCCGGCGACATCGTCCCTGCGGACGTCGCCCTGGTGGAGGCCGACCACCTGTACATCGACGAGGCCTCACTGACCGGCGAATCCGCCCCGGCGGCCAAGCTGCCGCGACCTGCAGACGCGGCTGAGCCGGCGGCCGGGGACCACGACGGACTCGGGTTCTTCGGCACCAGCGTGGTGAGCGGCACCGGCACGGCGGTGGTTAGCGCCACGGGAGCACGGACGAGCTACGGCGAAATCGCGAAACACCTGGTCGAACGGGCACCGGAGAACGACTTCCAGCGCGGCGTCCGTGCCTTCGGTGGGCTGATCTTCCGAGTCACCATTCTCCTTGTCATCGCCGTCCTCGCCATCAATCTCGCACTCCACCGCCCGCTGCTCGAATCGCTGCTCTTCGCAATCGCCCTGGCCGTGGGGCTCACCCCGGAACTCCTGCCGGCCATCGTGACCCTGAACCTCACCCGTGGCGCCCAGATGCTGAGCCGCCACGGGGTGTTGGTCAAGAGGCTGCCAGCGATCCAGAACCTGGGCAGCGTCACCGTGCTGTGCACCGACAAGACCGGCACCCTCACCACAGGCACGCTGGGCGTCGTCGGCTCGGTCGGCATCGATCGCGACAACGCATCCGAGTCGGCACGCGCCCTGGAGTTCGCCTACCTCAACAGCCACTTCCAGACTGGTTTCACCAACCCCCTGGACGCAGCTATCCTCGCCGGCACGCCTCAGCCGTCCGACCTCGGCACTTACAGCAAGCGTGCTGAATTGCCCTACGACTTCACCCGGCGCCTGCTGAGCGTGGTCGTGCAGGGAGCCGACGCCCAGCCGCTGCTGGTCACCAAGGGTGCCCCGGAAGCGGTGCTGCAACGCTCCAGCCAGGTACGTGAGGGCGACGATTCGCGACCCATCGGCCTCGATGAGCACGCGCGCCTTGCGCGCCTCGTCGAGACCGCCTCCACCGACGGGTACCGGCTGGTGGCTGTCGGCTCCCGCGTCCTCGCGCCCGAAGAACTCGCCGGGGCCGACTCCGCCGGCAAGGTGCATCCACTGGATCCTGTCGCCACCGAACGCGACCTGATCTTCGAGGGGCTCGTCCTCTTCAGCGACCCACCCAAGGTGGGCGTGGCAGACACCATCGCCCAGCTGGCCCGCGACGGCGTCGCACTCAAGGTGGTCACCGGCGACAACGACCTGGTCGCCCGCCACGTCGCCGAGCAGGTCGGCCTTGTCGTCGAAGGCGTCCTCACCGGTGACGAGATCCGTGCCCTGACTCACCCTGCACTGGTGGCGCGGGCACAGCGAACGACGATCTTCGCCCGGGTCGACCCTGACCAGAAGCTGCAGGTCATCCGGGCACTCCACGACGGCGGCACGGTGGTCGGCTACCTCGGCGACGGCATCAACGACGCACCGTCCCTGCACGCGGCAGACGTGGGAATCAGCGTGGACAACGCCACCGATGTGGCACGGTCGGCCGCCGACATCATCCTGCTCGAGCCGAGCCTTGCCGCGATCCACCAGGGTGTCGTGGAGGGTCGCCGCACCTTCGCCAACACGCTGAAGTACATCCGGATGGGCACCAGCTCGAACTTCGGGAACATGCTGAGCATGACCGGCGCCGCGCTGTTGCTGCCGTTCCTGCCGATGACCCCCGGACAGATCCTTCTGAACAACCTGATCTATGACGCGTCGCAGACCGCGATCCCCACCGACACCGTCGATGACGCGGTGGCCGAAGCTCCCGCCCGCTGGGATGTCGGGAGCATCCGGCGCTTCATGCTCATCTTCGGGCCAGTCTCGTCTGTGTTCGACCTCCTGACGTTCGGGGTGCTGTTGTGGGTGGTGGGAGCCAACGAACAGCAGTTCCGGACCGGGTGGTTCATCGAGTCACTGTTCACCCAGGTGCTGGTCGTCCTCGTCATCCGCACCCGCCTGAGCCCGTTCTGGCGCAGCCGACCCAGCCGCCCCCTGACTATCGCGATCATTGCTGCACTCGCCGTGACCGTCGCGATCCCACTCAGCCCGCTGGCCCCTGTGCTCGGCTTCGCCGCCCCGCCAGCCGTGTTCTGGGTCCTTCTCGTCGTTCTCGTTGCCGGATACCTGGCACTCGTCGAGTTCGTGAAACGCCGATTCGACAAGGCGCGGCCGGCGGCGAACGAGCCCTCATGACCTTCCTCGGCCACGTCCGCTGACCCTGGGCCTCGCCCGTCTCCTGGCATCCGGCCTCCTGCCCTGTCCGGCCACCTGCAGTGAGTGCCGACGAGCCCTGCGACCCGACGAAGCATGCGGTCAATCCGGCCGCGCTCTCAGCCCTATGCTCAGGTCAGCACCTCCCCAAGGTCGCTGACCCATGGGGACTGACATTCATCCAGCAGCATGAGGAGTGAGATGCGGCTGTTCCTCGATTGCCTCCCCTGCCTGCTCAGGCAAGTCCTTGAAGCTGCCCGGATGGCGTCTCCCGACGAGGCAACCCAAGGACGCATCATGGACGAGGCCATGCTGACGCTTTCCCAACACCACACCTTCGACTCGTCGCCGGCGATGGCGCAGGCGATGCATGCGATCGTCAAGCGGCACTCCGGCCTGGCCGATCCCTATCGGGACGTCAAGGACCGCGACATGCAGGCTGCGTTGCGGCTCGAGCCCGAATTGAGGCGGTTCGTCGAATCCGCTCCGGACGCACTCCTCTCGGCGCTGAAGGTCTCGGCTACTGGGAACGTCATGGATTCGGCCTTGTACAGCAACCTGGACATCGAGGCGTGCGTCACGGCAGAGCTGGAGAAGCCGTTCGCGTGGTGCGACCTGGAGTCGTTCGCCAGTGACCTGGAGTCGGCGCGCACCGTTCTGATCATCGGCGACAATGCGGGCGAAGCCGTGTTCGACAAGGTGCTCGCTCGCGAACTTGCCAGGGAGCACGAAGTCACCTTCGCGGTCAGGGGCCAGCCGATCATCAACGATGTCACCGCCGACGATGCCCGTTTCGTCGGAATCGACGCCCGGGCGACCATCGTGTCCACGGGGTGTGCGGCACCGGGAGCTGTCCTCGAGGCGTGCAGCGATGACTTCCAGACGCTCTTCGGGAGCGTGGACCTGGTCATCAGCAAGGGGCAGGGCAACTTCGAGGCTCTCTCGAACGCTCCCCGCGCGCTCTATTTCCTGCTCAAGGCCAAGTGCCCGAAGATCGCGCAAGCTCTCGACGTTGAAGTGGGCGACTACGTCTTCAAGGCCAAAGCCTGAGTGCACTGGCATTCATCACGGGTTGCGGAACCGGGCTTCCCTGACCTGAGACCCTGACCCTTGCGCCGGGCTTCCCGGCGCAAGGCACGTGGTGCCATCCCGCCCCACGTGATCGGGACCGTGTCGGCCCATCTGGATTGCCACACGGGCGCCGTCATGGCAGCGCGAGCCGGCGAGCTCATCGGATCCAGGTGCGGCCAGAAGCACCGAAAGGACGCCAGATCCAGCCGTATTCGGTGCCTATGGCCGCAGACGTCGGCCCCAGCAAGAAGACCGTCGCTGAGAGGGTGCCTTTGGCCGCGGGTTCTCCGCGCGGCGTCTGCCATTACGCTCATCCGCGCTGCGAGCGGTCGATCTTGCCGAATACGGGGACTGCGCCCGGGTCGGGCTGCTGGGGCGCTAAGGCTTCCAACGCGCGGGGCCCTCGGCGCAGAAGCTGGTGCGGACGGCGCTTCCTTCCAAGCACGCCGCGTCGATAAGGGGTCGGTCACCAACTGGCTCGGGGAGGGTGATGGTGACGGTCACGCTGTCGTTGCCCGGGCAGTTCTGAGAGCCGCCGCCCAAAGGTTTTGCGGCGGCACGGATCACAATGTCGGAGGGCCCGAGGGACACCTCGGGTTGGAGGATCGTGCCGGTCTTCCCGCCTGAGCATTCGACGCGAGTCACTTCGAGCTCGAGGCGCGTGGACGCCCTGGTGACGCCCTCGGGATCCTTGAGCACCCATACCGCAGGCGAGCCGGTCGCTGGCGGGATGGTGGCGGTGACGTTCGGGACCTTGGGGTTAGGAGCCGGCAGGGCGCCGCGAACGTCGTCGGGAATCAGTGTTCGGATGGCGTAGTAGACACGGGAGTAGAACTGTCCGTCGGGGTCGTCCAGACGCAGATAGGAACCCGAGTCGTTCACGTAGACAGCCGTCGGCAGGATCCTCAGCACCGGCAACGAGGTGTCCGCCGGGGTGACGACGAGGGCGCGGAAACCGAGTTCTCCCTCGGGCAGGTCCGCAGGCTCGAGAAGCCCAGCTGCCTTCTGGTCGAAGAACATGGCATAGAGCTGCTTGGTGACCGCGTCGTCGACGTTCACCCGTGGATTCTCCCGGCCGGAAAATGCGTCGATCAGCACGCTGTCCAGGGGGGCGGCCGCAGGGAAAGCCGGCACCGTGGTGGGGTCGGGCCCACGCCAGGACCAGGCACCAAAACTGGCCCCGGCAATCACCACGACGGCGGCCGCGACCGCCAGCCAGGCCCGAGCCTCGCCTATTCCTGGCGCCCGTCGCGGGGTGCGAGCTGCGATCTCGTCGGGGTCGAGCGGAGCGACCGGGATGCTCTCGGTGTCTGCTCGCCGCAGGCTGTCACGGATCTTGTCCTCGAAATCACTCATGACTGTTCGCCTCCTCCATCTGCTTCCGCATCGCCGCCACCGCGCGGTGCACATGGGACCGGGCCGTGGCCTCCCGGCAGCCGAGCACTTCGGCCACGTCGCCGAAACTCAGATCGCGGTAGAACCGCAACACCACTGCTGCCCGCTGAACGCTGGGCAACTCGCCGCACAGCCGCCACAACCGATCGGCCTCCACCACCTGTGCGGCCGTGTCACCGGTAACCGGCGCTTCCGCCAGCACCGACGTGTCCGGCACTGGATCGGCCTTGCGACGCCGGATCACCGCCAGGCAGGCGTTGACCACGCACCGCGACACATAGGGCTCGAACCGATCCCCGTCCGGCAATCGTGACCACCGTGGATACAACGAAGCGAACGCGTCCTGGACCGCGTCGCGGGCGTCCTCCCAATCCCGCGTGATCAACCACGCCAGCCGCAACAAGCCGGCCGACCGTGCCCCGACATAGGTTTCGAACGAGACCCCCGGCCCAGCCGTCACAGCCACTCCCGCCCGCACCACGTCAACAACGCTCACATAGAGCAAGAGTCTGGCGCATCGACTTTCGTTGCAGGGGCGATCGACTCAATAGGCAACGCGCGTCTGCCGCTGATCGCTAGGAGCAACAGGCGGCTGAGCGGCTGAGCTCCTGCTCCATCTGACGGACGATTCGGCAGCTGAGGAATAGGCCGCTCAACCGTTCGGTTGCTCCGACATGCCCGTCACCCCGATCTCGATCCTTGATCTCGCCCAGATCGGAAGCGGCGGGAGCGCGGCGGACAGCTTCCGAGCCAGTGTTGCGATCGCACAGCTTGCGGAGCGCAGCGGGTATCGCCGCGTCTGGTACGCCGAGCACCACAACATGTCGACCATCGCGTCCTCGGCGACCAGCGTGCTGATCGCGCACGTGGCCGCCCACACCGCCACCATCCGCCTTGGTGCCGGTGGCGTGATGCTGCCCAATCACTCCCCGCTGGTGATCGCCGAACAGTTCGGCACGCTGGAGACACTGCACCCCGGACGGATCGACCTCGGGCTCGGACGGGCCCCCGGCAGCGACCAGAACACGATGCGTGCCTTGCGCCGCGACGCCATGTCGGCTGAGTCCTTCCCCCGTGACGTCCTGGAGCTGCAGGGTTACCTCACCGGCCGGTCGCTCATCCCCGAGGTGCAGGCAGTGCCCGGCAGGGGCACTCATGTGCCTTTGTACATCCTCGGATCCTCGCTGTTCGGTGCGAAGCTCGCAGCTGCACTGGGGCTTCCCTACGCGTTCGCCTCGCACTTCGCACCCCAGGCGCTGAGGGATGCCGTCGCCACCTACCGGCGTGAGTTCCAGCCGTCCGACCAGCTGGCTGATCCCTGGGTTATCGCCGGGGTGAACGTCGTGGCCGCCGACACCACTGAGGAAGCGCGGGCGCTATTGCGAGAATCCCAGCGGTTGCGCGTCAGCCAACTCCTGGGCGGCGGACGCACTTTCGACGACGCCGATGCTGATGCCATCCTCAACTCGCCGTCAGGGCAGCAGATCAAGCAGATGAGCCACTACTCCGCGGTCGGCACTCCCGGGGAGGTGCGTGCTTACCTCGACGAATTCGTCGTACACGCTGATGCTGATGAGTTGATTGTCGCGTCCATGGCACGCAACACCGAAGCAACCCTGCGTTCCTTCGAGCTGCTGGCCGAGGTCGCCAATCTGGACGGCTGAGTCGGCGTCCCCGACGAAGGATCGAGTCGGGGAGAATGGCCCGGTGAACATCCCCGACGACTCGATTGTCGCCCGCTGAGTTTGAGCAGTTCGTTGCGCCGCTCTTGGAGAGCTTGGTTGGTACCGGCGCTCTCAGCGGACTCCGGGTTGAGAGCCGTGAAGTGATCGGCGGGTTGATGGGGCGGGCGACTTCGATGCCACTCGAGGTGCGCGCCTGGGTCGAGCCCTTCAGTCTCACAGGAGGCCAAGGGCACCCGTCTGAGCTGAGGGCACGACAAGGGCACGCGAGCTGGCTTGGGGAGACCGAATGTGCCCCCGAATAGGGGAAACACTTGGTGGAGCTAACGGGATTCGAATGTGCCAGTTGGTCGCTTTTGCTATTCGCCCTGACAAGCTATTCTTGTGGCTGTGAATACGGGTTTCGCGCTTGAAGAATGACCCGCAGACACGGACAGAAATAGACCCATCTGGACTCTCAGTGCCACTCGTTAACGCACGATAAGGACACGGGAATCCTCACGGGAAGCGAGGATGCGCATGTCGCAAGGAAATGTCGTTCCGCTGCATCGTCCCGAGGCTGCGCCTGCGCGGCCCGAGCGGGAGAGGCGCCGACGGCGTGGGTTCGGGACGATCCGTGCCTTGCCATCGGGCCGGTATCAGGCGAGCTACCTGGATCGGGAAGGCCAGCGTCACTTGGCTCCTGTCACGTTCCTGACCAAGGGTGACGCCGGAGCCTGGATCGACATGCGCCACGCCGAGCTGCTGGAGTACCGCTGGAAGCCGGCGCCACCGGCCGAGCCGGAGAACATCACGTTCGCCGCGTACGCGGCGCGCTGGCTCGCCGAACGGGAGATCAAGCCACGGACACGGAGCGAATACCAGCGATTCCTTGACCGAAGTCTGATCCCCGCCTTCGGAAGCGCACAGCTCCGCCTCATACAGTCGTCCGACGTTCGGGACTGGTACCGATCCCTTGATCCTTCCAGGCCGACCGAACGCGCGCACTCCTACCAGCTACTGAGCGCCATATTTGACGACGCGGTAATCGACGAGCTGGTGGACGTGAACCCCTGCCGCATCAAGGGCGCCGCCGTCGTGAGGCGGGCCCACAAGATCGAACCGGCGTCGGTCGCCGAACTCGACGCCATCGCCCATGCCATGCCAGACCGTCTGCAACTTGCAGTGCTGTTGGGCGGGTGGTTGGCGCTTCGCTACGGAGAGATCGCCGAGCTGCGACGCAAGGACATCGACGTGCGCAGGGGAGTGGTCAGGGTGCGCCGGGGGGTGACCTGGCCGAACGGCGTCGCCACGATCGGCACCCCGAAGAGCATGGCCGGCATCAGGGACGTGCACATCCCGCCCCACGTGATCGGGACCGTTTCGGCCCATCTGGATCGCCACACGGGCCCGGGCCCCGACGCTCTGCTCTTCCCGGCCGCACGGCGTGGCAGCATGCACCCTCGCACCTTCGGCAAGCTCTACGACAAGGCCCGCAACGAGGTCGGCCGTCCTGACCTTCGCTTCCACGACCTGCGGCACACCGGCGCCGTTATGGCAGCGCGAGCAGGAGCCACCCTGGCCGAGTTGCAGGCGCGTCTCGGACACTCCACGGCGGCAGCAGCGATGCGCTACCAGCACGCCTCCAGCGACCGAGACGCCGAGATCGCCAGGCGGCTGTCGGAGTCGGCCGATCTGGGGTAGGGCTCGCATTCGGCACCATGCTCGCTCATGCCGATGGCTCGACGTGCCATCAGCGGGCCGCGGTGTTGCCGAATCGCGTCCACGAACCCCTCGGTACCGCGTCTCCTCATCCGCCGGTGACGTTGCTGAGGAGGCGCTGGATGTGGAGCCCGAGGTAACCGACTTCCTCGTCCGGTAGTTCGACGCCGTATTGGGTCTGCACATGTTGTCCCAGCAGGTGCGCTGTTTCGGTGGCTCGGGGGTACTTGGCGCGAATCTGGTCGTAGAGGAAGCCGCCGTCGGAGTTGAGGAGCCGGCCGGTGAAGAGGCGGTCGGCGAAGAACTGGAGATGGACGACGAAGCGCCTCTGGTCCAGGTCGGTGGGTGAGGCGGTGAAGCCGGAGCGGTAGGACACGATCGCGACAAGCTCGGAGATCAGGGTGGCTGCCCTCAGCGCGTCGAAGGCGGAGTGTGGATCGTTTCGAGCGTTCACGAGGTGGAACGCGATGTTGGTCGCCTCATCGTCGGGTAGGTCGATGCCGAGCCGCTCGTTGATCGTGCGGAGCGCTTCGGTCCCCACCCGGAACTCGTCCGGGTAGTAGGTGCGCATCTCCCAGGTGAGCCGGTTGACGACCCGCATGCCCTGCTCGTGGCGTTCGGCGGCGAAGTGCAGATGGTCGGTGAGCGCGAGCAGGAGGTGGGGATGCAGTTCCACCTTGAGTTCGGTCTGGGCGTGGGCGATCACGTCCCTGGCCAGAAGGACGTACGTGGCTGGGATGGAGCCGAGGAGGTCGACCAGGGCTCGGGAGTCGGGGTCGTCGACCGGGAGGAACACCCGGTCGACGACCTCTTCGGCGATCATCTCGCCGTTCTTGCGTCCATAGCCGATGCCACGGCCGAGCAGGATCGACTCCCGACCCGCGTCGTCGGTCGCGAGGACGACGCTGGAGTTCAGCACCTTGGTGATGCGCTGCGGCTGTGACATGGGCATGGCCCGGCTCAGATTCCGGTGAGGTCGCGGCCGTTGCTGGCGATGACCCCCTGCAGCCAGTGGAAGGAGTCCTTCCGGGACCGCTCCAGGGTGCCGTTGCCGAGGTCGTCCTGGTCGACGTAGATGAAGCCGTACCGCTTCGACATCTGCGAGGACGATGCACTGACGATGTCGATCGGCGCCCAGCAGGTGTAGCCCATCAGGTCGACGCCGGCCTCGATGGCCAGCGCCATCTGCTCGAAGTGCGCCCGGAAGTACTCCACCCGATAAGGATCGTTGACCGACCCGTCGGGTTGAACGACATCGGCATAGCCGAGTCCGTTCTCCACGATGAAGAGCGGCTTGCGGTACCGGTCGTACAGCTCGATCAGCGAGATCCTCAGCCCCACCGGGTCGATCTGCCAGCCCCATTCGCTGCTGGGCAGGTAGGGGTTCTTCACGCCCAGGATGGTGTTGCCCGGGGTGCGCTCGGCGTCCGGATCGACCGATTCGGTCGAGGACTGGTAGTAGCTGAACGACACGAAGTCGACCGGGTAGGCCTTGAGCAGCTCGCGGTCGCCGTCCTGCCAGGGGACGATGATCCCCTTGGCCGCGAGGGCGGCCAGCTGAGTGGCCGGGTACTCCCCGAAGGCTTGGACGTCGGCGAAGAAGTAGTTGTTCAGGTTCTTCGCCAAGGTCGCGGCCACGTCGTCGGGGTGACAAGTGCGCGGGTAGGTGGTCAGCTTGGTGAGCATGCACCCCATCCGGGCGTACGGGACGAGCTCTCGCAGGTCCCGGGTCGCCAGGGCGGACGCCACGAACTGGTGGTGCGCCGCGCGATAGCACGCCGCCTCCAGCCCGTCCGGGCACAGCTCCTCGATTACGCCGCCCGAGGTGAAGGGGTGGCGAATCACCGAATCGATCTCGTTGAAGCTGAGCCACAGCTTCACGACGTCGCCATACTCGGTGAAGCAGGTGCGGGCGAAGCGGACGAACAGGTCGACCACCTGCCGGTCGGCCCAACCGTTGAGGCGGGTGGCGAGTTCCAAGGGCATCTCGTAGTGGGACAGGGTCACCAGGGGCTCGATGCCCCGGTGCCGCATCCCCTCGAACAGCTCTCGGTAGAACCGGACACCGGCGGGGTTCGGTTCGCTCTCGAACCCCGTCGGGTACAGCCGGCTCCAAGAGATCGACACCCGCAACACCCTGAAGCCGAGTTCGGCGAACAGGTCCAGGTCTCCTGGCCAGCGGTGATAGAAGTCGATGCCCCGCCGCTTCGGGTAGTACGTGAGATCGGTGGTCGCCATGGCTTCGGCGATGCCGGACAGGGTGACGGCATGGTGGGCTGCGTACTCGGTGTTGGCCAGGTTGGGCCGGTAGGCGGCGACGTCAGCCACGGATGGCCCGCGGCCGTCGACGTCCCAGGCACCCTCGCACTGGTTGGCTGCGAGGGCGCCTCCCCACAGGAACCCGTCAGGAAACGGCGCCACTGGGGGCCACCTTCTTCGCGACGTGGAACAGCGGGTCTCCGTGCTTGGCCATCGCCCCGGCCGCCACCCCGGACACCTCGAAGTCATGAGCGTTTGTCACGACGAGAGGTGTCGTGGTGTCGAAGCCGGCCGCCGTGATCGCGACCAGGTCCGCGGTCAGCAGCAGCTGCCCGGCCTCCACCCGGTCGTCCTTGGTGACGTGCACGGTGAAATGCTTGCCGCCCAACCGCACCGTGTCCAGACCGACGTGAAGCAACAGTTCGATGCCATCGTCGGTGGTCAGGCCGAGTGCGTGATGGGTGTCGAAGAGCATCGACACTCGACCCGCGACCGGGCTGCGGAACTCGCCGGACGCGGGGCGGACCGCGCATCCCTGACCGAGCACCCCGCCCGCGAAGACCTTGTCCGCGACATCGGCCAGGGCCACGACCTCGCCATCGACAGGGCTGAGCACGTCACCGGGCAGGACATCCTCCAGCGGTGCCACGCCCCGAGCCTTGAGAGTCGCGGACACGGCGTCGTTCCACAGGAACAGGGAGGCTGCGAACGCGGTGCCGAAGGCGATGAGCGCGCCGATGATCGCGTTGACGATGTTGCGCGGGTCGTCAGGGTTGATGAACATCGACATGCTGGCCAGGCCGGGTCCCACCGCCACGTAGGACGTAACCTGCGTCAGGCCGAGCCAGGTCGCTCCCGCCGCGGCGCCGGACAGGACGCTCCACAGGGCACGCTTGTTCTGGATCGTGATGCCGTAGAGGGCGGGCTCGGTGATCCCGAACAGTGCCGAGATTCCGGCAGAGACTGCTGTCGAGCGCATCTCGGTGTCCTTGGTGCGGAGCGCCACGCCGAAGCTCGCGCCCGACTCGGAGATGTTGTGGGCCAGGGAAGCGGGGTTGTACAGCGGCTCGTAGCCGGCGGTGCTCAGCTGGTTCACCACGTACGGGATGAAGGCCTTGTGCATGCCGACGGAGATGATGAACGGCAGGGCGACCGCCAGGAGCGGGAAGGCGATCCAGCCGAGCGTGTGGTAGACCCACAGCACCGCCGCGGTGAAGTAGGTGCCGACCCAGAAACCGAGGGGTCCGAGCACGAGCAGAGTCGCCGGGACGGTGACCAGCAACGCGATCATCGGGACGAAGAAGATTCGGATCGGCTTGGGGGTGACCTTCGTCAGGAGTCGTTCCAGGGTGGCGAGCAACAGCACGCAGAGGATTGCGGGGAACACCTGCGACGCGTAGTTGATGCTGGGGATCGGAATACCGAATACCGAGGTTCCCTTCGCCATCGCGGCGGTCATTGATGGAAGCACCATGACCGAAACGGCAGCCATCGCAACAAGCCGATTCGAGTTCAGCTTCGTCGCCGTCGTGACAGCAACCAACAGCGGGAGGAAGAAGAACGTCGCATCGCTGATCGCGACCAGTGAGGTGAAGGTTGGGTCCTGCCTGGAGAGGCCGAACATGGTGAGCAGCAGCATCACCGACTTCAGGACGCCGGCGCCGGCGATTGCAGGGATGAGTGGCTGGAAGACGCCGACGATGAAGTCCAGCAGCTTGGTACCCCAGCCAACCTTCGCCGCCGCACCCGGGCTCGATACCGGCGCGGTCCGGCTCCCGGATCCCAGAAGGGCGTCCAGCGCGTCATGCACCTCGACAACGTCATTGCCGACAACCACTTGAGGCTGAGCACCGACAACGCCCATCACGCCCGGGACGGCCTTGAGGCGAGCCTGATCGGCCTTGCCCGGGTCTGCGAGGGTGAACCGCAGGCGGGTCGAACAGTGCTCCACATGAGCCACGTTCGCCGGGCCACCCACAGCGGCGAGAATCTCGGCCGCGGTCTTCTTGTAATCCATCATTGGACCTCCTTGTCGGCAGGTGTGGCCGTGTCCGGGCAACAAAAAAAGGACCTGAGGGAAACACCACCAAAGTGGTGCAACCATCAGATCCTGCCCGCTTTACCGGTCACATGTCTGTGAATGCTGACACCCAAGATCGCATCAGCGGGCGCAGATGTCAACCCCGGACGTCTGGAGCTTCGAGGACGCGATCACCCCGTTCGAGTTCTCGATGCGTCGAGCTCGTGCTGCTCCACGACTCCCGCGCGGCGAAGCAGTTGTGGATGTTCTGCAACCTGCTGTCGGTCGAGTCGCGGCAAGGCTGATCCGAGCCGAACCTCCCACCGACTGATGGGGGCACGGTGCTCCGCGTCAGGTGTGACCGTCGGTCGGCTCGCAATAGCCCTTCGCCATCTCCGCGGTCCACTTGAGCCGAACAAGACCGCCACGAGTCCCATTGGAAGGTTTCCGCCCTCACCACGTCTCCTTCCTGCCTGACGCCCTGTCCCGACCGCGTCGGGCAAGTCGTTGTTCCAGCCAGACACACAATGTGCATTGCCGGTTGGCGACGCCCTCCGGAACGGAGGCGGAAGGTCAGGCGACGGGGTCGAGGCGGGTAACCTTGGGTAGGCCGGCGGCGCGTTCGGCGGCGAGGTCATGGGCAGACTGCATGGCCAGCCAAGCGCGGGCCTTGCCCACGCCGGCCTCCTCGAGGCGAACGGCGAGGTTGGGGCTGATCCGGGCGTGACCGTGCAGGACGCGGCTCAGGGTGACCCGGGAGATGCCGAGCCGGGAGGCCGCTTCGCCGACGCTCAGCCCGAGGTCAGCCAGGACGTCCTCGCGGAGGATCTCGCCGGGATGTACCGGGTTGTTCATTGCCATCGTGTTCACCTCCTCAGTGGTAATCCTGGTAGTCGACGAGTTCGACATCGCTGTCGATGAATCTGAACGTGATCCGCCAGTTCCCGTTCACCCAGATCGACCAGTGGCCGGCCAGGTCCGCCTTGAGTGGGTGGGTCCGGAAGCCGGGAATGGCCAGGTCGTCGGGTCCCTGTGCCACGTCAAGCAGCGACAGGATGCGGAGCAGCTTGGGGACGTGGGTGGCTTGGACGCCCTTCTTCGATCCCGTCCGGTAGAGCTGCTCCAGCCCCTTGTGGCGGAAGCTGACGATCACAAGTCCAGCGTATCGCGTAGCGCTACACGATACAACGAACGGATGTCTCGATCTGAGATCCCCGGTCCTCCTCGTATCGAGCGACAACGCGCGCTCATCTGCCGAATAGAGGATGTGTCTGGTACCTGTCTCGACACCCACCGCCCGTGTAGAGCCGTGGACTGATGAGGCCACCATGGGCCCGGATTCGCTATGCCCGCCCACCATGCGCGGCGACAAATATGGCCACAGCAGTGCTGGCGTACTTCACCGCGCTGCTCCTACATCGGGAGCTGCGGCCCGGCACCTGTCGGGCGGATAGGAGTCCAATGCAGGTCGTCTCCAACCCCGTGCAAAGCGGTCGGTGAGCCTCCGTCATCGTCTCGAACCGAGTACAGCTCAGGCTTGGCTGTTGTCGGCGAGGAACGCAGCCCGGCCTCGACCAGCGTCCCGGATGCAGAACTGAGCGACAGTATCTCGTCGAGCCGCTCCATCACGTACGCGGCTAGCGCCGCATCCGTCCGGCCGGGCGGGAGGTCGCCGAACAGGTCAGCGACGATTCCCTCGCGGGTCAGTTCAGCTAGAAAGTCGCCGAGGAGTTCGGGCGGCAGCCGAAGCGTCACGCGTGGGCGTCCTTCTCCGGTTGCTGTCCACACGTCCTCTTCCGGCGTCCCGGCGATCACCCAGGACCTGGCGCGTAAGTCCTCGATGATCGCCTGGACAGCAGCGTGACCACTCAGCATTGAGACCCTGACGGGTAGGCGGTGATGACCTTCCCGGTGCTGCTCGAGGTGACTGTGCGGAAGATCTGCTTGACGACCACTCGGCCGCTGGAGTCAGCCAGGTACAGGTAGCGCGACCGGCAGTAGGTCTGGTTCGACATGCTGAACCTCGTGACATCCGGGTCGTAGTCGTTCCAGTAAAGGACGCCGTGGACCAGGTCACGCCACGTGAGTCCCACCGGGGTGGCGAAGGCTTGGAAGTCAGCCATGTGCTCCTTGATGTGCCAGTATCCCTCTTTGCCTACGATCCCGCAGTACAGGATGGTTTTCGACGAGTACCTGTACACGAGCTTCGTCGACGGGCTGGTCACGCCGCAAGCACCCCACGCAGGGGCGGGGCCAATCCTGATCGAACTGGCCGCCATGATGGACTCGTACTTCGCGGTTGGTGGTGTCTTGTCGACGTCTTGGTCGGACGCGAAAGCTGGCACTCCTCCGGCGAAGAGGGTCGCTCCTGCCACGATGGAGATAGCGAAGATCTTGGCTAACTGCTTCAACATGGGGGTGTCTCCTGACCTGGCTCCCCGGGTTGGGGAACGGCTACCAAATGACGGTAGTGACGGGCTGGATGGCGTACCGGCGAAGGTCCCTGTTCGTGCGGACTCATACGCGCCGGCCAGTCACCGGCCTCTATAGCTTGGCCAGCAGCCGCTCGAGCTCCATGCGCGAACAAGGCCGGAGTGGCTGAACTTCAGTTGAAGACCCCGGGTCGTTGTGGTGCGGGAGGACAAACATCCTAAATGCCGCTGTGCGCGCTCGATCTGCCGGGCTGTGGGGCGGACGAAGACCTTGTGGCTGTGCCGGGTGGTGCCCGGGCGACTCGTAACATGCACGCCGTGCGGCGACCACCTCCAGATGCCACTCGAGGTGCGCGTCCAGGTCGTGCCCTTAAGTCTCACAGGAGGCTAAGGGCACGCGTCTGAGCTAAGGGCACGATAAGGGCACGCGAGCTGGTCTGGGGAGACCGAATGTGCCTCTGACTAGGGGAAACACTTGGTGGAGCTAACGGGATTCGAACCCGTGGCCTCTTCCATGCCATGGAAGCGCGCTACCAACTGCGCCATAGCCCCAACGTCCCTGAGGAACGGATCCGTAGCTTACCTAGTCCCCGCGGTGAAGGGAAATCGGCGCGGGCCCTGGACGAGCGTCGTCCCGGAGGCGCACGAGGACCCTGTTGACGGTGATCAGAAGGGCCAGCCAGCCGAGCCCAAGAAGCCACGCGAACGCCACGTCGGTGAGCCAATGGTGACCCAGGTAGACCCGGCTCAGACCCATGCCCACGGCCCACAACGACGCCGTCACCACCGACAGCACCCCCAGCCAGCGACGGGCCGAAAGGGCGCACACCAGGTAGGCGAGCATGCCGGCGATCACCGTGCTGTTCAGGGTGTGGCCGGACGGGAAGGAGAAGCTGTCCTCATATGGCGGCACCGCGAATTCCAGCAATGGACGGCTCCGTCCGACGAGGGCCTTTCCCACGAGGGTGAACGTCACCGATCCGGCGGCGGCGACGCCCATCAACACCCAGATCGTCCTGCGGCGGTACCGCAGGAACAGGGACAACGTCAGCAGCCCGGCGATCAGGACCATCGGCAGCGTTCCCCCGAGGTCGGTGAACGCCGTCACCCACAGGTCGAGCGTGGGGGTGCGCACGCTGATCGCCCAGTTCAGGACGGGCTTGTCCAGCCCGCTGATCCCCTCGGACTCGGAGACCGCGTCATAGATCGCTGCTGCGCCGACCATCAGTGCGATGAAGACAACGCCACCCACCAGTGCCGTGACCAGGAGAGCCTTTTCCACGTCCGGCCGGCCGACGCGTTCGCGCAATGCGGTCAGGGGCCTGTCGAAGATCACCGGCGGGCTCCCATTCGGCGAGGGTACCCAACGGCTGGGTAGGGTCAGGAATAGGGCCTTGGGG
Organism: uncultured Actinomycetota bacterium; assembly: GCA_963799235.1. Taxonomy (GTDB): domain Bacteria; phylum Actinomycetota; class Actinomycetes; order Propionibacteriales; family Propionibacteriaceae; genus Propionicimonas. The sequence goes on along the minus strand of CAWCWL010000006.1, from coordinate 324,951 downwards.
TTTCCGGTTGCTCGCATCAGGGAAACCACAGGTAGTAACCGACGAAAGGCAGGACCCCCCTATGACCGTTCGATCTGCACAAGCCCACTGGGAAGGCTCCCTCACCGAAGGTGAAGGCGAAGTCGAATTCCTGAATTCCAATCTCGGTAGCGTCCCCGTGGACTGGCGCTCCCGTTCCGCCGAGACCGAAGGCAAGACCAGCCCGGAGGAGCTCATCGCTGCAGCCCACTCCGCGTGCTTCTCGATGGCGCTCTCCGCAGCGCTGGCCAAGAACGGCACGCCGCCGGCCGCCATCGACACCCGTGCTGACGTCACCTTCGTCGTCGGCGAGGGCATCACCGGCATCGTCCTCACCGTCCGCGCCTCCGTTCCCGGCCTGACCGCCGCGGACTTCGAGACCTTCGCGCAGGGCGCCAAGACCGGCTGCCCCGTGTCCGCCGCCCTGACCGGCACCACGATCGAGCTGGACGCAGCCCTGGTCTGAACCGTGAGAGAGGCTCCGCTCCCGATGGAGCGGCGCCTCTCGCATGTCCGGCTCAGTGGTTCCGGCTCAGTGGTTGCGCAGCGCCTCGATGAGTTCGGCCTTGGACATCTTCGAGCGACCCTCGATCCCGAGTTCGCGTGCCCGTGCGAGCAGGTCGTCCTTCGACCGGTCGTCGTAGTCGCCGGCGCTGCCGCCCTTGCGCCCGACGGCGCTCCGAGACGTGTTTGCCGCGGCGTTCGAAATGCGCGCGGCCTTCTCCTTGCTGGCGCCATCGTCGCGCAGCGCCTCATACATTTCCGGGTCCTTCACCGACGGCCCGGGGGTCCGCTTGGGCATGCTTTCTCCTTTCCTCAGCAGATTTTTACCCCGATTCCCGCCTGCGGGCACCGGAAAATTGCTCCCGGCCCCCACAGCCTCTTTCGGCCTCTCGATGCTCAGACGATCATGGAGTTAACGCAAAGGGGGGCGTTCGTGTCCGTTGTGTCGCGCCGAAGCCGCCTCCGGCACGCACTGCGCCCCGGAGAGGTGATTGCACCGCGTCATGCAGTCGTTCCCAGGCACGCGATCGAGCCCCGACGCGCCCTCGACGCTTCCTGGCGCCACCACGGACGCCGGCTCAGCCGACGCGTCGCGCTGATCCTCGGCGTAGCCCTCATCGGTGGCCCACTGGCCTACATCGTCCTGCCGCAGTCCGTCGCGGCCCTGCCCGGTGGCCCGCACAGCGCCCCGCTGGTGAGCGTCGTCGCTGCACCCGTGCGGGCTGCGGCTTTCGTCGCCGGGCTGATCGAGGACAGCGACCTCATCGCCAACCCTGTGGGCGTCGTCACGACCGGACCGACCGTGGCAGCCAGCGGCGACCTCATCGGCTGGCCGGTCACCGACCACACCCCGTCCACCGGCTTCGGCTACCGCTCCGACCCGTTCACCCATCGGCAACGCTGGCACGACGGCGTCGACCTCGGCCAGCCCTGCGGGGACCCGGTCTGGGCCTCCCTCGACGGGACGGTCGTGGACGCAGGCTGGGCCGGCGGCTACGGCAACCGCGTCGTGATCCGTCACGCCGACCGGGACGGCCACAGCTTCGCGACCACCTACAACCACATGGCCAAGATCGAGGTCAAGGTCGGCGACCAGGTCACGAGGGGACAGGTGGTCGGCCGGATAGGTTCCACCGGGCGCTCCACCGCGTGCCACATGCACTTCGAGGTGATCCTCGACGGCTCCTACGTCGATCCGATGCGCTTCCTGACCGGCGACATGAGCAAGGCAGCATTGAGTCGCAGGGTGGGCAGCTACATGCCGTCGGGGTTGCCTTCACCGACCTCATCGCCCTCGCTCAACTCCACACCGACCGTGACGCCCACCGTGACGCCCACCGTGACGCCGACGCACACGACACCGTCGCCTTCGCACACCACTCCGGTTCCGGCGCCGAGCACCCCGCGAGTTACCCCGAGTCCTTCGCGCACTCCGACGCCCACACCGACCCCGACGACACCGACGCCCACACCGACGACACCGACGCCGAGCCCGACCGGCTCCTCGGCCACCCCGACGCCGGCCGGGACGGCCACGTCGGTCACCCCGGCGGCGTCGACCACCTCACCGGCGAGCGTGACTCCGGCGGGGCTCGCCTCGTCCGCCACGCCAACGGCCCCGCACACGGGCAGTTCCGCAGCCGTCACAGCCAGTAGCACGGCGCCGACGGGCTGACGGATGAGGAGTGCGCTGGCCCGCGCCTCGGTGATCGCTGCCCTGTTGCTGGGCGGTTGCACGGCTCCTTCCCCCACCACTCCGGCCAGCACGGCCGGCACTACTGCGGGCACGACTCCTGTCCAGTCACCGACGGCGGCCGTCGTCGGTGACCTGGCCACCGGCCTCGACGTGCCCTGGGACCTCGCAGCGCTTCCCGACGGCAGCCTGCTGGTCACCCTGCGTGACCGCGCGGAGGTCGTCCGGATCGACAGCGACGGGAGCAGGCGCACCGTTGGCCGCATTGGGGAGGTGGCGCCGGCGGGGGAGGGCGGGCTGCTGGGCATCGCACTCTCGCCGACTTTTGTCACGGACCGCCTGGTGTTCCTGTACTACTCCGTACCACAGGAGAATCGCGTCGTGCGCTTCCACTACACCGGCACGGAGCTCACCGAGCCAACCCCGATCATCACCGGGATCCCGCGGGCGTCGAACCACAACGGCGGGCGCCTGCGCTTCGGGCCCGACGGCTACCTCTATGTGACAACGGGTGATGCCGGCCGCACCGAGAATGCGCAGGATCGCAACTCCCTGGGCGGCAAGATCCTGCGGGTCGCCGCCGACGGCAGCATCCCCGCAGACAACCCGTTCGGCAACGCGGTGTACAGCTACGGCCACCGGAACGTGCAGGGCATCGGCTGGGACGGTCAGGGCCGGATGTACGCCAGCGAGTTCGGCCAGAACACCTGGGATGAGCTGAACCTCGTCGAGCGCGGCGGCAACTACGGCTGGCCCGGCTCAGAGGGGGAGACCAAGCAACCCGGCCTGATCACACCGTTGCTGGTCTGGCGGACCTCCGAGGCGTCCCCCAGCGGCATCGCAGTGACCCCCGACGGGACGGTCTACCTCGCAGCCCTGCGTGGTGAGCGCGTCTGGAAGACGTCCCGCTCCGGCGACGGCATGACCACTCCGACGGTGTTCCTCGACGGCCTCGGACGCATCCGTGACGTCACCATCGTCGGCGAGCGCTTGCTCGTCCTCACCAACAACACCGCCCGCGGCACCCCACGCCAGGGCGACGACCGCCTGGTCTCCGTCCCCCTGCCCTGAACCGGTGGCAACGCAAAGGTGCGCCACCCTTCGTCAGGCTCAGGGAGCGTCAGTGGTCGGGCGAGGCTCCCCAGATGCGGCCAAGGTAGTCGCGCATCGAGCGGTCGGAGGAGAAGTAGCCGGAGCGGGCGACGTTGAGGATCGCCGATTTCGTCCAGGCCTCCTTGTTGACGTAGGCCTTCTCCACCTTCGCCTGCGCCTCGAGGTAGGAGCGGTAGTCGGCCAGCGCCATGAACCGGTCCTGGTAGAGCAGGTTGGAGACGACCGGCTCGAACGTGCCGCGGTCGCCGCCGGAGAACGCGCCGGACGCGATCAGGTCGATGGCGGCCTTCAGGTCGGCGTCCTCCTCGTACAGCCTGGACGGCTGGTAGCCGGAAGCCTGCAGGGCCTCCACCTCGGGCTCGAGCATGCCGAAGAGGAAGAAGTTGTCGTTGCCGACGTACCGCCGGATCTCGACGTTCGCGCCGTCATCGGTGCCGATGGTGAGCGCGCCGTTCATGGCGAACTTCATGTTGCCGGTACCGGACGCCTCCATGCCGGCGAGGGAGATCTGCTCGGACAGGTCGGCGGCAGGGATGAGCTTCTCCGCCAGCGTGACGTTGTAGTTCGCCGGGAACGCGAGGGCCAGCCGTCCGCCGACACGCAAGTCGTTGTTGATGGTGGCTGCGACGGCGTTGATCAGCGCGATCGTGTCCTTGGCCATCCGGTAGCCCGGGGCAGCCTTGGCGCCGAAGACCACCGTGCGCGGCAGGACGTCCTTCGGGTCGACGCGGCCGGAGATGATCCGGTCGTACAGCGTCACCACGTGCAGCAGCTTCAGCGTCTGCCGCTTGTACTCGTGCAGCCGCTTGACCATCACGTCCAGCAGGTGGCCCTCGGGCAGGTTGATGCCGTCGCGGGTGCGCAGGATGGAGTAGAGCCGGGTCTTGTTCTGCTCCTTGGCCTTGCGGAAGGCGCGGCGGAAGTCCTCGTCCTCTGCGTACGGTTCCAGCTCGGCCAGCCGGTCGAGGTCGGTCACCCAGCCGACGCCGATGGTGTCCGTGATGAGGTTGGACAGGAACGGGTTCGCGAGCTTGACGAACCGGCGCGGAGTGACGCCGTTGGTCACGTTGGTGAACTTGTCCGGGAAGAACTGCGAGAAGTCCGGCAGCACCTTTTCCGCGAGCAGCTGCGAGTGCAGCTCGGCGACGCCGTTGACCTTGATACCTGCGACGGTGGCAAGGAACGCCATCCGCACCGCCCGGGACGGGTAGTCGGCGAAGATCGACATCCGCCGGGCGCGCATCTCGTCGTCGGGGTAGGCCTCGCGCACCTTCTCGAGGAACTCGTCGTTGATGCGGTAGATGATCTCCAGGTGGCGCGGCAGCAGGCGTCCCATCAGTTCCACCGACCAGGTCTCCAGCGCCTCAGGCAACAGGGTGTGGCAGGTGTAGGCGAAGCACTTGCTGGTGACGGCCCAGGCCTCGTCCCAGTCGAACTTCTTCTCGTCGACGAGGATGCGCATCAGCTCGGGGACGGCGATCACCGGGTGGGTGTCGTTCAGCTGGAAGACGATCCGCTCGGGAAGGTGGTGCAGGTCGAAGTCGTCCTCCAGCATCTGCTCGATGAAGTCGCGCAGCGAGCAGGCGACGAAGAAGTACTGCTGCTGCAGGCGCAGCTCCTTGCCCTGCGGCGTGGAGTCCTCGGGGTACAGCACCTTGGTGATGTTCTCCGCGAACGTCTGCGCCCGGACGGCCTCTGCGTAGTCACCGGAGTTGAAGATCGCAAGGTCGAACGCCTTCGTTGCCTGCGCGCTCCACAGCCGCAGCGTGTTCACGCGGCCGTTCTGGTAGCCGGGAACCATGTAGTTGTAGGGGATGCCCAGCACGTTCCAGCTGGCGACCCAGCGGGTGCGTTCGGTGCCGTTGTCGTCGTAGATCTCGGTGTGACCGCCGAAGTCGACCTCGACGGCTGCCTCCGGGTGCGGGAACTCCCAGGGACCACCGAGCGCGAGCCAGGTGTCCGGCTGCTCCACCTGGCGGCCGTCGACGAAGGTCTGGCGGAAGATGCCGTACTCGTAGCGGATGCCGTAGCCGATACAGGGAACGCTCATCGTTGCGAGGGAGTCGATGAAGCAGGCGGCGAGCCGTCCGAGGCCGCCGTTGCCCAGGCCGGGCTCGACCTCCTGGGCGCGCAGCGTCGGCAGGTCGAGCCCGCAGGCTGCGAGTGCCTTCTCCGCAACGTCGTTGAGGTCGGTGGCCAGCAGGGCGTTACCCAGCTGCCGTCCGAGCAGGTACTCCGCGGAGAGATAGCCGACGGTCTTCGCCTTGGACGACCGGTTGTGCTTGAGCGTCTCGAGCCAGCGGGCCATCAGGTAGTGACGGACGGTGCGGGCGAGCGCAAGGTACTGGTCGTTGACGGTGGAGCGCGAGAGTGCAACGCCCTGTCCGGTGTTGAGCTCACGCAGGAACTCGCGGACGAAGCCGTCGACGGAATGCGGCGGAGCACTCACCGGGGCAAGTGCCAGCGGGTGCGTCGGCTGGAAGAGCGGCCCTACCCGGTGAGTCTCGGTGATCGGGCTCTCGTCGGTCGGGATCGGGCCGGTCGGGATCTGGCCGGTCTCGGCCAGCGACTCGGGAACGATGTCGGCAGTCATTGGGCCACCGTAACCAAATCCGGTTACAACGGTGAAACCGTCCGATTCTGGGCCACCTGCACCCTGGCCTGCCCTGGCACGGTCTTGGGTCGGCTGGGAGGATGCGCCCATGACCGACGTGATCGTGATCGGCGCTGGGCTCGCAGGGCTGCAGTGCGCGCGCGTGCTGACAGCGGCCGGACGCAGCGTGCGCGTGCTCGAGGCGTCCGACGGGATCGGCGGACGGGTCCGGACCGACCTGGTGGACGGCTTCCGGCTCGACCGCGGTTTCCAGCTGCTCAACCCCGCCTATCCGGACGCCCGCAGCCAGCTCGACCTCGCGGCCCTCGGCCTGCAGCGCTTCGGACGCGGCGTGGCCGTACGCCGCGACAGTGAACTGGTGGTGCTGGAAACGTCCTTCGGTGGCGTCGGCGGGCTTCTCCGCGGGCCGTACGCCGACGTCGGCGCCTGGGCGGCGCTGGCCCGCTGGGCAGCGCCAGCGCTGGGTCCTGTTTCCCGGCTGCTCTCCGCCCCGGACGCGAGCCTCGCCCACTCCTTCGACGCCGCCGGTTTCCACGGTCCGCTGCGCACGGAGGTGATCGAGACGTTCCTGGCCGGCGTGCTCGCAGAGACCGACGGCAGCACGTCAGCCCGGTTCGTGCGGTTGCTGGTGCGCTCGTTCAGCCTCGGGACACCCGGGTTGCCCACCCAGGGTATGGCAGCGATCGGTCACCAGCTCGCCGAACACCTCGCCGTCGCGCCCGAACTGGAGGCGACCGTGAGTGCCGTGGAATCCGATGGTGGCGGCTGGACGGTGACGCTGCCCCACGGCGAGGCGCACGCGCCGGTCGTCGTGGTGGCCACCGACCCGGTGAGCGCAGGACGGCTCACTGCTGCGCCGGTGCCGGCGATGAAGGGCCTTGTCACGTGGTGGTTCTCCGCCCCGTCCGCCCCGGTGAAGCACAAGCTGCTGATGCTGGACGGGCGCCACGGCACCGGGCCGGTGGTGAACACGGCAGTGGTCTCGAACGCCGCTCCGAGCTATGCGCCGGCCGGACGCCACCTGGTGCAGGCGACAGCGGTGCTGGCCGACGAGGTGCCGGCGGAAGCTGCGGTGCGCAGCCAGCTGGCCTCGCTGTACGACTGCCCAACCGATCGCTGGGAGCTGCTGGCCACCCACGCGATCCCGAACGCGCTCCCGGCGATGCTGCCGCCGCTGGAGGTGCGCCGTGAGATCACCTACGGACCGGGCCTGTTCGTCTGCGGCGACCACCGCGACACGGCGTCCATCCAGGGTGCCCTGGTCTCCGGCCGCCGGACGGCGGAGGCGATCCTCCGTCCGGTATGAAGCGCGACACGAAAGGGGACTGTCCCCTTTCGTGCCGGACAGCCCCCGTTTGTCGAAAGCGTGCGCCGGACCGCCCGCGGACAGGGCCTCATCTGAGGCGCGACACGAAAGGGGACTGTCCCCTTTCGTGCCGGAGATCCCAGCCCGCTATCCGCCGGTGTAGTCGAGGCCGATGTCGAGCACGTGGGCCGAATGGGTCAGCCAGCCCACGGAGATCAGGTCCACGCCGGCCTCGGCCAGCGGAACGGCCGTCTCGGGCGTGATGCGTCCGGACGCCTCGGTGATCAACCGGCCGGCGACCATGGCGACGGCTTCGCGCACCAGGTCCGGGCCCATGTTGTCGAGCAGGACCGCATCCACGCCGAGGGGGAGCAGTTCGGCCAGCTGGGCCAGCGAATCCACCTCCACCTCGATCTTCACCAGGTGCCCCACGCCGGCCTTCGCGCGGCGGACGGCCTCCGCCACCCCGCCGGCGACGGCGATGTGGTTGTCCTTGATCAGGACGGCGTCGTCGAGGCCGAAGCGGTGGTTGCTGCCGCCGCCGGCCTTCACCGCGTGCTTCTGCAGTGCCCGCAGGCCCGGGATGGTCTTGCGGGTGTCCGCCACCCTGGCACGGGTGTGCGCGATCGCGTCCGCGATGGTCGCGGTGCCGGTCGCCACCCCGGACAGGTGTCCGAGGAAGTTCAGTGCGACGCGTTCACCGCTGAGCAGGCCGCGCGCAGGACCGGCGATGGTGCCGATCACCGTGCCGGGCTGGACGCGGCTGCCGTCGGGCAGCAGGTCGGACACGACGATCCGCGGATCGACCAGTTCCCAGGCCAGGCGGGCACAGTCGGTGCCCGCGATGACGCCCGCCTCCCTGGAGACCAGCGCCACCCGCGCCGTCTCCTCCGCGCCGATGGTGGAGTCGCTGGTGAGATCGCCCGCCCGCCCGAGATCCTCCAGCAGTGCCGCCCGGACGAGCGGCTCGATCACGATGCGGGGCAGTGACCTCATCGCGCAGCCACCCCTGCATGCTCCGCACTCCCGGACTTGTCAGACTCAGGGAGGGCTCTGGCCCTCCGTGGTTCTGACAACTCGGGGAGGGTGGGGAGGGTGAGGATGTGTTCGCCGACCTCTGCCGTGGCGGGGAAGTCGAGGCGGGTGTGGCCGCCGCGGGACTCCTCCCGGCGCAGGGCGGCATCAACCAGGAGGTGACCGACCAGGCCGGCATCGTTGTGGTCCAGGCCTTCGAGGGCTGCGAGTGCCGTCCGCAGGCCTTCGGCGTCCCTGAGCACGCCCGCCCCGGCGCTGACGATCGTGCGCACCTGGGCGACCACGGGGTCGGGCGTGCCGCTCCACTCGAAGCCGGGATGGGTTCGGGCGGCCGGTGGCGCACCCGTTGCGAGGCCGAGCCCGCGCCAGTGCTGGGCCACCCAGCGTCCGCACACGACGGCTTCGAGCAGGGAGTTGCTGGCCAGCCGGTTGGCGCCGTGCAGCCCGGTGGACGCGACCTCGCCGGCCGCGTACAGCCCGGGCAGGGTGGTGGCGCCGGTGAGCGCAACCAGTACCCCGCCCATGTGGTAGTGGGCGGCCGGGCGGACGGGCAGCAGGTCCTTGGACGGATCAAGACCGGACTCGCGGGCGGTCGCATAGATGGAGCCGAACAGCTCGGCGAAGCGCTCGCCGGGATCCAAGGTGGCGTCGAGGAAGACGCGGTGCCCGGCCTGGAGCTGTGCCCACTCGGCCCGGGAGACCACGTCGCGCGCGGCGAGCGGGTTCTTCAGCACCCACTGGCCCAGCTCGTTGACGAGGATGGCGCCTTCGCCACGGACGGCCTCGCTGACCAGTGGCATCGGGTCGATGCCCACGTCGAGGGCTGTCGGGTGGAACTGCACCATCTCGACGTCGCGGAGCGTCGCGCCCGCACGGAGCGCGAGGGCGAGTCCCTGGCCGCGCGAGGACAGCGGGTTGGTCGTGTGGCTGAACAGGCCGCCGATGCCGCCGGTGGCCAGCAGCACGATCTCCGTGCGCAGCTCGACGGGGCCGTCGGGGGTGTCGACGAGGACGCCGGACACGCGCCCGCCCTCGGTGAGGATCTCGCGGGCGGGGGAGTGGTCCCACAGCGAGACGGACGGCAGCGCGCGCGCCGCGTCCACGACGGTCTCGAGGAGTTCCGCGCCGGTGCGGTCACCGTGCGCGTGCACGATCCGGCGGCGACCGTGGGCTCCTTCGAGCCCCAGGCGCAGGGTGCCGTCGGCTGCGCGATCGAACTCGGCGCCCTGGCTCGAAAGCCAGGCGATCGCCTCCGGGGCCGCCGCCGTGATGGCCTGTACGACGTCGGGCTCGCAGAGGCCTGCGCCGGCAGCGAGGGTGTCCTCTGCGTGCAGGGCGGGGTCGTCGTCGGGTCCGACGGCAGCCGCCACCCCGCCCTGGGCCCAGCCGGTGGAGGTCCCGGTGCTGACGGCGCCCGCGCTGAGCACGATGCAGGGCAGCGGGCTGAGCTCGATTGCCGCGGTGAGGCCGGCAAGGCCTGCCCCGATGATGACCGGGCAGCCTGCTTCCATGACGGTAGTCACTTGCCCACCGCCAGCATCCGCTCGACGGCCAGTCGCGCGCGGTCGGCCACGTCCGCGGGGACGGTGACCTCGTTGGTCATGGTCTCCAGCGCGTGCCGGATCACGGCGAGGGTGTTGCGCTTCATGTGCGGGCACAGGTTGCACGGCCGGATGAACTCGATGTCGGGGTAGGCCGCGGAGACGTTGTCGCTCATCGAGCACTCCGTGATCAGGGCAACCTTGAGCGGGCGCTTCGCGTCCACGAACTTCACCATCTGGGCGGTCGAGCCGGCGTAGTCGGCCTCGTCCACCACCTCGGGCGGGCACTCGGGGTGGGCCAGCACGGTGATGCCGGGGTTCTCGAGGCGTACCTGTCGGATGTCGTTGGGCGTGAACCGCTCGTGCACCTCGCACGCGCCCGGGTGGACGATGACCTCGACGCCGGTCTGGCGGGCGACGTTGGCTGCGAGGAAGCGGTCGGGAATCATGATCACCTTCGGCACACCAAGGCTCTCGATCACCTTCACGGCGTTCCCGGACGTGCAGCAGATGTCGGACTCGGCCTTCACAGCCGCCGAGGTGTTCACATACGTGACCACGGGTACGCCGGGGTGCGCTGCGCGGAGAGCGCGGACATCCTCCGGCGTGATCGACTCGGCCAGCGAGCAACCCGAACGCAGGTCGGGGATGAGCACGGTCTTGGACGGGTTCAGCAGCTTCGCGGTCTCCGCCATGAAGTGGACGCCGGCGAGCACGATGACATCGGCCTCGACATCGATGGCCTCACGGGCCAGCGCGAGCGAGTCGCCGACGATGTCGGAGACGCCGTGGAAGATCTCTGGGGTCATGTAGTTGTGGGCCAGGATCACGGCGTTGCGCTCCTGCTTCAGCCGCATGATCGCGTCCACGTCGTCGGCCATGGTGGCCCACTCGACGGCCGGCACGACGTGCGCCACCTTCGGGTAGAGGTCGGCTGCGGTCAGCGTTGTCATCGGAATCCCCTTCCAGGACTTGCCTTATGCTACATCTGAGCAAAAGCCGGTGGACGGATATTCCCGACCCGTGGACGCCCGGTTCCCACCACCGCGCGCCCTGATCCGTGCAAAGTGGACAGTTTCTGAATCCGCCGGCGATGTCGCCGGGAAAGCGTCCACCTTGCGAAGGTTGAAGGGGCTGGTCAGCGGGCTCGGGTGGTGGGCAGCTTGGTGCCGGCGACGCTGCGCTCCTGCAGCACCTGACGCCGGAAGCGGTAGCGCCTCGCGGGCCGACCACCGGTGTCGGCGTCGATCTCGCCGGTCTCCTCGACGAGCGCCTGCTGCTCGATCAGGCGGCGGAAGTTCTGGGTGTGGACCTCGCGTCCGGCCAATGCCTCGACGCAGTCCTGCAATTGGCGCAACGTGAAGGTGGGGCTGAGCAGCTCGAACACGACCGGGCGGTAGCCGATCTTGGCCCGCAGCCTCGCCAGCCCGGTGGCCAGCACGCGGCGATGGTCGCCGAGCATGCGGTCGCCGCTGGCCAGCTCCGCCTCGGGACGGCGCCACTCCGACGGAGACTCCGGCACCAGCCCGCTCTCGTAGAGCAGTTCGTAGCGTTGCAGCACCAGGTCGGGTTGCCACGTGTGGCCGTCGAGGCCGAACGTGATCGCCACGCGCTGGCGCCGCTCCGCCTCGAGCGCACTCTCGGAGGAGGCCCACCGCCACAGGTGCGGGGCGAACGCGTTCAGGGCGCGGGTGTCGGTGCGCCGGTCCTCCCACGGCAGCAGGGCGTACCAGTCCTGCCAGCCGCCGATGCCCGGCTCCTCGCCGGGGGTGGTGAGGCCGAGGTAGGAGACCGAGATCGGACGGAGCTCACCCACTCCCTCACGGTCGAGGTCGGCGAAGGTGTACAGCTGCTCGAGGTAGCCCAGGCGGCGTCCGGTCTGCTGCTCGACCCAGGTGCGGGTGGCCGCCTGGAGCGACCGGTGGCTGGGCAGCAGCGGGCCCGCGGGCAGACGCGGCGGCTCGCCGAGGGTCAGCACCGAAGGGCGCCCGTCGACCATGGCCACGACGACGGCGAGCAGTTCGGCGGTCACCGCCTGACCCGTCATCACACCCCCTGGCTCGTTGCGGTCAGGATAGCGACGCGCCGGACGGGATCGGGGACGGACCGGGGTTGCCACCTGAGGAGCGGGCGGCCTTCCGTTGTTACTCTCGATTCATGAAGCGGTTCTGGATGGCTCTGCTCGCGTTCTTCCTTGTTCTCGCACCCCTGACCGCCGTGTCGACGCAGGCGCAAGCTGACGTCGGGGACGGCACGATCACCGACTACCGCGTCAGCGCGACCGTGGACGGTTCGGGTACGGCGGCGGTGCAGCTGAACCTCACCTACGCCTTCGGCAGTGACGGTGGTCACGGGGTGAAGCTGTTCTTCCCGCTCCGGCAGGAGATTGCGAACGACCCCGACCACTGGCGCATGCTCGACATGACCATCGGGGACGTGAGCAGCCCCAGCGGCGCCAACGCCGAGGTGCAGACCGAGGAGCAGGACGGAAACCTGCTGGTGCGGGTCGGCAACGAGAACCAGATCTTCCACGGCGTGCAGACCTACCAGGTGAACTACACGATCCGCGGACTCATCGCCCCCAAGCAGGCGCAGTCGGGGCTGGACGAGTTCAACTGGAACGCGGTCGGCAACGGCTGGGAGGTGGCGATCGACAAGGCTTCCGTCACCGTCGCAGGGCCTGCGACCGTCAGCCGGACGGCCTGTTTCACGGGCTACGACTACACGACCCCCTGTACTGCCACCCAGGCGGGTTCCGCGGCGAGCTTCACGGCCACCGACGTCGGCAACGGCAGCGGCATGCAGGTCACGGCCGGCTTCCCCGCCGGCACCTTCACCGGTGCCGACGCCCGCATCGAGCGCCGCTTCACGATCGGGAACATGTTCCCGGTCACCCCGCTGACCGGCGGCGTCACCGCGGCTCTCGCAGCACTCGGCCTCGCCTTCCTCTTCCGTCGGACGCGGCGCGGTGGGCGCGACCAGGTGTACCTGGGCCTGACGCCCGGTGTCGTCCCGGCAGCGAACCAGCAGGTCTCCGTCGGCCACGACACCGGCAAGGCTCCGGTTGCCGTCCAGTTCCAGCCGCCGGCGGGCGCCCGTCCGGGTGAGATCGGGACGCTGGTCGACGCGACGGCCGACAACAAGGACGTCACCGCCACCGTGATCGACCTCGCCGTCCGCGGCCACCTGCGCATCGAACAGGGCGACGGCAAGGACTGGACCTTCACCCGCCTCACCGGCGAGCGCGGCGGTGGCGGCGACGAACTGGCCCACTACGAGAAGGCCCTGCTCTCCAAGATGTTCTCCGGCGGGAACCCGGTCAGCACCGACGACCTGCGCGATCCGCAGTACGCCGGCCTGCTGACGAAGGCGCGCGAGAACCTGCACTCCCGTGTCACAAAGGAACTCGGCTGGTTCACAAGGAACCCTGCGACCGTGCGCGGCATCGCGTTCCTGGTCGGGATCGTGATCATCGCGGCCAGCGTCGGCATCGGACTGCTGTTCGGGCTGTTCGGCTGGGGGCTGGTCGGGCTCGCCGGCATCGTCCTCGGGATCGGCGTGCTGCTGCTGAACAACCACTTCGGCGCACGGTCGGCGACCGGCTCGGCCATGCTCGCCCAGGCGCGCGGCTTCGAGCTGTACCTGCGGACGGCTGAGGCCGACCAGATCAAGTTCGAGGAAGGCATCGACGTCTTCTCCCGCTATCTGCCCTACGCCATCATGTTCGGCGTCGCGGAGCGCTGGACCAAGGTCTTCGAACAGCTCGCAGCACAGGGCCGCTACACCTTCGACACCCCGTGGTACGTCGGCTACGGCTATGGGTACGGCTTCAGCGCCCACAGCTTCGCGAGCTCGATGGACAGCCTCGCGAGCACGATGTCCTCCTCCATGCAGCACGCGACCGCAGCAACCAGTGGAGGCTCCGGCTTCTCCGGCGGCGGCGGATTCGGCGGCGGCGGCGGTGGCGGCTGGTGACAGCCCGAACCTGGCCCAGCCGCTACGCTCTCGACTCATGACGGGACGGCTGGGCGCATGGGCGGTGCCCCGGCAGGCCGTGATGCTGAGCGCTGTCGCAACGGTTGTCCTCGTCGCCGCGATCGTGATCGCCTACCTGGCCGGCGGGACGCAGGGTGCCCTCGCCCTCGGGATGGGCGTCCTGGCCTCGCTTCGCCCGGCACTCAGCCTGCGACCGTTGCACTCGTTCGCCCTCGCTGTGCCGGCAGCGATGGCCGGCGGTGTGGCCGTGGCCCTGCGCGGGCAACCGCTCGCTGCAGCGTTCTTCGTGGTGTTGTGCTGCCTCCTTGTCGCACCCGCCGGGATCCTGCAGGACGGGCTGCTGGCCATGGTGCCCACGGTGGTGGCAGTGCTCGTGCTCGTTCCCGGTGAGTTCCAGCCGGGCAGGACGGCGATCTGGATGCTTTTCGGTGGTGCCCTCGTCGTGGCTGTGGCGACCCGGCTGCCCCGCAGGCCTCCCGCTGCGGGCGTGGAGCAGCGGCGGGCCTGGCTGCACGCCGCCGTGATGGCGGTGTCCGTCGGCGCCGTCGTCTACCTCGTAGGGGTGTGGGAGATTCCCCACGGCTACTGGGTGGCGCTCACCCTCACGGCCGTGCTGCGCCCCTTCGGCGACGAGACGATGAAGAAGTCCGTCGAGCGGGTGCTCGGCACGATCGCGGGTGCGCTGGCGGCACTGGTCGCCGCCGTCTTCCTTCCGCTGTGGGCGCTGCTGGTGCTCCTCGTGGTCAGCACGGTGCTCAGCAGCGCGTACGCCATGGCCGGGGACTACACGCGGCAGGTCCTGTTCATGACCCCGGCTGTCGTCCTGCTGGGTTCTGCGGGGAACCCGTTCCAGATCGCGTCCGAACGGGCGCTGGCGACGCTGGCCGGCGCCGTGCTGGCAGCGGCGATCGCGCTCGCCCTTGCCACGTTCGAGAACCGGCGGACGGCGGCGGCAGCGTGACCACGACGATTCCGGTGGATTGGCTGATCGCCGCAGCACTCCCGATCGTCCTGCTCGTCGCCTGGGCGTTCGGTACGTTCGCGCGCTGGGTGCTGCGCGGCAGGGCCCGGCTGGGCGTGGCGACGTCGATCGTGATCTCGATCGTCGGCACGGCCGTCGGCCTGCTCATCGCCGGCTGGATCTCGCCGCAGGCCACGCCGTGGGGCCTGATGTCGATCCTGCTGGCCCTCGGCATGTCGATCGCAGGCATCGCCATCTACGGCGCGATCGCCGCGCACTTCCAGCACCCCCAACGGGCGTCGGTCGCCGAGCTCCTCGCTGCGGGGGAGTCGGACCGTGTCGAGTTCAAGTCGACCGCCCGCGTCAACCTGCACACCGGTGCGAAGGACGACCGGATGGAACTCGTGATCGCGAAGACCGTCTGCGGCTTCCTCAACAGTGACGGCGGCACCCTCCTGGTGGGGGTGGACGATGCGGGGACGCCCCTCGGGCTGGAGGCCGACTACTCCACGCTGAAGGTGCCGGACGCCGACCGCTACGAGCTCTTCCTGCGCGACCTGCTGTCCACGAGCCTCGGCCAGAACGCTGCCGCCGCCGTCGGCATCGAGTTCACGACCATGACCGACGCCGCCGGTGAGCCGGTGGTCTGCCGGCTGACCTGCGAGCCGTCGCCGCGTCCGGTGTACCTGCGAAGCGGGAAGGGAGTCGGGCCGGAACTGTGGGTGCGGACCGGCAACTCCACCCGGCAGCTCAGCGTCGACGAGGCCAACTCCTACGTGATGCACCGGTGGCCGCTCGGCCTCGGCGCAGGAGTCGCTGCCCAGTTCCGGGCGGCCGTCCGCTTCTCCGAGCAGCGCTGAGCCCGTTGTCGGGGCGGATTACGCTCGCGCCGGCCTCCGGTAGGCTTGCCGCTCTGCCGTTGCTCACAGACAGGCTCAGATGACCAACCCGATTCCATTGATGGGTCCGGGGTTCTCGATCTTCAATCAGAACATCCCGCTGGCCATCACTATCGTCGTGTTCGCGTCCTTCCTGTTCGCCGGTGGATCGACCATCCAGCACCTCGCCGTGAGCCGTTCGGTGGACAAGGCCTCGGAGAACCGCTCGATGGATCTCGGCCAGGTCTGGAACCTCGTGCGCAACAAGCGGTGGCTGCTCGGACTCGGCACGGTCGCTGTCGGGGCTTCCATGCACATCGTGGGGCTGATGATGGCCCCGGTCACGGTGGTGCAGCCGGTCGGCATCCTCGCCGTGCCGTGGGCGGTGCTGCTCGCAGCCAAGATCCACCACTTCCGTCCGACGAAGGTCATCTGGTCGGCCGTCGCGCTCACGATCGTCGGCATCGTCGCCTTCACGCTGATCTCCGCGTCCACCGCCGCGCCCGACACCGAGCTGCCGCCGACACGCATCATCGTCGCCTGCCTGATCGTCTTCGCCATCGGTGGCTTCCTCGGCTGGATGGGCCGCTTCGGCTCGCCGTCGCGGCGCTGCCTGATGTGGGCCTCGGGCGGATCGTTCTTCTACGGCCTGTCCTCAGCGCTGATCAAGACCATCACTGCCCTCGTGTTCGACGACGCCAACTTCCTCGGCAGGCCGCTGTTCTGGACCTCCGCGGTGTTCCTGCTGGTCTGCTACGTCCTTGGCGGCTGGATGGTGCAGCAGGGCTACGCCAACGGCCCCGCAGAGATCGTCGTCGGCTCGATGACCACCACCGACCCGATCGTCGCCGTCACCTTCGGCATGGCCGTGCTCGGTGAGGGCGTCCGGCTGGGCGTGCTCGACTCGATCGGCATGGGCCTCAGCGGCGCGGTCGCCGTTGCCGGTGTCTTCATCCTCTCCAAGTACCATCCGGACGCCCAGGTGGATCCGCCATCGGCGGCTGCGCTTGCGGCAGAGGCGGCCGAGGCGGCGGAGAACGCCGAGGTGGAGGAACTCGAGCGGAACTAGGCGCTTCCGCCCGACGATTGCCGGGCGGCGATCGACTTCCGGTAGACGGCAAGGTAGTTGTCGCGCATCGCTGCAGGGGTCAGCACCCTTCCCCGTTCCCGCGAGGCCGCGGACATCGTCTCCAGCCGTTCGGGGTCGTCCAGCAGGGCTCGCATGCCTGTGGCGAGCTCGCCCGGTTCATGCCCGGCGAGCAGCGCGTTGTCCGTTCCGACGCCGACAGTGAGCCGGTCGTCGCAGTACAGGATCGGCGTCCCGGCCGCCGCAGCCTCCGCCAGCACCATGCCCTGGGTGTCGAAGCGGTAGGAGGCGAGCACGAAGACGTCGGCGTCCGCGATCTCCTGGGCGATCAGGCCGGCGTCGTCGAAGTGGCCGAGGAACCGCACCTTGCCGTGCCGGATCCGCGCAGCCTTCTGGCGCAGGGCGCCCTCCGTGGGGCCAGTGCCGACGATATGCAGTTCGGCGTCGTCGCGCCCGAGTCGGCCGAAGGCGTCGACGATGGCGTCGACGCGCTTCTCCGGGCACAGCCGGCCGCAGCTCAGGAACCGTGTCACCTCGCCGCGCGGTCGTTTCCGCTCCACGTGCACGAACGCGTCAGGCACGCCCGAGGCCACGACCTGACCCCGTCCGGCAAGGGTGCTGGCAGAGGCGTCGACGATCGTGTCGACCACGAAGCCGGCCGGCGAGGTGAAGGCGTCCACAGCGGACGCGAGTCGCGCGAGGCTGCGCCAGTCGCGCCGGGCGAACGGGGAGTCGATGGCCGCGTCCGGATCACTGGGGAAGGCCCACTGCCCGCCCGTGGCGCGCGCCGTGCGACGCAGCCAGCGCCCGGACCAGTCGAGGTAGGTCAACGAGTTCAGCCCGGAAGCGATCGGTGAGGTGCGGTGCGTGCCGACGTAGTTGGAGTGGAACGTGTGCACGTGTGGCACGTTGAGCTCATCTGCGACCTGGGCAGCGAGGAAGATCGACCCGCGCTCGTTCTGGGAGTGCACGACGTCCAGGGGGTGGTCCGAGGCGATGCGGCGCGCCAGGCGCCGGCCCACCTGGAGTGAGCAGAGGTAGCTCGGCGATCCCGGCGCCCGCCAGTACGGCAGACCCTCCCACGCCGCCTCTTTCGGCGGGGTGAGCTCCTTGCCCGGGGCGAAGAGGGTGACCCGGTGTCCCGCCGCGCTGAGCTGCTGCAGCTGGAGCTGGATGGAACGCGAAACGCCACCTGACTCGGGATAGAAATCGTCGGTGAAGATGCCGATGTTGAGCACGGTCTTCGGCGGCATCACCGTTTCACCTTAGCGGCTGGCTCGCTCCACCCCCGGGACGCCGGGGGCGCGACGGTCAGCCGCTGACCGGCAGGGCGGACATCTGGTTGCCGCCGGAGGTGGCAAGGATGATGGTCGCCGGACCGCGTTCGAGCGGGAAGAACAGCCAGCCCGATTCCGTCTGCCCGCTCGGGATGGGTAGGCCGGAGAACTGCGGCTGCTGTGAGCCGCCGGACGCCTCGGTGGCGTCCACCCCGTCGTTGTTGAACGC
The DNA here is from genome assembly GCA_963799235.1 of uncultured Actinomycetota bacterium. Classification (GTDB taxonomy): domain Bacteria; phylum Actinomycetota; class Actinomycetes; order Propionibacteriales; family Propionibacteriaceae; genus Propionicimonas. Next base: position 306,699 of record CAWCWL010000006.1, on the reverse strand, counting down.
GACGAACGAGTAGTTCACCGGACCGCGGTCCGCTGCGAGGGTGATCTCCACCTCAAGGCCCGAGTCGATCCAGCGGTGGTCGATGATCTCCCAGCGACCGGAGAAACGTTCGTCCGGGCTCAGGAACGGCAGACCGGGCGCGCGCGGAGTGGCTGTCGGCGAAGCGCTCGGGCTGGGTGCCGAGGCATCCGAGGAGGCGGGACGCAGCAGCGTCGCACCCCAGATGAGGGCGGCGACGACCAGCACGACGAGGGTCACCAGCAGCGGCAGGCGCGATCGCGGCGGGGCGAACTCGTCGATGTTCACCGACCGCAGGGCGGGCCCACCCAGGGGAGCGCCTGGCTCGGTCGACGCGGGCGGGTGCGCGCCGACGGACGGCCGGGAACCGTCGGACAGCGGGGCGGGCGTCCAGCCCTGCTGGGGAGCGGTGGGCGGGGTCGAAGAGCCCTCCGGCGGTTCGCCGAAGGGGTGTGCTGGTGGCTGCTGGCTCATCGGCGACAAGGGTACCCGCTGCTGCCGTGCGCGAGCTGTGGACAACGTGCAGCTCGTCGGGTGGGCCTGTGGACGGCTGGGACTGTGGGCCGGGGGCTGCCGATGATCGAAGGCCGTGAGCATCTCAGAGCCGCAGGCCCGGCTGGCCGTGCACAACATCGATGACCTGATCGGTCTGGTGCCGTACCTCATCGGGTTCCATCCCGAGGAGTCACTGGTGGTGATCGTGATCGAGGACGGCCGCGTGGAGGTGACCGCACGGGTCGACCTCACCGCCGTCGCCGGGCGGGGCTCCCCGGAAGCCCTTGTGTGCCGGTTGTTCGACCGTTACCCGGCGGCCGGGGCCTGGTTCATCGCCTACACCGGCGACGACGACCTCGCCTGGGACGTGCTGGGCGCGTGCGCCGCGCTCGGCGGGCAGGTGCGGGTCCAGCGGCTGCTGCAGGTGGGGCCCGACAGTTGGCGCTCCGACGAACCCGTTGGTCCGACCGGCCCGATCAGCGACAAGGTCGCACCTGTGGCAGCGGAGGCGGCCGTGCTGGGGCTCCCGGTGCGGCCCTCGAGGAGGGCACTGGCAGCAGGTATCGCCGGTCCCCCCGGCCACGAGGTCGACGACCTGGCGGCCCGGGTCGGTGCTGCGGAGATCGCGCTCGACCGTCTCGGGGTTCGCGGGCGGCGCCGCATCCTGCGCCGCCTGCTGGCCGCGTCGGGGCCGCCGGACCGTGACGACAGCGTGCGGCTGGCACTGCTGGTGCAGCACGAGGACGCGCAGGTGCGGGTGCTGCGGCACCTGTCGGTCGAGAACGCCGAGTCCCAACTGGCCCTGTGGACGCGGATCGTCCGGCACACGCTCCCTGCCCACCGCCCGGCGGTGCTCGGCCTCCTGGGGATGGCTGCGTGGCAGAACGGGGACGGGGCGCTGGCGATGGTGTGCCTCGAGCAACTGGACCGGATCGACCCGCTCGAGCCGATCGCAGCGCTGCTCGACTGGCTCAACGAGGAGGTGGTGCCGCCACAGGCCTGGACCCACATCCGCGAGCCACTGCTTGCGGCGCTGACGGATCAGTTCACAGTTGCTGGCCGACGAGCCAGCCGACCAGGTAGGTGAGGCCCATGGCGAGGCTGCCGACGGCCACGTTGCGGATCACGGCAGGCAGGGCGCGGGCCCCGCCCAGCCGGGCGCTGACCACGCCGGTGACGACGAGCGCTGCGAGGACGGCAGCGACCGTCAGCGGCAGCCGGATCCCGAGGGGGGTGGTGATGATCACAACCAGGGGGATCACCGAGCCGGCGATGAAGGCGACCAGGGACGCGCGCGCGGCGGCCCAGGGGGAGACCTGCTCGTCGGCGTCGAGGTTGAGGAAGACCTGGGCGTGGGCGTCGAGGGCTGCGTGTTCGCTGAGCTCCCTTGCAACCTGCAGCGAAAGCTCGGGGGAGAGCCCCCGCTCGGCATAGTGGCCGGCGAGCTGCTGGAGCTTGCCCTCGGGGTCGGCGTGGAGCTCGGCCTGCTGCTGGCGGATCGCTGCCAGTTCGCTGTCCTTCTGGCTGCTGACCGAGACGTACTCGCCGCCCGCCATCGACAGGGCGCCGGCCACCATGCCGGCGAGGCCGGCGATCAGCAGCGCGACCGAATCGGTGGTGGCGCCCGCGACACCGAACACCAGGCCGGCGGTCGAGACGATGCCGTCATTGGCACCGAGCACACCGGCGCGCAGCCAGTTGAGCCGCTGGGAAAGCGACTGCGAAGCTGTCACCGCGAAGGTGTTGAGAGTGATCGCCATGAACCTAGGTTCATCGGTATCTCCCCTTGTCGCAAGCAAGGTGAGGCTTGCCTAAGCGCCCCCTTTGAGGCGTCGGGGCCGCGTTTTCTAGTCAATTGTTCGTAGCGTCGGGGGGTGGTCGGACCCCAGCAATTGCGCCGGAGCGGTGCCCGCGACGATTCGGTTATCATTTGCACGTGCATCGCGCATCACTGCTGCTTCCGTAGCCGCGACTTCCCAGAAGTCGCGGCGGCCCCTGGCGAGCCTGACGGCCCGCAGGGGCTTTTTCATGCCGATTGTCGGGAGCGAGCAAGAACAAGGAGATCGAGAAGTGACCATCGAAGCCGAACGCAAGACCTACGACGCCGCAGCTGCGCAGGAGAAGTGGCAGCGCTTCTGGGACGAGGACGGCACCTTCACCCCCGCAGACGACGGGTCGAAGGAACGCCGCTACATGCTCGACATGTTCCCCTACCCCTCCGGCGACCTCCACATGGGTCATGCGGAGGCGTTCGTGATGGGTGACGTCGTGGCCCGCTACTGGCGCCTGCGCGGCTACGACGTGATGCACCCGATCGGCTGGGACTCCTTCGGCCTGCCCGCGGAGAACGCAGCCATCGCCCGCGACGCGCATCCCGCCGACTGGACCTACGCCAACATCGAGACCCAGGCACGCTCCTTCAAGCGGTACGGCTTGAGCCTCGACTGGTCGCGGCGCCTGCACACGTCCGACCCCGAGTACTACCGCTGGACGCAGTGGCTCTTCCTGCGCTTCTACGAGAGGGGTCTGGCGTACCGCAAGGACAGCTACGTCAACTGGTGCCCCAACGACCAGACGGTGCTGGCCAACGAGCAGGTCGTCCAGGGCCTGTGCGAGCGCTGCAGCGCCGTCGTCACCAAGCGCAAGCTCAACCAGTGGTACTTCAAGATCACCGACTACGCCCAGCGGCTGCTGGACGACATGGAAGGCATCAAGGGCACCTGGCCCGACCGGGTGCTGGCCATGCAGCGCAACTGGATCGGACGCTCCGAGGGCGCCTGGGTGGACTTCGTCATCGAGGGGCGCGACGAGCCGGTCCGGGTGTTCACCACCCGCCCCGACACCCTGTACGGCGCCACCTTCTTCGTCGTCGCACCGGAGGCGCCGCTGGCGGCGGAGATCGTCACCGACGCGCACCGTGCAGCGTTCGAGGAGTACCTGGAGGCCACCAAGCGGGCCACCGAGATCGAGCGGCAGTCCTCCGACCGGCCCAAGACCGGGGTGTTCCTCGGCGTCCACGCGGTCAACCCGGTGAACGGCGAGCAGCTGCCCGTCTACGCCGCCGACTACGTGCTGGCCGAGTACGGCACGGGCGCGGTCATGGCCGTGCCCGCCCACGACCAGCGCGACCTCGACTTCGCCCAGGCGTTCGACCTGCCTGTCCGGGTGGTCGTGGACACCGGCCTGCCCGACCCGGGCCAGACCTGGGTGGCCACGCCCGGGGACGGCGCCTACGTGAACTCCCCGAGCCTGGCCGGCCTGGGTGACAAGAAGGCCGGTATCGCTGCCATCACGGCCCAGCTGGCCGAGCAGGGACGCGGCGAGTCCGCGATCACCTTCCGGCTCCGCGACTGGCTGCTCAGCCGGCAGCGGTTCTGGGGCTGCCCGATCCCGATCGTGCACTGCCCGTCCTGCGGTGAGGTGCCGGTGCCCGACGACCAGCTGCCGGTCACCCTGCCCGACCTGCGCGGTGCCAGCCTGCAGCCGAAGGGCACGAGCCCGCTGGCCTCTGCCACGGACTGGGTGAACGTCGAATGCCCGAAGTGCGGTGGGCCGGCCAAGCGTGACACCGACACGATGGACACCTTCGTCGACTCGTCGTGGTACTTCTTCCGGTACTGCTCGCCCCACTACACCGAGGGCCCGTTCGACCCCGCCGAGGTGGCCAAGTGGATGCCGGTCGCCCAGTACGTCGGCGGCGTGGAGCACGCGATCCTGCACCTGCTGTACTCGCGCTTCTTCACGAAGGTGCTGAACGACCTGGGCCTGGTGGACTTCAGCGAGCCGTTCACGGCCCTGATGAACCAGGGGCAGGTGATCAACAAGGGCAAGGCGATGAGCAAGTCGCTGGGCAACGGCGTCGACCTCGGCAAGCAGATCGACGCGTTCGGCGTGGACGCGATCCGTACGACCGTCGTGTTCGCCGGTCCGCCGGAGGACGACATCGACTGGGCCGACATGTCCCCGGGCTCCTCGCTGAAGTTCCTGCAGCGCGCCTACCGCCTGGCCCAGGATGTCGCCAGCCCTGTCGGCACCGACCCGGCCGCCGGCGACCTCGGCCTGCGCAGGGCGACCCACAAAACGGTTGCCGAGCTGGCCGAGGCGTTCGATACCCATCGCTTCAACGTCGCCGTTGCCCGGATCATGGAACTGGTGAACGCTGCCCGCAAGGTGATCGACAGTGGTGCCGGCCCGGCCGACGCTGCCGTCCGCGAGGCCGTCGAGGCGATCGCTGTCGCCCTCAGCACGGTGGCGCCCTATGTGGCCGAGGAGATGTGGGAGACGCTGGGGCACGCCCCTTCCGTCGCCAGCGCATCCTGGCCGCAGGTCGACCCTGCGCTGCTGGTCACCGACTCCGTCACCTGCGTCGTGCAGGTGCAGGGCAAGGTGCGGGCGAAGATCGAGGTCTCCCCGTCCATCGCTGAGGCGGAACTGACTGCCGTGGCACTGGCCGATCCCGGGGTGCAGCGGGCGCTGGCCGGACGCGCAGTGCGTCAGGTGATCGTGCGGGCTCCGAGGCTGGTCAGCATCGTCCCGGCCTGACGCTCAGGAGGCCGCGAGCTGCACCATCAGCCCGCGGTGGTCGGTGCCCGACACGGCGAAGGTGTCGAGTCCGGTCGTTGTGAACGCTGCTGACACCAGGACGTGGTCGATCTGGATCAGCGGTGGGTACCAGGCGTCGGCGGGGAAGGTCGGGTGCCAGCCCCGTCCGGTTGCCGTGTCGCTGAGGCCCGCCCTGGCCTTGAGTTCCCGCAACGTCAGGTGCTCTGCCGTCGCGTTCAGGTCACCGGCAACAACAAGGGGTTCGCTGGTGTGGGCCGCAGCCAGTTGGGCGAGCGCCTGCCCGTCCTGCAACCAGCTGCTGAGCCCGTGCTCCGGGTTGACCGGATGTGCGCCGACGAGGACGAACGGGTGCCCCGGCATCGCCACCCGCACGGCGAGGTTGGTGTAGGTGGTGTCCTTCGCCTTACCGAGGTCGGTGAGTGCGAATCGGGAGAGGATCAGCGTCCCGCCCGCACCCTCGTAGCCCGTCGCCGGGTCGGCCGCGGCGTCGGAGGTGCCGACGCGGTACGGCAACCGCGTCCGCCAGGCCTTGGTGTTGAGGGCCTTGAGGGTCGAGTCGGTGACTTCTGCGAGGACGACGACGTCGGGACGGCGCTGGTCGATCTGGGCAGCGAGCTGCCCGGTGTCGGCCAGGCCGACGTTGAGATTCAGTTCCAGCACCCCCACCGTCGCGCGCTGCCCCGCGACCGCCGACGGCGCGCCGGGGAGGTACGGCAGCAGGAGGAAGCTGTGGGCGGCCAGCCCGGCAGCCAGTGGCACGACGACGAGCCGCCGGCGGGTGGACGCCAGTCCGACGACGACCGCGACCAGCCACAGGATCCAGCCGTACGGCGCGAAGGATGCCGACATCGCGAGGAACTGGTTGCGGGCCTGCAGGTCGGGGGCGAGCACGAGCAGCAGCAGCGCCAGCCCGGCGAGCGCGAACACCGTGGCCACAACGATGCCGAGCCTGGTGGCGCGTCTCGGCGGCTTGCGAGCAGCGCGCTTCCGGCCGCCGGCCGGCGGCCGGGGTCTGTTGGTTGACGGCGCCTTCACCACTCCAGCGTGCCTTTCGGGGCAAACGGGCGGGGATCGGTCAGAGCCGGGTGAACTGCAGGCGGAAGTTCTCGGGACCGCTCTCGAGGTAGGTCAGGTCGAAGGCTTCCGGGGCGACCCGGTTGAGCTGGGTGAGCAGGGGGAGCGGGTCGTGGTTGACGACGAGGACGAGCTGCTGCCCGGGCTTCATGCTGGTGAGCCCACCGATGATCGCGCCGTGCCGGATGATCTTCGGCAGGGACGAGACCACCAGCTCGGGGGTGGCATCGCTGCTCCCGCAGCCGCAGCCGCAGCCACCGTTCTTCTTGGGGGTGGTGGCGAGATCGAGCTGGGTGGCCATCGGGCTCCTGTCGGGGTCGGCGGGGTCGTGCGGGATGGTGCGTTGTCGTCCCGGCCTACGGGCCTGTGACGGCGTTCCAGCCTAGCCCGCCGACGCGATCGCCACGGCATCCGCCTGTGGGTAACCGCCGTGTTGTCCACAGGAAGCAGGTCGGGTGATCGTCCTGCGCCATGGCTGCCGATAGTGCCGGACATGAAGGTCGCACCAGATCCGGTGATGAGTGAGGTGGTCAGGCAGAGGCTGGAGGCGCTCCTTGCCGAGGTCCAGCCCCGGCACGCGCTGCCGGCGGGCATCGAGGCAGGACGCGAACCGGTCCTGATCGACGACCCCGGGGGCGACGGCGAGGAGGTGCTGGATCGGGCGGTGACGGGTCATCCGCCGGCGCGCGCTGCTCCCGCAGCGGGTATCGCAGCGCGCGCCGCCGGCCTTGGCCGCCGGACCGTCGACTTCACAAGGGAGCACCTGGCAGCCGTTGTCGTCGTGCTCCTCGTCGGGTGCGGCTGGACCGCCTACAGCCTGCTGCAGGCGAGGTCGACGCCGGTGGCCGTCGCCGCCGTGCCCACCGTGCTCGCCAGTGCCAGCCCTGCAGCGACACCGACGCCTCGGGCGCTCGTCCATGTGCTCGGCGCCGTGCGGAGCCCTGGTGTCGTGGAACTGCCGCAGGGCGCCCGGGTGGCCGACGCCATCGAGAGGGCCGGTGGCCTGACCGCTGCCGCCGACCCGGGCGAACTCAACCTCGCCGCTGTGGTGGTGGACGGGTCGCAGGTCGTGATCGGCACCAGGGGAAGACCCCGCGGTGAGGTGCGCGGCGAGGGCGCGGATGCCGGAGCGGGGTCATCGGGCCGGACAGCCACCGTCTCGCTGAACACGGCGACGCTCGAACAGCTCGACACGCTGCCGGGGGTCGGGCCGGTGACCGCCCAGAAGATCCTCGACTGGCGCAAACTCCACGGCCGCTTCTCGGCGGTGACCGAACTGCAGGAGGTGGACGGGATCGGGTCCAAGACCTACGCCGACATCGCCCCGAATGTCCGGGTCTGAGGGCGCAGATGGACGACCGGAAGAAGAGGGGCTGGACTGGCGTGCGCCGGTGCTCGCTGCAGCAGCCTGGGCCGGCGTCTGGGCGGGCACCGCCGGACTGCCGGTGCTCGCCGGTGGCGCCGGCGCGCTGGCGCTGGCTATCGGGGGGCTGGGGTGGTGGCGCCGACAATGGCTTGTCGTCGGCGCCGGGCTTGCCCTGCTGCTCGCCGTCGCGATCGGTGGCGCCCGTGGCTGGGCGAAGGCCGCCGGGCCGGTGGGGGAGTGGGCCGCCCAGGGCGCCGTCGTCAGCATCGAGGCCCGGCTGGGTGGTGGCCACCTCAGTGACGGCGGTCGCGGCGGCCCGGTGTGGATCGTTGACGCAGAACTCGTCCGGGCAGAGGGCCGCGGTGTCTCCTGGACGTCCGGCGCGACGGTCCGGCTCACGGCGTCCGGCGACATCGTGCGGGCCTGGTCGGGCATGCCGGCGGGGGCGACCGTCGCCGCCGTGGTCCGGCTCGGCCCGGCCGAGCCGCAGGAGCCCGTGAGCGCCTGGGCACGGGCACGCGCCTCACCGAGGCTTGTGGCGCCGCCGGGCCCGGTGGATGTCGCCGTGACACGCGTCCGCGGGGGGCTCCGGGCGGCCGTGGCCGACCTCCCCGCCGAACCGGCAGCGCTCGTGCCGGCCCTCGTCGTCGGTGACACCGAAGGGATGTCGGAGTCCCTCCAGGCCCAGTTCAGGACGACTGGCCTCACCCACCTCACGGCGGTCTCCGGGGCGAACCTCACCCTCTTGCTCGCTGCCATCCTGTGGGCTGCTGCGCGGGCAGGGATCGTGGGCTGGTGGCGTCGCGGGGTGGCCGTGGCGGGGGTGGTGGCGTTCGTGCTGCTGTGCCGCGCCGAGCCGAGTGTGCTGCGGGCTGCTGCGATGGGACTTGTGGGGCTGGCCGCCCTGGGCTGGGGCGGCACGAGGCAGGGGCTGCGGTTGCTGTCGTGGGCGGTGATCGGGTTGTTGCTCGCCGATCCGTGGCTGGGGAGGTCGACGGGGTTCGTGCTGTCGGTGTGCGCCAGCGGCGGGATCATCGTCTGGGCGAGCCGGTGGGCCCGTGTGCTGGCCGGATGGATGCCGGCCTGGTTGGCCGAGGCTGTGACCGTCCCGGTTGCTGCCCAACTGGCAACGCAGCCGATCGTGACGGCGATCTCAGGGCAGGTGAGCCTCGTGGGGCTGCTGGCGAACCTTGTCGCCGCTCCGCTGGTCGGGCCGGGCACGGTGCTCGGGTTCCTCGCAGCGGGGCTGTCCGTGGTGAGCCCGCCGCTGGCAACGGTGGTCGGCTGGCTGGCCGGCGGGTTCGCGCAGGCGTTGTGCTGGATCGCCGCCGTGGGGAGCGCGCTCCCCGGTGCGAGTGTCAGCTGGCCGGCCGGCCCGGTGGCGCTCGGTGTCCTCGGCGTCACCTGCATCGCACTGCTCGCAGGGATGCCCCTGCTCTGGCGGCGACCGTGGCTCGTGGTGCTGCTCGCTCTGGCGATGGTGCTGGTGCTGTTCCGGCCGGTCAGCGCTCCCGGCTGGCCACCGTCGGCGTGGCAGGTGGTCAGCTGCGACGTGGGCCAGGGCGACGCGACCGTGATCGCCGTCGGGCCGGCGCAGGCGATCGTCGTGGACGCCGGCCCGGAGCCGCCCGCTGTGGACCGCTGTCTCGACCAGCTGGGCATCACCGACGTGCCGTGGCTGATCCTCTCCCACCTGCACGCCGACCACATCGGAGGCATCGCCGGTGTCCTGTCCGGACGGCGGGTGGCGAACCTGCTGGTGTCCGGGGTGACGGAACCTGCGTCCGGGTGGCGCCACGTCCTTGAGCTGACCGCCGGCGTCCCGCGGACGGTCGCGAGCCCCGGCATGGTGATCGGCGTCGGTCCGGTGCAGGTGGCTGTGCTGGCGATCCGGCCCTTCACCGGCGGCGGGCTCGGCGGTGAGGACTCCGCCGACGCCAACGACAGCTCCCAGGTGCTGCGGGTCACCTCGGGGAACCTGCGGATGATCCTCGCCGGTGACGTGGAGGAGGCCGGACAGGGCAATGCCGTCGCCACCGTCACCGACCTCGCCGCGGAGGTGATGCTGGTGCCGCACCACGGCTCGGCACACCAGGCGCCCGCCTTCCTTTCCGCGACGCACGCGAGCGTCGCGCTGGTCAGCGTCGGCGCGGACAACGACTACGGCCACCCGGCCGCCCGCACGATCGCCACCGTCGCAGGCACCGGGGCGCAGGTCTATCGCACCGACGTCAACGGCTCCATCGCCGTCGCCCTCATCGGCGACCGGCTCGACGTCACGACCCAACGCACCGGCTGAGCGATGCGAACACGCCCACCGGTGACGGTCCCGGACACACGACGGCGGACGCGAGGGTGCGGACGGGGATGTCCGTCATCAATGGCATGCTTGGCCCGTGGAGGAAACCAGCCCGTTCGGGCACGCGCTACTGGTCACGGGACCGGAGTCGCTGCTCGCAGAACGGGCCGTCACCGGGTTCATCGCCCGGGCCACCGCCGAACGTCCGGACGCAGCCGTCGTGCGCGTCGAGGCCGGCCAGGTCAACGGCGGCTCGCTGGCAGAGGCCGCCGGCGGTTCCCTGTTCGCCTCGGATACCGTGCTGGTGGTCACCGACCTCAGCGAATTGGCACCGGAACTCGCCGACCAGGTGGTCGGCATGGCCTCGGAGCCCGGCCCCGACCTCGCGTTGGCGCTGGTGCACCCCGGCGGCAACAAGGGCAAGGCGGTCCTCGACCGGCTGAAGAAGCTGCGCACCGAACTCGTCGACTGCCCTTCGATCAAGCCGTGGGACCTGCCGCAGTTCGTGTCCGCGGAAACCCGACGTCAGCAGGGCCGGGTGGACGCTGGGACTGCTGTGGTCCTCATCGACGCCGTGGGCAAGGACCCGCGGTCCTTGGTAGCTGCGATCCGCCAGCTTCTCGAGGACGCGCCGGAAAGGGTTCTGACGGAGACCGCTGTGCGCCGCTATTTCGGCGGCAGTGCTGACGTGACGAGCTTTGCCGTCGCCGACGATGTCCTGGCCGGACGACTCGAAGGCGCGATGGGCAAGTTGCGCTGGGCCTTGTCCACCGGGGTGGCGCCGGTGTTGGTCACCAGCGCCCTCTCCAGCAACCTACGAAACCTCGGCAAGTACCTGGACGCCCGCGAGGCGAGGCTGCGCGACGCTGAGATCGCCAGTGTCATCGGAGTGCCGTTCTGGAAACTGAGGCCGCTGTCCGAGTTCGCGCGGGACTGGAAGCAGACCGGGGTGGCGCGCGCGATCCAGGCTGTCGCGGTCGCCGACGCACAGATCAAGGGTGCCGCCAGTGACCCCGGTTTCGCGCTTGAACAGGTGGTGCTCAAGGTGATCGGCTTCCGCGGTCGTCAGCGCTAGTCCCTTGAGCGAAGATCGGCCCGCATCGGTCGGGTCAAGCCGCTTCCGGGAACAACAAACGCCGCCCGGTCTCCCGGGCGGCGTCGGTTGAGGAAGATCAGAGCGCGGCGGCCTTGGCTGCGATGGCCGACTTGCGGTTGGCAGCCTGGTTCTTGTGGATGACACCCTTGCTCGCGGCCTTGTCGAGCGCCTTGGTCGCGGTGCGTGCCAGCTCCTGGGCCTTCACGGTGTCGCCACCGTCGAGGGCCTCGTTGAACTTGCGGACGTGCGTACGCAGGCCGGACTTGACGGCCTTGTTCCGCAGCCTGGCCTTCTCGTTGGTCAGGATCCGCTTCTTCTGAGACTTGATGTTCGCCACAGGGCTTGCCCTCTTCACAGGTATTGGGTGATTCACACGCCGCGCAGACGCGATTTCGAACTCTATCAGCGAGCAGCCGAGGCACCAAAATCCTGCCCCATCGACCAGTCGGTGCACACGACGCGGATGGGGTGGTGAGCGCCGCGTCCGGTATCGTGTGCTGGCTGTCCAAGCGACCAGGAAAGTGAATGCCCACACCCAGACCAGGCAAGACCCCACCGGAGATCATCCGGAACTTCTGCATCATCGCGCACATCGACCACGGCAAGTCCACGCTGGCCGACCGCATGCTGCAGCTCACTGGTGTGGTCGACGGGCGTTCCATGCGGGCCCAGTACCTGGACAAGATGGACATCGAGCGCGAGCGCGGGATCACGATCAAGTCCCAGGCCGTCCGGATGCCGTGGCAGGTCGACGGCACCCACTACGTGCTGAACATGATCGACACCCCCGGACACGTCGACTTCACCTATGAGGTGTCCCGGTCGCTGGCCGCCTGTGAGGGCGCGATCCTGCTGATCGACGCCGCACAGGGCATCGAGGCCCAGACCCTGGCCAACCTCTACCTCGCCCTCGAGGCCGACCTGCACATCGTCCCCGTGCTCAACAAGATCGACCTCCCCGGCGCACAGCCCGACAAGTACGCCCTCGAGATCGCGCACCTGGTCGGGTGCGAGCCCGACGACATCTTCCGGGTCTCCGCCAAGACCGGCGTGGGCGTCAAGGAGTTGCTGGATCACATCGTCGCCGACATCCCGCACCCCGTCGGCGACCCCAAGGCGCCGCCGCGTGCACTGATCTTCGACTCCGTCTACGACACCTACCGCGGCGTCGTCACCTACGTCCGCGTTGTCGACGGCGAGCTCAGCCACCGCGAGAAGGTGCTGATGATGTCGACGAAGGCCACCCACGAGACGCTCGAGGTCGGGGTGATCTCGCCCGACCCGGTGAAGTCCGGGTCGCTGGGCGTCGGCGAGGTCGGTTACCTGATCACCGGCGTGAAGGAGGTCCGCCAGTCGAGGGTCGGCGACACCGTCACCTCGGCCGCGAACCCTGCGCTGCACGACCTCGGCGGCTACCGTCCGCCTAACCCGATGGTCTATGCCGGGCTGTACCCGATCGACGGCGCCGACTTCCCCGAACTCCGTGAAGCCCTCGACAAGCTGCAGCTCAACGACGCGGCGCTGGTGTACGAGCCGGAGACCTCCGGGGCGCTGGGCTTCGGCTTCCGGGTCGGCTTCCTCGGCCTGCTGCACATGGAGATCGTGCGCGAGCGCCTGGAACGCGAAGCGGGCCTCGACCTCATCTCCACCGTCCCGAACGTCGTCTACCGGGTGGTGATGGAGGACGGGACCGAGCACATCGTCACGAACCCGTCGGAGTACCCGGAAGGCAAGATCTCCGAGGTGCACGAACCGGTGGTCCGGGCAACGATCCTCACCCCGACCGACTACATCGGGACGGTGATGGAGCTCTGCCAGGCCCGCCGCGGCGAGCAGCAGGGCATGGACTACCTGTCGGAGGACCGGGTCGAGATCCGCTACCTGCTGCCGCTGGCGGAGATCGTCTTCGACTTCTTCGACGCACTCAAGTCCCGCACCAAGGGCTTCGCCTCGCTGGACTACGACCAGGCCGGCGAACAGGTCAGCAAGCTGGTGAAGGTCGACATCCTGCTGCAGGGCGAGCCGGTGGACGCGTTCTCCTCGATCGTGCACGCCGATGCCGCGTACGCCTACGGGGTCGAGATGGCGAAGAAGCTCAAGGAGCTCATCCCCCGTCAGCAGTTCGAGGTGCCCATCCAGGCAGCGATCGGCTCCCGGGTGATCGCCCGCGAGAGCATCCGCGCGCTGCGCAAGGACGTGCTCGCCAAGTGCTACGGCGGTGACATCTCCCGCAAGCGCAAGCTCCTGGAGAAGCAGAAGGTCGGCAAGAAGCGCATGAAGATGGTCGGCCGGGTCGAGGTGCCGCAGGAGGCCTTCGTCGCGGCGCTGTCCACCGGCGAGGCCACCAAGGACAAGAAATAAACGCTGGCCTACACAAAACCAGCGGCGTCACGCCGTCGGCGTCACCGTCGAGGGCGGACGGCATAGGCTGCCGCCCATGGACGCAGAGATCGGCATCATCGGTGGCTCAGGCTTCTACCAGTTCCTGAACAACGCCACCTCTGTCCTTCCCTCCACCCCGTTCGGGGCGCCGAGCGCACCGATCACGATCGGCGAGGTCGCCGGCCGCAGGGTGGCCTTCGTGCCGCGCCACGGCCAGCACCACCAGTTCCCGCCGCACCGGGTGAACTACCGCGCGAACCTGTGGGCCCTGCGCAGCGTCGGCGTCCGCCAGGTGCTGGCACCGGCAGCCGTCGGGTCGCTGCGCGCGGAGCTCGGCCCGGGCACGTTCGTCGTGCCCGACCAGGTCATCGACCGCACCTGGGGACGCAAGCACACCGTCTACCACGCCAAGGGCAAGGTCGTGCACGTGTCGTTCGCCGACCCGTACTGCGCGCGCGGACGGGCAGCCGTCCTCGGTGCTGGTGACGCCGACGTCCGGCCGGTCGACGGCGGCACGCTCGTCGTCATCAACGGCCCGCGCTTCTCCAGCAAGGCCGAATCCCGCTGGCACGCCGCAGCCGGAGGCACGATCGTCGGGATGACCGGCATGCCGGAGGCGTCCGTCGCCCGCGAGCTGGCCATGTGCTTCACCACCGTCTGCCTCGTCACCGACCACGACGCCGGTGTCGACGGCGGCGAGGCCGTGACCCACACCGAGGTGCTGGCGCAGTTCTCGGCCAACATCGAGCGGATGAAGGCGCTGCTCACCCGCACGATCGCGGCCATGCCGGCCAACGAACCGGACTCCACAGCCACCTGCGAGTGCCGCAGGGCGCTGGACGGGCAGTCGCTGCCGTTCGTGCTGCCCTGACCTGTGCCGTCCACACCACCGGAGGGCCAGCCGGCCCCCACTGACGGTTCGCTGCCGGAAGCGGCGCTGGCCGGCCTCGACGCCCGCCGGTTGAGCGTCTACGTCCATGTGCCGTTCTGCGCCGTGCGCTGCGGCTACTGCGACTTCAACACCTACACGGCTGCAGAGCTGGGCGCCGCACCCGGCTCCAGCCAGGACGCCTACCTCGCCGCGGCCAGGGCTGAGCTCGACCTCGCCGCACGGGTGCTCACCGACGCCCCGCCACTGCACAGCGTCTTCTTCGGCGGCGGTACCCCCACGATGCTGCCGGCCGCCGAACTCGCCGGACTGCTGACAGCCGTCGGTGACCGCTTCGGCTTCGCCCCCGACGCGGAGATCACCACGGAGGCCAACCCCGAGTCGGTCGACCGCGCCTACCTCGACACCCTCGTCGCCGCCGGCTTCACCCGGCTGTCGCTGGGCATGCAGTCGGCCCGTCCCGGCGTCCTCGCAGTGCTCGACCGTCGCCACACCCCGGGACGGGTGCCGCAGGTCGTGCGCTGGGCCCGCGAGGCAGGCTTCACCTCGGTCAGCGTCGACCTGATCTACGGCAGCCCGACGGAGACCCTGGTCGACTGGGAGGCCAGCCTCGATGCGGCCATCGCACTGGAGCCCGACCACGTCTCCGCCTACTCGTTGATCGTCGAGCCCGGCACCCGGCTCGCCGCCCGGATCGGACGCGGTGAGCTGCCCGGCATCGACGATGACGCCCAGGCCGACTGCTACCACCTCGCAGAGGACCGGCTCGTCGCTGCCGGCTACCACGCCTACGAGGTGAGCAACTGGTCCCGACCGGGCCACGAGTCGCGGCACAACCTCGCCTACTGGCTCGGCCAGGACTGGTGGGGCGTCGGGCCGGGCGCCCACTCCCACGTCAACGGGGTCCGGTGGTGGAACGTGCGGCACCCGCGCACTTACAGCGCGGCCCTCCTGGAAGGCAGCAGTCCTGCCCAGGCCCGTGAGGTGCTGGAGACGTCCGACCGTCGGGTGGAACGGGTGATGCTGGAGCTACGGCTCGCCGGCGGTTTGCCCCTGGAAGTACTCACCGATTCCGAGCGGCGCCGCGTCCCTGCCCTTGTGGCGTCCGGTCTCGCGACCGGGGGCTTCGAACGACTGGTACTCACCCTGCGCGGCCGGCTACTGGCCGACGCCGTGATTCGCGATCTCCTGGACTGAAAACACACGATTGACTCCTCGCGCGCCGAGTACAACGATTCGGTAACACCGAAGGACACAACGGTTTTGTAACAGAGTTGAGACATGTAGGTGCTCGAATACCCCTGCGCCCTTACCCTTTGCCCAACCTGGGGGTCCGGGTACCAGACGCTTACGAGGAGGAAATGTGTTCAAGCGTTCGTTCAAGCTCGCTGGAGTCGCCCTGGTGGCCGCTTCGCTGGCCTTCACCGGGTGCGGTTCCCGCACCGAAGCCACCACTGGTGGCAGCGCAGGCACCGCGAAGGTTGCCAAGATCGGCGTCATCGCACCGTTGTCGGGTGACCTCTCGGCCCTGGGCCTCGGCATCCGCAACTCGGTTGACCTCGCCATCCGTCAGGCCAACGAGACCAACGCCATTCCCGGCTGGAAGCTCGAGCTCGCACCCGAGGACGACCAGGCCACGCCCGACGTCGGCAAGAATGCCGCGACCAAGCTGGCCTCCGATGACGCCGTCGTCGGCGTCGTCGGCACGTTGAACTCCTCGGTCGCGCAGAGCGTGATCCCGGTGCTCGATGCGGCCAAGATCACGCAGGTCTCTCCGGCCAACACCAACCCGACCCTGACCAAGGGCCAGGATGTCGCCAACCCGAAGCGGCCCAACGCCAACTACTTCCGCACGTGCACCACGGACGCCGTTCAGGGTCCGTTCGCCGCGCAGTACCTGCTGGACAAGGGCATCAAGAAGGTCGCAACGATCCACGACAAGCTGACCTACGGTCAGGGCCTCGTCGCCGCGTTCTCGGAGGCCTTCAAGGCCGGCGGCGGCACCATCACCGCAGCCGAGACGATCAACCCCGATGACAAGGACTACAGCGCCGTCATCTCCAAGGTGAAGCCGACCGGTCCCGAAGCCATCTACTACGGCGGTCAGTACCCGCAGGCCGGCCCGCTCTCCAAGCAGGCCAAGGCTGCCGGCCTGAACGTCCCGCTCATGGGTGGCGACGGCATCTTCGACCCCACGTTCATCAAGCTGGGCGGCGCGGATGGCGACCTCGCCACCTCCGTCGGCGCGCCGGTGGAGAGCCTGGACTCGGCGAAGGCCTTCGTTGAGGCCTACGGCAAGGCAGGGTTCTCTGAGCCCTACGCCGCCTACGGCGCCTACTCCTTCGATGCTGCGAACGCCATCATCAACGCGCTGAAGGTCAGCCTCAAGTCCGCAACCGACGCCAAGTCGGCCCGTCAGGCCACCATCGATGCGATGGCAACGGTCAGCTTCGACGGTGCAACCGGCAAGGTCGCCTTCGATGAGTTCGGTGATTCCGTGTCCCGCGTCCTGACGGTCTACGCCGTCACCGGCGGGGCCTGGAAGGCAGAGAAGACCGGCGAACTGAAGTGATCCATGGCCCGTCGGCGTCCGCCTCGTGAAGGGGTGGACGCCGACGGGTCAACCCAATTCGGCATAGGGGTGCTGCTCACGTGGACCTGCTAGACCTGTTCTTCCAACAGCTGATCAACGGCCTGTCGCTCGGCTCGTTGTACGCCCTGATCGCGGTGGGCTACACCGTCGTCTACGGCATCGTCCAGCTGATCAACTTCGCCCATGGCGAGATCTTCATGGTCGGCGCCTTCGGTGCCTACGCCACCTGGACGGTGATGGGGCAGCCGACGGACTGGAATGCGCCGATGTCGATCCTCGTGCTGCTGCCCGTGCTGATCATCGGTGGCATTGCGGCCTCTGTGACGGTGGCACTCCTCACGGAGCGTTACGCCTACCGCCCGTTGCGCAACGCACCCCGGCTCGCGCCCCTGATCTCCGCGATCGGCGTCTCGGTGTTCCTGCAGGAGGCCGTCCGGCTGTTTTACGGCCGGATCCCGGGCTTCCCGGACGCCAAGAGCGCCATCCCGTTCCCGTCGATCCCCGGCATCTCCGGTTCTGCGTTCCAGGTCGGCGGCGTGACCATCCAGATGACCGCCGTCTTCACCGTCGGTGCGCTCGCTGTCTGCACGCTGTTCCTCTGGTACTTCGTGAACCGCACCAAGACCGGCCGCGCAATGATCGCGACCTCGCAGGATCCCGACACCGCACGGCTGATGGGCATCAACGTCGACAAGGTGATCATGGCCGCCTTCGCCGTCGGCGCAGCGCTCGCAGCCATCGCCGGCGTCGCGCACGGCCTCCGTTACTCCAACATCGACTTCCGGATGGGCTTCCTCGCCGGCCTCAAGGCGTTCACCGCAGCCGTCCTCGGCGGCATCGGCAACATCAACGGTGCCGTTGTCGGCGGCCTCGTCCTCGGCGTTGTCGAGGCGATGGCGACCACCTTCATCCCGGGCCAGTTCGGTAGCGCTGCCTGGAAGGACGTCTGGGCATTCGTGCTGCTGATCCTCGTGCTCGTGTTCCGTCCACAAGGCCTGCTGGGCGCGAAGGTGGTGGACCGCGCATGAGAGCGATCATTCCTGACGAGACCAAGGTCCGTCTGCGGTACCCGGCCCGCGCCGTCGGCATTCTCGGCGCCCTGATGATGATCGCTTCGATCATGATGCCGTGGGCCTACGGGCATGAGGCGCTCGACGACATGGGCTTCTTCGGTGCCCCTTCGCCGCTGCAGGTCTTCTTCGTGATCCTGCCGGTGATCGTGCTGTTGCTCCTCGCCGTGCCGATCATCGGCAAGCCGAGACTGGGTAAGTTCGCCCGTGCACTGGCGTGGAACACCTCCGCGAAGACGGCCTCCATCGCCGCGACGGCGACCGTTCTCGTCGCCCTGATCGACATCGCCATCGAGCTCGAGGGCCTGGTCAACATCGAGATCGGCGGCTGGCTCGCGCTGGTCGGCGGACTCGTCTCCATCGCTGCGACGCTGTTCCTGCCCGACTCTCCCGAGCCGACGCTCGACCGGATGAAGAGCCCCAACTGGCTGCAGATCCTCGGGATCGTCGTGCTGATGGGCATGCTGCTGTTCACGGCCGCCTACGCCCTGAGTCTTGATGCGGCCGGCCAGTTCCTGATGTTCGCAGCGTTCCTCGTCGGTGTCGTGCTGGTGCTGCGCCAGGTCGGCATCTTCGCCTGGCTCGGTCTCGCAGCTGCCAACAACAACCGTGTCCTCGTGTTGTCGGCGTTCATCGTCGCCTTCGCCTTCCCGTTCACGCAGAACGGGTCGGACGCCAACATGTCGATCGCATCGCAGGTGCTGATCTTCGCTGCGGCAGCACTCGGCCTGAACATCGTCGTCGGTCTTGTCGGACTGCTCGACCTCGGCTACATCGCGTTCCTCGGAGCGGGCGCGTTCACCGCCGCCGTGCTGTCGGACTCGGCCTTCGCCACCGTCAACTTCAAGCCGCCCTTCATCATCACGGTGCTGATCGCCGGCGTTGTCTCCTCGTTGCTCGGCCTCCTGATCGGTGCGCCGACGCTGCGGGTCTCCGGTGACTACCTGGCCATCGTCACGCTGGCGTTCGGCGAGATCTTCCGCATCACCATGAACAACCTGGACGGCACGGACGGCCCGAACGTCACCAACGGCCCGAACGGTATCCCGGGCATTCCAGACCTGAACATCTTCGGCTACGACCTCGGAGCCGTGCACCACATCCTCGGCATCGAGATCGGCCGTTTCGCCAACTATTACTGGCTGATGTTGATCGTGATCGCCGTGATCATCGTGGTGTTCATGAATCTCAACTACTCCCGCATCGGCCGCGGCTGGGTCGCCATCCGCGAGGACGAGCTGGCGGCCGAGGCCATGGGCGTCAACGCCTTCGCGCTGAAGCTGCTCGCCTTCGCCGGTGGTGCGTTCCTCGCCGGCATCGCTGGTGCGGTCAAGGCCCACATGGACACGTCCGTGACGCCCGACCAGTACGTGTTCCTTGAGTCAGCGTTCCTGCTGGCTGCCGTCGTCCTCGGCGGCATGGGCACCGTGATGGGTGTGCTGATCGGTGCCACCATCCTGAAGCTGCTGCCGGAGAAGCTGCGCTTCTTCTCCGACTACCGGCTGCTGGTGTTCGGCCTGCTGATGGTCTTCATGATGCGGTTCCGTCCGGAGGGCATCATCGCCGACGAACGTCGCCAGCTGGAGTTCCACGCAGAGGACGACGAACTTGCAGAAGAGCTCGAGGAGGAAATGATCACGCATCATGCCCACCTCAACCCGGAGCGGAAGGGGTTCGACCTATGACCCAGGTCGCTACCGGCGGACACCACGTCGATTCCGGGACGCTGCTGTTGCAGGCCTCCAACGTCACCATGCGGTTCGGCGGCCTCACGGCGGTGAACGATGTCAGCCTCAACGTCCATGCCGGTGAGATCTTCGGCCTGATCGGGCCGAACGGCGCGGGCAAGACCACGTTCTTCAACTGCCTGACCGGCCTGTACAAGCCGACCTCGGGAGAGGTGCGCTTCGCCGGGGAGGTCCTGCCGCCCCAGCCGCGCCTGGTCGTCCGGGCCGGCATGGCGCGGACGTTCCAGAACATCCGGCTTTTCCACAACATGACCGCTATCGAGAACGTCATGGTGGGCATGTACAGCCGCACCAGGACGAACGCGATCGACGCCATCTTCCGGCTTCCCCGGCACCGGCGCGAGGAGCTCGCCTCCACCGAGCGCGCTCGTGAGCTGCTGGAGTTCGTCGGGCTGGTCGGCGCCTCGGACATGCTGTCGCGCAACCTGCCCTACGGCGACCAGCGGCGGCTTGAGATCGCGCGTGCGCTGGCCACCGACCCGAAGCTGCTGCTGCTGGACGAGCCCACCGCCGGCATGAACCCGCAGGAGACCCGGCAGGCGGAGGAGCTGATCTTCAAGATCCGCGACCTCGGGCTTGCTGTGCTCGTGATCGAGCACGACATGCGGTTCATCTTCAACCTGTGCGACCGCGTGGCTTGCCTTGTGCGCGGCGCCGTCCTCGTCGAGGGACCCGGCAACGTCGTCCAGAACGACCCGCGGGTGATCGAGGCATACATCGGTTCGCCGCCGGAGGAACTGCCCGAGCCAGGGCCAGCTGCGGAGAAGCCCGCCGCCATCCCGGGGGAGGGGAACGCCGATGCTTGAGATCAAGGAACTCGTGGTCGCCTACGGCCGCGTCAACGCGGTCAAGGGCATCACGTTCGACGTCGGGAAGGGTGAGATCGTCACGCTGCTCGGCACCAACGGTGCGGGCAAGTCGACGACCCTGCGGTCGATCTCCGGCCTCCTGAAGCCGGTGTCGGGCGAGATCTGGTTCGAAGGTGAGCGCCTGGACGGGCTGCCCGCGCACAAGATCGTCGAACGCGGCATCGCGCAGTCTCCCGAGGGCCGTCGGCTCTTCCGGCAGATGACCGTCGAGGACAACCTGAAGCTCGGTGCCTTCTCGCGCAAGGACACCTCCGGCGTGAAGTCCGACATGGACCGCGTCTACGACCTGTTCCCGGTCCTCGGTGAACGCCGGACGGAGGCTGCTGGCCTGTTCTCCGGCGGCGAGCAGCAGATGCTGGCCATCGGCCGGGCCATGATGTGCCGGCCCAAGCTGCTCATGCTGGACGAGCCGTCGATGGGCCTGAGCCCGATCATGACCCAGACGATCATGCGGACCATCAGGGAACTGCAGGCCGACGGGGTCACGATCCTGCTGGTCGAGCAGAACGCACAGGCGGCCCTGTCGCTTGCTGACAAGGGCTACGTGCTCGAGGTGGGGCACATCATGTTCAGCGACTCCGGCAGGAACCTGCTGGGCGACGACCGCGTCCGCCGTACCTACCTGGGCGCCGACTGACCGCACTCTCTGCGAATCGAGGGCCAGCCTTCGCGCCGACCGCCAGCCCCTGGGGCGTGGCTTTCGACGCCAAGGCTGGCCCTCGCCGTATCGTGACCTGGTGCGCTACGACGAGGACGTGTTGAGGCCGGGCTGGCAACGGGCCGACAAGCCTGTCACCGTGGAGACCCCGGCAGCGATCGGCATGGTGGTCGAGGACCCCACCTCGGGCTTCTGCGGTTCGGTCGTTCGCTGGGAGAACGGCCTGATCGTGCTCGAGGACCGCAAGGGCCGGCGCCGCAGCTTCCCGTTCGGCCCCGGCTTCTGGCTGGACGGCAAGCCGGTGAGCCTCGTGCAGCCCCGTCCCGTGCGGAAGGCAGCCCCGACCCACACCGCTTCCGGCTCGCGCATCGGCGAGGTGCAGCCCGCAAAGGTGGCAGCCGCATCGCGGATCTACGTCGAGGGACGTCACGACGCTGAACTGGTGGAGAAGATCTGGGGCGACGACCTGCGTCACGTCGGGGTGGTGGTGGAGTACCTCGGCGGCATCGACGACCTGCCGGCGATCGTCGCGGACTTCGCTCCCGGACCGGGACGCCGGCTCGGCGTACTGGTTGACCACCTGGTGAACGGCAGCAAGGAATCCCGCATCGTCAAGGGCCTCGACTCCGACAGCGTCCTGGTCACCGGGCACCCGTTCATCGACATCTGGCAGGCCGTGAAGCCCGCTCGCGTCGGACTGGAGGCCTGGCCGGACGTCCCGCGGAGCCTCGACTGGAAGCATGGCATCTGCGTCGCCCTCGGGCGTCCCGCCAACACCCAGGCGGACATCGCAGCCATGTGGCAGGCCATCCTCGGCCGCGTCCGGGACTGGAACGACCTCGACCCGGCGCTGCCCCGTGAGGTCGAGCGGCTGATCGACTTCGTCACGCAAGCCTGAGCGCGACGACTGCTGGTCGGACGAGGTAAAGCCACGCCACCGGGCGCGGCTAGCCTGTCCAGCAACCCCACAGCCGGCGATCCAGGAGTTCCGAAGTGCAGACCGACCAGGTATCGGAACTCCTTGCCGATGTTGCCGGCAGGTTGATCCTGCCCCGGTTCGGTGCGCTCAAGAGCAGTGACATCCAGGAGAAGAAGCCTGGTGACCTCGTCACCGTCGCTGACCGTGAGGCGGAGATCGAACTCGCCCGGGTGCTCCGGGCAGCCGAGCCGGGAGTGCTCGTTGTCGGCGAGGAGGGGGTCTTCACCGACCCGTCCTGCCTCGAGCTGCTGCCCACGGCTGAGCACGCCTGGCTCATCGACCCGGTGGACGGTACCCGCAACTTCGCCCGCGGCGGTGCGGACTTCGCCGTGATGCTGGCCGAGGTGCGCAACGCCGTCACCGTCCGCGGCTGGATCTGGCAGCCGGTCCACGCCCGCCTCTACGTCGCGGAGCTCGGCGGCGGCGTCACCTGCAACGGCGCGCAGGTGTTGCCGCCGGGCGCCAGCCCACGGGCGGTCCCGTTGGGCGCCAGTTACCTCCCGGTGCCCGGGGAGGAGCACGCGGACGTGACCGTCGTCCGCTCGTGGGGTTCGTGCGGCGTCGACTACCCCAAGCTGATCGAGGGCGAGGTTGACTTCCTCTGCTACCGCTCGATGTTCCCCTGGGACCACCTCGCCGGTGGCCTCATGGTGACCGAACTCGGCGGACGCATCGCCACGGACACCGGCATCGAGTACCGGGCCGGGGTGATCGGGCGCCGGTTGCTGTCGGCCACCGATCCGCAGCTGTGGCAGACGGCAAGGGACGCGCTGTTCGGCGATTGATCCTCGCGCGGGTTGCCCGCGGGTGGCAGAGTGACGACGTAACCGTGAATGATCGAGGGAGCAGCAATATGGCCGAGAACGACCCGAACGAAGACATCAAGGCCAAGATGCTCGAGGCCCTGGCCCGCAAGCAGCACGCTGCCGAGGGTGTCGCCGGCGACGGTGGACACCACAAGGAGAAGGGCCCGGCCGAGCGTGGACGCCAGGGTGGCGGCAGCATGTTCCGCCGCAAGTCCGCAGGCGGCGGCAGCTAACCCCGCCACTCGTCTCGACGTTGCGCCACCTGGTGCACCTTGCGCCCGTTCCAGCGGGCGCAAAGTGCGCTAACGGGCGCAACGTCAGCGTTGGGGCGGGGACGCGTCACGCGAGGGGGAGCTGCCGGCGGGGGACGATCCCCGCTGCGGCCAGCTCCGCGTAGGCCATTGGCAGCACCTCGCGGACGGTGGTCTCGTCGAAGGGCCATTCGCCTTCCTCGAAGGCGTCCTCCATCCTGACGCCGCGCCCGATCAGGAACTCCACCTGGCCGTACAGCCCGGAAATCTCTGCACGCTGCTGGAACGCCGCCAGCCGGTCCATGGGTTCACCGTGCCCGGGCACCAGGATCGTGTCCTCGCCGACAAGGCCGAGGATCCCGTCAACGGCGCTCGGCCATTCCCTGAGGTGGCAGTCTGTGCCGAACGCCGGCGGGCCGGCACTCTCCAGCAGGTCGCCGGTGAAGATCACGCCGGAATCCGGCACGATCGCCACCACGTCGCCGTCGGTGTGCCCACGTCCGAAGTGCACCAGCTCGACCCGCGGGCCGCCGAGGTCGATCACCCGGGCGAGCGCGAACGTCTGCGTCGGTGCAGCCAGCGAATCGAAGGGCACCCCCAGCGACTCGGCGACCTCACGGGCACTCTGGTGCGCGAGCCAGCTCGGGACGGTCTCGTGGGCGAAGGTCGGAACGCCGGCGAACCCGGCAAGGCCGAAGGCGTGGTCGAAGTGCCAGTGCGTGACCAACACGGCCGCAACGGGCACTCCCGCGAAGGCCTCGGCAGCCGCCCGGATCGCCGCGCCCTGGTCCGGGGAGGAACCCGTGTCGATGACGAGGCATCCGGTCGTGCCCACCACCAGCCCGATGTTCACGGCTGCGGGCTGCGCGACGGCGACGAATACGTTGTCGGTGAGGGGATGGAACTCACCGAGGCTGAACTGGGTCATGCCGGCCAGCCTAACTTGGGGCTGCTCCTCGCCCGGCGCAAGCGCTGAACTCGTCGAGACTCCTCCTTTGCCGGCCGCTGGCGCGCCCGGCCGCGTCGTCGCCTGTCCTCCTTTGCCGGCCGCTGGCGCGCCCGGCCGCGTCGTCGTCTAGACTGGCACTCCGCCACCGAGAGTGCCAGCTGCCGACGGGAGGAACGCCGTGCTCGATGATCGCAAGCTGACCATCCTGCGTGCCATCGTCACCGATTACGTGTCGATGCGTGAGCCGGTGGGCTCGCGTGCGCTGGTGGAGCGCTACCACCTCGACGTCTCCCCGGCCACCGTCCGCAACGACATGGCCGTGCTGGAGGAGGAGGGCTACATCACCCAGCCCCACACCAGCGCCGGACGAATCCCGACCGACAAGGGCTACCGGCTCTTCGTCGACCGCCTGGGTGCCGTGAAGCCGTTGTCGGCCGCGGAACGCCGGGCCATTGAGACCTTCATGGCCGGCGCCCTCGACATCGACGACGTCGTGCGGCGCACCGTCCGCCTCCTTGCCCAGATCACCCAGCAGGTCGCGATCGTGCAGTACCCGATCGTCTCCGGCGCCACCATCCGGCACATCGAGATCGTCACCCTCAGCGCCGACCGGGGGCTGGTGATCCTGGTCAGCTCCACCGGCAAGGTCGACCAGCACACCGTCGACCTCGGGGGTGCCCCGGAGGCTGCCGTCGCCGACCTGCGTGGACGGTTGAACGCAGCCCTGATCGGACTGTCGCCGGCCAAGGCCGTCGAACGGGCGTCCAGCCTCCTGGACGAGCTTCCGCCCGACCTCCGCCCGCTCGCGACGGTCATGATCGCAGCCCTGCTCGAGCTCGTCACGACCGACCCGTCCACGCGGGTCGTCGTCGGGGGCGTGCCGAACCTGACCCGGTTCTCCGACCAGTTCGAGAGCACCGTCCGCCCCGTGCTGGAGGCGCTGGAGGAGCAGGTGGTGCTGCTGCGCCTGCTCGGTGAGGTGGGTATCGGCGGCGATGTGACCGTGCGGATCGGTCACGAGAACCCTTACGAGACGCTGCGGGCGACGTCCGTCGTTGCCAGCGCCTACGGCAGCAGCCCCGATGCCTGGGCAACGCTGGGCATTGTGGGGCCGACCAGAATGGACTACCCCTCGACGATGGCGGCGGTGCGGGCTGTGGCCCGCTACGTCGGCCGTTTCCTGGCCGAAGGATGAATGCGTGAGCGCTGATTACTACGAGACCCTTGGTGTGCCCCGGGACGCAAGTCCCGAGCAGATCAAGAAGGCCTACCGCAAGCTGGCCATGAAGTACCACCCGGACGTCGCCGACGCCCCCGACGCCGCTGACCGCTTCAAGGAGATCGGCGAGGCCTACGAGGTCCTGCACGACCCCAGCAAGCGCTCGATGTACGACCGCGGCGGCGACCCGATGGGTGGCGGCTTCGGCGGCGGTGGCGGCCAGTACGGCTTCAGCGGCGGCGGGTTCGACTTCTCCAACCTCGTGGACGCGATGTTCGGCCAGCAGGCGAGCCGCGGGCCGCGCTCCCGGGTGCGCCGCGGCCAGGACGCGCTCGTGCGCCTCACCCTGACCCTTGCGGAGGCGGCCTTCGGCATCACCAAGCCGCTCAAGGTCGACACGGCCGTTGTCTGTCCCCGGTGCAGTGGGACGGGCGCCAACGAGGGCAGTGAGCCGATCACCTGCACCACCTGCCACGGGGCGGGCGACGTCACGCAGGTGCAGCGCTCGTTCCTCGGCGAGATCCGCACAAGCCAGCCCTGCCCGAGCTGCCGCGGCTACGGGACGATCATCCCCAACCCCTGCGGTGAGTGCTCCGGCGAGGGCCGCGTGCGCAGCCACCGCACCATCAACGTGAAGATCCCCGCGGGCGTTGCGACCGGCAACCGGGTGCACCTGGTCTCCCAGGGCGAGGTCGGCCCCGGCGGCGGACCTGCCGGTGACCTGTACGTCGAACTCAACGTGACAGCCCACTCTGTGTTCAAGCGCAACGGCGACAACCTCGAGGTGGTGCTGAAGGTGCCGATGACCGCTGCTGCACTGGGTACGCACGTGACGCTCGACACCCTCGAGGCCGAGCGCGACGACCAGGAAGCCGACGCCGCCCACGTGGAGGTCGAGATCCCGGCCGGTACCCAGTCCGGCACCCGCATCGCTGTTCCCGGACGCGGCATCCCGCGGCTGCGCGGGGACGGCAGGGGAGAGCTCGGCGTCACGCTGCTGGTGCAGACCCCGACGAAGCTGGACGACGAGCAGCGCGAGATCCTGCGACAACTCGCAGCAGCACGCGAGGAGACCCGTCCGGAGGTGTCGGTGAACCGGCATGGCAAGGGTGTGTTCAGCTGGCTGAAGGAGAACTTCACATGACCGAGCCATTGTTCCTCGCCGACCTTGATGCCCCCGAGGTTGGCCAGCTGGTCGCCCTCACCGGCGACGAGGGACGCCACGCCGCTGCCGTCCGCCGGTTGCGGGTGGGCGAGATCATCCTGATCAGCGACGGCAACGGCACGGCCGTGCGTGGGCCCGTGGCGACGGCGGACAAGACCGGGCTGTCGATCACCGTGGAAGAGGTGTTGCACTCCCCGGCGTCCCCGGTGAAGTACGTGGCCGTCCAGGCACTGCCCAAAGGCGACCGGGCCGAGCTGGCCGTGGAGATGCTGACAGAGCTCGGCATCGACGAGATCGTCCCGTGGCAGTCTGAGCGCTCTGTCGTCCGCTGGGCGCCGGACCGTACCGAGCGGGGGCTCACCCGCTGGCGCGCGACCGCGCGGGAGGCGGCCAAGCAGTGCCGGCGCTTCCGCGTCCCGACCGTCGCCATGCCGATGACGACGGCGGAGCTGGCCCTTCGGATCGCCCAGACCGACCTCACCGTCGTGCTGCACGAGGGGGCGGAGGAGTACCTCGGGAGCTTCGATGTGCCCACCAGCGGCGAGGTCATGTTCATCATCGGTCCCGAGGGCGGGCTGACCGAGGAAGAGGTCGACACCTTCACAGCGGCCGGTGGACGAGCAGCGCTGATCTCCGAGAACGTGCTGCGTACGTCGACGGCAGGCATCGTCGCCCTTGCGCAGTTGCAGGCGCTGCGCGTCCGTGGCAACTGACTTCGGGTTCACGCCGGGCACCTTCCTCGGCAACGAGCTCGGCCGCACCGGGGTGATCCACACCCCGCACGGTGAGATCCGCACCCCGGCGTTCGTGGCCGTCGGCACCAAGGCCACGGTCAAGGCCGTGCTGCCGGAAGCCGTCGCCGGTCTCGGCGCGCAGGCAGTGCTCGCCAACGCCTACCACCTGTTCCTGCAGCCCGGCTCCGACATCGTGGACGCGGCCGGCGGGCTCGGCGCCTTCATGAACTGGCCGGGGCCGACCTTCACCGACTCCGGCGGCTTCCAGGTGATGAGCCTCGGCGTCGGTTTCAAGAAGGTGCTGGCGATGGATGCCACCGGTCTCGTCGACGACGACGTGATCGCTGCGGGCAAGAGCCGGCTCGCCCACGTCGACGACGACGGCGTCACGTTCACCTCCCACCTCAACGGCGACCTTCACCGGTTCACGCCCGAGGTGTCGATGCGCATCCAGCACGAGCTGGGCGCCGACATCATGTTCGCCTTCGACGAGTGCACGACCCTGATGAACACCCGCGGCTACCAGGAGTCCTCCCTCGCGCGGACGCAGGCCTGGGCCGTGCGCTGCCTCGCCGAGCACGGCCGCCTGACCGCGGCGCGCGCCGGCAAGCCGTACCAGGCGCTGTTCGGGGTGGTGCAGGGCGCCCAGTACGAGGACCTGCGGCGACGTGCGTCCCGCGACCTCGCCGGGCTCGAGGTGGACGGCACCAGCTTCGACGGCTACGGCATCGGGGGAGCGCTGGAGAAGGAGAACCTCGGCACCATCGTCGGCTGGGTGTGCTCAGAACTCCCCGCTGACAAGCCACGACACCTCCTGGGAATCTCCGAGCCCGACGACTTCTTCGCAGCCATCGAGGCGGGAGCTGACACGTTCGACTGCGTGATGCCGAGCCGGGTTGCCCGCAACGCAGCGATCTACACCGTTGACGGGCGGTTCAACGTGAACACCGCGGGCTCACGCCGCGACTTCGGCCCGCTGGACGCCACCTGCGACTGCTACACCTGCGCCAACTACACGAGGGCCTACCTGCACCACCTGTTCAAGGCCAAGGAGATGCTGGGCTCGACGCTGGCGACGATCCACAACGAGCGGTTCACCGTCCGCCTCGTCGACGACATCAGGGCCAGCATCGAGGACGGCACCTTCGCCGGGTTCAAGGCGGACTTCCTGGGGCGCTTCTATTCCGGACGCCGCTGACGCGCCGTCCGTCGAGACTCCTCCCTTCACGGCCGCTGACGCGTCCGTAGCGGTCGATTCGTCTAATCCTCGCGTCGCTGACGCTCCGTCCGTCGAGACTCCGCGATTCACGGCTGCTGACGCGCCGCCATCACGGTCCCTGAGGAGCGTTCGCGAGCGGAGCGAACGAATGCGTCACGAAGGGCGCCGGGCGTCCAGCCGCGCGTGCAACCTGGCGCGCACCTCATCGGGGGTGTAGGCGTGTCGTTGCCGTTCGGAACGGGCGACAACAGCCCCCGTCGCGACCACCCCGACCACACTGGCGAGGCCAACCCACTTCCACCACTTCACGGCCCTAGGATACCGGCGTGACGGGCGCACGGATCGATCTCGACGAAGCGGTCGACCTGACGCGTACCGGCGACCTCTGGCTCTTCCGCGGCCACACCGTGGCCGACCGTGCAATCCAGATGTCCACCAACAGCCCGGTCAACCACGTCGGCATGTCGGTGGTGCTCGACGACCTGCCGCCGCTGATGTGGCACGCGGAGCTCGGCCACTCGATCACCGATGTGTGGACAGGCAACAAGCAGCGTGGCGTGCAGCTGCACGACCTGCGCGAAGCGGTGACGGTGTGGTCGCACCGCTACGGCCAGCGCGCCTGGCTGCGCCAGCTCGAGCCGCCCGCAACCCCGGAGATGGACGACGGCCTGCTGCGCACGATCGCGCGCCTCGACGGGACGCCGTTCCCCTCGACCGCGCGCATGACCACAGGGTGGCTGCGCGGCCGCATCCCGACGCGCGGACGCACCGGCGCCCAGGCAACGCTGGAGACGGCGTACTGCGCCGAGGTCGTCGCCATCACCTACGAAGCCATGGGCCTCCTCGAGAAGAAGCGCCGCCCCTCGTGGTTCGATCCTGGGCGCTTCTGGAGCGGGGACGGCCTCGAGCTCGTGCCCGGGAGCCTGCTGGGTGGCGAGATCGCCGTCGACGTGCCGACGGACTGACCTCACGTCGGCCGACGCGGCCGAAATGTCGCCCACAAGGGGACAAGCCAGGGGCGATGTCGCTCCAATAGCCTGATCCGGTCCCGGTCGCCCCTGGACGCACACCGCGTTGCCAGGAAGAGGATCGCCGGAATGAACTGCCCCGTGTGTGGCCAGGAATCGACCGTCGCAGGGACGCCCTGCCCGAGGTGCGGCCACGTCGAGAGCCCGTGGTCGCGCCCTGACGACACCGTGCCGATCGCTCCGGCCCCCGAGGCTGCCCCAGCCCCGGCACCGACCGGCTTCGGCGACCCGTCCCAGTACCTCGCCGCGCATCCAGAACGGAAGGTCGACAGCTATCCGGTCGCGGTCCGGCCACCCCGCAAGCGTCGGCTCCTGGCCGTGCTGATCGGGGCGCTGGTGGTCGTGCTGATCGGCGGCGGGGTCGCTGTGGCCGGGGGCATGCTCGGCTGGTTCGGCGGCGGCAAGCGCCCCAGTGACGTGCTGCCAGGTTCGGCCATCAGCTACGCGCAGATCGACCTCGACCCGTCCCTGCTGCAGAAGACCGCAGCCTGGCAGTTCCTGCGCGACGTCCCGGAGGTGAAGACGGCCGTCGCCCGCGGCCTGCCCGATCCCAACGCATTGCTGTGGCAGCTCCTGGTGAAGAACGACGACTCCTTCGCGAAGTACAACTTCGAGACCGAGATCAAGCCCTGGCTGGGCAACCGCTACGGGGCGGTCGCGCTGAACCACAGCGGCAAGCCGGCCTGGGCCGCTGCCGTCCAGGTGACCGACGAGGAGCTCGGAGCGACCACCCTGCGCAGCTGGGTCGCCAAGGCCAAAGCGACGGTCGACGTGACGATCCGCGATGGCTACGCGTTGCTCACCGATTCCGCTGACACGGCCTTCGTGCTGGCCGAGCTCGCCACCGGCACGCTCTCGAACAACCCGGCCTTCGCCGGCGACTTCGCCGCGCTCGGCGAGCCCGGCATCTCTGCCGGCTGGACCGATCTGGGCGCCCTGACGAAGCTGCAGGGCAAGGACATCGGCTCGGCCGTGGGGGTGAGCACCGGCCGGCTCGCCTTCGCCACCCGGTTCACCGCCGACACCCTCGAGGTTGCCGGCATCAGCCGCGGGTTCACCGGGGCTGCGGTCATTCCGGACGGAGACCTGGGCGCGCTGCCTGCCGACACCGGCGCGGCGATCAGTCTCACCGGCGCTGGCAAGGCAATCGCCCAGGCGTGGGCGGAACTGCCCCGGGAGGCGAAGGACTCGGTGGCCGGCTTCGGCCTCGACGTTCCCGACGACCTGGTCGCCCTGCTCGGCAACAGCCTCACCGTTTCGGCCAGCACGGACACGATCCAGCAGTTCGCGAACTCCTCGACCCCGGAGATCGGGTTGAGGGTCAACTCCGACGATGCGGCGCGCGCGGAGACGGTGCTGCAGAAGCTGGGCGGCGCAACGACGCCGCCGAGTGTCTTCACGCGCGTCGACGGCTCGGTGCTGGTGGCCGGGACAACAGCTGCCTATCGCGACCGCATCGCCGGGGGCGGCGCGAGGCTTGCCGACCAGGAATGGTTCGCCAAGGCCGTCCCCGACCACGCTTCAGCGTCGTTCGCGGCCTGGCTGGACCTGGCAGCTGTCCTCCGCGTCGACGGGGTGGACACCGGCGACTACCGGGAGTTCACGGCGTCGTTGCGCGGGTGGGGCGTCGAGTTCGTCCCCGGCGCCGCCGGTGAGGGCGCCTGGTCGGCGCGGCTGGTCCGGGCCTGAGCCCAGGCAGGTTCATACACCCGGGTTTGGACGCGGATGGCCCACGGCCGGCTCGTGCGCGGTTAGCCTGTCGTTCGTTCCGGGCGACCCCGGTGCAGCCTGGCAAGGCCCACAGCGGAGGAGCCCCAGACATGATGCCGTCGCCTGTCCCGGAGGACGAAGCCGGCGTGCCGCCTGAGGGTGCGACACCCTCACCACCGCGGCGCCGCCTCCGCGCTGTTCTGCTCGGCGTCCTTGCTGTGGTGCTCGCCGGAGGTGGTGCCGCTGCGGCGGGCATCTACTTCGGCTGGTTCGGGGGGAGTGGTGGCACCCATCCGTACGACGTGATGCCGGCCTCGACGATCGGGTATGTACAGCTGGACCTCAACCCCAGCCTGGCTCAGAAGACCCAGGCCTGGGCCTTCCTGCGCGACCTGCCCGAGGTCCAGGCCTCACCAATGAGCCAGCCCGACCCGAAGGGCATCCTGTGGAACCTCAGGGAACGGCTCTGGGTCGGCAGCACCTGGACCGACTACGACACCGACCTGACGCCGTGGTTGGGGGACCGCATCGGCGTCGGGCTCCTGCCCAACCCGACCGATCCGAACCACGAGGCGGTCTGGATCACCGCCATCCAGGTCACCGACGCGGCGAAAGCGACGGCGAAGCTCCAGGAATGGCTCGACGCAACGGAGAACCCGTATGAAGTGAGCACCCGCGATGGCTACGCGCTCATCACTGCGAAGTCCACGGCGAGCTTCGTCCACGAAGAGCAGGCCAAGGGCGTTCTGGGCGCGAACCAACGGTTCCGAGGGGATCTGGCATCGGTCGGCGAGACGGGGTGGATGGCGGGCTGGCTCGATTCCGGGCAGCTGGCGGCCAACTCGGACGTTCCTTCCGACGAACCGGGACGGGAGGCGTTCGCCCTCCGCTTCAGCGCGGACACGATGGAGTTCGTCGGCAGAACGCTGGACACGAACCACCCGCTGGTCAACGGCTCCGGGCAACTCGGCACTCTTCCGGCCACCACGGGCACGGCCGCCTGCGTCACCGGCGCAATCAAGGGGGTGCCGCCGCTGCCGTTCCCGCTTCCCATGCCCAGGGCCACACGCCCGTGGCCCGGGGACGCCCTCAATGCCGCCGACACGGCGGCCTTGCTGGGCAAGGGTGTCTGCGTCACCTCGCCGGAGAGTGAGGTCCCTGGCCTCTTCCCTTCGGCTCCGAAGGCGCTGGGACTGCGCGTCGTTGCGGACGACCCCGGTCGCGCCCGGGAGGTGCTGCACACGGTCTCCTCCGACATCCTTCCCGGACACCAGCTCGTGGCCGACCAGGTCGACGGCAACGTGCTGACCGCAGCGACGAGTGGGGATTACCTGGCCGACCTCGCGGGGACCGGAGACCCGCTCTCCGGCCACGAGGTCTTCACAAGGGCAGTCCCGGAGAGCGCCCGCGCGGCACTGGCGTTCTACCTCAACCTCGAGTCGTTCGGCAGCCGGTTCGTCGAAGCGGGGTCGCCGTACGAGCCGTTCGCCACCTCGATCAAAGCCGTTGGTGGCCAGTACTTCGACGAGGGTTCGGGCAACGGGGCCTGGTCTGTGCGCGTCGTGCGCGCATGAGGTGATTCAGGCGGGTTCGCGCCGCCTGACCCAGGCGATCACCCGGTACGTCACCGGGAGGAAGACGACCTCGACACCGGTCTTGTAGAACCAGCCGACGGCGGTGTAGTTGATCAGCGTCGGCCAGTCGACGGAGGTGCCGCCGAGCACGTTGCCGAGCGGACCGAAGGCGATCATGCAGAACACCAGGGTGTCGGCGAACTCGCCGACGACCGTCGAGGTGATCAACCGCACCCACAGGTGGCCGCTGCCCCAGCGCTGCTTGATGCGGACCAGCACCAGCGCGTTGAGCAGCTGGCCGCACAAGTAGCCCAGCAGGCTGGCCACGACGATGCGCGGGACGAACCCGAGGACGGCGTGCCAGGCGTCCTGGTTGGGCCAACCGGCGTCCGGGGGCGCTGCGTCGACGATGAGGAACGTCAGCGACATCACGGCGGCCAGCACGAAGCCGGTGATGATCGCCCGGTGGGCCCGACGCAACCCGTACACCTCGGCCAGCACGTCGCCGAGGATGTAGGTGAGCGGGAAGAGGATCGCGCCGCCGTCGGTGACGATCGGCAACAGCTGGAGTCCCCCGACGGTGACGTTCGGACCGAACGCGATCAGCTTGGTGGCCCCGATGTTGGAGATCAGCAGCATCCCGACGAAGGCAGCCAGCACCAGGTCGTAGTTGCCGCGCCGCCGGGCGACCGTTGGGGTGGCTGAGGACACGAGAGCGAAGCCTAGTGGATTCGCAATTGCTCATCCATAAGGAAGGACATCCGTGCAACCCTCACATGATGTTCACAGGCGCAGTTGCCGCGTTGGCTGCCCGCATCCCCGCTGGGCGTGGCAATGTAGGTGTTATGACCGACTATGACGAGGCTGTGCCCGACGAATCGGAGCAGCTCGACCAGCTGCAACCCGACGAGACCCTCCTCGACCGCGGTGTCAGCGACGTCCTCGACGAGGGTTACGTGACCGGTGAGAACTGGTCGCCGGCGCAGGGCTTCGGCAACACGGCAGCGGAGATGAAGAAGGGCGAGACGCTGGACATGCGGATCGCGCAGGAAGCGCCCGAGCCGGTCAAGGATGAGACCCCCTGGAACGACGACCCGTCGGAGGCCCGCGAGGTGGGCCACCAGCGCGCCGGCCGGCTCGTGGACGCCAACGGCGGCGTCCCCGGCCTTGACACGGAGTCGGAGGTTGTCGCGAAGGACGTCGGGATCGACGGCGGGGCAGCGACGGCGGAGGAAGCAGCGATGCACATCATCGACGACTACGACGATGACGACGATTGATGGTGGCGACAGCTGACGACGTCCTCTACCCGCCGATCGAGCCGTATGCGGACGGCATGCTCGACGTGGGTGACGGGCACCAGTTGTACTGGGAGGAGTGCGGGAATCCCGACGGCAAGCCGGCGGTCTTCGTGCACGGTGGGCCCGGTGGCGGTGTCATCCCGGGCTACCGGCGGTTCTTCGACCCGTCCCGCTATCGGGTGATCCTCTTCGACCAGCGCAATTGCGGACGCTCCGTGCCGCATGCTTCCGAGCCGGGCGCTGACCTGTCCACCAACACCACCTGGCACCTCGTCGACGACCTCGAGAAGCTGCGCGCCGACCGCGGGGTCGAGCGCTGGCAGGTCTTCGGAGGCTCCTGGGGCAGCGCACTCGCGCTCGCCTATGCCGAGGCGCATCCCGACCGGGTCACGGAGCTGGTGCTGCGCGGCATCTTCACCCTGCGACGTTCCGAGCTGGACTGGTACTACAACGGCGGCGCCGGAAACGTCAGCCCGGAGTGGTGGCGCTCGTTCATGACCCCACTTGGCGGCGAACCGTTCAGCGGTGACCGGATGGCTGCCTACCACGACCTGCTGTTCGACCCCGACCCGGAGGTCCACCAGCCCGCAGGGGTGGCCTGGACCACGTGGGAGGCCGCGACCACGACCCTGGAGTTCTCGCAGAAGTCGGTGGACGAGTTCAGCGACCCGGCGTTCGCGCTCGCCTTCGCACGCATCGAGAACCACTACTTCGTCAACGCGGGCTGGATGCGCGAGGGCCAGCTGATCGAGGAGGTGGGCCGGATCCGGCACATCCCGGCTGTCATCGTGCAGGGACGCTACGACCTCGCCTGCCCCGCTGTCACGGCCGACGACCTGCATCGGGCCTGGCCGGAGGCCGACTACCACCTCGTGCTCGCCGGTCACTCCGCCATGGAGCCGGCGATCGCAGCAGAGCTGGTGGCTGCCACCGACCGCTTCGCCGGCTGAGGTATCGGCCGGACCTTTGGGTCTCGCTGGCAGGCTGGCAGCAAATCGCCGCAGCAGAAGGAGTCCCATGCGCGCCATGTGGAACGGAACGGTCATCGCAGAGAGCGACGACACGGTCGTCGTCGAAGGCAACCACTACTTCCCGATCGGGTCGGTCAACCCTGACCTGCTGCGGGACTCGTCCACCCACACCACCTGTCCGTGGAAGGGCGAGGCCTCGTACTACTCGATCGAAGCCGGCGGGGCGAGCAACAAAGACGCGGCCTGGTACTACCCCGAGCCCAAGGCCGCGGCCAGCCAGATCACCGGCCGGGTGGCCTTCTGGAAGGGCGTGACGGTCACTCCCTGACGCCCCACCCACACCGACTTGTCAGAACCACAGGAGGCTATAGCCCCCTGTGGTTCTGACAAGTCGGCTGGGGTCAGGCGGGGATGGTGACGAAGAAGTCGAACAGGTGCGGGTTGTGGGCGTGGACGAGCACGAGAAACACGATCGCGTCGAACAGCAGGTGGACGGTCACCACGTAACCCAGTGACGCCGTGGTGGCGAAGATCCAGCCCTGCACGAGCGCAAACGGAATCGTGAGGGCCGGACCCCACGAGCGGTAGCCGAGCTCCCACAGGAACGAGACGAACACGATCGCCTGCAGCAGGTTCGCCGTCCACATCGGGACGTGCCTGCGGTAGAGGGCGAAGACGATGCAGATGAAGAACAGCTCGTCCCAGATCCCGACGGCGTTGACGCCGACGAAGAGTCGCCCGATCTCGTTCGCCGTCGAAATGGCCGGCCAGTTGCGGTAGGCGCCCGACCCGACGAAGTAGAACGGCAGCAGCAGGTACGCGATCGCGACCACCGCGGCCAGGTACCACCACTGGAGCCGGGTCCACCGGCGCCCACGGACGGGGAAGCGCACGGCGCCGGGTGCGACGTACCGCCGCGCCAGGAGCGTGGGGAGCAGGACGGCGCCGCCCAGCACGAGGGTGAAACGCAGCATGCCGAGGTCGGTCAGGTCGGCCTCCAGTGACGTCACGGAGAGGATCACGAGACCAACGGCCACCACGGCCAGCGTGCGCGCCAGCGTCCGGTCGACCAGGAACGCAAGGAGCAGGCCGACCGCGAGCACACCCAACCCGATCACCAATTGCTGCAGCGCGATCAAGGGCACCGCACTTGCGCTCGTCACCAGCATCGCGGCCAGGCCGGCGCGTCCGGTCGGTGCGATCGGCACGGTGACTGCTGGCATGGCTGCTCCGGTGGGCTGGGCTCCCGCCATTGTCGCCCGCCAGCGGGTAGCTGTGTGGGTGGTGCTGGGTACGATGAATGTCACAAGTCACAGGAGGAACCCTGAATCAACCACAGACGGCGGCGGTCGCTGAACGCCGGGTCGCCATCCCCGCATCGATCTCCATGGTCTCCGTCCTGGGTCCTCGCGATGAATTCCTGCGCATCCTCGAGCGCGGTCTCGGCGCCGACGTCCACGTGCGCGGCAACGAGATCACGTTCTCCGGCAGTCCGGACGATGTCACGGTCGCTGCTGACGTCCTGACCGAGTTGACGACGATCGTGCGCACCGGCCAGGGGCTGACGGCTGACACGGTCGAACGTGTCCTCGGCATGACGTCCAACCCCGACGTGAGTGCCGCGGAGGTGCTCACCCAGAACATCCTGTCCAACCGCGGGAAGACGATCCGTCCCAAGACGCTGAACCAGAAGCGCTACGTCGACGCCATCGACGCCCACACCGTGGTGTTCGGCATCGGACCGGCGGGTACCGGCAAGACGTACCTCGCCGTTGCCAAGGCCGTGCAGGCGCTGCAGGCCAAGGAGGTCAACCGGATCATCCTCACCCGTCCGGCGATCGAGGCGGGGGAGCGCCTCGGCTTCCTTCCGGGCACCCTGAGCGACAAGATCGATCCCTACGTGCGTCCGCTGTACGACGCGCTGCACGACATGCTCGACCCGGAGTCCGTGCCGCGGCTGCTGACCGCCGGCACCATCGAGGTCGCCCCGCTCGGTTACATGCGTGGCCGGACGCTCAACGACGCTTTCATCATCCTCGACGAGGCGCAGAACACCTCGCAGGAGCAGATGAAGATGTTCCTCACGCGTCTCGGGTTCGGCTCGCGGATCGTCGTCACCGGTGACGTCACCCAGATCGACCTGCCGACCGGCACCCGCAGCGGCCTGACCGTCGTGGAGGACATCCTCGACGGCGTGAACGACATCGCGTTCTGCCGCCTCACCAGCCATGATGTGGTGCGTCACCGGCTGGTCGGGCGGATCGTGGCAGCCTACGACCGCTTCGAGGCGACGCTGCCACCAGTGAGGAAGAACTGATGATCGAACTGAACAACGAGTCGGGGGAGTCGGTCGACACCGAACGTCTGGTGCAACTGGCCACGTTCGCCCTCGATGCGTTGCGGATCCACCCGCAGGCGGAGTTGTCGATCGTGCTGGTGGACGAGGCGACGATGAGCGCCTACCACCAGAAGTTCATGGGCGAGCCCGGACCCACCGACGTGCTCAGCTTCCCGATGGACGAGTTGCGCGCTCCCGAGCCCGACGAGGAGCCGCCGCTCGGGCTGCTGGGCGACATCGTGCTCTGCCCGACGGTGACCGCTGCGCAGGCTGCCGACAGCAACCGGACGCCGGAAGAGGAGGCCGACTACCTGCTGGTGCACGGCCTGCTGCACCTGCTGGGCCACGACCACGCCGAGCCGGCGGAGAAGAAGGTCATGTTCGACCTGAACGACAAGGTGATCGCCGCCTGGGGAGCCAGTCGCTCCTGAGCGTCCCGGTCCCTGAGGAGCTTCGTGAGCGGAGCGAACGAGGCCTGATCCCGGTCCCTGAGGAGCTTCGTGAGCGGAGCGAAGGAGGCCTGATCCCGGTCCCTGAGGAGCTTCGTGAGCGGAGCGAACGAGGCGTCACGAAGGGGCCGCGCCTGCGTGCCGATAGACTGATGCCCCCACAGACCAGAGCAAGGCGAGAGATCACCCGTTGACCCAGACCCAGTGGATCCTGCTGGCCATCGCCGCCGTATGCATCCTGCTCGCAGCACTGATGACGACAGCGGACTCCGCCCTGTCCTCGGTGTCGAAGTCGCGTGCCGAGAAGCTGGTCGCCGACGGCCGGCCCGGGGCGCAGCGGCTGCTCCAGATGGCCCAGGACCCGGCGCCGTACCTGAACACCTCGCTGTTCCTGCGGATCATGCTCGAGGTGATCGCGATCGTGCTCGTCGCGCTGGTCTTCTTCGAGAACTTCTCGCAGGCCTGGGAGCAGATCCTCTACCCGTCCGCGACGATGCTGGCGATCTCCTTCATCGTGCTCGGTGTCGCCCCGCGAACGCTGGGCCGTCAGCACGCCGAGTCGGTGGCGCTCACAGCGTCCGTCCCGCTGTCCGTGCTGACCACCGTCCTCGGGCCCGTGCCGCAGCTGATGATCGTGATCGGCAATGTCCTCACCCCGGGACGGGGATTCACCGACGGCCCGTTCACGTCCGAGGCCGAACTTCGCGACCTGGTGGACATGGCCGAGGCACGCGAGGTGATCGAGGCCGGCGAACGGCAGATGATCCACTCGGTGTTCGAACTCGGTGACACGATCGTCAAGGAAGTCATGGTGCCGCGCACCGAGATGGTCTACATCGAGCGCAGCAAGACGTTGCGGCAAGGTGTTTCGCTGGCCCTGCGCTCAGGCTTCAGCCGCATCCCGGTGATCGGTGAGGACGTCGACGACGTCGTCGGCGTGCTCTACCTCAAGGACGTCATCCGCCGGATGTACGACAACCCGAAGGCGCAGACGAACGAGACCGTCGACACCCTGATGCGCCCGCCGAGCTTCTGCCCCGACTCCAAGCCGGTGGACGAGCTGCTGCGCGAGATGCAGCTGACCCGCAGCCACGTCGTGATCGTGATCGACGAGTTCGGCGGCACGTCCGGCCTCGCCACCATCGAGGACGTGCTGGAGGAGATCGTCGGCGAGATCGTGGACGAGTACGACGACGAGGTGCCGCCGGTCACGGAGCTGGGCGAGAGCCGGTTCCGGGTGTGGGCACGGCTCCCGATCGACGACCTCGGCGAGCTGTTCGGCCTGAAGGTGGACGACGAGGACGTCGACACCGTGCTCGGGCTGATGGCCAAGCTGCTGAACAAGGTGCCGATCCCGGGTTCGACGGTGCAGTGGGAAGGCATCGAGCTCGTGGCAGAACGCGGCAACGACCGCCGTCACACGATCACAACGGTCCTGGCGTCGCCGGCACCGGAAGAAGGAGACCCCGCCGCCGAGGCTGCGGCCAAACTTGCCCAGGAATCGGCGGTACGCAGCACATGAACACAGACATCAGCAGGTCAGGCTTCGCCTGTTTCGTCGGACGTCCGAACGCGGGCAAGTCGACCCTCACCAACGCGCTGGTGGGGCAGAAGATCGCCATCGCCTCCTCCAAGCCGCAGACCACCCGGCATGCCGTCCGCGGCATCGTCAACCGCCCCGGCGCGCAGCTCGTCGTGATCGACACCCCCGGACTCCACCGTCCACGGACGCTGCTGGGCGAGCGGCTGAACGACCTGGTTCGCGAGACCTGGGCCGACGTGGACGTGGTCGGTGTCTGCCTGCCGGCCGACCAGCGGATCGGTCCCGGC
Organism: uncultured Actinomycetota bacterium; assembly: GCA_963799235.1. Taxonomy (GTDB): domain Bacteria; phylum Actinomycetota; class Actinomycetes; order Propionibacteriales; family Propionibacteriaceae; genus Propionicimonas. The sequence continues at coordinate 267,056 of CAWCWL010000006.1, read as the reverse complement.
GACACCTACCTCGTCAGCGAGATCGCCAAGCTGCCGCGGCGTCCGATCCTTGTGGCCCTTGCCACCAAGTCCGACCTGGTGAAGCCGGTGCGGATGGCGGAGCACCTGCTGAAGATCGCGTCGCTGGAGGAGGAGCTCGGCATTCGCTGGGCCAGCATCATCCCCGTCTCCGCCGTGACCGATGACCAGGTGGACGTTGTCACGGACGAGCTGATCAAGCTGTTGCCGGAGGGCCCGCCGCTCTACCCGGACGGTGAGGTGACCGACGAGCCGACGGAGACCCGGATCGCAGAACTGATCCGGGAGGCCGCGCTCGAGGGCGTCCAGGACGAACTGCCGCACTCCTTGATGGTCACGATCGAGGAGATGGGGCTGCGCGCCGACCGTCCGGCGGACAAGCCGTTGATGGACATCTTCGCCGCCATGATCGTCGAGCGGGATTCCCAGAAGGGGATCGTCATCGGCCACCAGGGTTCGCGGCTGAAGGAAGTCGGCACCGCCGCCCGCCTGCAGATCGCCGAGCTGATCGGCATGCCCGTCCACCTCGACCTGCGGGTCAAGGTGCTGAAGGACTGGCAGCGCAACCCCAAGCACCTCAACCGTCTGGGCTTCTGACCTTCGTCGAGCTCAGGGATCGATGGCGAGGTGTTCCAGAACCCGGCCACAGGGTTGGCGAACCCCTGCGAGTGTGCAAACATGGCTGCCATGTCATGGGCGCGACTCCTGCTTGGTCGCCGCAGCGAGGCCTAGAACCTGATCAGGCCTCCTCGCTGCGGAGTTCTGCACGCGCCTGGCACCAGCCCGCACAGCGAGGAACCCATGACCATCAATACTTTCCCGACGCGGCCGCAGCCTGTCCCGATGCAGCAGCCCAGTCCGATGCCCTTCACCCGGTACACAGCCTTCGAGCCGATCGACGTGCCCGACCGCACCTGGCCGACGAAGAAGATCACCGAAGCGCCCCGGTGGCTGTCCACCGACCTGCGCGACGGCAATCAGGCCCTGATCGACCCGATGACCCCGTCCCGCAAGCGGAAGATGTTCGACCTGCTGGTGCGGATGGGCTACAAGGAGATCGAGATCGGTTTCCCCTCCGCGTCCCAGACGGACTTCGACTTCGTGCGCAGCCTGATCATCGGCAACGCGATCCCCGAGGATGTCACCGTCACGGTGCTCACCCAGGCTCGTGAGGACCTGATCGAGCGCACAGCGCAGTCCCTGATCGGGGCGCACCGAGCGAACATCCACATGTACAACGCGACGGCGGAACTGTTCCGGCGCGTGGTGTTCAACATCGACGAGGCGCAGTGCATCGCCATGGCGACCCGCGGCACCGAGCTGGTCATGAAATACGCCGAGCAGAACCTGACCGACGTCGAGTTCGGCTACCAGTACAGCCCGGAGATCTTCACGCAGACCCCGACAGATTTCGCGATCGAGATCTGCAACCAGGTGATGGACGTCTGGCAGCCCGCACCGGGTCGCGAGATCATCCTCAACCTGCCCGCCACCGTCGAGCGGTCGACGCCGAACACCTACGCCGACCAGATCGAGTACTTCGGACGCCACGTCCGGAACCGTCCGAACGTCGCCATCTCGCTGCACCCGCACAACGACCGCGGGACGGCGGTTGCTGCCACCGAACTGGCGCTGATGGCCGGCGCCGACCGGGTCGAGGGATGCCTGTTCGGGCACGGTGAGCGCACCGGCAATGTCTGCCTGGTCACCCTCGGCCTGAACCTGTTCACGCAGGGCGTCGACCCCAAGATCGACTTCTCCGACATCGACGAGATCCGTCGCACGGTGGAGTACTGCACCAACATGGCCGTCCACCCGCGCCACCCATACGCGGGCGACCTGGTCTACACCGCCTTCTCCGGCTCCCACCAGGACGCCATCAAGAAGGGTCTGGAAGTACTGGAGAAGCAGGCTGCCGCACAAGGTAAGGGACTGCACGAGATTCCGTGGGAAGCGCCCTACCTGCCCATCGACCCGCACGACGTCGGCCGTACCTATGAGGCCGTGATCCGGGTCAACTCGCAGTCCGGCAAGGGGGGCATGGCGTACATCATGAAGTCCGAGCACCACATGGACCTGCCGCGTCGGCTGCAGATGGAGTTCTCACGCGTCGTCCAGGCCCGCACCGATTCCGAGGGTGGCGAGGTGAACGCCGACGAGATGTGGAAGATCTTCTCCGGCGAATACCTCGAGGACGCCACGCCGCTGGAACTCATCACGGTGAAGTCGGTGTCCAACGGCGGTGGCTACACCGTGACGGCGACCGTGACGGACCGCGGCGTGCAGAAGGAGATCACGGGCGAGGGCAACGGCCCGGTGTCCGCCTTCGTCGATGCGCTCGGGATCCTCGGCTACCACGTCCGGGTGCTGGACTATGCCGAGCATGCCCTGTCCTCCGGCGGTGACGCCCAGGCGGCGGCCTATGTGGAGACAGAGCTCGGCACGGGCGAGGACACGCACGTCCTGTGGGGTGTCGGCATGAACGAGTCGATCGTCACCGCTTCGCTGCGGGCCGTTGTCGGTGCGCTCAACCGTGAGGCCCGCCGCGCTGGCTGAACGGCCGAACCGGTAGGACCGGAGTCCGTGCACTGCGGAACGTCGATCCGGCCGGTGGGCCCAATCGCTGGCGGGGACAGCTCGTACCGAAGCTGCTCGCTGGAAACGTATGACGACGAGACCCGTCGTCGACTGATTGAGTTCACCGACCGGATCGATGTTCCGCAGCGCCTCTCACCGAGGGCCAGCCCTAACGCCGAGAGCCACCCCCCAGGGGCAGGCTCTTGACGCGAAGGCTGGCCCTCGGTGGTTGGTGACGCTTGTGGATGCGAGCGTCGAGGTGGGTCGGGTTGTGGACGGTGGACGCGGGGACGGTCGGGTTGCCGAAGGTGCTGGCATGAAGCTGATCACACTCGAGGATTGGCGCGACCAGGGACGGACGCGCACCCAGTTGGCGGCGGCTCTGCGGGACGGCAGCCTGGTGAGGCTCCGTCGCGGCGTGGTCGCGGAGTTCGAAGAGGCGACCAGGACTGCTGTCCATCGGATGAAGATCGAGGCGACGGCACCCTTCCTCGGGCCGGACACCTACTTCGCCCATGAGTCGGCTGCGGTGCTTCACGGACTGCCGCTCCTGTCCCGACGACTGGATGAAGTCGTTGCCGTGCGAACTGCGGGTGGACACGGCGCGATCACGAGGACGCTGCACGCTCGCCGCGCTCAACTGAGCCCTGGTGACACCACGGAAGTCGACGGCTTTCCCGTCACAAGCCTGTTCCGCACAACGTGCGACCTCACGCGGAGACTGCCGTTCCCAGAAGCCGTCATGGTGGCGGACGCAGCCCTGCGGTCCCGGTTGGACCGCGGAGAACTGCTCCGCCACGTCGTGGGTGGGCGTGGCTGCCGCATGGCAGCGGCCGCCCTCGAGTTCGCCGATGCTCGATCGGAGAGCCCTGGTGAGTCCTTGAGCCGTGTACGGATCCACCGAGCCGGAGTCCCGGTTCCGACGCCTCAGGTGGAACTGTTCGACGACTTCGGCAATCTGGTGGCTCGCGTCGACTTCTGGTGGGAAGCCGAAGGGGTGGTGGGCGAGTTCGACGGAATGGCGAAGTACGGAGAGCTGCTTCGTCCTGGCCAGACCGCGGGGGATGTAATCGACGCGGAGAAGTTTCGCGAGCAGGCCCTGGTTGCCGCAGGGTGCAAGGTTATTCGCTGGACCTGGCGAGACCTGTGGAACGGCCAACTCGACTACCGGCTTCGTCACGCGCTGGACCCGTCCGCCCCGTCCACGACATCGAGAGCCAGCCTTGGCGTCCACAGCCAGCACCCACGGGCTGGTGCTCGGCGTTAAGGCTGGCCCTCGGCGCGGTGGGGGGTGTCAGGGTGTCAGGGTGTCAGGGGTGTGAGGGTCAGGGTGTGAGGGTGTGGGGCGGTGCCGCCCACGGGGACCGTTGCGGGCGAGCCTGCCGGGTCGGGCCGATAAGATCGCCCTCATGTCCAAGGTCCTCACCGAACTTCCCGTCGGCGAACGCGTCGGCCTCGCCTTTTCTGGAGGCCTGGACACGTCCGTGGCCGTCGCCTGGATGCGCGAGAAGGGTGCCATTCCGTGCACCTACACCGCCGATCTGGGCCAGTACGACGAGCCCGACATCGCGTCCGTCCCGGGCCGCGCCGGAGCGTACGGCGCGGAACTTTCCCGCATGGTCGACTGCCGTACCGCGATGGTCGAGGAGGGTCTCGTCGCGCTGGTCTGCGGCGCCTTCCACATCCGCACCGGCGGTCGCACCTACTTCAACACGACGCCGATCGGACGGGCCGTCACCGGCACCATGCTGGTCCGCGCGATGCGCGAGGACGACGTCTGGATCTGGGGCGACGGCTCCACCTACAAGGGCAACGACATCGAGCGGTTCTACCGCTACGGCCTGCTGGCCAACCCGCAGCTGCGCATCTACAAGCCGTGGCTGGACGCTGACTTCGTGCGCGAGCTCGGCGGTCGCGCGGAGATGTCCCAGTGGCTGGCCGAGCGCGCCCTGCCGTACCGCGACTCCAAGGAGAAGGCCTACTCCACCGACGCCAACATCTGGGGCGCCACCCACGAGGCCAAGGAGCTCGAACACCTCAACGTGGGCATCGAGATCGTCGACCCGATCATGGGCGTCCGGTTCTGGGACCCGACCGTCGAGATCGCCTCGGAGGACGTGACGATCACCTTCGAGCAGGGTCGCCCGGTCGCGATCAACGGCAGGACGTTCGCGACCGCCGTCGACCTGGTCATGGAGGCCAACGGGATCGGCGGACGCCACGGCCTTGGCATGAGCGACCAGATCGAGAACCGCATCATCGAAGCCAAGAGCCGCGGCATCTACGAGGCTCCGGGAATGGCGCTGCTGCACATCTGCTACGAACGCCTGCTCAGCGCGATCCACAACGAGGACACGCTCGCCAACTACCAGCAGGAGGGCCGCAAGCTCGGCCGGCTGATGTACGAGGGACGCTGGCTCGACCCGCAGTCCCTGATGCTGCGCGAGTCGCTGCAACGCTGGGTCGGCTCGGCCGTTTCAGGCTCGGTGACCCTTCGCCTGCGCCGCGGTGAGGACTATTCGATCCTCGACACCGAGGGTTCCTCGTTCTCCTACGACCCCGAGAAGCTCTCCATGGAACGCGTCGGGGACGCAGCCTTCGGACCGCTGGACCGGATCGGCCAGCTGACGATGCGCAACCTCGACATCGCCGACTCCCGCACCCGTCTGGAGCAGTACGCCCAGCTCGGTCTCGTTGGCGGCGAGGTGTCCGCACTGGTCGGCTCGCTCGAGTCCGGCAACGCCGACGCGATCACCACCGGTGTGGAGACCGACTCGGCGATCGAGGCGGCCCAGGAGCGTTCCGGCATGGAAGCCGGCGCCGACTGACCTGATCGTCAGGCTCACCGCCTGTCACGGGCGACACATCGCTGGATCACAGCAGTTGCACAGGTTTCCTCGATTGGGTTGGGATTCCGAAGCTTGCCCGGGAACAGGAGCACACACATGCCGGCGACGTCCCGATTCTCTGCGGTCTCGCGCCGCGCGCTGCTGCAAGGGGTGTCGACGGCAGCGCTGCTGGGCATCGCAGGGTGTGCCGCGGACGACGCGAAGGTCCTGACCCCGACCTCCGGGACGACCGCAGCGACGGGAGCCGCCACAGCTCCCGCTCCCACAGCGAGTGCGGCTGCCGGCCAGTTCGCCATCGCGTTCAGCTTCACTGCTGATGCCGGCGCGACGGCCTCAGGCGGCGGGGACGGGAAGGGTCAGGGAGGCGGAGGCCATCGCGGTCCCGGCGGCATGGTGCGCAATCCGTACATCGCGGTCTGGCTGGAGGATTCGGCGGGCAAGCTCGTGCGGACGATCTCGCTGTGGCACCTGCAGAACGGCCAGGACCGCTGGCTGTCGGAATTGCATCGCTGGTACGCGGCCTCCGGCGGTGTGGATACGACGTCCAGCGCCACCAGGGCCGCGGGCAGCTACAACCTCGCCTGGGACCTCACCGACCTCGACGGGAGGCAAGTCGCCGACGGCACCTACACGCTCTGCGTCGAGGCCACCCGAGAACACGGCCCCTACTCGCTGGTCACCGGCGCCGTCGAGGTGACCGGCAAGGCGGTCAAGCAGCAGCTCCCCGGAAACGGTGAACTCTCCGCCGTCGCGATCGCCTACGCGCCGGCATGACCGACACCGCGCCCCCCGTCCCGGTGGCCCGTCGACGCCGGCGTCCGGTCAGGAACAAGGGCCAGAGGCTTACCCGGGTCCTGCACTCGTGGCTGAGCATGTCCAGCCTGCTGGTCGTGCTCTTCTTCTCGATCACGGGGTTGACCCTGAACCACCAGGACTGGACGTTCGGGCAGTCGCCGACGGTGACGAAGACCGAAGGCCAGCTCCCGTCCGGAGCCACGGCACAGGGCGTGCCCAATTACCTCGTGATCAGCGAGTACCTCCGCTCCCAGCAGGGCGCATCGGGCCAGATCACCGATTACGGCGCTGACGGTGACGCGGGGCGTATCAGTTACGCGGGGCCGGGCTACACCGGCAGTGCAACGTTCAGCGTCAGTACCGGCAGCTTCGCGATGGAATCCACCAGGTACGGCCTGATCGCGATCGCCAACGACCTGCACAAGGGCCGGCACACGTCCACCGCGTGGTCGTGGACCATCGACGTGGCCGCCGTCGGTCTGGCGCTGGTCTCCCTTACTGGTCTCGTGCTCGGCCTACTGATCCAGCGACGACGGCGCAGTGCCCTCGTCCTGCTTATCGTCGGCGTTGTCGGCGGTGTCGTCCTCATACTCTTCAGCTAGCCAGGCGGAGCTGGACCGGGCGCTGCCACCGGGACCGACCAGCAGGCAGGCCCAGCCTTCCGCCTCCGCGCGCGCCAGCGCCTCGTCCGGCAACAGCACGCCGAGGACGGTGGAAAGCGCGTCCGCGGACGTCGCGTCCGCAGCGATCGCGGAGCAGGAGGTGGTGTGACCCACCGGCCAGCCCGTGCGCGGGTCGAGCACGTGACTCATCCACAGGCCAGCGACCGTGAACCCCCGCCGGGCGGACCCCGATGTCGCAAGGCCCGCTTCGGTGAGCTGCACCCGCCAGCGCGGGGGAGCGTTGTCGAAGGCGTTCGCCGGATCCTCGATGCCGACCAGTACCGATCCGACGCCATGATGACGGAGGTCGCCCCCTGCGTTGATCATGACGGCATCGACACCGTCGACGGCGAAGGCAACGGCGGCGGCGCGGTCAACGATGTAGCCCTTGGCGATCGCATTGAGGTCGACACCCGAGCAGTCGCCGAGGCGGCGCACCGTGCCCGCCTCAACGGTATAGGGCAGGGTGGCGCACTCTGCGGCCAGGTCGGCGAGTTCTGCCGCATCGGGCAACTTGTCCTCGGCCGCGGCCTGCAGCCACCGCAGGCGCAACGGTGCGATCGCCGGGTGGAACGCGCCACCGCTGACCTGGTGCCACTGCAGGGCCGCGGCCAGCACCTCGGTGAGTTCCGCGGAACAGTCGTCCACCTCGCCCCGTCGCCAGCGCATCAGTTCGCTGGACTCGTCGTAGACCGTGAACACAGGGTTCAGTCGTTCGAACTCGGCCACCGCTGCGGCGTCCGCGGCGAGCGCAGCCTCCGGCTCCCCGTCGACGCGGATCTCGACATCGGTGCCCAGTATCGGCGAGTGGACAGCAAGGAAGGGCGACATCAGCCGACAACGTTCGGTTGGGCGCCGCCATAGCGACGGTCGCGCTGCGCGTAGTCCTCGACAGCTCGCCACAGGTCCCTGCGGTCGAAGTCGGGCCACAACCGGTCCATGAACACCATCTCCGCGTAGGCCGACTGCCACAGAAGGAAGTTGGACGTGCGCTGCTCACCGGAGGAGCGGATGAACAGGTCCACGTCGGGGATCTCGGGTTCGTCGAGGAAGCGCCGGAACCTGTCCTCGGTGAGGCGTGAAGGGTCGAGTTCGCCCCGTACGGCAGCCTCGGCGATCGCGCGGGCGGCGTCCACGATCTCCGCGCGTCCGCCGTAGTTCACGCAGAACTGCAGGGTCAGCACGCTGTTGCCGGCGCTCTGCCGCTCGGCGTCCTCCAGCTCGTTGATCACGCTGCGCCACAGCTTCGGGGTGCGCCCGGCCCACCGGATGCGCACGCCAAGAGCGTCCAGCTGGTCGCGGCGTCGGTGGATGACGTCCCGGTTGAAGCCCATCAGCCAGCGGACCTCGTCGGGGGAGCGGCGCCAATTCTCCGTGGAGAAGGCGTACGCGGAGAGGTTCTTGATGCCGAGCTCGATGGCGCCCTCGATCACGTCGAACAGCGCATCCTCCCCGCGGGCGTGCCCGTCGGTGCGTGGCAGGTTCCGCGCTTTCGCCCAGCGGCCGTTGCCGTCCATCACGATCGCGACGTGCCGGGGCAGCGCCCGCGCGTCGATCACCGGTGGCCTGGCCCCGGAGGGGTGGGGTACCGGTGGACGGATTTCCTTGCGTTTCGCCACACCATCACCCTAGACGAGGAGCCGTTTCCGGCGCTCGCGCCGGATCGGCGACGAGTCCGGACGCGGGCCGCGAAGCGGGCCAAGGAGTAGGCGAGTCGGGACGGATGACGGTTGTACGCCACCCGCGAACAGATTGAGTGTCCTTGACTCAACTCTTGATCTGGAGGGTGGATCGTCGCAGAATGGAGTTAGCACTCGGACAGTGAGAGTGCCAACCAGACGAGAGGAAGTGAGCCAGATGGCACGAGCATTCGATCCCTTCAGCCAGGTGGACAGGTGGTTCTCCGACGTCGCCCGCACGCCTGCCAGCAGCGCCATGCCGATGGACCTGTACCGCGACGGTGACGTCTTCGTCGCCCGCGTCGACCTGCCCGGCGTCGACCCGGCATCGATCGATGTCGACGTGGATGACCGCACCCTGACCGTGCGTGCAGAGCGCACTGTCGAGACCAGCGATGAGCAGAAGTGGCTGGTGCACGAGCGCCCGGCCGGTACGTTCGCGCGCCAGTTGACGCTCGGCTACGGCGTGGCACTGGACAAGATCGGTGCGGAGTACCGCGATGGCGTGCTCAGCCTGCGGATCCCTGTCGCCGAGGAGGCCAAGCCCCGCAAGATCGCCGTTGCCCACAGCGGCGGGGCGACTCAGATCGAGGGCAGCGTCGAGAGCTGAGCCCGGGGGGACTCGGCCAGGCGCACTCGCGGCACGAAAGGGGACTGTCCCCTTTCGTGCCGCGCTTCGCGTTTCGGGGCTCAACAGAACGGTGCGGAGACCCTCGTCAGTCGGTTGATGTGCGAGCGTGACAGCTTGAGTTCTGCCGCGGCGAGGATGGCGGGCAACTGGTCCGCGGAACTCACCGAAGCGATCGGCGCGACCACTCCGGGCTGCTGGCGCACCCAGGCAAGGGCGACGGTGGCCGGGTCGACGCCGAGTTCGTCCGCGATGGCGACGACCTCATCGACAACGGCGAAGCCTTCGTCGGTGGCATAGGTCTTCACCCGTCCAGCACGTTGACCGTGGACTGCCTCGCCGCGCGCGTACTTGCCGGTAAGGAAGCCGGAGGCGAGCCCGTAGTAGGGCACCAGCGCAAGCTTGTTTTCGACACAGAAGGCGCCGAGGCCGCTGGTCTCGACTTCTGCGCGGTGCACGAGGTTGTAGCCGGGCTGCACGGCCACGGGCAGTGCCAGGCCCTCGCGGGTAGCGACCTCGATGACTTCCTGCGTGCGGGCGAGTGTGAAGTTCGACAGACCCCAGTGCTTGATCGAGCCGTGCTGGATCATCTGGTCGAAGGCGCCCACCCATTCGGCGATCGGTACGTGGGCATCGTCCTCGTGCGCGTAGTACAGGTCGATCGTGTCCGTGCCGAGCCGGCGCCGCGACCCGTCAAGGCAGATCTTGAGGTTCGCCGGACGCAGCCCGCGGTGAATCGGGTGCTTGGCCACCTTGGTGGCGATCACGACCTTGTCCCTGGTGCCGCGATGGCCGAGCCAGCCGCCGATCAGGCTCTCGGACTCGCCGCCGCGGTGGCCGGGAATCCAGGCCGAATAGACGTCGGCGGTGTCGATGAAGTTCCCGCCGCCGTCAAGGAACGCGTCGAGAATGGCCTCGGTATTCGCCGGGTCAGCAGTCCACCCGAACACGTTCCCACCGAGGCAGATCGGCGACACTCTCAACGTCGAGATGCGATGCATGGCCCCACCCTACGGGGACAACTCGAAATCCACGCTGAGATGCGTGGAGAGCTCCGTGGTCGCGTTGATTTCCACTCCGAGGTCGAGCGGTGGAGCGCTGGCCCGGGCCACGTACATCATGCCTTCACCTGCGAACTGCACCTGGGCCTGCGGCATGCTCCAGGAGTCACTGGCGGTGGCCATACCGGTCACCTCGAGACCGGCGGCAGCGGCGATCGCTTCGGCCTTCCGCCGCGCCTTCCTCATCGCTTCCGCTGCGGCGGTGATGCTGGACTCGAACTCGTCGTAGACCCACTCGAGGTTCTCCACGGCAACGCCGGGACGGTCGGCAAGCACGCCCAGCACGTCGGGCAACTGTTCGGGGTCCGCCGTGACGACCAGCTGGATGTCGACGCTCTGGCTGCGCAGGATGCGTCCTTCGCTGGTGGCGAGCCGGACGCCGGCCACCTCGACGGCGTCCTCGCCGATACCGCCGGCTGCCAGCGCTGCTACCACGTCACGCACTTCTGCGGCCTTGCGGCCCGCGACGCCTGCAGCGACCAGTGAGGACCCGCGGACGCGGGCGTGGACGCGGGCAGAGGTTGCTGAGATGCGGACCACGTGGTCGACGCTGACGCGAAGGAGACCCATTCCAGAAGCGTACGGCCACACTCGAAACGCGCGCGGGAAAGTCGGCAGGGACACCCGTACCGTTCAGGACCGAGTCGGGGACGGTACCAACTCGGTCCACCCGGAGTCTGGACCGAGTTGGAACCGTCCCCAACTCGGTCCGTGACGGAGCGCGTTCCGCTGCGTGGGGATCAGCTGTGGGCGACCGCCGCCTGCTCGATCGGCAGCCCCGCGGTGAACCGCTCGACGTAGGCGGTGAACCCGGCGACGTCGGCGGGATCGGCGTCGACCGATTCCAGGGCAGCGCCGGCGAACACCTTCTCGCCGAGGTAGGAGGCCAGGTCCTGGCCCTCTGCCTTGTCACGCAGGTAGGCGGCCAGCAGGGCGATGCCCCAGGCTCCACCCTCGCCGGCGATGTCACCGACCGACACGGACGTGTCGAGAGCCGCGGCGAGGAAGCGCTGGGCCACTCCCTTGGTCTTGAACAGCCCACCATGGGCGAACATCGAGTCGAGTTCGACGGCTTCGTCCTTGAGCAGGACGTTCATGCCGATCCTCAGTGTCGACAGCGATGCGTACAGGTGGGTGCGCATGAAGTTCGCGAGGCTGAACGTGCTGTCCGGCGTGCGGGTGAACAGCGGGCGGCCCTCGTGCAGGCCGGTGATGTGCTCACCGGACAGGTAGTTGTAGGACAGCAGCCCACCGCAGTCGGCCTCGCCCTCGAGCGCTGCCCGGAACAGGGTCTCGAAGACGGCATTGGAGTCGCCGCCGGCGCCGAGCCGGGTGGCGAACTCGCCGAACAGCCCCACCCAGGCGTTGAGCTCGCTGGCGCCGTTGTTGCAGTGCACCATCGCGACCAGGTCGCCGGCCGGTGTGGTGACGAGGTCGAGCTCGGAGTGTCGGGCCAACAGTTCGTGCTCCAGCACCACCATCGCGAAGATCGAGGTGCCCGCGCTGACGTTGCCGGTGCGCCGGGCCACGGAGTTGGTGGCCACCATGCCGGTGCCGGCGTCGCCCTCGGGCGGGCACAGCGGGATGCCGGCTTGCAGCGTCCCACTCGGATCCAGCAGCAGGGCGCCGGCCTCGGTCAAGGTGCCGGCAGCCGCTCCGGCGGGGAGGACGTCGGGAAGGATGCCGCCCAGCGTCCAGTCGAAGCCCTTCGCTGCCACCAGGTCGTCGAACTGGGTGACCATCGCGGCGTTGTAGCCGCCGGTGGTGATGTCGATCGGGAACATTCCGCTGGCGTCCCCGACACCGAGCACCTTGCTGCCGGTGAGCTGCCAGTGCACGTACCCGGCCAGCGTGTTCAGGTGCGTGATCGCTGCGACGTGGTCCTCTCCGTTCAGGATCGCCTGGTAGAGGTGGGCGATGCTCCAGCGCTGCGGGATGTTGTGGCTGAACAGCTCGCTCAGCTGCTCGGCGGCTTCGCCGGTGATCGTGTTGCGCCACGTCCGGAACGGCACCAGCAGCTCGCCGGCAGCATCGAAGGCCATGTAGCCGTGCATCATCGCCGACACTCCGAGGGAGCCGACGTGCACCAGCTCCACCCCGTAGCGGGCCTTCACGTCTGCTGCAAGGGACGCGTAACAGTCCTGCAGTCCCGCCCAGACCGCATCAACGGAATAGGTCCAGACCCGATTGACGAACTGGTTCTCCCAGTCGTGGCTGCCGGTCGCCACCGGCTGGTTGTCGGGGCCGATGAGCACGGCCTTGATCCTTGTGGAACCGAACTCGATACCAAGGGCGGTCTGACCGCCTTCGATCGCTTCGCGAATGCTGGTGGCTGCCGGGCCGTCGATCATCGTTGATCCTCCTTGTGGTGGCTCCGCGCGGCGGTCGCTGTCCGCACCGAACCAGTGAACGACGCCATCATTGCAGTCCGGTGTGTGCGCTAACAACGCCACGCCCACAGCAGCCTGGACCGGAGATGCCGTACAGCGGGGGAGAATGGCCAGATGCCGACCTACCGTGACGAGGCGGTCGTCCTCCGCACCCACAAACTGGGCGAGGCCGACCGCATCATCACCATGCTCTCGAGGAGCCACGGCAAGGTGAGGGCTGTCGCCCGCGGCGTCCGCAGGACGTCGTCGAAATTCGGCGCGCGGCTCGAGCCGTTCAGCCACGTCGACCTGCAATTCGCCACCGGCAGGACGCTGGACGTGATCACCCAGGCAGTGACCCTGCACCCGTACTCCGAGCCGCTGGCACATGATTACGAGCGCTACACCACCGGACAGGTGATGATCGAGACCGCGGACCGGCTCGTGACCGAGGAGGGTGAGCCTGCTCTGCAACAGTTCCAGCTGCTGGTCGGCGCACTGCAGGCCCTCACCGCGGGCACCTCGGACGGGGCGCGTCCGCCGACCATGGTGATGGACGCCTACCTGCTGCGGGCGGTGGCCCTCGCCGGCTACGCACCCACTCTCGGTGACTGTGCCCGTTGTGGCGCAGCGGGTCCCCACGAGGCGTTCTCGCCGCAGCTCGGCGGCATGGTGTGCCGACGTTGCCGTCCACCCGGTTCTGCCCATCCTGACCCGGTGACGGTGACCTACCTGGGCGCGCTGCTGGCCGGCGACTGGCCCTCGACGCGCGGGATTCCCGCTCCCACCCTGAGGCAGGGCAGCGGCATGGTTGCCGCCTTCATCGGCTGGCACCTCGATCACGGGCTGCGTTCGCTCAGCCACGTTGACCGGCCGCGCACAGTCGACTGACAGTAGTGTTACCGATATCAAACTGTTATCTCCAGATGTCACGAATGGGGCTGTGGTACCGGTAACATCCTGGGTGGCGGGCAACGAAGCCGTCAGTACAGGGAGCACATCGAAGTGACGTATGCCGCGAACAGCCTTGTCGGCGTGGGTTTCCACCGGGCGGGCGGAACCGGAGTCCAGCAGTGACCGACATAACAGCAGAACTCCGCGAATTGGTGGACAACCTCAAGTCAGAGGTTGCCGCGCTGCACAATGAACTGCCCCGCAATGGTCTGGTCGTCTGGACCGCAGGCAACGTTTCCGCCCGGGTTCCCGGCGCGGACCTGCTGGTCATCAAGCCGTCTGGTGTCTCCTACGACGACCTCACGCCGGAGGCGATGGTGGTCTGTGACTTCGACGGCAACCTGGTGGAGGGCTCGCGCGCTCCGTCCTCGGACACCGCCGCCCACGCTTACGTCTACAAGCACCTGCCCGAGGTGGGCGGGGTCGTGCACACGCACTCCGACTACGCCACAGCCTGGGCCGCGCGCCGCGAGCCCATCCCGTGCGTGCTCACCATGATGGCCGACGAGTTCGGCGGCGACATCCCGGTCGGCCCGTTCGCACTGATCGGTGACGACTCCATCGGCCGCGGCATCGTCGAGACCCTGCGTCACAGCCGCTCTCGGGCGGTCCTGATGGCCAACCACGGCCCCTTCACCATCGGCAAGGACGCCCGGGACGCCGTCAAGGCAGCCGTGATGGTCGAGGACGTCGCCCGCACCGTCCACTACGCGCGTCAGCTCGGCGAGCCCGTCGCGATCGCGCAGGACGACATCGACAAGCTTTTCGACCGTTACCAGAACGTCTATGGACAAGGAAGCACCAAATGAGCAAGCAGATCTGGTTCCTGACCGGCAGCCAGGGCCTCTACGGCGATGACGTGCTGCTGCAGGTGCGCGATCAGTCCGCCCAGATCTCCAACGCCCTCGCCGCCGCCGAGCAGATCCCGGCCGAGATCGTCGCCAAGCCGACGCTGACCGACGCCGCAGCGATCCGCCGCCTGATGCTCGAGGCCAACGCCGACGACAACTGCGTCGGCGTGATCGCCTGGATGCACACCTTCTCGCCCGCAAAGATGTGGATCGGTGGCCTGGACGCGCTGCGCAAGCCCTTCCTGCACCTGCACACCCAGGTGAACCGCGACCTGCCGTGGGCGTCCATCGACATGGACTTCATGAACCTGAACCAGGCCGCCCACGGCGACCGTGAGTTCGCCTACATCGCCACCCGCCTCAACGTGCCGCGCAAGACCGTCTCCGGCCACGTCACCGATCCGGTGGTCGTCAACCGCATCGGCATCTGGAGCCGCGCCGCCCTCGCCTGGTCGGAGTTGCGGACGATGAAGCTGGCCCGGTTCGGCGACAACATGCGCAACGTCGCGGTCACCGAGGGCGACAAGGTCGAGGCCGAGCGTCGTCTCGGTGTCTCCGTGAACACCTACGGGGTGAACGACCTTGTGGCCGTCGTCGACCAGGTGGCAGAGGCGGAGATCGACGCCCTGATCACCGAGTACCTCGACCTCTACGACGTGGCCGAGGAACTGCAGCCCGGCGCCGACCGCGCCGACTCGTTGCGCTACGGCGCCCGCATCGAGGTGGCCCTGCGCCGCTTCGTCATCGACGGCGGGTACGGCGCCTTCACCACCAACTTCGAGGACCTCGGCGGACTGCGCCAGCTCCCCGGCCTTGCCGTCCAGCGGCTGATGGCCGACGGCATCGGCTTCGGCGGTGAGGGTGACTGGAAGACAGCCGTCCTCGGACGCACCCTCAAGACGATGGCGGCCGGCCTGCCCGGCGGCACCTCGTTCATGGAGGACTACACCTACCACCTCGAGCCCGGCCGTCACCTGATCCTCGGTGCCCACATGCTCGAGGTGTGCCCGTCGATCGCCGTCGGCACGCCGCGCATCGAGGTGCACCCGCTGGGCATCGGTGGCCGCGAGGACCCCGTCCGCATGGTGTTCGACGCCGCTCCCGGCGACGCCGTCACCCTCGGGATGAGCGACCTCGGTGACCGGTTCCGCTTCGTCGCCAACGAGATCACCGTCGTGCCGCCGCTGGCAGAGATGCCCAACCTGCCCGTCGCGCGAGCCGTGTGGGCACCGAAGCCGGACTTCGCGACCTCCACAGAATGCTGGCTGAGCGCCGGCGGACCGCACCACACGGTGATGTCGACAGCGCTCAACTCCGAGCACCTCACGGACCTCGCCGAGATGCTGGGCGTCGAGCTGGCGCTCATCGGTGCGGACACCAAGACCTCGCAGTTCCTCAAGGAACTGCGCTGGAACAACGCCTACTACCGGCTGGCCATGGGCTTCTGAGCCGAGTCCAGCCGGACACCACACAACTGAATATCGTCCGATCCCGGGGGCTTCCCGGACGGACAGGTCAACAAATTGATCCTCATCGCTTGGGGCGGGGGATCTAGAAAGAGAGCAGCAATGCGTAAATTGGTTGCAGTTGCAGCCGCCGCAGCAATGGGGCTGACCTTGGCCGCTTGCGGCCAGAACACCGCAGCGCCTTCGGCATCCACCTCGGGCTCGGGCAGCGCCGCCGCCCCCGTCAAGGGAACGATCGGTGTGGCCATGCCCACCAAGACCTCCGAGCGCTGGATCAAGGACGGTGACTTCCTCAAGCAGACGCTCGAGGCAGCCGGCTACACCGTGAACCTGCAGTACGCCAACGATGACATCCCGACCCAGGTGACCCAGGTCTCCGACATGGTCACGAAGAAGAACCAGCTGATGGTCATCGCTGCCATCGACGGCGTTGCCCTCAAGGGTGCGCTGAAGGACGCCAAGGAAGCCAACATCCCGGTCATCGCTTACGACCGCCTGCTGCGCGAAACCGATGCGGTCAGCTACTACACCACCTTCGACAACTTCAAGGTTGGCGTTCAGCAGGGCACCTCGCTCCTCGACGGCCTCGCCGCTTCGAAGACCAAGTCCCCGTGGAACGTCGAACTGTTCGCCGGCTCCGCCGACGACAACAACGCCAAGTTCTTCTTCGACGGCGCGATGAGCGTCCTCCAGCCGAAGATCGACGACGGCACCATCAAGATCGTTTCCGGTGAGACCGACTTCAACAAGGTCACCACCCTTCGCTGGGATGCCGGCGTCGCGAAGAAGCGCATGGAGAACCTGCTGACCAAGTCGTACTCCGACAAGGACGTCAACGGCGTTCTGGCCCCGTACGACGGCATCTCCCGCGGCATCATCGCTGCGCTGAAGGCCAACGGCTACGGCAAGGACAAGGACATGCCGATCGTCACCGGTCAGGATGCCGAGCTCGAGTCCGTCAAGATGATCCTTTCGGGCGAGCAGTACTCGACCATCTTCAAGGACACCCGTGAGCTGGCCAAGGCCACCGCTGCGATGGTTCAGGAAGTCCTGGGCGGCGGCAAGGTCACCGTCAACGACGAGAAGACCTACGACAACGGCATCAAGGTCGTCCCGACCATGCTGCTGCAGCCGGTCTCTGTCGACAAGTCCAACATTGTCGACGTCCTGTCCAAGGCGGGTTACTACACCGAAGCCGAGATGAAGGCCTAACCTTCATCTGCTTCAACTGTGGTGGCGGGCGTCCTGCGCCCGTCACCACAGCATCTCCCCCGGGGGCGGGGGGCCTGTCATTCAGGAACAGACAAAGGGGTATCACGCATGGTCGACACCATCCTGTCGATGCGCAACATCACCAAGGAATTTCCAGGGGTCAAGGCCCTGTCGGATGTGAACCTCGAAGTGAAGCGTGGCGAAATCCACAGCATCTGCGGGGAGAACGGTGCCGGCAAGTCCACCCTGATGAAGGTGCTGTCCGGGGTCTACCCGCACGGAACCTACGAGGGCGACATCTTCTTCGATGGCCAAGAGGTCAAGTTCAAGAACATCCCGGAAAGTGAAACCGCGGGCATCGCGATCATCCACCAGGAGCTCGCGCTGATCCCTGAGCTGACCATCACCGAGAACATGTTCCTCGGCAATGAGCAGGCCAAGGGCGGCGTCATCGACTGGCAGGCTGCGAATGCCCGCGCCCGGGCGCTGCTCGACCACGTGGGGCTCGAGGAGAATCCGGACGCCCAGATCAAGAGCATCGGCATCGGCAAGCAGCAGCTGGTCGAGATCGCCAAGGCACTGGGCAAGGACGTGAAGCTCCTGATCCTCGACGAGCCGACGGCCGCCCTCAATGATGGCGACTCCAGGCACCTGCTCGGCCTCCTCAAGGAGCTGCGGACCAAGGGCATCACCTGCATCATGATCAGCCACAAGCTGAACGAGATCGAAGCCATCTCCGACTCGATCACGATCATCCGTGACGGCAAGACCATCGAGACCCTCGACATCTTGGACGAAGGGGTCAACGAGGACAGGATCATCCGCGGGATGGTCGGTCGTGACCTCGAGCACCGCTTCCCCGAGCACACCCCGAACATCGGCGAGATGCTGATGGACGTCCGCAACTGGACGGTCGCGCACCCCGAGGACGGTGAGCGCCTCGTCGTGAAGGACGCGAGCCTGAACGTCCGCCGCGGCGAGATCGTCGGGCTTGCCGGGCTGATGGGTGCAGGGCGCACCGAGTTCGCCCGCAGCGTCTTCGGCCAGACCTACGGCCAGAAGCTCTCCGGCGAGCTCTACCTGCACGGCAAGCTGATGCACATCCGTACCGTCCAGCAGGCCATCAACGCCGGCCTTGCCTACGTGACCGAGGACCGCAAGAGCCTCGGCCTGAACCTCCTGGACACCATCAAGCAGTCGCTGACGTCCGCCGGTCTCAGCAAGATCCAGCGGTTCGGCGTTGTCGACGACAACCAGGAGTCCGTGGCGGCGGAGAGGTACCGCAAGAGCATGCGGATCAAGGCGCCGACCATCGAGGAGGGTGTCAACAAGCTCTCCGGTGGCAACCAGCAGAAGGTCGTGCTCGGCAAGTGGCTGTTCACCGACCCCGACGTGCTGATCCTCGACGAGCCCACCCGGGGCATCGACGTGGGGGCGAAGTACGAGATCTACGAACTGATCAACCAGATGGCCGACGCCGGCAAGGGGGTGCTGATGATCTCCTCCGAACTGCCGGAGCTGCTCGGCATCTGTGACCGGATCTACACCCTGAGCGCCGGCGTCATCACCGCCGACGTGCCAAGGGAAAAGGCCGACCAGGAAATCCTCATGCGTTACATGACTCAACGAAAGGCAGACTGACCATGGCCGAACCGACGGTGATTGCACCTGTTGAGGCCGCTGCGAAGCGACGCGGCCTGAAGTACTCCGGCAACCTGCGCCAGTACGGCATGATGATCGCCCTGCTGCTGCTGATGGTCCTGTTCACCTGGCTGACCAACGGCTTGTTCGTCCAGCCCCGCAACATCACCCTCCTGCTGGTGCAGAACGGCTACGTCCTGATCCTCGCCATCGGCATGGTGATGGTCATCATCGCCGGCCACATCGACCTGTCGGTGGGCTCGGTCTGTGCGTTCGTCGGAGCGACGGTCGCACTGGCCATGAAGGAATGGAACTTCAGCTGGTGGCTGGCGATCCTGCTCGGCATCGTGATCGGCATCCTCGTGGGGATGTGGCAAGGATTCTGGGTGGCCTACGTCGGCATACCGGCGTTCATCGTGACCCTTGCCGGCATGCTCCTGTTCCGCGGCCTCGACCTGATGATCCTCGGTGCGCAGTCGATCCCCGTCCCGGATGCGTTCCAGGCCATCGCCAACGGCTACCTGCCGGCGGTCGGTCCCGTGACGAACTATCACAACCTCACGCTGCTCCTCGCCATCGCCGGCGTCGGCGTGGTGATCTGGCTGGAGCTGAGGAACCGGGCCGGACTGAAGAAGCACGCCATGGTGCTGCCCTCGGTGTTCACCTCGGTGGTGAAGGTGGTGCTGCTCAGCACCGTCATCATCGTCTTCATGCTGCTGCTGGCGTCCTACAAGGGCATCCCGGTGGTCGGCCTGATCCTGCTCGCGCTGATCATCATCTACACCTTCATCACCCAGAAGACGGTCGTCGGACGGCACATCTATGCCGTCGGCGGTAACCGCAACGCTGCCCGCCTCACCGGTGTGAACACCAAGCGGATCGACTTCCTCGTGATGGTGAACATGAGCATGCTGGCGGGCATCGCCGGCATGGTCTACACCGCCTACCTGAACGCTGCCAACCCGAAGGACGGCACCGGCTTCGAGCTGGACGCCATCGCGGCAGTGTTCATCGGTGGCGCTGCGGTGACCGGCGGTATCGGCACGGTGGTCGGGTCCATGATCGGTGGTCTCGTGATGGGCGTGCTGAACCTCGGCCTTGCCAACATGAGCGTCGACCAGAACCTCATCCAGGTGATCAAGGGCCTGGTCCTGCTGGGCGCCGTCGCATTCGACGTGCTGAGCAAGATGCAGGGCAAGCCCAGCATCATCGGCATGATCCAGCGTGGCATGCGTCGGGGCGACGGCAACGTCGCGATCGACGAGACGCCGGTGCGTGCGGAACTGACCCCGCAGACGAGCGCGGTCGGTGGCGTCGGGACGAACACCCAGGACGAGCGCCAGGGCATGGTCAACAAGGACGACCTGAAGTAGCAGCTGTGAGGAAGCCCCGGCACCCACGGTGCCGGGGCTTCCTCACGTCTCAGAAGGTGATGGTCACGTCCAGTTCCTCGACACCGCGGACGATGCCCGCCACCAGCTGGTCGCCGGTGCTGACGCCGCCGAGCACGGCGAACAGGTCGTCGGTCGTCCGCAGGTCGCGGTCGCCGGCGCGCACCAGCAGGTCGCCCCTGGTGATGCCTGCATTCGCGGCCGGGCTGCCGTCGGCAACCTCGCGCACGAGCAGGCCCTCACGCCCGGTGAGGCCGACTGCCGCGCGCAGCCGCGCTGCGACATTCGCCGGGGCCACGGCCACACCGAGATGGGCAGGCTCGAAGGTGCGGCCGCCTGCCATCCCGTCCACGACCTCGCGCAGTGCGGAATCCACCGACCGGGCCAGGTAGAAGCCGTACTCGAGGCGGTGGGTGTTGATGCCGACGACGTGGCCCTCGCGGTCGAGCACGGGTGCCCCGGACGAGCCGGGCGCGCATGGGGCAGAATGCTCGAGCGCGCCGGTGATCGGACGGCCGCGAGGACCCTCGAAGCCCGTCTCCGTCGCGGTCACCTGTCCCCAGGTCACGCGGCGCCGATGGCGTCCGGCGGTCACCGTGACGACCACGTCGCCGGTGGTCGGTGCCTCCGCCGCCCAGGTCAACGGTGCGATGTCGGCCGTGTCGACGTCCAGCACGACGAGGTCGCCGTCCAGGTCGCTGCCGGTGACGGTGGCCTGCACCGCGCGTCCGTCGGCGAAGCTCACCTGGGTGGTGCGGTCCCGCAGGTTGTGGGCGTTGGTCAGCACCTTGCCCGGCGCGACGACGAAGCCGCTCCCGCGGCCCCGGCTGCCGATGGTGACCACCGCCGCGGATGCCGCCTCGTTCGCGGTGCGGACGAGGTCAGTCAGTTCTTCGATGACTGTCATATCGCCATCTCCTCCTAGTTACTATCGAATCGCTAGTGACGATATGCTCCCGCCATGGTCTCTGGCAATAGCCCGTCGATCGGGAATCTGGACGGTCTCGACGTCGCCGCACGCCTGGTCGGCGACCGCTGGAGCCTGCGGCTCGTCGGCGCCCTCCTGGAACGCGATCGCACCTTCGGTGAACTCGCCGGAGAGGTCAACGGCATCGCCCCCACGATCCTCACCGCACGCCTCCGCACGCTGCAGCGCGTCGGCCTCCTCACCGCGACCCCCTACGAACAGCGGCCGGTGCGCATGCGCTACGCCCTGACGGCCCCAGGGCACCGGCTTGCAGCAGCCATCGCGACGCTTGCGGAGTGGGGTGGTTCCCGTGAGGGCGCAACCGGTGCACCGGTGCACCGCCGCTGCGGCACGCCCGTCGTCACAAGGCCCTGGTGTCCGACCTGCGACGAGCCCGTCGACCAGCGCGAGGATGCGCCCGACGAAGGCCTGCTGTGGTTCTAGCTCTGCTCAGGCCGAGCCCCTGAGTTCGGTCTCGATCTCCTCCAACGACTTGCCCTTGGTCTCGGGCAACTTCAGGGCGAAGTAGATGACGGCGACGACGCCGAAGCCCGCGTAGAGCCAGAACGTGCCGGGTTTGCCGATCAGGCCCGTCAACTGCAGGAAGAAGTACGATACGACGAAATTGGCTGCCCAGTTGGCGATCGTTGCCACGCTCATCGCCCGGCTGCGCACACCCAGCGGGTAGATCTCGCTGATGATCAGCCAGAAGACAGGACCAAGTCCTACCGCGAAGCCGGCCATGAACAAAAGCAGGCAGGCGACGGCGAGCCAGCCCTGGGCGTGCAACGCGGAGAACTGGAACCAGGCGCCGAGCCCGACGAGAGCCACGACTGCTGTGCCGGTCCCGAAAAGTAGCAGCGGTCGACGACCGATCCGGTCAAGCAGCAGAATGGCGATAATGGTGAACACGACGTTCGTGACCCCGACCGACACGGCCTGCAGCACGGAATCGCCCGCCGACAAACCGGTGGCTCGCAGGATCGTGGCGGCGTAATAGACGATCGTGTTGACGCCCACGAGCTGCTGGAAGATCGCCAGGGCGAGCCCGGCGATCATGAGCGGCCGCAGCCGGGCGCGGAAGAGGTCGGCGATGCCGATGTCACTCGCCGCCTCGACGGTCTTGCGGATCTGTTCGACCTCTTCATCGGCCTTCTCGTCGCTGCGGGTCCTGCGCAGTACCTCACGGGCCTCGTCGTCGCGGCCATGGGCGACCAGCCATCGCGGCGACGGCGGCAGTGTCAGCATGCCGATGGCCAGCGCCAATCTGCACAACAGCCCGAGCATCCAGCGCCACGAGCCCGCGACGTTCTGGAACCCGGCCGCGACCAGGTACGCGACGAGGATGCCGCTGGTCAGCATCAGCTGGTTGAAGGAGGTGATTCCACCGCGCAGCTGGGGAGGCGTGTGTTCGGAGATGTACTCGACCGACACGAACGATGCGGCTCCCACCGCGATACCCAGGACGAAACGGGCGCCCAGGAGGAACCCCACGTTCGGCGTCAACGCGGAGCCCAGCCCTCCGATCACGTACAGGGTTCCTGATGCCACCTTCGTCCACCTACGGCCGAACCGGTCGGCGGACCACGCCGCGATGGCCGCCCCCACCATGGCACCCACCAGGAGCGCGCCCACGATCCACTGCTGCTCCAGCTGGGTGGTGTCAAGGTCCTTCTGGATGTAGAGCTGCGCTCCGGAGATGATTCCCGTGTCGTAGCCGAACAGGAATCCGCCGATCGCTGCAATGACTGCCAGGCGCAGGAGGAACCGGTTGCTCCCGCTGAACGCCTCCCGAGCGAAACTAGCCACGGTGCCCTCCTGAGTGCACGGCCCCATCGGTCACCGTTTACCCCGGCGATCGGCCTTTGACACCACCCTCAAAGCACATCGCACGGAAGGCCGGCGCTCTGTGCCGCGGACTGGCGGTTACCATGAGCCCGTGTTGGCGATCAGCAGGTTCCGGGTGCCCGGCGACCCGTCCGGGTTCAGGATGCAGGCCGCGGCGGTGGTGCAGCAGTTCGCGTCCTCGCGGGGGAGCGAGGGTGCAGAGCTCGTGCAGAACCTCGACGATCCGGAGCTGTGGGCCATCGTCAGCCGCTGGGCCGACGTCGGCAGCTACCGCAGGGCCTTCAACGGCACCGCCGCAAAGCTGGTGCTGGTGCCCTTGCTTTCGCTGGCGATCGACGAGCCCAGCGCGTACGCCATGCCGTCCGACGTCGGAGAGAACCGCCCGCGCGGAACGGTAGGCTAGGCGGGCTGCCAGCCGGGCAGCATGTCGCGACGACGAGGAGTACATGGTGGCGAGCCGCCTGGAGAATGTGATCAGCCTGACCAAGCGCCGCGGGTTCGTGTACCCCTGTGGGGAGATCTACGGCGGCACGAGGGCCGCCTGGGACTACGGGCCCTTCGGAGTCGAGCTCAAGGAGAACATCAAGCGCCAGTGGTGGCGTTCGGTGGTGCAGGGACGCGACGACGTCGTCGGCCTCGACTCCTCGATCATCCTTCCGCGCCAGGTGTGGGTGGCCTCCGGCCACGTCGGCGTGTTCTCCGACCCGCTCACCGAGTGCCTCTCCTGCCACAAGCGGTTCCGCGCCGACGTGCTCGAGGAGAACTTCGAGCACAAGAAGGGACGCAAGGCTTCCGGCCTCGAGGAGATCAACTGCCCCGAGTGCGGCACCCTCGGCCGGTTCACCGAGCCCCGCGACTTCAACATGATGCTGAAGACCTACCTCGGCGTCATCGAGGACGAGTCGGGCCTGCACTACCTGCGTCCGGAGACGGCGCAGGGCATTTTCATCAACTTCAAGAACGTCGAGGGCACAGCCCGCATGAAGGTGCCTTTCGGCATCGGGCAGGTGGGCAAGAGCTTCCGCAACGAGATCACGCCGGGCAACTTCATCTTCCGCACCCGTGAGTTCGAGCAGATGGAGATGGAATTCTTCGTCAAGCCCGGCACGGACGAGGAGTGGCACCAGCACTGGATCGACACCCGCACGTCCTGGTACACCGACCTGGGCATCTCGGCCGCCAACCTACGGCACTACGAGCACCCGCAGGAGAAGCTTTCGCACTACTCGAAGCGGACCGTCGACATCGAGTACAACTTCGGCTTCACCGGCGGGGACGGCTGGGGTGAGCTCGAAGGCATCGCGAACCGCACCGACTTCGACCTGAGCACGCACTCGAAGCACTCGGGCACCGACCTGTCGTACTTCGAACAGGCCAGCGGTGAGCGCTACATGCCGTACGTGATCGAGCCGGCCGCCGGCCTGACCCGTTCGCTGATGGCGTTCCTCGTCGAGGCCTACACCGAGGACGAGGCGCCCAACGCCAAGGGCGGCGTCGACACCCGGACCGTGCTGAAGCTCGACCCGCGGCTCTCCCCGGTGAAGGCCGCCGTGTTGCCGCTCTCGCGCAACGCCGACCTGTCACCGAAGGCCCGCGACCTGGCAGCGCAGCTGCGGAAGATCTGGAACGTCGAGTTCGACGACGCCCAGGCGATCGGACGCCGCTACCGTCGCCAGGACGAGATCGGCACGCCGTTCTGCATCACCGTCGACTTCGACACCCTCACCGACGACGCGGTGACGATCCGCGAACGCGACTCGATGAGCCAGGAGCGGGTCGCCCTCGACCAGGTGCAGTCCTACCTGGGTGCCCGCCTGCTCGGCTGCTGAACGATGGGGGCGGTTCCCTTCGGTTCAGCTGAACCGAAGGGAACCGTCCCCGCAGTTCAGGCCTTGACTGCGAACGCGGGAGTCTCGGGCTCGGCGGCCGCAACGAAGTCCCAGATCGAGCGGTACCGATAAGCGATGACCGCGGGGATCACCAGTCCGACCCCTGCTGCTGCGAACAGGCCCGGCAGCGAGATCTGCAGGATGGCTCCCGAGATGGCCTGGGAGATCGGGCCGAGGCCGTACATCGACAGCATCAGCAGCGACATCACGCGGCCGACGAGGTTCTTGGGCGCCATTCTCTGCAGGGAAGAGATGATGATGATCGCAAGGTAGCCGTTGGCGACCCCGGCCACCACCATCAGCGCGACGGCCATCCAGGTCGCCGTCACCATGCCGAGCGCGACGTAGATCACGGCGAACAGGGGGAAGATCCCCGTCCCGACCCAGCCAAGGATCCTGGGAGAGGGCCGCGGGGTGCCGCCGGCGATGCCCATCCCGCCGAGGTTGCCCAGGGCGTAGGCCGAGATGATCATGCCGAACGCCGCGGCGCCCTCCGGCAGTCGCTGGGACGCAAGGACCGGGATTCCGACGAGCAACGGGCCGGTCAGCAGGAAGTTGGCGAGGGCGATGATGATCACCATGATCCGGATCGTGGTGTTCCCTGCGACGTAGCGGACTCCCTCGACGACGTCGCGCCAGGGGTGGTTCCGGGAACCGAAGCCGGGGATCGGGCGCATCACCCACAGGCTGACCGCAGAGAGCAGGAAGGTCGCGGCATCGATGGCGAAGGCGATGCCGATGCCGAACAGCTGGCCCGACCTGGAGCCGGACGCACCCGAGAGCAGGGCCACCAGGGTGCCGGCGAGCGCCGGGCCGACGAACTGCGCGACCTGGTCGGCGATCATCATCAGCGAGTTCCCGGCTTCGAGGGTGTCCCGACTGACGATCCGGGGCAGGGTCGCCTCGGCTGCGGGCAGGAAGAACCCGGAGACCGCGCCGAACGCGATCGCAAGGCCGTAGATCATCCACAGCTCGACCTGCCCGGTGAGGATCTCGGCGGCAAGCGCGCCGGCGATGAGGAACCGGAGGAGGTCGGAGACGAGCATGACAACCCGGGGCGAGACCCGGTCGGCGACAGCGCCGCCGGCCAGCATGAGGACGGCGCGCGGGACTCCGGCCGCCGCGAGGACGAGGCCGAGCTGGAGGGGGTCGTGGGTGACCGCCAGCACCAGCCAGGGGAGGGCGACCAGGTGGAACTGGTCCCCGAGGTGGCTGATGGCCTGGCCGCTCCACAGGTAGCGGTACTCGCGGTTCTTCAGTGCGGTGAGCATTGTCCTTTTCCTAGGTGTTCTTGAGGTTCTGGATGATGTCGGGGGCAACCGGAACCGGTCGGGCGTCGGTGGGGATGAGCCTGCCGGCGGCGGCGTTGGCCAGCAGGCCCACCACGAGCGCGCGGATGGTTGCTTCGAATTCGGCGTCGAAGCCCAGGTACTCGCCCTGGGTCAGGAGCCGGGTGACGTTCGGGAACTGCTCGCTCGACAGCTCCGCGAACGGCTCGGCGTCGTTGTGGTACTCGCTGCCGGTGAGATGAGCGGCGTACACGCTCGTCATGCCGATGACGGTCTGGCCGACGGCGTCGATACCGATCATCGCCTCGGTCGGGGAGAGACCCGCGTCCAGAAAGATCCCGAGGAGAATCTCGATCCCTCGCAACTGGGCGCTTGACCGCATCGAGCGGACGCCGACCAGCGGCAGGACCCGGGGGTGAACCAGCAATGCCCGGCGGTACTGCCACGCCGCGGCCACCAGACGGTCCTCGATGCTCCGGGCCGGGTCATCCGAGGAGAGGTCGAGCCCCGACATCACCTCGTCGACGATCAGGCCGTACAACGCCGACTTGTTGGGCAGGTGGTAGTAGATCGTGCTGGCGTCGACGCCGAGCTTCGCACCGAGGGCGCGCATGGTGTGGCCCTCCAGCCCGGTCTCGTCGATGAGTTCCATCGCCGCGGCCACGATCTGGGCTGTGGTCAGCTGCGGCTGGTTCGCTTTCCTTGGGCTCATCCGGATCTCCCGCGCTCGTTATCCAACAGCGTTGGAGATTATCAAACAGTGTTGGAATGTGCAAGCATCGGTGCCCCGGTGGGAGCCGTCCCAGGGATCAGATCAGCGGGACGAAGCTGAACCGGTAGCCCGTGACGGGCTCGCGGTGCCAGCCGTCGTGGTCGCGGTCGACCACCCACATCACGCCGGACGCCGGCAGCACCATCCGTCCGCCGACGGCCAGCTGGGCCTCCAGTTCCCTCGGGATGTCCCCGGGTTCTGCAGAGACGAGGATCCGGTCGAAGGGTGCCTCGTCGGGCAGGCCGAGCCGGTTCGGGACGGCCGGCTCGATGCGCGCCCACGGCAGGTTCAGCGCTGCGACGTTGGCCCGGCCGATCTCCACGAGCTCCGGCACCACCTCGACGCCGGTCACGGTGCCCTTCGGCCCGGTGAGGTGGGCGATGAGCGCCGTCGTCCAGCCGGATCCGCTGCCCACGTCCAGCACCGTTGCGCCGACGGGGACGCGGAGCAGGTCGAGCATGAACTGCACCGTCCACGGCTGGGAGTTCGTTGCGCCGTAGCCGATCGGCAGTGGCTGGTCGAGGGAGGCGTGCTCCTGCATGTCCTCGGGCAGGAACCGGCGCCGTGGGATGTCGGCCATTGCTGCCACGACTCGGCTGTGCTCGGTGCTCACCACACCAGAGGACACGCATACGGCCCACTGCGCAAGGGGTAGGTAGGCTGACCCCCCTGCCGACTTGTCAGAACCTCACGAAGCCATAGGTGCGTGAGATTCTGACAAGTCGGGGGATGAGGAGGTGGGAGAGCGGATGGTCGAGGCACTGCGCCTGGTCGCGCCCGGCGGCGGGACCGTTGAGGTCGGGCCGCCGGTGGTGCTCGCGCCGATGGCCGGCATCACCAACGCCGCCTACCGGCAGCTGTGCCGCGAGCAGGGCGCCGGCCTCTACGTCTGCGAGATGATCACCAGCCGCGGCATCACCGAACGCATCCCCAAGACCTTCGACATGCTGCGGTTCGACCCGGGCGAGACCGTCCGCTCCGTCCAGCTGTACGGCGTCGACCCGGACGTGATGGCGCGGGCAACCGGGATCCTCTGCGCCGAGTTCGGCGTGAACCATGTCGACCTCAACTTCGGCTGCCCGGTGCCCAAGGTGACCAGGCGTGGCGGCGGGGGAGTGCTGCCGTGGAAGCGCGACCGGCTGGCGGCGATCCTCCGCGCGACGGTCGCAGCTGCCGATCGCTACGGCGTGCCGGTCACCATGAAGACCCGGCTCGGCATCGACGCCGACCACCTCACCTACCTCGATGCCGGCCGCATCGCGGAGGACGCGGGCTGCGCGGCGATCGCGCTGCACGCCCGCACCGTCCAGCAGGCCTACTCCGGCGTTGCGGCGTGGGAGACGATCGCCACGCTCGTGGACGCCGTGGACATCCCGGTGCTGGGGAATGGCGATATCTGGGAGGCGTCCGACGCCCTGGCCATGATCGAGGCCACCGGCTGCGCGGGCGTGGTGGTCGGACGCGGGTGCCTCGGCCGTCCGTGGTTGTTCCGTGACCTGGCCGACGCCTTCGCCGGACGCGAACGCCGCACCCTGCCCACCCTCGGCGAGGTCGCGACGATGGTGCACCGGCACGCGGAACTCCTTGCCGGCATCCACGGCGAGAAGCACGGCCTCACCGACCTGCGCAAGCACATGGCGTGGTACTTCAAGGGCTTCCCCGTCGGCGGCGACCTGCGTCGGGCCCTTGCGATGGTCAGTTCGCTGGTGGAGCTGGACGCGCTGCTCGACCAGCTGGACGCAGAGGTCGAGTTCCCCGCCGGGGAGCTCGGTGCCCCGCGCGGACGCCAGGGCACGCCGCGCGACAAGGTGGTCATGCCGTACGGCTGGCTGGACTCCATGGAGCTCGGTGACGCAGACATCGCCGACGCTGAATCCGACGCCTCGGGAGGCTGATCAGCCGATCGGCGCGAGCTGCTTGGCGCGCGTCCGACGCAGGCCGACCAGCGCTGCGCCGATCGCAGCCACGGGGTAGTCGGCCGGGATCACCGTGATCCGGTCGGCAAGGTGCAGGGAGGCAAGGAACTCCGATTCTGCCGCTCGCGCGAGCAGCACGGCCTGCACCCGCGGTACCAGCCCCGGTGCCGTGTGGATGACGCCACCTCCGAGCACCACCCGCTCCGACCCCTGGGTGAGGACGACGAGCTGGACGGCGAGGGCGATCCCGCGGCACAGCCGTTCGGTTTCGACGAGAGCTCCCGGATCGCCGGCCTCGGCCGCCTGGACGAGGGTGCCGAGGGTGAGGCCCGTTCCGAGTGCTGCCAGCCGATCGGCGATCCGTCCGCCGCCGGCGAGCACCTCGAGGCAACCGCGCTGGCCGCAATGGCAGCGATCGCCGGCCGGATCGACCGGGATGTGCCCGATCTCGCCCGCGAGGTTGCCGTGCCCGCGCACGAGGCGCCCGTGCACGACCGCCGCAGCTGCGACGCCGGTGCCGAAGTTGAGGTAGGCGAGGTCGCCGTCGGCAAGCCCGAGGTGGTTCGCCGCACCGAGGGCTGCGGCCTTCACGTCGTTGTCGATCGTGACCGGAAGGCCGAGGGCCGCGGTCAACTGCTGCCCCAGGTCGAGCTCGCTGATGCCGAGGTTGACGGCCGTGCGCACCACACCGGTGGCCGGGTCCACCTGGCCGGGGATGCCGATGCCGATCGAGAGCGTGCCGTCCGGGGACGGCCCCTGCCCGAGGCACTCGTTCACGACGGCAACGGTCGTAGCCACCACGCCCTCCGGCCCGGTAAGGGTGGGCCGGACGGACTCCGCGAGGCGGGCTCCTTCGGCGTCGAGCAGGATGCCGTGGGTCTTCGAGCCGCCGATGTCGATGCCGAGGCTCAGCCCTGAGGCCGGCGGCTTCGTCATCGGGAACCTTCCGAGAGCAATGTGATCAGGCAGAGCGCAGCACCTCGTCCGGCCCCGTAGGTCGCGATGTCGACCGGCGGGACGCCGGGGAGCTGCGGCCAGCCCAGTTCTACCAGTACCGCGTCGGGTCGCCGGTCCTTGACCAGCATCGACGCGCGGGCGAGGAAGTCCACGCGGCCGAGATCGCGTCCCTGCACCACCAGCGGGCGGTCAGGATACGCGGCGAGGATCGCGTCCACCTCGGCGATGTTCGCGGCGGTGAAGCAGGTGGCGCCCGGCAGCTGGGCTGCGAGTTCGCCGGTCAGGTGTTCGCCGACTCCCCAGACGGTGTCCTCGCCCGCTGCGATGTTGGCATCGGAGTCGAGCTTCAGGAAGACCGGTGCGGTCAGCGCGGGAGTCGTTCCGCGGAGCCAGAAGCCCTTCGGGGAGAGTGGCGGCGGCTCCTTCGTAAGGCTCAGGACGGCGCCTTCGAGCGACGCGTCACGGAGGGCTGCGACGCCCGCAGACAACCGCGCCACCCGTTCGGCAGCGTCCCGCACTCGGGCCTCGCCCAGCCGGCCGGAGGCGACGGCATCGACCACGTGGTCGACGATGTCGGCAAGCTGTTCTGCGGTGTTGTCCGTGCCGATGCAGAGGAGGTCGACGCCGGCAGCGAGCGCGAGCACGGCTGCCTCCGGGATGCCGCGGCCCTTGCTGGCGCCGGCCATGTCGAGGGCGTCGCTCACGATCGCGCCCGTGAAGCCCAGGTCTTCCCTCAGCAGCCTCAGGACGGGCGCAGACAGGGTGGCCGGCAGCTCGGGGTCGATCGCAGGGAGCAGGATGTGCGACGTCATCACGCCGAGCGTGCCCGCTGCCACCGCAGCACGGAACGGCACGAGTTCGCGCGCAGCGAGCAGGTCCGCGTCCACGGTGATCGTCGGCAGCGCACGGTGGGAGTCGGTCGCCGTGTCGCCGTGTCCGGGGAAGTGCTTGGCGACGGCGCCGGCGCCCGCGCCCTGTAGCCCCCGGGTGTAGGCGGCGACGTGCCGTGCTGCGAGCGCCGGATCGGCACCGAAGCTCCGCACCCCGATCACCGGGTTGAGCGGATTGGAGTTCACGTCCGCGACCGGGGCGAGGTTCAGGTCCACCCCGGCTGCCACGAGCTGTGCGCCGATGTCGGCAGCGACGGCCCGGGTGACGTCCAGGTCGTCCAGCGAGCCGAGATAGGCAGCGGAAGGATGAAGTGACCCTTCACCGTGGTGCAGCCGGGTGACGTCACCGCCCTCCTCGTCGATGGCCACGAGCGCTGCCGGTGAGGCTGCGTGGATCGCGGCGGTCAGCTGCCGCACCTGGGCGGGGGAGACCACATTGGTGCCGAACAGGCAGACCGAGCCGAGGCCGCCGGCCAGCTCCGTCGCCAGCCAGCCCGGCAGTGCGGGTCCTTCGAAGCCGGGCATCAGGGTCGCGCGAACGGCACGGCGCAGGTCTGTCATGTTCAGCCCTTCACCGCACCGGCGACGAGCCCGGAGGTCAGGCGTCCCTGCACGATCAGGAAGAAGATGATCACCGGCACAGCCACCAGTGTGGACGCAGCCATCACCTGGCCCCAATCCGTGGCCCGGTTCGCGCTGGCCTGCACGAAGCCGCGCAGCCACAGCGGCAGCGTCCGGTACTCCTCCTTCTGCAGGATCACCAGGGCGACCGTGAACTCGTTCCAGGCCTGCAGGAACGCGTAGACCCCCGACGCGACCAGGCCCGGCGCGAGCAGCGGGAAGGTGATGCGGAAGAACGCCTGGGTGCGGCTCAGCCCGTCGACCATGGCGGCCTCCTCCAGCTCGATCGGCACGCCCGCGACGAAGCCCCGCAGCATCCAGATCGTGAACGGCACGACGGCTGCGACGTAGAGGATCGCGACGCCGATCACCGAGTTCAGCAGGTTGAGCGAGCTCATCAGCTTGTACTGCGCGATGAAAAGGCCCTCGGCAGGCAGCATCTGGATGAACAGCACAGCCAGCACGAAGGACGCGCGCCCGCGGAACCGGAAGCGGCTGATCGCCAGCGCTGCGAGGAAGGCGAACAGCAGGCAGACGGCCACGGTCGTGAGCGTGATCGCGAGGCTCATCCCCAGCGCCGGCCAGAAGGTGCCCTGGTCGAACACGGCGGAGAAGTTGTCGAGCGACCCACCGAACGGCAGGAAGCGCGGCGACGTGGAGGTGAGCACGGCGTTGGGCAGCAGCGACGAGTTCACCATCCAGTAGACGGGGAAGACCCACGCCAGCGACACCAGGATGGCGACGGCCGAGGCGATGATCCGGCCCGGACGGACGTGACGACGCCGGGTCATGAGTCCTCCTTCATGAGGTGCATGACGTAGAAGAAGCTCAGCGCAACGGTGAGCACGAGCACGAAGATCGACAGGGCAGAGGCCATGCCGAAGTCGGAGGAGCCGACACCCAGCCGGTAGATGTAGGTGCCGAGCAGGTCGGTGGAGGACAGCGGGGCGCCGGCGTCCTGCAGCATGCGGATCTGGGCGAAGACCCTCAGGTCCCAGATCACCTGCAGCAGGGTGACGATCATCAGGACGGGGCGGATCATCGGCATCGTGATGGCGAAGAATCGCTGACGTGGGGATGCACCGTCGAGCGCTGCCGCCTCCATGATCTCCTCCGAGATCTGGGTCAGCCCGGCGTAGACGGAGAAGGCGACGAACGGCACCGACATCCACACAACGATGACGGTGGCGACGAAGTAGAAGCTGAGCGGCTGCTCGAGCCAGTTGTGGTTGGTGAAGTCGAGTCCGACTTGCGTGAGGGCCCAGTTGACGATGCCCCGGTGCCAGTCGAACAGCCAGATCCACACGGTCATCGACGCGATCACCGGCATCGCCCAGGCCAGCAGCATGGCCACCTGCAGGATCAGCCTCGTGATCCTTCCCACGGCGTTCATCAGGAGGGCGACGCCGATCCCGATGACGACAGTGATGGCGGCGTTGACAAGGCAGAAGGCGATCGAGCGTCCGACGACAGCCCAGGTCTGGGCGTCGGTGAAGAGCTGCGCGTAGTTCGCGAGCCCGACGAACTCTGGTGGCTTGCCGAACTGTTGGGCGAGGCCGAACTTCTGGGTGGACGTCCAGAACTGCCACACCAGGGGGTAGCCGAGGGCGAGCAGCAGAACGGCGATCGCCGGCACGATCAGGAAGTACGGTGCCACCGAGGGACGGCGGTGCCGCACCGGCTCGGTGCCGGGCGCGGCCTGCGTCCGGGCAGACGAGGAGAGCGCGGTCATGGGTGAGTATCTCCTGAAGTCAGGTACGGCATCCCTGCATCGAGGGCCAGCCAAGGCGCCGAGGGCCAGCTCCTGGGGGCTGGCCCTCGGCAGGAGGGCTGGCCCTCGGCGTTGAGGTGCGTGCGAAGGGCTACTTCGCGTTGAGCATCGGCGTCAGGGCGGCGTCGTACTCCGTGGCGAGGGCTGCGATGTCGCCACCGTCCGCGACCTTGGCGAAGAACTCCTCGAGCTTGCCGGAGGCCTCGACACCGGCCCAGCCCGGAGCTGCCGGGGTGAGCTTGGAGTTGGACGCGGAATCGATCAGGGCCTTCGCGAACTCATCGGTGCCGAGTGCGGACACGTCATCGGAGTTGGCCGGGCCGAGACCGTTCTTGCCCAGCATCTGCTGGTACTCGTGGCTGAAGATGATCTTCATCAGCTCGCGGGCGCCTTCCTGGTTCTTCGACGCTGCCGAGATGCCGATGTTCGAGCCGCCGGCGAACACCGGGGCGGGCTTGCCGTCGTTGCCGGGCAGTGGGTAGACGCCGAACTTCTCGTCATTCCAGGTGCGGACTTCCTTGCCGTCCTTCTTGACGAGGTCACCGATCGACCAGTGCGCCCAGCCGGGGGCCATGATCGTCGCCGCAGCGAGGCTGGTCTTGCCGGTGACCTTCTTGTCGGCGTCTGTGATCACGTCGGAGTCGTTGATGTAGAGCCACGGGGACTCATCCTTGGCCGTCTTCGGCGCACGCGACGCCAGCTTCTGGATCTCCTGCAGCTGGGTGAGGCCCTTGATCGAGTTCGGGTCGGAGAGCGTCGAGGTCCACTGGCCACCCTCGGACTTGGCGAGGTCGCCGCCGTTGGCGAAGATCCACGAGATGCCGTTGCGCCAGTCCTGGCCACCGATGAAGAAGCCGGAGAAGTCCTTGATCTTGTTCGGGTTCTTCTCTGCGATCATCTTCGCTGTCGCGTTGAACTCGTCGAGGGTCTTGGGTACCTCGACCCCGGCGGCCTTGTACACGTCCTTGCGGTAGAACATGTAGCGGGAGCCGAAGTAATAGGGCAGCGTGTAGTTCTTGCCGTCCACCTTGCCGACCTCGACGAAGGACTGCAGCAGCTTGTCGCCGCCGAGTTCCGCGTACAGGTCGGAGATGTCGGAGAACGCGCCCACGTTGGTGAAGGTCGGCGATTGGGTGTTGCCCACCTCGACGACGTCGGGTGTGTTGTTGGCGTCCGGAAGGGCGGTGGTCAGCTTGGTGACCAGGTCACCCCAGGCCTGCTCCTCGATGGTGAGAGTGCCGCCCGTCTTGGCCTTGTAGGTCGTCGCGAGGTAGTCCCGGAGTTCCTTGGGGGTGTCGCCGCCGGCCACCCACAGGGTGATGTTCTGCGGGGTTGCGGACGCCGACTGGCTGGGCGACTGGCTGGCCGCCGGCGCCGGCGCGCAGCCGGTCAGTGCCAGGGCCGAGGCAGTCACCAGTGCGGCTGCCGACAGCATTTTCTTCATACTGGCTTTCCTTTCGGTTGGTGCGATGGGTCGCTGGTAATGCGGGGTTGGGGTCATCAGGCCACCCCGAGCTGGTTGAGCAGCACCAGGGCTGCGGCACCGAGAAGGACGGCGTCCTCGCCGAGCGAGCTGGCAATCAGCTCCAGCTCCGGGCGGAACTCCGAGCGGGTGCGGTCGGCGACGCAGGTGCGGACGGCGTCGAGCAGGGGGGTGTCGACGATGTCGGCGGGTCCGCCGATGACGACGTGGGCGAGGCCGAGCATCCCGACCACTGGTGCGAGTGCGAGCCCCAGCCGGTGGCCGGCCTCTTCCAGCAGTTCGTCACGGTGTGACGGGTCGGCGGCGATGCGTGCGGTCAGCGCGGGCACGGAGGTCCAGGTCTCGAGGCAGCCGATCTTGCCACAGCTGCAGAGGTCCCCGGACTCGTCGATGACGACGTGCCCGATCTCGCCGGCGTCGCTGGCGGCGCCCCGCACGAGGTGGCCGCCGACGAGGAGTCCCGCACCCACGCCCCGCGAGAGCTGGACGCGCACGAGGTCGTCGGGACCGCCGGCGAAGCGGCGCTCAGCGAGGACGGCAACGTTCGCATCGTTCTCCACCCGTACCGGGAGACCGAGATCGGCGGCCAGCAGCTGCTGGAGCGGGACGTCATGCCAGTGCAGGTTGGGGGCGGCGAGGACGGTGCCGTCGGAGTTCACGGTGCCCGGGGTGCCGACACCGAGGCCGAGGATCGGACGGGTGGCCGCAGCGGCCAGTTCCTGCGCGAGCTCGCGGGCGGCGGCCAGGGCGTCGGCACCGACGGAGCCATCGAGATGGCGGACGCGGGTGAGCACGGGCTCGCCCCGCAGCGAGAGGATCGCCCCGCGCAGCTGGTCGGGGGCGGCGAGGTCGAGGGCGAGGATGTCGCGGGCGGAGGCGTTGAAGCCCAGCAGCATCGACGGTTTGCCGGGTCGGGAGATCCCGCTGGTGCCGGATTCGCGCACCAGATCCGTGCCCATCAGTTCTGCGACCAGGTCGGAGACCGTGACCTTGGTCAGCCCGGTCCTTCGCGCCAGATCGGCGCGGGACAGCTGGGAGTCGTCGTAAATGGCTTGCAACACCAGCGCGAGGTTGCTGCGCCGGGCGTCCTCGGGACGCAGCTTGCGACGAATCGGTGTCTGCACGTTGGTTAGTAAACCTTACTAACTCAACGGGAGCAAGGATTTCCGGTCCCGGTTATCGAAGTGTTACCTGCCCGGCTCCGGAGGGGTGGGGAGCCGGGCAGGAACGGCTGACGCGGTGGTCAGGCAGCCACGACGAGGTGCGTGGCGTCCTCGTAGACCACGACGCCCTGGAACTCGGGGTGGCAGCGCAGGACGTGGGCAACTCCCATGGACCTGCTCACGAAGCGATCGTCGCAGCCGCCGCACGCGTAGCGGTCATCGGGGATGATCACGCGATCCATCCAGCGCTCGAGCCTGATCAGAATCCGTTCGAAGACGGTGCTCATATCTTGTCCGATCCATGGGCGCACGGCGGGGGGGGATCCGACGGCCGGACATGGCGGGCGACGGCCGGAGTGTGAGCGCAAGACGTCAACGGCGTTTTTTGCGATCCGGGGTCGGGGAGGGTGTCGACCCCGGTTCGCGTGGGGCCCATGGTCTGGTCTCATCCGTGTCTCATGGGTCTTACTACCGCCCCAGGATCCTTGGGGAAAGACGGGAAGAGTGCGAGGGGTAACGAGCACTCTTGCGAAGGGCGGTTACTGCGTCTGTGAAGCTTTGTTCGCCTTGCTTGCTTACGTACCTAGATTTGCCCATGGCGCGACCCCCGTCCATAGAACGGCACCCTTTTGGTGCAGTGGTTGGTCATGCCAATGGGTGCACGTCTGGTCAAGTGCGAGCGATTTCCTGGCGAATGGTGCAGGAAGTGCCTGCTGGCGCCCGGGTGGGGAGGGTCAGCGGACGGCTTGGAGCGCGGGCAGCATGGCCGCCATCATCACGCCGAACATGATGAACGGGGCGAGCGTGCCGACGATGATCGCGAGAACCCCCCACATCCGGCCCCTGCCCATGGCGGCAGCGACGATGCCGGTGACCCAGGCGGCGAAGCCAACGGTGCTTCCCACCTGCAGCAACATCGCCTGCCCCGGGGCCTGCTGCATGAGGACCTGGTTGAGCGACACCTGGTCGATGTTGCTCGACCCGGTGGCCAGGATGAAGTCGGAGACGATCTGGCCAATGGGCTGGGCGGCGACGCACACCAGTACGAGGCAGACCAGGACCACGCCGAAGGCGATCATGCCGAGGAGAGGGCTCTTCGCGACCTTCTGGCCCGGCACGGGGTAGGCGGACTGCTGGTACTGGGCCGGCGCCCCGTAGCCCTGCTGGGCCTGCTGGCCGTACGGCTGCTGCTGCCCGTAACCCTGGGGCGGCCGCTGACCGTACTGCTGAGGCTGACCGTACTGCGGAGCAGGCTGTCCGTACGGCTGGGCGGGCTGGCCGTACGGCTGCGGCTGCTGACCGTAAGCCTGTGGGGGATACGGCTGGCCGTACTGCTGGGGTGGCTGTCCGTACGGCTGCGCTGGGCGCTGCGGCTGCCCGTAGCCCGGCTGCGGGTACTGCTGGCCGTACGGCTGTGTCGGCTGTCCCGGAACCTGCTGCGGCTGCTGCTGGCCGTAGCCCGGTTGTGGGGTCGCGCTCGGGACGTTCCCGGAGGAATTGTCAGGGTTCTGCGGCGTGACCGGCTGCTCAGTGGACATGCGCACAGGTTAGCGCCGAGGCGACCACCGCCACGGGATTGCCCGCCCAACTCGTCTGCCGGATGGGCTGCCAAGATGGACCCATGCCAGAGCTGCAACCGCGCGCCATCGCCTGGGCCGAAACGATGTCCGGTCACACCGACGACCGGCTGGTCCGTGCGCACAGCGACCCGGGCGGACGCATCGAGCTCGACGTCCCGATCCTGCGCCGGCAGCGGGAGGCCTGGGAGGCGGAACACCTGCGTCCCGGTGCTGCCCTGGCACTGGGGGCTGGTGACCGGGCGCGGCCGGAAGAGCCGGACCCCGAACGCACCTGCTTCGAGCGTGACCGTGACCGCATCGTGCACTCCACAGCGTTCCGCAGGCTCGCCGGCAAGACCCAGGTGGTGGTCTATCCGACCGACCACCAGCGGACGCGGCTCACGCACGCCCTCGAGGTGGCGCAGGTGGCAACGTCCATCGCCCGCGGCGTGGGCGCCAACGTCACGCTTGCCGAGGCGATCGCGCTCGGCCACGACTGCGGCCACGGTCCCGGCGGCCACGCGAGCGAGGACGCCTTCGACACCTTCCTCGCGGACGGCTACAACCACGGCCCGTGGGGGGCCGACGTCGTGCTCACTGGGCTCAACCTGTGCAGCCAGACGCTCGACGGCATCCGCAACCACTCCTGGTCACGGCCGGTCCCCGGCACCGTCGAAGGCGAGATCGTCAGCTGGGCCGACCGGATCGCCTACTGCGCCCACGACCTCGAGGACGCGGCCAGCGCCGGCATCCTCAGCCTCGACGACCTGCCGGCGGAGGTCGTCGCTGTGTGTGGAAGCACCCGGCGCCAGCAACTCGGCTCCTTCGTGAGAGCCGTCATCGGGACGGTCGCGGCCACAGGACAGGTCGGAATGGCGGCGGAGCCGGCCGCGGCCCTCGCCGCAATGAGGGCGTTCAACTACGCACGCATCTACACCCGGCCCGACTCCCTCGCGCAGGCAGCCGCCGTCATCGAGGTGCTGCGTGCACTCGTCACCTACTACTGCGAGCACCCCGACTCGATACCCAGCGACGTCGCGACGCAGGAGCTGGACTCCGACGCCGTCGTGCGGGCAGCCGTGACGTACGTGGCAGGGATGACCGACCGGTTCGCGTTCGAGACAGCAGGCGACCTGCTCGGCTGGGATCCGGAGCGCCTGCCCCGCGGCATCGGCCGCGGCGCGTAAGGAGCCCCGGCTGTAAGGGGACGGTTCTCTTTTCCCGCCAGGGGAGTCCTGCGACGATCGGCGGCCGGAAGAGAGAACCGTCCCCCTACTTCGCCGCCCAGGGCGTACGCTTCCGCACATGTCTGGAGCTCCCGGCGTGGGAGGCACGCGCTGACCGCAGACGCGTGCCGGCCCCGTTACTGAACGTCGCGCACCCGCACGGTCCGCGCAGATCGCACCTGTCCACGTCCGATCTGTGGGAGTACCACTCATGTTCCTCGTCGTCCTCGCCTACCTGGCGTTCTTCAGCATCGCCCTGCCCGACTCGACCCTCGGTGTCGCGTGGCCTTCGATGCGCCTCGACTTCGGCCTTTCCACCGGCGCCGCAGGACTCGTACCGCCCGTAGGGGTGGCAGCGACCCTCGTGGCCACGGCCTTCGCCAGCCGCCTCTCCGCCCGCTTCGGGGTGGGCCGACTGCTGGCAGCCAGCACCTGGCTCTCCGCTGCGGCCCTGGTCGTGTCCGCCACCAGCCCCGGCTTCACGCAGTTCCTTGTCAGCGTGGCCCTGATGGGCCTGTCCGGAGGAGCGATCGACGCCACCATCAACGCCTACGCCGCACGGACCTTCGGAGCGCGCCGCATCAACCTGCTGCACGCATCGTTCGTCGTGGGCGCAG
Organism: uncultured Actinomycetota bacterium; assembly: GCA_963799235.1. Lineage (GTDB taxonomy): Bacteria > Actinomycetota > Actinomycetes > Propionibacteriales > Propionibacteriaceae > Propionicimonas. Next base: position 227,935 of record CAWCWL010000006.1, on the reverse strand, counting down.
CGCTCTCGCCCCTGCTGGTGACAGCCTTCGTGCAGTCGGGCCTCGGCTGGCGGTGGCCGTACGTGGTGATCGCTGCGCTTCAGGTGGCGCTCGGTCTGCTGTTCCTGATCACGCATGCCCGGTGGACGGCACCAGTGACTGCCTCCGCGGGCGAGGACACCAGCCACAGGGCCCCACCGGTGCGCGCCCGGCCGGCCGATGTCACGATCGGGATCGTCGCGGTGGCGGTACAGACCGGCATCGAGTCCGCCGTTGCGCTGTGGGCGTTCACCTTCCTCACCCTCGGGCAGGGGGTCGACCCGGTTGCAGCCGGACTGCTCGCCTCCGGCTACTGGCTGGTGATGTTCGCCGGCCGGGTGGTCCTTGGGTCGCTGGCCGAGCGGGTGGGGGCGTGGCCGGTGCTCACGGGGGCAGCGGTGGGCCTCATCGGCGCCGGGCTCCTTGCCTGGCTGGGAGGCCCGGTGGGCGCGATGGCCGGCGTCCTGCTGTTCGGGCTCGCTGCCGCGCCGGTCTATCCGTTGCTGATCCTGACCACGGCGGAACGCACGTCGGCAACCGGCGCGGATGCGGTCGTCGGCTACCAGGCCGGAGCCTCCTCCGTGGGGGCCGCGGTGTTCCCGCTGCTGATCGGACTGGCGATGGACCGCTCGGTCGTCGCGTTCGCTCCCGCGGTCACAGCCCTTGCCGTCGTCGCGGCGCTGCTCCACGTCGTCATGCGGGTGCGGGTCGGTCGGCGACGGGATCTGCACTCGCGACGGCCCTGAGGGCACCGTGCGCGCCGGATTTGGCGCTCGACAGTGCGAATCCCGTCGTGTCAGTGGCGCCCCGCATGATGGTGACGTCGGGCGAGGTGCCCGACGGGAGGGATCATCATGGACTTCGCTTCGATTCGGATCATCACGACGGACGTCGACCGGCTCGCCCAGTTCTACGAGCTCGTCACCGGCACGCCCGCTGCCCGGCCCGCCCCGGTCTTCGCCGAGTTCCGCACGGGTGCCGGTGCTTTGGCCATCGCGAGCACGGCGACCGTCGCGATGCTGGGGGAGGATGCTCCGGAACCTGGGCACAACGAGTCCGTGATCATCGAGTTCCTCGTCGCTGACGTGGACGCCGAGTTCGCCCGTCTTCGTGAGGCCCTCGACGACGTCGTGCTCGAGCCGGCAACGATGCCGTGGGGCAACCGGTCCGCGATGTTCCGCGATCCCGACGGGAACCTGGTGAACCTGTTCTCCCGGCCTGCCGGCTGAAGGATGCCTCGCCCGCGCACGGCGCACCCGGGGTTCTCCGGGACGCCCTAGACTTCGGCCGTGGCCGGGCTGATCAACGAAGAGGATCTGGCGACCGTCCGGGAACGCTCCCGCATCGATGAGGTCGTCGGGTCGTACGTGACCCTTCGCCGTGCCGGTGGCGGGTCACTCGCCGGCCTGTGCCCGTTCCACGACGAGAAGACCCCGTCATTCAACGTGAACCCTGCCCGGGGCTTCTACCACTGCTTCGGCTGCGGCGAGGGCGGGGACGTGATCGCCTTCGTCCAGAAGATCAACAACGTCAGCTTCAGCGAGGCCGTGGAGTTCCTCGCAGACCGCGTCGGCGTCCAGCTGCGCTACTCCGACGGCGGCGGTCAGCGGATGGAGCCGGGCCTGCGGTTGCGCGTCCTCGAGGCGAACCAGCAGGCAGCCGAGTACTTCGCCGGCCAGCTGACCGGCGCGGGTGCCCTTCCCGGACGCCAGTTCCTCGACTCCCGCGGGTTCGACAAGGACCGTCGCCCGAGCAGTTCGGCATCGGCTTCGCCCCCACCGGCGGACGGGATCTCGGCCAGCACCTGAAGGCGCGCGGGTTCACCGACGCTGAACTGGTCAAGGCCGGCCTGGTCAGGGAGAACGGCTGGGACTTCTTCCAGGGTCGCGTGCTCTGGCCGATCCGCGACGCCGGGCGATCGGTGCTCGGCTTCGGTGCACGGAAGATCTTCGAGGACGACCGCATGCCGGCCAAGTACCTGAACACGCCGGAGACGATCGTCTACAAGAAGTCGAACGTGCTCTACGGCCTCGACCTCGCGCGGCAGAACATCGCGAAGAAGAGCCAGGCGGTCGTGGTGGAGGGCTACACCGACGTGATGGCCTGCCACCTCTCCGGGGTGGACACGGCCGTCGCATCCTGTGGCACGGCGTTCGGCGACGAGCACGCCCGCCTGTTGCAGCGAATGCTCGGCACCGGCGACGTGGCCGGGGGCGAGGTCATCTTCACGTTCGACGGCGATGCCGCAGGGCAGGCCGCGGCCCTGAAGGTCTTCAAGGGCGACCAGAACTTCCTCTCCCAGACCTACGTCGCGGTCGAGCCGACCGGCCTCGACCCGTGCGACCTGCGCATCCAGCAGGGCGAGGCTGCGCTGCGCGAACTCGTTGGACGGCGGGTTCCGCTCTACCAGTTCGTCATGCGCAACGTGCTCACCGGCTACGACCTCGACCGGGTCGACGGCCGGCTGGCTGCCCTGCGCGCTGCTGCCCCGCTGGTGAGCAGCATCCGCGACGAGAGCCTGGTCCTCGGCTACATCCGCGAGCTCTCCAAGTGGCTGGGCATGGATCCCGACGAGGTGCGTCGCGAGGTGAAGGTGACCGTCCAGCGTCACGGCCGTCAGGCCGAGCGCAAGCACGAGCACCGGCACGACTCGGACGAGGCGTTGCCCGGCATGCCGGAGCCCAAGGAGTCCCTGCCGGTACCCGACCCGCGCGACCGCCGGCTCGAGGCGGAACGCGGCACGCTGCGCCTGGTCGTCCGGGCCCCGGAGACCTTCAGCGAGGGGTGGAACGGCCTCACGACCGACGACTTCGTGCACCCCACGTACCGCGCGCTGTTCGAGTCGGTGCTGGCCGCGGGCGAGGGCCCCGGCAACTGGACGCAGCGCATCCTGCACGCCAACCCCGACCCGGTCCTTGAACAGCTGCTGGTGAGCCTCGCTGTCGAGCCGGGCATGCGCGATGCCACGGAGGGCTACTCCCGGGAGTACAGCTCGCAGTTGCGGGTGCTCACGGTGTCCCGCCAGATCGCAGAGCTGAAGTCGAAGCTGCAGCGCACCAACCCGCTCGACGACCGGCCGGCTTACGACAGGATGTTCGCAAGGCTGGTCAACCTGGAGACGCGCCGCAAGGAACTCCTGACGCTCGCCACCGGCCCGGCCATCTAGCCCGGCCATCCAGTACCGGGCGCCGGGGTGTTGGCGTTCCACAGAAACACGTGTTGTCGGAGTGTTGCTCCACAGGCGACGGAATTCGCCGGGTCGCTATCCCGTGCACACGCCCCAGGGTGTAGCAATGAAGAAGCCACAGTCCGCCCCCTTGCTGACGCCGGAGCAGGAGCACGTGCTCGCCCGACGCATTGAGGCCGGTGTCCTCGCAGCAGAACTCCTTGCCACCGGTGCCCGTCCCGTGGCAGCGACCGTCGAGGAGCTCGTCCTCCTTGTCGATGCCGGCCGCCAGGCGTGGCACGAGTTTCTGCTCGCCAACCTGCGCTTGGTGTGGAAACTGGTGGGACGCGAGTCCGGCCGCGCAGGTCTGCCGGTCGACGACCTGTTCCAGGAGGGCTTCGTGGCCCTCGCCGGCGCGTTGCAGCGGTTCGACCCGGCGCGCGGTCGCTTCTCCACCTTCGCCACCGTGCGGGTCCGCCAGCGGCTGGCCGAGGCGGCGGCGGGGCGGCTGGGTGCCCTCGCCCTCCCTGACAGCAGGGCGATGCACCTGCGGCAGGCCCGCGGCGTCGAGGGCGCGCTGGTGCAGGAGCGCGGACGCAACGTCGACTCCGCCGAGCTGGCCGAGGCTCTCGGCCGTCCGGTCGACTGGACGCGTCAGCTCCTCGGGCACCGCGCGCCCGTCGCCCTCGACCCGACCGGCGAGGGTCCCGAGCGGGTCGCCGCGCCGGGCCCCGACCTCGATGCGGCGATCTATGCCCGGCAGGTGCGCAGGGTGTTGCGGCGCATCGACCCTGACCAGGCCGAAGTGGTCGCGCTGCGTTACGGGCTCGCCACCGGTGAACCCGTCGACGTCGCAGCCATCGCCGTACGGCTGGGGCTGAGTACCAGCACGGTGCGACGGCTGGAACTCCGCGGACTCGCCGCGCTGCGCGCCCTCGCCATACCGAAGGACCCGCTTGCAGACAGCCCCCTTGCCGGCTGACTGCTGTCCACAGGAAACGCAAAGGCGAGAGCAACGGTGTTGCCAGTGGGGTCCGACAAGCTCCTGGTTGTATCCAGCCGATCAGGAGTCGACGTGGCAACACTCACAGAAGCACGCGAGACCTCCATCGCGTCCCCGCAGCGGCCCGTGCAGGTCATGCCGCTGCGCGCGCCCGTCCGCGTGCCCGGCTGGTGGCGGGACGCCGTCGGCGTCGGCGCATGGCTCAGCCTGCTGGTCGTCGTCGCGCTGTGGATCTCGGGCGGCGGGATCCAGTCGCTGGGCACTGTCGCCGGGGCGTTCACGAGCCTCGGCCGGCTGACCGGCCTCGTCTCCGCAGATCTGCTGCTGGTCCAGGTGCTGCTGATGGCACGCATCCCGATGGTGGAGCGCGTCTACGGGCAGGACGAGCTGGCCCGGCGCCACCGCCTGGTCGGCTTCTGGTCCTTCAACCTGATGATGGCCCACCTCGTGGCCATCGTGATCGGCTACGCACTGGCCGCCAACCTGAACCCGTTCGTGCAGTTCTGGGAAATGACCGTCGACTACCCCGGCATGCTGCTCGCCCTCGCCGGCGCCCTTCTGCTGGTGCTGGTGACCGTCACCAGCATCCGCAAGGCGCGCAAGAAGCTGCGCTACGAGTCCTGGCACCTGCTTCACCTGTACGCCTACCTCGGTGTGGGCCTCGCGATTCCGCACCAGCTCTGGACCGGCCAGGAGTTCCTCTCGAGCACGTTCGCGACGATCTACTGGTGGGGGTTGTGGATCTCGGCCGTGGCAGCGATCGTCATCTGGCGCATCGGTGTGCCGCTGTACCGCACCTTCGCGCACGACCTGCGGGTCACGGCTGTCGTGAGGGAGAGCCCAGATGTGGTCTCCGTGTCGATGCGTGGCCGGAACCTCCTGAGCATGCCGGTGGCCGCCGGCCAGTTCTTCAACTGGCGCTTCCTCTCCGGCCCCGGCTGGACGAGATCACACCCGTACTCGCTGTCGGCTGCTCCCACTGACGACACCCTGCGGATCACGGTCAAGGACCTCGGTGACGGCAGCCACGCGCTGGCCGGCATCAAGCCCGGCACCCGGGTGGTCATCGAGGGTCCGTACGGACGGCTGCACGACGGCGTCCGGACCCGCCAGTCGGTCACCCTGATGGCCAGCGGCATCGGGATCAGCCCGCTGCGGGCACTCCTTGACGAACTGCCTGGAGCGCCCGGCGACGTGACCCTGCTCTACCGCGCCCGCAGCCAGGCCGACCTGGTGCTGCGGACGGAGATCGAGGAGATCGCCAGTCGCAGAGGCGCTCGCGTGTACTACCTCGTGGGACGCAGGCTGACGGGTCGTCCATCCTGGCTGCCGGAGGCGGCGGCCTCGTTGACCGACGCGGCCGCACTGGCACAACTCGTTCCCGACATCGCGTCGAACGACGTGTTCCTCTGCGGAGCCACCCCCTGGATGGATGCTGCCCGGCTGGCCGCCATCGAGTGCGGTGTACCGGCAGCTCACATCCACGACGAACGCTTCAGCTGGTAACGGCGCAGGAAAGAGAGACCCCATGAAGAAGATTGTCCTTGCCGTCATGACGACCATCAGCGGCCTGGTGATGCTGTTCAGCTACCACACCAGCACGCAGAGTGTCGCTGCGACGGCGCCGGAGGAGACCGACACCGGCAACACCCAATCCGACGCCGGCACGACGACGACCGCGCCCAGCGCGCAGCCGACGGCCTCGGCATCCCCGTCCGCGTCCGGTTCCGGCGGAGACGGCACCTACACCGGTGACGCCGTCGAGACCCGGTGGGGCACCGTGCAGGTCGAGATCACCGTCGAGAACGGCACGATCACCAGCGCGGACGCCGTCCAGTTCCCGAGCGAGAACCCCAGGGACCAGCAGATCAACGCCTACGCCGTGCCGGCCCTGAACGCTGAGGCCGTCCAGGCGCAGAGCGCCTCGATCGACGCGGTCTCCGGTGCCACCGTCACCAGCGGGGGCTACATCGAGTCCCTGCAGTCGGCCATCGACGCGGCCCACCTCGGATGAGCACCATGCCGATCACCGTCGTGACCCAGCCCCCGAAGGATGTGCCGCGGCGCGCCTTCGTCGCCCAGATCATGGGCCTCCCGATGAGCATCCACGTGCGCGGCCCGCAGGTCCCCGGTCCCGGTGTCACCGCTGCCGTCGAGACGGCCTTCACGCAACTCCGTGCGGACGAGGCGATGTTCAGCACCTGGCAGCAGGACAGCCCGGTCAGCCGGATCAAGGACGGGCGTGACCGCCTGGTCGACGCACACCCGCGCATCCGGCACGTTGCCGCACTCTGCGAGCTTGCCGGTCACCGCACCGGCGGCTCGTTCGCTGCCTGGCTGCCGGGGCCGGACGGGCGGCAGCGCTTCGACCCGACCGGACTGGTGAAGGGCTGGGCGGTGGAGCAGGCGTTCACAGGCCTGCTGGCCGACCTGCGCAAGCTGGGGCACCACGACGCCCTCATCTGCGCTGGCGGCGACATTGCCGTCGCCTGCGGCCGCACGGACACGCCCGGCTGGGTGGTCGCCGTCGAGGATCCGCGGGACGGTTCGCGCACCCTGCGCACTCTCGAACTGCGCACGGGGGCTGTTGCGACCTCCGGCAGCGCCGCACGCGGAAGGCACATCGTCGACCCGTCGACAGGGGCTGCAGCGGACGGCCTGCTCTCGGCTACGGTGATCGGCCCGAAGCTCACCTGGACCGATGTCTACGCGACGGCTGCGTTCGTGAAGGGCGCTGCGGCGCTGCCATGGATCGCGACCCTCCCCGATCACGCCGGCATCCTGGTGGGGACCGACGGTGCGGTGAGCACCATCGCGGGGATGACGGCTCAGGCCACGCGCTGGTCGAGCTTGGCCAGCACGGTGTAGGGATCCCGCTCAAGACGGCGTCCGGCCCAGCGCAGGAGCAGCGTGCTGATGGCGAACGCGGTCGCTGTCATCAGCACTGCAGTGATGGACGGTCCCAGTAGCCAGACGGCCAGCACCCAGATCAGAGCGCCGAACCCGGTGAAGGCGAAGAACCCCATGAACCAGGCGAACACCTTCAGGAACGACCCGTGCCGCTGGCCGACGCGGGACTGGTCGCTGGGGTTGAAGATGCTGGACAGCGACCCGACGCCGACGCCGAGGGCCACCACGGACGTGCCGGCGAGGATGGCAGGCACGACGAGGCCCTGGGTGCCGCGGATGAGGGCCTCGGCGAGGTTGAACATGACGACCAGCGGCACCAGGTACAGCAGCGGCGCCATGGCCTTGCCGACGAGGACCCGGTTCAGGGGGGCGCCCCCGAGCAGCAGGTAGCCGAACCCCGGGCCGTCGTAGCCGAAAAGGTTGAAGCTCCCGGCAACGACAGACATCGCAGCGAAGGCCGCGGACTGGGCGGCGAGGCCGTAGTCGGCGAAGCTCGCGTGGGCAACGACAACCCCCATGACAGGCGGGATGATCAGGGTCTGGATCGCACGTGGTGAGCGGAAGAAGAAGTAGCGCAACTGCTGGGCCGCCGCCGCCGATGTGGGACCGGGTGGCAGGCGCCGCAGAAGGGGCGGAGCGAGGGGCAGCGCGATCGTGGGGTGACGGTTGGGCTTGCGATGGGAGGACGTGATCCCGTCCACCCGCCGGCCGAGCGCCCAGACCCAGCCGCTGAGGGCGAGGCCAACGGTGAGCAGGATCACCGCGAGTCGGAGCACGAACCCCAGCCAGTTCCCGTCCCTTGCGGCGGAGATCGCCTCGCCCGCAGCGCCGGGCGGCGTCCAGCCGAGGAAGGTGCCGAGCGGTCCGGTGGCACTCTGACCTCCGAACGCGACAGTGGCAGACCGTGCCTGCTGGGCGAAGAGGTAGAGGCCGAGCACCATGAGGCTGGCCGAGAACGCGGCGATGTCGGCGCCGCGGCGCGACCGCAGGGCACCTGCGAGCACCGCCTGGGCGGCCCGCGAGACGGCGACGCACATCACGGTGAAGGCCACAGCGACAAGCAGCGACGCGAGCCGGGCAGTGGCTGACTGGCCGATGGCGACCGCGCCGCCGGCCGCGAAGAGGAAGGTGAAGGTCGTGGTGGGGGAGACGAGCGCCCCGGCGAGCAGGCCGGTGACCTGCTGCCAGCCGGTGAGCGGGAACTGCTCGAGCCGCTGCGGATCGACGACGCCGTCGGCGAGTGTCGGTTCGACGATGGGCCCGACCACCCAAGGGATGAAGATCGAGGCGAACAGTGCCAGCATCAGCAGGTCGCCGACGCCGCCACCGGACACGAGGGTCGCGACGAACATGCAGGCCAGCAGACCGCCGATGCCGCCCACCACCCAGGTGGTGGCGAAGTACAGCCGGGCGCCGTTGCTCTGCCCGCGGGACCGTCCCGCGATGACGAGTCTCAGCCGGAGGAGGACGAGAGCCACGCGAGCTCGCCTTCCTCGAGGTCCCGGCCACCGACGAGTTCAACGAAGGCGTCCTGCAGGTTCCTTCCACCCGAGACCTCCGCCACCGTGCCCTCGGCGAGTACCCGGCCGCCGCCGATGACGACAAGGCGGTCGCACAGCCGCTGCACCACGTCCATGACGTGGCTGGCGAAGACCACCGTCCCACCGCCGCGACGGTAGAGCTGCAGCATCTCCTCCATGACCTGGGTGTTCACCGGGTCGAGCGCGCCGAACGGCTCGTCGAGGATGAGCACCCGCGGGCTGTGCAGCAGGGCGACGGCGAGGCCGATGCGCTTGATCATGCCGAGGGAGAAGTCGGCGATCAGCTTCTCCGCCTCGTCTGCGAGGTCGAGCACCCGCAGTAATTCCGCCGACCGCAGGGCAACGACGTCGGGATCCATCTTGCGCAGCATGCCGGCGTACTCCAGCATCTCCGCTGCGGTGAGCCGGTCGAAAAGTACGGGGTTGTCCGGAACGAAGCCCACCCGTGACTTGGCCTCGAGGGGGTTCGGCCAGACCGGCACACCATCGATGGTCGCCGAGCCCGCGTCGGGCCGCAGCAGGCCGCTCAGCATGCGCAGGGTCGTGGACTTGCCGGCGCCGTTGGGGCCGGCGATGCCGTAGAACGTGCCTTTGGGGATGGTGAGGTCGACACCGTCGACAGCGTGCTTGTCGCCGAAGACCTTGACCAGCCCACGGGCCTCCAGGGCGATCGGCACTCCAATACCTCACTTCAGGTGCGTCGCTTCCGCAACGATTCGGGGGTGGGAGGAAGCCTACCGTCGTCTGTGGCTCACCGTGTCGCGAACCAACCGCGCACGCTCTCGTTCCACACGTCGAACCCGAGACGGACGATGAGGACGGCGACGACGGCGAGGAACGCGACGCGCACGAATCCGGTGCCGCGGGCGATCGCCGTACGCGATCCCAGGTAGCCACCGGCCATGTTGGCGGCTGCGAGCACGGCGCCGAGGCCCCAGAGCACCGCGCCGTGCGGCACGAACAGCAGCAACGCGCCGAGGTTCGTTGCGAAGTTGACGATCTTCGCCTTCGCGCTGGCCTCGAGGAAGTTGTACCCGAGGACGCTCACCAGCGAGATCACGAGGAACGTCCCGGTGCCGGGGCCGAGCATGCCGTCGTAGAACCCGATGCCGGCGCCGATCAGGGCAGCACTGCCGTGGTGGCGCCGTCGGTCGGAGAATCGCAACCGGGTCTCTGCCCCCATCGCCGGCCGGGTCGCAGTGAAGATCGCAACGCCCAGCAGGGCGAGCACGATGATCGGCTTGAACACGGCAACCGGCAGTAGCGCTGCCACGCTGGCACCACCGAAACTTCCGGCAAGCGCGAACCCCGCCATCGGCAGGGCGGTCCGCAGGTCCGGATGGGTTCTGCGGTAGTAGGTGACGCTGCTTGTCGCCGTGCCGAAGATCGAGGCGAACTTGTTCGTCGCAAGGGCCTGCACCGGCGTGATGCCGGGCACAAGCAGCAACGCCGGCAGCTGCAGCAGCCCGCCGCCGCCGACGACGGCGTCGACCCAGCCGGCGGCGAAGGCAACGAGGGCAAGGATTCCCAGCAGGCCCCAGGTGAGGCCGTCGGGGAACAGGGCTGTGGGCAGGTCGGTAATGATGGCGACCCCCCGATCTGGCTGGTGGCTATGGTCGAGGGGGATTCTATGGTGAGCCCCGGCGAGAGGATGACAACGTGACACCGAAGGTTGCAGTACTGGGACTTGGCACGATGGGCGCGGCAATGGCGCGCAGGATCAGTGGTGCGGGTATGGCGACGACCGTCTGGAACCGCTCAACCGGCCGGACGGCTGCATTCGCGGACGGGCCCGCGCGGGTGGCCGATGGGGTCGCAGACGCCGTGGCGGGCGCGGACGTGGTGCTCACCATGCTGTTCGACGCTGCGGCTGTGGAGTCGGTCATCGCCGAGGCGCTCCCGGCAATGGGGAGCGGTGCCATCTGGCTGCAGTGCTCGACCGTCGGGGTGGAGGCTGCGAACCGGTTCGCCACCGCCGCTGCCGCCGCCGGTATCGGCTTCGTCGACGCGCCCGTCCTCGGCACCAAGGCTCCGGCGGAGGCGGGGACGCTGACCGCACTCCTCGCCGGCAGCGACGAGGACCTTGCGGCCGTCGAGCCGGTGGTGGCAGCGATCGCGACCAAGACCGTCCGTGCCGGGCTGGCCGCGCCGGCAGCGTCCGCGCTGAAGCTGGCGATGAACGCCTGGATCGCCACGATCACGGCCGGCATCGCGCAGTCACTGACCATGGCCGACCGACTCGGGCTCGACCCCGCCCTCGTGCTCGAGGCGCTGCACGGGGCAGCGGCCGACAGCCCCTACGCCCAGCTCAAAGGTGGCGCGATGCTGAAGCTCGGTTTCGACGCCCAGTTCGAGGTGGTCGGCCTGCTCAAGGACGTCCGGTTGGCACGGGAGGCGACCCCCGGCATGCCGCAGCAGCTCCTCGCTGCGCTCGACGAGCTGTACGCAGCTGCTGCCGACGGAGGTGCAGCGCACGCCGACATCGCCGCGGTGTGGCAGGCGTTCCAGGACTGACACGGTCGGGGTGCGGTCGGTAACTTGAGGGAGCGGCCCCGCCGAACCGGCATGGTGCGACTTCTGCTCCCCACGCTGCACAGGGCGCCCCGCTACCCTCGTGGTCATGAGGCGAGTCGTTGTTGGTGTCCTGGTGCTCCTGCTGGCCCTCGCGGGATGTTCGCAGGTGCTCGGCACAGCAGACTGGGACAAGATCGAAGTGACCTACAGGAGTCCGAAGGGCTCCACTGACCTTCCCGCCGGTGACTACGTCCTGGTCGTGACGCCGACCGAGGCCAGCTACACCATCAACGGCGAATCGAAGTCCGGCAAGCTTCCCGACGGAGCCTGGGCTGCGCTCACCACTGGCGTGCGCGCCCTCGGCGACCGCAAGGCGACCGCCTGCACCGACAAGGGCTCCATCACGATCACCGCGTCTGCAGCGGGAACGGCCAAGCAGAACTTCGCTGCGAACGGCTGCGATGCCGGCGACGTGTTCAAGCAGGCGAGCGACCTGGTGGCGCAGATCATCGCGCAGATCAAGTGACGTTGCCGGCGGCGACGATTCATCCGGTGCCGGTGATCATTGACACCGACACCGCGCAGGACGACTGCATCGCGATCCTCGTGGGCCTGCTGGACCCGGGTGCCGACCTGCTCGCCATCACGATGGTGGCCGGCAACGTCGGCTTCGAGCAGCAGGTGGCCAACGCCCAGCTCACACTCAATGTGGCCGGGATGCTCGGTCAGGTGCCGGTGTATGCCGGCTGCAGGCGTCCACTGCTGCGGGAATGGGTGTCTGCGACCGACGTCCACGGTGACGGGTCAGGCGGTCTGTCGATGCGCTCCACGGCGGCGGTGGTCGACGACGAGCACGGCGTGGACGCGTTGTTGCGGATCACGGCTGAACGGCCCGGCGAGGTGAGCATCGTCGCCATCGGCCCACTGACCAACATCGCCACGGCGGTCGTGAAGGACCGGGAGTTCGCGTCCCGGGTGAAGAGCCTGTACGTGATGGGCGGCTCGAACAACGGCCGGGGCAACATCACCGCCAGCGCCGAGTACAACTTCTTCGTCGACCCCGAGGCAGCGCAGATCGTGATGGAAGCCGGTTTCACGGACTTGCACCTCATCACCTGGGACCCACTGACGCTGCGCGACGCAACGATCGCCCGCGTGGACTTCGACCGTCTGGGGGCCATCGACACGCCGTTGGCCCGGTTCTTCCACCGCATGTGCACGGCGACTCTCGACTATGACGAGTCGGTCGGCATCGACGGTTCGACCCATCCCGATTCCCTGACGATCGCAGCCCTGCTGCACCCGGAGTTGGTGGTTTCGGGCGCGCAGTACCGCGTGGATGTCGAGACGGCGTCCGCCCTGACCCGCGGCTATTCGGCGATGGCCTGGGACAAATTCGGCGTCGCCCCGAACGCGACGGTCGTGGAGTCGGTGGATGCCGGAGCCTTCTTCACGCTACTCGAGGGCGTGCTGCAAACTCCGACGCAGCCCACTGTCCCCATCGCCGGTCTGTACCCCGAGCAGGGGCCGAAGCGCTCGCGGCAGTGGACCTGAGCGGTCACCCGCAGGGGGGGATGCCCATCCAGCGTAGGAGCGTCACGATGGAGATGCGGCAATGGCCAGATAGCCTTTGCCGTGTCCGGGGTAGTCCGGGACGCCATGGAAGGCGGCCCGCAGCTACCTGACGAGTGTCGCCGCCCTCGCCGTCCGGACTGGAGGGCCGCCACCCGGGGCTCGCCGCTGCATAGTCATGAGCCGTTTCCGGCGTCCCCATCTCGACGGGGAAGCGGTCACCATCCACCGCCATGGATTGTCCGTGCCCAAACCCCAGGGGTCCACCCGATGGTTAACGCCACTGAACAGGAACCGATCACAACCGACGTGCTCCCTGCCCTCACGACCTGGTCCGATCTCTGCCAACTCGTCGGGGACCTTCCGCACTGGGTGCCGCGCATCGGCCTCGCAGAGAGCTCATGTCGCGAACTGCTGATCCTTGCCGAGGAGAGCACCGGCTCCACCTGTGTTCCCGGCGGGTGCCGGGCGCTGCTCGCCACCCTTGACAGGGTCGGGTTCTTCCAGGAGCGGGACCCCGCGTCCACTCCCGGACGCTACGTCCTCCACCCCGAGGTGCGCCGGATCATGCTGGCTGAGCTCGAGCGCGAGGACCCGGGCCTTGCCAACATCCGTCGGGAATTGGTGAAGACCGGAATCAGGCTCGTCCCGGCGGGTGTGGGCGCCCAACTGGCCAACTGGGCCTTCGAGAGCAGGGACTGGCAGAGCCTCGAAGCGCTCTGGATCACCTATTCGCCGGCCGAGTTGCTGTCGAACCCGCGCGCGCGATCGGCCTACGTCGAGGCCTCGGCCGAGCAGCGGTCCCGATGGCCGGGCTTGAGTTTCGCGACAGGCGTCGCTTCCGCCTTCGACACGGCCTCGGGTCAACTGGACCTCGACCTCCTCATCGCAACGCTGATCCGTGACGGGCGCACGCTGCACGCGAAGTGGCACCACAAGGAGCCGGTCGACGCAAGGGTCGCGGCCGGGACGTTGTGGATGCTCGCCCAGGCGACGATCCCCGAGTCTCTTGAGGACCCCATGCTCGATGGAGCCATGGCGACCTATCTCGAACTGACGCGCGTGATCCGCGAGTCATCCATCTCCGGCAACGCCGTCAGCGGCAGGTCCTTGACGTTCTTCCACGCCACCGCATCCCTGATGGCATTCATGCGGGCCGACTGGGCCCGGGCCCGCAGGGAAGCAGAACTCGGCATGATCCTCACCGATAGCTGTGGTTTCGCGGGCTTCCTCGCCGCCGCGGTTGTGGGCAGCTCAAGCAGCGCCTCGGGGAACACCCAGTACGCGACGATGTCCGAGAAGTACTTCGCGCGGCACGCCGCCCACAATTGCCCGGTGATCGGCTGGATCGAACCTGCGATGCACCTGTGCTGGGCCGACGCGGCCACGCGTCGGCTCGACCACGAGCGGACACGCCACCACCTCAAGCTGCACGAACTCGAGGGCGCGGCAACGCATTGGTTCAACATCCAGCCGATGAACGCCCGGATCCTCAGCACCGCTGCGATCCTCTGGTCCGACCCGGAGCAGGCGCTGGCGCAGTTCGACTCGATCGTCTCCGACACCGGGTTCGAGCCGACCCTCGACACCCCGTGGGGACCGCTGCTGATGCGCTCCCGCGCGGAGTTGCTGGTCAACATAGGGGCGCTCAGCAAGGCGGAGCCGCTCGTCGAACAGCTGCTCGACCACGGTGACGCCTCGGTTTCTGCTGTCCCTGCCGCCCGCTTCGCCCTGTCCTCCGAGGACTTCGAAGGTGCCGTAGCCAAGGCGGATGAGGGGATCTTCTCCCTCCAGCTCTCGCTGGCCGACCGTGCGCACCTGTATGCCCTCAAGGCCGCTGCCCTCCTGCTGGGCGGCGCGCCATCCGACCAGGTGGGTCGCGCTGCCGCCGCAGCCTGTGTGGTGTGCGAGCAGGCAGGTACCCTCGTGCCGTTCGCCATGCTGCCCTCGGGTGCGCGGACGACTCTCGTCAGCGACCACCGTCGCCACCACGGCTCCGATGAGTGCTTCGTCGCAGCGGCCAGCGCGCGTGATGCGTTCGCCGGACTGCAGGCTTGTGGAGCGACAGCGCCTGTGGCGGTCAAGCTGACGCGACGCGAAGAGGTACTGCTGCCCCTGTTGGCCACGTCATCCACCGTCCAGGAGATCGCCGACCAGCAGTTCGTCTCGGTGAACACCGTGCGCAAGCAGGTGGTGTCGATGCGCGAGAAGCTCGGCGTCGGCTCACGTGGAGAGCTCATCCGGCGGGCGCACGAACTCGGACTGCTGAGCGCGTCAGCCCGGTCCGCAGCGCAGTCCTGAGGCGGGAATGCATCACAGTGAGCTCGTTCTGTACCAATGCGGAAGATCGAATTGACCAAGTCCGGTACCAAAGCGGCGCTGCGTAGATCTACTGAGTCCGTCGGCCTGTAATACTTTCATTACGGACGAGGTGCCCACCGCAGGGAACCGGATCCCGATCGTCAGGAAATCGGCTGCAATCCCCCAAGTACCGCGGCCGAAAGGAACACCCGCCAGTGGTCCTCGGACGATGAGAAATCCTGATCGCCGGATTCCCCCCCGGTAGATCTAGCTGATCACCGCAGTCCCCCCGCGGTGGATCGCAAAATGGCCGGGGTCAGCTAGGACCCCCCTTGACCCCGGCCTAACAAACTCCTCATGGTCGAAGCGCCGGGCGCTCGCGTGACCGATCGACTCCATGACGCCAGGTCAGAAGTTGGCCATCGGGGCCGGGCCGCGGCCTTGGTCGAGCGGCATCCAGCGCCCGCCCCGACGCCGGAGCACCCACAGCTGGCCCGTGTCGGCAACCTCGTCGACGGCGTCACGCGCGCGCACTGCGGCGAGGCGGGCCGCCTGGTTCGCCTCGGTCTCGCTGGAGTCGGTGACAGTGAACCTCAGCAGGATGCGCGGCGTGCCTGCGGTGACCGCGATGTCGGTGGTATCGACGTGGAATCCGGAAAGGGAGGCGATCGCTGTGTCCATCACCTCGTTCGGGGCGTGGTTGGGCCGGAGCCGGCCGATCTCGAGCTCAAGGCGGAACGAGGGCATGCGGGGGAGTCTAGGTTGAGGCGCGCAGCACTTACCTCAACCCGGCGGCCACGGCATACTCCACATGCATGGGACGCGACATCGAGGCGGTCAGGTACACGCGCGAGCAGCGGCAGCGGTACCGCGACAAGGTGAAGCTCTGCCTCGATGTCTTCGAGCAGATGCTTGCTACGAGTTCCTTCGCTTTCGACGAGCCCAAGATCGGCATGGAGATCGAGCTGAACCTCGTCGACTCCGACTATCGCCCGAGGCTCGACAACGACGAGGTGCTCACCGCCATCGCCAATCCCGAGTACCAGACGGAGCTGGCGCGCTTCAACATCGAGTTCAACGTCGCACCCGGCACGCTCAGCGGGGGCAACGTCCTTGACCTCGAGCGCAACCTGCGAGAGTCACTGAACGAGGCGGAGCGACGTTCCGCCCAACTCGGCGCCCACATCGTGATGATCGGCATCCTGCCTACGGTGACGCCAGAGACCTACGACGGCGACTGGATGAGCGCCAACGCGCGGTACCAGGCGCTCAACGACGCCGTCCTGTCTGCTCGGGGCGAGGACATCCACCTCGACATCACGGGTCCTTCGGGGGAGCGGCTGCTGCGTTATGCCGACTCGCTGGCTCCGGAGTCGGCGTGCACGTCGATGCAGTTGCACCTGCAGGTGCGCCCGCACGAGTTCGCCGCGCACTGGAACGCCGCGCAAGTGCTCGCGGGCCCGCAGCTGGCGCTGGGAGCGAACAGCCCCTACTTCATGGGGAGGGAACTGTGGGCAGAGACCCGCATCGAGCTCTTCACCCAGGCCGCGGACACGCGCCCGATCGAGCTGAAGAACCAGGGTGTGCGGCCACGTGTCTTCTTCGGGGACCGCTGGATCAACTCGATCTTCGACCTCTTCGAGGAGAACACCCTCTACTTCCCTGCGATGCTGCCGGAGCTCGACGACGAGGATCCGCAGGCAACCTTCTACTCGGGGCGGACTCCGAAGCTCGCCGAGATGCGGCTCCACAACGGCACGATCTATCGCTGGAACCGGCCGATCTACGACATCGTCGATGGGCAGCCGCACCTGCGGGTGGAGAACCGGGTGCTGCCCGCAGGGCCGACGATCGTCGACACGCTCGCCAACGCAGCGTTCTACTACGGAGCGCTTCGCACGCTGGTGAACGATGACCGCCCGGTGTGGTCGCGCATGTCCTTCCGCACGGCGTCGCAGAACTTCACCGGCGGGGCGCGCAACGGCATCGACGCTCAGTTGTTCTGGCCCGGGCTGGGTGAGACCCCGGCGAGCGAACTCGTGCTTCGCGAGCTCCTTCCGATGGCTCATGAGGGACTGACGGCCTGGGGTGTCGATGCGGATGTGCGCAATCGTCTTCTCGGCGTCATCGAGGGCCGCTGCCTGACCGGGCAGAACGGTGCCGACTGGCAGGTGGCCACCGTTCGCCGCCTTGAGGGACGAGGCATGTCGCGGCAGGACGCCCTCCGCGAGATGGTGGCCGCCTACGCCGTCAACATGCACGGCAACGAGCCGGTGCACACCTGGGAGTTGCCGAAGTAGGCCATCACTGTTCCCGGAGCCGGACTAAGACGCGCCACGAACGGTCCCTGAGGAGCTTCGTGAGGAACGCCCTTCGTGACACGCAGCTTCGCAGGCTCAGTTGCGTTCCTCAGGATCCGCGACGCCTCACGAAGGGCCGCCGCCAGGGCTTCGTCAAGCTCGGCCACCATCTCGGGGGCTTGGCCAGATTCAGCCACCAGGTCCGGGGCTTCGTCAGGCTCAGCCACCAAGACCGGGCTTGGTCAGGCTCAGCCAGCCTCCCCGCTCGCGTCAGCTGGCGAGTTGGTCGGCTGGTTGGCCTCGGGCTGTGCCGGGGCTCGTTGGCCGGTGTGGTGTCTGGCGTGGCGGAGGGGTTGTTGTTGGGGGTCGCAGCGTCGGGGCGGGATGGTTTCGGGGATGCCGTCGGCGGCGATCCGGAGCTGCCATTGGTCACGGACGGTGTAGCGGGCGGGTTCGACCAGCCCGTGGTGGTGGTGGCACAACAAGGCCAGGTTCGACAGGGCGGTCACACCGCCTTGCCACCACGGGATGATGTGGTGGGCCTCGCATTCGGTCGGCCGGGCGTGGCAGCCGGGGAACACACAGCCACCATCACGCACCACCAGGGCTGCCCGCAGATCCGCCGGCACCAAACGGTAATCCCGGCCCACATCGAGGACGGTGCTGGGCCCACCCAGGACGGCGGGCAGCAGGTCGGCGTCACAGCACAACCGGCGCAGATCACCAGCACTGAGCGGCTCACCGTCCCCGATCAACCCGGCCGCGGCCGCATCAGCGAGCAGCTTGTTGTAGTCGACAGTCACGACGATCCGGGGCCGGTCACCCCCCACCCTGGGCGCTCGGCGTCCTTGGGAGTGGTTGATGATCATCGCGACCAGCGAGTCAGCCCGGCGTTGTTCCGGCGTCAACCCTGCCGCGGCCGGGTCACGCTCCTCCAGGGCGGTGCGGCGTCGGGATTCGGTGTAGGCATCCAGTTGTGCGATCCACGCTTCCCCGTCGATCAGGGGCAGGCTGCCGGTGAACAGGATGGAGCCGTTCCCGTCCCGGCGGAACACCAACGACCGGTTCCGGCGGGCCGCCTCCGTCTGGCGTTGCAGCCGCCGTTCCAGGGTTTCGTCGGCCTGCGCCGGTGCGACCTGCGCCAACACCTGCGGGGTCGCCTTCGCCAACCGGTCGCTGTCCATGGCTCCGGCCATGTCGAGCAGCAACTGCTCGGCCTGCGCCTGCTGGGTCCCGTCCAGCTCAGTCAGCCCGCCGAGCACCGTGCCGATCGCCCGCGCCTGGTTCACGCTGATCCGTCCCGCCGCCGCGGCATCCGCCACGTCGGGGTGGGCAGCCAGTTCCTTGGCGTGATGCAGCATGCCGGCCGCTTCGCGCTTCGACAGACCACCCTCCACCGTCAGCCAGGACGTCGTCGGGGTACCAGCGGCGCTCATCGACTCCTGCGCGGCGTCCGCCTTCGCCAGCAGCAGGCCGGCGACCGCGGTCAACCGTGAAGCCAAACCCCGTGCCCGCTGGGCACACACCAACCGCTCACCACGCGCAACCAGCACGGCGTCGAACCCGTCGAGGATGCCCTCGATCGCGTCCAGGGCCCGCGACGCGGGAGTCAGCTGAACTGCCATGAACCAAGTCAAACACCCCCCACCGACACTAATCGAACACGTGAACGATTCAGGTGTTGTCGATGCCGCAGAAGTGTTGTCAATCGAGGATTCCTAGCCTTCGTCACTCCCCGCCACGGGCACTGATCAGATGGACACCCTCTCCAGGGGTCGTGTTGCTCGTCCGCGACCGGGCGGACGACACTGGGGGAGCGGCGCGTGCCGCAAAGGGCAATGAGGAGCGCGAATGGCTGAAGTCGGCGACAACCGGGTGGCGGTCTACATCGACTTCGACAACATCGTGATCTCGCTCTACAACCAGTTGTACGGACGGGGAGCGTTCCAGTCCGACCACGTCCGCAATGTCGTCGTCGACAGCCAGTCCGCCGATCCGGCCGTGGTCGAGCGGATCACCAGTGCCACCGTCGATATCGGCGCGATCCTTGACTACGCCTCGTCGTTCGGGACGGTGGTGATCAGCCGGGCCTACGCCGACTGGTCCCAGCCGGTGAACGCCGGCTACCGGCGGCAGCTGATCGACCGGGCGATCGACCTCACCCAGATGTTCCCGCTCTCTGCGACGAAGAACGGGGCGGACATCCGGCTTGCCATCGATGTCGTCGAGGACATGTTCCGGCTCTCCGACGTCACCCACGTCGTGCTGGTGGCTGGCGACTCGGACTACGTAGCCCTGGCCCAGCGCGTGAAGCGGTTGGGCCGCTACATCATCGCCGTTGGCGTGGCCGGTGCGACGAGCAAGTCCCTGCCGGCAGCGTGCAACGAGTTCAGCCTCTACGACGACCTGCCCGGCATCTGGGTCGATGACGAGGAGCCTGACGCGGTCGAGGTGCCGCAGGCCGCACCTGCCAAGGTTGCTGCCGCGCGGGCACCCGCGAGGACGACGGCCGCGCCGGCCAGGAAGCAGACGCCCGCGAAGAAGACGACGACGACGACTGCCCCCGCGCGGAAGACAACCCCCGTCAGGGCCGTCAAGGACGTGGACGAGCACGGCGGTGAGACCGACGAGCCGGCGGCGAAGCTCTCGCCGCGCGCCGCCACGAAGCTCCTTCGCCGTGCACTCGAACTCGGCCACGACAAGTCCGCAGATGACGAGTGGCTGGCCATGTCGGCGGTGAAGGACCAGATCAAGCGCCTCGACCCGGCCTTCCACGAGAAGTCCCTCGGCTACAGCTCGTTCAGCGACTTCGTTAAGTCGCGGTCAGGATTCGCCGAGGTCAACAACTCGTCGAATGCGGTCAAGGTGCGGCTGCGGCCGCAGGCTGGCTAGACGGTAGGCGCACCCCCGAGAGCACGTTTTCGTGTTTGCGCTGCAAGGCTAACGTCCCTCACCGACGACGGCCCATCGTGGCGGGGTTCGTACACGGTGCCTCCCTCCAGATGTTCGCGACCGTTCGTGCCGTGGGGTAAGAATGAGCGAGACGGCAACCTTGATCTGAGGAGAACGATGTCGAACACACCCACAGCCTCCACCGCCTGGCGCACCCGGCCGCAGGACGCCCCGGAGACGATCAGCAACGAGACCGCAGAACTGATCGAGGGTTGGTGGCGGGCAGCCAACTACCTCTCGGTGGGCCAGATCTATCTGCTGGACAACCCGTTGCTGCGCCGTCCGCTGACCCGCGATGACGTGAAGCGCCGCCTGCTGGGTCACTGGGGCACGACGCCGGGTCTGAATTTCCTGTACGCCCACTTCAACCGGGCGATTGTCGAACGCCAACTGAACGCCATTTACATCGCCGGTCCCGGGCACGGCGGTCCGGGGCTCGTGGCCAACGCCTACCTTGATGACACCTACACCGAGATCTATCCGAGCATCACCCGCGACGAGGCGGGGATGGGTCGGCTGTTCAAGCAGTTCTCGTTCCCCGGCGGCATCCCGTCCCACGTGTCGCCGGAGTGCCCCGGTTCCATCCATGAGGGCGGCGAACTGGGCTATTCGCTCTCCCACGCCTACGGCTCGGTGTTCAACGCCCCGACCCAGATCACGTTCACTGTGGTGGGGGACGGTGAGGCGGAGACTGGCCCGCTGGCGACCGGCTGGCACGGCAACAAGTTCGTCAACCCCAAGACCGACGGCGTCGTCCTGCCGATCCTGCACCTCAACGGCTACAAGATCGCGAACCCGACCCTGCTGGCGCGCATCCCGCAGGAAGAACTGGCCGACCTGATGCGTGGCTATGGCCATGAGCCGCTGTTCTTCGAGGTCACCCCCGACGACGACCACCTGGAGACCCACCGACGGTTCGCGCGTCTGCTGGATGAGGCGCTGGACAAGATCGTCGCGATCAAGGCGGCTGCCGACAGCGTGGACGCAGACCAGGTCGAGCGCCCGCACTGGCCGATGATCGTGTTCAAGAGTCCGAAGGGCTGGACGGGGCCGAAGACGGTCGACGGCAAGCAGACCGAGGACCACTGGCGCAGCCACCAGGTGCCGCTGGCGAATGCCCGTGACTCCGACGAGCACCTCGCTGTGCTGTCCGACTGGCTGCAGAGCTATGTGCCCACCGAGTTGTTCGACGACCAGGGGGCGTTCCTGCCGAAGTTCGACGTGCTGCGCCCCTCGGGTGACCTGCGGATGTCGGCCAACCCGGTCGCCAACGGGGGGCTGGTGTTGAAGGACCTGATCATGCCCGATTTCCGTGACTTCGCCGTGGAGCCCGACGCTGACGGCCACGGCGGGCCGATGGTGGAATCCACCAAGCGGCTGGGCGAGTTCTTCGCGGAGATCGCGCGGCGCAATCCGGAGAACTTCCGGGTGTTCGGACCCGACGAGACCGCGTCCAACCGGTTGCAGGCGATCTATGAGGCCACACCCAAGCAGTGGCTGGCCGATTACCTCCCCAGCGACGCCCCCGACCCGATGCGCAAGCAGGGCCAGGTGGTGGAGGTGCTCTCCGAGCACCAGTGCCAGGGCTGGCTGGAGGGCTACCTGCTCACCGGACGCCACGGGATGATGAGTTCCTACGAGGCTTTCATCCATGTGGTCGACTCGATGTTCAACCAGCACGCGAAGTGGATGGAGTCGACCAACGAGATCGGCTGGCGGCGTCCGGTCGCTTCCCTGAACTACCTGCTCAGTTCGCACGTGTGGCGCCAGGACCACAACGGTTTCAGCCACCAGGATCCCGGCTTCCTCGACGTGGTGATGAACAAGTCGCCGGAGGTGATCCGGGTGTACCTGCCGCCGGACGTGAACACGCTGCTGTCCACCTTCGACCACTGCCTGCGCAGCAAGCAGTACGTCAACGTGGTCGTGGCCGGGAAGCAGCCCGAACCGGTGTTCCTGAACATGGAGCAGGCGATCGCGCACTGCACCCGCGGCCTCGGCATCTGGGAATGGGCCGGCACGGAGGTCACCGGCACCGACCCGGACGTGGTGCTGGCCTGCGCCGGTGACGTGCCGACACTGGAGGTACTCGCTGCCGCCGACCTGCTGCGCCAGTACATCCCCGACCTGAAGGTCCGCGTCGTCAACGTTGTCGACCTGATGCGCCTCCAGGACGAGGACGAGCACCCGCACGGCCTCAGCCACCGCGACTTCGACACCATCTTCACCGCCGACAAGCCGGTCATCTTCGCCTTCCACGGCTACCCCTGGCTGGTGCACCGGCTCGCATACCGGCGCACCAACCACGCCAACATCCACGTGCGCGGCTTCAAGGAGAAGGGCTCCACGACGACGCCGTTCGACATGTGCATGCTGAATGACATCGACCGGTTCCACCTCGTCATCGACGTGATCGACCGCGTCGAGGGACTCCGCTCGAAGTACGCAGGCGTCCGCCAGGCCATGGTCGACCGCCGGATCGAGGCCAAGGCCTACGCCCACGAATGGGGCACCGACCTCCCCGAGATCGCCGACTGGCTCTGGCCAGACGCCGGCGACGCCGTCGGCGAAGGCAGTTCTGCCGTGGAGTCGACCGGCGGCGACAACGAGTGAACGATGGAGCACGATCGCGAGAGTGACGCCTCAAGGTCCATCCACCGGGGGCGCCGGCCCTATCGCGCCGGCGCTCCATTGGTGAGGATGGACCCATGACCCTGCTGTACCTCGTCCGCCATGGGCAGACTGAATGGAGCCGAACCGGCCGGCACACCTCGATCACCGACCTCGACCTGACTCAGGAAGGGATCCGGCAGGCCACCTCACTGGGTGCCCGCCTCGATCCGTCCGACTTCGGCCTCGTGCTCACCAGCCCGCGGCTGAGGGCCCAGCGGACCGCGGAGGTCGCGGGCTTCGAGAACTACGAGGTCACAGAAGATCTGGCCGAGTGGTACTACGGCGACTTCGAGGGCCTCACGAGCGACGAGATCCGCGAACGGCGTCCAGGCTGGCGGATCTGGTTCAACGGTTGTTCCGGGGGAGAATCGGCCGATGAGGTGCGGGCCCGCCTCACCCGGATCGTCGCTCGCGTGCGGACTTCCGGCGTGGAGCGTGCGATCTGCTTCGGTCACGGCCATGCATCCCGCGTCCTGGCGCTGTGCTGGCTGGACTTCCCGATCATGTTCGGGCAGAGCTTCCCGCTGGAGGTCGGCAGCCTCTCGATCCTCGGACGCGAGAAGGAGTCTGCAGCCATCCTGCGCTGGAACAGCTGACGGCCAGCGGCCGTGGCGCGGATCCCGACCCGGCGGACGCCGCTCGAGGCGTGATGGGAGGGCGCTCTTCGTGTCGCCCGTACGGGGTCTGTTGCGCGCTTTCCCGCAAGGGGTTTCATCTATGTGGGACGTATCAGCTGCAGAGATCCCGGCCTCCCAATGAGGCAGGGATCACCCAGGAGGAAGAGATGCCCACTAACGCGACGTCGTACGTAGCGGTTCGCCACCGGACGGCACTGGTCGAGTCGGTACTCGGTCATTCCGTGGATTGGTCGGGACTGCCCGATCCGAACGGCTACATCGCAGAAGTGCTCGGCAACACGTCCCACCGTCCCGGCGCCCCGGCCTTCGGGTCGATCCAGCTGCTCGGTCGCAACGCCAACTACTACCGGCACGCCGACCACACCTCGGCGTCCCTCTTCGAGCTGATGACCTCCTTCGCCCAGGACGGTCGCGTGACCGTTCCGATGATCGCGTGGACCGAGGGTGACGGGCCGGGCCGAGCTCAGGTCGCAGAGCCCGGTGTCCACCGCGTCCGTGGACTCACCAGCACAGCGACCCTGCGTGCGACGCTGTCCCGCAGGCTCGACTCGCTGAATCCGGTCGCGGCCTTCCGCCTGCTTGACCAGCCCGAGATCGCAACGATCGAACGCTCGCGGCGTGACTACGTCGTACTCAGCTGCATGCTCGACAGGTACGCAGACAGCGGCCTGCTCGCCGGTGCCATCTGGGCCCACGACATCGACTTCTGGCACGACGCAGTGCCGGGCGAGGCAGAAGGCGCCTTCGCCCTGGACATCGACACCTACCGCTCGCGCTTCGCCGGCACCGGGGTGTCTGCCTGACGCTGACCTGGAAGTGGGTGAGCCAGCCGCCACCAGCTCGCCCACTCGTCAGGGACTACTTGTGGTGATGCGTGGATGCCCGATGCTGCTTGGCCATCCACTGCCAGATGTGCAGGCCCGAGCCCGTCCTCGGGTCATTGCGGGCGACGTAGATCCAGGACCAGTGTCCGTTGTAGGTCACGCCGTCCCAGGTCACGTTGTCGTAGGCGGTCAGCAGGGAACCCGGAATCGTGGCTGCCATGTGCTGGCCGTTGACGGGGAACGGCAGGACCGGATCATCCTTCGACTGCACGACCCAGGTGGGGGTCTTGATCGAAGCCAGCTGTGCGTCCGAGATCATCGCGGTGTCGTTGAAGACGAGCGCGGGGGCGATCGGCACCTCTGCCGCGAAGAACTTCGGGTTGTCGACCACGAGCTTCGGCGCCATGTAGCCGCCGTTGGAAGCGCCGGTCACGTAGATCCGGTTCCTGTCGATCCTGGGGTTGTTGCGCACGACCTTGTCGATCAGCTTCTTCAGGCGCGCGGAGTAGCCCTGCGCCGCGTCGTTGAGCCAGTAGTCGTTGGCCTGCGGGGCCAGCACGTAGGCGCCACCGAAGATGCGCTGCGCCTTCGGGGTGATGAAGCCCAGTGCGCCACGGTTGGCGATCAGCGGCAGGTCGTTGTTGTAGGCCTGCGACCAACCACCCTCGCCGCCACCGTGCAGCCAGATGATCAGCGGACGCTTGCCCTTTGCCGCCTTCTTGGGCTTGTAGATGCGGTAGACCATGCCCGCGGCGCTACCGGAGCCGAACGCGTCGACCTCAGGATCGATGACGCGACCCTGCTTCAGCGCGCTGAAGGTGTAGTCCTTTCCGCCCCACAGCTTGACGGGCTGGTTCTGGGTGATCGTGTAGGTGAGATCCAGCATGATGTTGCGCTGTTCACTGTTCGCCCACGCAAAGGTGAAGGCGCCCGGGGTCGTGAAACCGTAGGCAAGGTCGATGACGATGTTGCCGTGACGGTCGAGGTGCACGCCGGTGACTGTCCGCTGCACGTCCTTGAACGTGCCGAAGACCGTCGCAGGAACCAGTGAGGTGTAGGGGTTCGTTCCCGTCGCCTTCACGCTGAAGGTGCTCGTGGAAAGGCTTGACGCCTTGATGCCTAGCCGGCCGGTCCTGATGGTGAGTGAGACGATCTGCTGACCACCGTCGAGCACTTTGGCGTTGAGCGAGAACGTGTGGGCCGACGGGACCGGCTTGCTGTGGGCCTCCGCCGTGGTTGCCGAGAACGGCAACAGGGCGAGTGCCGCCACGAGGGCGACGATGAGGATGTGCAGCTTCTTCACTGAAGCTCCTTCTGGGGAGGGGAGGTGGCGTCGAGCAACGGGTCGACACCTGCGTCTTCCCCGCCGCGCGATAACCCGACCGTAACGCGGCCTTCGCGCAAGGGTCAATGGATAAGGAGTCGCTGAGGTTTCCGTGAGCCTTGTGGCTATCGGCCCTATTCGGCTCGCGGCGGACCCGGTTCACCTAGGGTCAGGTAGCGATGACTCAGCTGGAGGAGGACGGGCGGATGCCTGACGCAGGACCGGGTAGGCAACTGCAGGACGAACTCAGTGGCCTGATGTCCGAGCGTGACGGTCTGCACCGCCGGCTCGCATGGGTTGACACCCAGGTGATCCAGCTGCAGCGCCACCAGCAGGACGAGATGGTGCGCCGGCTGGCGTCGCTGGAGGAGGCCCTGCTGCGACTTGCCCCAGGAGCCGGGGAAGCCCGTCCTGCGGAAGCTCGCCAACCTGCCCCGGCTGTGCCACTGGCCGCAGACCACGGTGCCCTGGCGGCGCCCGTTGTGGAACAGGGTGCGAACCCTGTAGGGCGTGAAGCCTCGGAATCGCCAGCCCTGCGCACCGTCGACGAGTCTCCTTCGCCGGTCGAGGGGGCCGCTTACCACGCAGATCAGGCACCGGTGACCGAGCACTGGTCAGCGCCTCCGTCGCGGCCCCTGGCTCAGCCGGCCCGTCCGCCGGCACCGCCGCGTCCCGACACTCCGCCACCGTGGAGCCGGCCAGGCTTCATGCCGAAGTTGCTGGCCCTCGTCGGTGCAGCGGTGACGCTGATCGGCGTGGCGTTCCTGCTGAACCTTGCAGCCCAGAACGGCCTGTTCCCGCCGCCTGCCCGCACCATCGCCGCAGCTTTGCTCGGCATCGTTCTTGTTGCCCTTGCCTTCGTTGTTCGGGCCCGGGACCCGCAGAATGTCGGCGCACCGATACTCGGCGCCACCGGGGTGGCCGCGGGCTTCATCAGCGTTGTCACGGCAACGGTCATCTACTTCCTGCTCCCTCCCCTTGTAGGCGTGGTGCTCGCCGCCCTGATCGGGCTGGGCGGCATGGTGCTGGCACGGCGGTGGAACAACGAGTGGGTCGGCCTGGTCTCCGTGCTGGGCAGCCTGTTGCTGGCCGTCTACGTCGGTACCCAGTCCGAGCCGGTCACCACGGCAGGACTGATGCTGGTCCTCACCGGCGTCACGCTGTGGTTCGAGCGCGGCACCGGATGGCGGCTGTTCCCGTTCGCGCGGGTGCTGCCAACGGCCATGGTGCTGCTGCAGCTCACGTGGCGCGCGGGCGCGCTCGATCCGGCGCAGCTGTGGTGGCTGGTCGCCCTGACGGTGGGACTCGCGCTGCTCGGCCTCCTTTCCGCCCTGATCGCTCCTGCCGAGCCGACCGTCGGTCAGGCGATCGCCATTGCACTGCTCGCCCCGATGGTGGCACCGGCGGCGTTGGCGTGCCCCCAACTGCCGAACGCAGCGGCCGCAGCCTTCATCCTCGGCGTTGTCGCCGCTGCCTACTGCACCTTCGGCTTCCTTCCCCGGGTGCAGGAGCGGGTGAGTTGGGCGGCCGTCCCGATCGGAGCAGGCTTCGCACTGCTTGCCGCGTTCACCGCAACGCAGCACCGTTTCCTCGCCGTGCTCACGCTCGGGCTCGCTGTGGTCTACCTCTCGGTCGCAGTGCGGACACGATCGGGCGTCAACCTGGTCGTCGGCGGCGTCCTCGGGGTGGTCGGCGTCGCCGGCTGGCTGCCGCTACTGGCCTTCAGTCTTGACCAGCGCGCGGCGGCCGCTGCCGGGCCGGAACAGATCGTCCAGTCGCTTGCCGGCATCGCCGTCGTCGTGCTCGCGACGATGGCCATCACCCGATGGTTCGACCTCCGGCCGCGCTGGAGCACCTACCTGTCCTGGTCGGTGGCAACAGCCATGGGCTCGGTTGCGGTCATCCACCTCGCGACCTGGATCGGCGTCGGCCTCGGCAACGCCGCTGCGGGCTTCCAGGCGGGACAGGCGATCGTGACTGTCGCCTGGATGGTGCTGTGCATCGTCTTCCTGCGGCGTGGGCTCGCGGCGACAGACGACTTCGACGTATGGCTGCACCTCGCCCTCGCGATCGCTGCCCTTGCCGTGGCCAAGCTGTTCCTCCTCGACCTCGGCATGCTGGACCCGATTGCCCGCGTCGGCGCGTTCCTTGCCGTCGGACTCCTGCTCCTGCTCGTCGGGACGCGCTACGCCAGGGCCTGGGAGCGCGCGCACGGTGGCGAAGTGGCGCCCGGGCGCCTGGTCACACCCGAGGTGTGGGTGCCTGCAGGGGGAGTGGAGGACCCGGCCTCGCCGCATTCACCCGGCCTCTGAAGCTGACCGCTCAGGTGCTCAGCGGGCTGCGGGCGCCAGACCCTGGACGAGGCTCTCCGCTGCGGTCCGGGCGAGCTCGATCACGAGGCGTTCGGAGCTGCCCGCGTTGAGCTGCCGGAAGCCGCCCTCCAGGATTCCCATGGTCAAGGACGCCGCAATCGCCGCGCGCTCGGCATCCCCGTCGAGCAGCTCGAGCCACGCGCCGCCGAGGGTGTCCCGCATCGTCGCGTGGGCCTCCTCAACCTGCGTCCGGGCGAGGTTGGACGTGGGATGTGACCGCACAGCCTCCATCAGCCAGCCGTGGCCGGCCGCTCCCGCCTCGGTGAGATTGGTCCGCACCCAGGCGCAGACCCGGTCGCCGGGCGTGTGCGCGAGGTCCATGGCTGTCTCCACCGCGGTCATCCAGGCGGGCAGGTAGCGCCCGATCACCAGGGCGCGCAGGTCGTCGACCGAGTCGACGTAGCGGTAGATGCTGTTGCGGGCGATCCCGGCCGCAGCGCTCACTGCGCTTGCCGTGACCGGCTCACCGGCCCGCATCAAGGCCTCGGCGGCCTCGACCAGGTGCGCCTGCACGTGTTCCCTGTGCTCGGCCACCGTCGGTGCATCGATCCTGGGCACCACGCCTCCACTGTGTTCGCGACACACTGTCACCAACTTGCCATCACGTCTTCGATCACACTACCGCCAATCCAATGTTGGAGACGCCCTGTCGCTAACCTGTGGACAAGGCCGGCAATGATCAGGATCGCCGCCTCCAACCAGGCAGGAAGCGACTCGACAAGCGCAGGAGGCTATTAGGTCCGGACAGAGCGGGTAATGCCATGGGTGAGTACAGACCCGAAAGGACACCCCCATGGATGGACTCACCCTCAACCGGCGCAACTTCCTGGGGCTGGGGGCCGCCACCGGCCTCGGCCTGTGGATGACGGGCTGCTCGAACGCCCCGTCCCCGATCGCTTCTGCCAGTGGTAGCGCCTCGGCCGGCGGCGGCATCGACGTCGGCGCCTACGACACGATCATCAAGGGTGGCCCGGTGGCCGACGCCGCCGCCCTCGCTGCGAGTTCCTGGGCCACAAAGATCAAGGGCAACGGCGTGCTCCAGCGCGGCGGCACCGAGTCGGGCGCCATCTTCTCGCTCAAGGACCCGATGACAGGCAGGGTCACCGGCTTCGACGCCGGCATCGGCGACCTTCTCGCCCACTACATCCTCGGGGGTGACGACGTCTCCAAGCTCGTCGCACTGCAGCAGACGAGTGTCGACACCCGCGAGACCATGTTGCAGAACAACACGGTCGATGTCGTGGTGGCGACCTACTCGATCACTCCTGAGCGCGCCAAGAAGATCAACTTCGCCGGCCCCTACTACAGCTCGGGCGCCTCGGTGCAGGTCAAGGCAGACAACACCACGATCAAGACCGTCAAGGACCTCGCGGGCAAGACCGTCGCCACCGAGTCCAACTCGACCGGTATCACGGCCATCAACGACAACGTGCAGGGCGCCAACGTGGTGCTCTTCGCCGACAACGCCTCGTGCGTCGCCGCCGTGCTGCAGGGCCGCGCGGACGCCTACGTACTGGACGAGTCGATCCTGCTCTCGAACGTCGTGCAGAACCCCCAGCTCAAGGTGGTCGGCACGCCCTTCACACAGGACCCCTACGGCATCGGCCTCAACCGTGAGGACGCGTCTGCCAAGCAGTTCGTCAACACCTTCCTGCAGGCAATCTTCGACTCCGGTGACTGGGGGAAGCTCTGGACAGCGACGGTCGGCAAGTACGTCGACAGCAACGCCCCGACGCCGCCGAAGCTCGGCTCCGTCCCCGGTAGCTGATCGCCTGACCTGCAGCACGACGCCATGCAGATCATCGCCGACAATGCCGGCTTCATCGCCCAGGGCCTGCTCGTCACCATCGGGCTGACAGTGCTCGGGTTCCTCGGTGCCCTGGTGCTGGGCACCGTGATCGCGATCTTCCGGGTCAGTCCGATCGTCCCCCTGCGGGGATTCGGCACCGTCTACGTCGAGTTCTTCCGCAACATCCCACTGCTGAGCCTGCTCATCCTGGTGATCTTCGGCCTGCCGGACGTCGGCCTCCTGATCCCGCTGTTCTGGGCCGGTGTGGTCAGCCTCGTCCTTTCCAGCGCAGCGTTCGTCTGCGAGACCGTCCGCTCGGGCATCAACACCGTCTCCGTGGGGCAGTCCGAAGCCGCCCGCGCGCTGGGCATGGGGTTCTGGCAGCAGCTACGCCTCGTCATCCTGCCGCAGTCCTTCGCCACGATGGTGCAGCCGCTGGTGAACATCTTCATCGGCACTCTGATCGGGTCGTCGCTGTGCTCGGCCGTCGGCGTCTCCGACCTCACCAACGTCACCCAGCAGCTGAACATCAGGTACGCGGAGGCCGTCATCCTGTTCCTGATCTCCGGCGTGACCTACCTCGTGCTCTCCATCGGGAGCGGCGCCATCGGCGGTGTGATCGAACGGAGGGTCGCCGGGGCCCAGGCTGCACGTGGGGGAGTGCGATGAGCGCAGTACATGCCACCCGCGTCCTCTTCGACGAGCCCGGTCCGCGTGGACGGGTACGCATCGCCATCTGGTCGGTGGTGATCGGCATTGCGATCCTCGGCCTCATCGCCTTCGCCGTCTGGCAGTTCTCCGTGCACGGCCAGCTCGAGGTGAACAAGTGGTTCGGCTTCCTGAACCCGGCCATCGTGCGGTTCCTCGGCGAGGGCGTGCTCGGCACGTTCCAGGCCACCCTCATGGCTGCTGTCGTTGCCTTCCCGCTGGGGCTGCTCCTCGCTCTCGGGCGGGTGTCCCCGAACCCTCCCCTCGCGAGGGCCTGCACGATCTGGATCGAGTTCTTCCGTTCCATCCCGATGCTGCTGGTGGTCTACGCCTTCCTCCTGGCGTTCCCGCGCTGGGGCCTCAACCTGCCGATCTTCTGGAAGCTCGTCGTACCGATGATCCTGGTCAGTTCCGCGTCAACGGCTGAGGTGTTCCGGGCCGGCATCAACGCCGTCGACCGCGGCCAGCACGAGGCCGCCGCCGCGATCGGGATGACGCCGGGACTGGGAATGCGGCTGGTGGTCCTTCCGCAGGCGTTCCGCCTCGTCCTCCCGGGCCTGCTCACCCAGCTGGTGTCGTTGCTCAAGGACTCCACCCTCGGCTACGTGGTGAGCTACCCGGAATTGATGCAGCAGGGCCGGACGCTCACCAGCTACACGAGCTACCTGATCCAGACCTATCTCGTCGTCGCACTGATCTACGTGGTGCTGAACCTGCTGCTCACCCGCCTTGCGCAGTGGTTGCAGGGCAGGACGGGACGCCGTGCCGCCGCCGGCCACACCCGCGCGGAGGGCAAAGCCGCCGGCCAGGCCGCCGGACTGATGCCAGCAGGGCAATAGCCCCGGCTACCGGGGAGTTGCCGAGGGTGACGGGGTCATCTCGGGCTCCTGGCCTCCCCAGAACTCCTTGTAGAGCTCGGAGGAGGGCGACGTCACCACCGTCCGATAGTCGATCGCCGGCAATTCGAGGGCCGTGCCACTCACCGGGTGCTGGTTCACGAAGGAGACCCCGAGACCGGCGCGCCCGTCCGGCAGGTCGAAGCCGAGGAGCTCGAGGGTCGTGGGCAGCACGCTGAGCTGGTCGGCGCGGTCCCGGGCAAAGGTGACCGCGTCGGGGCTCCAGACCCGGTAGACGATGGTCCGGCTGGGGTACGCCTCCAGTTCGGCCTTGAACGCACCGCCCTCGCTGGTGGCCTTGAGGTGGTCTCCCATCACGACGACGACGGTGTCCTCCAGGGCTCCGGTGGACTTCAGGTGTTCGATGAAGCCGGCCACAGCGCGCATCGAGCACCTGATCGCGGTCTTCATGGCGACGGCGTCCGGGGTACTGCACCCGGGATAGACACCGCCTGGTTCGTGGGTGTCCAGGGTGAGCATCGTGAGGTTGAACGGCTCACGCTTCGCGCGCAGGTCATCGATCTCCTGCTCGGCGTGCGCGAACAGGCGACGGTCGGACAGCCCCCACACCGATACCTCCGAGCGGGACTCACCGTCGGACTCCCAGTCGGTGAGCCCGAGGACACGGCCATAGCCATGGCTGGTGAAGAAGGTGTCCTTTCCGGCGAAGCGCGCATTGGCGCCGCCGAGGAAGACGTTGGTGTAGCCCTGCGCCGACAGGACGTCGCCCAGACAGGTGGCACCGGGAAGGTAGCTGGTGACCTCCTCGCCCAGGTTGTTCAGGTGCATGCCGTCCACAAGGGACCGGCTCTTCAGCGGGATCCCGCACTCGGTCGACACCAGGCCGGACATCGTCCAGCCACCACCTGGGTATTGCTGGAGACCGTCGAAGCGCGCCCAGCCGTCGGTCGCGTCGTCGAGGTCCTCGAGCAGGTTCTGCCCGAACACGGACTCGTCCGCGTAGGTGTTCTCGCCCGATTCCAGGTAGATCGTCACCAGGTTCCTGGGGCTTCGAGCGTCCGTGGTGACCTGTGGGCGCAGGTAGTACGGGGCGATGGAACGGTCGAGGAGCAGCGCGGCGGCGTACTCGGGGACGCCGGCCACGGAGAGGAACACTGTGAGGGATGTTGCGAACGCCAGCACGGGGAACGCCCACGGGCGTCTGGCGGGACGGGGCCCACGCCGTCGTCGTAGCATCGAAGCGGCCAGCAGCGCCGACCCCGCGAGCGCGAGCGGGAGAGCGATGCCGATGCCAAGGCCCTCGACGACCAACTCGCCGTTGCCTGTGCTCCCTGTACCTTCGGTCGGCAGGTTCAGCAGGATCTGCTCAAGGCCGACGGTGCCGAAGCGGAAATGGATCCAGCCCGCGATGGCCAGGAGCACGAGCGCGAGCGTGATGAGGAGCCCTCTGATCACTGGTCCGAGCCGCAACGATCGACCTCCTGAATCCGCCATCCACGTCATGCCAATGCATGAGACTATCAATCTCGCGAACCGATCACGGCCGCGCGCGGGTCACGACCTCGACCGTGAGGCGGGCGTTCCGTTGGGCGAGGTCCGTGGCGATCAGGGACCGGACGCGACTGCTTGTCGCCGCGTCGGGGCAGCGGACCTCGACAGAACCAGTCTCGAGCTCCTCCGTGGCAACCAGATCGAGGTACTCGCCAACCCGCCGGTGCCACCAGTCGTCGGTCGCGTTGGCCGGCGGAACGTCGATGGCCACGAGCTGGCCGCCCGTCCCCGGCATGACAGCGGCCACCTGCACCGTCCGGTCGTCGTCAAGGGTGAGGACGAGGGAATCCGTGGCCGCGCCGACGGACGCCGGCGAGCGGAAGATACGCCACTGGACGCGCAGGTTCGACCACTCCCTGCGCAGCACAGCCACGAGCGTGGGGTGCCGGACACCCCGCTCGTGGTCCAGCCTCCTCGCACGGGCACGTTCGGTGTAGGCGCCGACGATGCCGACCGCATAGAACAGGAATTGCGTGGCCATCGCCCAGCGGAACGAGGTGAGCGAGTAGCCGCCCATGAGGTCGAGGATGACGCCGATCAGCCACACGTTGAGCAGCACCGCTGTGAAGCCGCCGACGATCACGACACCGGTCGCGGTCCCGATGTGGCGCAGCGGGTTGGCTGCCCGCGCGATGTCGAACCCGATCCCCGATCCCGGTCCGGAAGCGGCCATGCCGATCATCAGCAACACCAGCACCCAGACCGGCGCAACTCCTGGCCACAGGAGGATCGCGGCCCACGGAACAGCGCAGCCGAGGGAAAGGATGAGCGCGAGGTTGGTGCGCTGCAGGGGTGCGCGCCGGCTGAGCAGGCCGATCATCGGTGCGAACGGCAGGCCGGCGAGTACGAGGACGGTGAACAGCCCGGAGACCACCGGCTGCGGATAGCCGAGGCCGTTGAGAAGGAACGGATAGCCCCACATCAGGGTGAACAGCATCGGCCAGAAGG
Source organism: uncultured Actinomycetota bacterium (assembly GCA_963799235.1). Classification (GTDB taxonomy): domain Bacteria; phylum Actinomycetota; class Actinomycetes; order Propionibacteriales; family Propionibacteriaceae; genus Propionicimonas. Next base: position 193,974 of record CAWCWL010000006.1, on the reverse strand, counting down.
AGCAGATCCAGTGGATCCAGAACGCCAGCCGGGTCGCGGGCTCACGCAAGACCCGCGCGACCTGTTTTCGGACCGCGGGCTGGACGCCGGCGATCGGCTCCTGCCGTCCGGGAGGGGCGTCCCGCAGCAACCCGAAGATGAGGGCTGCGACGACGGCCGACAGTGAGGCGGCAGCAATGAACGCCGGCGTCCATCCGCTCAACGCGAGAATGGTGGCCAGCGGGATCGAGCTCAGGAGCTGACCGCCCTGGCCGACCATGCCGGTGACCTGGTTCAGCACAGGGATTCGGCCGGGACTGAACCAGGCCGGAAGGAACCGAAGAACCGCGGTGAAGGTCATGGCGTCGCCCGCCCCGACCAGAACCCTCGCGATCATCGCGGAGACAACGTTGGTGCTGAATGCCAGGTCGAGCTGTCCAAGGCACATCAGGACCGCACCGCACCCCACGACGAGCCGGGAGCCGAACCGGTCGACGAGCACCCCCGCTGGCACCTGCATGCCGGCATAGGTCAGCAGCTGCACGACGACGAACAGGCTCACGACGGACGCGCCGGCAGCGAACCGTTCCGTTGCCATCACGCTGGCCACACCGAAGCTGGTCCGCTGCATCACGGCCGCCGCGTACGCAACCACGCCCAGCGACCACATGAACCAGGCGCGGGGGGAGTCGATCGGCGTCCGTGCGATCGCCGCTTCCCCTCCGGTCACAAGCCCCAGCTCCCCTCGGACGTGCACGTTGCGCGTCAGGGGAACGTTAGCGGGCGTCCTTGCCGGATCGAAGGGTGCTCAGGCCTCAGTCGCCGGAACGCCGACCATCGCAGCGCTGCGCTGCCACAGCTGCTCAACCAGGGCGTCGTCGTTCATCTGCGGGTTGACCCGTTTCGCAAGTGTTCGCTGGTCGTAGTAGCTGCCGGACGTCCAGTCGGCGCCCGGGCGTCCCTCGATCGCCCAGGTGAGGTTCGCGCCACCCTTCTCTGCGCTGATGAGCGCGAGGTGCCGCAGCGGCGTGTGGTACAGGAACCGCATCAGGTTGGTGGTGTCCGCTGCGAAGTTGGTAGCGACGTTGCCGGGGTGGAACGCCATCGTGCTGACGCCCAGGGAGTGGACGCGCGCGTGCAGGCCGCGGGTGAACAGGATGTTGTCCAGCTTGGCGTCGCCGTAGGCCTTCGCCGGGCTGTAGCCGTGCTCGTTGCCGAGGTCGTCGATGTCCAGGTTCCCGAACAGGCGCGACGCGATGCTGGACGTGTTCACGACGGCACCCTCTGCGGCCCGCAGCTCGTCGAGCAGCAGGTGGGTGAGCAGGAACGGCGCGAGGTGGTTGACCTGCAGCGTGTACTCGTGGCCGTCGGCTGTCACCGTCCGGTCACCGAAAATGCCGCCGGCGTTGTTCGCCAGCACGTCCAGCCGGCCGCCGAGGCTCTCCTTGACCTCGCCGGCCAGTTCACGCACCTCGTCGAGGTGGGAGAAGTCCGCGATGAAGGGTTCGGCGCCCGTCTCGCGTGCGACCGCAGCGGTCTTCTCCGCCGACCGTCCGACGATCAGCACCCGGTGACCCTTCGCTGCCAGGGTGCGTGCGGACGCTGCCCCGATGCCGTCGGACGCGCCGGTGATGAGGATGGTCTGCTGGGCCACGGTGTCGTGCTCCGGTTCTGTGGGGGACTGCCGATTGTTCCACGCGCCGCAAGGAGCCCGAACCGGCGGGTCTGATACGTCAGGGACACGCGTAGAACTACGTCTGGCCCGCTCGGCGCGCAAGGTGAAGCCTGACCACACGAAATCTCTGTCGGGGGGCGGAAATGCGGAATTCCAGATTGTTGAGCGGTGTGGCGATCCTGATGGCTGTTGCCGGGTCATTCCTGCTCAGTCCGGGGACGACGGCGCAGGCAGCGCCGAAGCTGGTGTTCAAGGCCGTGAGCGTTGGCTTCGTCGACTCCTGCGGGTTGACCACGAAGGGCGCGGTCAAGTGCTGGGGCTACAACGGCGACGGCGAACTCGGGAATGGCACCAAAGTCGATTCCGCCGTGCCGGTCGGTGTCACCGGGCTCGGCAAGCACGTCAAGGCGATCAGCTCCGGCAGCTACTTCACCTGCGCGCTGACCACGAAGGGCGCCGTGAAGTGCTGGGGCTCCAACACCTACGGGCAACTCGGTGACAACACGACGACGAACTCGGCGACACCGGTCGCCGTCTACGGGCTCGGCAAGGGCATCAAGGCGATCTCGGCCGGGAACTTCTTCGCCTGCGCGTTGACGACCAAGGGTGCCGTGAAGTGCTGGGGCGCCAACAGCTACGGGCAGCTCGGGAACGGCACGACCACGAGTTCTGCAAAGCCGGTGCCCGTCGCCGGGCTCGGCAAGGGCGTGAAGTCCCTCGGAGCGGGTGGTTACCATGCGTGCGCGCTGACCACGAAGGGTGCGCCGAAGTGCTGGGGCTACAACGGCGAGGGTGAGCTCGGTGACAACACCAAGACCAACTCCGCGGTTCCGGTTGCGGTCTACTCACTGAGCAAGGGCGTCAAGGCACTCGCAGCAGGTAGCTACACCACCTGCGCACTCACCACCAGGAACACCGTCAAGTGCTGGGGCTACAACGGGGACGGCGAGCTCGGCAACGGCACGACCACCAGCTCGCTCAAGCCGGTGCTTGCCGGCGGGCTCGGCAAGAAGGTGAAGGCGATCACCTACGGCGACATCCACGGCTGCGCGGTGAACACCTCGGGGGTGGTCAAGTGCTGGGGCTACAACGGCTACGGCGCACTCGGCGACAACACCACGACCTCGTCGGGCAAGCCGGTCGAGGTCTACAACATGGGCGGCAAGGTGAAGGCCCTGTCCGCGGGTGGGTACCACAGCTGCGCCGTGACCACGAAGGGTGTGGCCAAGTGCTGGGGGTTCAACGCCTACGGCCAGCTGGGCAACAACACCACGACGACCTCGCACAAGCCGGTGCGCGTCTTCGGCACCTGAGGACTCGGGGGTCGCCCGCGTCAGGTCGCGGCGTGACTGACCTGCAGGTTGCTGAACCAGGCGACCGTGCCGATGTCGACGAACAGGCCGACCCGTCCGCCACGCGGGGGGAGCAGGGTGGGGTCGACGGCGAGCGTGAGGACGTCATCGACGTAGGCGTCCAGCCGGTCGGCGTCGGCCTCGAGCCGCAGGGTCGTCCACCGGTCGATGTCGATGTCGGCGCCGGTCTCGTACACGCCCGGGTAGGTGGTGCGGAGTAACTCGTACCGCCACCGGGGATAGGCGAAGTACTGGACGGCCCGGCGGTCGCGGGGGCTCGGCGCTCCCGTGTGGCGCCCGTTCGCCGGCCGCAGGTAGACCGACTCGAACGCCACGGCGTCGGGCTGGATACGGAAGGCGAGTCCGGCGAACCCCCGGGCGCCCTCGGGCCAGTAGCCGTTGAGCTGGGCGCGCACGTCGACGGAGATGGTGCCGTCCTCGAACTCGATGGGCAGTTCGAGGAAAGTGGGCATGTCGACGTAGTCGACGTCCTGGAGGCCGTCACGCGAGATCGACTCCAGCAGTTCCACCCGCACGGCCTCGCGGCCGTCGATCACGGCCGGCGTTGCCGACACCGACCTGGCCACCGCTGAAGAGAGCAGCCGGGGGAGGAGGGTCGGGGTGTGGGGTGGCGCGCTTCCTCGGTCATCCCCGCAGGCTATCGCCGCGGGACGAGGTCTCGTCCGCAAATCGGCGTTCGGCTATCGTCGCGAGCATGACGTTGTCCCATGCCGTCCGCGGGGCCGCGGACCCCGAGGCCAGGCCATGAGCGAGGATCGGCCGGTCGTCCGGACGCATTCGGGTGCCGTCACCGGTGTGTGGCGTGGTGACTCGGCAGCGTTCCTCGGCATCCCTTTCGCCGAGGCGCCGGTGGGGGAGTTGCGGTTCGCAGCGCCCGTCCCTGCCCGGCCCTGGACGGACACCCTGGATGCCTCCGCACCGGGACCGACGCCGCAGCGACGTCCGTTCGCGGAGGTGACCACGATTCCCGAGCCGTCGTTTCCCGGTGACGCGACGTTGAACCTGAACGTGTTCACCCCGGCACCCGGCGGGACGGACGGGCTGCCGGTGCTGGTGTGGATCCACGGTGGTGGCTTCTTCGCCGGCTCGCCGTCGAGCCCGTGGTACGACGGTGCGGCCTACAACCGCGACGGTGTCATCACGGTGTCGCTCTCCTACCGGCTGGGGTTCGACGGCTTCGGCTGGATCGATGACGCCCCGTCCAACCGCGGCCTGCGTGACCTGATCGCCGGCCTGGAATGGGTGCGCGACAACATCGGTGCGTTCGGCGGAGATCCGTCACGCGTCACCATCGCGGGCCAGTCCGCCGGTGGGTCGGCGGTGATGGCCCTGCTGGTTTCCCCGCTCGCGCACGGACTCTTCAGCCAGGTCATCGCGCATTCTGCTGCGGCCTTGTCGCTCAGCATCACGCGGGCGCGGGTCATCGGGCACGCGTTCGCAGAGAAGGTCGGCGTCGAGCCGACGCGGGCAGGGTGGTCCGTGCTCGACGAGGCCGCTGTGCTGGACGCACAGGGCCAGCTCATGGCCCCGCCCGAGGGGCCGTCCCCCACCGCTGTCGCCTTCGTCAAGGGCGCGCTCGCTGTCGGAGGGGTCGCGCTGCCCTTCGTGCCGCTGGTCGGCGACGATGTGCAACCGGTCATGGTCGGCGAGGCCCTGCGCAATCGCGTGGGAGCGGGCGTGCGCCTGCTCGCCGGCACGGTGGCGCACGAGTTCACGCCCCAGCCGCAACCGGTTCGCCTGGCGTGGTCGGACGCCGATGCCTCGCAGGTGCTCGCCGACGCCGGTCTGCCGCGCGACCCATCGCGGGCCTACGTGGAAGCCCAGCCGGAGCTCACCTGGACTGCCGACCTCTGCGGCCAGGTTGTGACGGACCTGACTTTCAGGATGCCCCTTCTGGCGTGGGCGGACAGCCGTCCCGACCGCACCTGGCTCTACGACTTCCGCTGGCCGGCGCCCGGCGTGGGGTTGAGCATGCACTGCCTCGAGCTGCCCTTCACCTGGGACGTGCTGAAGGGCGCAGCCGCGGTCGTGGGGTCTCACCCCCCACAGGAGCTCGCCGACGAGCTGCACAGCACCTGGGTGCGGTTCATCGCCGGGGGAGATCCGGGCTGGCCATCGTGGGACGGGCGCAATGCCCGGGTGTTCGGGGCCGGCCAGGCCGACACCTATCTGGCCTCCCGGACACTGGCCGCAGCGGTGGCTGCCACCCGCGCCTGACCCTCACGAGGGTCGGCGTTCGGCCCGTCTTGCCAAGCTGAGGCTGCCGACGGCAAGGATCGCGCCCACCACCATCAAGGCAATCATCGGCACGGCGCTTTCACCGCCGCCGGCCGAGGCGAGCGGTGCCGAGACGGCCATCGCGACGGCCGTGTCGACGCCCTGGTGTGCTGCTGCCGCTCCGGCGATGTGCCTGGCCTTCATCGCTGTGAGGGCGCCCGCATTTCCGAAGATGAAAGTCTGCGCCGCCATCAGCACCAGGAACCCTGCGCAGGTGAGGACCAGCGGGGTGTCCCACCGCAGGACACCGGGGGTCAGGGCGACAACGGCAACGCTGGAGGCACTGAAGGTTCAACGACCGACAACGAAGACGCGACCCACGATCTCCCCCTGAACTGCGTAGCCGACACAAGCGGTATGCCCGGATCAGGGATTCGTAAAGATCGGTCAGGACCGAGTCAGGTGCAGTACTTCGACCCGGAAGTCGGCCAATGATCAACTCGTGATCGAAGACCTCCTTGCCGCACTGATCGGACTCGCGCTCCTGATCTACCTCGCCTACGCACTTGCCCGACCCGAGAGGTTCTGACCGCCGTGAACCCCACAAGTGCGGCCATCCTGTCCGTCCTCACCGTCCTGCTCATCCTCGTGGCGATCCACGTGCCCCTCGGCAGCTGGATCCACAACGTCTTCACCTCACCGCGTCATACCCGGGCGGAACGCGCCGTCTACCGGCTGGTGGGCGTGGATCCTGACGTCGAGCAGCGCTGGACGGTCTATGCGGCCTCCGTCGTTTCGTTCTCCGTCGTCTCCACGGTTGCGCTGTGGCTCTTGATCATGCTGCAGGGTCTTCTGCCCTTGTCGCAGGGACGTTCGATGAACATCGACACCGCCTTCAACACCGCGGTGTCGTTCGTGACGAACACCAACTGGCAGTCCTACGCCGGCGAGGCAGGGACGGGGTACCTCGTGCAGGCGGCAGGGCTCACCGTCCAGAACTTCCTCTCCGCAGGCGTCGGCCTTGCCGTCGCGATCGCTGTGGTGCGTGGCCTGGCCCGGGAGCACTCCGACCGGCTCGGCAACTTCTGGGTCGACCTCGTGCGTGGGACGTTGCGGCTCCTGCTGCCACTGGCAGCGCTCGCAGCCATCGTGCTCGTGGTAGGTGGGGTCATCCAGAACCTCACCGACCCCACCACCATCACCACCATCGCCGGCGGGCACCAGGTGCTGCAGGGTGGCCCGATCGCCTCCCAGGAGGCGATCAAGGAACTCGGCACCAACGGTGGCGGCTTCCTCAACTCGAACTCGGCGCACCCCTTCGAGAACCCCTCGGGCTACACGAACCTCTTCGAGATCGTGATGCTCCTGGCGATCTCCTTCTCGCTGCCGTACACCTACGGGCTCATGGTCAAGGACAGGAAGCAGGGCTTCGCCGTCGCCGGAGCCATGGCGGTGCTCGCGTTCGGCGCCATCGCGCTCCTCACCTGGAGCGAGGTTGCCGGGGGCAGCATGGAAGGCAAGGAACAGCGCTTCGGCACGGCGTGGTCTGCGATCTTCGCCTCTGCCACCACCGGCACCTCCACCGGTGCGGTCAACTCGCTGCACGAGTCGCTCCAGCCGCTGTCCGGCGGCGTCGCTCTGCTGAACATGATGCTCGGGGAGCTCTCGCCCGGCGGTGTCGGGACCGGGCTCTACTCCATGTTGGTGATGGTCGTGCTGACGGTGTTCATCGCCGGCCTGATGGTCGGCCGAACGCCCGAGCTGCTGGGCAAGACCATCGGCAGGCGCGAGATCAGCCTCGCTGCGCTGTCTCTGCTGATCACGCCGACTCTCGTGCTGCTCGGTACGGGTCTCGCCCTCGTCACGCCGGTATCGCTGGACGCGCTGTCCGCCTCCGGCCCACACGGGCTCAGCGAGATGCTCTACGCCTTCACCTCGGCGTCCAACAACAACGGTTCTGCGTTCGCGGGGATCTCCGCCGACCAGCCGTTCCTCAACCTCGCCCTTGCCACCTGCATGTTCCTGGGAAGGTTCATCCCCATCGTCGCGGTGCTGGCGCTGGCCGGGGGCGTCGCCCAACAGGGCCGGCGACCGGCGACGGCCGGCACCATGCCGACCCACACGGTGAGCTTCGCCGGCTTCCTCGTGATCATCATCCTGATCGTCTCCGGCCTCACCTATTTCCCTTCCCTCGCCCTTGGTTCGATCGCGGAGGCACTCTCATGAGCCAACACCCACGTCCGGTGCACCCCAACCTCGCCGTCACTGCGTGGCACTCGCTGCCACAGGCACTCGTGAAGCTCGACCCGCGTCGCGTCGTCCGGAACCCCGTCATGTTCGTCGTGTGGGTTGGTTCGGTCCTGACCACCGTCCTCTCCGTGGTGCGACCGTCAGCGTTCGTCATCCTGATCACCATCTGGCTGTGGGCCACCATCGTCTTCGCCAACCTCGCCGAGGCCATCGCCGAGGGACGAGGCAAGGCCCAGGCCGAGACGCTGCGCAAGACCCGCACCCAGACCATGGCCCGGCTCCTGACGGACGGTGATGTGGAGCAGCAGGTGGCCGGCACCGAGTTGGGCCTCGGCGATCGGGTCGTCGTCGAGGCCGGCCAGGTCATCCCCGGCGACGGTGACGTCGTCGAGGGCGTCGCAACGGTCGATGAGTCGGCGATCACGGGCGAATCGGCCCCGGTGATCCGTGAGGCCGGCGGCGACCGCTGCTCGGTCACCGGTGGCACCACCGTGCTGAGCGACCGTATCGTCGTCAGGATCACGGCCAAGCCGGGTGAGACTTTCATCGACCGGATGATTGCCCTTGTCGAGGGCGCGTCACGGCAGAAGACCCCCAACGAGATCGCACTGGGCATCCTGCTGGTGACCCTGACGATCATCTTCCTGCTGGCAGTGATCGCACTGCAGCCCCAGGCGATCTACTCCGGCGGACGGCTTTCGCTGGTTGTGCTGGTCGCGCTCCTGGTCTGCCTGATCCCCACCACCATCGGCGCCCTGTTGTCTGCCATCGGCATCGCCGGCATGGACCGTCTCGTGCAGCACAACGTTCTGGCCATGTCGGGACGTGCGGTCGAGGCTGCCGGCGACGTCAACACCCTGTTGCTGGACAAGACCGGCACCATCACCTACGGCAACCGCCGCGCCAGCGACGTGTTCCCCGTCCACGAGGTCGACCGTGAGGAACTGCTCTCCGCCGCCCAGGTCGCCTCCCTTGCGGACGAGACGCCGGAGGGGCGCTCGATCGTCGAGTTCGCTGCCGCAGCGGGCGTGGCAGGTGCGCTGTCCGACCGTGTCGCGCTGGTGCGTGCCGGGGCGACGTTCGTCCCCTTCACGGCACAGACCCGGATGTCGGGCCTCGACCTGGCCGACGGCAGCCAGATCCGCAAGGGTGCCGGCTCAGCAGTCGCAGCCTGGGTGTCGGCGGAAGGCGGCACGCCGCCGCACGACCTCCAGTTGCTCATCGACGGCGTGTCCGAACAGGGTGCGACCCCACTGGTCGTTGCCAGTCGCGCCCCCGGCGCCCCGCCGCGCACGCTGGGCGTCATCCAGCTCAAGGATGTGGTGAAGCCGGGCATGGCCGATCGCTTCGCCCAGCTGCGGGCGATGGGCATCCGCACGGTGATGATCACCGGGGACAACCCGCTCACTGCCAGGGCGATCGCTGCCGAGGCCGGCGTCGACGACTTCCTCGCTGAGGCGACGCCGGAGGACAAGATGGAGTTGATCAAGGCCGAGCAGACCGGCGGACGGCTGGTCGCGATGACGGGCGACGGCACCAACGACGCCCCGGCGCTCGCCCAGGCCGACGTCGGGGTGGCGATGAACACCGGGACGTCGGCTGCGAAGGAGGCCGGCAACATGGTCGACCTCGACTCCGACCCCACCAAGCTCATCGACATCGTCGCCATCGGCAAGCAGTTGCTGATCACCCGCGGCGCCCTCACGACGTTCTCCATCGCGAACGACGTTGCGAAGTACTTCGCGATCATTCCGGCCATGTTCGTCGCCATCTTCCCCGGCCTCCAGGCGCTCAACATCATGCGGCTGAGTTCCCCCAACTCGGCGATGCTCTCCGCGGTGATCTTCAACGCGCTGGTCATCCTCGCGCTGGTACCGCTTGCCCTCCGTGGCGTGAAGTACCGGCCGATGAGCGCCTCGGCGATGCTCAACCGCAACCTGCTCATCTACGGGCTGGGCGGCATCATCGCCCCCTTCATCGGCATCAAGCTGATCGACCTGCTCGTCGCTCTCATCCCTGGATTGGGGTAACCACGATGACCTTCCTCCGCCAGACCCTCGCAGCCGTCCGCCTGCTGCTGGTGATGACCGTGCTGCTCGGCATCGCCTATCCGCTGGTGATCACGGGCGTCGCGCAGGTGATCGCCCCCATCCAGGCCAACGGCAGCACCCTGACAGCAGCCGACGGCACCGTCGTGGGCTCTGCCCTGATCGGGCAGGCCTTCGAAGGCGACCAGTGGTTCCAGGCTCGTCCCTCCGCGTCCGACTACTCCGGGGAGACGTCCGGCGGGAGCAACCTCTCCCCGGCGTCCTCCGACCAGGCCGACGCGAGGGCGAAGCGCGAAGCCGACCTGCGTGCTGCCAACCCGAACGCCGTCGGCGCGGTGCCGGAGGATGCACTGACCGCGTCGGCCTCCGGGCTCGACCCGCACATCTCGCTCGCCTACGCGCTGTGGCAGGTGCCCCGCGTCGCACAGGCACGGGGTGTCGACGCCGACCGGCTGGTCGCGCTGATCACGGCAGCGACCGAACCGGCCCCGCTCGGGTACCTCGGTCAGGACGGGGTCAATGTGACCCGGCTCAACCTGTCACTTGCACGGCAATGACAAGGTAGGACCATGGCGCGAGGGAGGTTGCGGATCTACCTCGGGGCGGCTCCCGGGGTCGGCAAGACCGTCGCCATGCTCGACGAGGGTCACCGGCGAGCGGAGCGGGGCACGGACGTGGTGGTGGGGCTGTGCGAGACCCACAACCGGGCGCACACGGCTGCACTGCTGCAGGGTCTGGAGGTCCTCCCACTGAAAACGATGGAGTACAAGGGCGCGAGGCTCTCGGAGATGGACCTCGATGCCCTTCTCGCGCGCCACCCGGAGGTCGCGCTGGTGGACGAACTCGCGCACACCAACGTGCCGGGATCACGGAACGAGAAGCGCTGGCAGGACATCAACGAACTGCTGGACGCCGGGATCGACGTGATCTCGACCGTCAACATCCAGCATCTCGAGTCCCTCAACGACGCGGTGACGTCGATCACCGGCATCGTGCAGCGCGAGACCGTGCCCGATGAAGTCGTGCGGGCCGCCGACCAGATCGACCTGGTCGACATGTCGCCGGAGGCCCTGCGCCGCCGGATGGCGCACGGCAACATCTACCGGCCGGAGAAGGTCGACGCTGCCCTTGCCAACTACTTCCGCGTCGGCAACCTGTCCGCGCTGCGGGAGCTGGCGTTGTTGTGGCTCGCGGACAAGGTCGACTCGGGCCTCGAGGGCTATCGCGCCGCCCACGGCATCACCCAGAACTGGCCGACAAGGGAGCGGGTGGTGGTCGCCCTCTCCGGCGGTCCGGAAGGGGAGATGCTGTTGCGGCGTGGCGCCCGGATCGCGTCCCGGCTTGCCGGTGGGCAACTGCTCGCCGTGTATGTCTCCCGCAGCGACGGCCTGGCGACCGCGCCGCTCAGTGTCGTCGCGGAGCTGCGCCGGCTGTCCGAGGAGCTCGGGGGGGAGTTCCACACCGTGACCGGCAACGACGCAGCCGAGGCCGTGCTGTCGTTCGCTCGTGGAGTCAACGCCACCCAGGTGCTGGTCGGCGCCTCCCGCCTGCCGTCGTGGCAGCGCGGATTCAACCCGAGCCTTGCGGAACGAATCATCGCCGACTCCGGCGACATCGACGTGCATGTCGTCACCCACCCCAGTGCCGGAAAGGGTTTCGGGCGGCGCCGTGGGAACGCCCTGTCCCGACGCCGGGTGTGGGGCGGAATGGCGACAGCGCTTGTGGTCCCGCCCCTGCTCACCTGGGTCCTCCTGGCCGACCCGTTCACCTCCGACCTGCCTCTGGACATCCCGATCTTCCTGCTCGCAACGGTGACTGTGGCGCTCATTGGTGGGGTCGTCCCTGCGATCGTCGCGGCGGTGCTGTCCTCGCTGCTGCTGAACTGGTTCTTCGTGCAGCCTGTCGGCACGCTCACCGTGGCAGACCCGGAGAACACCCTTGCACTGGTCGTCTTCGTGCTGGTCGGCGTCCTCGTCGCCCTGATCGTGCACCTCAACGCCCGGCGGACGGAGCAGGCGCAGGCGGCGCAGGCCGAGAGCGCTGCACTGGCCGAGCTGTCCCACTCCCTGCTGGGAGCCACCGATCAATTGCCGCTCCTGCTGCGGAGTGCTGTGGACATGTTCGGCGTGCGCGCCGCAGCGATCGTCCACCGTCCCGCGATCGGCACCCCAGAAGTGATCGCATCGGTCGGGGACTTCGATCCCCTTGCGATCGCCGACCACGAGGATGCGGACAGCACCCACGAGCTCGTTCTCCAGCCGGCGGGCCTGGCCGCTGGTCACCGTCGCCTGTTCGACGCCTTCGCAGCGCACGCGGGCGCAATCCTGCAGCGCCAGGACCTGCAGCGGTCGGCGGGCGCAGCCGGCCAACTTGCCCGCGACAACGCCGCACGGGCCGCCTTGCTGTCGGCGGTCTCGCACGACCTGCGCACTCCGCTGGCCGGCATCAAGGCGGCGATCGGCAGCCTGAGGTCGACCGAGATGCACTGGTCGCCGGAGGACGAGGAAGAGTTGAAGGAAGCCATCGAGGAGTCGGCCGACCGCCTCGAGGCCCTCGTCGGCGACCTGCTCGACATGTCTCGGCTACAGGCGGGTGCGCTGGTTGCGCACTGCTGCCCGACCGACCTCGGCGAAGTGATCCCCGCCACGCTGGCCGGGGTGGCGGAGCCGCAACGCACGGTCTGGGAGATCGATGCAGACGCCCGTTACGTGCACGCCGACGCCGGCCTGCTCGACCGGGTACTCGCCAACGTGACCGAGAACGCCCTGCGCTACCAACCGGCTTCCGAACCTGTCCGGGTACAGGCCAGCAGGGTGGCCGACCGGGTCGAGGTACGGGTCATCGACGCCGGTGTCGGCGTGCCGAACGAGGAACAGGAACGCATCTTCCAGCCCTTCCAGCGCCGGGGGGATGTGCCGGCAGGCAACGGACTCGGCCTCGGCCTCGCCGTTGCGCGAGGACTCGCCGAGGCGATGGGCGGGCGGCTTGCTGCAGAATCGACCCCCGGAGGAGGGCTCACGATGGTGGTGACCCTGCCCACCCGCGAGGGCCAGGAGCTGCCGACTGAGGAGGAGGTGCACGCGTGAGCCGCATCCTCGTCGTCGACGACGACCCCGTGCTGCAGCGCACCCTGCGCATCAACCTGCGCGCCCGCGGCCACGAGGTGCTGCTGGCCGGCAACGGGAGGCAGGCGGTGAGCACCTTCCTCGCCGATGCGCCGGAACTTGTCGTGCTCGACCTTGGTCTTCCCGACCTCGACGGCGTGGAGGTGCTGCGACAGTTGCGGGCCGTTTCCAGCGTTCCCGTCATCGTGCTTTCCGCACGACAGCAGGCCGATGACAAGGTCGAAGCCCTCGACGAGGGCGCGGACGACTACGTCAGCAAGCCGTTCAGCATGGACGAGCTGATGGCGCGGGTGCGCGTTGCGCTCCGCAGGGTCGTCGGAGAAGCGGACGCCCCGGAGACGCTCGACTCCGGTGGCCTGGTGCTGGATTTCGGCGCCCACACCGCCAGCAGGGACGCAGCGGCGATCCACCTCACGCCCACGGAGTGGCGGCTCCTCTCGGAGCTCGCCCGGCACGCCGGGAAGGTGGTCAGCCACGAGGATCTGCTGAAGGCGGTCTGGGGCCCGAGCTACGGGAGCGAGCACCACTACCTGCGGGTGTTCGCCAACCAGATCAGGCGCAAGATCGAGGCCGACTCGGCCCGACCCCGCCACCTGGTCAACGAGCCCGGGCTGGGCTACCGGCTGGTGCCCTGACCGAGGTCAGGACGCCAGCGCCGCGGGCACCCGGAAGCGCGAAGAGGCACGCTGCCGATTGAACCAGCGGTCGAGCTCCTGCGCAGCCCCGCAGTCGGCGAAGGTGCCGGTGACATCGTCCGCGGCAGCCTTCACCTCTGCGCAGGCATCGCCGATGGCGACCCCACGTCCGGCCCAGCAGAGCATCTCGATGTCGTTGCGACCATCGCCGATGGCCAGCACATCGCCGGCCCGGTAACCGAGCACGGACACCACGTCGGCCAACGCCGTGGCCTTGTTGACCCCTTCAGGGGCGATGTCGAGCCAGGCGCTCCAGCCCACCGAGTAGCTCACACCGTGCAGGCCGATGCGATCGGCCAACTCGATGAACTCCGTGTCGGTGGAGTGGGGATCGCGGACGACGATGCGGGTGACGTCGCTGCCGGCCAGGTCATCGACGCTGACCTCTTCGATGTCACCGGTCAGGTCGCCATCGGGGAACTGCCGGGTCACCCGGTAGCCCTGCCCGATCACTTCCGCGGCGATGGCTGCGGTGGGGTGCTCACGGAGCACCTTCTCGATGACCTCCGCCGGGTTGAAGGTGCGAACCTGTTCGAGTTGGAAGGGTGGGAACGTGACCGTCACCGCACCGTTGGATGCAACTGCGGGGCCCGTGGGCAGCCCGAGCTGTTCGAAGACCGGACGCGTCGAATGCCAACTGCGTCCCGTCGTGAGGACGACCGGAACCCCGGCCGCCACTACTCGCCGGACTGACCGGCGGACCTTTTCGGGTAGCACTCCCTCGTGGTTGACGAGCGTCCCGTCAATATCGAGTGCTACCACCGACGGCCTCCATACCGCCATGTTTTGTGTATTCATGTACTCACGAGGATAGCTCGCCCTCATGACAGGACTGTGAACACCACCGGTCGAGCGGTCGAACTCCGCCCGGACTAGCGCCCGGCAGCCCGCCGGCGACGGTCCCGGTCGCGACGCACGTCGCGGGCGAGACGCCGGTCACCGTAGTACAGCAGCGCCTCCCAGTTGACCGGTGCGTTCGGGTTGATCACCCGCTCCCTGGGCTTCGGCTTCTCGTCGACCCACAGCCAGTTGAGCACGCCGAGCCCCATGTCTGCGATGCCGTTGAGGATCCCGATATAGGCAACGATCGCCCACGCGCAGAGGATCGCGTTGAACAAGGCGAACGCAGCGTTGCCCCAGTTCTGGGCCGTGAAATCACGCCAGAACGTGAAGGCGGAGAACGCGACGATCAGGATCGGAACGAGCACGTAGAAGCCCGGGGCGGCCGTGCGTCCGGACACCTTAGGGGTGCGCGCGAACGGGATCTTCTCCCCGGTCAGTGCCTGCTGCATCGACTTCAGGACGCCGGCGAGGTTGATCGGCAGCAGCACGAGGTTGAACCCGTAGATGCGGAAGATGTCGCTGCCGCGGTACCCGCTGTACCGCAGGTCGGTGGCCATCATCACGAAGTAGGGGACGGCGGCCAGGAACACCCACGGGCTCAGGAGGCGCCCGTCGTAGGGGTAGGCCAGCAGGAAGATCAGGCCGAAGCTGGCCCAGGAGATCGAGGCCATGTAGTTGACCCGCAGCGTCGCCTCACGCCACAGGATGCGCTCGTTCTTGCGACGCCGTTCGCTCAGCTGGGCTGCGAACTTCGGCAGGATCAGCAGGCCACCGTTGGCCCAGCGGCGACGTTGCACGATCAGCGACCCGAAGTCGGGCGGCGTCGAGCTGTAGCTGAGGCGCTCCGGGTAGTTCACCAGCGTCCAGCCGTGGGTGCCGATGTCGATCGAGGACTCGGTGTCCTCGATGACCGTGCGGTCCTGGATGTAGGTCTTGATCGGGAACCCGCCGACCGTCTCGACCTCGCAGATGTCGTCGAGCGCGCGCTTGCGGATGACGGCGTTCGCGCCGACCCAGAAGGTGGCGTTGTAGTAGCTCAGGCCCTGGTGGAGGATGTGCTGGATGTCGGTGGTTGCTCCCGCGATGCGCTCGATGCGCGTGGGCGCACCTCGGTACGCGGAGTAGGGCGTCTGGGTCACTGCGACCCGCTCGTTGCCCTCCTGCTCGAGGAACTCGACCAGTCGCAGGCAGTAGTCCCGCAGCAGCATGGAGTCGGCGTCGAGGGTGAGCAGGTACTCGGTCGCAGGTACGTCGAGATCGGCAGGCTCATCCTCGCCGGCCTCGAGGAGGACCGTGCCCTCGGCGGTGTCGACCTTCTTCCAGCGGTGCCCCATCAACCCGATGTAGGCGTTGAGGTTCATGGCCTTGTTGGCTTCGTGCGATACCGAGGCGAAGGTCTTGCGCTCGAAACCACTCAGGCTGGCGGTGAACGTCCAGACGAGGCGACGGGCCAGCTCGGTCATGCGCTCCCCGTCGGGAGCCGTGCGCTGCTCGATGGCCGCGTTGAGCGCGAGCAGGTTGAGCCGGAACTCGTTGGCGAGCCCGATCAGCACCTGCTCTGCGAAGAAGACGTCGGTGTGGTCCTCCAGGGGCCAGGCGTCGGCCATGCCCTCGAGCCAGGCTGCTGCTGCCTCGTACTCCTCTGCGAGCAGCCGGACGTCGTTGGGGGTGACCTCCTCGCGTCCGTCCAGGCGACCGGCCTGGCGGGCTGCGAAGGTGGTGAAGCGCGCGGAGATCGGGGCCAGGGCCTGCTCGATCTCTGCCGGGATGCCACGAGTGACCTCGAGCTCTGCCAGCCGCTGCGGGTCGGTCGGGTAGGGCGGGTCGTCGATCAGGAGGACGAGGTGCAGGTCACCGAACTCCTGCAGCGCCGCCGACCACAGGGTCTTGCGGACGACCTGCAGTTCCTCGATGTAGGACGGCACGAGCACGGTGACGCCGTGGTCGTAGTCCGCGGGGAAGTGGCGGTCGACCTCGGCACGCGGCACGCGGACGTGGTCGCGGAAGCGGTACAGGGCTCCCTGCCGGGCGATCAGGTACATCAGTGCGGAGAAGGTCAGCGACGTGACGACCACCAGGTAGCCGACTGCTTCCGCTGCGAAGCGGAAGTCCAGATGCTGGTTATCGATGAATTCCCTGATCACCGTCGTGATCACGTACATGGCCCAGGCCAGGAGGGTGACGACAATGGCGATGCGACCCATGGCGACCTTCATCACCGTCGGGCGGGCGTGGATGATCGCGAGAGGTTCAGGCTGACGTTCGGCGCCCCATTGGCGGCGACGGACATCCGGCTGAGTGGACGCTGTGGCGGTTTCTGCGCTGGCACTCATGAAGTTGCCTCGATCGTGGAATTCCCGTCGGAGGGACCGGGGGATGGCGGGGGTGGCACACGAGTACCGTTCCGTACCGTAGCATGAGGTGACTTATCCGCTGACGTCTCCATCCATGAGCCAGCACAGGAGACCTGAGCGACCCACCCCCCCGTTCCCCGCCAGTACGGAGTTGTCGATGTCAACACGCTTTCCGGGCCGCCGCTTCTCCTGGTTCAGGCTGGCCACCCTCGTGCTCATCGTCGCCCTGATCGGGCTGACCGCTGCGGTCGGCTTCGGCTGGTGGCGTGACACGACGCAGGCAAAGGTGGAGGGCAACCCCTGGTTCGGTGGCTACGTCGACGTGACAGCGACCCCGTCCTACGCCTTCGAGACCG
This sequence comes from uncultured Actinomycetota bacterium, assembly GCA_963799235.1. Lineage (GTDB taxonomy): Bacteria > Actinomycetota > Actinomycetes > Propionibacteriales > Propionibacteriaceae > Propionicimonas. The sequence continues at coordinate 177,059 of CAWCWL010000006.1, read as the reverse complement.
CGACAGCACCTGGCACCCAGAACCCCGTCCTCGCCTTCGTCGTCGCAGCGAAGGACAAGACGTGCACGCCCACCTGGGGCGGGAGTTACACCCTCGACCAGGCCTCGAGCGACCTCGACCTCGACCGCCGTATCGCCCGCGTCCGCGACCAGGGCAGGAATGTCGTCGTCTCGTTCGGCGGGCTGCTGAACGATGAGCTGGCCCTTGACTGCGCCACCGCCAGCGACCTTGGCCGGGCGTACTCCGCCGTGATCGACCGCTACCGGCTCGACACCATCGACCTCGACCTCGAGGGACCAGGGCTCACCGATGCCGCCGGCGGCCAGCGTCGCGCGGACGCGGTCGCCCAGCTGCAGAAGGACTACCGGGCCAAGGGACGCAACCTCGCGGTCTGGCTCACGCTTCCTGTCGTCACCACCGGGCTCTCCGAGGAGGGAACCAACGCGGTCGCGGTGTTCCTCAAGGCAGGGGTCGACCTCGCCGGAGTGAACGCGATGACCATGAACTTCGGCGACACCCGAGCGGAGGGCCAGTCGATGGCCGCCGCCTCCATTGCTGCACTGGCCAGCACGCAGCGCCAACTGGGCGTGCTGTACAACACTGCCGGCACCAGGCTGGGCGCCCAGTCGTTGTGGCGCAAGGTGGGTGGGACGCCGATGCTCGGCCAGAACGACCAGCGCGGTCAGATCTTCACCCTTCAGGATGCGGTCGACCTCAACACTTTCGCCCTGAACACGGGAGTCGGACGTCTTTCGGTGTGGTCGTTGAACCGTGACCAGCCCTGCAGCGTCAACTACCCGGACATCACAAGGGTGAACGATTCCTGCAGCGGTTTCGCGCAGGGAACGCAACGGTTTGCCGCAGCACTCGCTCAGGGCTTCACAGGCACCCCCGCCCAGGCTGCGGGCTCCGTCACGACGCCGGAGCCCACCTCGACGGAGTCGGCCATCGTCGACGATCCGGCGACCAGCCCCTACCCGATCTGGAACGCGCTGTCCTCCTACCCGGCCGGCACGAAGATCGTGCTGCGCGGCAACGTGTACGAGGCGAAGTGGTGGACGCGCGGCGACGTGCCCGACAACCCCGTCCTGCAGGAGGACCAGACCCCGTGGCGGCTGATCGGGCCGGTCCTTCCGGGCGAGACTCCCGTCCCGGTCCCCACCCTTCCTGCGAACTTCTATCCGACCTGGAAGGCCGACGCCGCGTACCCCGCGGGAACACGCGTGCTCTACCGGGGCACGGCGTTCGAAGCCCGGTGGTGGAACACCGCGACCAGCCCGGAGTCGAGCCTTGTCGATCCCGGCGGCTCGCCGTGGGCGGCCCTCAGCGTCGATGAGATCCGCAAGGTCCTCGCGAAGTAGCGCCCGTCAGGGACGGCCGGCATAACGCTCGCACAGGGCTTCGGCGGTGAGTGAGCGCGAGAACAGGAAGCCCTGCATGTACTTGGCGCCGAGGCGCAGCAGGACGTCGCGTTCATCGGCTCGCTCGACTCCCTCGACGATCATCGAGACGTGAAGGCTGCGACACAGCCGCGCCAGCGACCGGATCACGTGGCTCGACTTGGGTGAGCTGGTGATGGTCGCGATCAGTGACCGATCGATCTTGAGGGCATCGAAGGGGAACTCGACGATGGCCAGCATCGTGGAGTAGCCCTGGCCGAAGTCGTCGAGGGCCACCTTGATGCCTGACGCGCGGAGTTCCTCCAGCTTGGCGAGGACATCCTCGGTGGCGAGGTTGAGGGAGTTCTCCGTCATCTCGAGGGTCAGCTTCACGTCCGGGTTCTCGGCACAGAGCTTCTGCAGCCGCTCCTTGTTCAGTCCGCGGGCGAGCTGGCCGAGTTCGACATTGACGTGGACGTCCTGCACGGTGGGGATGGCCTTCGCGATGCGGGTGTAGTCGGCGAAGGACTGCTCGAGTACCTGCTCGGTCAGGAGGTCGAGGAGGTCGAGGCGCTTCGCCTCGTGGACCAGCAGCGAAGCTTCGATCGGCCCGTAGGCGGGGTGGCTGGCGCGCACGAGGGCCTCGATCGCGACGACCGTCCCCTTCACCGCATCGACGATCGGCTGGTACTCGACCCTCAGTTTCCGGTCCGTGATCAGGTCGGCGATGGCGGCCGCGCGCTTGCTGAGGGCGTTGGGTGCGCCGACGCTCGGACGGGAATCGTCCCCGCTGGTGGAGAGCCGATGTCCACGCTTGGCGTACATCAGCGAGTCGGCGGTGGTGACGAGACTGTCGAGGGTCTCGTTCGGGTCGTCGGTGAACGCGACCCCCGCGGAGAGCTTGATCGGCAACTCCTGTGCGATCAGGGCCACCGGGGCGCTCGCGGAGGCAACGATGCGGTGCGCCACCTGCTCGGCGTGACCCCGGTCCTTGATGTCCCGGAGCAGGATGACGAACTCGTCGCCGCCCACGCGTGCCACGGTGTCGCGGGGGCGGACAGCCTCCTGGAGCCGGTGTGCCACCTCGCGCAGCACATGGTTGCCGGTGTCGTGTCCGTACCGGTCGTTGACCAGCTTGAAACCGTCCAGATCGATGTAGACCACCGCCACCCCACCCTGGTCGCCCCGGCGGGAGTGGACATCGGTGATGGCGATCTGGAAGCCGCGGTAGTTGAACAGCCCGGTGAGCGGGTCCGTGTTCGCTTCGGTGCGCAGCTCGTTGGCCTCGCCACGCACGCGCATCGTCTCCTGGCCGATGCGGGCGATGGCGCTGAGCGCCTCGCGGTCGCGGTCCAGCAGGGGTGAGTGGCCGGGGTTCCGGAGCGCGATCAGGTAGCGCTCCTCGCCGGTATGCGTGCGGAAGGAACTGCCGATCTCGAACCGCGATCGCGGCGGAGTCGAGCGGATCTCGAGGCGGTCGACCTTGAGCGTCGCCGCGGCGAAGTCCTTCATCTGCTGCAGGGGGTCGGGATCGTCAGGCCAGGGGAGTGCGACTGCGGTCCGGATCACGCCATCCAGCCGGTGGCGGGCGTCGGTGCCGTACATGATCAGGGCGATCACCGAGAAGAACGCTGTGGTCACCGTCAGGTCCATGATCAGCTTCATGCGGGCGGGGTTGCCGAGGATGAAACCGAAGGCCTGGATCTCGGCATAGTGCGTGATGATCGGGATGATCGCATTGAGCACGAAGATCATCAGGATCCGTTGTGCGATGAAATGGCTGGCGACCAGGTCGTTGTCGGAGAGGATCGATGGCAGGCGCCAGAGCAACAGGGACACCGCTATGTAGACGGCGGTCGCGACGAGGATGCTGACCGCCATCGGTACACCCCATCCGTTGAGGGTGCTCGTGGCAGTGGCGTACGCCAGGCCGACCAGCACCTGACGGCCGCCGATCCTTGCTGACCGCATCAGGTCCCGGTACATCACGGCCGCACCGAAGGCCAGGCCAAGGACCCAGACCAGCACGGTGTTCAGCATGTCCGGCGACGGGAGAGCCAGACCGAGAATCCCTGCGGCCATGCCGAACGAGATCGTCTCGTCCACTGCGGAGACGCGGATACGGAAGGCCTGCGAACCGGCGGCGCAGAGGAAGAGGAAACCGGCCTCCACCCAGTGGTCCTGGAAGGCAGCCGCGCCGCGGATGGCACAGGCCACGACGAAGACGGCGAAGATCGCGATCTCGCCGAGCCTGTAGTAGGTGTCGATCTTCCGCTGGGGAGGGGTTGCGGATCGAGCTGCCATCGGTGCCTCAACTCAAAGGTCACTCCACGACTGACGGGACGTGGGGTCGGCTCAGGCTAGCCGATGCCGGAGCTCTCGCATCCCTTGCCGCGCTGCGGGGCAGGCGGGACGATGGGGTTCCATCAGCATCCGAAAGCGTGTCGGAATGATCAAGGTCGGCGGCATCGAGTTGTACATGGGTCCGGTGGTGCTGGGAGCGCCGGACGACCTCGATGCAGTGGTGGGGTCGTTCATCGACGAGGCAACGGACTCCCTCGCGATCGCGGTGCAGGAGATCGACTCCGAGCCCGTCGCGCGCAGGATCATCGCAGCCAGGCAACGCGGCGTGCAGGTGCGGGTGGTCCTCGAGGGCGACTACCTGGTGGAGGGGACCGCGCGCCCGGACCCCTGGGTCGTGCTGCGGATCGGTGGCACCAACGAGGGCAACCGACAGATCCTCAACGCCTTCCTGCGTGCACGGGTCGACGTGATCCTCGACCTGAACCCGAGGATCTTCCACCAGAAGTTCATCGTTCGCGACGAGGGTGAGCCGGGCTCCGCCGTGCTCACGGGGTCCACCAACTTCACCCTCACCGACACCGGTCACAACACCGACGGACGCGGCAACAACCTCAACCACATCGTCGTGTTGCACGGGGCGACGGCCGCTTCCCAGTACCTCGCGGAATTCGAACGGCTGCGCTCCGGCACCTTCGGAGACCTGCACGAGCGCGTTGAGTCGCGTCCGAGGGAGTTCAACCTCGGCCGGATCAGGGTCAAGCCGCTGTTCGCGCCGCGCCACGGCCCCGAGATGGAGGTCATGAAGCAGATGCTGAAGGCGAAGAGCAGCATCGACTTCGCGATGTTCACCTTCTCCAACACGTCCGGCATCGACGACACGATGCTGCGCCTTGCCCAGATCGACCCTCCGATGCGGATCCGTGGCGTACTCGACCGTGGCCAGGGCGTGCAGTCGTGGGCGCCGACGCAAGCGTTGAAGGCTGCCGGGGTGGAGCTGTACATGAACAAGCCGGGCACGGAGGTGCGCAAGCTGCACCACAAGCTGATGGTCATCGACGAGCAACTCGTCATCGCCGGCAGTTTCAACTACACCGAGCCGGCCACCCTGTTCAACGACGAGAACATCGTCGTGCTCGGCGACCTCGACGCCACCGGCGCAGAGAGCATCCAGAACCAGAAGAGCATCGCGGCCTACGCCCTGACGGAGATCAACCGCATCATCACCGACCTCGGAAAGCCGGTGGCGTAGCTGGTGGCGAAAGGCAGCTTTGTCAATGGGCAAATGGTTCGTTGTGGATAACCTGAGAATTGGTGTTTGTGCTTGTGGATAACACCTTTTCGGCCCGAAAGTGTCAGTGCCGGTGTTTAGCGTTGTCGTATGGCGCAAGGATTGGACGAACGGACCGGCAGCGAACAGCTGACCGGACTGTGCGTCGCCCTCGAGGTCTTGTGCGGCCGGCCGACCGGCCTGTTGTCGGGTGCTGAGCAGCTGGAGTTGTTGCGGGAGTCGTTGCGGCTGGAGGCCCGGTTCAAGGCGTGGCAGGCCCAGCTCGCGGCCCGGATCGAGACGGCGGAGATCGCCTGGCAGGAACACGGCACCTCGACCGCGACCTGGCTGGCCGACGCGGCGAACCTGACCCGCCGCGAAGCCGGCCGGCTGATCGCCGCCGGGCAAGGCCTGGCCCGGTTCCCGCTGGTGGCTGATGCCGCAAGGTCGGGATCGGTACTGCCCGGCCAGGCCGAAGCGATCACCCAGGTACTCGATGACCTGCCTGACGACTTCCCCACCGACACCATCCGGGAAGCCCAACATCTGCTGGTCGGCTTTGCAGCCAGCCACAACAGTGTCGAGTTGCGCCGCCTGACCAGCCACCTGGTCGAGATCCTCGACCCCGCCACCGCCGAAACCCGCGAAGCCGCCCGGCTCGACCGCGAACACCGACTCGCCGAACGCACCCGGCATTTGACGTTCAGCAACGACCACCACGGCTCCGTCCTGATCCGCGGATCACTACCAGTCGCCGAAGCCGAACCGTTCATCCGAATCATCGACGCCTACACCGCCGCCATCAAGCGCGGCATCGAACGCCTCGACCCGCACACCGAATACGTCACGCCCGCCATGAGAAGGGCCGACGCGCTGCTCGCGATGGTCAACCACCACAGCCAGGAATCGCTCGCACCCAACCATGGCGGTGACCGGCCACGGATCGTGATCACCCTGACCTACGACAAACTCCTGGCCGACTGCAGGGATGCCCGGCTGCTCAGCACCGCCGACACGATCGACCCCGGCACCGCCCGCCGCCTCCTGTGTGACGCCGACCTCATGCCCGCCATCCTCGGCGGACCCTCAGAGGTGTTGGATGTGGGCCGCACCCAACGCCTGGTCACCCCCGCCATCCGGGCAGCCTTCGAATTCCGTGATGGCGGCTGCGTGTTCCCCGGCTGCACCACACCGGCAAGGGACTGCGAAGCCCACCACATCATCCCCTGGAGACTCTGCGGCCCTACCGCCCTGTCGAACCTCGTCCTGCTCTGCGCCCACCACCACGGCACCATCGAACCCAGCCACAACCCCGACGCCGACCGGTGGAAGATCCGGCTCCGCACAGACAGCGTGCCCGAAATCATCCCGCCACTCCGCGTCGACCCCCAACAGAGACCCCGCCTCCACGCCCGCTTCCACACCCGACGACGCGAGTAGCGCCAGCAACGACGGTCAGCGCGTGACGCGGCTGAGGAAGTCACGGGTGGCTTCGTGCTGCGGAGCGTCCAGCACCTGGGCGGTCGGCCCCTCCTCGACCACAAGTCCGTCCTTGGCAGATGCCGACCGTCGGCCGGCCAGGAGGCCGGAGCCTGCCAGGCGCTGGCCGAGCGCCTCGACCAAGGGCATGTGTTGACGCCAACGCGATGCGCTCTGCTGCCCCGTCCCGTGGTCCGCGCGTAGCCTAATGAGAGCGCACTCAGCGTCCCGACAGAGGGTGAGCGATGACGACAGGCCAACCCAACCCCACGGCGGGTTCGCCTGCCGTGCTGCCCGAGCCACACGAGCTGGCCTCGACAGCGCGGACGCTCTGGGACTCGGCCCAATGGTCGCGTTGCCTGGCCCTGCTCGGCGACGCGGCGTCTCGAGCTCCGCTCCCGAAGGAGCTGGTGGAGCTCCGTTGCCAGCTGGCCTACCTCGTCGGACGTGAGGAGGAGGGCCTCGTCCTGAGCTTCGACGCCTTCCGCAGGTTCGAGGCGGAAGGCCATTTCCGCGACGCGGCGAGGGTGGCCTTCTGGGCAGCCTTCGTCCTGTTCAACCGGGGAGATGTCGCACAGGGCGCAGCCTGGCGGGCACGGTCCTTGGCGTTGGTGGACACCCATCACCTCGGGGGCGCGGAAGAGGCGCAGTTGCTGGGGATGGATGCGCACCTCGCGTGGCTGGAGGGCCGGGCCGAGGATGCGCTGGAACTGACCGGGCGGGCGCTGGCCCTGGCCGCCGCGGCGGGCCATCGCGACGGGATCGCCCTGTGCCAGCTCACCAAGGGGCGTGCAGAGCTGCGGCTGGGGCACCGCGATCAGGCCATGGCCTGCTTCGACGAGGCGCTGGCCTCGGTCTCGGCGGGGGAGACGTCGCCGGTGGTGGCCGGCACCGTCTACTGCGCTGTGATCGACGTCTGCATGCGTGCGCGCGATCTTCGCAGGGCCACCGAGTGGACCGAGGTCCTGACGCTCTGGTGCAATGACCGCCCCGACCTGGTTCCGTACCGGGGCACCTGCCTCGTACACCGCGCCCAGCTCGCAGTCCTGCACGGCACCTGGGACGAAGCCCTGCGGCAGGCAACGGAGGCTGCGGGCATCCTGCCCGCCCGGCAGGTCGGGGAGGCGCACTACCAGCTGGGGGAGGTCCACCGGCTGACGGGGGCCTGGGACCAGGCGGAGCGCGACTTCCGGCAGGCGAACAGCGCCGGCTACCAGCCCGAGCCCGGCCTCGCCCGCTTGCGGACGGCGCAGGGCCGTCCGCAGGTCTCGGTGACCACCCTGACGCGCCTCGTCACCGAGCGGCGCAGGGCGGAGGACCGCGCCGACCTCCTGGCAGCGCTCGTCGAGGCGCAGCTCGCGGCGGGCGAGCTCGTCGGTGCGAGGGCGGCGGCAGAGCAGCTGGGCGGCATCGCCGCCGACCTCGACTCCCCATTGCTTTCCGCCTTCGCCGCCCAGTCGATCGGCGCCGTCCTGTGCGCCGAGGGCACCGCCGGCGCAGCCCTCACAGCGCTGCGCCGCGCGTGGCAGACCTGGCAGGACCTCGACCTGCCGCAGCTGGCAGCCGTGACCCGGACCCTCGTCGGACGCTGCCTGCTCGCGCTCGGGGACGATGACGCCGCCGAGATGGAGTTCGATGCTGCACGGCAGGTGTTCACCCGGCTCGGCGCGGTGCCCGACCTCGCCCGGCTCGACGCGGACCTGCAGGCGTCGAGCCCGTTGCCGGACGGTCTCACCGCGCGGGAGGCCGAGGTCGTCCGCCTCGTCGCGGAGGGGTTGTCGAACCGTGCTGTCGCCGAGAGGCTGTTCCTCAGTGAGAAGACCGTGGCCCGGCACCTCAGCAATGTCTACCTCAAGCTGGGCATCACCTCGCGAGCCGCAGCCACCGCGTATGCCTACGAGCACGGGCTGGTCACCCGACGGCTGGCGTGAGCTGCACAATTCGACCCATCGGCCCGGGCAGGATGCGCATCGCATTCGATGCACGACGACGCGGTGGGTTCGTAGCGTCTCGGCATGAGCGAATTTCCGAACCCTGATCGCGTTGACACGATCATCGTGGGCGGCGGCCAGGCCGGCCTTGCCACTGCCCACTACCTGAAACTGGCCGGCGTCGAGTGCCTGGTGCTCGACAGCCATCACCGGATCGGCGACCAGTGGCGGGATCGCTGGGACTCGCTGATGCTCAACACCCCGCGCTACTGCAACAGCCTGCCGGGCGTCCCGTTCCCGGACGGCTCCGCCTTCGCCAGCGCCGGAGAGCTGGCCGACTACCTCGAGGACTACGCCAGCAGGCTCGGCATCGCCGTGCGGACCGGCGTCACCGTCACCGGCATCGAGCGTGTCGGGAACGGCGAATGGCGAGTGACCTGCTCCGATGGGAACTACCTCGCGTCGAACGTCGTTGTTGCCACCGGCGGCGAGCGCCACCCCCGCGTCCCGGAGTTCGCCGACCAGCTCGATCCTGGCATCAGGCAGTTGCACTCCTCGGCGTACCGGAACCCTGGCCAGCTGTTACCCGGCCCTGTCCTCGTCGTCGGTGCCGGCCAGTCGGGTGCCGACCTCGCCGTGGAATGCGCCCGGTCAGGGCACGAGACGGTGCTCTCGGGGCGGATCAAGGCTGAGGTGCCGTTCGCGATCGACTCCGTCATGTCGAGGACCACGTTCCCCGTGTTGTGGTTCATTGCCAACCACGTTCTCACCGAGCGCACGCCGATCGGCAGGAAGGTCAAGCCTGCCGTGCGGTCGGGCAACACGGCGCCGCTGGTCCGGGTGCGGAGCGTCGACCTCGACAGGGCCGGCGTCCAGCGTGCAGAGGCGCGCACCGTTGGCGTGCGCGACGGCATGCCCGTGCTCGCCGACGGGCGGGTGCCGGAGGTCAGGAACGTGTTGTGGTGCACCGGGTTCGGCCAGGACTTCAGCATCATTCGTGCTCGTGTCACCGACGAACACGGCTGGCCCACGGACAGCGGCGGCATCATGACCGAGTTGCCCGGGCTGTACTTCATGGGACTGCTCTTCCAGCGAGGCTTCTACTCGATGCTCATCGGCGGGGTGGGGCGCGACGCGAAGTACATCGCCGAGCACATCGCCGCTCGGTCGATGGCAGGGCAGGAGAGGACCGCAGCGGCGGGCCGGGCAGGGTGAAGCATCGACGTCGGGACCGGCTCGACCCCGATCGAGGAGTCCGGCGTGACCCGCACGCCCACCGCCCCGCGTTTCAGGCGGCAGTGGAACTCGCCTTCCCCGATGCCGCCTCCGGCGCAGCAGCCAGCACGGGCACGGTCATGGCGCCCATCTCCGGCTCGAGCCACACCCGGCCACCGTCGGCCAGCCCGAGGGCGTTCGCGAAGGTCCTTGTCAAGGTGACGATGACATCGGAGGACTCGTCGGTCGCACCGTCCGGGCGGATGCTGATCCGGACCTCGAAACCGATCCTCAGGTGCCGAACGATGGTGCCTGCGATGGCGTGCGGCACCGGGCTGGTGTGCACGGTGATGTCGTGTGGGCGGATCAGGTGGTGCCCGAGGGTGGTCACCTCGCCGAGGAAGCCCATCACGAACCGGTTGGCCGGCTCGTCGTAGAGCTCGACCGGTGTGCCGATCTGCTCGATCCGGCCCTCGTTGATGACCACGATCTCGTCTGCGACCTCGAGGGCCTCCTCCTGGTCGTGGGTGACGAAGACCGTCGTCACATGGACCTCGTCATGCAGGCGCCGCAGCCAGTCCCGCAGCTCCTTGCGGACCTTGGCATCGAGGGCCCCGAACGGTTCGTCCAGCAGCAGCACCTTCGGCTCGACGGCCAGGGCCCGGGCGAGCGCCATGCGCTGCCGCTGACCGCCGGAGAGCTGCGACGGCAGCCGGTCTGCGAACTGCGACAGGTGCACCAGCGCCAGCAGTTCGTCCACCCGCGCCTGGATCTCAGCCTTCGGCCGCTTGCGGATCGACAGGCCGAAAGCGACGTTCTTCGCAACTGTCATGTGCTTGAACACCGCGTAGTGCTGGAAGACGAAGCCGACGTCCCGCTTGCGGGCGGGGACCCGCGTCGCGTCGACGCCCTCGATGCCGACGCTGCCGGAGTCGGCCGTCTCGAGCCCGGCGATGATCCGCAGCAGGGTGGACTTGCCGCCACCGGAGGGGCCGAGCAGCGCGGTGAGCTGGCCGGTGGGGATCGTGAGGTTGATGTCGGAGAGGGCGACGAAGTCCCCGAAGAACTTGTTGATGCCGCGGATCACGATGCTCATGTCTGCTTCTCCTTGGGGCGCAGGATCGATACGACGGTGATGCAGAGAACCGCCGCGAAGGTGAGGATGAGGGCAACCGTGTAGGCGGTGCCCTGCTCGAAGTTCTGGTAGGTCTCCTCGACGACGAGCGTGGCCGTCTGGGTCCTCAGGGCGATGTTCCCGGAGACGACCTTGACCGCTCCGAACTCGCCGAGGGAGCGGGCGAGGGCGAGGACCACGCCGTAGACGACCGCCCACTTGATGCCCGGCAGGGTGATCCGCCAGAACACCTGCCAGCCGGTTGCGCCGAGGCTTCGGCCGGCCTGTTCCTGTTCGTCGCCGATCTCGGTCAGGACAGGGACGACTTCGCGGACCACGAGCGGAAGGGCAACGAACACCGTGGCGAGGATCATGCCCGGGGTGGCGAAGATGATCTGGTAGCCGATGCTGTACAGGAAGCCGCCGACGGGGGCGTTCCTGTTGTAGACGAGCATCAGCGCAAGACCGACAACGACCGGGGACACCGACAGCGGCAGGTCGACAAGGGCGGACAGCACTCGCTTGCCCCGGAAGTCGTACCGGACGAGCAGGAGCGAGATCCCGACCCCGAAGAGGAGGTTGAGCAGGACAGACCACACCGTCACCTGTGCGGTGAGGGCCAGGGCCGCTGTGACCGCGGGATCCGACAGCGCCTGGATGACGTTGCCGAAGCCGTCGGCGAAGGTGTGCGTCACGACGAGCCCGACGGGCCAGAGCACGAGCATCACCACGTAGGCGATGGCGAAGGCGCGAAGGCCCCACCGCACGAGGACAGGTTCACGAATCATGGCGGGCCACCCTTCGCTGGATCACGTCGAGGACGACGATGACGGAAAGGGCGATGACCAGCATCCCGGTCGCGATCGCTGAGGCCGAGGCCAGATCCCCGTTCTCGATGTGGGTGAGGACCCGGATGCTGACCACCTCCGTGCGGTTCGGAAGGTTGCCGCTGAGGAGCACCAGGGAGCCGTACTCACTGATCCCGCGAGCGAACGAGAGCGCAGCACCCGCCGTGATGGCAGGGAACAGGCTCGGCAGGATCACCCGCCGGAAGGTGGTCAGGCTGCTGGCGCCCAGTGAGGACGCCGCCTCTTCCACGTCCGCATCAAGCTCCTCGAGGACGGGCTGGACCGTCCTGACGACGAACGGCAGGGTGACGAACGCGATCGCGAGGCCGACAGCCCAACGGGTGTTGGTGACATCAACGCCCAGCGGGCTCGTCCGACCGTACAGGGACAACAGCACCAACCCCGCAACGATCGTCGGCAGCGCGAACGGGATGTCGATCGTCACGTTGAGGATGGACTTGCTCCAGAACCGGTCGCGCACCAGGACCCAGGCGATGATCGTTCCCACGACGATATTGACGGCCGTCGCCACCAGGGAGATGCCGACGGTCAGTCCGATCGCGCTGAGGGTCTGCTGGTTCGTCAACGCCGCCCAGAACCGTTCCGGCCCACCGGCAACTCCGGTCCCGATCACCACCGCGAGGGGGATCAGGACGAGCAGACTGAACCAGACCACGGCGATCCCAAGGCCCAGGCTGGAGCCGGGGGTGAGGGAGCGCTGGGTGCCGACGGCCCGTCCCCGTGACGGCTCCACGGGCGGGACGTCGAGGTCGATCCCGGGGAGTCCCGGATCAGTGGTGGTCAAGGCTCATCCCTTGCCGGCCTGCGACAGCAGCCTGGGGATGATCCCCGTGCCCTCGGTGAAGAACTTCGCGTTCGTCGCCGGCCACCCGCCGAAGTCGCTCCCGATCGTGAACAGGCGCTTCGGCTCGGGGAACGGCTTCTTCGGGTCGTTGGCGCCCTTCACGTCCGCGCTCACCTTTCCGTTGAGCGGGCGGAAGCCGGCCTCGGCAAGGATCTCCTGGCCGGCGCCGGAGAGGACGTAGTCGAGCCACAGCCTGGCCTTGGGGTTGGCGTTGATCGGCACGGCGCCGGGGTTCTCGACGAGGAGGGTGTCATCCGGGACGATGTAGTCGAAGATGTCGCCCTGCTTCTGCCGGGCGAGGATCGCCTCGTTCTCGTAGGTGATGAAGACGTCACCGGTGCCGCCGGCGAAGGCCGTGGTCGCGTCCCGGCCGCTGCCCGGGAGGGCGACCACGTTCTGGAGGAGCTGGGTGAGGAACGCCTCGGCCTCGGCGTCGGTGCCACCTGCCCCCGTGACATGGGCCCATGCAGCCAGGATGTTCCAGCGTGCGGCGCCGGAGGAGCTCGGGTTCGGGGTGACGATCTTCACTCCAGGCCTGACGGTGTCGGCCCAGCCCTTGATCCCGAGCGGGTTGCCGGGCCGGACAGCGAGGACGACGACGGACTTCGACACGATGCCCTTGTTGGGCCCGGCATTCCAGTCGGCAGCAACGAGCTTCTGGTCGACGAGACGGGTCACGTCACCTTCGACGGAGAAGTGGACGTAGTCGGCCGGTTGCCCGTTGGCGACGTTGCGCGACTGGTCACCCGATGCGCCGTAGGACGTCTGGAAGCCCACTCCAGCGCCATCCGGTGTGTTGTTCCAGGCTCGCCCGATCCGCTTGTTGGCCTCCGCAGGCACGGCGAACCCGACGATGTTCAAGGTGGCGGCGGAACCGGGACCGGCCTCCTGAGGAATATTCGAGCAGCCCGTGAGCGTCAGCGCTGTTGCTGCGGTGAGGACGCCGGCGAGCAGGCCACGACGTGAGTTGCTGCGCGGAGACATGGTGATTCCTTCGACGTGAATGGTCCGGTGGAGGGCGCAGTCCTCGCGCAGACCCGATTCGAAAGGGAAGTCAGCTGGCCATTGGCCCTGGTGTCTGGCGTCCCCCGGCGGAACGAAGCCTCGCCGGATCGGGCGCGGAGACTGACGAGGAGGTCATCAGCAACACGCCGGGCACAGACAACACCGCAGCGAACGAGGCGCAGTGATCGCCTTGCTGTGCTGGGTGCTCATGGTGAATTACCCTACGGCACGACCCCACGGCTTGGCGACTGCGATGAGGCGATTGCCCACATGGCGGAACGCAAGTCCCGTCCAGTGGTCGCTACGCCGAACCCGGGGCTGCGGGCAATCCCGCGCCCACCCAGGCGCCCATGCCGCCGTCGACGCTCTTGACGTCGCGGTACCCCCGGGCCTTCAGCAGGAGCAGCGCATAGAGGGATCGCGTGCCGGCGGCGCAGATGGTGACCACGGGCGTGTCCAGGTCGACGGGAAGCCCCTCGGAACTGCCCTGTGACAGGTCCGGCAACGACAACTTGACGCTCTCCGGGATCTGCACGCGGGCGACCTCCGGGGGATTGCGCACATCGATCACCGTGACGCCCGCATCCAGCAGCCGCTTCGCCTCGTGCACGTCGATCACGTCCGGCCCGCTCCTGGCCTGCGCAAACGCGGCCTCGAGGTGTTCGGCGAACGGGTTCGCCGGCGCGGCCTCTTCAGGCTCCGACGGGAACAGGTCGGGCAGGTGGCGTCGGAAGGAGGAAAGGTACTTGAACGCGTTGTCGGGGAAGACCACCACCGCCACCACACCGGGCTCGTCCGGAATCGCTCGGAGCGCGCCGGCGAGCGCAAGGCCGCAACTCGGGCCTGCGATGATGCTCTCCTCGAGGTGCAGCCGCTGGCACAGGCCGTAGGCCTCGTCGTCGCCGATCTCGATGATGCCGTCGTACTCGTCCGGGGTGAAGAAGTCGGTCACGGCGAGGGCGCGCCGGCTCCGCACGCCGGGAATGTCGTGGCCGGTGGTCGGATGGACGCCGATCACCTGCACTCCCGGGTTCTGCTCCTTGAGGAAGCGTCCGGCGCCGGTGATCGTGCCGCAGGTGCCGAGAGCGGCGACGAAATGCGTCACGGCTCCGCCGGTCTGGCGCCAGATCTCCGGACCCGTGGTGAGGTAGTGCGCCTCCGGGTTGGCGGGGTTGACGTACTGGTTGAGTTGCGTCCAGCCGGGGCGTCGGCCGAGCTCGGCGGCCATCTCCATCGCACCTTCCGGCTGGCCGGGCATCGGGCAGAGGTCATCGTCGAGCTCGACGAGGTCGGTGCCGAACAGTCGGAGTGCCGTCCGCTTCTCCAGCGGGATCTCCTTGGACAGCGTCGCGGAGAACCCGTAGCGCCGCGCGTTGGACACCATGACGAGGCCGATGCCGGTGTTGCCCGAGGTCGGCTCCACCAGGTTCTCCAGGTCCTCGCCACGGTCCTCCGCGTCCCGCACGAGATTCGCTGCGACCCGGTCCTTCACTGCCCCGAACGGGTTGTACCACTCGAGCTTGGCGTAGACCTGCGCGTGCTGGAAGCCACCGATGTGGCGCAGCCGCACGATCGGCGTCGGGTTCTCCACACTCGGCAGCAGGTCGAGGATCGAGTCGTAGGTGCGCAGGGCATGGTCGGACATCGGATTGCCTTCATTCTGGTGGTCGAAGAGAACGGGGTGCCGGGGTGAGGGGCCGGTGCCCCACGGCGAGTTGAACGCGCGGCACCGGCCTTTTCATCCCGACGGGCACATCCGGCGCCGCCCTCGCTGAGGTCCTCGACCCCCTCGATCAGCGACCAGCTCAGCCGGCCGTACCCGCCCCCTGGGCGGCTTCATCCTTCACTTCGCCGGCAGCCTGGCGGGTGGAGTCCTGGACGTCCTCTGCCGAGTCGCGGGCGAGGTCCTGGACGTCGGCGACGGCCTCGGCGCCCTCCGACTGCACCGTGTCGACGGCCTCGGAGGCAGACTCCTTGAGGTTCTCGACGGCCTGCTGGGCCGGCTCGGCGAGGTTCCCCGCCACCTCTCTTGCCGCACCCACCATCTGGTCGGTGAGCGGTTGCGCCTGTTCCTTGATCGACGCTGCCAGTTCCTCCTCCTTGCGGGAGGCCGGGATCAGCGAGGCGATCAGCAGACCCAACCCGAACGCCACGAGGCCGGCGGCGACCGGGCTGCCCTGCGCCTGCCGACGAGCGGCCTGCGGGGCGTTCGCCATCGCGTCGCCCACAGCTGCAGCCCCGTCGGAGACGGCATCGACAGCGCCGTGCGCGGTGTCCACAGCTGCATCGCGAGCGTCCTCTGCTGAGCCCATGATCCGGTCGAGCAGTCGCGACCCGGAGGCCTTGACCTTCTCGACCTGGCGTTGGGCGATGTGCGCGGGATGGGCTTCGTAGGCGAGCGCGTCGACGTTGTCGCTCAGGCTCGCGCGGGTGCGTTCGATGTCTTCACGGATCTGGTCAGGGTTGGTGCTCATCGGTTCTCCTCCTCGTTGCCCTTCAGTGCATTCGGGATCTTGCTGACGGTCTCTGCGGTCGTGGGCAGGCCCCTCACCCGGTTCAGCTCACCGCGTCCGACGGAGACGAGGACGGCGGCCACAATCGCCCAGATGATGGCGACCACGAGCCCCGACCAGGCATTGCCGATCACCAGCCCCAACCCCCACCACAGGGAGATGGAGATGAACAGAAGGGTCAGGAACCCGGCGACGCCGGCGCCGGCCAGCAGGCCGGAGCCCTTGCCGATCCGGCTGGTCGACTCCTTCAACTCCGCCTTGGCCAGATCGACCTCCTGACGGAGCAGGAGGGAAAGGTCGCGGCTGACATCGCCCATCAGCTCACCCAACGACCGCTCCTCCCGTGCAGGCACCGGCGGAACGGCCGAGGTCGCGACCATGGGAGAGGACTCGGTCATCGCGCACTCCCGTCATCGAGCCCGTACGGGTTCGCCGATGTTGCCTGCGACGCGTAGCCCCCACCCGGCGAGGGGGCCTCTCCGGAACCGAACGAAGGAACCTCCTCGTAGGTGACCACCGGGGGAGTCGTGACCCCTGCTGTCGCCGGTACGGAGGTGGACGAGCTGCCCACCATCCGGGTGGCTGTGGGCTCGGAGTCCTGGGCAGCCACCAGCCCCCGGCCGAGTCGTCCCACGACGACTCCGGCGACCGCAGCACTGGCAAGGAAGACGAACGGACGGCGCCGCGCTAACCGCCGCACCTGTGTCAGCACGTCGGTGGGTTCGGAGTTCGCGAGCCAGTGGGACCACTCGCCGCCCTTGGCCGCAGCCTGCCTGGCGAGGGCCGTCAACGGGCCGTTGTTCTCCGACTTCGACGCCATCTCGCCGAGTTCACCTGCAAGGGAGTGCAACAGCTCGGACAGCTGCTGCTGGCCGGTGGCCGCCTGTTCACGGAGCTGCCCGGAGGCATTCGACCAGAGCGACTGCACCTCTGAGCGTGCCTCCTGCGCGAGCCGGGCCAGTTCGTCCTTCGCAACAGCAGCGACGTCGCCGCCACGCTGCAGAGCGACGTCCTTCAACTCACCTGCCGTCTCCGCCGCCGAACCGGCGACGTCACCGGCCATCTCGACGGCATGGCCGGCTGCCTCCTTCGCTGCAACGGCGCTGGCGGGGCCCGCGTTGTGACCGGAGGCGCCGCCGATATTGGGCGGCAAACCGGCCAGATCGTCTGCGGGTTCGTAGGAGCTGCCGGTCAGGTCGTCGTCGCTCTCGCTGCCGAGCGCCACGCTTTCCGGCGTCTGGTCGCTGGTCACGGGAGTCGGCTGGGCGTCATCCAGCCCGCGCTGACCATCGCCCATATCGGGATACCGAGCGGTGCCGGTCCCGCTCGTCGCGGTGGGGTCGGGGGAGAGGACGTCTGACGGCGTGCGGAAGTCCTCGTCGGCTTCGCTGTCCCGGAGGATGTCGAGGCCCCGGTCATATGGTTCGTTCGTCATTGGTGCTCCTGTCGCTTGCCTGGCGGCGTTGTGTTCGGCCCCAGGCGGATGGCTGTTCAGGTGCCCACGGCCAGGGGTCTTCCAACTCGGCAAGAGTTCGCAGGTTTCGCGCTCGTCGGGAGCCGTTGGTAGCTCCCCGGCCGCGAGCACGTCCTTGCACGACCGGTCCCGGCGTGGCGCTCAAGGCCTTCGGCGGTATTTCTCCGCCTGCCAGCGGCCGCGGCCTCGCGGGTAGCGTCCGAAGGAGCCCATTCGCAGCTGTTGACCCAGCAGGCAGGCGCCATGGAACTACCGCTCCTCCTCGCAGGACCGATCCTGCGTCGTGTGGATCCCGGCCTTGTTGCCGTGCAGGTGTTCCTGAGTGAGCCGGCTACCGTGACCCTCACCGTGTACGAAGGACGTGTCGCCTCCGACACCACCAACCCGGCGTTCGCCACCAGTGACGACCCGCCCGATCCCAACGCACCGCCTCCCCGGCCCGGGTCGGACACCGTCAGGATCGGCGACAACCTGCACCTGGGAATGGTCTCCGCCCGCCTGCCTCCGGCTTCCGGCAAGGTGTTCGTCAGCGACTTCCTCTACTCCTACAACGTCAGCATCACCACCGGCAGCACCACCACAGACCTCGCCAAGCTCGAGTTGCTGCAGGAGCACACCGTCAGTGGCGTCACCTGCGAGCCACTGGGCTACGACGACCGCATGCTGCCCAGTTTCGCCCTGCCACCGACAGCCCTCGACGACCTGCAGATCGCGTACGGCTCGTGCCGGCGCCCGCTCTACGACGACGGTGACGCGCTGGCCTGGATGGATTCCTACCTCGCCGACCGGGTGCGCGACCCGAGGTCACGGATCCACCAGCTCTTCCTCGGCGGCGACCAGATCTACGCAGACGACGTCGGGTCGCTGATGATGCTGCGGGTTGCCGAGCTAGGGATCGAGCTGGTCGGCACCCGGGGCGGAGTCCCGCTCGAGCGGGTCAAGGTGGACAAGGTCAGGAAGCGGGTGCGCCAGCCGTCCGCCGACGATCCCGACGCCGCCTACGACGACGAGCCGGCTACGGAAACCCAGGCGTTGGGCGACCTGCCGGCCGGCCTGACCAGCTTCCCGCTCGACACCCGCCTCGACCTGACCACCCGCAGCGCCCAGTTCACCAGCGAGGACGGCACCAACCACCTGATCTCCTTCGGGGAGTTCGCAGCCACCTACCTGCTGGCCTGGTCGCCGGCCTGCTGGGGTCTCGAGGCGCCCGGTGCCCAGAAGCTGGCGACGGTCGGCGCGGCCAGCGGACCGCCCCTTGCGTGGCTGGACGTCCTCACCGAGGGCCAGGACATCCTGTTCCCCGACCAGGGCTTCCCTGACCGCGTGCCGCAGCATCTCTACGCCACCAGGGCGGAGATCGCCGGACGTGCGGCGAAGGCGGCGAAGAACAACGAGGGGCGCACGGCGGAGGAGATCGCAGCGGACAAGGCCCGCGGCCGGCTCAGCAGCCAGCGCGTGCACCGTGACTTCCTGTCGGGCCTCGGGAAGGTGCAACGTGTCCTCGCCAACGTCCCGACCTACATGATCCTTGACGACCACGACGTGACCGACGACTACTTCCTCAACGTCATCTGGCGCCGGCGGGTGCTCCAGTCGGTACTCGGGCAGGTCATCCTCACCAACGCGATGTTCGCCTACGCGCTCTTCCAGGACTGGGGCAATGATCCCCGCCGCTACGACCAGATCACCACGCCCGACCGGCCAGAACTCGGCGGGCTGCTGCCCGGGGACCTCCTCGACCGGGCAGATGAGGTGTTCCTGCAGCATGACGTCCACGGCCCGGATGAGGAAGCGTTCGCCGTACTCGGACGCATGTTCGGGCACGACCTGGACAACGAGCCCACGCCCGACGGTCGCTTCAGCCCCGTCCGTCCACCGATCACCTGGCACTTCACGGTCGACGGTCCCAAGCACGTCGTCGTCGCCCTCGACAACCGGACGCGGCGCAGCTACGTCGCAGAGATAGGGCCCCCGGGGAACGTGTCCGCAGAAGCGCTCGTCGACCAGCTGCCCTCGCCGCCGCTGCCTGCCGGACGCGAGGTGCTCATCGTGATCGCCCCGCTGCAGGTGATCGGGCCGCCCGTGATCGACGAGGTGGTCGCCCGCGCGATCTACCGGGTCTTCGATCTGATCAAGGCCAGCGACCTGAGCGACGCATCGTCGATCCGTGGTGACCGGAGGATGCCGGGGACCAACCCCGACGCACTGGAGACCTGGGCCTTCGACGCGATCACCTACGAGCACTTCCTTGCCAGGCTCGCGGAGCACCAACGGGTGGTCCTGCTGTCCGGGGACGTGCACAACGCCGCGTCCACCGTGATGAGCTACTGGCGCACCGACCTGCAGCATCCGGCGAGGATCGCCCAGTTCACCTCCAGCGGGTTCAAGAACGTGATGCCGGTCTACCTGCGCGCGCTCGACCGCAGCGCCATGCTGCTGCAGGAACTCCTTCGGGCAAAGCTCGGGGTGGAACGACTCGGCTGGACGAGACCCGACGCCGACCTCGTGCTGCTACCCACAGGTCGCACGGAGGACGACCTTGTCGCCGTCACCCGGGCCAAGCTCCTGCGCAGCCCCGTGCTGCTGGCAACCCATGGCTGGCTGGACGACAACTTGCCGGGCGAGCACAAGCCGGAGCTGACAAGCCGGCTCAACCCCGCTCGACTGCCGGAGTGGCGCTGGCGGGTCACCCCGCTGCTCGACGAGCGTGCCGACGACAAGCGTCCGTCCCCGATCCGGCCGAAGGTGATCGATGACGCCCTTGTCGAGAGCCAGCTCGAAGACCCGTCGACGGCGTTCCAGGCGATGCAGACCGTCGCGGCCCGGCACCAAAGGGCGCTCGACCACATGCGCAACACCCGCCAGATGATGTTCCGGTCCAACTTCGGCATCTGCCGCTTCGAGACCAGGGACGAGAGTGCTCCGCTGACGGCCGTCGGCGAGGTGTACACCTCGGCCGTTGACCCGGAGACGCAGCTGCCCGTACTGGGTCCGTACATGGTGCACCGGGCCCAGCTCGGTCCGCTGACAGACCTTGCGCCGGAGACCCTGCGCGTTCCGGTCATCACAAGGGTTCCGATCCCGGAGCCGGAGCCGTGAGCGCCACCTCCGTGCTGCGCCGGTTGGCGGGCGAAGTGGTGGACTTCATCGCCTTCGTCGCGGACCTGCTCGGACGGGCTGAGGCTCGCGACGCCGTGCTCCTCGACCTGGGTGCACGTGAGAACTTCAACACCAAGAAGCTCGAGCTCCCCGAGGCCCCGCTGGCAGCGATCAAGGCCTACCGCGAGAGCGTGGACACCGACCTGCAGGCCGACATCGAGGCGGCCGGCAACCTCGCCCTCGTGATCGGGGCCGTCATCGACCAGATCGACGCGTGGCACGGAGCCGATACGCAGGGTCACGCCGACACGGCCGTGAACAGCCTGCTCGACCTGCTGGCCAGCACCTACGTGCGCCGTCGCTGGCCCAAGCTCTTCCTGATCATGCAGGCCGTGTCGATCACCTCGGAACTCACCGGCTCGCTGGCACCGGGCGACCAGGCCGGCGGCCGGTTCCTGAACGCGTTCGGGACGATCCTGAAGTTCGTCTGGAACCCGGGGCGCACCCTCGACGACCTCGACGACACGCGCGACGGCGCAGACGGGGGCACCCTCACCACGGCCCGCGATTTCTCCTTCCTCGTCGTCGACGGCCTGATCCGCGGCATCGTCGCAGCGATCGCCGTCTTCGACCAGAGCACGGACGAGGAGAACCGCAACACGCTCGGCGACGTCATCGTCGGCTGGGACTCCGCAGCCCTCGACGTCGACTCCGACCAGATCCCCACCGCTGCCGACGTGCTGTCCGCACGCATGGTGTCGATGGCGCTGCGGCGCGACAGCGTGCCCGACGCAGAGCAACTCCGGCTCAGCTGGATGTACCTGCCACGACGGCTGGGTACTCCCGCCCGTCCGCACCAGCTGTTCCTCGCCCTCGGCGGCTCGCTCACCCTCGACGAGGTGCTCAACCCCGGCGCCACCGACGATCCGACCTGGCGGTTCCGGGTCACCATCCGCAGCGACGCGGGGGCTGCCCTGCTGATCAGCGGGGACGGGGTGGAGGCCAACGCTGAAGCTGCCAACACCGAGGTGTCGATCGGCTACGTCGCCACCCCTGACGAGACCGGCATCAGCTACGCGGTACCCCGAGCCACCGGCACCCGGCTCGAGATCGGCGGCATGGCGTTCGTACTCACCATCAGCGGCTCCGGGGCCCGCGTGGTGGTGCAGCTGAACCAGTCGGCGCTCGTGATCGACTCCGCCGACTCCGACAGCTTCCTGCGCAAGCTGCTCGGCGGCAAACCCATCCGCAAGGTCTTCTCCTTCAGCCTCGGCTACGACTCGAACCTGGGGTTCATCCACGAGATCCACTTCGAGTCCTCCAAGGACGCCACCGGACCGGAGCCACCGTTCGACTCCTCCGGCTCCGCGGGCCCCTCGACGCTGGACCTCACCTTCCCACTCGGTGGTGGCGGTGCCCTCGGGTTCAACGTCCACGAGGTGGTGCTGCGCCTCGCCGGCCGCCGTGCCGACGACCCCGACACGGGGTGGGCCGTTGCGGCAGGGGCGCTGGTGTCGTTCAGCACCCAGCTCGGACCGCTGTACGTCCGGGTCGACCAGCTCGGCCTGATGGCCAGCGCCGACACCATGACCCCTTCGGAGGAACGCAACCTGCGGGTCGTCGAGGCCCACGTCGACGCCACCCGTCCCACCGGCATCGCGCTCGACCTGCAGACCGGCCCGGTGAGCGGTGGCGGGGCGATCCACCACGACCCGGCCACCGGGGACTACTTCGGGGCGCTGGTGCTGCGTGTCGGCAAGCGGATCACCCTCACCTGCATCGGCCTCGCCTCCACCAAGGACCGCGAGGGCAACGACCTGACATCGTTCATCCTGATCGGCACCGTCGAGCACCTCGGCCTGCAGGCCGGCTTCGTCACCTTCGACGGTTTCGGGCTGCTGTACGCGTCCGACCGCACCATGGACATCGCAGCCGTGCGCGCAGCGCTCCCTTCCGGACAGCTCAAGCACATCCTGTTCCCGGCCGACCCGCTCAAGCACCTACCCGAAATGGTGTCAGCCCTGCGCACGTTCTTCCCGCCAAGGGAGGGCACCTACATCTACGGCATCCTCGTGAAGCTGACCTTCGGCGGCTCGAACCCGCTGCTGCGCGCCGACCTCGCGCTGATGCTCGAGCGGGACAGCAACACCGAGTCGTACCGCCTGATGGTGCTGGGACGGGTGTCGTCGATCCTGCCGCAGGAGAAGAACGCGCTGCTCACCCTCAACCTCGACGTGGTGGGGGTGTTCGACTTCGACACCGGGGAGGCAGCCCTCGACGCCGTGCTCTACGACTCCAAGCTGTGCGGACGGTTCGTGCTCACCGGCGCCGCGGCCTTCCGAAGGGAGAAGGGCAAGGGTTTCGCGCTCGCCATCGGCGGCTTCAACCCGCGCTTCACCCCGCCGGCCAACTTCCCGGTGGTGCCACGGATCACCGTCGCCCTCTCCACCGGGGACAACCCCCGCCTGATCATCGAGGCCTACTTCGCGATCACCCCGAACTCGCTGCAGTTCGGCGCGAAGGCGTCCCTCTACGCCGCCGCCTACGGCTTCAGCATCGAGGGCTACATCGGGTTCGACGTGCTGGTGCAGTTCTGGCCACCCCACTTCATCGCCGACTTCGCCGCCGGCGTCCAGTTGAAGCGTGGCTCGCGGAACCTCTTCAAGGTGGACGTGAAGGGCACCATCGAGGGGCCGCTGCCGCTGCGGGTGGCGGGCAGGGCCACCTTCGGCATCCTGTGGTGGGACTACACCGTCTCCTTCGACAAGACCCTCATCGGCGACGAGCCGGAACTGGTCACCGAAGCCATCGACATCCTCGGCGAGCTATTGACGCGGCTCAGCGACCCGGTGAACTGGCGCGCGGAACTCCCCGCCACCGGCACCCAGGTGGTCGGGGTGCGCGCGGCCCCGCGCACGGCGGGGCTCCTGCTGCACCCGCTGGGACGCCTCGTCGTGCAGCAGGGTGTTGTGCCCCTGAACACCGATCGCGACATCGACCGGGTGGGCGAGTTCGTGCCACGCGACGCCCGCCGGTTCACGATCACGCACGCCAGCATCGGGGGAGCGAAGGCCGACACCGCCCCGGTCCGCGACGAGTTCCCCGACAGCCAGTTCTTCGACATGACAGACGCCGAGCGCCTGTCAGCGCCGGGCATGGTGCTGCGGGAGGCAGGCGCCAGCTTCGGGACGGACGACTACCTCTCTGACGCTTCCGCAGGTGTCGCTGCGCCGTTCCACTACACCGAGATCCTCGTCGACTCCGAGGGCGTGCCGCACATTCAGGACGACCCGCAGCCTGCAGAGCCCGGGCACCTGCTGGCAGGACTCCGGATCACCGCGGCCAGCCGTGCTGCCACCCGGATGGCCGTGTCCGAGCGATACGCCGGGGTGGTGCGGCCCGACGCGCCGCGTCTCGCCGATCGATCGGGAGCGCTGGTGCCATGACCCAGCCTAACCTCGTCCTGCTGCCCTGGACGCGCCGGGCCGGGGCAGTGACGCTCCCGCCCGACGACCCGGCCGGCCACCCGCCGAGCCAGGTCTCCACCACGGCAGAGGTCGTTGTGAACGGCGCGAGCCCGCCGGCATCCGTGCCGGTGCAGCTGCTCGGTCCCGGCGACGTCACGGGCCTCGCTCCCCAGCAGGTCATCCGCACCGATCCTGCGTCGGGGGCCCGCACGTTCGAGTCCAACTACTTCGCCCTCGTCGAGTTCGACGAGCCGTCCCTGCCGTGGCTGTTCACGCCGGCCTCCGCCGTCGCCGGACGGCTGCGTCCGTGGCTGTGCCTCGTCGTCGTGCGCCAGCAGCCAGGAGTGGAGCTCGTGCCGCCGTCCCGCGGAGCGCTCCCCGTGCTGAAGATCGGTGCCCCCGCCCGTCCGGAGGTCGAACTGCCCGACCTGAATGACAGCTGGGCCTGGGCGCACGCGCAGCTGGCCACCGACGCCTCGATGAGCGATGCCGCCCTCGCGGCAGCCCTGGCCGGCGACCCCGCGCGCAGCCTGTCCCGGCTGGTGTCCGGACGGCTGCTGGCCGAGCAGACCGAGTACCTGGCCTGCGTCGTGCCCACGTTCGAGGCCGGACGGCTGACCGGCCTCGGCGACGACCCCGGCAGTGCGCAGGGCCCGGCCTGGACGCTGTCGGAGGGCATGGCGCCGCTGGAACTGCCGGTGCTGCACTCGTGGCGCTTCGCCACCGGCCCGTCCGGCGATTTCCAGTCCCTCGCCCTCGCCATCCGCGGGCGGGTCCTGCCCGACGACTTCGGTGTCCGGCCGGTCGACCTGTCCACGTCGGGGCTGGACCTCTCCGGTGTCGACAACGCCCAGGTGCTGCTCGGCGGCGCACTGCTCGCCCTGGACGCGCCGGCCCAGCGCTGGTCCGACCCGTCCCTGCCCGCACGGTTCGCCACGGCCCTCACCGAAGTGCTGAACGCGCCCGACCACGCGCCGGCTGCCGAGCCGCTGCTCGCCCCGCCGCGGTACGGCTCCACCTACCGGACGCTTCCGGGGCTCGACCAGGCCACGACGCGGTGGTACGAGCAGCTCAACCTCGACCCGGCGAACCGCGTCGCAGCAGCGCTCGGCACGCTGGTCATCCAGCAGCAACAGGAGACCCTTGTCGCTGCGGCCTGGGACCAGGCGGCCGACCTCAACGTCGCGCAGCGGCTGTACGGGCTCGCCGGGTTCGGCCTCGCCCTCGCCGACAGCCTGCACCGCCGCTACCTCCAGCCACTGGAAGCAGAGGCCGGCCTGTTCGTGCTCGCACCGCTGCGTGGCCGGCTGTTGCAAGCTCCCGCCATGGGCACCAACCCGAGCTTCGGGGAGCAGTGGACGGCGACCCGTATGCCCGAGGCGGCGCTGGGCGCAGCATTCCGGCGGGTGGCCCGCACCCGTGGGCCGGCGATGCGGCGGGCGTCCCGGGTCACACCGCTGCCGGATCGCATCGACGTCCTCGGGAAGATGGCGCCCAGCTCGCGCATCGAGCGGGTGGTGGTTCCTCCGGTCGGGCGGCTCACCTTCGAAGAGGTCGGCGCCCTGCTGCCGATTCCGCAGGACCTCAGCTGGGCGCAGGTGAACCCGGACGCGATCACCAACGCAGCGACGAGGCCGATCTTCCAGCTCGCGCCGATGCCCCGCCCGGAGGGGCCGCCGCGGCCGCTCCCGACCCACGCCGATCCCGGCGGGGTGCTCGCGCCGGTCCTGCTCGCGCGCCGGCGACCCACCGATCCCGACGAGCCCTTCCCCGAGGACCCCGAACCCCCCGAGCCGGAACCGGAGCCGGATCCCGACCCGCACCACCCGCCGCGACCGGACAACGAGGTCGCCCAGGCGTTCCGCGCGGTGGCAGCCAGGCACCTGGCAGCGTTCCTGCCGACTGCGACGCCCGGCGGTACCCCCGTCGGCGTGCTGGACGCCGTCACGCTGTTCGACGAGGCGAAGGCCGTCCTCGCCCCGGCACGGACGTTCACGGCCGTCGTTGCCGGAATGCTCGCAACCGGCATGCCGGAGCCGACCGACACCCCCATCCCGCCGCTCCAGTTCAGTCCGCGGTTCGACACCCCGATGGTCCGAGCCCTGACAGGACTGGGCCAGCAGTGGCTGCTGCCAGGACTCGAAGGGGTGCCGGCCAACACTGCCGTCGCCCTGCGCACCAACGGCGCCTTCGTCGAGTCCTTCCTCGTCGGGCTCAACCACGAGTTCGGACGCGAACTGCTGTGGCGGGAGTTCCCGACGCGGCTGACCGCCACCTTCTTCGAACGTTTCTGGGACGCAGCAGTCGCCCCGGACTCGCCGCCGGACATCCCCGCCCTCGACTCCTGGGCCGACCGCTTCCTCGGGGAGCCGACCGTCGTTGCGGACCGGCTGGTCTTTCTGCTGCGCAGCGAACTGATGCGGCGCTTCCCCGACGCCCTGGTGTCGCTGGTCCGCAACAGCTCGCCGCCAGAGCAGCTCATGCCGGTGTTCCGCGGTGCGCTGGAACCCGACATCACCTTCTTCGGTTTCGCTGTACCGCTCGACAGCGCGGACGAGTACTCGATCGTGATCGCAGAACAGCCCGGAGCGCCCCGCTTCGGCTACGAGGCGGGGGAGGCTCCGTCCGGGGTCAGCCATGCACCCGCCACCGGCACCACGTCGGCGCAGGTCGCCGCAGGGCTGCGGCAGTTGCCTGCCCGCATCACCATCCCGGTCTCAGTGCTCCTCCGGAAGCCGCTGCCATGACCGAACCGCTGGACCTGGCGCCGCTCACCACCGACGCGCTCGCTTCCGATCCGCGGCTTGCAGACAGGCTGGCCGACGGCGAGCACCCGCTGGCGCTGCTGCCCGTCCGCCTGGAGACGCGGTACCGCACCGACGCGAACGGCACGGAGCTGCTGGTCCGCGTCTATCCCGACCAGGTGCACGTCGACGCGCACGACCCCCGGCTGTCGGCTGCCGAGATCGCGGCCGGACAGGAGTTCTGGCGCGCGCAGTGGCGTACCGGCACCAACCGCGAACGCCAGCAGCGCGGCTGGAAGGCGCTGGCCGGCCGGTTCGGTCCGGGGCGCGCCGGCTGGATCGCGCAGGCCACAGCACCGACGAACCCGCAGGCGCGTCCTGCCGCAGAAGTGGCTGACGGCACAGAGCTCAGTGCGCAGGCCACCTTTGCTGCGCTCGAGGCGACGGAGAAGCGCAGCACCCCGGTCGCCCGCCTGCTGCCCACCCGGTGGACGGCGACCGCCTATGCGCAGGGCGCCGTTGTCGCCGTCGGCACCGGCCGGCCGATCACCATCGACCCGGCCGTGGGCCCCGACCTGGACGCGCCCCTGGTGCAGGACGAGGGCGAAGAGGTGGCGGCGATCGACGCGGGCATGAACTGGCTGGTCGACTTCGCCGACGCTGAGGAGCTCGGCATGGCGCTGCGGCTCCCGGTGTCGGGCCCGGTCGACCTGCTGCTGGTCACGGGGGTCAGGGACACCGACGCGGCCGGGGGCGCGAAACTGCTGGCCGCACAGCTCGAAGCCCAGCGCTACGGCGAGGGGCTGGGGTTTGTTATCCCTGAGACCCGGACCAACAACGCGGAGGGTGGGACCTCGGGCTGGTCGAGCGCTGCCGCCGGATCGTGGGCTGCCCGTCCGGCCGAGCCTGCCGCCGGCACCAACGCGGCGCTGGCAGGCGCAGCGTTCGGTCTCGACGCCGGCGACGTGTTCGGCTCGCTGGCCGCCGCCGGCGAAGGTGAGGAAGCCCTCGCTGCAGCAATGAGCAGGGTGGTGTGGCCGGCCAGTTGGGGCTACTGGCTGTCCCAGTTCGCCGGCGCCGGCCTCGACGACACCGCCTGGGTCGCCGACCACGCACGGGGATTCGTCCGTCCCGCCGGCCCGTTGCCGACCCTGCGGGTGGGCCGCCAACCGTACGGGTTGCTGCCGGTGACCTCGTTGGGTCGCTTCGCCGGCGACGAGGACGAGAACCGGCTGCGACGCATCCTCACCGGCCTTGTGGACGCCGCCTGGCGTCCCGCAGTCGGACAGGCGCCGAGGGTCGGGCGCGGTGACGTCGCAGCCGACCTGGTGGACGTGCTGCGCCTTGGCGGCCGATCGGACCGGGTGCACCTGCGCCGGGCGTACGGTGCCCGGTTTGCGCAGAGCGCCCAGCTGTTCCTCGGGCGCCGGATCGCAGAGGCGGGTTTCTGGGACGTCGCCCGTGACCGGGCGCTGCCTGTCGCAGCCGCTGCAGGGCTCGGCTTGCTGGACGGCGCCCTGACCGTCCACGAACTGGGCCGGGCACCCGTCACGCTGCCACTGGTCAGCCCGACCGACGACCTCGGGTTCCTCGCCGACCTGCTCGCAGCAGACCCCGACGAGCTCGCGACCAGTGCCGACGTCGAGCCGCCGTCGCTGCTGGCAGCCATCGTGCGGCACGGGTTGCTCCGTGAGCAGGCGGTTGCCGCAGCCCGGCTGCTGGCGCCAGACGCTTCCCGCGCGGCGGACGAGGAGTTCTACGGCTTCGGCGAGGGTGCGCTGGGCTGGACGGCCCAGCGGGACCAGACCCTTCCCAGTGGCGACACCGTCCGTGAACGGCTGGCTGCCGGCACCGACCCGGCCGCGGCGTCGCTGGCTGCCTTCCGTGCTGCTGTCGAGAGGATGGCGACGGCTGATGTGCCCAGCATCGAACGGCACCTGCTGGGCACCCTCGACGCCGCCGCCTACCGGATCGATGCCTGGGTGACGTCGCTGGCCGCCCGTCGGCTGGCCGACCTGCGCGCCGACCGGCCGACCGGCGTACTCATCGGGGGCTACGGCTGGGCCGAACAGCTCGCTCCGCTGGCGGCCGCACCGCTGACGGACCAGCCTGACGACGAGCCCGGCCCGCTGCTGCCGGCCGTGGACGATCCCGGCTACCTGCACGCCCCATCGCTGCACCAGGCGCAGGTGGCGGCGCTGCTGCGCAACGCCCACCTGGCCAACGGTGCCGCTGCCGACGGCCCGTTCGCGATCAGCCTGACGTCCGAGCGGGTGCGACTGGCCCGCTGGATCTTCGACGGAGTCCGCGCGGGCCGGACCGTCGGCGCCGTGCTCGGCTACCTTGTGGAACGCGACCTGCACGACCACCACCTCGATGCGTCCATCGACAACGCGCGGGAGGTCTGTCCGCTGCCCGGCGAGGAGGAGCTGCCGGTGCCTGCGCGCCGCCTCGACGGACTGCGGCTCCACAAGCTGTGGTCCGACAGCGAGGACCACGCCCTCGACCACCTCGTCGGCAACGACCAGAGCGAAGCGACCCGCAACGGCTCCCGCGCGGTGCTGCGCCGGCTCGGTGTTGCGGTGGACGCCGCCGCCGACTCCATCCAGGCCGAACAGGTGCACCAGTTCGCGAGGGGAGACCTCACCCGTGCGGTCAGCAGCCTCGCCGACTTCGACCGCGGGCTGGTGCCGCCGCCCACGCTCGACTTCGTGCAGACGCCGCGCTCCGGCGTCGGCGTGACGCATCGCGTGGGTGTGCTGATCGACCCGGACGCCCAGCCGGCAGCCGGCTGGGGCGGGGCAACGGACTCTCCGAGGGCCGCGTCCGAGCCCGGCCTTGACGCCTGGCTCGGGGGCTTGCTCGGCCCGGCGACCGGACGCAGTGTCACTGTGCGAGACGCCGCAGCGGACACCGGGACGGCCGTGGCGCTGCCCGACCTGAAGCTCTCCGCCAGCGACTTCGTCCGGATCGCCGGGGCAGGCGACCAGGGAGTGGCTGAGCTGGCCGCCCGGGCAGCCCTGGCGTCCCCGGAGGACCTGCTGCGACCGGTGCTGGTCGTCGACCCGGATCTGCGGGACCTGCTCGAACTGGGGCACTCGCTGGCAGCGCTGATCGGTCCGGCGAAGCCCATGGACGGCGCCGTCCTGCAGCCACCGCATGCCGATCCGTTGCCCGGATCCGACCTCGATGAACTCGCCCAGCGCGCAACTGCCGCACGCACGGCCGTACAGCAGGCCGTTGCCACCCTCGACGACGCCTTGTCCGACACCACCCGGCTCGACCGGCTCCGCGCGGCGGTCGCAGCCACCTGGGACCTGGCTGTCGGCGATTCGGCGACGCCCGTGGAGAACACAGCCGACGGCTGGGCGACGGCAGCGGTCCGTGCGCGCGCGCAGCTGGCAGGCAGGCTTGCGGGAGCCGAGGCCGCTGATTCGCCTGCGGGCGACCCGGGGAGGATGTCGCAGCTGCTGCGCACCCTCCGGACGCTGCTGGGACCCGGATCGGTCGCGCTGCCACGTTTCGTGCCCTCGAGCGTCGCCGACCTCGTCGCGTCCCGTGACGATCCAGGCCTGGGCGGTGACCCGCTCGCAGCGGAGGTGTGGCTGACCCGCATGGAGCGCGTCCGGGAGCCGCTGCGACAGCTCGGCATCGCGCTGCGGGAGGCAGAGGCGCTGGGCGGTCGGCCGTTCCACCTCGGCGTCGCGCAGGTGCCCCACCAGCCCGGGGCGACGTGGAACGCCGTGCCGGCCAGCAGTTATGTCGACGCCGCTGCGTCCCTCGTGCTCACCGGAGCGGGCCTGATCGCGCCGGGCAAGGACCTTTCCGGGTTGCTGATCGACGAGTGGGGTGAGGTGATCCCTTCGGCGAACGAGACGACCGGCGTCGCGTTCCGCTACGACCCGCCAGACCTGATGGCGCCGCAGGCGATCCTGCTGGCCGTGCCGCCGGTGGTCGGAGAACCGTGG
This sequence comes from uncultured Actinomycetota bacterium, assembly GCA_963799235.1. Taxonomy (GTDB): domain Bacteria; phylum Actinomycetota; class Actinomycetes; order Propionibacteriales; family Propionibacteriaceae; genus Propionicimonas. Next base: position 146,387 of record CAWCWL010000006.1, on the reverse strand, counting down.
ACCGTCGGCACGCTCAACCAGGTGCTCGTCGAGACGCTCGAACAGGCACACCTGCGGGCCGTCCCGCCGGCTGCCCTTGGAGCGGTGCGCCAGTACCTGCCGGCAACGATGCTCGCCTTCAACGCCGAGGGCGATGCGGTGTCGACCAACCCCAACGCCCTCACGCAGGCCCGGGAGGGCTGACATGGCCTCGATCACGACCTTCTCCCGGCTCGAACCCGAGCCGCTGCGGCCCGATGTGACCGCCGGCGCCACCGCGCCGATGCAGGACCCGCTGTGGCTGCTGGCCCGCCAGTGGCAGGTGGGGGAGTTCGCAGCCCAGGACGGCGGTACGCCGGTGCTGGCCCGCTGGCGGGGGGTCGCAGCACTGCCGACGCGGTTCGTGCCGGGGCCGATCCCACCCAACACCCAGCTTCAGGCACCGAAGTTCGATGCCATGGCGGCCCCGCTGGAGACGCTGATCGAGCGCGTCGGTGCGACCATGCCGTCCGGTGCTACGTCCGCAGAGGGCCTCCGACTCGGCGTCGACACCGGACGGCTGTTCCTGCGGCTGCTGGCCGACCAGACAACCTCGCGGGACTACGCGGCCGACGTCACCCGGGCCTTCGCCGTCCCTGAACTCGACGCCGATGAGGTGGGTGCGCTCGACCCGGCCACCGCCGGCTACGCCCGGCTCCACGCAGGACGCAGCCTCGACGGGCGGCGGCTACGCGCGGAACTGGACGGGCGCGACCTGCCGCGGCTCGACGTAGCGATCGAGCAGGGCGACCGGGCAGAGCTACGGGCCGCTGGCGCCGACTGGCTGCGGCTGGTCGCGAGCCTGTTCGCCGACGTGGACGCCGACACCAGCAGCTGGCAGCCGGCCCGCTTCGAGTACACCGCCTCACTCGGCGCCCGACGATCGGCCGACCCGTTCGGCGAAACCACGCTGACGGCCGCGCGCTACGACAGCGACACGCTCGACTGGTACGAGTTCGACGTCAACGGCGAGGTCAACCTCGGCACCACGGCGGCGGAAACCGGTGAAGTCGTCACCCGCACCCTGATGCCGGTGGCAGTGACCGCACCAGGGCTGCCCGCCCGCCGGTTCTGGGAGTTCGAGGACGGACGGCTCAACCTCGCAAGCCTGCAACCGGCCGAGACGGATCTCGCACAGCTCCTCCTCATCGAGACCCTCTCCGGCTTCGGCAACGACTGGTTTGTCATCGGGGTGGAACTCCCCGTGGGACGACTGGTGTCCGGCAGGTCGCTGGTGGTCACGGACACCTTCGGCACGCGCACGCTGCTGCGCCCCCACGGCGACCCGGCCACCGGTGGGCAGGGGCGGTGGGGGCTCTTCCAGCAGGCGATGCCGGTCGATGCCGACGAGCCGGAGGGCGCGGCGATCACGAACCTGCTGTACCTTGCGCCACGACTCGCTCAACCCGTCCTCGGTCCCGTTGTCGAACAGGTGGTGCTGGCACGCGACGAGCAGGCGAACCTGGGCTGGGCCGTCGAGCAGTTGCGGGAGTCGCCCCTGCAGGTCGGCGTCGAGCTCAGCGCGGCCCGGCCACCCGACGCCCCCGGCGACCCGGACGTCGCACCCGACTACCACCTGGCGCAGGCGCCGCCGCCGCACTGGATCCCGCTCCTGCCGGTGCGCCCGGGCGACACCGAACAGGTCGCACTCGCCCGTGGCTCCGTCCTCGACGTCGGCGGACGCAGGGTGGTCCGCAGCGTCACCGACCTGCTAGGCGGTGGCCCGGACGGCGCCCTCCTGATCCCGGAGGAGGAAGTGCCCGCCGGCGGCATCGTCGTGCAGCGGTCCTACCAGGCCGCGCGCTGGGTTGACGGAAGCCTGCACGTCTGGGCCGCGCACCGCACCCGGGTGAGCAGTGGCCTGCCCCCCAGCGGCGTGCGATACGACTACCTGGTGGAATAGCCGAGGGCATGGCCGGACGTGGATTTCCTCACGGGCACAGGGGCTCCGACGAGCTGCTGGACAGCCCCGCCGGGTACCTTGCCCGGGTGGCATGGCAATCCGCCGACTGGTGAATAAGTCCGGACGGCGCCCCTGGGTCCCACACCGGGGACGAATCCCGCTGTCACCCGACTGGGGGACATCGGCCGATCGAGGGTGCGACACACTGTCCCCCGCTCGAGGGACACCCAGTCGCACATCGAATTTGATGATTTTTCGTGACTTCCATCGTTTGGCTGCGCGGGGCGTTGTCCGTCAGTAGATTTCGCCATTGAGCGGCTCCATCGTGGCGCCGCGTCAGACGTAAGGGACTCGATATGCGGACCCGTTCCATGTCTCGCTTCGGCGCTCTCATCTTCGCGGGGACCCTGGTCATCGCGGCGCCGCTGGGCTCAGTGACAAACGCCAGCGCCGCGCCGGCGGCAACCGTCGACTCCAAGGTCAACCCGCACTACTTCGGGCCGTGGCCGAACTGGGCGAACAGCCCGCTCACCATGTCGAAGGCTGCCGTGGCTGTCGCCGGCGCCGGGACCGGAGCGACGGCTGTTGCGCAGGTGGATCCCGCCACCGGCGGCATCGCCTCGATCCAGGTGACCGATCCGGGCCATGACTACACCGCCGGCACAACGGTCACGATCTCCGGTGGCACGACCGACGCGACGGCGACCGCCGTCGTCGCTGCCTCCGGCGCAGTGATCGGGTTCATGTCGGTCACGGCTGGAGCCGGCTACACCTCCTTCGACGTCGGACTCGCCGGCGGAGGCGGCTCGGGCGCCACCGCCATCGCGTCCGGTGGGGTCGACGCGGTGACGGTCACCGATGGCGGCAAGGGCTACACCATGCCGACGGTTGACTTCGACCTGCCGGACAGTCCTGATGGCGTCCAGGCCAAGGCGCACGTGCCGATGATCGCCAACGGTGACAGCGTCGATGGCATGGACGCGAACGGCACCATCACCGAGGTTGTCGTCGACCAGCCAGGGTCGGGCTACACCACCGCTCCCGCCGCCTCCATCCGCAACGGCACCCAGTTCGACCCGATCAACCTGCCGGCCGACGGGAGTGTCGCAACCGTCACCACGACCCTTGCCCTTTCCGCAGTCAACGTGCTCGAACTCGGCACGGGCTTCACTGGCGCCCCGACGGTATCGATCACCGACCCGACCGGGACCGGCACGGGCGCGGCCGCCACCGCGGTGACGGACGTCGGCGCGATCACCGATATCACCCTCGACACCCCCGGCGCGGGCTACCTGACCAAGGGCATGAAGAAGTTCATCGACGAATTGCCGCTCACCTGCACCCCGCCGGCCTGCCCGTCCGACCCCACAACCAAGTTCATCCCCAACGCTGTCCCGGCCCACAAGTCCTACACCGACTCCACCGGCCAGCCGATCGAGGCCGACGAGTACGTCATCGGCCTTGTCCAGTACCGGACGCAGTTCAGCTCCGACCTCCCGGACGGCACCCTTGTCAGGGGTTACGTCCAGCTGGAGACCGCGGACAACGCCGGCATGAGCCAGCATTTTGCACTCACCAACGAACTGCAGGACGGCACCAAGGTGCCCGTTGTCGGCGGATACCTGGGCGTCACGTCCCCCCAGTTCCTCGGCCCGTTCATCAATGCAGCCAAGAACAAGCCGGTAAGGATCGTGTTCCGCAACCTCCTGCCGACCGGCGCCGGCGGCGACCTGTTCCTGCCGACCGACAGCACCATGATGGGCTCGGGGATGACCCCGATGACCATGGGCGCACCGATGAACGACAGCAGCGTGCTTGACGAGGTGCGTAATCCCATGTGTTCGCAGGCGCCCAAGCCGGCGAGCTGCTTCAAGGACAATCGCGCAACGCTGCACCTGCACGGCGGGGTCACCCCCTGGATCAGTGACGGTACGCCGCACCAGTGGATCACGCCGGCCAACGAGTCGACCTCGTGGCCGCAGGGTGTGAGCGTCCAGAACGTTCCGGACATGCTCGACGCCCCCGGCGTTGTGACCTGTGACGCCAAGGATGACGGTTGCCAGACGTTCTTCTACACCAACCAGCAGAGCGCGCGCCTGATGTGGTACCACGACCACGCATGGGGCATCACCCGGCTCAACGTCTATGCCGGAGAGGTGTCCGGCTACACGATCACCGACGACATCGAGAAGAAGCTCGTCGCCGATGGCGTCATCCCCGCCGCTGCCGACACCCTGCCGCTGATCGTCCAGGACAAGACCTTCGTGCCGTCGGACGCCCAGTTGAAGGACACTCTCGACGGCGAGGGCAACATCACCAACTACGGCCAGGACCCGACCTGGGACTCCGCTCGTTGGGGCAAGCCCGGCGACCTGTGGTACCACCACGTGTACATGCCGGCCCAGAACCCGGGCGACCCGTCCGGTATGAGCGCCTACGGCCGCTGGATGTACGGCTCCTGGTTCTGGCCACCGGCAACCACCACCACCTACGGCCCGATCCCGAACCCGTACTACAACCCGAGCTGCAAGCTCGACATCCCTTCGACCTGGACGTACCAGACCGACCCGTTCTGCGAACCCGAACAGATCCCGGGCACGCCGAACATCTCGGCAGGCATGGAACAGTTCAACGACACCCCGCTCGTCAACGGCGTCGCCTACCCGAAGGTCACCCTTGATCCGAAGAGCTACCGGCTGCGGATCCTCAACGGGTCCAACGACCGCTTCTTCAACCTCCAGTGGTACGTCGCCGACCCGACCCAGGGCAACGGCAAGACCGAGGTGGCACTGAAGCCGGCAGAACTCGCCGCGGCGCAGACCGACCCCAACGTCTCCCCGACGCCGGTGGACGCCAACAACAACGCGGCAGGGCCCGACTGGGTCCAGATCGCCAACGAGGGCGGGTTCCTGCCCGCACCGGCAGTCATCGACGGTCAGCAGCCCACCACCTGGATCACCGACCCCACCCGGTTCGACGTGGGGAACGTGGACAAGCACTCGATGTTGCTGGCGCCCGCTGAGCGCAGCGACTCCGTCGTCGACTTCTCGAAGTTCGCCGGCAAGACGCTCATCCTCTACAACGACGCACCGGCGGCCTTCCCTGCCCGCGTCGCGAGCTACGACTACTACACCGGCGCGCCGGACCTCAGCCCGAACGGCGCCCCTGGCGTGCTGCCCGGCTACGGCCCGAACACGCGCACCGTGATGCAGGTCACGATCGCCGACACCACGCCGGCGGCCGCGTTCGACCTGACCAAGCTGAGGAACGCGTTCAAGCACAACTCCTCCGGCACCGGCGTCTTCGAAGCCGGGCAACACCCGGTCATCGTCGGCCAGGCCGCCTACAACTCCGCCTATGGCACGACGTTCGCCGCCAGCAGCAACTGCAACGCCGGAAGCACCAGGACCAGCTGCGACGGGCTGGTGCGGGTGAACGACACCGGCACCTTCGCGTTCAACACGCTGAGGGCTCCGACAACCAAGACGACGATGGCCCTCGAACCGAAGGCGCTGCACGACGAGATGAACGCGTCGACCTTCGACGAGTACGGGCGGATGACGGCCAACATCGGCGTCGAGGCCCAACCACCCACTCCGGGTGGCCAGAACATCACCCTCTATCCCTACGTGAATCCCCCCACCGAACTGATCGACGCAACAAAACTGCCGCAGAACGATGTCGCCTATGACACCAACGGACTGCCGGTCAGCGATGTCAAGGTGACGCCGATGAGCGACAGCTTGGACGGGACCCAGATCTGGCGGTTCACGCACAACGGTGTCGACACCCACCCGATCCACTTCCACCTGTACGACGTCCAGGTGCTGAACCGGGTCACGTGGGACAACATCATCATTCCGCCCGACGCGAACGAGCTGGGCTGGAAGGACACCGTCCGCATGTCGCCGCTGGAGGACACGATCGTCGCCCTCCGTCCGGTGATCCCGGAAGTGCCCTTCGAGGTACCGAACTCCATCCGCATGCTGGACCCGATGGATGCCGCCGGCCCCAACGCGATGTTCAACAACATCGACCCCCAGGGGAATCCGACAACGGCCATCACCAACAAGCTGGTCAACTTCGGATGGGAGTACGTGATGCACTGCCACATGCTCAGCCACGAGGAGATGGACATGATGCGGCCCGTGGCCGTAGCGGTACCACCCAGGCAAGCCGACGGTGTCGTGCTGTCTGTGACGGGAACGGGTTCGAACGCAAGGATCAAGGTGGCCTGGAACGACAACTCGATCAATGAGACCTCGTTCGTCATCCAGCGGACCAGCGATGGCACCACCTGGATCGATGCGGGCTCGGTGGTGTCTCCGCTGAACCAGCCGAACCTTCACGGCGCGCGCACCTTCATCGACCCGACAGCCAACCCGTCCGCGTCCTACCTCTACCGGGTGGTCGCCGTGAACACGGTCGGGTACGGCGCTGAGTTCCCCGAGATGGCCGTGCAGTCCATCTCGCCGACAGCGGGCATCAACCGTCCCGCGGCGCCGACCAGCCTGGCTGCGACCATCCAGGCCGGACCCAAGGTCAGCCTCACCTGGCGCGACAATGCCACCGGCGAGACCGGCTTCCTCATCCAGCGCTCCGCTGACGGCGGAACCTCCTTCACACAGGCCGGGACCGCACCGGCACGCAACGGCACCGGCAACGTCACCTGGGTCGACAGCGCGGTCAGCGTCGGCGCCACCTACCGGTACCGGGTCGTGGCAACGAGCGCCGCCGGCGACTCGAACGCGTCGAACACGGTGACGGTGGCGCTGGTGCTGCCGGGTAATCCGACGATCACCTCGGCCACCGCTGTCCGGCAGGGGAACGGCGAACGGGTCACCGTGCGATGGGCGGATGTGGCCAACGAGACCGGCTACACCATCCAGTGGAGCAGCACGGCGGCCTTCACGACGGTCGCCGGGTCCGGGACTGCCAACGCGAACGCAACCACGTTCACCAGCGGCACCACCACCCGCCAGACCTGGTACTTCAGGATGCGCGCAACCAACCTGATTGGCGCCTCGGCCTGGTCACCGGTTCGAACGGTGACTCCGGCGCCCTAGGGAGCAGAACCGCACTTTGGCCTGCTGTCATGGGCCGGCGGTGGCCTTCCAGCCACCGCCGGCCGCCCCCCAAAACGTTCCCCGTAGGGGAGACCGAAAGAAACTTGAGACTAGGAGTTCCGTTGATGACGTCGTCAAACGTTCGAGGTCGCCGCTGGTTTGCGGTCGCGGTGGCCGGCGTGACCCTTGCCGGGTCAATCTCGATGGCCGCGGCGCCCGGCCGGGCTGATGCGGCCGTGCCGATTCCGGACCCACACTTCCAGATCTGCCTGGACCGGAACCTGGCGGGCAAGGCTGACGGCGACAGCGTCACAGCCACGGAACTCGCCGGCATCACCCAGCTGTACTGCGATGGCCTGGGGATCACCGACCTCACCGGGGCGAAGTACCTCACCAACATCGAGGACCTCTACCTCTCCGGAAACTCGATCACGAGCCTCAAGGGCCTCGAGTTCAGCAAGGACCCACTGTCGATCAACGTCTCGAGCAACAGGATCGCCGACCTGAGCCCACTCAAGGACTTCACCGATACCACCGTGTACGCAGACGGTCAGAAGTGGGATCTGGCGGTCGAGGTCGGCAAAGCAACAACCGTCGGTATCAAGGGCCGCTCCGGCGCGCCGATCACGGAGCTCACGCCCGCGTGGACTTGGGCGTCGTTGACCATTGTGGGCGCGAAGATCACGCCGGCCGAAGCGGGTGTCATCGACCTCGATTTCTCTGACCCGGATGCATGTTCTGCCACTGGCTGTGAGTACTCCTACAACGGCACGGTGACTGTGCAGGCCTCAGCCAAGTTCACTGCCACTCCGGCGCCGACCATCTCCGGCACCCCTGCCATCGGTCAGACCCTGACCGCCCACCCGGTGAACTGGACCCCCTTGCAGGACGACTGGAACTACCAGTGGTACCGCAACGACATCGAGATCGCGGGCGAAGGCGCGTCCACCTACAAGGTGACCGACGATGACGCGGGTTGGAGACTGACCGTTGCGGTGAGCGGAGTCAGGACCGGCTACGCCAGTCCCGCTGTGCGCTCGCTGGCAGTCAACGTCCCCGGACACCCGTTCACAACGATCACCCGGCCAGAAATCGAGGGTACGGCGAAGGTCGGCAACATCCTGACCGCCGAGGTGTCGGGCTGGTCACCGACGCCCGAGAGCTGGACCTACCAGTGGAACCGCAACGGTGGAGCGATCCCCGGCGCCAGGCTGTCCCGCTACGCGCTGGTGGGGAGCGACGCCGGCACGACGATCACCGTGACCGTGACCGGCATCAAGGCCCGCTACCGACCGACCAGCCAGACGTCGGCCGCCACCCCGAAGGTGAGTGCGGGCACGTTCAAGACCGTCGCGCCCACGATCACGGGAACCGTCCAGGTGGGTCACACCCTGACTGCGACCGCGCCAGGTTGGGCGCCCACGCCGGACCACTGGTACTACCGGTGGTACCGGAACAACAAGCCGATCTCCCTGGCCAGCAAGGCGAGGTACACCCTCGTCGGAAGTGATGCGGGCAAGACGATCACCGTGCGGATGACCGGCCTCAAGACCGGCTACACCACCGCCGCCCGGACGTCCGCGAAGACCACGAAGGTCGTGCGCGGCCAGTTCACGGCTCCGGTGCCGACGATCATCGGGACTCCGAAGGCCGGGCACACCTTGAAGGTTGTCAGCTCGGGCTGGTCACCCACCCCGTCGACGATCCATCGGCAGTGGTATCGGGACGGGAAGAAGATCCCCAAGGCGACCAAGGTGACCTACAAGTTGAAGAAGTTCGATGTGGGCCACAACATCGCCGTCAGGGTGATCGGGACGAAGTCCGGCTACACCAACCTGACGAGGATGGCGTTGGCACTGCGAATCACAAGGTAGTTGCCCCGGCGCCCGGCCACTTCCTGGCTGGGCGCCGGGCTACACCGCTTGTCCGACTCGCTCAGAGAACTCCACCAGCCGGTTGGAGAATCCCCACTCGTTGTCGTACCAGCCGAACACCTTCACCTGGTTGCCAACGACCTGCGTGAGCGGGGCGTCGAAGATGGTCGAATGCGGGTTGCCCACGATGTCGACGGAGACCAGCGGGGCTTCCGAGTACTGCAGGTAACCCTGCAGCTGTCCCGCGGCGGCGGCAGCGTGGAAGGCGCCGTTGACCTCATCCACACTCGCCGCGCGGGTGAGCACGACGGTCAGGTCGGTGATCGAGCCCACCGGCACCGGGACGCGCAGGGCGAGGCCGGTCAGCTTCCCGTCCAGCTCGGGGATCACCTTTCCGATGGCGCTCGCGGCGCCGGAGGAGGTGGGGATCGTCGAGACGGCCGCTGCCCGCGCACGACGCAGGTCGGAGTGCGGGGCGTCGTGCAGTCGCTGGTCGCCGGTGTACGCGTGGATCGTCGTCATCAGGCCGCTCTCGATGCCGAAGCTGTCGTGGAGCACCTTCGCGAGCGGCGCGACCGAGTTCGTGGTGCAGGACCCGTTGGAGAACACGTCGGACGCGGTCGGGTCGAGGTTCGCGTCGTTGACGCCGAGCACGAAGGTGGGCACGGCACCCTTGGCCGGCGCGGAGATGATCACCTTCTTCGCGCCTCCCGCGAGGTGGGCGAGCGCCTTCGGCCCGTCGGCGAAGAACCCGGTGGACTCGATCACCACATCGGCTCCTACCGAGCCCCACGGGATGGCTGCCGGATCGCGTTGCGCGAACACCTTGAGGATGCTGTCGCCGACCGTGATGGTGTCACCGTCGACGCCGACCCCTTCGAGGTGCCCCGAGATGGAGTCCCACTCCAGGAGCGTGGCGAGGGTGGCAGCGTCCGTGATGTCGTTGACTGCCACCACCTCGATGTCCGCCTCGTTCGCCAGCGCCGCCCGCAGGTAGCTCCGTCCGATACGGCCGAAGCCGTTGATGCCGATTCGTACTGTCATGTGCCTTCCTCCTGTTTCACATCCAGACATCCATGCCACACCGCGTGGCCGCATCGGTGACACGGCAACAATTGCGGTGCGCAGGAATCCGGTCCACACCGGGTGGAGATCCGCCCCACGGCACTTGGTCACCCTGACCAAGTTCAGCACCAAGAGGGCCCGCAGGGCTGGACTTGCCTCCGGCAAGCGGGAACGCTGGGCCCCGAGGCTGGAGCATCCGGGGCTTCGGCAGTCGTGGCTGCGCCCACCCCTGAAGCTCCAGCCACCAACGGGGAGGAACAGTCATGGCTCGATCCGTCTCCACTGGCGCCACGTCGGCCGCCAGCAGCCTGCGTGCAAGCCTTGGCGGGCTGGTCCTCCTGCCCGGTGACGAAGGTTATGACCGCTCGCGCACCCCGTGGAACCTCGCCGTCGACCAGCGCCCGGCTGCCGTCGCCACGCCGTCCAGCGCAGCCGAGGTGGTGGAGGTGGTCCGTGCCGCGGCCGCCGCCGGCCTGAAGGTCGTTCCGCAGGGCACCGGGCACAGTGCAGCGCCACTGGCTGGACGGGTGGAAGGCGCCCTCCTGTTACGGATGACCGGGTCGAGCGACGTCACGATCGACCCGGGACGCCGTGTCGCCCGCGTGGTCGGCGCCACGGCCTGGCAGCCGGTCGCGGAGGCGGCGTCCCTCCACGGGCTCGCGGCGATGCACGGCAGCGGACCCGACATCGGGGTTGCCGGCTACACCCTCGGTGGTGGCATGTCCTGGTATGCGCGGAAGTTCGGCCTTGCGTGCAGCCACGTCGTTGCAGCGGAAATCGTGCTCGCCGACGGTTCGCTGCACCGTGTCCACGCCAACAGCGAGCCGGAGCTGTTCTGGGCGCTGCGCGGCGGCGGTGGCAGCTTCGGCGTGGTCACGGCACTGGAATTCGAGCTGCTGCCACTGGAGGAGGTCTATGCCGGTGTGCTGCTGTGGGACGACCCGACGATGACCGGCGAGGTCGCCCGCACGTGGGCGAAATGGACGCACGGCCTCCCCGAGGAGGCCACCACATCGCTCCGGCTCCTCGGTCGACCCGGCGTGTCGGGGACGCGGAACGTCTTCCCGGGGCGGCAGGTGGTGGTCATCGACGGCGCGATCCTGGGCGACCCTGCGCTGGCGGCGAAGTTGCTCGTGCCGCTGCGGGCCCTGCACCCGGCGGTGGACACCTTCTCCTCCACGCCGGCAGTGGACCTCACGCGCCTGCACTTCGACCCCGAACTCCCCAGCGCCGGCGTCTCGGGCCACCTGCTGCTCGACGACTTCGACGTCGAGGCCGCCGCAGCGTTCGTGGCGATCGCGGGTGCGGACGCCGACACCTCGCTCGTGAGCGCCGAGATCCGCCAACTCGGCGGCGCCCTTGGACGTCCGGCCGCAGGCGGCGGCGCACTGAGTCAGGTGCGCGGCGCCTATTCCGCCTTCCTCCTCGCAAGTGGGGCGTCAGCCGAGCAGCGCACGCAGGGCGGCTCGGACACGGCCCGGGCGGCCGGGGCGCTGCGGCCGTGGTCGAGCGGGCACCATTTCCTCAACTTCACCGATCAGGAGGTCGATCCGGCGTCCGTCTTCGACGACGCCACCCTGAGCCGGCTGCGCGCGGTGCGCGACCGGGTGGACCCGACAAGGTTGTTCGTCACCAACCACGACCTGGGGTGACGCCGCCCCTGACGCCGTTGACCGACGGTCTAGCCTCGGCTCTGGTGAATCCACGAACTGAAGGAAGGACGTTGCATGCGCGTGCTGGTCACCGGATCGGCGGACGGGCTGGGCCGTGCCGCCGCAGACACCCTGCTGGTTGCCGGACACGAGGTGGTGGTGCACGTCCGCAACCGTGATCGCCTGGGCGCGGTCGGCGCCCTCATCGGCCGGGGTGCGGACGTGGTGGTCGGCGACCTGGCCCACCTCGACCAGACGCGCGATGTCGCCGAGCAGGCCAACCGGCTGGGGCGCATGGATGCGGTCATCCACAACGCAGGGGTCTACACCGGCCCGGCGATCATGCCGGTCAACGTCGTTGCGCCCTACGCGCTGACCATGCTGATGCACCGGCCCGACCGGCTGGTCTACCTGAGTAGCGGCGCTCATCGCAGCGGACGCCCCAGGCTGGCAGGCCTGGACTGGACCGGTGGCCGCGTCACCGGCTCCTACTCCGACAGCAAGCTGTTCGTCACCACCCTCACATTGGCCCTGGCGCGGCAGTGGCCGGGGGTGCTCAGCAACGCTGTCGACCCCGGCTGGGTGCCGACGCGGATGGGTGGCCCGAACGCTCCCGACGACCTGCGCCTCGGACATGTCACCCAGGAGTGGCTTGCCACCAGCGATGATCCCGACGCGCGGACCTCCGGTGGCTACTGGCACCACCAGCACCGCAGCCAGCCGCACGCGTCTGCCAACGACGAGGCGTTCCAGGCCGAGCTGCTTGCAGCCCTTGCCGGCGTCACCGGCATCAACCTTCGCTGAGGGCGTAGCGACCTCCAGCCGGGAACAAGGCCGCCTCTGGAGTGGTTGAGTCCGGTGCACTCAACTCTCGAAGGAAGTCCCATGACCACCAAACGGTTGCCCGTTTTGTTCCTTGATGACGTCGTCCTGCTGCCCGGAATGATCGTCCCGATCCCACTCGACGAGGCGGCGAAGGCGGCAATCGACGCCGCCCAGACGTCTTCGGACGGGGAATTGCTGGCCGCGCCAAGGCTCGATGACCGCTACGCGGCGTTCGGCGTCGTGGCTTCGGTGGAGAAGGTCGGACGCATGCGCGGGGGAGCCCAGGCCGCTGTCCTCCGCACCGGTGAACGTGCCCGCATCGGCAGTGGCGTCACCGGCCCCGGTGCTGCACTCTGGGTGGAGGCGGAACCGGTTGACGAGGTCCCCGTCACCGATCACGTCCGTGAGCTCGCCGAGGAGTACAAGCGCCTCGTCGTCTCCGTTCTCCAGCGCCGCGAGGCCTGGCAGGTCATCGACACGGTGAGCGCGATCGAGGACCCCAGTGCCATCGCCGACACCGCCGGCTGGGCGCCCTACCTTTCGAACGACCGCAAGCGCCAGCTTCTCGAGACTCCTGACATCGAGGCCCGGCTGAACCTCGTCATCGAGTGGACCCGCGACCACCTGGCCGAGACGGAGGTCACCGACAAGATCGGTGAGGACGTCCGCGAGTCGGTTGAACAGCGCAACCGCGAGTTCCTGCTGCGCGAACAGCTCAAGGCCATCCGCAAGGAGCTCGGCGAGGGTGAGCCCGACGGCAGCGACGACTACCGCGCCCGGGTCGAGGCCGCCGACCTGCCCGACGCCGTCCGTGAGGCAGCGATGCGGGAGGTCGACAAGCTCGAACACTCCAGCGACCAGAACCCGGAATCGGGCTGGATCCGCACCTGGCTCGACACCGTCCTCGAGCTCCCGTGGGGAACGAAGACCGATGACTCGACCGATCTGGAGGCGGCAAGGGCCGTCCTCGACGCCGACCACCACGGCCTCGATGAGGTCAAGGAACGCATCGTGGAGTACCTGGGCGTCCGCGCCCGTCGCGCAGCGCGTGGTCTCGAGGTCGTCGGCGGACGTGGTTCCGGTGCTGTCATCCTGCTCGCAGGCCCGCCCGGTGTCGGCAAGACCTCGCTCGGTGAGTCAGTGGCCCGCACCCTCGGCCGGAAGTTCGTCCGTGTCTCCCTCGGCGGCGTGCGGGACGAGGCGGAGATCCGCGGCCACCGCAGGACCTACGTCGGCGCGTTGCCCGGACGGATTGTCCGTGCGATCAAGGAGGCCGGTTCGATGAACCCGGTCGTCCTGCTCGACGAGGTGGACAAGGTGGGCGCCGACTACCGGGGCGACCCCGCCGCAGCCCTGCTCGAGGTGCTCGACCCGGCGCAGAACCACACGTTCCGCGACCACTACCTCGAGCTGGACCTCGACCTGTCCGACGTCTTGTTCATCGCGACGGCCAACGTACTCGACACGATCCCGCAGGCCCTGTTCGACCGCATGGAGCTCATCACGATCGACGGGTACACCGAGGACGACAAGGTGGCCATCGCCCGGGACTTCCTGGTGCCGCGGTTGCTCGAACGCGCTGCCGTGACCGCTGACGAGGTCACGGTCACCGATGATGCGCTCCGCGAGATCGCCGCGCACTACACGCGTGAGGCGGGGGTGCGCGGCATGGAACGGCTGCTCGCCAAGGCGTTCCGGAAGGTCGGCCTGAAGGAGCTGCCGGCCGTGGTGGGCTTCGAGTCGCTGAAGGACCTGATCGGGCGTCCGCGCTTCCTTCCGGAATCGCGCGAGCGCACGGCCGTCCCAGGGGTGGCTTCCGGTCTTGCCGTGACCGGCATGGGTGGTGACGTGCTCTTCATCGAGGCGTCACTGCTGCCGGGGACGACGTCGTCGCTGACCCTCACCGGCCAGTTGGGCGACGTGATGAAGGAGTCGGCACAGATCGCGCTGTCCTACGTGCGGGCGCACGCGGCAGAGCACGGCATTTCGCCCGAGCAGCTCGAGCACCCGCTGCACCTCCACGTGCCGGCGGGTGCCGTGCCCAAGGACGGCCCATCGGCCGGTGTCACGATGACCACTGCCCTTGTCTCGCTGCTCACCGGCAGGAACGTGCGCGCAGAGGTCGGCATGACCGGCGAGGTGTCGCTGACCGGCAGGGTGCTGCCGATCGGCGGGGTCAAGCAGAAGCTGCTGGCCGCGCAACGGGCGGGGCTGACCGAGGTCTACCTGCCGCAGCGCAACGAACCCGACCTGGACGACGTGCCTGCCGATGTGCTGGCCGACGTCCGCGTCCGGATCGTTTCCGACGTGCGGGAGATCCTCGAGTCGGCGCTCGAACCGGCGCACGCTTCCAGCGCCGTGGCCGCCTGAGGCCTCTCGACACGAAAGGGGACAGTCCCCTTTCGTGTCGGCGAGGACCTGGTCAGCCGGGCCGTGGTCGAGGCCTGGACCCGGCGGGCTTTCGGTCGGGCCTAGAGTGCTCCACCGGCAGCCTGCGGTGCTGCGGCATCGTTGCCACCGTCACCGATCTGCTCACGGGCGACGTAGTTCTCGAGGTCGAACAGGTTCTGGCCGGCGCGCTCCGCGACGTTGAGCAGTGTGGTCATCGAGGCCACCTCCTCGACCTGTTCCTTCAGGAACCAGAGCATGAACTGCTCGCCGATCGGATTGCCTTCGCTACGGGCAGCGGTGAACAGTGCTTCGATGTCTGCCGTCACCTGCTTCTCCTGGGCCAACGCGAGCGCGATGGGCTCGGTCGCAACGGTGAAGTCGTTGCGGACCTCGCCGATCCCCGGAATCGTCACGGGGATGTCGCGGTCCAGCATGTACTGGACCATCATCATGGCGTGGTTCCGCTCCTCGAGGGACTGGCGGTAGAAGTAGCGCGCAAGCTGGGGAAGGTCCTGCCGCGCGAACCACACGGCGACTGCCGCGTACTGCTGCGACGCTGCGAACTCATTCTTGATCTGTGCCCCGAGGAGCTCTGAGAAGGTGGCCATGGGCCCCACAGTAGGAGGCACGCCGAACGGGCGCGAGACCGTAACTCTTCCGCGCGGTGCCTCGCCGTCCCTCCGTCAGGCGACGCCCAGCCACTCCCTGGCCGCGGCAACGAGGGCGGCCACTCCCACCGAGAGGGTGGGTTCGATCACCGGCGCGTAGTGCGGTGAGTGGTTGGACGGGACGCCGGCCATCACCGTCAGGAGTTCCTTCGCCGTGGCGGCGCCGGCGAACAGCGCCGGGTCGGCACCGCCAAGGATCCAGTACACGCACGGAACGTCCGCGGTCAGCGCGAAGACGCCCACGTCCTCACTGCCGGTGACCGGGCCCGGGTCGATCACGGCGCCATCACCGAAGACACCCCGCAGGACGGCCGTCGTGCGTGCCGAACCCTCCAGGTCGTTGTACAGGAACGGGAAGGAGTCCACGAGTTCAACGGTGGGTGGCTTCGGGGCGTTCGACGCCGTCGCTTCCGCGCGAACCATCCGCTCGATCGCTGCCAGGATGTGCTCCCGCACAGCGACGTCGTAGGTGCGGACGTTGATCTCGAGTTCTGCGGTGTCGGGGATGATGTTCACCTTCGTGCCGGCATGCAGCGTCCCGATGGAGACGACGGCGGTGTCGGACCCTGCGAGTTCGCGGGAGACGATGGTCTGCAGGCGCATCACGACCGCCGCGGCCATCACGATGGGGTCGATGCAGGCTTCCGGACGCGAGCCGTGGCCCCCCGTGCCGAAGAGCGTGACCTTGATGGAATCGGACGTGGCGAACGCCGCCCCCGGGTGCAGGCCGATCATGCCGGCCGGCATCGGTCCCACGTGCTGGCCGAGGACGACATCGGGCCGGCCGAGGCGTTCGTAGATGCCGTCGGCGATCATGGCCCGCGCGCCGGTGCCGAGTTCCTCTGCGGGCTGGGCGACAGCCATCACCGTGCCAGCCCAGCCGTCGTCGGCCGCCAATTCGGCGGCAGCACCCAGCAGGCAGGTGACGTGCACGTCGTGGCCGCAGGCGTGCATCACCGGCATGTCCGTGCCGTTCGGATCCGTGCCGCGGGCAGTGCTGGCGTAGTCGAGGCCCGTCTCCTCGAGGACGGGCAGCGCGTCCATGTCGGCGCGCAGGAGCACTGTCGGCCCTTCACCGCGGCGCAGGATGCCAACGACCCCGGTGCCACCGACGCCGGTGGTGACCTCGTAGCCCAGCGCGGCGAAGGACGCTGCCACGATCCCGGCCGTCCGCGTCTCTGCAAAGGACAGTTCCGGGTTGCGGTGCAGATCGCGGTACAGGTCGGCGAGGGCCTGGCGGCTGGGTCGGGAGGTGATGGTGACGTCAGTGCTCATTGGTGGTCCTCTTTCAGGGTGTTGCGCAGGGCCGCGACCTCGTCCGCCGAGGTGCCGGAGTCGACGAGGAAGGTCCTGCACCGGTCGGCCTCGTCCTGCTCGCCGATCGCAGCTGCTGCCTCCGACAGTGCCAGCAGGGACCGGAGGAAGCCCTGGTTGGGCTGGTGGTCGACGGGGATCGGGCCCTGACCCTTCCAGCCTGCCCGGCGCAGCGCGTCGAGGCCGCGGTGGTAACCGGTGCGCGCGTAGGCGTAGGCGGCGACCGGCTCCTGTCCTGCGAGCGCCTCCTCGGCGAGCAGGGCCCACAGGATTGATGCGGCGGGGGAGGCGGGGACCGCTTCCCGTGCTCGTGAGCCGCTGGACAGGGCTGCGCGCGCTGCCGCGTCCGGACCTTCGGCGGGCAGGAAGGTGGGGGCCGGGCCGGGCAGCAGGTTCTGGTGTGTCATGGGGCAAGTCTGCCGTTGCTCACCGACCGCGGCGAGCCCCCGACGATGTTGTCCGAACCGAGGAGGAACGCCTTCACGATTCCTCGGGTTACTGGTGGACTGTACGGACCGTGAAATGAAGGAGCCCGAACATGTCCGCCAACGCTTATGAGCTGGACCTGAAGAACGTCGAGAAGTCCGTCATCAACACCGTCAGGGGCGCCATCGGGGTCAGCGGAGCGGTGTCGCTGATCATCGGCGTGCTGATCCTCGTGTGGCCGGTGAAGACCGCTGTCGTCGTTGCCGGGATCATCGCCGTGTACGCCGTCATCGCCGGGGTGGTGAACCTCGCCATCGGGATCTTCAGCCGCCGGATCGGCGGCTGGGCGAGGTTCGGCTTCCTTGCCCTCGGCGCCGTCTTCCTGATCGCGGCGATCGTGTCGTTCTCGAACCTCGGTGCTGCCGCAGCGGGTCTGGCCGTCCTCGTCGGTGTCCTGTTCGGGATCTCGTGGATCGTCGAGGGCGTGGTCGGGCTGACGCTCATCGGCGACTCGGCATCGAAGGTATGGACCATCGTCTACGCGCTGATCGGCATCGTTGCCGGCATCCTGGTGCTCACCTCGCCCCTGTGGGGCGCTGCACTTCTCTGGCTGTGGCTGGGAGTGTCCCTCGTTGTGCTGGGCATTGTGCAGATCGTGCGGGCCATCCGCTTCGGCTCACAGGTGGCCCTGACCACCTGACCTACGGCGCAGCGAGCCAGGGTTCGCGCAGGTCGTAGTAGGTGACCTCGCCCACGTCGAGGGCGTTCATCTCCTCGATCAGGGGAGCCAGCTCGGCCGGCGGTTCCTTCCTCTCGCCCTTGCGCGCCTCGGCCTCGGACGTGAAGTAGATCGCCATCACGTAGTCGCCGTCGTCGTGGCTGAGCATCAGCGAGGCAAGGATGTCCGGGCGGTAGCTGGCCCAGACGCCGGTGCCGTCAGTGGCGAGGGCACGCGCGCGTACGGCGTCACTCACCCGTCCGCGCATGACCTGCACGAACCCCGCCGTTCCCGGGTCGCCGACGACGTCGTCGTCGACGTCGCTGCTCTCGAAGAACGATGCCTCGCCGGCGAAGTTCACTGCGAGCGACCTCCACCATTCATCCTGCTCGGGCCGACGGCTTCACGTCCTTCGGTGAAGTGCTGTTGCTTCCGCGCGATTCCCCGGCGGCGACGATGGCCTCGAGCATGCCGCGGAAGATGAAGTGGTGGAACGGCAGCATGGCGTACCAGTACAGGCGGCCGAACAGGCCCCGGGGACGGAACCACGCCGTCTGGACGATCCGCTGCGCACCGTCGATGCTCTCGATCCGCCATCCCAGCCAGGCCTCGCCGGGCACCTTCATCTCGGCGGCGAGCTGGAGCATGCTGCCGGGCTCGATGGCAGCCACCCGCCAGAAGTCGATGGTGTCGTGCAGCCGTACCTGCTCGGGATGACGGCGGCCGCGGCGCAGCCCGACCCCCCCGACCAGCCGGTCGATGAGCCCCCGTACCCGCCACGCCCAGTCGAGGGAGTAGTAGCCGACTCGGCCGCCGATGCGGGCGAAGGCCCAGTAGAGATCGGCGGCGGATGCCTGCGACGTCGCCTCCTGGCGGTCGGTGAACAGCGTGCCCCCGGCCCACTTCGGATCGCCCTCGAACGGCTGCGCGGGGCTGGTGCTCGCGTCCGACCAGTGGGTCTCGACTTCCTGGGCGTTGCTGCGGGCGAGTGCGAGTTCGACGGCCCGACGGAGCGGGATCGGCCTGACATTGAACTTCTGTTCGGCGGTGTGGTCGTTGACGATGACCTCGTTGCGCAGCGAGTCGACCAGCGGCTTGGCGACGCCGGTCGGCAGCGGCGTGACGAGGCCGATCCAGTGCGCGGACAGCCGGGGTGTGAGTACAGGGACGGGAACGAGCACGCGTTTGGGCAACCCCGCGGCCTTCGCGTAGACCTGCATCATGTCGCGATACTCCACGACGTCGGGCCCGCCGATCTCGTAGACGTGGTTGCCGGGATCGTCCTCGAGCACGGCAACAAGGTAGGCAAGGACGTCCCTGATGGCGATGGGCTGGCAGCGGGTGCTGACCCACTTGGGGGTCACCATCATCGGCAGCACCTCTGTGAGGTAGCGCAGCATCTCGAAGGAGACCGAGCCGGAACCGATGATCACCGCCGCCCGGAGTTCCGTGACGGGCACGGACCCTGCGGCAAGTACCTCGCCGGTCTCGTGGCGGCTGGAAAGGTGCTCGGAAAGGTCGTCCTCCGCGCTGCCCAGTCCGCCGAGGTAGACGATGCGCTGCACCCCGCTCGCCGCGGCCGCGTCCGCGAAGGCCCTGGCTGCGTCCCGGTCTGCGGTGGCGAAGTTCGCGGGTCCGCCCATCGAGTGCACCAGGTAGTAGGCCACCTCGCACCCGGCGAGCGCCGACATCAGCGACTCGGGTTTGGCCACGTCGGCGTACCGCACCTCCACCAGGTCACGCCAGGGGCGGCCGTCGAGCTTGCCGGTGTTGCGCGCGAGGCACACCACCTCGTGGCCCTCCTCGACAAGGCGGGGCACGAGCCTGCCTCCGATGTAGCCGGTGGCACCCGCGACGGCGATCTTCATCTCCCCACCGTACGTGGGGTGGCCGAACGGGTCGTCGCCGGCCTTCGCACCGGCTTGTGCAGGATGAATCTGTCGGCTGGTGGGGCCTTGCCGGCCGCAGTTTCCTCCCAAGCCTTCGGGACGTGCGCTGTTTGCTCATGGTGACGCGGCGGTTGCGCCGCTAGCGTGAGGGCGATCGTCACCGACGCACCGGGTGATGCGCGTGGGGGGAACGAGGAGTTCGTGGCACGTCAGCTGTTGGCAACCAAGCTGTACATCCCGGGGGCCCGCCCGGGACGGGTGGTTCGGTCCCGCCTGCTGGAGCGACTGGAGGCGGGGGTCTCGGCCCGTCTGACGCTCCTGTCCGCGCCGCCGGGCTTCGGCAAGACCACTCTGCTCGCCGAATGGACGCGGGCGACGGGGGACTCCTCAAGGCGGGTTGCGTGGGTGTCGCTCGACGGGGGCGACAACGACGCAGGATCCTTCTGGCGCTACGTCGTGGCGTCGCTGGAAGCCCTGGTCCCCGGCCTGCGCGAGGCATCGGGAGAGCTGGCGGCCGCAGGCCAGATGCCCGGTCCGGAGGGCATCACCGCGCTGCTGAACGAGCTCGCCGATATCACGGAAGACGTCTGGCTGGTCCTTGACGACTACCACCTGGTGGATAACCGCGAGGTGACCGACGGTGTCCGGTTCCTCCTGGAACACCTGCCACCACAAGTGCACGTGCTGATCAGCACGCGAGTCGACCCCGACCTTCCGCTGTCCCGCTGGCGCGGGCGTGGGGAATTGGTCGAGTTGCGTGCCGCGGACCTGCGGTTCACCGGGGAAGAGACGGCCGATTACCTGCGCGGCGCCACCGGCCTGGAGCTCGCTGCCACCGACGTCGCCGCCCTCGGTGAGCGCACCGAGGGCTGGATCGCCGCACTGCAGCTCGCCGCCCTTTCCCTGCGCGGACGCGAGGACGCCGTCGGGTTCATCGGGCGCTTCGCCGGTGACGACCGCTACATCGTCGACTACCTGATGGACGAGGTGCTGGCGCACCAGCCCGCAGAGGTGCGCGAGTTCCTGTTGCGCACGGCTGTGCTCGACCGGCTCAGCGGTGCGCTGTGCGATGCGCTGACTGGCCAGGACGGGGGGAGCGACACCCTCGCACGCCTGGAGCGGGCGAACCTGTTCGTCGTGCCGCTGGATGACCAGTTGGTCTGGTTCCGCTACCACCACCTGTTCGCCGACGTGCTGCGCGCACGCCTGCTGGCCGAACAGCCGGCCCAGGTGCCGCTGCTCCACCGTCGGGCCAGCCAGTGGCACGAGGCGAACGGGCTCGGCGACGACGCGATCCGGCACGCGCTCGCTGCCGGCGACCTCGATCGTGCGGGTGAGCTGATCGAGTCCGCCCTTCCGGAGGCCCGGCGTGACCGTCGAGACACCGTCGCGATCCGCTGGCTGCAGGCGCTGCCGGCGGACGTGATCGGACGCAGCCCCGTACTCACCACGTTCCAGGGCTGGGCCGCCCTCGTGGCCGGTGACCTGGACGCCATGGAGGCACAGCTGGACCATGCCGATGCCTTGCTGGCCGCCGTTCCGCAAGGGACGCAGCCCCCGTGGCCGATCACCGAGGAGGTGCGAACCCTTCCGGCCACCATCTCGATGTACCGAGCCTCGCTGTCGCAGGCGCGGGGCGACCGGCCGGGCGTCGTGCGGCATGCGCGCACCGTGCTCGATGCCGCCGGGCCGGATGACCACTTCTGGCGGGGCGCGGCCTGCGGCTTCCTGGCCCTCGCAGCCTGGTCGGAGGGCGACATCGCGACGGCTGTGGAGACCTTCACCACCGCAGTGGCGAGCCTGCACTCAGCGGGGGCGCTGGTCGACGAGCTCAGCAGCACAGCGCTGCTGGCGGAGATGTGGACGGTCGCAGGGCGGCCCGACCGGGCTCGTGACCTCTGCCATCGGGCGTTGGTGGCCTCGGAGGCGCTCGGGCCGGGAGCCGCACGGGCGAGTGCGGACCTGCATGTCGCCCTTGCAGAGCTCGACCTGGACGCGGGCGACCCGGCGTCGGCGGACCTCCACCTCGCCGAGGCGCAGCAACTCGCCGCGCGTGAGCCCAACAGCGAGAGCCGGTACCGGTGGTTCGTGACCGCAGCCCGCGTGGCCGAGGGGGCAGGCGACCGCGGTCGTTCGATCGCCCTGCTGGACGAGGCCGAGCGGCACTACCGGCCCGGCTACTACCCGACTGTGCGCCCGATCGCCGCGATGCGGGCGCGGGTGTGGATCGCTTCCGGCGACTTGGCCCGCGCTGCCGACTGGCTGGCCGCAAGTGGCGTCGCGCTCACCGACGAGGCCGGCTACCTCAGGGAGTACGAGCATCTCACCCTCGTCCGCCTTGTCCTTGCCGGGCCCCCGGCAGATACGCGCGAGGCGATCACCCTCCTGCACCGCCTGGAGGTGGCGGCCGAGGTCTCTGGACGAATCGGAAGTCTCGCGGACATCCGGGGGTTGCTCGCCCAAGCGGAGGATCCGACCGGACGCGACGAGCGGCGCCCCGGTAATCCGTCGCAGCAGCCGGCGGACGCCCTGACCGAACGCGAACTCCAGGTGCTGCGGC
Source organism: uncultured Actinomycetota bacterium (assembly GCA_963799235.1). Lineage (GTDB taxonomy): Bacteria > Actinomycetota > Actinomycetes > Propionibacteriales > Propionibacteriaceae > Propionicimonas. Next base: position 124,018 of record CAWCWL010000006.1, on the reverse strand, counting down.
TGCTCGACAGCGAGTTGAGTGGTCCGGAGATCGCACGCCAGTTGTTCGTGTCCCACAACACCCTGCGCACCCACACCAAGCACATCTTCACCAAACTCGATGTCGTGACTCGGCGGGCAGCGGTGACCCGGGCGCGGGAGCGCGGGCTGCTCTAGCCATCACAAGATCACCCCGCCGATCACATCACAGGGTGACGCTGCCTCACCCCGTCCGTTCCTAGGTTCGAACCACAAGCAGCGGCCCAGCCGCAGACCTCGAACCAGGGAGCTTCACATGTCCATCACCACCACCCACCTCATCCGGGCGGCCGGCGTCAGCGCCGTCGTCGCTGGCCTGCTGTTCTGCGGTGTCCAGATCAACCACCCACCCGTGGATCTCGCCTTCGTGAACACCGCCGAGTTCGCGATCCGGCAGAGCATGAAGATCGGCTTCGCGGTCCTCGCGCTGATCGGCATCACCGGGATGTACCTGTCGCAGGTGAAGAAGGCCGGCGTGCTCGGGCTGATCGGCTACCTGACTCTCGGTGCGGGATTCCTGGCAATGCTGACGCTCGAGGTCGCAGCCCTTGTGATCCTGCCGGCCATTGCGCACACGGCACCCGACTACGTCAGCGCAGCCATCGGGGTCGCCCTCGGCGGCAAGGCGGCCATCGACGTCGGCCTGCTCACCGTTCTCAACTCGTTCGTAGGCATCACCTACATGGCCGGTGGCCTGGTGTTCGGCATCGCCCTCTTCCGCGCCAACGTCCTCGCCCGCTGGGCCTCCATCCTGCTGGCGGTCGCCACCCCGCTGAGCATCCTGATCCCGTTCCTTCCCTTCATCAACCAGCGGTTGTTCGCTGTGCCGACAGGCCTCGCCCTGATCGCCCTCGGTTCCTCGCTGTGGCTCACGTTCCGCTCGCAGGATGCCGTTGCAGAGACCCGCTCGCTGCCTGAGCCCGCCGCCGCACGATGACCACGATCACCAGCACCCGCCGGGCCTCGGCCCGGTGGGTGCCGTTGGCCCTGGTTCTCCTGAGTCTCGTTCCTGCCATCACCGGCTCCCTACGCTTGACCGGTCTGGCCGGCGGACCTGCCCTGATGCCGGTGGACAGCCGGATCGACGCCTCGCCGCTTCCGGTGATCGTGCACATCGCCACCGTGATTCCGTACGCCTTGCTCGGTGCGTTCCAGTTCTCCTCGCGCCTGCGCCGGCGTCACCCCGGCTGGCACCGGACGGCCGGACGCGTGCTGGTGCCGCTGGCACTGGGCGTCGCGCTCTCCGGTCTGTGGATCACCCTCACCTACCCACTGAAGCCCGGTTCCGGCGTGTTGCTCCACGACATCCGGCTTGTCGTGGGATCGGCCATGGCCGCCGGAGTCGTGCTGGGCTTCGCAGCGATCCGGCGCGGTGACGTGCCGCGACACCGGGCCTGGATGACCCGCACCTATGCGCTCGCCCTTGGCGCCGGCACCCAGGTGTTCACCGGTGCGTTCGGTCCTGCCCTGGTGGGCACCAGCGTTCTTGCCCACGACCTGACCATGGGTGCTGCGTGGGCGATCAACCTTGCCGTCGCAGAGGTCGTGATCCGCCGCGGTTCGCGCCGGCCCGCTCGAGCACGCGCCCGCATTACCACGGGCAGGGATGCGACGACATGACCACCCCCGCGGCGTGCGGCTACACGTTGAGGGTCGCCGGACGGCTGGACCCGCGCTGGGTCACCTGGTTCGACGGGTTCAGCGTCACCGGTGAGGCCGACGGCACGACCATCCTGCGCGGCACCGTTGCCGACCAGGCGCAGTTGCACGGCCTGCTTGCCAAGATCCGCGACCTCGGGGTCGTCCTTGTATCGGTCGAGGCAGACCCGGCAGCCGGCGGGCCCGCTGTCAGTGGTGCAGCGCCTCTGCCTGCTCGCGGGTGATCCGGGTGGACGCTTCGAGGTAGGCCTCGATCAGGGACAACTCGGCTGTCGAGTACGTGGCGTGCAGGGCATCGAAGGCAGCTCCGATGGCCGCGTACGGATTGGGCCCGGACGCGAGCGCTTCCGCGTCCGCCGAGATGATCACCCTGCGGCGATCGGCCGGATCGACCTGCCGGTGCGCGAAGCCCTTGCGGAGAAGCCGATCGACCAGACCGGTGACGGCGCCGGACGTCAGGCTGAGCCGGTCCATCAGTGCCCCCGCGGTCTGCCGGCCCTCGCGCAGCAGGATGCTCAGAGCCTTCATGTCCGTGACGCCGAGCCCGAGACTCGCGGCGGCCTGCTGCTGGAAGACGGCGGTCTGGGTGGCATACACCTCGCCCTGCAGCCGCAACCGCTCGACGAGGCGGGCGTGTTCGGTGTCATCGCTGGCAGCCATGCCTCATTATTGCATCGATTATCTTAGCGACTAAGATAATCGTCATGATGTCGAGGACGGAGTTCGAGACGACGCAGGTCGCCGTTGCCGGCGGCTCGATCGCCTGCCACACGGTCGGCGCCGGTGAGGGCGTGGTGATCGTGCACGGCGCCATGCAGGACGGGGCGTCCCAGGCAGATCTCGCCGAGTTGCTCGCCCCCACCTTTGCTGTGCACCTCATGGACCGACGCGGGCGGGGGAGCAGCACAGCCCCGCTCATCGCCGACCCCGACCTCGAAGTGGACGACCTGCAGGCCGTGATCGAGGCCACCGGCGCCCGACGGATCATCGGCGTGAGTTCTGGAGCCATCCTCGCCGCCCGACTCGCGCTCCGCGTCCCGCGGCTGGAACGGCTGGTGCTCTTCGAGCCCCCGCTGCCGATCGACGACTCGATGGGCCTGGCACGGACAGCCGCGTTCGATGCCGCCATGACCGCCGGCGACCTGGGACGGGCGATGGCTGTTGCCATGCGGATCGCCGAGATGGGCCCGCCGTGGATGTTCCGCTTGCCGATCCCCCTGCTTGCGGTGATGTCTCGTCGCATGCTGACCCCGGAGCGGAGGTCGCTCGCCCTTGGGCTGCAGGCGGACGTCGCCATCATCGGTGCCAATGCTGATCGCCTGGTCGACTTCGCGGCCATCACGACACCGACGCTCGTGCTCGACGGGACTGCGACAAGGCCCTACCTGCGTCGGGCGGCTGCCGCCGCCGCTGCGACCATTCCGGGCGCACGCCGGGTCAGCCTCGATGGCCTCTTCCATGCGGCCACCCAGAACCGCGACGAGTTCGGTAGTCCGGACGCCGTCCTTCCACCCCTCCTGGACTTCCTCGCTTGAGAGGAGCCCAGGAAGGGCGTCGAGCGCAGCGAATCCGTCAGGAACCCACCGGGCGACGAGCGCAGCAACGATCATGACTACATGCGTACTCATGGGGAGCTGGACGGTCGTCCGAAGTCACTGTCGGCAGCATCGGATGATGTGGGGCGGCCCCTCGCGACGTGGCAGACGAAGCGACCATGGCTCTGGGCGATCCTTGTGGGGATCGGCGGCACGGTCCTCACGGCGTTCGGGGTCGGCTTCAGTCAGGCTCGGCATCTCGACCCGGTGTCGGCCACGTATGCGCAGGCTGCCTTTGTCGGTCTTTCGGCCCTGGTGGGACTTGCGGTGATGTGGCGGACCCGGCCGTCTCTTGCAGAATACGGATTCCGGTCTCCGTTGCACCTGGATCGTGCCCTGTGGCTGCTGCCGCTGTTCGCCGTCCCGGTGGTTGTGGTCGCGGTCGTGGGGATCACCGTGACGCCGGCCCAGGCTGCTGCCTACGTTGCGCTTGCCGTGGCTGTGGGCTTCAGCGAGGAGATCTGGTTCCGGGGGTTGCTGCTTGCTTCGCTGCGGCGGCTCGGCACGCGGAAGGCGATCATCGGCGGATCGGCGGTCTTCGGTGCGTTGCACCTGACGAACTTCTTCGCGGGACTGCCCCCGCTGTACCTCGGGCTGCAGTTCGTGTTCGCCTGCCTCGTGGGGTTCGTGCTCGCAGAACTTGTGGCGATCACCGGCAGCCTGTGGCTCCTCATTGGCTGGCACGCCGTCTATGACCTGGCCGCCTTCAGCACCGGCGAAGACCTGACGCCCGCCGCCCTGGTGGGCCTCGCCGTCGCGACGGCCGTCCTTGCGGCCTATGCGTTCTGGCTATGGCGCAAGCTGCCCTCAGACGCTCCCGTGGTGGAGTTCGAGGACTGATGACGACGGGCCGGCAGCACCGCTACTGCGGATCGGCGGGCAGGATCTCCAGCTTCGGGTACTCCGGCTTCCACATCATCCGATAGATGTCGTTGATCGGGTTGGTCATCGGCCGTCGGGCGAGACCCTGGTCCTCGGCCTTCTTCGCAACAGCCTTCGCCACGGTCGCTGCGACCAGCCTCAGGTCGTTCATCGACGGCAGCAGGGACGCCCCGGGCCGGTACTCGTTGACGAGTCCCGCGAGGGCATCGGCAGCGGCGTAGATCATCTCGGGGGTCACGCGGGTGGCCTTCACCACCGAGACGCCAAGGCCGAGGCCGGGGAAGATCAGTGCGTTGTTGGCCTGAGCGATGGTGTGGTAGATCTCGCCGTGCCGGATGGTGCCGTACGGGCCACCGGTGGCGATCAGCGCACGGCCGTCGGTCCACTCCAGCAGGTCGGCCGGGTGCGCCTCAGCCCTGCTGGTGGGGTTGGACAGCGGCAGGATGATCGGACGCGCGCAGTGCTCGGCCATGGCCCGGATCACGTCCTCGCTGAAGGCACCGTTCTGGGCGGACGTGCCGATCAGGATGGTCGGCTGGACATTGCGGACGGTCTCGGCGAGCGTGATCCGCGACGGATCCTCGACGTCCCACGAGCCGACCTCCGCACGCGTCCGGGCGTAGGGCAACTGGAAGTCACGCACGTGCGCGCCATCCTCGACGATCAGGCCGCGGCTGTTGAAGGCGTAGAACTGCGCGAACCCCGCCTCGGCCGCCAGGCCTGCCTGGGACATCGCCTCCCTGATGATGTCGGCGATCCCGACCCCGGCGGTCCCCGCACCGTAGATCACGACGCGGTGCTGCGGCAGCCGGATGCCGGTGAGCCGGACGGCTGCGAGGACGGCTGCCAGCACGACCGCAGCTGTGCCCTGGATGTCGTCGTTGAACGTGCAGATCTGGTCGGAGTAGCGGTTCAGGATCCGGTGGGCGTTGCCGGCGCCGAAGTCTTCCCAGTGCAGCATCGCGTTGGGGAAGAGCTTGTTCACCGCCTGCACGAAGGACTCGATGAACTCGTCGTAGCGTTCACCGCGCACGCGGGCGTGCTGCTCGCCGAGGTACAGGTCGCTGTTCAGCAACCCGAGGTTGTCAGTGCCGACGTCGATCACCACGGGGATCGCCCGGCGGGGATGGATCCCGGCCGCAGCGGTGTACACGCCCAGCTTGCCGATCGCGATCTGGATGCCGCCGATGCCCTGGTCGCCGATGCCGAGGATGCCTTCTGAGTCGGTGACCACAACGAGGTCGACGTCGTCGGCGTCCAGTTCGAAGTCGCGCAGCGACTGCTCGACCAGTTCGGGGTGGTCGATGGAGAGGAACAGGCCGCGGGCGCCGACGTACTCGTGGCTGAACCGTTCGATCGCCTCGCCGATGGTCGGGGTGTAGATGATCGGCAGCATCTCCTCCAGGTGCTCGCTGAGCAACCGGTAGAACAGCACCTCGTTGCGGTCGCGCAACTGCGAAAGGTAGATGAACTTCGACAAGGGGGACGGGGAGCGCAGGTACTGCGCGTAGGTGCGCCGCATCTGCTCCTCGATCGTCGTGACCCGGCTCGGCAGGAGACCGGAGAGGCCCAGTTGCTCACGCTGGTCGAGGGTGAAGGCCGTGCCCCGGTTCGCCATCGGGTGCACGAGGATCAGCCGGCCGCGGGCGCTGATTCGCAGCACCGCTTCCCTCGAAGTCGTGTCCAGATCAAATTCGCGCTGTCGCATGGCACCCATCCTCCTCCTCGCCGGGTGGTCTACTTTGCGTGTACGCTACTTCTCAAAGTCATGAAGTCGAGGAGTTGCCTTGCCCGTCCCGCTGCACGAAGCCAAGGCAGCGCTGTTCCGCAATATCGGTCACCCGATCAGGATCCGCGTGCTGGAACTGCTCTGCGAGCGGGATCACGCCGTCCACGAGCTGCTCGCGGCCATCGAGGTCGAGCCGAGCACGCTCTCCCAGCAGCTCGGGATCCTGCGCCGCGCCGGCATCGTGCGCCAGCAACGCCTGGGTGGCGAGGTGCGTTACTCCCTGATGGTCCCCTCGGTCAGGGGGTTGCTGGCCGCTGCCCGCACCACTCTGGGATTCCTGCTGGCCGACCAGGCGCAGCTGCAGGCCGATCTCGACGAAGAGGCGAGCGCCGACGTCGATGGCATCGCGTGAGCACCTCGCGCCTGCTGAGGCTGATCGCCCGCACCGGGCGCGTGGCGGAACCGCTCGGCCCTGCGACTGACAACGACATCCAGGTGCGCGACGGCTTCGAGCCGCCGCGCGCCCTGCGGGGCAGCGCCCAGGTGCGTCATGTCGACGCCGGCTCCTGCAACGGCTGTGAGCTCGAGATCGGTGCTGCGTTCGGCCCGGTCTACGACGCCGAACGCATCGGCGCACGGCTGGTCGCGTCCCCACGGCATGCCGACGTCATTGCCGTCACCGGGGTGGTCACCCAGAACATGGCCGAGCCCCTGGTCAACACCGTCAACGCCACCCCGAGCCCGCGGGTGATCGTGTCCATCGGTGACTGCACCCGGGGCTGCGGACAGTTCGCCGGCTCGTACGCCGTCGCCGGATCGGTTGATGACTACTTCGAGGTGGACGTCCACGTGCCCGGCTGCCCGCCGGCACCGGAGGCGATCATCGCAGCCCTGCGTGCGGTGACCCGACGATGACAGGGCTCGGAACCGCCACGAACCTGGTCGACGCCGGCCTGCTCGCCCAGCTCCTGCTGGGGGCACTCGCCGTCGTCGCTGCGGTCATCACCCGTGGCCGGCTGCGCAACCTGCTGGCCGGCGCCCTGATCGTCGGCGCCGGCATCGCGGCGGCCGTCACCGGGTCGGCGGCGCTCCTCGGCGAGGTCGGCACGGGCCTGCAGATCCCGGTCGCCATTCCGCTCTCTGACCCACTCGAGCCGCTGCTGCTCGCCCCTGACCAGCTCGGTGGACTGTTCATGGCCCTCGCCGGCGTCGTCGTCGCCCTCGCAGCGCTCTTCGGCATCGGCTATGCCCACGGCCCGGCCGCCTCCCGCACCGGCTGGACAGCGTTCGCCGTCTTCGCCGTCGGCATGCAGTTGGTGCCGGCCGCAGCCGACGCCGTCACCTTCCTGCTCGCGTGGGAGCTGATGGCCGGCGGCTCGACGGTGCTCCTGCTCGCAGACCACGCGTCCCGCGAGCCGGTGCGTCGCGCCACGGTCTGGTACGCGGTGATGACCCACCTCAGCTTCCTCTTCCTGCTGGCGGGATTCGGCGTCCTCATTGCAGCCGCGGGTGGCACGTCCTGGGCGACGATGACCGGCGCGAGCGTCGCGGGACCAGCAGCGACCCTCGCCTTCGTGCTCCTCGTCACGGGATTCGCGACCAAGGCGGGCCTCGTCCCGGTGCACGTCTGGCTGCCGCAGGCCCACCCCGAGGCACCCAGCCACATGTCCGCGGCGATGAGCGCTGCGATGGTCAAGATGGGCATCTACGGCATCCTGCTGCTCACCCTCCGGCTGCTGCCGGGCGGCCCCCGGTGGTGGTCGATCATGCTGGTGGCCATCGGCGCGATCTCGGCCCTCTACGGCATCCTGCAGGCCTCGGTCCAGGCCGACCTGAAGAAGCTTCTGGCGTACTCCACGACAGAGAACATCGGCCTGATCACCACGGCGATCGGGGTGGGACTGCTCCTGCGGAGCTCCGCCCAGTTTGCCGTTGCCGACGTCGCCCTCGTCGCGGCACTGCTGCTGGCCGTCAGCCACGCAGCGTTCAAGTCCGTCCTCTTCCTCGGCGCCGGCTCCGTGCTGCACGCGACCGGTGAGCGCGACCTCGACCTGCTCGGCGGGCTTGCCGCGCGCATGCCCTGGACATCTGTGACGTTCGGTGTCGGCGCCCTCGGTGCCGCTGCGCTACCGGTCACCTCCGGCTTCGTCGCCGAGTGGGCGCTGCTGCAGTCGCTCATCCATGTGGACGCAAGGGCCGACCGCCTGCTCGCCATCGTCATCCCGATCACGATGGGCATCGTCGCCCTCACCGTCGGGCTCGGGCTGCTCACCTTCGTCAAGGCCTACGGCATCGGCTTCCTCGCCCGCCCGCGCACCCCGGCAGCAGCAGAGGCCCACGAGGCGGGGCCCGCGATGCGCACAGCCATGGTGCTCGGGGCCGTCCTCGTCGTCGGGCTCGGGCTGGTGCCCGGCCCGCTCTCGCAGGCCCTTGCCCGCGCGGTCTCGGCCGGGGGAGTGTCCACCACCGGGGGCGCCGGGCTGCTGCTCGGTGCCGTTGACGTGGTCCTCAACCCCGTCGCGCTGACCCTGCTGACCCTCGCAATCCTCGTGCCTCTGGTTGTGGTGAACGCCGTCCTCGCCCGACGGCATCCCCGCAGGGACGTCGACCTGGCCTGGGGTTGCGGCGGCGAACGGACCAGCCCGCGGATGGAGTACAACGCGACCAGCTACTCCGAGCCGCTGGTGCGGGTCTTCCGCTCATCCCTGCAGGCCACGCAGCTCGTCGACGTCGTCCGCCACGACGCATCACCCCTGCTCGTCGAGCAGATGACCTTCACCCAGGAGACCGGGGACGTGATCGAGGACCGCCTCTACCTGCCGGCCACCCGCTGGGCAGGACGGCTGGGTGACCTCGCCCGCACGATCCAGAACGGCAGCATCCACCGCTACGTCGGCTTCTCGTTCGCCGCGCTCGTCCTCGTGCTCGTGCTGGTGGCGCTATGACCGTCGCCTCCGCCCTTGTCGTCGTGATCCAGCTGGTGTTCGCCGTCGCGGTGACGCCGGTGCTGATCGGCGTGATGCGCACCACCCGTGCGCGCCTGGAAGGACGCGTCGGCGGCGGCATCGGCCAGCCCTGGCGCGACCTGCGCAAGCTGCTCTCGAAGGAACCCACGCGCGCCCCCGGTTCGACGCTGGTCCTCACCCTCGCGCCGATCCTGCTGGTGGCTTCGAGCCTCCTGCTGTGCGCCCTGATCCCGCTTGCCAGCACCCTCGCCCTTGCGAGCGTGCCCGGTGACCTGTTCGTCGTCGTCTCCGTCCTCCTTGTCGGTACCGTGGCGCTCGCCCTCCTCGGCCTGGAGTCAGGCTCGGCCTTCGGCGGCATGGGCTCCAGCCGGCACATGGTGATCGCTGCCCTCGTCGAGCCGACCGTGCTGCTGAGCATCTACGCCCTGAGCGTTCCGGCCGGAACCTCCGCCCTTGCCGCGATCGTCCAGGCCCGTCGCGCGGACCCGGCCTCGCTGCTGAACCCGGTGAGCCTGCTGGCGATCTTCGCCCTCGTCGTCGTTGTGATCGCCGAGACCGGCCGGCTGCCGGTCGACAACCCGTCCACGCACCTCGAGCTGACCATGATCCACGAGGCGATGATCCTGGAGAGCGGCGGTCGCGACCTCGGCTGGCTCGAGCTCGGCTCCTGGCTGCGGCTCACGGCGCTCCTCGGCCTCGTCGCCAATCTCGCCCTTCCGTGGGGGATCGGGCAGGACGCCGCACCGCTCACCCTGCTGATGGGGATCGGCGCGATCACCCTCAAGGTGCTTGTCCTCGGCGCCGTCCTGGCAGCAGCAGAGGTGTTCATCGCAAAGCTCCGGCTCTTCCGGGTGCCCGAATTGTTGGCTGGCTCCTTCGTCCTGGCGTTCCTCTCCGTGAGCGCCTCCTACCTGGTGTTCTGAAAGGAGGCCGCCGATGTCGACCGAGGTGTATCAACAACTGCTTGCGACGACGACCGGCCTGCTGCTGCTCACCGCCGTCCTCCAGGTCTGGGGCCGTTCCACCGTCCGCGCGATCGGGCTGCTGGTGCTGCAGGGCATCGCGCTCGCCGGGCTGGTGCTGACCGTCGGCCTGCACGCGGGGGAGGGTTCGGCCGTCGTCGTCGCAGGACTGCTGCTGGTGGTGAAGGCTGTCGTGATGCCGTGGGCGATGCTGCGTTCCGCCCGGCTGATCGGGGTGACCCGCGAACATTCCTCCCGGGTGAACCCTGCGGTCGAACTGATCGGCGCAGCAGGGCTCACCCTGCTGGCCTACGCCGTCAGCGGACCGATCCTCGGCAACCGTACGGACGCGGCGTCGCAGGCCGTCCCCGTCGGTGTCTCACTGGTGCTGCTCGGTTTCTGGCAGCTGCTGGTTCGCGGTTCGGCGATCACCCAGCTTGTCGGCTTCCTGATGCTCGACAACGGCATCGCAGCCATCTCCTTCCTCACCTCCGGGGGGCTGCCGCTGGTCGTCGAACTCGGTGCGACGCTGGACGTTCTGCTCGTCGTCCTGATCCTCGGGGTGCTGGTGGTGCGGATGCAGGCCGAACAGGGCCACATCGACATCTCCGAACTGAGGGAGTTGCACGACTGATGGCCACCCTGATCTTGATCCCGCTCATCCTTCCGCTGCTGCTGGCGGCCGTGAGCATCCTGCAGCGCAGCCGGTCCTGGACCCTCTGGCTGCCGGTCAGCGCTGCCGTCGTCCTGCTCTTCGTCGGGGTGGGCCTCGTCCTCGCCGTCACCACCGGCGGACCCCTCACCGCAGCGGGCGGCCTGCTGCGGGTGGACGCCCTGAGCGCCTGGATGCTCTCCGTCGTCGGTGCCGTGGCGGTGGTCGCGCTCTGGGGCGGCATTCCGCACCGGACCGACCGCAACCGCAACATCGGGTCCTTCGCGAGCCTCCTCTGCCTGTTCCTCGCAGCCATGAGCCTCGCTGTCGTCGCAGACAACCTCGGGCTGATGTGGGTGGCCATCGAACTGACCACCATCACGACAGCCTTCCTCGTCGGATCCCGCGGTGGCCGTGGTGCGCTCGAGGCTGCCTGGAAGTACGTCGTGCTCGGCTCGGTCGGGGTGGCGATCGCGTTCCTCGGTCTCGTCCTGCTGTCCGCCGCCAGCGGGGGGACGGGGGAGCCGTCGCTGTCCTGGGTGGTGCTGCTCGCCAACGCCGGAACGCTCGACCCGGCTCTCACCCGCGCCGGTGCAGCGCTCGCCGTCCTCGGCTTCGCGACGAAGGCCGGTCTCGCACCCACCCACTCCTGGCTCCCGGACGCCCACAGCCAGGCGCCCGCGACGGTCAGCGGACTGATGTCCGGCGTCCTGCTGTCGGTGGCCTTCTACGCGATCCTGCGGGTACAGGCCATCACCGACGCAGCGCTCGGCCCGGACCTGATGCGCGTGCTGCTCACCACGGCCGGGTTGCTCTCACTTGCCGTGACAGCCGGGCTCGTGATCACCCAGAAGGATTTCAAGCGCCTGCTGGCCTACAGCAGCATCGAGCACATGGGACTCCTTGCCCTCGGAGCAGCTGCCGGCGGCCCGTTGGCGATCGCCGCCCTCCTGCTCCACATGCTCGGCCATGGCCTCGTGAAGTCGTCGATGTTCGTCCTCGCCGGACGCATCCTCGGCTACACCGGCAGCCATGACATCGCCGACGTGCGCAACCTGTTGCGTCGGCGCCCCGACCTCGGCGGGCCGTTCCTGCTCGGGACTGCTGCCCTGCTCGGCTTCCCGCCGTTCGTCACGTTCTTCACGGAGGTCGCCATCATCATCGCCGGGTTCCAGCGCGGCCTCGGCTGGCAGATGGTGGTCGCCTGCGGACTCCTGCTCGTGGTCTTCGCGGGGATCGCCCGCAACGTGCTGGCGATGACGGTGGGCGCCGAGGGCGACCCGGATGCCGCCCGTACCTCGCACGCCCCACTCGACCTGCCGGCGCGGTTCCGCCAGATCCCGATCGCGATCGCGCTCGGAGTCAGCGCCGTCATGGGCTTTGCAGCCTGGCCGCTGGCCGTCCCCCTGCTCGCTGCCGTGACGGCCCTCGGTGGTGCGCGATGAACCGCCTCACCCAGCCCGAGATCGTCCAGGTCGCGCGGGAACAACTCGTCGAAGCGATCACCGCCCAGCTCTCGCGCGGCTTCCGGCTCGCGCTCGTCGCTGCCCATGAGGACGGCCCTGCCGGAGCCGAGGACACCTTCCGGATCGTCCACGTGCTGCTCGGCACGGCCGGTGAACGCGTCGAGGTGGTCGTCGAGATCCCGCGCGCGGACGCCTGGCTGCCAACGCTCGCCGGCATCTCCTACCCCGCTGGACGGTTCGAGCGCGAGATGCGCGACCTCTACGGCATCGTGCCGCGCGACCACCCCCAGCCGTATCGGCTGGTGCGTCACGGGCACTGGCCGACCAGCTTCCACCCGATGCTGTCGGACGCCGACCCGACCCCGTACTTCGGCTCCCACGCCGGCTTCCCGTTCGCGGAGGTGACCGGCAAGGGGGTCTACGAGATCCCCGTCGGACCGGTGCACGCCGGCCTGATCGAGCCGGGCCACTTCCGGTTCTCTGTCGTCGGGGAAACGATCGTCCGGATGTACCAGCGGCTCTACTTCGTGCATCGCGGCGTGGAGAAGCTGTTCGAGGGGCGCCGGCTCGACGACGGGATCGTGCTCGCCGAGCGGATCAGCGGGGACACAGCCGTCGGTCACAGCCTCGCCTACGTGATGGCCGTCGAGGACGCCCTCGGCATCGAGGTGCCCGAGCGCGACCGGCTCACACGGGCCCTGCTGCTCGAATGTGAGCGGCTCTACAACCACATCAACGACGTCGGCGCCCTCGCCAACGACGCCGGCTTCGGCATCGTCAACCAGCACGCCGGACGCCTGCGCGAGACCCTCCTGCGGCACAACGCCCGGCTCACCGGACACCGGCTGCTCCGCGGGGCCATCCGGATCGGCGGCGCCGACCTGCTGGCTGCACCGGACCTCGACCTCGTGGCTTCGGTGGCGACAGAAGCTGCGGAACTCGCAAGGATCGCCGCCGACCACCCGATGGTCGCCAACCGGTTGAACACCACGGCAGTCCTACCGCTGGAGCGGGCAAGAACGCTCGGGGTGCTCGGCTACGTTGCGCGCGCTTCGGGCATGACGGTCGACGCGCGGGCGGACCAGCCCTTCGTCGACCTCGGCCCGACCTTCCGGACGGTGACAGCCGACGCCGGTGATGTGCGGGCGCGCTTCGACGTCCGGGTGGGGGAGATCGCGGTGGCCGCAGAACTGGTCGCCGACCTCAGTGCGCGGATCGCAGCCGTCAGGACCGCGGCACCGGTGACGCCGTCCGAAGGCTTCGGAGCCGGGCTGGGTGTCGTCGAGGCCTGGCGTGGCACGCTGGTGCATCGCGTGGAGGTGGGTGCCGGCGGTGTCCTGACACGGGTCAAGGTGGTTGATCCTTCGTTCCACACCTGGCCGGCGCTGGGGATCGCGCTCGCGGACACGATCGTCCCGGACTTCCCCCTGGCCAACAAGAGCTTCAACTGCTCCTACGCGGGCAACGACCTCTGACGTCGTCGCTCCTGCGTGCAGTACGGGTTCGTACGACCTTCCCGGATCGGCCCGCCTGATGCATCGGGCTCCCTAGCGTGGACAAGGTTGGGTGCGCCGGTCGGAGGGGTCCGGGGCGCCCAACCTGCCTTGACGGACTCCCGGGTCGGGGTGGGGGGCAGTCCCACCCGGGAGTCCGCAGAAGCGTTACTGGTAGATCGTGGGCGCCGAGACTGCGGCACCCGCGGGCAGCATCAATGGAAGATGCTCACTCCGCCGGGACCGACGAGGAGCCCGACGACGATCAGCACGATGCCCCAGAGCATCTGCTTGCGGAAGATGGCGAAGATGCCACTGACGACAAGGATGACCGCGAGGATCCACAAGAGGGTTGCCATGTAAGAACTCCTTCCAGCGGCGCCGAGCGCCGACTGTCAACTGCGCACCCGTGTGGATGCAAGGAAGAAGTACCCCGAACGAGCAAAAGCATCCGCACGTTCCCGCGGACCGGGCGGCGTCAGGGCCCGGGTGTCGACTCGAGCAGGGCCATGGCGGCCGACCTGCCCGGGATACCGCTGACGCCGCCGCCTCTGCGCGCACCGGCACCGCACAGCAGGACGCGGGCGTCTGCCGTGGCAACGCCCCAGCGCTCGGCGGGAGAAGGCGCCTCCTCCTCGAGCCAGGGCCACTGGAGGTCGCGATGGAAGATGTGGCCGCCGGGCAGGGCGACGTCGTCCTCGAGATCGACCGGCGAGCGGGCTTCCAGGCACGGCCGACCGTCGGCGTCCCGTGCGAGGCAGTCCTCGATCGGCTCTGCCAGCACCGAGTCCAGTGAGCGGAGCGTTGACGCGAGCGCTGCAGCCCGTGCACCTTCCGGATCGTCGCGGAACAGCCGCGCCGGCATGTGGAGGCCGAACAGGGTCAGCGTGTGGTGGCCGCTCGCCCGCAGGTCGGCACCGAGGATGGACGGGTCGGTGAGCGTGTGGCAGTAGATCTCCGCAGGCGGCACCGACGGCAACTGGCCTGCCGCGGCCTGGGCGTAGGCCGTCGCCAGCTGGTCGTAGGACTCGTTGATGTGGAACGTTCCGGCGAAGGCGGCGCCTGGATCCACCTGCGGGTCGCGGAGCCGCGGCAGCCGGCGCAGCACCATGTTGACCTTGAGCTGGCTGCCTTCAGGCCCCTGCCCGGCGGGTTCGTGCCCGAGGAGCGTGTCGAGCACGCGTGGTGCGGCGTTCACGAGGACGTGGCCGGCGGTCACCGTGTGCTCGCGGCCGTCGTCGTCGGTCCAGGCGACGTCGGCACCGTGTGGGCCCGGGTGCACAGCGCGGACCGTTGCGCGCGTCAGGAGTTCTGCACCACCGGCGCGGGCAGCGTCGGCGAGCGCGTCGACGACCGCACCCATGCCACCGACGGGCACATCCCAGTCTCCTGTCCCGCCGCCGATCACGTGGTAGAGGAAGCAGCGGTTCTGCACGAGCGTCGCGTCATGCGCGTCGGCGAAGGTGCCGATCAGCGCATCGGTCACGACGACGCCACGCACGAGGTCGCTGGTGAAGGTGCTCTCCACGAGGTCGCCCAGCGGTGCGTGCAGGTCCGCCCACCAGAGTTCGCCGATGGCCGCACGCACCTGGGCAGCCGTCGGCAGCTGCCCGGTGACGCTGGGGAACACGGCCTGCGCGAGGGCGTGCGTCCGTGCGCCGAATCGCCGCCAGGCCGCATGGTCCGACTCGGCACCGATGGCCGCGAACGAGCGCTGCGTCGCGCGGTCGTCCCCGGTGTCGACGAGCAGGCCCCGCGTCGCGTCGCCGGGAACGGGAGTGTAGGAAGCGATCCGCCGTCGCCGCAGCGCGAGCGACAGGCCCAGCTCATCGCGGACCGCCCACGGCATCAGCGAGACGAGATAGGAGTAGCGGGACAGGTTGGCGTCAACGCCGCGGAAGACGCGCGAGGAACCGGTCGCGCCACCAAGGTGGTCGGCCCGTTCCAGCACGAGGACGCTGCGTCCGGCCCGCGCGAGGTAGGCCGCTGCGGTCAGCCCGTTGTGGCCGCCACCGACAACGACCGCGTCATACCTGCTCCGTGTCACGGGGCAACGCTAGCTACTTGACCGCGCCCTCGGTCATGCCGGCGATGAAGTAGCGCTGCGCGAAGAGGTAGACGAGCACGACGGGAGCGGCGACCGTCACCGCAGCAGCGCCCATCAGTGCGTAGTTGGTCACGTGCTGGCCCTGGAAGAACGCCAGCCCGAGCGGCGCCGTCCGCAACGTGCCGGTCGGCGACATCACCAGCGGGATCAGGAACTCGTTCCAGGTCCACATGAAGATCAGCACGACGAGGGTCAGGATCGCCGGCCGCGCGATCGGCGCCTGCACCCGCCAGAGCACCTGCCGCGGGGCCGCGCCGTCGATGATCGCAGCCTCGGTGATCGCCCGGTCGGCCGAGCGGAAGTAGGTGCGCATCCAGTACGTCCCGAAGGCGATCGACTGCGCGACCTGCGGGCCGGCGACGGCGACGAGGGTGTTCACGAGGTGCAGTTGGCGCAGGTCGAAGAACAGCGGAACGAGGATCGCCTCGGTCGGCACCATGATCCCGAAGAGGAAGAGGTAGAAAAGCCAGGTGCTGCCGCGGAAGGTCATTGTCCCGAACGCGTAGCCGGCCGGTACCGAAAGGGCGACGGAGACCAGCACGACCGTCACAGACACCAGGACGGAGTTGAGCATGTAGCTGGAGAACTGGCCCTGGCTCCACGCCTCGACGAAGTTCTCCAGGTGGAGTCCTCCGGCAGCGACCGACGGGTCGGACGGGCCGAAGGCCTGAGCGAGGATGGAGACGATCGGCCACAGTGAGATCAGCGCCATCCCGAGCAGGACGACATAGTTGATGCCCACTTCGACCGGTGAGGTGTTGCGTCGGCGCGCCATCAGTCCTCCGCCGCCTTGTCTCCGAGCCGGTTGAGGACGAGGTTGATGAAGAAGATCAGCAGGGCCAGGGTCACGCCGATCGTGGTCGCCATCCCGACCTGCCCCAGTCCGAACGCCTGGTTGTAGACCTGGTAGGACGGGACGGCCGTGGACGTGCCCGGTCCGCCGCGGGTGGTCATGTAGATGATGTCGAAGTTCTTCAGCGCGGCAACCACGGTCAGGGTCGCGGCGACGACGATCTCGCCGCGCACCGCCGGCAGCGTGATGGCGAAGAACTCGGCGATAGGTCCGGCCCCGTCCAGCCGGGCGGCCTCATAGAGGTCCCGCGAGGTGCGTCCCATGCCGGCCAGCAGCAGGATGGTGACCAGACCGGTCTCCACCCAGGTGCCGATCAGCCCGACGGCCGGCAGGGCGAACGTGTAGTCCCCGAGCCAGGCGCGGGCCAGGTCACCCAGGCCGACCAGGCGCAGCAGCGCATTGATCGAGCCGTCGGTGGAGTAGAGCCGGGTCCAGGCGACGGCGACGACCACCATGGCGATCACCTGGGGCAGGAAGATCACCGTGCGGAAGAAGCCGAGGCCGCGGACCTGCGCCCGGTTGAGGATGGCGGCAACGACCAGGCCAAGGCAGATCGGCAGCACGGCGTAGAAGAGGATCAGGATCGCCGAGTGCCCGAAGGAGCCGAGGAGGTCGGGATCGTTGAACATCGTCACGTAGTTGCCGAAGCCCACGAATCTCGCCGGCGAGACGGTGTCCCAGGCGTACAGGGAGAATTGGGCGGCCCGCGCCAGCGGGAACAGCAGGAACGCCGCGTACAGCAGGAACGCCGGAGCGATGTACAGGTAGGGCGTTGCCACCGTGCGACCCTCCCGGCTGGCGCGACGCTGCCGCGCCAGCCGGGAAGGACGAACCTCAGCCCTTGACGAAGTCGCCATAGTCCTTCTGCAACGCGGCACCGAACTCGGCCGGCGTCTTCTTGGCGGCGATCAGGTCCTGCAGCGCTGCCCCGAGGGTGTCGGAGAAGGTGGGCGTGGCGTAGTCGAGGTACGGCAGGAGGTGTCCCTTGGTGGTCACCAGCTCGTAGGCGGCGTACACCTCGTTGCCCACACCGGACGCCGGAGCGAGCTCGGAGGCGTGCAGCACAGGCAGGTTGCCCTTGGCCGCGATCACCTTCATTGCGTCATCGCTGGTGATGAAGTTGATGTACGCCGCGGCTGCGTCCGGGTTCTTGGACGCGGAGGTCACAGCGAACGGCAGCGACGTGCCGCCGGTGGTCGACGGACCTGCGGACGCCTCGACCGGTGGTGGGGCGATGAAGCCGGCGTCGCCCTTGAGTGCTGCCTCAATGGTCGGGGTGTTCCAGGAACCGCCGAGGAAGTAGACCCCGGTGCCCTTCCCGAACTTGGCGACGACGTCGTCGTAGGCTGCGCCGTTCACGTCGGAGTTGAAGTAGCCGGCCTTCACCCAGTCCTGGAGCTCTGTCGCCGCCGCGATGTTGGTCGGGTCGGTCCAGTCACCGCCCGCGTTGCCGAGCGCAAGGTTCGTGATCTCGTCGGCGGGAGTGTGGGCACCCTGGATCGGGCCGAACACGTGGATCGCCGGCCACTTCTCGAGGTTGCCCAGCACCAGCGGCGTCTCGCCGGCGTCCTTGATCGTCTTCAGCTGGCCCTCGAGGTCCGCCCAGGTGGCCGGAACCGACAGCCCGAGCTTCGCGAGCTTCGCCTTGTTGTAGTAGAAGCCCACGACCTCGCCGACCTGCGGCAGTCCGAACAGGCTGCCGGAGCCGAAGGCCTTGCCGTCGGTGGAGTAGGAGGACAGCTTCAGCACCGACTGCGGGAAGCGGTCCTTCCAGCCGTAGGCCTCGGCGTAGGGATCCAGCGACACCAGCTGGCTCGGCTGTGACGAAGGCAGCCCATCTGGCTGCGGGAGTTGTTCGCCTCGATGACGTCCGGTGCGTCCGGACCGGTGAGGACGAGGCGTCCGGTCTTTTGCAGGTCGTCGAACGACTGCGCGTGACGGTCGAGCTTGATGTTGGGGTACTTCGCCTGGAATTGCTTGTTGAGCTCCGTGATCTCGTCGTTCTGGCCGCCGCGGACCTCCTGGTCCCAGATGGTCAGCGTGACGTTGCCCATCGAGGCCGGATCGATGTTGACCGACGCCCGCGGGCTGGCCTGGGCTGTGGTCTCCGTGGTGCCCACGCCCGGTGCGCAACCAACGGTGAGCACGAGCAACGCTGCGCCGACACCGCCGGCCACCACCCGCGTCAGGTGTCTGGGGGTGAAAGAACCCTTCACTTCTACTCCTCTCAGTGCCACCTGCGGCGGTGGCCGGAAACTCTTCACAGGTCGGACAGTTGGGCGATGGTGGCGTTCGCGCGCCGGACCGAGCGTCCTTCGTGGCTGTCCAGGTGTTCGGCCAGGAAGCCGTAGCTCTTAGTCAAAGCCACGGCGGAGGGGTTCTGTTCCGCAGCCGCGAGGGTGGTACGCGACCACCAGTCGGCGATGTCACCCCAGCCGGGGGCGGCGAGGCCGCCGCCGAACTGCTGCACGGCAAGGGAGGACGCCAGCGCGGCGAACCGCAGGCGCTCGGCCAGCGGCCAACCCCCGAGGGTGCCGAAGACGAGCGCTGCAGCGAACACGTCACCGGCGCCGGTCGGGTCGAGCGCCGGCACGTCCAGCGCTGGGACGGAAGCCTGCTCGCCGGTGGTCTGGTCGATTGCCATCGCTCCCTTGTACCCACGGGTGACCACGGCGAGCGGCACGAGCTCCGTGAGCCTGGAAAGGGCGCCGGCAGCACTGTCCGTGCGGGTGTAGGCCATGGCCTCCACCTCGTTCGGCGTGAAGGCGTGGCAGCCGGTGAGCCGGCGGAGCACGCCGCGGTCCCAGACCTCCGTCGGGTCCCACCCCACGTCGGCGAACACCAGGGCACCACGCGCGCGGCTGGGTTCCCACCAGTGGTCGTCGGAGAGTTCGGTGATGACGGCGCGGGGGACCGGTGGATGGTCGCCGAGCATCGTGGTCGTGGACACCGGGGCGTCATGGCCGTGGGTCACCATGGCGCGGTCGCCGTCGTAGGCCATCGACACGGTCACCGGGCTGTGCCAGTCGGGGATGGTGCACGAAAGGCTGAGGTCGATGCGTTCCTGGCGTCCGAGCACGTCGCGGCACCAGTGGCCGTAGCCGTCCTCGCTGAACGCTGCAGCCAGTGCGGTGCGCAGGTCGAGGCGGGCAGTGGCCATCGCGAGGTTCGCAATGCCGCCCGGGGAGGAGCCCATGCCGCCGGCCCAGATCTCGTGGCCGGGCCACGGCGCGTGCGGCAGGTCGGTGAAGACGATGTCGAGGAAGACCATGCCGGCGAGCAGCACGTCGACACCAGCTGCTTCGCTGGGCGTGCTCCCTGCATCGGTGGTCGTGGGTGCCACCTCCACACAATCGCACAAAGTCGGGTGCCACTCAACCAACTTCATGCACAGAGATGCGCGTAATTGCTCGAAGTTGAGCGTTACTATGAGCCCATGCTCACTGACACACGGCAGCGCGAGATCCTGCGCCGGCTGCGGAGACAGGGGGATGTGTCCGTCCAGGTACTCGCCGACGAGTTCGGCGTCAGCCTCTCGACCATTCGCCGCGACCTGGCGACGCTGAACAGCGACGGGCTGCTGCGGCGGGTGCGGGGCGGGGGCAGCTCGGTCGAGCAGGACTCGGACACCTTCGACACCGTCGATCGGCGCAGCGCGGACGACAAGGATGCGATCGCCGACCGTGCAGCGGCCCTGGTCGAGGACGGCCAGATCGTCTGCCTCGACATCGGCACGACGACGGCACGGCTCGCGCGGCGGCTGCGTGACCGTCGGATCACCGTGATCACGTCCAGCCTCGCCGTCGTCGACGAGTTGCGGCACGCTCCCGGACCCGAGCTGGTGGTCCTCGGCGGCGTGCTGCGCTCCACCTACCAGTCGCTGGTGGGTCTGCTGACCGAACAGGCACTGGCCCAGCTGTCTGCGA
Organism: uncultured Actinomycetota bacterium; assembly: GCA_963799235.1. Classification (GTDB taxonomy): domain Bacteria; phylum Actinomycetota; class Actinomycetes; order Propionibacteriales; family Propionibacteriaceae; genus Propionicimonas. The sequence continues at coordinate 103,711 of CAWCWL010000006.1, read as the reverse complement.
ACCTCTGCTTCCTCTCGACATCGGGCGTGAACGCCTCCGGGCAGGTGCTCGACACCACCGGCATCGAGGTCGGCGTGAAGCGGGCGATGCTCGCAGCGGCAGAACGCAGCGTGCTGCTGGCGGACAAGAGCAAGTTCCCGGGCACCGGCCTGCTGTCGGTCTGCGAAGCCCGGGACATCGACGTGCTGGTCACCAACAGCGGTGCCGATCCCGACACGCTCGCACGCATGGCCAACGCAGGCACGGAGGTTATCGAGGCATGAAGCTGACCCTGATCGGAGGCGCCGGGTTCCGGGTGCCGCAAGTGATCGAGGCCGTCGCAAGGTCCGGCCCGGTGGACGAGCTGGCGCTGGTTGACACCGACGCAGGCCGCCTCCGGACGATCCTCGACGTTGCGGCGCAGCTGCCTGCCGCCCGCGGGCTGAAGCTGGCGGCCGGAACGGACCTCGCGGAAGGCCTTGCCGGAGCCGACTTCGTCTTCTGCGCGATCCGGGTGGGCGGGGCAGCGGGACGGGTCGCCGACGAGCGCGTCGCGCTCGACCTGGGCGTCCTCGGCCAGGAGACCACCGGCCCGGGCGGGCTCGCGTACGCGCTGCGCACCGTGCCCGTGATGCAGCGGATCGCGCGCACCGTCCGCGCTGTCGCGCCGCAGGCGTGGTTCGTGAACTTCACCAATCCGGCCGGCATCATCACCGAGTCGTTGCGACCGATCCTCGGTGACCGCGTCGTCGGGATCTGTGACACCCCGATCGGGTTGATGCGAAGGGCCGCTGCTGCGGTGGGCGCGGGGGACCGAGCTGACTCGCTGCGCTACGACTACGTCGGGCTGAACCACCTCGGCTGGCTGCGGTCCCTGGAGGTCGACGGCGTGGATCGGCTACCCGGGCTGCTGGACTCACCCGAACTGGAAGGCATCGAGGAGGCGCGCCTCGTCGGTCTCGACTGGGTGCGCCAGCTCAGGGCGCTGCCGAACGAATACCTCTTCTACTACTACTGCAACCGCGAGGCTGTCGCGCGGATCATGGCTGCACCGTCCACGCGGGGGGAGTTCCTCGCGACCCAGCAGGAACGGTTCTACACGGAAGCGGCCGGTCGGCCCGACGAGGCGCTCAAGCTCTGGCACGCCACCAAGGACCAGCGCGAATCGACCTACATGGCCGAGGCCCGCGAGGAGGACGAGGCGCGTGGGGCCGACGATGGCGAGGGCGGGTACCAGGCCGTAGCGCTGGACCTGATGACGGCCCTTTCCGGCGGGAGGCCGACGGCAGCGATCGTCAACGTCGCGAACTTCGGCGCCGTCCCGGGCCTGCCGGAGGAAGCGGTCGTCGAGATTCCCTGCGACGTGGACGCCGACGGCATCCACCGGCGTCCGGTGATGCCACTGGCGGGACACATGCTCGGCCTCGTGCAGTCAGTGAAGGCCGTCGAGCAACTGACGATCCGGGCAGCGCTGGAACACTCGCCGAGCCTCGCCTGGGAAGCGTTCGCGACTCACCCGCTGGTCGGATCGGTGAGCCTGGGCCGGCAACTGCTGGACGGCTACCGCCGGCGCATCCCCGGGGTTGCCAGCGCCCTCGACTGACGGGCAGAAGTAGGCAGGTCGCGCCGGCGCGCGAAGCGGGAGAATTCCGACACCTGCCTCACGCCCGGGAGAGGACCTGCCATGACCACACCCTCGCCTGATGGAACTCCCGCCGCACCAGCCACCGGCGGCGGGACACGACTGCTCATCATCTTCATCCTGATCGGCGCTGCCGTCGCTGTGGCACTCGGGGTCTATGGCCGCATCCACGAACCTTCCGGCAGCCCGCTGTTCACGCTCGGCTTTCCGAGCCTGATCTGGATGAAGGTGACGCTGGCTACGGCAGCGATGGTGCTGGCCGTCGTCCAGCTCTTCACGGCACTGCGGATGTTCGGGCGGATCGGGCACGGGCCCGTACCCAGAGCGACCGCGCTGACCCACCGCATCTCGGGAGTCCTCGCTGTGGTCCTCTCGGCGCCGGTCGCACTCCAGTGCCTCTGGTCGCTGGGATTCGGCACCTACGACACGCGAGTGCTTGTCCATTCCCTGCTCGGCTGTGCCTTCTACGGGGTCTTCGTCACCAAGATGCTTGCCCTGCGCGGCCGAAGGATGCCCGGTTGGGCGCTGCCGTTGCTCGGGGGCGCGCTGTTCACAGCCATGGTGGTCGTGTGGCTGACCTCGGCAGCGTGGTTCTTCGCCAACGGCGCCCCCGACTACTGAGCTCGCAGCGATACCCTGCGAGCATGGCCACCGTCGGAAATTCCCCCGGGCGGAAGCCCATTGCTCCTGTGGCTCGAGCGTCGGTCGTGTTCGGATCGCTGGCAGTGCTCGCCGGGAGCTACTGGCGCTGGATCCGCCCCTGGCAACTGACCTGGGGATCAACGGACGCCGAGGTGTCCGCCGACATGCCGGGGGACGACCTGGTGGCACGGGCGTCGTTCAATGCGACGCGAGCGGTTTCCATCGCTGCGCCACCGGGATCCATCTACCCCTGGCTCGTCCAGATGGGCGTCGGCCGGGCCGGCTGGTACAGCTACGACGTGCTCGACAACCTCGCGCGCCCCAGTGCCACCGTGATCCTGCCCGAACACCAGCAGATCGAAGTCGGCGACGTCGTCCCGATGAGCCCTGACGGCAAACAGGGGATGCAGGTCCTCGACTTCCGGCAGGACGAGTGGCTCCTGTGGTGGGACGGGGTGGGCGACAGCACCTGGGTGTGGAGCATCGAACCCGGTGAGGGCGGCACCTCGCGGCTCGTCAGCAGGGTCAGGCTGCGCTACCGCTGGCTCTCGCCCAGCATCCTCTTCGGACTGCTCGTCGAGTTCTTCGACCTGGTGATGATGAGGCGAGCAATGCTCGGAATCAAGCAGCGGGCCGAGGAGCTGGCGTCCGTAGCGACCACCTAGCCCGAAGCGTCCCGCAGCCGTACGCGCTCGGTTGCCTCGGCGACGGCGTTCAGGTTGCCTTCCTCCCACCTGTTGGTGGTGGTGATCGCCCGGATCTTCCAGCCGTCTGGTGTTCTGGTCATCAGGTCGGAGTAGCGGGCCCGGAGAAGGTAGTACGTGCCGCCCTCGGACTCGTCGAGGAAGTGCTGGGCGTACATGTCGGAGTCACACGTCGCGTGGTCGGGATCGTCGGGATCGAAGGTGACGACGTGGTTGGTGCTGAGGTGCTGCGTGCTCCTGAAGCCGGGCAGCGCTCCTGCGACAATGGCGACGAACTCGTCCCTGCCCACTTCTCCGGAGTCGCGCACCACCGTCGAGGCGAAGCAACCGGCGAACATCGCCCAGTCCCTGCGGTCGACGGCAACGCAGTAGCTGATGACGACGTCGATGATCGCCTGTCGGTCCTCAAGACGCTGAATGCGGTGCTCCAGATCGGTCATGACTGCCGCCTCTCGCTCGTGTCGTGCGCGTACCCCCGGGGGATCGTGGGGAGCATCACCAGTCTGCTCGAGCGCACGCGCGCGGCGGCGGCCTGCACGGTGAGGGTTTGCCGCAGCGGGTCGCGGGTATCGGGACTTGATCGAACACCTAGCCAAGGAGGATTCCATGGGTACAGACGACAAGATCGAGAATTCGGCCGAGGAAGCCAAGGGCAACGTGAAGGAGGGCGTGGGCAAGCTCACCGACAACGAGAGCCTCGAGGCCGAAGGCAAGGCCGACAAGGCCGGTGCGAACCTGAAGCAGGCAGGCGAGAACGTCAAGGACGCTTTCAAGTCCTGAGCTCCCGTCAACAAGCGTCGCCCGCCGTCCCCTCACCGGGGCGGCGGGCGACCCGCGTTTCCCGGTCTGCTCACGGCTGCGCTTCTGCCCACAGCTGCGCTGGCGCGGGAACCGCATCAGTGGCGGCGCAAGCCCTTGCTGGTGTCGGTTGCGACGATCTCCCCTGTCACGAGCATGAGCTGCGGTTGGAGTCCTCCGACAGGTGCCGGAGAAGGGCGAAGGCCGTTCCGCGGTGAGCTTGCACCGCTCCATGAGGATGGCTTCGGCCGGTCCGATCACGAGACGGGAAACCATGGCAAGGCCGCTACGGTCGATCTCGCGAGCTGCCGCCACAGCCACGGCCTAGGGTGCGCCGCAGGACTGTGGGCCACCAGGATGTCCTCACCGTCGTGTGGGTCTTCACGATATCCAGGCGGGGACCCTCGCCGAGTGCGTACTGGCGCTGGTCGCGTCATCCCTCGAGGTCGAGTCCACGACACCCCGGCGATCCGGTCCGGGCTGCCACTGGAAAGGAACGAGCCTCACACTACGGTTCGGGACGGATGCCTTGATGGCCTCCGGTGAGTCTTGATCAGCCATCCGAGGAACAGGATCGAGGCGATGGTGCTGGCATAACCCAGGAGGGAAGCCACCAGCAGAACGGCGTCGCTCGTCTGCAGGTCGCGCACGGCCGCACCGGTGAGGTTGTGTACAAGGTAGAAGAGGACCTCGACGACGAGGAACGACGCGAGGACCGGAACCCCTCCGCGGCGCCTCGTGCTGACCAGCGCTGTACCTAGCAGGAACCACACGAAGGTCAACAACAGTGGCACGGTGAGACCCGCAGGAGCCTTGCCGAACTGGCCGTAGAAGTGCAGGTAGTACGGGACCTGCCACACATAGTTGGCCACGGTGACGACGAAGAGCGCCACGAGGTGCCACGGCAACCAGAGCGACGACCGCCCGCCCCGTTGCCACGCTGGGCGATCTCGCTCGGTGAACATGGGGCAAGGCTAGTTGGACAACTCCGCGGCTGGACGACAACGTATCCACAGCCTGCCCGTGGCATAGGATTTCCCCGGCGACGAAGTTCCCGCCGGCGCAGCGAATGGCGTGTCGCAGAGTTAATATCGCAACATGCGCGCCCTCGTCCCGGCCGAATTCAATATCTTCGATTCCATAACCGGGCTCCCCATGCATCCCCTCGTTGTGCATTTCGCCGTCGTCTTGTTGCCGTTGGCTGCGATCATGCTGATCACCCTGTTCTTCGTGCCCAGGTGGCGCGAAGCCTTCCGGTGGCTCACGATGGCCGGACTCATCGCCGGGACCGGTGCTGCGTTCATCGCAAAGGAGACCGGCGAGGCGTTCGCGGCCCATGTCGGCCTGCCGCAGGATCACGCACTGTGGGGCGATGCCCTTGTGGTCGTAGCTGCCGCCCTCGTGATCGTTGCGGGGGTGTGGTTCTGGCTCCAGCGACCCGTCGCGACCCGATCGGCGAAGGGTCGGGAACCCGGCATCCGCGTCGTCGGCATCATCGCGGTCGCCTTGGCTGCGGCCGCGACGGTGATGACGGTCATCGTCGGACACAGCGGGGCGACGGCCGTCTGGGAGGGTCGTCTCAACCCGGTGCAGGCACCGGAGGTTTCGACCTCAGCGCCTACCAGCACCGGTGCGAACGCCTACACGCTGGAGCAGGTGAAGGCGCACGCGACACCAGCGGACTGCTGGAGCGTCGTCGCGGGCACCGTGTACAACCTGACGGCATGGATTCCCAGGCATGAGGGCGGCCAGGCCGTCATCAAGGCAATGTGCGGCATCGACGGAACGGCGGCGTTCGCCGGCCAGCACGGCACGCAGGGCGAGCCGAACCAGACCCTCAAGCGCTTCGCGATCGGCACTCTGGGCTCCGGCCAGCAGACCGCGAGCACGGCACCGTCGGCGACACGGACCATTGCGATCGCCGAGATCCAGAAGCACGCCGGCGCCTCGTCCTGCTGGGCTGCCGTCAGCGGGAAGGTCTACGACCTCACCACGTGGATCAACAGCCACCCGGGTGGTCCCGACCGCATCCTCGGAATGTGCGGCAAGGATGCGACCAGTTCGTTCCGGGCCCAGCATGGGGCCTCCGATCCCGCGGTCGGTGTCCTTGCCGGCTACCTGATCGGCTCCTTGGGCTGATCCTCGTCCGGGAGCCGGTCCGCCCCGTTCTTCGGGGCCAACCCCGGGAGCGAGTCTTCGTAGGAACGCGGATCCTCGAGCGGCTCCATGTGGGTGAAGACCTCCGCGTGTTCGAACGCTGCAACAAGCCGGCCTTCTACCTCTTCGACCAGGTCGTGACCCTGATGGATCGTCCAAGTGCCGGGAAGCAGCACGTGCATCGAGATGAACCTGGCATGCCCGGCCACCCGCGTCTGGACGGAGTGGAAGCGCACCTGATCGGAATCGAAGTCATCGAGGATCTGCTGGAGCCGGTCGAGGTCCTCCGTGCTGAGGGCGCGATCCATCAGTCCGTCGACCGATTCCGCGATCAGGTGCCACCCGGTCCAGATGATGTTGCAGCCCACGAGGAAGGCGATCACGGGGTCGAGTTGCAGCCAGCCGGTGAGCGCAACCAGGAGTACGCCGACGACCACGCCGGCCGAGGTCCACACATCGGTCATGAGGTGCTTGCCGTCCGCGACAAGAGTGATCGACCGGTGCCTGCGCCCCGCCCTCATCAGTACGACTGCGACAGCGCCGTTGATCGCGGAGGCCACAACGGAGATGGCGAGGCCGACTCCGACGTTCTCGAGGGGAACCGGGTGGAGGAAGCGGTCGACCGACGTCCACAGGATGAAGGCCGCAGCGACGAAGATCATGATCCCCTCGACCGCTGCGGAGAAGTACTCGGCCTTGCTGTGACCGAAGTGGTGCTTCTCGTCGAACGGCTGCGCGGCCACCCGCAGGGCGACGAGGGCAACGATCGCAGCGACAAGGTTGACGATCGACTCCGCTGCATCCGACAACAGCCCTACCGACCCCGTCAGCAGGTAAGCCCCCGACTTGAGGCCGATCGTCGCGATCGCTGCCGCGATCGACAGCCACGCGAATCGGGTCAGGTCCGGTCTTGCGACGGGTGGAACAGGCGGGCTCTGGACGTCCATGATTCGAATGCTATTACGCGGTCCGCTGTTTCATCGAACGCATTCTCCCGTGGTCCTCTGAACATAGGTAAGGCAAAGCTAAATAGCTTCTCGCAAGATGAGGGTAGGCATGCCTTGGTGGCACTCAGTAATTCATTACTGCGATGATTGGGGCGTGAAGATCGCAGATTTGGTGAGGCGCTATCCCGTGGTTGTGGCCACGATCGCTGTCGGGTTGGTCGGCCTGGGCCTCCTGCTTGCGGGGCTCTCCGTGGCCTCGACGTGGCTGGTCGGTGGGTACGCGCTGGTGATCGCTGCATGGCAGGCGTGGTCCATGGTGCGCGACCTGCTGCACGGCAACTTCGGTCTCGACCTCCTTGCTGTCACGGCGATCGCAGCCACCGTGCTCGTCGGGGACCACTGGGCCGCCCTGATCGTCGTGCTGATGCTGACCGGTGGAGAGGCGCTGGAGGACTATGCCAACGCCCGGGCGCACCGCGAGGTGTCCGCCCTGCTCGAGCGCGCACCGCGCTTCGCCCATCGCTCGACCAGCGACGGCAGGTTCGTCGAGGTCCCGATCAACGAGGTCGCGATCGGTGACCTCTTGATGGTCCGCCCCGGTGAGGTCGTCCCGGTGGACGGGCTGCTGGAGGGAGAGACGGCCTCCTTCGACGAGTCCTCGATCACCGGCGAACCCCTTCCTGTCGAACACGGTCCCGGCGATCAGGTGCTGTCCGGCTCCGTGAGCCAGCAGCGCGCCGCCCTCGTGCGGGCAACGGTTCCCGCGAAGGACAGCCAGTACCAGCAGATCATCGATCTGGTCCAGGCTGCCGCAGCGAGCAAGTCCCCGATCGTCCGGCTTGCTGATCGCTACGCGGTCCCTTTCACGCTTGTCTCACTGGTGATCGCCGGTGTGGCGTGGTGGCTCTCGGGTGATCCGGTGCGGTTCGCTCAGGTGCTCGTTGTCGCGACACCGTGCCCGCTGCTGATCGCGGCGCCCGTGGCATTCCTCGCCGGCATGAGCCGGGCGGCCAGCAACGGCGTGATCGTCAAGTCCGGGGGAGTGATGGAGACTCTCGCCCGCGTCCGCACGGTCGCCCTGGACAAGACCGGCACGATCACCCACGGCCACCCCGTCGTCGACATCATCGAACCCTCCGCAGGCACGAGCGCCGACGAACTGCTCCGGATCGCTGCTGCGGCGGAGACGTACTCGGCTCACGTCCTGGCCAAGACGATCGTGCACGCGGCAAGGGAACGCCATCTGCACATCCCGAGGGCAACCGGGGTCGAGGAGACCACAGCCGCGGGCATGACTGCCCGAATCCTGGACCGGGCCACCGCTGTCGGGAACGCAGGGCACGTGCTGCGGGTGACGGGGCACCAGCCACCTGAACTTCCGGTCCCACCCGGGCACATTGCGATCCACGTCGGCACGACCCAGGGCTACCTGGGTCGGATCCTGCTCACAGACGAGGTCCGCAACAACGCCGAAGTGACCCTTCGCGCGCTGCACTCGCTCGGGGTCGGCACCGTCGCAATGCTGACCGGGGATGCAGCGCTGACCGCTGGCCACGTTGCAGCGCAGATCGGCATCGATGACGTCCGTTCGGGGCTGCTCCCCGCGGACAAGGTCGCGGCGGTCGCCTCCCTTCCCGTCCGGCCGGTCGCCATGGTCGGCGACGGGGTGAACGACGCCCCCGTGCTCGCTGCGGCCGATGTGGGGATCGCCATGGGCGCAAAGGGGGCAACGGCCGCGAGTGAATCGGCGGACGTCGTGATCATGCTCGACGACCTCAGCCGGGTCGCCACCAGCATCGCCATCGCCCAACGCACAGTGCGGATCGCGCTCCAGGCCATCTGGCTCGGGATCATCATCAGCCTCGCCCTCATGAGCATCGCCGTGTGGGGGATCCTTCCCGCGATCGTCGGCGCAGCCCTCCAGGAACTGGTCGACCTGGCAGCCATCCTGATGGCCCTGCGCGCAGTGCGTCCCGGTCGCGCCGAGCGCGAACTCGCTTCGCTGCTACACGCCAACCTCGACAAGCCCGTTGCAGCAGAGGCGCCAGCACTATTGCCTGCAGGCTGATCGCGGGTGGTGCGCGTCAGCGACTGAACTCACCGCAGGAGTGCCCTCTCACAAGGGTGGAACCACTCCCGCGACGATGAGCGGCAAGCAGGAGGCCGAGGCTGACCGGTAGACGATGGACGCCGTGAAGGTGTTGCGGGAAACGAACGAGAGCAGCCAGGCGATGGACAGGTAGCCCACGATGAAGGCCGCCACGATGCCAGCCAGCGCGGGGAGCCTGCCCACCGTGGCAGAGATGTGTCCGGCTTGCGTCACTGCCTCCCAGCCTCCGGCTGCGATCAATGCCGGTATCCCGAGCAGGAAGCTGATGCGCGTCGCGCTGACACGATCCATTCCACGCAGCAGGGCCGGCGGAGATCTTGGCGCCGGGCCGGGAGACGCCGGGGATCAGCGCGAAGCACTGGACGAAGCCGATCACCACTGCGTCCAGCCACGTCGTCGAGGTTTCTCCGCGGGTTGCCTCTCCCAGTCGGTCCGCCACCCACATCACGAGGCTCCAGCCCAGCAAGCCGATGACAACGACCCACAGGTTGCGGAAGGTCCCTCGATCACGCCGTGAAGGCACGGGCCGAGGCTCGCGATCGGGACGGACCCGATGACCACGTTCCAGCCCATGCGGTACCCGGGATAGTCGCGCAGGTCCGGGCGGAGGAACCCTCGCGACCAGGCGATCACGATCCGCGCGATCTCGAAGCGGAAGTAGGCCACTGCCGCGAGGATCGACCCCAACTGGATGACGGCCGTGAACGCGGTGATGCCGGGATCGAGCAGCGGGATGCCGAAAGGTCGCTCGGCGATCGTCAGGTGGGCCGTGCTGGAAATCGCCAGGAACTCGGTGAGTCCTTCGATCACTCCCAGGATGACGACGTGCAGCCAGTCCATGTTCTCCCTAGATCGGTCTTGTGGAGTGGGTCATCGCGCTGTGCGGGATGGATGGTGACACCCTTCATCCCTCACCGTCGGCCTCTACCTCCTCCGGGCTACCTGCGCGCGGCGACGGCGACGAAGTCGCGACTCGAGGTGTGCAGGTACCGGCCGGCGGGGCGCACCTGGTCGGCTGTGAGCTTGACCGGGGCGAATCCCGGCGAGTGCCGGTAGTAGATGTAGCTGGTCCAGTCGCGGTTGATATCGAGTTGCATGGCCCGCACAGCACCGGCGTCCAGCAGGAGCTGGGCAAGGGTCTGCACCGAGAGTGCGTTGCCGTGCACGGTGACGATGCTGCCGTCGGCGCGGATGCCGACGCCGGAGCGCCACACGAAGGTGGTGTCGCCGAGCGTCTTCCCGAAGGCACCGCTGTCGGCGGTCCTCACCGCATCTGTGATCTGGCCGCTGTCGACCAGCAGCGTGAGGTTCTGACGGACCGCGGCAACTCCTGAAGGGACGGGTCCGCCTTCCCAGGACCGGATGTCGAGGCGGCCGTCGCGGAGGAACACCATCGATGCCCGGCCGGCGGTCAGGTGCCCGACAGCGTTGCCGTCCTGCCAGAAGCCGCCCATCGCGTCGGCCATGAGGAAGCCCGAGTTGAATGTTGCGAGAAGACTGCCGCGCTGGCCATGGGGGACCGTGGTGGGCTGGGACCAGCCGGTGCCGCCGGGTACCTGGGTTCCCGGGTGCAGGACGAAGCTGGCCAGGTCCTGGTTGATGCAGGTGATCCCCGCAAGGAACCTGGTGTGTTTCGCATCCGGTCGGACGAAGGTGGCCAGGATTGCTGGTTGCCCGCGCACCGTCTCGATGGTCTGCCAGACTCCCTCGTTCGCCAGCGCAGCCCTCGCAGGACTCGGCATCGGTTGCCGGCCGCAGGCCGCGTCCCGACTGCTGCTCTGCGCGCTCACTGCGGGGCTGCCGGCCTGCGGGACCCCTGAGTCCGGTGTACCGCCGGTGGGCGGTGGATTGAGTTGGTACTCGACCTTCTCGAGCTCTGTGACGAGACCCCCAAGGCCGCGCATCCGGGCCCATTCGGCTGTTTTTGCGACAAGGGAGTCCTGGGATGGCGCGACAAGGATCGGTCCGAGGTCGGACGCCAGCCACACCATCACCGTCGCGACGGCCAGGGCGATCGCGAGCAGCACGCGCCGCCCGACGCGTGGGCCGTGATCGGTGCTACCCCGAACGCTCGATGCCATCAGCTCTGCGCCGCCCGCCCCGTCGCCACCTGTCGGCACCGGTGCGAGTCGGGGCCGCCGAGTCGGTGCAGGACCCTCGGACCTACCTCGGTGTGAGTCGTGACATCCATCATTTGCTGTGGTCTCTCTGCAGGGGCCTTGCATCCAAAACCACAGCCAAGCAGTGCTCACTTAGTCCATCCTTAGGGACCCCGACCCGGCGTTGTCGTGAACCACACGGGAGGTGGGCATCCTCGAGCCTAGGATTCCGGCCATGGCCTCCCAGCTCGGGTACCTCGACGCCTTGCGCGAGTACCAGGACGCGTTCCTCACGACTATCCCGCACGCAGACCCCACCCTGCCGGTTCCCTGGTGTGGCGACTGGACGGTGGAGGACCTCGTCGTGCATCTGGCACGGGTACACCACTGGGCTGCCGCTCAGGCGCGCATGGAGCAGCAGGCGCCGCTCGGAGACGGCCCTTTCGAGCTCGCGCCGCTCTATGCGCGGTGCGCCGCCGAGCTGCGGGCGACACTCGCAGAACTCGATCCCGATGCCCGGGCACGGACGCTGCTCGACGACGGCCTTCCGCCTGCGCTGCAGGTGGGGACCGTCCGGTTCTGGCATCGCCGCCAGGCGCTGGAGACCCTCGTCCACGCCTGGGACCTGCGCGTCGCGTGCGGCCTCGACTTCGACCCGGGGCCGGCGGCCTGGCTGGACTGCTTCGACGAGGTGGTCACGATCATGCACCCGCGCCAGATCCGGCTGGGCCGGATCACGGCGCCCGCGACCCGCGTCCGGTTCGACGTCGAGGACGGTTCCCCGGTCTGGCTGCACGGTGCGCCGGCCGACGCTCCCGAGATCACCATCAGCGGTCCGGCAAGGAGCCTTGCCCTGCTGGCATGGGGGAGGACCACCCCCGACGACCCGGCGCTCACCGTTACCGGCAGCCGCGGTGCGCTCGACGAGCTGCTGGTGGCAGGGCTGACGCCGTAGCCCGCGATCGCCGCGACCGGCTCCGCTAGGCTGCGGCCTGTCCGCCGAGGGCGGACTGGTTCACGGGGAGGTGAGCAGGGTGGCCACCAGGGATGATGTTGCGCGGCTCGCCGGCGTCTCCTCGAGCACGGTGTCGTACGCGATCAGCGGGCGAAGGCGGATCTCCGATGCGACAAGGGAACGCGTCCTCGCTGCTGTGCGTGAACTCGGCTACACCCCGAACGCTTTCGCCCGTGGCCTTGCCGGCGCGCGCAAGGGGATCCTCGCACTGAACTACCCCCTCCGGGACGGCTGGTCGCCGATGGAGGTCCGTTACATCGAGACCGCAACGGCCGCAGCGCACGCGCTCGGGTTCCACCTGCTCCTGTGGCCGAACGCTGCGAACGACCTGACAACGCTCACCGAACTGATCGCCCAGCAGCTCGTGGACGGTGTGGTGGCGATGGAGGTTGAGTGGGACGACCCGCGCATCAAGCTCTTCAAGGAACTCGATGTCAGGTTCGTCCTCCTCGGCCGCACCGCAGACCCGTCCGGCCTCGCCTACGTGGACACCGACTTCCGGGCGACCGCCCGGACCGCGCTGGAGTACCTGGTCGATCGCGGTCACCGCGACATCCTGTTCGTTGGCGAGGCCCGCTTCGATGAGGGCCACGGTCCGATGGTGCGCACCCTCGCGGAACTCGAGGAGAGTGCGCGCCGCTTCGGCGTGACGTTGCGCATCTTCAACGGGCCGCGTTCGTACCGCACAGGGCAGGAGGCCTTCCGCAGTCTCGGGCCGGCCGGCACGACGACAGCTGTCGTCAGCTTCAACGAGCGGGCGACGATCGGATTGATCCACGCTGCGCACCTCGCCGGGTGCCACATTCCTGATCAATTGTCGGTGCTGTCGATCGGAATGGGTGAGGATGCGGCAGATCTCGATCCCCCGGTCACCACCCTGACGCCCCCGGTCGCGGAGCTCACGGAGGCGGCCATCGGGCTGCTCGTCGCCGATGTCGAGGGTCATCCGGTGGGCCGCGCCGAAATGCTGCTGGACGCGAAGCTTGTGGAGCGGGACAGCGTACGAACCATCGTCTGAGCGCGTTCCCTTGCGCGCCCGGAGCCGTCGTGCCAGCATTGGTTGACGCGAGTTGTCGACGCGCGTCGAGTGCCATCTCAACGGAGAGCTGGAGCGCCAGTTTCAATGACGAAGATCACCACGGTCCGGGCCGCCCTTCAGGCCATTTCCAGCGAGGGCATGAGTACGCGCGGCCTGTTCCAGTTGGGCTCGGCCATGGGTCCTGCGAACCTGTACCTCGCCGGATTCGAGGCCGCCACCGGCTTCGAGCCGATCCGCCGCACCGACAGTGCCGGACGGAACTGGCTGATGGCCTTCACGATTCCGCACCCCAGCTGCCTTGTCGCGACGGAGCAGTCCCAGGTGCGCTACCGGGAGATCACCGGTGCAGCGCTGCTCAGGCTCACCAACCGCGACGGGAGTTGCCTGGTCCTCGAGGCGAACCTTCCGCTGGAATGCCGCATCCCGCCCCGGTCCACCCAGTCCTTGCAGGTTGCCGCGGGGTACACCGAGGCGCTGGTCTCCCGCAGTCCGGTCGCCAGCGGCCTACCGACGCTGCGGGTCGAGAGCCCTCAGCGTCCCAGGGTCGCGTGGGAGCTCCTCGCGTCCTGACGTTCCCGGACCGGGTCGTCCCGGGTCCCATCGACGGGTAGACCGGCGCGCCGGTGGGTACGTTCACCACACGTCCGACGCCACCGCTGGCGTGTGCCGGACTCACGGGAGGATGTCATGGAGCTGGACCTCGACTTGAACGAGGCCGCGAGTGAGCGCCGGATAGCTGCTGCTCGCGTCGGTCGCGATCTCGCCTCCGAGGACGACCTGGCGACCCTTCTGGGGGTGGCCAAGCACGGCCTCGGCGAGCTGTTCGATGGCGAGTGCACGATCCAGCTGGGGGTCGGACCTGAAGAGGATGTCGCTGGTGACCCCGAGTGGATCCCGTCCGAGGGCCTGCGCGACGAAGTGTTGATGGGGTTGTCCGGACCGCCCAGCCCTGATGTGGTGAGTGAACGCCCTGGCATCGTGCTGCTTCCGCACAGTGACAGCGGAGTGTGTCGAGCATGGGTCCAGTTCGCCGAGCCCCGCCGCGTCAGCGTGGAGGAGTTGATCATCGGGGACCTCTTCGCCCAGGCATTCGCGATCGCTGTGGATCGGCTGGTCAGCAAGGACTTTGCTGCGAGGCGGGAGGTGCAGTTGCGGGAGGCGGTCGAGGCCCAGAAGCTGATCGGGCAGGCCACCGGAATCATGATGGAGCGGCACCGCCTCACGGCAACGGTTGCGTTCGAGTTGTTGAAGGTCGCGAGCCAGAACCGCAACCTCAAGCTCCGTGAGATCGCCCACCGAGTCATCGAGACCGGCCAGGAACCGGACCGGGCATGATGTCGGGCCGGGCGCACCAGCGTTGAGGTGACGTCATCGCCATGTGGGGGTACGGGATCTGCAGGCAAGGCGTCCTGCCCTGGGCACGCGCCGAGCCAGGTGTGCCGGTCCAGCTCAAGGGCCGGCACACCGTTTCTCCCGACGAGGAGGAGGCACTCATGGACAAGACGCGGGAGCTCGACCGGCAGCGACAACTGGTGAACCACCAACGTCCCGGTGGTGCGGATGACAGCACGGTGGCCGCCATCGGAAGGCTGTCGGAGGCCCTGGAGAAGGTCGAGGAGGCACGGGGGCACCTGTACGCGTTCCACCGGCTCTGCGGCTCGGCCGATCTCTCCCTCGGTGAGGCCGTTGACGAACTGCGCGCCGCGGGCCACCGCGAAGAGGCCGGTGTTCTGGAGCGCGAGCTGGTCGGGCGCAACATCCTCGAGGGGCGCTGGAGCTATCAGGTCGTTGAGGAGTATGACGACACCTACTGGTCGGTGTTCCGCGAGCTTGAGGCTCGCGTCCGGGAGGAGCTCATGGCAGGACGTCGGCACATCTTCGAGGCTGAGATGAAGGAGGATCGCCGCTCCCACGGCATCCGGCATCACGAAGCCGTCCCCGACGACAGCGGTCCGCAATCACCGCCCCACTGAGCCCTGTCGCCCTGTGTGGATCGTTGACCGCCCAACGAGACGTTGCTACCGTGAAGCCCGCGCACGATCGTGCGCCCGAGCCTCATGAAGGGAGGTCGTGAAATGTCACCCATTGCCCATGGGCTGTTTCCGTCCGCCCGTTCATCTGAGGCTCCCGCTGCCTGACTCTTCGTCCCCGGGGCCTCCTCCATCAGGAGAACCCCTTGTCACACAGCAATACACCCTTTGATTGGGATCAGCTTTCCTACCGCGCGCTCAGTGAGGATCTCGCCGAGGATCAACGGTGGTCAACCTGGGACAGTGTCGAAAGGCTCTGCCGCGGTCCCAAGCCCTGGCCGGACTGGCTGGTCACCAGTTCTGCGGCGATCGACACCGAGCTCGGCGTCCTGAAGACCGGCAAGGAAGCAGACGTCTTCCTCGTCGAACGCGCTGTGCCCGGCGAGCCCGAGCAGGCCTGCCTGCTCGCAGCCAAGCGCTATCGGACCGCCGACCATCGGCTCTTCCGGCGCGACGGCGCCTACACCGAGGGCCGCACGGTCCGCAACAGCCGCGACGGACGGGCCATGGCCGGCAAGACAGACTTCGGGAGGGCCGTCGAGGCAGGTCTCTGGGCCCAGGCGGAGTGGTCGGGCCTGAAGCGGCTCTTCGAAGCCGGCGTCCCCGTGCCCTATCCGGTGCAGATCGACGGCCGGGAGATCCTCATGGAGTTCATCACCGACCCTGGCTCGGGTGGGTTGGTTGCGGCGCCGCGGCTGCACCAGGTGCGGCCCGGCGCGGCCCAGCTGGACGCGCTGTTCGACCAGTTGCTGGGGGCGCTGCGCCAGATGACCAGCCTGGGTGTCGTGCACGGGGACCTGAGCCCGTACAACACCCTTGTGGCCGACGCCGACCGCCTGCAACCCCGACTGGTGATCATCGACGTGCCGCAGCTCGTCGATCTGGTCGCCAACCCCAACGCCATCGACTTCCTGCACCGCGACTGCACGAACATGGCGCAGTGGTTCACGACGAAGGGTCATCCCGTGGATGCCGACGAATTGCTGGCCGACCTGCTCGGGCACGCCTGGTGAGCCTCAGTGGTCGCCCGGCGCCTGGCGCGGGGTGGTCAGGGCCACGCGTCCGACGTGAGCGTGCCGGTGCCTCAGGCGCCTGACTGGGTGACCGTCTCGGTCGCGACATCCGCGATCGGGCGGTGCGATGAACGTGCGCTGCGACGCAGGTACTCGAACGCCTCTCCCATGGTCACGCCCTGGCGCTCGGCGACGACTCCCTTCGCCTGCTCGATGATCACCCGGGAGTCGAGGGCACCCTGGAGCTGCTCCGCCAGCACTTCTCCCTGACGGATGCTCCAGTGGTTGATGATCCCGATGGCTGCCATGTCGGCCATCACGCGGGCGACCTGGAGTTCGTGGAGACCGAATGCCTTCGTACCTGTCTGGAAGAGGTTCAGGGCCCCGATCCTCTGGTCGCGCAGCCGCAGCGGCACGGCATAGGCGTTGTTGATTCCCGCGGACATGGCGGCCGCGACGAAATGGGGCCAGCGCTTCGTGAACCGGGAGAGATCGACACCCTCGATCAGGTCACCGGTGCGGAACGCCTCAAGGCAGGGGCCGTCGTTGTTCTGCAGCTCGAAGAGTTCGAGCATCCGGGTCTCCTCGTCGGTCGAGGCGAGCACCCGCAGCGACCCGTACTGGTCGGCCAGCAGGATGCCGGCGGCGGTGACCCCGAGTAGCTCGACGCAGGCACCGACAAGCCGGTCGGCGAAGCTGATCAGGTCAAAGCCGATGATCGTGGTGTCCGCCAACTCGATCAGCGTCGCGAAGAGCACCTCGTCGGACGTCGGCTTCATGTCCATCGATCCCCCCTCCCGGAGGTGAGGGTCGCACCACTCAGGGGTGGAACTCGAATGGCGTGTCCCTGCACTTTCAGCCTAATCCCGGTGGCTCGCGAAGGTGGCGATCAGGCAATCCGGAGGCAGGTGCGCCTGCCGTTGAAGGAGTCGAGGATCACTTCGCGGCCATCGACCAGCCATCGGTGCACGCGGCGATGCATGCTGGCGAGCTCGATGTCGGGGCCCAGGTGCCAGCGCAGTGCCCTCAGGGCGGACGCTCCGTCATCGGCGAGTTCGATCTCGGCCTCGGAGATGCCGTCGCCGCACACCTGGAGGTGCAGGCGCAGGCTCTCGATGTCGACCTCCAGATCGGTGCGGTCCGCGTCCTTTCCGAGGTGCTCATGCCGGGCGAGCAACGCGTCGAGGATGCGGAGGACCACGACGTTCGTGTGATTGATGGCAGCGAGGGCGATGGTCATCACACACCGCCACGCACCGACGCGAGTCCGGTCCAGACGTGCTGGATGCCCACTGTGGGAAGTTCGGTGGGCGGGTCCTGCAGGGGAACGTCCACCCAGACAAGCAGAACCTCGGGACGGCGCCGCAAGGCAGCGAGGGCCGACTCCTGCAGGGTGTCGGTGCGCAGGAGCTCATGATCGTGTGAGTACAGCACGAGGCGCTCGTCGATGACTTCGCCGTACAGCGACGTCGTTGGGGGTGGATTCCCCAGGAGGGCCGACTCCAGGCCGAGCACGGCAGCCTGCACCGCCGCGTAGTCGTCAGGGGCGGACGGTCCGAAGCACTCCACCATGCGCGGCTTCTGGTCGTGGGGGTGGCGACCAAGCCAGTGGGCGGTGAAGAACGGAGGGGAATCGAAGACGAAGGGGGGCGACTCTGCGGTGGACATCGGGCACCTCGACCGGGGGACTCTGAGGGTCGGCGAGGTCTGGGCCGCGAAACTGGTTGCCAGGAAGGCTTCCTTCTCTCGACACTACGCCCGCGGTCTGCAATGGACAACAGCCCCGGAGTGCGGAGCGGCGTTACGCCGGGCGGGGACGTGTGGGCCTGCATGCTGTCAATCAGCCAGCCGCGACGGTCACTCGACGATGACCCTCTTCTGCCCGGCCGCGATCTCGCCGATCAGTTGCTGTCGCGACAGCGTGTAGGGACCGCACTCGCACCCGGCAGGGAGGTCATCGCCGGTTCCGGGATCATCGACATCAAGGAGGTCGAACCAGTCGAGTCCATCCCGGGAAGCGTGGTGCCCCGTGTCGACGTAGTCGCGGTGTCCGTGGGACTTCGAGTGCAGTACGGAGTGGAACACCCGTCCGGCCCGGGTCTGGTGGACTGTCGCCAGGTGATGGGCGGAGTTGCACTGCACCATCAAGACGATCGTCTTGCTGGGCGTGCCGAGCGCCTCGAAGGCGCGATGAGCGATCCCCTCACGAACCTCATGGCTAGTGCTCATACTTCGACACTACGCCCGGCATGGGTGATCCACGAGGGGCCCGAACGGCCGCCGGTTCGCCCTCGCGCCGAGCGGGGGTTAGCCCCCGCAGGAATGCGGGAGGTGGCCGGATGTCGACCGACCCTAGGCTGTACCTAGGGTGATTCCACCGGCGGCGATTCGGCCTGCAGAGGGCGGGCTGCCGGTGGCACAGCACCCGGTACTTCCTAAGGAACCCCAATGCCTTCCGACAGCTCCGATCGCGACTCCTGGCTGAGTCGCTACGTCGCCTCGTGGGGCCGCGCCCCGGGCATCTCCGGCTACCTCATCGCCAGTTTCGTCGTCTCGATGGTCGCCATCTCCGTGCTCAGCGGTGTCTTCTTCGCAGGCCTGGGCATGGTGGTCCTTCTCGTTGGCCTGCCGCTGATGAGCGGAGCGCTCCTCCTCGCGAGGGGGCTCGGTGCCGCGGAGCGGGGGATGCTGGGCTGGACGGGCCTCCCCGAGATTGCCGAGCCGGTGTGGTCCAGGCCTTCCGCCGACGCGCACTGGACGTCACGTCTGCTCGCACCGCTGCGTTCGGGCCACTACTGGTCCTACCTGCTGCACCAGATGATCATCAATCCGATCGTCAGCACGGTGACCTTCGCATTGACGGTGACCTGGTGGGCCACCGCACTCGGCGGGCTGACCTACTGGATCTGGCAGGGCTTCCTGCCCCAGCCGGACGTTGACCCGTGGGCGGAATGGCTCCGGGGTCAGGTGCCCCTGCTGCACCCACTGACGGCCAACGCAGCCGAGGGCGTCGCCTACCTGGTCGGCGGGGTCGTGTTCGGGGTCACCCTGCCCTGGGTGATCGGGGGGCTGGGACGCATCCGGCACGCGATTGCCGCTGCGATGCTCGGACGATGGCCCGCGGACGATCTCGCTGCCCGGGCGCAGGCCGAGGCGGACGCCCGTCTGTCAGCGGTCCACGCCGAGGACACCGCCATGCGCCGGTTGGAGCGCGACCTGCACGACGGGCCCCAGCAGCGCCTGGTCCGGCTCCAGATGGATCTCGCCGCCACCGAGCGCCGAGCCGCCGCCGGCGACACCAGTGAGGCCGTCGCCTATGCACGGGAGGCCCAGCATCAGGCCAAGGCGGCCCTCGACGAGTTGCGCGCGCTCTCGCGAGGAGTGGCCCCGCCACTGCTGGCCGACCGCGGGCTCGTGGCCGCGCTGGGTGCACTCGCGGAGGAGAGTCCGCTTCCGGTCGGCACCGATCTCGACGCGACACTGGATGCCTCGGTGCCCCCGGAGGTCGCAAGGGCCGTCTACTTCGTGGTCGCCGAGCTCCTGACGAACGCAGCGAAGCACTCGAGGGCGAGCCAGGCGACGATCAGTGCGCGGGTCCATTGGGACGAACCGGCACGGCTGCGGGTCGCGGTCACCGACAACGGTCGCGGCGGCGCCCAGCTCGCCGAGGGGCACGGCCTTGCCGGCCTGCAGGAGCGGCTCCACGGGCTGAGGGGGACGCTCACGGTGGAAAGCCCGCCCGGTGGGCCGACGCGGATCGACGTGATCGTGCCGCTCCCGTCCGCGGGTCGCCCGGCGCAGCCGCCGTCCCTATCCTGAGCGAGTGAGCACCGACCAGCGGCAGACCGGCGACGCGGAGGCGATCCGCATACTGCTGGTGGAGGACTCCGTGCTGCTCCGGGAGGGGCTGGCTCGGCTGTTCGACGAAGCCGGGTACAGCACCGTCGGTGCGTTCGCCGATGCAGCCGACATCGTGGAGCGGGTGCGTTCGGCAGGTCCCGACGTGGTCGTGATGGACGTGCGACTTCCGCCGGGGTTCCATGACGAGGGGATCCGGGCGGCGCTCGAACTGAGGCGGTCGGTGCCACACGTGGCCGTCCTGGTGCTCAGCCAGTACGTCGAGACGGTCTACGCACGGGAACTGCTCGCCGACGCACGCGGGGGAGTCGGCTACCTGCTCAAGGACCGGGTGACGTCGCTGGCCGAGTTCACCGAGGCCGTGCGTCGCGTGCACGCCGGCGGCACCGTCCTCGACCCGCTGGTCGTCAAGCGACTGATGGCCACGGCCCGGGATCCGCTGGCCGCCCTGACGCCGCGAGAACTCGAAGCCCTCGAACTCATCGCAGAGGGACGCAGCAACACCAGCATCGCCGAGCGGCTCGTGATCGGAACCGGTGCTGTGGAGAAGCACGTCAACGCCATCTTCACCAAGCTCGGGCTGGCCGACTCCGGCTCCGCCAACCGTCGGGTGCTGGCGGTGCTGGCGTACCTGCAGCGAGGCTGACGTCGTGGTTCGGTCGCGCGGCCGGGGCCCGGAAAGGACCGCCTCTCCAGCGCAGTTCGCCGCCAGGCTGTCACACGCGGACACCGGTCGGTGTCTCCATGTCGAAGGACTCGATCCATCGACCTTGGAGAAGAAATGACCAGCGAGACCCGCGTCCCCCCGACCGAGATCACCGGCGCGTACGGGGCGCTCGTGAAGTTCGCAGCCCGAAAGATGGTGGGCCGCGTACCCGACTCCCTCGGTGTGCTCTGGCACCATCAGGCGGTCATGAAGGACAGCATGGGTATCGGACGCAAGGTCGAGGGCTGGCGCGAGCTCGATCCCGCGCTGGCGACGTATGCGGCGATGGCGTCGGCCGCGACGATCGGCTGCAGCTTCTGCCTCGACCTGAACTACTTCCTGGCCCACAATCACGGACTCGACGAGGCGAAGGTCCGGGAGGTGCCCCGCTGGCGCGAGTCGTCCGTCTTCACCGAGCGGGAGCGCGAGGTCATGGAGTATGCGGAGGCCGCGAGCCGGACGCCGCCCGCGGTGACCGACGAGCTGTCCGATGCGTTGCTCGCCGAACTGGGGCCGGCTGCGCTGGTCGAACTCGCGGCTCGCGTCGCGTTCATGAACATGTCGGCTCGCATGAACATCGCCCTCGGCATCCGTTCGGAGCAATTCGCGGACGCCTGCGGACTGGCCCCACTCGCCGTTCGGGCGTCCGTCTCGGGCGCGTAGGCTCCCGCCATGTCCAGCGCGGTCGGGCCAGACGATCCCTTCGTGACCCACCGGAGCCTGCTGTTCACCGTCGCCTACGAACTCCTGGGGTCGGCCGCGGACGCCGAGGACGTGCTCCAGGAGTCGTGGCTGCGTTGGGCGTCGGTCGACCAATCGGACATCCGCGATCCACGCTCCTACCTCGTGAGGATCGTGACGCGCCAGGCGCTCAATCACCTGCGCACCGTGTCGCGCCGCCGCGAGACCTACGTGGGTGAGTGGCTTCCCGAGCCGTTGCTGACCAGTCCGGACGTTGCCGACGACGTCGAACTCGCGGAGAACGTGTCGATCGCGATGCTGACGGTGCTGGAGACGCTCGCGCCGGCGGAGCGGGCGGTGTTCGTGCTTCGGGAGGTGTTCGACCTGCCCTACGAAGAGATCGCCGAAGCCGTCGACAAGTCGCCGGCAGCGGTCCGGCAGATCGCCCATCGCGCGAAGGACCACGTCTCCGCGCGGCGTCCGAGGGTACACGTCGTCCGCGGAGAGCACGCCGAAGTGGTGGACCGGTTGGTCGTCGCACTCAATACCGGCAATCTTCAGGGGCTCATGGACGTCCTGGCGCCCGATGTGGTGTCGGTCGCGGACGGAGGCGGCAAGGTCCGCGGCGCTTCGCGGCGGCCGATCGTCGGAGCGGAGCGGCTTGCACGGTACCTGGTGGGCGGGATGGCGAAGGTGGAGGGCGTGCTCTTCGCCTCGGCGGCCTGGGTCAACGGTCAGCCCGGAATCCGGATGGAACTGGACGGGCAGCTGGTCGGCATCGTGAGCCTCACCGTCGAGAACGGACGGGTGTCGCGGGTCTACTCGATCGCGAACCCCGACAAGCTGGGACGGCTCGACGAGGAGGCCGCCCTCAGCCGGTGATCGTGCGGCAGAAACGACTCTTGGCAGGAAGGTCGGGGACAGCCAGGAAAAGTGACGTCGCGCGGACTGCACACCTGGCGGCCGAGATGCGTTCTAGGAGTGCAGGTACATCCGCAGACCGTCCAGGAGGACTCCGTGAACCCCTTCATCAAGCCGACCGCCGCCGGCCGCCCGCGTTCCAGCCGCTTCGTGGCCGTCGGCATCGTCGCCGCCGGGCTGTCGGTCGTCTGCGCCGGCGTCGCCACAGCAGTCGTGCCGTTCGCGCCGACGCCCACCCCCACGCCGGTCGCCACCGCGAGCGTCGACTGGTCCGGGATGCCCAAGGGCTACACCCGGGCGCAGTACGAGGCCTTCTGGGGCGCCGGCTACTCCGCAGAGGACGTCGTCAAGCTCAACGACCTGTGGAAGAGCGATTCGATCCAGACCAAGGCGCGCGCCGGCCAGATGATCCTCGACGGAGCTGTGCTCCCCGTGGCTCCGAGCCCTATCGTCGCGCAGTCCTCAGCCGACGACCTGTCCACACCCAAGCAGGGTGACCAGGCCAGGTACGACGCGTTCTGGAACGCCGGCTATACCGACGCGAACCTCGCCGCGCTCAACGACCTGTGGAAGAGCGGCTCCTTCGACACGAAGGCGCGGGCTGGGAAGATGATCCTGGAGGGGAAGACCCCGCCGGTGGCTCCCAGTGGGACGTCCCGGCACAACCACAATTCCTGACGTCGACCCGGCACATTGAAGACTTGTTCGCAAGGAGACGACCATCAACGTAGACGAACTGTCGCTACGCACGGGCTTCGAGATCGAGTTGCTGGCACCCGTCGGATGTGATCGGCAGGTGCTGGCAGACGAACTCGCCGCCCGGTGTGGCGGCGCGGTACGCCGGTCATTCCACACCGAAAGCGAGCCTTCAGAGGTGCCTGGCGTGGGCGTCTTCCGCCACCTGTCCCCGGCGTTCGACGTGGTCGACGCGCACGGCCATCCCGTCGCCCGGCTGGTCGACGACATCACGATCGAGGCGGATCTGGCCTCGGGGCCCGGCCTCCCCGGGCACCGGGGCTGGTACCGCGTGCTGTGTGACGACTCCCGACTCCTCCGCCTGATCGAGCGTCACGCCGACCCGGACGCTCCGTTGCCCACAGTGCTGCAGCCGGTGGCCGAGTTGTTCGGGGTGCGCACGGAGCTTTTCGCCGGGGCGGCGAGGGTGAATGACGCCAGCGGCGCCACCGTCGCGGTTGCCATGGTCCTGCCAGCGGGGCGGGAGCGCCCATGCGAGATCATCACACCACCGTTCGACTCCGGGCATGCGCGCGCCCTCGAGCGGCTGCTGGCCCCGGCGCGTGAGCTGGGCTTCACCATCCCCCAGGAGGCTGCGGTGCACCTGCACGTGGACGGTGCACCATTCCGCCGACCGGACGCCTTCGCCAACCTCGTCCGCCTCTTCGGCTACTGGCGCGAGGTGTTGTGGGCAGCGCTGGACACCAACAACGCCTGCCGGCGGCTCGCCCCGCTGCCCGAGGCCCTGATGGACTTCGTCGAGGGGCCCTTGCAGGAGGCGAGCGACAGCGCCGCTTCTTGGGTACGGCTGCAGGAGGTGGCGCGCTCGGCAGGGGTGACCAAGTACGCCGACGTCAACCTGACGCAGCTGGTCGCCGAAAACCCCTTGCGCGACACCGTCGAGGTGAGGATCCTGCCCGGCGACATCGACGGGCACGCCATCGTGCAGCGGGCTGCCATCGTGGAAGCCCTTCTCCTCCGCTGCCTGGACCCGCGGCCGATAGCGCGCCCTGAAGGCCACGCCCTGCATGATCCGCGTGCAGCGCTGGGCGACCTGCTCGGGGTGCGTCGATGACCCCCCGGATCGAATTGGCTGGTGTGGACGGCGGCGCCACCCCCATCGTCCTTCCGGTGTGGGGCCGCCCCGCTCACCACGACACGACCGGCCCCGACGATGTCGCGGCGAGCGCTGACGGTCAGAAACTCGACGACGTCGTCCGCGCCCAACTGCCCGGGTTGCTGCGGTACGCGACGGTGCTGACCGGGGACGGCCAGACCGCCGCCGACCTCGTCCAGGAGGTACTGCTGCGTGCCCACCTGCGCTGGGCGCGTATCGGGACGATGGCGCGTCCCGACCTCTACCTGCGTCGGATGGTCACCAACGAGCACCTGTCGTGGCGACGTACCTGGTACGTGCGCACAGTCCGTGCCACCGCCGACGAGGTGCTCGCCGTCCACACCGATTCCTCCGACGGCCACCAGGACGTCGCAGACCAGGACGCAGTCTGGCGGCACGTCGCCATGCTGCCGCCGCGGCAACGCACCGTGCTGGTGCTCCGCTACTACGAGGGCCTCACCGACCCGGAGATCGCAAGCGTTCTCGGCACCTCCGCGGCAACCGTCCGATCCCATGCCTCCCGCGCCCTGGCCACACTGCGCGACACCGACCTTTCGACCCCACCGGAGAAGCGATGAGCGACAACAACCGAGCCACCGACGGCCCGAACGATCTCGATGGCCTGCCGCACGACAGCGACGCAGAGTTGATTCAGCGGATCACCCGGTCGCTGCACTCGCGCGCTGCTGCCCAGCCGGACCCGGCGGTCGTCGCCGCGCGGATCGAGGCCGAACTGGCACAGCTGCCCGACAACGGTCGGCAGACCTCACCGGTGACGACTCTCGTCCGCCGTGGCGGGAAGATCGTCGTCGCCGGTGTCCTCACCTCGGTGCTGGCCGCCGCGGCTACCGGCGCAGCCGCAGCAGCCAACCCGTACTCCGACGTCGCCCGCACCGCCGAGAAAGTAGCGCAGACCCTCGGGATCGACTGGTCGGCGATGCCGGAGGGCTACACGCGCGGCCAGTACGAAGCCTTCTGGGGGGCCGGCTACACCCCGGAGAACCTCGAAACGCTCAGCGACCTCTGGAAGCTGGACCCGATCGAGACCAAGGCAAGGGCCGGGCAAATGCTCCTCGATGGACGGACGCCGCCGGTGAAGCCCGGGGCCGCCGCCTCGCAACATCCTGCAAGTAACCCGTTGTCCAACGCTGATGCGGCCAGCCAGGCCGCGTACGACGCGTTCTGGGCTGCTGGCTACAACCAGGAGAGTCTCGCGAAGCTCAACGAGTTGTGGAAGACCGACTCACTCGAGACCAAGGCACGCGCGGGGAAGATGATCCTCGACGGCAAGACGCCACCCGTGGCGCCCAACGGGCACCGGTGACCCCCGCCGTGTGAGCCGGCCCTGACGAGTGCGTCGGCCCCTAGATCGGTATCTGGAGTCGTACCGTCCCGGTGAGGTCGAGCCAGATGGAGTGCGCGCTCTGGACCAGGCGGAGCATCACCTCGCCGCACCCGGGGCAGCGTGCGACGAGTCCGGGCGCACGGCCGTAGACCCGAAGGGTCGCCACGGCGCCGGTGAGCCCGCAATGCGAGCAGCGGCCGACCGCTGAGGTGAGATCGACAGCGAAGATCTCCTGCAGGGGACCTGCCAGGGCATTGCCGTCCTGGTAGTCGTCCGTCATGTCACTGTCCACTGGGACCGAACCTTTCCGTCTTGATACGACGCGGGTCGTAGCTCTGGGAGACCAGCAGTGCCGCGACCGCTTCGACGAAGCCTGTCGGGCCGCACACGAAGCAGGTCTCCTCACCGTCGGGGGACCAGCCCGGCGGGGGGAGGTCTGCGGCGCCGATGCGCGCCGCCGGTCTGTTCGTGTCGGCGGGAGCCGAGCGTGTGTAGACGTAGGCCAACCCCGGGCCGTCAACCTCGTCGGCGAGCTGGTCGAGCTCTGCCACGTAGTACCGCTCCGCAGGGCTGCGTACCGAGTAGACGAGCCGGAAGGGGGCGACGCTCCCGGCAGCTCGTCGGGCCCGGATCATCGCCATCAGGGGCACGATGCCCGAGCCGCCCGCGATGAGCAGCACCCCACCCGGATCGTCCTGACGCCAGACGAACCACCCGCCCGCCGGTCCGCGCAACTCGACCGCGTCGCCAAGGCTGAGGCCATCGGTGAGGTAGGGCGAGACCTCCCCGTCCGCCACGCGCTGGACGGTGACCTCGACCCGATTGTGGTCGGCGGGTGCGGCAAGGGAGTAGCTGCGGGTCGCCTGGTAGCCGTTGTCGGCGGTGAGGCGGACGTCGACATGTTGCCCGCCGAGGTGCCCCGGCCAGCCGGGTACCTCCAACACGAGCGTCCGGGCGTCCGGCGTCTCGTCCCGGGTAGCGACCAGGGTCGCGGTCCGCCACATCTCCTGGTGCCTAGTCGCCCTGGTAGCGCTGCTCACGCCACGGGTCGCCGTAGTCGTGGTAGCCGGCGGTCTCCCAGAACCCGGGCTCGTCCTCGAGCAGGAGCTCGATGCCGCGCACCCATTTCGCCGATTTCCAGAAGTAGAGATGAGGCACGAGAAGCCGCGCCGGCCCGCCGTGCTCCGGCGCCAGGTCCTCGCCGTCGAACTCGTAGGCGATCCAGGCCTGACCGGAGAGCAGATCCTCCACCGGCAGATTCGTCGTGTAGCCACCGTAGGAGTGGATCAGGGCGTAATCCGCTGCGGTGTCGATATCCTCGAGCAGGACGTCCAGAGACACCCCGCGCCAGGTGGTGCCCAACTTCGACCACGAGGTGACGCAGTGGATGTCGACCTTCGGCGTCTGGCTTGGCAGCGCGAGCAACTGCGGCCAGGACCACGTGGTCTTGTTGCCGGCCTCGTTCGTGACCGTGAACTCCCACCGGTCAGGCGCGACGTGCGGAGTGGGGCCGGCAGAGAGCACCGGGAAGTCCCTGGTCTCATGCTGGCCGGGGGGCAACGCGGCGTTGGTCTCGACTGACCTGCCCCGGAATCCCGGTGAGAACACACCCATCGACTGCCCTCATTCCTGTGACGGGAACGGCATCGTTCGGCAACCCACGGCGTGGACCCACCCGTGGCTGCGCTATGGAATCTAGCCGCTCCGCGGACGTCCCGGAAGGTGATCATCTTGCCGACACACACTCGCGGACGGCCCGGGATGGCGGGGCAACCAGCGACGCCGTGCGCGCTCCCCGGCGCGGGACGGTGCGAGGATGGCCGCATGACCGATCCAGGTGTTTCCGCGGCATTGTCGAGGGCCGTCGCCGACTCCATGCCGCAGGCCGTTGCCGAGCTCACCGACCTCGTGGCCATCCCTTCGGTGTCGTGGCCGAGCTTCGACCCCGCGCAGATGTGGCGCAGCGCTGAGGCGATCAGCGCGCTCGCGACCGCGTCCGGGGTGTTCGACGAGGTGGCGGTGCACACCGCAACGATCCCTGGCACGCTCGATCAGGGCCAGCCGGCCGTCCTGGCGACCCGCGCGCCCCGTCCGGGGCAACGGCGCGTCCTGCTGTACGCGCACCACGACGTCCAGCCGGCCGGCGACGAGGCCCTCTGGACCACGCCGCCGTTCGAGGCCACCGAGCGGGACGGCCGCCTCTACGGCCGCGGCAGCGGTGACGACAAGGCCGGGGTGGTGACCCATCTGGCAGCGTTGCGGGCGCTGCACCAGGTGGCGGGCGACGACCTCGGCGTCGGACTGACCCTGTTCGTCGAGGGCGAGGAGGAGTACGGCTCCAAGTCGTTCAGGCAGTTCCTCGCCGACCACCGTGACGCCCTCGCCGCCGACCTGATCGTGGTGGCCGACTCCGCCAACTGGGATTCGCGAACTCCGGGTCTCACCGTCTCGCTGCGCGGTAACGCACGGTTCACCCTGCGAGTGCGGACGCTGACCCACGCGCTCCACTCGGGCATGTTCGGCGGTGCGGTGCCCGACGCGATGCTCGCGACCATCAAGCTGCTCGCGACGCTCTGGGACGACGAGGGTGCGGTCGCGGTACCCGGCCTGACCTCGGCTGCGGGGTCGACGCCGGACTACGACGAGGCCCGGCTGCGGCAGGAGACCGACCTGCCGGCCACGACCCGGCCGATCGGACGCGGGGACCTGCTCGCCCGGATCTGGAACCAGCCGTCGATCACCGTGACCGGTATCGACTTCACCAGCACCAAGGCTGCCTCCAACACCCTCAGCCCGGAGGTGACGGTGGTCATCAGCGCCCGGGTCGCTCCCCACCAGGCACCGGGTGCCGCCTTCGAGGCCATTCGGGCGCACCTGAGGGCCAAAGCCCCGTTCGGCGCCCAACTGGAGTTCAGCGAGGTCGACCTGGGCGAGGGCTTCCTCGCCGGCGAGGGCTGGGCGACCGAGGTTGGCCGCAGGGCCCTGGCTGAGGGCTACGGCGTCGAGCCCGTTGATCTCGGGGTCGGTGGCTCGATCCCGTTCATCGCGGATCTGGCGCGCGAGTTCCCGGATGCGGCGATCCTGGTGACCGCGGTCCTCGATCCGCAGGGGAGCCCGCACAGCCCCGACGAGTCCCTGCACCTGGCCACCTTCGAGCACGCGATCCTGTCCGAGGCGCTGCTGCTGGCGGGCCTGGCGGAGAGCTGACCGTCTGGGTCGTCCGCAGCTGGCTGGACCATGGGCACGACTCCACACCGATCCCGAAGCGGCCCCCGTTGGTTCGGTGCAGATTCCTGCGAAGAGGTATTTCCGGGGGAGCCGCGGCCTCTGACTCACAACTCATCACCAGAGGGTGCCTGGCAGGGGTGGTAAATCTTCATCTTGCGCCGTCCTGCGGCAGACAGGATCATCCCTTTCAGGTGCTCACCCCAGGAGAGCCGTGACCGTGTCCGCAAAGCCAGAGCTGGTGGAGCTGAACCTCATCGGGGGCTTCGAACTCCGCCGCAAGGGCAAGCCTGCGACTCTTGCGCCCTCCTCACAGCGGCTGGTTGCCTTCCTTGCCCTCCAGCCCCGGCCGGTGTCGCGCGCCCACGCCAGCGCAACCCTGTGGTCAGACGTGGATCCGCGTCACGCCAGCGCAAGTCTCCGCTCGGCCCTGTGGCGGCTTTCCCCGCTGGAGATCGTGCGCTCGTCGAGTACCCATGCGTGGCTGCACCCGTGCGTCCGGGTGGACCTGAACCACCTCATACAGCGTTCACTGCACGTGCTGACGGCGCAGCCGTCCAATGACATGCTCATGACGCTCGCCCAGGACCTCATCGACCTCGGCGACGACCTGCTCTCGGAATGGGACGACGAGTGGGTCGTCGGGGAACGCGAACGCCTGCGGCAGATCCGCCTCCAGGCAATGGATCGGATCGGTGAGGAACTCATCGACAACGGTCGGTGCTACGACGCCCTCCAGGTGGCCCTGGCAGCGACAAGGGCAGAACCGCTGCGTGAGAGCGCGCACCGCGTTCTCGTCAGGGTGCATCTGAGGCAGGGCAACGTCGCAGAGGCCGTCCGTGAGTACCGGCGCTACGCCGAACTCCTCAGGGACGAGCTCGGCGGACGCCCATCGCAGATCATGCGGGACCTGCTCGTCCCCTTCCTGCGACCGGCGCCCGCCTAGCGGTACCGGCGCAGCCTCCGCTCAGGACCGGTGGGGGGTGGTCTCCTCCCAGACAGCGAACGACTGCAGGAACTGTTCCGTGATCGCGAGCGCGTCCCTGACGGACGCAACGGTGCGCGGCCGCGAGACGAAGGTGCGTTGTGCGCTCGCCTCCAGGGACCGGCTGGTCGTGATCGTGATCAGCAGGTGCTCGGGCTGCACCTCGGCGCGCAAGGTGCACACGCCGAACATCGCCTCGCCCGTCATGGCAGCCCCAGCAGGATCTTGAGGCGTGCCCGCTGGCCGACGTCGGAAAGGCTCACCCCGGCCGCTGCCTTGCGGACGGCGTCCTTGCCTGCCGCGTCGGTCGTGCGGATGAGCCGCTCCAGCGCAGCGAGGTCGTCGTCGCTGACCCAGCCCTTGAGCAATCGTGCGGCCAGCCGTCCCCGCACGTCCGGCGGGATGTCGTGCAGGACCTCCTCTCGTTGGGTCGAGGTGAACGACCGGATCTCGGTGTCGCCGTCCAGTCCCGCCGCGCCACCGGCGAAGGCCGTGCCTGAGATCGTCGCCCGTTTCGGGTCGTCCTCGTCCAGCTCGAACGGGAACGACCGGTCCTTGCCTGTGAGTTCGGGGATGGCCGGGATCAGTGCCACGGCCGTCCTGTTCTGATTGGCAGGCTCGCCGGCGCCGGTCTGGGCGGCATAGAAGTCCACAAGGGTCTTCTGGCTCGCCGGGGACAACGCGTCGAAGTCCATCGGTCCGCACTGTGTCAGGGTCTCCCGGATCCTCGCGATCAGTCCGTTCGCCTGCGGCAGGCCGGTCAGCCGGGTGGCCGTCCACGCCCCGAGCGCGTTGGACGTCAGGTCCTCGCCGCCGTACTTCGATGCGGCCTCCGAGGTCTCCTCATGCTCGATGCCCTTCCCGGTGGCGCCGCGGTTCGCCATGTCCGCCGCCCCCGAGTTGAAGAACCAGGAGATGTACAGCAGCTGCATGAAGTGCCTCATGTCGATCAGGCCGGCCCGGCTCGTCATCAGGTAGCGCAGGGTGAGCATCGAGGTGATCGGCTTGTCCGAGCGCAGGGGCTTCGGCATCGCTGCCCCGGCGTCCCGGCCACCACTGTTGCGCACAAGGGTGCCCATCGACACGTCCTCACCGCTGCTGCTCGCCCGCACGATGGCCTCCACCACAGCCATCATCGAGGCGAGGTCCTTCGCGATCTGCGGCCGCTCGGACGCCACGAAGCGCTGCACGCCCACGCCCTGATCGCGCTGCTGCACCACGTGGGTGAGCTCGTGGGCGAGCAGGCGCCGGCCGGCCGGGGTGGTCAGGGGTGGCGCCGTGGGGGAGAGGTACACGTGGGGTCCCATGGTCACCGCCTGAGCCCCGACCCCAGCGGTGAGTTCTGCGGCAGCCTCGTCGCGGTGGAGGAGCACCCCGTTGAGCGCGGACGCGTCCCGCACCGGCGGGTGCGACGACCCCCGGGCAGCACCGGACTCGGCCGCTCGGGCTTCCTCCTCGAGGGCATCGGCGGTGAGCTCTCTACGACGTCGTGCCACGGTGCGGCCTCAGTTGATCTGGCTCAGGACGACCACGACGATCGCCTCGACCGGCTGGCCTCCGAACGCGAAGACGGGCAGGGGATTGCCCGAGTCGAGTGACGTGCCGAACAGCCCGGCCCGCGTCGCGACCAGCGGACGGTCGTCGCCGGCCGTGAGCCCGACCACCGCGAACGCCGGCACGCCCCCGAGGGTGTCCAGGGCCTTCTTCGCAGCCGCCGGCCCCGGGTAGGCCCAGCCGCCCTTCGGGAAGGTCAGCGTGCCCAGGTGCAGCGGCCGTGCGGCCTTCAGGTCGGCATCGGTGAACCGGCCGGAGAACCGCTGCGGCTCGGAGTCGAACAGCATGTACACCTCGACGTCCTCCGTCTGCACCGCCGGTGGGGGTGGCGGGGGTGTGACTTCGACCTCCGGCCCTCTCCGCACGAACGCGACCCAGCCGTAGGCGTCGGTGGAGAGCTCGGGCTTGTCCGCCGGCACCGCGGGAACCAGGATGTCGACCTGCGGACGGCGCCCCTGCAGCGGCTCGAGCGGGATGCGGTCACGGTGCTGGGCGGCGATCACCTCGTCGGCAACCTGGTCGGCGCGCAGCCGCCGCAGGCGCAGGTCGACGTTCGGCCCGAAGAACGAGGCCAGGTCGCCCTCGATCGCGCCCGGAAGGTTGTGGACGTTGACGTAGCCGGCCGGCGGCAGCTCGCCGATGCCCAGCTGGGAGGTCAGCGGCGGGGGCTCGGTGGTGGCCAGCGGGTTGCCCGCCGTCTTCTGCACCACCTCCTCCAGCCGGCGGAAGGATCCGCGCGAACGGAAGGGGTCGGTGGCCTTCACCTCGTCGAGGAAGCGCCTGGTCTCCTCGAGCAGGCCCTTCGCCGTCTCCTGGTAGAAGGTGGCGAGGCTCAGGTCGGCGGCCACCTGCGATGGGCCTTCGAGCGTGACACCGGTGATCGAGGCCTCGAACTGCAGGATCTGGGCGAGGAAGACCGACCACGGGCGCATGGCCAGCCGGTCACGCCAGGTGGCCTGCGAGGCGGCGCCGTCCACCAGGCGACGGGCGGCCCAGAGGTCCAGGTCGTAGGTCTTCTCGTCACCTTGCAGCAGCGCGAGCGGCACGCCGGCCTCCACGGCGAGGGGAGTGCTGTCCTCCCAGTCGTTCGACCACAGTGAGACCGGCGCGCCCACTCCCACCGGCACCAGCCACGGCTGCCCGGCCGCCCGCTCACGCTCGAAGTACGCCGATGCCAGCCAGTTGGGACGCCGGGTGAACGGGACGGCGTCCAGCCCGGCGAGGCTGTCGGTGACGATCCGGACCTCGACGCCCTCGTTGCGCCAAGGTTCGATGGTCGCCCCACCGTCGGCGCACGAGTCGTTGCACAGGCTGCCGTACACCGGCGCCGAGCCCGAGGTGCCCGTCGCCCAGTGCAGTTCGACCCGCCAGAACCCGTCCGGCGGGAGAGCAGGCAGGTGGGCGTCGTCGAGCGTGATCCGCACGGTCGTGGCGAGCAGCAGCAGCCGCCCCCGCGGGCTGACCGCCAGTCCGGGGGAGACCTCCAGTGTCTTCCCGCTGAGCCGTACGCCCAGGCCGTGCACCACTCCCGGCCCGCTCGCCGTCGCCAACGCCGTGGTCAGCGCGCGGGCGTAGTCCTGGATCAGGCTCAGGTGGTCAGCGCGCAGGAACAACCCGTCCACCGGGTTCAGGCCACGGAACCCGTCCAGCACGATCGTGCCGCCGGGGGTACCGGACGCACCGGGCGCCGGCGTCGCGGTGCTCCCGCCCACGCCGCCGGCCAGCGGGCCGCCGGTCACGGACGTGCTCGCCGGCTTGCTGTGTGCCGGCCGGAACGGGACGGCGGTGTCGCCACAGCCGCAGTCGCTCTTGGTGGTAGTCACGGTGATCAACTCCCTGTCGCTTGCGGGTTCGTCGTGGTCAGGACGGCGTCGCGTCCCTGGCCGGTTGTGCCCGGGTCGTCGCCCACCACCCCGGCGAGCGGAACTGTGGGGTCGGCCCCGTAGACCGGCGTGGGCCCGGTGCCCTGCACCACGACACGGACGAGCCTGTGCACGGGCCGGTCGGCGAGTCGGACGGTGACACGCTTCGTGCCCGCCTCGTACCGCGGACGGTGCTCGAGGTCCTCGACCACCCAGCCCGACTCGGCCAGCGAGCACACCTGCACGGCCGTTCGGGTCAGGGTCGCCGGCAGCAGGTCGGCGGTCACCCTGAAGGAGAACTCGGTGGCTCCCGGGCCCCACTCGATGCTGTCTGGCACAGCCTGCGGGCCGGTGCCGACCTCCCCGTCCGCGCCGATCAGGCCCGGCGCAAGGGCGCAGGTCAGCTCCTGGATCACCGAGGTCGGCATCAGGGTGGCGCGGCAGCACGTGTCGGGGTGCGCCTCGACGATGTCGGGGCAGCCGGACTCATCGCGGATGGTGAGGTGCACGCAGCCCAGCACCACTCCCGCCCCGTCGTCGGTGGGGAAGAGCGCCGCCTCGCAGGCGTCACCGGCCGGCTGCCACTCGGCGGCATCCACCGCTGCGAGGCAGCGCACCTGCCGCAGCAGCTCGCGGGCCCGGCTCGCACCGGACGCGGCGAGCACCTCGTTGCGGGCGACCAGCGCCTGCTTGCCCGGCTCGTCGTCTGTGCCGAGGGTGTCGAGGCCCAGCAGCACCCGCACCCGGTGGTACGGCGGGCACTGCTCCTGCGGGTGCCCGCGCACCAGGTCGAACCGGACGCGCTCGACCACGCGGGAGTACTGCTGGTTCTCCCGGGTCACATCACACGGGTCGGCGAGGGCGGGCACCGGCGCGTCGAGGCAGGCGTCGTAGCTCGCGACCAGGCACAGCACGACCTCGTGGGTGCCGCAGGTGGGGTCGTGGTCGGCCTCGAGGACCTTCTTCATCGACACGCAGCGGGGCGCGCCGAGGTGCAGTTCCCGTCCGACGCCGTCGAGGGCGAGCCCGGGCAGCACCTCAAGGTCGCTCGTGCCGCTCTGGCGCAGGCCGAAGCCCCACACCACCCCACGGCCGTGCAGCCACGAGTTGTGCAACTGGTGCTTGCCGCGCGGGTTGCCGGCGAGCACCTCGAAGTCGTCTGCGCCGAGCAGCATGCCCGTGGCGGGGTGCAGGGCGGTCCACGGCCAGAGCGGAAGCACCGCCTGCGGGTCGGTCAGCTCGCGCGCGGTGTCGGGCCGTTGGTCAGTCGTGGTCATCTCGTCTCCTTGGTGGCTCGCCCGGGAACGGGGTCGCGGCCTTCAGGTACTCCCGGCGAACGGCCCCTGCGAGGCTCTCCCGGGTGATGGGCTCCCCGGTGGCTGCAGCCGTGAACGCTGCCGCGACGGCAGCGTTGCGGATCCAGCCGCCGGGAATCGGGTAGAGGCGGGCGAGCCCGTCGATGTCGAGGTTGCTGTCGAGCATCCCGCCCAGGGCTGCGGCGGGCAGGCAGCGCTGCCACAACGCCAGTCGCGCGGCGAGGTCGGGCAGCGGGAAGTCGATCACGAAGTCGAGGCGCCGGGTGAAGGCAGGGTCGATGTTCTGGCGCAGGTTGCTGGTCAGCACCACCATCCCGTCGAACCGCTCGATGCGCTGCAGCAGGTAGGCGGTCTCGAGGTTGGCGTAGCGGTCGTGTGCGTCCGAGATCTCGGTGCGGGTGCCGAACAGGGCGTCCGCCTCGTCGAGCAGCAGCACGGCCTGCGTCCGCTCGGCCGCTTCGAAGGTGGCGGCCAGGTTCTTCTCGGTCTCGCCCAGCCACTTCGACACCAGCCGCGACACGTCCACCACCATCAGGTCGGTGCCTGCAGCGCTGGCCAGGGCGGCGGCCGCCAGCGACTTGCCGGTACCGGGCGGGCCGCTGAAGAGCATGCGGACGCCGCGGATGGCCTGGGTGTGCGCGCCCAGCCCCCAGTCGTCGAGCACGGTGCCCTGCTGGTCGAGGCGGTCGACGGCGGCACGCAACTGGCCCATCGCGTCGTCGGGCAGCACGAGCTGTGACCAGGGCACCTGCGGCACGACGAGACGGGCGCCCGCCGGCAGGTTGACCGCGGTTCGGGTGCGGACGACCGCCGACACGTGGGCCGGGTCGGGATCCTGGCCCACCACTGCCAGGTCGAGGGCGAGCTGCGCCGTCACGGCCGGGTCGAGCGGGTGCCGGGCGGCGAGCCAGCCGAGCCGTCCGTCGATCGCGGGCAGCGCCGCCGACCACGCGGAGCGCAGCGCTGCAAGGGGAGCGGGTCCCGCGCCGACCGTGAGCACGGCCCGGTCCGGGGGCGGCAACAGTGCCCCGGGCGGTGCGGTGATGAGCACCGGTCCCGGGAAGGCGCCCAGGGGAACGGCGGTGGCCGCGCCGGTGCGGTCGGGCACCACCAGCATCGGCACAGCACCCCTGGCCATCGCATGGCCGAGGAAGAGGCTGAGCTGGTCGGCGTCGACCGGCACCACCGCCCCCAGCACCGGCGACCCCGCCGCGGCCGCGATCGCCTCGCAGCGCGATCGTCCGACCACCGGGTCCTCGTGTGGCACCACAAGCAACGCTGTCGAGCCCCGACGCACCGCCTGCACGCAGGCGTGCACGTCGGGCTGGTCGAGCCAACTGTCCAAGCCGGGCGGAGTGCCCACCACCGGCACGCGGGCCACGCCGGTGGGCCAGGCGTCGCAGCCGTTGAGGACCGGCCACAGTTCCGCCGCCGTCACCAGCGAGCGCTCGAAGAAGGGGCCGTCGCCGACGACGCGCAGCAGGTGGTGCCGCACCGCAGGACCGGACGACAGGACGTGGCGCAGGTGTGCGCGCTCCGCCGGGCCGCCGCCCAGCAGCAGCGCCGCGAGCCCCACCGTCGGCCGCGGTTCGGAGAGCGGGTGCAGCGACCGGAAGGTGGCCGCCAGGCCTTCGTGCTCCTCCGGGAGCCCGGCGAGCAGGAGCAGGTCCTCCTCGTCGGGTCCGAGCCCGAAGCCACGCACCAGCCGCTCGAGGGGTGCGTTGAGCACGGGCATCTCGGTCAACTCGACCGAGCCGGCCCAGTCGCGCAGGAACGCGACCGCCTGGGCGCCTCCCGCGTCGGGGCTGCAGTAGCGCTCGAGCACGTCGGCCACCCGTTGCGCGAGCCGGCCTGCCCGGGCGGAGAGGTCGAGGCCGACGGCGTCGATGGTGGGGACGCCGAGCTGCGCGAGGTCACTCATAGCGGAACCTCACGACGTGCCCGAGCCACCACACCCACCCCGGGTCGACGTCGAGCCCGGCGCGGCGCACGTCGAGGTCGACCTCGTCCAGCAGCAGCCGCACCTCGACCCAGCCCGGCTCCTGCGCGATGACCGCCACCCGCCGCGCGATGCCCAGCACCACTTCGGCGTCGGTGGGCTCGTCAGAACGGTCGACCCCGCCGGGAAGCAACCGCCGCGCGGTGACCGCGGCCCAGCGACGGGCGCAGGCAGTGATCGCGAGCTGCTCGGCATCGTCGGGCGGAGGCTGCGGCTCCCACTCCGGCACCCCGGCGAACGCGAGCAGCGCCGGATCGTCCGGCTCCAGTGGTACAAGGGCCATCCCGATCCGGTGCATCACCCACGGGGCCGGGCGGGCGAGGAACGGCGGCTCCCCGAGCGCGCCGGGCAACCCGGCATCGGCCGCCGAGTTCAGCAGGTACAACAGCCCACCCCAGCTGCTGGTGGCGCGTTCGGTCGGGCTGCCCGCGAGGCCTTCGGCGTCGTGGGAGCGGGGTTCTGCGGAGCTATGACGGCCCTGCAGCTGTTCGTTCACTTCCGGTGCCTGCCGGTACCCGGCGCCCGGTGTCGCAGCGCGCTCGTTCGTGGCGTCCCCGACCGCATCCGACGGGTGGTCGGCGACCGGCACGTGGTCGGCCACGCGGCCGGCCGGCGGTGTCGGACGGGGCTGCCGGTTCGCGACTCGCACGGCCAGGCCGGGACCGGCCGTGGGCTGCAGCAGGTCGCCGACCGCCGCAACGAGCTCGGCCGGCCGAGAACTTCCGGGGCGCAGCAGTGAGGGGTCGGCCGCACCGATCGCGAGCACCGCCCACGCCTGCCGGGTGATCGGGTCCACGCGCAGGCCGGACGCCCGCAGGGCCGGTGCGAGGCCGCCGGTGCCCGTGATCGCTGTGGCCAGCGCGGCGCCCGTCCGCCGGTCGGCCGGGCTCGGGCCGGTGGCGTCGGCAGCGGCGGGGCCGGCGGTCGCGCCCGAGCCGTCGGAGGGTGCGACGTCCGTCTCGTCCGTTGGCGTCCACGTTGTGCCCGCTTCGAGCGCGACGAGCGTCGCCAGGCGCACCCAGCCGGCGCCCCCCAGCAGACGGTGCACGGCGGGCACCCCCACCCGGGCCACCAGCCGTGCCACCGCGGCGACGCGTCCGTGCGGCAGGCGGCCGAGCACCCGAAGGCCCACGGTGGCGGGGTCGGACAGCGGCTCGGGGTCACCGGGCTCGATCAGGCCAAGCTGGCGCCAGGCCCACACGCGGTCAGGCCGGCCGGTGGCCAGGCCGGCCAGTAGGTCATCGACCGCGTCCTCGGGGCGGACGAACCGGACGACGTCCTGTGACCCGTCGCGCAGCGACACCCGCAGCGCGGTGACGATCCGGTCGGCCCAGTCGGTCTCGAGGGCGCTCAGGGGCCGGTCGGGATCGAGCTCGACCGCCACGTCGAGGCGCCGCACGCACCAGTCGCCGTCCGGCAGCGGCTGCTCGCGCAGTGCTCTCTCGAGCCGGTCTGCCGCCACGTGCTCCAGCATCCGCGGCACCTGTTGCGGGTCGGGCCATGCGTCGGCGCGGGCGCTCAGCCGGTCGATCCTCAGCTCGGTCATCCGACGCGCACCCCCCCGAGCCTGGTCTCGCCCACGCGCGACCCGACCTCCGCCGTGCCGAGCGTGCTGCCGTGGCCGAGCCGCGATCCGCCGAGCATGCTGGTCGAGCGCCCGGCGCGTGGGCCGACGTAGGCGGTCAGTCCCAGCCGGAGGCGTCCGACCGGCAGCCCGTCGCCGAGCTCGCAGACGTCACCGATCGTGTGGGACGGCTTGTGGGCGCCCACGATGTCGCCCACCACCTCGCGCTGCTCTGCGGTGAGGCAACCGGGCACCAGCACCGTGAACCGGTGCGCCAGCCGGGTGTAGGAGTCGCTGTCGGGCAGCGAGCCGCCGATCGTGAAGTGGCCGAGCATGCCTGAGTGCCGGGTGGTGCCGCCGACGCTCGGCGCGTCCATGCCCACCGGGTCGAGGCCAAGGAAGCCGCCGCCGAGCCCGCGCAGCCGCCACCGCTCCACGATCCGGGTGCGGCGGCCCAGGTACAGCTGCAGCATGCGCTCGAGGGCCGCGGCGGTGCCGCGCCGCGCGTACAGCGGGTAGACCTCGGCCAGCAGTGCTCGCCGCGCCTCCTCCGGCCAGCGCAGGTCGAGCACGATCCCGGCCAGCGACGCCAGCCAGGGCAGGAAGTCGTCCGGAGCGGTGAACGGGTCGACCAGCCGGCTGCGATCGGCGGCCGCGGTGTCGAGGTCGTGCAGCATGCCCTCGGCCGGGGTGAGGAAGCCGTGCAGGAAGTCGGCCTGCTCGTCGAGCGAGGAGTACATGCGCGGCAGCGCCGACAACAGGGCGTGCCCGGGCCGCTCGACGCGGAGGGCGCGCACCTTCGGTGAGGTGCGTTCGGTGCCGGTCAGTTCCAGTTGCAGCCACAGGTACCGTCCCGGCGGCGCGGCGACGCCGGACTCGTACGTCACCCAGTCGGCCCCGGTGAAGGCCGGTGCCGCCAGATCGGCCGGATCGTCGCGACGGTCCAGCACCGGCAGCGGGGTAGCGGCGTCCAGTTCGCCGGCGGGAGGCAGCGGCGGGGTGAGTTCGGGGTGCGTCACCGCCCGGGTGCCGCGGGCCGGTGGCGCCGCGTCAACCGGGTTGACGACGTCGTCCTCGTCCGAGGTCAGCGCCCGCACCATCAGCCCGGTGCCGGTCGGCAGGCAGGCGTCGAGGAACACCCGGCCCCAGCGGGTGCGGTAGTCACCGCTGTCGAGCCGGTAGGTGGTCACGACGCCGCGTCGCACGTGGCGTGCCTGCGGACCCTGCGTGCTGCGCCGCCCGTTGACTGTCGTGTACACGATGCGCCCGGCCGGGTTGATCGTCACTGCACCGCCGTCGTAGTCGGCCGCAGCGAGCGGCTCGTCCTCGACCAGCACCGCGTTGCGTTCCCGGAAGCGGCGGAACGGCTCGCCGGGGATCATGGCCACAACCAGCAGCCCGTCGTCGCCACCTTCGAGGTCGGTGGCGCGCGGCACGTCGAGCAGTTCGGTGCCGTCCAGCTCGGTGACGACGGCGTGCCGGTCGTCGCGCCAGAGCACCACCACGCGCCCGGACAGCACGGTGAGCCGGGCGGGACGCAGCTTGCCGTGTCCGCATGGACGGTGCACCTGTTCCGGCGCCGGGCACGGTCCGACGGTCCCGTCGATCCGCACCAGTCGCGCGGGCGAGCGGGTCAGTACGAGCACGCCGGGACGATCCTCGCCGCCGAAGGCCACCAGGTCGACCGGGCGCCCGGCAACCGGGACGCGGCGTAGCACCCGTCCCGACCACAGGTCGCCGACCATCACCACCCGGGCCTGCGCCTCGATGACGTACAGCCGGTCGGACGCGTCGATCGCGATGCCGGTGGGGCGCCGCAGGCCGTCCGGGCAGCCGCTGCGCGGGGCGTCCTTACGACGGCTCACCTCGACGGTGCCGAGTTCCGGCCTGGTGCGCCACGTGCGGCACCACCGGTCGTGGGTGATGCCGGCCGGGCAGGCGCGCACAGGCGGGATTGGGGGGTCGCACCGGCCGTCGAAGTCGTTCCAGCGGGACGGCGGCGGCACCTCGTCCCAGTTCAGGCCGACCCCGCCCTCGGGCAGCAGCACGGTGTCGGAGTGCACGCAGCGTGCCCACTGGTCGGGGTGGGCCAGCAGGGCTGTGCTCCGGTCGGCGTACATCAGCACACCTCCGGCGGGAGGGGCACGGGCACCTGGCCGGGCGGCTCGTCTGCGGTCGAGCCGGGAGCCGGCGGATCGCCACGCACGACGTCGATCGCCACCACTTCGGGCAGCTGCCAGGCCTGCAGCCCGACCAGGTCGAGCTCCTCGACCACCTGGCTGGCATCGGACGCGGTGGTGACGCGGGCCAGCCGGGTGCCGACGACATACTCGACGCCCTCCACCTGCACCGCCACGGCTTCGAGCTCTGACGCACGGACGGCGCGTCCCAGCGGCCACCCCCCGCCGTCCGGGCCGTTCGGGGGCACCGCGGAAAGGTACTGCCGCACGATCTGCTCGACCCAGCGCCGGATCGCGTCCACCGGGTAGCCCTTGCGCACCTGGACACCGATCGAGATCGCGACCTTCACGTACTCGGGCGGGATCACGTACAGCTCTGCGGTCACCAGCCGGCGCGGCTCGAGGTAGGTGGCGACCCGTCGCAGCAGCCCGATGTCGGGGACGGGCGCGTCCGGGTTGCGGACATCCTCGTCGGGCAGGATCACGAGCGTGGTCACGCCGGCCGCCGGGACGGTGGGGGTGTCGGGGTGGAAGGTTGACAGGACCTCCGCCCGCGCGACCCCGGTGACCTCTCGGGCGAGCGCCTGGAAGTCCTCTGCCACGACGGCCCGGTCGCGGCGGTGCACCTCCCCGGGAATCGCGGCGAGGGCCTCTGGCAGCGGTGCGGTGTCGGCGCCCCCGACCGCCGGGAACGGGTTGGTCACGACGACGGTCGGCTGGGTGGGAAGCGAACTCACGCTGCCGGGCGGCAGGTTGCCCTTGGCGCCGTCGCTGTAGCGATAGGACTGCACGCGGATCCGCTCGCCCAGCTGTGGCACCCGGGCACGTCCGAACACCACCGCGCCGCCGGCGTGGTCGACGGTGTAGTGGCGGTCGTCGAGGGTGCTGCGGGCGAAGTTCTCGACCTCTTCCCAGTCGACCCAGCCCGGGGGCTCCTCGACCTGCAGCTGCACCGAATTCACGAGCACGGGGGAGTGGTTGAGTGCGAAGCGCTGGTCGGCGTCCCCCGTGCCGGAGCCGAGCAGTTCCGGCGGCGGCGTGCGCGACTGCTGCGCCTGGACGCAGTTGGCGCCGACCCAGCGGACGCGGTGGATGGCGTCACCGATGTCGTTGGTGCCGGGACGGCGGACCCGCAGCCAGCCGACGACCCGCTGCCCGAGCTCCTCGTCGTCGAGCAGCGGCGGGCTGTCGGCCACGCCGCCGCCGAGGCTGCGCAGGCGGGGTAGCTGGTCGGGCAACTCGAGCTTCACCACGCCGGTGGTGATCATGCCGGCCGTGGTGTCGCCCAGGACACTCAGCGGCAGGAAGGCGGCCTTGCCCGAACCGTCGTCCGGGCCGGTCCACAGGTGCCACTGGATCGGGCGGGGGTCGTCGGTGAGCGCACGGGCGCTGATGTCGTCACGTTCCAGGTCGGCCAGCACGGGCGGCTCGTCGAACCGCTCGTCGAACGCAACACCCACGAACAACGTGCGCCGTGAGAGCGCCGCCGCGTCGAAGGTCGGTCGGGAGAGCAGGGCCACCCAGAGCGTCCGGTCGACCTGCTCGCTGACGTCGATGGTGGCGGCGTCCGGCACGTTCGGGTCGGTCGAGGTGAGCACGGTCTGGTAGAACTGCGCCTCTTCGGAGTCCAGCCCGGCGCGCTCGAGGGCGTCGTCCCTGCTGTCCGCCGCACCCGCGGTGGTGGCGGTCTTGCCCGCGCCGAGTGCCTCCAGCGGCCACACGTACAGCTCGTCGGTGGTCTGGAAGGAGACGGCGCCGGCCGCCGCCTCCGACGCGGGCAGCACCTGCACGCCGGCCGGCTCGTCGGTCACGGCCGACAGCAGCACCTCGGCCGGCTGGGCGGGGCGCTGCTGCACGCCGAGCAGGCGCAGGAACTCGATGCGGGTCGTGTCGGGAATCTGGTTGAAGCGGTACAGCAGCGACTCACCGAGGTAGGCGAACAGCTCCAGCAGGGCGATGCCCGGGTCGGTCTCGTTGTGGTTGGTCCAGGTGGGGGAGTACACCGGGATGCGGCGCACCAGCTCGTCGCGCAGCTGTTGCTGCGTCCGGTTGTCGAGGATCGGTCCGATGAGTGCCATGGCTCACCGCAGGTAGAACGGGTAGACGAGGTTGTCCGGACGTTGGTCCGCCCGGCGGACGTAGGCGATGTCGACCCACACCAGGTACGGGTCGTCGTCGGGGGTGACGTCGACGGCGGTGAGCTGGATGCGCGGCTCCCACGTCTCCAGGGCCGAGCGGATGTCGGCCACCATCGAGCTGCGGGTGCTCACGGTGTTCGGGGCCATCAGGTAGCGACGCAGGCCGCAGCCGAACCCTGGCAGCATGATGCGCTCGCCCGGTTCGGTGTCGAGGATGGTCGTCACCGACTGCCTGATCAGGTCCAGCCCGCCGAGCCAGCCCAGGGCTGCACCGTCCCCGGGGAGCAGGGGAAGCGCCAGCCCGGTGCCCGTCCACTGATCGACCACATCCGCCATGCGTCGATGGTCTGCCTGCCCCCGTCACTCGCGCGTCGCCGGAAACCCGCGTCCAGACCCTGCCACTGCGTGGCGATCGCAGCAGTGGAAGGAAGCCCGGCCCGAAACGGCCGAGTGACGCAGGCGAGCGCAGCATGTCCGGATGGGAGCCGTGCACGAGGCGCCGACGCCTGCTCCAACCCTGCAGGAGGCTCCGCCTTCGGTGGAGGAGGTTATCCGGTCACCGGGTCGCCCGCTGCCGCGCGCCGCACCGGCGCTGGCCTGGGGCGGGCTCGGCGGATCCACGCCACTGCAACCGGACGGACGTGGCGCTGCCGAGCGGCAGGCCGAGGCGGCGGCGAGCCGGATCGTCCCACCTGCCGGGTCTCCCGTACCTGCGGGAGTCCGGATTCACACCGACCACGCGGCGACGCGCGCCGCCTCGGCAGTCGGTGCTGAGGCGTTCACGATCGGCCGGCACGTCGTGTTCAACGCCGGACGGTACGCGCCGGCGTCCCCGGCAGGCCAGGGCCTGCTGGCGCACGAACTGGCCCACGTGGTCCAGCAGCAGGCACACGGCGTGGATCGCTCTGCGCCGATGGCGCGGCAGCCCAGCCCCCCCGCCACGGTGCCCTTGTCGAAGGCTGCCGACGCGTTCAAGGC
This sequence comes from uncultured Actinomycetota bacterium, assembly GCA_963799235.1. GTDB lineage: Bacteria > Actinomycetota > Actinomycetes > Propionibacteriales > Propionibacteriaceae > Propionicimonas. The sequence continues at coordinate 60,372 of CAWCWL010000006.1, read as the reverse complement.
GGAGTTCGAGAACCAGTACATCCCGGCCGCCGTGGTGGGCACGGTCGTCGTGGCCGCCCCGTCACTCACCAAAGGCGTGCGGCCGAAATCGACCACCCTGGCCTTCGACGTCGACGTGAAGCCGCTCGAGACGATCACGTTGTACGCCGTCGACGAGGAAGAACTGTTCGAGACCGAGGCCGCGGCCGCCATGCCACCCGGCGACGAGCGGATCAAGCAGTCGATCCTGTACCGGCCGCCGACGCTCCCCACCGTGGCGGGAATCACCACGCCACCCCCGGCGGCGCCCGGGAACACCACGCCTCCTCCGCCCGCACCTGGGGTCGGTGCCGGCCGTTACCACAGCTCCGCAGGCCCGATCGAGGTACTCGCCCGCGTCGAGGGATTCGGCATCACCGGCACCTTCACCAAGCTGGCCGTCGGGGCAGCCTCCACTACCATCGCCGAGACACCCCAGGGCGTCATCGTGATCGACGCCGGCACGGCGGGAAGGAAGAGCGCCACCGGGCCCCTGGCCGACCAGACCATCGTGAAGGCCCGCGCCCAGATCAAGGGGCGTCCCGTCGTGGACGTCCTGCTCACTCACGCCCATCTCGACCACACCGGCCTCCTCTCCAGGCTCGCGGCGGAGTTCGAGATCCTCAACCTCCACATCAACCTCGCGCAGGCCCTGAACCCGACGCTGAAGTGGGACGAGCTCCGGGCTGAGTTCGGGCGGAACCAGCGGGCCTTCCTCGAGAAGCGCTTCCGCGATCAGATCAAGGACGAGCGGCCCGCCTGGGAGAAGACCGTCGACATCCCCGAGGGTGCGGCCCGGGAGCAACGGTGGAACGCCCACGTCGAGGAACAAGTCGCCGCCCGGCTGGCAGCCCGTCAGGTCGTCAAGGTCGATCTCCAGGTGCCGGGTGCCGGCGGGCAGATGCGGGTCGTCTCCGCACCGCTGGAGAACCTCAAGCTGTCCGACGTCGAGTTCGCTCGTGGCGACACCGTGGGGGTCATCCAGGCACCCGACCGGGCGACGATCATCAACCGCAAGCTCGCCGATGTCATCGAGCGCCAGAAGGCTTCCAAGACCGACAAGGAGATCGATGTCGACCGGTACGCGACCAGCTACGTGCTGGTAGTCGACGCCAAGATGATGCTCCTCGTGTTGCCGGACCTGCGGGTCAACGACATCGACTCCATCCGCAGGGCGCTGAAGGCCGAGATGGTCAGGTTGGGACACACCGCCGAACTGCGCGTGTGGGACGTCACGCACCATCTCCAGGCCGGCTTCCTTGGCGCGTCCAAGACTGCGGACAAGACCCTCGCCCAGTCCCGCCTGAGCCAACTGCAGAAGCTCACCGAGGTGCTGCACGACCTGGCGAACGTGAAGACGGCCAAGGGCACCCAGCCGACCGATGTGGTCGCCGTGTCGGCGAAGATGTCCGCCATCGACCCGGCACTGGCGTTCGTGCTGACCTCGATGGGCCTGGAGATCGTGCCCGCGGTCAACGGCCAGGACGTGCGGCTGATCGAGGCCATGACCGCCGGTGGACGCCGGGTCGCCGGGCTTGCCGGCGGCTCTCGTTACGCCGGCGTCGCAGCGTCCGACCCGCTGTTGCGCCGCGCCCACGCCGCCGTCGAGGAACTCACCGCGAAGGCCGCGGACCTCGAGGGGCAGGCGAAGCTCCTGCGCAAGAAGGTGGACGCCGACCGCAAGCAGCAACTCAAGGACGACGCGGCCAAGCTGCGGGAGCGCATCCAGCGCATCAAGGCGAAAGCCGAGGAGTACATCGGAGCTGTCGACAAGGAGCTCGGGCCCGCAGCCAAGCGCACCGCGCCACCCCCCAAGGTCGAGCCCGCCGCGGCACAGGCCGAAGCCCTGCGCACAGAGCTGGTCGGGTTCGACAAGGTCGTGGTCGGGAAACTGGGCTCCTTCTCCGACGTGGCCGTCGTGCTGCTGGGCGGTGACATCCCGGCGGACGCGCGCGCCGAACTCCGCACCATCGCGGAGGTGCGCGCCATCGAAGCCCAGATCAAGGCCCTCGGCGGCGCCGACGCGCCGCCCGAGCTCAGGGGACGCTACGCCGCGGCGCTCGAGGCGAAGCGCAACGTGGTGCGGGCTCGCCTGGCTGAGGCGAACAAGCTCGGCCCGGAGGCGGCGGAGGAGAAGCGCGTGCTCCGCGACGAGGTGAAGCAGCTCGACCTCGAGGTGGCATCGGCCCTGAAGGCCACCCAGACCGGCTCCGGCACCGGGTTCAAGCAACGGCTCCCGAACGGCAAGCTCGTGGAGACGCGTATCGAGGTGCCCAAGCAGCCGACCAAGTTCGAACGCGGGGTCAACACCGGTGCCCAGTTGTTCGGTCAGGGCATGGGCGCGGTCATGGTGTACCAGCTCATCAAGGGCGAGACGGAACTCGAGGAGCGGTACCAGAAGGGCGAGATCAACCAGGCCGAGATGGCCGTGTCGAGCACGCACAACGCGTATGGGATGACGATCGGCGCCCGGATGCTCGGTGCAGTCCATGTCGGTCCGGGCGAGTTCGTGATCCTGGCCGCACTGGACATCGTCCAGACCGCCCTGCACGACTACGACACCACCGCCCAGCGGAACACTGCCGTCGCCTACTCGGTCATCCGCAATGCACTCTCCCTCGGGCTCATGGCGGCCGGTCAGGCGCTGTCGAAGGCGGGACCATGGGGAGTGATCATCGGCATCGCGCTGATGTTCCTGGTCGACCCCATCCTGGAGCGCCTCGGGGTGTACGACTGGCTGGAACGCAAGTTCTCCTTCATGCCCGACGATGTGACCAGGGTGACCCAGAAGCTGACGAAGCTCCTCGCTGACTACCGGGTGGTGGTGGGTGCGCTCGACATCGCCCAGCGCAAGTCCGAGCAGCTGACCTCCGTGGGGGCGTCGAACCCCGAAGCGGTGAAGGAGTCGGCGCGGAAGGTGGCCGCCGAGTACCGCGGGGAGGCGAAGCAGAAGGAGGCCGAATTGCTGGTCGCGTTCCTGCTGGGCTACGAGGCGGCGAAGACCAGCTATGGGGGGCTGCCGGAACTCGACCAGCAGCGGGCGGAGTTCCTCCGGCTGATGATGATCGTGCACGGCGCAGAAGGGCCCAAGCAGAAGACAGAGGCTCAGCAGACAGAAGTGGTCAAGCAGGTGATCCTCGAGGGCATGTACGGGATCAAGCCGGCCGGCCAGCCGGAGCTCTCGAGCAGGGAGAAGGCCGACGCGATGTTCCACATCATCGAGGCCGGCCTCAACCTCGACCGCCTGACCCCCGACCAGATCGCAGCGATGCGGCAGTGGCAGAAGATGGACGACTGGCTGGAGAAGGTCGAGAAGGAGGTCACGGGCAAGAAGAGCGCCAGCGTCGACTGGAAATGGACCGCGGAGAAGATGGGCGAACTCGACCAGATGTTCACCAACGCGCGCTACCGCCTCAACCCCGCATCGATCAGCGAGCAGCGTGCGACAGCGCTGCTCACGGCCGGTACGCCGGCGAGGGTCGTCTACGAGAACCTGCTGAAGCAGCGGGAGGCCCGGTTCCAGACCCTGCGGCAGACCCTCGGTGCGACGGCATCGACGCCCGCCCAGGGAACGTCCGCACCGACCGTCGCGACTCCCGCTACGGTGCCGGCCACGGCTCCGGCCGCGGGGGTCGAGGCAGCCCTCGACGGGGCGGAAGCGTCGATCAAGGCGTTCCAGGCCGCTGTCGCCGCACAGCCTCCACTCGGCATGGGCCTGACCGCCGAGGGCATCGCCAGCCATTCGTGGGACGCCAACGTCACCTACCCCCGGTTCGTCCGCGATGATGACGCCTACAGGGCAGGGCTCTTCCGGATGCGGTCGCTGGAGACCGCCATGCGGTCGAGCATCGGTGTGGCCGAGGCCAGCGGCGTCTCTGCCGGGACGGGCGGGGACTCGCCCGCCGACCGGTTGGTGAGGGTGCGGGAATCGGCGAGACAGGCCGTGGAGGAGCGCCGGGAGGTGAAGAGCTTCCTCTATCTCGATGAGATCAGCGAGAAGGTGGCGGGCATCCGGGTGAAGGAGAACATGGACATTGCCGCCATGCTGAAGCAGTCCGACGACGTGACACCGCTCAACCCGAACGAGCAGATCGCTGCGGGCAAGGGCGACCTGAAGGACTACAGGCTCACCTCGATCACGAACCGGCTCGCCCAGATCACCTCGCTCCGGCTGCCCACGACCGAGGAGGTGAAGGCCGGCAACAAGCAGGTGGAGGGCATCTTCAAGATCGTGGGCGACTACGACGTGACCGACCTGCTTATCACTAGCGTTGGCGGCACTGAGGTCACTGAGGCCCAGAATGTGCTGGTGGGCTACGTGAAGGACAGGGGCGAGACGACGAGTGGCCTCTACGGCCACACGTCGCGGGTCGAAGTGACACCGTTGAACGCCGCAGCGATCAGGCTCTTCGGCGGCACGGGCAACGAGACCGTGCTGCGCAATCTGCTCTACCCGGCCACGATCGACGACGTGCGGAATGGGTTGTGAGCGGGGCAGTCGCCCAGGTCCCTGGCCGGGAACTGGATCTCCGGGTGGGTTCCGCCACGCGGCGCGTCAGACTGGCAGCCGGCGCGGCCGGCGACGTGATCACCCGAGTGAAGGTTTCCTCGGGGCTCGGCGTCGAAGAGCTCGTGTTCGCCGTGCTCGAAGCGATCGACGTGATCGATGGAGAGCCGCCTGGCTACGACGAGGCCGTCGACATCGTGCAGGACGCGCCGGCGCTCGCCAGGCTGCTCGGTGAGCGCAACCGGTGGCTGGGGGAGTTGAGGACCCGGGCGCGCTTCCGGGTGCTGTGTCCGCACTGCCGCGAGCGAGAGGCGGTGCTGGCGTTGGTCACCGTCGCGCTTGCCCTGTCGTCGGCCCCGCCGGCGATGACGGTGAAGGGCGGCGCCTTCCTCGCCGTGCCCGCGCTGGCGGCGCCACACCCACCGGGGCGGCGCCTGGACGCGCTGCCGGCTGCCGCCCGCGTCTCCCTTGAGCTGCCGAGCGGCCTTCTCGCCCCCGAGGCCGACCTTCATCCGGTGACCACCCTCGCCGGGCTCCGCCGCGCGGACGATGCTGTGGCCATCGGGCGGCAGGAAGACGCCTGGAAGCGGCTGGCGCCGGCGGGCAGCGTCCCCGACCCCGATTACGCGTACCGCCATTCCGGCTCGGTGGGATTCACGGCAATCGTGCGGATGGCGTCCGCCCTCGTCCAGCTCGACGAGGTGCGGGACGTCCTCCCCGAGGACATCGAGAGGCTGTCTGTGGCCGACTTCATCGCCATCGACGCCGGCTACTTCCTTGTGGCGAACGCCGACCAACCCCGTCCGGGCGCGGGTACAGTCACGTGCGAGAACTGCGCCGGGACCTACCTGCCGCTCCTGGGCAGCTGAACGGCTCGGCTACGGCGTCGCGCAGAGCGGGTCGGCGGGGCTGGTCTCGCGCGGCGGCGGACCGGGCTGGACGGTGTCCAGCGGGTCGGTGCCGACCAGGACGGCGTGGGTGAGCGTCGAATCGTTCTTGAAGACGAACGCGCCACCCGGGTCCTTCGCCGTGTCCAGGCTCTCCACCCAGTCGGGAGTCTGGTCACCGCCGGCGAACTGGGTGAAGTCGTTGCCCATGGCGATGTTGAACTCGGCCCTGAAGGTGGCGTCGGCCCCGACATCCACCAGCAGCTTGCCGGTCGCGATGAAGTCGGCCGTCGCGGAGAAGCCGATGCTCGGCGGAATGCAGAACCGGAGGGCGAGCATCCACCACAGCTGGAACGCCAGGATGACGATCGGCAGGAACATCAGGAACAGGAAGAATGCGACGAGGAAGAACAGCTCGAAGGCGAACGTGCAGATCGCTGCGCCGGCTCCCACCCGGCCGGCACCCGAATCGGGGATGCCCTTGAACGGGTTGATCATCAGCTGCGAGTCCGGCGGCGTCACCACCCGCACCCCACCCGGCCCCTGCTTCTCACCAGCCCGCGCGGCGAGCCGCCGCAGGTCCGGGAGAGTGATCGTGACCGTGCGGTTCTTCGTCCCGGCCGGATCCATCGGATCGGCGAGCCGGAACGGCTCGGTCGGTGCGCTCACCCAGGTGAACGGGGGACAGTCCGGACGCGGCTGCGACACGATGCACTCGATCTGGTAGATCGCGTGGTCGTCGAGCTTCGGCTCCGGCAGCGGCGGCTTGCCACCGGGTTGGGGTGCCAGCCAGTGCTCGTCGGAGAACGTCGGCACCAACCCGAACCACAGCGACCGCGTCTCGGGCCCGTCGCAGTCGGACCCGGCATCGATCTCGCGGACCGGCAGCCGCCACATCGGCACCGTCTCCTCCTGCTCGTCCTGATCGGCGAGGATCGGGTCGCTCGGGTCGTCGACGGTGCGCCAGCGTCCCTTGCCCGCGGGCGTCACCAGCCATTGCTGCAGGTCGGTCGCTGACTCGATGGCGGCCAGGTCGTCCGCGTGGTCGGCCATGAACTGGCGGCGCCACGCCACGTCCGCCCACCACACGTCGCGTACGTCGGGGGCCCTCGTGGCGGTCTCGATGTTCTGCGCCTTCGCCAGTTCGTGCACCAGCTGTGTGGCCACCCGTCGCGCCGGCCGCCCCTTCGCCGTCAGCGACGTGTTCATGCGGCGCATCCTGAACGAGACGTCGATCTCGTCGTGCGACCCGGCCCGAGGCAATCCGGGAACGTCGCAGAACACCTCGACCACCACAACGTAGAACCGCTGGTGGTTCGGCTGGTACAGCTTGCGCAGGTTCGTCCGCACCAGCTTCGACGTCGCCAGCCGCAGCCGCGTGTCGTCGGTCACCGAGGGCGTCGCCGGCACGGGATAGGTCCACACGTCGTCGTCGCCGAACGTCACGCTGTCCGCCGGGTCGTGCAGCAACTGCTTCACGAACTGCGTGCTGTCGTACATCTGCAGCCGCGGGCGCAGCGACCGGGGGGAGCGCAGGTCGGTACCCTCCCGCACCCGGTCGTACCAGGGTGATCGCATCACGAAGCCCGTGGTCACCAGAGGTTCCCCACTCCCGTGCTGTACAGCGGCGACGTGATCCCGACGCTGGCGTTGAGCGTCGTGCAGTTCACGATGCCGCTGAAGGTCGAGGTGGCGGCGGTGACATTGAGTTCCGGCGCCTTCACGTTCACAGCGCTCGCCCCGTTGATGTCGACGGTGCCGGACGCGGTGAGCGTGATCGTGCACTTGTTCGGGTGCGCGATGGTGATCTCCTGGGCGCCCTCGTCGATGACGACCTTGTAGCCCTTCTTGGTGGTGATGCTGATCTTGGGCGCCCCGGCCGTGTCGTCGAACTCCAGCCGGCTGTCGGCCCTGGTGCGAAGCATGCGGATGTTGTTGGTCTGGGCCGGGTCGTGCGCCAGCTTCGTCGTGCCGTTCCAGGCAGCCCCCACGATGTAGGCACGACGGAAGTCACCGGCCTCGAAGGCCACCACCACCTGGCTGTCCTTCTCGGGCATGATCTGCAGGCCCTGGTCGGCGTCCGCGTACGGGCTGCACAGTGTGGCCCACGCCCGCACGTCACGGTCGCCGTCGTTGCCGAGGCTCGGGAACCGCACCTGGACGCGTCCCGTGTGGTCGGGATCGTCGTACAGCTGCGTGACGATCGCCGGGTAGACCCCGAAGAACCGGGGGCCCTGGCCGTCGACCGGAGCGGGCAGGCCCATCACGACGCCGGATTCAGGGTCGGGCGTTCGGCAGCGAACGCGGTGCGCAGTCCGCGCTCGTTGTCGTAGGTGTGGGTCACCCTCGTCACGTAGTAGCCGCTGCCCTCGAAGGGTGCGCCCACGAGCTCGAGCCGCAACTGGCTGCCGACGGTCAGGTCGGGAGTGCCGCGGGTCATGCCGGTGACGCAGACGAAGCGCCGGGCCCTGCGCAGCATCTCGGCCCTCGCCCATGCCTTCGCCTCGGCGGTGGTCAACGGCGCTTCCCGCACCCGGAAGCTCGCCGTGGCGCCGAACGCCTTGTCCAGCACCTCGGGACCGGTGCGTCCGGCCGACGCCTCGGCGCGGATCGTGTCGGCGTTCGCGTGCTCGTCGATCACCAACTTCCTGCGCGCGTCGTAGCCGCTCACCGCGATGTCCGTGCGCTGGTGGGCGATGTCGGCAGAGAGGCGGCAGCTGAGCAGGTCGGCGCCGTGGATCAGCGTGATCGCGTTGCCGTGGCGGTTCGCGCGCTCACTGAGGTGCAGCGTCTTGCCCGAGCACCACAGGTCCACCTGCAGCCGCCGGGCACGCTCGCGCAGGAACGCCAGGTCGCTCTGGTTCACCTGCTGCAGCACGTCGTAGTGCGGGCCTTCCACCTTCACGTCGGCGTCCAGATGGTGCTTGTCTGCGATCTGCCGCGCGACGTCGGCGTCCGTCACGTCGGTGTAGGTGCGCATCCGGTGCGTCATCCGCAGCCGCATCAGGCGGTCCTCTGCCAGCATCACCACCCGGGGCTGCTCGCTGTCGCCGAGCACCACCTCGATTCCCGACACCGTGCCGTCGAAGATCACCTGCTGGGCGCCGTCGGGGCCCACAGCCACCTGCAGGTCGGTGCCGAAGTCGAACTCGCTTCCGTCCAGGTGCAGCAACTCGCCCGGCGGACCGGGGGCCCCGACACCGGTGGCCACGAAGTGCGCCTCCAGCGTCCGTAGCCCCTCCACTCCCTCGTCGACGACCAGCCGGACGCAGTCGCGGGCGAGCCCGCCGACCGCTTCGCCCCCGACGGTGAAGACCGGGGTGGCGACGCCGAGCAGGGTGTCAGTCATCGAAGTCCTCCGCGCACACGCGGTGCCGCAGGCGCTGCACGAGTGCCTGGGCCGCGCTCCACTCGTCCTCGCGTGCCCCGGGATGCTTGGCGCCGCCCTGCTCGCCGCCCTGCATCGCAACACCGGAGGAGCTGGCACCGGAGAGCTCGGTGTGGATCTCGCCGACATGCACACTCATGGCGCTGACCCTTCTCGAGAGGTACCGGCAGTCTCACCGGTGCGCCGTTACCGGGGCGTCACCAGCTGATCCGGGCCCGCAGCGGTACGCCGCGGCCGTAGCTGAGGGCACGGGGGTCGGGCGGCGAGACGGACGCGCTCGCGCCGGCCCGGGCGGTGACCGCGGCAGCGGGCACAGGGAACGATGCGCGGGCGCTGGCCTGGGCCGCCGCGGCCGCGTCGGCCTCGACACGGACGGACGCGACGCCGAGGCCGCCCGATTCGGCGAGCACGAAGCCGGCCCGTGCCTCGCCGGGCGCGCCGACGCCGAGGGAGGCGCCGCCGCCGAACCCCAGCGCCGCCCGTGCCTCGGCCACGTCGTTGACCCCGGCGGACGCGGTGAAGCCGCCGCCCACCCCGAAGCTCGCCGATGCCGAAGCCGAGGCGGAAGCGGAGACGCTCGCGCCCAGTTGCACCTGCGCCCCTGCGGTGAGGGACAGCGGGCTGTCCAGCCCGGCCATCGCCGAACGCCACGTGGCCGGATCGGCGTCGAGCCTCGTCAGCAGCTGCTGCACGCTCTCGCCGGCCTGGGCCAGCGCTGTCGACACCGGATTGGGCGTGGCGGACGAGCCGGGGCCGGTCCCCGGCACGCCTCCGGGCACAGCGGCGCCGCCGGGGCTGCTGGGACGCGTCGCCGCGGCCGCGCCGCCTGCGGCCCGGGCGTCACGCGCGCCGGGCCCGACCTCCCCGGCTTCCCATTCGGGGTTCTGCTCTGTGATCGTCACCGACACCTTCGCCCGCAACGGGCGCCCATCGGGCGAGAAGTAGTCGAGGTCCTCGGTGAGCTGGGTGACGATGCCCTGGAACCGGAAGGTGCCCCAGTCGAACCTCACCGCAGGCGGCGGCTCGGTGGGCTTCTCCCTGGTCGGCTCGGTGAACTGCCGCACGATGCGGGTGAGGTCGCGGACGTCCTTCGGCTTGCCCTGGCCGTCGCCCTCGGCCGTGTCGAACTCGAGGTCGAAGGTGAGCGTCGCCGGCTGCACCGACGGCACCTGTCGCTTCTGGGTGTTGGTGGTCGAGGCGCCCTTGTCGACGTTGTTCGAGCGGGTCAGTTTGAGGGTCGTCGGGTTGAACTGCACCTCGTAGGTGCCCTTCGGATCGGGCGTGAACGACGGCTTGCCCTTCTTGCCCTTGCCCGGCACCTGCTTCAGCCGGGTGAGCGTGGCACGGATGAGTGTGGTGGTCACTGTGGCGCCTCCATCCGCAGGCCTTCGTGCACGATGTGCAGCTCCTCGATCGCGATCTCGCCGGTCCTGGCGTTCAGGGTGGGGCCGGTCACCTTCTGCGGCAGTCCGCGGTCGAACGTCCAGGTGGCCAGCGGGGTGCGCAGCGCCGGGTCGTAGATCTGGATGCGTCCGTCGTAGCGGGAGACCGGCAGTGCCCCGCTGACCATGCGGGTCAGCCACGCCCAGAGGTCGATGTTGGCCGCGGTCCCGGCGTCCGCGGAGAACATCCCGCGCTTGAGGACGATCGGCGACAGCTTCACCCGTCCGACCTGCCTGATGACGCCATCGTTGCGGCCACCCTCGAGGTACTCCTTCACGTCGGCCTCCAGGTCGAGGCCGCTGCACTCGGCGAAGTGGCCCTCGTTGTCGAGCACGTCGGGATCCCACGGCTTGGGTGGGGTGCCACCGTCCGCCACGCGGGTGAGGGTGACGCCGAACCGGAAGGCTGGCAGCAGGAAGACGTCACTCATCGCGGGCCACCGTCAGGCTGCCGTCCGGGTCGCGGGCGATGCGGACGAGGATGTACTCCAGCGGAACGGCGGGGGCGACCCCGATCTCGGCGATCAGCCGGCCCAGTGCCTGCGATGCGGGCGGGTTCACGTCGTCGCCGCAGCGAACGAAGAACGACTCGGTCTCGGTGCGCCCGGCGAACGCCCCGCGCCGGGCCAGGTCGCGCAGGAAGCCGGTGAGCACCCGCGCCAGCCGCTCCCGCAACTCCGGGGTGTTGGGCTCGAAGGCCAGCCACTGGGTCTGCCGCTCGAGGCTGAGCCGCAGCATCGTCATCAGGCGCCGGACGCTGAGCTGGCGGTAGTCGGGGTCGGAAGACAGGGTGCGCGCGGCGGTCAGCCGGAAGCCGTCGCGCTCGGCGCGGAACACGTTGATGCCCATGCCGTGCAACCGGTCGTGGACGGCGTCTGTGACCGCGGCCTCGGCCCGCACCGCGTCCCTGGCGAGCTCGTTCGCCGGACCCCAGGGCAGGCCGAGCCGCAGTTCCCGTTCGGCGATGATGCCGGCAGCGAAGGCGGACGGGGGGATCGGCAGCGCCCGTCCGTCCGGGCCGTCGGCGACGGCGAGCCACGGGTGGTACGCGGCAGCGTAGCTGGCGTCGAAGTGGGCGCGCCACGTCGTCACCTGGCTGAGCGGGAGCCCGTCGGGTACGTCGAGCAGGGCGACGAAGCGCCGGTACCGGCGAGCCGCCTCGACCACCCGCTCCTGCCGGTTCACGAGCTCGAGCAGGTCGCCGGGCGCTGTCGGGTCCAGTCCGCCCGGGACCACCTCGACCGGTGTGAAGACCGGTTCGGGCTCGGCAGCGGCGCAGACACTGCAGCACCGCGCCCCTGCCCACCGACCCCGCGCCCGCGGACGTCGCGCCGGTGGTGCCGGGACGGGCGTGTAGGACCGCCAGGTCAGGTCGGGCACGCACAGCAACCCGAGCTCGGGAACCCGGGCGATCCGGTCGACGCCGACCCGGGGAGAGGCCTGGCCGGGGATCTCGTCCTCGTCGATGCTGTAGGCATCACCGGCGTCCGGGTCGAAGAACGATGCGGCGTCCACCAGGTGCGACCGGTCCGTGCCAGCGGTCACCAGATCGACACCGACGGGGGAGAGGGCCGGGCCGGGCATCAGGTCCACGTCCAGCCAGTCGCCGACGGCCACCACCAGGTGCGGCTCGTTGCGCAGCACGCCCTGGTCCTGCAGGACGCGGGGAAGCCACCTCGGGTGGTCGGGCCGCAGCCCCAGACCGGTGAGCTGCTCGCCGCCGCCTCCCGCCGGGTCGTCGATCGAAAGGGTGCCGCTGACCACCTCGAAGCCGGCAAGCGTGCCGGGAGTGAGCGCCACGGCGGCGTCCATCCAGACCCGTGGCCGGTCGCCGCGAGCCAGCCGGTCGTCCACGCGGGTCACCCAGCGCAGCACCACCCCCGAGGGCAGTGCCGGGTCGCTGAGGCGCAGGAGGGAGCCGGTGGGCACGGCAGCTCCCGGCGGCAGGCGGAGCACGTCCTGTTCCTCCACCTCGGCCAGGCCGAGCCGGGTGGCGCGGTACAGCAGGTGCAGGTGCAGGTTGTTGCCCCACGCGCCCTCGTTCGCTGCGCGCAGCAGCGCGGCCGGGCCGTCGAGTGCGAGCTGGAAGGTGGCGGTGGCCTCCTCGGTGGGGGTGACGTCGGGGCCGTGCGGTGCGACCCGCACCACGTAGGCGACCTGTCCGCCCTGCCGGAAGAAGGCCGAGACGGCGTAGGGCAGCAGGCGTACCGGGCCTCCCGGCGCCGGTTCCAGGCCGCCGAAGATCCGGACGAACTCCGACCACCGGCCCAGCCGCACCGGCTGGTCCACCGGCCCCCGTGGTGCCACCCCGACGAACCCCGCGATGTCCAGGCGCTCACGCTGCAGGGTCTCCGGTGGTGGGGCGGGCGCAAGGTAGACACCCGGGTGCCCGGGCGCCTGGAAGCCGGCGGTCAGGGTCACGACTTGAAGTCGATCTGTTCGGCAACGAGGTGGAGCTCCTCCATCGCCACTTCGCCACCGCCCTTGCCGGCCATGGTCGGTCCCACCCACTTCTTGGGCTGGGCGTTGCGGAGAACCCAGGAGCACACGTCCCGGTGCCCTTCGTCCATCAGGGTGATCGTCACCGTGCGCGGGTCGAGGTCGCCCTCGCGCTGGGCCTTCAACCAGGAGAACAGCCGCAGGTCGCCGATCAGGCCGCGCTTGAGCGTGATGTCGTCGGTGGTGTTGATGTTCGGGACCTTGCGAACGTGGTTGTCCGGGTCGTTGCCGTTGCGGTACTCGGAGTACTTGATCTCGTTGCCGAGCCCGCTGGCGTCGGAGAAGCCCCCGACGACCTGTTGTTCACCACCCTCGTCGCCCAGCTTCACCAGGAAGTTGAACGCGCCGTACGGGTTGTCTCTGGTTGCCATGGTTCACCTGCCTTGTGGTTGCGTGGGTCAGCTCTGCTGCGCGTCGGCGGTCCACTGACCGATGCGGAAGATCACGAATTCGGCCGGGTAGGTCGGGGCGACGCCGATCAGGCAGATCATCCGGCCGTTGTCGAGGTCGTTCTGGGTCATCGTGGTGCGGTCGCAGCGCACGAAGAACGCCTCCTCGGGCTTGGTGCCCATCAGGGCACCGGTGCGCCAGACCGTGATCAGGAAGTCCTCGATCGATTGCCTGATGGACGCCCAGAGGCGCTCGTTGTTCGGTTCGAAGACGGCCCACTGCGTCGAGCGGTCGATCGAGTGCTCGAGGTACAGGAAGAGTCGTCGTACATTGAGGTACTTCCATTCGGGGTCGGAGCTCATCGTCCGGGCACCCCACACCCTGTTCGCGCGTCCCTCGAAGAACCGGAGGGCATTGATGCCCTCGGGGTTCAGCACCGACTGCCGGTCAAACGTCACGTTCTGCCGGAACCCGGTGATGCCGAGCACCACTTCGTTGGCCGGCGCCTTGTGAACGCCCCGGGCGATGTCGCTGCGGGCGTAGATGCCGGCGACGAACCCGCTGGGCGGCAGCTGCAGGACGGCCGGGGCAGCGCCCGGGTCGGGCCGAGCGGTGGGGTCGAGGATGTCCATCCACGGGTAGTACAGCGCGGCGTAGGTGGTGTCGAACTTCGCCCGGAACTTGCGCACCTCGGAGATGGAGCTGTCCTTGCGGGGGTCGACAACGCCCACCCGGTAGGCCTTCATGGCCTGGCAGTGCTCGATCAGGCTGTTGGTTGCCGTCTCCTGCCCGGCCTCGTCGAAGCGCACGGCGTCAGGGATGGCCACGATGGCGATGTCCTCGACCTCGGCAAGGGCGGCAAGGCCGGTGGCTGCCCGCTTCTCGTCGTCGGGGTCGGCGGGGGTTCCTGCGATGTCGCTCGGGCTCAGGACGATGCCCTCGCCTCCGCCGGTCATGAACTGCTCGTTGGTGAGGGTGAGGAGACCGGTGACCAGGTCGCCAGCGGTGAGCGAAGCCGGCGGAATGGTTCCGGTGTCGAACCAGACCAGCGACAAGTCGTCGGCCGGATCCTCCGCCTGCAGGACGTTGGCGACTCCGCGGGGGTGCACGCTGTCCAACTCAAGGCCGGTGTAGGAATCCAGCCGCTGGCCACCCCAGCGCACGTTGACGGTGACGGTCAGGTGCGCCACGCCCGCACCGGCAGCTGGCGCGACGACGGTGTTGCCCGGACCGCGGAAGCCGAGGGTGCCGTCTGCTGCGCGGGCCACGATCTGCACGTTTCCGGGCACCGGCGCTACCGGTGGCACCGTGTCCTTCGGGATGGCGTCCGGGGAGGCGAAGGTCTCGACCGCCGCGCCCGGCTGGACGCCCTTGAGCACGGCGGGGTTGGGCGCCGCGCCGGGGATCAGGATGTTCTTGCTGCGTTGGAAGCTCACGGAAATGGCGAACTCCTTGCCGGCCGCCCCCGGCCAGCGGGAGCGGAAGGTCGCAACCGCCGGGATTCCGACCGGCAGGGCAGCGAAGTTGTCCGCAAGGGTCGGCAGGCCGTTCTGGTCAAGGGTGTACGGGAACACCCGGGAGACGTAGAGCCGGCGACCACCGTTCGCGAAGAAGGCCCGCGCGGCGTACGCCAGGTAGTTCACCCGGTCGGCGAGCCCGTCGTTGCCCACCTCCCCGAGGCCCCCGAACGCGCGCTCGAACTCGGTGAAGCTGGTGACAAGGGTCGGGCTGGGCACCATCACCAGCGGCCTCGGCCACCCCGGCGGCGTCAGGAAGTACGGCGTGGGGCCGTAGCGGGTGAGCCCGGACATGCCGAAGGTCGAGGTCGCGACGCCCTCGATCGAGCGGGAACGGAAACTCGTCTCTTCGACGTAGACGCCGGGAGTGAGGTACTCGGGCATGGGTGGTCTCCTCAGGGATTGAACGGGACGTCGGTGGGCAGAACGATCTCCTCACCGACCTTGACGATGAGCGGCGGGATGACGGCGGTGTTGGCCACGTGACCGGCGGGCGTGGTGCGCCCCCGCAGCAGAGGGTTGTCGAGGTCCGCCGGCAGCGGTGGGTTGGACGGGCGCGCGACCGGCTCGATCGGCGGGTCGAGGACCGGTGTCGGCGGGGGCGGCCCGCCCGCACCGCGCACCACAAGGTTCACAGTCACCGTGCTCTGCAGGGGGTTCTGGTTGGTGTCGCCGATCAGCATCAGGAACTCGCCGCGGTCGTCGCCGTGCGCGCGTCCGAGGATCGCCCCGCCCCCGTCCACGGCGTTGACCCGTGCCCACGGCAGCGGCACGCCCTGCCGGGTGATGCGTCCGCGCACAGCCGTCATGCCGGGCGAGACCGGGTAGGCGGCGCCGGGCAAGAGCCAGATCGGAAGGGTACGGGCGGCGACGGCGATGAGGTTCGCCGGTACGGGGTCGACCAGTGCGCTGTACGGCCACAGTGTCACGCCAAGCCGCCGCGGAACGTAGCGACGGCTGGGGTCGTACAGCCGCACCGTCAGCTGATCGGGACGCCGGGGAGTGGCACGCAGCCGGAACCGCCCGCCGCCGACCCGCTCGAAGTCGACGCAGGGCCACCACACCTCGCGCCCCGCCGGCAGCAGGTGGCCCGCGGCCTCCCAGCCGACGCGGAGCGGCCCGGTGGTGCCGCGGTCGGTGACCACGTCGTGGGAGATGAGGCCGAGTGCCAGGCGGTGCAGCACCGGCACCGGGCCGATGCTGGTCTCGATGGTGTCGGTGCTCATGACGGCGTCCGGTCGACGCGTCCGGCAACAGTGGCGACCCTCGGCCCCACGGGCTGCGGCTCCCCGTCGATGACGATGACGCGGGCCAGGTAGGGCAGCTGTAGGCGATAGTCGGTGCTGAGCGCCTGGAAGGCCTCGCTCATCGAGTCCATGGCGAGGTCGTCTGTGACCACCTGCACCATGTCGCCCGGCAGCCACGGGTTCACAGCGCCGCCCCCGCCCTGGGTGACCGGCAGGAGCAGGGGGCCGGTGAGGATGCCTTCGCTCTCGAGCACCTGGGCTGCGAGGCCCAGCCACAGGAGTTCCTCCTCGACGGTGGCGGCGAAGGCGCCGAGCAGGAAGTGGAGCTGCAGCGGGATGCGGGGGATGCCGTCTGCGTTGGTGACCGCCGACCAGCCCGGACGGGTCTCCCGGTTCACGCTGACCCGGTAGCAGAAGACCGAGATGGCGGGCTGCTGGATGAGTTGGCCGTTGTTGTTGGCCATGGTCTTGAGCTGGCGGGTGTTCGCGAGGATGGCAGCAAGGCCGGCGCCGCCGTCCCGCTCACCGAAGCGGCGATTGAGCAGGGCGACGATGCTCACGCCCGCCGCCTGCAACGCCTGGTAACCCGCCATGACCGTCATCGTGCGGAGCGCGCGTCACCGCCGCGTCGCCAGCGGCCCCGGGCGCGACGGCACGGTGACAGCCGGCTGCGGAGACTCGGAGCGCCGTCACTGAAGGGAGCACCATGAGCAAGGATCGCCCACACACGAACGATCCAGACGACTGGCGGGACTGTCGGCCGCCACAGGATGAGGGCGGCTGCGACCCGTCATCCTCCATCGACGAACGCAAGTGCCGCGA
Source organism: uncultured Actinomycetota bacterium (assembly GCA_963799235.1). Taxonomy (GTDB): domain Bacteria; phylum Actinomycetota; class Actinomycetes; order Propionibacteriales; family Propionibacteriaceae; genus Propionicimonas. Next base: position 43,655 of record CAWCWL010000006.1, on the reverse strand, counting down.
TGCGGGGCTGACTGCCCAGCTTGAGTACACCAAGGCGCATTCGGAAGCACTCGAGGCGGCCAGGGACGCCTACGCCCAGGCGCGCACCGACTACCGCGAGCATCGCCACGAGGCCGCGCTGAAGGTGCAGGACATGAAGCACCAGGTCAAGCACCTCCTTGAGCGCATCCGCTGCCTGATCGAGCAGGACCGTGTCATCCGCTGCCTCGACCAGGCGTTCTGCGAGGTCGAGGGCCAGCTGGACTGCTGCGAAGGCCCGCTGGGCTGCTGCGTCCAGACGATCGAGTTCGACCCGGTGCCGCCGGAGAACTACCGCAAGCTGCAGCGCCGGATCGCGCACTACCAGGCCTACGTCGACAGCGCGAAGGCCTGCTTCGACGTCCTCGTGCTCGAACCGGGAAAGCTGACCGAACGGGTCGATGCTGCCAAGGCCGACCTGGACGCGATCCTCGCGGCCCTCGCCGATGACGCAGCCAAGATCGACCTCAAGAAGCAGTACGCCACGGCTCTCGTCCTCAAGCGCAGGCTCGAGCGGATCTGGTTGGGTTACGCGGACAACGCCGCCTACGTCGACTGCCTGTGCCTGGCCCTGACCACGTGGTCGGCCGGCGTCGAGGCCGTCTCGTTGCTCACCGGGGCGCAGGCCATGCAGGACTGCCAGCGGGCTGCGGCCACGGCCTGGTGCGAGAAGCTCACGGCCGGGCCGGTCGTCGAGATCCTGGTGATCTATGACCGCCTGTGCGGCTCGGACAAGCCGTGCGCCTCCGACAACCCAAGCGGATCGGACGACTCCGACGAGCCCGACGATCCCGAGCACGACCATCCGGAGGACTGCGGGTGCGGCCATCACCATCACGGGACCAAGGACCCGCAGACAGACGACTCCGACGACTGTGGTTGCGGACACCATCACCACCATCACCACGAACCCAAGGAACCGGACCCGTCGCAGACGGCGTCGTAGTGTTGCTGAGTTTGCCGGTGCGCATGCGGTGACGGATGTGACGCTGTCGTGACGCGGCGGCCCTAGCGTCTGACTCTTCCTAGCTGGACGCGAAGGGGGAGCAGCATGACCGCCGCGTACATCGAGACCGGTCAGGCAGTCGCGGATGTGATCTATCTGCTTGGCGAGCCGTGTGTGTTGCAGGACGGTCGCAGGTACGCCGTGCCGGAGGGCTGCAAGCGGCTTCTCGCGTTCGTCGCGCTGCAGCGGGGACGGGTGGATCGCCGTCATGCTGCGGGATCACTGTGGCCCGAGGGCACAGAGGATCGAGCCTCGGGGAACCTGCGCTCGACGATGTGGCGTCTGCGGGGGGCCGGCATCGGCGTGCTCGAGTCGGACAAGACCAGCATCTTCCTGCGCGACCGCACCACCACCGACCTCGAGGAATTGTGCGCCTGGGCGGACCGGCTGATCGCGGGGACTGCGTCCGAGGCGGACATGCACGTTCCGGAGTGGACGACCACCGTCGCGGAGTTGCTCCCGGGCTGGTACGACGAATGGGTGATCTTCGAACGCGAACGGATCCGGCAGCGCATGCTCCACGCCCTGGAAGTGCTCAGCCGGGTGTTGCGGACGGCAGGACGCTACGGGGAGTCCATCGACGCAGCGATGGACGCCGTGGCTGTCGAGCCGCTGCGGGAGAGCGCGCACCGGGCGCTGGTCGAAGCCCACGTCGCCGAGGGCAATTTCATCGAGGCGCGGCGGGCCTACGTCCGCTACCGCGACCTTGCCCGGCGCGAGCTGGGGGTGGAGCCGAGCGCGGCCTTCCAGGCGTGGCTCAGGTCCGCGGCGCTGCCCAGACGCCCGTGAGGAAGGTCGGGTCAGGGCTCCGCGAACCGGCCAGGGACGAGAACACACTGCGACTCGCGCGTGGCCCACGGCCGAAGAGGTTGCCCAAGTCGCGGCCGGCGTGACCGCGCCGAGGCGTTCCTGAGGCTTCCACCCAGCTACGCGGGACGAGGATCCGTGGCGTGATCCGGGAGCGTATCTGCGAGCCAGGACAGGATGAGGCCGACGGTCTCGGGGTCCAGATGTGCGTCCGGATCGTTGTACCGGAGCTCACCTGACGCTGCAATCTCCGAAGTGCTCCGGGTCTCCTCCTTGAGCTGGTGATTGGCGTTGGCGGGAAAGGCGAACGTCACGTTGCGCAGTCCGCTGGCAGCCTCCTGGAGGAGGCCACCGTCGATGTGTGCGTCGACCTGCAGGTCCTTGCCTCCGATGATCACCAGAGTGGGGACTCGAACGAGCGGCAGGCTGTCGGCGGCGTCCTCGTTCCACAGCTCACGCGCGAAGGGGAGGTTCGCGGGCGTATCGAAGCTGGACAGCACCATCCTCAGGTACTCGGGCAACCCGGGATCCGGGTCCATGGGCTGGCCGGCTGCATAGCGGGCGGCAGCAGCCTCGACCATCGGATACAGCTCCTCGCCGTCGGGTTGCTGGTCCAGCTGCAGCGCGAGCTGTGCCAGCAACAGGTCGCCCATCGCCCGCCCCGGAGGGGCTGTGAGCACGAGGCCGACGAAGGGAACCGGCTGGGGGCTCGTCGCATGGTGAAGGACGTGCAGGCACCCCTCACTGTTGCCCAATCCCACGATCCGGGTCGCGTCGAGGCCCTCCTGGGTGACCAGAACCCCGACAGCGGCGACGAGTTCATCGAGGTGGGACTGCATGCTGATGTGGCCGATCATGCCCGGCAGATTCTCGGCGAGGTGCGGGCCGGAGCCGCGCTTGTCGTAGCGCAGGCTCGCCAGACCAGCGTCGGCCAGAGCCAGTGCGACCAGGGCGCCACTACCGTTGTCACCGGGCATCAACGGGGAGTTCCAATCCCGATCGGTGGGTCCGCTCCCGGCAACCATCACCACCCCGGCGAAGGGGCCAGCGCCATCGGGGACGGTCAACGTTCCGTACATGGCGATGTCGTCGAGAAGCCAGCTGAGCTCAATTGAGCGCGTCATGCCAGCAGTATGCCCATCAGCGCTCCGGCCCGGGGCTACAAGCTCCGACTCCAGCGGGGGAACCCACACCCGGCGGGCCTAGGTGCCCATGAACCACGTGGCAATGCCGCCGGGCAAGGTCATCCGCGAGGCGTGCTCGACTTGCGCACGATGAGCTCTGGCTGGAGGACCGTCTGGCGGTGGACGTGGGTCTCGTCCCCGGCCGAGTGCTCAAGCAAGAGTTGGGCAGCAAGGTAGCCAAGCTGGTCCGTGGGTTGCCGCACTGACGTTAGTGGTACCACCCAGTCTGCAGCGAAGTCGATGTCGTCGTAGCCCACAAGAGCCACGTCATGGGGCACCTTGACGCCGGCCCGGTTGAGTCCTCGGTATACACCGAAGGCCATCATGTCGTTGCCGCAGAAGATCCCGGTCGGAAGCTTGTCGCTCAACAGCTGCGCAGCTGCCAGGACGCCGTCCTGAATGCCGAGGCCGTCCTGGGTGACCTCGACCAATGCGGTGGTCGGGTCCAGCCCGGCGGCCAGGATCGCCTCACGTGCGCCCTGTGCTCGCTCGACATGCTGCCGCAGGCCACGCCCTCCGCCGACGAACGCCACGCGCTCGTGGCCGAGGTCCAGCAGATGCTGGACGGCGAGGCGGGCTCCTGCGACATCGTCAACGGAGACCGAGCAGTCATCGGTTGCGGTGCGGTAGTCGAGGAAGACCACGGGCAGATGACCAGCCTCGATCCTTTGCCGATCGCCGCCACTACCGGTCCGTGCCGGAGTCAGGAGGACGCCTCGAACCCGCTGGGCAGCGAGGATCTGAAGGAGCTGCGCCTCCCGCTCGGGGTCATTGTCGGAGTTGCACAGAATGACGACCTGTCCGGATTCTCGTGCTGCCCGTTCGACCGCGCGCGCCGCCTCCATGAAGAACGGGCTCACCACATCGAGGACGATGAGCCCGATGACCTGGCTGGCAACGCCCGTCAACACGCGCGCCTGTTGGTTGGGGATGAATCCGAGGTCCCTGATCGCGCGCTCGACGGCTCGACGGGTGCGCTGGCTCACGAGCTCGGGGTGGTTGATGGTGTTGGAAACGGTGCCGACAGACACCCGGGCCCGCGCCGCGACGTCCTGAATACGGACGCCGTTGCCGTTCTGCGTCCTGGCCATCGACCCTCCTGATGCAACTGTGCGCCAGAGCCTAACCGAGACCTTCTCCAAGGGGCATCGGTATCAACTTCATAACGGCCGCGCCCGCACGGTTGCGGGGCTCACGCATCGAGGATACTGTCTGAATCGCTTCAATGTTTGAAGCGCTTCAAAAAGCAACGTCGCTTGGAGACCAATGTCCGTCAACCCCTTGGAAGCCGCCACCGCTGCGTCCGTGACGGACAGACTGCGGTGGTGTGTCCCGGACGCATACATCCCGCCCACCAGCACCGCTCCTGAAATATCGCATGAGTCCATCTGTGTCCTGAATCGACGCGCAGAGGCTGCCACGATCCTGATCACGGCCTACTTCGCCGACCGCCAGCCAGAGCAGTCCCTCCCCATCGCGATCCCGGGGCGTCGCGCCCTCCATCTGCGCACTGACCTGCCGGACGCGATCGGGGGACTCCGCATCGAGCGGGGGGTGCCCTACGCACTGGAGATCGAATCGGACGCTGACCTGCAGATCCAGTACAGCCGACTCGACACCACCCAGCCGGCGTACTCACTCATGACCGCCCTGCTCGCGGGGACCCACACGTACTCGCCTGATCGCGGCTGAGCGAGCCACAGCGCAGCCGGAAGCAATCGAACCCAAGAACGCCCAACAAGGAGGATGGAATGAAGCAAGGACGCTTTATCAGCGGGGGCCTGGGCCTCGCCCTCGCCCTCGGGCTCGCACTGACTGCATGCAGCAGCGGTGGAGCTCCGAGTGCGAACACGAGTGCGCCGGCCAAGGACAAGAACTACACGATCGCGGTTGTCCCGAAGGACTCGACGAACCCCTGGTTCGTGCGCATGGAGACCGGCGTCAAGAAGTTCGCCACCGACACCGGGCTGAACGTGTACCAGAAGGGCCCGTCGGAAACCGACGCGACCATGCAGGCGCAGGTCATCCAGGACCTCATCGCCCAGAAGGTCGACGCCATCGCGGTCGTCCCGGTCGATCCGGGTGCCCTGGAGACAGTGCTCAAGGAGGCCATGGACGCCGGCATCGTCGTCGTGACCCACGAGGGCGCCAGCCAGCAGAACACCATGTTCGACATCGAGGCATTCGACAACGCCGCCTACGGCGGCTTCATCATGGACAACCTGGCTGAGGCCATGGGCAGCGAAGGCACTTACACCACCATGGTCGGCCACGTCACCAACGCGTCCCACAACGAGTGGGCAGACGGTGGCGTCGCGCAGCAGAAGGCCAAGTACCCGAACATGAAGCTGCTGGAAGCCGAGCCCCGCGTCGAGTCCCAGGACGACGGCGAGCAGGCGTACCAGACCGCCAAGGAGCTGCTGAAGAAGTACCCCGACCTCAAGGGCATCATGGGCACCTCTTCCTTCGACGCACCCGGCATCGCCCGTGCGATCGATGAGCTCGGGCTCAAGGGCAAGGTCTTCACCGCCGGTACCGGCATGCCTGCCGCGAACAAGAAGATCCTGGTCGACGGCTCGGTCTCGGCACTGACCCTGTGGGATCCGGCCGACGCCGGCTACGCCATGGCGGCCCTTGCCAAGAAGATCCTCGACGGCGACAAGATCGAAGGCACTGTGAACCTCGGCGTGAAGGGTTACGAGGACATGAAGTTCTCCGCCAAGAACCCGAAGGTCCTCGAGGGTAAGGGCTGGATCGTCATCAACAAGGACAACGTCGACCAGTTCGGCTTCTGAGGTAGGGCAGGGTGTTGGCGGCGTCCCCCTCGCGCCGCCAACACCCGATACACCCCGGCGAGCCAAGACCGATTCCGCCCGCGTGCCTGGTGCCGCGGGCAGGCACCAGCAAGGAACAACTGATGGTCGACAAAGTCATTTCCGTGCAGAACGTGAGCAAGTCCTTCGCCGGCGTCAAGGCACTGCACAACATCAACCTCGAGATCCTGCCGGGCGAGATCCACTGCCTGGCCGGCGAGAACGGCAGTGGGAAGTCCACGCTGATCAAGGTCATCTCTGGGGTGTACGAACCCGACGAGGGGACGATCGAGCTCAACGGCAAGGTGCACACCCGGCTCACTCCGATCGAGGCCATCCTCAACGGCGTCCAGGTCATCTACCAGGACTTCTCCGTGTTCCCGAACCTGACGGTCATGGAGAACCTCGCGCTGAACAGCGAGCTTGCCAGCAAGAAGAAGCTCGTGAACTGGCGTCGCTTCCGCCAGATCGCCCAGCAGGCCGTCGCCAAGATCGACTTCAAGGTCGACCTCGACCAACGCGTCGGTCAGCTTTCGGTGGCAGACAAGCAACTCGTCGCGATCAGTCGTGCGCTGATGAGCGACGCGAAGCTGATCATCATGGACGAGCCGACCACTGCGCTGACCAAGAAGGAGGTCGATGCGCTGTTCCGGATCATCCTGGACCTGAAGGCACGCGGTATCTCCACCCTCTTCGTGAGCCACAAGCTCGAAGAGGTCTTCGAGATCAGCGAGCGGTTCACCATCCTGCGCAACGGGGAGACGGTCATCACCTGCCTGCCCGAGGAGCTGGACCGCAAGAAGTTCACCCGGCACATGACGGGCCGCGACTTCGAGGACGCCCACTTCACCTTCGGCGACACCAACGCTGAGCCGATCCTGGAGGTCAAGGACCTCGGCGTCAAAGGCGTCTTCGCGGACGTCAGCTTCACGCTGCGCCGCGGCGAGATCCTCGGCATCACCGGCCTGCTGGGATCGGGCCGCACAGAACTCGCACTCACCCTCTTCGGCGCGTACAAGCGTGACTCCGGCGAAATCCGGATGAAGGGCAAACCGGTCGCCCTCAACGGCATCCGCGACGCGATCGCCAACGGCATCGGCTACGTCCCGGAGGACCGGCTGACGGAGGGGTTGTTCCTCGAACGATCCATCGGGGACAACATCGTCATCTCCCAGATCGACAGCCTGGCGTCCCGGGGCGGTCTGCTGGACCCGCGGGAGAAGGGCATCAAGGCAGCCGAATGGGTCAAACAGCTCAAGGTCGCCACCCCTGATCCGGACAACGCCGCCAACACTCTCTCCGGCGGCAACCAGCAACGCATCGTCCTCGCCAAATGGCTCGCCACCGGACCGGACGTACTCATCCTCAACGGCCCCACCGTGGGCGTGGACATCGGCTCCAAGCACGACATCCACGAAATCCTGCGCGAACTCGCGGCCAAGGGAATGGCAATCATCGTCATCTCCGATGACATCCCGGAGGTCATCGGCAACTGCAACCGGATCCTGCTGATGAAGGCTGGACGAATCGAAGAGGAGCTTGACCCGGCCGTGACCACCGAAGCAGATCTGGCCGAGCTGATGACCCGCGAGGGTCCGATTGAGGGTGGGCACTGACGTGGCGAAGCTCATCCAGAAACTGACCAGGTCGAACGAGTTCTACGTCTTCGGTGTGATCGTGGCGTTGAGCATCCTCATCCAGGTGCGCAGCGGCCAGTTCTTCACTGCGAACAACCTTGTCGACCTGGCGAACGCGATGGTGGTGCCCGGCCTCTTCGGTGTGGGCGCCTACATGGTGATCGTGTCCGGCGGCATCGACGTCTCGTTCCCTGCCCTGGCGTCGCTGGCGGTCTACGCCACCACCCGCTACCTGGTCGACACCGGCTACACCGGCAGCGTGGTGCTGCCGTTCGTGATGGTGATGGTCCTCGGCGCAATCCTTGGGGCGTTCAACGGGCTGTTCACCTCGCGCCTGACGGTGCCGACCCTGATCATCACCCTCGGTACCGCCAACGTGTTCTCGGGCGTCATGCAAGGCGCGCTGGGCTCGGTCCAGATCCCCAACATCCCCGAATCCATGGCGAGCTTCGGCGGCGCTTCACTGTTCGTCGCCACCAACCCCACCACCGGCCTCACCTCGAGCATGCCGGTGTCCTTCCTGATGCTGGTGGCCGTCGTGGCAATCGTGTTCTTCGTCATGCGTTTCACGATGTTCGGCCGCGGGATCTACGCCCTCGGCGGGGACGAGAGCGCCGCGGCGCGTGCAGGTTTCAAGGTGCGCTGGATCAAGTTCTGGCTGTACGTGATCGTGGGCGTCATCGCCAGCCTGGCCGGCCTGGTCCGCACGACCATGATGGGGCAGATGCACCCCACCAACCTGCTCGGGATGGAGATGATGGTCATCGCAGCGGTTGTCCTCGGCGGCACCGCAATCACCGGTGGCACCGGGTCCCTGACCGGGGTGATGCTGGGCACGCTCCTGATCGTCACGGTGCAGAACAGCATGATCCTCGTGGGCATCCCCACCTTCTGGCAGCAATTCTCGCTGGGCCTCCTGATCATCGTCGGCACCGGCATCTCGGCACACCAGGTGGCGCGGTCCGGCAACGGGCTCCGAGCGGTCCTGGGATGAAAGGGCACGACATGCAGGCATCCATCCTGGACTCAAAGCCGATGCGCGACCTGAGGCGCGACACCCACATCACCCGGCTGGTGATCATCCTGGTCGCCCTGATCCTCATTTTCGCCGTCGTGAAGACCGAGGGGTTCCTCAACCTGCGGACGTGGCAGTCGATGGCAATCCAATTCCCCGAGTTCGGGTTGATGGCGCTGGGAGTCATGCTGACCATGATCACCGGCGGCATCGACCTTTCGGTGGTCGGGATCGCCAACATGACGTCGATCGGCGCAGCCGTGGTGATGCTCAGCCTTGCCCCCCGCGGAGCGGACGCCGGCACTGCGGCGACGGCGATCGCGGTCGCCATGGTCACGGCGCTGGTGGCAGGGACGGCTGCCGGGGCCCTGAATGGGTTCCTGGTGGCGAAGATCAAGATCCCGCCCATCCTGGTGACCCTCGGCTCACTCGAGCTGTTCACCGGTATCGCGATCCTGATCACCGGCGGCAAGCCGAAGAGCGGTCTGCCGCCCCAGTACGGGGCGACCTTCGCCGGCAAGCTGTTCGGAGTCATTCCCGTCCAACTCGTGGTGTTTGTCGTGGCTGCCGCACTCATCGCCGTCCTGATGTCCCGCACGACCTTCGGGACCAAGATCTACATGCTCGGCACCAACGCCAAGGCGGCCCGGTTCAGCGGCCTCAACACCACTAGCCTGCTGGTGCGCACCTACATGATCTCCGGCCTCTACGCTTCCATCGCCGGTCTTGTGATGCTCGCCAACTACAACTCGGCCAAGGCGGACTACGGCTCGACCTACACGCTGCTGACCGTGCTGATCGTTGTCCTCGGCGGGGTCAACCCCAACGGCGGCACCGGTCGTCTGTTCGGTGTCGTGCTCGCCATCGCCATCCTGCAGATCCTGTCCTCGGGCCTGAACATGTTCCCCAGCATCAGCAACTTCTACCGTCCCCTCATCTGGGGCGGAGTCCTGCTTGCCGTGATTACAGCCAACCACCTGTCCGGCAGGCGTTCACATCACCGACTCGCGAAGAGAAAAGGACAACCCCAATGAAGACAGCAAGGGACAAGCACGTCGTCGTCGGTGCAGACTTCGCCGGCTTTCCGCTGAAGGAAGCCGTGAAGAAGCACCTGGCGGAGCGGGGGTGGACGGTCGAGGACCTCACCCCCACGCTGGAGGAATGCGACATGTACCACCGGGTCGGCTTCCTTGTCGGATCGAAGATCTCCGAGGGGGAGTACGAGAAGGCCCTTGCCTTCTGTGGCACCGGAATGGGCATTCACATCGCGGCCAGCAAGTGTCCCCACGTGCATGCAGCCGTGGCCGAAACGCTGCCGTCGGCAAAGCGTGCAGCCACAGCCAACAATGCCAACCTGCTCGCCATGGGGGCGTTCTGGACCGCGCCGCGCCTCGCAGAGGCGATGGCGGACGCCTTCCTCGAGAGTTCCCTCGGCGAGGGCTACGAGGACTGGGACGGCTTCTACGACTACCACCGGATCGGCTTCGACGAGTGCGAGACCTTCGACTACGACGCCTACAAGGCCAACGGGTTCCGCGTCCCGAATCCCTCTGAGGCGCCGCTCGGGCCGGAGCCCCGCGGCCTCGCCTACTAGCCATCCATCCCTGACAAAGGACGCCATCGTGGGCACCATCGCCGTCATCGGCTCAGCCAACGCCGACCTCGTCGTGCAGGTCAGCCGCCGGCCCGCTGGAGGCGAGACGATACTCGGCTCCGACCTGGTCATCACGCCAGGCGGCAAGGGTGCCAACCAGGCCGTCGCGGCCAGCCTGATCGGAGGTGACGTCAGGTTCATCGGCTGCGTCGGCGACGACCCCTATGGCCAGATGCTGCGTGCGTCGCTGGCTGGGGCGGGCGCCGACGTGTCTGGGCTGGGCAGCGTGCCCGGCGCCACAGGTTGCGCCCTCATCTTCGTCACCCCCGACGGCGAGAACTCGATCGTGGTGGCACCCGGCGCCAACGGCGCGGTGACGCCGGCCTACCTCCGTGACTGCGAGCATGCATGGGTAGCAGCCGACGTGGTGGTGCTGCAGCTGGAGATCCCCATGGACGCCGTGGAGCTGGTGGCGGGGGAGTGTCGCTCCCGGGGGACGCGGCTCATGCTGAACGCGGCTCCAGCGGCAGTCCTGGCCGCGAGCGTTCTCGAGGGCTGTGATCCCCTGGTGGTCAACGAGAGCGAGGCGATGATCCTCCTGGGTGAGCCGCCAGAGGCCTGGACCAACCCGGAGGATGTTGGCCGACGCCTCTTGGGCATGGGGCCGAAGAGCGTTGTGATCACTCTGGGCGCCTCCGGTGCCCTGGCGATGGGAGCTGATGGGACCCTCCACCGCGAGCCCGGCCGCAAGGTCGAGGCAGTGGACACGACCGGTGCCGGAGACGCATTCGTGGGCGCTCTCGCCACAGTTCTCGCGGCGGGTCGGACGCTGGCCGAGGGCCTTGTAACCGCGACGGAAGTTGCAGCCTTGTCGGTGCAGCGTCCGGGGGCACAATCGTCGTACCCGAGCATCGCCGAGGGAGACCCGGAATGAAGCGATCAGGCATCCTCAACGCGGAGCTCAACCGGCACCTCTCTGCGCTCGGCCACACAGACACTGTGGTCGTGTCCGACTGCGGGCTTCCCCATCCTCCCGGGGTACCTGTCGTCGACCTGGCGGTCGTGTTCGGCGTGCCCAGCTTCGAGGCGGTTCTCCTGGCTGTCGCCGCCGAGATCGTCGTGGAGCACGCACTGATCGCAGAGGAGTCGGTAGACCGGAACCCCGCAGTCCGAGCCCTCGTCGAGTCCCTCTGCGACAGCATGAATCTGGTTCCCCACGAGGAGTTCAAGCGGCGTTGCGCCGACGCGCGCCTACTGATCAGGACCGGGGAGGCGAGCCCCTACGCCAATGTGATCCTGTCCTGCGGGGTTCCGTTCTAGCGATCCGGGGCCCATACGGCACGCGAGGCTCGTCGGCCAAAGGGCCCGCGGGCGCAACTTCGGGTTGATCGGGGGTGTGCAAATCCCCTGAGCATCGGCACGTAACCGAGTAGGCGCAGAAGTAGTCAGGCATGTCCTGCAGATCGTTCCGTCAGGAGGGCTCATGCCCAGTGATTTGGGGCTGGCCGCGATCGCTCCCACACCCCGAGAAGCCGATGCCCTCTACGACGAAGCCGTGGCAGTCCTTCGGCACCTCGAGGCCTGAGCCGACCCCACCGGACCGACTGGCTCCCAATGCCACACCCTCACACCTTCAACAAGACCAGCAAGGCTCCGTGGCTTGCCTGTGAACGAACTGCACGAATCTGGACGGCAGGGGGCGCCCACATTTGGTCGCCACCTAACTACCGGTTGAGCCGTGTGGCGCTACCGCTGCAGCGTTCAACCGCGGCCTCCGATGCCCGAGATACTCCGCCGTCCGGCAGGGAGTTGTGACGTCATGAGGCCGGCTCTTGACACCTCCTGAAGGTGGGCGTAGGTTCCTGTATACGATTACGTAATCGATTACAGCGCGGTGCGTAGTTCGAAGGTTCCGATCGGGAACGTTCAGATCTTCAATGACGAAGGTGATGGTCGATGGCTGACTACTCCATCTGGATGCTTGAGTACTCCCACTGTCTGACGCAGCCGATGGGTTGCATCTTCTATGGGCAGTGGAACGCAGGCACCCGTCCGTTCCCCTACAGCTATGTGTATGTCGAGGGCGAGGGCCACCAGATCCTCGTCGATGTCGGCCACGACGACGAAAGCACGAATCGCGTGCTGTCGGAGCGATATGACGTCATCGATTGGCAGCCCCCGCAAGTAGTGCTGGGGAAGATCAGCGTGGCGCCGGAGGAGATCGATACCGTCATCCTTTCTCACCTGCACTATGACCACGCAGGTGCGGCTCGCCGCTTCCCGAATGCGACCTTCTATTTGCAGCGTCAGGAGCTCGACGGCTCCCGCTGGGCCCTCGAGAACGCTCGCCTCTTCCAGTCGATCATCGGGGCTATCGACCCTTCCGATGTGGAGATGCTCAGCGATCTGGCCGATTCCGGTCGACTGGTCCTGCTCGACGGTGACCTCAACCTCTTCCCGGGCGTGCAGATTCGTGCCGCTCGAGACACCCATACGCCTGGCTCGCAGTTCGTGGTTGTGGAGACCGGCGGAGCGAACTGGGTTGTCACCGGCGACAACATGTACAGCTACGAGAACGCTGAGGGCGTCAATCATGACGGTGTTCCCGTCAGCATCGGCTTCGGCGGGGGCAGCTGCTGGAACAACCTTTCCACGATCGACGAGATGCGCCAGATCGCGGGGAATACGGATCGACTCGTGATTGCCCACGAGGGCGAGACCTTCGTCCGACATCCCTCCAGGAGCTTCGATGACCACCTAGCGGTCGCCGAACTCACGCTTGCACCAGGCACAACCACACGCATCTGATCTACGGGCTCGGACCGCGAGCCACCCATACCGGGCCGAAGCCATGTTGGCCGAGGCCCAACCATTCCAGTTCGGTTCGCCTGTCTGGCGACCGAGGCATTCAACTCAGTGAGGAGCTCGAAACATGATTAGCAGGTACAGCATGCGACGCAAGACATGGGCAACTGCGGCGCTCGCCCTGGCCGCGGGAATGGCCCTGACCGCCTGCAGCACGGGTGCTAGCCCGTCCGCTCCGGCGGGCTCGGCCGCAGGCGGGAAGTTGCTGGGCATTGTGTCCATCACCGCAACGGACGCCAACAACGCCCGGGTGATCGCTGGTGCCACCGAGGCAGCCAAGGCGGCCGGCTGGACCGTGGAGGTGGTGGATGCCCAGGGCAACGCCGACCAGGCGAATGCCGCGATCCGCAACTTCGTCAGCAAGAAGGCTGGCGCCATCTTTGACCTGGTCTTCCCGACAACCTCGCTGGGGGCTGGCCTGGACGCGGCCAAGGAGGCCGGCATCCCTGTGGCGACCTGGGGTGGGGGACTGGGTACCGCGGTTGTGATGACCACCGGCGCGGGCGCACCCTTCGCGGAGCCCGCAACCAACGCCCTGCTTGAGAAGATGGGTGACTCCGGCTCGGTGCTGGCTCTGACCTATCGCACCGGTCAAGTTTGCCGGGATCGTGAGGACCTCTTCAGCACGATCATGGCGAAGCACCCCAACATCAAGATCACCAAGAATGAGGTGAACATCCCGGGCTTCCTGCAGGATGGCGCCAAGTACGCAACGGCATGGCTGGCCGGGCACCCGGCCGGTTCGGAGAAGCTGGCCGTGTGGGGGTGCTGGGAGGATCCGACGCTCGGCGCAGTCTCGGCCATCCAGCAGCAGAACCGTACTGATGTGTTCACCTTCGGTATCAACGGCTCCGCCACCGCGATCAAGGCGGTCCAGGACGGCAAACTGACCGCGACGGTGTACGAGGATGGCAAGGCCGAGGGCGCGAAGATGTTCGAGGTGACTTTGAAGGCGCTTGAGGCCGGCGTCGCCAGCTTCCAGCCCCAGACGGTCGATGTCCCCGGGATCCTGGTGACGGCCGACAACGTCGAGAAGTTCGTCGCCGACCACGCCGAGGCCCTTCAGTAGCAGCCACGCCACACAGAAGGGTTTGATGATGTCCGAGCCGTTGGTTCCCGGGGGCAACGTGATGGTCCGTGTCGCCGGATTGAGCAAGTCGTTCGGCGGCGTTCATGCGCTGCACGACGTCTCGCTGACCGTGCGCCCGGGCGTGGTGCACGGCCTCGTAGGGCCAAACGGCGCGGGCAAGTCAACCCTGATCCGCTGCCTGGCGGGCATTCACCAGCCTGACGAAGGCAGCATCGAGATCGATGGCCGGCCAGCGTCCATCCCGGCACCACAGGACGCGACAAATCTCGGCATGGCTTTCATCCATCAGGAGATGAGCCTCGTGCCAGGGTGGGACGTGCTCCGCAACATGGCGCTAGGGGTGCCCCACCACACCCGCTTCGGTCTCATCAATTGGGGTCCGGTCCGGGCCAGGGCGCGTGAGGTCGCCGAGCGAACCGGCATGCGATTCCCGCTGACGACGTCGATTGACGATCTCAGCACAGCGGACAAGTGGCTCGTCATGATCGGCCGAGCGTTGATGCACGACGCCCGCCTGATCGCAATGGACGAACCCACCGCCTCGCTTTCAGTGCAGGAGTCTGAGCGTCTCCACGCCATCGTCCGAGACCTGGTGGCGGGTGGCACTGCGGTGATCTTCGTCTCACACCGGCTCGACGAGGTCGTGGAACTCTGCGACGACGTCACCGTCTTCAAGGACGGCGAGGTGGTGCGCGAGACGACCGCAGCTAAGGCGAGTCGCGCGGATCTGGTGCGGGCGATCGTCGGCCGCGACATCGACATCTCTGCCCGCCCCGAACCACCCGAGAAGCTTGGCCCCGTAGTCCTCGACGTTAGGGGGGTCTCGGATCAGAGACTGGTGCGGAACGTCGACCTGACTGTGCGGGCAGGCGAAGTCGTTGGTCTGGGCGGACTGGTCGGGGCTGGCCGCACGGAACTGGCGCGAATGGTCTTCGGTGCCGAGCGTCCCACCAGCGGCCAAGTGCTGATTGAAGGCAAGCCGACGCACTACCGCGAACCGGCCGATGCCGTGGCCGACGGCGTGGGCATGGTGCCCGAGGAACGCCGGGCGCAAGGGGTGTTCCTCGACCGGTCAATCGACTTCAACATCAATGTGGCGTCCCTTGACTCATTGAGGCTGTCCCCGAGCCTGCCCCTCTTGCGGCTGAGTGAGGGCCGCAGACGCGCCGAGGAGGTATCGCGGAAGGTGACCGTGAAAGCGCGCGACACCGACCAGGAGGTGGGCGCATTGTCCGGGGGGAACCAGCAGAAGGTGGCCATCGCACGCTGGCTCATCGGCCATCGCAAGCTGCTCATCCTCGACGAGCCATCCCGTGGCGTCGACGTCGGCGCCCGCGCCGAGGTCCACACCATCATCCGCAAACTCGCCGCCGACGGCACCGCAGTCCTGGTGATCTCCTCAGACAACGAAGAACTGGTCGCCTTGTGCGACCGGGTCGTGGTGATGGCCGAGGGACGAGTCACCGGGGAACTCACCGGGCCCGAGATCACGTTGGACGCCATTCTGTCGCTGAGTTTCGCTCACAGTCACAAAGAAGGATCACTCACATGAACCTGGCCACCGCAACGGACGCGAAGCACCAAGACCAGCCTGCCCGAGATGCGCGCAGGCTCGTCCTCACCGCCGTGTCCAAGTACGGCACGCTCATCGCAATGGCCATCATGCTGGCGACCTTCGGGATCGGAGTGCCCAACGGGGCGTTCATCGCACCCAGCAACCTTCTCAACATCGTGAACCAGTCCGCGCTCACAGCGATCATCGCCTGCGGATTGACAATGGTGCTTGTGGTGGGCGAATTCGACTTGTCAGTTGGGTACGCAGCCAGCCTGGCCGGTGTGCTCGTCACTGGCCTGATGGCCAACCAGCACCTGCCAATGGTGGTTGCACTGATCATCACCCTCGTTGTCGGGGGGATGATCGGTGGCGCCAACGGCCTCGTGGTGACCAAGGCGCGGGTGAACGCCGTCGTCGCGACACTGGGCATCGGCACCGTAGTTGTGGGACTCACCTTCGGCTACAGCGCTGGATCGCCCATCGTGCTCGTGCCCAAGGAGTTTGCCCAGCTCACCCTGGGAAGAACCCTCGGCATCCAGAACCCGATCTGGATCATGGCCCTGGTGCTCGCGCTGCTGTGGGTGGTCCTGAACCGCACCCCGCTGGGCCAACGCATCCAGGCTGTTGGTGCGAACCGGGATGCAGCAAAGCTCGCCGGCGTACGGGTCGACCGCACCAAGATCGCCGCATTCGTGATCGCGGGGGTCTGCGCAGCGCTGACCGGCATCCTGCTGGCCTCGCTCCTGGGTTCTGGCACGATCAGCGCCGCCGATGGCTACTTGATGGACTCCTTCGCCGCGGTCTTCCTGGGGTCCGCCACCCTACGCAATGGTGAGTTCCACATCATCGGGACGCTGGTGGGCGTCCTGGTCGTCAACGTAGGCTTCAACGGGCTCAGCCTGATGGGGACGCCGACCTTCTGGCAGTACATCTTCAAGGGCGGCATCCTCGTCCTGGCCGTCGCACTCTCGACGATCGCCCGCAGATACGCCCGCACCTAACCATCTGTTAGCGTCCACCACCGTCCCCATCTGAAACGAGGTCAGCCACGTGGCAACGATCCGCGAAATCGCAGCGGCAGCAGGTGTCTCCACTGCGACTGTGTCGCGCGTGGTGAATGGTGGGGTGGGCGTGGAACCGGGGCTTGCAAAACGGGTCCAGGGCGTCATCGACGAGTACGGCTACACACCCAATCTCGTCGCCCGCGGCCTGCGCATGCAAGCCACCAAGGTGATCGCACTGGTCATCGCCGACATCGAGAACCCGTTCTTCACCTCAGTCTGCCGTGGGGTGGAGGATGCCGCGCGTCGCCACGATTTCTCAGTAATGCTCTGCAACACCGACGAGAGCGTCACGAAGGAAGCCGGCTACCTCGAGATCCTCGCCGCCCAATCGGTGGCCGGTGTCATTATCAGTGCCGCTTCAAGCACCTCCAGCGTGAGCGCGCTCACCAATCGCGGCATCTCCGTTGTGGCCATCGGTCGCAAACTCGGACCCGAAATCGACTTCGTCGGACAGAATCATACGCTTGCTCGAACGCTACCCGGGATCTGCTCAATATGGAGCCCACAGAGTTGCCTGCATCACCGGGCCACACGGAGTAGCCACGGCCGAAGAGAGGCTCGAGGGCTACCGAGAAGCCATCGAGAACGCCCGAATCGCACTAGATCCCGAACTCATCGAGTACGCAAATTTCCGTGAGGACGGCAGCTATCGGGCAACCCGTCGAATGCTGAGCCTCCCCAACCCGCCGGACGCCATCTTCGTTGCAAACAACAGGATGGTCGTAGGGGCTCTACGCGCCTGCCGCGAGGCGGGAGTCGAAATCCCGAACCAGGTGAGCCTTGTCGGTTTCGACGATCTCCCATGGGCGGACCTGACGACGCCGTCCATCACCACACTCCGCCAGCCCACCTACGAGATTGGGGCAGCCGCCGCCCGCCTTCTCGTCGAAAGACTGCAAGGCAACAGCGAACCGGGACGCGAGATTGTCTTCCAGCCAGAACTTGTGGTCCGCGAAAGCTCCATCAAGCGAGCATCCGCCAACTTCAGTTAATGCACCAGCCGCGGCGGCGTTCTAGCGAGATTCGGCGCAGCCACCGGGACTTCGAGTCCCAGTTCTGATGCCTGCCGCAACTACCACCTCACAACCCACAAGCCAGCAAACGGTTGGGTCTTGTGTAGAGCCCGACAAGGCGTCGAGCTCGACGAACGGCCAGGCGAGAGGTGCTTGGCGATCGCCTGATTGAGATTGCTCAGGGCCATACTGGCTGGGTGCTGGATTCGAGAATCCGCTTCGCCCTCGAAGAGGTGTCGCTTGCCACACATGGCGGCAAGGGGGCCAACCTGGCCCGGCTGACCGCAGCCGGGTTCGCCGTGCCGGCGTGGTTCATCATCGCTACCGACTGGTACCGCGACTTCGTCGGCGTCAACCGGCTGGACGAGACGATCGCGGCGGGCCTGGCGGGGCTGGATGCCAGTGACCCCCTCGCCCTGGAATCGGTGTCGGCGACGATCCGGGGGGCCTTCACCGTCGGCACCTGGCCACAGTCGACCTGGGACGAGGTGCTCGGCCCTGCGGTCGGGTGGACGGCTACCCCGCTGGCGGTCCGGTCGTCGGCGACAGCGGAGGATCTGCCGGAGGCTTCCTTCGCCGGGCAGCAGGACACGTATCTGAACGTGATCGGGATCGCAGCGCTTCGCGCGGCCGTGGTTGCCTGTTTCGCCAGTCTTTGGACGGCCCGCGCCATCGGATACCGGCTGCGCAACGGTGTCGACCAGGCACACGTCGCCCTCGCGGTGGTTGTCCAGGTGATGGTCCCCGCCGATGTCAGCGGGGTGCTGTTCACCGCGAATCCGCTGACGGGAGTGCGTGCCGAGAGCGTCATCGATGCCACCTTCGGATTGGGTGAGGCACTGGTCTCCGGCCAGGTCGAGCCGGACCAATGGGTGGTCGACACGAGCAGTGGCCGGATCCTGGAAGGAAGGCCGGGCGCCAAGCAGGCGGCGACCGTTGCGACGCCCGACGGCGGGGTTCGGCTCGTTGCGTCCGACACGGAACGAGGGCTCTGCCTTACCGATGCCCAGGTCGAAGAGGTCGTCGGGCTGGGCGCCAAGGTTGCTGAGCTGTTTGGCAGCGCCCAGGACATCGAGTGGGCATACGCCGACGGAACGTTGCACCTGCTGCAGTCCCGGGCGATCACGACACTCTTCGCACTGCCTCCCTTCGCCCCGACGTCCCGATCGCCCCTGGCCGTCTGGTTCTCCTTGGGTGCGGTGCAGGGAATTCTCGACCCGCTGACCCCGATCGGGCAGGACGCCATCCGGGTCGCCATCTCCGGTGCGGCCAGGCTGTTCGGGGCCGGTGTCGACCCGGAGGCGAACCCGTACCTGGGCGCAGCAGGGGAGCGGCTGTGGCTCCGGGTGGATCTGGTGGCTCGAAACCCGCTCGGCCGGAGTATCGTCCCGATCGCACTACCCATGATTGAGCCCGGCACCGCCCGGATCCTCGACCTGTTGGCGGACGACCCGCGGTGCGCAACCCTCCCCGGCAGTCCGGCAGGGGCGCTGTTCGGACCGTTCGGCCATTTCCTGCGTCGCGTGCTGCCGCGGGTGCCGCGGAGCCTGCTCGACCCGGTGGGGCAACGTCACGCGTTCGAGGCCGCAGCTGAGCGGTATGTCGCCGGGGTCGAAGCAGCCGAGACGCTGGCGTCAGCGGTCGAAGAGCCCAGGGCGCGGCTGGCGGCCCGGCTGACCGGGTTGCGCGAACATGTCGGTCGGGCGCTGTATGTGCTGCTGCCGCGCTTCGCCCCGATCATGGGGCCGGGTATCGCCATGATCTCCCGGCTCAACGACCTGGCCGTCAAGGCCGGCGAGCCGGGCCTCGGCCTGGAGTGCCTGCGTGGGCTGGACGGCAACGTCACCACCGCGATGGACCTTGGCCTGTGGAAGGTCGCCCAATCCATCAGGGCGGACGCTCCGTCCCTGGCACGATTCGTCAACGAGGAAGCGGACGCGCTGGCGCACGCCTACAGCTCCGGCGTCCTGCCCCTGGCCGCGCAGGACTCGATTCGGTCGTTCCTCGCCGACTACGGGATGCGCGGACTGGCCGAGATCGACCTCGGACGACCGCGCTGGGCCGAGGATCCCTCCCAGGTGATGGCCTCCCTGCGCAGCTACGTCCGGATAGAACAGGCCGACCGGGCGCCCGATGTGGTGTTCACCGACGGTCAGCGAGCGGCTGACGCGGCCACGGAACGACTCGCCGCCCTGCTGGCCGGACCCGAGGCGAGGCAGGTCCGCTTCCTGGTCAGCCGCATCCGCGGCATGATGGGCGCCCGCGAAACCCCGAAGTTCGCAATCATCCGGGCGATGGGGATCGTTCGGCGCGGACTGCTGGCCAGCGGCTCAGACCTGGTTGCTGCGGGCGTGCTGGAGCGGGCCGACGACGTGTGCTTTCTGCGGCTGGCCGAACTCGATCAGGTGTGGACGCGGGACTCCGGGTACTGGCGCGGGGTGCTCGCCGAGCGGCGGGTGGTCGACGCCCGCGAGCAGCGACGGGCCCAGGTGCCTCGGGTGATCCTCTCCGACGGACGGACGTTCTATGAGGGCCTCGGCGACTCTGCCGACGGAGCCCTGTCCGGTTCGCCGGTATCTCCCGGCATCGCCGAGGGGCGGGTGCGGGTGGTGACCGACCCGGCCACAGAGTCCCTGGTCCCGGGCGAGATCCTGGTCTGCCGGGCCACCGACCCGGCATGGACCCCCCTGTTCCTGGCCGCGGCCGGCCTGGTCACGGAGGTCGGCGGCATGATGACCCACGGCTCGGTTGTGGCACGCGAGTACGGCATTCCCGCCGTGGTCGGGGTGCACGACGCGACCCGACGGCTCGCGACCGGCCAACATGTCCGCCTCGACGGCACCAACGGGACCATCGAAGTCATCGACGACCCTCCCTCACGCGACGATTCCGCGGATGCCTCTGACGGTCCCGTTGGTGGACGGAGCTCCGGGTAGGAGACGCCCATCGGGGTGGGCTAATCGCCGGGTCCCTGTTCTGTGTCGACAATCCGGTGATCCGGCTGGTCGTAATCGAGCAGGAAGGCCCGGGTACTCCGTCTCGCCGATTCGAGAAGGAACTCGAAGTCGGCCGCCACGAGGTCGAACGACCGGGTCGTGACGTAGTCGGTGCAGATGGGCACGGTGCGGCCGCGATCGCTGGGCGAAAGCGCCGCGCGGCTGAGGTCCCGGGTGACCGCGTCGAACAGGTTCGCGGCAAAGCCCGCCAGGGTGCGCGGGGGGCGGGCCGGGAAGCCGACCAGTTGGGTCGTGAGATCTCCTCCGAGTACCTCGATGAACGCGACCACCTCGCTGAAGTCGATGTAGCCGTCGGCGTTCCGGTTCAGGGTCGCGAAGATCTCCGGGACGGAGGTGGTGCCGAAGACCGTGAGGAGCTCGACGGAAGTCACCTCACCGGATTCGACGGCTCCCACCAGTTCCGCCTCGGAGACCAGGCCGTCCTCGTTCACGTCGAGGTCCTTCAGAGCGGCCAGAAGCCGCTGCAGAGGCTTGGGGAACTGGCGCTGCATCGCAGTGTTCCGTTCGAGCTCTTCGTAGTGGGCCTTCGCCGGGGTGTGGGGGCGGGGTGGAGGTCCGCCGCCGGGACGCACCCACGCACGAGTGATGTCGGCTTCGTCGGAGGAGAAGAGGGTGAAGCTCAGGGTCCTGGGATTCTCGGGGTTGAACCGCACGGAGGGGGAGTAGTACGCCGAAGCATCGTCGAGGTCGAGGACGCGGCGAAGGAAGCTGTCTTCGGGATCCATGGACAGCCACCAGCCGTCGAAGGCGTGGCTGGGGTTGTTGCAGAGCAGTCCACCATCGACGTACACCTCTGCCAGCTCGACATCCTCCGCGGCGGCGGTCTTCTGCAGCAGCACAGGTTGCAACAGGACCGGGAGGGACATCGACATCCGGACGGCGACGCGGACGGGCATGTTGGGCGTGGTCTTCGGATGGCAGTACTCCGTCATCATCCGGGTGACGTTGGTGACCGGGACGCACAGCTCGCGTCCGCTCCGCTCGAGGAGCTGGCGGAAGGTGACATCGGCGCTGCCCGTGTAGTCCTTCAGGACTTCGCCGAGGAACTCGTAGCTGCGCTGGCCGGGGTGCATGCCGCGGGTGACGGCAGTCCGCATCATCGAGCCGGCCCGGCCGCCGCCGCCGTCCATGACAAGCATCTGGAGGTCGGTCGGCACCCGCTCGACCATTTCGGCACTCGAGGCTCCCACCACGGCGAACATCGCCAGCATGCTGCCGACACTCGTCCCCGCAACGCGGCGGATCTGCGAAGGATAGATGCCCGCCTTCTCCAACGCCTGGATCGCTCCGATGTAGGCATACCCCTTGGCGCCGCCGCCCTCGAAGCTGAGGTTCTCCCAGGGGTAGTGCGCTTCACCGGAGTCCGCTGGAGCTACCGGTTGGTGCTTGAGTCCCTCCAGCGGCGGCAATGGAAGAGGTGGCGGGTCGGAGAACATGAGGGTGGCTCGACGGTAATGATCGGGGGTTGCCAGTTCGGTGAGGGCTCGCCAACTGCGCGGCCCGGACCTTGTCGGATCGACATTCACGGCGCCTCCATCGGGCAGGCTGAACTGAGCTCAGGCTCCTCCCCGCCGCTGTGAGGAGTCAATGTGCGGGACTGCTTATCCCGCGCCGGGAAGACGGGACCAGTCCCGCACTCCGGAGGGCCGGCTGCGGCAGGGGGCGAGCGGGCACCGTCCCTCTCCCGATGAGCGGCGCAGAACTACCCCGGTCGGTGAGGCTGGGCAGGCCATAGGCTGCGGGCGTGGCGAAGCTCTGGCCCGCACGCAGGCTCTTCTGGGACCGACTGGCCGTCATCAAGTTCGCCGGTGCGAAGGTGGTCGACATCCCGGTCCCGGGCGGGGACGAACGACCCGTCCGCGCCGTCCCGTTGGCACGACGTTTCCCCGGTGTCGGGATCGACCGGGTCCTTGTCGGAGATCGCATCCCCACCGACGAGGCCGACCCCCGAGCCGAACGCTTCTACCGGGTTCTCGTCGGCCTGTTCCGAACCTTCGGCCCGCAGGCGCCAGGCTTGCCACCGATCGCCGGTGACCGTGCGGTCGCTCTGGCCGACGCCTACACCCGGGCACATCGCAC
This sequence comes from uncultured Actinomycetota bacterium, assembly GCA_963799235.1. Classification (GTDB taxonomy): domain Bacteria; phylum Actinomycetota; class Actinomycetes; order Propionibacteriales; family Propionibacteriaceae; genus Propionicimonas. The sequence goes on along the minus strand of CAWCWL010000006.1, from coordinate 20,898 downwards.
GCTGTTCCCCGCACCCGTGCTCCCGGCCGAGTACCGCGCGGCGGACCTCGGGGAGTTGGCGGTGGCCAGCCCTTATGACGGCTACCTTTCGGCCACCGGTCCGGACACCTACGAGTGGGACCTGCGCTCCCTCGCCGACTACGAGGTGCACGCCGGGCTCGTCCGGTTGGGTGTTGCGGTCAGCTTCACCCAAGGTGCGGAGGGACGGCTGCACGCGACCGCGATCGACAGCGAACTCGGCCGCTGCACGCCCGACGACCCGGGTTGGGAACGCTCGGTCGGATTGGCTCTGTGCGCCGCCACCACGCATACCTCACTGGTGCGGCACTACAACTGGGTGCACCTCGTCCCGGGAGGGGCGTTCGCGATTGCGACCCGGAATGCCCTGCCCGCCGACCATCCGGTGAAGCGGCTGCTGTGGCCGCACGTCTTCCGTACCCACTTCAGCAATTGGGTCACCACCATGGGCCAGCTCAGCGTGGGCGGCGACTTCGAGTCGATCTTCAGCTTCACCCGGCCGGCCCTGCTGCGCCTGTTCGACGACACCCACGATTCCTTCGACGCGACAATCCTCGACCCGCAGAAGGATGCCGCCAGGCGCGGCATCCTCAACCGTGGACTCGATCTGCCCGTCCTGGCCAACTCGACCGCCCACCACGAGGTGATGCGCACGCATGCGGCGCGGTACCTGCGCGCCTACTACGCAGACGACGCAGCACTCGCCGGCGACGACACCGTCCGGCGCTGGTACGCGGCCCTCGACGACCTGGTCCCCGGCGGGGTGGCCCCGCTGGGCGACGTGTCGAGCATCGACTCCGCGTCCGGCCTGATCGGGTCACTCATCCACCTCGTCTCCTACCAGCACGAGGCGCGCGGCACCCTGCTCTGGAACTACCAGCCCTGGACTCAGGTCCAGCCGATCAGGGTCTACGCCAATGGTCAGCCCGAGCCGATCGACGTCTACCAACGCCTGATCAACGCGAACTTCGGGTTGAACATCCGTCGCACCCCGATGATGCGCGACTTCTCCTATCTCGCCATCGACGAGCGTGGACGGGCCGCCTTCCGCGCCTACTTGTCCGACCTGCTGGCGCTCCAGACCCGACTCGAAGCCGAGCCGACGACGTTGTGGAAGGTGTATCCGGAGATGCTCGAAGCCAACATGAACGGCTGACTTCGACCGGCTCAGCGCACGGCCCGCCAGGGCGCGAACGCGTTGGTGACGTCGCGCAGGGCCGGCGCCAACTCCGGGAAGTGCCGCAGGAGAACCGACTTCATGGTGTTGTCATCGATCCAGTCCAGACCGGCGGAGGTGTAGATCTCCGGACGGTAGTCGTCGGTAAGGAAACGGTCGGACGCGATCCGCCGCGGTGCCATCAGCGCGAAGATCCGGAAGGCGGTGTCGCTGAAGCCCATGCCCGGCGGCGGAGTCTCGGCGAACAGCCCGATGCTCAGGTCGACCATCTCCAGGTCGTTGTCGTAGACCTCGCGCAGCTCGGACTGCCATTCGGGGTTCGGGGTCAGCTCTTCGAAAGAGGCCACCGGCTTCAGGTGCAGTTGGCGGCGGAACTCGTTGTAACGACGGACCCCGCGCTCCCGGGACCGCAGGATGTCGACCGCCGCCAGATCGAGGATGGTGCCGTCTGGCCGTTCCAGGTGCTGAAGGAAGCGCGGGAAGTTGTGCAGGGTGATCGCCCCGGGGTGCGCGCGGCCGAACGAGTAGAGGGCATTACCCATTCCGAGCGTGTGCATCCGCTCCCGGACGTGGAGGAGCATCAGGTCATGGAAGGTGTTCTGAGCCAGCACCGAGTCGTCCGCTGCGGAGCGGAACGTGTAGTCGTCCGGGATCAGGGGGTGCATCCGGTAGACAGCCCCGAACTCCTCGGTCAGGGCGTACGGCACGTCGAACAGGTTCTTGCGCGAGCCCGGGATCCCGCTGATCAGATCGCTGCCACTGATCCTGCCGAAGCGGTTGTGCACGCCCTCGCCGGCCAGGCCCCACCAGGTCGTACGCATCGCCCGGACTGTTGTCGGGTGGGCGATGATGCCTGGCGTCCATTCGACGGAGTGGATCTTCGCCATCAGCGCGGCGTTGATCAGGCGGGCCGTGCGATACAGGCGATCGTCTCCCCATCCGGGGTTGTCCTTCCGCAGCAGGTCGCAGATGGCGTTGTGCTCACGCATGAACAGGCCGTGCAACAGGCCGAGGCCCAGCCAGAAGTTCCCGGCCACACCCGATACGTCGAGTCCGGCCTCAAGGGCGGCAGGCGGCAAGCCGTCATCGTCGATGAGGAGCTTTCCGTGCTCCCGGGCACGCAGCCCTTCCGCGATGCCGCGGGTATCGCCGTAGACCTGCGAACCGTCCCACCAGTGGGTGTCCTCGTTGACCCAGGTCGGCGGGGCCCCCTGCGATCCGTCCCACGTAGGGTCCGGGAGCGCCCGCGGCACCCGCATCGGGTTTTCGGGCCAGTCGTCGTCAGGAGCCAGCTCGAGCTTGTGACTGGTGTCCCAGGACGGCTTGGGGTGGCCGAACCAGTCGTGGACCTCGAACTGCAACCACGCCGCCGCAAGGAGGTTCAGCGATTCCGCCGGCAGGAATGTGTTCCGGGTCAGCAACTCGCGACTGACCGTGCGGGGATTCGGTGTCATCAGCCGTGACCCGTTGTCGGGGAATGTGGCACCCGGTGGCATGTTCCGTCCGAAGCGGCAGCCCGCGGCACCCATCGACGGCAGTTCCAGGTCGTTGTAGTGGCCAGTGACCGTGCGAGCTGTCAGGTAGCTACCGTCGGCGAGCTCCGGGACCGACGGCACCTGGTCGGTAGGCGTGCCGGTGTAGAACAGGTTCTCCTTGCGCAATCTCGACCGAATGCCCAGCAGCATCACCAGACCGAGCGGCAGCGGCACTCGGTGCCACGGAACGCGCTGATCGACCCAGGTGACGGCCCGGCCGAACAGCCAGCCGAAGTGCCAACCCACACCGTGGCGGGTCTGCCGATGAGCGGCCGTGTCCATGTCGGTCCTTCCACCAAGGAAACGGTCCAGCGGCTGTCGGTCGCCATCAATACGAGGTAATGCGTATCGCCCCGCCGCCCTTTCCGAGAAAGGCCTCGGGGACGTCGAAGAACCGGACGTCCCTCGCGAACGCCCGGAAGAACGCGAAGATGTAGCCCATCCGTTCGTCGAACGACTCCCAGGTGGTTGCATTGCTGGTGCGGTCGTCGGCGCCGATCGAGTGGTGGAACCGCCGGGCCAGTTCGCACAGGTCCACATTGGTCAACGGATCGAGGCCCGCCGGATACATCCGTCCCCCGAGGTAGCTCGGCCGCGGCACGTCCCGGCACACGTCAAGAGGGCCATCAGGGGTGACCACGTGGACGAACCGAGTGGTGATCAGTCCGAAGAGCCCGCCCAGCGGCATCGCGCGATCGATCAGGGAATCCGCGACCCGCTGCTCGTGCGCCGCCACCCGGACATTCCCCAGCAACACGAGTTCGGCCACCGCGCCATCGACGTCGGGACCGGGCTCCGCGTCCGCGACCTGCGACGCCTCAAGGGCTGTCTGGTACGCCGTGAGTGCCAGCGCCAGGTCCGGGGCTTCGTCGAACATGGGATCACCCAAGGCAACCTCGAGCGCATTTCGGCTGGGACCGCCCGCCCGCTCGACCTCATCGAGCCATCGCACGAACCGAGGGGCAATGTCAGCGATGATCGTGCGATTGCCCTCTGCCACGGCGGCCGAGGTGCCCCAATCCAGCAGCAGCCCCTCACCCCGGATCGTCGCTCCGGCAGTGCCGCTGGCCCACGCGCCGAACGCGAGCCAGTTGACGTCCCGCCGGCCCAGCACATCGGCGACAGCTTGCGACAGACCCCGGTAACACCCCGTGATGGCGAAGTTGCGTGCGACCGGATCACGCATCGACACAACGTCGGCGATCTCCGCGGTTGAGGGATGATGCGCCATGCCAGCCTCCGCCCCGGCCACCTGAGATCTGGAGTCTAGCTACGCGAGCAGGATTTTGACGGCCCGCGATCCCACGACTCCGCTCAAGCGGTGGTGTTGGAACGGTGACCGACGCCGAAGGGGTCGGCCATCGCCGCGCCGGGTGGGTGGACGTGCTGCTCCTACTGCCCAGGGCCGTCCTGCGCCACAAGTGGGGCCATTTGGCAAGGTCAAATGTTGGTTGGGCGGGGTGGGGCTCGAACCCACGACCCGGGATTGCGAGTGACCCGAAACGGTGCCTGACGAGCACATATTGCTGGCTTGTGTCTGGTGGCAGAGGACGGCCGTACGTCGGGTTGGGCGCGCCCAATCCCACTCTTGAGGATGGTCTGGCTTGAAGTAGCCAAGCGGAGTCGTTCGATGCTCAGTGTCCTTGAGGCCATACGAAACTGGGTTCGTTCGTGCGAAGCTCATCTCGGGACACGGCCTCTGGGAAGCCTTTGATCCGGCGCCGAATACAGGACGCTGATGGGCCCGTCCAGGTCGGTCTTGCTGATGGGCCACTCCGTCCAGTACGCATTCGACTTTGTGAATGCGACCACCGTTACGCCGACGCCACTCACGTGCGTGAGCGTGTCGAATACGCCGTGCGCGTGACGGGCGAAACGTGTGGTCGGGCGGATACGTGTGGTCGGGCTCATCCCGGGTAAGGCCTCCTCATGAACAGCGTCAGCGATTTCGCCCAGGCATCGCGCCGCCCGTGCGTGGCCAAGTCCATCCTTCCCGGCGACCCTGACGCCCGTCAGGTGATCGGCAACAGCGCCCAGGCTGTCGCTTGGCAGCTGTTTTCGCGTGTCGGCTCGGCATGGGGGCACGACCATGACTGAGCGCTCGTCCAACTCCGGGCGCACCCCCCGGATCGCAGTGGTGACCGGCGCCTCGGCAGGCATCGGCCGCGCGCTGGGGGTCGCCTTCGCTGAGGCCGGGTTCGACGTGGCGCTCTTGGCTCGCGGCGAGGCCGGCCTCGAGGCAGCCGCCGCCGAGGTCAGGGCGCGGGGGCGGCGCGCAGTGGTGATCCCTACGGATGTGGCCGACGAGTCGCAGGTATCCGCCGCCGCTGAGCAGGTTGAGAACGAGTTCGGCGAGATCGACGTCTGGGTGAACGACGCAATGACAACGGTGTTCGCCCCTGCATGGGAAGTCGACCCGGACGACTTCCGCCGGGCGGTCGACGTCACCTTCCTGGGGCAGGTGTGGGGGACGACGGCCGCCCTCAAGTACATGCGGCCCCGTGATCGTGGCGCAATCATCAATATCGGGTCGGCCCTGTCTTTCCTGGGGATTCCACTGCAGTCGGCCTACTGTGCCTCCAAGTTCGCCTGCCGGGGCTTCTTCGAGTCCGTGCGCGCCGAGCTGATTCACGAGGGCAGCCGCGTACGGATCGGCATGGTGCACATGCCGGCGGTCAACACGCCGCAGTTCAACTGGTGCCTCACGACCATGGACCACCACCCGCAACCGGTGCCTCCCATCTACGAGCCGGAAGATGTTGCCCGGCACGTGGTCCAGGCAGCTCTGGACGGGCGCCGATCCAAGATCGTCGGCTCCTGGAACCACCTCGTTGTCGCTGCCGGGCGTCTCACGCCGGGATTCGGCAACCATTACGCGGCCCTCGGCGCGTGGGAGTCCCAGCTGACGGGTCAACCAGTCGATCCTCGCCGTCCCGTCAACCTCCGCCAGCCTGCGGACCAGGACGAGGACGCCGGGGCGCGAGGCATCTTTGACGGGAAGGCCGGTGGGTTCTTCGACCCCAGCTTCCTGAAGTCCCTCCCTGCCACGGCGGCGATTTTCGTGAAGGCCGGTGGCTCTTATGGCAAGGAGAGGGCTGCCTGGCTCACACGCACGGACGCATCCGAGCGTAGGCGACTCGCCGGAGCGGTCGCCGCCGCAGTGGGTGGGTTGGCCCTGACACGATGGATGTCTCGCCGGGCGTATACGTTGGTGACCAACAGGCGTGATGACCCACCCACGATCCAACGACGAGGGCGCCCCATGGCGACGGTGCCCAGACCGGCCATGCTGGCACGATGAGCATCAGTAGGCATCAACTGCTCGGGGCCGTTCAAGCCTGTGTCGGCCTAGCGCTACTCGCTCGCCCGCAGGCCGTCCTGAACGCTCTTGCCGGCCCGGACACGGCGTCAGCGCGCGGTATCGCCCGGATACTCGGAGCCCGCCTCACGGTTCAAGGAGCCGCGGTCGGCATAAGCGGCAACGTCGCCCTGATGAAGCTCGGCGCTGCGGTCGACACCGTGCATGCGGCATCGATGCTCATGATCGCTGCTATACGCCCGCGGTGGCGGCGGGCCGCAGCGGTGAGCGCCGCGTTCGCAGGGGCTGCAGCGCTGGCCAGCAGACATCCGGCACAAGGGGGACACCGGTGACTGCGCAGTTGTCCACGTTTCCTCCGCACGTGCTGCGGGAGTACTCGCTGATCGCAGACGGCGAACGCGGTGCGCTGTGTGGTCCGCACGGCGACCTGGCCTGGCTTTGCGCGCCGCACTGGGACGACGACGCTGTGTTCGCCACGCTTGTGGGCGGTAAGGGCGCGTATGCCGTGACGCCCACGGAGCGCCACGTCTGGGGAGGCTCCTATCAGTCGGGTTCGCTGATCTGGTGCAACCGTTGGGTTACCGGCAGCACGGTCATCGAATGCCGCGACGCGCTGGCGATGCCCGCCAAGGAGCACTGTGTCATCATCCTTCGCCGCATCCGGGCCACCAATGCCCCGGCGATGGTCCGGATCCTGCTCGACGTGCGCGCCCGCTTCGGGCAGGACAGCATGGATGGCCTGGTCCGGGCGCCTGACGGGAGCTGGAACGGCCGCTCGGGCAAGCTGCGGTTCCGCTGGACCGGCGCCGCCGGTGCCGTCCTCGACGAGCACGGCCAGCTCTCTCTTGACCTCACCGTTCCCGCGGGACGGAGCCACGACCTGACGTTGCAGATCAGCGACCGTGACCTCGAGCCCACCCCGGGCGCGGGGACCCTTTGGTCGGACACGGAAGCCCTGTGGTCATCGAGCGTGCCGGACTTCGATCGCTCCGCTGCGCCGGTTGACACACGGCAGGCGTACGCCGTGCTGCGAGGGCTCACCGCAGCCAGCGGCGGCATGGTCGCCGCGGCCACCATGTCGCTCCCGGAAAGAGTGAGAGCGGGCCGGAACTTCGACTACCGCTACGTCTGGATCCGCGACCAGTGCTACGCGGGCCTGGCCATCGCTGCGCACGGCCCGGATCCGCTGCTCGCCGATGCCGTCCGCTTCGTCACCGCCGCGCTCGCCGCCGACGGGCCCAACCTCAGACCTGCCTACACCGCTACTGGCGGACGGGTACCCGACGAGGCCCGGCTCCCGTTGGACGGCTACCCCGGCGGAGCTGACGTCCGAGGCAATCATGCCAATGACCAGTTCCAGCTAGACGCCCCCGGCGAGGCCCTCCAGTTGTTCGCCGCCGCTGCCCGGCACGGCATGATCGATCGTGAGCTCATCACAGCGGTGGAAACCGCTGTGTCCGTCATCGAGGCCCGGTGGCAGCAGCCGGACGCCGGCATCTGGGAACTTGAGAACGACTGGTGGACACACTCAAGGCTCGCGTGCGTCGCAGGACTGCGCCGAGCCGCAGCGATCCCCGCGTTCGGTGACAACGACCGGCTCAGTCGTCTGGCGGCGACCATCATGGCCGAGACCAGCCGACGCTGCCTCACGGCCGACGGCATCTGGCAGCGCAGCCCAGCCAAGCGCGGCGTGGATGCCTCACTGTTGCTGCCCCCCGTCCGCGCGGCCTTCCGAGCCTCGGACGCCCGTACCCAAGCCACTCTCGCCGCCGTCCGTGCTCAACTCAGCGTCGACGGCTACGTCTACCGTTATGCGCACGCCGGCCAGGCCTTGGGCGAGGCCGAGGGCGCCTTCCTGCTGTGCGGATTCATCGCCGCCCTTGCCGAGGCACACCAAGGCAACCGCGCCGCCGCGGTGCGCTTCTTCGAACGCAACCGCTCCGCCTGTGGCCCACCCGGCCTGCTGGCTGAGGAGTTCGACGTCGGCCAACGGCAGCTGCGAGGTAACATTCCCCAGGCCTTCATCCATGCCCTGCTCCTGGAAACGTCGCTGGTGCTCGGCGACACCTCCGCGGGGTGAACCTGAGCGTGTCGCGGCTGGTGCCCTGCGGCACTTCCGCGCCCTGACCGTTGGAGCCAGCACGAACTCATCTACCTAGTTATGGGGCAGCCATCGCTAGTGCCGTCGTTGCTGCGGCGGGAGGCCGAAACGAGTGTCCGGCTATCTCCATGAGGTTCGGGGTCGCGCTCCGAGTCGAAACACGGCCCTGATAAAGGGGAAACGCTGGTGGGGCGGGTGGGGCTCGAACCCACGACCCAGGGATTATGAGTAACCCGAATGTGTCGATGATTAGGACATATTGCACGGCTATTGCACGCCGTGTGCAACAAGGACGCGTTCAGTGCCGATTTCTGAGCATTTCTGACTATACCCCCACCCTATCGGGACCATCGCCGACTATTGATCCAGCGTAGCTCTCGGGTCGGAAGGTTGCATCTGACAAGGTAGGACGGTAACCCGCCGCCGACGAGCTGTACGCCGGGCTGTGCGGTGGGTCTCTCGTCCGCCACAAGGCACCCGAGGTGGCTGTCACCCAAGGAAACGGCCCCGGAATTTGCCGCCCTCCACCGAAACGTCCCTAGCGATGCGCCTGACCACGAGCGAAAACGCTATTGCACGCTATTGCATGCAACTATTCCGGTAGTAGTAACCTTGGGTCGCCAGATACCCCCATGGATTAGGGCGTGCAGGGTGGGGGGCATGCGAGCCTCTTGCGTGCCTCTGGTACGATATTCGGTACCGGAAGTTGGAGGTGCGAGATGTCGACGATGAGCGCAAGTGAGGCGCGCAAGAACCTGTTCCCACTGCTGGGTCAGGTGAACGAGGATCACGACGTGGTCCGGATCACGTCCAAGGCCGGCAATGCTGTCCTGATCTCCGAGGACGACTACGAGGCCTGGCAGACCACGCGCCACCTGTTCTCAACCCCGGCGAACGCACGTCGGCTGTTGGGCTCGATCCAGGAGTGGCACGACGGCAACCTCGTCACCGAGCCCCTGCCTGACGACGAAGACGGCGCGTGAACCTCGCGTTCACCCCGTCCGCCTGGGAGGACCTGAACTACTGGGCCGACAAGGACCGGGCGACCTACATGAAGGTTCGCGCCCTGTTGAAGGAGGTTCTGCGGGCGCCGTTCGAGGGCACCGGCAAGCCCGAGCCGCTGAAGTATCAGCTCGGCAACGTGTGGTCGCGGAGGATCTCCCAGGAGCACCGCTTGGTCTATGCCGTGGAGGACGAGCAGATCGTGGTGCTCGCCGCGCGCTTCCACTACGGAGACTGACAGGGCCGCTTTGCTCCTGGTCCGCGACTTCAGGTATGCGGTCCACGGGTTCGGGCTCAAGCATCGACGCGGTCGCTGCGCTGCCCGCCCTAGAGTGTGCGGCAAGCTGACGCCAGGAGGGAACCCGTGCAGGACTCCGACAACGTGATTCCGTTCCCCGGTGCGTCGGGCCAGCCCGCGAAGTCGGGGAGGTCGGAAAGCCCGCCCGCGGGAGTTGGGGCCGGGAGTGAGGCGTCGGCTGCTGACCTGATCGCTCGCGTCCTCTCCGGCGATGTCAGCGCGATGGAGCTGCTCGCCGTGTTGCGAAGCGCGATGGGACCCGGCCTGAGCGGGATCGGCCCTGATCCGGATTTCGGTCGAGTCCGTCCCGCCCTGCTGGCGCCGCGATCCGAGCGGGTCTGTTACGTGGTCCGGCTCGACCTCGACCAGGCCCGACCTCCCGTCTGGCGTCGGCTGCGGATTGCCAGTGACCTGAGGCTCAACCAGGTGCACGACGTCATCCAGTCCGCGATGGGGTGGACGGACATGCACCTCCACCACTTCCAGATGGGGCCGGACGCCAAGAACTTCCGCGTGATCCCGTTCCTGACCCCCTTCGACCTGGAGGAAGGTGAGACTGACGGGGTCCTTGAGGCTGACGTCCGGCTCGATGAGGTGATCGCCCAGCCCCGGCAGCGGCTGTTCTACACCTACGACTTCGGGGACAGCTGGCACCACACCCTCACCCTGGAGAAGGTGGAGCCTTGGGTTGAGGGCGACCCGGTCGCGAGGTGCGTTGCCGGGCGTCGGGCCTGTCCACCCGAGGACGTCGGCGGCATTCCGGGCTATGAGGGAGTCCTGGCCGCTCTCGCCGGCCGCATCGACCCCGACGAGGCCGAGTGGATGGCCGAACGGCTCGCCTGGCTGCCTGTCGGGTTCGACCCGGCCGCATTCGACCTCGACGAGGTGAACCGGGCGCTGCAGGAGGGCCCCATGCCGGACCTGGAGGAGTGGCACCCGGGCATCTCCGACCTCATCGTTCGGGACGGCTCACTGGGCGCCAGCGGCCTCACGGCACTGGTGAAGGAGGCCCTCCGTGACGATGTCGACGTCGACGACGCGGTGGTCGAGTCGGCGACGCTGCGCTACCGGGTGCTGCTGAGCACGATCGGGCGCGGCCTGGACCTGACCGCCGCCGGCTACCTTCCGCCCGCGGTCGTCGACGGCCTGTGCAGAGGGCTGGACCTCGGTGCGGAATGGGTCGGCAAAGGAAATCGTGAGCATCTGACACTGCCGGTACGCACCCTGCGCGATTCGGCGACCGCGCTCGGCCTGGTGCGCAAGGCCAAGGGACGCCTCACGGTCACGAAGGCCGGGCTAGCACTTGTTGACGACCCGTGGCGACTGCTGGACCATGTCCGCGCCCGGCTGCCCCTCGGCCGCGACTTCGAGCGGGATGCGGGCCTGCTCGGACTGCTGTACGCCGCGGCGGGAAAGGACCTGTGGCAATCACGGGCCGAGGCCGCCGCGATCGCGTCCAGCCTCGGCTGGGCTTCCAGTGGAGGAGGGCTCGACCGCGCCGTCAGCTACTCGGCCCGTCCGACACTCGACGTGCTCAGCCACCTGACCGGTCGCCGCGAATCGCTAGCGTCCCGTGCACTGATGGCACGTGCCCTGCTCAGAAGATCCACGCCGGACGGCGCCTGACGGTCTGGACGCCGGACGTGTCCCGATCCCGACCAGCGCCGCGCCGAGTTTTGTTTAGTTCATTTTGATGACGGGAGGGGTGAACAAAGACTCAACCGAGGCTAGGCTTTGTTCAGTTCGATTAGCAGGTGCCACGACTCAACAAAGCGAGGTCCGATGCCCAGGGGACGCGTGTCTCGGGAGACGATCTACCGACGTCTGGAGGTGCAGCTGGCCGACTTGAAGACTCGTCTGGGAGGGCTGCCGTCGCCGAAGGAGTCGGAGTACATCTGGTCGGACATCTGGCATCTCGAGGCGCACCACTCGACCGCGCTGGAAGGCAACACCCTTGTCCTCCGGGAGGTTGAGGACCTTCTCGAGAAGGGTCGCGCGGTCGGGTCGAAGCCGCTTCGGGAGTACATGGAGGTCAAGGGCTACGGCGACGCCGCGGCGTGGGTGTATCGCGAAGCGATGGGAGGGAGCGACCACAGGAGCGGCCAGCTCATCACAGTGAACGAGATCCGGCACATCCACCATCTGGCGATGGCGCCGGTGTGGCTGGTCGCGCCGCATCCCGACGCGACGGACGCGGAGGCGCCGGGCAGTTACCGCCAGCATGACATCCACCCGTTCGAGGCTGGCATGACTCCTCCGTCGTGGGCCCTCGTGCCGGCAGAGGTCGAGGCTTGGGTGCGCCGAGCTGTGGCTCTGCCCGATCGCCTCGCGGCCGGCGAGGTGCTGCCCGAAGTCCTTGCTGAGCTGCACAACGGCTTTGAGCGGGTTCACCCGTTCCTCGACGGCAACGGTCGCACCGGGAGACTCGTGCTGAATCTGGCGCTGGTTCGGCTGGGCTACCCGCCAGTCGTGATCCTCAAGAGCCAGCGGGAGCGCTATCTGAAGGCGATGCAACGGGCCGACGGAGGTGACTACGGGCCGCTCGGCGAGATGCTCGCGCGAGCGATGATCGACAACCTGAATCGCTTCATCATCCCGGGCGTCGCGGGTCCGGCGAAGCTGGTTCCGCTGGCTTCCCTGGTGGACGCCGAGATGAGCCTGGTCGCTCTCAGGGCAGCCGCGTCGCGAGGCCGTCTGGACGCGCAGCAGCGGAGCGACGGGCAGTGGCTGAGCACGCGAAAGGCTGTGGACAAGTACAAGAAGTCGCGCGATCGGAGAGGACGCAGGCCCCCAGGTCACGACCGCTGAGAGATGACCAGGAGTTGATGACGTGGAGGAGTACTGGAGGATTCGCGAAGCGCTGGTTGAGCAGAAAACGTGGAGCGCGATCATGACCACCTGACCGAGCCGCCGCGGCCCTGCCCCGGCGGCGGCGGCCGGAAGGCGATCACGGCCAGCCAGCCCACGTAGAGCAGGCAGCACCTGGTGATAATGACCGCGAGCCACCCCCCACCGTCTCTTGCTGTTGTCGGAGCTCATCCCGCCTCCCGGCTGCGCCCATGATGGGGCGGTTCAAAGCCGGTTGGCACTTGCCCGCTCAGTGCTGGAATTGCCCCGCGATCCGGGTTCGGCGCCGGGCGTGTCGGGCCGGCAGTTCGACGATCCGCCGGATGAGCGGATCTGACTGCGACTGCCTGTCGGGCACGAAGGTTTGCCCGACGTTCACCGCGCGCGCCGTCAGGGTCAGTAGGGTGAGCGTGTGCGGGAGCGACGGCCCCCACCCGGACCTGCCAGCGGCGGCAGACGAGGAACCCACACAAGGAGCCTTTGATGGGACTTATTCAGGCGGCGATCGGAGCACTCGGCGGAACGCTGGCCGATCAGTGGAAGGACTTCTACACCGTCCCGGGCGGTCTGGCCCCGACGGCAGCGCTGTTCGCGGCGGTCCCGCAGGGGCAGAACGCCGGGCGCGGCTCGAACACGCACGGCTCTGAAGGTGTGATCAGCAACGGCAGCCGCATCCTCGTCCCCGAGGGCTACGGCCTGGTCCTGATGCAGGACGGCGCCATCACCGGCTTCGCCGCGCAGGCGGGCGCCTACGAGTGGAACTCCGAGGCCCAGGACTCCCAGTCGATCTTCGCCGGCAACGACATCGTGAGCTCGACCGTGGCCACGTCCTGGGAGCGGTTCAAGTTCGGCGGCCGTCCCGGCACCCAGCAGCGGGCCTACTTCGTCACGCTCAAGGAACTGCCCAACAACCGCTTCGGCACCCAGTCCGAGATCTACTGGGACGACGCCTACATGAACGCCCAGGTGGGCGCGATCACCCGCGGCACCTACACGCTGAAGATCGTCGACCCGATCCTCTTCATCAAGTCGTTCGTCCCCGCGACCTACCTCGAACCTGGACGTGTCTTCGACTTCACCGACATCGAGAACGACGCGGCGGCCCAGCTGTTCAACGAGGTCGTCGGCTCACTCGCGCCCGCCTTCTCGATGTACACCAACGATCCCGCGAAGGGCCGGATCACCAAGATCCAGCAGGACTCTGACGGCTTCGCGAGGAGCCTCTCCGGGGCGGTCGAGGAGAACTACCAGTGGCGCGCCGAGCGCGGCCTCACGATCGTGGCGACGGCGATCATCTCGATCGAGTACGACGAGATGACCCGCGAGCTGCTTCGCAACGTGCAGCGCGCCGACGCTCTCTCCGGCGGACGCGGCAACTCCAACCTTCAGGCCTCGGTGGCGGCCGGCTTCGAGGCCGCCGGCGAGAACCAGGGCCCCGGCGGGTTGGTGGGCATGGGCATGGCGGCCGGCACGACCGGTATCGGGGCCCTGCAGCAGCCGGTGCAGCCCGCCCCGCAGGCGCCGGCGCCCGCCCCGCAGGCTACGGCGGAGGATCCGGTGGCGAGGCTGGCGAAGTTCAAGGAGATGCTCGACGCCGGGCTGATCACCCAGGCCGACTACGACGCCGCGAAGGCGAAGGCGCTGGGGCTCTAGGGACGCGGGAATGAGCGACTCCGAGGCGACACCCGTGGAGGTGGCGGCCGCCGCCCAGCCCCCGGACACGCCCGGGCCGCAGACCGTCGACACCTCGAACGAGGCCCTGCGCGACGGCGTCAACCGGTGCCCGAAGTGCGGCTCGACCGACATCCAGCTGCGGGTCTCGGCCGGCATGCTGGTCTGCCTGTTCTGCCGCTACGAGTGGTCCGAGGCGATGATCGAGCCGAAGGTGTCCGGTGAGGCACCGCTGCAGGACCTCACCGACACGGTCGTCGCCTCCGGAGCCACCGACATCTCCCCGGAGGTCTCCGGAGTCATCACCCTGAAGTGCGCCGGTTGCGGCTCCGAGGTCGTGGTGAACACGGCTGCGGCGATGTCGTCGCGCTGCCACTGGTGTCGGCACGTCCTCACCATCAACGAGCAGGTGCCCAACGGCGCGGTGCCCGACGCCGTCCTGCCCTTCGGCATCACCCGTGACCAGGCCGTGCAGCACATCCGCGACTTCGCCGGCGCCCGCAGGCTTTTCGCCCACCGGAGGTTTCGCAGCGACTTCGCCCCGGAGAAGGTGGTCGGGGTCTACCTGCCCTACATGGTTGTCGACGGCAACGCCAGCGCCGACGTGCAGGGCTTCGGAGAGGTCGAGACCAGGCGCTACACCCGGCGCAACGGCGACCACGACGAGACCTACTACGACGCGGACGTGTACCAGGTGGGCCGGCACGTCGACTTCACCGTCGACGACCTCACTATCGAGTCCTCGGCCGAGCGCGCGAACATGAACGCCTTCGTCAACACGAACAACGTGATCAACACGATCCTGCCGTTCGACACCAAGAGCGCGGTGCAGTGGAATGCCAACTACCTCGTCGGCTTCACCTCCGAGCGCCGCGACCAGGACGTGGCGCAGGTGCAGCCCGTCCTGGAGGACCAACTGCTGTCCATCGCCCGCTCCCAGGTCGAGGGGTCGGTGGCCAGGTACAACCGGGGCGTGCGCTGGGAGGCCGAGCGCCTCTCCGTCCACGGCACGCGCTGGGTCTCGATGTACCTGCCGGTGTGGCTCTACTCCTTCTACTTCGAGGAGAACGGCCGGGCGATGGTGCACTACATCGCGGTGAACGGCAGAACCGGCGAGACCATGGGCAGCGTCCCGGTCTCCCAGGGACGACTGATCCTGGCGGCGCTGACCGTTGGCACGGTGCTGGAGGGCATCGCGCTGTGGCTCCTGGTGGTGATGTCATGACGGCGCTGCTGATCGGGCTGCTCATCCCCCTCGCATCGAGCGGCGACACCCCGTGGATCCTGCTGCTCGGCCCCGCCGGTGCGGTCGCCGTCTACTGGGGGCTGTTCCAGTACTACCGCAACACGGACAAGTCCCACTCGTTTGAACGCGAGACGCTGATCGAGTCGAAGCCGATCACCGGCACGGACCAGAAGGTCGACGAGGTGCGGGGCACCAGGCGCGCCTCGATCGACGGCGACAACGTGCGCAACCACCGCCAACGCGTGCGGCGGTGGTGAGCGGTTACTTCTGCGCCGTGCGCCAGTTGCGCCGGAGCGTCACGTTGGCACTGACGCGATAGTGAGGGTACCGAGATCGCAGAGCGACGGGTCCAGCTTCCGCGAACGGTTCCAGGTCGCACTCGCACCAGCCGCCTGAACAGAACCAACGCCAACCGGCTCCGCTCCGCTCTCCCACCAGCACGGCCCGTGGTCACCAACCATTCTCGGACTGTTGAACGTTGAATCTGCTGGTGGGGCGGGTGGGGCTCGAACCCACGACCCAGGGATTATGAGTGACCCGAATGTGTCGCTGACTAGGACATATTGCACGGCTATTGCACGCCGTGTGCAACAAGGACGCGTTCAGTGTCGATTTCTGGCCATTTCTGGCTATACCCCCACCCCTATCGGGACCATCGCTGACGACTGATCCAGCGTACCTCTCGGGCCGAAAAGTGGCATCTGACAAGGTAAGACGATGACCACCAGTGAACGCCGAACGGCTGGCAACGTCGTCGGGCCCCTGGCTCGCCGCAAGGCTCCCGAGGTGCTCCGTCACCCAGGGAAACGGCCCCGAAATTGCCGCCCTCCACCGAAACGTCCCTAGCGATCAGCCTGACCACGAGCGAAAACGCTATTGCACGCTATTGCATGCAACTATTCCGGTAGTAGTATCCCTGGGTCTCGGAATACCCCCATGGGGTAGGTGCCGGAGGGGTGCGGGTATCCCGCCTCGACAAGCCGGATGGGAGCCTGATGGACGGCTTGGTTGCTAGCGCTGGATCATTGAGGTGGATCCGCGCCAGCGCGGCTTAGGACGGCCATCGGTAGGGATGACGTCTGCGCTCTGGTTGCGACGCTCGATCCTTCTGGACAGAGCTGGCGTCGCATGCGGGGGTCTCTGACACGAGGGAATGGATCAGCCGTTGAGGCCTCGAACGGTCTCCTGCGGCGTTGATGAACGTGCATCGGGTGATTGGCGAGCCATTGCCGGCCGCCGGGTGGATCACTTCAACTCTGGACTTGAAGGTTAATGAAGTCCATTCTGGTTGTGTGGTTGAGAGGCGATCGCCGGGTATGAGTCCGCACAAGCGCGACTGTGCCGTGTGCGGCTTCTCCACCGAGAACTCCGAAATCGAGTACTGCCCGAAGGATGGCAAGAAGCTCAGGCGTCGGATCAGCCGTCCGCAGGGATGACCTCGTCAGCTGCAGGCTCTGCCGCTTCCTCCTCGGGTAGTTCATCCGCTATCTCGACGAGGGTTGCGCCGTAGTAGCGTGCGCTCGCCAAGGCGGCCAAGTAGGCGACATAGGATCCGGCTAGGGCGAGCGCCAGGCTCACGAGCCACGCTTGGCGCGTCCACCCGAATGCCATAACGGTCGGTATGACCGCGAACAACTGGACGAAGACGAGCGAGCAGTACAGATCGAGCCGCGATCGTTGTTCGTCGTGTGTCACTTGGAGGCTGAAGCGAACCGAGTCGAACACGCGGTCGACGAAATGCTCCACGTCAGGTTGTCCGGTCTGAACCTCCGCGCGGCGCAGGATGTTGCCCAACCTGGTTGGCATCAAATGGCTGTCGAGTACCGGATAATCACCCAGGCGATTCTGGGTGACTCGGATTCGATGGACGGTATACCTGTCCACGAACTCCTCCCACTCAAACTCGTCGACAATCAGAGCCGCCCCCGCATCCAGATCGTGGTTCGCAGGGGTGCCCACGATGCGTTCGCGGAGTTTGTCCAACATCCCAACCGAGAAGGGCGGGAGCACTCTCCGGCTTCTCGGTGGTTGGCTCCCTCTCGGAGCGGTCGCTATCGGCCGACCGATCTGCGCTCTGGCCGGTCTGAGCACAGCGCGAACCTGCTTCCAGGCTGAAGTGCGCAGCTTGACGTGCTCGGCGCGAAGCTGCTCATGCTTACTCGCCTGCCGTTGACTGCCAATCTCGGCGAGGTAGAGGCCCAGTGGGCTCGTACCCCAGTAGCCCTCAAGGATCCGAATGGATCCAAACGCGAAGGCCTGAGAGAGCATGGTGGCTACGACGATCGCTATCACCATCAGACTCAGTCCGCCGAACCCGATCTTTGACAGGCTTCGGAATGTCTCGATCAGCGAGGCAGGGAATCCAAGCGTGACATGGCCAGCGAGTTCGTAGACGAACATCATGAGAAGGACGAGCCCGGCAGAGGGCAGCCATGCACTGAGCGTCAACTGCGCGAGTATCCGCGCGATGAGCTGCGACAGGGTGTCTTTAGCGGTTGGTTCGCCGACCGCCGAAGCTTGGCTCATGCCGGACATTGTGTGCCTGGCTCGCCGCAGCTTGCCCAAGCCACTCCGTGACATCACCGAACACGTGTTCGTGGAGGCCTGACCCGAGCAGTGGCGTGACCGCGCCGAGGGTTACCACCCGCCGGTCGGCAACGGGAACCTAGTCGGCAACCCCGCTCGGGCTGCCACCGAGACGCCTCGTCGGCGGCACTACAAAGTCGCGGCAGGCGTCGTGCACCTGGGGTGCGGATCAGGCATGGCCTCAGGCTAGTGATCCGCGTGGCCGGGGCACACAAGGTGATCGAGAGGATTCTCTCCGGGCGTCGGGGTGATGGATGGTGGTCCGAGTCGCCTGAGCCAGTCCTAGCCGTGATGTAGCCTCACCACAATCGGGACGCACCCGGCCATCTGGAGGTCGCTATGGGCAAGGGATTCGAGATCAACGAGCAGAGGGATCCGAGAAATGGAGCGCGCCCTCCAAGCGCGATTCGCCAAGATGGATATCCGAGTTCCGATCAATGCCGATGCCCCCAGCCTCGGCTCGGGCAACGTCTTCATTGTCACCGGTGATCGGGCCCAGGTGGTGATGGGTGACAACACCGGCGCATTAGCTCAGGGTGACGTCGTTCAGGTGGCGCCCGACTATGCCGAACTGGCGCTGGCTGTGCAGGAGGTCGCTAATCTCCTTCGTGGGCTCGACCAGATCAGTCCCGAAGACGTCGAAGTCCTGGAGGAGTCGGCGGCCGATGCGCTGGCCGAGCTAGCTAAGCCTCGGCCGGATAGACGATTCCTCAGTAGAGTCCTTGCCGCGCTCCGAGGAGTAGCTGCACCCGCGATGGCCGCCCTTGGCACGGCCGCAGGCTCTGGCATTGGTACACAGCTCGCGACGCTCGTGGGCCAGCTGCAGCTACCCACGCTGCCGACATAGTGCAAGGTTAGGCGCGGCCGCCCTACGAGTTCGCCGGATCGGCATTCGTGTCCAGCTGAAAGAACGACTGAAGGGCCTGGCAGGTGGGGCACTCGGGTATCCGCTCATAGTCTTGCCGCGGGACAAACCATCTGCCGCAGATACCTCGCACAGGTTCGCCCACGATCGTGTTCTCAGTGAGGCGCTTGCGATGAACAACATGCGCTACCTCGCCAGGAGCGAAGGCCCCCGGCTCCCTCGCAGACAGCGCACCTGCACAAATGGCATCTAGTTCATCGTCGGTCGAGATACTTATCGAGTGCAGCCGCGTGGACGTGAAGGTCGAACCCCATCGGCCCTCTCGAGAGCAGATGGCGCCGAGAAGTACCTGTTCGTCCCACTCGAGGAGGGCGAAGTCAGCCCAATCGCGGACATCAAGCTCAACGAGCAGTTCATGCGGGCTCTCATCGTCAGCAGCGGCATAGATGACCGTGACCTCAGCCATCACGCGCGCCCCGTCGCTCGACATGAGTCTGCCGATCGCCATGCCGTCGGCTGCGTCCCTCGCTTGCCTGGTGAGGTCGAGAGCCAGCACATGGGTGGAGCGCTCCCGCGCAACAAGCCGCTCTTCTGCGAGCTGGCGCTTGAGGTGATCGCGATCCGCGGTCGAGGGAAGAATGGAACCCTTCGACTTGGCTACAACTGCCATGAACCGCTTGTAGAAGTCGCGGGCCTCTCCTTCGTACCTGCGTCCGGCGGCGACGAGCCACGGCTGCCCGTCGCTGTCGACGTAGACCGCCCCGCGCCAACGATCAATCTTGACTTTCCAGAAGGGCGGATCCGTCAGACCAGAGATGCTCTCTCGTTGCTTGTCGGCGCTCGGGTCTAGAAACTCGTCTGCGGCTTTGCGAATTATCTTGTGTTCGAGCAGGTAGGGCGCTTTGTCGAGCTTCGAGAGACCATGCCGCGACGTCCGCAAAGTCCGCTGCGTCATCCCAGTCGTCTTGCAGATCCTTGATCAGACATCGCTCGGTAGGGCGGGTGGGCGTCGGCACAAGGTCATTGTGCCGTCTCTAGCTCTCGACGATGCTCCGAAACGCCTCGGCTCGTGGCTCTGCTGGATGAGCTGCACGCATCGCCATCTGCCTCCGCGCGTCTTCCTGCGACTTGAGCAGTGTCATGACCTCAGCCATGGTAGTCCGCCGATCGTTGCCAACTCGGCTGAACGGCTCTCCAAGATCCATCAGCTGTAACGTGAACCCGGCTAACGCCAAGCAGCTTCGCCGCAGTCGCGGGGGTCATCTGCTGACGCCGGCCACCACGGTGATGTCGTCGCCCGCACGAACTGCAGCTGCTACGGCTTCGAGGAAGTCGCGCAAGGGACTGATATCGGGTAGATCGGTAGCAAGCTGGGCCAAAGCCTCTCGCACCCCGACGGCACGGTTCCAGCTTCAAGTGTGAGCATGAGTGAGTTCCTGCCTCCCAGATGGTTGCTACGCGGGTAAGCGTAGCAACCAGGTGTCACAGGTGTCACGTTTGGCGGAAATTGCTGATCGAGTCCTGTCACCGCTCTAATCTTTATCTCGAGGTGCAGCCGGAGACTCCGTGGTCGAACTCTAGAGCGTCTCCTTGCGGGGCAAGCGGCGTCCTGGAGGCGCGCGTGGCGACTGCTCCTAACGCTGGGTCGCCTCCTGCTCCTTGATCCAGTTCGCGTTTGCGAGACACGAAAGGTTGACGTGGGCAGGGGTCTTCGATGTCTGAGGGCAATAGATGCCCGGCTCGGAGCCGCTCGATCTGCGGCCCCTTCACGCTGTCCGCAACCAACTCGGTGTGCACCGACCAGATTGGCCGGTCGTTCGCTCAGCCAGATGGACGCCCTTCACCAGCCACCCAGGCGAACTCACTCCATCCGTTTCTGGCGTCACCGGTTGGATCATGGTCGCTACAGGCACTGGCTCGGGCTCAGCAGGGCCGATGCTCTCAAGTGAGGCGGTCAACCAGACTCGTCTTCCATTCGAGAGAACCAACGGGCCGCCGATGAGGCCCCAGACGGATCCGGACCTGACGCCTGGCTCCGTCATATGCACACAAGCGCGAGCGCCAGATGGTCCCAGTTGTCCGGCACTCGAATCTCAACCTCAGTGTGATCGACATCCTCCGGGCGAAATGCATGGCGGAACACGCCGATAGCGAAGGCGAGGCGGTGGCCGTTCTCGAAGGGGGTGGGATCGAACTGCCACATGGCGCGGGGGACTCCATTAGGCAAGACCGA
>CAWCWL010000005.1:0-415571 GCA_963799235.1 uncultured Actinomycetota bacterium | reverse complement strand
AGCAGGTGGTCAGAAGTAGGCAGATGAGGTCAGAAATAGGCCCTCATAATGCACGCAAGATGCACGACACGCCGGTAGAACGGGCGGGTGAGAGCCATGGCACGGACGAAGCGATCCTTCGGCACGATCCGCAGGTTGCCCTCGAAGATGTACCAGGCGAGCTACATCGGGCCAGACATGGCTCGACACAACGCTCCGGGGACATTCACCGCCAGAGCGGACGCGGAGGGCTGGATCGCTCTGGAGCGCCGGCTGATCGAGTGGGACGAGTGGATGCCGCCGGCTCAACGCCGGGCCAAGCAGCTCCATGACGACACCCAGACGCTGCGGACGTATGCCGACACCTGGCTGCCGGAGCGGACCGCGGTGCGCGGCCTGAAGCCGAAGACGGTGAGTGAGTACCAGCGCTACCTGGACCGGCTGATCTACCCAACGCTGGGGGAGTTGCGGCTGAAGGACGTCACGCCGGCGGCGGTGCGGGCGTGGATCGGGAAGCTGAACCCAAGGACGCCTCGGATCAACGAGCACGCGTATGCGCTGGTGAAGACGATCTTCGCTACAGCCGTGCAGGACGAGCTGCTGGATCGCA
This sequence comes from uncultured Actinomycetota bacterium, assembly GCA_963799235.1. Taxonomy (GTDB): domain Bacteria; phylum Actinomycetota; class Actinomycetes; order Propionibacteriales; family Propionibacteriaceae; genus Propionicimonas. Next base: position 414,982 of record CAWCWL010000005.1, on the reverse strand, counting down.
ACCCGTGCCGCGAGCGGATGCGGAAGCCCGTTCGGCACATCGGGGAGCCGGCGACACTCGACGAGCTGGCGCTGCTGGTGGCAGCGATGCCGGAGCGGCTGCGGCTAATGATCGAGCTGGCGGCATGGTGTGCGCTGAGGTTCGGTGAGGTGGCCGAGCTGCGGCGGGGCGACGTGGACCTCAAGAACGGCGTGATCCGGGTCAGTCGGGCCGTGCAGTGGGTCGACGGCAGGAAGATCGTGGCGGCGCCAAAGGCCGACAGCGTGCGCGTGGTTGCTTTCCCGCCGCACATCGGCGAGGCGATCAAGGAGCACCTTAGGAAGCACGCCCAGTGGGGCAAGGACGGCCTGCTGTTCCCGACCACTCATGGCGAGCAGTACCGGGCGCCCACCTTCCACCAGGCGTACTTCAGGAAGGCCAGGGAGGCCGCTGGACGGCCCGACCTCCGCTTCCACGACCTCCGGCACACCGGAGCCACGCTAGCGGCCGCGTCAGGCGCCACGCTGGCCGAGTTGATGCAGCGCCTGGGCCACTCGACGGTCTCGGCTGCGCTGGCCTATCAGCACGCCGCGCAGGGCTCAGACAAGCGGATCGCGGCGCAGTTGTCGGTGATTGCCTTGGCGAAGGGCGAGTGACAGGCAGCCACCAGATACGACCGGATCTGCCGATCTGCGGATATTCGTTCCGACTGGCGGCGTGGCGCGCCAAGGACTTCAAGGCGGGATGTGATCTTCCTCGGACAAGCAGCTGTCTACTAGCTTCGAATCCGGTGTACCCGCGCTGATCCGCGTTCCCGACGGTAGGCACCAACAAGGGCTCCAACCAAGGCAAAGCAAACAGCTGCGAGAGCCTGAATGCGGTGGTCGAACAGACCACCATACCCGGGATCGGTCCAAGACCATCGCCCAAGGCTGCTCAGACCAAAGTGAACGAGCACGGCAATCGGTACGCCGAGCAACGAAGGTCTCCCGGCAACTCGACCCAATACCCAGCCACCCAGCCAGTAGTTGACCTGTCCGGCACACAAGAAGATCACGAGCCCCATGGGGATGCTCATGGCAAAGACGAGCCCGACGGTCTCGGTGAGCCGACCGATCCCGAACCAAGCTAGACCGAGCACAATGCTGAATCCCAAGGTGGCCAGTCCGGAACGCGGCACGTTGCGGTGAGACGACTCTGGCAGTCGGGGTTCCAGTCGTGTGGCCATATGGGCGAGCCTAGGGGCCACGCGACAGCACTGACAGTCCCCAAGGGGATTACGGGAATTGTCTATCTATCCGGAACATTCTGATCTGCCGCACCGAGGGCTGTAGACCGGCGAAATGTCCCGCTGCGACCTCATTGCCACGGTCCGGGAGGTCATTTCCTGCTGATATGGATGCAGGTGGGCAGGTGGAGAGTCAGGTCTTTGATGGTGGTCGGGCTCGTGTTCGGGGTGGCGGTTCGGATGGCTGCCTGCTTGGCGCGCCGGGTCGTGGGGATTGAGTGATAACGATCGGGTGTCTATTGGCGGTCGTGGGTCGGGTTGGGGTTGGCGGTCCCTAGCCTGAGGTCGTGAGTCGTGGGCGCTTGTTGGGTCGTATGCCGGTGGTTTTGCTGTGTGCGCTCGTGGCGCTCGGGATAGTTGTGGCGGCTCGGCCGGCGGCTCCGGTTCGTCCGGCTGAGATCACGGTGCTCGGTTTCCGTGGCGACGCGTTCTACGCCACCGTCCGTCACTCTGGTTCGTCGGAGTCGGTATTCGTCCGCAGTGATGATGGCGGCCGGTCGTGGGCGATCGTCGACCGTGCGACGGTGCCGAAGACCATGGGGCCCGGGTTGCCGCAGGGCGCGCGGTGTGCCAATGACGGGGTGTGTTACCGCCGCAACCAGGAGGGTTTCGTGGTTGAGCGGGGAGACGTTAATGAGGCCTGGACGGTGGAGTACACCACGTCGCGAACCACAGCTATGAGAACCCTGGACGTAAACCCGGCCAACTCCTCGCAGGCAATGATGCAGGTGGACCGAAGCATGATCGCGTTTCGTGATTCATTCGCCTCGTGGATGACCCTGGATGTCGCTGCGGCCACAGAGGGTGAACACCAACGGTCCGCGGTGCCTCCGTGGCTGCTGCTGCCCCTGACCAGCGTTGCGCTGGCGTTCGTGTTGTCGATCGCGGGCGGCCTGACCGAGGCGCCGGGCCGGTTCCAGTCGGGCTGGGTGTTGGGCAACGTCGGGATGCTGGGGCTGGTGCTGGTGTCGCTGCCGAGTTTGCGCGCCAACTGGTCGATCGGCTGGCTGCTGGGGATCTGGGTCGTCGCGGACACCGCTGTGCTGGTGATTCGCCGTGTCCGACGCTCGCGCACGCTCGAGGATCGGCGGGGCCACCCATGAGCCGGATGGCCTGGCTGGCCAGACCTTGGTTCTTCGCCGCGATCGGCGTCCTGCTTCTCAACGACCACGTTCTTAAGGGCATCTGGCCGGGCTGGGTGACTGGGAAGCTCAGCGACTTCGCCGGCTTGGCCGTGGTCAGCGCCTTGCTGGCGGTCATCTTCGGAGCAGGGGCAGGCACCGTGCTCGCCGGGCTGGGGTTCGTGGCTCTGAAGACTGTGCCGGGCGTGGCCGAGATGGCCAGCCCCCTCCTGGGCGGCACAACCTTACGAGATGTCACTGATCTGCTGGCCCTGTTGATCCTGCCCCTTGTATGTCGAGCGCTCACCAAGGACCGGCCAGGTCGGCCGCACGGTTCCCGGAAGGTCTTGCAGGTCTTGGGCTTGGCCCTGGCGGTCCTGGCGACGACCGCCACGAGCAAGGTTGAGCCTCCAACCACCGACCTCCTGGAGAACATCGGCTGGTCGCGTGATGGCTCGTTCTACGTGGAGGTCAACGCGGTCGACGACGATGAGCTGCACTACATGCGCAGCGACGACGGTGGCGCGAGTTGGTCAGCATCGTCGCCTCCTGATGGGCTCTACTCCTCAGACGACGACGTCAAGGGAGGGAACATGCTGTGCGCCGATGATGGGGTCTGCTACCGCAACAGCACGCGTGACCTCAACGCGCTGCCCGAGGAGTACGACTACCTGACAACCATCGAACGCCGGACACCCGGCAAAGAATGGCTCACCGAGGCAGTGTTCGGTGACCGAGACTTTCTGCCCGGGGAGTTCGCCGTCAATCTCACGAACAGCAACCAGGTGGTCGCGATGAGCCGTGACGGAAGAATCCTCCAACGTGCCGCATATGGCGACTACCTCACCGTCAACGTGCTCGCCTACTTCCGAGCTAAGCGATGAAGGTCCTCACCAAAGACACCACGTGCCGCGAATTCGGTCCAGCGCGGCGATATCCGCACATGCCGCAAGTCTTGCGGTTCGTACTGGGTCCGCCACGGAGGGGTTACCGTTCGGGCGTGGCTTTCTGCGTTGATGTCTATGTATGGATCAGGCCGGACGATCGAGCCGCTGTGCTGGGCCGGTTCGTCGAGCAGTATGTCGATGTGGCTGAGCCTGGAGATCCTCGATTCGACGCCTTCGTTCGGACCTTCGTGCTCCTGAGCCCCCAAGATGGCGACCTCGGAGCGTTCGACGACCTGAGGCGTGATGGTGATTCACGGAGGGCCTTCTCCATCTACCTCCGATCCCAGGCGCATCACGAGGCGATCATCACTGTCACGGAGGACGGTGGTGTTGTGCTTGGCCTTAGCGTTGATGACCCGCTCGAGGGTCGGGGCACACTGGATCGAGCTGCGGATCTTCTCAATACGCTGACCCACGAGTTTGGCGCGATTGCAGGCATCGCAGGAACGGAACTGCCACCACCCCAATCCGCATCCGAGTGGAACGAGGCCGGCCTCGTGCAGCTTCGAGTGGGCAGTCTCTGAACGACCTCATCTGCCGCGATGATCGCGGTCGATTCTTAGGATGTGGCCCCGGTCAGCGCTGACACCCGATCAGTTGGGCCGAAGCGACGGCGGCCGGTCGCTTGAGACTAGGCAGGCTCGACCCCGAGCCTGCCTGTTGAACACGTTCAAGATTGGAGCTACGCTGTTCTTGTTGAACACGTTCAAGTATGGGGGTGTCTCATGCGCAAAGTTGCAGTCTTCTGCCTGTCGCTCGCCGGCCTTTGGACGGTCCTGCTCTTCATCGGGGCGGCCACGGTTCCCGTCTACTCGGGCTCCTCCACGACGGTGACCAGTAGCGGCAGCGAGGTGACGACGAACACGTCGGCGACCGCATTGCAAGTGAACGGCAACTGGGTGCTCGTCCTGCTGGCGGTTCCCGCAATCGCCGTGCTTCTCACGGCCGTGCTGCTGTCCATCGAACCGCGCCATCGCTGGGCAGGCTGGGCGGCCTGGGCGCCCGTTGGTCTGGTCGGCATCCTCACCCTCCTCAGCATGCTCACCATCGGGGTCTTCCTTCTCCCAGTTGCTGTACTGCTGGGAGTTGCGGTGCTCACCGTCGCCCTCGCTCGCGTCCACCCCTCCGGGCCGTCGCCCACAGTGTTCCCCCCAAGCACCTCGCTTCGGTGACGCCCATGGCCACCGAAATGCCGTCAACGGCCACCAAGAACCCGCAGGGACGGGGCGAGACAACACGGGCAGCCATCGTGGCGGCGGCAGAGGAACTCCTGCGGGAACGCGGCTACGACGGCATGACGATGCGCGAAGTGGCCCAACGCGCGGGAGTCTCCTTGGGCAACGCCTACTACTACTTCAGTTCCAAGGAACATCTCGTCCACGGCTTCTACGAGCGACTGCAGCGTGACCACGCGCGAGCCGCAGAAGAAGCTTGCCTTGGCCTCACAACGCTCCACGACCGTGTCCGAGCCGTCCTGCATGCCTGGCTCGACGAAGCCGCCCCCCTTCACGGCTTCCTCGGCTCCTACGTCAGCCTCGCCGCTGCCCCCCAAAGCCCGCTGTCGCCGTTCAGCCCACAGTCAACCCCAGCCCGAGAAGCCGCCCTCGCGATGTGGACACAGGTCGTCAACGGCGCATCGGTGCGCACCTCAACGAGACTGCGTGCCGAACTGCCCCGGCTGCTGTGGCTCGGGCACCTCGCCATCGTCATGTTCTGGGTCAGCGACACCACCCCAGGGCAGCAACGAACCCGCGACCTCGTCGACAAGTCCACCCCGATCATCGGCCAACTCGTCCGCCTCACCTCGCTGCCCGGGCTGGCCCGTGCCGCAGACGACCTCGCCACTCTGGTCCACTTAATCGCGCCGTAACCAACGATCGCTCATGCCGCTTTCAGTGAGCGGCCACATTCTCGTTCGGATCGTGTCCCTGGAGCCGAAGGAGCCCGAGCCCGTTCATCGTTGCGCAGGCGTAGAGCACGTAGGTGCGGTCGCCCTTCTCCGCCTCAGCCCACTCCAGAACGCTCTTGACGTCGGCGCCTGACACCTCGTACTCGTAGCTGGCCCCGCGGGCATTGTGGAAGTAGACACGATAGGCCGGCTGGGGAACTTCCCAGCTCTGGTCCCTTGGATCGATAGGGGCTACGTGCACATCCATAGCCTGTCGGAGCGGAAGTGATCAGGCCACCCCAAGAACGCGCGCTTCTGCCGCGAGTTCAGCGGTCGTTTGGATGGTCACCACCCCCGAGGCGGCGGCGACGGTCGAAGACTGAAGACTTTCCGAACTGACCGGTTTTGGAGCGTCATCGACAGTACCGTCGTCGCATGGCGGATCGATGGTCACCCGACGATAGAGCGATTTATGGTGCAGAGGACGACGAGGAAATGGACATGATCCTCGACCACCTCGACCGAGCGATGGCCGACACCAAGTCTGACGACGCGGAACGGCCGCGAGGACAATCAGATCGCCGCGGTGAAAGCAACGAGCCTCCTCAGTGAGTGGAGCGCTGTTCTGGCGTCCGTAGTCGACGGTTGATGTCGCGCCAGGTCGGTCATCGGAGAACGTCCGGCTATGCCGCTGGCGACGAGGTCCGTCGTGATGGTCGGTGGCCAAGAGTGCGGCCGCAACGCTTGGCCTTCTGGGCCGGGCCGGATGGCCCATGCACACATCGAAGTCCGCGAGCGGTGACGTCGCTCCCGGCGTACGCTCGGCCGCATGAAACCCGCCCTCGCCTTGCTAGCCGTGCTCGTAGCTGCGGGATGCTCCGCCCCCACGCCCACCTTCCTTGGGCGAGTTCAAACGGCGGAATGCCTCCCGTTCGCGTCCTCGCGGGCGCAAGAAATCCTCGACGGGTCAGGCATGACAGTGGACAAGGCCGGAGCGGTGAAGTCGACCGAGCACAAGAAGGCGTACTACGTCGCCATCCGCTTCCACGGATCTGGGGTCAAGGACGGGATCGGTGTGTGGGCGACCAACGACCTCAACTCGGGTTCGATCTTCTCGGTGGACGGGTTCGCGAAGGAGTTCAGCGACTTCCCCCAGCAGGAGGGGTTCAGCAGTACGGACCAAGGCGCGGACGCTGCCAAGACATGCGTGGCATAGGCCAGCGACCGAAACACGTGCGGGACTGCAACCCAAACCGGGTCGGCAGGACGGCTACGCGTCCAATCTCGCTCTCCTCCCGCCCAACTGCGAGTCGCTTGCAACGCAATACCGGGATGCGTAGCCGCTGTCGGGCGCCAGCCGGGTGTCCGCTTGTCGCGTTGCCACGCAGTGGGGATGCTGGAACGCATGAGTTCGCCCTACCCCCTCCGCACTGAGCACCTGATCCTGCGCCCGCTGCGGGAGCAAGACATCGACGTCATCGTCGCCTATCGCAACGACCCGGACGTAGCGGCGCTACAGGACTGGGACCTTCCTGTGTCGCGGGAGCGGGTGGAGCGGCACGTAGCGGCCCAGACGGGTTGGGTCGACGTCCTCCCAGGCGAGCCTCGTCAGATCGGGATCGAACTGGACGGCGAACTCATAGGCGACCTTTACGTGAGACTCGACGAGCATGGGGGCGTCGCCGAGATCGGCTTCACCTTGCGGACCGAATCCCAGGGCAAGGGGTTCGCGTACGAGGCTGCCTCCGCCGTGGTCGCCGATCTGATCGAGCGCCTGGGGTGCCACCGAATCTATGGCCAACTGTCGCCAGAGAATGTGCGCTCGGCGAAGCTGCTCGAACGGCTGGGAATGCACGTCGAATCGCTGGCACCCAGGTCCTACTGGTGCCGTGGGGCCTGGGACGACAACCTCGTCTACGCGATGAGCGACGCCGAGTGGCGGACACGTCCCGCTTCGATGTGACAGCGCGTCACAGCGCGCGCATCTGGCGCGGTCGGTGCGGATCGCAGGGACGAAATGCACAAGGTAACTCGCCCTTCGCCCGCCTCACGGATTGGTGTTGTCCTTTGCGCGCACCTCGCGCTCGGCTGCGGGTTTCTCGATCTCTTCGTTCTTGGCGGCGATGGTGGTTTGCCAGCGGTGAAGCGCGACGGAGTCGAAGGCATAGAGGAACCGCCAAAGGCCAACGATCAGGCAGATGACACCGACGACAGCGAAGATGAAGGCGATGCCACTCGCTGCTGGCGCGTACATGGCCTGGCCGATCCATCTCAGCAGGTATGTCGCGAGAAGGCTGATCAGGCCGGCCAGAATGAGTCCGGCGGAAGGGCGTGGTTTCTCGTAGTACACGATGCCTCCTGGGGTGTCAGTTGGAGGCTAGAGCAGCGCACGGCCTGACGCGCGCGCTTCGCGAATCTTGACGAGTCCCGACCAGGCCGATGGAGCCAAGGAGCCGGCGACCGCACGCCCAGAACGAACTCAGAGGACCTCACTCTCATGCCGCCGTCAGCGCGCGTCGGCAGTGGGTAGGCGTATGCAGCGAACGCAGTTGCCTGAGGTCGGTGCGTTGCCGATTTGAGCAGCCCGATGTACCGGATGGGTCCGACTTCAAGGTCGTCGATGACGGCTAGGACATCCTCAAGTGTGAGGTAGTTGATCACTTCCCGAGGCGGTCCAGCAGATTGTCGTACCGCTTTCGCGCGCCGGCAGAAAGGGTGCGGATCTTGTCCTTCCGGAGTCGGCGTGAGGCGGCCTCGTGGGTCGCACGGACCATGGCCTCCTCCTTGCTCACACCGTCAGCCTTAGCGAGAAGGGTGAGCGCGTGCTCATCCTCGGGGTCAGTCGTAAGGTCGTCGCCATCGGCCAATGATACGAAGTCGGTATCGCGTCGGCGACTCAGTTCAGGGTGGTCATACGGGCTCGCCCGACGCCCCTGAGTTCGCGCGCCTTGGCACCGCAGGAGAACCTCCCGGTGACGCCAACGGTTTCGTGCCAACGATTAGTTCCCCAAATGCATGCCAGAGGTGTGTGCCACTTGGGATGTGCCAGTTCCGGGTCTTCTTGAGGGGATGTAGCCAGTCGGTACCGGGGGGCTGCCGATTCGACGTGTCGAAGCAGGGGTCGTGGACTTACTTCGCCGGTGGATCAGGGACGCTGGTGGATAGTTCGTAGCCAGACGTCGGCGAGGCGCCGGACGGCTGGCTCCAGAGTGGGGAGATCGCGCCGGTAGATCCTGCCCTGAGCAAGTCGAGTCGCGAGCGTCTCGAGGGTGGTTGCCCACTCCTCGGCGGTGCGAGGTTCCGAGGGCACCGGAACCTCGATCGACCGAGTCACGGCCTTCTCCACCTCAACGGTGCGAGTGACGACGCGAACCTCACCTTGCTGGTCGCGATTGGCCCGGCGGGACTCCCAGGCTCGATGCCGACACGACGATGAGCACCACAACGGAACGCGGCCCCGTGCGGGCACCTCAACTGGCCGGCCACACCACCCGCATTCGACCGTCTGGCCAGGACGGCGCGGGAGTCGGCGCGCAGTGTTGTCGGGAGCTGTGCTGTCGTCGGGCATGGCTAGCACCTCCATTCGTGCCAACGATTTTACGTCTGGCCCGGATGCATGAGGCCTCTATGTAAAGGGACCTCCTGGCTTAGCCTTGGTGTTGGTGGGCGTGGCTTGTCGCTGGAGCTGAAGAGCGGGGTTTCGGGCTGGGATCTCCGTCACGCTGCTGGCCTGTTGGCCGTTGGTCGTGCCCGGGTTGCGCTGGCTGCGTCCACCGCGTCGGCGTCGCGTCGCATGGTGCCGTAGACGATGTCGGACAGCCTTCGTTTGAGGCAGCGCAGGGCTTCCCGTTTGGTCTTGCCGGCCTCGCGTTTGCGCAGGTAGTAGGCCCGGCCTTCGGTGTCGGCACGGATTTGGGTGATCGCGATCGTGTACAGGCACCGGTTCAGCCGCCGGTTCCCGCCCGGGTTGAAGCGGTGCCGCTGGGTCCGGCCCGACGACGCGGCCAGGGGTGCGGTGCCGTTGATTGCGGCGAACGTGTTGCGGTTGGCGTAGCGGTTGATGTCGACGACCTCGGCCAGGAACCGGCCTGCGATGATCGGCCCGACGCCATAGATGCTGGTCAGGGAGCTTCCGGTGTCGGCGACCTGGCCGGCGATCCTGCGTTTGAGCCCGGCCGTTTCGACGTCGATGGCCACGATCCGGGTCAGCCGGCGGCGGGTCACCTCGGCCCGGACCCGGGGATCGCCGGCCAGCAGTAGTTGCGCGGCCTGCAGGTGGGTCTTAGAGGTCAGGTCCGGGATCTGTTCCTGGTAGCCAGGGAACAGGCCGTGCAGGTCGACGTGGGCCCGGTTCACCAGATCACCGCGTTCGGTGACCAGATCCTCTCGATAGTCCAGCAACGCACGCAGGTCCGCGGCGTCACCCACGGCCAGCCGCACCGGGGCAGGTTCGGTTCCCGCATCGTGATCCGGGCGATCGCTACAGCGTCGATCGGGTCGGTCTTGCCCTTCCCGGGACGCGCCCCGCGTTCCCTGGAGGTCATCAAGGTCGGCACCTCGAGGACCGCAACCCCCGGCTCATCCCAGTCCAGGGCGAGATAGGCGGCGACGCATCTTCCGAAATGGCCCGAGCCTTCGATGCCGACCCTGGTCACCTGGTGCTTGGCCAGCAGTTCACCGATCCGGAGAAACCCGGCCCGGGTGTTCGGCTCCTCGCAGTCGGCAACCGGAAGGCCGACCTGCTCGACCACCGCCACCGCCAACGAGTCCTTGTGTGAATCGATCCCAGCGAACATGGCACCTCCTGATGCTCCTGATCAGAACCGTGAGCTGGTTGCGCGCATGCATCTGTAGGGACATCCCCACGCCTCTATTGGGCGTCACCGCCAGCGTTGAACGTCGCCGGAAGGCAGCCATTATGAGAGCCAAACCCATCGGGCCAGCAGCATGAGGTTGAGCCATTCCGGCGACGCCACGGACCCCAGCCCCACAGCCGGGGCAACAGCAGGCTAACCACAGATGCATGAGGTCTCGCACCGTCGCCGAGCGGAGCGTCCATGAGACCTGGCAGTTCCCGACAGACGCCTGCACATCCGAACTCCGACAAGCAGTTTCGCTCAGTTCCTTGGTGCAGTAGGTGTGTTCTGAGATGAGGGGTCGTGTTGCGGGAAGAGCGAGCTTTAGGAGGTTGTGGAGTCAGAGGCTGACGTAGCGGCTGGTTGAGAGGTTGGTCGGGGTCGTGAGTGTTGGTATGGATAAGGTGCGGTGATTGGGCGATTCGATGAGGCGGCTGGAACCTCATGGCGTTGATTCATCCAGTGCATCCCGGCGAGATCCTGCGCGAGGACGTCCTCGCCGACCTCGGGCTCAGCGTCGGCGCGGCAGCGTCGCGCCTGGGCGTCTCGAGGTGGTCGTTGCGGAGGGTGCTGGATGGTTCAGATCGAGTAAGCCCCAACCTGGCACTGCGGCTGGAGGTGGCCGGCATTGGCACCGCTCGAGCCTGGCTGGCGATGCAGTCGGCCCACGATCTGGCTGTGGAGCGCTCGGCAGGCCTGCCAGTAGTGCAGCGACTCGACGCCAGGTCTTGAGCCTGACTCTTTCCCGGCCATGTCGGGTCGAGAGACCTACGGCCGTGTAGCCTCATGGGTAGCTCAAATCTAAAGGGCGCAAAGACTCTAAAGGGCGCAAAGAGGCTCGAGAGGCGAACCGCGTGGCACGCAACCCGTTCAAGCCGACCGCTGGTGCCAACCCGCCCCTCCTGGTGGGCAGAGACGAGTTGATCGATGAGTTCTCTGAGTCCATCGAGGACGGGCCGGGAGCCCCGATGCGACTCAGCATCTTCACCGGGCCACGGGGCGTCGGCAAGACGGTGATTCTCAACGCCATTGCCGACCGCGCTCAAGACGACTACCAGTGGCTCGTCTTTCACGAGACGGCGACCCCTGGTTTCCTCGCCCGACTCGTGCGCGCCATCGAGAAGGCGCTCGACCACAAGGCCCGCCGAAGCATCACTGGTGTCACGCTTCCCTCGCTGCTCGGAAGCGGCGGAGGTGGCGTCCAGGTCTCAGCGGCGGCTCAAGAGCGACCCACGGACGACTTCCGAGAAGTCATCGCCCCACTTCTCGACCGATGCGAAGCGAACGGCACCGGAGTCCTGGTCACGATCGATGAAGTGCATACCGACAACAGCGCCGAGCTGCGTCAACTTGCCACCGCTGTCCAGCACCTCATCCGGGAAGAACGGCAGTTCGCGCTGGCGTTCGCTGGGCTCCCAACAGCGGTCGACGACCTCCTCACGGCGAACCAGATCACGTTCCTGCGACGAGCCGACAGGCGCGATCTCAGGGACGTCCCCCTCGCCGACGTCGGCCAAGCGCTCAACACCACGATCAACGAGAGCGGCCGCACCATTACAGTGGACGCCCTCGAACTGGCCACTCAGGCGACGGGTGGATATCCGTTCATGATTCAGCTTGTCGGCTACCAGATCTGGCGAAACGCCATCGGCAACACGATCACGTCTACTGCCGTCACGGCCGGCATCGAGGCTGCGCGGACCCGGCTCGGCTCCCTCGTGCACGCCCCTGCGCTCAGGGAGCTTTCCGATGTCGACCGAACCTACCTTCTCGCGATGGCGCAGGACGACGGTCCCTCGAAGACGGCCGAGATCGCCCGGCGAATGGACAAGAGCCCTCAATACGCGAGCGTGTATCGCGCACGTCTCATTGCCGCCGGCATGATCGAGCCCGCGACTCACGGGACTGTCGGGTTCGCCATCCCGTACCTTCGTGACTACCTCATCCAGCACGCGGCGCACCAGGCCATGACCACCAACGAGGCTGAGGCTCACGAAATCTAAACGGCGCAAAAGGCCCTGAGCCGCGCGAGATGCGCTGAAGCAGTAGCCAAGCACGCCCCGTTTGGATAGTGCACGTAAGATGCACGGCGGCGAAACCAGTTAGGTGACGCCACCCGTTTGTGCTTGTGAAAGGCACATTCGAAGAACCGTATTGGCTGGTTCAAGTCCAGTTAGGCCCACCAGATCTCCATGAGATCCACGCACCCCACTTCCCGCCTCCCTGGCGAGGGCTTGTGCTTGTTCTGAGCAGGTCGAGCGAGTGCCGACACCTGGTTGCCGGAGCGGACTGGCGTGCGCGGCCTGAAGCCGAAGACCATGAGCGAGTACCAGCGCTACCCCGACCGGCTGATCTACCCGACGCTGGGGGAGATGCGGTTGAAGAATGTCACGCCGGCGACGGCGCGCGTGGATCGGGAAGCTCAACGCGAGGACGCCGAGGATCAACGAGCACGCCCACACGCTGCTGAAGACGATCTTCGCCACGGCCGTCCAGGACGAACTGCTGGACCGGAACCCGTGCCGCGAGCGCATGCGGAAGCCCGTCCGGCACATCGGCGAGCCGGCGACGCTCGATGAACTTGCATTGCTGGTGGCCGCGATGCCGGAACGGCTGAGGCTGATGATCGAGCTGGCCGACAGCGTGCGTGTGGTGGCCTTCCCGCCGCACATCGGTGAGGCGATCAAGGATCACCTCCGGATGCACGCCCAGTGGGGCAAGGATGGCCTCCTGTCCCCGACGACGCATGGCGAGCAGTATCGGGCGCCCACGTTCCACCAGGCGTCTTCGGAAGGCCAGGGAGGCTGCTGGGCGGCCCGACCTGCGTTTCCACGACCTCCGGCACACCGCAGCCACCTTGGCGGCTGCGTCAGGCGCCACCCTGGCCGAACTCATGCAGCGCTTGGACCACTCGACCGTCTCGGCGGCACTGGCCTACCAGCACGCCGCCCAAGGCTCCGGACAAGCGGATCGCCGCGCACCAGGATCTGCGGGCACTGGCACAACCTGACGAGTCCGGGAGCAACTGGCCAACGACGTGAGGCCCTCTACCTTGCGGGGTCAGGACCAGTTGGTGAGGATCTGAAGAGGAGAGGGCTCAGGTATGTCGGCCACTCGTGTTGGTTTTCCTGGCGCTCGAGATGCGCCGAGGGAGCACGGTTCCCGCCGTGCTCCCTCGGTCTGGCAGGGCGTCAGGTCGTGGTGATGGCCTCCGCTGCGGCATCAGCATCGGCCCGTGCGAGCGCCGCGTCTACCAGCGCGTACTCGGCCGCCGCGACGGCGTAGATAGCCCACGCGATGCACTCGGCTGCGAAGTCTTCGGCCTTCTCGGCGTCCTTCTCGGCCCGCTTGGCGTCGTGTGCAGCCTTGCGATCTGCATGCTTTGCCTTCAGTCCATCGAGACCGTCGCTCGTCGACTGCTTGAATCCTGCCCAGTCGGCTCCGAGCTTCTCCTGACCGCCTTGAATCGCCGCCGTTGCCTTCTGCGCGGCGTCGTCCATTTGCGCGGTGAGCTCGTCGTGCCGTGTCTTGAGCGCAGCATGGTTCTTGGCTGCGAGCGCCTGGGCCGAGTCCTCGAGCTTCTTCGTCTCGGCGGCGAGTTGGGTCATCTGGTCTGAGAGGGCCATCAGGCTCCTTCTTACTGCGTGGGAGGCTGCTTTCGTATCGATACGAAACCAGGCAAGAGGCAGCCGAACCCAGATTGAACGAGCCAGCAGCATTGAAGGTTTGTTGGGCGAGGGTCGGCTGCTTTGAAATGCTAGCCGCACACTACAAACCGCTCTTACATTTCGAGACCAGGCTCGGGTTTGGAATGGAAACACCCTCCACGGGTCTGCGAGGTTGATGTGGGCGTTCTTCGGCGGAGCACCCCGATCGTGGCGGGATTTCATCAGCTCGGTTAATTGGCGACCGCGACGTTCGAGGGAGAATCGCGAACTGCAGAAGTACTACTAGAGAATTTCCAAGTTGTCTGCCACCGAATCGGTGAGCAGCAATACCCGCGGAATAGGCTCCCGCTGTCGGCTGTCACCGTGACATCATCGACCCCTGAGATCCTTGGGGGGTCTTCGCCCGAGAAGGAACGTCAGCTTCCCGGGGTGGGCCCGCAGGTGTGGCGCACCCCGCTGGTTCTTCAGTCGGGGAGTGTTCTCCGATCCGAGGAGGGGAGCCGAATGGCCACCGATGTTGCCGGCTTGCGGCTGCATGTCCGGATCGATGCGGGTGAGGGTCCGGTGATCGTCATGCTGCACGGGATCAACGCGAATGCCGACGACATGCGTCCGCTGATTGACCAACTCGGCTCGGGCTACCGCATCATTGCTCCGGATGTGCTCGGCTTCGGCGAATCACCCAAGCCGCTCGACATCGACTACACCACAGACCAGAACGTGCAGGTGCTGGACGCGACCTTGACCGATCTGGGGGTCACCCACCCGTTCCTGCTGCTGGGCTACTCCATGGGCGGTGTGATTGCTGTCCGCTACGCCGCGACCCATCCGGAGAAGGTGCGTCGGCTGTTCCTGCTGTCGACACCGTTCTACCTGCCCCCGGAGGCCTATTCGAAGCGTCGTTTCGGCGTGGAGTATGCGCAGGCGATGGTGTTCACCTGGATGTGGAAGGTGGTCGGCAGGCAGAAGGATCGGGACACCCCGTTCTATGAGCTGGCGGCCGGACCGCTGAAGCCGCAGGCAGAGGAGTTCATGCGGGCCGGCGACATCTCCGAGCACTGGGACGTCATGGCCCGCACCTTGGCGAACACCATTTCGCCGGCCACGATCATCGACGACCTACCCAAGCTGACCATGCCGACCGTGTTCGCGCTCGGCGTGCGGGACCCGATTGTGCGTCCCGACCAGACACAGGCACTGCAGCGGATCAAGCCGGACCTCGAAGTCCGCCGAATCATGGGTGTCACCGCGGACCACCTGCTGATCCAGAGCACCCCCGAGCGCGTGGCAGCCGAGGTCCTGCGCGACGAGATCGACACCCTCAACATCGGTCTGCGCGCCGGGCACGGCGATCCGCTGGTGCTGCTGCCGGACCTGCAGGAGACCTGGCGCAGCTGGGAGGCCGAGGCGAAGGCCCTCAGCGCCGACCACGATGTGGTGGCCCTGGACCTGCTCGGGTTCGGCGATTCCCCGTCCCCGCTGGCCAGCCGCTACACACTGGACGACCATGCCGCCGCGGTGCTGGCAACCGCGAGGAAGGCGTTCGGCAACCGACCGGTCCAGATTGCCGGCAAGTGCTTCGGGGCCACGGTTGCGCTGGCCTGCGCCGCAGCAGACCCACATGCCGTGTCCGGGGTGGTCGCCATCTCCCCCCTGCTCCCGGATCCCTCGCGGATCGAGCGCGACCCGGCGACTGCCCGGTTGCTGGCGGCCAGGGACACGCTGATCGCCAGCGCCCGGGACGAACGGATGCAGCGGATCACGAACGAACGAGTGCAACGGGAAGTCGTGCCCGCCGTCCGGTCGATGAGCGCCCTGGTAGCCACCGACGCACCGCAGCTGGTCGGCCATCTGCGAACCGTGGTCAGGCTCGTCATCGCAGGCGCATCAACCCAGATTCCCGACTGGCTGGCGGCCAGAGCAACGGCTGAACCCCGTCTGGTGACGGTCGACAGCACGCCGGGGATCTCCAACCCGGAGCACAGCCAGGAACTGGTGTGCGCGGCGGTGCGCGGGATACCGCTGCCGCCCGTGACGGCCACCCCCTACCCCTTCAGGCCTCGCTCGGCAAGGCGCGACCCCGTCTCTGCCCTGCTCGGCGGGCTGAACGCACGACTGCTGCTTCGAGGTGGGCTCCAGGCCCTGCTCGGGCTGCCTCTCCTGCTCTGGCCCGGCACCATCCCCATACCGCTGGTGGCGACATTCCTGGCTCTCGGGCTCGGCATCGAGGCCGTGCAAATGCTGGTCGGGGCGATGCGGCTGAGGCGGCGGTCCCGTCCCTGGCTGTCGTGGGCTGCCGTGGGCGCACTGGGGCTCGCCTTCGCGCTCTCGCTTCTGGCCGGTGGCCTGTTCGCCCTGAACGTTGCCACCTGGATCATCATCATCGGCACCGGGCTCCGCGGCCTTGCCCTGCTCCTTGTCGCCCTGAAGGCATCCCGCACACCTGGACGTCGTTGGGTGCTGGTGCTGGACGGCCTGCTTTCGCTGACCATCGCGATCGCCCTCCTCAGCTGGCCGCCGCTCGGTGCCCGCCTGCTGCGCTACGCGGTCGGCGGCTACCTGACCGCTTCCGGGCTGACCAGCATCGTCTTCGCCTACGGCAACCACCGGGCAGCACTCACACGGACCCAGCAATACCTGACACAGGTCCGCTGACCGCACGCGACAGATCGTTCGACCGAGAACGATCGTGAACAAGGAAGGGTGTTGAGAGGTCAATGACGTCCGAGCCGCTCGTCGACAGCCCCGGGGCAAGGCCGACCACGGAGAGTGTGTGGACCGCCCGGCCCTGGGTGGAGCCAGCGGCCCGGGCTCGGGAAGGACGGGCAGCTCGGGCCGGTACGCCACGCGGCGGCCACGCCATCTTCGCGCCGGAGACTGGACGCGACCCGGTGTCGATCCTCGCTGCGCAAGAGGCTGATCGCGTTCCCGAGCTCCTGCCGCTGCGTCACCAGCGCATGGCCGAATCCGCGTTCGCCTACTTTCGGGGCACCCCCGCCGTAATGGCCTTCGACCTGACGACCACCCCGCGCACCGGCTTCACGGTGCAAGCCAGCGGTGATGCCCACATCGGCAACTTCGGCCTGTTCGCATCGCCGGAGCGCTCCCTTGTCTTCGATGCCAACGACTTCGACGAGACCCTCCCGGGACCGTGGGAATGGGACGTGAAGCGCCTGGCGACCAGCGTCGTGATCGCAGGACGAGCCAATGGGTTCACGGCCCAGGAGAACCGGAGCGCAGCCATGGCAACGGTGCGGTCCTACCGAAGCAGGATGGCGAGGTTCGCCGGGATGCGCCTCATCGACATCTGGTACTCGGTGATCACCGACCACGACATCCGGGTGGCGATCGAACGCACCGACTGGTACCAGGGTTCCGCCGCCCGCCGCCGTCGTGCGGCCCTGGAGGCGATCTTCACCAAGGCTCGCCGCCGCGACGGGCTGCGCGCCTTCCGCTCCCTCACCCGACTCGTGGACGGCCACCGCGTCATCGTTGAGGACCCCCCGATGGTTGTCCGGGTCGACGTCGAGAGCGTGTCAGAGGACCTGGAACGGGTCTTCGTCGACTACCGCTCCACCCTCCCGGAGAGCCGGCGCGAGCTGCTCGAGCGCTACCGCTTCGTCGACTTCGCCCGCAAGGTCGTGGGCGTGGGGAGCATCGGCACACGCTGCTTCGTCCTCGTGCTGGAAGGACGCGACGGTGACGATCCCCTCATCCTGCAGGCCAAGGAGGCGACCGCCTCCGTCCTCGAGCCGTACTTGCCGGCGAGCCGCCACGAGAGCAACGGTCAGCGCGTCGTGGCCGGGCAGCAATTGATGCAAACCACCCCCGACATCTTCCTCGGCTGGACGCGCGGGCCAGCGAGCCGAGACTTCTACCTGCGGCAGCTGTGGGACATGAAGGGTTCGGTCGATCTCAGCCTGCTCGAAGCACCCCGACTCGGCTACTACGGTGGCCTGTGTGGGTGGGCTCTGGCGCGTGCACACGCCCGCAGTGGCGACCCGGTTGCCATCGCCGCTTACCTGGGCACCTCCGACCGCTTCGACGGCGCCGTGGCCGACTTCGCCGAAACCTACGCCGACCAGAACGAAGCCGACCACGCCCGATATGTCGAGGCAGTCAGATCCGGGCGCGTGCTCACCGGGTTGTAGTGCCCAGGGATGGCGAGCGACCGGGAGTGCGTCGCCGCTCAGGCGCTGAGGGCAACCTTTGTGCCGAAGCGGAATGCGCGGACGATCTGCACCAGGCCCAGCACCAACAGGGAGATGCCCAGCCACAGCCACAGCAGTGCTGCGCCCCACAGCGGTGAAGTGAGCAGGGCAAAGCCGGCGACGATGCCGATGATCGCATACACGATGGTCCACACCTTTGATGCGGAGTCGCCGATCATGGTCAGGCCGACCACGCCCTCGGTGATCCAGGAGATGCCGACAAGGATGCCAACGAGGAAGGCCAACCCTGCAGCCGCGGAACCGAGGTTGGCGAACGACACGACGGCGGCGATCAGGAAGACCGCTCCCAGTACCAGGTAGCCCACCCGCGCCCAGCCGCCCAGCTTGCGGCTGAAGATCCCTATCGCCAGGTTCACCACCCCGGCGATGAGGGCATAGACCGCGATGATCCCGGCGACGACGACCGCAGTCTTCACCGGCCACACCAGAATCAGCAGGCCGACGATCAGCGACACCGCACCGCTCACCCCGATTGCGGCCCTCACCGCGTTGATGACCGACCTGTCGACGTTCTCTGCTTCAAGCGCACTTACGTTCTCGGTCATGTCGGGCTCCCTCATTTCGTGGAAGCCACAGTCCACCAGCAAAAACCGGCACCGTAAAGCAAAATCTCGTGATCTCGGGAGAAACCTCGCCAGGCAAAGCCCCCGGCAGGTGAGCCAAGGAAGAATGCCGGTGGCGGGTTCGGGCCTGCGGGAGTCAATTTCATCCCCGTCGCGTTGGAGCGCTGAACAATTTCTTGGCGTCGAATGCTTGGGTGTACAGGTTTGTTGCTGCGGTTCGAGGCGGCGGGCGGTTCCGGGGCCTAGTGTGAGCACCCAGATCACGCTGCGGTGGACGAGAGGCACACAATGTCGGTTGACGGAGTTCGGTGGGAGTCACTGGAAGATACCTACAAGTTCCTCCACAAGAATCCTGAGTTGTCTTTCCAGGAGCACGCCACAGCGGCATTGGTCGAGGCTGAACTGGAGGCTCTGGGTTTCGAGGTCGTGTCCGGAATAGGTACAACCGGCATCGTCGGTGTCCTGCGGAACGGCCCCGGGCCCACGGTCATGCTTCGCGCCGACATGGACGCCTTGCCCGTCGAGGAGAAGACCGGCCTGGATTACGCAAGCACGGTGCGCGGCACGGATGCCGCGGGCAACGCAGTTCCCGTGATGCACGCCTGCGGACACGACATGCACACCGTCTGCCTGATTGGGGCAGCCCGGAACCTCGTCGCCGAGCGCACGAGCTGGGCGGGGACACTCCTCGCATTGTTCCAACCGGCCGAAGAGTTGGGTGCGGGGGCTCTGGCCATGGTCGCCGACGGCCTGTTTGAGCGGATTCCGCGGCCTGAGGTCGTACTCGGTCAGCACGTCTCACCGCTCCCGGCCGGGGTGGTCGCCCTCCAGCCAGGCACCGCTTTTGCCGGTGCTGACGGGATCAGGATCACCTTGTTCGGTCGGGGCGGTCACGGGTCCCGGCCCGAAACGACCGTGGACCCGATCGTTATGGCAGCCAACACCGTCCTGCTTCTTCAGACGATCGTGTCCCGCGAGATTGCGGCAGCCGAGACCGTCGTCCTGACCGTCGGCTCCCTTCAGGCGGGAACCAAGAACAACATCATTCCCGACTCGGCCGAACTGCTGATCAGCCTCCGCACAGTCGACGCAACGGTCCGGGAACAGGTGATCGCAGCAATCGGTCGCATCGCCGCCGGCGTTGCCCAGACAGCGGGCGCGCCGCAGCCCATCGTGGAGGTATACGAAAGCTTCCCGGCCGTCGCCAACGATCCGGACGCTGCTCAACGGACCCACGCCGCTCTTGCCGGAGCGTTCGGCCAGCAGAACGTGCTCGTGCCCGGGCCCGTGACGGGCAGTGAGGATGTGGGGTCGCTCGCGACCGCGTCCGGGGCGGCGTGCAGCTTCTGGCTCCTCGGAGGCAGCGACCCGGCGCTCTACCGCAACGCGAAGTCCACGGCGGAGATTCTGAACATCGTGGGGCAACAGCCATCGAACCACTCCCCGCTGTACGCCCCGGTGATCCAACCCACACTGAACAACGGCGTCGACGCACTTGTCGCGGCCGCGAAGGAGTGGCTCGGCACCGCCTGAGCCTGGGGAAGCTGCCCGTTCCGAGGCGGGGCCCGTCGGGTCAGGCGGGGGTTCGTCGGCGGACGAGCGGAAGCACATTCGTGGTCAGGGCGAGCCCGCCGGCCACGCCGGCAGCCACGGCCAAGGAGATGATGGTCGCAACTCCGAGCTGGTTGAGTCCTGCGGTGGTCTGGCCCTCGGCCAGGGCCAGCATCGCCTGATAGATGGCGAAGCCGGGTACCAACGGCAGAATCGCCACACCGGTGTACAGACTGGCCGGAGCGTTCTGGAGCTTCGCTGTCACCGCACCTGCCGCGCCGATGCAGGCTGCGCCCACCACATAACCCAACCAGTTGGTGCCGGTCCCCAGTTGGGACACCACGACCGTCACCACCCATCCGCCGGCGCCGATCACCACCGCCGGAGCCAACTGCGCGACCGGCATTTCCCACGCGATCGACAGCCCCAGGATCCCGAGGGCGACGCCCAGCACCGAGAACCCCAGCGGCACCGACGTCGTGTCCGGCACATATGCCAGACCCAGACCCGCGCCGATGGTGCCACCGGCCAGCATGCCGACAGCCAGCGCACCACCGGTGACCAGCGCCCGCAAGCCACGCGCCAGGGATGACAACGGGGCATTGTGCAGACCGTCCAGCACAGAAGAGACCAGCATCCGGCCCGGCAGATAGATGAACAGACCCCCCACCACGGCGGGCCCGACAGCGATCGGGATCCCGGCCGACGCGGCGAGGTTCGGGACGGCGGCGAGCACGATCGCGGCCAGGAACGTGCCCGAGATGTCGGCAAGGCCCAACCTGCGGACCAGTCCGGCGACCGGGAACGTCATCAGCGTCGCCACCAGTGCCACCCCGATCGTCGCTGCGTCGAAGCCATGCAGGAAGATGACCCAGCCCGCAACCGACAACAACAACGCCGACCACACAAACCGACGCCGGGCATCCGGAAGCCGGCGCAACGCAGAAAGCTCGTCGGCTGCCTCACGGACGCCAACGGTGCCACTCTCCACGCGATCCAGCAGCGCCGAAGCCGCCCCCAGCCGCCGCAGCCGGGGCGATGCGTCCAGCACATCCCGCATGGTCGTGATCGGCACGTCGAAGTCGGGGTGCCAGTAACTCAGCACCAGAGAGCTCAGGTCTGCGTCCATCGAACAGCCGGAAAGACCCAATGCCGCCAGCAACCTGCGCAAGCGAGTCGTTACCTCACTCACCGACGAACTCGACTCCAACATCATCTGGCCCAGATCGGCGACGAAGTTCAGTGTGGCCACGACCCGTGCCTGCTCAACGGCCGCGAACTCATCGGCCGGATCACTCCCCGGAGTCTTCACGAACGGAGTATGTCAAAGCCCAGGACCCGCCGTTCCGCGGCAGGAAACCTGAGGCATGCTGCGCGGATCGGCGGTGCTGCGGTCATGGCGTGATTCCGTATACGCAAGGTTCGTTGTCCTGGCCTCTAGGAAGCCAACTAATCGTGCCAACGATATTCATCGGACGGATGCATGCCAGAGGTGTGTGCCACTTGGGATGTACCAGTTCTGGGTCGTCGTAGGCGGGATGTAGCCAGTAGGAGGTGCGAGATACCGATTCGTAGGCGTCGTCGTCTGGTGGGTCGATCTCGATGTTGTTGAGTCCGTAGAACACGAGTGTCGCGAGCCTTGAGATCCACGCACCCACTTCGCGCCTCCCTGACCAGGGCTTGCGCCTGCTCTGAGATCGGATCAGCGGAGCCGTCGCCCGCCCCTCCCGAGCATCCTCCTTGCGCGAGATGTGACTGCGCGCCGGCCCCGGCGGACGAACTCTCGGAGCCTTTCGAGGCTGATGATGGACTCATTGCGGTGTTTGAGGGTCAGCTTGCCCTGACGCCTGCGAACGGCGACGAGCGGGCTCGAGAGCGTTCCGCCAGGCGTGCGGAAGGCCAGACGGTGGGTGCCGGGCGGCAGGCTCCCTCGCACCTCTATCCGTGCACCCGCCGGGTCGCCGACGAGCCGGGCCGGCAATGGGTCGCCGGCCCGCGGCGCGAGCCAGCCGCGCAACCGGGTGGGCATCATCTCGATCGTGACGCTGGTCTCTCCGGTCACGGCGACCTGCGCGAGCGGCAGCGTGAAGCCGTCCGACGCCATCCGAACCGTGCCCGGTACCAGCCCGTCCACGACAGGACTGTGCAGGCTCTGCGCGAGGTCCAGGCTGAGCGTGCCCGACGCGGCAGCGTAGGCGACGGCAGGCACCCCTGAGAGGAGAGCGGGCAGCGATGGCGTGGACGTCCGGATGGGGCTCACCCGCGGAACTCCGCCCCAGCGCAGGATGGTGGTGAAGTCCCAGATCCCATGAGCGAGAGGACGGCCGGACGCCGCCGTCCGCGGGTCGAGCCGCCCGGCCACCCGCGCTGTGAGGAGGACCCCGTCGGCTGTCTTCTCGAGGTGCACGTCGGTGCTGCAGTCGTACTCCCAGGTGACGCTCTCAGCCCGCGAGCGGACACCACTCCTCACCTTCAGACGGCTCAGCCGGTCGGTGACGTCGATCGCTTCCTGGGGCAGCGCCTGTGCGATCTCGGCCGGCAGGCGCAACAGGATGCGCCCGCCCACCTCGTCGAAGAGCACCCGCTGGCCGGACTTGTGGCACCAGAAGTGGTTGAACTCGACCGCGAGTTTCCCGTCCTCCCACCCGGCGCGGGTGAGTTCGCTCCGCGCCCCGATGTCGAGGAAGTCCGTGTGGAGGCTCCTGAGCAAGTCGGGCCGGTCCGCACGCAGCAACTGGGCGCGGAGTTGGTTCAGGAATCCGAGTTTGCCGTCCCACTCAACGGGGATGAACGCTTCGGACAATGCCCGGCCCCTGGCCATGATCTCGGCCGCTTTGGCACCGTCCGTGTGCTGGAGGGCCCGCCCCAGATGCTGCAGGATGCGCCGCTGGTACTGATGCGTCATCACGATCTGGCGCGCGGTCTCCAAACCGGGCGCGGACAGGGTGGAGTCAACGAACTCCAGGACGCTCTCAAGGCGTTCCCAGTACTCGTCGTCGGTTGCCGCGTAGGTCGTCGAGTTGTTGGTGGTCGACTCGTGCCACAGGTAGACCGGCGTGTCGGCCAGCACCGCGACCCGGTCCGCCTTTGCGTAGGCTTCGACGTTGAAGTAGACGTCCTCCCACAGCATCCGTCGCCCCTCCGGGAACCGGATGCCGTTGGCGAGCAGGAACTCACGCCGGTATGCCTTGTGCGGCACCATCGGGAGCAGCCGGTTGATTCCGTCGGTCGCCTTGACGTCGGCGGCGTTGCCGGCGGCGACGGCCGGCATGCACCACCAGATGTCTGAGGTCTTGGACTCCCTGGGGCTGATCACGTCGGCGGAGGTCTCGGCTGCGAAACCGACGAGGCGACGCAGCGCGTCTGGATAGAGCGAGTCATCGTGATCCATGTAGAGCACGTAGTCACCGGTGGCGGCAGCCGTACCGACGTTCCGTGGCCGGGATGGCCAGCCGGAATTCTCGATCCGCAGGACTCGCAGGTTCGGACGCTCGGCCGCATACCCCAGGAGGCGGTTGTAGGTGCCGTCGGGTGATCCATCGTCGACGATGACGGTCTCGAACTGGTCCTGCGGGAGAGTCTGGGCGTCCAACGAGTCGATCACTCGTGTGATGCCCTCGCCCGGCGAGTATGCGGCGATGACCACGCTGATGCGAGGAGCGGTTTTCCCCACGGTGTCCTGTCTGTCCGGTCCGGCTGGCAGCGTCATGATAGCCAGCGTCCATGCTCTGCTGCGGCAGGTGGTGCGCTGGTCATGGCAGTGTCCAGGTCACCTCAGGCAGGGCGGACGACGGCCAGCCGTCCCGAGTACGCACCCTGGGCCGGAATCCCTTGGGGGCTAGGCAATTCGCAATCTGTAGCGCACGCTGGGGGTGTGCCAGATGAGGACGAGCAAGCATGGATGGCCGAGCGACGCGCGTTCGTCGCGAACTGGCGCGATGGTGTTGCCGACAGCCGTGAGGTGGTGGCTGACGCCCGGGACGCTGCGGCGGATCTCCGCGAGGCAGAGCTGGACGCGCGGGAGCGGGAGTTGGAGTTGCGTGTCGTCGAACTCGGACTATCCGGTGCGCCGAACCCCGACCTGACCGACATCGCAGCCGCACGCGCACGGGCTGCCGAACTGCGGGCGTCCCTGCACATGGTGCGCCAGGGTGTCGACCTGGAGCGGGACGAGGCATCCAAGCGCCGCCTGGCTGATGGCTCGCCGACCCTGCTGGCACTGGCCTTCGCCGACATCGCCGAACAGCTGTACGGGTCCCGTTCCTTCGAGGAAGTACTCCAGCGGATCGCTGAGGTCGCAGTCGCGACGGTGGCCGGGTGCAGCTACGCCAGCGTCACCCTCACTGCCGACGACGGCTACCGGACAGCAGCCAGCACCCATCCGGTGGCGAGTGCCGCCGACCAGACGCAGTACCGCGCGGAGGAAGGTCCCTCCCTTGAGGCCGTCGCAGTCGCGCTCGTCTCAGCCCCCGCATTCCCCGACGAGCGTTGGCCACGGCTGGCGACCCAGCCGATCGATGCCGGCGTGCAGTCCGCTGTCGCCTACCGACTCCCGGCGTCCGCAGGGGAAGTCGGCGGCTCGCTGACGGCCTACGCGACGACGCCCGGTTCGTTCGACGACGCCGCCCAACAGATCGGGTTCATCCTTGCGGCCCATGCCTCCCTCGCCGCCCGCGCCGTGGGGGAGCGCGGCACCCTGGAGACCCTCGGTGCCCAACTGCGGGAAGCCCTGTTCGCCCGCGATGTGATCGGCCAGGCGAAAGGCATCCTGATGGAGCGGCTCAGGATCACGCCCGAGGACGCCTTCGACATCCTGCGCGAGTCTTCGCGTGAGCTGAACGTGAAGCTGCGGGAGGTGGCCCGCAAGCTCACAGAGACGGGTCTGGTGTGAAGCTCCCCGGGTCCCGGGCGGACGGCTCCCGGCAGGCCTGTGCGATGGGTGCCGGCTTGATCGCGACGGGAATCCTTCACTTCGCCACTCCGAACGGCTTCGACTCGATTATTCCCGAGGAAATCCCGGTCTCGAAGCGGGCGCTGACTTACGCGTCCGGGGTGGCAGAACTCGCGATCGGCGCCGGCCTGCTGTTGCCGCACACCCGTCGGGTCGCCGCCCTTGCTGCCGCAGCCCTCTTCGTCGCCGTCTTCCCCGCCAATGTGAACACCGTCCGTGTCTTCAGGGACCGGCCGATCGGCTACCGGCTCGCCGCGATCGCCCGTCTCCCGCTCCAGGTGCCTCTGATCACGACCGCCGTGCGGGTGTTCCAGCGCTCAGCGTGACTGTTGGATGCGCGCGAGCCAGTCCCCGACCAATGCCCGCAGGAGCTCGGGCCGTTCATGCGGCAGCGCGTGGCCCGCATCGTCGACCACCGCGAGCGAGGCGTGCGGGTAGTCGTCGAGGAGGTCGACGGCCGCTGCGTAGCCCACCGTCGAGTCGACGCGTCCGGCGATGATCGCCACCGGGCCGTCGTAGGGGGCGCCCGTCCTTGGCGTCAGCTCCCACCGCTCACCGATGCGCTCGGCTGCCGCCTGGTCGACGAGAGCAGCGGACGGGGCGACGTACCGCTCGTAGCGCTCGAGCATTTCCGCGCTCTGGTCCACGAAGTAGCCACGGAACACCTCATCGCCGAGGTCGCCCGAGCCGCGGACGACCCTGTGCTCCGGGATGTCCCGCATGCCCGGCAGCAACGGGCAGACCAGCGCCAGCCCGGCCACACGCGCCGAACGCCGCGCCGCCATCGCCTGCGCGTAGTACCCACCGAAGGAGTGGCCGACCAGCAGGTAGTCACTCCCGCCGGACACCTGGTCGGCGAAGCCGAGCAGCGCATCGAGGACGTCGTCACCACTCCGCAACGATTCAGCGGGGGTCAGTCCCATCCCGGGCAGGTCCGGGTAGACCCGGCGCAGGTGTGCCGAGTCCGCGAAGGCGGGCTCGAAGCAAGCCTCCGTCTCGCGATGGTCCACGCCGGCACCGTGGAGTACCAGCACCGGGCGTCCCGTGCCGTGTTCGACGTAGTGCATGCGATTGTCCTTACCCTCAGATGCGATCCTTCTTCTCGCCACGGATGAAGGCGCTGGCGAAGGCGCCCTCAAGGCTCATGACCGCCTCCTCTGGCGAGACACCCTCCGGCAGGCTGCCCGGCGGAAGAGAGCCCGCCAGGTCGATCAGGTCGTCGCGGTTGTAGGTGCGGGTCACCTGAATGCCCGCTTCGGTGAACCCAGCAGCGTCCAGCTTGGCGAGGTAGTCGGCGTCCACGAGGGCACCGGCGATGCAACCCGTCCAGAGCCCCACGAGCGACACCCACTCCGGCGCAAGAGGGCGCAGCAGCACGATGTCCGAGACCGCGAACCTCCCGCCGGGACGCAGCACGCGGAACGCCTCGCGCAGCACCGCATCCTTGTCGATGGAGAGATTGATCACGCAGTTGGAGATCACCACGTCGACGCTGGCATCCGCGAGCGGGATGTCCTCGATCGTGCCCTTGAGGAAGGCCACGTTGGTGATGCCGGCCTCTGCCCGGTTCCGCTCGGCCAGTTCGAGCATCTCGTCAGTCATGTCCAGGCCGTAGGCCATGCCGTCAGGAGCGATCCGACGCGCGGACAGCAGTACGTCCAGCCCGCCGCCGGAGCCGAGGTCGAGCACGTCCTGCCCGGGTCGCAGTTCCGCCAGCGCCGTTGGGTTGCCGCAGCCCAGCGATGCAGCAAGGGCGCCGGCAGAAGGGGCGTCGCTCTCGTCGTAGAGCCCGGAACTCACCGGGTCGATGGATCCGTCCCCACAGCAGGAGGTGCCGCAGCAGCCGCCGCCGGCCAGTTGCAGCGAGCTCCTCGCTGCGCTCGCGTAGCGCTCCCTGACAGCTTCACGAAGCTCGAGTTGGTCGGGCACGGTGGTCTCCTTACCTAGACGATCATCGAAACAGAGTCTTCTCCACTGTTTAGAAATATGTCAAGATAGGGCGTGCCCAAAGAACTCACGGTCCTCGCCAACGACGCCTGCTGCCAGCTCGCCACGACGACGATGGATGAAGCGGCCGCGGCCCGGATCGCACCGATGTTCAAGGCCCTTGGCGACCCGGTGCGCCTGCGACTGGCCGCGATGATCGCCGCCCGGAACGAGATCTGCGTCTGTGACCTCACCCCGCATTTCGCCCTCTCGGGGCCGACGATCAGCCACCACCTCAGGATCCTGCGCGAGGCCGGGCTGGTCGACTGCGAGCGGCGCGGCACCTGGGTGCACTACTGGATCCAGCCGGCGGCGCTGCAATCACTCAGTACGCTCCTGCAGGCTCCGGCGCAGCGCCAGCCGGCTGGCGTTCCAGATCACGCGATCCGGTCACATGAGGCGCGCTGACGGCGTAATCTTCGAACAACATCACCACCGCGGACGTCATGTCGGCGGAGCGTCCTGAGAGCGCTCCCAGATCGAGTTCCCGCCGAGGACGAAGGGAACTGCCGTGACGCCAGTCGAACTGCTCGGCTGGACGGCGACCATCGTCGGCACGTTCCTCGCGACACCCCAGCTCGTCCGCCTCGCCCGCACGGGAAACGTCGAAGGGCTCTCCCTCGTCGGGTGGCAGACCGCCCTCGTGCTCAACATCGCCTGGGCCATGCATGGCATCAACATCGGACAGCTGCCACAGATCCTCAGTAGCGCGCTGGCACTGTTCACCACCATCCCGATCCTCGTGCTGATGTCGCGGGTGCTGGGCCGCCGCGTGCTCCCCACCATGCTGCCGAGCTTCGCCGTCGCGGCGACGATGATCGCCGTCGACGGCTTCCTCGGCTCGGCCGCGTACGGGATCGTCGCGATCTTCCCCGGCATTGCGATCACCGCTTCCCAATCCGTCGAGCTCGTGCGGTCCGAGCACGTCCGCGGCGTCTCACCGCTGTCGATGGCGCTGGGCTTCGTCAACCTCACGTTGTGGCTGGTCTGGTCGCTGTTCGTGCACGACCCGGGGACGATCATCGCGCTCTCGATCTCCTGGGTCGTCGCCGTGTTCAACGTGGTCTGGTACCTGCTCCGTCGCCTCGGACTGCGTCCGTACTTCCGCCGTCTTCCTGACCCCGAGCTAGCCCTCGCAGGCCAGGAGTCATAACCTGAAATGCACGAAAACGAGAGGCCAAAGATGACCACCCTGCCGTTCCAGGACCCAGCACTCAGCCCCGAAGAGCGCACCGATGACCTGCTCGCCCGGCTCACACTGGAGGAGAAGGCCGGCCAACTGAGCCAGTACTTCTACTTCGGCAGCGGCGAGCTTCCCGACGAGGCCACGCTGGCAGCGATGCCGGAGGAAGCCCGCGACTTCGCCCAGCAGCCGCAGAAGGTCGAGGACGCCCTCGATCGGGGCGACGCCGGCTCCCTGCTGTTCGTCGTGGACCCCGCCCTCCACAACCGTCTGCAGCACAAGGCCATCGACGGCAGCCGCCTGGGCATCCCGCTCATCTTCGGCTTCGACGTCATCCACGGCCTGCGCACGATCATGCCGGTACCGATAGCGATGGCAGCGTCCTGGGACCCGTCGACAGCAACCGATGCGCAGGCCGTCGCCGCGCGTGAGGCGCGCTCCGTCGGCGTCCACTGGACCTTCGCCCCGATGGTCGACATCGCCCGCGACCCCCGATGGGGACGCATCATCGAGGGCGCCGGTGAGGACCCCGTGCTCGGTGCGGCTGTTGCTGCTGCGCAGGTGCGTGGCTTCCAGGGTGAGCCGGGCGCCACCGATCGGGTGATCTCAGGGCCGAAGCACTTCGCCGGGTACGGCGCTGCCCTCGGCGGTCGCGACTACGAGGACTCCGACATCTCCGACTCCGAGCTGCACAACGTCTACCTGCAGCCGTTCCGTGCGGCGATCGAGGCCGGCGCCGGCAACATCATGAGCGCCTACATGGACCTCAACGGCGTCCCCGCCAGCGGCAACCGCTGGCTGCTCACCGACATCCTGCGCGACGAGTTCGGCTTCGACGGCTGGGTGGTCAGCGATGCCAATGCCGTCCGCTCGCTCGAGGTGCAGCACTTCGCGAAGGATCTCACCGACGCCGGCGCCCGCGCGCTCAACGCCGGCCTCGACATGGAGATGTGCATGTTCGATCCGGCGTTCGGCAGGCTTCCCGAGGCCGTCGCAGCCGGGCAGGTCACTGGGGCCACCCTCGACCAGGCTGTGCGGCGCGTGCTGCTCGCCAAGTTCCGCCTCGGCCTGTTCGAGCACCCGTTCGTCGATGAGGACGCCACGCCGGCCGTCCTCGCCGACCCCGCGCACCGCGTTGTCGCCCGCGCAGCAGCGGAGAAGACGCTCGTCCTCCTGAAGAACGAAGGGGGCCTGCTGCCGCTGGCCGGGCAGAAGAGCATCGCAGTCATCGGGCAGCTGGCGGACTCCGCGCGCGACACCCTCGGACCGTGGGTCTTCGACCACGACGTCGATGAGACCGTCACGATCCTCGGCGGCATCAGGGCCCGGGCCGGCGAGCGTATTACGGTGAAGTACGCCAATGGTGTGCGTACAGGTACGCGCGTGTTCTCCTCCATGTTCGACGACATGGATCACGGCCTGCCGAGCACGCCGGACGATTTCGACGACGACGCAGAACTGGCTGCAGCGGTCGACCTGGCTCGCGGCTCCGAGATCGCCGTCGTCGTCATCGGGCAGAACCAGAACATGATCGGCGAGTTCGCCTCCAGCTCCACCCTCGACCTGCCAGGCCGCCAGCTGGAGCTGCTGCAGGCGGTCGTCGACACCGGGACACCGACCGTTGCCCTCGTCATGTCCGGGCGTCCGCTCGACCTGCGCTGGGCCGACGCGCACGTGCCCTCGATCCTCCAGGTCTGGTACCCCGGCACCCGCGGCGGGGAAGCTGTCGCGGCAGCGCTGTTCGGCGACGTCGTCCCCGGCGGCAGGCTGCCGTTCACCTGGCCGCGCACCGTCGGTCAGGTGCCGATGATCTACAACCACTACCGGACCTTCCAGCCCGAGAACAGCCACAAGCGCTACTGGGACGAGGAGTCCACGCCGCTGTACGTCTTCGGCCACGGCCTCTCCTACGCGGAGTTCGGCTACGGCGCCGTCCACCTGGAGCCGGCAACGATCGGGGTCGGAGCCTCGACGACGGTGTCCGTGGAGGTCACCAACACCTCCGGCGTCACAGCCGATGAGGTCGTGCAGCTGTACATCCACCAGCGCCACGGCGAGAGCACCCGACCGATCAGGGAGCTCAAGGGCTTCGAGCGCATCACGCTGGCCGGCGGAGAGACCCGGACGGTCACGTTCGACCTCGGCCCCGACCAGCTGCGCTACTGGAGCGCAGCGAGCCGCGGCTGGGTGCAGGACGCGACCGAGATCGACGTCTGGGTGGGTGGCTCTTCGCGCGTGACTGACGCTGCCACCAGCGTCGTCCTCACCGTCCAGGGCTGAGCGGGGCTGTCGAGGACACCTGTGGATCCCGCACTTTCCCCGTGCGGGCCGCAGGTGCTCCACTAGCGTGCTTTCGGGAGCGCTGAGGCTCCATGAAAGCCTGAGGGATGGTGCCCGTGCTGAGCCGCCGAACAGCCCTCGTCGCGATGCTGGGTGCCGCCGGCGCCGCGACGTCCGGCTGCGGCCTCACCTCGCCGGAAGGTGCGCAGGCCAACGCGGCTGCGACCGTGCCACCGACGTCCGTCGCAACGCCGACACCCACACCGACTCCGACCGTCGACGAGCGTCCCCGTGCACCACTGACCGGCCGGCTGCTCACCGGCTCGACACTGCTCGACCACGCAGCGGTCGCCATCAAGGTGTCGGACGTCGCGTCCGCGCACCCGCAGGCCGGCGTGAACGCTGCCGACATCGTCTTCGTGGAGCCGAACGGCATCAGCTACACACGCCTGTGCGCTGTCTTCCACAGCCGGTTCCCCGAACTGGTCGGGCCGGTGCGCTCCATCCGTCCGGTCGACGTGCCGCTGCTGAGCCCCATCACGCCGGTCTTCGGCAACACCGCTGCCGCACGGTGGGTGATGCACTACGTCGAGGCGCACGCCGCCACCCTTGAGAACCTCTACTCGTTCAAGGTGGGCATCCACGGCACGGACGCCTACTACACGATGCCGCACCGGGCTCGGGTGCATTCGGTCTTCTGCCGGCCCGACGAGCTGCGCAAGCTGGCCGTCCACCTGAAGGCGGCGCCCACGCGGCCCTACCTGCCCTTCGCCGTTGGCGACGAGCAGGTCTCCACCGAGGTGTCCGGCAAGCCGGCCAGGTCGGTGTCGGTGCCCTGGGGACCGGGCGAGACGTTCAACACCGGCTATGTCTACGACGACGAGAGCGGCCGCTACCTGCGCAAGGAGCCCTTCGGGAAGCACATCCTGCTGGACGGCCACCGCGTGAGCACCGACAACGTGCTGGTCGTGCGGGCGAAGTGGAAGATGGACAAGATCTACGCCGGGGGTGGTGCCCCGGATCCGGTGGTGGACATCATCAACGGGCACGGCACCTTCTACTACCTCCACGGGGGCAGCTACGTGAAGGGCACCTGGACGAAGGAAGCGATCACCGACCTCTTCCAGTTCACGCTCGAGGACGGCAGCCCGCTGAAGATCGCCCCCGGACGCACCTTCATGGAGTTGCCCCAGATCAACGCCGGCGTGCGGATCTCCGCCTGACGTCAGGCGAGAGGGCGACGGTTCCGGAGCACAGGGATCGCCTCGCGGGCCTCGGCAACCGTTGACAGGTCGAGATCGACGATCAAGGTGTCCTCGTCGGCGCCCAGGCGGCCGAGCACCTCGCCGTACGGGGAGACCACCATGCTGTGCCCGACGCCGGTGGGCGCCGAGCCGGCCACCACCCCGTGCACTGCCGGGTCGGCCTGGTCACAGGCGATGACGAAGCCGGTGCTGTCGATCGCGCGGGCCTTGCACAGGAGCTCCCACTGCTCGACCTTCCCCGGCCCGGCGCCCCACGAGGCGCTGACGACAGAAACCTGCGCCCCGGCGGCAGCGTTCTCGATGAAGAGCGACGGGAAACGCACGTCGTAGCAGGTCGCGAGGCCGAAAGTGGCCTCACCGAGAGCAAACCGGTGCAATTCCCGTCCCGGGGCGACGGTGCGGGACTCCTGGAAGCCGAACGCGTCGAAGAGATGGATCTTGTCGTAGCCGGAGGTCCCGGTGGGTCCCGCGACGAGCAAGGTGTTGAACACCCGGCCGTCATCGGCGGGGGTGAACATGCCGACGATGATCGTCACGCCCAGCTCTGCGGCGAGGTCCTGGACGGCAATGCCGAACGGGCCGTCGATGGGTTGGGCGATGTCGGCCAGCGACGCTCCGAAGGCGTACATGGTCGCCTCCGGGTAGACCAGCAGCTCTGCTCCCCTGGCAGCCGCCGCACGAGCTGTTGCGATGATCTTCGCCAGGTTGGCCTCGACGTCGTGCCCACTGGTGAGCTGGACGAGTGCGGCGCGCATCAGGCCTCCCGGTCGGACAGTGAGTACTCAAGGGTGAGCGTCCAGTCGCCGCCGCTCATCGACCCAGCGAACGTCTCGCCGTAGCGGAACGAGCCGTCGAGCAGCGGGACGGTGCCGCAGAAGACAACGAGGTCGCCAACGGGCGCTTCGGCGGTCGCGCGGGCGACGAGGTCGCTGGGCACCCGCAGCGCTGACAGCGTGCCGCCCTGATAGGGGTCCCCGTCGATCCAGCTGGCGACCCCGATCGTGTCCCAGGCCTGGTCGAGGCCAAAGGCTGCCGGGTTGGCGTCCAGCCGGATCGCCGAGCCGGAGACAGGCTTGGGGCAGGCGGCCTTGGAGTCACGGACGTCGACGGCCTCGAGCTCCCTGTCGGTGTGGTCGGATCCGACAGCGAGGTACCACACGCCGCCCGCCCGCACGAGGACCGGTTCGACCTCGCCGGAGGTACGCGGTCCCGGCGTCGGCAGGTGACGAGCCGTCGTGAGCAGGTCCGCTGCAAGGTGGTAGACCATCGGCACCTGCGGCGGTGGCGCGATGCCGATCGCCGCCAGCTCGTCGATGTGGTGGCTCACGGCAGCCTCGTCGCGTCCGGCGTACCCGATGACGAGCAGGGTGGGCTCGGCCAACGCGGGGAACGGAACCTTCCGGCCGATGCTGACGGCTGCTGTCATCTCTCGTCCCCCTGGCTGTCTCGTTGTGGGGAGCATAGGGCCCCGGCACTGGCAAGATCGGTGTGTATGAAACAGGAGCGGGAGTTCTTCGACACCTCCGATGTGGCCTGGACGGCGGCCCCCGGCTCGCCGGGAGTGGAGGAGCGGGTGCTCAGCCGCGGGGAGGGCGCCCTCCTCACCCGCCTGGCCCGCTGGGAGCCAGGGCTGGACACCACCGCCTCCGGGATCATTCGTCACGAGTACGTCGAGGAGGTCTACCTGCTCGAGGGCGACCTGACCGACCTCACCCTCGGCCGAACGTTCCACGCCGGCGAGTACGCCTGCCGTCCGATCGGCATGCCGCACGGCCCGTACCGCACCGAGACGGGCTGCACGATGCTGGAGACCCGCTACTAGGACCGAACTATCCTGACGGGCATGGCCCACGAATACCTGCCGGAAACCATCACCCGCGAGCAGGCCGACGCCCTCCCCGGCGTCACCGTGCTGCAGTTCGGCACGGACTGGTGCGGCTACTGCCGCGCAGCGGAGAAGGTGATCGATCCGGTGCTCGACACGGCGGACGGCCCGCGCCGCGTGCTGGTGGAGGACGGCAAGGGCCGGCCCCTTGGCCGCTCGTACCGCGTGAAGCTCTGGCCCACGCTGGTCTTCCTCTCCGACGGTGTCGAGGTCGCAAGGGTTGTGCGCCCCTGGCGCGAAGCGGACGTCCAGGAGGCCCTCACCACCGTCGGCTCCCACACAGCGCTCCCTTCTTGACCGTTTTCGGTCGGAAAGGGGGCCCGCTGATCGCTCAGACGACGGCCTCTGCGGGATCGGTGTGGGTGGTGACCCAGAAGCGCGACGTCACCGCGATCCCGAGCGCGAGAAGCACCGAGGTGAGGATGAACGGCCAGGTGCGGTCGATGCCGGACAGCCAGCCGGAGATCCAGCCGAACGGCGCGGTGACCAGCATCACGACCGTGCGCTGGATCGCCATCACGCGCGAGCGCTCGTCGCGGTCGACGTGCAGGGCGACGAGCGATTCGGCGAGCATGAACAGGATGCTGGCGCCGAAGGCATCCAGCAGCAGGCACACCCCGAGCAGCGCATAGGTCGACCATCCCGGCCCGCCGGCAGCCGCGGGAATGAGGACGAGCAGGACCTGCCCACCGAGGTAGCTCAGGAAGCCCCACAACGTTGGCCGCTGCAGGTGCTTCTCGTGGGTCAGCCACGGAATCACGGTGAAGAAGAACACCACGGACAGCACCGACCTCACCATCGGGAAGAACGGCAACAACGGGTCGGGCACGCCGAGGTGCTGATTGATCACCACCTGCCAGAAGGTGCCGTTGACGAGGGCGACCGCCCCGACGATGGCGGCGACGGCGAGCGAGAACAGGGTGCCCTTCGATCGCAGGATCAGGGGAAGGACGCCCCGGTACTCCCTCAGGAGCCGCCAGGCGCTGACACCCCGCGTCTGCTCCCGGCGCAGCCTCCCCACGGCCGTCTCCGTCGTCAGCCGGTACAGCAGCACGATCTTCGCGCTCATGATCACGAAGGCGTTCAGGTACAACACCCGCACGGCAGGAACGAGGCCGAACTGCGACACCAGCAGCGCCGCGATCGGCGCGAACAGCGCGGAGAACTCGCCGGCCACCTTCACCAGCGAGTACACCTTGGTGATCTCGCCGCGGTCGACGTCCTCCACCAGCAGGCAGTCCCACGAGTTCTGGGTCACCTGCCAGGCGCCGTTGATGACCGACGCGGCGAGGAACCACCAGAAGTTCTGCGCGAACGCCCAGATCAGGCAGGGGATCGCCCACGCGATGACGTCGAAGACGGCCGTCGTCAGGCGCCGTCCCAGCTTGTCGGTGAGCACGCCGCTGAGCAGGCCGAACACCACCTGGGACAGCATCGAGATGGTGGCCAGCAGCCCGATCTGCTGGTCCTTCACGCCGAGCGCCAGCATGAACACCGACGCGTACGGCAGCACCAGCATCATCGACAGGCCCCACATGGGCTCGGTGTAGACGCAGGCGCGTCCGTTACCGCGAAGGTCCAGCAGGCTGGTCAGTAGTGGGCTCCGGGCTCTGGGCACCGGATCAGTTAATCATCGCCTCCGGACGCCCGTCGTCCGCGGGCAGCAGCGTCCGGCTGAGTTGCGCGACGAGGTCGGCGACGTCCTCGGGAGCAAGGCGGACGGTGGCGAGGCACGTGCCGTCCTGCCAGACCGACAGCACCACCCTCTCGGTTGCTGCATGACGGGCAATCCGCAGCGTGCGACCTTTCCGGTCCCTGCCGGAGAGGGTCGCGCCGTCACGCGGCAACGGCGACACCGTCATGACGTCAGGATGCACCCGCGCGGCCGTCGGCGGAATACTAGTTTTGGTCCCGGAGGAAGGAGGGATGCCGATGCGCCCATCGAAAGTGCTGTTGGTAGCAGCCGCCGCCGGCACCGCCGGCTACCAGCTGATCGGGTGGATGAGCCACTGGGGAGCCAGCGAGGAGGAGATCGCGGCCGGCTATCCCGGCGACGAGCTGATCGAGTCCCCCGCCGACCAGACCACCATGGCCGTCACCATCGCGGCACCGGAGGAGGTGATCTGGAGCTGGCTGGTGCAGATCGGCCAGGACCGTGGCGGCATGTACAGCTACGACCGCCTCGAACAGGCCGTCGGGCTCGACATCCACTCGGCCGAGACGATCAACCCCGCCTGGCAGCACCTCGAGCCCGACGACCGCGTGCGGCTCGTCCCGCCCGGCTGGGGACCACTGCCCCACGGCTACGCGTTGCGGGTCTCGCTCGTGGAGCCGCCGCACACGCTCGTGCTGCGCCAGGGCCCGCCGCAGGACCCGTGGGACGGGGTGTGGACCTTCTCCATCCGCGAGGTGGGGCCGGGCCTGTGCCGCCTCGTGTCCCGGACGCGGACCCATCGGAACCCCGGCATCGCCCAGGCGGTGCTGCGGGCGGCCACCACCCTCGGTGCCCCGATCACCTGGGTGATGACACGCAAGATGCTGCTCACCATCAAGGAACGCGCGGAGGGCAGTGCCTCGTAGTTCGTGGCATCGCGCCGGTAGCATGCCCAACGTGTCCAGTCTCGTCCTCACCGTCGTCGGCGACGATCGCGCCGGTCTCGTCACCGCCCTTGCAGAAGTCGTCTCCGCGCACGGTGGCAACTGGGAGCACAGCCAGCTCGCAGAGCTCGCCGGTACCTTTGCCGGCATCGTCGTTGTCTCCGTGCCCGATGACCGGGTGGCTGCCCTCCGTGAGTCCCTCGACCTGCTGGACGGGATGCTCAAGGTCACCGTCCACACCGGCGCAGCGGAACCGGCGGTGGACGAACGTGCCCGGCTCACCTTCGGCGTCCTCGGCAACGACCATCCCGGCATCGTGCGCGACATCTCCGGGGTGCTCAGCCGTCACCTGATCAGCATCGACGACTTCTCCAGCGAGACCAGGGACGCCCCGATGGCCGGTGGCCGGCTGTTCGAGGCGCGGGTCGTCGCCCGGGTGCCGCAGGACGCCGACCTCGCAGCGGTACGCGCCGACCTCGAGGAACTGGCAGCGGAGATCATGGTGGAGATATCGCTCACCTCATGACCTCCCCATCGACAGCGGTCGTCATCGTTTCCGGCGGCAGCGCCATCAGTCCGTTCACCACTCCCGAAGCCGGTTGTGCCGTGGGTCAGGCCGCGGGCAGCAGCGACACGTTCCTGCGCGCCGGCCTCCTCGCCGCCGGGTTCGACGTGTTCACCTGCCCGGCCAGCCCGACCGGGGTCGCTGACGCCGATCCCGGCTTCGCTGGGTTCGCCGACCCGCCGGAGGTCCTGCCGGCGGAACTCACCGTCAACCCGGTCGGCTCGATCGATGACGCCGGGACGTCCGTGGCCCGCTTCCTCGGCCACCTTGCCGAGCGGCACGGCTACGAAGGGTTCCACCTGGTGTGCCACTCCATGGGCGGACTGTTCAGTCGCGCTGCCCTCCGCGTCCTCGCAACCGGTGCGTCACCACTGAAGGTGCGGTCACTGAGCACCCTCGGCACGCCGTGGACGGGCGCGTTCGCCGCCGATCACCGCCTGGGCGACCTGACACGGGACGCCATCGGTGGTGACGAGCGGGTGGAGGCGCTCCTGGCCGGGCTCGCGGAAGAGGCTTCCGGGCTGCCGAAGGACAACGCCGCCGATCAGGTGACCAGGCGCTACCTCGCCGGCCCCGCCGGCTGGAACGAGCGGCAGGCCGGTGTCCTCGACCACCTCGAGGTGACCCTTGTGGCCGGGGACCTCCTGTCCTGGCCGGCCGGTGCCGCGCGCCAGGTGAGTCCGAATGACGGCCTTGTGGCCACTGCCAGCGCCCTTGCGGAGGACGTGTCGGACGCGGTGCTTCCGCGCCGGGTCACGCACACCTTTCCCGACGCCCATTCGGTGTTCTTCTGCAATCTGCTCGGCATTCCCTGGGAGCGCGCGCTCACCTGGGACCCCGACGTTCTCGACGTGGTGATCGGGGCCATCACACGGCAGTGAACAATTGCCCCTTGCATACGGAACCCGCCGCCGGCGAATGCCGACGACGGGTACGACTGCAGAGGATCAGGTGAAGACGCTGACGCCACCAGGACCGACGAGCAGGCCGACGACGATGAGGACGATGCCCCAGAGCATCTGCCCCTTGACCAGCGAGAAAATCCCGGAGACTACGAGGATCGCTGCGAGGATCCACAAGAGGATAGCCATCGAGGTGTCCTTTCTTCCTACTTCTTGAAGGCGTCCTTGACGTCTTCGCCAGCCTGCTTCACGTTGGCTGCGGCCTGGTCGGCCTCGCCTTCGGCCTGGAGCCTGGGGTTGTCGGTAAGGTCGCCGAGGCCCTCCTTGACCTTGCCTTTGGCCTCCTGGGCGGCATTCTTGACCTTGTCGTCGATACCCATTTGATCCTCCTGCTTCGGTTTGATATGTACCCTTCATCACCTACCCGCGTCGAAGGAGCAGCAAACGTGGAGCTGACCCAGGCGGCCTCCCTGCGGCTGGGGATCCTCGCCCGGCTGGCAGACGCCGTTGCCCTCGCGGAGGCGCCCGATCAGGTGGCGGCCCGAGCGGCGGCGGTACTGCGCCAGAACGACACCGACACGCCCCTGGTCTTGGTCCTGGAAGTGCTCACCCAGGGCTACGGCGAGCTGAGCCCTTCGGTCTCGACGTCCGGCCCGGTGGCTGACCCCGACGGACGCCACGAAGCGGAGGCCCACGCGCTCGCCGTTGCCGCGACGAACTCCGGACGCCTCGAGGTGCTACCGCTCACCGGCTCGGATGACATCGCAGAGCTGTTCGCCCGCCCGATCGTCGAACCGGGCCAGCTCGCACCGTCCCTCGTGCTGGTGGTGGGGAGCACGTGCCAGCTCGGCACCGACGGCGAGTTCGCCGACTACCTCGAACTCGCTGCCGGCCTGATCGGTGCCGGCCTCAGCGGCCTGCGCGAGCTGGCGCTCGAACGCCAGCACTCCGAGACGCTACGCGAGCTGGACGCTGCGAAATCGGCCTTCCTCGCCAACGTCAGCCATGAGCTGCGCACCCCGCTCTCCCTGATCTCGGCACCCCTGCAGGAG
This sequence comes from uncultured Actinomycetota bacterium, assembly GCA_963799235.1. Taxonomy (GTDB): domain Bacteria; phylum Actinomycetota; class Actinomycetes; order Propionibacteriales; family Propionibacteriaceae; genus Propionicimonas. The sequence continues at coordinate 376,222 of CAWCWL010000005.1, read as the reverse complement.
GTGCTCTCCGACCAGGCCGTCGCGGGCAAGGCGCGCGAGCGGCTGGTGCTCGTGCGCGGCAATGTCGTCCGGTTGCGCCGCATGGTCGACGCCATGCTCGACTTCAGCCGCATGGAGGCCGGGCGCATCGTGCCCAACCTCACGGAGGTCGACGTGGCTGCCCTGCTGCGCGCCGTCGCCGCCGGCTTCGGTCCTGCGATCGAGCGGGCCGGGCTGGACTTCATCGTCGACCTGCCGAACCTGCCTCAGCCGGGTCAGCTGGACCGCGACATCGTGGAGCGCATCGTGCTCAACCTGCTCTCGAATGCGCTCAAGTACACCCCGCGCGGCTCGGTACGGCTGCAACTGCGGCCGCTTCCCGGCGGGTTCGAGGTCGCGGTCACCGACACCGGGCTCGGGATCGCCGTGCGCGACCACGACCGGGTCTTCGCCCGTTTCGAGCAGTTGGCGCGCCGCTCGCAGTCGCGCAGCCCGGAGGGCGCGGGCATCGGCCTCGCCATGGTGAAGGAGCTGACGGAGCTCCTGGGCGGCTCTGTCGACCTGCGGTCCGCGCCGGGGCGCGGCAGCACGTTCACCGTCCAGCTGCCCTACCTGCCGCCGCAGGACCCGCAGGCGGTGGAGGGTGCCCGTTCGATCACCCCGCGCGGCGTCGAGGCCTTCCTCGCCGAAGTGGAGGTCTGGGAGAAGCCGATCGTCCCACCGGCGCCACCCGCGGACGCCCCCCCGCGTCCCCGCCTGCTGATCGCCGAGGACAGCACCGACATGGCCCGCTACCTCGCCGACGTCCTCGCAGACAGCTACCAGGTCGAGGCGGTGGCCGATGGGCTCCAGGCCCTCGCTGCAGTGCGGGCGCGCCGGCCCGACCTCCTCCTCACCGACGTGATGATGCCGGGCCTCGACGGGTTCGCGCTTGTCGCAGAGATCCGCAGCGACCCGGAGCTGAGGGACCTGCCGGTGGTGATGCTGTCGGCACGTGCCGGTCAGGAGGCTGCCGTCAAAGGCCTGGAGCGGGGCGCGGACGACTATGTCGTGAAGCCCTTCGATCTCGGCGACCTGCGCGCCCGGCTCGCCAGCAACCTGCACAGGGCCTCCGACCGGAGCCTCGACGCCGGCTGGCGCCGCGCCATCGTCGCCTCCATGCAGGAGGCGGTGCTGATCGCCGACTCCGACGGCCTGGTCACCGAGATGAACGAGGCCTTCACCCGCCTGGTCGGGTGGTCGCTCGACGACGGGCCGCTCCGTCCGCCGTACCCGTGGTGGCCGGACCCCGAGACGAGCCCCGAGGCGTTCGAGCTTCGCAGCCGGGCCCAGGAGGCCCTCGAAAAGGGCGACAGGCTGCAGGGCGAGTTCGAGATCCGCCACCGTGACGGGCGCACCATCTGGGTCGACGCCTTCGCGAGTTCGGTCGAGGTGCCCGGAAGGGGCCGGACTGCGATCCTGAAGACCCTCCGCGACGTCACACGTGAGCACGTTGCTCTGGAGCGCCGCCAGGCAGCTGCAAGGGTGGGATCCGACTTCGCAACGGCTGAGCACCTCGACCAGCTGGTGAGCATCGCGGTCGACGGCCTGCACACCCTTTTCGACGGCGACTCCACGGTGCAGGTGGACGGTGCCGGCACGACCCAGACCTTCACGGCTTCCGGCCCCATAGCCACCGACAGCCTGCCCAGCCAGATCGCCGTCCGGCTGACGGGGACGCCGCTGAGCGAGCCCCTGGACGCATCGAAACCGGTGGACGGGATCCTCCTGCTGCCGGAGAGTGCGGCGAGCGGCACCCGTGCCTGGGTGCAATTCGCAGCCCCCCGCATCGTCAGCACCGACGAGCAGATCGTCGCCGACCTGCTCGCCCAGGCCTTCGCCCTCGCTGTCGACCGGGTGCTGGCCATCGATCAGCTGGCCGACCGGCAGGCGAACCTCGAGCGGGCCATCGAGAGCCACCGGGCGATCGGCCAGGCCGTCGGCATCCTCGTGGAGCGGCACCGGGTGACTCCCGGACGGGCGTTCCAGCAGCTTCGGCACGCTTCCCAGGACCGGAACATCCGGTTGCGCGAGATCGCACAGCGTGTCATCGAGACCGGGCTGGACCCCGACAGCGCCTGAGCGGGGCCCGCTTGCGCGGGCCCCGCTCGTCGGCTTGCTCACACTGAGTCACCTAGCCGGCCAGGGGCTCCGGCTCCGTGAGGGAGCGGCGGGCCTGTTCGAGGATCCGCCGGATGATCCGGGACACCTGCATCTGGGAGATGCCGAGGCGCCGTCCGATCTCGCCCTGGGTGCAGCCCTCCTCGAAGCGCCACCGCAGGACGAGCTGGTCGCGCTTGCTGATGCCCGCCAGCGCCCGCTGCAGGGCGAGCCGGTCGGTGAGCCGGTCGATGGCCTGGTCGTCGTCAGCCAGCGTCGAGGCAAGCGAGCCGTCGGCGTCGGTGTCGAAGGGAGCGTCCAGCGACCAGGGGCGGAAGCTGCCGTCCGCCACCCGTGATTCGCGCAGCAGGTCCTCGTCGACCTCGAGTTCAGCGACGAGCTCAGCATTGGTGGCTGCGCGGCCCAGCGACTGCTCGAGGCGCTGGCCCTGGCGGCTCACCCGGGAGCGCAACTCCTGGATGCGACGGGGCGGGCGGACCACCCAGCAGTGGTCACGGAAGTAGCGCTTCAGCTCCCCGGTGATGGTGGGAACGGCAAAGGCTGCGAAGGAGCGGCCGGCTTCGGGACGGAAGCGTCCGACGGCCATGAAGAGCGCCATCCGTGCGACCTGGACGAGGTCGTCGCGGTCGGCGCCGCGGTTGACGTAACGGTGGGCGAGGGCGTCGCACAGGCCGAGGTTCAGCTCGACCAGTTCGGCGGTGACGGCTTCGCGCTCGGATTCCGAGGTGGTTTCTGCCAGTAGGGCAAGGAGCGCATCGGTGCGCTGTTCGCGGGTGGTGACGTCGGTGACGGGGGAGTTCCCACGTGCCATCGTCTTTCTCCTTTGAGGAGCCAGATCATCAGGGTCGGCACGTGGTTTGACCGCTCTGACACTTCGACACTGGCAGACATGGACACCCGTTGGCAATGTCGCCAGATGGGTAAGAAGTGTCCCCAATGCGAAATCGCGACCGTGGTCGTAAGCAATTCCGAGCAAGCGCTTACATGACGCCCAGCTAGGGTGCTGCCCATGCTCACCGCCGCCATCGGGACCTTCGCAGCGCTCGTTTTCGGGGCGGCCGACTTCCTCGGTGGCATCGCGTCGCGGCGCTCCCACCCGGTGCTGGTCACCGCGGTCGTTGCGCTCACCGGCCTTGTGGTGCTCCTGGTGTTCCTGCCCTTCGTGCCGGGACGCTGGTCGCCGGAGGCCCTCTTCTGGGGCGCGCTGTCGGGGGTCGCCGGCTGCCTCGCGATCGCCCTGCTGTACGCCTGCCTCGCGATCGGGCCGATGAGCATCCTCTCCCCACTGACCGCCGTGATCTCGGCCCTCGTACCGCTGGGCTTCGGCCTCGCACGGGGAGAACAGCTCGGGACGCTCGGCTTCGTCGGGCTCGGGCTGGCACTGGTCGCCGTCGTGCTGGTGGGTTTCGTGCCCGAGAAGGGCGCGGTGCGTCCGACACTCCGCGGCGTGCTGATGGCGATCGGCTCGGGCGCCATGATCGGGGCGTTCCTCGTGCTCATCGACCTCGCACCGGACGACTCCGGCCTCGTGCCGCTCCTGATGAACCGCGGCGTCAACGGACTGATCATGCTGGCGGCGATCGGGTTCATCCTGTTGCGTTCCCGGGCTGCCGGCGGGGCAGGCGAAGCGCCGATCCTGGGCGCCGGCGGCGTCCGGCTGGCGATGCTGGGTGGCGTCGTCGACGCCGTCGCCAACTCGTTGCTGCTCCTCGGCGTGCGGCTAGGCGACCTGTCGGTGATCGGCGTGCTGACGGCGCTCTACCCTGCCGGCACGATCCTGCTGGCAGCCACCGTCCTCAAGGAGCGCATCGCTCCCGTCCAGTGGGCAGGACTGGCCCTGGCCCTTGTTGCGACATCCTTCCTCGCCGTGTGAGCGGCTCGCGGCATAGTGGAGCCATCGAGGTGAGTGAGTATGGACCCGACGATGATTCCCGCCGCAGCCGTCGCGGAGCGCCTCGGCACGGATCCCGACGCCGGCCTCACGGCGGCGGAGGCCGCGCAACGGCTGGCCTCCCACGGCCCGAACGTGCTCGTCAGGCACGCGGCGAGCCCCTGGTGGCGCAAGGTCCTCCACCAGTTCGCTGACCCCCTCGTCTACCTGCTGCTGGTGGCGGTCGCCGTCTCCGTCGTCGCCTGGTTCGCTGAGGGCGCGGAGGGGCTGCCGGTCGACGCCATCGTGATCGTCGCCGTCCTCGTCCTGAACGCAGGGATCGGGCTCGCCCAGGAGCGCCGTGCGGAGGACGCCGTCGCAGCGCTGGCCAGGCTGACGGCAGCGACCGCCACTGTCGTGCGCGACGGCCGGCTGGAGCAGGTGCCCGCGACCGACCTCGTGCCCGGCGACCTGCTGCACCTCAGCGAGGGCGACGCCGTCGGCGCCGACAGCCGGCTGGTGAGCGTGAGCGGCCTTCGCGTCCTGGAATCGGCCCTCACCGGGGAGAGTGAGGCTGTCGCGAAGGACCCGGCGCCACTGGCGGCACCGGCAGCCATCGGTGACCGGCTCGACATGGTGTTCCGGGGCACAGCCGTGGTGGAGGGCTCAGGCCGGGCCGTCGTCACGGCGACGGGCATGGCAACGGAGGTCGGGACGATCGCGGAATTGCTGGAGTCGACGACCGCGGAACCCAGCCCACTGGAACGCGACCTCGCCGTGGTCTCGCGGTTGCTCGGCCTGACGGTGATCGTGATCGCCGTCGTGGTGATGGTGGTGACGGCCGTCACCAACGGCGTCCACACGCTCACCGGCGCCGTGACTGTCCTGCTGCTGGGAGTGTCCCTTGCCGTCGCAGCCGTCCCCGAGGGGCTGCCGGCGATCCTCTCCGTCGTGCTCGCGATCGGGGTGCAGCGGATGGCCGGGCGCGGGGCCGTGGTCAAGCGGCTGCACTCGGTGGAGACCCTTGGCTGCGCGACGGTCATCGCCTCGGACAAGACCGGCACCCTCACGCGCAACGAGATGACCGTGCAGCGGGTCCTCACCGCGTCCGGGGAGGTGCGCCTGACGGGCACCGGTTACCGGGCGGCGGGAAGCCCCGAGGCCGTCTCCGGCAGCCTCGACGACCCCGATCTCGTCGCAGAGGTCGGGCTGGTCGCCCTCGGCGGGGCGCTGGCCAACAACGCGGTCGTCACGGAGTCGGCCGGTGGCGTCGAGGTGCACGGCGATCCGACGGAGGCGGCCTTCCTTGTTGCTGCCCGCAAGGTGGCCGGCCTAGAGGAGCGGCTGGACCAGCTCGAACGGCGCGGCGAGATCCCGTTCACGGCGGAGCGCCGGCTGATGTCGGCCGTGCAGTGGCACCGTCCCCTCGCCCGGCTGGGGATCGTCACGAAGGGTGCTGCCGACGTCCTGCTCGGCCGTTGTGACGCTGTCCAGCACGGGGACGAGGCCGTGCCGCTCACCGTCGGCGAACGCGCCCGGATCCTTGCCGGCATCGAGCGTCTTTCCGGCGAGGCGTACCGGACGCTGGGCGTCGGCTACGCGTGGTTCGACGCCGACGAACAGCGCTCGGTGATGGACCGGCTGGGAACAGAGGCGGCCGGCGGGTTGGAGCACGGACTGGTCTACGCCGGCGCTGTCGGCATCATCGACCCGCCGCGGGCAGAAGCCGTCGCGGCCATCGCCGAGGCTCACCGGGCGGGCATCAGGGTGGTCATGATCACCGGTGACCATCCCGCGACCGCAGCGCGGATCGCTGCAGACCTGGGCATCTCCGACCCTGGTGCCACGGTGACAACCGGCGCGGACATCGACGCAGGCTCGCCGGAGTGGCTGGGGTCGAGGGTGACGGACACCGCGGTCTACGCCCGGGTGGCACCTGCCCACAAGCTGGCTCTCGTCCGTGCGCTGCAGGCCAGCGGGCAGGTCGTCGCGATGACCGGGGACGGGGTGAACGACGCGCCCGCCCTGAAGGCGGCCGACATCGGGGTCGCGATGGGCCGTTCCGGCACGGAGGTGAGCAAGGAAGCCGCCGACATGGTCCTCGCCGACGACAACTTCGCGACCATCGTTGCGGCCGTGCGGGAGGGCCGGCTGATCTACGACAACATCGGCAAGTTCCTGCGGTACCTGCTCTCCTCCAACCTCGGCGAGGTCTGCACGGTGTTCGGCGGCGTGGTGCTCGCCGGCTGGCTCGGGCTGACCTCCGGCGGACCGGAGGACATCGCCCTGCCGCTGCTGGCCACCCAGATCCTGTGGATCAACCTGGTCACCGACTCGGCGCCGGCGCTGGCCATGGGGGTCGACCCCGAGACCGACGACGTGATGGCGCGGCCGCCCCGCCGTCCGGGTGCGCCCGTGATCGACAGAAGGACCTGGGCGTGGGTGATCTGGATCGGGGTGGTCATGGGGTCCGTCACGCTCTTCAGCATCGACGCCTGCCTCCCCGGCGGGCTCGTCGAGGGCACAGCCTCCCTGAGCGGCGCCAGGACCGTCGGGTTCACCACCCTCGTGCTCGCGCAGCTGTTCAACGCCGTCAACTCCCGCTCGATGACGGCCTCGGCGTTCAGCGGGCTGTTCGCGAACCGGTGGCTGTGGGCGGCCGCCGGCGTCGCGATCCTGCTGCAGGTGGCCATCACGGAGGTGGGCTGGCTTCAGGTGGCGTTCCAGACCACTTCCCTCAGCCCGGCGCAGTGGTTGATCAGCTTCGCCTGCGCATCGGTCGTCCTGTGGGTTGAGGAAGCGCGCAAGCTGGTCGCACGGGCCCGTCGCCGCTGACCCCCAACCGCCCACCCACCGACAAGTCGGGAAGGGGGGTCGGTTCAGGTGGTGGGGATGGTGCCGGAGGCGCTCTCCAGGTGCGCCCGGACGAACCACTGGAACTTCTCCAGTTCCGCGGTCTGGCCGATGAGGATGTCCTGGGTCACCAGGTCGAGCTCCTCGAGGTCCTCCATGGCCTCGCGGTTGGACTCGACGACCCCGTCGTAGACCTTGTCGAGCTCGTGCAGGTGGTTCTCGACGATGTCGCGGCCCAGCGGGTAGTCCTCCCAGGTGCGGATCGCGATGATCGCTCCCGGCGTCCCCTTCGGTGAAGCCCCCAGCGCTGCAATGCGCTCCGCGACCTGGTCCGCGAACTCCCTGACCAGTTCGACCTGCGGGTCGATCATCTCGTGCACGCCGATGAAGTGCGGCCCGACGACGTTCCAGTGCACGTGCTTCAGGGTGAGGTGCAGGTCGTTGTAGCAGGCGAGCCGCTCCTGCAGGATCGTGACGACCTGGCCGCCCTCCGCCGTGGACAGGCCGGGCAGGGTGAACTTGCTCTTGGTCTTGCGTGTGGCGTTGGCCATCTCTTCGCTCCCTCTTCGACTCGGGTCCTTAGATGTCGAGAAGTGCTGTACCCGCCGCGAGTCGCCTCAGACGCCGCTGAGCACCGCCACCAGCCAGACGGCAGCGGCCAGCAGGGCGAGGCCGAGCTCGCTGAGCATGCCGATCCCGGTGGCCCGCAGGGCCACCTTCGTCGAGCGCCAGGCCAGCGCACTGTCACGCTGCCGCGCGTACTCTGCCGCGTACAGGCCGGCGGGGAAGAACAGCAGCAGACCGATCACCGGCACGACGAAGAAGCCGACGATGCCGGCGAGGCCGGCGACGACCAGAGAGCGCTGTGGCACTCCGGCCGCCCTGGTGTGCTTCGCCGTGATGATCACCGTGACGGTGGCGCCGGCGGCAAGCAGGACGGCGCAGATCGCAAACACCAGCCAGGCGGTCGGCGTCCCCGTGACCACCGCCCACACGAGCACAGCGAGCCCGATCAGGATCGAACCCGGCAAGACGGGGATGACGATCCCGACCAGGCCGATGAGGATGGCCAGGCCAACGAGCAGTTGCAGCACGATTTCGTCCTTCTGTTGCACGACGCCGTCCAATAGTCTGCCAAGGCAGGCCGCACGTCCCGTCGTGGCTAGGGTGGACGCGTGATCCAGCACCTCGTGAGTACCCCTGTTCAGGCCCCGAGCAACGCCGCCTACGCCGCCGCACGAGCCCACAGCGACGGGCAGGCCAAGCCGCTCGGCGCGCTCGGCGACCTCGAGACGCTGGCCGCCTGGGTGGCGTCCTGCCAGGGGCAGTGCCCGCCGGTGCAGCTCGACGATGTCCGGGTGGTCGTGTTCGCCGGCGACCACGGTGTCGCGCAGGACGGGGTGTCGGCCTACCCGACGGAGATCACGCCGGCCATGGTGTACGGCATCGCCGGTGGGCACGCGGGCGTGTCCGCCCTCGCTGCGGCCAACAACGTGGCCGTGTCGATCTACGACCTCGGCGTTGCCGTCGACTTCCCCGATCTTCCCGCGGAGGTCAGCCGGTTCAAGGTGCGCCAGTCGTCCGGCGCCATCCACCTCACCGACGCCCTCACCCGCGAGCAGGTGGAGCAGGCGCTGGCCGCCGGCGACCTGATCGCTGCGGAGCAGATCGCCGCCGGTGCGCAACTGCTGATCTCCGGTGACCTCGGCATCGGCAACACCACGATCGCAGCCGCCCTGATCGCAGCAACCCTCGGCGTCCCCGCCGTTGCGGTGACCGGTCGCGGCACCGGGATCGACGAGAGCACCCTCGCCCACAAGACGGCCCTGATCGAGGCGGCCATCGCTCGCGCAGGCGACCGCGTCGCCGATCCGGTCGAGCGCCTGGCGGCCCTCGGCGCTGCGGACTTCGCCGCAGCCGTCGGATTCATGGTCGGCGCGGCCCGCCGCGGCGTCCCGGTGCTCCTCGACGGCGTGATCGCGGTCTCCGAGGCGCTGGTGGCCGAGGACCTCGCTCCCGGCACGAAGGCGTGGCTGCAGGCGGGGCACCGCTCGACCGAGCCCGGTCAGGCCCTCGCCCTCGACCGGCTGGGGCTCAAGCCGCTCGTCGACTTCTCGATGCGACTCGGTGAGGGCAGCGGTGCCGTGCTCGCCGTCCCGATGGTGCGTTCCGCCGTTGCTGCTCTCAACGGGATCGCGCAGCTCTCCGACCTGACATGAGCCGGTTCGCCGGGCTGCGGCTCGCCGTCGGGCTGCTGACGATCGTTCCCGTGCGTCCCCCGGAGACGATCGGACGGCGTGTGGCCCGCGCAGCGATGCTGCTGGCGCCCTTAGCGGTGCTGCCGGTCGCACTGGCCGCCGGCATGCTCGGCTGGGCAGCGACCGTCGTCGGGCTGCCTCCGGTGCTGGCGGGGCTGCTCGTCGTGGCGCTGCTGGCGTTCGGCACGCGGGCGATGCACCTGGATGGGCTTGCGGACACCACAGACGGTCTCGGCGCCGGCTTGGAGGCCGGCCGGGCCCTCGAGATCATGCGCCGCGGTGACGTCGGTCCGATGGGAACAGTCGCGCTGGTGCTCGCGCTTGCGCTGCAGGCTGTCGCCGCCGGAGCGCTACTCAGTCATCCTCTCGGCTGGCTGCAACTGGTGGTTCTGGTCTGCCTCTCCCGTGCGGCGCTGTTGTTCGGATGCGTCGCGGGCGTTCCTGCTGCCCGTCCCGACGGGCTCGGAGCCCTGGTCGCCGGCAGTGTCGGTATCCCGGCGGCCGTCCTGAGCTGGCTGGTCGGGCTCGCAGCCGTGACGTGGGTCGCTGTGCTCGCCGGTCAGGCACCGTGGGCGCCCATTGTCGGTGTGGTGCTCGCTGCGCTGGCCTGCGTGTGGCTGGTGCGGCGTTGCGTCCGGCGTCTCGGCGGTATCACCGGGGACGTGCTCGGCGCCCTCGTCGAGGTGTGCGCGACCGTCCTGCTGGTCACCGCGACTGCGTGGCCTCCAGGCCGCTGAGGATGATCTCCACGTAACGCTCGAAGCGTTCGTCGTAGCACGTGAGGATGGACCTTCCTGCTTCGGCGACCAGCGGCACTGCCGTGCCCACAACCTCGTCCCTTGCCGCGATCGAGTACCCCTGACCGCCGGACTGTGCCCGCTCCTGCTCCTCGATCACGAAGCCGACCACGAAGGAGGTGAGGAGCTGCCCGGCGGCCCCCACGTCCGCGGAGGGCATCCCGGAGGCCGTCCAGCGGCACAGCAGCGACTCCTGTGCGCGGAGCACTCCCAGGTCGGTCACGCGGGCACCGCTGAACGTGCGGGCGCCGTCGCGATGTTTGAGGTACTCCCTGCGCAGCACCCTCGCGTAGGTCGCGAGCCCTTCGCGCCAGCCGTCACCGTCCAGCTCCGCCTCGATCTGGCTGGCGACCCGTCGGTGGATCTCTGTCGCCATCTCGTCGAGGATCTCCTGCTTGCTGCCGATGTGCCAGTACAGGGCCGGCGCACGGACGCCGAGCCGGTCGGCCAGTGCCCTTGCGGTCACGGCATTGATCCCCTGCTCGTCGAGGAGTTGCAGCGCCGTCGCGACGATGCCTGCCCGGGTGATCCCCTTGGTCATGCGGCTCCTCCCGGCGGTCGGTCGTTCACAGCGACAACGGGCGTCCAGCCACCATCAGGAACACCTGGTCGCAGGCGGCTGCCACCTGCTGGTTGAGCCGGCCGAGGTTGTCGGCGAACATCCGTCCCGAGCGGTACTCCGACACAACGCCCCAGCCCACCTCGTTGGTGACCACGACCACGTCGCCTTTGTGTCCATTTATGGCACTGACAAGGGCGGACACATCCGATTCCAGCAGTTGCGACCACTCCGCGTCTTCCGCGTCCCAGGCGTGCCAGGTGTCGAACAGCCGGGTGAGCCAGGTGCCGAGGCAGTCGATGAGGACCGGGCCCGGCGCGTCACCGACAGCTTCGGCGAGGGCCAGCGTCTCCACCGTCAGCCACGAGGCCGGACGGCGAAGCTGGTGCGCGGCGACGCGGGCAGCCCACTCGGCATCCGCCACCGGGTTGGCGGGATAGCCGGGGGTGAGGTAGCTCACCGGCTCGTCGACGGAGAGCAGCGATTCGGCGTAGCGGGACTTGCCGCTACGCACCCCTCCGGTGACCAGGACGTGAGCCATGGGCCGAACCCTACTAACCTCACGGGGGTGAGCGAGACCGAGGTGCGGCGAGTCCTTGCCGATGTCCATGCCGAAGTGCTGTCGGTGACCGCAGGCGAGACCTCGACCGTCTACCCAACGCTGGCTGCTGCTGATCCCGACCGGTTCGGGCTGAGCGTCGCAACGACCGGCGGCGAGGTCTTCGACATCGGTGACGCCCTTGACGGCTTCGCACTGATGAGCGCCGCCAAGCCGTTCACCTTCGCGCTGGTCTGCGCACACCTCGGTGCCGAACGGGCCCGGCAGGAGCTCGGCGTCAACGCGACCGGAGAGGCGTTCAACGCCGTTGCTCCCGTGCTCGAGTCACCGGCGGGCCGCACCAATCCGATGGTCAACGCCGGCGCGATCGCGACCTGTTCCCGCCTGCCCGGGGGCGATGTCGAGGCCCAGTGGGATCACCTGCTGGCAGGTCTCTCCGCCTTCGCCGGGCGGCAACTGCACCTCGACCCGGCGCTGTACACCGACGTGTCCGCGACGAACTTCCGGAATGCGGAGATCGCAGCAGCGCTGTACGCACGCGGCGCACTGGCCGGCGATCCGGCAGGGGCGCTCGAGCTCTACTCCCGTCAGAGCTGCCTCGAGGTGACCGCCCACGACCTGGCGATCATGGCTGCAACCCTCGCCGACGGCGGCATGAACCCCGTGACCCGCGAGCAGGTGATCGCGCCTGAGCTGTGCTGGCCGGTCCTGGCAGTGATGGCCACGGCGGGCATGTATGAGCACTCCGGTGAGTGGTTGTACGACGTTGGCCTACCGGGGAAGTCCGGGATCGGAGGCGGCGTGCTCACCGTCTCGCCAGGCAAGGCCGGTCTCGGCAGCTTCTCGCCCCGACTGGACGCAGCAGGCAACAGCGTCCGCGGAGTGCTGACTGCCACCCGCCTCGCCGCCGTGCTGGGGCTCGGCCTGTTCAGCTCCCGTCCCGCCTGAACCGACTGTGAACCGAAAGGGGACAGTCCCCTTTCGGTTCACGAACCACCCAGTCCTCGAGGAGCGGGTTCGGAACCGTCCCGATTCGGTCCGTGAATTGAAAGGGGACTGTCCCCTTTCAATTCAGTCCCCGGTTCAGGGGCGCAGGTGTCGTTGGGCGATCCGGTCGGCGTCGGTGCGGTAGCCGGCGGCGTGATCGGCCAGGTCGGGGTTGGCAAGGCCCACGGATGCCTCCTCGCTGAAGTCGGCGAGGTGGCGGAGGCGGACCACGACAGTGGCAAGGAGCTCCTCAACCCCGGCGTCCACGCCGTACGTGGTCAGCAGCCGCTCGAGGCGGTCTTCCCGCTCCTTCGTCGTGAAGGGTTCGGTGTCCAGTGCTCCCGTCAGGGGCGCGAGCCGGTACGCGAGGTAGGCGAGGTCCCAGATCCGTGATCCGGGCGAGCAGTAATCGAAATCGATCACGCCGACAAGCCGGCCGGCGTCGAAGACCAGGTTGTACGGGGCGAAGTCGTTGTGGCAGACCACCTCTGCGGGCTGACGCACCGGCGACCGCCAACCCTCCGTGACGCCGGCGAGCGGGACGGAAGCGTCGTGCAGGCCGCGGAGCAGGTGGGCCGCGTCGTCGAGCACCCGTTCGGTCCAGACCCAGTCGGGCATGGGATAGGCGGGGACGGTTCCGTGCAGGTAGCTCAGTCGTTCCCGGCCGTCCTCGGTGTAGCCGAGCGGCCGGGGGATCCCCTCGACGCCGCTGTCCGCGCAGAGCTGCAGCAGGCTGTGTACGTTCGCGGTCCAGGGTCCGGCGGTGCGCAGGACCTCGTCACCGCGCCGGCTGACCGGGCCCATGTTGCCACCCGCCAGCGGCTCCTCCACCTCCACGGCTCAGGCCTGCGACGCCCGGTACTCGGCGGTCGCCAGCTTGATGCACACGGCCGTCACCTGCATGGCCGTCCGTACCTCGCCGACCGGCGGACGGGTGGGCGCCAGCCGGATGTTCCGGTTGGCCGCGTCGACCCCGCCCGGGTAGGTGGCTCCGGCAGGAGTGAGGCTCACCCCTGCGGCGTTGGCGAGCTCAATCACCCGGGAAGCCACAGGGGCGGTGGTGAACAGCGAGCTGAAGTAGCCGCCGCGGGGCGTCGTCCAGGTGGCGTAGGAGCCGTCGGTGCCCAACTCGGAGGCGAGCACCTCGTCTATGGCTGCGAACTTCGGCGCGATCAGGGCAGCGTGGGCCCGCATCAGACCGTCGATGCCGCCCGGGTAGGAGTCGAGGAACCGGATGTGCCGTGCCTGCTCGAGCTTGTTCGGACCGATGCTCTGCGCGCCGAGGTAGGTGGCCAGCAGCTTCAGGTTGTCCACCGAGGTGCCCACGAAGCCGAGCCCTGCGCCGGCGAACGTGATCTTGCTGGTGCTGCCGAAGACGAGCGCCCTGTCGGGATGGCCGGCCGCTGCGCACAGCTCGACGAAGTTCACCGTCTCCGCCGGCGCCCCCAGGTGGTGGGCGCGGTAGGCGTCGTCTGCGAGGATCGTGAAGTCGGGCGCTGCCGTCGCCATGCCGGCGAGCCGGGCGGCCTTCTCGGTGCTGATCGTCTCGCCTCCGGGATTGGAATAGGTGGGGACGAACAGCACACCCTTCACCCGCTCGTCGGACGCAGCCAGCGCGGCGATCGCCTCGACGTCGGGGCCGTCCGGCTCCATGTCGACGGCAACGAGCTCGAAGCCGAGGGTCTCGAGCAGGAGGAAGTGCCGGTCGTAGCCGGGGACGGTGACGATCATCCGCGGCCGGTCGTGCACCCAGCCCCGCTGCGACCCACGGAGGCCGTGCAGCAGAGCGAAGGCCAGCACCAGGCCCTGCAGCTCGAGCGAGGAGTTGTTCCACACCAGGACGTTGGTTGCGTCCATGCCGAGGTAGCGGCCGAACAGGGCACGCGCGCTCGGCAGGCCGGTCACGCCGCCGGGGTAGTTGCGCAGGTCGATGCCGTCCAGCGAGGTGTCACCGGGTCCGACAGCGCAGAGCAGGTCGTTCGACAGGTCGAAGTCGGCATCCGACGGCTGTCCGCGCTGCATGTTGAGCTTCAGCCCTGCGGAGGCGAAGGCAGCATAGGCGGCCTTGGCCGCAGCCAGCTCGGACACGGTCTCAGTAGCCGATCGCGTTCAGGGTGGCCCGGATGGCCGCGGCGGACTTGTTCAGCATGCCGATCTCGTGGGCGTCCATCGGGAACTCGAACGTCCGCTGGATGCCGGAGGGGCCGACGAGGCTCGGCACCGAGAGAGCGACGCCGGAGACGCCGCGGTAGTTGGTGAGCACGCTCGACAGCGGCCAGATCTTGCGCTGGTCGCCGAGGATGGCTTCCACCAGCCGCGCACCCGCCAGGCCGATCGCGTAGTTGGTTGCACCCTTGCCCTCGATGATCGAGTAGGCCGCGTGCACGGTGTCGTGTGCGATCTGGGCCAACCCCTCCTCGGAGAAGCTGCGCTTGCCGTTCGCGTCCGTCCACTCGCGGATCGGGATCTGCGCGATCGAGGCGGACGACCAGATCGGGAACTCCGTGTCGCCGTGCTCGCCGAACATGGCGGCGTGGACGTTGGAAAGGGCAACCCCCGCCCACTGCGCGATCGCCCAGCGCAAGCGGGAGGTGTCCAGCAGCGTCCCGGTGGAGAGCACCCGGCTGACCGGCAATCCGCTCACCTTGTGCGCGACGACGGTGAGGACGTCGCAGGGGTTGGTCACCAGCACGAGGACGGCGTTCGGCGCCTGCTCGAGCAGGTCGGGCACGAGCTTGGTCATGATGCCGGCGTTCACCCCGGCGAGGTCGAGGCGGGTCTGACCCGGCTTCTGCCTGGCGCCGGCCGTGATGATGATCACCGAGGAGTCCTTCACGACGGAGATGTCGGAACCGCCGGTCACGACGGACGTGGGGGTGAACTGGGTGCCGTGCGCGAGGTCATGGACCTCCGCCTCGACCTTCTTGGTGTCGATGTCGTAGAGGGCGATCTGGCGGGCGGAGCCGCGGATCAGCGCTGCATAGGCGATCGATGTTCCGACCGACCCGGCGCCCACGACCGTGAGCTTCGAATTGGCGAGGTTGGCGTTCTCGACGCTCGGGGAAGTCATGGCAGAAGCCTACCGAGGCCTGCAGTCCTCGCTCACCAGGGACCGCATCAGGGCCGTCAGCTGTTCGCGGCGCGACTGGTCGTCGGGCTCGAGGCCGTGCAGGAGGGCCGTCCCGCCGCTGTGGGCGTACACGGCGTGCAGCAGGTCGATCGCCTGGGCGACCGGGACGGTGAGGGTCGCGCCGACCCGTCCGATCGCCGTGACCAGCAGGGTCCCGATCTGGTCGACCATCTCGTCGTTGAGCGCGAGGAGGGGCGCCCGCAGGGCGGGGTTCCGGATCGCATACAACCGCAACTCCATCGCTGCGAGGAGGTCCTCGCTCGTGCGCGGTTGGGCGGCGAGGAAGACGCTGAGGGCGGATGCGACCAGGCCGTCGATGGTGTTGGCCTCGAGGACGTCGCCGCTGAGCGTTGCGACGGCCTTCTGCGTCGCCACCAGTTCACGCGCAGCCTGCCGGTTCAGCACGGCGAGGCAGAGCTCGTCCTTGTCAGCGAAGTTGGAGTAGAACGCGCCACGGGTGAACTCGGCCCGTTCGCAGATCTCCTCGACGCTGGCCGCGAGTACGCCCTTCTGGGCGAACAGGATGGTCGCTGCGTCCATCAGCTTCTCGCGCGTCTGGGTGCGACGGGGCGTCAGAGTGGTCACGGCCATGTCGCCTCCCTCCGAGTTTGAATACAGGGCTGTATTGAATACGATACTGTATCGAACCGCCGTCTGCGGCATCTCCGGAAGGCAGCACCTTGTCATCGTTCCTCTACCGCCTCGGCCGTGCGTGCTACCGGTTGCGCGGCCGGGTGCTGATCGGCTGGACCGTGGTGATCGTGCTGTTCGCCGGTCTTGCCCTGACGATCGGCGGCCAGTTCAACGACCTGTTCGAGGTTCCCGGCGCCAGCTCGACCAAGGCGCTGAACCAGTTGAAGGTGACCTTCCCCGAGGCTGCGGACGCGACCGCGACGGTGCTGATCACGGCGCCCAGCGGCGCCAAGCTGGAGGACCGCAAGGTCAAGGACGCCATCGCCGACTGGTCGAAGGTCGTCGAGAAGGTGCCGTTCGTGAAGGGTGTCATCGACCCCTACAACGAGAACATCGACGGCCTGATCAGCGAAGACGGAGCCAGTGGGCGGGCGATGATCCGGGTGCAGGGCACCTCGTCGACCATCACCGACGCCCAGCGCGAGCAGCTCACCGAGGCCGCCACGACCCTCGAGACCACACTGCCCGGCGCGAAGGTGCTCATCGGCGGCGAGATCTTCTCCATCCACGTGCCGCGCATCACCGTCGTCGAGGCGCTCGGTCTCGGGGTTGCGATCATCGTGCTGGTGATGACCCTCGGCTCGCTGGTGGCGTCGATGATGCCGGTGGGCACGGCGATCGCCGGCGTGGGGATCGGCGTCCTCAGCGTGCAGATCGCCGCCGGGGTGATCTCCGTGAGCTCGACCACCCTGATGCTGGCGATCATGCTGGGCCTGGCCGTCGGCATCGACTACGCCCTGTTCATCATCTCCCGGCACCGCGACCAGCTGGCCACCGGCATGGAGGTGGAGGAGTCCGCTGCGCGCGCCGTCGGCACCGCCGGCTCCGCTGTTGTCTTCGCCGGCCTCACGGTGGTCATCGCCCTCGTCGGCCTGAGCATCGCCGGGCTCCCGTTCCTGACGGTCATGGGAGTCTTCGGGGCGCTCACGGTCGCCTTCGAGGTGCTCCTCGCACTCACCCTGCTACCGGCCTTCATGGGTTTCGCGGGCGAGCGGCTGCGTCCCAAGGCCCGCAAGGTGCGCAAGGTACGTCGGACTTCCAGGACCGCCGGCGGAGACGCCCACGGATTCGCGAACGCGTGGGTCAAGCTCGTCACGGCCTGGCCGGTGGTGACGATCGTGCTCGTCCTGGTCGCTATCGGCGCGCTCGCCTACCCGGCGAAGGACCTGTCGATGGCGCTCCCGACGTCGGGGCACTCCCTTCCCGGCACCCAGGACCGTGCGACCTTCGACGCGATCACCGAGAAGTTCGGCATCGGCTTCAACGGCCCGCTGATCATGACCGTCGACATCGTCGAGCTCGACGACCCCATCAAGGCCCTCGACGGGCTGAAGGCCGACGTCGAGAAGATGCCGGGCGTGCACATGGTCGCCGCGTCCACCCCGAACGCGAACGTCGACACCGGCATGGTGCAGATCATTCCGACCACCGGGCCAGACGACCCGGCGACGGCCAACCTTGTCGAGCGGCTCCGTGAGCGCGAGGACGAGTGGAAGCAGGCCTACGACGTGACCACGGCTGTCACCGGGTTCACGGCCATCCAGATCGACGTCACGCACCAGTTGCAGGCGGCCCTGCTGCCGTTCGGCATCTTCGTCGTCGGGCTGTCGCTCATCCTGCTCACCATCGTGTTCCGCTCGATCTGGGTGCCGATCAAGGCAGCACTGGGCTACCTGCTGAGCGTCCTCGGCGCGTTCGGGGCGACGGTCCTCGTGTTCAACAAGGGCTGGGCGAAGCAGCTGATCAACCTGCCGGAGACCGGGCCGGTGATCAGCTTCCTGCCGATCATCCTGATGGGCATCCTGTTCGGCCTCGCCATGGACTACGAGGTCTTCCTCGTCTCCCGGATGCGGGAGGAGTTCGTGCACGGCAACACCGAACACTCCGTCGAGGACGGGTTCGTGCACTCGGCGCGGGTCGTCGTCGCCGCCGGCCTGATCATGTTCGCGGTGTTCGCCTTCTTCGTGCCCAACGGTGAGGGCGCCATCAAGCCGATCGCCTTCAGCCTCGCCGTGGGCGTTGCACTGGATGCCTTCGTCATCCGGATGACGCTGGTGCCTGCGGTGATGAAGCTGCTCGGGCGCCACGCGTGGTGGCTGCCGAAGTGGCTGGACGCGCGGCTGCCGTCCCTCGACATCGAGGGCGAATCGCTCACCCGGCAGGTGCACCTGGCCAGCTGGCCGTCCCCGGAGGACACGTCGGCGATCGTCGGTGAAGGACTCACCGCCGAGGCGGGCGGACGCACCCTGTTCCGCGGCGTCGACCTCAGCGTCCAGCCGGGAGAGGTGCTTGTCGTCGAGGGTGAGCACGCCCAGCGGCGGGCCCTCCTGCTCGCCCTGGCGGGACGCGTGAAGCTCACGGACGGAACCCTGAAGGTGCTCGGACACGTGTTGCCGGAGGAGGGCCCCGTCGTGCGCGGCCTCGCCCCCGTGCTCGGCCCCTCGGTGCCGCACTTCGGACGCGTGCTCAGCCGCCAGCGTGGCGGCCTCGTCTGCGTCGACAGCGCGGACGAGCTCAAGGACGTGCAGGACCGGTCGCTGCGGCGTGCGCTCGCCGCGGAGCCGGACTCCGACGCCCCGATCACGTGGGTGCTCGGCGTGATGCCCGGGTCCGACCTCGAAGCCCAGTTGCCGGTGGCCTACCAGCTCATCCGGTTGCCCTCTCACCTCGTTCTGGAAGGAGCGATCTGATGAACCTCGAGCACCTGAACTCGACACCCGCTCGCTGGTACACCCTGCTCGGCCTCCTCCTCGTTCCGCTCCTGGTCGCCGGCGGCTTCCTGCTGGCCGGCGTGAACGCCGATGCCAGGACCCACACGGTGAAGGCGGCGGTCGTGAACCTCGACGACCCGGTCACGCTCAACGGGCAGTACACCCCGCTCGGACGGCAGCTGACGGCCAACCTCGTCGACTCCAACCGCCAGGAGAACCTCACGTGGGTGCTGGAGAGCGAGAGCAACGCCCGCGCCGGCCTTGCCACGGGCACGTACGCAGCCATGGTCGTGATCCCGCAGAACTTCTCAGCGGCGGCCACGTCGTTCAGCAAGGACGCCGACCAGGCGGAGCAGGCCACCATCGAGGTCAGCACCTCACCGGTGGCCGGGGTGGCCGACGCCACCCTCGGCAAGCTGGTGGCCAGCGAAGCAGCCGTCACCTTGAACCAGACACTCACCGAGAGCTACCTGAAGCAGATCTACATCGGCTTCAACGACACCGGGAAGCAGTTCGCGACCCTCGCCGACGCGTCCGGCCAGCTCGCCGACGGGGCGGGGAAGCTGTCCGATGGGATCGGCAAGGCGGCCGACGGCAGCAAGCAGCTGTACACCGGCGCCAGCCAGCTCTCCAGCGGCCTCGGCCAGCTCAATGCGAAGACGAAGTCGATGCCCAAGGACATCCGCAAGCTGGCCGACGGCGCAGCGCAGTACGTCGACGGAGTCAACCAGCTTGTCACCCAGTCGGCAGCTGGTCAGCAGACCATCATCACGACGGTGAAGCAGTTCGAGGACGGCGCGACGGGCCTGTCATCCGGGTTGAAGTCGTATCAGCAATCCATGACGAATCTCGGCTCGGTCAGCGCAGTGACGGATCCGGCGGTGAGCGCTGCCAAGAGTGCTGCCGCTGGGAACGCACCATGTCCAACCTTCTCTGCCGACAGCACGACGCAGGCGAGCATGTGCGCAGCCTTTGAGGCTGGTCGCAACGCCGGGGCCACGATAGGTGCGAACGTCGGCGTGGCCGCTGGCGGCCAGGCCGCAGCCCAGGGTCTTGAAGCGAAAGTGGACGGCTCGAGCATTCTCTCCGGAGCCGGCCAGCTTGCCGGCGGCCTCACCCAGTTCCGGCAGGGCCTCGAGGCCGCGGCGACCGACAAGGCAACGATCGCGCAGCTCAAGCAGCTCACGTCCGGCGGCAAGCAGCTGGCCAACGGCACGGACAAGCTCGCTGACGGCATGCCAGCCCTTGCCGACGGCATCTCGAGGCTGGCCGATGGCTCAGCGCAGCTCGCCACCGGCATCGACAAGTTCGGCGCGGGGCTGATCGACGCGCATACCGGCGCCACCTTGCTCGCCGACGGCATGCGGAAGATGGCCGACGGCATCGCAGAGGGCAAGGACAAGATCCCCAGCTTCTCCAGCTCGGACCGCGAGAACCTCTCCACCGTCGTCGCTGCGCCCATCAACACGAGCGACCTGAACGGCCTCGCGAACCCCGACCTCGGCTGGATCAGCCTTGTCCTGATCCTTTCGCTCTGGCTGGGTGCGCTGGCGATCTACGCCGTCGTGAAGGCGATCGGTGCCGGGCTCCTGAGCTCTTCGGAGCCGACGGCACTGCTGATCGGACGGTCACTGCTGCCGGGCGCTGTCGTGATCGCCGTGCAGGCGGTGCTGGTGGCAGGCCTCGGGCAGTTCGGGCTGGACCTGTCGCTGCAGAAGTGGTTCGCGGTGGCCGGCGTGCTGGTGATCGCCGGGCTGACGTTCGTCGTCATCAACCACGCCCTCGTCGCCTGGCTGGGCGGAGTGGGGCGCGTGGTCTCCGTCGCGTTCGCCGTGCTGACTGCTGCTGCGGCCCTCGTGGGGTCCGCTCCCGGTGTGTTCGCGGCGCTGCGTCCGTTCTCGCCGTTGACGCCTGCGCTGGACGCCGTCCGCGCCATCGTCACGGAATCCTCGGGGGCTGTGACCTCGACCCTGACCCTTGTCGGGTGGCTGTTGGTGGGGGTGCTGGCCAGCTCGATCGCCGTGGCCCGCCGGCGCACGACGACACTGTCGGCGGTGCTGGCCGCCGGCTGATCCTCAGGCCGCTGGCGCGTCCTTCGTCAAGACTTCTCCCTTGGCGGTCGCTGACGCGCCCGCCGCGGTCGGCGTCTGAGTCAGCTGGCCTGCGCGTGCCCGTCGATGGCGGGCGGCTCGGGCTCTGTGACGATGACGGAGTCGATGACGGTCTCGACGACCGGCTCGAACACCTCCGCGTCGGCGTCCCGCTCGGCCTGGGCGGCTGCTGCCCGCAGCGCTACGGCGCGGGCGAAGTCGGCCTGGGTGGGCATGCCGTAGGCGCGCGCCGTCGTGTCGTGCATCTCCACGACGTAGCGGTGCAGCCGGTCGGAGAACTGGTGGGCGATCTCGCCGGGTGCCGCTCGGAGCGGGCGGCCGAAGACCACGTGGACATGCGGGCGTCCCGGCACCGGCACTGTCGCGCCGTACGGCATGGCCGCGTAGGCTCCGACGAGGGCCATCGGCAGCACCGGAACGTTGCGGGAGATGCTCAGGGCGGCTGCGCCCGGCTTGAAGTTGGCCATCGCCCCGGTGCGCGAGCGGGTGCCCTCGGGGAACAGCAGCAGAGGGATGCCCTCGTTCAGCAGGACGCCGGCCATGCCGCGACGTCCACGCATGCCCTGCCGCTCGACAGGGAACGAGTTGAAGAACAGTGCCGTCGGGAGGGCCTTGTACCAGGAGTCGAAGAAGTAGTCGGACGCGGCGCCCGCGGCGAGGTTCTTCGACAACCTACGCGGCAGCGAGCCGTAGATCAGCGGGGCGTCGAGGTGGCTGGAGTGGTTGGCGACAACGACGAACGGGGGCTTGAGGCCGTCGAGGTTGCGCATCCCGTGCGTGTGCACGGAGAGGGAAGACCAGATGTACGGCTTCATCACGAGGTGCTGCGCGACCAGGCGTGCGGCTGCAGGCGCAGCGGCGGAATACCTGTTCGTCCCCGGTTCAGTCACCCGATTGTCTCCTTCGTCCGTCCGCCATTGTGACGCACCTTTGCCCCGGCCGGGACTACTCAAGGGCCGATGGTCAAGAATCACCGGTTTCAGGCGGCCAGTAAACGGGCCCTTCCCGCCAGTCGCCGGAGCGCGTGGCTGCACCGCCAGCGGACGGCCCCTGCGGTCGTTCCGAGCACGTCCGCAGCCTGCTGGCTGGTGAGACCGGCGACGTACACCGTCCACAGGGTGCGATGGGTGACGTCGTCGATCAGCCCCAGCCGCCTGGCGTCTGCGAGCACCGTCGCTGCGTCGGGCTCGTGCGGTTCCGGTGGTGGTTGCGCCGGCAGCGGGGTGGTGTTGAGCGAGCGGCGCACCGTCCACGAGAGGTTGGCTGCGATCGCGCGTGGACGGCGCTCGAGCGGATAGTCGGCGATGGCGAGCCAGAGTTCCGAGATCGCCTCCGGCAGCAGTTCAGGTCGGCCTGCGCACAGCCGCACCACCATGCCGAGCATCGTCTGCAGCACCACACGGTGCGCGAGGGGCTGACCGCGGGAACCGAGCCGCAGCAGCGCGGCGAGCACCTCGTCCGGGTGTTGCCGGATCAGGTCGAGGGCGCCGTCGAGGTCGTCCGCGCCAAGGAGGGCGGGCTCGATCAACGTCCACTCGGTGAGCTGCCCGCTGCAGGTGGTCAGGAGCACCTGCCACTCGCTGTTCAGCGCCCTCAGCGCCGGATGTCTCGCTGCCATGGCGAGGACTCTCGCCGCGCGGTGTTGCCGCAGGTGTTGCCCGACGGCCCTGCACTGTTGCCGGCGTTGGGTACCCATTCATGCACGGTTTCTAACAATCTGGCATCGAAGCGAGAAAAACCGATTGACCAGGGCGCGCGTCTCGTAGGATGAGAGCGTACTCATCACAGGGGGTTGACGGCCGTTCCGTCATCAGATTCGCCCAGGGGGACGCTCGGATATCCAGCGGCCCCCTGGTGCCGTTTCCGGACACCTCGAGCTCCCGTTGGACTGAGTTGGGGACGGTTCCAACTCGGTCCACTTGGTCTGCAGGCCGGATTGGACCGGATTTGGAACCGTCCCCAACTCGGGCCGCTCAGCGGTTGGTGTAGTCCTCGAGCGCGCGGGCGAGGAAGTCGGCCAGGTCACCGGTCTCGCCGTCGCGACCACCCCGTCCGATCACCAGGGTCGGCTGGCTCGGCTGCACCTTCACCCCGGTGAACCGCGCGAGCGCAGAGCCCGCGGTCACCAGCTGGTAGTAGGTGCCGTCTGCAGCGACAGCAAGCGTGCGGGCCTTGTTGAGATACCAGCCGGTCCTGTCCGTTTTCACGCGTGACCCGTTGAGCAATGTGGCCATCAGCGGTTCCGGCTCGGTACCGAGCTCACGCAGCCGGGCCACGAACGCGTCCAGCTGCTGCTGGGCCGCCTGCGCCTCTGCCTGCGCCGCCCCCGCAGCCAGCTCGTGCCGCCGTCGCGCGTCAGCCTGGCGCTGACTCTCCTCTGCCATGACCCCAGACTAGGCCGCGCATGCCTTGGCGCGGGCTCCTACGCTGGGCCTGGGAATGAAGGGGGTGGGATGCAGCCGATCACGGAACCGCCGGCCAGGAAGCGTGGCCTCGTCGACCGGATGGCAATCGTCCTGCTCGTCGGGATAGTCACCGTCACCGTCGGCGGTGTCACGCTGCTCACCATCTACCTCAACCGGATCGGGGACACCGCGGCCGTCCTGCAGAAGGTCGACCCGCTGCCGTCCTACGAGGGACGGCCTGCTCCGGTGGCGATCGACGGGGTCGAAGCAGTGAACTACCTGCTCATGACCACCAGGGCGGACGGGACGCTGGACGCCGTGTTGATTGCGCACCTGTCGGCCTCACGCCGCAACCTCACGCTGATCGCCGTGCCACCCGATCTGATGGCCCCGGACGGCACGGGGAGCCTTGCCACGAGCTACCGTGCCGACCCGCTGCGCACTGCGCGCGCGCTCGAGACACTCACCGGCTCGCCGATGGACCACCAGGTACACCTGGACGCGGACCTCTTCGGGTCCGTCGTCGATTCGCTGGGAGGTCTCGAGGTGCCCGGCGGCCGGCTCACGGGCGCACAGGTGGTCGACTATCTCGCCGGCGACCCGCTGGCACGCTCGGAGCGCACCGCCGACCTGCTGAGGGCAGCGCTGGCGAGGGCGTCGATGGGATCGGCCCTCAGCGACCCGGCTAGCTTCGACAAGGTGATGAAGGCGATCATCCCTTGCGTGACCGTCGACGCGGGGCTCACAGCGGACGAGATCCGCGACACGATGATGGAATCCCGGGTGCAATCCGACGAGATCGTCACTTGGCCCCTGCCGACGAGGCGGACCACGGAGGGTGCCGTCGCCGACCCGACCGCCCTGAAGGGGCTACGGGACGCGCTCGCCACCGATTCGTTCCCGCCGGCGAACATGATCATGAAACAGGCGCAGCTGCCCTCCTCGCAGCCCACTCGCTGACGTCGCTAGGCTCGCTGGCATGAAGAGGCTGCTGCAATCCGTCGTCCTGCTGGTGACGGCTGCCGGCGTCGCGTGGTGGTACTGGCAATCGGCGAACCAGCCGAACGCGGACGCGTGGGCCGCCGGCACCGACCCGGTCGACTGACCAGGGATTGTCGACTGACCCCGAGCTACTCGAGGTACTCGTCTGCGTCCGCACGCTCGGGTCGCAGGGCGGCCCCGAGCGCCTCGCCAACAGCTGCGGCCTGATCCTGCGGATCGGCCATGCTGCTCAGACGGGCGTGCAGCTCGGGAGCTGCGGCAGCCGCCCAGGACATCAGGTCGATGGTTTCGAAGTCGATGTGGAACGGGTCACCGAAGCGATCGAACAGCAACTGGAGCCGCAGGTGCGCCGGCGGCCAGCCCGCCCCGTAGGACTCCTCGATGCCAAGGCCGGGGTTGTTGCGGACGAAGGACTCAGGTTCGGCGACGAACAGGACGGTCGCGCCACCCTCGTCGTCTGCAGAAACAGAAGCGAACTCGAAGCCATAAGGCGCAAGCTCATCGGTGAGGGCGTCGGGATAGTTGTCCGGGAGCTGCATAGTCAAACGCTACCGGCCCAGCCGCGACAACGTGGAGTCCAGAGGGCTCCAGCCTTGCCTGCCTGACGTGTGACGCGCCGGCAGGGCCCGAATACGGGCCACGTGCCGAGTGCCTGTCGACAGTCGCGCCCGCAGCGCCCGAATAACGCGCAATTCTGGTCTCATTCGGGCTCTACGGACGCGGACGGGTTGCCGGTTGTGTTGAGCATCTCGCGGGGCACTGTGCAGCTCGGTTGTCTGGGTGAGGGTCGTTCTCACGGCCGCCGGCGGGCACGTATGGTGCACGCAACACTGGGCGGTTTCGTCTCAGCGGACTCCCGGACTTCGTCAGTGCCGGGTGCAACGGAGTGGAGCATAGGGGACTCGATCCCATCGAGGGGTGCTAGTCAGACACTGTTTTGCCTTGTCAGGTGCTGTTTCAAGTAGACACGAATGGGCTAACATGGGCACCGTTAGTGCACGCGGGGGGCACGCGGGGTGCACGGAAGGAGCCAGATCGTGTCGACGAAGCGCCGCAGTTTCGGGAAACTTCGGCAATTGCCGTCCCGGCGGTGGCAGGCGTCCTACGCGGGCCCGGACCTCCAGCGTCACGTCGCGCCGGTCACTTTCGACGGCAAGGGCTACGCCGAGAAATGGCTCGAGGTCGAGCGACAGCTGATCGAGCGCGAGGAGTGGACGCCGCCGGCCGTGCGCGCTGCCGCCAAGCGGCGCCAGGACACGCTGACCATCCAGGCCTACGCCGAGCAGTGGCTGCGGACGCGCAAGCTCAGGGCGAGCACCCTGCGCGACTATCAGCACCTGGCCGACGACGTGATCATGCCCGGCCTGGGTGCCAAGTCGCTGAGCAAGCTCACGCGGGCGGACGTGCGCCAATGGTGGGCAGAGCTCGACCCGTCGCGCCCGAGGACCAACGCCAAGGCCTACTCGCTGCTGCGCACGATCCTTGGCACAGCGGTCGACGAGGAGGAGATCGCCATCAACCCGGCCCAGATCCGCGGCGCCGGCGCCACCAAGAGAACGCGTGCGATCGAGCCGGCCACGCTCGAGGAGCTGGCCACGATCGTGGAGGCAATGCCACCACGGCTCCGGCTGGCCATCCTGCTCGGCAGCTGGTGCGCGCTGCGCTATGGCGAGATCGCCGAACTGCGTCGCTCGGACATCGACTTCGCGGCCGGCGTGCTCAAGGTGCGCCGCGGCGCCGTGTGGCTCAAGGGACAGACGCTGTCAGGACCGCCCAAGACCGCGGCCGGCTCCCGCAACGTGGCCTACCCCCCGAACATGGAACAGGTCATCCGCGACCACATCGCGGAGCACGCGCAGTGGGGCAAGGACGGCCTGTTGTTCCCGTCGTCGTCGGGCAGGCCGATCCAGCCGTCCTCGTTCTACAAGCCCTGGAACAAGGCCAGGCTGGCCGCTGGGAGGCCCGACCTCCACTTCCACGACCTCAGGCACACGGGCGCTGTCATGGCCGCCCAGGAGGGCGCCACCATCGCGGAGCTGCAGGCCCGGCTGGGTCACACCACCGCGGCCGCCGCCATGATCTACCAGCACGCCGCCAGCGGCCGCGACAAGCTCCTGGCCGAGCGACTGGGACGCCGTATGACGGGCGGTGCGTCGTGAGGCTGCGAGAGCAGATGCCCGTCGAACCCGGTGCCGCGCGTCACCAGTGTGAGCGTCTAGTTGTCCACGACCACCTGCAGCTCGCAGGCGGGCACGACAGCGCTGAAGCCAAAACATCCTCAATGCCGACATGGCACGCTCGTCGGGGGTATATGCACGTGTACGACCGCACGTCTGTCGGATATGCGGATGCTTGAGCAAGATACTTCGACGAAGCTCCAGGGATACTGGCCTGCACTACGACTGATGCGTATCGAAGCGCCCTTTGAATCAAGGTTCATTCATCGGGTCGCCCGTCGGCAGACGCGCTCGACAGAGCCCGAATGTGGTCAACTCTTAGGCTCATTCGGCGCTCTGCGGACGCGGATGAGTTGTCTCTGCGTCTGAGCGTGCTGCGGTTCGACTGCGGACGCGTCGGCCGTACCGTCGCCGGCTGATCACGTTGGTCTGGATCGTCGCTCACGGCGTCTTGTTGCGAGTCGGCTTCACTGGGCAACGGTCGGGCTGTGACCGCTCCCGGCACGCTGGGCTGATCTCATGCTGTCGTGTACTACGGCCTGGTGGGATGCGAGCCTGAGGCTATGACTTCACCAGAATCAGACCGATGGAACTCTACTTCGTCGTCATCGGCCGAAGCACAGCATTCAGGGTTCGACCAGCGAACGTTCGACGTGGTTTATCCGACTGAGCCGCGTCGTGGACACCGACCAACCGCGATGGGTCCCGGCGAGCTCGCCAAGCCGCCGCACTGCGACGCTTCGAGCATCATGCGACGAAGCGCCATCGACCGACGTTCTGGGCGACTGACCGCAACCTTCAAGCTCCTGCCAGCACTACTGGAGTGATTCGCAGCAGCCTTCACCACGAAGTTGACACCTGAAACGAGTAACCATCGGCAAGCTGCCTGGCTCGGTAGTTCACGCCTTCGCCTATGACGTCAACTACGGCGACGAGATTTCGGTCGTGGCCTCCGCCGAAGGACCCTTAGTGGCCACCGGCATCACAAAGGACGCCGGCAACTACACGTTCCGCGCCTGGATGCCTGAACACGCAGGGGATGCAACCTTACGTGCTGTCGTTTCGGTGTTCGGCGAACTTGGATGCCTCATCGAGGGCTACAGCGATCAGCTTGTCGGCATTTCATGTAGTCGCGAGAACGCTCTCCAGGTGTCCGCGGCCCTCAAAACGGCCGAGCAAGAAGGTCGCTTCACCTATGAGACTGGCCGACAACTAACGTCCTGACATGCTGCGCGCTGTGCGGACGGTCTTGCCGATGACGGCACGTTGGCGAGTGCCACCGATCCCTTGGCACCAGGTACAGCGCGCGTCGTTCCGTCCATTGATGGGGCTGGCTGCAACGCAGTCTCCATCCCCATCACACGCAAGCTGCCCGGGTCAACCTCCATCCCTGGGCCCTTCGCAGGACACCCGGGCCTGCCGACTGACAGGATTCCTGCATGTCCAGCACGTGGGAGAGCGTCAGGGAAGCATTCACAGAGTCGACAGCCCTGGAGCTGGACCTGCTGGGCAGGGCGCTGCCGCTGAGCCCGCTGGCCGCCACAGGAAACATGCGCATCCTTGTGGACCAGGAACATGTGCACGTCGGCGTGGCAGCGCAGCCGCTGCGTGTCCATGTCAGCGTTGGCCTGGCAGACAACATCGGCGCCACCCCTGAGGGCTGCGTGGAGCTGCTGGGCATCAGGCCGCTACTGTTCGGCACGGCCTGGAAGGTGCTGGACCTATTCATGGACGCGCTAATGGCGGAAAATCAGGTGCCGGCCGATCGCATCGGCACGTACAGTATTGCGGCAAAGACGGGGATCGCCGGCGGTGGTCAGCTGGCCCAGGACCTGCTCCAGCGGGACACCTGGGACGCCGTACGCCAGGTGTACGCCGCCACTGTTCAGCTGCGGCACAGCCTGGTCCACAGGCGCGTCACTGTGGACGAGCAGGGCACCCTGACAGGCCACGACGCGCACGGAGTGGCACTAGCGCCCAAGTTGACCCTGAACGAGCAGGAAGCCATAGCGCGAGCAGCCCAACGTCTGGGCGAGGCGGCCAGCCAGGGTCCGCCTGTGGATGCCCGCACCCAGCTGGACCTAGCCGCTTGGCTGGCCAAGCTTTCAGCCCTGCACGGCGTGACCCTTGGCGCAGGCGAACCGCTGGCCGTCGTCCGCGAGCTGACCATGGTGATCTACCCCGACCCAGAGTCGGGGGCCTACCTGCTGCCTGTTCCTGAGCTGTGGGCGCTGCCCAACCTCGCAGGGGACGCCGCCGTGGACTTGGTGGTGGATTTCGGCGACCAGCCTGGCATTATCGCGCGTGGACGTCTGGAGGATGCGCCCATGGAACTGGTGCAGCTGGATCCAGCTGCTCTGCCTGACTGGCTGGGCACATAGACGGGGTCCGTCACTCTCGCCCAGGCTTTGCGTCCAATGAGCAGCGCCCGCTGGTGAGCTTCGACGAACGTCCGCTCGTGCCGCGCCTCGCGCGGAAGATGGCGGCCGACTAGCCTCGTATTTATGACGTCGAAGTCCGACCGCCAGGCTGCCCGCGAGGCTGTGGCGGCTTTCCACGAGGCTCAGCTTGCCGGACTGGTTGCACACGTCGGCTCAGCGGTTGACGGCTTCAGGAGCGGTCAGATGGATGCCTTCGATGTTGACCAGGTCCTGTTCCAGTACGCGCGGGCGGCGAAGGAACTGTGGAAGTTCTGCAACCTGAGCGATCCGGAATTCGTCGCTCGACTCATCCGCGACCGCGAACTCGTGGATTGGTGGGAACTCGGGGCGCCGAAAGAGCGTTGAGGGCGTCATTGGCGCGTCACCTCGCAAGCGATGGGAGCGGATTTCGCGCTCGGCACTGACTTCACGAGGCGCCCTGCTTGCAGAGTGCTAGCATTGTCTCATGACGACGCTCTACATTCGTGAAGTCCCTGAGGCGGTCGCGGAAACGCTGAAGGAGCGGGCCGCAGCCCAGGGCAAGTCGCTGTCGGCCTACGTCGGAGCAGAACTGGCCAGGATCGCCGAACGGCCGACCAACGAGGAGATCGCCGCGAGGCTGCGTGCAAGGGATCGCTCGAACGGTCCAACCACCGAGGAGATCGTGGCCGCGTTGAGGCCGGCCGTCGGTGATCGTGATCGACGCCTCGGCCATGGTTGAGGCACTTGTCGGGCGTGACGCAGACCAGGAGCTCCTGCAGACCCTCAGGGGCGACCTCGACGCGCCCCACCTGCTGGACGTCGAGGTGCTATCCGTCCTCCGGGGACTTCTCCGCGGCGGCAAGCTCGGCGACGACGAGGCCGAGCAGGCGCGGAGAGACCACTTCGCGTTCACCATCACCCGCCACGAGACCGCGCCACTGGCTGAGCGGATCTGGCAGTTGCGCCACCAGTTCACCAGCTACGACGCCAGTTACCTCGCCCTGGCTGAAGCCCTGCAAGTGCCGCTGTGGACCTGCGACGCCAAGCTCGCCACCAACGGCCACAACGCCGAGATCCACCTCATACCAGCAGACACTCTGACACGCCGGAGCCGCCGAGGTGGTCGGCCTGACCGACCAGCCCGTCTCCTCCCACCCATCACCAGCCTCATCGCACGAACCGACCTCGCCTCGCTCTCCTCGAAGACCGACCCGAACTCTCGAACGCCACTCGCAAGACCCCGAACTCGACAACCCATCTGCCATACACCCGGTGCAATCGGGGACCTCAGAAAGTCGTTGGCACGAATCCGGAGCTCGGACGATCCTGGCGTCGACGTCGCTCCGCGACGTTGGAAGGGACGTCGAACCTCATCTCGCCGCTACCACCTCCCACCGACAGCCCGCATCCACAGCCCCCATCCTCCGTCCTCGCCATCACCCCGCCCCGGCTCCTCTCGTCCCTCCGAGCCTCGTTCCTCCCTTGCCCCCAACGTCCCTCCGAACATCCCTTCAAACCGAACACACAATGTGCATTTCCGGTAGGACGTAAATTCGTTGGCACGAAAAGCGGAGGTGCAGCGTGGCTGAAGCCGACACAGTCCAAGCCTCGGGTTCGGGGCGCCGAAGGCCAGGACAGACAGTCGAATGCGGCTGGTGCGGTCGAGCCGTTGAAGTGCCGGCCCGCGGTCGCGTTCCGTCCTGGTGCTCCTCATCGTGCAGGCACCGCGCCTGGGAAGCACGGCGGGTGGATCGCGAACGGCCTGCGGACGTTCGAGTTGTCACTCGCACCGTCGAGGTCGAGAAGCCGACCATCCGCATGGTTGAGGTCCCGGTTCCCGCCGAGCCCCGGACCGCCGAAGACTGGGCGGTTGTCCTTGAGGCGCTTGCGACTCGGCTGGCGCAGGGACGCATCTATCGCACGGGACCTGCCGACCCTCACTCCTGCCATGCGACGCCTCGTCGAAGTCTGGAACCGAACGATCGAGCAACCCCGCTAAGGGGCTGCGAAACCGCCGTCCAAGGAAGCTCGAAGTTGCACAGACCTCATGCATCACGGACGAGACCCAGGCTCAAGTAGGGGCATTTCGCGCGTCTTCTGAAGGGCACGTATGGTGCACGCCACCTTGGTCAACTACGTTGATGGAGAGCATCACGCCTAGTCAAGTGCCAATTCGCACGGAGTGGAGCATAGGGGACTCGAACCCCTGACATCAGCCTTGCAAAGGCTGCGCTCTACCAACTGAGCTAATGCCCCGCGCTGCGACATTCTCGCACCCACCCTGCGCCGTGCCAAAACTGGCGCCCTGAGCGGGCGCGGAGCGCGGAAATCGACCTATTCGAAGGGGCCAACTACCCTTGAACCCATGTGGTCCAAGCGGGAAGAGGTCGATTACGCCCTGCAGCGTCGTCATACGCTGCAGTCGCTGCACCGACCCCAGCGCGTCCTCGAAGGGGCCGATGCCTGCGACGCGGACCCCCTGTTGATCCGGGCTGCGCTGCACCACGGCGAGGAGTCAGAGGTGCACTGCCCGGTCTGTCCTGCCAAGCGGCTGCTGAACCTGAACTACGTTTTCGGCGAGCAGCTCGGCCAGTACTCCGGACGGATCAAGTCGACCGTTGAGCTCGAGGAGATGCAGTCCGAGTTCGGGGAGTTCAAGGTCGTCGTCGTCGAGGTGTGTGCCGAGTGCGGCTGGAACCACATGATCACTTCCTACCTGCTCGGCGACGGCGTCCGCCGCCGGCCGCCGCGCCGCCAGCAGACCGTAGAGGACATTTATGGCTGACCCCAGACGTTCGGCAGCACCCAGTACCAGGGGCTCAGGGGGAAGGAAGAAGAAGACCAACCCCTGGGTGCGCGCCCTGATCTGGGTCGTGTCGATCCTGCTCTCGCTCGGCATCATCGGAGTGGGCGCCATCGCTGTGGCGTACTCGATGATCAAGCTGCCCGACCCGAACTCCGACTTCCAGACGAACACGAGCTTCGTGTACTACCGGGACGGCAAGACGAAGATCGGCTCGTTCCAGGTGCAGAACCGGCAGTCGATCGACTACGACAAGATCCCTGCCGACGTGAAGGACGCTGTGGTCGCTGCGGAGAACCGCACGTTCTGGACCGACCCCGGCATCTCCGCGACGGGACTGTTCCGCGCGACCCTCGGGCTCGTCGGTCTTGCCCCCGCGGACGCGACCGCGACCGGTGGCGGCTCGACGATCACCCAGCAGTACATCAAGGTCATGTACCTGACCCAGGAGAAGAGCTTTACGCGCAAGGCGAAGGAGATCCTGCTGGCGGCCAAGATCGGCCAGGAGGTCAGTAAGGAGAAGATCCTCGCCAACTACCTGAATACCGTCTACTTCGGACGCGGCGCCTACGGCATCGAGGCGGCTGCGCAGGCCTACTTCCAGATCCCGGCCTCCAAGCTGAACCTCTCCCAGTCCGTCGCCCTTGGGGCGATCCTGAACTCGCCCGGCAACCTGGACCCCGCAAACGGCAAGCAGGAGGCGGCCGACCTGCTCGAGCGCTACCAGTACACGCTGAACGGCATGGTCGACCTCGGCAACATCACCGCTTCGGAGCGCAGCGAGGTCTACACCAAGCTGCCGAAGTTCCCCAAGGCCTCCAACGACTCCCGCATGGGTGGTCCCAAAGGCTTCCTGCTCAGCATGGTGGAGCGGGAACTGGCGGCCAACGGCTTCACAGAGGAGCAGATCAACGGCGGCGGGTTGAAGGTGGTCACCACCTTCGACGCCGACGCACAGGATGCTGCCGTCGCCTCGGCCCAGAAGAACACGCTCGCCATGGCGGCCGGGAACAAGAAGGCGGCCAAGAAGCTGCACGCGGGTCTGGCTTCGGTCGACAACGCCACCGGCGGGATCCTGGCGCTCTACGGCGGCCCGGACTTCCTCGCCAGCCAGTGGAACTGGGCGAACAACCCCCGTCCGACGGGTTCGAGCTTCAAGCCCTATGCGCTCGCCGCCGGCCTGCTCGACGGCTGGACCCTGAACGACAGGCTCAACGGCAACTCGTTCACCCCCAGGGGTGATTCCTCCCCGGTGCGCAATGCTGACGGCAACCACGGCTCGGTGACGCTGCAGCAGGCCACCACGCACTCGATCAACTCCGCCTACGTCGACCTCGTCACCCAGATGTCGAGCGGGCCGGCCAAGGTGCAACGGATGGCCGAGGCTGCTGGCATACCCGAGAACAGCCAGTGGGACCTGAGCAATCGCATCCCGCTGGGCAACACCGAGGTCAGCCCGGTGAACCAGGCGAACTCCTACGCGACCTTCGCGAACCTGGGCGTGCACCACAACCCGCACGTGGTGGCGGAGGTTCTCGACATCAACAACAAGAGTCTCTTCAAGGGCGACACCAGCGGCAAGGAGACGATGGACGCCGACGTCGCCAACGACGTCACCTACGCCCTCACCAAGGTGACGCAGGACGGCACGGGTTCGCGGGCCGCTGCGCTCGGGTACCCCGTTGCGGGCAAGACCGGAACGGTCGGCTACGGCGTCGAGAAGAAGCGCAAGATCGGGAACAAGACCTACACCAGCATCGTGCGTGAGACCCGGGCCGTGTGGTTCGTCGGCTTCACGAAACAGATCACCACGGCCGTCGTGTACGTGAAGGGCGATCAGGGCACCGGGGACCTCGGGCACACCTTCGGCTCCGGCTTCCCGCTGGCGACCTGGCTCGACTACATGCGGGTGGCGATGCACGGCCTGGAGCGGCAGTCGTTCGACCCGCCGACGCACCGCACGTCCACCCAGACGCCGACGGTCAAGCCCAAGCCGACCGTGACACCGACGCCGACGCCGAGCGTGACCGTTACGCCGACCGTGACCGCGCCGCCCACCAACCCGCCGACCACGGCCCCGCCGACCACGGCGCCGCCGACCACGGCACCGCCTACGGATACAGGGACACCCAAGGCACCCTAGGATCGACCAGTGAGCAACACGGCACCGGCGCTGTCGACGTTCCTGGGCGGCGCCATCGGCCGACATGCCCGGCGGGGCGGCATCTGGTTCAACCCGACAGCATGGGCTTTCCTCACCCTGACGGTGTCGTGGCTCGTGCTGATGCTGCGCCAGATTCCCTGCATTCCCGCCGGGGACAAGTTCCCTCGCATGTGCTATTCCGACATCACCGTCCTGTACTACTGGCGGGGGCTGAAGGACGGCCAGATCCCGTACCTGGACTCGGATGTGGAGTACCCGGTGCTCACCGGCGCCTTCATGGAGTTCAGCCGGCGGATCCTGCTCCTGCTGGGGGGCCAGAGCCGTCCCGGCCTCAGCGGCGAGGAAGTGACGTCGGCCGCAGGGCTGTACTTCGGCATCAACGCTGTCCTTCTGTTCGCCCTGTTCGGCGTGCTGGTCTGGGCGCACCTGAAGATGCACCGGCCATGGGACGCCATGATGATCGCTGCAGCCCCGGCGATCTGGACGACCGGGCTGATCAACTGGGACGCGCTCGTCGTGGCGCTGACCTCGCTGGCGTTGCTGGCGTGGGCGCGGAAGAAGCCGGTCTGGGCCGGCGTCTGGCTGGGCCTGGGGATCGCGGCGAAGCTGTACCCGGTCCTGCTGCTGGTGCCCCTGGCCGTGCTCTGCATCCGCACGGGAAAGTGGCGTCCGTTCTTCATCACGCTCGGGGCGACGGTGGCCTCCTGGGTGGCGGTGAACCTGCCGGTGTACCTGGCCACACCGAGCGGGTGGACGGGCTTCTGGACGTTCAACGTCGACCGCGGCGGTGACCTCGGCTCGATCTGGTACGTGTTGAGCATGGCGCAGGTGGACGTGCCCGACGTCTCCAAGCTGGTGGCCGCGCTGATGGTGGCCGGCACGCTGGCGATCTGCGCGATGTTGCTGCTCGCGCCGCGGCGTCCGCGGTTGGCGCAGGGCGTGTTCCTGATGGTGGCGCTGTTCCTGATGGTGAACAAGGTCTACTCGCCGCAGTACGTGCTGTGGCTCCTTCCGCTGCTGGTGCTGGCCCGCCCACGGTGGCTGGACTGGTCGATCTTCGCTGTCGGGGAGGCCATCTACTTCGTCGCCATCTGGGCGCACCTGGACGGCATCCTTGCGATGGGCTCGGGGCAGGAACGGCTGTACTGG
The DNA here is from genome assembly GCA_963799235.1 of uncultured Actinomycetota bacterium. Classification (GTDB taxonomy): domain Bacteria; phylum Actinomycetota; class Actinomycetes; order Propionibacteriales; family Propionibacteriaceae; genus Propionicimonas. The sequence continues at coordinate 341,453 of CAWCWL010000005.1, read as the reverse complement.
TGGGCCGTCTACGTGCGGATCGGCGTCCAGCTGTGGCTGTGCGGACGGGTCGTGCACGACATGTTCACTCCGCGCCGTGACATCGTGCGGGCCGGCGGGCTCGACGACCCCGACGGCGGGATCCTCAACCAGGCGCATGACACACCCTGGGTGGCCAGGCTGAACCAGCGCCTGGCGGTCAGGTGAGCCGAGCAGGCAGCTGGGTCGATCCGCACAGTGACGCCCGGCTGGTCGTGCAGACGTGGCTCGGCACCCGGCTGCTGATGGGCCTCGTTGCGGTCTGGCTGATGTTCACCGAGCATCGCGGCCTCAAGGACATGTTCGGGAACTGGGACGTCGCGCACTTCATCGCGATCGCGGAGAACGGGTACGCCGACCGCCAGGACATCGCCTTCTTCCCGGGCTGGCCCCTGCTGCTGCGGATCTCATCGATGACCGGCGTCTCCACCCTGCTGGTGGGGACGCTGCTGGCGCTGCTGGCCTCCGGGTTCGCCGCCGCCGCGCTGTACCGGCTCGGCGGGGCGCCGACGGCGATCGCCTGGCTCCTGGCGCCGACGGCCGTGTTCACGATGGTGCCCTACACCGAGTCCGTGTTCTGCGCTGCTGCGTTCTGGGCGTGGGAGCGCGCGACCGCGAAGAAGTGGGGCTCGGCCGCAATGCTTGCGGCTTTCGCTGCGGCTGTCCGGGTGTCCGGGGTGTTCCTGATCGTGGCGTTGGTGGTGCTGGCGCTCACGCAGGCCGGCAGCTCGAGGGTTCGAGGGCGCCGGCTGTTGTGGCTGGCGCTCCCGGTGGCTGTGGTGTCGGCCTACGCGGCCTACCTGTTCTCCGTGACCGGGTCCTTGACGGCCTGGTACGACGCCCAGGCCGCGGGGTGGGCGCGCGGGTTCACGTACCCGTGGGACTCGTTGAGACACACCTTCGACGCCTTCGCCCCCGGCGCGTACGCCGAACATCCGGAATGGGCCTGGGTGTTCCGGGCCGAGGCGGTGAGCATGGCGATCGGGGTGGTGGTCACTCTGGCCTGCCTGTTCCGTCGGCGCTGGGCCGAAGGTGTCTGGGTGGGCCTGCAGGTGGCAGCGTTCTCCGTGTCGTACTGGTTCATGAGCGTGAACCGCGCGGTGCTGCTGTGGTTCCCGCTGTGGACGATGGTCGGGCGAGTCGGTGAGAGCCGCCGCAAGAAGATGCCGCGCTGGCGCGCCGTGCTCGTCGGCGTCCTCGTGGTTGCCGCGATCGTGCTGCAGTGCGCCTGGGCCTGGCTGTTCTTCACGGGACGCTGGGCGTCCTAGGCAGTCAGGAACCGGGTGTGGATCCTGGGTGCCCGGGCTCTATCCACATAGGTGGGCGGTCGGACCTGCGGGATGCCGTCGGTGCGCAGCTCTATGGTCCAGCGGTCGGCGTTCGGGAGCCGGCTGGGTTCGACGATGTTGTGATGGTGTGGGCACAGGAGCACCAGATTCCACAGCGCGGTAATGCCGCCCATCCACCACGGAATGATGTGGTGCGCATGGCAGGCGCTCGGCGGCTTGTGGCAGCCGGGAAAGGCGCATCCACGGTCGCGAAGTTCGAGTGCCGCACGGATCGGTCCGGTGACCAGGCGCTGCGTGCGACCCACGTCCAGCGGATCGCTCTTGCCGTTCAGCACGGCGGGCAGCACGTCGGCGTCGCAGGCCAGTTGGCGCAGCGCCGACGCGCTGATCGACTCACCGGCAGACAGCAGGCGGGCGTCGATGCAGTCCTGCTTGAGCTTCTCGTAGTCGATCGTGACCACCACGCGGGGCCGGTCGCCGCCGTGGTTGGGTGCCAGCGCCTCCTGCGCGTGGTGGTGCACGATCGCCATCAGCCCGTCCGCCTGCCGTTGTGAGCGGGTTGGCATCGGCTGCAGCGGATCGATCGCCTCCAACGCCCGCTTCTCCTGCGCTGCATACGAGTCGACCAGCTCGATCAGTGTCTGGGCGTCCACGGTGGGCAACGCGCCCCGAAGACGCGTTGTGCCATGACCGTCGTGCTGGAAGTCCAGGTGCCGGTTACGCACGGCCTGCTGGTACTCGCGCTCGAGCCGCTCGGCCTCGCTGGCTTCTGCGATCTCGGGGGCCAGGACCTCCAGCAGGTGGCGGGAGAGTTGCGACAGCTCTGCCGAGTTGAATTGCTCGGCGTAGGTGACCATCAGTTGCTCTGCCTCGCCCACCACAGCCGCCGGCAGGTCGTGGGGGAGGTCGGCCAGTACCCGTGTGATCGCCCGCGCTTGTTGCGGGAGTACCGCGCCTTCGAGGCTCGCCCACGCCACCGCGGGAAAGCGGGACAGGTCCCGTCCGGCGTACAGCAGGGCCGACGCCTCCTTGCGAGAGAGTCGTGTGGTCTCGGCCAGCCAGGAGCCGGCGCTCGTGCCGTGGGCATGCTCCGCTGCTTCCGTTGCGACGACCTCGCCGGCGAGTCGCTGGGTGAGCGCCGTTCCCTGACCGGCCACGCGGACGGCGGTCTGCAACAGCTCCAGCCGCTCGGCGTCGGTGGCCAGGCCTCGGCGGGAGTGGTCGACGGCACCGAGCACGCGCTCGATCTCGGCCAGCGCCTCGCTGGTCGAGATCAACCCGGTGGTCGTTTCCATGCATCAACGCTAGACACCGCCACTGACATTTTCCCTGCCGAGTCACGTGGTAGATGGCCTAGTGAAGATGAGATTATGATGAGAAAATAGAACACGCGTGCGAGCGCCCGGCGTCGGAAATCGCTTTCGAGATCGCTTTCGAGACGTGGGCAAGCCTGCCCATGGAGCCGGACGCGATGTGGCTCTTAGCTTGAGCGGAGGCGAATCCGCGAGGGGCAGGGGGCCTCACCGGAGCATGTGCGAGGAGAACTTCATGGCTACACCGGACTCGATCAGGACAACCAAGGGACGCGGCCGCCTGTACGACAGCATCCTCGACACGGTGGGGGACACCCCTGTCGTCAGAATCAACAACATCGGCGTCGACGGCGTCACCATCTACGTGAAGGCGGAGTACTTCAACCCGCTCTCCTCCGTGAAGGACCGGCTCGCGATCAACGTGATCGAGGAAGCCGAGCGCCAGGGCACCCTGAAGCCCGGCCAGACCGTCGTTGAGGCCACCAGCGGTAATACCGGGATCGGGCTCGCCATGGTCTGCGCACAGAAGGGCTACCCCCTTGTCGTGACGATGGCAGACAGCTTCAGCATCGAGCGGCGCAAGCTGATGCGCATGCTCGGAGCGAAGGTGGTCCTCACGCCGCGCGCCGAGAAGGGCTTCGGAATGTACAACAAGGCCGTCGAACTGGCTGAGGCCAACGGCTGGTTCCTCGCCCACCAGTTCGAGACCGAGGCGAACGCAGCGATCCACGAGGCCACCACCGGCCGCGAGATCATCAACGACTTCGTCGGCTCCCGGCTCGACTACTTCGTCACCGGGTACGGCACGGGCGGAACCGTTGCAGGCGTCGGCCGGGTCCTGCGCAAGGAGCGTCCCGACACCAGGATCATCCTTTCCGAGCCTGCCAACGCCCAGCTGGTCGGCAGCGGGACGCCGCAGGAGCGCACCGCAGACGGAGCACCCGCCTCCAGCCACCCGGCCTTCGAGCCGCACCCGATCCAGGGCTGGACGCCGGACTTCATCCCCAAGGTGCTCCAGGAGGCCATCGACGGCCACTACTACGACGAGCTCATCCCCGTGGCAGGCCCGGAAGGCATGAAGTGGGCCCAGCAACTCGCGCAGAAGGAAGGCATCTTCACAGGCACGTCCGGCGGCTCCACCTTCGCCGTCGCCCGGCAGGTCGCCGAGAAGGCCGAGCCCGGTGCCGTCATCCTGTGCATGCTCCCCGACACCGGTGAGCGCTACATGTCCACGCCGCTGTTCGATGCCATCCCTGCCGACATGACAGAGGAAGAGGTCGAGTTGTCGAAGTCGACGCCGGGCTACCAGATGACGGCGTAGCGGTCAGGGCGTGAGCGCAGCGCCGAAGTTGTCGTGGTAGCCGGGCGATCCGGCGATGCCCTTGGACGCCTGTGACCACACAGCGCTGCCCTTCGCGGTGAGGCCGTGCGCCGTGCCGGGTAGCAGCGTGATGCTGCCACCGCCGTCCGCGTTGGGTCGGAAGATCTGCCCGGGCGTCCCGATCACGAGGTCGGCGGCAGACGAGCCGGTGTAGTTCGCGATCGCCAGCGCTGCGCCGAACCGGTCGGCCAGCACAGGTTTCCCTGGGACGCCGGGGGTGTCGCGGGTCCAGCCGCGCGCACCGGTCGCGGTCAGGCCGGAGCCCACCATGCCGGGCAGGACCAACACTGCACCGTGCTCGGGTCCCCTGCGCTTGGCGAGTGCCTCGCCGGGGATCCCGATCACCAGGTCATCGGCGGCGTCGCCGGTCACCCTGCCTGCTGCCAGCGCACCACCGAACGAGTCGCGTGCCTCGGAGACACCGGGGACGCCGTCAGATTCCTGCGTCCAGAGCACGGCGGCTGACGGCCGGGCACCGAGCGCGGAGCCCGGCAGCACAGCGACGAATCCGCCCACCATGCCGTCGGCTGCCCCGACGGCCAGGTCGTCGAAGCCGTCTGCGTCGAAGTCGCCGGCGCTGATCGTCCTGCCGAAGTTCGAGGAGTCCGCGTCCGCCACACCGACGTCCTGCGGCGTCACGAGCGTTGCGGTGGTGGCCAGCCCCGACGCCGACCCGGCGTGGATGAAGACCGCACCGGCCCAGTTCGTGGTCGCATCATGCAGCGGTGCCCCGACGATCAGCTCGTCGAAACCGTCGCCGTTGAGGTCGCCGGCAGCGAGCGCCTGGCCGTACAAGCCGGTGACGTGCGTCTCCGCCGCCAGCATGACGCCGGTCTGGCGGAGTCCGGTCGCGGAGCCGCGCACCACCAGCACCCATCCCGGGTCGGGTTGACCCATGGCGAGGTCGGGGTAGCCGTCACCGTCGAAGTCGCCGGTCGCCAGGGCGATGCCGAATTGGCTGCCCGCAGGAGGCAGGCCGCTGGTGGCCGCCTTCCAGTACTGGCTACCGGCAGCCCTCAGTCCCTTGGCCGATCCGTAGAGCACGTTGACTCCACCGGTCGAGGAACCTCCGCGATCGTCATTGGGTGAGCCCACAGCGAGATCGGCGTACCCGTCGCGGTTGAAATCGGACGAAGCCACAGCCGCCCCGAAATGGTCCTTGTCCGCGGTGCCGGCCACGCCCTTCGAGTTCTGGGTCCAGAACGTGCTGGCCTTCCCGCGCAGCCCGTGGGCGCCACCGGGTATGACGTTCACCACACCGTTGCCCCGGTTGTTGCCGGGCGCACCGACGGCCAGGTCGGCGTAGCCGTCGCCGTTGAAGTCCGACGGGATGGCCGGCACCCGTTCCGGCGCTCGCGCCTGGGCGACCATCGCCCCCGGGAAGGTCAGGGCCGTGCACGCAAGAGCGGCTGATGTGAGGACAGCGAAGACTGCGAAGCGCCTGTGCTCCATCTCGACCCCCGGGGCTGGTTGCTCCCATTGTGACCATGGAAGGCTGAGCGCGTGCCGACAATTCCCGAAATGCAGCGTATGACCTTCGGCGGCGGTCACGCGCTCCTCGACCCGGCGACCGGGGCGCCGCTGCAGTTCGTGGACGACAGCCAGCCCGCGCGCACGTTCCTGCTCGACCCTGCTCTCCCCTGGCACACCGCCGACCACCTCTGGGGCTCGGGGCACCTCACCACCCCGCATGCAGCGGCACGGTGGGTCACGCCGCAGTCCCAGGTGCTCGGCGACAACTCCCAGGACCTCGCGTTCGCCCTGGCCGACGGGCTGCGGTTGACAGTGTCCCGGCGGGGCGGGACGGAGCTCACCGAGCGCTACGAGTGGCGCAACACCTCCGAGCAGTCCGTGACCGTGACCGGCCTCGGCCTGCAGGTGCCCTTCGCCGACCTCTACCCGAGCGCAGCGGAGGCGCTGGACGGCTGCGTGCACGCTCACGTGTTCCCGGGCGGGACGTGGTCGTGGGTGCTGGCCCAGCCGATGTCCGGCGAGGGTCGGTGCCTCGGACTCGTGGTGCGCGAGGGTTCCGTTGCGGGCTACTCGATCGAGTCACGCAACCCGATGACGCAGTCCAACATCCGCGGGCACCTGGTGCTGCAGGTGACCGACCGGGCCCGCAACGCCGCAGCCTTCGGCGGGCAGCCGGCGATTGTGCTTCCCCCGGCGGGCAGCTACACGCTGGCGTGGACGCTGAACTGGTACGACGACGTGGACGCCTTCCTCGGCGACACCGCCCCGCCGGTGCGGTTCTCAGCGATGTCCGCCCCTGTCGGCTCCGACATCCTGGTCGAGACCAGCGCTGCGGTGAGCTGCACATCCGACGCCGTGACCGTTCGAGCCACCGAGCGAGGCGTCGCCGTCAGCGCCTTGCGGTCGGGGAGCTATCACCTGCAACTCGACGGTGCACGCACCGAGGTCTTCTTCCACCTTCCTGTGCGCCATTACGTCGAGGCGCGGGCGGCCTACATCCTCGGCCACCAGCGCGCCGCGCAGCGTCCGGGGCTGCTGGCGCATGCGCTCGTCCCCGTCGACACCCGGACGGGGCTGGCCGTCGACGACGGTGGCTGGGCCGACTGGACGGACGGCTCGGAGCGCATCGGCATGGCGATCCTGCTGCAGCGGGCACGCAACCTCGGCTGGCTCGCCGACGACGTCGAGCCGGCACTGGCCGGCTGGGCGGACTTCGCCCGCGCCCACCTGGTCGACGACACCGGAGCCACGCGCCGCGGGTCTGCCGGCTTCCCGTACGGCGCGCGCATCTACGACGCCCCGTGGATGGCGGAGTTCTTCCTCGAGCGGCACCGCGCGACCAGCGACCGCGCCGACCTCGAACTGGCCGGACGGGTGCTCACCCGGGTGGTCGAGCTGGGCGCGAACACCTTCCTCGGCATCGGCTACTCCGAAATGGCGGTCGCTGTCGCCGAAGCGCTGGCTGCGGCAGGCGACCCGGAGGGCGCGTCCATCCTCCGTTCCCACGTGGTCAGCAGCGCGAGGCACTTCCTCGCCCTCGGTCGCGGGCTGCCCGAGCACGAGGTGGCCTACGAGCAGTCCATCGTCGCGCCACTGCTCAACCTGCTGATCGACGCCCACCGGCTCACCGGCGACGATCTCTTCGCCACCGGGATCGGTGAGCGACTGGCCTGGTTGCTGTCGTTCGGCGGGCCGCAGCCGCACTCCCGGCTGCAGGGCATCGCGATCCGCCACTGGGACGGCTACTGGTTCGGCCTCGACCGCCTGTGGGGCGACGTGTTCCCGCACCACTGGAGCGCCCTGACAGCCACCGTCCTCGCCCGACTGCCCGAAGGACTCCGCAGCGAACGCACCGGAGAACTCGCGCAGGCGATCCTGCGGGCAAACCTCGCCAACTACGACGAGTCCGGATCGGCGACCTGCGCGTTCGTGATGCCCTCGTCCGTCGACGGCCGGGCAGCCCACTCAGCCGACCCCCTGGCCAATGACCAGGACTGGCACCTGGCACTGTGGCTGCGTCTGTTCCAGAGCGAGGGTTTCGGCCTGGCGTGAGGCGTCGCGGAAAAACCGTTTGGCGGAGGCCGTTACCTCTGTGCGCCCTCCAGCGGTTACGTGGGTGTGAGCTCCGCGACTGGCGCTCGACACTCAAGCGATTGAGATCTCGACCCCCGAAGAGAGGTTTCGTATGACCCGCTTCTCACGCCGCGCCCTCGCCGGCGCAGCGATCACCGTCCTGCTGGGCAGCTTCGCTGTACTGCCTGCCGTGGCCGATCCGGTCACCCCGGCCGCGGTGGTCACCTGGACAACGGAGATCACCGACGGCCAGACCTTCCCCTACGGTTCCGTCCCCGCTTCGCCGACCTGCACCGCCATGCTGGATGTCACCCCGGTCCCGTGCGTGGTCGCAGGCTATGGCGTGACAGTTGGCTCGCACACGCTGGTCCCGATGGTGGGCGAGCCGGCAGTCGCAGCGACGCCGACCGTCGGTTACACCGTCACCAAGACCTGGGAGCTCAAGGGCTTCTACGGGCCGGTCAGGGAACACAGCACCTGGAACACCCGCAAGGGCGGCTCCACCATCCCGCTCAAGTTCAAGATCTATGAGGCCAACCGCGTCAAGACCCACGCCAAGGCAGACATCGCATCCTTCGTCGCAGCGCCGATCCCGTGCGTCGGCCAGACCGTCGCCGTCGGCACCCGGACGATCGACTTGCTGTCCATCACCAAGAAGGGCCGCACCCTTCGGTTCCATGACGGCGCGTTCCACCAGAACTGGAAGACCGACAAGATCAAGGCCACCAAGGTGATCGTGCGGGCCTTGGGTCACGGCAAGTACAAGACCAAGAAGGTCATCATCCCGTCCTGCTACCAGGTCACCATGACCGCGGTCGACGGCCAGGCACTGACCGCCCTCTTCAAGCTGAAGTAGGCGTCCCCGCACGCTGAGTCACCTATCCCGGTCAGCCCCGTGGCGAGCAATCGCTGCGGGGCTGACGCGTTGCTCAAGGCAGCGTCAGAGCAGCGCGCGGATGTCGGCCTCGATGTCCTCCGGCGCAACGGTCGGGGCATACCGGGCGACGGCCTTGCCCTCCCGGTTGATCAGGAACTTGGTGAAGTTCCACTTGATCGCATCACCCAACACACCACCCTGCTCGTCGCGCAGCCAGCCGAACAGTGGGTGGGCCTTGCTGCCGTTGACGTCCACCTTCGCGAACATCGGGAACGTGACGCCGTAGTTCATCTGGCAGAAGTCGGCCGTCTCCGCGTCGTTGTCGAACTCCTGGTTCGCGAACTGGTCGCATGGAAAGCCCAGGACGACGAGACCCTCCTCGCGGAGGCCCGAGTAGAGCTTCTCCAGACCCTCGAACTGCGGCGTCAGGCCGCACTTGGAGGCCGTGTTCACCACCAGCACGACCTGTCCCAGGTACTCGTCAAGGCTCTTGTCCTTGCCGGTGATCGTCTTGGCCTCGAAATCGATCAGGCTCGTCATTCAATCCTCCATAGTTAGTACCCAGCTAAAGGAATCTCGAAGTTGGGGTATTCCCCTGGCCCCTACCGATAGCGTCAGGGACGTGGAACTGACCGTCGACCATTCCAGCGCTGTGCCGCCCTTCGAGCAGGTGCGCGACGGCATCGCAGCGGCCGTACGCAGCGGCGAACTGTCCGCCGGAGACCGGCTACCGACCGTCCGCAAGCTCGCCGTTGCCGTCGGCCTTGCGAGCAACACAGTGGCGCGCGCCTACCGGGAGCTCGAGGAAGCAGGCGTCGTCGAGACCCGGGGACGCAACGGCACCTTCGTCGCGGCCACCGGCTCAGCCCAGGCGATGGAGGCTGCGCTGGCCACCGCCGCCTACACCAAGCGGCTCCGCGAGCTGGGCATCGGCATCGAAGAGGCGGTCATCCTGGTGCGCAGAGCACTGTCCTGAGCAGCCAGCACCCTTCTTCACCGAACATGGTTCAGAAGGGTGCACGCTATCCGGAGCGCAGCCGGAGGTCCTCCACCCAGACCGCGTGCTGGCGTAGCTCCCGGCTGTCCAGGTAGCGGCCAACGCCGATGGAGGCGTAGTTGCCGTCCCAGACGAACGAGGTCTCGTAGCGGCTGAAGCCACCCTCGACCTCGTGTGACATCCGGCCCAGCAGGGCTGCCGTGGCAACGCCCCGGTACTCCGGCAGGACGCCGAGGGCGTTCAGGATGACAGTGCGGATGCCGGAACGGCGTAGGGCGAACCGCCAGGCGATGCCCGGCATGCTGACTCGTCGCCCGGTCGGCAGGATCTCGTTGAAGTCCGGATGCCAGAAGCAGAACCCGACCTCGCGGCCGCCGATGGTGGCGAACAGGAGATTCTCCGGACGAAGGAACGGCTTCAGGTCGTCGAGCAGGTCGGTGAAGTGTCCCGGCCGGGTGGGGGCGTAGAAGCGCGTGGTGCCCAGGGTTGCATCGCACAGGCTGCGGAAGGTCTCCAGCTCCATCTCCCAGGCATGCAGGTCGAGCGGACGCACGGTCACGCCATGTGTGATCGCATCGGGAAACGGACCGCGCGAAGCGGGTCCCAGCTTCACCACCACGTCCTGCACCGACCCGCAGTAGGAGGTCAGGCCGATCCGGCGCAACCCGGCGAAGTAGTCGGCGTAGTAGGGCTTGTTCCAGGTGGAGTCGAAGCTGGCGCGCTGGAAGCCGTCGACCAGAATCCCCACACCGATGCTGAGGTGCGCGTTGAGGCCGATAACGATGCGGTCGAGGCCGCGTCGCTGGGCCTCCGACCTTGCCGTGTCCAGCAGTCGCGCTACGGCGTCGCCCTGGTCGGGGAGGGCCTCGAAGAAGCCGACCTGGAGCATCGGGAGGGCGGGGTCGTGGACGAGGATGCACTGGGCGACCACCTCGCCGTCCCTACTGGCGAGCAGCGGGCGGACGTGGCAGGACCGGAGGAAAGCCGTCGAGCGGTTCAGGACGCTCTCGACGCTGAACTCCAGGGTGCTGCTGTAGCCGGGATCGCCCGCGTACAGCCGGCGCCGGAAGTCGAGGTAGCGGCGGACGTCTTCGCGATCGCTGACATCGCTGATCGCGCAGCGAGGCACGGTGGCACTCATTCCGGTCTCACAGGATGGAGGCTACTGATCCCGGGGAGACGCAGGGGCGAATCCAGAAGACCGGGCCGGCCGGGGGCTGTACAGAATCGGACTCCTGTACAGTTGCACAGGATACTGGTCAGACGTACATTCACAGCCATGGACGTGGACTCGCGTGACCTGAACGGACGTGCCCGGATTCGCAATGCCGCCCTCGAGGCATTCGCGCTCGAAGGCGACGCGGCCAGCATCCGGTCGATCGCGCACCGTGCGGGATGCTCACCCGCGCTCGTCCAGCACCACTTCGGCACGAAGGCAGGCCTGCGGGAGGCGTGCGACGAGTTCGTGCTCAACTTCTACCGCACCCAGGTTGCCGAGGGCGTCGACCGGCACGGCATCGCCGACCCCGACTACGTGGTCGCCCTCTACCGCGAAGCCCCGATCGTCCTGCGCTACCTGATCCGCGGGCTCATGGAGAACACCCCGTCCGCCGCACGCTCCTTCGACGAACTCGTCGGGCTGACGGTCGGCTACCTGCAGGGCAGCGAGGAGGTGCCGGCCCACGACCGGGCAGTGATGCTGGTCGCGATGAAGCTCGGCACCCTCGTCCTTGCCGGTCACCTCGAACGCAACCTGGGGATCGAGCCCTTCACGCCCGCCTACAACCGGCGCACCGGTGCGGCGATGCTCGAACTCCTGAACCCCCATCTCGCAGCCGACGACATCATGGCGGCTGCGCGCGATGCCTCCCACCCGACCAAGGAAGACCACTCATGACACCCGTTGTCGAGATCCGGAGCCTCAGCAAGCGATTCGGGAGGACCACTGCCCTGGACGGTCTCGATCTCGTTGTCGAGGCCGGCCAGGTGCACGGCATCCTCGGACCCAACGGCGCGGGCAAGACCACGACCTTGCGCATCCTTCTCGGGATGCTCCGTGCCGACTCCGGCACCGCCACCGTCCTCGGACTGGGCCCGCACACCGATCTCCGAGCCCTGCACTCCCGGATCGCCTACGTCCCCGGCGACGTCACCCTCTGGCCGAACCTGACCGGCGGCGAGGTGATCGACGTCCTCGCGCGGCTCCACGGTGGTGGTTCCGACCGTGGCCCGTGGCTCGAGCGCTTCGAACTCGACCCGACCAGGAAGTGCCGCACCTACTCCAAGGGCAACCGGCAGAAGGTGGCGCTGGTGGCGGCCTTCGCCGCCGACGCGGAGCTGCTGATCCTCGACGAGCCCACCTCGGGACTCGACCCGCTCATCGAGCGTGCGTTCACCAGCGCGGTCAGGGACGCGCGGGCTGGAGGCAAGACCGTCCTCCTGAGCAGCCACATGCTCTCGGAGGTCGAACAGCTCTGCGACTGGGTGTCGATCATCCGCGACGGCCGCCTCGTCGACTCGGCCCCGCTCGCCGGCCTGCGCGGAGCCCACCACTCCGAGGTGACGGCTGAACTCGACAGCGTCCCGCCGATCGAGCTCACCGGGGTCGAGGTCCTCGAGACGGTGGGAACAACCGTCCGCCTGCGGGTCGAGCCCGGCAGCCTCAACGCCCTCCTCGCACTGCTGACGACGGCGGGCGTCCGTAACATCCAGAGCGCGCCGCCCTCGCTGGAGGACGTCTTCCTTGCCCACTACGCCACGCCGGAGACGAGCAAGTGAGCCAGTTGGTGCTCCTGCACCTGCGCCGTGACCGCGGAAAGTTGCTGGCCTGGGTGCTCTTCGTCGGCCTGCTCCCCGCACTCATGGCGATCTCCACGCGCCAGGGCTATCCCGACCAGGCAGCCATGAACGGCTTCGCGCAGCAGTCGATGGCCAACGCCTCGGAGTTGGCGCTACGCGGACCGATCTTCGCCGTGTCCATCGGTGGGCTGGTGGCATGGACGGTGGCCAGTTCGGGGTCGCTGGTCAGCGCAGTGGTCGCGATCCTCTTCGCCACCCGCTACATCCGGGCGGACGAAGCCGCCGGACGCACGGAGTTGCTGCGTGCGCAGCCGGTCCGTCGCAGTGACCTGCTGGCCTCAGCGCTCGCCGTTCCCTGCGGCTGCGGGGTGGCGATCGGCGTGGTTGCCTTCGCCGGGCTGGCCGCCACCGGGCTGCCCCTCGGGGGCTCGCTGCTGCTCGGACTCGTCCTGATGGGGAGCACGCTGTTCTTCGCGACCCTGGGCGCCGTGACGGCGCAACTCTCCTCGAGTCCCGGCGCCGCCCGCGGCTTCGGGTTCGTCGGCCTCGGCGTCCTCTTCGTGGTCGCCGCAGCCGGGGACGCCACCCATAGCGCCCTGGTCTGGCTCAGCCCGTTCGGCTGGGCACGCCACGCCCAGGCCTTCGCGGCCAACCTGTTCTGGGTGCCGCTCCTTCCCCTCGTCGGCACGCTGCTGCTGGTCGGGCTTGCGATGCGGCTCGACGCAGCGCGCGACCTCGGCGCTGGCCTCGTCCCCACACGGGCCGGGCGCGCCACGGCACCGGCCTGGCTCTCCGGCCCTCTCTCGCTCTCCTGGCGCCTCAGCCGTGGAGCCCTCCTCTCGTGGTCGATAGGGCTGGGGCTGCTCGGTGTGCTGATGGGCTCCACCATGAGCAACCTCGACGCCCAACTGGACAGCACCGCCTTCCACGACTTCGCGGCGCGCCACGGCGGCGGCTCGGTCGGCGAAGTGTTCTTCCTGTTCGTGCTCTACGTCCTTGCCCAGGTGGCGACAGCAGCAGCGCTTGCCAGCATCCTTTCCCTGCGCACGGACGAGACCGACCGCCTCGCCGAGCTCCTGCTCGCCCAGCCGGTGACGCGGAGCCGGTGGATGCTGTCGCGCCTGCTGGTCGCAGCCGGCGTCGGCGGCGGGATCCTTGCCGCGGTCGCCGTTGGTGCAGCCCTCACGTCCGGCAAGCCCGGTCTGGCCTTCCTCACCCTCGCCTACCTGCCCCCAGTGCTGCTGATCATCGGCCTCGCCGCTGCGCTCTTCGGCTGGGCGCCGCGCGCGGCGGTCGCCGCCAGCTGGACGATCCTCGGACTGTTGCTGCTGGCCGACCTGTTGGGCGAGTTCGCGCTCGTCCCGCCGGCCGTCGTAGCTGCGATCTCGCCCTACGCGGCCACCTTCACAGCATTGGTGGGATCAGGCCTGCCACTGATCGCCGTCGGGCTCACGGTCGGTGCTGCAGGGCTGGCGGCACTCGGGATGGTCGGGCTGCGGCGTCGAGACCTCGCGCTGGGGTGATCGCGGGGTGCCTTGACACCTATGGTTACGTAACCGTAGGTTACGGATTACTGCAAGAGCCCCAGCTACCAGGAGACCCCTTTGACCGAGGCCGCAGATTCCATGGACTTCGTACAACTTCTCGATCAAGCCGGACGACGCGTGGAGCACCCAGCCTTCAGCTACGCCGGCACTGACGCCGACATCGCTGCATCGCTGCGCGACATGGTGCTGGCGCGGCGCATCGACACCGAAGCGACAGCCCTGCAGCGCAAGGGCGAGCTCGGCCTGTGGCCACCGCTGCTCGGCCAGGAGGCCGCCCAGATCGGGTCCGCTCGCGCCACCCGCGAGCCCGACCTGATCATTCCGTCCTACCGCGAGCACGGCGTGGCCTGGTGCTGGGGGATCGACCCGGTCGACCTGCTCGGCACCTTCCGTGGCACGGCGATGGTCGACTGGCCGTCGCGCCCGGACGGCTTCCACCTCTACTCGTTCGTGATCGGCACCCAGACCCTGCACGCCGTCGGGATGGCCATGGCGCTGCAGCGGGACGGGCTGGTCGGCAACGACGACCCGTCCGGCAACGGCGCGGCCGTCGTCTACTTCGGCGACGGCGCCACCAGCCAGGGCGACGTCAACGAGGCCTTCATCTTCGCCGCGTCCTACGCGGCACCGGTCGTCTTCTTCTGCCAGAACAACCAGTACGCGATCAGTGAGCCGATCGCCCTGCAGTCGCGCATCCCGCTGTACCGCCGTGCGGCCGGCTTCGGCTTCCCCGGCGTCCGGGTGGACGGCAACGACGTCCTCGCCGTCCAGGCCGTCACCGAGTGGGCCATCGAGCATGCCCGCGCCGGGTTGGGGCCCGTGTTGATCGAGGCCTACACCTACCGCATGGGTGCCCACACCACGTCCGACGACCCCACCAAGTACCGCCGGGCGGAGGAAGAGGAACAGTGGCGGGCCAAGGACCCGATCGAGCGCGTGAAGACGTACCTGCTCGGCACCGGAGCCATCGACCAGGCCTGGCTGGACGGACTCGCCGCCGAGTCCGAACAGCTCGCCGAGCGCCTGCGCGCCGGCTGCGTGGCCCTGCCGGAGCCCGTGCTCAGCGAGCAGTGGCAGCACGCCTACGCCGACATGCCCGACCTGCTCGTGCGCCAACGGGCCGAGTACCTGGCCTACGAGGCCTCCTTCGAGGTGGCCAAATGAGCACCATGACGATGACGAAGGCGCTCAACGCCGGCCTGCGCCGCGCGCTCGGTGCTGATCCCAAGGTGCTGGTGTTCGGCGAGGACATCGGCAAGCTCGGTGGTGTCTTCCGGGTGACCGAGGGCCTGCAGGCGGAGTTCGGTCCCGACCGTGTCGTCGACTCCCCGCTGGCAGAGTCGGGCATCGTCGGCGCCTCCGTCGGCCTCGCGCTGCGCGGCTACCGGCCGGTGGTGGAGATCCAGTTCGACGGCTTCGTGTACCCGGCCTTCGACCAGATCGTCTCCCAGGTCTCCCGCATGCGGTTCCGCTCGCACGGACGCTTCTCCGTGCCGATGGTGATCCGGATCCCCTACGGCGGCGGCATCGGCGCGATCGAGCACCACAGCGAGTCGCCGGAGGCGTACTTCGCGCACACCCCCGGCCTGAAGGTGGTCACCTGCTCCAACCCGCTGGACGCCTACTGGATGATCCAGCAGGCCATCGCGGACGACGACCCGGTGATCTTCTTCGAGCCCAAGCGCCGCTACCACGAGAAGGGCGAGGTGGACACAGAAGCTGCCGACGCCCCGATGTCGCTCTACCAGGCGCGCGTGATCAAGCCCGGCACGGACGCGACCCTGCTCGCGTACGGGCCGATGGTGCGCACCTGCGTCGAGGCGGCCATCGCGGCTGACAAGGAGGGACGCAACCTCGAGGTCATCGACCTGCGCTCGCTGTCGCCGCTGGACGACGCCACGATCCTGGCCTCCGTCCGCAGGACCGGGCGTGCGATCGTCGTGCACGAGGCCGTCGGGACGCTGGGTATTGGCGCGGAGATCGCGGCCCGGATCCAGGCCGAATGCTTCTACGAACTTCAGGCGCCGGTGTTGCGCGTCACCGGCTACGACCTTCCCTACCCGCCCAGCCGGACCGAAGATGGATACCTGCCCGACCTGGATCGGGTACTGGACGCCGTCGACCGCTCCCTGGCCTACTGAGAGAGACCTGCTGATGCGAGAGTTCAAGCTGCCCGACCCGGGCGAGGGCCTGCTCGAGGCGGAAATCGTCTCCTGGAGGGTGAAGGCAGGCGACACCGTTGCGGTGAACGACATCCTGCTGGAGATCGAGACGGCCAAGTCCCTTGTGGAGCTGCCATCGCCGTTCGCGGGTGTTGTGTCCGAGGTGCTGGTGGCCGAGGGCGAAACCGTGGAGGTGGGCACCCCGATCATCCGGATCCAGGATTCCGCTGATGTGGAGGCAGACAACGAGGCGCCGGACGCCCTTCGCGACGCCTCGCTCGTACCTCACGAGGCTCCTCAGGGAACGTCCTCTGAAGAACGGTCCCTGAGGAGCGAGCGCAGCGCCCTTCGCGACGACTCCTCCGTTCCTCAGGAGTCTCCTCAGGGCCCGCGTCACGAAGGGCCGGCGGACGACATTGTGAGTGGCAACGTGCAGGACGATCTCGGCGAGATCCCGGTCGCGGGACCGGACGCCAGTGGCTCCATGCTGGTCGGCTACGGCGCGAAGGCCGGCTCGATCACCCGGCGTCCGCGCCGCGCGACGGGCACGGTGTCCGTACCCGGACCGACGACAGAGCAGGTGCACGAGTCCTACGACACGGCGAAGCCGGTCTCCCGGCACACCGACGACGTCACCCCGTCTGCTCCCGTGACAGCCAACCCCTCAGGCGAGCGCCTGCCACGGCCGGGGCGTCCAGCGCCCGAGGTGGAGAGCGGCCGTCCGCCGCTGGCCAAGCCACCGGTGCGACGCATCGCGCGTGACCTCGGTATCGACCTCACCCAGGTTCCGGGAACCGGGCCCGGCGGCACCATCACGGCGGAGGATGTCGTGTCGGCAGCCCAGGGCGGTCGGCCGTTCACCGGAGACCGGCGAGTGCGCCTCAAGGGCATCCGACGCGAGATGTTCCGCTCGATGACCTCGTCGCTGAAGGTCCCGCAAGCCACGGCGTTCACGGAGGTGGATGTCACCCGCACCATGGAGCTGATCGAGAACCTGAAGCAGCGGCGTGAGTTCTCCGGCATGCGGGTCTCACCGCTGCTGGTGTTCGCGAAGGCTGCCTGTCTCGCGATCGCCCGCAACCCGGAGATCAACTCCAGCTTCGACGAGGCGACGGAGGAGATCGTGCTGCACGGCGACGTGAACCTCGGCATCGCCGCTGCGACGCCAAGGGGACTGGTCGTGCCGAACATCAAGCGGGCCGACCGCATGAACCTGCTGGAGCTCACCCAGGCCCTGAACGAGATGGTGTCCGTGGCGAAGCAGGGACGCGTGCAGCCGGGGGATCTGGCGCTGGGCACGTTCACGATCACCAATGTCGGCGTCTTCGGGGTGGACGGCGGCACGCCGATCATGAATCCCGGCGAGGCGGCGATCATGTGCCTCGGCACCGTCCGCCGCAAGCCGTGGGTGATGGGCACCGGCGACGACGAGCGCATCGAACCCCGCTCCATCTGCACCGTCTCCCTGACGTTCGACCACCGCCTCGTCGACGGTGAGGCCGGTTCCAAGTTCCTCGCCGACGTGGCGACGATCATGACCGACCCGGGGCTCTCCCTGCTCTTCTGAGCCTCCTCTGAGCCTCCTCTGAGCGTCCGCAACCGAAACGCCCCCGAAACGGAAGGACGCCCCCGAAATTCCAGGGGCGTCCTTCGGTTTCGGGGGCGTCTGGTGATCCGGTGGGTGGGCCCGTGGCTGTTCGGGCATTGTCCTAGAGTTCAGGCGTGTCCACTCGCGCTGATGTGCTGATTTCCGTCGATGAGTTGCCCGCCGCCCTCGCCGGGGGCGCGCAACTGCTGGATGTCCGCTGGCGGCTCGGGGAGAAGCCGGGCAGCGGCTTCGACCGATACCTGCAGGGCCACTTGCCCGATGCCCGGTTCCTCGACCTCGAGGCCGTCCTGACCGGGGCGACCACCGACTCGACGCTCGGCCGGCATCCCCTGCCCGGTATCGACCAGCTCGGCGCGGGCCTCGGTGCGCTCGGTATCGATCCGGCGCTGCCGATCATCGTCTACGACGATCCGGGGTCCTTCGCTGCCGGCCGCGCGTGGTGGGTGCTGCGGTGGGCCGGGCTCGACGCGCGCGTTCTCGATGGCGGGATCCGTGCCTGGGTCGCCGCAGGGAAACTGCTGGAGACCGACGAACCACCCACGGCCTTCGGGATGCCACTCGCGCTCACCGCCGGCCACCTGCCCACGCTGGACGCAGACGGGGTGGCTGCCTTCGGCGGCACCCTGATCGACGTCCGCGCTCCCGAGCGTTACCGCGGCGAGGTAGAGCCGATCGACCCCAAGGCCGGCCACATCCCCGGCGCGGTGAACCGCCCGGTCAGTGGCTACTGGACTGCCGAAGGCACGCTGCCCGACGAGAGTGAGTTGCGCGGGTTGCTGGCTACTTCCGGAGGACACGCCCGTAGCCGTCTACTGCGGCTCCGGCGTCTCTGCCGCCCAGGTCGTGCTCGCCCTCGCAAGCGTTGGGGTGGACGCAGCGCTGTACCCGCCGTCCTGGTCGGGCTGGTCGGCCGACCCGTCCCGCCCGGTGGCTGTGGGGACGCAGAAATGAAGCCTCCCTCCGTGGTGGCCACAAGGCTCGATCACATCAGGAGGAACCTCGAGGCCATCCGGGAGCGGGTGGGCGACCGCAAGGTGCTGGCCGCGGTGAAGGCCGATGCCTACGGCCACGGTGCGATCCCGGTGTCCCGGATGATCCAGGACAGCGGCGCCGCCGACTGGCTCGGTGTTGCGAACGTCGCAGAGGGTGTCGAACTGCGGGTGGCGGGCATCACCATGCCGATCCTGAAGCTCTCGGTAGCCCGCGGGGACGAGGTGGCCGTCGCGGTCGCGTCCGGCCTCGCGCTGTGCGTGGTCGATGCCGAATCCATCGCGGAGGCCGCGGTCGCCGCCGGCAGTCAGGGCGTCATCGCGGAGGTGCATCTGAAGGTCGACACCGGCATGCGCCGGATCGGCTGCCCTCCCGAGCAGGCACCCGAACTGGCGAAGCTGATCGACGCGGTCCCCGGGCTGCGGCTGGGCGGCGTGATGTCGCACCTGCCGATCTCCGACTCACCGGCCGGGGACGAGTTCACCGCCGCCCAGATCCAGCTCTTCCGGGACACGGTCGCGAACGTCGAGGCCGCCCGCGGCCCGGTGCCGCTGGTGCACCTGGCCAACTCCGGTGGCGTCCTTGCCCACCCCGACTCCTGGTTCGACATGGTGCGCCCCGGCGTCATGATCTATGGCGCCTACCCCGACCCCGAGGTCGACCGGACGGTGCCCCTGCTGCCCGGCCTCGAATGGCGCTCCCGGGTGACGTTCGTCAAGCAGGTCGCTGCGGGTGAGACCGTCGGCTACGGCCGCACCTGGACGGCACCGCAGGACACCTGGATCGCCACCGTCCCGATCGGCTACGGCGACGGCTACTCCCGCCTGCTCTCGAACCGCGGCCGCATGCTGATCGCCGGCCGCAGCTATCCGATCGCCGGCCGGGTCTGCATGGACCAGACGATGATCGACCTCGGGCCACAGACGGACGTGGCGGTCGGCGACGACGTGGTCCTCGTCGGCCGCAGCGGGACGGAGGAGATCACGACCACGGAGATCGCCGGGCTGATGGGCACCATCCCCTACGAGGTGACCTGCCTGATCACCCGCCGCGTGGCCCGCGCCTTCGTCAGCTAGCGGTCCCTGAAGGAGCTTTGCGCCCTTCGTGACACTCACCCTCGCAAGCTCGGCTACGTTCCTCAGGAACCGCGGAGGGGGCGAGCGTCCTTCCATACGGTCCCTGAGGAGCTCGTGAGCGCAGCGAGCGTGCGTCACGAAGGGCCGCCGCCTCGCGCTACTGACGCGGAATCGATGCCTGGTGGCGGGCGATGAACTCCCGCTTGGCGTAGGCGGCGAGGCCGAAGGTCAACCAGCCGTCGACCGCTGCGCCGACGCCGCCACCGACGAGCGGGATCCGGCGGACGACGACGACGGCGAGGTGCTTGCCGCCCATTCGCCCGGCCAGTGAACCCATCACGCGTTCGCTGATCTTCCGTTCGAGGTCCGGGTCGAACATCGGGGAGGTCGCGATCACCAGCGGGGTGGTCGGTAGTTTGCCCTCGGAAACGAGACGGCGCACCTCGTCATCGCCGAGCATGGCCAGCGTCAGGGCTGCGCGGACGCGACGGTCGTCCACGTCGTACCCGCGAAGGTGGGCGATCGAGCCGATCATCCGGACGCTCAGGACTGCGAGGCCGGCGAGGTTGGCCGGCAGTCCGACCGGCAGGGTGAGCAGGCCACCGACGCTGGTGAGGAAGCCCTGGGCCGAGGCGAGGCCGATGTGCTGCATCACGATCGAGTCGATGGCCGCCTCGCGCTCGCCCTTGGCCTGCAGCGAGCGGGCAGCGGTGGTCTTCGCTCCCGGGAAGGCGGTGTTGCCGTTGATCGCGAATTCGATGATGCTGCGCAACAGGCCGCCGGCAACTTCCGGGGTGCGCGTGACCAACTGTTTGCCGAAGTCGGAGGCAGCGTTCGCCATCGGAGGTTCCTTTCGGTCGCTGACTCTCCCAGCGTAGGCCGGTGGCGAGGGGTGCGGCAGGGCATCCGTCCCCGACCCGACCCCGGTGCAGCCCGGAGGCGTGTCGCGATCTCGCACCTCGACGACGGCCAGAGGCTCTGCCACCACGATCTGCGGGCGCGAGGTTCGAATACACGACACGGCGGATTGATGGGCGTGACCCGGCGGCGCGGCGCAGATGCGAGCGGGCTGACAGAATCGGGCCGTGACCGAGCTGACCGTGCCCGATACCGCGAGGTGGGCGAGTTGGGTGGTCGCGATGCGCGAGCTGCGCCAGGAGGGCGACCATGTTAACGGCGCTGGATTGTGGCTGCTCCCCGAGCACCAGCAGTGGGACCTGAGCGAGGACGGCTGCGAGCGGCTGGTTGACGCGTTGCTCGCCCGTGCCGACCCTGCCTTCGAGCATCCTGACGACAGCGTTCCGTGCGAGTTCCGGTGGATCCTCGACGGCGACGACGTGATCGGCTTCCTCGCGTTGCGCACACGGCTGAACGACTGGCTGCTCGAGCAGGGCGGGCACATCGGTTACAGCGTGGTGCCGTCAAGGCGGCGGCAAGGACATGCCACCAGGGCACTCGCCCTCGCCGTCCGTCGGGCTGCGGACCTTGGTCTCGATCGGGTCCTGGTGGTCTGCGACGAGGACAACCTCGCCTCGGCACGCACGATCGAAGCCTGCGGCGGGGTCCACGAGGACACACGTGACGGCCACCGTCGCTACTGGATCACCACCACCTGACCGCCAGCGGGTCAGCCTCTCGTCTGCGACAGATGTGTCGCGATTCCGCACCTCAATCGGATCGGAGTCGCCGATCTGCCCCTTGCCTGGCATCGAGTTGCGAAGTGACGACTGGGATCCCGGGCCGGACCCGCACGCTCAGGGCTGGCCTCCAGGGCTGAGCCAGGCGTATGAACCCACCTCGAACTGCCGAATCTCCAGCGTTGTCATGGCCGGCTGGCACAATCGGCCCATGGCACGCCGTCCAGGCATCTTCGGACCCGCGCAGGACTGGCCAGAGCAGGACCTGATCGCGTTCTCGGCCGAGTTCGACGAGGGCCTGGTGCTGGCTGCCTACACCGAGGGCGTGTTCCCGATGCCGCTCCACGAATCGGGCTTCGGCCAGATGGGCTGGTGGTCGCCGCTGCAGCGCGGCGTGCTGCCGCTGGACGCCATCCGCATCCCCCGCTCGTTGCGCAAGTCCGCGAAGCACTACACGACCACCATCGACGCGGCCTTCACCACCGTCCTCGACCGGTGCGCGGACCCTCGTCGCAAGCACGGCTGGATCGACGCCGACGTCCGCCGTGTCTACACGGCGCTTCACCGGGCCGGCCAGGCGCACTCGGTGGAGACCTGGGATGCGGAGGGGCGCCTCGTCGGCGGCCTGTACGGGATGTCGATGGGCGGCCTGTTCGCCGGGGAGTCGATGTTCCACGATCCGGAGTACGGCAGGGATGCTTCGAAGGTTGCACTGCTGGCACTGGTGGGAATGCTGTCCGACGAGCATGCTGAGGAGCGCATCATCGACGTCCAGTGGCAGACCGACCACCTGGCCACCCTCGGGGTGATCGAGGTGGAACGGGAGGAGTACCTGGGCCTCCTGGCCGAGGCGCTCAGCGTCCCGGAGCCGGCGTGGCCCGTGCGTGAGGAGGACCATGCCTGAACTACCCGAGGTGGAGGCCCTGCGCACCTTCCTCGCCAACACCTGCGTCGGCAAGACGATCGCACGCACCGAACTCGCAGCCTTCGCCAGCCTGAAGACCTTCGAGGTGCCGCTCTCCGCGCTGCATGGGCTCGAGGTGGACGGGGTGGAGCGGCGCGGCAAGTTCATCTGCCTCTCGGTCGGCGGCCTGTGGCTGGTGTTCCACCTGGCCCGCGGTGGCTGGCTCACGTGGAAGGACGCGATGCCGCTCAAGCCGGCCCGTCCCGGACGGGGACCGCTGGCCGCGCGGGTGGTCTTCGACGACGACACCGGGTTCGAACTCACCGAGTACGGCACCCAGAAGCGCCTCGCGCTGTACGTGGTGACCGACCTCGACAAGGTGCCCGGCATCGTCTCCCTCGGGCCCGACCCGATGTCCGACGCCTTCACCCCGGAGGTCCTTGGCGCCATCCTCGACGAGGCAGGGCGCTCCCAGCTGAAGGGCGTTCTCCGCGACCAGCGGACGATCGCCGGCATCGGCAACGCCTACTCCGACGAGATCCTGCATAGGGCGTTGCTGAGCCCGTTCAAGCCGGCCAGCGGGCTGGACGCGACCGAGCGAGCCACCCTCTACGCTGCGATCCGCACGGAACTCGCAGAGGCGGTCGCGCGCTCGGCCGGACTGGCGGCCAAGGAACTCAAGGGCGACAAGAAGCTCAACCTCCGGGTGCACGGGAAGACCGGCCAGCCGTGCCCGGTCTGCGGCACCACGATCGCGGAGGTCTCCTTCGCCGACAGCTCCCTGCAGTACTGCCCCGGCTGCCAGACCGGCGGCAAGCTGCTCGCCGACCGCCGGTTGTCCCGGTTGCTGAAGTAACCGCCCCTACCGCCCGGACTACCGGCCGCCCTACGCTGGCGCCCTGAGCTCATCAGGGGGAACGGGCATGGACGTCGAGATCGTAGAGGAGCGCATCGTTGCGCTGACCGATCGCTTCACCCTCGACCACGCTGAAGGTCGCGCCTGGTCGCGACGGGCCGACGCTTTCGGCACCGTGGCAAAGCTTGGCGGACTCCTGAACCGGTCGACGTCCGAGGACTACGAGTGCGTCTACCGCGAGCGGCGCCTCCAGCCGTTCTGGCGCCTGCACGCCACCGCCGTCGCGGAGTACGAGCGAACCCGAAGCTACGCGGTGCCGGTGTCGCCGAGTGTTCGCAGCGTCCAGCTTCTCGGCGAGACGGTGCACGTGGATCAGGGCCAGCTACGCATCTCCGGTCTGGAGACCTGCCGGGACGAGTCCTCCCGTGAGCATCTCTTCGACGGGCTCACCCGGGCCGAGAATCCCAACCTCGCCGGCTACCTGAAGTTCGACAGCGAGGTGATGGACGCTGAGGCACTCGGCGCCCTGGCACGAGAGGGCACGGTCGTCGTCCCTCCCGAGACCAAGGCGTCCCTGCTGGTGCGCGAGGTGGTGTCCGCTGCGATCGGCAAGATCGACGCAGACCGGGTACTCGAGGAGCGGGTGATCGTCGACGTGGTCGACCTGGTGTACCGGCCGGTGTACGCGTTCCGGTACCGGCACGGGGGGAAGGAGGCCGTGATCGAGTTCGACGGCCTCACCGGGGAGATCCGTCCCGACGGATCCACCTTCGAGCAGTACCTGGGCAAGGTCCTCGAGCCACGCTTCCTGCTCGACGTCGGCGTCGAGGCGGTCAACATCTTCGTTCCGGGAACCCAGCTCGTCCGGATCGCCGTGGAGCACGGCGCGAAGCAACTGGCGAAACAGCGCAACCCGGAACAATGAAGAGGGGGTAACGGTCCGGTGTCGACTCCGGGCAGGCGCCAACTGGTCTGTATGACCCGGTAGCCTGCTGACGATGCCAAGAACTCGGGGGAAGAAGCGCGCAGCAGTCGCCAAACAGTGGGCGCGGGTTCGTGCCTTCGTGACTGCGCCGTGGTCGGCGAACCCGAGAGCCGGGATCCCCATGATCGTCGCCAGTGGCCTCATCACCATCGCCGTGGCCTTCTGTGGCCCCTCGTCTGTGGCCCTGAAGCTCGGTCCTCGCGTCGACTACCTGCCACCGTGGTACCTGCCGGTCGGCACGGTCGACCTCAGCGAATGGGTGGCGGTGCCGGCGCTGTGGATCGGGCTCACGCTCGGCGCGATCGGCCTGTGGATCTGCTGGCGTGCGGTCAACACCGGGTGGCGTCCGAACAACCGGCGGCTGTTCCTGCTCGGCTCGGGCCTCAGCGTCCTCACCGCCCTGGTGCCGCCCCTGACCTCTGCCGACGTCCTGATGTACGCCGCCTACGGACGCCTTCAGGTGCTCGGCCTGAACCCCTACAACATCACCCCTGCCGAGATCTTCCGCTCCGAGTTCGACCCGGTGCTGGTCTGGACCGAGCGTCCCTGGCAGGACACCCCCAGCGTGTACGGCCCGCTGGCCTCCGGCTCACAGTGGCTGGCCGCGTGGCTCGGCAACGGCAACATGCACAACACGGTGTTCTGGCTGCAGATGTTCGCGCTGGTGCCGTTCCTGCTGATCGGCGCGGTGATCGTGCTGCTCGCCCACGACGACCACAAGATCCAGACCCGCGCGGTCCTGTTCACGGTGCTCAACCCGATCATGATCTGGTCGGTGCTCGCGGGCGCCCACAACGAGGCGTTCACGCTCGTGTTCGCGATCATCGCCCTCTGGTTCATGCGGCGCAGCCCGTTCGTCGCCGGGCTGTGCATCGGCGTGGCAGGCACGGTGAAGGTCTCGCTCGTCTACTACGGCATCGCGATGGCCTGGGGCTATCGGCGCGACTGGCGCAAGCTCGTGCAACTGGCCGCCGGGGCAGCCGTGCCGTTGGTGATCGCCTACGGGATGGTGACGCCGTCGGCGCTGCTCGCAGCGAGCCGGAACACCGGCTACATCTCCGCCGGCTCCTGGGCGCCCTGGCTCGAGATAGCGCTCGGCTGGGCGATCGGCGACTTCGCCGCACGAGGGTTCATCGGCTGGGCGGGCTGGGTGATGATGGCGGTCATCGCCTGGATGCTGTCCCGCGTCCTGCCGTGGCGGCTCGTGCCCGGCAACCCCGACGACGACGAACCCCGACGCGACCCGCTCACCATCGCCGTCCGGACGGCGGTCATCCTCACCGCGTCCTGGCTGGTCACCTCTCCCTACACGCTCAGCTGGTACGACCTGACCACCTGGGTGCCGCTCGGCCTGATGGCGGCGTCCCGGCTCGACGTGCTGATGATCTGGCGTGGGTTGTGGCTGTCGGTGGCCTACGTCACCGGCCGGTCCGTCGAGTTCAGCCCGACCATGAAGGGCATCGCCGACTTCGTGAGGGACGGCCTGTGCTCGGGTGCCCAGGTGCTGGTGCTGGTGCTGATCGTGCACTGGTGGTGGACGTGGGGACGCGAGCTGCCCCCACTGCCACGCTGGCTGAAGCGGCGCCCGCCCGTGGCCGCAGCCCGAACCGGCTGAGCCACACCACTACGCTGAGCGCGTGCTCGGATACTTCGGACCCGCTGGGACCTTCACCCACCAGGCTCTGCTGACCTTCTCCGACGGCGAGGCCATGCCGTTCGGCACGGTCGCCGAGGCTCTGGAGGCGGTGCGCGGAGGCGTGGTCGAAGCCGCCCTCGTTCCAATCGAGAACTCGGTGGAGGGCGGGGTTTCGGCAACTCTCGACTTCCTCGGCAACGGCAAGCGCCTGATGATCGTCCGTGAGGTGCTGCTGCCGGTGCAGTTCAACCTTTACGCCCGGCAAGGGACGACGCTCGCCGACGTCCGCCGTGTGCTGACCCACCCGCATTCCGCCGCGCAGACCCGGCACTGGATGATCGACAACCTGCCCGACGCCCACGTCACGGAGGGTGGCTCGAACGCCGCGGCGGCCCAGGAGGTCGCCGATCCCGCGTCCCGCTACGACGCTGCCATCTGCGGCGAGATCGCCGGCACCACCTACGGACTCGTGCCGATCGCCACCGAGATCGCCGACAATTCCGCCGCGGTGACCCGCTTCGTGCTGGTGTCGCTGCCCACCGAGCCGCCGCCACCGACCGGGGCGGACAAGACCACGCTCGTCGCCTACATGCACGCCGACCACGCCGGCGCCCTTCTGGAGATCCTCGAGCAGTTCTCCAGCCGCGGCGTGAACCTGACCCGCATCGAGTCCCGTCCCACCAAGACCACCCTGGGCAGCTACTGCTTCAGCATCGATGCGGAGGGCCACCTGCGTGATCCGAGGGTGGCAGAGGCCATGCTCGGCCTGCACCGGATCTGCGCAGACGTGCTGTTCCTCGGCTCGTACCCGCGTGCGGACGAGGTGCGTCCGCAGATCGCGCGGGGCTTCACCGACGCTGACTTCGCGGCCGCAAGGGACTGGTACGCCGCCCTGGTGAACCCCGAGGACGACTAGAACCCCGAGTTGTCAGAACCACGGCGGGCCAGAGCCCTCCGCGAGTCTGACAAGTCGGAGGTGGGGATGGGTTAGGCGGTGGCCTCGCGGGCGATCTGCTCGAGTTGCCCGCGGTAGTCCAGCCACCAGGTTTCGTCCCCGTCGGGCAGGTTGCTGTTGTCCGGGCGAAGGCCCACCTCGCCGTCGATGAGCTCCCGCACGAGGTCGGCGTGGCCGGCGTGCCGGCTGGTCTCCGCGATCACATGGACGAGGATCTGCTGGAGGCTGACCTCCCTGCGGTCGGGATGCCACCAGGGGACGGCGCCGGTCGCGTCCAGGTCGAGCGCTGCGATGGTCGCGTCGGCGTGCGCCCAGGCGCGCCGGTAGAGGGCGACGATCGATGCGACCGACTCGTCCGCGCTGGCGAACAGGTCGATGTTGGGCACGTCGTCCATCGCGTCCAGCCAGTCGGGCGGGTCGGCCACCGGTCGGCCGAAGACCTCGCCGAAGTAGCCGAACTCGATTCCGGCAAGGTGTTTCACGAGCCCGAGCAGGTTGGTGCCCGTGGGCACCAGCGGGCGGCGGATGTCGTAGGGCCCGAGCCCGTCGAGCTTCCACAGCACGGCGTCGCGGGCCGACTGCAGGTAGCGCTGGAGGGTCGCCTTGGGTTCTTCAGCCATGGTCCACTGTGGCATTCGCGCCGGCGAGGCGACAATGTGCGTCCGATAGGCTCGATCCGTGATCGACCCGAAGCTGCTGCGCACCAATCCCGACCTCGTCCGCCGCTCCCAGGAAGCCCGTGGGGAGTCCGTCGAGCTGGTCGACAAGCTGGTGAGTGCCGACGAGGCGCGCCGTTCTGCGATCGCAGCCTTCGAGAACCTGCGCGCCGAGCAGAAGGAGCTCGGCAAGCAGGTCGCGCAGGCCAAGGGTGAGGAGAAGGCGGCCGTCCTGGCCCGCACCCGGGACCTGTCCGTACAGGTGAAGGCAGCGCAGGCCGAGGCAGACACCTCCGGTGCCACCTTCGACGCCCTGATGAAGTCCCTGCCCAATGTCGTGTTCGAGGACGTGCCACGCGGCGGCGAGGACGACCTGTACGTGCTGGAGACGATCGGCACCCCGCGCGACTTCGCCGCCGAGGGCTTCGTCCCCCGTGACCACCTGGAGATCGGCGAGCTGCTCGGCGCCATCGACGTCGAGCGCGGCGCGAAGGTATCGGGCTCCCGCTTCTACTTCCTGACCGGTATCGGTGCCCGGCTCGAATTGGCCTTGCTGAACCTGGCGATGAGCAAGGCGATGGGCTGGGGCTTCACCCCGATCATTCCGCCGGCGCTGGTGAAACCGTCAGCGATGGAGGGCACCGGCTTCCTCGGCCAGGCGGCCCAGGACGTGTACCACCTGCCCGCTGACGATCTGTACCTGGTCGGTACGTCGGAGGTGGCCATGGCCGCCTTCCACTCCGAGGAGATCCTGGACGGGGCCTCGCTGCCGCGGCACTACGTCGGCTACAGCCCGTGCTTCCGTCGCGAGGCCGGCTCCTACGGCAAGGACACCCGCGGCATCTTCCGCGTCCACTGGTTCGACAAGGTCGAGATGTTCGTCTACTGCGCGCCCGAGCAGGCCGAGGCCGAGCACCAGAAGCTGCTGGGCTTCGAGAAGGAGTTCATCACCGCGTTGGAGATCCCGTTCCAGGTACTTGACGTTGCCAGCGGCGACCTCGGCCTGAGCGCTGCCCGCAAGTACGACTGCTACGCCTGGCTGCCAACGCAGGACAAGTACCGCGAGATCACGTCGACGTCGAACTGCACCGAGTTCCAGGCCCGCCGGCTCAACATCCGCATGCGGGACGGCGACGGCGTCCGTTCCCTCGCCACGCTGAACGGCACCCTGTGCGCGATGACCCGGGTGATCATCATGCTGCTGGAGAACCACCAGCAGGCGGACGGCTCGGTCTACGTTCCGGCAGCGTTACGTCCGTACCTGGACGGCATGGAATACCTGCGTCCGCTGTCGTGACCGGCGACACCTGGAGCCCCCGGCTCGTTGCCCTGGACATCGACGGCACCATCGTCGACCACGCCGGGCTGCTGCCCGATGACGTGCGTGCGGCGATCGGGCTGGTCGTGGCAGCAGGGGTGCCGGTCGTGCTGAGCACAGGGCGGAGCTGGCATGCAACGCTGCCGATCTTCGAGGAGCTCGGGCTGCCGCCCGGCCCGACGGTCGCGTCCAACGGTGCCGTGACCCTGACCTACCCGCCGTTCGAGGTGACGGACGTGGTCACGTTCGACCCGTCCGACGTGATCGACCGCGTGCTCACCGAGCACCCCACCGCATCGCTCGCGGCGGAGGTCGTGGGGCAGGGCTACCGGGTGAGCAGGTACTTCCCCGAGGGCGACCTGCACGGCGAGATCGAACTGGTGAGCGTCGAGGAGCTGGCAGCAGGCGACGTCACCCGCATCGTCGTGCGCGACCCGGAAGCGACCGACGAGGAGTTCATCGCCCTCGCCGAACGCCTCGGCCTGCACGGCGTGAGCTACTTCGTCGGCTGGAGCGCCTGGCTCGACATCGCCCCTGCCGGGGTCAACAAGGCAACAGCGTTGGCGGGCGTGGCAGCGCGCCTCGGCGTCGCTGCGGCCGACGTGCTGGCGATCGGCGACGGGCGCAACGACATCGAGATGATCACCTGGGCCGGACGCGGCGTCGCGCTCGGCGATGCAACCGAGGAGGTCGCCCGCGCGGCCGACCACGTCACGGGAACCTTCGCAGCCGGCGGCACCGTCACCGAGCTGCTCCGCTGGTTCTCCTGACCCACCGACCCCCCGAGTTGTCAGAGACTCATGCGGCTATGACCGGCTGAGTTTCTGACAACTCGGCAGGGGGCTAGCCTGAATCGACAATCGACCAGGGGGTCCGACGTGGTGCATCCCTACTTGCGGGAGCCGGAGTTCATCAGCCAGCTGAAGGACGGCACGGTCAAGCAGCTCAATCCGTTCAGTGGCACGGAAGTGTGGACGGTGGCCGGCCGCGGCAACCGTCCGCTCGGCGTCGTGCTGCCCGACCCCGTCCCCCTCGATCCGGCACAACATGGACGGCACTGCGCGTTCTGCGAAGGCCGCTACCTGGACACCCCGCCGGAGAAGTCGCGCGTTGTCCGCAACGCCGACGGCACCTGGGACATCCGCTACCGCATTCCGGCAGAGGAGCTGGAGGCGACCACGGCGGAGTTCCGCCGCGTCCCGAACCTCTTCGAGATCCTCTCCTACGACTACTGGCACGACAATTACGGGTACGAGCTGCCCGCGCGGGTGCGCGACCGGAAGACCGCCTACCTGTCGTCGCCGATGGGACGGGCGCATGTGCTCGCTGTCGTGCGCAACAAGCTGAAGGCTGGTGGACGCTCAGACGAACTCATCGAAGCCCTGGGTGAGGAGGGTCAGCTCGAGGCCGCGTCCGGCTTCTTCGGCGGCGGCCACGACGTGGTCATCGCCCGCCGTCACTTCGTGGACGGCGCGACGGACAACACCCAGCTGGCCGGCTCCGGGACCCTGACGCCGGACGAGCATCAGCGGTTCCTGTCGTTCACCGTCGAGTCGGTGTCCGGACTCTTCGACCTCAACCGGTACGCCCGCTACGTCGCGGTGTTCCAGAACTGGCTGCGCCCGGCGGGAGCGTCCTTCGACCACCTGCACAAGCAGCTCGTCGCGATCGACGAGCGCGGAATCCAGCACGAGCAGCAGATGGAGCGGCTGCGCACCAACCCGAACATCTACAACGAGTACGGCCCCAACTACGCCTCCTACCGCAACCTCGTGCTCGCGGAGAACGAGCACGCGATCGCGTTCGCCGGCTTCGGCCACCGCTACCCGACGATCGAGATCTACTCCAAGTCGGAGGCGTGTGACCCGTGGAACCACACCGATGACGAATTGCGCGCCGTCTCGGACCTCGTCCATGCCATGCATGCGGCCACGGGCGTGAACGTGCCGTGCAACGAGGAGTGGCACTACCGCCCGATCGACGCCGACCTGCCGATGCCGTGGCGCGTGATGCTGAAGTGGCGCACCTCCACGGTCGCGGGTTTCGAGGGAGTCACCAAGATCTACCTCAACACCATCGACCCGTACGCCCTGCGGGATCGTCTCGTGCCGGCACTCTTCGCGCTCCGCGACGAGCGCAGGATCGCCGGCATGCAGATCGCCACCGAGTGCCCATGCCGTCCGAACTCGTTGCTGTACCGGGCCAATCGGAGCTGAGCTAGGTTCACAGGCATGATCCCGACACACACGCTCAACGACGGGCACCAGCTGCCGGTCATCGGCTTCGGCACCTACCCGTTGCGCGGTCCGGCCGGCGTCGATGCGGTGGTCAGCGCGCTGCACCACGGCTACCGGCTGATCGACTCCGCCGTGAACTACGAGAACGAGGGGACGGTCGGCGAGGCGCTCCGCCGTTCCGGCGTGCCCCGCGACGAGGTCGTGATCACCTCGAAGCTGCCCGGACGCCATCACGAGTACGGCGCGGCGACCACTTGCGTGTACGAGTCGCTCTACCGGCTGGGCCTCGACCACATCGACCTCTACCTGATCCACTGGCCCAACCCCGGGGTGGGCCGCTTCGTCGAGGCGTGGCAGGCCCTCGTCGACCTGCAGCGTGAGGGCGTCCTGCGCTCGATCGGGACGAGCAACTTCCTGCCCGAACACCTCAGCCGGATCATCGCCGGCACCGGGGTGACCCCCGCGGTCAACCAGGTGGAGCTACACCCCTACTTCCCCCAGGCCGAGCAGCGTGAGGTGCACGACCAGCTCGGCATCCGCACCGAGTCGTGGGGCCCGTTGGGACAGGCGGGCCAGCTGCTGCACGAGCCGGTCATCACCGGCATCGCCGATCAGGTCGGTCGCACGGCCGCGCAGGTTGTCCTGCGCTGGCACCTGCAGCTCGCCACCGTCCCCTTGCCGAAGGCTGCAGCACCCGCGCGTCAGGCAGAGAACCTCGCCATCTTCGACTTCACGCTGGACGCAGCGCAGGTGGCTGCGATCACAGCCCTGGGAGGGTCCGACGGCCGTCTCGGGGACTCCGACCCGGCCGCCCACGAGGAGTTCTGAGCGGCGAGGCCACCTACCTGCTACAGGTTGAGGGAGGCCATCAGGCTGCGGACGCGGCGCTCGACCTCGTCCCGGATCGGACGGACATCTTCGACGCTCCGCCCTGCCGGGTCGGCGACGTCCCAGTCCTCGTACCGCTTGCCCGGGAAGATCGGGCAGGCGTCCCCGCAGCCCATCGTGATGACCACGTCCGCGGCGCGGACGGTCTCGTCTGTCCACGGCTTGGGGAACTCTCCGGAGATGTCGATGCCGCGCTCGGCCATTGCCGCGATCGCCGCAGGGTTGACCGCGATGCCGGGCTCCGACCCACCGGACCACGCGACGGCCTTGTCGCCGGTCAAGGCCTGGAAGAATCCCAGGGCCATCTGCGAACGCCCGGCGTTGTGGGTGCACAGGAAGAGCACGACCGGCTTGCCGTCGTCGTGCAACCCCTCGATGCGGGCGAGGGCCTGCAGCCGCTGGTGGGCGAATCGTTCAGCCAGGAGCGGGAGGAACCTCGTCACCTTCGCGTGATCAGCGAACTGGTCGAAGGAGCTGGCGAGGAAGCGCTCGATCGTCTCGCTGCCGTACAGGCCGGAAAAGTCGTCGGCGAGCCGAGCTGCTGCCTGCTTGAGAGCCAGTTTCTGGTCGGTGTGCAGGCTCTCCCAGCTGCGCTCGGAGACGGGATGCGATGCGGTAGTCATGAGGCTCCTCCCTGGAAGCTCGCGGCCAGCTGGTTGATCCGGCAGGTGATGTCGTCGAAGGCCCCCTCGAAAGCTTCAGCGCTCTCCGTGAGGGCCGGGTCAGGGATGGACCAGTGCAGCGGCCGGCTGTCGAGGTCCTCGTAGGCGCGATCGCACACGGCGATCACCAGCTCGTCGCCGCTGAGCACGTCGGCGGCAAGCCGGGGCCGTGTAGTGGTGAGGTCGAGGCCGTGCCGGCGGCCAACGGCCACCGCACGGGGATGCACGCGGCTGGCGGGGTGCGTGCCACCGGAGACGACCGGTATGTCGCTGACCGTTCGCCAGTAGGATTCGGCGAGCTGGGAGCGGGCGGAGTTCTGCGAGCACAGGAACGCGACCCGGTGCGGCCTTGGGAGCCGTCCGGCGCCGAGCAGCCGGTTGCAGGCCTGCGTGCGGGTGACGTAGGTGCGGCGGCCGTCACCCTCCGACCGGCGGCGAAGGACGAGGCCGGCCTCTTCCAGCACGCGCAGGTGGTGCGCGACGAGATTGGTGGGAAGTCCCAGCGCTTCGCCCAGTTCCCCTGAAGCCCGATCCGCGTTCGCGAGCAGGTCGATGATTGCGAGGCGGGAAGGGTCGCCGAGAGCCGCGTAGGCTCTGGCCCTGCCCTCGAGCTCGCTGGTTGACATCCTGATGTACCTCCACAAGTATTGAGTCAATAGTAACTGAGCTATTATCGGAGTCAAGCCGTCGCAACGGTCGCCGCAGATGCAAGGAGTTCCGTAGATGAGCAAGCCCACCGTCCTGTTCGTGTGCATTCACAACGCCGGGCGCTCGCAGATGGCTGCCGGCTACCTGCGCCACCTCGGCGAGGGCCGGATCGAGGTGCTGTCGGCCGGCTCGACCCCGGCCGATGCGATCAACCCGGTGGCCGTCCAGGCGATGGCGGAGGAGGGCATCGACATCGCGGCGGAACAGCCGAAGATCCTGACCACGGACGCTGTCAAGGGCTCCGATGTGGTGATCACCATGGGCTGCGGCGACACCTGCCCGTTCTACCCGGGCAAGCGTTACGAGGACTGGATCCTCGACGACCCGGCCGGCCAGGGCATCGACGCCGTCCGCCCGATCCGCGACGAGATCCGCGGCCGTGTCGAGGCCCTGATCGCCGAACTGGTGCCCGCCGAATAGGGGCCTGTCGGCCCGGCTGGTTAGGGTGGCCGGGTGCCTGTGATCGAAGCCAGCGAGCTCACCAAGACCTACGGCGAGCTGCGCGCCGTCGACGGGATCTCCTTCGCTGTGAGCCCAGGGGAGTCGTTCGGCCTGCTCGGGCCCAACGGCGCAGGCAAGTCCACCACCATGCGCATGATCGGCGGCACAACGCTGCGCACCTCGGGCACCCTCCTGGTCAACGGGCTCGACCCGGAGGTCCACGGGCCGGAGGTACGTGCCAACCTCGGCGTGGTGCCGCAACAGGACAACCTGGACACCGAGCTGCGGGCGCGCGACAACCTGATCATGTACGGCCGCTACTTCGGGCTGCCCTACAGCTACCTGCGTCCGCGGGCGGACGAGCTGCTCGAGTTCGCCCAGCTCACCGAAAAGGCTGACGAGAAGGTCGACAACCTGTCCGGTGGCATGAAGCGTCGCCTCACGATCGCGCGCGCCCTCGTGAACGAGCCCCGCATCCTGCTGCTCGACGAGCCCACCACCGGGCTCGACCCGCAGGCCCGGCACATCCTCTGGGACCGGCTGTTCCGCCTCAAGGAGCAGGGCGTGACGCTGATCGTCACCACCCACTTCATGGACGAGGCCGAGCAGCTGTGCGACCGGCTGATCGTGATGGACCACGGCCGGATCGTCGCCGAGGGGAGCCCGGCCGACCTGATCCGCCAGTACTCCACCAGGGAGGTGCTGGAGGTGCGCTTCGGCTCCGACCGCAACGCTGCTCTGGTCGAACGGCTCCGGGGATTCGCCGACCGGATCGAACCCCTGCCCGACCGGGTACTGCTCTACACCGACGACGGGGAAGGGGTGCTGGAGGCAGTGCGCCGCGACGGGCTCGAGCCGGTCACCTCGCTTGTTCGCCGATCCTCCCTTGAGGACGTGTTCCTCCGGCTGACCGGACGGAGCCTCGTTGACTGATCCTCGGGGTTCGTTCCTCACCCCTCGTCAAGACTCCGCCCTTCGCGACCGCAAGCGGCCGCGGCAGTTGTCGTCTAGCGACCTGCTCGACACCAACGCCCTTGCCTACTCGGGCAGGGCACTCGACGCTGCCACCCAGGCTGCGTCCGTGCGGCGCTGGGGCTGGTGGTTCCAGGCGGAGTGGCGCCTGCGCTCGATGAAGGCCTACTGGACCTCCGTGATCGGCAGCGCCTTGCTGACGCCTCTGCTCTACGTGCTGGCGATGGGCATCGGCCTCGGTTCGCTGGTGGACGCGAACGCCGGTGGCATCGACGGGGTGGCCTACCTGACGTTCGTCGCCCCCGGCCTGCTGGTGAGCACCGTGGTGATGTCGGGGACGAATGAGCTGAGCTATCCGGTGATGGGCGGGTTCAAGTGGCAACGGCTCTACTACGCCCGCGCCACGACGGCGGCGAGCCCGCAGCAGGTCGCGCTCGGTGAGCTGCTGGCGGTGTTCCTGCGCCTGCTCGCTGAGGCGCTGGTGTTCTACCTCGTGCTCGTGGTGATGGGGGCCGTGCATCCCGGATGGTCAGTGCTGATGGTGCCGGTGGCCGGCCTCGCCGGGATGGCTTTCGGTGCCCCACTGGGTGCCTACGCCGCGACCATCGAGAACGAGGGCCCGGAGTTCGCGCTCATCCAGCGGTTCGTCGTGATGCCGATGTTCCTCTTCGCCGGCACCTTCTTCCCCCTGGCCTCGATGCCGGTCTACCTGCAGTGGGTGGGCTGGATCTCGCCGATGTGGCACGGCACCCAGCTGGCGAGGGCCGTCGGCTTCGGGATGCCCCTTTCCGGGGGTGAGGCGCTGCTGCACCTGGGCTTCCTCGTGGGCGTCACCTCGCTCGGGGTCTGGTTGGCCCTGCGCGCCTTCGTTGCGAGGCTGGGACGATGACCGCCCTCAACGGCTGGCTGACGGCCAACTCCTCGGGCAATGCCGGGGCGGTGGTCGAGCGCGGCTTCAAGGTGATCCGCAGCCAGAACTGGCTGATCGTCCTGTCGGGGTTCTTCGAGCCGGTCTTCTACCTGCTCAGCATGGGCCTCGGTCTGGGCGCGCTGATCGGCACGGTACCCGGCCCTGGTGGTGGGCCGATCTCCTACGCAGCGTTCATCGCTCCTGCACTGCTGGCGACGTCGGCGATGAACGGCGCGATCTACGACAGCACCTGGAACGTCTTCTTCAAGCTGCGCTTCGCGAACCTCTACCAGGGCATGTTGGCGACCCCGCTCGGCCCGCTGGACGTCGCGGCGGGGGAGATCTTCATGGCCCTGTTCCGCGGCTTCCTCTACGCGCTCGGCTTCACGGCCGTGATCGCCGTGATGGGGCTCACGACGTCGTGGTGGGCGCTGGCGATGATCCCGGTCGCCCTGCTGATCGCGCTCGGCTTCGCGGCGTTCGGCATGGCGATCACCAGCTACTTCACGACCTTCCAGCAGATGGACTGGATCAACATCGCGCTGCTGCCGATGTTCATGTTCTCGTCCACCCTTTTCCCGATCTCGGTGTTCCCGGAGGCGGTGCAGTGGTTCATCATGGCCCTGCCGCTGTGGCACGGCGTCGAGTTGATGCGCCAGCTGTCGGTCGGCCATTTCGAGGCCAGCACCTGGCTGCACCTGGGCTACTTCCTGGTGATGTCGGTGGCGGGAGTGGGGTTCACCACCCGCCGGCTCCGGTCGTTGTTCCTGCGCTGATGGAGATGCACGACGGCCAGCTCGCGATCGACGCGGGGCAGGTGCGGCGGCTGGTGGCGGCCCAGTTCCCCGAGTGGGCGGGCCTGGACGTGCGTCCGGTCTCTTCGCCGGGCACGGTGAATGCGCTGTTCCGCATCGGGAACGGGCTCGTAGCCCGCTTTCCGCTCCTCGGGGAGGACGCCGACGCGAATCGTCGCGGTCTGGAGGCCGAGGCGGAGCGGTCAGCGGAGTTCGCGGCGAGCACCAGCGTCCCGGCGCCGGTCCCGGTCGCGCTCGGGGGGCCCGGTGAGGGCTACGGCCTGCCCTGGTCAGTGCAGACCTGGCTGCCCGGCACGGACGGGTTCGCCGACGATCCGGGAGACTCGAAGGCGTTCGCCAGCGACCTCGCGGTCCTGATCGGCGAGTTGCGGGCCGTCAACACGCGCGGACGCACGTTCGACGGCCTCGGACGCGGCGGCGAGCTCCCCCGTCACGACGACTGGGTCAACACCTGCCTGGGGCACAGCGCAGGTCTCTTCGACGTCGCAGCGGCGCGACAGCTGTGGCAGGAGCTCCGGGTGCTGCCGCCGTCCGGGCCCGACGTGATGAGTCACACCGACCTGATCCCCGGCAATGTGCTGGTGCGCGAGGGCCGGCTGGCCGGCGTGCTGGACGGCGGCGGCTTCAAGTCAGCCGACCCGGGGCTCGACCTGGTGGCGGGCTGGCACCTGCTGGAGGCCGGTCCACGCCGGGTGTTCCGCGAAGCCGTCGGCTGCACAGCCCTGGAGTGGGACCGCGGCCGCGCCTGGGCGCTGGAGCAGGCCCTCGGCACCGCCTGGTACTACGTGGAGACCAACCCGGCCATGAGCCGCATGGGCGTCCGGACGATCGAGCGCCTGCTGGCGTGATCGCCCCCCACCAGCTGGTCGAGCTTGTCGAGACCTGTGATCTCGACCCTCCGACAGGCTCAGGGCAGGCCGAGCTCGATCAACGACCAGCGACTCGACTCGCGGTCGGTGGCGGCGGCCCTTCCTGACGCGCTGGCTCGTTCCTCACCAGCGCTCCTCAGGACCGTTTGCCCACCCGCGCCTCGAACTGGCTCGAACCCGCCTCCGTGATCTCGAAGGTCGTGGTGGGTCCACCACCTTCGAGTTGGACCTCGTACTCGCCAAGGAAGCCGGTGACGCGGATCCGACCGTCCGGATCTGTCCGCAGCGGGGTGGGTTTCACCCACCATTCATCCTTGACCAGCCGGTGCAGCGCGTCGTGGGAGGGCTTCGGGCTGCCATCGGCACGGACGAGACCGATCGGTGCGCCCAGCCAGGAGCCGGCGTCGGTGATGCCCCAGTAGGTGATGGCGGCGACGGCGGGCTGCGAGAGCAGCGTTCGGTAGTGACGGGCCAGCTCGTCGGCCTGCCGGGCCTCGCCCTCGGGGGTGCTGGGCCAGCTGTCGACGACGTAGTCGTTGAGGTCGACGATCTCCGGCGGCATCAAGTCGCCTGAGACGAGCGAGGTTTCGGTGAAGTGCAGGGGCAGGCCGTACCGCGCGAACCTCTCCACGATGGCGAGGGTCTCCTCCTCGCCGCGGTAGCCCTGGTGCATGTGCGTCTGCAGCCCGATCGCGTCCAGCCCGATCCCGGCCTCGAGGAGCCCTTCGATGAGGCACTCATAGGCCGAGGAGAGGTCGAAGTCGTTGATCAGCAGGGTGGCCGAGGGGTTCGCCGCGCGCGCCTCGTCGAAGGCGAGCCGGACGGCGGCGAACCGACCCCGAGCCCGCGCGAAGCGTGTGATCGCGTTGTCCTCCGCATCGAAGACCGGCATGATCACGACCTCGTTGATCGCGTCCCAGGTGTCGATGAGCCCCCGGAAGTCGCTCACCTCCCGGCGGACGCGGGTGCGGAGGCGTGACTCCACCTCCGTCAGCGGGAGGTCGAGCAACCAGCGGGGCTGCAGTGTGTGCCAGACGAGCGGATGCCCCTTGAGGCGCACACCGCGAACCCTGAACCACTCAACCGTGGCGAGGAGCTCCGCGGTCCGAGGCGCTCCCGGCTCGGGCTCGAAGCCATCCCAGTAGAACGGCAATGTCGCCGTGTTGAACAGCTCGAGCCAGCGTTCGGCGAGGGCGGCGTCGGCTGTGGTACCGCTCCCGTTGGCCAGCGGGATGAAGTCGAAGCCGATGTTGCCGAAGGCGAACGCGTGACGTCGCTGGCGCACCACCACCTCGGCGTCCGCGAGCGGCGACCCCGCTTCGTCGGCCAGCGTCACCACCACCTCGCCCAGGCGGTGGGGCATCGTGGTGTCAGGCACAGAGCAGTGCTGCATGCTGTACTCCCTCCGGACAGGCGGCGGCCCTTCGTGACGGTCCGTTCGTTCCTCACGGACCGTTTGGTGGGCTAGGCCGTGCTGGGCGCCTGCCAGAGGTTGATGCCGCCCTCGGTGGCGTACCGGTCGATGTCGGCGAGCTCGTCCGCGGTGAAGTCGAGGTTGCGCACGGCGCCGACACTGTCCTCCAGCTGCTTGACGCTGGAAGCGCCGATCAGGGCCGAGGTGACCCGTTCGTCGCGCAGCACCCAGGCCAGAGCCAGTTGGGCGAGCGTCTGGCTGCGTCCGGCCGCGAGGTCGTTCAGCGCCCGGATGTGGGTGAGGTTCTGCTCGGTGAGCAGGTCGGTCGACAGCGACTTGTCCTGGGAGGCCCGCGAGCCCTCCGGGACGCCGTTCAGGTACTTGTCGGTGAGCATGCCCTGCGCCAGTGGTGAGAAGGCGATGACGCCAAGGCCGGTGTCGCCGACGGCGTCCAGCAGGTCCTCCTCGATCCAGCGGTTCAGCATCGAGTAGGACGGCTGGTGGATCACCAGGGGCGTCTTCAGTTCTCGGGCGATCGCGACGGCCTCGCGCGTCCGCTCCCCGGAGTAGGACGAGATACCGACATAGAGCGCCTTGCCCTGCCGCACGGCAGTGTCCAGCGCCTGCATGGTCTCCTCCACCGGTGTGGAGGGGTCGTAGTGGTGGTGGTAGAAGATGTCGACGTAGTCGAGGCCCATCCGCTGCAGCGACTGGTCGAGGGACGCCAGCAGGTACTTGCGACCGCCGAGGTCGCCGTACGGCCCGGGCCACATGTCCCAGCCCGCCTTGCTGCTGATGACCAGCTCGTCACGGTAGGGACGGAAGTCCTCACGCAGGTGGCGACCGAAGTTCGTCTCCGCGGAGCCGTAGGGCGGGCCGTAGTTGTTGGCCAGGTCGAAGTGGGTGACGCCGAGCTCGAAGGCGCGGCGCAGGATCGACCGCTGTCGGTCGAACGGGGTGTCATCGCCGAAGTTGTGCCACAGGCCCAGCGAGATGGCGGGCAGCTTCAGTCCGCTGCGTCCCACCGCCCGGTACGGCATGCGGCCGTCGTAGCGGTCGGCGTCGGGGGCGTAGGTATCGAGGATCGGCATGCTGCTTCCTTCTTCCGCGTTCTCGCGGATTACTGGCCTTGTGTGTCCTGCTGGGTGGTGTCGGTCACTGTCGCGCCGGCTGCTGTCGTTCCGGTGAGTTCTGCCATGGCGTCCGCCAGCCGGCGCTGCTCTGCGATCAGCGGTTCGAGCGACCTGCTGTTCTCCTCCGCGAGCGCGTCGACGGCGAGCCATGCAACGAACGCCAGCACGCCGACGTTGAGGCAGACGCCGGCGAGGAACAACAGCAGCGCCCTCGTTGCCGGATCGGTGACCCTCAGCCCGACGATCCAGAGCACGGCGGCCACGACGATCCCCGCGCCACCGAGCCAGCGGAGAACGGTCGCGGTGTTGGGCATGTTGCGATCCTAGCTTCGAGTGACCCCGGGGGCCGGTCAGCACTCGATGACGTTGAGGGCGAGCCCGCCGCGCGCGGTCTCCTTGTACTTGACGCTCATGTCCGCGCCGGTCTCGCGCATGGTCTTCAGCACCGAATCGAGGCTGACGATGTGGCTGCCGTCGCCGCGCAACGCCGTGCGGGCGGCGGTGACGGCCTTCACTGCCGCGATCGCATTCCGCTCGATGCAGGGGATCTGCACCAGCCCGCCCACCGGGTCGCAGGTGAGCCCGAGGTTGTGCTCCATGCCGATCTCCGCTGCGTTCTCCACCTGGCCCGGCGTGCCGCCCATCAGGGCAGCCATGCCCGCGGCAGCCATCGAGCAGGCAGCGCCGATCTCGCCCTGGCAACCGACCTCGGCTCCGCTGATCGACGCCAGTTCCTTGATCACCACGCCGATCGCGCCGGCCGTCAGCAGGAAGCGGATGATGCCCTCGTCGCCGGAGCCGTGCATGAAACGGCGGTAGTACATCATCACGGCGGGCGCCACGCCGGCCGCACCGTTGGTGGGGGCCGTGACCACGCGTCCGCCGCCGGCGTTCTCCTCGTTGACGGCGAGCGCGTAGAGCGTGAGCCAGTCCATGCCGCGCAGCGGGTCGGTGCTGTCGGTCTCCATCTGCAGGCGGTGCAGCAGTTCGGGTGCCCGTCGGCGCACCTTGAGCCCGCCGGGCAGGATGCCTTCGGTTGTCATGCCGTGGTGCACGCAGTCCTGCATGACCGACCAGATGTGCAGCAGCTCTGCGTCGATCTCCGCGTCGCTGCGCCAGACCCGCTCGTTCTCCCGCATCAGCCGGGCGACGGAGAACCCGGTCGTCGCGCAGTGCGCGAGCAGCTCAGCGCCGGTGCGGAACGGGAACGGGAGCACTGTCGAGTCCGGCTTCACGCGGTTCGGCCCGGTCTCCGCCTCGTCGAGGACGAAGCCGCCGCCCACCGAGTAGTAGGTGCGCTGGCTCAGCTGGACGTCGTCGGCGTCGCAGGCCGTGAAGATCATGCCGTTGGAGTGCACGGGCAACGTCGCGCGCCGGTGCAGCACCACGTCGGTGTCGGGGTCGAAGTCGATGTCGTGGTCACCGGCCAGCGTCAGCCGGTGGCCGGCCTTCACTGCGTCCACGAGGGGACGGACCGACGGCGGGTCGACGAGGTCCGGCTTGTGGCCGGCAAGGCCGAGGACGACGGCGGCTACGCTGCCGTGCCCGTGGCCGGTGGCGCCGAGTGAGCCGAACAGCTCCACCTTCACGGCGCAGACGCGTGCCAGGACGCGGGTCTCGGCGAGTGATGCGACGAAGCGGCCGGCGGCCTTCATCGGACCGACGGTGTGGGAGGAGGACGGTCCGATCCCGACCCGGAAGAGATCAAAGACGCTCAGGGCCATACTTCGACACTACCGTTTCCGTGCGTTTGCAAGGATTGGGTATGACCACAGTGCTCGGCGTCCTCGTCGTCCTCCTTGCTGTCGGCCTCGTGGTGTGGCAGCGCAGTTCCCGTCGTGACGAGACCTTCTCCGGGATCACACCCGGTCTGCTGCCCGCCCCGGGACAACCGGAGCAGCGCGTCCGGATCGGACGAGGCCAGGCGGCCCCTGTCGCGGTGAGGTTCGAGCCACCGGCGGGCGTGCGTCCGGCGCTGGCCGGGCTGATCGCCGAATCCCGGCTCGAGACGGTGGCGATCTCGGCAACCCTCGTCGACCTCGCCGTCCGCGGTTGGCTGACGATGCGCCCGATCGAGGCGGACGGCGACCAACGCGGACCGGCACAGGACTGGGTGTTCACCGCCGCGGAGGTGCCGCCGTCCGAGCCGCTCAGCCGGGCCGAGGGTGAGCTTCTCTCCGAGGTCTTCGTAGGCAGTCCGGTCGCAACACTGCAGGACGTCCGCCGACGCGGCGGGCTGGCAAGCGTGCTCAACGCTGTCGCGATCGAGGCTGACGAGCGGCGCTGGTTCCTGCCACCACCCCCGGTCAGTCTCGCGGCCGTAGGTGCCACGGCCGCTGTGCTCGGCGTGGTCGTGCTGGCGATGGGATCGCTCGTGCCGATCGGGCTCGGGCTGTTGGCCGGCGGCGCCGTCGCGTTCCTCGGCTCGCGTGGACTGCCGCACCCGGTGAGTGCTGAGGGCTACGCCGCCCGCGTCCAGGCGCTGGGCTTCAAGCAGTACCTGGCCACGGCCGAGGCCGGGCAGTTGCGGTTCGAGGTCGGCATCGAGCAGTTCAGCCGCTACCTGCCGTACGCGATGGTGTTCGGCGTCGTCGACCACTGGCGCCACGTGTTCGCTGACGCGCTGCACGCAGAACTCGATGCCGGAGGCGGCTTCGACGGCTTCGGCTGGCTCGCCGTCGACAACATGCTGACGACCATGGTGATGGTCGACCTGCTCACCGACGGGGGGCTGCTGGACGGTTTCGGCGACGGTTTCGGTGACGGTTTCGGCGGCGATCCGGGCGACGGCGGCTTCGATGGGGACGCCGGTGGCGACGGCGGTTTCGGCGGCTTCGACGGCGGCGGTTTCGACGGTGGTGGCTTTGACGGTGGTGGGTTCGGCGGCGACTGAAGATCATCCGAACGGACGACCCGATGCGCCGAGGGGGAGGACGTGAGGGAGGCTGTGCGGCTCCTACGGTGAACCTGTGAGCATCCTGAGCACCACAGAGACCCTGCCCGACCAGATCGCGTCCGCGACCGACCTGACGAAGACCTACGGCACGGGGGAGGCCGTCGTCCGCGCCCTCGACGGGGTGAGTGTCGACTTCGCCAGAGGCTCGTTCACCGCCATCATGGGGCCTTCCGGGTCGGGCAAGTCGACCCTGATGCACTGCCTTGCCGGGCTGGACCGCCCCACGTCGGGACAGGTTGTGCTCGGCGGCCACATCCTCTCCGAGCTCACCGATCGGGCACTGACCAACGTGCGGCGCGACAACGTCGGCTTCGTCTTCCAGGCCTTCAACCTGCTGCCCACCCTCACGGCATGGGAGAACATCGTGTTACCCCTCGACCTGGCCGGACGGCGGCCCGACCAGGCGGCGCTCGACCAGATCGTCACGTCCCTCGGCCTCGGGAACCGGCTCAGCCACCTCCCGTCCCAGCTGTCGGGCGGCCAGCAGCAACGCGTGGCGATCGCCCGGGCCCTGATCACCCGTCCGGCCGTTGTGTTCGCAGACGAACCCACCGGCGCCCTCGACTCGACCTCCAGCCACCAGTTGCTGGACTACCTGCGGCACACGAGCCAGGTCTTCGGGCAGACCATCGTGATGGTCACCCACGACCCGAACGCTGCGGCCTACGCCGACCGCACGCTGCTGCTCAGCGACGGCCGGATCGTCGACGACCTGATCGCACCGACCGCCGACACCGTGCTGTCCGCCATGAAGCGGTTGGGCGCCTGATGCTGCGCCAGGCGTGGTCAGAGGTGCGCCACCACCCCAGCCGCTTCATCTCCACGATCCTCGCGATCGCCATCTCGGTCGCGTTCCTCGCCGGCTCTGCCGTGCTGGTGGCCACCGAGGGCCAGGCGCAGGGCAAGGCCATGAACGTGTCGCTGGCAAAGGCCGACGTCGTCGTCACCATTCCGGAGGACGCGGAGGCGAACGTCCGCCCGGCGATCACGTCGACGCCCGGGGTCGAGGCCTTTGCCCCCGTCTTCACCGAGTCCGACGTGGTCACCGCCGGCGTGGTCTCGCAGGTGATCCAGCTCGTCAACCTGCCACCGGAGTCGCTCCGGTGGGCAGCCCTGACGGCGGGACGGTGGCCATCCAC
This sequence comes from uncultured Actinomycetota bacterium, assembly GCA_963799235.1. GTDB lineage: Bacteria > Actinomycetota > Actinomycetes > Propionibacteriales > Propionibacteriaceae > Propionicimonas. The sequence continues at coordinate 297,758 of CAWCWL010000005.1, read as the reverse complement.
GGCCGACGAGATCGCCCTGAGCGGGGGCGCAGCGAGCGCCCTCGGCCTCGGCGTCGACGGGGAGCTCGTCCTGTCCGGACGCGACGAGAAGGTGCGGGTCGTCGGGGTCACCAACGAACCCAGTGGCCTGTTCGTCAAGACCGGCTACGCCGCGGACGCGCGGTTCGCCGCCGCGGGCTACACCGACTCCGCCACACGGACCTGGGTGATCAAGGCGACCCCGGGTACGCCTCCGGCCACCCTCGCCGCGGGGCTCGACGCCGCCGTGAAGCGGGTGTCGCCGACGGTGCGAGCGGAGCCCGCCGAGAGCGTCCGTGCTGATGCCGTCGCGCATCTGGCCAGGGACTTCGACGTCTTCGCCAACGTCTTGTGGGCCTTCGCCGTCGTCTCGCTGGTGGTCGGCATGATCACCATCTCGAACACGTTCTCGATCACTCTCGCGCAGCGCCGCCGTCAGATCGGCCTGCTGCGCGCGGTCGGTGCCACCGGCAGCCAGGTGCGACGGCGGTTCCTGCTGGAGGCTGTGCTGCTCGGCGTTGCCGGGTCAGTGCTCGGACTTGTGGTGGGCATCGGGATCGCTGCTGCTGAGACCGCGTGGAGCACCGCGCTGTTCTGGGGGCTCAGCCTGCCGCTGGACCAGCTCGGGATCGCGCTCGGCCTTGGTGTGCTGGCGACGGCCGTCGCGGCGTTCGTCCCGATCCTGCGCGGCACGAAGGTCGCCCCGCTGGAGGCGCTCCAGCCGGTGCTTTCGGGTGACGAGCGGCGCAGGGGTTCCGTGTGGCGTGCGGTGCTCTGCGGCCTGCTGCTGGTTGCCGGGCTGGGGTTGGCCGGGGTCGCGGTGGCGGCCAACAATCCGAACGCCCTCCTGATCGCGATCGGGGCCGGTGCGCTGATCTCGGTCGCCATCCTCTTCGGTGGTCCGCTGTTCGTGCCGTCGCTGCTGAAGGCCTCCGGGCGCCTGTTCCGCTGGACGGGAACCGTGCCGCGGCTGGCTGCCGGGAATGCGGAACGCAACCCACGTCGCGCCACGGCGACAGCCACTGCCCTGATGCTCGCCGTCGGCCTGATGGTCACCCTGCAGGTGGCGACGGCCAGTGTCCGGCTCACCGTGCTCGACGAGATTGCCGCCCACTACCCGGTGGACCTGCAGGTGGTCTGGCCGTCAGCCGGAGGTGAGCCGGGATCGATCCCGAACTCGGTGTCAGCGCAGCTCTCCCGCGTCCCAGGGGTCGGGGGCTCTGTGCTGCTCGAGGGCGGCACCGCCACCGTTGGCGAGCAGCAGGTGACGCTGCTCGGGTACTCGGCAGGAGTGCCGGGTGCAACGGGCATCAACACGCCGGTGGCCGACGGCCAGGTGCTGGTCAGCCCGTTCGTCGCGGAGAACCTGAGGAAGAAGAACGTGACGGTCAAGGGAGCGGCCGGCAAGCTCGAGCTCGCCGTCGTCGTTTCGCAGCTCGTGACATCGGATCAGGCCATGGTTTCCTCAGCCACACTCGCCCACATCGCCAAGCCGATGCCCGCCGTGGTGCAGTGGCTCTCCGTGCCCGACCGCAGCCGAGCCGTCGCAGTGATGGTGGCTGTGAACGGCATCGTCGAATCCGCTGACCGGGTCAGCGGGTCCGTGGTGGAGGCCGCGTTCTACGAACAGATGATGGACATCCTGCTCGCCATCACCACCGGCCTGCTCGCCGTGGCCGTGCTGATCGCCCTGATCGGGGTCAGCAACACCCTGGGTCTCTCCGTGGTGGAACGCACCCGGGAGTCGGCGCTGCTCCGGGCCCTCGGGCTGCAGGCTCGCTCGCTCCGGGTGATGCTGCTGATCGAGGCGGTCCAGGTGGCTGTGGTCGGGATCGTCGTCGGCGTAATTGCCGGCGCCGGCTTCGGCTGGCTGGCCGTGACGGCGCTGGGCCGCAGCGGGGGCTTCGATTCCGTCCGGTTCGCCGTGGACCTGCCCACGACGGCCGGCATGGTCGGGGTCGCCGTGCTGGCAGCCGCGTTGGCCTCGGTCCTCCCGGGACGCAGGGCTGCGAAGGCGGCGCCGACGGAGGCGCTGGCCGACGTCTAGGACGGGTTCAGGCCTTCTCGAGGCGGCGGCACGCAGCGAGCAGCGTGTCGGCGGTGTCCTGGCTGAACGGCGTGCGCGCGGCCTGGACGGCAGCAACCAGCATCGCCGCCCGCGCCGGCAACACCAGCGCCGGCCAGGGGTCTCCCTCCGGGGGCACCGCTGGACCGCCCGCTTCACGGTAGGCGGCGAGGAAGGTCTGCCACCCCGCCTCCTCGAGGAGCCCTGCGCGCCAGAAACCGGCGGGCCGGGCGAGGTCCCAGGCGGGGTCGCCGATGCCGAAGTCGTCAACGTCCAGCAGCTTCCAGCTGCGCCGCAGCGGGGTGTGGCCCAGCTGGCCCAGGTGGAAGTCGCCGTGCGCGAGGGTTGGCCTTGCGGGTTGCCGGGACAGCTGTTCGGCCAGCGGCTCTCCGAGGTCGAGGAGCCAGCCGAGGTCCGCCGGGCCGCGCCGCAGGTACTCGATGGCCCGCGCAAGGCGCGAGTGTCCGCCGAGTCGTGGCGGGTCGTCCTCGATCGGCATGAGGTGCAGCCGGGCCAGCAGTGAGCCGACGTCCGCCCACGGCGGGCGGTCGATGGTGGACAGCACGGTCACCCTCGGCCAGACGGTGGCCAGCCGGTCGTCCGGTGCGGGGATCGGGGCATAGACCAGCGGCTGGATCCACAGCCGGTCCATGTCGGTGCCGCCGATGCAGTGCAGCCGCCGGGCGAGCCGGTCGGCGTTGGTGCGCTCGCCGTGGATCTTCACGATCACGCCGGCGCAGATGAACACCTGCGAGTTCTCCGGGGCGACCGGACGGGTCGGCAGGCCGCGGGTGACCAGCGGCACCACCGGGGTGGCCGGCCCGACCCGAGGATCCTGACGGCCGGCGACTCCACGCACCCATTCATCGATCGCGGCCCTTTCGGGGGCATGCGTCGGCATAGCTGTCAGCAATCCTCCATCCGGCCGGTCTTCATCGTCCAGCGCCCCATCGTCCAGCGGCAACAGGCGTGCAGCCTACCTCGGCGCTCAGCCCATCGTCTTCTGGCCGTCGATGGTCTCCCTGATGATGTCGGCATGCCCGGCGTGCTGGGCCGTCTCAGCGAGGATGTGCAGCAGCACGCGGCGCGCCGTCCACGTCGTGCCGGGTTCGAACCAGGGCGCCTCTGGCAAGGGCGTCGCGCTGTCGAGGCTGTCCAGGGCGAGGACTGCTGCCTCGGTCTCCTCAGCGCACCGGGCGTAGTCGTCGAGGAGTCCCTCGAGTGACTCGTCGGCGCCCATGTGATGGCCGGCCCACCAGTCGCCGGCCGCAGCGGCCATGTCGCCGCCGGCCATGAACGCCACCCAGCCGCGTTCGGTGGCTGTGACGTGCTTGACCAGGCCGCCGATGTGGAGCTCGCTCGCCGTCGGGGTCAGGCGGGCTTCGTCATCAGTGAGCCGCAGGGTGGTGAAGGTCAGGAAACCACGGTGGCGCTCCAGCGCCGCCAGCAGGTCGCGGACCTCGGGGTTGTCGGTTCCGGGCATGGGAGCCTCCCTTCACCGGGAACGTTAGGCGACTCAGGCTGCGCGCGCGACGTCCGGAGCGGCGTGATGCCGTGAGCGCAGCCGTCGCACGTCGGGGAAGCAGAGGGCGAACACCGTGGTCGCGATGCTGACCACGCCTGCGCCGAGCAGGGCGTTGTGCACCCCGAACAGGGTCACGGCGGGACCGGCAAGGAGCAGTCCGACCGGGCCGAGCATCAGCGAGCCCAGCGCGTCGTAGGACGCGACTCGCGACAGCGACTCCGCCGGCACCTCCTGCTGCATGGTCGTCATCCAGAGCACGCCGAACAGGTCGAAGCCGATGCCCATGAAGAATGCGGAGACCACGACCAGCCAGAGCGGGCTGCTCAGACCGAGCAGCAACTGGGGAACTGCAGCGGCGAAGGTGAGCAGGGTGCCCACCAGGATCGGCCGCTGCGGACGCCAGAGCATGGCGATGACCACGCCGATGATCGCACCGAGCGCCTCGCCGCCGAGGACAGCCGTCCAGCCGGACGCGCCACCCAGTTCGGCGTTGGCCACGACCGGGCCGAGCACGCCCTGGGCAGCCTGGAGCACCAGAAGCATCACCGCCCACTGGAGCACACAGACCCAGAGCCATTGCCTGCTGCGGAACTCGCTCCAGCCGTCGACGAGTTGCCGCAGCGGGCTCTCCTCCGGCTGGGCGAGCGACCCGCCGTGGGGCAGGAAGGACGAAAGGGTGGCAGCAACCAGGTAGAGCGAGCCGCCCACCACCATCGCCCAGCCGCCGCCGAGCCAGACGACGATGGCGCCGCTGGACACAAGGCCGACGAAGCGGGCCGCGCTGGCGCCCATGGACAGCCAGGCGTTGCCCTGCTGCAACAGGTGCGCCGGAACCAGGTCGGGGATGATGCCGGTCAGTGCCGGATAGACCGCAGCGCCGGACATGCCGGCGACGGCGGCCGCCGTGCAGAGCAGCCACAGCGGGGTGAAGCCCGTGAGCAGCATGACGCCGATGCCGCCCCAGGCGGCGCCGGCAAGGAGCTGACCCCAGCGCAGCACCCGCGCCCTGGAATAGCGGTCGGCGATCACGCCACCGACAAGCATGAACGCGACCATGGGAATGGTCTGGGCCGCCAGCACGATCGAGAGCGTGCCGGCGTCCGCGCCGGGCAGCGCGAGGATGCCGAACGCCAGCGCCACCGGGGCGAAGGCCATGCCGAGCATGGAGATCGTGCGGGCGGCCAGGAGCACGGCGAAGGGTGCGTCCGCGAGCAATTCGCGGGTCTGGCTGGACGCGGGCATGACGGACTCCGATGGACAAATGGACAGCCGACCATGCTCCCACTCCCGGGTTTCCGGATGCAAACTGCCGCCGGTGCCCACCGAGCCTGACGAAACGCCCCCTGAGCCTGACGAAGGGTCGCCAGGTCCGGGGAGCGGGGGCATCATGGGGGCATGCTGATCGTGCATGTGAGCGTCCACGTCAATGACGACGCCGTTGAAGCCTTCATCGATGCCTCCCGCGCCAACGCTGCCGCCTCCCTTGAGGAGCCGGGGGTGGCCCGGTTCGACGTGGTGCAGGCCCTGGACGACCCGACCCGCTTCGTGCTGGTCGAGGCCTACCGCAGCGAGGAGGCCGCCGCTGCGCACAAGGAGACCGCCCACTACGCCACCTGGCGCGACACCGTTGCGCCCCTGATGGCCGAGCCGCGGAGCCCGACGCGCTACCGCGGAATCGCCTATCCGGGGTGACGGCCGTTCCCGCGATGTGAAATAGTGAACCAGCAGCTTGCGTAAATAGCCACGGGTCTCCATAGTTAGGTAAGGCTTACCTAACTACGAGGAGATGACGGTGCTCGGGAACTTCCTGATCGGACTGCGCGAAGGGCTGGAAGCCAGCCTCATCGTCAGCATCCTGATCGCCTATCTCGTCAAGAGTGGCCGACGCGACCAGCTGCCGAAGGTCTGGGCCGGGGTCGCAGCCGCCGTTGCCGTATCGCTCGGTTTCGGAGCACTCCTCACCTTCGGCCCCAAGGGCCTGTCCTTCGCCGCCCAGGAGTTCATCGGCGGCACGCTCTCCATCCTCGCCGTCGGGCTCGTCACCTGGATGATCTTCTGGATGGCGACGGCCTCACGCAGCCTCGCCTCCGACCTGCGCAAGCAGGTGGACGCGGCCGCTGGTCGCTCGTCCTGGTCGCTGCCCCTGATCGCAGCGCTCGCCGTCGGCCGTGAAGGCCTCGAAACCGCGCTGTTCATCTGGGCCGCGACGAATGCCTCTGGTGCGCAGGGAACTCCCACCGGAGGTCCACTGGTCGGGGCCCTGTTCGGCCTCGTCGTTGCCGTCGGGCTCGGCTACGCCATGTACGCGGGTGCCGTCCGGATCAACCTCAGCAAGTTCTTCGCCGTCACCGGCGGGTTCCTGATCGTCATCGCAGCCGGCGTGCTCGCCTACGGCGTCCATGACCTGCAGGAGGCGGGTTTCCTGCCGGGCCTCAACAACCTCGCCTACGACGTGTCGGCTGCGATTCCGCCGGCCGGCGTCCTCGGCACCCTGCTGAAGGGCATCTTCAACTTCTCCGCGGCGGCCACCGTTCTCGAGGTCACCGTCTGGGTGGCCTACGTCGCCGTTGTCGGCACGATGTTCGCCCGTGTGGTGCGTCGCAAGGCACAACCCGCTCCCGCGGTTCAGTCGTCGGCCGCTCCGGCCGTCCGCGCCTCTGTCTGAAAGGCACCATGAAGTCCGCAGTCCCCGCGCTGGTTTGTGCTGCCCTTTTGGCGGTCGCCGGCTGCACAGACAACGCCCCCGCCGCCGGCGGTTCCGCCGGTGACGCCCGCACGCTGAGCGTCACCTCGAGCGACACCGCCTGCACGCTGAGCGCTGTCACGGCCCCGTCAGGCCCGCTGACCTTCGCGGTCACCAATACCGGTACGGCGGTCACGGAGTTCTACCTGCTTGCCGCAGACGGCCTGCGGATCGTCGGAGAGGTCGAGAACATCGGCCCGGGCATCACCCGCGAGCTGGTGCTCAGCGCTCCCGCCGGCAGCTACTTCTCCGCCTGCAAGCCGGGTATGGCCGGTGAGGGCATCCGCGCGCCCTTCCAGGTCACCGATTCCGGGCAGCCCGTCGGGCCGACCGGGGACGACGCTGCGCTCGTCGACGCCGCCAGCGAGGCCTACGGGCACTACGTCGGCGACCAGATCGACCAGTTGCTGGCCAAGACCCGGGCGTTCGTCACGGCGTACGCGGCCGGGGACGATGAAGAGGCGCGGGCGCTGTACCCCCGGGCCCGCGTCCACTGGGAGCGTGTGGAGACGGTCGCGGAGTCGTTCGGTGACCTCGACCCGAAGATGGACGCCCGCGAGGCCGACCTCGAACCCGGCCAGAAGTGGACCGGCTGGCACCGGCTCGAGAAGGACCTGTGGCCGGCGCGCGCCAAGGGCTACACGCCCCTGACACCTGCCGAGCGCAAGACGTACGCAGACGACCTGCTCGCCAACACCCAGGTGCTGCACGAGCGCGCGGAGGAACTGACCTTCACGGCCGACTCGATCGCCAATGGAGCCAAGGGCCTGCTCGACGAGGTCGCGACCGGCAAGGTGACCGGCGAGGAGGAGTACTGGTCGCGCACCGACCTCTGGGACTTCCAGGCCAACGTCGACGGCGCCCGGGTGGCGTGGGAGGGCCTCCGCGACCTGCTCAAGCGCAAGGACCCCGACCTCGACGCCCAGATCGAGACCCGGTTCACCGGTCTGCAGGAGCTGCTCGACCAGCACAAGGTGGGCGACGGGTTCGTCACCTACGACAAGCTGGGCAAGCCGCAGGTGAAGGAGCTCTCCGACGCCGTGAACGCCCTGTCCGAGCCGCTGTCGAAGATCGCCGGAGCCGTCCTGTCATGACCCCGTCCCCTCCGTCCTCCCCCGACTTGTCAGACTCAGGGAGGGCTCTGGCCTCCCCTGGTTCTGACAACTCGGCGAAGCGGGGTGGGTTGTCGCGGCGCGGGCTCCTCGGATCCGCTGGCGCGGGCGCCGCCGTCGCCCTCGCCGGGGCGGGTGCAATGGCGGCCAACGGCAGGACGCTGGCGGCGTCCGGGCCAGCATGGAGCACGGTGGACTTCCACGGCACCAGGCAGGCCGGCATCACCACAGCAGCCCAGGACCGGCTGCACTTCGCGGCCTTCGACGTGCTGCCCAGTGCCACCCGCGATGACCTCGTCCAGCTCCTGAAGGACTGGACGGCGGCTGCCGCCCGCATGACCTCGGGGGACGGCGCCGGCCCTGTCGGGCCCCTTTCCGGGTCGTATGACGCGCCCCCGGACGACACCGGCGAGGCCATCGGGCTCGACCCGGCCAACCTGACCATCACGTTCGGCTTCGGTCCCACCCTGTTCCGGGACGCCGCCGGCGCCGACCGGTTCGGGCTGGCCGCCCGCCAGCCCGACGCGCTCACCCGGCTCCCGCACTTCCCCGGCGACAAGCTCGACCCGTCCGCCAGCGACGGTGACCTCGTGGTGCAGGCCTGCTCGAACGACCCACAGGTGGCCGTGCACGCCATCCGCAACCTGACCCGGATCGCGTTCGGACGGGCCGCGATCCGCTGGTCGCAGCTCGGCTTCGGCCGCACCTCGTCCACGTCGACGACCCAGGCAACGCCGCGCAACCTCTTCGGCTTCAAGGACGGCACAGCGAGCCTTCGCGCCGAGGACACCGGCAACATCGACGCCCACGTCTGGACGCGACCGGAGCCGAAGGCAGCGTGGCTCGACGGCGGCAGCTACCTCGTTGCGCGCAAGATCCAGATGCATGTCGAGACCTGGGACCGGGGCAGCCTGCGCGAGCAGGAGAACATCATCGGGCGCACCAAGGCAGAAGGTGCTCCGCTCTCCGGTGGAGCGGAGTTCACCGCCCCCGACTTCGCGCTCTCCGGACGGGCGGGGACGCCACTGGTCGCCCCCACCTCGCACCTCGCGCTGGCCCACCCCGAGCACAACAACGGCGTCCGCATGTTGCGGCGCGGCTACAACTACGTCGACGGCAGCAACCAGCTGGGACGCCTCGCGGCCGGGCTGTTCTTCATCGCCTTCGTCACCGATCCCCGCACGCACTACCTCCCGATGCAGACTGCAATGGCCTCCAACGACCTGCTGAGCGAGTACCTGCAGCACATCGGCTCCGGCCTCTGGGCCGTGCCCCCGGGGATCGCAGAGGGCGAGTACGTCGGCCAGGCCCTGTTCACCTGACCGTCGAAGCTCCCGAAACGCGCGTCCGCTCCCGGAATTCCGGGAGCGAGCGCAATTGTCGGGAGCGAACGCGCCGGAGGATGCCTGCCGGACGGGAGCATGCTGGTCTCGTGGCAAAACAATTCAGCGAGATCAGCGACAGGCTGCGGCGCTTCATCGAGGACCAGCAGCTGTTCTTCGTCGGCACGGCTGCCCGCGACGGTCGGGTGAACGTCTCCCCGAAGGGCCTGGACAGCCTGCGGATCCTCAGCCCGACACGGATCGTCTGGCTGAACGGCACGGGCAGCGGCAACGAGACGGCCGCCCACCTGCTCGACGTGCCGCGGATGACGATCATGTTCTGCTCGTTCGTGCGCGAACCGATGATCCTTCGGCTGTACGGGACGGCGCGCGCCGTGCACCCCGGCGACGCCGACTGGGACGACCTGTCCGCGCTGTTCCCGCCGATGCTCGGGGCCCGCAACATCTTCGATCTCGACATCGACCTGGTGCAGACGTCCTGCGGCTACGGAGTGCCGCTGTTCGAGTACGTCGACCAGCGCGAGCTGATGAACTCCTGGGCGGCCAGGAAGGGCGAGGACGGCCTGCGGGAGTACCGCCACGAGCACAACCTGGTCAGCATCGACGGGTTGCCGACGGGGCTGCCCGAGTAGGCGTCTACGGGCGGTAACGAACGGGGTCGCTGTGACCGCAGCAGACCCACTCCGCGCCCTGCGCGCCCAGCCGGGCGAGGTCGGCGAGGCCCTGCATGGGGTCGCTCATGATGAAGTTGCGCATGGGCTTCAACCCGGTGGCGTCCGCTGTGCCGGTGTCGCCGACGAACAGCACCGGACCGTGCCGGAAGGAGTGGTGGCCCGGGGTGTGGCCCGGTGTGTGAAGGGCGGTGAGGCCGGGCCAGAGTTCGGTGTCGCCCTCGATCAGCTGCACGTTGCCGGGCAGTTCGACGTGCACGAGCGCACCCGTGAACTGCCGGAAGAACGTGGCCGGCGGCGGGACGGCGCCGGTGAGGATGGCGGCATCCTGCGAGCCGATCCAGGTGCGGGCGCCCGTCCGGCGCTGCCACTCCGCTGCTGCCCCGGTGTGGTCGATGTCGTAGTGGGTGAGCAGGATGTCGGTCACCTCGTATGGCGACCGTCCGGCCGCGCGAAGCTCCCTTGCCACCTTGTTGAGCCCGCCCTTCATGCCCGGGTCGATGATCGCAACGCGTTCACCGTCATCGAGCCAGTAGCAGTGGGCGCCCACCGCCTCTGTGAGCCAGTAGGTGTTCTCCGTGAGCTGCTTCATACGTCCTCCCGTGCCGCGCGGCGGCGATTGATGGTGAGCCCCACGATCCGCGAGACCGCCACCGCCAGGTACAGCATGCCCGCGATCTGCTGGACCATCACGATGGATCGCGCCAAGGGCTTCACCGGCACGACGTCGGACAGCCCTGTGCTGGTCATCGTGGTCGTCGACAGGAACAGCAGCTCGAGCCAGGTACGTTGGGCCTGCGGGTCGACGGCTGCGGTGAAGGAGCCGGGCACGATGCCCTGGACGGCGGAGTAGGCGTACGCCCACAGCCACACCGCGACCGTGAAGGTGGCGCCGATCGCCCAGATCTCGTCCTGGGTGACCTCCTCGTCTGCGAACATGTAGCGGAGCAGGCCGACCAGCGTGTAGCCGTAGAAAGCGACGTGCACCACGTCGGAGATCAGGTGCCACGGCTGGGCCGCCGCCACTGCCCAGTCGACGACGGTGAGGATGACCGCGGGGACGCCGATCAGCACGCCCAGCCAGGTGTAGGTGGGAGTGGCCCGGACGACGCGCAGGGCCAGCAGCACGACGAGCATCCCGAACAGCGACAGCGCGAGGCGTCCGATCGAGTTGGCTGGGGTGTCGTCTACGAAGGCGTAGAGCAGGATGCCGAGCAGCTGCACGAGGAGCAGCGCACCCGAGGGGTTCGCCCTCAGGACCGCCAGCGTCCGCTGCCACCACGCCATGCCGGTCACCCTACCCACCGTCCCGCGGGCCAGATCACCGCTTCGCCCGCCAACCGCGAGCGGGGCGGACATGATGGTCTCCATGTATCCCGACGACGAGCTGGCCGTGGGAACACCGGCGCCACCGGGGAGAGCCGCCCGGCTCGCGCAGCGGGCGGTGCAGGTACTCGCGGGCACGGTCGCCGGCCTGCTGATCTGGTTCGCGGTCTCGGACTACGCGCTGAGCGCGATCTATCTCGCCCTCGCCGAGAACCAGCTCCAGGCCTTCGCAGACATCTATGTGGGCACGGCCTTCGTGTTGTGGTGGGCGTTCATCGCGCTGACCTGCGTCCTCGCTGTCCTTGTCGTTGTGTGCTGGCGGTCAGTGCCGGCGCAGGATCGCCACCCGCTCCAGCAGATCGCGGCGGGGCTGGTGCTGACCTGGGCCTGGCGCCTCGGGATCCGCACGCTGGAGGACTGGGGGCTCCGGCTGATCGCGCCGGAGGACGAGGCGACGACGGAGCTGATCATGTTCACCACCATCTCGGGGCTCGTGAACGAGGCGGTCGACCTGGTGGCCGCCTGGCTCCTCATCGCCGGCGCCGTGCGGCTGCGGCGCGTCCGTCAGGACCAGGGCGTGCGCGGTCGGTCCTGAGCCTCGCCGTCCAGGGTGAGGTCGAGCCGCTCTGTGAAGAACGCGAGCATGCCCCCCACGGGCGCTGCATCATGCAGGGGCTCGGGGTAGGACCAGGCGATGTCGGCCAGCACGGTGTCACCGACCCGGGCCGACCAGTAGGAGGCCCTGCCCTTGTAGGCGCAGATCGTGTGGGTCCGGGTGGGTTCGAGCAGGTCCATCGCGACGTCCTCGCGGGGAATATAGATGCGCGTCGGCAACGGGGTCTCGAAGAGCAGGGTCGGACGGGTGGTGTCGGCGAGGGTGATGCCGCCGTGGCTGATCTCGACATGCCGGTGGGAACGCAGGCAGTCGATGCGCGAGAACGGGTCATGGGGATGGGCGATGACCGGCTCGTCCTCCTCGAACCACTGGGTGAAGGCCTGCCAGTCGAGCAGCACGTAGCCGACCAGGTCGGGGTCGTTGACCCGGTACGCGGCGCCCGGGAGGTCACCGTCGGCGGTCCGGATGGTCAGGGGGTTCCCCGCCGTGCTGTGCGCGGAGAAGGGTGTCCTCGGGTCGAGCACGGGTGGCCCGCTCTCCAGCGACACCGGTTGCTCGGCTGCCGCCGCGACATCGGCGGGCCGCAGCTCCCCGACGACGTCCCCCTCGGGTACGGCATAGGAACCGACCACCCGCCGTGGCTCCCACACCAGCAGTGCGCGCCGTGAGTCGACGACGGTGCGGTCGCCGAGGGTTGCTCGCACCCACTTGCGGACGGGGTGGATCCGCAGCTCATCGTGGGCGTTCCACAGCAGCTGCCTCATCTGCGTTGCCATGCCGACCAGTCTCGGTCGGCCGATGAGCCATGGCTAGACCCGCGCGGTGGGTGACTCTGCGCAGGACTGCCAGGCGGGCGGTCTCATCGATCAACTGTCGCCGTTCGGAATCTGCTGCCGTCAGCGAGCGCCGAGCGGCTTGATCGGTCGACCGTCATCGCCGGGGGCCAGCCCGCCCTGGCAGGTGGGGCAGTAGAACATCGCCCGCTCCTGGGTGGGTGGGCCGATCTGCGCGACCCGGATCGTGGTGCCACAACGCCGGCACGGACGCCCGGATCGGGCGTGGACGTAGTTGTTATCGCCCTCCCTCCGGATTCCGGTGCTCGTCTGCACGGCGTGGGGGAGGTTGGCCGTCATCAGGCGGCGAGCCCGTGCGACCACGCCGTGCAGGGCGTCGGGGCCGAGGGTCGCAGCGTCCGCCCACGGGTTGATGCCCTGCAGGAACAGTGACTCGCTGGCCCACATCGTCCCGATGCCGGCGAGGTTGCGCTGGTCGAGCAAGGCGGCGCCGAGCTGGCCGGTGAGATTGGCGACGGCCTTCTGCTGGTCGAAGTCGGGGCTGAGGATGTCCGGGCCGAGGTGGCCGACGAGGGTGCCCTCGTCGCTGGTGCGGACGACGTCGAGCATGCCCAGCCGGAGCCCGGTCGCCGTCCACTCCTGGTTGACCAGCAGCGCGCGGATGTCGTCGGAGCCGCGTCCGCCGCGGTCGAGCCGCTCCCTGCGGCGAGGATCGGTGCGGCCTCGAGCGGCGATGGCGGACGGGTTGGCGGACGTGCGGGAGATGCGCCACTGCCCTTCCATCTTCAGGTGGGAGTGCAGCGTCCAGCCGGAGTCGAGGCGTTGCAGGATGTGCTTGCCACGCGGCACGACCTCCGTCACGGTCTGGCCCACCAGGTTGGTCGTGGACAGCCCCGGCCAGCGCAGCTCCGCGGCAACGAGCACCCGTCCGGCGAGCGCCTCGTGCAGCCGGGCGCAGGTGCGGAAGACGGTGTCGCCTTCTGGCATGGCTAGCCCCGGAGCCTCAGGCCCCGCGGGGTCAGCCCGAACCCCGCGCCGGCAAGGGCCAGCGCGAGGGGCTGGCTCGAGCCGAGCGCCGACTCCCCGTCCACCTTCTGCACGGTGAGCTTCCCCAGGGTGTGGACGGCGCCGGCGAGCGCAGCAGCCGCCGGTTCGAGCAGCGCGACATCGTCAGACCAGGACAGCAGCGTGCGTCCACCCCGTTCGACGTAGAGCACGAGGTGGCCGTCGACGAGGACCACGAGGGCGCCGGCCTTCCGTCCGGGCAGGTGGCCCCCGGACTCCTCGGGCCGGGACGGCCAGGGCAGGGCCGCCCCGTACGGGTTGGCGGGATCGGTGGCTGCGAGCACGAGTGCCGGGCCCTCGGCCTCGCCCTCGAGCGGACGCGACATGGCCCGCAGGCGGTCGACCGCTCCCACACCGCCGAACTGGGCAGCGCCAAGGCCTTCGACGAAGTAGCCACGGCGGACGCGTCCGGTGTCCTCCGCTGCCGCCAGCACCCGGTAGACGCCGGCGAAACCGCCCGGAACCTCCTCAGCGCCGACGCTGCCGCGGGTGACCACGCCGTACCGGTCCAGCAGGAGTTCTGCGCGGGCCACCGCACGGGTGGTCGCGTCCGTCTCTGCAGCAGGCAGCGCGAACCAGCGCCCGATCGTCTCGGGCGGGCCGCCGCGACGGGGCAGCGGCGCCCGTGGCAGGGAGCGGCCGTAGCGCCCCCGCGCCGGAGCTGCCGGTGTGCTGCGGTGCGCGGGTCTTCCCTGGATCAGCACCCGCAGCGGGGCGAGCGTGTCGTTGCCGAGGCGCCCGGCCCAGGCCAGGCCCCACAGGGCACGGCTCAGCGCTGCGTCGTCGGTCCTGAGCTGGTCGGCCAGCGCCCGGAAGAAGTAGCCACCGCCCCCGATCGCCTCCAGCACCTGAACGGCGAGGTCATCGGTGATCGCTTCGGGTTCGGCGAGAGTGAGCGGTGCGAGTTCTGCCGGGTGCAGCGAGACCCACCCGTCCGTGCCCGCGAGCGAACCATGGCCCTGCCAGAGAAGTTCGCCCGCTGTGGTCAGCTCGTCGAGCATGCCGGGACGGTAGTCGCGAACCCGGGCCGGCAGGATCAATGACTCCAACGCGCTGGCGGGAACGGGCACGCCGGCAAGTTGTTCCGCGGCCCGCAGGACACCGTCCACTCCACGCAGTTCGCCGACGCCCTGCCAGGACGGCAGGAACCGGGCGAAGTCCGTGGCCGATACCGGCTCGACAGCTTCCCGCAGGGATGCCAGCGAGCGGCGGCGCAGCAGGCGGAGCACCCGGGCGTCGCAGAACTGGGCATCCTTCATCGCGATGGGGCCTGATGAAGGCCCTTCGTCAAGCTCAGGGAGCGCTGGGTGCGGGCGACTGGGCGGGACCCAGCCCATGGGCTTCAGGTCGCCCTCGACCAGGCGACCGGACGCGACCAGCCGGCGCAGCACGTCGCGGGCGACGGCGGGCCCGATGCCGAGCCAGTCGGCGGCCTCGGCCGCCGTGAACACGGCGTGGGTGCGGGCGTAGCGGGCCAGGAGTTCACCCAGCGGGTCGAGCACGGGCGCGAGCAGCGCATCCGGAAGGCCCTGCGGTAGCGGCACCCCGAGGGCGTCCCGAACGCGCGCAGCATCCTCGACGACAGCCCAGCGCGACACCCCCCGTCCGGTCAGCTCGATCACGCGTCGGGCCTGGACGAGGTCGGCGAGCCAGCCGTCCACCGCCTCCGGCCCGGACTGGCTGCGCCGGTGGAGTTCCGTCGTGGACAGCGGCCCGATGCCCCGCAGCACGTCGGTCAGCTCGTCGGCGTCCCGTGCCTTGCGGGGTTCGTCGAGGTGCTGCAGTTCCACCTCCGTGCGAGTGAGGGCTTCGGGATCGAGCAGCTCTGCCAGCGAGAGGCCCTCGGTGGTGCCCAGCAATTCGGCCAGCAGCGTGGGGTCCAGCGACAGCGCCGCTGCCCGCCGCTCGGCCAGCGGGGAGTCGCCCTCGTACAGGAACTGGGCGACGTAGCCGAACATCAGCGAGGAGGCGAACGGCGATGGCTTCTGCGTCTCGACCGCGACGGTCGCCACCCTGCGGCTGCGGACGTCCTTCAACAGCTCGACGAGGCCGGGCACGTCGAAGACGTCGTTGACGCATTCCCGCACGGCCTCGAGAACGATCGGGAAGCTCGGGTACTGGCTGGCGACCTCGAGCAGCTGCGCGGAACGCTGGCGCTGCTGCCACAAGGCCTGCCGCTGGTCGGGGCGGCGTCGCGGCAACAGGAGGGCGCGACCTGCACACTCGCGGAAGCGCGAGGCGAACAGCGCAGAGCCGCCGATCCGCTCGGTGACGCCGGCGGCGACGTCGTCGGGGTCGGGGAAGATCAGCTCGAGGAGTTCGTCCAGCTGCTCCTTCGACGACCGCGCGCCGCGACCTTCTTCCGGCTCGACAGCTCCCCACTCGGTGTCGGGCAGCCGGAACACCAGGCCGTCGTCTGCATGCATCGCCTGCACGTCGATGCCGTAGCGCTCCTGCAGCCGCGCCGCCACCAGCAGCGCCCACGGGGCGTGCACCTGGGCGCCGAAGGGGGAGTGCACCACCACTCGCCAGTCGCCGATCTCGTCGCGGAAGCGCTCGACCACGATCTGGCGGTCATGGGGCAGGCGTCCGATCGCCTCCTGCTGCTCGCGCAGGTAGCTGAGCAGGTTGTCGGCCGCCCATTCGTCCAGTCCGGCGACGCGCACCCGCTCACGCGCCACGTCCGGTGCGAGCCCCGCGACCTCGCGGACGAAGGCGCCGACGGCGCGTCCGAGCTCGGCAGGACGGCCGAGGGTGTCGCCCTTCCAGAACGGAAGCCGCGCCGGCACTCCGGGTGCTGGTGTGACGAGCACGCGGTCGTGGGTGATGTCCTCGATGCGCCAGGTGGAGGTGCCGAGCGTGAACACGTCGCCGACCCGGGACTCGTAGACCATCTCCTCGTCGAGCTCTCCGACCCGCCGGCCCGTCCCCTCGCCCGCGAGGAAGACGCCGTAGAGGCCACGGTCCGGAATGGTGCCGCCCGAGGTGACGGCCAGCCGTTGGGCTCCCCGGCGCCCGACGAGGGTGTCGGCGACGCGGTCCCACACCAGGCGCGGACGCAGCTCCGCGAACTCATCGGACGGGTAGCGACCGCTGAGCATGTCGAGCACGGAGTCGAGCACGCCTCGGGTGAGCCCGGAGAACGGAGCCGCCCGGCGGACCAGCGCCTCGACGTCACCCACCGTCCACTCGTCGAGGGCGACCATCGCGACGATCTGCTGTGCGAGCACGTCGAGCGGGTTGGCCGGCAGGCGCAACGCCTCGATGGCGCCCGCCCGCATGCGCTCGACGATGACAGCCGTCTGCACCAGATCGCCGCGGAACTTCGGGAACAGCACGCCGCGCGACACAGCGCCCACCTGGTGCCCGGCACGCCCCACCCGCTGCAGGCCGGACGCCACCGAGGGCGGCGCCTCCACCTGCACGACGAGGTCGACGGCACCCATGTCGATGCCCAGTTCCAGCGACGAGGTGGCCACGACAGCGGGCAGCCGGCCGGCCTTGAGATCCTCCTCTGTCTGCTGGCGCTGCTCCCGGCTGACCGAACCGTGGTGGGCACGCGCGAGCACCGGCGGTGCGCCCCTGCTGATCGCGGACTGCGCCATCACCTGGGCGGGGGCACGCGTCGAAACGGCCCCAGAGGAGGCTCGTGAGCTTGCGCCGTTCGAGACGCCCGGCTCCGCAGGCTCCGACGAGCTCCTCAGGACCCGCGAGCCGTCACGAAGGGCCGACCCTTCTTCAGGCTCAGGGAACGCGGGGGACTCCTCGGCATGCTCGAGGCGGTCGAGCCAGATTTCGTTGAGGCGTGCGGTCAGCCGCTCGGCCAGGCGACGGGAGTTGACGAACACCAGCGTCGACGAGTGCGAGGCGATCTGGTCGACGATGCGTTCCTCGACGTGCGGCCAGATCGAGGTGCGCTCCGGCTCGCCGGCCGCCGGTCCGGACAGGTCCCCGGTGAGGTCACCGATGGCGGCGAGGTCCGGCACCGGCACGATCACCTCGAGGTCCCAGCGCTTCTCGCTCGTCGGGTTCACCACGCTCACCTCGAGGCCGCCGGCGAGGAAGCGTGCCACCTCCTCCACCGGGCGGACGGTGGCAGACAGCCCGATGCGCTGGGCCGGTCTGGCCAGCAGGGCGTCCAGCCGTTCGAGGCTGATCGCCAGGTGCGCGCCCCGCTTGGTGCCGGCGACGGCGTGCACTTCGTCGATGATCACGGTCTCGATGCCGCGCAGGGCTTCCCTCGCGGCGGAGGTGAGCAGCAGGAACAGCGACTCCGGCGTGGTGATGAGGATGTCGGAGGGTCGGCGGACGAACCCCCGTCGCTCCTCGGCAGGGGTATCGCCGGAGCGGACGGCGACCGAGATGTCGGGGCGGGGCAGCCCGAGCCGGGCAGCAGCGTGCCCGATGCCGACCAACGGGCTGCGGAGGTTGCGCTCCACGTCGACGGCGAGGGCCTTCAGCGGCGAGATGTAGAGCACCCGGCAGCGCGCGGATGCCTCGACCGGAGGCTCGGTGGCCAGGCGGTCGATCGCCCAGAGGAAGGCGGAGAGAGTCTTGCCGGAACCGGTGGGTGCGACGACGAGCGTGTGACGTCCGCTGGAGATCGCGTCCCAGGCGCCGGTCTGCGCGGGCGTGGGCGCGGCGAAGTTGCTCCGGAACCACTCCCTGGTGGCTACGGAGAACCGCTCCAGCACGTCCCCCGTCATGGTGGCTCAACTCTGCCACGCGCCTCTGACACGAGCGCGTGACGATTGCCACCGAACACGGTGGATAACATCCCGCGCTGTCAACAGGCTGCCGCCCACGTGACGTGCAGTGGTCCGGCGTGCCGAAGGTGAAGGGCGTGATTCCCCGACGATCCCTGTCCCCAGAGCTCCTTCTTCTGGCGGCGCGCCAGGACTCGACCGTTTCCGGCGCCCAGCTCGCAGGCTTCGGAGTCACGGACCGGGTGATCGAGCGGATGGTCGGCCAGGGCGTGCTCGCCCGCATCGCACGTGGCGTGTACGCCACGAAGGACGGTGGTTGGCGCCAGTTGGCCTGGACAGGTGTGCTGCTCGGGGGTCGGAGCGCGGTGCTCGGGATGCACGCCGCAGCATTTCTCCATGGCCTCCTGCCGACGCCACCCGACTGCGTCGCGGTCTTCATCTCGGGACAGTCGAGGATCCATGACCCTCGCTGGCAGTTCATCCGTTCTCCCCGCCTGGGGTCCGGCGAGCCTCCTCGGACGCGGCTGGCGCAGACGATCATCGATGTGACGACGGTCGCCGATGCTGACCAGGTGGTCTCGTTGCTCGCCGAGGCCATCGGAAGCCGCAGGCTGCGGCCCCGAGAGATCGTCAACCTTCTCGGTGAGACGGCGCGGCATCCGCACCGCCGCCTACTGGAGGAGCTGGTCAACGAGGTTGCCGCCGGGTCCCAGAGCCCGCTCGAGGTTCGCTACGCGCGCGACGTGGAGCGGGCGCACCGGCTTCCGACGGCCAGAAGACAGGCAAGCCCGCTCGGCCGCTACCGCTGTGACGCCTGGTACGAGGAGTTCGGGCTGCTGATCGAGCTCGATGGCAAGGCCTACCACCGCGGCGCCACGGCGCTCGCCGACATGGATCGGGACAACGCGCACCTCTTGGCTGGCCTGGTCACGCTCAGGCTCGGCTGGAAGCAGGTCGTCGGCACCCCATGTCGAGTGGCGCGGCAGGTCTCAGACTCCCTCAGGGCCCTCGGCTGGACCGGCACCTCTCAGCCGTGTCCACGCTGCCGAGGCAGCTACGCGTGACGTTGTCCCCCGAAGTTGGGGCACAACGTCACGCGATCATGCTTTTGGCGCTTCCGCAGCGGCCTTTCGGGCTGCGGCTCGGTCGTGCTTGCGGTGCTCCCGCTTCTCGCGCCAGGTCTCGAGGATGTCGTAGAGCACCGGGACGAGGACCAGCGTCAGCATCGTCGAGGAAATCAGGCCGCCGATCACGATCACAGCGAGCGGCTTGGAGATGAAGCCGCCGCCACCGGTCAGCCCCAGTCCCATCGGGATCAGGGCGAAGACCGTCGCCAGCGCCGTCATCACGATCGGTCGCACGCGCAGTCGGGCGCCCTGCCTGATCGAGTCCTCCACGCTGGCTCCCGCCTTGCGTTTCTGGTTGATCAGGTCGATCAGCACGATGGCGTTGGTGACCACGATGCCGATCAGCATCAGCAGACCGATCATCGACGGCACGCCGAGCGCGGTGTCGGTGATGAGCGAGAGAGCCAGTGCGCCGGTCGCAGCGAACGGGATCGAGACCAGCAGGATCAGCGGCTGCAGCAGCGAACCGAAGGTTGCCACCATGATCAGGTAGACGACGAAGATCGCCACCACCATGGCGAGGCCGAGCTGGGCGAACGACTCGGACTGCTGCTGGGACACCCCACCCACCCGCACGGTGACACCGTCGGGCAGGTCGAGCGCAGCGATCCCGGCATTGATCTGCGCGGTCGTTGCTCCCAGGTTGGACGATTCCGAGCTGGCGGTGAGGGTGGCCGCGCGCGTGCCGTCCACCCGGGTGACCGAAGCAGGAGCTGCGACGACCTTGACGTCGGCGACGGCCTTCAGCTTGATCGGGTCGGCGGTCGCCTTGCCTGCAGCCTTGCCGGCGTCGGCGATCGACTGCTGCTTGGCCTGTGCTTCCAGGGAAGCGGTGCGGCCTTCCCGAACGCCCGTCAGCTGCTTGTCGGCAGCGGTCACGCCGGCCTTCGTCTGCGCGAGGGCTCCGCTCAGCGCGCCGATCTGGGACGCGACTGCCGAGATCTGCTGCGAGAGCTTGAAGATGCCGGTCGCGACGGGCGCGCAGTCCGGGTCGTTGGGGGTGACCGGGACGGGGTAGCACTTGGCAGGGATCGCTGCCAGCTGCTTCTGCAGGCTCGACAGCTTGCCCTTGGCGCTGTTGATCTGCCGGGTGAGGCTCTTCACGGCCTTCTGCGCGCTCGCCTTGCTCTTCTTGAGCGCCTTGACCTGGTCGTTGTAGGCGGTCGTCGCAGACTTCTTGGCATCGGCCTGCAACTTGTCCGAGCGCGCGGTCACCTTGTCTGCCGCGTCGGACTTGGCGTTGCCGTTCATCGCCTGGGTCACCGGCAGCTTGATCTCCCGCAGTTCCGCGAGGCTCTTGACCGGGGTCTGCGAGCGCAGGTAGACGCTCAGGGTGGTGTCACCCTTTGCCAGGGAGCCGATCTGCTGGCCGCGGACCGCGCGGGCCACAGCCTGACCGATGAAGACCTGGGTCATGCCGTTGTCGGCGGCCTTCTGCTCGTTCACGTCAACAGCGAGCTGCTCCCTCGCGTCACTGAGGTCGCTGGTGACATTGGTGAGGCCGGGGACGGTCTTCATCATCGCCAGCACCTCGTCGCTGGTGGACTTGAGGAGGGCGGCGTCCGAGCTCTCCACATAGAGCACCACTCCGGTCGACCCGCCGCCTCCACTGCCGATCGACACCTCGACCACCCCGGCGCTTCTTCCAAGGTCGGCGATGTCCTGCCGTAGGCGGTTGGCTGCCTCGGTGGGATCGGCCCCCGACTTCAGGTTGGCGGTGTAGAGGGCCTGGTTCGTATCGGCCTGGCTCCCCATGAACACCGACGTCGAACCGCCGATGCTGGTCGTGTAGGAGCTCACGGAGGGGTCGGCCTTCAAGACCGCCTCGACCTGCTTGGCCGCCGCGTCGGTCTGGGCCAGTCCGGTGCCCGAGGGCAGCTTCTGGGTGATGGTGAGGCTTTCGTTGCCCATCTGGCCGATGAAGTCGGTCTTCAGCTGCGGCGCGAGGGCGAGCGTCCCGCCGAAAAGGCCGAGCGCGATCAGCAGCGTGATCCAGCGATGGGCCAGTGCCCACGTGAGCACCGGCAGGTACGCCTTCTGGACCAGGGTGTCCTTCTCCGGCTTCCCCGCCTGCGCAGCGAGTGCGACCTGCTGCTTCGCCGTCGGCTTCATGAACCAGGAAGCGAACATCGGCACGACGGTGAGCGAGACGAACAGGGACGCGAGCAGGGCGACCGTGACCGCGACAGCGAAGGGACGGAAGATGGCGCCGGCCTGGCCGCCGACGAGGCCGATCGGCAGGAACACCGCGACGGTGGTCAGGGTCGAGCTGGTGACCGCACCGGCCACCTCCCGCACGGCATTCGTGATCGACTTACGGCCGAACTCGCCGTACCCCTGGTGTCGCTTGATGTTCTCGATCACGACGATCGAGTCGTCCACCACGCGTCCGATGGCTACGGTGAGGGCGCCGAGGGTGAGGATGTTCAGGGTGTAGCCACCGACCCAGAGGCCGATCAGGGCGATCAGCAGCGACAACGGGATCGAGATGGCCGTGATCAGGGTGGGCCGTACCGAACCGAGGAAGATCAGGATCACGAGGATCGCCATGGCGAGGCCGATCGCGCCTTCGACGCTCAGGTCACGGATGGAGTCCTCGATGTAGGGCGCCTGGTCGAACACCACCGCAAACTCCGCCCCGTTCCCCAGTTGCTCGGTCAGGCCGGGCAGTTGGGCCGAGATTGCGTGGGAGACGCTGACGGTGTTCGCGTCGGAGTTCTTGGTGACGGTGACGGCAAGGGCGGTCTCGCCGTTCACGCGCGAGATGCTCGTGGTCTCGACCGGCTGTTCCTTCACGGTGGCCACGTCGCTCAACATCACCGGTCCGTCGGTGCCCTGCAGCATCAACCTCGAGATCTCCTCGGCGCTGGAGTACGTGGTGCCGGTCTGGACGTCGTAGTTGGCGGTGTCGGTGCGCATGGTCCCCGACGGGATCGCTGTCGAGTTGGCAGAGAAGAGCGCCCCGATCAGGGTGGGATCGACCCCGTATTCCTGGATCTGGGACTGCTTGTAGGTGATCACGATCTCGTTCTTCTGCTGCCCCGAGACCGCGGCGTCACGGACGCCCGGCGTTGACTTGAGGGCCGGCGCGACCACCTGGGTCACCTTGTCGGACAGGTCGGTCAGGTTGTCGTTCGATGAGATGGCCAGGACCACGACAGGAATGTCGTCGGTTCCGCCGGTGAGCACGTTCGGGTCGACGTTGGGAGGCAGCGTCGAGGAGATCGACGAGATCGCGCTGCGGATCTTGTTCGCCATGTCGTCTGCGGCCAGTCCGTAGTCCCAGGTTGCCGTGACCTGGGAGACGCCGCTGGAACTCTTCGAGGTGACCGAGGTCACGCCGGTGACACCCTTGACCGCTGTCTCGATCGGCTTGGAGACCTGGGCCTCCACCACGTCGGGCGCCGCACCCGGGAAGATCGTGAGGACGCTGCCTCGCGGCAGGTCGATCGACGGGATGAGCTCCTGCTTCAGTGCGCCGGCGGCGTAGACGCCGAGCCCGATGGTGAGCAGGCTCAGCAGCAGCACCACCGTGCGGTGCGCGAGGCTGATCTTGGTCAGACGAAGCACGGCAATCCCCTTTAGCGGTTCCCACGGACAGCGTGGCCGTCGCCGACCACTTCAGTTAGCATAGCTCTAACTATTTTGCTCAACGAAAGTGATCCACTGTGCATTCCTTGCCGTATCTCGAGCTCGACGGCGAGCGCGCTGCGGTGGTCCAGGAGCTGTTCGAACTCAACTCCCGGGTGCACGATCGCGCCGTCGGACTGGTCGGGCCGATGCCCCTGCCGCCGGACCTGACCATGCAGCAGGTCCGGGTACTGAGCCACATCGCTAAGGACCCGGGCATCACCGGCCACGAGCTCGGCGACCGTCTCAGCGTGAGTGCGCCCACGGCGAGCGGTCTGATCGACCGGCTGGTGGAGAAGGGCCTGATCATCCGCGTGGACGATCCGGACGACCGCCGCGTCCGACGGCTGCACCCCACCGAGCTGGGCCTCGACGTGATCAGGCAGATGGATTCAATGTTCGGCCGGGCGCTGGGCGTGGTCATCGAGCGCCTGTCGCTGGAGGACCTCCAGCTCCTGCTCCGGGGTTCGCAGGCCATGCTGGACGCCCTCGATCGCGCGCACGCAGAGCAGGATGAGGGCGCGGGTGCGTCCGTCTGATCCCGGCTGTCACGCGACACGCCGACGACACGCCGGAGGCCTCGAAATTGGTGGAATTGGTCCCCGGAAACCCCTTGCGGGGTGGCTCCGGAAAGGACTAGAAATCTCTCACCGGGCCACTTCGGTGGACCGGGGATCGGAAGCAGGAAGTCAGCTTGCTGGTGGGCTTGCCCACCGGGACGCCCGGTGATGCGGGGGTTGGCTGGCTGGTGGCGTCCGGTGAGATGCGAGCATCACGTCGTGTCGAACAGAAGGCCCCGGAGACTCATACTCGCCGGGGCCTTCGCCTTTGCCTGACGAGCCTGGGGCCCGGCGATACTGGCCGGGTGACCGAAACCAACCTGCGCTCCGTCAGCCTTTCCCGCACCGGGCCGTACACCTTCGAGGCTGTCAACAGCCGCGGCACCCGTCTCGTCCTCGGGGAGGGTGGCACCAGCGACTTCACCCCGATCGAGCTACTGCTGGCAGGTGCGGCGGCCTGCAGCGCGATGGACGTCGACCACATCACCCGCCGGCGCGCCGAGCCCGAGTCGTTCGAGATCGCGGCCCGTGCTTCCAAGCTCCGCGATGAACTCGGAAACCACCTTGGCGAGATCGAGCTGGACTTCCGGGTGGTCTTTCCCGCCGGCGCGGACGGTGACCGTGCGAGGAGCGTCCTCAGCCGCGCGCTGGCACAGTCACGGGACCGGTTGTGCACGGTCTCCCGGACGGTCCAGCTCCCGACGCCGGTGACTTACCTCGTCGACGGCGAACCGGTCGGGTGAAAGGCGAAGGCCCCGGCGAGTATGAGTCTCCGGGGCCTTCTGGTTGACGAGGCGTGATGTCCAACGTCGCACCGGAAACCACCAGCCAGCCAACCCCCGCATCACCGGGCGTCCCGGTGGGCAAGCCCACCAGCAAGCTGACTTCCTGCTTCCGATCCCCGGTCCACCGAAGTGGCCCGGTGAGAGATTTCTAGTCCTGTCCGGAGCCACCCCGCAAGGGGTTGTCAGGGATCATTTCGGGCAATTTCCGAGAGTCCGGCGTGTCGTCGGCGTGTCGTGTGACAGCCGGGATCAGACGGACGAACCCGGCGTTGGCGACGTGTCCGGCACGAAAGGGGACTGTCCCCTTTCGTGCCGCTCTCGTGTCTCCGGCAGGTTCAGCTGACCAGCCACTGGGTGGTGGTGACGTACTCCTCGCCGGGACGCAGCACAGTGCTGGGGAAGTTGGCGTGGTTCGGGGCGTCGGGGAAGCCCTGCGGCTCCAGCGCCACGCCTGCCCTCCGCACGTACGGCACACCGGAGGTGCCGGGGGCGGTCCCGTCCAGGTGCTCCCCGGTATAGACCTGCAACGCCGGTGCGTCGCTGCGCAACACCAGCGTCAGCCCGCTCGCGCCGGTGAAACGGCAGTGCTTGCGCAGGCCCGTCCCTTCGATGATGAAGTTGTGGTCGTAGCCGCCGTTGCGGGTGATGCCCTCCTCCAGCGCGTGCTCCCGTGCCGGCCCGAGTACGCGGCCGAGCCGGAAGTCGGCTGCTGAGTCGGTGACGTCGCGGATCTCGCCGGTGGGGATGCCGTCGTCATCGTTGGGAGTGTAGGCAGCGGCGGGGATGCGCAGCTGGTGGAAGTCGGTGTCGCCGGAGTCCTCGCCGTCGAGGTTGAAGTACGGGTGGGTGGTGAGGTTCACCACAGTCGAGGCGTCTGTGGTGGCCCGGTAGGTCACCTGGGCGCCGCCGGCCACCAACTCGAAGAGCGCGGAGACCCGCATCTTGCCGGGGAAGCCCTGGTCGCCGTTGGGGCTCTCGAGGGTGAACTCCACCCAGTCGTCTCCCACGCCCTCGACGTCCCACACCAGCGTCGAGAAACCCTTGGCCCCGCCGTGCAGCTGGTTCACGCCCTCGTTGGCGTCCACGATGTACCGCGTCCCGTCGAGGGTGAAACGCGCGCCGCCGATGCGGTTCGCGAAGCGTCCGACGCTCGCCCCGAGGTAGCCGACGTTGGTCTCGTAGTCGGCAGCTGTCGGGTGGCCGAGCAGGATGTTTCGCCAGCTACCGTCGGGCAGGAGCACCTCGAAGCGGCGCAGCGTGGCGCCGAGGGGCAGGAGTTCGAGCCGGACGGTGTCGCCGGCGAGCTGGATGATGGCTTCGTCAGTGGTCACGGTGGCCACGCTATCGACTCAACCCTCCCGAAGGGGACCGGCGGGGGTCACATCTCGTCGGTGGGTTCGTAGGCGGGGGCGTCGGGGGTGGCGGCCGGCTCGGTGTGGGTCATCTGCAGGTGGCGGCGCCACAGGAACCACGCGACCGTGGTCAACGCGAGGGCTGTGACGGCAAGGCTCGGCTGCGAGAACGCGACCGCGGGCGCGAGCAGGCCGGCGATAGCGGCATTCGCGACGAGGGCGACGAACGACTGCACGGAGGAGGCGGATCCCCGGGAGTGAGGGAACAGGTCGAGCATCGCCAGCGTGAGGATCGGGAAGGCGATGGCGATCCCGAACGAGTAGATCGGCAGGGGGAGGACGGCCCAGGGCAGCGCCTGCGTCGCAGGGAACAGCGAGAAGAGCAGGTTCACCAGCCCGCCGACGAGGCTGATCATGTAGCCGAGGGACGCCAGCTTGCGTCCGCTCATCCGTCCGGCGAGCCGGCCACTCACCCACGAACCGAGCACGAGGCCCGAGATCAGTGGCACGAACAGGATCCAGAAGTCCTGTTCGCCCTTGCCGAGGAGCTTCAGCACGAACAGTGGTGCAGACGAGATGTACAGGAACATGCCGGCGAAGTTGAACATGCCGGTGAACGCCAGCCGGCGCCCATTGCGGTCACGCGCCACGACGAGCAGTCCCGAGACGAGCGTGCGCGCGTCGAACTTCGACCGCAGTTCCGGCGGGTGGGTCTCGGCGAGCGCGAAAATCACCAGCAGCAGGATGACCACGCCGAAGCCGACCAGGAACCAGAAGATGCCCCGCCAGCTGCCGATGCCCAGCAGCCAGCCGCCGACGATGGGTGCCAGCGCCGGTGCCAGCCCGAAGATCATGGCGATGTGGCTCATGGTGCGCTGTGCCTGGTCGTCGGTGAACACGTCGCGCACCATGGCGCGGCTGATGATCTGGCCCGCTCCGGCGCTCAGGCCCTGCATCGCCCGGAAGAACAGCAGCACCGGAAGGCTCGGCGAAAGGGCGCACCCGACGGAGGCAGCGATGAAGAGGATGGTGCCGCCGATGATGACCGGCTTGCGGCCCAGCGCGTCGGACAGCGGGCCGTGCAGCAGGCTCATCACGGCGAAGGACAGCAGGTAGACGCTGATCAGTTGCTGCAGCTCGATCTCGGAGGATCCCCACTCCCGCTGCATCTGGGCGAAGGCGGGGAAGATCGTGTCGATCGAGAAAGGGCCCACCATGCCCAACCCGGCCATGATCACGAGGAACAGCCACTGCGGGCCAACGGCACGCCCAGGCGGTGAGCCGATCGCAGGAGGTGGGAGCGCTGTCATTGCGTCATCCTCCCACGGACGGCCGCCCGTTCCCGGACTGGTCGCGGCACCGGGATCCAGGGGGCAACTATGCTCACCGCGTGTCAGGCGCCCTCAAGATCACCTTCGTCTCCATGCACACCTCACCGGCGACGATGCCCGGGACGGGGGATGCAGGCGGCATGAACGTCGTCGAACGCGCCCAGGCGGAAGCCCTTGCCGCGCTCGGCCACCGTGTGGAGCTGGTGACCCGGCGCTCGCACCCCGACGATCCGGACGCCGTCGAGCTCTACCCCGGCGTCACGCTGCGACACCTGGACGCCGGCCCGCCGACGCCGCTGGCCAAGAGCCTGATCGACGACCACATCGAGCAGTTCAGCGCAGGTCTCGCAGCCCTCGAACCCAGTGACGTCATCCACTCCCACCACTGGATGTCCGGGGTGGCCGCGCTGCCGGTCGCGGCGAGGTGGGGCGTGCCGCACGTGCAGAGCTACCACTCGGTTGCTGCACCCGTGGGCTCGCCGCTCTCCGCAGGCGAGCCGCCGGAGTCGCCGCGACGGGTGCCCGGCGAGGCGGCTGTCGCCAAGGGCTCGCAGGCTGTCGTCGCGATCTCCGCCGCCGAGGCGCAGACCGTCATCGACCGGTGCGGCGCCGATTCCGACCGGGTGTCGATCGTGTCGCCCGGTGTGCGGCAGGACCAGTTCCGGCCCCTTGCGCCCGGCGAGGACCGCTGGGGCCTGCCGGCGACGGGCCCGGAGGCCTGGCCGCACGGTTACGTCCTCGTGGCGGCACGGCTCGAACCGCTGAAGGGCCCCGACCTCGCGATCCAGGCGCTGGCGCACGTCGACCCGGAGATCCGTCCGCACCTGGTGGTCGCGGGGGGCGCCTCCGACGCGTTCCGCTCCTACGAGCAGTCACTGCACGCCATGGTCACGGAGCTCGGGGTCGCCAGCAACGTCACGTTCATCAGCGCACAGCCGCGTCCCGACCTGGCACGGCTGCTGCGCGGCGCGCGCGTCGTCCTCGTCCCGTCCCACTCGGAGACGTTCGGCCTGATCGCCCTCGAGGCTGCTGCCAGCGGGACGCCGGTCGTTGCCGCAGCCGCGGGAGGCCTTCGCGAGGCCGTCGCCCATGGTGTGACGGGTCAGCTGATGGACTCCCGCCGACCCGAGGACTGGGCGCTCGCCCTCACCCGGCTGCTGATGGTGCCCGGACTGCTGGAGCGGATGAGCCTCGTCTCCCGCGTCCACGCACGCCGGTTCGACTGGACCTTCGCGGCGCTGCGGTTGTCCGTGATCTACGAAGCGTTGCTGGGCGCATGACCGCCTGGGGACAGCGGGTCGTCTTCCTGCATGCGCATCCCGACGACGAGACCCTCGCAACGGGCGCCCTGCTCGCCGACCTGGTCGACACCGGCCACCAGGTGGCCGTCGTGACGGCCACGCGCGGCGAGCTCGGCGGCGTCGTGCCCGGGCCGCTGTCGGCGCTCGAGGGGACGCCGGAGCTGGTCGATCGCCGACTCGGGGAACTGACGGGCGCGCTGGCAGAGCTGGGCGTCACCGACCACGTCTTCCTCGGGACGCCGCCGGCTCGCGACAGTAACCGGCCCGCGCGGCGCTACACCGACTCGGGCATGCGCTGGCTCGACGAGGCGGAGACCCTCGCCGGTCCTGGTGGTGACGCCGGGGCGGACAGCCTCACGTCCGTTCCGGCCGAGCAGGCGGCGGCCGACCTGGCCGCCTACCTGCAGTTCTTCGGTGCCGACACCCTTGTCGCGTACGACCGGCACGGCGGCTACGGCCATCCCGATCACATCGCCTGTCACCACGTCGCCCGGGTGGCTGCCGACCTCACCGGGATCCCGCTGGTCGAGCTTGTCTCCGAGCCGCTGCTCCCCGTCCCCGGCGCCGACGAGGTGGCCCTGCCGCAGTGGCTGCCCACCGTCCAGCGTGCCCTCGGCCACTACGCCAGCCAGCTGACCGTCGACGGCGCAGAGGTCGTCCACGTCGGCGGCCAGCGCCAGCCGATCGTGACCACGGTCTGGCTCCTTGCCACCCGAGCCTGACGCGGCACGACACAGGGCCGGCACGAAAGGGGACTGTCCCCTTTCGTGCCGGCCCTGAACCCGAACGCTCCCTGAGCCAGGCGTGGGAGTCGTGACGCGGGACGCGCCAGCGTCCCAAGGAGTACACGGAGGGCGACTGGCTACTACGTTGTGGGCATGCCGACAGTTGAGCCGCCGCGGGTCGCGATCGTCGGCGCCGGGCCGTCCGGCCTGTTCGCAGCGGCGGCACTGGTGACCGACCCCGACGTGCGGGTGGACATCTTCGACCGGTTGCCGACCCCGTTCGGGCTCCTGCGCTACGGCGTCGCTCCCGACCACGCCAGCATCAAGGCCGTCGCCGTCACCCTCGCCCGGGTCTTCGAGTCCGACCGGGTGCGTTTCCTCGGGCTGGTGGAGTTCGGCAGGGACGTCACCGCCGCTGAGCTGGTCGCGTCCTACGACGCGGTGATCTACGCGGTGGGTGCTGCCGATGACCGCCGTCTTGGCATCCCGGGCGAGGACCTGCCCGGCAGCCGTTCCGCCCGCCAGTTCGTCGCCTGGTACTCCGGGCACCCGGACGCGGAACCGCAGCCGATGGCCGGCGTGCGGGACGCCGTCGTGATCGGCGTCGGCAATGTCGCCGTCGACGTCGCCCGGATCCTGCTGAAGGAGCCGGACGCGCTCAGCGCCACCGACATGCCCGACAGTGTCCTGGCAGCGCTGCGTGAGGCCGAGATCAGGAACGTCTGGCTGGTCGGACGCCGGGGCCCCGAGCACGCGACGTTCACCACCCCCGAACTCCGCGAGCTGTTGGAGACGCCGGGCATCGGGATCACCCTCACCGGCTGCGACCTCGAAGCCATTGACTCCTCCGTCCTCGAGCGCCACGCCCGCGCCAACGTCGCATCGATCGCCAAGGCTGTCGCCGAATCGCCGGTCACGACCGACCGCTGGCTGCACGTGCTGTTCTGGCACCGTCCCGCAGCGCTCGACGGGGAGGGTCGCGTGCAGGCCGTCCGCTTCGAGCAGACGGCCCCTGCTCCTGTTCCGGTCCCTGAGGAGTCCGTGAGCGGAGCGAGCGGGCGTCACGAAGGGGCACTCACCGTTCCCGCCGACCTGGTGCTGCGCTCGATCGGCTACCGCGGGGTGCCGCTGCCCGGCGTCCCGTACGACGAGGGTCGCATCCCCAACCTCGAGGGACGCGTGCTCGAGCTGGACGGTTCCGCGCGCCCCGGCGAGTACGCCGTCGGCTGGATCAAGCGTGGCCCGGTCGGCCTGATCGGCAGCAACAAGAAGGACGCGGCGGAGACGGTCGCGCACCTTCTGGAGGACCTGGCCACCCAACCTCGCCGCCACCTCGCGGATCTCGATGCCACCCTCGCCGAGCGCGGCGTCCGTCCCAGTGACCTCGAGGACTGGCGCCGGATCGACGAGGCGGAGATCGCCCGCGGCGGGATCCGCGGCAGTGAACGGACGAAGATCGAGGCATGGCACGACCTGCTCGACCTGGTCCGCCACGACGCCGGGCCTGCGTAGGGTGTCACCCGTGATCAAGCACATCGTGATGTGGAACTTCGCCGATGAGGCGGAAGGCGCAGACAAGGCCACCAACCTGTTGAAGGTGCGCGAGGCCCTGCTGGGACTCACCGAGGTCGTCCCGGGGATCATCACCCTCGAGCCGGTGATCCCGAGCGATCCGTTCGAGCACAGCTACGACCTGGTGCTGTACTCCGAGTTCGAGTCGCCCGGGGCGCTGGAGGCCTACGCCGTGCACCCCGACCACGTCGCGGTCGCCGGGCTGATCGGAAAGCTGCGCACCGCACGGGTGTGCGTCGACTACGAGGCCTGAGCCCCGAAGATCAGCTGCTCCCCGGCCAGCACGACTCCGTCGAAGGCCGATGCGAAATCGAGCCCGTCGTGGCCCAGGTAGCCGAACTGCTCGCTGAGCACTGAGCCCATCACGAGCTGCCAGGCGCTGATGCCGGCCAGCGCCGTCGGTGCGCTGAGCGCGAGCCCGGCCTGCGCGATGAAGGCAAGGGCGGGTGCCGCGCCCCTGGTGGCTGCGGTGTCGAACTGCTCGCCCAGTGCCGGCCCCACCCCTGCGGCTTCCGCGTCCGCACCGAGGCGGGCGAGCAGCACCAGCACGCGCGTGCCCGGCTCCTCCGTCCGCTCGGGCGGGGCGTGGTAGCCCGGCACCGGGGTGCCGAAGATCAGGGCGAACTCGTGCCGATGCTCCAGCGACCAGTCCCTGATGGCGTGGGCGATCGCCCGCCAGCGCCCGCGCAGGTCGGCGGCGTCCACCCGGTCATGCACGGCACGAACGCGATCGGCGAGGTCGCCATGGGCGTGGGCGATCAGCAGTGTGAGCAGCTCGTCGCGGTTGGCCGCGTAGCGGTAAAGGCCGCTCGGCACCATCCCGAGTTCCCTTGCCAGCCCACGGACGGTGAGGCCGGTCGCGCCCCCATCGGCGAGCAGCCGCAGGCTCGCGTCGAGGATGGCCCGCTCCGTGGTCTCCCTGTGCTCGGCACGCTTGCCCATCGGCACCCTTTCCGCGAAGTGTGAACAGTGTTCTTGCATCTTGCCACAATCGGTGCTTGGCTTGAAGCGAGAACATCGTTCACTAAGGGGCAGTCATGGGCAAGCACGTGGTGATTGGAGCGGGCGGGATCGGCAGGGCGACAACGCGCTCGCTTCTCGAAGCAGGCCAGCAGGTCGTCGTGCTGTCGCGCTCCGGGCCGAAGGACCTGCCCGACGGCGCGGAGGGACGCGCCGTCGACATCACCGACGTCGCAGCCCTCGACGCTGCCGTCGCCGGCGCGCAGAGCATCGTCAACGCCGTGAACCCGAGCCGCTACTGGCGCTGGGCACAGGAGTGGCCGCCGATGGCTGCAGCCCTCCTCGGTGCGGCAGAACGCTCCGGCGCGGGGCTGGTCACCATCTCGAACCTGTACGGCTACGGCCGGGTGGACGCCCCGATGACCGAGGCAACCCCGCAGCATCCGAACGGCACGAAGGGCGAGATCAGGGTGCGGATGTGGCAGGAAGCGCTGGGCGCGCACGCGGAAGGTCGCTGCCGCGTCACCGAAGTACGCCCCTCGGACTACTTCGGTCCCGGTGCGCACACCGGCACGAGCCTGCTGAACACCTACGTGATCGCCCCGGCGGTTGCCGGGAAGCCGGTGAGCCTGCCGGTCGGTGGCCTCGACGTGCCGCACTCGTGGAGCTACCTCGGCGACATCGGCGCCCTGGCCGCTGCGCTGGCCACTGGTGACGGCTGGGGACGTGCCTGGCACGTGCCGACGCTGCCGCCACGCACCGTCCGCCACGTCGCCACCGAGACCAGCGCGCTCGCCGGCGTCCCCACCCCGAGGATCTCGGCGCTGCCGCGGGTGGCGGTCAGCGTCGGCGGCTGGTTCTCACCGATGCTGCGCGAGCTGTGGGAGACCCGGCACCAGTTCGAGCGCCCCTTCGTGCTGGACTCGACCGCCGCGCAGGAGCAGTTCGGACTGGCACCCACCCCGTGGGAGACCCAGTTGACCGAGACCATCGGCTGGCTCGGCGCCCGGCCCTGAACCCGGACGGGCGTGCAGCTAGGCGGTGGGCGTCACTGCGCCGCGCA
Organism: uncultured Actinomycetota bacterium; assembly: GCA_963799235.1. GTDB lineage: Bacteria > Actinomycetota > Actinomycetes > Propionibacteriales > Propionibacteriaceae > Propionicimonas. Next base: position 265,368 of record CAWCWL010000005.1, on the reverse strand, counting down.
GCAGGCTGCGCACCGTCTTCGCGGCCAGCGCGGCCGCGGAGTCCAGATCGTTGAAGATGCCGATCCGGTTCATGGACGCCGCGCCGTGCGCCACGACCATGAACTGCGGGACCACGCCGACCGCAGCGCGGTTGTCGCCACCGGTGGCCTCGATGGCGCGGAGCAGCACGAGGTCGCTGATCGAGCGGCCTGCCTCGCGGAGCTCGTCGTCGTGGACGCCGCGGAGCTCGGGCGCGTAGACCAGGTCGAACCCGGTCCGCCGGGTGGCTGCGAACCTGACGTAGGCGGCGGCAGCCGCGGCGATGGCCTCCACCGGATCATCGCCCGCTTCGTCGGCAGCGCTCCGCATGGTGGCCTCGAGCTCCTGGGCAGCCCGGGTGGCGACGGCGACAACGAAGTCCTGCCGGCTCGGGAAGTGCCGGTACGGGGCGGCGGCGCTCACGCCCGTCCGTCGGGCAGCCTCTGCGACGGAGAGGGCAGGCAGCCCGCCCTCCGCGACCTGCGCGATGCCGGCGTCGACCAGTGCCGTCCGCAGGTCTCCATGGTGGTAACCCATCCCGCGCCTCCTTCCGTCGACCCCGATGTGAGGCCGATCATACATTGGCTCTTGACCTTCATGTTATACCGCTCTTACAATGTGAGAGACCACTAACAATGAGGAGGGATTCACGATGAGCACAATGCCTTGGGGAACGATGAACGGCTGGATTCGGCTCGAGACCGAGCAGCGCGGGTCGTGGCTCCAGCAGCGGGTGCAGGACCTGCGCGCAGCACAGGTCGCACGGCAGTCGGAGAGCACAGTCGCGCGGCCAACCCGGATCGCAACGCACCGGCAGCCGGCGGCGGACCTTGGCTGCGCAGAAGCCGCCTGAGAGAGTCGTCGACGTCGGGCCTGACTGGCCCTTCGGTTACTGGGTAGGGAGAAACACATGAGGAAAGCAACGCTCGGCAACAAGCTCGAGGTCGGACGCATCGGCCTCGGCTGCATGGGGATGTCGGCCTTCTACACCGGCGCGGGCACAGACGAGGCCGGCGCGATCGCAACGATCCACCGCGCCATCGACCTCGGCGTCACCCTGTTCGACACCGCGGAGATGTACGGGCCGTACCTCAACGAGGAACTGCTCGGACGCGCGCTCGCCGGTCGCAGGGACCAGGTCGTCGTCGCGACCAAGTTCGGCACGATCCTGCACCGCGGCGACGGCACGCGCGGCCTTGACGGCAGCGCAGAGAACGTCCGCCTTGCCGTGGAGGGCTCGCTGCAGCGGCTCAACACCGACCACATCGACCTTTACTACCAGCACCGCATGGACCCGGGCACGCCGGTCGAGGAGACCGTCGGTGCGCTCGCAGAGCTCATCGCAGAGGGGAAGATCCGGCACTACGGGCTGTCCGAGGCCGCGCCGGCGACCATCCGGCGGGCGCACGCCGTCCACCCCGTGACAGCCCTGCAGACCGAGTACTCGCTGTGGTCGCGCGAGCCGGAACAGGAGATCCTCGCCGTGGTGCGCGAGCTCGGGATCGGCTTCGTGCCCTACTCCCCGCTGGGGCGGGGGTTCCTCACCGGCACGATCCGCTCGCTCGACCAGCTGGACGAGAGCGACTTCCGCCGCTACAACCCCCGGTTCGAGGGCGACAACCTTGCCAAGAACATCGGCATCGTCGAGCGTGTTGACGCCGTTGCAGCAGAGGTCGGCGCCAAGCCCGGCCAGGTGGCGCTGGCGTGGTTGCTGGCCAAGGGCGACGACATCGCCCCCATCCCCGGCACCAAGCGGGTCACCTACCTCGAGGAGAACGTGGCGGCTGACGCCATCGAGCTCTCCGCCGGGCAACTGGCCGCCCTCGACGCGGTCGGCGACCCCGTCGGGGACCGCTATCCCGACATGAGCGGCGTCAACCGGTAGCCCGTCAGGCCGCGGTACGCCAGGGTCGACATCACGGTGAGGAAAGGCCCGGTGACCGCGGTCACCGCCACGCCGACGGCCGTCATCACCGTCAGGGCAGGCATCAGCTGTGAGACGAGCGTGACAAGGCCGGCGAAGTCACCGGCGGACGCGGGTGGGACGACCAGCGCGCTCGCCACCTGGCTGCCGATCCAGACCGCTGTTCCCTCGGCCAGGCCGACGACGAACAGGGCACCGAACACGAGGCCGGCGATGCCCCGGGTCAGCTGCCACGAGCGCTGCACCGGGGCGAAGCCGGGCAACTTGTCCAGGCTGGCTGCCGGCAGCAGCAGGAACAGCTTCACCCGCAGCCACCAGGTGACAGCCACAGAGGCCAGTGCCGCAAGCGCCACTGAGCCGAGCAGGGTGAGGACGGCCGAGAGCGCAGCCGTCCGGTCCGCTGCCGCGGACAGCCGTGCCGCGCGCAGCACGTTCAACCCGACGGTGACGCCGACCGCACCCACCAGCCACGTCGCAGCACTCAACACCAGGCAGGGCAGCAGGAGCCGCGGTACGAGGGTTGTCGTCTCCCGCAAGGCCGCCCGCAGGTCAGGGGTCCTCCCGTCGGCGACCTGGCTCGCCACCTGGGCGACCATCGCCCCGCACTGGACGGTGACCAGCAGCGAGCCCAGCCAGGCGGCAGCAGCCGCCGGCAGTGCCCCGGACGCGAGCCCGGCAGCATTGAACGACACCACTGCTGTCATCAGCGTTGTCGCGTACAGCCAGACCAGGGCCAGCCCCGTCCCGCCTGCGACCACCGCAGCGATGACCCCCAGCCCCAGCAAGGGCCGGAAACAGCGACGGTAGAGCGCGGATGTGTCGGCGAACAGCCGCGAGAGATCGAGGCGGTTCACCGCTCCCATCGGCGGCAGGCTCATGCCGGTGATGCTACGTGGACGGTCCCCGGACGCTGTGAATCCTGTATCGATTCGGAATCGATTGTTCCGCCGACCCCACGTCGTCGGGACCTGCGTTGCAGCGGCCCTACCATTGTGCGGGGAGCGAGCGCGCCCGGACGGCCGGAACGGCTGCACTAGACGGAGGAATTCATGGAAGCGGTGAGTCGTCGTACGGCTGTCATCGGAGCTGTTGGCGTTGCCGGCGCAACCCTCGTGGGCTGTACCGCAACCCCCGCCCCCGCCCAGACCCAGGCGCCGGCAACCAGTGGCGCCCCCGTCCCCAGCCAGTCGGCGACGACGGCGCCGGTCGACACCACTCCGCGCTGGCCCCTGACCGGCAAGGTGCTCGAGAACGCCGACGACGCCAAGCACATCGCGGTCGCCGTGAAGGTGCCGGACAACAAGGGCGAGCACCCGCAGATGGGCCTTGACAAGGCCGACATCGTCTACGTCCAGATGGACGGGTATCCGGACGTGGTCGGCAAGACCAGCACCCGGCTGGTGCCGATCTTCCACTCCAGGTTCGCAGACACCGTCAACCCGGTCCGCTCGATCCGTCCGGTCGACATCCCCATGCTCAGCCCGATCGGGGCGATCATCGGCAACACCGGCGCCTTCCCGTGGGTGCTCGACTACGCCAAGGAGTTCACCGAGTACCTCGTGCCGATGATGTCCTACATGAACGCCAAGAAGGGCGCCCCCGGCGCGTACGGCATCCTCGCCAGCCGCGTGCGGAGCATCAACGGCATCACGTACTACGACCGCGCAGTCTCCTGTCACCCGAAGGTGCTTGCCAAGGCGACCAAGAAGTTCCAGGACGGCCCGCAGCAGATGTACTTCCCGTGGGCGGCGAGTGACGAGGAAGTCAGCACCACCGTCTCCGGCAAGCCCGCTGCCGTCGTCAGCGTCCCCTGGAAGAAGGGGAACTCCTACAACATGACCTACACGTGGAGCGCGAAGTCGAAGAAGTACCTTCGCTCGATGCCGTGGGGCCCGCACGTGCTCGCCGGCGGGACGCGCGTCGCCACCGACAACGTGCTGGTCATCCGGGCCAAGCAGATCTTCGGCAAGATCTACGCCAGCGGCAAGATCTCGACAGACCCGGGCCACCACTTCGAGCCCATCCACGAGATCATCAACAACAAGGGCACCTTCTACTACGCCCACGCCGGTAAGTACGTCACCGGCAACTGGACGAAGGGGGCTGTCAACGAGGTCTTCCAGTTCACCCTTGCCGACGGCAGCCCGCTGAAGATGGCCCCTGGCCAGACCTACGTCGAGTTGCCCAACCTGAACGCGAAGGTCCAGATCAAGGATTGATCGCGCTGCCCCCGCTCAGGGCCAGGCCAGCGCCGGGAGGCTCTGTGCGCGCCCGGACTCGGGGGCTGTGCCCTGCCCGGCGGCAATCGGACCTGCTGACTGGCTGCCGAGGACCCGCACCACGGCGTTGAGGTCACCGGTGATCAGCGCACGGGCAGCACTCGAGGCGGGGTCGAGCCGGCCGGCGAACAGGGCAACCATGGCGTCGGGGTCCCCGTTGACGACGGCATCCGGGCGGACGTCCGGCGACGACGGCACCACCCCTACCGTCCCCGCACGGGCCGTGATGTCACAACCGTCCTCAGCCGTGCCGACCCGCACCACCTGAAGCGGTGAGGCCGGGCGGGTGTCCCTGCAGAGGGCCCGCAGGGGCAGCAGCAGCCAATGGGCGCGGAAGGCTTCGCCCGAAGCGGCGGAACCCATCAGCGCTGAACCCCACTTCACGAACTCGCCGACGATGCCTCGGAGTTGGGTACCGCGTTCGGTCAGCGCGAAGACGGTTGCACCCACCGGTCGCGGCAGTTCCCTGCGCTCGATGAGCCCGGCACCTTCAAGATCACGGAGCCGCGCAGCCAGCAGGTTGGTCGCGATGCCCGGCAGCCCGCGCTGAAGGTCGGCGTAGCGGCTGGGTCCGAGGGAAAGCAGCTCGCGGACGATCAGGAGCGTCCAGCGATCTCCCACGAGGTCCAACCCTCGGGCGAGGGCGCAGTACTGCCCATAGGACTTCATGGACCAATCCTGCCTTGATGCTTGAAGAAAGCAAGTAGGCGCTTGAGAATATCAAGCTAGTGTCGTGGAAGGAGACAGATCATGGACGCAGTCATCACGACGGAGATCCCGCGGGTTCTCCGGCAGTACTACGAGGTAATCGCTGGGGGCGCGGAGGAGTACGGGAACGGCGGCAGCCTGCTCGGCCTTCTGGGTGACGATTTCGTGTTCGAGGGTCCGATCGCCGGCCGGGTCGCCGGCGGCGAGCGCTTCACCCACGGAGCGCGGGGTTTCGTCGAGACCGTCCGGGCGATCACCCTGCTGCAGGTGGTGAGTGCGCCGAACGGCGCAGCCGTCCTGTACGACGCGGAGTTGCCCGGCGGCGTCGTGCGGTTCTCGGAGTTCTTCGTCCTCGACGGCGACCTGATCCGAGAACTGCGCATCCAGTACGACGCGGCGGCCTACCTCGCAGCAGGGGGGCACTAGCCGTACCTGTGGTGCCCGTTGTCCGCGGCTCGTGAGAACATCGGCCAATGCGGCCATTGATCAGGATCCTCGGCGAGGCAAGGGAGCTGCTCCCGGCTTACGCTGCGATCGTCGCCTCCGGCGTCCTCGTCGCCGCGACCGGCCTCGCCGTCCCGTTCATCATCAAGGCCGCTACCGACGAGGTGGTCGCCGGCCTGCAGGGCTCCGGCGGCAGCATCCCCGCGGTGTTGTGGCTGGCATTCCTGCTGCTCCTTGTCGACGTTGCGAACACCCTGATCAGCAACGTCGGGGGCTACCTCGGCGACGTGATGGGCATCCGGCTGCGCTCGATCCTCTCGCGCAACTACTTCGAGAAGCTGTTGCGCCTGCCGCAGCGTTACTTCGACAACGAGCTCACCGGCACGATCATCTCCCGGCTGCAGCGGTCGATCACCGAGACCACCGGCTTCCTGAACATGTTCGCCAACAACTTCCTGCCGATGCTCCTGAGCGTCTTCGCCTCGCTGGTGATCATCGGGTTCTACTCGTGGTGGCTGGCCCTGATGATGCTGGCGATGTACCCCCTGTTCACCTGGCTGACCGCGCTCACGTCCAAGCGCTGGCAGAAGATGGAGAAGGCGAAGAACCTCGAGTTCGACATCGCCGGCGGACGCTTCGCAGAGGTCGTCGGACAGATCAGGGTGGTGAAGAGCTTCGTCGCGGAGCCGCGCGAGCTGGCCCACTTCAACGGCCGCTACGACACGACCATCGGCATCACGCGGGAGCAGTCGGCGTACTGGCACAAGATGGACGTCGTGCGGCGGGGCGCGCTGAACCTGATCTTCTTCGGTATCTACGCGATCATCTTCACCTCAACGATCTCCGGCGCCTTCACCCTCGGCGTGATGGTGCTGCTGATCCAGCTGGTGAACATGGCACGCCAGCCGGTCCAGGGCATGAGCTTCCTCGTCGACTCCTCGCAGCGCGCGATCACCGGGTGCATCGACTACTTCAAGGTGATGGACGAGCCGGCGGAGTTCGAGGGCATCCCCTCCGCAGACGCGGAGGTCGGCGCCCTGCAGACGCCGCTCGGACAGCCGGTGGTCAGCTTCACCGACGCCCGTTTCGCCTACAGCGGCGACAACAGCGAGGTGCTGCGCGGCCTCAGCTTCGACGTGCGCCGGGGCGAGCGGGTGGCGTTCGTCGGCGAGAGCGGCGTCGGCAAGACCACCCTGACCAGCCTGCTGCTGGGCCTGTACCACCTCACCGGTGGCCAGCTGCGGGTGGACGGCAGGGACGTGACCGAGGTGCCGCTGCCGCAGCTGCGCTCGCAGGTGGGGGTCGTCTTCCAGGACCCGGCGCTGTTCTCCGGCACGATCCGGGAGAACATCGCCTACGGCCGTCCCGGCGCGACGGATGAGGAGATCATCACGGCTGCTCGGCGCTCGCACGCGCACGGGTTCATCAGCGCCCTGCCCGGCGGCTACGACGCGGAGATCGGCGAGCGCGGGGTCAAGCTGTCCGGCGGCCAGAAGCAGCGCATCGCCGTTGCGCGGGCGATGCTGAAGGACGCCCCGATCCTCGTGCTCGACGAGGCGACCAGCTCGCTGGACTCGAAGGCCGAACGCCTTGTCCAGGAGGGCCTTGAGGAGCTGATGACCGACCGGACGACGCTGATCATCGCCCACCGGCTCTCCACGATCAGCTCGGTGGACCGCATCATCACGATGCGCGACGGCCTCATCGACGAGATGGGCACGCCGGCGGAGCTCGCCCTCACCGACGGCATCTATGCAGAACTCCTCAGCCTCCAGGCGTCCGCTTCCAAGGCCGACCGCAAACGCCTGCAGCGCTACGAGATCCTGGGATGAGCCACCTCCGTCCGCTGCACATCGGTGACGCTGAGCGCCTCGCGGAACTCGTGGTGCGCAGCCGGGGGTTCCTCGCCCCCTGGGAGCCGGTGCGGCCCGAGAGCTACTTCACCCCTGCCGGCCAGCGGGAGGCTGTCGCGCAGTCCCTGACGTCGGCGGCCGGCGGCCTGATGGAGCCCTTCGTGATCCTCGACGGTAACGGCGAGGTCGTGGGCCGGATCAACCTGAACAACATCGTCCGCGGTCCGTTCCAGTCGGCGAGCATGGGCTACTGGCTCGACCAGCAGGCGACCGGACGTGGCCTGGCAACGATGGCTGCCGGTGAACTGGTGGAGCTCGCGTTCGGCGACCTCGGGCTGCACCGGGTGGAGGCCGGCACGTTGCCGAACAACCTGGCGTCCCAGGCCGTCCTGGTCCGCAACGGCTTCGAGCAGTTCGGCTATGCGCCGCGCTACCTCGCGATCGCCGGCGTCTACTCCGACCACCTCCTCTTCCAGCGCCTCGCGGACTGAGTCGGGGACGGTTCCAATCCGGTCCGGTTGCCGCAGCCTTTGTTGCCACCGGTCCGGCTGTGCGATGCTCGGAGCAAACCTTTGGCGGAGCAACTGGAGAGCAGATGAGTGCCACGTCGGACCCGGAGGGCCCGTCCGAGCCCAAGAAGCGGGTCCTGTTCCTGTTCTCCGACACGGGCGGCGGCCACCGGTCCGCCACGGAGGCCATGATCGAGGCCCTCGACCTCGAGTTCCCCGGACGGTTCGAGTCGAACAAGGTCGACTTCTTCCGCGAGTACTACCCGAAGCCGCTGAAGTTCGCGCCGGAGATCTACCCGCCGATCTCACGGGTCCCGCAGGCCTGGGGCCTGTCCTTCAAGGTGTCCGACGGCAAGGGCCGCACCAAGGTTGTCAGCGAGCTGGCCTATCCGTACCTGCGCCGCGCAGCGCAACGGCTGGTCAAGGAGAACCCCTGCGACCTGATCGTCTCGGTGCACCCGCTGGTGAACACCACGCTGATGCGAGCCATGCGGAAGTCGCCGAGGCCCTACATCACTGTGGTCACCGACCTGGTCTCCACGCACGCGTTCTGGTTCGACCGCCGCGCCGACCTCGTCGTTGTCGCGACCGAGGAGGCCAAGGCGAAGGCCATCGACTACGGCATTCCCGAGGGGAACCTGCGCGTGATCGGCCTGCCGGTCGCCGACCGGTTCAGTGAGGAACTCGTCGACAGGGACGCCTGGCGCGAGAAGCAGGGCTGGCGCACCGACCTGCCGGTGATCCTGCTGGTGGGCGGCGGGGACGGGATGGGCCCGCTCAAGCGCGTGGCGAAAGCCATCAACGAGGCCAGGCTGAAGGCAACCCTCGTGGTGATCTGCGGGCGAAACGTCGAACTGCGTGAGGACCTTGAGGGGGTCGACTGGCACATGCCGGTGCACCTGTACGGCTTCACCTCCAACATGCCGCAGTTCATGGCAGCCGCGGACATGCTCGTCACCAAGGCCGGCCCCGGCACGATCAGTGAGGCTTTCATCAGCGGGCTCCCGCTCGTGCTGTACGCCCGTCTGCCCGGCCAGGAGGACGGCAATGTCAGCTACGTCGTCAACGAGCACGCCGGCGTGTGGGCACCGCGTCCGCGTGAGGTCGTCGAAGCCGTCCGGCGATGGGTGGACGATCCGGCGGAACGCGCACGCGCCGCCGCTGCCGGTCGCAGGGTGGCCAAGCCGAAGGCCGCGCGCTCGATCGCCAGACTGATCGCCGACCAGGTGGGCATCCACGACTGACCTTCGCGGGCACCGGCTACCTTTGAACGTCGGACCCCGACCAGGAGACAGCCACGTTGACGCAGGAAGACAAGCAGACCGAGCCCGAACCGAAGGAGCCGATCAAGGTCGCCCTCTCGTGGCCGCGGCTCGCCGGCGGCGCTCTCGCTGCCGTAACGGCAGCCGCCATCGGCTCGCGACTGGGAGTCGGTGGCACCCTCATCGGGGCTGCCGTTGCCAGCATCGTCGGCGGTGTCGGCGGCACGCTCTACAGCGCGGGCATCGACAAGACGCATCGCAAGGTCGCCGGCGCCATCAGCCGCGGCTACGAGAAGGTGCGCACCTCGACCGAGTACGACCGCGACTCACCCCGTTCCCTCGCGGGTGACGAGGCCAGTCCCACTCTGCCGGGGCTCGACCCGGCACCCGGGGTGCAGGCAGGAGAGCCGACGCGCATCGACCCCGTCCCTGAGGGCCGGAGCGAGGACTCCCGCCGCAAGCTCTGGAAGGTGATGGGGCTGAGCGTTGTCGCCATGTTCCTTGTCGCCCTCGTCGCCATCACCGTCGTCGAGCTCGGCCTCGGTCGCACCCTCGACGGTGGTCAAGGGACGACTATTTCGCAGGTGGTCCGCGAGCGGAGGTCGTCGCCGTCGCCCACGCCGTCCGCCACACCGTCGCCGTCGGTGACGGCCACCATGACCCCGACCCCTTCGGTCAGCGAGCAGCCCACGACGCCCGCTCCGACGGTCACCCAGCCGACGGAGCCGGCAGTCCCGTCCTCCACCGTGACGGTCACCATCGAGCCGACGGCGGCCACCACCCCCTGACGCCCGCCCTGGCCCAGGGGACCGGGGTCAGCCGAAGCTGTTGATCATGAAGGCTGCTGCCCTTGTCACGTACTCGCGGAACTCGCCGAGCTCGGGCTCGGGCAGGTCGAGGGAGTCGAGGGCTGCGTTCATGTGGGTCAGCCAGCGGTCGCGCATGTCGGGGGTGACCGGGAACGGTGCGTGCCGGATCCGCAGCCGCGGGTGGCCACGGGTGTCGGAGTAGGTGTGCGGGCCGCCCCAGTACTGCTCGAGGAAGAGGCGCAGCCGTTCCGCCGCCGGGCGGAGGTCGTCCTCGGGGTAGAGCGCGCGCAGTTCGGCGTCGGCAGCGACGCCGCGGTAGAACTCGTCAACCAGCTTCACGAAGGTCCCGTGGCCGCCGATCCTGTCGTAGAGGGGTTGCGGTTCCATGTCGCCATTGTCCACGGCAACGTCAGTGGGCTGCCAGCCGGGCGACGAGCCGCTCGCGCAGCGCGGGCCACTCGCCGGCGAGGATCGAGTACACCACCGTGTCGCGCGTCGACCCGTCCGGCATGAACATGTGGTGACGCAGGATGCCGTCCTGCTGCGCGCCGAGCCGTTCGATCGCTGCCCGGGACGCCGTGTTGCGCGCGTGGGTGCGCAGTTCGACGGCGATGCAGCCCAGCGGCCCGAAGGCGTTGTCGAGCAGCAGGAGCTTCGCCTCGGAGTTGACCGCCGTCCGCTGGGCAGAGGCCGAGTACCAGGTGCCGCCGATCTCCCTGCGCCGGTTCACGTCGTCGATGTGGAGGTAGTTGGTGAGGCCGACGATCCGGCCATCGGCGACACGGCGGACGGTGAAGGCCTGCCACGAACCGGTCGCGACGTCGTCCAGCCGTTGGTCGACGAAGGCCGGCATTCGCTCCGGGGTGGGAATCACCGTCACCGCCGACTCCCACAGCCGTCCGTCGGAGGCAGCAGCGATGAGCCCCGGCACGTCGTCACGGCGCAGCGGGTCGAGGCGAATCCAGGTTCCGATCACGGCGGGAGTCTAGGCGGGCTAGCCTGTCCCGGTGAGGAAGCCCGCCCCCCGGCTGACCGCAGCCGTCCTGTGCATCGGCCTTGCGTTGTCCGCCTGCGCTGCAGCGCCGACGCCGGTACTGCGTCCCGTCGCGCCCGCCGTGCACCCGTCCGCCCCAGGGCCAACGACTTCCCTTGCAGCCGTCTTCAAGGTGAGCCTCGGTGCGGGTGCGAGCCTCGGCGGCAAGCAGGTCCTCCCGAAGGACAATCCGTGGAACACGCCCGTCGACAAGGCGGCTGTCGACCCGAACTCGGACAAGCTGATCGCTTCGATCGGCCTCGGCACCGCCCTCCACCCCGACTTCGGCGCCCACTGGCCCAAGGGCCCCTTCGGCATCCCCTACGTCGTGGTGAAGGGCAGCCAGAAGAAGGTCAAGGTGTCGTTCAGCTACGCCTCCGAGAGCGACAAGGGCAAGTACCCGATCCCGAAGAACGCCCCGATCGAGGGCGGAGCCAGGGCCAAGGGCGACCGGCACGTGCTCGTCCTCGATCGTGACCACTGGAAGCTGTACGAACTGTTCAACGCAAGGCGCGTCGCCGGCACCACCCGCTGGAAGGCGGGCTCGGGGGCGATCTTCGACCTGAGGTCGAACAAGCTGCGCCCGGCCGGGTGGACGAGCGCCGACGCCGCGGGCCTGCCGATCTTCCCCGGCCTGGTGCGCTACGACGAGGTGAAGGCCGGCGTGATCACCCACGCCCTGCGGTTCACCGTCGCGGAGACACGGAAGGCCTACGTGTCACCGGCACGCCACTACGCCAGTGACGACACCAGCGCCGACCTGCCACCGATGGGCATGCGGGTGCGACTGAAGGCGGACTTCGACATCACCGGGTTCCCGCGGCAGGCCAGGATCGTGCTGCAGGCGATGAAGACCTACGGCATGCTCGTCGCCGACAACGGGTCGGACTGGTACGTCTCCGGAGCGCCGGACAAGCGCTGGAGCGATGATCAGCTCGGCGCCCTGAAATCCGTAGCCGGCAGCAACTTCGAGGTCGTTGCGATGGGCGAAGTCACTGCGGGTTGAAGAATTGTCCGAGTGTTCACCCGATCCTGCAGCGCAGCGCTCGCACCGCGCCTAAGGTCGTGTGGTGACTACCCGGCGCCTTCTCACCATGCTCCTCGGCGTCGCCGTCCTCGCCGCGCTTGTCCCACAGCTTCCGGCGCAGACCACAGCCACTGCCCTGACCCGTTTCGCGCGGCCTCTGGTGACAGCGCGGCCCGCGGCCCGCACCCTGCCGCTGTTGGTCACGACCCTGCCGGCCTCGCCCGCGGCGGGGACGCGGGACCCGGCCTCGCCCGCCGCGGGGACGCCGGACCCGGCCTCGCCCGCCAACCCGCCGGTGAAGGCCGAGCCGCCGGACTGCACGAAGCTGAAGTGCGTCGCGCTCACCATGGACGACGGGCCGGTGCCCGGGACGGCCCATGTGCTCGACCTTTTGAAGCGCAAGGGCGTGCACGCAACGTTCTTCGTCCTTGGTCAGCTCGCCCGCCGCCACCCGGCGCTCCTGCGACGCATGGTTGCCGAGGGCCATGTCGTCGGGAACCACTCCTGGAACCATCCGGAGTTCTTCGGCATGAAGGCGAAGACGATCCGCGGCCAGCTGGTGCACACGGACACAGCAGTGCACCGGGCGATCGGCCGCGATCCGGTCCTGATGCGCCCACCCTTCGGCGAGGTGACCGCGAAGGTGAGGAGCGTCACTCGCCGACTCGGCGACGCAGTCGTGCTCTGGGACGTCGACCCGCGCGACTGGAAGGACCGCAAGGCGTCGACCGTTGCCCACCGCGTGGTGACGCATGCGAGGCGCGGCTCAATCATCCTGACCCACGACTCCCTGAAGACCACCCGCGCGGCCTACGCGGACATCATCGACGGGTTGCGCGCCCGTGGCTTCACGCTGGTCACGGTCCCCGAACTGTTCGGCGGCAAGATGGTGCCCGGCAGGGTCTACCTGCGAGGCTGACTTCGAGCTGCGAGGTGGGCCATCAGTACGAACGGTGGCCCTGGAGTCACGTCCGGCTGCGGGCCCGCTGGTAGCGGTCGAGGGCCTCGGTGCGTTCCGCGGCGTGGTCGACGATGCGCTCGGGATAGCCGTGCCCGTACCCGTCCGCCGACTCCCAGGGACGGTGGGCGGTCGCGCCGGCCAGGTGCCGCAGCTCGGGCACGTAGCGCCGCACGTACTCACCGTCGGGGTCGAACTTCTCACCCTGGGTGACCGGGTTGAACACGCGGAAGTACGGCGCAGCGTCCGTGCCGGTCCCGGCCGTCCACTGCCATCCGTGGGTGTTGGACGCGAGGTCGCCATCGATCAGGTGGTCGAGGAAGTGCTGGGCACCGGCCGGCCACCAGGCGTGCAGGTCCTTCGTGAGGAAGCTGGCCGTGATCATCCGCACCCGGTTGTGCATCCAGCCGGTCGCGAGGAGTTGCCGCATGCCGGCGTCGACGATCGGGTAGCCGGTGCGGCCGGCGCGCCAGGCGTCGAACGCCTCGCCCGGGTCGTCGTAGTCCACGCCGAGCTGGTTCAGGTCGCTCGTGAGGGAGTCGGGGTTGTGATGCAGGACGTCGGCGTAGAACTCCCGCCAGGCCAGTTCCGCAACGTAGCGCTGGGCGCCCTTGCTGATGTGCCCGGCCAGGTCGGCGAGCAGGGTACGGGGGTGCACGACGCCGAACTTCAGGTAGGGCGACAGCCGGGACGTGGCCTGCAGGTCGGGACGGTCGCGGTGGCCGTCATACCCACTCAACCCCTCGTCGAGGAACTCCGCCCACCGGTCGAGCGCCGCCGGTTCACCCGCCGGCGGCAACTCGATGGGGCACCCAGTGATGGCTGCTTCGACGAGGTGCCAGGCGTCCTCGTGGCCCGGGGCCGTGGCCAGCTCCAGCCCGGGCGGCTCCGTGGCGGGGGGCCGCCAGCCGTGGTCCTGCCACGCGCGTGCGAACGGGGTGAAGACGCGGTAGGGCTGACCGGTCCGGTTCAGGATGCGTCCCGGAGTCACCGCGTACGGCGAACCGGTCTCCACCCACTCGATGTCATGCTCGACGAGCACGGCGCGCATCCGGTCGTCCCGCGCCGCGCCACCGGGCTCGGTCTCCGTCGAGACGTGTACCCGGGTGGCCCCGACCTCCCTGGCCAAGGCGGGGATGACCGTTGCCGGGTCTCCGTGGCGCAGGCAGAGGTGGCCGCCGTAGGACTCGTCGAGAGCCTTCAGGGTGGCTGCGAGCCAGCCCTGTCGCACGGGTCCCGCGTCGTCGAAGAACGCCGGGTCGATCACGAAGACCGGCAGCACCCTCCCGGCCTCCGCGGCTGCGGCGAGGGCAGGGTGGTCGGCGCGCCGCAGGTCGCGGCGCAGCCAGAGCAGGCCGGCTGCCTCAGCCATCGGCCATCGCGGGTTCGCCGTCCTCCTCGGACCCGTCCGGTGCTGCGACTCCGGTCGCCTGCGCGGCCAGCGTGGCAGCCGCGGTAGCGATGCTGTGTCCCAGTCGGAGTTCCGGGGGGGCGACGAGGTGTTGGTACTTGCCGCCGACCCACACCGGCAACCGAGCCTCACCGAGGCACTGCACAACACCCCGGGCACGGGCGACGTCCCGGCTGCGAGGAACGGTGGTGACGGCCACCCACGAGTCCGACTTCGTTGCCGCCTCACTCCAGGCTGCGAGCGGCACCTGGGCGCCCAAGTAGATCGTCGGGAGGCCCGCCCTTCGAGCGGCGACAGCGAAAGCCATCAGTCCGATCTGGTGATCGACCCCAGGCGGGGCGCCAATCAGGACCGGACGCCCGGACTGTCCCCGTCCGACGGCTTCGTAGTACGTGGAGAGGCGGCGCATGACCACGTTGGACACGAGGTGCTCCGCCGCCACCGACACCGTGCCCTCCGACCACTCAAGACCGATCCGGTTCAGGGCAGGCATGAGCCAGCGATCCACCACCGTCTCGAAAGCGCTGTGGGAGAAACGTTCCTCGATCACTCGCGCGACACCCGTGGAGTCGAGGGCAGCGGCTGCGACGAGGAGTTCAGCGTGGGGATCGACGCTGGGGTCGTTGCTGTAGGGGTTGCGAGCGACCTCCACTGCAGCGGCCCGTGGCGCCCAGCCGGCCTGCACCAGTTCGTGCATCGCCGTGACCCGCGCGAGGGTCTCTTCGTCGTAGTTCCGGTAGCCGGAAGCCGTTCGGGACGGCGCAAGCAGGCCGTAGCGCCGTTCCCAGGCGCGCAGCGTGTGTTCGGGCACCCCCGTCAGCTCTGAGGCCTTCTTGATGGTCACCATGATCGGGGCCATGTTAAGCCTAGATCGCGTCAAAGTGACACACTTGTACGCACTTTGTCTAAGGTTTCACGCTCAGGCTTGGCACAGTACCTCGATGTTTGCGACGATCGTGTCCAACGTTGGGGGAGGTAATCACATGTCGGACCGGATGCGGCAGTGGCTGGTGACAGCCGGTGCCATCTTCATGATCTTCGGCACTCTGTACGGCTTCGGGCTGATCGGCACCCCGGTCGAGCAGTCGTCGGGCGGAAGCCTGTCAGCAGAGGCCACCCTGCTCGCTCCTGCCGTGCGTGCGTTCTCGATCTGGTCGGTCATCTACCTCGGCCTCATCGGGTACGTCACCTGGCAGTGGCTGCCGGCCAACGCCGCCTCCGTGCGGGCCCGCCGGATCGGCTGGCTCTCCGCACTGTCGATGGCGCTGAACGGGCTGTGGCTCCTTGTCGTGCAGGTCGGGGCGCTCTGGCTGAGCGTCGCGGTGATCGTCGCCCTCGCCGCAACCCTCGGTGAGCTGATGCGACGTCTCGGCACCTCCCCCGCCTCAGGCGTCGGCGAGAAATTGCTCGTCGACGGCACGTTCGGGCTCTACCTTGGATGGGTGGCGGTCGCAACGCTGGCCAATATCACCGCGACCCTCGTGGCGTCGGGGGTCAATCCCGGTGCTGAGGTGGCCGAGTACCTCGCCGTCGCCGTGCTGGCCGTCGCAGCGGTTCTCGGCGCCATCCTTGCCCGCGTCCTCGGGGGACGGATCGGAGTCGCCGTTGCGATGACGTGGGGCCTGTTCTGGATCGCCGTCGGCCGCCTGACCGGGCAGCCCTCCAGCGACCTCGCCGGCGTCACGGCTGCGATCGCCGCAGCCGTCGTCGTGGTGGCCACAGCGCTCGTGCTGCTCGGACGCCCGGCCCGCCGCACGGTCACCGAACACGCGTACGAGCACTGAGGGAGATCATGAGTAACGCCAGTCACGACCTTGTCGTCCTGCTCGACGAGCACGACCAGCCGATGGGCACCGCCCCGCGCGTGAGCGTGCATGGCACGGACACCCCCCGCCACCTCGCCTTCTCCTGCTACGTGTTCGACAGTCAGGGCCGCGTCCTGCTGACCCGCCGCGCCCTCACCAAGGTCGCCTGGCCGGGGGTCTGGACGAACTCGTGCTGCGGGCACCCGCGTCCGGGTGAGGCACCGGAGGACGCCGTCCGGCGCCGCCTCGCCGACGAGCTCGGCGCAGTGGTGACCGACGTCCACCTTGTACTGCCCGAATTTGGGTACCGGGCTGTTGACGCGTCCGGAGTGGTGGAGAACGAGTTCTGCCCGGTCTGGGTGGCCCGTCTCGCCGGACCGTTGGAGCCCGATCCCAACGAGGTGGCAGAGGTCACCTGGTTGGGCTGGCTCGACCTGGTGACGCTGGTGGACAGCGCACCGGCCCTGCTGAGCCCCTGGTGCGTCGAGCAGGTGCCGCAGCTTTCCGCTGCCGATTCGAAGGTGGGTGCAGCATGACGCTGACAAGTTCCGGTCACCGGCGCCTGGTGCAGACTGCCCGGCCTGCCACCGGTGACGATGCCACGGTGGTCGCCGTCGAGGTCTTCATCGCAGAAACCCTGGAGTCCCTCCGGGAGCGATGGGTCGACCTGGCGGCCACTGTGGTCCCTCGCCCCGGCGTGCTGCACACCGACTCCGTGCTCGACCTGCTCTCCGGCATGGTCAACTCCGGCGGCAAGCGCTTCCGTCCGCGGATGGCCCATTGGGGCTGGGTCGCCGGTGGTGGCACGAGCGACCTGCGCGGCTACGCCGACCTGGTGCGCGTGGGTGCAGCCCTTGAGCTGCTGCACGTCTTCGCCCTGATCCACGACGACGTCATGGACGCCTCGGAGACCCGCCGCGGCCAGCCGTCCGTGCATGCCAGCGCACGAAGGCAGCACGTCCGCCTGCATGGTTTCGGCGACGCGCAGCGGTACGGCGAGAACATCGCGATCCTCGCCGGCGACCTCGCCCACAGCGAGGCCGGCCTGCTGGTGGCCGGGCTGCCGGCGCCGATGCAGGACCTGTGGCGGACGCTCGCCATCGAGCTGATGATGGGCCAGGGGCGCGACCTCGTGGGTGCTGCCAACGGACGCCGCGACCTCGAGCACGCCCGGGAGGTGGCACGCGCCAAGTCCGGGGCGTACACCGTGTGGCGGCCGCTGCAGCTCGGCGCGGCCGCAGCAGGAGCAGGACCCTCCACGCTCGCTGCACTCGAGCGCTACGGCATTGCTGTGGGGGAGGCGTTCGCCCTGCGCGACGACATCCTCGGCGTGATCGGTGACCCGGTGACCACCGGGAAGCCCGTGGGTGATGACCTGATCGCAGGCAAGCCGACCGTCCTGCTTGCCCTCGCCACACAGCGGTTCTCACCGCGCTGGCGGCGGGCGCTGCAGCGGGCGGGCAGCGGTGGCCGTGTTCCCAGCGGCGACATCGCAGCCCTGCAGGCCGAACTCGTCCGCTCGGACGTGATCGGCGACGTCGAGGCGATGATCTCCGGCGCTGTCTCGACGGCCTTCGTCGCACTCGAGGACCCGGCCATCGACCGCTCGGCGGCCGCCGGCCTCGAAGACCTCGCACGTCGCGTCGCCTGGCGGACCACATGAGTCGCGTCGTCGTCGTCGGCGCGGGCCTCGCCGGGCTGTCAGCAGCGAGCCGGCTGGTTGCCGACGGGCATGACGTCACCGTCATCGAGCGGGGCGCGGAACCCGGCGGGCGCAACGGCATCGAGCGGGCGGACGGGTTCACCTTCGACACCGGGCCGACGGTCTTCACGATGCCCCACCTGCTCGACCGTGCCTTCTCCCGTCTGGGTCGGGATCGCGCGACAGAGGTGCCGATGAAGCGCCTCGACCCCGCCTACCGCGCGGTGTACCCCGACGGCACGCAACTGCTGGTGCGGGCGGAGGTCGCCGACCAGGTGGAGGAGATCCGCACCCGCGGCCTCGCAAGGGACGCCGCCGCGTACCCGGGCTTCGTCGACTGGCTGGAACAGCTCTACGAGCTGGAGATGCCGAACTTCATCGAGAAGAACTTCGACTCGGTCCTCGACCTGATGGCCAATCCCGCTGCAGCGGCGAAGCTGGTGGGCCTCGGCGGCTTCGGCAGCCTCCAGAAGGCCGTCAGCAGCCGCTTCGTCGACTCCCGGTTGGTGCGCCTGTTCACCTTCCAGTCGATGTACGCAGGACTCGCGCCGTCGGACGCGCTCGCGATCTACGCCGTGATCACCTACATGGACTGCGTCTCCGGCGTCTGGTTCCCCGAGGGTGGCATGCACGCTGTGCCGCGCGCGCTGGCGAGGGCCCTCTGCGAGTCGGGTGCGGACCTGCGCTACGGCACCGCCGTCGGCTCGATCCTGCGGGACTCGTCCGGACGGGTCGCCGGCGTCAGCGCGGGCGGCGAGCAGATCTCTGCCGATGCCGTCGTGGTCACCCTCGACCTGCCGACCGCCTACGACGAGCTCCTTCCCGACCTGCGCCCGCCCCGCGTCCTCGACCGAGCGGCCTGGTCGCCGTCCGCCCTGGTCTGGCACGTGGGCGTTCGCGGGGCCCCGAAGGCCGGCGTGGCGCACCACAACATCCACTTCGCCGACGCCTGGAGCGAGTCGTTCGACCAGCTGATCAAGCGCAGGGAACTGATGACCGACCCGTCGCGGCTGGTCACCATCCCGAGCCTTGATGCTCCCCAGATGGCGCCGGCCGGACACAGCGTCCTCTACGTCCTCGAGCCGGTGCCGCACCTGGGTGCCGGTATCGACTGGACGGCCGAACGTGGACCGGCCCGCGAGCGGCTGCACCGCTTCCTCGCAGCCAACGGCTACCCCGACGACATCGTCACGGAGCAGCTGGTCACGCCGGCCGACTGGGCGGCGCAGGGCATGGCGATGGGAACACCGTTCAGCCTGGCACACACCTTCGGCCAGACCGGACCGTTCCGTCCGTCCAACGTCGAGCCGCGGGTGCCCGGCGTCTTCTTCGCCGGCAGCGGCACGACGCCGGGGGTCGGGGTTCCGATGGTCATGATCAGCGGAGAGCTGGCCGCGGATCGCGTCCGTGACTACCTGGGAGGACAGCGATGACGATCGTCAGCACGCACACCGACCTGGCCGCCGGCTACGCCGAGTGCGCCCGGCTGACCCGCGAGTACGGCACCACCTACTTCTGGGGTGCCGTCCTGCTGCCCAAGCCGCAACGGCGGCACGTGCACGCCGTCTACGCGCTGTGCCGGCTGGCGGACGACATCGTGGACGCGGAGGGTGCAACCAGGTACAGCCCAGCCGCGACGAGGCGGGCCCTGGCGGACTTCCGGTCCGGCTTCGCTGCGGCACTCGCCGGCGATCCACCGGACGCGACCATGGCGGCCATCGCCCACACGATCGCAGAGTGCGACATCGACACGGAGTGCTTCGACCGCTTCTTCGACGCGATGGCGATGGACCTCGACATCGCTGGCTACGACACCTGGGAAGACCTCTGCGGGTACATGGAGGGCTCTGCAGCGGTGATCGGCGAGATGATGCTCCCGGTCCTGCAGCCATTGACCCCCGCAGCCAAGGAGCCGGCGCGGGCGCTCGGGCTCGCCTTCCAGCTCACCAACTTCCTGCGCGACGTTGGCGAGGACCTGGGACGCGGCCGGGTCTACCTGCCGCGGGAGGACCTCGACCGTTTCGGTGCCTCCCCGTGGCCGGGGAAGGTCGACGAGGCCTGGCGCGAGCTGATGGCCTTCGAGATCGCGAGAAACCGCGAGCTGTACGTCCAGGCGCAGGCAGGGGTGGCCATGCTGCCGCCACGGTCGGCCCGCTGCGTCGCGACGGCCCTCACCCTGTACTCGCAGATCCTCGACCGCATCGAGGCGCGCGACTATGACGTCTTCTCCGACCGTGCCCGGGTGCCCACCTGGCGCAAGGCCGTCACCGCAGCATCGATCATGGTCGCCGGCCCCCGCTCCACGTTCCCTGCGCCTGGCTCACCCACGCTCCCCGCGCCTGGTTCCCCCACGTTCCCTGAGCCTGGTTCCCCCACGTTCCCTGAGCCTGGTTCCCCCACGTTCCCTGAGCCTGGTTCCCCCACGTTCCCTGAGCCTGACGAAGGGTAGGTGTGATGCCGGCGGAATACCTGCTGCTGATGGCTGCGTGCGTCGCAATCACCCTGCCCCTGGAGTTCGTCCTCGGTGCCCGGGTGTACCGGCGGCCGCGACGGCTCCTTCTCGCGGTGCTGCCGCTGCTGGTGATCTTCTACGTCTGGGACGCCGTCGCGATCGCCCGCGGCCACTGGGACTACAGCCCCGCCCACACCACCGGCTGGATGCTGCCGTTCGCCGTCCCGGTCGAGGAGTTCGTCTTCTTCATCGTGATCCCCCTCTGCGGCCTGCTCACCTTCGAGGCAGTCGGCCGCATGCTGGGCAGGCGCAGCGGCGTCGCTCCCTCCGCCTCCGCTCCGTCCTCCCAGCCACGCTCCCGAAGCGCGCCCTCGCGCACGGAATTCCGGGAGGAACGGCGCGTTTCGGGAGCAAACGAGGGCGGGACGGGAGTGGCTGATGCCTGAGTACACCGTCGCGACCGTGGTCGCCGTTGTGGTCGTCGTCGTCGTGGAGCTGCTGTGGGCACGTACCGGGATCTTCCGCACGGCGCAGTACTGGGTCACGATGGCGATCGTGTTCTTCTTCCAGGTGCTGGTGGACGGCTGGCTCACCAAGCTCAGCGACCCGATCGTCCGGTATGCGCCTGCACAATTCGCCGGCGTCCGTTTCCCGTTCGACATCCCGATCGAGGACTTCGGCTTCGGGTTCGCCCTCGTGACCGGCACGATCATTGCCTGGCAACTGGCCGGCCGGAAGGAAGCCGCATGAAGCCCTGGAGACCCGGACGCGATCGGCATGCCGTCCGCCACCTTCCCGCAGCACCGGCGGCAACCCGGAAGCCCGCCCCATCCGTCGTCGTTGTCGGGGGCGGTGTCGCCGGCCTCGCCGCGGCCACCGGCCTGGCCGAGCGCGGAGTCCGCGTGCGGCTCGTCGAGGCGGAATCGACCCTCGGCGGCAGGGTCCGTGCCTGGCCCAACGACGTCAGCACGATGAGCCGCGGCTTCCACGCCTTCTTCCGGCAGTACTACAACCTGCGAGCCCTGTTGCGGCGCACCGACCCGACCCTTTCCCGGCTGGTGCCCATCGACGACTACCCGCTGCAGCTGGCTCCCGCGCCGGGCCGGCGTCCGGTCGTCGACTCGTTCACCAACATCCCGCGCACGCCACCGTGGAACCTCGCCGGCTTCGTCGCCCGCAGCCCTTCCTTCGGGCTGGCCGACCTGACACGGGTCGACGTCACCGAGGCCATGGGCCTGCTCAAGGTGCGCTTCCCGGAGACCTACACCGCGCTCGACGGGCTGAGCGCTGCGGACGTGCTCGACCGGCTCCGGTTCCCGGACACCGCGCGACACCTGGCGCTGGAGGTCTTCGCCCGCAGCTTCTTCGCCGACCCACGGGAGTTCTCCGGCGGCGAGCTGGTGGGGATGTTCCACACCTACTTCGTCGGATCGGCCGAGGGGCTGCTGTTCGACGTGCCCGACGACGATTACGACACGGCCCTGTGGGCCCCGCTCGGCAGGCACCTCACCGGGTTGGGTGTGGAAATGCTCACCGAAACCCGGGCACTCGGCCTTGCCGAGGCCGGCGAAGGGGTCGTCGTCGCCACCACGGCCGGGGACCTGGCCGTCGACGCCGTCGTGCTTGCCGTCGACACCCGTCCGCTCAAGTGCCTCGTGGGTGACGCGGACTGGCTCGGCGACGAGCAGTGGCGTGAGCGGGTGGCCGGGTTGCGCAGCGCACCGCCCTTCGGCGTCGGACGCCGCTGGCTTGCCGGACGCCACCGGCAGGTGTCGGCCTTCCTCGGCACGAGTGGCTACGGCCCGCTGGACAACATCAGCAGGCTGGACGCCTTCGAGGCAGGTGCCGCACGGTGGGCCCAGGCCAACTCCGGGACCGTCGTCGAGGTGCACGGCTACGCCCTCGGCGACACCTCCGACGCCATGCGGGAGACGCTCTGGCGCGAGGCCGCCCGCGTCCACCCGGAACTGGGCACGGCCAGTGTGCTGGCCGAGGAGTGGCTGGTCGAGGACGACTGCGCGCTCGTGGACACCTCACCATGGCTGCACCGTCCGACGGTCACGACACCCGATTCCCGGGTCGTCCTCGCCGGCGACCTGGTGCGCTGCGACTGGCCGATCGCGCTCATGGAACGCGCCGCCACCACCGGCTGGCAGGCTGCGAACACCCTGCTCGCCGGCTTCGGCCGTCCCGGCCACGAGCTCTGGTCGCCCCCGTTGACCGGTCTCCTGGCCCGCTGACCCCTCCAGACGCCCCCGAAACGGAAGGACGCCCCCGGAATTCGGCGGGCGTCCTTCCGTTTCGGGGGCGTCTGGTCAGGGACGGGCGGTGGAGCGGCGGCTAGGTGATCCAGCGCTGGCGGGCCACCCGTTGGTCTGCACGACAACCCCGTCCGCAGGGACGAGGCGGGCCGGCAGCTCCTGCTGGGTGAGCCAGCGTGGGGCGCTGTCGCCGAGACCGATCGCCGTCTGGCTGGCGGCGAACGCGTGCTCGCAACTGCGGGCGGCAGCGGTGACCGTCCGCCAGTTGCCGAGAACTGCAGAAGACGTCGCAAGGCCTCCCGGCCAGTCCATCGGGATCACTGGACGCCGCTGTGGGCCAGGGTCGGCGTCGTCGATCTCCACCGGCCAGCCACCCGGCGGAACGGTGCCGCGAACGGCGATGTCGCCGCCGAGGTTGGCCAGGCAGCCGACGCCCAACACCTCCGCGCAGAAGTCCGCGATCCGGTCGGCCAGCCGGGCCCGCGCGCTGGGAGACACGTCGAGCTCCACGCCCTCGGGGACCATCAGCAGGCAGCGCTCGGTGTCGAGCCTCACGGTCTGCCAGTCATCGCCGGGCCCCACCAGCCCACCGCTGACGTCGGCCGTCCGGAGAGCCGCAGCGACCCCTCCGGCCAGCGATCCGCACGGCCGGCACACGGCCGCGGTCATTGCTGGAGGAGTTCATGTCCCCACCATCGAACGCCAGGTTGTGGCACGGCTGTGCGATTGCTCGCTGTTCGCTGGCGATCAGCCCGCGGGACGGGTCAGGCCAGCGCGGAGGCCGGCAGGGCCACCGGGTGGTCCTCGTCGTCGTCGTCGTCGACATCGAGGTCACCGGTGATCGTCACGGTGAGCGCGTCGCCGCGGACCCGCTTGGCGATGCGGCTCAGCGCCACGTCGGTGATGTTCAGGAAGCTCGCAAGGTCACGCTGCGTGATGCGCTGGACCAGGCCCGGGTGTTCCTTCAAAAGGCTGCGGTAGCGCTGCTCAGGGGTGCTGCGCAACCAGCCCGCGTCCGCCTGGAGCGTGGTGGCGTGCATCAGCGCGATCGTCGTCGTCAGGCGGGCCCACTGCATGTGCTGGGTGGAGAGGTGGTCGATCACCCGGTAGTTCACGCGTAGCAGCAGGGTGGGCTCGATGGCGGTCACGGTGTGCACGGTCTCTGCCCGGACGGCGGCGCGGAGCGTCTCTGATCGGGGATGCAGCCCGCGGGACGCGACACGTCGGATGCCCTCAACACCAAGGGAGGACATCGATGCGAGGACGTCACCCTCCTCGGGGAAGAAGACGGTCGTGAGCCGCTCACCCTCGGTGAGCATCTGGGCCTTGCACAGGCCGCGCTGCACGAAGTAGATGTAGGGATGCGTCTCGCCGATCGAGTAAAGGACGTCGCCGGCCTCGATCCGGATCAGCCGGGTGTTGGAGGCGAAGAGCTCCCACTGGGGGAGTTCGCAACCTGCGTAGGCCTCGAGCAGCAGCCGGAGACTCCGCATCGCGTGACCGCTGACTGCGCTGTCCACGCTCATCGGCCCTCCTTGTCGGCGATTCGGGGTGGTGGCCGGCCATCAAACTCAAGCAATTGTCAGGCCGACGGAGAATTGATCCAAATCAAGGGACACCCGCCAGACCTGCACCAAGGTTAGCTCGTTGATGGCCTGTGGGGGCGCCGTCTGACAGGTTTGGCCCGATGCCTTGGGGGGTGGGGGGCCAACGCTGGACCCTGCCGGGTGTCACAAGGGGAGAAGCTGAGTTCGAACCTGCCACAGGGTTTGGCGAGCGGATGACCGGCGAGTGCGCTCCGGGGGGATGCGCCGTAGCTGGAACCTGCATGGCCGAACGTGTGGTGGAGTTCGGGCCGGTGACCTCCGTATGCGTCTGTGGACGGCGTCGGGAGAGTGCCCGGAATGGCCGCTGTCAGCGCCGCACCGTTGCACGAAAGCATGCGTTTCCCCGAAATGTCCGGATGTTTGTGGATTACCTAGTCACGGGCATCCCCGGGGTGGGGTACGGTGACTTGTGCAAGGGCAGGGTTGAGGTGGTTTCGGGGGTCGCGACCAACTGTCGAATGATGGGCGTTCGGCCTTACTGCAAGACAAGGCCAGAGCAGCACTCTTCTTCGGCTGGATTCACACGCCGGCGTCCCGACATTAACTGCACCGCGCCTGCGCGATTTTCAGTTGGGGGGTGCACAACCATGGGCAGCGGTGAATCGCCGGGGCTCACGGGAATGGGACTCCTCCCTGGTGTATGACTCTCGGCAAGGTGTTGGGCTCCAGCAGGTGGCGGCCTGCTCCTGACCAGCCATGCCGAGGAGCGAACTGAGCTCGGCTCCCCAATTGAGCCGGTTCGCTGGTGAGCGTCCGGGCCTCAGGCCCGGACGCTCATCCATTTCACCAAGAAATGACGATTTTCTCGCGCACTGTTGTGCCGTAGCGGTTCAGGCGGACGGCACAAGATTGCGCCCGACCATAAATGCCACGGCGGCCACTGCGAGCACGGCGTACCAGGCACGCTGGTCACGAAGCAGTCGCGGAAGTCGGATAGCCGGTCCACCCAGAACTTCGGCAAGCCAGCAAAGGCAGGCGAAACCCAATGCTGCCAGCAGCGTGAACACGAATGGGTTTGCCATCCAGGCGTCACCCATGTTGCCGTGCAGAAGCGCTGCACCCATCGTCGTCGAGCCGCAGAACGGGCAGAGCGTGTGCGTCAAGGATCTCCACGGACATGGAATACCGACGCCGGTCATTGCATACATTCCGCTGAGCGCGAGCCCGATTGCACCGAAGGCCGCGGACGATTTCAGGCCGGCCGCAGCAGTGAAGGAGGCCGGGCCAGCTGCATTCGCCACGCCGCCATTATCGCCCCATACCCAATCAGGGGTCTGCGGTCCTAGGATCAGCCTCACCAGTTCAACCAGGGAGAGAGCATGTCCGACCAGAATTCGCCCACGCCGGACCCGAGCGAAGCCGTTCCCGGCTATACGCCCCCTACGACGCCGGAGTCCGCGCCGTCCGCGGAACCGCCCGCGTACACACCGCCGGCAGCCCCGGGAGGCTACGAGCCGCCGGCCACGCCCCCACCGGCCTACACCCCGCCCGCCGAGACTCCGCCCGCCTACACGCCTCCGCCCGCCTACACGCCTCCGCCCGCCGGTGGTTATGAGGCACCTGCTCCGGGCGCCTACTCCGCTCCTGCTGCCGGTGGCTACTCCCAGCCCCCGGTGGCCGGCGGCAGCTTCCCCGAGCCGACCGGCTTCCCGCCGCCCGCTGGCTACGGCCAGCAGCCCACCTACGGCACCGACCCGGGCGCATACCCCGGTGGTGGCGTCCCGAACCTGCCCCTCGCCCCTGTGGGTGGCGCACCCCTGGCCGACTGGCCCAAGCGTGCGCTCGGCGGCCTGATCGACTACGTCGCTGCGGGCATCGTGATCTCGATCGTCGGCTCGATCCTCTCCAACGTCAACAGCACGCTTGGTGGTCTCGTCAACTCGCTGCTCGGCATCGGCTGGATGGTGTACCTCGGCTACAAGAGCGGCACCACCGGTGTGACCTTCGGCCGCAGCATCACGAAGACGAAGCTCATCTCCGAGGCGACCGGTCAGCCGATCGGCGTCGGCAACGGCATCATCCGCCAACTGGCGCACATCATCGACTCGATCATCTGCTACATCGGCTGGCTGTTCCCGCTGTGGGATGCCAAGAAGCAGACGATCGCGGACAAGATCATGAAGACCGTCGTCATCGACAACTCCGCCGACCCGAACGCCAGCACCTACAACTGGCAGTGACGCACGGCGGCTGAGCCGGACAACGAACCGGCCGGGACCTCGAGGTCCCGGCCGGTTTCGCTGGATCAGGGCTCGAAGCGGTAACCCACGCCCGGCTCGGTGATGAAGTGGCGCGGGTGGCTCGGCTCGTCCTCGAGTTTGCGGCGCAGCTGGGCGAAGTAGACCCGCAGGTAGTTGGTCTCCTTCTCATACCCCGGCCCCCAGACCTCCGCCAGCAGCTGCGTGCCGGAGACGAGGGTGCCCGGACGTCGCAGCAGCGCCTCCACCAGGTGCCACTCCGTCGGGGTGAGGCGCACCTCGACGTCCCCGCGGCGGGCGCGCTTGGCTGCGAGGTCGAGCGTGAACGCCGACGTCGTGATCACTGGATCGGTGGGCAACTCATGGGTGTCCGCCCTACGCAGCGCCGCGCGGACGCGGGCGACGAGCTCGTCCATCCCGAACGGCTTGGTGACGTAGTCGTCGGCACCCGCGTCCAGCGCGCGCACCTTCTGGGACTGGCTGTCGCGGGCCGACAGCACAATGATCGGGACGGTCGACCAGCCGCGCAGGCCGGCGATCACCTCCACCCCGTCCATGTCGGGAAGTCCGAGGTCGATGATGGCGAGGTCGGGCGAGTCCGCCGCTGCGGCCTTCAGGGCCCCGGCACCGGTGGCCACAGCCTCCACCTCGTAGTGGCGGGCCTTGAGGTTGATCGTGAGGGCGCGGCGCAGGGCCGGCTCGTCCTCAACGATCAGCAGTCGCTGCATGTGCCATCTCCAGGGTCACGGTCATGGTCAGACCCCCACCGGGTGTGCGGGACGGGCTGAGGCTACCGCCCATCGCCTCGGTGAACCCGCGGGCGATTGCGAGGCCGAGGCCGAGGCCGGTGGTGGAGCGGTCACCGAAGTGCTGGAACGGTGCGAAGATCTCGCCCATCCGTTCGGGCGCGACGCCGGGTCCGTGGTCGATCACCTGCACGTCCACCCGTGAACCCGTGGGGTGAGCTGCGATCCGGACCTTCTGTCCCGGTGGCAGGTGCCGGTTGGCGTTGTCGACGAGGTTGGCGATCACCCGCTCGAGCAGGCCGGCGTCGGCGTTGATCATCGGCAGGTCCTCGGGAATGTCGAGCTCGACGCGTCCCTCGCCCAGACGGACCACGCCTGCCAGCACCTCGAGCAGGACGGTGGGCGCAGAGTGCACCGACAGCGCGCCGGCCTGGAGACGACTCATGTCCAGCAGGTTGCCGATGATGTCGTTGAGGCGGGCAGCGTGGGTCTCGATGGTCTGCAGCAGTTCCACCTGGTCCTCGGGGTCGAGCTGGATGTCGGTTTGGCGGAGCGTGGTTGCTGCGGCGGTGATGGCAGCGAGCGGGTTGCGCAGGTCGTGGCCGACCGCTGCCAGCAGGCTGGCGCGGAGCTCGTCGATGCGCCCCAGCTCCTCGGCGCGGCGGGCCTGCTCCGCGAGCTGCTGGGTGCGCCACAGGCGTCCCGTTGTGAGCGCGAGCGAGCCGAGCAGGCCGCGGTCCTCGCCGATCCGTTCCGGCCCGCTCAGCTCCAGCTGCAGCTGCTCGCCGGCGGGGGCGACGATCATGAAGTCGTCGGGCAGGGGCGACCCGGACCGGGCCAGCACGACGCCGCGCTCGGTGAGCGTCGCAGCGTGCATGCCGTAGATGGAGCGCGCGTCGGCGAGCGCCAGTTCGACGGAGTCGGGGCCGTGCTCCCGGCTGCCCAGTTCCGTGAGCCACTCCGCCTCGAGGCGGTCGCGCTCGACGGCGACCCTTGCGCGGGCACCGATCTCCGTCACGAGGCCGACGCCCACGGCGACGGCGAAGAAGACGATCAGGTCGATCAACTCGTTGTCGTGTTCGACGAAGAGCGTGCCGTAGGGCGGTGTGAAGAAGAAGTTCGCGAGACCGAAACTGATCAGCGACGCGGCGAGGGCCGGCAGCACCCCGCCGACGGCCGAGGCGACGACGGACACGAGGATGAACAGCAGCAGGACGGTGTCGAGGCCGAGGCTCTCCCTCGTCGGCAGGAGCAGAAGCGTCAACAGCGGCGCACCGAGGGCTGCGACACCCAGGCCGTAGAGCTGGCGGCGCCGTGTCAGGCGGCTCCCCAGGCCGCTGGCCGGGGCCACCTCACCTCCGGCGAGAAGCTGGCTCACGTGCCTGAGCTTGCCAGAACCTTCCCCTCGTCCGCGTCGACCGCGGCGTTGTCGTCCGCCGGACCGACGACGATACTCCCGCCGCCGGTGCCATCGCCGGCGGCGCGTGGCACGGCGACCTCGGCCTCGGCACCGGGGCGCTCGAGGACGAAGGGTTCTGCCGACTTCAGCTGGTACGGCACGCTCGTCACCATCACACCCGGCATGTACAGCAGCCGTCCCTTGAGGCGAAGGGCGCTCTGGTTGTGCAGAATCGTCTCCCACCAGTGGCCAACGACGTACTCCGGCACGAACACCTGCACAACGTCACGCGGACCGATGTGGATCTTCGACAGGTAGTCGAGTACCGGCTCGGTCAGGTCGCGGTAAGCGGAGTTCACGATGGTCAGGGGAACGGCGATGTCGCGCTCGGCCCATTCCTGGACCAGCTTCGCCGTGCGCTTGGGGCTGGTGTCCACCCGAAGCGCCGTGATGGTGCTCGGACGGATCGCCCGCGCGAAGGCGAGCGCCTTCAGTGATGGCTCGTTCAGCTGGCTGATCAGGACGACCGCGTGGATCCGGCTGGGCAGGGTGATGCCGCCGGCTGCGGCCTTCAGCTGGTGGGACACCCGCCGGTAGTGGCGATGGATCCGCAGCATCACGAACACCAGCACCGGCATCGCGATCACGACGAGGTAGGCACCGTGGGTGAACTTGGTGATCAGCACGATCACCAGCACGACGGCTGTTGCGAGGGCGCCGACGCCGTTGACCGCCGCAGCGGCCAGGTGCCCGGGCGTCCAGCCGTGTTCCTTCGCCTGCCGGCGCCAGTAGATGACCATGCCGCCCTGGCTGAGCGTGAAGGAGACGAAGACGCCGAGGATGTAGAGCTGGATCAGCTTCGTGACCGAGCCGTCGAAGGCGATGATCAGGCCCGCGGCCATTGACGCGAGGATGAGGATGCCGTTGCTGAACACCAGGCGGTCGCCGCGGCGTCCCAGCTGCTTGGGCAGGAACCGGTCCTCGGCGAGGATCGACGCAAGGATCGGGAACCCGTTGAAGGCGGTGTTGGCTGCGAGGGCGAGGATTAGCGTTGTGAAGCCCTGGACGGCGAAGAAGCCGAAGGTGTTGTTGCCGAAGACCGCAGACGACAGCTGGGCCAGCACGGTCCGCTGGATGTAGCCGCCGGGCACGTTGGTGAGCTGGTCGAGGCTGTCGGCGATGTGCACGCCGGACCAGGTGGAGAGGAAGGAGAGGCCCGCCATCATCGAGATGCTCAGGACGGCCATCACGATCAGGGTCGTTGCTGCGTTGCGGCTCTTCGGCTTGCGGAAGGTGGGGACGCCGTTGCTGACGGCCTCGACGCCGGTCAGCGAGGTACAGCCGGACGCGAACGCCCGCAGCAGCAGGATGATCAGCGCTGCGCCGGTCGGAGAAACGTCGACGAACCCGAGGCTGGCCGACTCGGCTACCGGCATGTGGCCGTTCAGGGCCTGCCAGAAGCCGGCCCCGAGCATGATGAACACGCTGGCGATGAAGCCGTACGTAGGGATAGCGAACAGCGTCCCGGACTCCCGGACGCCACGCAGGTTCATCAGGGTCAGCACCATGATGAACCCGACGCAGAGCGCCACGTGGTACGGCAGCAGGTTGGGGAACGCGGAGATCAGGTTCTCCACGCTGGCAGCGATCGAGACGGCGACGGTCATCACGTAGTCGACCATCAGCGCAGCCGCCGCGATCAGGGCAGCAGACTTGCCAAGGTTGTCCTTGCTGACCGCGTAAGCCCCGCCGCCGTTGGGGTAGGCGTAGCAGGTCTGCCGGTAGCTGATCGTCACCAGGGCAAGGAGGCCGACCACGACGAGTGCGACCCACGGGGTTGCCAGCACGGCCGTCGCGCCGCCGAGTGCCAGCACCAGCAGTATCTCCTGGGTGGCGTAGGCGTTGGACGAGATCGGGTCGGAACAGTACACCGGCAGCGCGAGGGTCTTCGGCAGCAACGTCTCGCTCATCTGGTTCGAGCGCATCGGATTGCCGACGAGCAGCCTCTTGGGCAGCCTGAAACTTGTGGTCACGAATCCAGACAACGCCTCCTGCTGTTGGTCATGCCAATTCCTTGACGGGTTCTTGACGCCCCGTCCGCAGACCTTGACGCGTCCTTAGCGCGGACCGCACCGGGCAGGTCGCCGGCACGAAAGCGGCACGAAAGCGGCACGAAAGGGGACAGTCCCCTTTCGTGTCATCCAGCTCTCACGGACGCTGGACAGGTGGACTGCCATCGGCCGGTCCAAGGGGGCCGGCAACCTGTGCCCGCCTGACCCTCGAGACGCTGAATCCTGTGATCCTCGCAAGCTGCGAATAGGACACAGAGCGGGCCCTGAGTTCGCGGATCGCCAGCTGCTGGGAGCGCGCATCCAGCCCGCCGAAGTCTTCCGGGCCGGAGACGCCGCAGCAACGGTGGAGCAACAAGACAGCCTGCGCGTCGGTGTGGAACGGCGGCCGTCCGATCTTGGCTGGACCGAGGGACAGCGGAGGCTCGGAGGGGTGTACGGCACCGCTGAGTACGTCTGCGGGCACCAGCCGCTGCAGGACGGGTGTGTCCACGAGTGCAGGATCGTGGGGGAGAGGGCTGCGGCTGCTCCATCGGTAGTCCTCCGGACGCGTCGCCAGGCCAGCATCCACCGGGTTTCGCCACACGTATCGCAACAAGGTGATCAGGTAGGCGTCGTCCTCGACGGGAAGGCTGGCGAATCGACTCTGGAAGAGGTGCCCCACACGGGCGTACTTGCGGTTGAACCAGCCCACGTAGCGGACACCCAGTCGCTTCATGACGAGGCTGATGGGCTCGGAAGTCGTCATCAGGATGAGGTGGACGTGATTCGTCATCAGGCAGTAGGCCAGTACGAGGCAGCCGGACACCTCCTTCGTGAGGCCGAGCGCGCGAAGGAAGCGCTCGCGATCCTGGTCCTCCAGGAAGATCGCATCACGGTTCACCCCGCGCAGCATGACGTGGTAGAGGCTCGTTTGAGCTAGTTGCCTTGCGCGTCGAGGCATTTGTTGCTCCCTTGTGGTGCGGACTGATTGAGCGTAGGTAGCGTGCGCTCGCAAACGGGATAGCCATCCCAAGATCTGTGGATAACCTCGGCGATCGGCGTGTGTTGGAGAAGTGGAGCTCGGCCGGCACGAAAGGGGACTGTCCCCTTTCGTGCCGGTCGGTGTCGCGGGGATAGCGTGGGCTCATGCGTGCGTTGGTGAAGACGGCCCCCGGCCCTGGTCTGGAACTGATCGATGTCCCCGAGCCCGACTGCGGGCCGGACCAGGTGAAGTTGCGGGTGCTGCGGGCAGGGCTGTGCGGGACCGACCTGCACCTGGAGTCCTGGGACGACTGGGCCGCGAGCACCGTTGTCGCGCCGCTGGTCATCGGCCACGAGTTCTACGGCGAGATCGTCGAGGTCGGCGAGGACGTCACGGGCCTGAAGGTCGGCGACCGCGCGTCCGGGGAGGGCCACATCGTCTGCGGACGCTGCCGCAACTGCAGGGCCGGACGCCGTCATGTCTGCATCCACACCGTGGGGCTCGGGGTGAACACCGACGGCGCGTTCGCCGACTACGTCGTGCTGCCGGCAGCCAACGTCTGGCTGCAGCCGGCGACGATCGACCCGGAACTCGGCGCCATCTTCGACCCGCTCGGCAACGCCACCCACACGGCGCTGCAGTGGCCGGCCGTCGGGGAGGATGTGCTGATCACCGGCGCCGGCCCGATCGGGGTCCTCGCCGCAGCGATCGTCCGCCACGCCGGCGCGAAGCACGTCGTGGTCACCGACATCAGCGACTACCGCCTCGGCCTGGCCAGGGCCGTCGGCGCGGACCTGTGCGTGAACGTCGCCCGCACCCGGATCGTTGACGCCCAGAGCGACCTCGCCATGCTGGAGGGCTTCGACATCGGGCTGGAGATGTCGGGTGCGCCGTCGGCGGTCACCGAGATGCTGGCCAACCTGAACCATGGCGCCAAGGTGGCGATGCTCGGGTTGCCGAAGGATCCCTACCCGATCGACTGGGGCCGCGTGATCACCCACATGATCACCATCAAGGGCATCTACGGCAGGGAGATGTTCGAGACCTGGTACCTGATGAGCTCGATGCTCGCCTCCTCGCCGGCGTTCGCCGACGCCGTGCGCTCCGTCATCACGCATCGCTTCGCCGCGGAGGACTGGCAGCAGGCCTTCGCCACCGCGCGCAGCGGGGAGTGCGGCAAGGTCATCCTCGACTGGAGCTGAGCTCGTTGAGCTCTTCCCCGGGGAGATGGCGGATAAAGGGACGCGTCCCCATTTTCCGCCGGGGAGGAGTGGCGCTACTCGTGTTCGGACACCGCGGCAGCCGCCGGCTCGTCGCTGCCGTGGGCGAGCGGATCGGTGTGGTCACGGGCGGCGGCCAGCGCTCGGCGACCCGATGGCAGCAGCAGCGCGATTGCTGCGACGGCGAGGGTGATCACCCCGGCGAGGATCAGCACGAACTCCACCGACTGCACGTTGGACAGCGGCCCGAACACGGCCATCCCGACCGGCATGGCGAGCGCAGCAACGATCCCGAAGAACCCGAACACCCGGCCCTGCCGTTCCGGCTCCACCGTCTCCTGCAGCACAGTCATGGACGGGGTCGAGAAGGCCGGCACGGCCACCCCGGTGAGGAACATGAAGCCGAAGAACACCCACAGGTTGGTCGAGAGTCCCATGCCGATGGACAGCACACCGAAGGCGATCGAACCGCTGATGATCAGGGTCATGCGGCTGAACCGCTTTCCCCAGGCTCCGATCGTTGCGCCCGCCAGCATCATGCCGATCGAGAACGAGAGTTCGAGGACGGTCAGCTTCCACACCTCCTCGCCGAAGGTGCGCGCCACCATCAGCGGGGTGAGGAAGGACGGCGCGGCCGCCAGCACCATCACCACGGCGTAGAGGCCGAGCAGCCACCGGATCAGCGGGTGCCCGACGACATACCGATAGCCGTCGACCAGGTCGGTGAAGTAGCCGGTCGGCTCGGCACTGGACCGGACGATCTTCGCCACCGGTATCAGGGCGAGCAGGCCGATCCCCAGCATCGCCGTGACCACGTCGACCCCGAGGATCCACTCCAGGGGCAGGGTCGCGTACAGCAGGGCCGCCACGGCTGGGGCTACCAGCATCATGCCGGCCTGAATCGTCTGGGTCAGGCCGTTGATGGCGAGCAGCCGGTCGGCGGGCACGATCTGCGGCAGCAGTGCGCCGACCGCGGGGGTCTGGATGCCGGCCCCGACCGAGCGGACGGCCAGCACGAGGTAGATCAGCCACAGCTCACGGTTTCCCAGGAACATCAACACCGCGAGGGTGAGGGTCGCCGCCGCGATCGCTGCGTCGGCCCCGATGATCAGCAGCTTGCGGTTGTGCCGGTCGGCCCACACCCCACCGAAGATCGAGACGATGGCCTGCGGCAGGAAGCCGAACACGGTGGAAAGGGCCAGAACCGCCCCATCCTTCGTGGTCAGTGTCAGGTACCACATCACGGCGTACTGCACGAGCATCGAGCCGAACAGGGACACCGACTGACCGGTGAGGAACAGCGTGGTCTCCCGCCGCCAGCCCGGTCGTTCCGCGGGGCTGCCCGAGTTCGCTTCCACGCTCATCCCGCCATTCTTGCTGCATCCTCCGCCACAGCGTCAACCGGGCGTCGGCCGACCCCGAAGCTCCGAGTGGTCGTAGGCTGCCGCCATGTACGACCTGCGCGAAGAGCTCACCGGCACGCTCGAAGAGATCAGGGCGGCCGGGCTCTACAAGACCGAGCGGCAGCTCACCACGGCCCAATCGGTGCATGCGGCCACAGCAGCCGGCCCGGTGCTGAACTTCTGCGCCAACAACTACCTCGGCCTTGCCGACGACCCGACCGTGCTGGCGGCGGCCAGGTATGCGCTGGACACGTGGGGCTTCGGGATGGCGTCCGTGCGGTTCATCTGCGGGACGCAGACCCTGCACACCCAGCTCGAGAAGCACCTCAGCGAGTTCCTCGGGACGCAGGACACGATCCTGTTCTCGTCCTGCTTCGACGCCAACGGCGGCGTCTTCGAGGTGCTCTTCGACGAGCGGGACGCGATCATCTCCGACGCGCTGAACCACGCCTCGCTGATCGACGGCATCCGACTGAGCAAGGCGGCCCGGTTCCGCTACCGCAACGCGGACCTTGCCGATCTCGAGGAGCAACTGAAGGCCGCAGCCGATGCCCGGCGCCGGGTCATCGTGACCGACGGCGTGTTCTCGATGGACGGCTCGTTCGCCCCGTTGCCCGGCATCTGCGACCTCGCGGAGGCCTACGGTGCGCTGGTCCTGGTCGACGACTCGCACGCTGTCGGCTTCATCGGCGAGCACGGACGCGGCACCCCTGAGCTGTTCGGGGTGGCCGACCGGGTGGACCTCCTCACGGGCACCCTCGGGAAGGCGCTCGGCGGGGCGTCCGGTGGTTACGTCTCGGGGCCGGCCGAGGTGATCGCACTGCTGCGGCAGCGCTCCCGGCCGTACCTTTTCTCGAACTCCGTCGCGCCGGCGATCGTTGCCGGCTCGCTCGAGGCCCTCGACCTGGTGAGCTCCTCCGCCGGTTCCAGGCACCAACTGGCGGCCAATGCCGCCCTGTTCCGCGAGCTGATGTCGGCGGCCGGCTTCGACCTGTTGCCGGGTTCCCACCCGATCGTTCCGGTGATGTTTCCCGGGCCGGACGGCGCCCGCCGCGCGTCCGAGATCGCCGACCGCATGCTCGCGGACGGGGTCTACGTGATCGCCTTCAGCTATCCGGTGGTACCGCAGGGGAAAGCGCGGATCCGCGTCCAACTGTCGGCCGCGCACAGCGAGGCGGACGTGCGGGCGTGCGTCCGGGCCTTCATCGCCGCGCGGGACGCTCTCGCCGAGAAGGATCGGTAGAAGAACCTCGTCACCCGCGTAACCTTTCCGATGACCCCAACGGTGTAGTGGTTGGAAAGGTGGTCAATGGGACTCGACGAATCGGAGGTCTCCCGGCTGTTGCGCGGGGACGTGCCGAGCGACGATCCCGTGTGGGGCGAGGTTTCCAGCTTCCTCGACAAAGTGGGCACGGCTTACCCGGCCGTCCCGACGTCCGCCTTCGAAGGTCGCCACCTGGCGGCCATCGCCCACGAGACCCGTCTGGTCCATTCAGAGCTCCGGCGCCCCCGCCAGGGTGCTGTGAAGCGGCTGTTCAGCGGGTCGCACAGGGTCCTTGCCGGCTCCGTAGGGGCCTTCCTGATCGCGCTGACAGCCGGTGTTGGCGTTGCCAGTGCGCTCGGGATCAACCCTCTCGGACAGCTCTTCACCCCCCCTCCTGCTGCGTCTTCGGTGGTTCCCCAAGCCACGAGTCCGAAGGCCGACAGCTCGAGTGCTGCCAACGGCGACAACGGTGACGAGTCGGGCACGGTGTCCCCCGAGGCCGTGCCTGGCTCCGTCCCCACCCCCACGACTCTGCCCACCCCCGAGCCGACAGCCACCAAGACTCCCGGGTCGGTCGGCGACGAACACAAGAATTCCCGGGCGACGGAGAAGGCGAACAACGCTGCGACGCCGACGCCGAACAACACGAAGACACGGGCGCCTCACAAAGCGAAGACACCGGCGCCTCCGAGGGTGACCCCCGCGCCTCCCGGGAAAGCCAGGAAAGGCTGAGAAATACGAGCCGACGGCCACGACACAGGACCCAGTGCAGTGTCTCCCCATATAGCCGGATACCCCTCCCCGGCTGACGCTGTGACCTTCGAACGCCGGGTTGGACCCCCCGTCCAACCCGGCGTTAGCCTTTGTCCGCACCCTTCCGTCGACAGCTAGTACCCAATGGCCATCGGTCCGCGATTCCCGCAGGTCCTCTCGTCCGCCTCCGAGGGGGCCGATTGGGCGTGGGCGGAGCTCTATCGCGACCTTTCGCCGGCCTTGTTGCGCTATCTGGCCAGTCAGGGCGCTGTCGATCCCGAGGACTGCCTTGGCGAGTGTTTCGTCCACATGGTGCGCCGCCTTTCCGCCTTCAAGGGCGACGAGGCGGCGTTCCGGGCGTGGGCGTTCACGATCGCCCGCAGCCGCCTGGTGGACTCCTGGCGCAGTGCGGGCAGGCGTCCGGTGCGACCCAGCGGCAATGTGGCGGAGACGCTCGACCTGTTCCAGCAGCACCCCGCGGCTGACGGCGGCCTTGAGCAGAGGGATGCGGTGCGGGAGGTGCTCGACCTCCTCACCCCCGATCAGCGCTCCGTGCTGTTGCTGCGGGTGCTCGACCAGTTCTCCGTTGCCGAGACGGCAGCGATCATCGGCAAGTCGGAGGGGGCTGTGAAGGTGCTGCAGAATCGCGCGCTCAACACGCTGCGTCGCCGGCTCCCCCCACGTGCCGACAGTGGTGAGGCACCGCGACGATCGGTACCCGAGTCGACGCCCTGACACCGGTCGAGCTGTCGACCGGCGAGGGCCCGGCCCTTGGACGCGGCTGGGGTCACGGGCACAATGACGTCATGGGTGCGGACCTGGACGAGCTGCGGCGGCTGCGACGTGCCCGTGACCGGATGGACCGTGAGTACGCCCTTCCGCTCGACGTGCCGGCGCTGGCCAGGACGGCGCTGATGTCGACCGCGCATTTCAGCCGCCGGTTCCGCGACACCTACGGGGAGACGCCGTACGCCTACTTGATGACCCGCCGGATCGAGCGGGCGAAGGCACTTCTGCGTCGCGGCGAACTGAGCGTCACCGACGTCTGTTTCGCTGTCGGTTGTACCAGCCTGGGATCGTTCAGCGCCCGGTTCACGGAGCTCGTCGGCCAGACCCCGAGCGCGTACCGCGCGGCCAACCATGACGACCTCGCCGACCTGTCCAGTTGCCAGGCAATGGTCGCGACCCGTCCGCGGCGGCGCAAACCCAGCAGTTTTGGAGAAGCATTGGGAATGGCGTCGGCCTAGCTTTGCTGCATGACTATTTCACTCAGCACTGTCCACGTCATCGTCGACGACCCTGACGCAGCCCTCTCGCTCTACCGCGACACCCTTGGCCTCACGGTCACCAAAGAGGTGCCCTACGAAGGCTTCAAGTGGATCACCCTCGTCACCGACAGCCAGCCCGAGGTGGCGATCGTGTTGTCCCAGCCGCACGCCGGCCGCTCCAAGGAGGACGGGGACGCTCTCGCAGCCATGCTGGCCAAGGGCGAACTCGGCACCATCAACTTCCGCACCGACGACCTCGACGCCACTTTCGAGAAGGTCGCGGCCGTCAAGGGTGTCGAAGTGCTCCAGGAGCCGGCCAGCCAGTTCTGGGGAGCGCGCGACTTCGCCGTCCGGGACCTCGCCGGCAACACCGTCCGTATCGAACAGGCCTGAATCAGAACCGTCCCGTTCCCGTTCGCTCGCGTTTCAGCAGGCCTTGCGCCAGGCGCTCAGGCTGAGATGCTTGCGCACGGTGCTGAAACCCTTCGGGACGTGTGCGCAGATGCTCGTCAACGAGCCGCGGTACTCCACGTGGAAGACCGCCTTGCCGCTGCGCAGGAGTGGGGCGTACGCCGAGCACTCGTGGTAGGTGAGGCACTCCTCGTTGACAGCGAACTCCACCAGCGGGGCTGCATCGCCGAGCACCTCGATGCCGTTCTTGAGCCCGATCGCCAGCCCCCGGGCGTGGGCGACCTCGCTGAGCGCGGCCAGGTACGCGACGGTGTCGGCCTCGGTCAGCGGGAACCCGCTCCTGGCCTGCCAGCCGTCCATGTTGTCGGGATCGACGGCGTCGAAACCCTTCTTCGCGCACTCGTCGATGCGCGCGGTCATGATCGGCACGAGGATGTCGACGGCCCGGATGTCGAGCCAGCGCTCGCCGGGCCAACCGTCCAGCTTGTTCCCCATGACCACCTTCGGGAACGCTGCCTTGTCGGGACGCCAGTCCTCCCAGCCGCCGGCATTGAAGTAGCAGATCACGCGCTTGCCGGCCTTCCTGAGCCTGGCGACCGTTGCGGCGCTGGTCTCGTGACCATCGACGTCGACCACCAACGCCCGGCCGGCGACCAGCTTGCCGGAGTACTGGATCTGCCAGCTCAGGCCCGGCTTCGGCTGCCAGATTGCGGGCGCTGTCGCCGTTGGGGCCGGGGTGGAAGGAGCGGACGGGGCGCTCGCGACGGTGGTCGTGACCCCTGACGGTGCGTTCGTGACAGGCGGTGTCACGCCGCTGCAGGCGGTCACCAGCAGGGCGAGCACGACGCTCGCGACAGCGCGCCTGTCCATCGGTCTCCGTCCCGCGGGTTGGCGGCAGGCTACCTCCCAGTGCGGCGATTCACGTCTTCCCGCTAGAATCCCTAGCGAGGGGAGTACTTCCCAAGCCATCTGTTGGTCATTACGGACGTGTGATCGCGTCCCCGCAGGTGCACCGGAGACGGTGAAGGAGACCTCACAGGACAACTGTGACGGGGCACCCATGATTCATCCCACTCTCGAAATCGCCATCGGCTCGCCGGAGCTCTGGGCGATCAGCATCGCTGCCGTGCTCGTGCTGTTCGGCCTCGACTTCCTGATCACCCGCAAGCCGCACGACGTCTCCATGAAGGAGGCCATCGGCTGGTCTGCGTTCTACATCGCGCTACCCCTGGCCTTCGGCGTCTGGATCTGGCAGGCGTTCGGCTCCCAGCGAGGGCTCGAGTTCTACGCCGGCTACCTGGTGGAGAAGTCCCTGAGCGTGGACAACCTCTTTGTGTTCATGCTGTTGCTCAGCTCGTTCGCCGTCCCGCGGGAGCTGCAACAGCGGGTGCTGCTGATCGGCGTCGCGGGCGCCCTGGTGCTGCGCGGGGTGTTCATCGCGCTCGGAGCTGCGATGCTCGCCAATTTCGCGTGGACGTTCCTGCTGTTCGGCCTGATCCTGCTGGCGACGGCGGTGAAGGTTCTGCGGGACACGCTGAACCCCGCCGAGCACGAGATCCATCCCAACGACCTGCGCATCGTGAAGCTCGTGCGCCGCTTCTTCCCTGTGTCGGACGGTTACCGCGGGCCGCGGATGAGCGTCCGAGAGGACGGACGCCGCGTGATCACGCCGCTCGCGCTGGCCACACTGGCGATCCTCGCCACCGACGTCGTGTTCGCCGTGGATTCCGTGCCCGCTGTGTACGGGATCACCGGGGACGCGTACCTGGTCTTCGTCACCAATGCGTTCGCCCTGCTCGGCCTGCGGGCGCTCTACTTCGTGCTCGAGGGCGCCCTCGGCGCACTGGTGCACCTCGGCTATGGGCTGGCCGCGATCCTTGCCTTCATCGGCGCGAAGCTGGTCATGCACTGGGCCCACGGGGTCTGGAGCTGGGTACCCGAGATCGACACCCTGTTCTCGCTGGGCGTCATCGTCGGCATCCTCGCGATCGTCATCACCACCAGCCTCATCTCGAACAAGCGCAAGGCTGCAGCACTCAGCGGTCCCTGACCGAGCGGCACGAAAGGGGACTGTCCCCTTTCGTGTCAGACCGCACCCAGCGGTCCCTGACTGCGGTCCCTGACCGAGCGGCACGGCCGAGCCGCACGAAAGGGGACTGTCCCCTTTCGTGCCAAAGGGCCCGAGGCGGACTCAGCGGGTCGGCCAGTTGGCCGGCTGGGGCTCGGCCTCGGGCGCCCTGGCCTCCGACAGCGCCGGGAGTTCCGACGCCTCGAGCGCCGGCGTCTCATCTGAGCCCTCGACGGCCGCCCTTGGAACAGGTTGCGGGTTCGCCGCTGCGGATTCCTTCTCGCGCTGGATGAAGTTCCCCAGCTCGCTGATCGTTGTCATGATCGGGGCAGGGAAGACGACGGTGGTGTTCTTGTCGACACCGATCTCCACGAGGCTCTGCAGGTTCCGCAACTGCAGCGCGAGCGGGTGGGCCATCATGATGTCGGACGCGTCCCCGAGTGCCGCGGCAGCCTTGAACTCGCCCTCGGCGTTGATGATCTTCGCCCGCTTCTCCCGCTCCGCCTCGGCCTGCTTGGCCATGGCGCGCTTCATGCTCTCGGGAAGCTGGATGTCCTTCAGTTCGACCAGGGTCACCTCGACGCCCCAGTCGAGGGTGGTCATGTCCAGGATCTCGCGGATGTCGAGGTTGATCCGGTCGGTCTCCGAGAGGGTCTCGTCGAGCGTGTGCTGGCCGACCACCTTTCGCAGCGTTGTCTGCGCGATCTGGTCGATCGCGGTCCTGATGTTCTCGATGGCGACCACCGACTTCCTCGCGTCCGTGATCCGGTAGTAGGCGACGGCCGAGACGTCGACGCTCACGTTGTCCTTGGTGATGATGCCCTGGGACTGGATCGGGATCGTGATGATGCGCAACGAGACCTTATGCAGGACGTCGACGAAGGGAATGATGAACCGCAACCCGGGCTCGAGGACGGCGATGACCCGCCCGAAGCGGAACAGGACACCTTGCTCATACTGCTTGACGATGCGCAGCGAGAGGCCGAGCACGAAGAGGAGCAGGGCCACAACGATGACTGCTATGAAATAGAACATTCGCGATTCCGTTCGACGGCGCGATTCGGGTCCTCTGAACCCGGCCTGGATCGCGTTTCGAGCTTAGCTCGGCCCCTTCGTGACGCGCAGCCCTTCGCAAGCTCAGGGCAGCGCTCCTCAGGGAGCGGTGTGACGCGCAGCCCTTCGCAAGCTCAGGGCAGCGCTCCTCAGGGAGCGGTGTGACGCGCAGCCTTCGCGACGTCAGGGCAGCGTACGGCTGCGCTGGCCCAGGCCCAGTTCGCCGTAGGGGTAGTCGGGCATCACCGGGGCACTGACCTCGTCCAGCCGGGCGGTCAGCGCAGGGTCGAGGTGGGTGTCGGCGATCGCGAGTGACCCGGACAGCTGTTCGAGCGTCCGGTTGCCGAGGATCGGCGCTGTGACCAGCGGACGGTCGGCCAGCCACGCCAGCGACACCTGCGCCATGCTCAACCCGGACGCGTCGGCGACGTCGGCGAGCACGTCGAGGATCGCCCAGGTGGCCTCGGAGTTGCGCCGGTCGTAGTCCTCCATGCCACGCGTTGGGTTCTCCCCGAGCCGTGTCGAGCCGGTGGGCCGCTGGTCGCGGGCGTACTTGCCCGACAGCCAGCCGCCGGCGAGCGGGCTCCACGGGATCAGGCCCAACCCGTACTCAGCTGCCGCGCCGGTGATCTCCAGCTCGATGTGCCGGGTGAGCAGGTTGTACTGCGGCTGCAGCGAGACCGGCGCGGTCCAGCCGTGCGCCCGCGCCCGCTCGGACACCGCCGTCAGCTGCCAGCCGGTGAAGTTCGAAAGGCCGAAGTAGTGCACCTTGCCGGCGCTGACCGCGTCGTCGACGAAGCGCAGGTACTCATCGATCGGGGTGAGCGGGTCCCAGGAGTGCAGCTGGTAGAGGTCTACGCTCTCGGTTCCGAGCCGGCTCAGGCTGGCGTTCAGGGCGTCACTGAGGTGGCGACGGGAGAGCCCGACCCCGTTGGCGTGCGCGGCCATCGGGAACCGTCCCTTGGTGGCGATCACCACCTGGTCGCGGACGCCGGGACGGTCGGCCAGCCAGGCGCCGATGATCTCCTCCGACACTCCCTTGGAGTAGACGTCAGCGGTGTCGATGAAGTTGCCGCCGGCATCGACGAACGCGTCCAGTTGCGCGAAGGCGCCGGCGAGGTCGGTCTCGTTGCCGAAGGTCATCGTGCCGAGGCAGAGACGGGAAACGGCGAGACCGCTACGGCCGAGAAGTCGGTATTCCATGGAGTTCTCCTAAGAAATCGGGTCAGCCCAGCTGCAGGATGCGCACGACCGTCAGCGCCAGCAACAGCGCGGTCAGGCCGAGCAACCCGAGCAGCTGCCAGCGCGGACGACCGTCCCGCGGCGCGTAGACCACGATGATCGCTGCCGCAAGGCCGCCGAGCAGGCCGCCGAGGTGGCCCTGCCACGAGATGCTGCCCGGGCCGATGAAGGTGTACACCACGTTAATACCCAGCCAGATCATCACGCTGCGGACATCGCCGTGCACCTTGTAGGCCAGCACGAGCAGCGCGCCGATCAGGCCGAAGACGCCGCCGGACGCACCGAGCGTCGAGGTGCTCGGATCGGACAGCCAGAGCACGACCACCGACGCGGCGAGCGCAGAGATCAGGTAGACGGCGAGGAACCGGACGCGTCCCAGCGCCCGCTCGAGGCTGGGGCCGAGAAACCACAACGCCAGCATGTTCAGGCCGATGTGGAAGATCTCGATGTGGGTGAACGCACTGGTGAGCAGCTGCCAGTACGCGCCCTCCGCGACGCCCGGCTGCCAGCTGCCGTCCGACATCAGGCGACACGCCTGGGCGCCGGCCTCGGGGTAGTAGCTCCGCGCGTCCGATGCCGAAAGGCACCGTCCGACCGGTAGCAGGGCGAGGATGTCGACCAGCCGGCTGAGCGCTCCGCCGGTGGCACTGATCGCCGCCCAGACGAGGGCGTTGATCGCGATCAGCACGATGGTGGTCAGGCTGGGATTGGCCGAACGGCTGCCACCGTAGGGGCCCTCGTTCTGCCTGGTCTGCTTCGCGCCCTGCGAGACGCACTCCGGGCACTGGAAGCCGACGGCGGCGCTGATCATGCACTCACCACAGATCGGACGGCCGCAGCGCTGGCACCGGATATAGGTGGCGGTGGCCGGATGGCGATAGCAGGGGTAGGCCACCGGCGGCTGCGTCATGGGCTGCACGATACCCGGCCGACGAGTCCTACGCCGCGAACAGGTAATTACCTACGGAACAGTAACTTACGCTACCGTAGGATATCGAAACCTTTACCTTAGGAGTTCCGGTGCCCCAGCCGAACCCGCCAGTGGTGATTCAGGGGGGCATGGGCATTGCCGTCTCCTCGTGGCAGTTGGCCCGGGAGGTATCGCTCGCCGGCCAGTTGGGGGTGGTTTCCGGCACAGCGCTCGACGGCGTCCTCGCCCGCACCCTCGCCGACGGCGACATCGGTGGGCACATGCGCAGGGCGTTGGAGCACTTCCCTTCCCCTGCGATGGCGCAGCGGGTGCTGGACAGCTACTTCATCGAGGGCGGACGCGAGGCGGACAAGCCCTACCGGCCCCACCCGACGCTCACCATCGCCCCGGGCAGGGCCGCCATCGAGCTGAGCCTCGTCGGCAACTTCGCCGAGGTCTGGCTGGCGAAGGAGGGGCACGACGGGGTTGTCGGGATCAACATGCTGGAGAAGATCCAGACCGCCAACGCCTCCGCCATCCTCGGGGCCATGCTGGCCGACGTCGACTACGTGATCATGGGCGCCGGCGTCCCGCGCGAGATCCCGCGGCTGCTGACCGAGTTCGCCTCCGGCCTCACCGGCCACCTGACGATCGATGTCGCCGGCTCCACCAAGGTGCACCGCGCCTCCCTTGACCCGGTGACGTACCTCGGCCACGAGCTGCCGAAGCTGCGGCGCCCACAGTTCCTTGCCATCGTGTCCGTGCACGTGCTCGCCACCTACCTCAACAAGGATCCCGAGATCCGC
Organism: uncultured Actinomycetota bacterium; assembly: GCA_963799235.1. Classification (GTDB taxonomy): domain Bacteria; phylum Actinomycetota; class Actinomycetes; order Propionibacteriales; family Propionibacteriaceae; genus Propionicimonas. The sequence continues at coordinate 221,531 of CAWCWL010000005.1, read as the reverse complement.
CCCGACGGCTTCGTCGTCGAGGGACCTCGCGCCGGCGGACACAGCGCGCCGCCCCGCGGGAAGATGGTTCTCGACGATGACGGCGAACCGGTCTACGGCCCGCGGGACGACGCCGATCTCGTCAAGGTCGCGGAGACCGGCCTGCCCTTCTGGCTCGCCGGCGCCTACGCCACCCCGGAGAGGGTCGCGGAAGCGCTCGCGGCCGGGGCTGCCGGCGTCCAGATCGGCACGCTGTTCGCCATGGCCAGCGAGTCGGGCCTGCGCCCTGACCTCAAGGCGCAACTGGTGTCGCAGCTGGCCGACGACACCCTCGTCGTCCGCAACGACCCGCGCGCCTCGCCGACCGGCTTCCCGTTCAAGGTCGCCGAGCTCGCCGACACCTTGTCCGAGGACAGCAACTACGAGGCACGCGAGCGGATCTGCGACCTGGGATACCTGCGCACGCCGGCCGAGCGTCCCGACGGCTCGATCAGCTACCGCTGCGCGTCCGAGCCGGCACACATGTACCTGAAGAAGGGTGGGGACGAGGCCGAGCTGGTGGGCCGCAAGTGCCTGTGCAACGCCCTGTTCGCCAACATCGGACTCGGTCAGGTCCGTCGCAGCGGCTACGTCGAGGAGGCCGCGGTCACCCTCGGCCAGGACCTTGACGGCGCTCGCCGCCTGATCGCCATCCACCCGGAAGGCTGGAACGCGGCCCAGGCCGTCGACTGGCTGCTCGAGCTGGCTCCTGCGGGGTTCGGCAGACCGGGGCTCCGCCGCGCCGGATAATGGCGGCATGACTGCCCACGGCAAACGCGTTGCCCTTGTCCTCGGTTCTGGTGGAGCGCGAGGGTACGCGCACATCGGTGCCGTCCAGGTGCTGGCGGAGCGTGGCTACGAAGTGGTCGCCGTCGCCGGTACGTCGATGGGCGCCCTTGTCGGTGGCCTGATGGCAGCCGGCAAGCTCGAGGAGTACACCGACTGGGTCACCGGGCTGTCGCAGCGCGATGTGATCCGCCTGCTCGACCCCACGCTGGTGGGTCCGGGTGCGATCCGCGCCGAGCGGGTGCTCGCCCGGATGAGCGAGATCCTCGACGGCGCACTGATCGAGGACCTCCCGATCCCCTATACGGCCGTCGCCACCGACATCGGCGCGCGCCGCGAGGTGTGGTTCCAGAGCGGGCCGCTGGACGTCGCCATCCGTGCATCGATCGCGATCCCGGGAATGATCACCCCGATCATGGTCAACGGCCGGTTGCTGGTGGACGGTGCGGTGCTGAACCCCGTCCCGATGGAGCCGGTCACGGGGGTGGACGCCGACTTCACCATGGCTGTCGTGCTGGCCGGCGACAAGCCGCGCAGCTTCAGCAACCGGCCGGCGAAGGAGTCCTCTGCGCAGCGTCCGGCCAATGAGTGGCTGGACCGGTTCGTGAAGAGCGCGGCAGGTGTCTGGGAGAACGATGTCGTCGCCTCGATCCTGAACCGTTTCGGGGGCAAGGCGCATGAGGACGAGGAGCAGGCGCGCGGGTTGTCGGCGCCGGCCTTCGAGCCGCCGCCGCCGGGCGTGCGCATCACCGACGTGACGGCGATGGCGCTCGACACCATGGGATCGCTGATCACCCGGTTCCGGCTGGCAACACTGCCGCCCGACGTCCTGGTGACGGTGCCGGGCGACGCGGCGAAGACCATGGACTTCCACAGGGCCGTGGAGCTGATCGCGCTGGGCCGGAAACTCACGGAGGCTGCGCTGGACGACGCCTTCGAGGGCGAGCATCCCGGCGAGCCCGAGCTGGAGTCCGGCGTGGAACTGCCGCAGCTCACCGGAGACGCGCCAGCCGCCGACTGAGCGACGCGTCCCACACCGGCCCTTCGTGACGCTTCGTTCGTTCCTCACGAAGCTCCTCAGGGACCGTCTGGTGCCGACGCCGCAGCGTCAGCGTGCTCCGACGTCGTTCAGGTGGTGGGTGATGTCGTGCAGGAAGTACCTGCCGAGGCTGTCGAGGGTGAACTTCGACCCGTTGCTGCGGGTGCCGGGCCGACGCCACTCGTCCTCGCTGACGGTGGCCCACCCGGAGGCGCTGACGGCGGCGGCGTCGTGCAGTTCCGTCGCGACCGTTGCCGGATCCTGTTCCCAGTAGCGGTCCTCGATGGCGGTCGCGTCCTGGTCCCAGTTGGGGAAGACCGGGTCGTCCTGGGTCCGGATCAGGTGCACCCGGCCATTGAAGATGCGCAGAACGTCACGCACGTGGCAGGCGTACTCCAATGGCGACCACACCAGCGGTGCCGGGCGGACGGTGGCGTTCGGATCCGCGAGCACGTCGGACCAGGGTGCGGTCACGGTCAGGACCAGTTGGGGCAGGGCCGTCACGTCCACGTCGGCTGCGACGAAGCCGCACTCCGGGCACGGGCGGTCGAGGACGAACGTCCAGTCCTTGTCCTCGGGATCAGGTTGGGCCAGCGGTGTTTCCATCCGCACAGGATAGGGCTGTGCCTTGGCCGGCTGGGCCGGCTGATGTTCGTGACCCAGATCCTCGCCATGATCGCCGTTCTGTCCGGGCCTTTGCTCGCTTACCCTGGCCCCTTGGTGATCGTGGCCGGGCACCCCGTGCCACGGGTTGTCACGTCCCTTGCCGTCGCTGGGCTCGTGATTGCCCTGGCCATTGCCCGACGCACCCCGATGGGCGGTGGCTACCGTCCCGCTGTCACAGCGAGCATCGGGGCGTCGCTGCTCGGGGTGGCCCTCCTGATTGCCACCTTCTTCACGTGGTGGGGCAGCAACAACGACTACATCGGGGTCGGGCGGCCCAGCGTCGCCGGCTGTCGGGCCTGGGTCGAGGAATCGTCGTTCCTCTTCATCGGCAACGGTTCGTCCTACTCTGCCGGGCCGTGGCAGCCTCTCGCCTTCCCTTCGGGAAGTCGGGTGGTGGACGACGGCTACCGGCCGGTGCGTGAAGGGCGGTACACCCTGTCCTGGAGTGAGGACGGCAGGTCGGTGGCTGTCGGCGTCTTCGGCACCTCCACTGACCCGGTGGTGTCCGAGTCCGACGGCCCCGGACACTTCTGCTGGTAGGTCACTGTCCCCGGCGTCTCCGACCCGGTCCTGACCAACTACCACCACCCGACATGCTCGCCGACCGACAAGAGCGTCCGGCATCGGGTCGCCATGCGGCTAGGTTTGAGCGGGTGGAAACACTCTTCGCAGCGTATGAGCCCGACGCTCACGGTCACCGTGCCGAGGTTCTGGTCGAGCCGCTGGCCCAGCGCCACCTCGACGCCTGCGTCGCACTGGCAGTGCAGCGGGAGGGCGGCGATCCGGCGGCATGGCGGACGGCGCTCGAGGGTGGCATCGAAGCGGCCGACCGGGCGAGCTTCGTCGGACTGGTCGACGGGCAACTCGTTGGCTACTCGACGGTCGCCTGGCTCGCTCCGGGAATCGGCCACCCGAACTCGGCAGCACCCGACGGGTGGTACCTCCTCGGACTCGTCGTCGACCCGGACTTCCGCCGGCTCGGCGTCGGCCGCCGGCTCACCGCGGAGCGGCTGTACTGGCTCCGGGGGCGCACGGACAAGGTCTGGTACTTCGCCAGCAATGCGAACCGCGCCTCGATCGACCTGCACACCGAGTTCGGGTTCAGCCTGACCGCGGAGAACGTCGACTTTCCCGGGGTGAGCTTCACCGGCACGGGGCTGCTCTTCGGAGCGGACCTCAGCGGTGACGAGCCTGAGGTTGCGCATGAGGCAACCCCACGGACCTCGGCAACCTAGACGGTGCCCCGCCCCATCCAGCGTCGCGGTTCGGCAAGCGGCTCGAAACCGTACTGCGCGTACAGGCCGTGGGCGTCGGCCGTTGAGAGGAGGGTGCGGCGGACACCCAGGGCGTCCAGGTCGGCGAGGACGCCGTCGACCAGCAGCTTGCCGACTCCCGCGCCGCGCGCGTCCGGGTCGACGAACACGTCGCACAGCCAGGCGAACGTGACCCGGTCGGTGACCACCCGGGCGTACCCGACCTGCCGCCCGCTGCCGACCTCGTGGACGCTGTAGTTGCGCGAGGCGTCGATGGCGGCGTCCTGTTGTGCCTTCGGACGGCCCTTCGCCCAGTACGAGAGGTCGCTCAACCAGTGGTGGACAAGGTCACGATCGATGTTCTCCGCCTGCTGCGAGAGCCGGAACTCCAGGTCCATTCTGGGATCCTATGGCTACTCTGACCATCGACGGCTCCGCAGCGATTGCAGGGAGAATGTTCATGGCGATGTTCGACCAGCAACCGATGGGGCCGGTGCCGGCACGGCGCCCGATCATGATGCCGCCCGACCCCGAGCTGGAAGACCTGATGTCCGACCCTGCCACGGCAGAGGTGACTCTCGTCGGGCCGGTCCCCCTGGAACTCGTCGAACCGCTTCGGGGCCAGGAGCGCGGCCGCAGTCCCTGGCGGGTGCTGCGGTGGCTGGTGGCGGTCCTGCTGGTCGTCCCCACCATCTTCAACCTGGTCACGGCCGCTCGCTTCGTGTTCGTCGATGATCCCGGTGGCACGCTGGTGAACGTTCCCCGGGTGATCGGTGCTGCCGCCCTCCTGGCGATTGTGGTAGTAGCACTGGTGTGGTCCCGCGCGGTGCGGCGCGCACGTGCCGACGGCTGAGCCTGACGAGTCCGGCTACCGCCCGTCCGGCACCCCAGCCATCGCCCAGCGCACGACATCGACGGAGAACTTGCCCAACGGGCGTCCGACGAACTCGGCCACGCCGTCGGGCACCCCCAGCTTCAACGCCGACCGCGCCCAGGCGGGCAGCAACGAGACGGCCCCCGCAGCCAGGGTCCCGTAGCCGGGCCGGGCCAGCAGCGGGAGCGGCGGCTCGAAAAGGAGGAAGCGGGCGGCCTCGCGGGCTGCCGGTGTGGCCTCGAGCTCTGCGCGATAGCCGGCGAGCTGGTCGGTCAGCTCCTTCACCGTCTCCGGTGCGTCCGTCACCCCGAGCAGTCGCGCGGGGACGGCGGCCTGCGCAACATAGGTGTCGGACTCCTCCCGGGTGAGCGGGGACGCGCCGAAGGCCTGGTGGGCGCGCAGGAAGCTGTCGGCCTCGGCAAGGTGCACCCACGTCAGCAGGTGCGGGTCGGAGGCACGGTAAGCCCGTCCCTCGCCGTCCTGCCCACGCACCCGCTCGTGCACGGAGCGCACCTTCGCGATAGCTGCCTCCGCGTCGGGGATCGTCCCGTACGTCGTCATCGCGAGGTAGTGGCTGGTGCGCTGGAGGCGTCCCCATGGGTCGGACTTGTAGCCGCTGTGCCCTGCCACGCCGGCCATCGCCTGCGGCTGCAGCGACTGCAGCAGCAGGGCAGTGATGCCCCCGACGAACATGGACGCGTCCCGGTGCACCCGCCAGATCGGGTCGGCGGCGGTGAACCAGCGGGGCCCGGGTTTGCCCCAGATCCGCTCGGCCTCCCCGGCCGCGTCCTCGCCAGCGACCTTGGACCGCAACAACTCACCGAGGCTTCGCTGGACGTCGATCATCGGCCCAGTCTGCCCGGTCACCGAAATGTGCCCGAGTGGGTCGTTCCGGGCCTTCAGTCGGCGTCGGGGCCGGCGTCCTCCGATGGCTCGGTGTCCGGTGGGGGAGGTTCGGGCGACGCCTCCCCGGCACGAAAGGGGACTGTCCCCTTTCGTGCCGCGGTGTCGGGCATCCGCAGCACGACCGAGCCGGAATCCAGGTCGAGCGGATCCGGCCCGCTGCCGCCCTGCGCGTCCTGCACGACGAGCAGCTTCTCCGTCTCCAGTTGCTCACGCGTGTAGCGCTGACCGGGGTTGAAGATCTCGAAGAAGTCGCTCATGACTTCTTCAACGCTTCAACAGCTCCGCCAACTCCGCAACGCGGTGCAGGCCCACGCCGTTGCGCTGTTCAGCAGCGAGAGTGTGAGTGGCACCGGCAGCCAGCATCAGGAGCGGCACCTGTCCGGGGTCGCGGGTGTGGACGACCACCTCGAGGCCCTTGGTGGGCTGCTCGTAGGGCAACTCGGTGGCGAGCCAGCCCGTGATCGGGGCGATCGCCGCCCGGTTGGGGTCGCTCCAGCTCTGGGCGATGGAGGACATCGACTCCTCCTCCACCTCCACCCATACCGACCAGACGAAGATCTCCGGGTCGGGTACCAGCAGCGGCAGCTGGATGTGGCCACGGATGAAATGCCGCGTGGCGCCACGGTGGGGAAGGATGCACACGTCGGGTGTGAGTTCGGCCTCGAGCCGCTCTCCCGGGCTGACCGCCAGCCAGTCGTCCGGCGCCGAAGTACCCAGCACACGCGGCAGGTCGCGGTGTACCTGGCGGCACACTGCGCACGGCGCACTGGAACCGCCGATCACCGAGAACATGCCTCAATCTTCCTCCAGCTGGGGTGGTCGCGTCCGGTGAACCGGCGGATTGTCACCCGGCGTTCGCCTGGCAGCAGCAGGTGTGGATCCGCTGTCCGGGTTCAGCTGGGCCTGCCCAGGCGCGCGACGGGTGCCGTTCCGGGCATTCTGCCGAGCGCGGTGCGGGTTTCGCCCCTCGGGACGGACAGGCTCAAGGGCCGAGCGGCGATCGGGTTAGGTTGGTTCCATGCAGATCGGCGCCGATGTGGGCACGTCAGCTGTGCCCGGCGACCGTGCATGGCGGGGCTTCGGTGTCCTGCGGGAGCGCGACAGCGGCGATGGCGTGGATTTCGACCTGATCCTTGACCTGGGGAACCTCCCTGCCTCCGGTGTCGTCACCCGCACCTACCGCGCCGGCCACAACCTCGGCTGGTACCGCTACGTCGGCTATACGGACCTCGGGCCCAACGGGCAACCTCTCGGGGACCTGATCCCGCTGGCCGACGTCCGCTTCCCCTTCGACCCGTTCCTCCAGGGCCGCTACCGGCTCGACGGGATCGCTGTGGAGCGCTGGGGATACGGGCCGGTGGTCGAGGAGTCCTACGCCATTGGGGCTACCGGACTCGCCAGCGTGCGCATCACCGACACCGAGACGGGCTACAGCCAGGTGTACCGGCTCGGCTGAGCCGCCTCAGATGGCCAGCGGGTCCGGGTCGTACGGGGGCAGCGGCTCGACGTCGACCTCGACGACGAGGTCGGAGCTGCCGGACTCCGTGAACACCACGCCGCGCAGCGGGGAGACGTCGGAGAAGTCCCGTCCCCAGGCCGTGACGATGTACCGGGAGTCGGCGAAGGTGTCGTTGGTCGGATCCAGGTCGACCCACTCGCCGGTGGGCGTGAGCACGGAAGCCCAGGCGTGGGTCGCGTCGGCCCCCCTGAGCTTCTCCTTGCCCGGCGGCGGCGCCGTCTCCAGGTAGCCGCTGACGTAGCGCGCAGGCAGCCCGGCAGCCCGCAGGCAGCCGACGGCCAGGTGTGCGAAGTCCTGGCAGACCCCCTGCCGCAGCTCCAGCAGTTCCGAGAGCGTCGTCTTCACCGACGTGGCGCCCTGCCGGTAGCTGAAGTCGGCGTGGATCCGGTGCAGCAGGGCCGCCACAGCCTCGCCGAACCCCCGGTCGGGAGCGAGCACCTCGCCGGCGTAGTCCCTGATCATCGGACCGAGCGCCACCAGCGGGGACGGCAGCGTGAACTCGGCGAGCTCCACCGGGTCGACGCTCGCCGCGATGGCCTCCGCCGCGCCCGCCACGGTCCACGCGTCGAGGGCCGCCAGGTCGGGGGCCGCCCAGTCCACAGCGACAACGCTGGTGGCGGAGATGGTCAGCTCGGTCGCCGGCGCGCGGGACTCCAGGTACACCGAGTGGTTGCCGAAGTAGTCGGTGTGGGTGCTCACCTGGTCGGACGTCGGCGTGACCACCACCTCACTGGACTGCACCTGCTGGTGCGGTGTCTCCCGCGGACGCAGCAGCCCACGGTTGTAGCAGGCTTCGAGGACGTCGTCGTAGGAGTAACGGGTGACGTGGCTGACCCGGTAGCGGCGCGGTCCGAACTGGGCGACCATCAGCTCACCTGCCACGGTGTCGACCAGCTGGACTCCGCCGTCCGCCGGGTGGCCTGGCGAACGAAGTGCCGGGCAGCGATGCGCTCGCCGAGTCCGTCCAGCGCCCGGGCCAGCTGCTGCAGCTGCTGCGGCGCGTCGACGGGAGCGGCCTCGGCAGCCTCGTCCACCTCAGCGAGCAGCGCTGCGGCCTGGTCGGCCAGGCGGTCGTCACCGACGAGTCGCAGGTCCGCTGCGAGGGCGCCCAGCTGGTGGGCCACCGACCGCGGGTTGGCCGGATCGTGCACCAGCAGCCGGCGCACCGACTCGGCGGCCGTGGCAGGACCGGTGCCGGACGCGGCCCTCCTGCGGTGGGTGATGATGCTCTCGCCCGCGCGCAGCACGGCGTCGGCCACCAGTTCGGCCGTCGGGTCGCCGGCCTGGTCGACCATGGCGTGCCGCAGCAGCGAGACCGTGTGCCGCGAACGCTCAAGGCGGCAGCCGGCGTCGAGGAAGGCCCAGGAGGAGTCACGCACCATGCTCTGGGCCATGATCCCGGCGTAGGCCAGCAGCGACTCCAGCACGTCGGCGAGCACCGGCTGCAGCTGGTCGTCCTCCGACGGGCGCCGCACGAGGGTGCGCTCCAGGCGGTTGAACACGCTCCAGGCGTCGACGCTCATCAGGTCGCGCACCTCCTGCGCCTCGGCCGTGAGGCGGCGGGCACTGTGGTGCACACCGCCGGGCGCGGACGGGTCGAGCGCAACCCGGGTGAGGTACGCCAGCGGGGTCTCCGCGTACCAGTGGTCGATGCGGGTGATGCGGGCGACAGCTGCCAGTAGCGCGGACGCTGCCTCCGCGCCGGGCGTCCCCGGTCGCGAGTTGAAGTCCTCGTTCAGGTCATCGGCCACCTTCACGAGGCGGGCCGTCGACTCTGCGCGCTCGGCGAACCGGCCGATCGTCATCAGGGTGTGCGCCACCCGGGGCGGCACTGCCGTCTCCCGGGGCGCGACGCTGAGCAGGCGGCGCCGGACGCGCCCGGCCGGCTCGCCCCGGTCCTGCGTTGCCGCAGGCACCCAGACGTCCTTGGCGAGGGTGCCGGCCGCGCTGGAGACGGTGCGCTCGTCGACAGCTGCCGCCACACGGCCGAGTCCGCCGGGCAGGAAGGTGTACCCGTCGCCGGTCGCGACACCGAAGGTGCGCAGCACGAAGCGGCGCGGCTCCAACCCCGCCGGCGTGACGACCGGTGCTGTGGACAGCTCGATCGGCTCCTGGCCGCACCAGGCCCACGGCTCGTCGCCGATGCGGTGGACGAGCTCTTCGCGCTCTGCTGCGTCGAGCAACCAGCCGTAGCGGACCGCCGTCCCGCCGGTGCGGGCAACCGGCTTGATCACCAGGTTGTCGAGGTTGGCCAGCACGTGGCTGGCCTGCATCGGATCGCCGCACCACCAGGTGTCGGGGGAGTCCAGCAACGGGTCCTCACCGAGAAGAGCCTGCGAGACCGGACGCAGGTGGGCGATCAGGGCCGGGTTGTCCAGGACGCCCGCGCCCACCGGGTTGACAATGGTCACGGCACCCTGCCGGGCGGTCTCCACCATGCCGGGCAGCCCGACCTCCGAGTTGCCGCGGAACTCCAGCGGGTCGCTCAGCATCGCCTCGACCCGGCGCAGGATCACGTCCACAGGTTCCAGCTCGCCGCCTGCGCGTAGCCAGACCCGTCCCTTGCTGACCACGAGGTCGTCGGCCTCCGCCAGCGGGAAGCCGAGCATCGCCGCGAGAAACCCCTGGTCGAACGCTGTCTCGCTCGCGGACCCCGGGGAGAGCAGCACCACGCGCGGGATCTCGGTGCCGCCGGGCGCAGCGTCGAGCAGCGCACCGGTCATGGCGTGGAAGAAGCCCCGCAGCCGGGCGAGGTCGCTGGTGCGGTGCAGGCCGGCAAGCACACGGCTGACGATGCGGCGGGTGGCCATCGCGTAACCGGCACCCGCCGGCGCCTGCGTGCGGTCGGAGATGACCCGCCACACCCCCGATTCGTCCCTGCCGACGTCGGTGGCCGTCAGCACCAGCTGCCGGCGGTTGGCCGTGCCGATGCCGTCGGCGGTCCTTGTGAAGCCGGGGTGGCCGAGCACCGCAGCGGCCGGCAGCACCCTGCGCCGCAGCAGCGTCCGGTCGGAGTAGAGGTCCGCCAGCACGGCGTCCAGCAGGGTGGCACGCTGCGCGAGCCCGCGTTCGAGGGTGAGCCAGTCGGCACCGTCCAGCGGCAGGGGGAGCGGGTCGACCAGCCAGGGCTGCCGGACGCCGGACGCCGCTGCGCCGTAGCTGATGCCTTCGTCCGCGACCTGGTTGACGGCCTCGGCCCGTGCAGCGAGGAGCCCACCGATACCCATGCCCTCGACGGTTGCGGCGAGGGCTTCCGCGTGCGGACGGATGCCGTTGGCGTCAACGAGCTCGTCGAACCCTGCCCTCGACGGATGCGCCCTGTAGGCGTCGACGATCGGGCTGGAAGGCTCGGACGCCGTCGCAGACATGCCGACACGATACCGAGGCAGCCTTGCCGCACTGACCGCCTGCCCGAGGGCTGGCGCCGGCACCCACCCCCCGCGGCGCCGGCGCCACGTTCATTTGATGAAGGTCACACCCGCCCTCGAGATCTTGAAGCCGGCGCCCGTGCTCGTGCTGCCACACGTGATTCCGGACTGCTCGCTGAGGCAGACGAGCTTGCCGTGGACAAGCTTCTTGCCGTAGGGGAGGGTGGCCATCTTCTGGCCGTCGTAGGTGACAGCGGGGTAGCCGGTGGACTTCCACCAGCCGGTGTAGAGGCCATTGGTCTGGGGGAGCGCCTCGGCGCCGCCGCTGCAGAAGTAGTCGACGCCGTCCTTCGTCACACTCACCCCAGTGACATCGATCCCCGCTCCCGGACAGACCTTCGACGGCTTGGGCACCTTGCTCATATTCATGTCGCGTGGGAAGTGGCACAGCGTCCAGTCGCCGCCGAGCGCGCACCAGATGCGTCCGGTCGGGCTCGCGAAGTGCGCCGACTCGTACGAGGTCACGTCCAGCGCACCGGCGGCATCGGGGACGGTCGGTTTGGCCGGCGTGCTCGCCGCGGGCGAGGGCGTCACGGTGGCTGGTGTCACGGTCGGGGCAGTGACCGACTCGGTGATGATCGGGCCCGGCGTCCAGGCCTGCGACGCCCGCACGCACCCTGTCAGCAGGGACAGCAGAATCACGCTGATGACGCCCGCTCTGCGCAACCGAAGCTCCTCAGTCGTGTGACCACCCTGTCGAGGTCAGTCTGCCGTCGGCGACAACTGTCTTGCTGAGAGCCTGCGAAGAATCCGCCGTCCGGGTGGAGCAGAATCAGGGGATGAGCATCCGCAGAGCCCTCGTGCTGGGCAGCGGCGGCGCCACCGGTGTCGCCTGGGAGCTGGGGGTGCTCACGGGACTGTCCCGCGCCGGGCTGCCGCTGGATGCCGACCTCGTGGTCGGCACGTCTGCCGGAGCGCTGGTCGCCGCCTGGCTGACCACGTCGGGCGCCGTGCCGGAACTGGAGGATACCCGCAGGGAGCGCGCCGGCCGTATCGGGCCGTCCCACGTCGCGCGCCTCGTCGCAGCGCAACTGCATCCGAGCCGGCGGCACGCCCTCGCGTGGCTGGGTGCCCGCGCCTTGAACACGTGGACGGCCGGTGCCGAAGCCGGCTGGGTCGACCGGGTGGGCGAGGGCCTCTCCGGCCTGGCCTGGCCCGCGAGCCTCGTGATCGTCGCCACCGACGCGACGTCAGGGCGTCCCGCGTTCTTCTCCGCAAGGCAGGCGGCCGACCTCGCGGCAGCGGTCGCCGCCAGCTGTGCACTGCCGGGTGTCTTTCCCGCCGTCCGGATCGACGGGCGGCTGCACTTCGACGGCGGGCTGCGTTCCCCGGCCAATCTCGACGTGGCGGCCGATGCGGACGTGCTGATCGCCGTCGCCCCGCTCTCTGCTGCCGTGCGGGCAGGACCGACGCCCCGTCCACCAGGCCGCGCACCTGGCAAGGGCCGGCGTTCGCGTGGTGCTGATAGAGCCTGATCTGGCGGGGAGAGCTGCCCTGGGACCGGACCTGCTGGCGCCGGGGAGAACGGAGGGTGCGTTCGCCGCCGGGCTGCGAGCCGGCACGGGCCACGCAGCAGAAGCCCTCGCCGCCTGGAGCGGCGAACCGCTCCGGGCCACCCACCAGTCCACCCACAGGCTGTGACTTGTTCGCCGACAACGGCGAACATGCCACAGCTGTCGTTCCGGGGGACGCCGCACCAGGGCAGTCGTATGAATAACTCGGTACTCCTTCACGTGCGGTGGGGTGGCCAAGGGGTGCCGAAGGGGGTGGTCCGCGGAATACAGTTTCGGGACGCCGACGCTGAGGAGACCGATGTTCCGCAAGATCCTGGTTGCCAATCGGGGTGAGATCGCTGTCCGGGCTTTCCGGGCCGCCACCGAATTGGGAATCACAACGGTCGCGGTGTTCCCCTACGAGGATCGGCACGCCGAATACCGGGCGAAAGCCGACGAGTCCTACGAGATCGGCGAGCGCGGCCACCCCGTCCGCGCCTACCTGGACGTTGCCGGCATCATCGCTGCGGCCCGGCACGCCGACGCGGACGCGGTCTACCCCGGCTACGGCTTCCTCTCCGAGAACCCCGACCTTGCGCAGGCCTGCGAGGACGCCGGCATCACCTTCATCGGTCCGACGCACCAGATCCTCGAACTCACCGGCAACAAGGCGCGCGCGATCGAGGCTGCACGGGAGGCTGGCCTGCCGACACTGAAGGGCTCCGAACCCAGCGACGACATCGACACCCTGCTCGCAGCTGCGGAAGAGGTCGGGTTCCCGGTGTTCGTGAAGGCCGTCAGCGGTGGTGGCGGGCGCGGCATGCGCCGCGTCGAGGAGGCCTCCGGACTGCCGGACGCGCTCGCCGAGGCGATGCGCGAGGCCGAGTCCGCGTTCGGCGACTCCCGGATGTACCTCGAGCAGGCTGTGCTGCGTCCCCGCCACATCGAGGTGCAGGTGCTGGCCGACGCCACCGGCGAGGTGATCCACCTTTACGAGCGGGACTGCTCGGTGCAGCGGCGCCACCAGAAGGTCGTCGAGATCGCCCCGGCCCCGAACCTCGACCCCGAGCTCCGGCAACGGATCTGCGACGACGCCGTGAAGTTCGCGCGGCACATCAACTACCTCAACGCCGGCACGGTCGAGTTCCTGCTCGGCGAGGACGGCCGCTACGTCTTCATCGAGATGAACCCGCGGATCCAGGTGGAGCACACGGTCACCGAGGAAGTGACCAATATCGATCTGGTCAGCTCCCAGATCCGGATCGCCGGCGGCGAGACGCTGGCCCAACTGGGACTCACCCAGGACGCGGTGCAGGTGCGTGGTGCCGCACTGCAGTGCCGGATCACCACCGAGGACCCGGCCAACGGCTTCCGCCCCGACACCGGCACCATCTCGGTGTACCGGACGCCGGGAGGCGCGGGCATCCGGCTGGACGGCGGCGTGGTGTTCGCCGGGGCGACCGTCGGCGCGCACTTCGACTCGATGCTGGTGAAGGTGACCTGTCGCGGCTCCGACCTCCGCAGCGCCGCCCGGCGGGCCTACCGCGCGCTCACCGAGTTCCGCGTGCGGGGAGTCTCCACGAACATCCGGTTCCTTGAGGCCGTCATCACCGACCCGGATTTCCTCGCCGGACGTACTACAACGTCCTTCATCGATGAGCGCCCGCACCTGTTGAGCTATCACATCCCCGCGGACCGGGGCACGAAGCTGCTCACCTACCTGGCTGAGATGAGCGTGAACCGTCCCAACGGCGAGCCGCGGACCTACCTGCGTCCCCGTAGAAAGCTGCCGGTGCTGGCTCCAGAGGTCGCGTCCGCGCCGCCGCCGTCCGGCTCGCGCCAGCGGCTGCTCGAGGTGGGCCCCGTCGAGTGGGCAGCGCAACTGCGCGCGCAGAAGGCCGTTGCGGTCACCGACACCACGTTCCGGGACGCGCACCAGTCCCTGCTGGCGACTCGCGTCCGTACCCGCGACCTGCTGCACGTCGCCCCGGTGATCGCCCGGACGCTACCGCAGCTCTTCACGATCGAGGCCTGGGGTGGTGCCACCTACGATGTCGCCCTCCGGTTCCTCAAGGAGGACCCCTGGAGCCGGCTGGACGCGTTGCACGCGGCGATGCCGAACCTGCCGCTGCAGATGCTGCTGCGCGGCCGTAACACCGTTGGCTACACGCCCTACCCGCTGGCGGTGACGAAGGCCTTCGTCGCGGAAGCCGCCCGCTCGGGGCTCGACGTGTTCCGCATCTTCGACGCCCTCAACAACATCGACCAGATCCGTCCGGCGATCGAGGCGGTACTCGAGACCGACCACGCCGTCGCCGAAGCGGCGCTCTGCTACACGGGGAACATGACGTCGCCACAAGAGTTGCTCTACACGCTCGACTACTACTTGCGGCTGGCAGAGCAGCTGGTCGGGGCCGGCGCGCACATCCTCGCGATCAAGGACATGGCGGGACTGCTTCGGGCGCCGGCTGCCGCCCAGCTGGTGACGGCACTGCGCAGCAACTTCGACCTGCCGGTGCACCTGCACACCCACGACACAGCCGGCGGCCAGCTGGCCACGCTCCTCGCAGCGATCGACGCCGGGGTGGACGCGGTCGACGTTGCGTCGGCTGCGATGGCAGGCACGACGTCGCAGGTGTCGATGTCGGCCCTGGTGGCGGCCCTGGAGAACACCGACCGCGACACCGGGCTGAGCCTCACTGCCGTCACAGCGTTGGAGCCGTACTTCGAGGCCATGCGCAAGCAGTACGGGCCGTTCGAGTCCGGCCTGCCCGGTCCGACCGGACGCGTGTACGTGCACGAGATCCCCGGCGGCCAGCTCTCCAACCTGCGCCAGCAGGCGATAGCGCTGGGACTGGGCGACAGGTTTGAGGCGATCGAGGACATGTACGCGGCAGCCAACCGGATCCTCGGCAACATCGTGAAGGTGACCCCGTCATCCAAGGTGGTCGGCGACCTCGCCCTCGCCCTCGTCGGCCGCAACGCCGACCCGGCCGACTTCGAGGCCAACCCCGACAAGTACGACATCCCCGACTCGGTGATCGGCTTCCTGAACGGCGACCTCGGCGACCCGCCCGGCGGCTGGCCCGAGCCGTTCCGCACCAAGGCTCTCGCCGGACGGGTGACGAAGCCGGTGATGACCGAGCTGTCGGACGAGGACACCGCAGCGTTGGCCGGCGAGCCGCGCCGGACGCTGAACCGACTGCTGTTCCCCGGCCCGCTGCGGGACTACGAGGAGGCGGTGGAGGCCTACTCGGAGCTGTCTGTGGTGCCCACGCGGGAGTTCCTGCACGGGCTGACGCAGGGCTCCGAGATCGAGGTGGAGCTGGAGAAGGGGAAGTCGCTGCTGCTGGCGGTCTCAGCGATCGGCGAGCCGGACGACCGCGGGATGCGCCAGGTGGTCTGCACCGTGAACGGCCAGATGCGCGTGGTCTCCGTCCGCGACGAAGGCGTCCAGTCCACGGTTGCCGTCGTCGAGCGCGCTGACCCTAAGACTCCGGGCCAGGTGCCGGCGCCGTTCGCCGGCGTCGTCACCCTGGTTGTCGAGGTGGGCGACGAGGTGGCGGCCGGTGACCAGGTCGCCACCATCGAGGCCATGAAGATGGAGGCTGCGATCACAGCCACCGTCGCAGGCACGGTCAAGCGCGCGGCCATCGGGCACGCCCAGGCCGTCGAGGGCGGCGACCTGCTGCTCGAGATCGGCTGATCCCCCCAACGCGAACAACGGGGACGGTTCCTCTGGTTCAGGTGAACCAGAGAAACCGTCCCCCTTGTTCAGGAGCCTCAGACGGTGACGGGCTTGCGGTAACTGTCGTCGCCGAAGCCGAGGATCAGCCAGCCGATCAGCGAGAACACGACCAGAAGGAAGAATGACCAGACGCCGCTCTTGCCGAAAGCCGCACCGAGCTTGAGGGCCACCCAGATCGCGACGACGATATTGACGAACGGAATGAGCAGGAGCAGGAACAGCCACGGGTTCAGGCCGGCGATCTTGAAGAGGGTGAAGGTGTTGTAGAACGGGATGATCGAAGCCCAGCCGGGCTCGCCGGCCTTCTGGAAGATCTTCCAGAGGGCCACGATCATCAGCACGCCGATGACCAGGCCGAAGATCACTCCGGGAATGCTCGCCGCGGCGACGGCAGCAGGATCGGTGTTGGTTTCCATGAGTTCTCCCAAACAATGTCGGCGGTGGAGCGTCGCACAAGCTATCGGCACCGCCCATCGCCCCATTGCAGAATTGGGTTGATTGGGTCGTTACGGTTACGTGAAATTGCTGAGAAGGAGTCGCGGGGGGCCGGGTTCGAGATGGACGGCCCGGTGGCTGTGGAGGGGCCGTGGCCGGTGCACCCGAACTGCTGGACGGGGCGGCGAAGCAGGAGACGGCGCTCGCCGCGATCCGGCGCCTGGCGCGCGACCCGTCCGTGCTCGGCGGCTCGCCGCACCTGCTGGTCTGCGGCCGCAGGCCACGGTAGGTGCGCCGGGCATAGAGGAGCTATCCGGGGCGGAACGCAGAGCTCATGTAGGCGTCGTCCGACATCGGGAGCTTGCCGGCTTTCGCAGCGGCGACGAGAGCGGCCCAGTCGGCCTCGGTCTGGTCGGCGTAGAGGCGCGCGAACCGGGCCAGCGCGTCGCCGGCGCCCTCCCCGTCCCCGAGGTAGCCGGCGATCATCGACGCCCCGGACGTGCGGGCGTGGCCCTTGGCCAGCAACCGACCGACGATGCCCGCGTAGTCGCTGAGGGCCTCTTCGCGGATGGCGTTCAGCGGCACCGTCCCCTTCATGTTCCGGAACTGGCGCACGTAGTAGTCGCGGCCGTCGATCGTCGTCCAGCCCAGCAGCGGGTCGCTGACCGTCTGCAGCGCCTGCTGGTACTCGACGACGCGCTGGCCCTGGTGCTGGTGCCAGGCGTCGTCGCCGTGCACGAAGCGGGCCAGGACCGATCGCCGCGCCTCCTTGAGCTGCAGGAACAGCACGTCGTCCGGGCTGGAGCCGACCAGCAGGACGACGTAGGCGCGCAACCCGACCGAGCCCACGCCGACGACCCGGTGCGCCACATCCTCGAGCGTGTAGCCGGCCACCACTCGGCGCCAGTGCGGCGCGAGCGTGCCGAGGTACTCGTCGAGCCCGACGCCGACGGCAGCCGATGATGCCTCGTCGACGGAGGTGGTGATGGGTGGCTCGGCGATGATCCGGCGGTGCCCGTCGATGTCGGCGGTGAGCTTGGGCAGCACCCGGTCGCTGGTGCGCTTGCGGGCGTCCTTGACCGCGCGCTTGATCTCCTGGCGCAGGGTCTTCTGCTTCACCGACTCCTTCAGCCGGGACACGTCGAGCCGGTTGAAGGAGCGTGCCAGCAGCGGCTGCGTCGCCAGTTCGCCGACCTCCGCCGCGTATTCGACAACGCACGAACGGGCCGAAGCAGCGCACGCCTGCTCGCTGTAGGCGTTCTCGCGTCCGGCCACCCAGACGCTCGCCACCAGCCGGCGCAGGTCCCATTCCCAGGCGCCGGGGTGGGCCTCGTCGAAGTCGTTGAGGTCGATGACCTGCGCGCCCTCCGGCGAGCGGTAGAAGCCGAAGTTGCCCAGGTGCGCGTCGCCGCAGATGATCGGGTGGATCCCTGTCGACGGCAGGGACGCGACGTCGGCCGCCATCACGACGGCCGACCCCCGCAGGAAGCCGTACGGCGACGTCGCCATCCGCGCGACGCGGATGCCCACCAGGTCCTGCACGCGTCCGACGTGGCTGATGGCGATCAGGGCGATCGGGTCGAAGCGGGCCGGGGACACCGCCCAGTCACCGAGGCGCTCGTAGGGCACCTGCTCGCGCAATCCCTTGCCGACTGCGAAGCGCTCCTCACGACTGATGCCGGACTCGCGCACGGAGCGGAAGCCCCGCGACTCGGTGGTGGACAGGATCGCGTGGTTCATCAAGCCTCCTCGGACGTTGGTCTGATTCTCGCGCCCGATCGGTGCCTGCGCCAGGACGCGGTCGTACCTGCCCGAAGGTCGCGGACGAAGGCTTCCATCAGCACCTCACGGAACACCTCGACGGACGCCGAGAACGCCACCGTCGCCGTCACCGGATCGGTCGACCAGGGCCGGGTGTCGACGATCAGCTGTCCCAGCGTGTGTTCACCGGTGGTCTCCACCGTGACGGGGAAGGCGCCGGCGGACGTGACCACGTCGGGACGGATGAGGTACGCGACACACAGCGGGTCGTGGACGGGTGCAGACGGCTCGCCCTTGAGGCTGTCCGGAGTCTGGTCCTGCGTGATGCGGTGCCGCAGGAACATCGCCGCAGCGTCGCCCGCCGGCGTGTCGAGGGCTGCGAACGCGTCGCAGTCGGCGAGGGTGAGCGGCGCGCTGTGGGTCGCGTCCAGGGGCAGCACGACGATCTCGCGCAACCCGGCGGAGAAGACCGCTCGGGCGGCCTCAGGGTCCGCCCAGAGATTGAACTCGGCCGTCGCGGTGACATTGCCGCCGACGTGGGCTCCGCCCATGAGCACCAGCCGGGAGATGCGCTCGGCAAGGCGGGGCTCCTGCTGGAGAGCGAGCGCGACGTTGGTGAGCGGGCCGATGGCGACCAGCACGACGTCGGCGTTGGCGGGCTCAAGGAACGTATCGATCAGCATGCTCACCGCCGGGACCTCCTGCGCCGCCGAACGGGACCGGGGCAGGGCGAGCTCTGCGACCTGGAACTTGGGGTTGTCGGCGTTCAGCACGCCCCGCGGGATCGGCAGGTCGGGACGGGCGAGCGGACGGTCTGCGCCGGCGAAGACCGGGGCGCGCGCGCCGATGTGGTCGAGCACCCGCAGGGCGTTCTCCGTCGTGTGGTGCAGCGCGACATTGCCGTTGACGGTCGACACCGCCACCAGTTCCGTCGCGGGATGCAAGGCAGCGAGCATGATCGCGAACGCGTCGTCGGTGCCGGGGTCGCAGTCGAGCACCAGCCGGATCGTCATCGAGCCTCCTCGTCCGCCACGGGTGTCCTGGACCGAGTTGGAACCGTCCCCAACTTGGTCCACCGTGGCCCGCACGGGCCGGACCGAATTGGGGACGGTTCCAACTCGGTCCACGGTAGGACCCTAACCAGAGGTTGCTCCGCCCTTCCAGCCCGTGCGGCACAGTAGGGGCGTGACAGAAACCTGGCCGAGCCCGCCGATCGCCGCTGCTCCCCTCGTACTGCGCGGACGGCGGTTCGACGCTGCCCGTCCGGCCGTGATGGGGATCGTGAACCGCACGCCCGACTCCTTCTACGCCGCTGCCCGCTACACGGACCTCGAGCCGGGGCTGGCAGCCGTCGACCGGCTGCTCGCGGAAGGCGCGGACCTGATCGACGTCGGCGGCGTCCGGGCAGGGCAGCACGGTGGCGAGGTCGGGGTCGCCGAGGAGATCGAGCGCGTGCTGCCCTTCCTGCTGGCGGTGCGCGACCGGCACCCGGACGTGATCCTCAGCCTGGACACGTGGCGCTCCGAGGTCGCGACGGCCTGTGCGCCGGCGGGGGTGGACCTGGTGAACGACACCTGGGCCGGCGCCGATCCCGGCCTGCTCGCTGTGGCCGCGGAACTGGGCGCCGGCTATGTGGTGTCGCACACCGGCGGACTACCCCCGCGCACCGACCCGGTGAACATCAGCTACGGGCCAGACCCCGACGATGTGGTGCACGACGTGCTCAACGCCCTCGTCGCGGGTGCCGAGCGGGCCGTTGCCGCCGGCGTACCGGCCGAGCGCGTACTGATCGACCCGACCCTCGACTTCGGCAAGACCACACGGCACTCGCTCCGGGTTCTGCGGGCCACCGGAGCGATCGCAGGACTCGGCTTCCCTGTGCTGCAGGCGCTCTCGCGCAAGGACTTCGTCGGCGAGACGCTGGACCTGGCCGTTGAGGACCGCCTGTTCGGCACCCTGGCAGCCACCGCGATCGCCGGCTGGCTCGGCACAACGGTCTTCCGGGCCCACGACGTGGTCGCCACCCGGCAGGTTGCCGACATGGTGGCTTCGATCCGCGGCGACCGGCCGCCGCTGGTCTCCGTCCGCGGCGAGCCGGTCACGGCGGGCTGATCTTGCCGCGCGTTGGGCACCGAACTCGGTGCGGAACGCGCGGCGTTCACCGGGCATAGGCTTCCCGGATGGAGCTGAAGGATCTTCGCAAGAGCTACGAGCGCGGCAGCCTGGACGAGATGGAAGCCGGTTCCGTCCCCGGAGCCCTGTTCCAGCGCTGGCTGGCTGAGGCCGTTGCTGCGAAGGTGCCTGAGCCCACTGCGATGACGGTGGCCACCGTCGGCGCCGACGGGCGCCCGTCCACCCGGATCGTCCTGCTCAAGTACGCCGACGAGCGCGGCCTGGTGTTCTTCACCAACTACGAGAGCCGCAAGGGCCAGGAGCTCGCCGTGCACCCGCAGGCAGCACTGCAGTTCCACTGGACCGAACTCGAGCGGGTCGTAAGGGTGGAGGGACGGGTCGAGAAGACCTCCGCAGAGGAGTCGGACGCCTACTTCGTCACCCGGCCGCTGGATTCCCGCCTGGGCGCCTGGGCCTCACCACAGAGCCAGGTGATCAGCTCCCGGGCTGTGCTGGTCTCCAACGCCGCAAAGGCGTCCGCCAGGTTCGGGCTGCACCCGCCACGCCCCGAGCACTGGGGCGGCTACCGCCTGGTTCCGGACACCTGGGAGTTCTGGCAGGGACGCAGGAGTCGCCTGCACGACCGCGTCCGCTTCCGCCTGGATCGGGGCACGTGGGTCAAGGAGCGCCTCGCGCCCTGAGCTCTGCCGCAAACGCAGCCACAGCGGCCGCCCCGATCCGCTTCGGGATCCCGTGTGACCTCAGCTTGCGCCATGACCGCGAGCGACCCGGACGAAATCCGTGAGCGGCTGGCCCACCGTCCTGGGGATGGCCCAGCTGGTCCCGCCCGCAGTGACGATGACGTAACGGTCGGTCTCCGTGAGGTGCACCTGGTTCCACCCGAGGGGCCCTGTGCCGACAGCGTCGAACAGGGTGAGGCCGCCGGGACCTGCGACGATCCTGCGCTGGTCCCCGCGTCGGGCAAGATCGTGACGGGCCTGCTGCTCGAGCAGGGAGGGCAGTCTCCGCTTGATGCTGTGGTCGATCTGTGACCACTGCACAACGGCGAACAGGCCGCCGAGCACCGCGGTGCTGACCACGCTCCAGCCGAGTCCCAGGTCGAACATGAAGAGGTTGGCGAGAAGGACAAGGCCGAGGGTGATCGGCAGGACCCTCAGGCCTCGACGCCAGCCGGCCTTCCAGACCTGCTGCTCGTACAGCTTCCTTGTGGCCGGGTGGGCGAGCACCGGGGCCACCATGTCCTCAAGCGTCGGAGCGTAGCTGAGGATCAGCGGGGCGGCGACGGCATCGTTGGCGCCCACCGGTGAACCCGATGCGGGCACCCAGGAGTCTGGCCGACCGGCTGGGGAGGGGTACTGGGACACGAGCGTGAGGCTACCGCGTGTCGGGTCCCGGACGCCTGGATGCCAATGACTTCCAGGCGTGGCACGATCCGGCCATGAGCACTGCCTTCCAGCTGGCCAGCCGGTTCGCCGGCGTCACCACGTCGCCGGTGCGCGACATCCTCGCCGTTGTGAACCGAGGTGACGTGATCTCCTTCGCCGGCGGCATCCCGGACGCGGCGTTGTTCGAACTGGACGACTTCCGTGCGGCCTTCGACCACGTGCTCACCCACCAGGGCGAACGGGCGCTGCAGTACGCCACGACCAAGGGTGAGCCTGAACTGCTCGAGCAGGTGGCTGCCCGCTTCTCCCGGACGCTTCCGACGCACCCCGACCAGGTGCAGGTGACCAGCGGCTCCCAGGAGGGCATCTTCCTCGTCGGTCAGGTGCTCATCGACGCCGGAGACGTCGTCCTCGTCGAACAGCCCACCTACCTCGCGGCCGTGCAGGCGTTCGCGCTCGCCGGGGCGCGACTGGTTGCCGTGGACACCGACGACCACGGCATGCTCCCTGACGCGCTGGCTGCCGCGATCGCCGAGCACCACCCCAAGTTCGTCTACCTGATCCCGACCTTCCAGAACCCCACCGGCCGCTCCATGCCCGCCGGGCGTCGCCGGGCCGTGGCTGACGTCCTGCTCGCCACCGGCGTCCCGCTGCTGGAGGACGACCCGTACGGCGAGCTGCGGTTCGAGGGCGAGGCCGCGCCGCCGCTGGCGAGCCTGCCCGGCATGTCAGCCCAGACCGTGCTGCTGAACTCGGCGTCGAAGGTGATGGCACCCGGCGTCCGCGTCGGCTGGCTGCGGGCGGAGGGCGACATCCTGCGCTCGCTGGAGGTGGCCAAGCAGGCCGTCGGGCTGCAGAGCGCAGTCACCGACCAGCTCGCGGTCGCGCGGTACCTCGCCACCTGCGACCTCGACGCCCACATCGCCCGCGTCGTTGACGTCTACCGCGAGCGACGGGACGCGATGGCCGGCGGCCTCTCCAGGCTCCTGCCGGAGGGCGCGACCCTCACCCGTCCCGAGGGAGGCATGTTCCTGTGGGCCCGCATCGGCGGGGCGGTGGACACCGCGCTGCGGCTTCCGACGGCTGTGGAGGAGGGCGTCGCCTACGTGCCCGGCTGGCCGTTCTTCGCCGCCGATCCCGATCGTTCGACGATGCGGCTGTCCTACGTCACGAACCCTGTCGACGTGATCGCGGAGGGCCTCGACCGACTGGGGCGCGCCTTCGGCTGGTGACCTAAAGGTGCTCGAGGATCTTCTCGACGAAGGCCTTCGCCTCGGCCGGGTGCCCCTGACGCGGCAGCACGTGCGCCTCGGCGGGACCGGTGTAGATGAAGTAGTGGCCGGGAGCCTCAGCGATGCGCTCGATGGCGGCCCAGGGCACCCGCGTCGACCGCGTCCCCGCGGCAACGGTGAACCCGGACTCGTCGAGCGTCAGCGTCCGCTCCGCCCCGGTGGCGGCCAGCGCCTCCCGCGCCCTGAACCGGTACCGCCGTGCCAGCAGCGACGCCGTCAGCAGTCCGCCCTTGCGCCAGTCCAGCAGCCCGAGGGCGAACCCGAAACCGAGGGCGACCACCTCGCCCAGTACCGCCCAGCCGAACTGCTGGTTGAACAGCAGGGGGACGGCGGTGAGCACCACAACGACGAGGTAGCCGGCGATCCCGACGAGCCAGGCACTGACGAGGCGGAACCGCTTGCCGCGTACGGCCTCCTCGCCGGATTCCTGCGCCTGGTGCGCGGCGAAGGCAGCCAGGTCGGCCTGCGTCAGGGTGAATTCCAGCACGGGGGTGACGCTACCGGTCAGATCCCGGGGACGCTGAGCGCGCGCAGGCGGCAACGCAGGGAACCGTAGGTGTCGGTGTGCGCGAAGTGGACCGCGTTCAGCCCCGCAGCCTGCGCCCCACGGACATTGGCCAGCACGTCGTCGACGAACACTGCCTCCTCCGGCTCGACGCCGATCGTGTCGACGATGTGCGCGAAGTAGTCCGGGTCGGGCTTGGCAAGGCCGACCTCGAAGGAGTGGAACTGGTGGTCGAAGTGCTGGTCGTAGGGCAGGTTCTCCTTGATGTAAGTGCCCCGGTAGCTCTGCTGGTTGGTGGCCAACGCCGTCACCACCCCCGCCTCGCGCACGCTGTCGACGATGGCGAGCATGCGCTCGTCCACCTCGATGCGGTACCAGATCGCGAGGATGTCGTCGGCCGTGCAGGTGCGCCCGCGGCGCTCGAGCATCCCCACGAGCTCGTCGCGCAGGTCGACCTTGCCGGTGAGCGTCGTCACCTCCCGACGGAACACCTCAGGGATGAAGCCGGGCCCGCCGAGACGTGCCATGTCCGTCAGCCAGCCGGGGCTCGGGTACTGCACGACGCCGTCGGCATCCATCAGCAGGGCGCGCACCGGCGCGGCGGCACCGCCCACGTTCAGCGGACGGTGACCGGCGCCGGCGTGCGCACGGGTGCCGGCTGCGGCAGCTCGCGTGCGGCGCCCTTGTCGGCGGACAGTGCCATCGAGGCGTAGATCTTCAGCGCTGCGGAGACGACGCGTTCACGGTTCTCCGGTTCCCAGCCGACCGCGTCGCGGTACTCGCGGCGGGCTTGCAGGATCTGGTCGTCGACGATCAGGTTGATCGACCGGTTCGGGATGGAGATCTCGATGATGTCGCCGTCTTCCACCAGGCCGATGGTGCCGCCGGCTGCTGCCTCGGGCGACACGTGCCCGATCGACAGTCCGGAGGTGCCGCCGGAGAAGCGGCCGTCAGTGATCAGCGCGCACTTCTGGCCGAGCCCGAGGCCCTTCAGGTAGGAGGTCGGGTAGAGCATCTCCTGCATGCCGGGGCCGCCCTTGGGGCCTTCGTAGCGGATCACGACGATGTCGCCGTCGACGATGCGCTTGCCGAGGATCGCCTCGACGGCGTCCTCCTGGGACTCGCAGACCCGGGCAGGGCCACGGAAGCTCCAGATGTGTTCGGGTACGCCGGCCGTCTTCACGATGCAGCCGTCGGGGGCGAGGTTGCCCTTCAGGATCGCAAGGCCGCCGTCGACGGTGTAGGGGTGCTGGACGTCGCGGATGCAGCCGCCCTCGCTGTCGACATCGAGGGTCTCCCAGCGGTTGGTCGAGGAGAAGGCCTCCGTGGTCCGTACGCCGCCGGGGGCGGCGTGGAACAGCTCGATCGCCGTCTCGCTGGCGCGGCCGGAGCGGATGTCCCAGGTGCCCAGCCAGGTGTCGATGTCGGGGGAGTGCACGGCGTGCACCGAGGTGTCCAGCAGGCCGCCGCGGTGCAGTTCGCCGAGGATCGCTGCGATGCCGCCGGCGCGGTGCACGTCCTCCATGTAGTACTTCGGCGAGTTCGGGGCCACCTTGCAGACGCAGGGGGTGTGACGGGAGATCTGGTCGATGTCGTCCTGGGTGAAGTCGACGCCGGCCTCGCGGGCAGCGGCCAGGATGTGCAGCACCGTGTTGGTTGAGCCGCCCATGGCCACGTCGAGGCGCATGGCGTTGGCGAACGCCGGCTTGGTCGCGATCGACAGGGGCAGTACGGACGCATCGTCCTCGTCGTACCAGCGCTTGGCCAGCTCGACCACCAGGCGTCCGGCGTCGAGGAACAGGTCCTTGCGGGCCGCGGCCGTTGCCAGGGTGGAGCCGTTGCCGGGCAGGGCCAGGCCGAGGGCCTCGAGCAGGCAGTTCATCGAGTTCGCCGTGAACATGCCCGAGCACGAGCCACAGGTCGGGCAGGCCTCCTGCTCGATCGCGGTCAGCTCCTCGTCGGAGACGCTCGGGTCGGCAGACGCCGTCATGGCGTTCACCAGGTCGAGTCCCGTCTTGCCCAGGCGTGGCAGGTCGACGCGACCGGCCTCCATCGGGCCGCCGCTGACGAACACGGTGGGGATGTTGAGGCGCAGCGCTGCCAGCAGCATGCCGGGCGTGATCTTGTCGCAGTTGGAGATGCAGACCAGGGCGTCGGCGCAGTGCGCGTTGACCATGTACTCCACCGAGTCGGCGATCAGCTCGCGGCTGGGCAGCGAGTAGAGCATGCCGCCGTGACCCATCGCGATGCCGTCGTCGACGGCGATGGTGTTGAACTCCTTGCCGACCCCGCCCGCCTCGGTGATCGCAGAGGAGACGAGCTTGCCCATGTCGCGCAGGTGTACGTGACCCGGCACGAACTGGGTGAAGGAGTTGGCGATCGCGACGATCGGCTTGCCGAAATCCGAGTCGGTCATGCCGGTCGCGCGCCACAGGGCGCGGGCTCCGGCCATGTTGCGGCCGTGGGTGACGGTGCGGGAACGCAGTGCGGGCATGCTGCTACCTCGATTCTTCGAACCCAACCAGCCTAGTCCGCCCCCTATTCCCCGGGGAGCTGTCTCGGCGGTCCCCCAGATGGGCGTCACCCCGAAGGGGTATTTCTGGGCGTAGCCTTTCCTACTAGCGTAGGTGAGCGTCGCTTATTCCCTGCGCGCGACAGCTGAGGGGATGTCGTGAACGGTCCGGTCGGTCGAGCCTGTCGGCTCATTGTGGCCGGTGGCACAGCCACCGCGGCCATGATGTTCGCCTGTGCGTCGCCGGCGTCAGCGGACTGGCTCGGCAAGGAACGCCAGCTCACCGTCGGAGCAGCAACCCAGAACTGGCCCCAGCTCTCGGGTTCGAAACTCGCCTACGCCGATCACACCTCGGAGCGCACCGTCGGGCAGGGCACCGCGACAGAGACCGCCTTCGACGTCCGCGTCCTCGACCTGAAGTCCGGCGCCGACCTCAACCTGACCCCCGACCACACAGCGCTGGGCCGACCGGCCATCTCCGGCGCCCGCGTGGTCTGGCGCGACTACGGCAACGGCACTAACCGCGGGCTCTGGTACCGCAACCTCGTCACGGGGCAGCAGCGCAGGCTGGATGCCAGCCCTGGCTTGCGGCCCCAGCTGTCGGGTGACCTGCTGTGCTACGAGTACCAGGGCAGTATCCACGTCCACAGCATCGGCGCCGGAAGCGACCTGGTGGTCTCGCCGGCCGGCGGATCGGCGAGTGCCTGCGACATCTCCGGACGTGTTGTCGTGTGGCAGGACGTGCGCAACGGCCACGACTCCGACATCTACGCCTACAACCTGGATTCACGCACCGAAACGCAGCTCACCACAAGCGGCACCGACCAGACGCTGCCACGGATCGACCACGGCATCGTCGTCTGGCAGGACGCCATCAGCGAGACCGACAGCGACATCTACTCCGACGACCTCGCCACGGGCAGGGTGACCCAGGTGACGGCAGACGGTTCGGTGCAATGGTTCCCCGACGTCTCCGACGGCCGGATCGTCTGGATGGATGAGCGTGACGGCCACAACAACACCGAGATCTACCTCTATGGCGTCGCCAGTGGCGTGACCACCCGGGTGACCAGGCACGACGGGTGGAGTGGAAATCCGACGATCTCCGGCGACCGGATCGCCTACGAGGACAACCGCGGCGCCGGCAACAAGGTGTACCTGCGCACGATCACGCCCCCGACCGTGTCGCTGGGCCGCGTGCCCGGCACGGTCGTCAGCCCGACGGTCGCCGGTCACCTGCTCGGCGCGGACGGTGCGCCGGTGGCAGCTGAGTCCGTCGTGCTGGAGACCTCCCCCGACGGGAGGAGCTGGAGCGAGGCCGGCACCGCCGTCACCGACCTGTCCGGTGGTTTCACCCAAGCTGTCGACACACGCTCCGGCGACCTCACCGTGCGGGCGCGCTTCGGCGGCACCCCCGAGTACCCGGCAGCGGTCTCGGCAGAGATCACCGTGGAGCGGGCGCACGTCGTCGTCGGGTTGTCCCGCCCCCAGCCCTGACCTCGCGAGGGTGGATGCGAGTCGTCAACTCAGGGAGAAGCCGCCGTCGGTGGTGATCACCTGCGCCGTCACCCACGCCGCTTCGTCACTCACCAGCCAGGCGATCAGCCGGGCCGGGTCGTCGGGCTCGCCGAGGCGCCCCAGCGGGAAACGGGGCAGTAGGGCCTCGCCGTCGACCCCGTCGAGGTAGCCGGTGTTGACCGGTCCTGGGTTGACGGTGTTCACGGTGATGCCACGCGGCGCGAGTTGGGCGGCGATCGTCGCAGTGATGCCGGCCAGCGCAGCCTTCGACGCGGCATAGGCCACCTCACCGAGCATCGGGCCGTGGCCCTGCCCCGACGTCATGAACACCAGCCTGCCGCCGGGACGCGCGTCGTCGTGCACCCGTGCGAACGCCTGCGCCAGCAGCAGCGACGAGCGCGTGTTGGCGGCGTAGTGGCCGTCGATCATCGCAGCGTCCAGCTCGCCGAGGGAGCCGTCGGAGCCGCTGCGTGCGTGGTCGCAGACGAGGATGTCGAGGGCGCCGAGGCCTGCGACAGCAGCGTCCACCAGCTCGTCGGGCACGGTCGGGCCGGTCAGGTCGGCGTCGACGGCGAGCACGAGCTGCGTGTCCTCGATCCGCAGTTCCCGCAGTGCGGCCAGCACCTGCTCCGGGTCGTCAGCGCCCCACGGCTGGGCGGCGTCGTGCGCGCCGTAATGGCTGATCAACAGCTGGGCACCGTCCCGCACGAGCCGGGAGGCGATGGCGAACCCGATGCCGCGCCGCCGGCCGACGCCGGTGACCAGCGCGCACCGTCCGCTGAGCGAACCCATCACAGGTCCACCTTTCCCTTGATCACCATGCGGGTGCGGCCGCCGATCCAGATGTCGGTGCCGTCGTCGGTGACGAACACCTCCCCGCGGTGGCCGACCTGCGAGCCCTGGGACGCGACGTAGACGCTCGGGACCGCGTTGCGGGACCGCATCCACTGCGCGACGGACGCGTTGAGGCTGCCCGTCACCGGGTCCTCGGCGTGGGCCATGATGCCGCGCACCTCGTAGGCGTACTCGCCGCAGGGGAAGCGGCCGACAAGGCCGAGGTGGTCGTGGATTCCGAGCTGGGTCCGGTCCACCCACGCCCGGCGCACCGAGTCGGCGTCCGGGAGCTCGATCATCATCCACGGCGGGCCGTTGTCGCCCCACTCGTGGGCGACCCAGTGGGTGCGGGGGGTGCCGAGGGCGGCCTCTGCGATCGCGAGGTGCGCCTCGTCCAGCGGACCGGTGCGGCGGCGTGGCGGCGCTGCGAACGCCGGTCGGTCACCGACCAGCCGCACGTGCACGTTGCCGACGCCGCACTGCTGCACGAGGTGGCCCTTGCGGTGGGGACGGCCGCGGTTGTCGAGCCAGGCGTACGCGCTGCCGAGCGTGGGGTGGCCTGCGAACGGCAGTTCCCCAATGGCAGTGAAGATCCGGACGGCGTAGTCGGCCACCGGATCGGTGGGCGGGAAGAGGAACGTGGTCTCGGCGAGGTTCGTCCAGGCTGCGAACTCCTGCATGGCCCTGTGGTCCAGGCCCCGGGCGTCGAGCACGACGGCCAGAGGATTACCGGTGGCCGTCCCGTCCCCGAAGACGTCGACCTGCGCGAATGGCCGGAGCATGGTCAGTCGCCGAGCCCGGTGCCGAGCTTGCGTGCGGTCTGGATCCACTCGTGGTCGGCCGGAACCAGCTTGAGCTTGCCGGCCACCTCCGTGAGTGGCACAAGGTCGGTGTCCTCGCCGCGCGCTGCCACCATCACGCCGAACTGGCCCTTGCTGACGGCGTGCGCCGCCGCCGTCCCGAGGCGCGACGCCAGGAGCCGGTCGGCAGCGCAGGGGATGCCGCCACGCTGCACGTAGCCGAGGATCGTCACCCGGGACTCCAGGCCGGTCGCCGCCTCCAGTTCGCGGGCGAGTTTGAAGGTGTGCTCGCGCTGTTCGTCCGTGACGTTGGCGAGGTGGGTTCTTGCCGCCCGGATCTGTTCCGGGGTCTTCGAGGACTTGACCAGCAGCTCCGCCGCCTCGATGTTGGCGGCGTCCTGCACGTCGCGGGCGCCCTCCGCGACGGCCACGACGCTGAAGGTGCTGCCTCGGGTCAGCCGGGTCTTGATCGTGTCGGCAACGCTGTCGACCGTGTAGGGGATCTCGGGAAGCAGCACGATGTCAGCGCCGCCGGCGATCCCCGCGCCGAGCGTCAGCCAGCCCGCCCGATGGCCCATGATCTCGGTGAGGATGATCCGGTGGTGGCTGTGGGCCGTGCTGTGCAGCCGATCGATGGCCTCCGTCGCGATCTCCATGGCGGTCGCGAAGCCGAAGGACGTGTCGGTGCGGGCGATGTCGTTGTCGATCGTCTTCGGCAGGGTGATCACGTTCAAGCCCGCACTGGCGAGACGCAGCGCGTTCTTCGCCGTCCCGCCGCCGCCGAGCATGACGAGACCGGACAGGCCTTCCTTCTCGTAGTTCTCGACGACCTGCTGGCGCATGTCGCGGACCTCGCCGTCGATCACCATGCGGTGCACCTTGTCCCGGCTCGTGCCGAGGATGGTGCCGCCGATGGTGAGGATGCCGGAGAGTGCGCCGGAGTCGAGTGGGGTGTAGCGGTTCTCGACGAGGCCGCGAATCCCGTCGCGGTAGCCGATCAGGTCCATGCCGAGGCCGATCGCTGCCTTGCCGAAACCGCGGATGGCGGCGTTGAGGCCGGGGCTGTCTCCGCCTGCCGTGAGTATCCCGATCCGCTTCCTTGCCTGGACCATGGTCGTCTCCTTCGCTCGGCAGGGCAACAGGCTAGCCCGATGAAGGGCTGGCGGGGACGAGGGTCGATGCCAGATGCTTTGCTTGTCCTGCGTCCGCCCATGACTGGAGCCCCTGATGAGCCGTCACCGCCTGCTGGCAGTACTTGCCCCCGTCGTGGGGCTCGCCCTCGCAGGGTGTGGGGTGACTCCGCCGGTCGCCACGTCAACGACCGCAGCACCGACGCCGACGGCGTCGTCTGCAACGCCGACGCCGACGCCGACGGTGTCCTCTGCCACCCCGACGCCGACGCCCACCGTCGACAGCAGTGTCGAGTTGCGCGGGGACGGTGTGGGCACGCTCAAGTTCGGGGCCAAGCAGGTCGACGTCACCGACCTCCTGGTCGACCGGCTCGGCGAGCCAGACGAGAGCTCCCAGGGCATCCTGTGTGAGCTCAATGACGCCAGCCCGTGGGCGCAGACGGTGATCTACGGCGGCCTGTGGGTGCAGTACACGGCCAAGGACCAGAAGAAGAAGTCACCGCGTGCACTCTCGGCCTGGGGCTTCTCGCTGAAGGAGAAGTTCGCAGCACCCCTGAAGATGCAGGACGGTGTGCCGCTCAACCTCGGCTTCACCCAGCTCAAGGCGAAGTACCCGGCGGGCAAGCTGGAGAACCTCAACCTCGGTGAGGGTGACGGCAGCAAGATGTTCACGCTGCCGAACAAGATCCGGTTCATCGGCGCGGGCAAGCCCGACATGGTCTCTGCGGGGGAGCTCGGCGTCTGCGAGTGACCGGTCAGGGGCGCAGCTCGAGCACCAGCTCCCCGTCCCGCTGCACGAAGCCGACGCCGAGCAGGTAGTGGCGCTGGGCGTCGGACGCCGGGACGGTGGCAAGGGTGGTGAAGCCGGCGTCGGTGAACACCTTCGTCCCGCTGCGGTAGAGCCACGTGCCGATCCGCGAGTCGCGGTAGGCGTGCATCACGTAGTCGAGCTTGAGCCGGAGGACGTCGCCCTCCGGGGCGCCGATGAGGGCACCGGCCGGCAATCCGTCCCGCGTGAGCAGGAGGGTGAGGTCGCCGGCGTCGGGTGGCTGGAAGCCGGGCTGGAAGCTGCGGATATCGGCGTCGTGGGAGCGCAGGAAGTCCAGCAGGAAGGGTGCGTCGGAGGCGATCGGCACCGCGCCCAGGTCGCGGGTCGGGCTGAACTCCTTGCGCAGGAACCAGATGTTCAGCAGCGCCACCGCGGCGTTGGTGAGGATGATCGGGATCGACGGCAGCAGGGTGCCGTAGATGACGAAGACCAGGGACCCGACCAGCGACACCACCCGCAGGCGGACGACGGACGTCATGGCAAGGGAGGCGACCACCAGCGCGGAAGCGATGTAGCCGACCAGTTCGACGGCGGAGAACTGCATCCGGCCAGCCTAGGGCGAGCGGACCGCTAGCGTTGCCCCGTGGCCAGACGAAGCGGAGCAGCAGGGCGATCCCCCAAGACACCCGATCCCGTGGTTGCCGGCGGTCCGGGCTCCGTGCGAGCCCGGTTGCGCCTCGCAGCCGTCGTGCTGCTCACCCTGCTCGCGCTGCTGTGGGCGGTCCTCGGACTGCGGCTCTTCGTCGCGCCTCCCGCAGTGATGGCGAGTTCCTTCGCTTCCCTCGTGGGGCTGTTCTATCTGATCGACGCGCTGGCCTACGGGCTGGGAGCCCGCTGGGTCGCCGTGCAGAGGCGGTGGGGGCACATCGTCGCCATCGTGGTGGCAGCAGGCAACGTCCTGCTCGGCCTCACCGCGCAGATGACGTGGCTGGAGTGGGCGCTGCTGGTCGCGAACGTTGTGGCACTCGTGCTCCTGTCCCGCACGGTGCCCCCGCGCGTCACGGTGCCCCAGCGCCGCTGACCAGCCCCGCACCCCAGGTTCGGGCGCGCTCCTCCTCGCCGTCCCGCAGCGGGCCGGGTGTGCCGGTGACGATGAACCCCGGGCCCTGCTCGGGCGTGCCGAAGCCGCGGCGCCTGAGCAGCTTCGCTGCAGCCTTCGCTGCGGAACCGGACAAGGCCCCACCGGTGGTGGTGTCGAACGTGACCACGCGCAGGTCCTCTCGCGGCGTCGCCGTGCCGATCCATTCCGCGAGTCCGACAGCTTGGGCCTGGGCGGCGCCACGTCCGGCGGCCTGGGACCTGCTGGCCCGGTTGGGCAGGTGGAGGTTGTGGGTCGGTGCGCCGGCGACCAGCAGCGACACGTCGGCGGGGATCACTGCCGGGGCCTCCCCGCAGCGCAGGACCGTGACGGCTGCGCCGCGATCGGTCAGGCCGGTGGCGACGGCGCGGGCCACGGCCAGGGTGTTGCCGAAGAGTGACTCCACGACGATCAGGACGGACATGCTGACTCCTCGCTAGGCTGATGAGACATTGAGTACCAAGCTCTTTGGAACATTATGTCTCAAGAGGGGCCGTGATGCCAGATCGTCGTCCGAGGATCTCCCAGCAGCAGACGGAGGCGCGGATGCTGGCGGCCGCGGTCGACCAGATCAATGCCGCAGGACTGACCGTGAGCCTCGACCACCTGAGCTTCGAGGCGGTCATCTCCGCTGCCGATGTCTCGCGGACGGCCGCCTACCGGAAGTGGCCGAGCAAGGAGCTGTTCCTCAACGATCTGGTCCGGGAACTGGCCCGCGCGGCCACGCCACGGGCCGTGGTGGAGAACGCGTCGTGGGGGCTGATCTCCGGACTCGTGCTCGCCGACGCGGAACGTCTCGCCAACCCGGCAGAGCGTTGGGCGCTGGGGGTGGAGCTGATGCGACAGGCCGCGGACGGGGACTTCGCCGTGATGCACGCCTCCGCGGAGTGGCGCACGTACCTCGCCCTGAACGCGACGTTCCTGAGCATCACCGACCCCGCTCTCCGCGCGGAGGTGCAGGCAGCGCTGGCCGCAGCGCAGCAGCGCTTCGTCGACGGCATAGCCGCGGGGTGGCAGTTGCTGGCAGGCCTGCTCGGCTTCCGGCTGCGCGCTGGGGTGACCTCGTTCGACACCCTCGCAGCCATGATCTCCGCCAGTGTCCGAGGGCTGGTGCTGATGGCGCTGGCCGACCCCGGGATCGCGTCCGACCGGCTGGAAGCCGACCCGTTCGGCGGCGGGACGGCGTCCTGGTCACTCGCTGCGCTGGGGTGCGCGAGCATCGCCGCCGGGTTCCTCGAGCCCGACCCCGACGTGATCTGGGACGAGTCCCGGGCCGCGGCCCTGCGCAGCGCGATGGCGGCACAATCGCTCCCGGGGTCGGCTTCCTGAGCGGTGGTGGTTGGCTGAACGCGGCACACCGGCAAGGATGGCGGCATGTCGCTTGATGCTTCCAACCCGCTTGCCACCGCCTCGACGTTGCCGTACGAGCTGCCCGATTACTCCCTTGTACGCGACGAGCACTACCAGCCGGCTATCGAGGCAGGGATGGCAGAACAGCTCGCGCAGCTGGCTGAGCTCGCCGCGAATCCGGAGCCGGCGACCGTCGCCAACGTCATCGAGGCGTGGGAGTCGTCGGGGCAGCTGTTCACCCGGGCGCTGAACGCGTTCTACACCAAGCAACCTGCGGACACGAACCCCGTGCTGGACGCGGCAGACGAGGCGATCGCGCCGCAACTCGCCGCGCACGGCGACGCCATCTATCTCGACCGTCGCCTCTACGACCGGCTGGCTGCGCTCGCCGTCCGCGTGGAAGCCGGGGAGGTGCAGCTCGACCCGGCGTCGGCCTACTGGCTGGAGCGCCGGCTGCTGGACTTCGAGCGTTCCGGGGTGAACCTGCCCGAGGACGACCAGGCCAGGCTGCGCACGATGAACCACCGGATCGCGGAGCTCCAGTCGGCGTTCGGCAGGGAGGCGCTGGCCGGGATGAACGGCGGTGCCGTGCTGGTCACAGATGTCGGTGAGCTCGACGGCTTGAGCAAGGCCGAGATCGACGCCGCGCGGGAACGTGCCACCGAGGCCGGCAAGGACGGCTGGCTGATCGAGCTGGAGAACACGTCCGCGCAGCGTCCGCTTGACGTGCTGACGAACCGCGCGCTGCGGGAGCGGATCCATCTCGCTTCTGTGAACCGCGGGCTGGGCGGCGCGCACGACACCCGGGCGGTCATCGTCGAGCTGACCCGGCTGCGGGCGGAGCGGGCGAGCCTGCTGGGCTTCGCGAACCACGCGTCCTACGTGGCTGCCGACGGTTGTGCGGGCACCGGCAAGGCGGTCTGGGACCTGCTCACCCGGCTGGCGCCGGCAGCGGTGGCGAACGCGCGGGAAGAGGCCGTCGACATGGAGCGGGTGTGGCGCCGGTTCGAGCCGGTGGCACCGTTGGCTGCGTGGGACTGGCAGTTCGTCAGCGAGCAGTTGCGGGCGGAGCGCTACGCGCTCGACGCGTCCGTGCTGCGTCCCTACCTCGAGCTGGAGCGGGTGCTGCACGAGGGCGTCTTCGCCGCAGCCAACGGGCTGTACGGGATCACGTTCACCGAGCGTCGCGAGCTGGTGAGCTACAACCCCGAGGGGCGCGTCTTCGAGGTCGCGGATGCAGACGGCACTCCGATCGGGCTGTTCGTCGCCGACTTCTACACCCGTCCGGGAAAGCAGGGCGGGGCGTGGATGAACAACCTCGTCGACCAGAACCACCTGCTGGGGCAGCTGCCGGTGGTCTCGAACAACTCCAACCTGGTGAAGCCGCCGGCCGGGCAGCCGACCCTGATGACCTGGGACGACGTGATCACGCTGTTCCACGAGTTCGGCCACGCGCTGCACGGGCTGCTGTCCGACACTCGTTACCGGTCGCAGTCGGGCACGGAGACCCCGCGTGACTTCGTGGAGTACCCGTCGCAGGTGAATGAGATGTGGGCGCTGGACGAGGGGATCCTCAGCCGGTACGCCGTGCACCACGAGACCGGCGAGCAGATGCCGGCCGAATGGGTGGCGACGCTGCGCGGCTCGACGCTGTTCCAGCAGGGCTTCAAGACCACCGAGTACCTGGCAGCTGCCCTGCTCGACCAGGTGTGGCACTCGACCCCGCTGGACGAGCTGCCCACCGACCCCGAGCAGGTGGAGGCGTTCGAGAAGGCCGCGCTGGCCAAGGTTGGCCTCGACTTCGACCTGGTGCCCCCGCGGTACCGCTCGGCCTACTTCCGCCACGTCTTCGAGGGTGGCTACGACGCCGGCTACTACTCCTACATCTGGTCAGAGGTGCTGGACGCGGATACCGCAGCCTTCATCACAGCCAACGGTGGCCTGACAAGGGACAACGGCGAGCGCTTCCGTCGCCACCTGCTCGCCAAGGGCGGCTCCGTCGACGCCATGGACTCCTTCCGCGACTACCGGGGCAAGGACCCCGACCTCCGCCACCTCCTCACCCGCCGAGGCCTGAAGGTCTAGCCCCGAACCGAGGGGACGGTTCCCGGTCCGGTTCAAGTCGCGGCTTGGCGCGAACCTGGGGACGGTTCCTGATTCGGTTCGGGTCTCCAGCTGGCGCGAACTTGGGGACGGTTCCTTCGTCCGGTTCACGCAGAGGCTCGGATGTTCCGAGTCACGCCGGCATGGCGCCATCGCTATCGGGCCGCAGTTGGCCAGTCGCGTGAAGCCGTCTGACAGTGGACGGGCTCAGCCCGGTCGCTCTTGCGATCTGAGCGTACGCAACCGAGCGTGTCCGCAACTCCCGAATGGCCCGCTGCTGCACCCACGCATCGAGCCTGAGGAAGTCCTCCGGTGTATTCACCCCACTGGCCCGTTGTAGAAGTTCGGTCACTTGCTCCTGGCTGTGGCCCGGCTGGCGTACCCGCTTCACAACCGGCCGCATTGGTGGTCGAACGGTCGAGGTTAGCCACGCGAGCGGATCCGCGGGCAGCAGCTTGCGGAGCTGGCCCCCATCGACAAGGGGGGACTCCGCGCCAAGCAGGCGACGACTGCTCCAGATGTACTCCTCGGGAAGAGTGACCAACCCCGCTTCGACAGGGTTGTTCCAGACATAGCGAAGAAGGGTGACGAGATAGGCGTCGTCCTCCACGGGCAGACTCTTGAAACGGTCTTGGAACAGGTGACCGATGCGTCCGTACTTGCGGTTGAACCATCCGGCATAGCGCACGCCGAGCCGCTTGATGACAACACCGATCGGCTCCTCCCCGGTGCGGAGGACGAGGTGCGCGTGGTTCGGCATGAGGCAGTAGGCGAGGACGCTGCAACCTGACGCATCCTTCGCTTGACCGAGAGCATGCAGGAACCGAGCGCAGTCCTCGTCGTCAAGGAAGATCGCGTCCCGGTTCACCCCTCGCAGCATCACGTGGTAGATCCCAGACTCTGCGAGTTGCCGGGCATGACGTGGCATTGCGGCCCCCTGTCGAAACGCTCTAGAGCCTAAGCAGTTCGAGTGGAATCGACAGTCCCCAACCGTCAATCTGTGGGCAACTGTGTGGCGTCCAGTTGAGCCTGTGGATAGCTGACTGCACCCGAAGTAAGTGCCCTATGAACCGAACCAGGAACCGTCCCCAAGTTCGCGCCAACTGACTGCTTGAACCGAACCAGGAACCGTCCCCAGTTTTGCGCCAGCTTTATTAAGTGTGGGCGGCGATCAGGGCCTTCAGTGCTTCGGCGTCGTTGGGGAGGTCGATCACGTGGCGGGGGAGGTCCTCGAGCCCTTCGAAGGCTGCGGGACGGCCGGGCTCGATCCCGATCGCCTCGACGATGGTGGCCGAGAACTTCACGGGAAGGGCTGTCTCCGTCACGATCATCGGGACGCCGCTGCGCACGAAGTCGCGCGCCACCTTGATGCCGTCGGCGGTGTGGGGGTCGACGATGACCCCGTCACGGCGGTAGACGTCGGCGATGTGGGCGAGCCGATCGGCGTGGGTGGACGCGGCGGAGACGAACCCGAACCGCTCCGGCAGGCCGGCGAACTCGGGGGTGTCCGACAGGTCGAAGTAGCCGTCGCGCGGCAGCTGGACGGCGAAGAGTTCCCGCACCCGTGCAGCGTCGCGTCCGAGCAGGTCGAACACGAACCGCTCGAAGTTGCTCGCCTTCGAGATGTCCATCGACGGCGAGGACGTCGCGTGGGTCTCCGCGCTGGAGCGCACCCGGTAGACGCCGGTGCGGAAGAACTCGTCCAGCACGTTGTTCTCGTTGGTCGCCAGCACCAGGGTCTCGATCGGCAGCCCCATCATGCGGGCGACGTGCCCGGCGCAGATGTTGCCGAAGTTCCCGGTCGGCACACAGAACGAGACCACCTCGTCATCGGTCGAAGTCACCCGAAGCCAGGACGCGACGTAGTAGACCACCTGCGCCACCAGTCGTGCCCAGTTGATCGAGTTCACAGCACCCAGCGAGTGCCGTTGCTTGAACGACAGGTCACCGGCAACGGCCTTCACCAGGTCCTGGCAGTCGTCGAAGACCCCCTCGACGGCGATGTTCACGATCGCCGGGTCCTCCAGGCTGAACATCTGCGCCTGCTGGAACGGCGTCATCCGGCCCGCCGGCGTCAGCATGAACACCCGGACGCGGGGCAGCCCCAGCATCGCGTACTCTGCGGCCGACCCGGTGTCACCGCTGGTGGCTCCCAGGATGTTCAGCTCGCTGCCGCGACGCTCCAGCTCGTACTCGAACAGCTGGCCGAGCAGCTGCATGGCCAGGTCCTTGAACGCAGCCGTCGGACCGCCGGAGAGGTGCGCCAGCCACAGGCCGCCCTCGATCTCTGTGACCGGGACGACCTCCGCAGAGCTGAAGGCACCGGAGTTGTAGGCCCGTTCGCAGATACCGCGCAGGTCGGGCTCCGGGATGTCGTCGATGAACAGGCTGAGCACGGCGAAGGCGAGCCCGGCGTAGCCCTCCGACGCGAGGACACCGCGCCAGCGGGCCAGTTCGGCCGCGTCGACCCGGGGGTAGGACGCGGGCAGGAAGAGCCCACCATCGGGGGCGAGACCCTCCAGCAGGATGTCGCAGAAGCCGAGCCCGGGCAGGCCGGGCTCACCGCGGGTGGACAGGTAGCGCACGTCAAGAACCTTACGTGAAGCGCCATCTCGTCTGCCCGCTGCCCGTCGCAGGGCTGACAAGGCTTGACCTTCACCTCAGACACGCTCCGCGACACTCCGGCCCGGGTTGCATGACCGAACGCGGACTTGGATCATTGCAGGGTGCTCGATCCTGCCGCGCGTCCGTTCAACCAGCCGGCCGGTAACGAGCTGACCAGGCAGGCAACCGAAATCCTGACCCAGGCACAGAACCTGGCTGATCAGCTCCGCACCGAGGCCCAGGCTGAGGCCGATGCGTTGCGCGCCGAAACGGCGAAGAACCGCGAGCTCAACGATCAGCTGGCCCGTCAAGTGGCCGAACGCCAGGCCACCATCGACGCTGCCGTCGCCGCGGCGACCGCGCGGCTCGACGAGGCCCGGCAGGACGCCATGACGCTCCTTGGGGACGCCACAGAGCAGGCCAACCTGATCACCCAGACAGCCGAGTCGACCGCCGCGGAGGTTGTTGCCACCGCCCGCGCGGACGCAGAGGCGATCCTGCACGACGGACGGGTGAAGGCAGCCACCCTGCTGAACACGGCCAAGCGCACCGATGACGAGGTGCGCCAGCGCCTCGACGCCCGCGTTGCAGCCGTGGACGCGGAACTGTCCGACCGCCGTTCGGCCATCGAGTCCGAGGAAGCCCGCCGCCGCGAGATGCTCGACGCCGAGCTGGCAGCCCTGCGCGGCCACGTCACCGACGAACTGGCACGGCTCCAGGCCGAGCAGGAGGCCGAGCACACCCGGCTGGCCGCAGAGCTCGCGGCAGACCGGGAGAACTTCGACACCGAGTCCGAGCGCGCCAAGGCCGAGGCGCAGGCCGAACGCGAAGCCCTCGAGGCCGATGCGCGCGCCCGTGCAGACGAGCAGCTGGCCGCTGCCGCGGCCCACGTCGCCTGGACTGAGCAGGCGATGGCAGAGCTCCGCGCCAGCGCCGAGGCCGAGGCCGAGGCCATCACCCGCCAGAAGCACAACGAATTGGCCGAGCACGCCCGCGGCGTCCGCGAGCAGGCCCAGCTCGCGCTGACCACCACCGCCGCCCGCAACCAGGCCCTGCTGTCGGAGTCGACGGCTGCCGCCGAGGACCTGCAGGCCCGGGCGAAGGCCCTCCTCGAAGCCGCAGAGCGGGACGCAGCAAACACCAGCCAGCAGGCGCGCGAGGAAGCTGACCGGCTGGTCGCCCACGCCCGCAGCGAGGCCCAGGCCCAGGTGGAGCGCGCAGAACGTCGTCTTGCCGAAGCCGAGGCCGGCGCCAGGATGATCCGTGAGCGCACGGCCGCCGACCTGGAGAAGCTCCAGCGCGACACGTACGAGAAGTCCCGCGCATCCCGCGAAGAGGCCGTCGCCCTCCTCACCCAGGCACGCGAAGACGCCGACACCGCCCGTGCAGAGGCGCGCGCCCTGATGGACCGTGCCCGCGCAGAAGTAGCCACCCTTGCCCGACGCCGCGATGACATCAACGCCCAACTCGGGCACCTTTCTGGGGTGATCGAGGCGCTTGCCGTCTCCGAACGCCCCGCACCCTTTACCAATCAGGAAACGGAAGAGGAATCATGACCCAGCAGAACCCCGCTTTTCGGACGGTGATGCGCGGCTACGAGCCCGGCGAGGTTGACCGTGCGATCGCGGAGTTGCGCAAGGCACTCGACCAGTCGCGCGCCGAAGGCGGCGACACCTCGGTCGCCCTCACCAAGCTGCGCTCACAGGTCGCCCAGCTCGAGGAGCAGGCGAACGCGTACCGGCTGCGTCTTGCCACCCTTGAGCAGGAGCAGAAGGACTTCACGGCCGTCCCGAGCTACGCCGACCTCGGCGCCCGCATCGGCAAGATGCTGAAGCTCGCAGAGGACGAGGCCAAGGATCTGGTGGCGAAGGCCACGGCAGAGGCAGAGAAGCTGGTCACGGAGGCGCAGGCAGCGGCCGACGCCACCCACACCGCCGCCGACCGCTACGCCGCAGACATCACCAGCAAGACCGATGCCGAGTCGACCCACATCCTCGAGGCAGCCAAGCGCCAGTCCGACGAGATCCTCGACTACGCCGACCGTGAGGCCATGGCCCGCCGCGAGGAGGCGGAGGCGGTCTACGAGCACCAGCGCGCCCGCGCTGCAGCCGCAGCAGCCGACTTCGAGAAGACCCTCGCCGAGCGCAGGGACAGGGCTGCGGAGGAGTTCGCAGCCCAGATGCAGGTCAACGAGCAGGCGATCGTCCGCGCGCAGGAGCGCCAGGCAGCCCTCGACGCCGAGGCCGACCGCACGCTCGCAGAGGCGAAGGCCCAGGCCGACCTGCACCTCAAGGGTGCCCGCGAAGAGGCCGGCCACCACGTCGACTCCGCCCGGCTCACCGCGGAGAAGATCCGCCGCGAGTCCGAGCGCGAACTGCAGGCCGCGACGGCACGCAGGGACGCGATCACCGCCCAGCTCACCAACGTCCGCCAGATGCTGGCAACGCTCGGTGGCGTGTCGATCGTCAACCCGCTGGCAGACCCGGAGGAGGCCAGGCCCGAGGCCCAGCCGGAGCCGGTCGCTGACGTTGAGGAAGACGTCGCCACCGACCCTGACGAGGTGGAGGAAACCGCGTCCGACGAGGCGGAAGCCACCGACGAGATCGACGTCCAGGGTGACACCGAGGACGCCGAGCCCACGGTCGTGGTAGAGGAGAGCAACGCGTGAAGTTCCGCTACCTCGGTAACTCCGGGCTGAAGGTCTCCGAGATCTGCTACGGCAACTGGCTGACCCACGGGTCGCAGGTCGAGAACGAGACGGCGACGCGCTGCGTCCGCGCCGCTCTGGACGAGGGGATCACCAGCTTCGACACCGCAGACGTGTACGCGAATACCGTTGCGGAGAAGGTGCTCGGCGACGCCCTGAAGGGTGAGCGTCGCGAGTCGCTCGAGATCTTCACCAAGGTGTTCTGGCCCACCGGTCCGGGCGGACCCAACGACTCCGGCCTGTCGCGCAAGCACATCATGGAGTCGATCAACGGCTCCCTGAAGCGCCTCAAGACCGACTACGTCGACCTGTATCAGGCGCACCGCTACGACCACGAGACGCCGCTGGAGGAGACCATGCAGGCCTTCGCCGACGTCGTCCGGCAGGGCAAGGCGCTCTACATCGGCGTCAGTGAGTGGGACGCGGCGCAGATCCGCGCCGGCCATGCGCTGGCGAAGGAACTGGGCTTCCAGCTCGTCTCGAACCAGCCGCAGTACTCGATGCTGTACCGCGTCATCGAGGAATGGGTTGTGCCGACGGCCACAGAGCTGGGTGTGTCCCAGATCTGCTGGTCACCGGTCGCGCAGGGCGTGCTCACCGGCAAGTACCTTCCCGGTGAGCCGGCACCGAAGAGCTCCCGCGCCACCGATGAGAAGGGTGGCTCCCGGATGATCCAGCGGCTGATGGGCGAGGAGGTGCTGGTGGCCGTGCAGCGGCTTCGCCCGATCGCAGACGAGTTGGAGCTCACCATGGCCCAGCTCGCTGTCGCCTGGGTGCTGCAGAACCCGAACGTCTCCTGCGCGATCATCGGGGCGTCGAAGCCGCGCCAGATCAAGGAGAACGTTGCCGCGTCCGGTGTGGTGCTGACCCCCGAGGTGCTCAGCCGGATCGACGACGCGCTCGGTGACGTGGTCGTGCGCAACCCGATGCTGACGGCAGAGAACAGCCCCAAGGGCCGACCCTGACCACGTTCATCGACGCTGTCGCGGCCCATCCGGAACTGGAGTTGCACGGCCTGGTCGTGAGAAGAGACGGCAGGCTGGTGCTCGAGCAGTACTGGGCGCCGTACGTCGCTGAGGACCGCGCCCTGGTCTACTCGGCCAGCAAGACCTTCACCGCATCAGCGATCGCGCTGGCCGTCGGTGAGGGCCTGCTGGCGCTGGACGACCGGATCGTCGACCTGCTGCCTGAGACGTGGGCGACGGTGGCCGCACCCAGCGAGTCCGTTGCGCAACTGACCGTGCACCACGTGCTGTCGATGTCCACCGGTCACGACACCGACGTGCTCGAACGGTTCGAACCTGCCTCGCCGCAGGACTGGGCGCGGATCTTCCTCTCCACGCCGCCGCAGGCCCCGGTCGGTTCCCGGCACGTGTACAACAACGGCGCATCCTGGCTGCTCGGTGAGTTGATCCGCACGCGCACCGGTGAGGACCTGCTCGACTACCTGCGTCCGCGCCTGCTGGCGCCGCTCGGCATCGACGCGACCTGGGATCGCGACGCCCTCGGACGCTGCCTCGGTTGGTCGGGCATCCACGTCCGCACGCGCGATCTCGCAGCGATGGGCGAGCTGTACCGCTGTGACGGTGTCTGGGAGGGGCGGCGGCTGCTGCCCGAGGGCTGGGTGGCGCGCGCGACCACCTCCCAGATCCCCACCGACGAGCCCAACCCCGACTGGCTGTTCGGCTACGGCTACCAGCTGTGGCTGGGACGGGAGGGCTACCGGCTGGACGGCGCGTACGGCCAGTTCTCGCTGGTGCTGCCCGAGCGTGGCCTCGTCGTGGCCATCACCTCTGCCCAGTCCTGCACCCAACTGCTCCTCGACCTGGTCTGGGATGTGCTCCTTCCCGAGCTCGACGCCCAAACGCTCCCTGAGGAGGGAGCGGAGCGACCGTCACGAAGGGCCGCCACCACCCAAACCTTCCCTGAGGAGGCTCGTGAGCTTGCGAGCGAGCCGTCACGAAGGGCCGCGGTCACCCAAACGGTCCCTGAGGAGGCTCGTGAGCTTGCGAGCGAGCCGTCACGAAGGGCCGCGGTCACCCAGCTCCCCTACCCGGCAGACACCGGCCTCGGCAAGGATTGGGCCACTTCCGGCCCGGCCCTGGTGGACGCGACCCTGGTCGCCTCGCCGGACGAGCAGGCCAACCTGCCCGACCTCACCGACGCCGGCGCCCGCCGTGACGACCACGGCTTCAGGATCGGATTCACCACCAATGGGCGGACGGTCGAGCTGACCGCCGGCAGCGGCAGCTGGCTGCGTCAGCACGTGCAACTCGGCAACGCAGCGATCCCGGTGGCAGCTGCGGCCGGTACCGACGCGGACGGTGCCCTCGACGTCCGGCTGGTGTTCACCGACAGCCCCCACACGCTGTACCTGCTGGTCTCCGGCGATACCGCCACCATGGCGTGGGGGACGACCCCGCTACAGGGCGGCGACCTCGCCCGCCTCGTCGCTCGCTGACGCCACAACAGTGGGTCGTGGCGGCACGGCCGCCGCCAACCCAGCGGGAGCCGGCGGGGGCTCGGAGGCCAGCGCGTACTCGGCTGCCTCGATCGCCCCGTACTCCCGGCCCCTGGCGACCGCAGCGTCCAGCCGGACGGTGTTCTCCGGCGTCCGCAGCTGCTCCAGATAGTCGTCGTGGAACACGAACTCCGGCACGTCGTACATCCCCACCCTGTGACGGATGGACGCGGCCGCGCCGGCCAGCAACCCGGCCCGGTCGACGTCACCGTGGAGCGCTGCGATCGCGCACAGGCCCTCGAGGGTGTACGCGATGCCTTCATCGTGGTGCAGCCCGATGGAAACCAGCAGGCCGCTGTGGAACACGCGACGGGCCTCCTCCACCTGGCTGGAAGCCAGCAGCTCCCTCCCGAGGTGATGCGTGGCAATCGTCGAACCGAACCTGTCCCCGCCGGTGACAGCGGCCTCGCTAGCCTGGCGGAACAGTGCCAGCGCCGCGGCCGGGTGTTGTCGCAAGTGTTCGATGCGACCCAGAGCGACCAATGACAACGCCTCTCCCCAGACGGAGCCGGCGGCACG
Source organism: uncultured Actinomycetota bacterium (assembly GCA_963799235.1). GTDB lineage: Bacteria > Actinomycetota > Actinomycetes > Propionibacteriales > Propionibacteriaceae > Propionicimonas. Next base: position 177,785 of record CAWCWL010000005.1, on the reverse strand, counting down.
GAACCGCTCCGCGCCCGTCCGCAGCCGCTCGGTAGGGACGTCGAAGTTGCGATCACCGCTCTGCACCTGGGCGAGCCCGGCAGCCGAGGTTGCCATGGCCACGCCCAGGTCATCCCCGGCGCGGTCGAAGGGCTCGGCAAGGTCGGCAAGCTCCTGCGCGATCGTCGGAGGCGGGTTGTCCCACATCTCCCGCCACAGCACGTAGAAGCGCGCGACCGCTCGCTGGTGATCGGTGAGCTGCTTGCCGCCGCGGGCGAGCACCTCGCCCATCCAGGCACTCACCTCGCCGAAGTGGGCGCCCACCCACCAGTAGAGGTGTAGCCGCCAGGCGACGTCGGTGGCAGTGGCGAAGTCGCCGATGTCGACGAGGTGGCGGACAGCCGCACGCAGGTTGGCGCGTTCGAGGCTCAGCCGGGCAAGGGCAGCCATCTGGCCCGGGCCGCGCAGTCCCGGCGCCTCGCGCCTGGCCAGCTCCGCGTAGAACGTGGCGTGCGCGTCCCGCATACGCCGCTCATCGCCGACCTGCTGCAGAGACCCGATCGCGTACTCGCGGACGGTGGCCAGCAGCGTGAACACCGATTCGCCATCGACGTCGCGCTGACCGACCAGCGAGGAGTCAACCAGGGCGGCCAGCCCGGCGATCGCCTCCCCGTCCCACACACGTCCGGCCCCGAGAGCCTCCACGGCCTCCAGCGTGAAGTCCTGGGCGAACACACCGAGGTCGGCCAGCAGGGCCCGCTGTGGCGCCTGCAGCAGGGCTGCTGACCACTCGATCGTCGAGCGCAGGGTGCGCTGGCGTTCGGGCAGGTCACGGCTCGAATCGACCAGCATCGGCAGTTGCTGGTCGAGCCGTTGCAGGATCGATGCGGGTGAGAGCACCCGGATGCGCGCCGCGGCCAGCTCGATGGCCAGCGGCAGTCCCTCAAGGGCGTCGCAGATGCCGGTGACCGCCGGGGCGTTGGCGAGGGTGAGCTCGAAGTCCGGCTTCACGGCCCGGGCCCGTTCGACGAACAGTTCGACGGCGGGCGCAGTCATCGCACGCGGGACGGAGGAGGGCGAGGCCGGGTCATGGCTGGCCAGCGGGGGCACCTCGTAGGTCCGCTCGCCGCGGATGCGCAGGACCGCCCGGCTGGTGACGAGGAACGCGGCTTCCGGTGCGATCTCGTAGAGCCGGACCAGAACCGGGGCCGCCTGGACGAGTTGCTCGAAGTTGTCGAGCACGATCAGCGAGCGCCGTCCCTCGAAGGCGATCTGGAGGCGCTTCTCCAGCGGCACCTCGCCGGTGTCACGGATGCCCAAGGCGGAGGCGATCGTCGGCAGCAGCAGGTTCGGCTCGAGCACGTTCTCGAGCGCGACGAACACCGAACCGTTGGGGAACTTGTCCGCGACGGCGTCGGCCACCTCGATCGCCAGGCGGCTCTTCCCGATCCCGCCAGGCCCCACCAGCGTCACCAACCGGTTCTCGCGGCTGGCCAGCAGGTCGACGACCTCAGCCACCTCCTGCTCGCGTCCGATCAGGCGGGAGTACGGCACGGGGACGCGGGACCAGGTGGCATTCGTTGCGGCGGGAGCGCGGGCGGCCGAGGCTGAACGGGCATCGTCGAACCGCTCGGCCAGCAGGGTGGCCAGGTCGGACTCGAGCAGTTCGGCGAGTTCCTCTGCGGTGCCGAACGACTTGTAGGCGGCCGTATCGTCGCTCTGGATCCGGCGGGCGAGCCCGGCCAGTCTCTCCTCCCGCTGGGCCGGCTGCTTGAAGTAGATGAGCTTGGGCATGCTGCCCGGCGCAAGCCGGTACTCGTCCTCGAGCCCGGAGATCTCCTCGCCCGGAGCAACCCAGCCGTAGCTCTGCCAGTAGATCCCGACGAAGACGTCGCTCTGCTCCAGGTATGCCCGGTACAGGTCCTTGGGTGGGTGCGGACGGGCGCCCAGCTCGAACATCACCGGCGCCAGCCGCAGGTGCTCGATGGCGGTGCGGGCCGCGCGGCGCTCCGGCTCCACCTCGCGCAGGGTGGACGACACAAAGATCCGCAGGCGTTGGTCGGGCGTGCGGATGGCTGGCCTCTCGGGTCCCCTCCCGGGCGTCATGAGGTCATCCTGCGCTGGCAACCAACGGTGCGTCCATACGTTTCTTCACGCCCCTGCCGGTGGCAGGGATGACACCTGCTCGCCGGCAGGGCATCGGCCTATGGTGAGCCATGACCCAGTCGCCGATCGACCTGCTGCCGGATCAGGACTTCCAGAGGGTCCTCTGTGTCGTGGCTCACCCCGACGATGTGGAGTACGGCACGTCGGCGGCGGTCGCGAAGTGGACAGCTGCCGGCGTCGAAGTCGCCTACCTTCTGCTGACCGGAGGGGAGGCCGGCATGCAGCGTCCGCCGGAGGAGACCCGCGCGCTCCGGGCGGGCGAGCAGCGTACGGCCTGTGACGTTGTCGGCGTGAAGGACCTGACCATGCTCGACCACCCCGACGGGATGCTGGTCTACTCCCTCGACCTGCGGCGCGACATCGCCCGGAAGATCCGCCAGTTCAAGCCGGACGTGGTCATCAGCGGTTCGTGGGAAGTCGAGTTCGTCGCCGGGTTGAACCAGGCAGACCACCGGGCGGCCGGCCTCGCCTGCATCGACGCGGTGCGCGATGCGGACAACACCTGGGTGTTCCCCGAGCTGGCAGCGGACGAGGGCCTGCCGAAGTGGGGCACGAGCTGGCTGCTGGTCTCCGGCGACAGCCGTCCCACCCACGGCGTCGACATCTCGGGAGAGCCCCTCGAAAGTGGCATCGCCTCGCTGGAGGCGCACGCCGCCTACCTCGCCGACATCCCGGGCCACCCCACCCCGCGCGACCTCATCAGCGGCTTCACGTCCCAGTCCGGCAAGGCGCTCGGCGTGGCCAACGCCGTCCTCTTCCGCGCCCACAAGCTCCGCTGAACCGTGGGGAAGTTCGCTGGCGTCCCGTTCTCGTTCAGCTCGCGTAGCGGCGGACGAAGTTCGAGAGGACGAGGTGTTGCTGGCCGGTGACGCCGCCGGCGTGGGCCATGGCGATCAAGTCGTCGAGCTCGGAGGGGTCGAAGTAGCCGGCGTGCTGGTAGATGCGCATGCGGGCTGTCAGGTCGTCGGCGTCCAGCTCGGGGTGGAACTGGGTGACGTAGACGTTGGCGCCCACCCGGTACATCTGCACGGGGCAGAGGGTGCCGGTGGCCAGCATCGTGACGCCCGGTGGCGTGCCGTTGCACGCCTCCTTGTGGCCGACGAAAGCCTGGAAGCGTTCGTCGATGCCGGCCAGCAGTGGGTCGGCAAGACCGTCGGCGGTGAGCGTGATCGTCACGGCCCCCACAGCTTCGCCGTGGGTGCGGTCCACCGTCCCGCCGAGGTGGGTGGTGACCGCCCCGACGCCGTAGCACATGCCCAGGAACGGGAAGTCGGTGTCGATGATCAGGTCGACCAGTGCGAGCAGGTCGGCCTCGACGCGCTGCTGCAGGTCGGTCTTCTGCGAGTCGGAGATGTTGAACGAGCTGCCGCCGAGGATCACGCCGGAGTAGTCGGCCAGGTCGAGCGGCGGCAGGGGACGCGACTCCACCCGCACGTGCTCGAGCTGGTCCTCCTCGAGCCCCGAGTGCCTGAGCACTGAGCGGTACTCGGCCGCAGCGGCCTGGTCGTGGTCACGGGTCGCCAGCAGCAGGAAGGGCTTCACGGCGCTCAGACTAGACGACGAGTCTTTCCAGTCGCGGAGCGACTGGAAAGCGAGAAGTCCGGACGAGGACGGCGTCAGCCGTCCGAGGAGTAGACGACGAGTCTTTCCAGTCGCGGAGCGACTGGAAAGCGAGAAGTCCGGACGAGGACGGCGTCAGCCTTCCGAGGAGTGATCGGCGAACGGTGAATCCTGGCCGGTCTCGGCCAGCAGCAGCCGCAGCGCCTGCTGCGTCCCGCCGGCCGCGCGCTGCCGCTGGTAGCTCGCACCCCGCTCCGCGATCGTCCCGGCGAAGGCCAGCTCGGCCTCGCAGCCGAGGTCGCGGGAGATCGGCGCGAGCCGGTCCAGCCACTGCGCGAGACCCTCGCGCAGCGGCACCTCGCGGCGGGCCGGGTTCGGGGTGATCACAGAGGCGTCCATGCCGTACCGGGCCGCGCGCCACTTGTTCTCCCGCACCAGCCACGGCGACAGCGACTCATAGCTGTGGTCGTGCGCGTAGCTGCGTGAGACGTACTCGGCAAGGCACTGGGTCAGGGCAGCGACGCAGCCGAGCTCCGCGAGCGTCGGCACCGAGTCGGCCGTCCGGTTCTCCACCGTCCCGAACTTCGGGGACGGGCGGACGTCCCAGCGGATCTCCGACGCCGTGCTGATCATCCCGGAGGCGAACAGCTCCTCCGCGTAGTCCTCGAACTCGGTCCACTTCCGCATCGGGTAGGGCAGCCCGTTCGTCGACAGCTGCTGGAACAGCATCGTGCGTTGGGACGCATAGCCGGAGTCCTCACCCTCCCAGAACGGGGACGCGCAGCCCAGCGCCAGCAGGTACGGGTAGAACCGGGCAAGGCCGTTGGTGACCGGCAGTGCCTTGTCGCGGTGGTCGACGCCGACGTGCACGTGGGTACCACAGATCGCCATCTGGTGACCCCAGTACTGGTTGCGGTCGGCCACGACGTCGTAACGCGACCCCTCGAAGCGAAGCTGCGCAGCCGCGCGGCTGAAGGGATGGGTCCCGGAGCCGATCAGGCCGACGCCCATGCCGGCCGCCGCCTCCTTCACCACAGCGAAGTTCCCGGCGAGGTCGGCCACGGCGTCCGCGACACGGGTGTGCACGCCGGAGACCAGCTCGATCATGTTCTGCAGGTATTCCTTGCGGATCGGGCGGTCCTCACCGCCACCGCAGGCCTCGAGCAACTCGGCTGCCGCGGGCACCAGTTCGCCGCTGGTGAGGTCGACGAGGGCCAGTTCCCACTCGATCCCGACGCTGGACTGCGCGGACGGGGCGAAGTCGATCAGCACGGACGGCTCCTCACTGGCTGCTGGCCCGATTCTAGGCGTCGGGGATCGGAATTCTTGCGCCCTGACAACTCCTACCCAAGCGCGTAATGTTTGTCGGCTATGCATGACTTCCCGCCACACGTCGACGCCTATACCCCGGCAGAGACGTCACGCCCTGACACCCGTAGCCCGAGCAGGTTCCTGTTCTGGCTGCTCCGGGTGCAATGGGACGTGGTCGTGGCCATGTCGGTGGCGAGCCTGCTGTGGTTCATGCCGGGCGCGCTCAGCCCGCTCCTGCTGGGACGTGCCATCGACGACGGCATCCTGCGCGGCGACCTCTGGGCCAGCCTCGCCTGGACGGGACTGCTGACCGTTGTCATCCTGATCGGCGCTGCCGCGGGCATCGTGCAGCACACCCTCGTTGTCCGCGCCTGGCTGATCGCCATGTACGGCACCATGAAACTGGTCACCCGCAAGGCCGTCCAGCTAGGCCATGTGCTGAGTCGGCGACTGCCCACGGGTGAGGTGCTCAGCATCTCCTCCTCGGACTCGAACACCTTCGGCCAGACACTCGAGGTGCTGTCCCGCGCCGTAGGGGCGTTCGCCGCCTTCATCGTGGTCTGCGGCCTGATGTTCAGCACCTCACCGCCGCTGGGCTGGGTCGTGGTGATCGCCGCGCCGCTGCTGGTCGCGGCCTCATCGCCGGTGCTGCGTCCGCTGAACACCGCCCAGACGGCCGAGCGCACCCAGACCGGCGAGCTCACCTCGATGGCCACCGACATCGTCTCCGGCCTCCGCATCCTGCGCGGCATCGGCGGCGAGCGGACCTTCGGCAACAACTACATCACCCAGTCGCAGCGCGTCCGGCGGCTCGGCGTGGCGACCGGCACCTGGCAAGCGGTGACCGAGACGATCAGCGTGCTGCTGTCCGGGATGCTGCTGGTCACCCTGGTCTGGCTGGGCTCCCACGAGTTGATCGAGGGACGTCTCAGTGTTGGCCAGCTGGTGTCCTTCGTCGGCTATGCGGTGTTCATGGTGTGGCCAATGCAGACCTTCTTCGAGTTCGCCCAGAAGTGGGTGCAGGGCCTTGTCTCTGCGCGCAAGACGATCGCCCTGTTCGACCCCGAGGTGCCGTTCAGCCAGGGCTCGACCGAGGTCCCGCCCCGGCCGCGGTTGGTGGACGCGGTCAGTGGCGTCGTCGTCGAACCGGGCCGCTACACCGCCGTCGTCAGCGCCGTCCCGGAGGACTCCGCAGCCCTCGCCGATCGTCTCGGCCGCTACCTGCCTGCACAGCAGCTGCACGAGGAGGGTCCGGACGACTCCGAACTCACCGGACGCGCCGCGCGGCGCGCCCAGGCGGAGAAGGAGGTCCGCCGCGCGGCCATCGCGGCGTCCGATGTGGCCCTCGGCGCCGGCGACTGGGGCGTGACGGCTGACGGCATCGACTACAGCCAGTTCACCCTTGCCGGACTGCGAAGCAGCGTCGTCGTCAGTGACACCGGCAGCCAGCTGTTCGCGGGGACGCTGCAGCAGGCCGTCGACCCGTGGGGCACCCACACCAGGGAGCAGGCGGAAGCCGTGCTGCACGCCGCGGCTGCCGAGGACGTGTACGCCGGGCTTCCCGGCGGCTGGCAGGGTCGGATCGACGAGCTCGGACGGGGCCTGTCCGGCGGGCAGCGGCAGCGGGTGGTGCTGGCGCGGGCGTTGCTGCACGATCCCGACGTGCTGGTGCTGGTGGAGCCGACCTCCGCCGTGGACGCCCACACCGAGGCCCTGATCGCCGAGCGCCTTGCCGGGCAGCGGCGCGGACGGACCACCGTGGTGATGACGGCATCGCCGCTGGTGCTGCACTACGCCGACGAGGTGGTCCTGCTGGTGGACGGGCGGGAGGCCGCCCGCGGCACCCACGTCGACCTGTTGGCCAGCCCGGCGTACCGCGCCGTGGTCGGCCGTGGCATGGAGGAGGACGAGTGATGCGCCCGACAGCGTCCGAAACGTTGCCTGAGGATGCAGCGGGAACGGTGCCTGAGGAGCAGCCGGTGAGGGACGAGCCGGGTGTGTCACGAAGGCGTCGTCCTGAGCCTGACGAAGGACCCGCTGACACCTGGGCTGGCACCGACCCGACCCCAGATATCCCCGAGGGGCTCCGGGTGCGCCCGGGCCTGCCGATCGGCGAACGGCTCCGCACGCTCGCCGAACGGCACCGGCTGCGCGCGGAGCGGGCCAGGGTGTTCTACGCCGCGTCCCGGAACCCGGAGCGTGGACTCCCCGTTGCCGGGAATGCCGCGGCGTGGACCTTCGTGCAGCGGTTGCTGGGCACGCGGAAGGTGATGCTGGCCGTGGCCGTTGTCACGAACCTCGCCGCTGCCATGGCCGGGCTGATCGTCCCCCGGATGCTGGGCCAGTTGATCGACCAGGTCACCGGCGGAGCGGCCAGTGTGACGGCGGTCGACTCGATCGTGATCGGCCTGATCGCCGTCGTGCTGGTGCAGTCGGTCCTGGTGTTCGCCGCCAGGCGCGCGTCCGCCGTGCTCGGCTACGACCTCCTGGCGGCAGCGCGCGAGGAGATCGTCGGTATCGTGCTCCGGCTGCCGCTGGGCCGGGTCGAGTCGGCGTCCAGTGGTGACCTGCTCACGCGGATCACGTCCGACGTGTCGAAGATGAGTCAGTCGGTGCGCTGGGCGTTCCCGCAGCTGGTGATGTCGCTGGTGCTCGTGGTGGCCAGCCTTGTGGCATTGCTGCTCAACTCGCCGTTCCTGAGCCTCGCCGTCGCGGGTTCGCTGATCGTGTTGTGGCTCGCAACCCGGCACTACCTGAAGCACGCGGGCGCCGGCTACATCACCGAGTCGGGCACCTACTCCCAGATCAACTCAACGACCACCGAGACGGTGGAGGGTGCGCGGACAGTGGAGGCGCTGGGGCTCGGCGCACAACGCATCGCGATCGGCGAGGCCGACATCGAGGAGTCGAACCAGGCCGAGCGCTACACGATGACGCTACGGAACCTGTTCTTCATCTTCCTCGACGTGTCCTACCAGCTGCCGCTGGTGGGCGTGGTGCTGCTCGGCACCGTCGGCTACACGAACGGCTGGGTGACGCTGGGCCAGATCACCACTGCAGCCATCTACGTGCAGGGTCTCGTCGAACCGATGGACCGACTGATCCAGGTGTTCGACACCCTGCAGGTCGGGCTGGCAGCGACCACCCGGCTGCTGGGTGTCGCCGAGGTGCCGGAGGACCGGACGGCCGGCGACGACCTGCCCGAAGGCACGGAGGTGGTCGGCTCCGACCTGCGGTTCGCCTACCGGCCCGGCACGGACGTGCTGCACGGCATCGACCTCGACCTGCGACCGGGCGAGCGGCTGGCGATCGTCGGGCCGTCCGGTTCGGGCAAGTCGACGCTCGGACGGTTGCTGGCCGGCATCAACGGCCCGCGCACCGGCGAGGTCGACATCGGCGGGGTGGACGTGATGGAGCTGCCGCTCGATGTGCTGCGGACGGAGGTGGCCCTGGTCACGCAGGAGCACCACGTCTTCGTCGGCTCGGTGCGGGACAACATCGTGCTGGCCCGCGACCGGCAGCTGGCGGGTGACGAGGTCGACGCAGCGGTCATCGATGCGCTGCGCACCGTCGACGCCCTCGACTGGGTGGAGCGGCTGCCGCAGGGACTGGACACGGTGCTGGGCCACGGCCGGGTGCACCTGACCCCGGCACAGGCACAGCAGGTGGCGCTGGCACGACTGGTGCTGGCCGACCCGCACACCCTCGTGCTGGACGAGGCGACCTCACTGATCGACCCGCGCACCGCGCGTCATCTGGAGGGCTCGATGGCCGCCCTGATGGAGGACCGTACCGTGATCGCGATCGCGCACCGGCTGCACACCGCCCACGACGCCGACCGGATCGCCGTGGTGATCGAAGGCCGCATCGCGGAGCTCGGCTCCCACGCCGAGCTGATCGCCAAGGACGGCGAGTACGCTCGCCTCTGGCGCACCTGGCGCAGCTGACATCCCCACAAAGGGCCCGCACCAGTGAGCTGCCCTTCGTGACGTGCTCCGGTTCGTTCCTCACCGGAGCACTCCTCAGGGAGCGTTCGAGACCAGGGGTCCGTTGCTCACCGGAGCACTCCTCAGGGAGCGTTCGACCAGCCGTCATGGGGCTCGACCCACGATCAGAGGGTCAGGAGCACCTTGCCGGTGTTGTCGCCGGATTCGAGCCGACTGTGGGCTTCGGCGACCTGTTCGAACCGGAAGCGGGTTTCCGGGGCCAGGCGGATCTGGCCGGCCTCGATCAGCGGCCAGACCCGCTCGGCGACTGCTGCGCAGATGCCCGCCTTCTGTTCGACCGGACGCCCACGCAGGCTGGTCGCGGCGACGGTGCCGCGCTTTCCCAGCAGCTGGCCCAGGTTGAGGGTGCCCTTCGTCCCGCCCTGCATCCCGATCACGACGAGGCGGCCATCGGCGGCCAGCGCTGCGATGTTGGCCTCGAGGTATTTGGCGCCGATCACGTCGAGGATCACGTCCACGCCCTTGCCTCCTGTGGCCGTCTTCACCTGGTCCGCCCAGTCGTCGTGGTAGTCGATGGCCACGTCGGCGCCGAGCTCGCTGCAGAGGCCGAGCTTGTCCGCCGACCCGGCTGTGGTGAGGACGCGGGCGCCGATGGCCTTGGCGTACTGGATGGCGAACGTGCCGATGCCGCCGGCGCCGCCGTGGATGAGCACGGACTCACCCTCGCCGAGGTGCACGAGGTCGAAGTTCGAGAGGACGGTGGCGGCGACCTCGATCAGCCCGGCTGCGCTGACGAGGTCCACCCCCGTGGGTGGCGCGACGACCTGACCTGCCGGCACACTCACCAGCTCGGCGTAGCCGCCGCCGGCGAGCAGGGCGATGCACTCGTCGCCGACGTTCCAGCCGGTGACGTCATCGGCGACCGACTCGATGGTCCCCGAGACCTCGAGGCCGATCACGTCGCTGATGCCCGGAGGGGGTGGATAGTGGCCCTGTCGCTGCAGCAGGTCGGCGCGGTTGACCCCGGCCGCCCGGACGCTGATGACCACCTCGCCCGGCCCGGCCACCGGCCGGGGAGCGTCGCTGATGGTCAGGTTCTCGGGCCCACCGGGCTCGGTGACGGTGACAATACGCATGGATTCAGCTTGTCACGGCAGCCCTCAGTAAGATGAACCGACCTGGCGAGGTCGCATAGTGGACTAGTGCAGCCGCCTTGAAAGCGGCCGAGCTGAAAGGCTCCGTGGGTTCGAATCCCACCCTCGCCGCGCAGACCCACAACAGGGGGACCATGGACGTCACGAGGCACCAGGTGAGGCAGCGGCCATCGCTGCGCGCCCTGGGGCTCGCCGCACTCCTCGTGCTGGTGGGTGCCGTGCTGCTGATGATGGCTGACCTGCTCGACCGCCAGGTGGCGCTCACTGCTGCAGGTGTGGTGGGTGTCGTCCTCGGACTCGCGCTTTTCGTCGCAGCCTGGCTGCTCGCCCGCTCGATGAAGGTCGAGGTCGTGCTGGACGAGAACGGCTACTGGCTGGCCGGCCCGGGTCGTCCGGAGAACGGCACGTGGTCAGAGGTCGGCCGGGTCACCCGCGGTGACCGCGGCATCACGCTGCACCGCAAGGACGGCACCCGGCTCCAGCTCGTCGTTGCACGCGGCGGCGTCGCCGACCTCGACGCGCTCGGCAAGGACATCGCCACCCGCCTCGACGTGAACCGCGGTTACTCGCAACCCTGGGCCTGAACTCAGATCGAGCCTGTCAAGAACTCGACAGGCTCGATCACCACTCCAGCTGTTACGGCTTTTCCGGGTGGTACCCGCAGGTGTCGGCCAGGTCCTCACTCTTGGCCTTGGCCGTGGACGACTTGGTCGGGGTGGGGCTGGCCGTCGCGGTGCCGGACGGCGTGGCGCTCACCGTCGCCGACGGGGTTGCCGCCGTGTCGACACCGGAGGCGGTTTCCTTCAGTGCCTTCTGGACGCGCTTGCGCACGGCAGGCCAGTTCGGGTCGTAGGACTGGAAGCCGGCGTCCCCAGGGGTGAACACGACGCTGCGAAGCGGGGTGCCCTTCACCTTCACGCCGAGGTCGACCAGGTCGGACAGCAGGGTGCGCGGCACGTCAGTGGTGATCGTGTTCTGGCCCGCCGCTGCGATGGCCTGGAAGTTGGCAAGGACCGTCGCGGGTGTGGTCTGCTGCACGACGGCGTTGATCACGCAGCGCTGGCGTTCCATGCGCTTGTAGTCGTCCAGGTGGTAGCGGCCGCGGGCGTACCAGAGTGCCCTGCCGCCCATGAGGTGCTGGTTGGGGCCGGGCTCGATGTAGCCGTCCGGTTTGATGTTCGCGTCGGTCTGGCCGCCGATCGGGATGCGGTAGTTCACGTTCACCGTGATGCCGCCGATGGCGTTGACGAAGTCCTTGAACCCGTCCATGTTGACCTTCACGAAGTAGTCGATCTTGAGGCCGAGGGCGTAGCCGACAGACACCTTCAGGACGCTGGCGCCGAAGTCCTTCGTCTTGCCGAGCACGTCGTGGGGGACCTTGGTCGGGACCACCCGGTACATCGCGTTCAGCAGGAACTGGGACCGCGTGTAGAGGTCGGTGCTGCCCGAGGTGAAGCCGTTCGGGTAGTACTTGTGAAGCGGCGAATCGGGCGGGAACGGCATCTTCTCGGTGTTGCGTGGGAGCGTGAAGAGCGTGGTCGCACCGGTGTGCGTGTCGATTGACGCGACGATCACCGTGTCGGTGCGGTCACCTTCGGCGGCGGAACGGCCCGTTCCGGAGTCGCCGCCGAGGATCAGGAAGTTGAGGCGGTCCTTGTTCTTCCAGGGATCAATCGGGTCGATCGTCGGCTGGGTCGAGTTCGGGGCTTCGTCGCCGCCGATGATCGTGTCGAGCGTGGTGCCGGTGGTCCAGGCGAGGTTCGCGCCGACGGCCATGGGAGCAGCAACGAGGAAGGACAGCAGACCGACGACGGCAGCGCCCGCTGCCCGCTGACCGACGCTGGGACGGGAGGGACGCAGGGCGACGTGGCTGAAGCCGATCACCGCGACCCAGAGCACCGCGACCACGGCGAGGGCGATCGCGAGGCCCTGCAGCACCCCTTGGCCGACAACGGCGTTCTCCACCATCTTTCGATTGGTGAGCAGGAGGACGGTCAGGCCACCGAAGACGACGACGAAGATTCCGAGGACGATCCCGCCGGCGATCCGGCGTCCCGCCTTCAACAGGCCGAGGCCGGGAATGATGGTGCCGAGTGCTGTCCAGCCGAGCGAGCTACCGAAGCTGCCGGTGCTGGAGGCGCGTCTGGCGGCCCCCCCTTCGGTCGGGCTTTCGGGGTCCGCGACGCGGCGGGCGCCCGAGTTGTCGGGCGCGGAGGGGGCATCGGTCACGGTGAGTGGTCCTTACTACAGTCGGAGAGCCAGATCAAGGTTACCGGCGGCAGTCAAACTGCCCGATTCGCGCCCATTTTGCCGACGCCGAGCGCTGGCTTGTAGGCTGACCTGCGGTCTTGGAGGTGTCGCCTAGTCCGGTCTATGGCGCCCGCCTGCTAAGCGGGTTTGGGGCTTCAACCCCATCGCGAGTTCAAATCTCGCCGCCTCCGCCATGACAAGGGGAAACGCCCCTCCCGAGGGTTCCTCGGGAGGGGCGTCCCTGCTCCGGTTCAGGTGTTGTGTCTCAAGTTCTGTCTCAGTTGGGCAATCGAACACTGCTCGCGCGAGGGCACTTCGCGGACGCAGGCGGACGCCAGCGAACGGCAACGACCGCCGCTCGGGCGATTTCGGGGTATGCAGCCCGCTAGGCTGCGCGCACCTGTGACGATGCTTGCACTGAATCATCCGGCCCCGTAGTGGGCGCGGCTTAGTCTGAGCTCCGGGTCTCAGTTGGCGGGTCATCGGCGGACGTGCGCGAACAGGGCCGGGCGCCAGTGAACCCCAGCGGACAGCCCGATCTCAGCCCGATCTCGCGTTCACGGTTCCGAGTGCGCGTGCGCTGTTCGAATCGATCATGATCAACGCCATGTGTCCACGCGGAGAGTCGTGGTTCGCTCCAGCTCCGCTGGAGTCGCGCTCGGGAATCCACTCGCCTATCCCGAGTAGCGCGTTGGGGACGCGTCTGCGCCGAAAGGCACCGTTCGGCGTCCGCCGGCGAGCTCATCGGAAGCGGCCGCAGGTGCTCAGGCCGGGGCACGAACGTCCTGAATTGGCCGCGAGGTGGTAGTTCCGGAACCGTCACGCGGGCTGTGTGAGGATTCGGCCATGGATGACGGCGCCGCGATTCCTCGCACAAGAACAGCGCTTGCCGACCATCTCAGCAAACTGGGTGTCTCCGACAACAGCTACCACCTCTACGGCGCGCATCTGGAGGACGCCATTGTGATGGATCACCGCCCCGAGGGATGGGTGGTGTTCTACTCCGAACGCGGCGGCGAATCAGCGCTCAAGGTGCATCGCACCGAGGCGGACGCCTGCGCAGATCTCCTTGACCGCCGGACTCGAGACGACCATGTCTTCTTCACCCTCGTCGCCGGACCATCCCCAGCGAGTGAGGCCGACGCAGCCTTCGATTCCTGGTTGGCGGGACGAGGAGCGAGCCGCTCGTCCCTTCTCGCCGAGGACTGGAAGTTCGACGACGCGCCATGGGTCGCCGGTCCGTTGTGGCGCCGATACTTCGTTCGGACAACCGCTATCCGCCAGCTCGATCGGGCCGAGTGGAGCGGCCCACGCACGCCCTGAAATGCCGCGACCGGCTCGTTTCTCTCGGGCCGCCTCAGGGCATTCAACCTGCGGCTTCTCGACGAGTCCCTTGGATCACCCTCAGGACTTCAGTGACTCAACGGCGACTGCGCCGGCAGGCGCGACGAGTAGATCGAGTAGCCGTCGAGGTAGCGGGTCACCAGGGTGGCGAGCGTCGTGGCGATGACCATCGGGACGATCAGCGTGTCGGCGGTGTGAGTGAGCTCGATCACCAGCGCGAGGGCCGCCAAGGGTGTCTGCATCGCCGCGCCGATCATCGCGGTCGCGCCGATGAGGGCATAGCTACCGATGGGCTGGCCCGGCACGAGTAAGGACCAGGCCGCGCCGAGTGCGGCCCCCAGCGCTGCGCCGCTCGCCAGCGTGGGCGTGAACAGACCACCTGTTGCTCCGCTGCCCAAGCACAGGGCCGTCATGACCGGCTTCAGCAGTCCCAGCGCCACCAGGGTCAGGATCGTGACACCCCCGCCGGGAAGGAACGCCAACTGGGCGATGTCCTGCCCGTTGCCGAGAAGCTGCGGGTAAGCGATCGCGAACACACCCAACACAGCGAACGCGGTCGCGGGGCCGATCAGCAGCCATCGTCCCTTGAGCTGGTGGTGCGACACCCAGCCGATCATCCTTATGTACCCGGCGGAGATGAGGCCGATCACCGGTCCGGCCGCAAGCGCGAAGAACACGTGGGCCATGGTCACGGGGTAGGCCGGCACGTCGCCGTACGTGGGCCGGATCGGCAGGTAGATCCATGCCACGACGGTGGCGATGCCCGAGGTGGCGAGCGCGGGAAGGATGGCGGGTAACGCCAGGCTCCCGTACAGCAGCTCGGCGGTGATGAGCGCACCCCCCAACGGCACGTTGTAGACCGCTCCCATGCCGGCGCCGGCACCGCACGCGACGAGCAAGCGCCGCTGCCCGACAGACAGGTCGGCCCACCGGGCGAACAAGCTGGCCGCGGCTGCGCCGAGGAGCTTCGGTGCCGCTTCGCGACCCAGTGACGCACCCGCGCCGACGGCGACTTCCGAGAGCACCGAGCTGCCGAAGCTTCGCCGGAACGACAGCAGCGCGTGGCCGGTCCAGATCTCGTCGTCCACGTCCGTACGCCCCCAGTGCTTGAACCTGCTCAACAGGTACCACCCTGCGCCGCCGACAAGGCCGCCGATTATGAGGACGACTATTCGCCGCAGCGGCGGCGTGTTCTCGACGGACGCAAGGAACCCGGACGACTGGTCGCCGAACGCGAGGGTGGCGACCCCGTTCAGCAGCGCCATCATCGCTACCCCCAGGAGGCCCGCTGCGATGCCGGTAGCCACCACCAGGAGCCAGAACCTCAGGGTCAGGGGCGCGTCACCATCGCCTCCCGCGTTGGGCTGTTCGGTGGCGCCACGAGCAGATGGCATGCGGCGCCTGATCAGCGGAGCTGGTTGACGTAAGCGGTCCATGGGAGACGGCTCAGGTGCGTTCATCACCCCTCCTCCCGGCATCCGGTCGACACTTGACGACCGCCCCACCGGATGCGGTTGCGACCCGGTCGCCTGCCGCTCGACACTACCCGGCGCGAGTTCGTCCCCGGTGACGTGTGTTGACTGTCGTGTCGCCGCCTTCCGGGACAAGGCTGTCGGGTCTCACATCCATCGCGTCCGTGACCTCGATCTCTCGCTCACCTGACTTGGCAACCCTTCCTCGGTCTTTGCTTCTGGCCCGACAAAGTTGATGTAACTTAACTATTGTGGAAAGTGGCGTGGCGGCGGAGGCGGTGGCTTCGGTCGGCGCGCCAGGTCCGAAGGCCACACGCAAACTGTCCTGGCTGTGGGGTCCTGCGTTTGTGGCGGCGATCGCCTATGTGGACCCGGGCAATGTTGCGGCGAACCTGACAGCGGGTGCGGAGTACGGGTATCTGCTGGTCTGGGTTCTGGTGCTCGCCAACAGCATGGCTGCACTGGTGCAGTACCTGTCGGCGAAGACCGGGCTGGTGACAGGCCGGAGCCTGCCCGAACTGCTAGGTGACCGGATGCGGCGAGGCCCTCGGCTGGCCTACTGGGCGCAGGCGGAGCTGGCCGCCGCCGCCACGGATCTGGCAGAGGTGCTCGGCGGAGCAATCGCCCTGGAGATCCTTTTCGGCGTGCCGCTCTTGCTGGGCGGGCTGATCGTGGGCGCCGTATCCATGCTGCTGCTGGCCATCCAGACCCGTCGAGGGCAACGTCCATTCGAATTCGTGGTGATGGGGCTCCTGCTGGTGCTCACGATCGGCTTCATGGCCGGGTTGTTCGTGAGCAACGTCTCGTGGGCGGCGGCCGTGAGCGGGATGGTGCCCAGGTTCGATGGTGCGCATTCGGTGCTGCTGGCGGCGAGCATGTTGGGGGCCACCGTGATGCCTCACGCCATTTATGTCCATTCCGCGTTGGCCCGCGATCGGCACGGCGCACCATCCTCGGAATTGCCTCGACTGCTGCGTGCCACCCGCTGGGATGTGGTCGTCTCGATGGTGGTTGCCGGCGCGGTCAACATCGCCATGCTTCTCCTCGCGGCCTCCAGCCTGCCCGGGGCTGCCGGGACCGATTCGATCCAGGGTGCGAACGCCGCGATCGGGCATGCTCTCGGCCCGGTCGTGGCGACGATGTTCGCGGTGGGACTGCTGGCCTCGGGTCTGGCATCCACTTCGGTCGGCTGCTACGCCGGTGCCGCCGTGATGTCCGGTCTGCTGAAGGTCCGCATACCGATGCTCGCCCGTCGCGCCATCACCCTGGTACCAGCACTTGTCGTCCTCGCCACCGGAGTCAACCCCACGTGGGCGCTCGTGCTCAGCCAGGTCCTGCTGAGCCTCGGCATCCCGTTCGCGCTCATACCGCTGGTCCTGCTCACCAGCGAGCGTGCTCTGATGGGCCGATATGTGAACTCCCGCCAGATCAAGATGCTCGCGTGGATCGTGGTGGGGCTCATTGTGGCGCTCAACGCGGCCCTGATCGTCCTCACCGCTATGGGGACGTCCTGATGGTGCGCGTCGATGATCTGACACCGATCGCCCAGGACTACCTGAAGGTGATCTGGTCAGCGATCGAGTGGGGCGACCCGCCGATCACGACCAAAGGGCTGGCGGCACGGTTCGCGACCACCCAGGCCAACGTGTCCGAGACCATGCGCCGGCTTCACCGCCAGGGCTTGGTGGACTATCAGCCCTACAGGCCAGTCACCCTGACCAGCCTCGGCCGGAGCCTCGCCGTAGCTATGGTGCGCCGCCACCGGCTGCTGGAAACCTACCTGGCCCAGTCGCTCGGTTACGGTTGGGAAGAGGTACACGACGAGGCCGAACGCCTGGAACATGCAGTTTCCGACGAGTTCCTCGACCGGATCGATGTCCTCCTTGGTCACCCACAGCTCGACCCCCACGGAGATCCCATCCCAGGCCCGAACGGGGACTGGGCACCACAACCGGAGGCCATCAGGCTCTCCGAGGCTGAACCGGGGGACTATCGGGTTGTCCGGGTCGCAGACACCGACCCCGAACAACTCACCCGACTGCAGCGCGCCCATGTGGTACCGGGAGAGAGAATCCAGGTACGCGCCGGGCGCGCGCCCCGCGTCCTCGACCGTGATTCGCCAGCCGACATCGAACCGGGAGACCTGCACGCTGTTAGGGTGCGCCTCGCCAGATCCAACGCTTAGCCCTTCCGTGGTGTCGTAGTCGGTGGGCTAGGTTAGGCGCACGGTGATGGATCCCGCCGGGGCCGCTGACTGGCCCGAACCGCCGGCTGGCTGATGGTTCCCGAATGACTCACGACCAAGCCGGCGCCTGTGTGCCGGGTTGGTGACGACCGCTCAGGAGTCGCAGTGGAAGACGTGGACAAGCCAGTTCCCGAGGCTGCGCCTGGCTCGGCACCAAAGGGCTGGTTGTCGCCCGGGGTGCTGGGCGTTGGTGGCGCTTCCCTGTTCTCTGATGCGGGCCACGAGATGGTGACCTCTCTGCTGCCGAGCTTCGTCACGGGGGTGCTGGGAGGGGGGCCGGCAGCGCTCGGTGCGATCGATGGAGTGGCGGATGCCTTCATCGGGCTGAGCAAGCTCGCTGGAGGTCCACTGGCTGCGGATCCCAAGCGCAGGCGGTGGCTGGCCAGCGGCGGCTACCTGGGAACGGCGGTGGCGACGGCTGCGATCGGGTTGACGACGGCGGTCTGGCAGGTGGGGCTGCTTCGTGGGGTGGCGTGGATCTCGCGCGGCGTGCGGTCCCCGTCGAGGGACATGCTGTTGACCGATCTGGCGGGCAAGGACAGCTACGGCCGCGCGTTCGGCGTGGAGCGTGCCGGGGACAACCTCGGCGCAGTGATCGGGCCGCTGATGGCCGCCGGCATGGTGGGCTTGCTGGGCGTCCGGTCGACCATCCTGCTTTCGTTCATCCCGGGTGTGTTCGCGGCGATCGCGATCACACTGGCTGCACGCGAGGCGCGGAGGAGCCTGACAAGCGTCGAAGGACGCCGAACCTTCTCGCTGAACCTGCGCGCCCTGCATGGCGCCGGCGTGGTGCGGATTCTTGCCCCGGTGGCGTGCTTCGAGTTCGGCAATCTCGCTGCGACCTTGCTGATCCTGCGCGCAACGGAAGTGCTCTCGCGTGATCTGGGCTGGTCGCCAACGCTTGCTGCCGGCGTGGCGGTCCTGATGTACGCCGGCCACAACGCCGTGGCAGCCATGGCGTCCCTGGTTGCGGGAACTCTCTCGGATCGGAAGACTCCCCGGCTGGTGTTCGCCCTTGGGGCTTCCGCCTACCTGCTGGCGTATGCGGCCTTTTCGATCGGGGGATCCTTGACCATGTTGCTCGGAGGGTTTGCGCTTGCCGGGGTCGGCATCGGGTTGGCGGAAACGGCCGAGTCCACCGTGGTCGCGACTCGGCTTCCCACGGAGTTGCGCAGCAATGCCTTCGGGTTGTTGGGTTTGACACAGTCGATAGGAGACATCGGTGCAACCGTTGTGGCGGGGCTGTTATGGGCGGCGTTCTCGGCGCAGGTGGCCTTCGTGTATGCCGCTGCCTGGATGGCGGTGAGCGTGGTCTTCTCTCGCCTGCTCCGTCCTCGGCAGCACGTCAGCCAGGGCTAAGCACTCCTCGCCAGGCTCGGGGATTCGGCCGCTGACTTGTCCTCCGTTCCCGTTGAGACGCGACGGCGTCGTTTGGCCAGTCGAGTGGCCGTCCCCGATCCCCATCGCCCGCTCAGAGTCTCCGCATGGACCTCGATCGAGTAGTGTTTTCGTGGGCGGTGGGGCTCGCCCGAACCAACTGTCGCGATACTGCGGCCAACGGTCCCTACCTGGTGCGCGACTGGTTTGCGTCGAGGGTGGGATTTGAGAGCTCCCCCCACGTCTCCTCGCCGGCTGGCTGCCCACCCTCTCACCGCTCAAGGCGGGCGCGTGGGCATGGCTGGAAGGACCAACGGTGGCTTTCGAAATTGACCGCGTATCGGCGATTGAGGTTCTGGACTCGCGGGGTCGCCCGACGCTGAACGTGACAGTGGCCCTCAGTAACGGTGTCGTCGCCGAGGCGGGGGTGCCCTCAGGTGCATCAACCGGCACGCGTGAGGCTGTGGAACTGCGTGATGGCGATTCGACCCGCTTCAGTGGTGGCGGCGTGTTGCAGGCGTGCAGCAACGTGAATGGCGAGATCAGCCAGGGCCTGGCCGGCCGCAGCTGGGCTGACCTGGCCGAGGTTGATCAGGCGATGCGTGACCTGGACGGGACGCCGAACAAGGCCCGGCTCGGCGCGAACGCGTTGATCGGCACCTCGATGGCACTGGCCCGCGCCCTGGCAGCAGCCGACGGGAAGCCGCTGCATGAGTGGCTGCCCGGATTCGGTGCCCCGAGGCGCATGCCGGTGCCGTGCTTCAACGTGCTCAACGGCGGGGCGCACGCGCCGAACCCGCTCGATTTCCAGGAGTTCATGGTCTCGCCGATCGGGGCCTCCTCCATGGCCGAGGCTGTGCGTGCGGGCGCCGAGGTCTATGCGGCGCTGCGGAAGCGGCTCTCTGCCGCTGGCCACGCGACCGGTCTGGGCGATGAGGGTGGCTTCGCACCCAACCTTGCCGAGCCAGAGGAAGTGCTGGCCCTGATCGTCTCTGCCATTGGTGACGCCGGCTACCCGGTGGGCAAGGAAGGGGTCGCTATCGCTTTGGATCCGGCCGCGTCCGAGTTCAACAAGTCCGACGGTAGCTACCTTGTGAACGGCCAGTCGCTGTCGAGTGAGGACATGGTCGCCCGCTATGTGGCGATGGTGGATGCCTTCCCGATCTGGAGCATCGAGGACGGCCTGGGCGAGGCCGACACCGAAGGCTGGAAGAAGCTGACCGCCGCGCTCGGCGGCCGGATCCAGCTTGTCGGTGACGACAACTTCTGCACCAACCCGGCGATCATCACCGACGCGATCGCCAACGGGATCGCCAACGCCGCGCTGATCAAGGTCAACCAGATCGGCACCGTCACCGAGACGCTTGAAGCCATGCGGATCTGCCACGAGGCCGGTTACGGACAGATGGTGTCGCACCGCTCCGGTGAGACCCCGGACACGTTCATCGCCGATCTGGCGGTGGCGACCGGTTGTGGCCAGATCAAGACCGGCGCTCCGGCGCGTGGTGAGCGAGTCGCGAAGTACAACCGGCTCATCCAGATCCAGGCCTCCAGCCCGGAACTGCCCTTCGGGCTGAACCGCTAGATCGCCAGGACACCTCTCTGAGGACTGGTCGGGCGAACCTGGGTCGCCCGACCAGTCCTGTGAGTTCGGCTGAGCGTCACAGCCTTCCGAGCCAAATCCCGAGCCCGGCGACGACGATGCTGAGCAGGAACATGCCGCCGGCGTGGATGACCAGCCGCCGGGCCTGGCCGGCACGGGCGAGCCGGGCCGCCTCGACGCTCGCGGTGCTGAAGGTGGTGTAGCCGCCCATGAAGCCGGTGCCGATGGCGAGCTTGAGCCCGGGATCCCCGGTGTGGGCCGACCACCAGCCAACGATGAAGCCGAGCAGCAGCGAGCCGGTGATGTTGATGACAGCGGTCCCCAGGGGCATGCCCAGGTTCGATGCGCGCCGTCCGATCTGCGCGTCGACGACGAAACGTGTCACCGCACCCAGTCCTCCGGCGAAAGCGATCAACAGCTGGATCATTGGGGGCCTGCCTTGTGGTGGCGGTGCAGGAGCCGTCGGACGATGCGGGTGGCGGTGAATGCGGCGGCCGGCCCGGCGATCACGCTCCCCAGGCCGTAGCTGAGGCCTGCGACCCAAAGCCCGGCGCTCAGGAGCTGCACGGTTTCGACGGAGAAGGTGCTGTAGGTGGTGAACCCACCCAGGAGACCCGTGCCGAGTCCCAGCCGCACCCCCCGGCGCCACCCGCGGTCGGGTCCGGTCTCAGCCAGCACCTCGAGAAGGCCGCCGAGGAGGAAGGAGCCGGCGATGTTGATCCAGAAGGTCACCCACGGCCACCCTCCGGTCGGGGGTGCATATGCGGTCTCCAGCCACGCCCGGAGCGCGGTGCCGGCGCTTCCTCCGATCAGGATGATCCCAAGCCAGGCGGGCCGCACCGGGAGGCGCAGGATCCGGAGGCCGGGGATGGTATGGCCATAGGCGGCGGCATCACCTACCACGGAGTCGGGGCCTTCCAGTCGACCACCTTCACGGGGACGATGAGGACGGGGCGATGCTGGTGACGGCTGAGGTGGAGCGCCACCGATTCCGACAGGAACTCCCTGAGGCGCTCGGTTGTGTGCGGATGGCGGGCGCCCACGATGATCGCCGACGCATCCACGGCGCGGGCCAGATGGGTCAGTGCCCGATCCGGGCGACCAGCAAGGTAGCGGAACTCCCACGGGCCCTTGTGCTCAGACAGGGCCTCGCTCAGGAACTGCTGGATGTCGGCTTCGCGCACCTGCCAGGAATCGTCGGCCAGGTCGGGATCGAGCTCCGAGTGCCGGACAGTCCCGTCGGCGTACTCCTCATCAACGATCCGCGACTGGTCCACGAAGCCGAAGTAGATCGGTACCGAACCCAGTGCATCAGCCCAGGCGGCGGCTGTCAGGGCCACCAGTTCGGATTGGCCGGGTGTGATCCCCACGACGAGGGGATGCCCGGCCACGGGCACCATGCGCTGGGGGCTGGGTTGCGGCACGCGGTGGAAGAACACGCGTTTCTCCTCGCTCGGGGCTGCCTGTGCACGCACCCAACGACGTATGAGGACCCATCAGCCGGCTGGCGGTTTCGGGCAAGCACCCAAGGCGGGATCCATCGCCGCGCGCCAGCCTAGTAGAGCGTTGGCGCGTGTGACGAGCGGTGACTAGTGTGCGAATGCCGGATCCACCGGGTCATCCTTGCTGTCGACGATGACCAGCTTCCAGCCAAGGTCGTCGTAGCGGAGCAGGTTCCAGCAGCCGGTGCGTTGCGGCACGTGCCCATGGTGTTCGGTGGCGGGCAGCACCTGGTCGATGAGCAGCCGGATCACGGCGTCGTGGGTGACGATCACCAACGGGCCAAGGTCTGTGCCTGCGACCAGTTCGGCCAGCGCAGCCTCGGCGCGTGCCGCCACTTCGGCAGCAGGTTCGACCCCAGGCGCATCGTCAAGGCTGCCGAAACCGGGGGCCACCTCTGCGCATGCATGCCCGTTGAACTCCCCGTAGTCCCTGTCGATGAACCTCTCGTCGATCTCGATGCCGACCTCGGCAGCGGCAGCGATGGGACCGGCAGTCTCGCGGGCCCGCAGCAGGGGGCTGGACACGATCCGGGAGGGTCCGACTTCGCTGAGTTGCCAGGCCAGGTCCCGTGCCTCGGCCCGGCCGACCGTGTCGAGCGGGGGATCGAGGTGTCCTCGGAGGAGTCCGGCCGCGTTCAGTTGCGTGCGGCCGTGACGGACCAGGTAGACGTCCATGCTCATGATTCTCCTTGCCTAAGCTGGCCGGCGCTGTGCCGGATCCGGTATTGAGTGGTGTGAAGAGGCGGAATTCGTTGTCGGCTCGTTCGGGCCGGGGTCTCCGAAGACCTGGGCGTACACGTCGAAGCCATGGCTCGTGGCCTGCGGCGAGTCGGGCAGCACCCGGTAGCTGCGGCTGCCGTCTGCGAGGCGCTCAGCTCGCAGGAACAGCGTGCCGGGACGGTGCAGGTAGTGCTGGGCCAACGCGTGGAAGTGGGTGACGACCAGCACCCTCATGCCGTGGGCGAGGAGGGCGTCGAGGATCTCTTCGCCGATGTAGGAACCTTCGATCTCGTCTGTGGAGGCGAAGGATTCGTTCATCAACACCAGGTCGCCGGGACGGCAGGTGTCGACGATGCGGCTCATCCTGCCCAGCTCCTCGTCCAGTTTTCCACTGAGCAGCAACTCGTCCTCCGCGCGCCGGAAGTGGGTGTGGATGGCCGGCGCGACTTCCGAGGCGAACCTGGCAGCGGCAACGAACAGTCCGCTCTGCATGAGCAGCTGGGCACAACCGATGCTGCGCAACAGCGTTGTCTTTCCGCCCTGGTTCGCGCCGGTGATGATCACCAGCTGGCGGCCGTCCGCTGCGACGTCGTTGGGTACAGGGGTTGTGCCCAGGCGAACGGGAATGCTCAGGTTGACCAAGGCTGTCGTCTCCAGAGTGCCCACGGTGGAGGTGAGCGGTTCAGGCCAGCACAGCTGCACGCCGGCGCTGTTGAGTTGTTGCTGCAACTGGACGCCGCCGACGTAGAAGCCGGCCTCCCACTGCAGTTGCACGAAGAAGCTCTTCACATGATGTGCGGCTTCGGCGAGGACCCGGGCGACCTCATAGAGGGCGTCGTCGCGAAGCTCGCCAAGCGCGCGGGCGCCGGCCTCGTCCCGCTCGCCGAGAGTGAACCGGAACTGACCTTGCGCACCGATGCCGAGGGCCTCCTTCCAGGTCCGGCGGCCGGTCCTGGGAGCCAGCAACTCCAGGGAACCCACCATGGCCCGGCTGGTCACCATCGCCCGGGCGACCATGCCGCCGGGGAAGTTCAGCTGGGCAAGCATCGTCGCGACCTCGTCGAGGTAGGAGTCGTCGAGTTCCTCGATCAGCCTCTGGAACAGGGCGGTAAGCCCGGGGGACGTGGCCGTCGGTAGCTGCTGCCTGGCGAGCAGAGCCAGCTCCTTCAACAGGGGGAGCACTGCCTTGAGCCCGTACAGCGAACTGGAGAGAAGGGAGTCCGCCGTGCGGGCCGAGTACATCCAGGTGCCCCGCTGGCTCTCGATGGCCCGGCCGGCAAGGTCGAACAGGTTCCGCATCACCGTCGGGTTGTCGATCGCATCGGCCATGACGTGCTGCCGCCACCGGATGTCGCGGGGATCGGTGAGCGGTCGCAGGATCACCTGGGGAATGTCCTTCAGTCGCCCCGTTGTGGCCATCGCGTCGAGAACGGGCTGAAGGTCAAGGTCTGCAATCAGGTCCTCGTCGCCGTCGCCGAGCGGGGTGTGGAGCTCGGCGTCGATGTCGGGATGGAGGAGCCGCACCTTCATGGCAGCCTCCGTTCCAGGTCGGCAGACGAGAGGCCGTGCCGCGCGGCCAACGCCACGGCGTGTGACCTGTTCGCCGGCGGCTGTGCCCGGAACCTGAAGGTGGGCCGGGTCGGCTCTGCGGGGTCCACCTGTCCCACAAGGCTGAGGGCCCCCGCAGCAGAAGTGACGAGATCCTCCAGGAACGTCACCCACAGGACCCGGCAGCCCAGGCTCTCGAATCGCTCAAGCATCAAGGCAGACAGGCCCACCGCGTCCTCAGCCGAGGTGGCCGAGAAGAGCTCGTTGAGGATCAACAGCGAGTTGGGTCCGGTCTCCTGGACGACGGTGTGCAGTCGCACCATCTCGTCGGCCAGACCGCCACGCTCGTGCTCGGGGTCATCGGGACGCGGGAAATGCGACAGCACGGGCTGCAGCAGGGGCAACGATGCCGATCCCGCCGGCACGGGCAACCCGAGAGAAGCGATGTAGGCCAACTGCCCGGCCGCCCTCGCGAAGGTCGTCTTGCCGCCCTGGTTCGGCCCCGTGATGAACGCCACCCGCTCGCTCCCAGCAATCGCCAGGTCATTGGGGACGAGCGGCTCCTGCTTGGCCTTCGCGCCGAGCGCCAGAGCGAGATCGACCATCCCCCTGATCCGCACCGGGCCTGCGGAGCCGGCCTGGAGCCGTGGAAGGCAGAACGCCACCCCGTCGGTGTCCAGCCGGTCCAGCTCACGCAGGTAGTCCAGGTAGAACCGCAACTCCTGGCCGAGCACCTCCAGCCGAGCGGGCAGGAAGTCGGCGTGCAGTGTGACGAAGTGCCGCAGCCGACCCAGAGTCTCCGGGAACTGCCGCTCCACCAGGTTCAGAACGTTCGACTCAAGGTGGTTGATGTAGCGCTGGGGTCGTTGCGGGATGGCCACCGCGGGCGGCTCTCCGGTGCGGAACCGCCCGAAAGTTGTCCGGATCGCCTCCACCCACAGCTGACGATCCGGCACGGGTCCGACCCAGACGGTCCCGGACTGCGTCCCCAACTCGAACTGGAGGCCGTGGAGTTCGCTCAAGACCTTGCCGATACCGCTGGCGAGCTGAGCGAACTCATGGCTATGGCTGTAGTCGACCAGGCAGCGGGTCATCTCCTGCAGACCGGCCGAACGTGGCTCCAGTCCCACCAGGCCTTCCGCCGTCCCGGACACCAGCGCCACGAACCTGGCGATGGACTCAGCGCGACCCAGGTCCGCCGGCAACCGGTACTGGAGCTTGTTCGCCGCATTGACCGATTGACGCTCTTGCGCCATCCCTTCGACGAAGGCCCACATGACCCGCCGGAAGTCGGGCCGGATCAGCTCGGTGACCACCGCCTGCCGATACTCGACGACCTGAAGGTCGGTGCAGGGCGTGTACCAGACCGACCTTTGGAAATCGTCGGTCCGCCCCACCACCGCCGCGACTACGTCGTCCAGGTGGAGATCGGACATGCATTGCCCGGGACTTGCGTTCAGGACCTGCTCGAAGCCTGCAGGACAGAGCACGCTGGGCCGCTGCCGCACCAGATCTGGTGCCCTTCCCTCAACCGCCGCTGGATACACCACAGTCCCTTTCGTCTGGGTGTAGGGACCGTTAGCGTTCGCGGTTTACGGCGAGCCCCATCGCCGGTGTTTCGACTCTACCCGCCGATCCCCGGGCAAGGAATCTCCACGCCTGCCCTCGCGAACGTGGTCGCCTCCCGGGGTGGCGGTCCTCGGACGCTGGTCCTCTCCGCCACGGTGCCAGGTCATCGGCGAGCACCGTCACCGTGGTTGGCACCTGCGCCGGTCCCGGCGAGCTCGACCATCCTGAGTAGGTCGGGGCTGGGTGCGGGGTCGATCGCCCACACCGCTCGGAGCGCCCGCTCGATGGTGAATCCTTCGACCATCACCGCCCGCAACTCACCAGATGCCACGGCGGGCTGGACGGCGAGTTCGCTGAGGACCGCCGGCCCGACTCCGGCTGCCACAGCAACCCGCACGGCCGCGTTCCCGGTCAGTTCGAGTGCCGGTGTGGCGAGGGAGAACCCGGTCATGGCCTGTTCGTAGCTGACTCGGGTGCCCGAACCCGGCTCACGCACCACCAAAGCCGTCGCGGCGAGTTCGCTGCGCGTGACAGGGCGGGTGCGCCTGGCCCAGTCGTGTCCGGGGGAAACCACCACCACCAGGCGGTCGGTCGCAACGATCCGGCTCTGCGTGGGCACGTCGATGGTACGGGGCACCTGTGGGCTCTCCACAAAGCCGAGCACGCCGCCGGAACTGACGAGGCGTCCGACCTGGTCGGAGTTGGCAACGGTCAGGGTTACCGCGGCGTCCGGACGTTCGGCTCGTAATGCCGCGAGCCAGCGAGGTAGCAGATCCTCTGCGATGGTGTGGCTGGCCGCGATGCTCAGCGGTGCGTCGGTCTTGGCAAGGGCCGACGTGCCGACCAGCAGGTGGCGGTTGGCTTCGAGCACCTTTCGTGCCCAGTCGACGACGACGGCACCCGAGGTGGTGAGGGCGGCCCCGCGGGTGGAGCGGGTGAGGAGTTGGGTGTGGAGCCGGGCCTCGAGGCGCCGCAACGCCCTGCTCGCGTTGGGTTGGGCAAGGCCGAGGGCGCGGGCGCCAGCGCTGACGCCTCCATGCTCGGCCACGGCGACCAGAACGATCAGGTCGCCCACGGACGGGAACAGTCGCCAGTCGGCGTGCAGATCGGCCATATCAGCCATGGTATGACCTCCATCCACAAATGGTGGCTACCTTGATATCGAAGAGATGGATAGCTTGACCAAGTGAGCCAGCCAGCCGTCACCGATGCCGACGAGGTGGCTGGGCCATCCATCCCGAGCCGTCAGTCCCACGCATGGCCAGGGCTGGTGCTGTCCATCGCCGGTGCGGGTCTGGCAATCGGGATCAACCAGATGCTGCCGGGCGTGAGCGCCATGCTGGTCGCCATCCTGCTCGGCGCAGCCCTGGTCAATGTCGCTGGCCTTCACGGCGGAATCCCGGCGAACCTCCTCCCGGGCCTGAACGTGGCATCCCGGCGGCTCCTGCGACTGGGGGTGGTGTTCCTCGGGCTTCAGCTCGTGCTGAGCGACATCGCCGCGCTGGGCTGGCCCATGGTGCTGGGCGTCGTGGCGATCGTGGGTGGCACCATGGGAGCAACCCTGCTGGTGGGGCGCTGGCTGCGGGTCGACCCCTCCCAGTCCCTGCTCATCGCCGGCGGCTTCTCGATCTGCGGCGCAGCAGCGGTCGCCGGCGTCGACGGGGTGCTCGCCAAGCGGAAGGACACCGAGACCGCCACTGCAGTGGCGCTTGTCGTGATCTTCGGCACGGTCATGATCGCGGTCATGCCGACGCTGACCCGCATGCTCGGCCTGGACGCACACACCGCCGGGCTCTGGACCGGGGCCTCGGTGCATGAAGTGGCCCAAGTCGTCGCCGCGGCCGGGATCATCGGGCCCGAGGCGCTGAAGGTGGCAGTTGTCGTCAAGCTGGCTCGGGTGCTCATGCTGGCACCCGTCCTGGCGGTGATCTCATGGCGGCAGCGGGCCCAGATCGCAGCCAGTCCCCGAACCGACCGAAAACTACCCCCTCTGGTGCCGCTCTTTGTCGCGGGTTTCGTCGCCATGGTTGCCCTCCGCAGCCTTGGCGTTGTGCCGACCCCGGTCCTGGACGCTGCCCGGATCAGCGAGACCTGGCTGCTCGGGGCCGCCATGTTCGCGCTCGGCACTTCCGTGCACTGGCCGGTGCTCAAGCGCGCCGGCGGGCGCCCGGTACTCCTCGCCGGCTTGGCAACCCTCGTAGTGACAGCGCTGGGAGGAGTAGTTGCTGCCGTGGCTGGCTGACTCCCGGCCGGGCCGAGCCACCACCATCGAAGACGTTCCCTTGTCGCCGCGGTCTGGCAATCGAGGCGCCGGGTGCCCGCACTCCTCGGCCGCACGCTGCTCGGCGGGTCAGTCATCGAGGCTTCGTCGCATCGGGGGATAGCTTCACGATGTGGTCGTGTGTGCGCCGCAGCCAGACTGTCTTCTCTTCGTCGGGCAGATCGAACACGGTGAAGCCGTCCCGCACTCCGTGGTCCCACGGGACCGGCGTGGCCAGACGCTGGATCGGCCTTGGCCAGAAGTTGTCTCAGTTCACCACCGTCCGGTGCCGTTCGGCGAGGTCCCTGGCCTGGCCGATGGCGGGGACGTTCTCCGCATAGCGGGCGAACTCCTCGTGGAAGCGCTCGGCCAGGCCGCGGGCCGCGACATCGCCTCCGCGGCCGTGCTCGCCGCCATGATTGCGGCCTCGTTCGGGATCCCGAAAGGGGACCCCAAACCCCGTGAGGGGGCGCAGCTCCGCCTTTCTGGGCAGCGCGCCGTCGTGGTAGGACTTGTGGATGGAGCCGAATGCGTCCGGGCTTCCGGTGGGTTACCACCGGTTCGCGAGGTCGCGCTTCGTGAATTACCAACTCAACCGCTGGTACTCCCTGGGCTTCACGCGTCTTGAGGACATAGCCGAGGCCGGACGGCAGATCAGGTCGTTCGAGGACAACACCCGGGTCTTCACCGAGCTTGCGGGTGCTGCTGAGGCGGACGGCCGATTGCGCAACGCCGCCTTCTATCACCGGGCTGCGGAGTTCCTGGTGGATCCCGCCGATCCTGCAAAGGTGCCGCTCTACCGGAGGTTCCGGGACACGTTCGATGCGGGCTTCGTGACCGAGGGGATCGAGCGGCACCTCATCCCTTACGGCGACGGTGCCCTGTCCGCCGCCCGACTTGCGCCCCGCGGATCCTCGCGCGGGACGGTGGTGATCCATGGTGGTTTCGACTCCTTCATCGAGGAGTTCTTCTGCTTCTGGCGTTTCTTCCGCGATCTGGGCTATGAGGTGGTGGCCTTCGATGGGCCGGGCCAGGGCGCCAGCCACCGGCTCCACGGCGTGCCCCATGATCACGATTGGGAGAAGCCGGTCGGCAGGGTTCTCGACCACTTCCAGCTCACGGACGTGACCCTGCTGGGCATCTCCTTCGGCGGCTACTGGTGCGTCCGGGCGGCGGCGTTCGACAAGCGCATCTCGCGGCTCATCATCCACCCGCCGCTGTTCGACCTGCTCGCGCCCTACCCTGCGGCCGTCCAGGGGTTCGTGCGTTGGATGGTGCGTCAGGAACGTTTCATGGGCTGGTCGATCCGGATGCGCACCGCACTTGTCCCGGTGCTGCGGCACACCGTGCGGAACTGCCTGTACCTCACCAACCAGCTCGATCGCGAGCCGACCGTGGTGGTGCCCTGGTTCCTCGGAATGAACGCAGCCCACCTGCACTCGGACCTGGTCGACCAGGACGTCCTCATCACCGTCGGCGCCAAGGACCGGTTCCAGCCGCCGCGCCTTGCCCGTCTGCAGGCCGCGGCCCTCACGAATGCCCGCTCGGTCACGTCGCGGGTCTTCACCAGCGCGGAGAGCGCCCAGAACCACTGCCAGATGGGCAACCTCGGCCTCGCACTGTCCGTCATGGGGGAGTGGCTGGACATCAGCGAGCGCCGGGACAAGTAGCCCAGGGTGTGCTTTGGGTCGAGTCGTTGGAAGGGAGGCCGTGCGATGACTGCCGATGCCGAGGAGCCCAGGGTGGCGGCGGAGCACACCGGGGCGCCGCCGTGGATGGACCCGACCGTCGGCCGGGCTCAGGTCGTCACAGCGCTGTTGCTGACGCTGCTGATCAGCCGGTTCCCGGAGATCGTCGCGCGTGAGTTCCTGGGGCTCGACGTGCCGTGGATGGGGTGGGCCATCGCAGGGCTCACTGTGGTCCTCTGGGCGGCCGCGAAGGTCACGTCGGTGCTTCGCAGGCTGGAGCGCTTCCTCGCGGTGATGGTCGTGGTCAACGTGTTGATCGTCATCCTGCCGGTCCTGGAGGGGTCGGCCGTGTGGCAGTCCCTCGTCCCTGACTCCACGGCGCCGATGGTCGCCCTGCTCGCCACCCGCGTCCTGTACGCGGTGCTGGGGCTGCTCGTTCTCGGTTGGGCGGGCCTGCTCGGCGCTTCCAGGCGGGAGCTGTTCGCGCGTGTCGGCGATCTGAACGCGGAGACGCGGACGCGGCGAAGAGACGGCACCTACCTTCGCTGGCGCCGGTTCGGGTCGATCTCGGCATTCCTCCTGGTGGCGCTGATGGTGTGGTTCGGGTTCCCGATGCTGCCTTCCACCTTCGACCTCCGCGCTTCCCTGCCGGCGATCGCGGTCGGTGTGATCGCGGCGTTCCTGAACGCCTTCTGGGAGGAGACGGCATTCCGTGCCGGTCCCTTGTCCATGCTCCAGCGAGCGATCGGGCCTGGCGCGGGCGTTATGGTCCTTGCCCTCTTCTTCGGGATCGGCCACTTCTACGGCGGGATCCCCTCAGGCCCGATGGGCCTCGTGGCAACCGGTGGCGTGGCGCTGCTCCTGGGACGGGCGATGGTCGAGACCCGCGGCCTTGCGTGGCCGATCACGCTCCACTTCTCGATCGACTTCGTGATCTTCACGTTCCTGGCCATCGCCTCGCAGACCTGACCGGGGGAGCCTGGCGCATGCAGTTCGGTGGAACGGCACTCCTGAGAAACCCCTCCCCTCAAGGTCAATCGTGGTCGTTCAGCATCCAGCGGTGACCGAACGGGTCGTGCAGCGTGACCCGCGTCCCGTGCTCGTCGGTCATCGGGCCCCGGTCGATCGTGGCTCCTGCGGCTTTGGCAGCATCGGCGACGGCAGCCACGTCGTTGACCCGCAGGTGTAGCGAAACGGGCGTGCCTCGACCCGAATCGGGCGGCTCGACGCCGTAGTCGGGGAAGGACTCCGACATCATGATGCGGCTGTTGCCGTGAAGGGTGACCTCGGTGTGTCCAACGTGGCCGTCCTCCATCACGATCGGTTCGACTGTTACTCGACCAGCGAAGATCCTGCAGTACCAGTCGGTGGCCGCTCGGGCGTCCGCGACGCAGATGTATGGGGTGATCACGGCAGACCTCCTTTGTCCGTTGTGTGATCGATAGTAGGGCCCGCCCACGTCGGCACACTGACGAACCCCATGCCCGGATAGCGATGGGCACGTGCGGCATCCGACGCGAGTTCGGGCGCGAAGATCCTCGAGGGCTCGCCACAGCAGGGTGGCGGCGGGTAGCGCCTCGACAGGTGCCTACGCGACGCCCAATTGCTGCATCAGGACGGGCATCTCGAAGTAGATGCGAGCTTGCTGGATCTTGTCATCCTCCAGATCGTAGGACACGCAGATGGGCACCCGGATGTCCTTCCCGGTCGCGGGAATCCCAGCGAATTCGCCGATGTGCCTGCCCGTCACGTGACCCTCCATCATCGCGCTGCCGTCACCAATGATGGAGTTCTCGACAGGCGCAGCTGCGTCGAAGGCCACGTGGTAGAAGTAGTTGAGAAGGCCGAGGACACCCTGTGGCGTTCTCGTTTCTTCTCCAGTCGGCATCATGGTGAAAACGACATCATCTGCCATCATGCTGGTATCGGAATGTGCCGAATCCCAGTATTTCATCATCACGTCGCGAGTACTCTCGATCGACATTGCGCCCCCTCACTACGTCGTCCCGCAGGTTCGGTGGGCCGTCCGGCCACTGTAGATTCAGCCTATCCCGAGCCCGGGTCGGGCGGGCGCGAAAGGCAACGTTTCCAGGAGCGCGCAGGGGATGCGGGACTGCCGGCAACGTGCCGTTGATCGCAAGAGCCGTCCGGTACACGTACTACGGCTCAGGATGGCGCGCTTCTGACGCGCCCACCTGTCACGCCTTGGTGCCGGTGGCTTTACCGATGATTGCTCAATGAAGTACGGGCGTCTTGACGTCCCCCGTGGGGCGGGTGAGCATGGCGCAGGGGTGTGCCGTGCAGGCTGATTACCTGGTGGTGGGTGCGGGCGCCGCAGCGATGGCGTTTGTCGACGCGCTGATCGACCATGCGGACGTGAGGGTGGTCATGGTTGATCGTCGCCATGCGCCGGGTGGTCATTGGCTCGACGCCTACCAGTTCGTACGTCTGCATCAGGCATCGGCGTTCTATGGAGTCGCCTCCACCGTGTTGGGGGGACGTATCCAGCGCAGGGGCCCGGAAACGGGGTTGCACGAGCGGGCGACCGCGGCCGAGGTGATCCACTACTACCAGCGCGTGCTCGACCGGATGACCGCATCCGGGAAGGTGGAGTTCTACCCCGGCTGCGAATACCTCGGTGGTCATCGGTTCGTTTCCCTGGTCTCGGGTCGGCGCTACGACGTTGACGGGGGGTGCCGGGTTGTCGACGCGACCTACCTGTCACCGGACATCCCGGCCAGCGCCGCGCCGCCGTTCGAGGTGGAAGGCACGCGCGTGATCCCGGTCAACGACCTGGTCCGGGTAGCCGACGCGCCCGGCGAGTTCGTCATCGTCGGCTCGGGCAAGACCGCGACCGACGCCTGCGTCTGGCTCCTCGGCAATGGCGTCGATCCCGGCGCGATCTGCTGGATCAGGCCGCGCGATCCGTGGATGCTCAACCGTGCCGTGGTGCAGCCCGACCCCGCCGTGTTCCTGGGCATGGTCGCTGACACTCTCACCGCTGCTGCCCAGGCCGCCTCTCCCGAAGACCTGTTCTTCCGGCTTGAGGCTGCCGGCGTCATGCTTCGCATCGACGAATCGTTCACCCCCACCATGGCAAAGACACCGACCATCGCGCAGTGGGAGATCGACGTTCTGCGCAGCATCGAGCACGTCGTCCGGCTCGGCCATGTCCGAGGTGTCAAGAAGGGCCGCATCACACTCACCAGCGGCGAGATCACGGTCGCGCCGGACGCCCTGGTCGTGCACTGCGCCGCATCGGGACTGAAGTATCCGCCCGTGGTTCCGGTGTGGAGTCGCGAGGCGATCACACTTCAGCCCGTCCGGTCGGGCTTCCCCTGCTTCGGTGCGGCCGTCATCGGCTACGTCGAGGCGACCCGCGACGACGATGCCGAGAAGAACCGCGTGTGCCCGGCATCCTGCCTTCCGGACACGCCGGCCACTTTCGCCCGCATGCAGGTGCTCGGAAACCGTGCAGCCCAGGCCTTCACGGCGCAGGCCGACATCAAGGAGTGGGCCAACAAGACCACCCTGAATCCCGCCAGGATCCCACCCGAGCGGGCCGGGGACCCCGGCGTCGCTGCCGCTCTCGAACGTTACCGAAACCATGCGGTCGCCGGCTTCGAACGACTGACGGAGTTCGCAGGACTCTCCTGACCAGACCCGACACAACCAGCCCGGAGAGACCCCACAAGGACCGCGTTGCGGCGCTGCATGCCTCGACAAGGACCAGGTGGCGGCCGTCGAGTGACCCCAGATCCCCGGACCCAGTCACCCGCAGGACCGAAGACTCACGATCTAGCTGCGTGCCATGCGGTCAAGCCCGGGGCTGAGGAGCTTGAGGACGGCGTCGGCCGCATCGATCGGCGCCACGTCACGGCCGTACTCGAGCCACCAGAGCACGGCGGCCCAGACCGCGCCGGCCACAGCCGCCGCGAGTTCCGCGCGTCGCCCGTCCACCAGGTCGGGTGCTGTCGCGTCGATGCGCTCCCGGACGTGGATGAGGATGCGCTCGCGAAGCGCCTGCACCATCGGACCGGCATGACCCTGGACGAGAAACGGCTCGGCGAGGACGCGGTGATGGGCGAGGTGCTCGAACAGGTCGGGCACGAAGGCGAGGCAGTGGTCATCTCCGTCGGCCGGCACGATGTCCATCGCGCCCAGGAAGGCATCCTTCAGGAGCGCATCTCGGTCGTCATAGTGGGCGTAGAAGGTGGAGCGGGAGCACCGGGCGTGCGCCACCACTTCCGCGACCGTGATGTCTTCCCAGGACCGCGTACGGAGCAGGTCGAGCACCGCGCCGCGGAGCCTGTTACGGGTGCGAACGGCCCGTGAATCGGGGGATACCGGACACATCTGCGCCTCCTGTCCGGGACCGGCGAGTTTCCTCGTGGCGGAGACCGCTAGGCCGGCGGATGGTGGAAGTACAGGTCGAATCGCCAGGAGGAACCATGACCAACAGAAGCCCATCCGCCACGCCGCGGACTCTGAACCAATCCGATCCTATCGAGCGCGGCCGGCGCTTCGGCACCGCCGCGGCACTGGTCGTGATGCCGGCCATCTTCGCGTTCGCGTTCGCCGTGCACCCGGGTCTGGGAAGCCTCCGGTTGCTGGAGCCGGCCGAGCTGATCGAGCGGGCGCGCGGGAATGGGATCCTGCAATTCGCGCATGTGCTGGTGACGCTCAATACGGCGCTCCTCGTTGTCGTCGCTGTTCACCTCCAGTCGCTCCTGCGCGCAGGTCGTAGCGCCCGGGCAGGGATGATCGGGGGCGCGATGGCGGTGCTCGGAGCGTGCCTGCTCGCCGCAGACAAAGGCGCGATGTGCCTCACGATGAGTGCCCTGGACACCGTGGACGACACGACGTTCACCGCGATGGTCCCCGGGCTGATGGCGATCTTCGAGAAGCAGGGGTGGGCGGTGATCATCTGGGGAATGGTGCTGTTGCCTCTCGGCGTTGCCGTGCAGGCAATCGGTCTCCTGCGTTCCGGCATCTGGCCGAAGTGGCAGGCGGGCGCCCTGCTCGCCGGCTCGCTCCTGATCGCCACACCCGACGGGATGGAGATCGTCAACCTGATCGCGTCGCTGGCGATCTTCGTGGCCCTGGCACCGCAAGCTGTACGCCTCATCTGTGGTGCGTCGCCGATCACCCGCGGCGTGGCTGCCTCCCGCTGCCGCGACTGCCGCTACCGGCGTGCGGCTGCGGCGACCCCACGGACCTTGTGATGCTGGTGGCATGGATGGTGGCTCTCGCCATGATCCGTGTTGTGTCCTACGCGCGACGGTCGAGCTCCCGACGGCAGCCCTGCGGAGTCTTGCACACGGGTCCGCCGCCGGAGCTCCGCCAGGTCTCGGGGCTGGCCAACGAATCCAGAGTGGGGACCGCGACCAAGGAATACCCTGAGAAAGGGAGCTTGGTGGCTGCCCACATCAAAGGAGATGGGATCGATGGACACGAGTGTCAAGCAGATGGTCGAGGCGGCAGATGTGGTCGTACCGCGGATCACCCCCGAGGTGGCGCAGCGCCTGATCGCTGACGGTGACGTCCTGGTCGTGGATGTGCGCGACGCCCCCGAGGTCGCACGCGAAGGCAAGGTGGCCGGCGCGATCAACGTCTCGCGCGGAATGCTCGAGTTCCGGGCCGACCCGTCCAGCGCGTCCCACGACCCGCACTTCAGAAAGGACCGTCCGCTGATCGTCTACTGCGCCTCCGGCGGCCGTTCTGCCCTCGGTGGGAAGGCGCTCAAGGAACTCGGCTTCGAGCAGGTCTTCAACCTCGGCGGATTCAAGGCCTGGGTCGAAGCCGGCGGTGCGGTGGATCAACCGACGGGCTGACGGGTTTCGGCACCGGGAGCCAGCCTGCGAATCGGTGCGGTCAGCGGTGTACCGAAGATCAGCTGGGTCCTGCAGTGGGCCACCTGGGGCATTGTCAGTAGCCGGTCCGCATCATGCCGGGCCTCAGATCCGCCCGAGCGCAGTCTGCGCTTGCCCTGGCCGGGGGGCTGCTCCTGATCGGACTGTCCGCCGGGATGCTGTGGGCCGTCGTCCAGCAGTTCCCGGGGCGAGCCGCTGCGCCGCATTCCGTTCCGACGATGATGAAGCGCTGGGCCGACGCCGCAGGGCAACGACCCCTCGCCGTTACCTGGTCGGACGGTTCAGCCGCGGGTCCAGACGGGCGCTTGTCCCGGCGCGAGTTGCGCGAAGTCCGGCAGGCCACGAAGGGCTTCTTCAGCACCGCCGGGGCAGTAGATCGCAAGGATCCGCAGTTGCTTCCAGCCGGTGTTGAACGTCGAGTGCAGGGTGCCCATCGGGATGAAGATGCTGTCGCCGGGACCGACCGGGAACTCCCCGGAGTCACCAACCGTCTGCACGCCTTCACCCTCCATGATGTACAGCACCTCATCGGAGGCCGGATGGGTGTGGAGGGCGTGGCCCATGGTCGGGTTGATCACGACCTCACCGACGGTGAGGGGAGCGCCAGGGAACAGTTGCCCGGTGACGCCCCACTTGATCGAGCCCCAGTCGAAGACGTCGGTAACGATGCCGGCCTGGGTGGTGTGGACTGCCATTCGTGCTCCTTTGCATGATGGGCTGTGCGCAGGAGTCCGATCGCCTACCGGCATCGAGCTGATGCGAGTGCCGCCCTGCGTCGCGAACGATTTCGAGCCGCGAGGGCCCATGCACTGTACGTCCGGCGTCGTCGCCGAGGCAGGGCCAATCGGGGCGAATTGGCCCACCGACGGACGGCTTGGCTATTGGCCGCTGCGGGTGTTGCCGGTGATCAGCCGGAGAGCCTGTCGAAGGAGCTCCGGCTCGTGCCAGACCGGAAGGCGCAGCATCGAGCGATGGCCGTCGTAGGGCGAGAAGCCGGGCCCCGGCGCGAGCTTCACCTTGACCCGCTTGGCCGTCTCGGCGAGCGCGAGCGCGTCGCCGTGCGTGTCGACCCACAGTCCGGACCCACCCTTGATCGGGTCCCAGGTCCAGTGCGGGAAGTGCTCGTGGACGGCGTCCTCGGTGGTCCGGAGGTGGCCCGTGAGCATCGCCTGCCGTTGCCGCCGCGCGTCGGGAGCCCGACGGAGGAGGCTCACGGCGTGCAATTGGTCGATCACCGACGTGGCGAGGTCCTCGACCTTCCGGAGTTCGAGCAGGGTGCGGATCCGTGTCGGCGAAGCCCTGATCCATCCGATGCGCAGGCCGCCCCAGAAGAGCTTGGAGAGTGTGCCAAGGCTGATCAGCAGCTCGGGTTCCACCAGTCTCGCCAGCGTCGTCGCCGGCGGGCCGCTCACGGTGAGGTCGAAGGAGCAGCAGTCCTCGACGGTCGGGACCCCGCTCCGGTTGATCATTGTGGCCAGGTCCAGCCGCGCACGGTGGGGCATCGTCTGCCCCGTCGGGTTGTGGATGCCCGTCTGGCAGTAGAGGACGGCCGGCTTGCGTGCCACCGCTCGTGCCAGCAGGTCCAGATCGAGTCCTTCGCGAGTGGTGCGGACGCCCTCGATCCGGGCGCCGACCGTTCGTAGTGCCTCGAGCCCACCGCGGTAGCTGGGGTCCTCGGTCAAGGCGAGGTCGCCCTGTCCGACGAGGCTGCGCATCGTCAGGAACGTGGCCTGTTGGGAGCCGGACGTGATCAGGACCTGCTGGGCCTGGGTCGGGATCCCGGTCCGGCTGAGGTGGTCGGCCACCGCCTGGCGCAGGACCGGAAGCCCTGCCGGGAAGTAGCCGTCGGTCTCCAGGTACGGGGCCAACTCCTCTTCGACGCCCTCCCGGAGCACCTCTCCGGTCACGGGCGAGGCGGGTAGGGCGCCGGTGGAGAGGTCGATCGTGTCGACCGGTGTGTGCGTGAAGGAGAACAGGCGGCCCTCGACAAGCGCGGGAGCCTGATTGGATCCCGAACGAACCCGGGTGCCCGATCCCTGGATGGAGACGAGGTAGCCGCGTGCCTCCAACGAACCGTAGGCCGCTGCCACCGTCCCCCTGGAGACACCGAGCGCGGTGGCGCAGTCGCGTTGGGCGGGAAGCGCGCTGCCGGCAGGGACGAACCCCGCCCCGATCAGGCTGACGAGAGCTGCAGCAAGCGTTTCCGGCAGGGCGTCCGGTCCGTCGCTCCAGTCGCCGAGCATCCTGCTCAGTTCTGCCGCATCGATCCTGGTGGCGAGCACAACTCGAGTATCGATCCACGCGGGCAGCTCCGTGGTCCAATCCCTCGTTATTGGACCAGCGCGCTCCTATGAGCGGGCCTAGCGTGAGGGACAGACCTACACGAAGGAGTGTTCATGGCCACAGTTGCACTGCTGGGGACCCTCGATACCAAAGTCGAGGAGTACACCTGGCTCAAGGATCGGCTGAGTGAACTCGGCGTCGGGGTGCTCTTCATCGACGTGGGCTCGTTCTCGAACAGCCAGCTGGCTGATGTGAGTTCCGACCAGGTCATCGCAGCAGCTGGTGCCGACGCAGCGGGTCTGCGCGAGCGTCGTGACCGCGGCGAGATGATGACCGTGATGGGACGCGGCGCTGCTGCGGTCGCCCGCGACCTGGCGGCGGCGGGCAGGATCCAGGGGATTCTCGCCGTCGGCGGTTCGGGCGGATCCTCGGTGGCCGCGCCGGCGATGCAGGCCCTGCCGGTCGGGTTCCCCAAGCTCCTGGTGTCGACCATGGCGTCCGGCGACGTGAAGCCGTACGTCGGTGAGGTCGACACGACCCTTACCTACTCCGTGGTGGACGTCGCGGGGATCAACTCGATCTCTTCCCTGGTGCTGGGCAACGCTGCCGCAGCCATCGCCGGCATGGCCAAGGCCTACGAGGCACGCCAGGCCGCCCCGCCCGGCGAGCACAAGCCGTTGATCGGCGTGACCATGTTCGGGGTCACCACCCCGGCGGCGGACGAGGCCCGCAAGACCTTGACCGACCTCGGCTACGAGGTGCTGGTCTTCCACGCCACCGGTACCGGCGGACGGGCGATGGAAAAGCTCGTCGAATCCGGGCTGCTGTCCGGCGTCTGCGACCTGACCACCACAGAACTCGCCGATGACCTGGTCGGCGGCGTGCTGTCAGCCGGGCCGCACCGGCTCGAGCTCGCCGGCGCCAAGGGCCTGCCGCAGGTGGTCAGCCTCGGCGCGCTCGACATGGTCAACTTCGGACCGATGGAGACCGTCCCGCCCAAGTTCGCCGACCGCAACCTGTTCGTCCACAACCCCACAGTCACCCTGATGCGGACCACCACCGAGGAGATGGCAGAACTCGGACGGCGGATCGCAGCCAAGCTCGCCGCAGCCACCGGGCCGACCGAGCTGTTCATCCCCCTGCGCGGAGTGAGCGCCATCGACGTCGACGGCGCCCCCTTCCGTGACGCCGAAGCGGACGCGGCCCTGTTCGCAGCACTCCGCGAAGGGCTCGCCGGAACCAGCGTCGCCATCCATGAGGTCGACCAGGCCATCAACGACCCCGGCTTCGGCAAGGCAATGGCCGAAGCCCTCCACCACCACATCGTCAACGACTGACCGAAGGA
The DNA here is from genome assembly GCA_963799235.1 of uncultured Actinomycetota bacterium. Lineage (GTDB taxonomy): Bacteria > Actinomycetota > Actinomycetes > Propionibacteriales > Propionibacteriaceae > Propionicimonas. The sequence continues at coordinate 138,589 of CAWCWL010000005.1, read as the reverse complement.
GTAGTGCACACATGAATCGCCAGGAGATCCTCTCCAAGTTCCGCGCCCAGATCGCCGCAGGGGTGCCGATCATCGGCGGCGGCGCCGGCACCGGCATCTCCGCCAAGTCGGCTGAGGCCGGCGGCATCGACCTGCTGGTGATCTACAACTCGGGACGCTTCCGCATGGCCGGGCGCGGATCGCTGTCCGGCCTGCTCGCCTACGGCGACGCGAACGCGATCGTCATGGAGATGGCCAACGAGGTGCTGCCCGTCGTCAAGCACACCCCGGTACTGGCCGGCGTCAACGGCACCGACCCGTTCCGGATCATGGGGTACTTCCTCAAGCAGGTGAAGGAGATCGGCTTCGCGGGCGTCCAGAACTTCCCCACGGTCGGACTGATCGACGGCGTGTTCCGCGCCAACCTCGAGGAGACCGGCATGGGCTACGGCCCCGAGGTCGACATGATCCGGCTCGCGCACGAGATGGACCTGCTCACGTCCCCGTACGTGTTCGACACCGACCAGGCCAAGGCGATGGCTGCCGCCGGCGCCGACATCCTCGTGCCGCACATGGGCCTGACCACCTCGGGCACCATCGGGGCGCAGACCGCGCTCACCCTTGAGCAGGCCGCGGTCAAGGTTCAGGAACTCGCCGACGCTGCGAAGTCCGTCAACCCCGACATCCTGTGCCTGTGCCACGGCGGCCCGATCGCCAACCCGGCGGACGCCCAGTACATCCTCAACAACACCGAAGGCATCGTCGGGTTCTACGGCGCTTCGTCCATTGAGCGGTTCCCGACCGAGGTCGGCATCCGCAAGCAGACCGAGGACTTCAAGGCCGTCACGTTCAAGAAGTAGCAACTGCACCTCGCGATGGGCCGCTCGATCTCGCGAACCTCCCGGCCCATCGCCGGTGTCATCCGTGAACTCACAGAAAGGCCACTCACATGGCTGCAACGCAAGCTCCCGAGATCCAACAAGCAGAATACAAAAACACGCTCCCGCTGTGGCTCGCGGTCGCCATCACCGTCCTGGTCTCCGTGCCCTTCACGCTGTGGTTGGGCGCGTTCAACTTCGCGGTGTGGTGCTCGTTCATCGTCTGGGCCGAGTACTTCGCGCTCGGGACGAAGCCGGCCGCCCTCAAGGTGATGCTGCCAAGTTTCGCCTACTCGGCGATCGTGACCGGCCTGACCCTTGCCGCCATTCCCCTGCTGGGCTTCCTGCCCAGCCTTGTGGTGCCCGGTGACCTCGCCGTCGGTGTCGCACTCTTCGTCGGGGTCTCGTTCATGGTCTACTCGATGAACTGGTGGAAGGGCTTCCAGGAAGGTTCCCTGCCGTTCTTCAACGGCATCTCCATGGTGCTGGCCATCTACTTCACCAGCAGCTACCCCGCCATCGTCCAGGGTCCGTTCACGCCGATGTGGGCAGCTGTGTGGACCATCCTCATGGGGTGCTTCGGCGCCGTACTGGCCCTGTTCAACGTGTGGATCCTGTTCCCACGCAAGGTGAACTGACGCGTCCGCGCTTCCGCGACGACTTGAGCAAACGCCCCTCCCGAGGGTCACTCGGGAGGGGCGTTCCTGTTCCCGGTGCACCGTTCACTCGCTGGTGATCGACACAGGTCCGGGACGTGAAGCGGTCAGTCGATGGTCCTTCGCTCGAGGGCTTCAGCGTCCACGAGTGGCGGAAGTACGGCATCGATCGATGGATGGATCAGGCGGTTGATTTGCCAGCGGGCACGATCCGCCGGTGGGAGAATCTCCGCAGGAATTCTCGACTGGAGCCCTGTCATGCGCGTAGCGCCGCGTGCCCTCGCCGCCATCGCAGCGGTTGGCGACTGTGCCGCCCTCTATCGACTCGGCCTGGTCTCACGATCGACCCCGGCGGAACGCAGGCTGACACTGCCTGGGGATCAGCTGATCGCTCGGCCCAGCCTGGTGACGAACCCTGCCGCGACCTTGCCGGCGCCGCCCGAGCAGGTGGGCCTGACTAGCCGACGCGCGAATCGTGCGGAAGACGTACGGACGTGAGCACGCGACCGGAACGCCCGTCCGACGCGATACCCGCTGACATGGCCGCGCAGACCCAATGTCCCGACACCCGCACTCCGTCGGTGTCAACGACCTGGCGGATCGTGGCAGCGGTCGAGGTCGTTCTCGCTGGGGTCACCGTCACCTTCGACCTGTGGGTGCCGACCCTTGTCCTGCTTGGGCTGGCCGCCGTTTCCCTCCTGGCCCGGCGGCAGTGGCCGAGCACGTTCGGCCTGGTCAGGCCGGACGCGGGACGGTGGTGGCCCCTGGAGATCCTGGGCTTCGCCGTCGCCTGGACGCTCGTCACCATCGGCCTGACCATCCCGGTCCTGGAGCACCTCACCGGTCAGCGGCAGGACGTGAGCCAGTTCACCGTTGTGCACGGCAACCTTGGAGTCCTCGCCATCCTTCTTGCCTACTCCTGGACCCTCGCGGCTGTGGGGGAGGAAGTCGCCTACCGGGGCTTCCTGTTCACCAGACTCCGGGAGGCGATCGGTGGCGGGCGTTCCGGAGCCGCCGTTGCCACCGTCGTTGCCGCGATCGTCGCGGCCCTGCTCTTCGGCTGGGCGCACAATGAGCAGGGCGTGATCGGTGTGGCCACGACATTCATCGACGCGCTCTTCTTCACCTGGCTGCGCCTCCGCTACCGCAGCCTGTGGGCAGCCGTTCTCGCGCATGGCTTCAACAACACGATTGGCCTCGTCGCCTACTTCTTCGTCGGCCCGATCTACGGCCTCTGGTGATGGTTACTGCCAGAACCGGAATCAACCACCTTCTCCATCTCTTGATCGATGCCGATCCGGACTCGGTGCCGCAGGCTGGGTTGAGTCCCTTGCAGGAGTGAGATGAAAGAACGAATGAGGATGCGCCTGGTTGTGCCGGGCCGGCTGTCGGTGGAGCTGGCGGAGTGGTTGGAACCGCTCACGTCGGTGGAGCTGCCCGATGGTCACACCGAGTTGACCGGGGTGCTGGCCGATCAGAGCGCTGTGCATGCGATCTGCAACCGACTGCGCGACCTGGGACTTCCGATGGATTCGCTGAGTGTTGAGAAGGAGACCGTCCGATGACCATCACCACAGTCGCGCCGACCCGTACGCGACGCACCTGGCAAGCCTGGACGCTGGCTGCCGTGGAGTTGTTCGTTGCCTATCAGGCCGTGTATGGCGGCGTGGGGCTGATGACCGACAGTTGGCGATTGCCGGCTGAATGGCTGGGACGGACCCCGTTCGAGACCTGGGTGGGGCCGGGCTGGCTCCTGATCTGCCTGATCGGGGTGCCGCACGTCCTTGCTGCCGTTCCGCCGGTGCTGCTTCCGGGACGCCCCCGGTTGGGCATCCTGGCCGGTTACCTGGCGGGTGCATCGTTGCTGGTGTGGATCGTGATGCAGGTGTCGCTGATGCAGGTGTACTTCTTCCTGCAGCCGGTGATTGCACTGATGGGGTTGGTCGAGGCCGGACTGGCCTACTGGTGGCAGCGCCGTACACGGGCATGACCGTCTCCCCGTCGCGCACCGAGCCTGCGTCTGGCCGGCTGCAGATCCTGCTCCGGAGGTCGCCGCTCACGAGCTTCTTCGTTCTCGCCTTCGCCTTCTCGTGGCTGGTCTCCCTTCCCTACATCCTCTCGGTGTGGGGCGTGGTACCGGACACGATGATGGCGGGCTTCATGCTCAAGCAGTGGGTCGGGCCTGCCCTCGCCGCAATGGTCATGGCGGTCGCGACGGGGGGCTGGCCGGGGCTAAGAGAGCTCCGGGCCGCGGGCAGGGCATGGCGGGTCGGATGGCGGTGGTACGCCGCCGTGCTGGTGGGGGCGCCGCTACTCATCCTTGCCGGTGTGCTCGCGGTGTTCGGTATGCCTACCAGCCTTGCGGGCTTTGGACCCGGGATCGTGGCGTCCTATCTGGGTTACTTCGTCCTGGTCTTCTTCGCCGTCGGGTTGCCGGAGGAGCTCGGTTGGCGGGGCTTCGCCCTTCCTCGCCTCCAGGCCCGGTTCGGGCCGTTGCGCGGGACCCTGATCCTGGGTGTGCTGTGGGCGGGTTGGCACCTGCCCTTCTTCCTCACGCCCGACCACGGGGGCGGTCCGCACGCAGACGTCATGGCCGTAGCCACCAACTTCGCGCTGTTCGCCGGCATGGTCGTCCTGATGGCGATCCTGTTCTCCTTCGTCTACAACCGGACGGGCGGGAGCGTGTTCATGGTCGCCCTGCTTCACGCCGCCATCGACACTCCGCAAGTGGTCTGGCTACCCCTCCTCCTGCCGGTCGGGATCGAGAACTCGACCTCCGGCGAAGGGCGCTTGAACCTGGCGCTGTTCCTGGCCTTCGGGGTCGTCGCCCTCCTGACCCTCGCTGTGACCAGGGGACGCCTCGGCTGGACGCCTCCCAAAGGGACACCATGACGATCAGTCGCCGATTGCTGCTCGGAACCTGCGTGGCCGCCGCGGCTGGTTGCTCTGCGGCTCCCTCCTCCAGCTTCACCGGGCCGGCACGTCCGGACGCATCGGGGTCGCAGGCTACGGCCACGGGTGGCTCCTTTCCCAAGGGCTTCGCCTGGGGGGTGGCCACGTCCGCCCTTCAGATCGAGGGGTCGCAGGGCGCGGACGGCCGGACCCCGTCCATCTGGGATGCGTTCGCTGCTGTCAAGGGCAACATCGCCGACGCCAGCAACCCCTCGGTCGCCTGTGACCACTACCGTCGCTGGGAGTCCGACCTGGACCTGATGCATCACGTCGGTGTCGGCTCGTACCGGTTCTCCATCGCGTGGCCACGGGTGATGCCCCACAAGTCCGGACACGTCAACGGCGCTGGCCTCGGCTTCTACGACCGGCTGGTCGACGGGCTCCTTGCCAGGGACATCGCACCGGTCGCGACGCTCTTCCACTGGGACCTCCCGACCTACCTGAACGACGCAGGCGGCTGGGAGAATCGCGACTCGACCGGCTGGTTCGCCGACTACGCCGAAGCCGTGTTCGCCAGGCTCGGTGACCGGGTCGGATCGTGGGTGACGATCAACGAGACCAAGATCATCGTCCAACTCGGCTACCAGCAAGGCAGCATGGCTCCCGGCAAGCATGACGCCCGGGCCAGCGGGCGGGTCATGCACCACCTCAACCTCGCCCACGGCCGGGCGATCGAGGCCTTCCGCGCGTCCGGGGCTTCCGGCAAGATCGGACCCTGCCTCGCCATGACCCCGTGCTATCCGGCCGACGATTCGGTGGGTGGCGAGGTCGTTGACCGCATCGATCTGCAGGAGCACCGCCTCTACCTGGACCCGCTGTTGCGCGGCGGCTATCCAGCCGGGCTCGACCAGTTGGACGTCGACTTCGTCCGGGGCCTCGACAGTGCGATCCGTTCGAAGGACATGACGGTGATCGCCGCGAGGAACGACTTCGTCGGCGTGACCTACTACTCACCGACGATCATCGGCTCAAGCGGCCCTGTCCAGCGCTACCCGGTGGCGGCGAACGGATGGCAACAGATCTATCCGCAAGGGCTTCACGACCTCCTGGTTCGTCTTGACCGGGACTACGGAGCTCCTGTCATCGTCGTGCTCGAGAACGGCGTGCCGGACGCGATCGGCGAGGATCCGATCAACGACGGCCAGCGGATCGCGTTCATCAGGGAACACCTCAGATCGGCACAGCAGGCGATCAACGAGGGTGTTCGACTCACCGGCTACCACGTGTGGTCCCTGCTCGACAATTTCGAGTGGGCGCAGGGTTACACCCAGCGATACGGCCTGGTGCACGTCGACTTCGACAGCCAGCAACGCACCCCCAAGGCATCGGCGCAGTGGTACTCCAACGTCATCGCAGCCAACGCCGTCACCGACCCGTGACCGCATCCCGTCAACGCAGTGCACCTGTTACCGCCTGAACTGACGGCGGCCTTGCGGCACAGCGGTCGCCTCACTTCCAGCGGGTCAGGATTGTCTCCCGATCGAAGAGCGTGACCCCGAGGTACACGAGCGCGGCATCGGCGGCCGCAACCAGGATCGCGGCGATCCAGAAGACGCCACCGCTGAGCTGAACGACGCCGGTCACCGTGCCGATGAGAAGGAGCATCAAGGGCAGGACGACCAGGCTGCCCAGCTGCTGCGCCGCCGACGGTTCGGCAGCGCGACTGCTCACGATGATCCCCACGCTGACCGCCATGAGCGTCAACAGGGGTGCAAGGACGAGCAGGGCGACCAGCCACATCGGGTTGAGGAAGATCATGAAGACCCGATCGGATACCGAGAACAGTCGAGCGCCCACGAGGAACGCCCCGTAGCTGACCCACACGGTCAGAATCCCGGGGACAGCGGCAGCGATTCCCTTGCCGGCAAGCAACTCCGTGGTGGTGATCGGCGTCGCAAGCAGCGGCTCGAGGGAGTGGGTGAGCTTCTCGCCCACAATGCTGTAGGTCGCGATGGTGACCGGAACCATGACGGGCATGATCAGGAAAAGGACGAGCATGTTGGACGCCAGCACCGATTGCATGGCCTCGACCGGCGACATTCCTTCGAACATCGGATTGTCGAGAAGCGGGCCGAGCTGCTCGTAGTCCGTCCGGTTGACGCCCACGCGGGACATCACAGCCAGGAGGACGACGGGAATGGCCGTGATGACGATCGGCATGATGAGCACGACGGACAACACCAGCTTGTTTCGGCGTACCTCGGCCCATTCCTTGCCGATGATGGTGGTCACTGCACTCACCTTGACGCACCCTCTTTCCCGGCAGCGCTGTGGATGAGGTTCAGGTAGACCTCCTCCAGCGAGTGGCGCAGTTCAGTGACGAACCGGACCTCCGCTCCGTGCTCGACGAGAGTCCGCACGATCCCCGGATTGTCGCGTTCGGGCTCACCCACGTCGATGACCAGCTGGGGCATTCCGCCGGCTTCGCCGTCCAGCGTCCGGGCAGCCGTGACGCCCGGCAGGTCCCCGACAAGGCGGACGAGTTCCTGCAACCGGCCGCCGGCCGCAAGCTGGACGACGGTCTGTCGTCCGAAGAGCCGCTGGCGAAGCGCGTCAGGCGTGTCCACGGCGATCAGGCGTTGCCGGAAGACGCCGACCCGGTCGCACAGCCGCTCGGCCTCGTCGAGGTTGTGGGTGCACAGGAAGATGGTCCGTCCCTGCCCGCGCAGGGTCTCGATGAACTCGCACACGGTCTTGGCCGCTTCGGGGTCCAGGCCGGAGGTGGGCTCGTCGAGGAAGACGAGCGGAGGCTCGTGGACCAGTGCGCGCGCGATCGCAAGCTTCTGCCGCATGCCCTTGGAGAAGGTGCCGGCATCGCTGTCGCGGCGGTCCCACAGGTCGAGCAGTCGAAGGTACTTCGCAACGCTGCCGTGCGGGTCCGCACAGCCGTACAGCTCGGCGAAGATCAGGAGGTTCCGCTCGGCACTCAGCCGGTCGTACAAGCCGGGTGCCTCGGTGAGAATGCCGACCTTGGACCGGATGGTCGCATCCGTGCCCTTGCCCACCTCGAGACCGTTCACCCACGCGCGCCCGCTGGTCGCCGCGATCAGGGTTGTGAGCAGCCGCACCGTCGTGGTCTTGCCGGCGCCGTTGGGCCCGAGGAAGCCGAAGACCTCTCCCTCATGGACGGTGAGGTTGAGTGCATCGACCGCGCGGAGCTCGCTGCTGCCATTGTTGAACACCTTCGTCAAACCCTCGGTCTGGATCATTGCTCCTCATCAGTACGCGCTCACCTGTCAACGCTAGGACGCATCGGCCCGTGACGAGGAGTTTTTCCCGATCTCGGGGGACAGCGGGCATCGAAGGATTTCGCACGCGCGGCGCCGCAGGGATTAGCCTTTTCTTCATGAGCAGCGCTGACTACCGCGAACCCACGAACGCCGAACTGTGGGCGCAGCCGCCCGTGATTCCCCAGGCACCCCAGAGTTCGCAGGAGCTGGCTCCGGTGCCGCACCAACTACCCCCAGCCCCCCTGCCACATGCGCCAGTGCCGAGTCCCGCGCAGCGCCCTGATCGGACGACGTTCGTGCTGGCCATCGTCTCCATTGCGCTGGGGATCCCACTGACGGCAATCGGGAGCGGGACGGCCGGACTGCCTGGCCTGCTGGTGGTGTGGATCGGAATCGTCCTCGTCAACATCGTGTACGCGCGAAGTCGGCGTCACTGACCCACTGGCCATCTCCTGATTCGGATCAGAGCGGGTTCGCCGCAAGATGCTGGAGAATCCGCGAACCCACCGGCACTGGTTGAGCGATCGCAGCAATGTGATGAGCACCTGCGACGAACTCGGCCGCAATTCCCGGTACGAGCCGGATCGCTGCCGCGGCAGCCGCCTCTGGCGAATAGATCTTCTCGTGGTCCCCGATGAGCAGAAGCGTCGGAGCCTCGACCTGGGCGAACTCCTCTGGTGAGTAGACCCGGGGGAACATGCGGATGGCGCCCGTGCCGTGAGTAAGGGTGAGCCTGAACAGTGCGTCCCAGGGCCCGTCGCTCGGCAGCCCTGCGTTCATCCAGTCGACGGCGCGGTTCATCGAACGCTCGCACCCCGGCATCCAGGGCGCCATCACGTGGACCATCTTCGGGATGAACATGTGGGTGTAGAACGCCGGCATCGAATGGATCGTCGCGGCTGGAGCGATCAGGACCAGGCTGCCGACGCGTCCCTTCAGCTTCATCGCACAGAACGATGCGATGAAACCGCCAACGGAGTTGCCGATCAGGTGTACCCGCGAGACGCCCAGCCTGTCCGCCAACTCGGTGAACCACTGCGCGAAGTCCTCGAGGCTGACCATCGCCCTGGTCGGACGGCTCCTCCCGACGTCGCCGAGAATATCCACTGCATAGGTCCGGTAACGCTCGCTCAGGGCTGCCACCGTCCGGTACCACGAGGTAGCGGTAGCGAAGTATGCGTGCAGGAGAATCACCGGCTCGCCGTCCACCGGCCCGCTCGCGATGACGTGCGTCATTCCGCCGCTCGTCTCGATATCGAGCTCGCTGTAGGGAACCGGCCAGTGCTTGACGATCGCGTCGTAGCGTTCGAGGGTCTCCGCCCGCCCGGCCTCGGTCGCGAAGACCGGCAAGTACTGGGTCACTTGGCCTCCTCGGTACGCAGGCTCGCCCGGCTAACGCTAGTGGCGCGACCGGGGTCGGCGGGCCGAAATCGGCGACACCCCACCGCCCAACCGTGAGCCTCCAGCGGGGCCCTGGTCTCGTCGCCGGTGGGACTTCCCGGTGCGCGCTCGATGGTTACGCCCTACCGTTGAGGGAGTTCACGCACCGGGACAGCAGGCTCCACAGCTGATCGCGTTCTTCTGCGGTGAGGTCCGAGATCATCCTCTCCTCGACCTGCTTGACCGCAGCGCTGGCCTGCGCCAACTGGCGTCGGCCGAGGTCCGTGAGCGCCGTCGGTAGCGTCCGTCCGACGGCCGGCTGATCGCTGCGGGTGACGATGCCGTCCTCCTCCAGGGCCTGCAGCAACACGTTCATGGACTGCCGGCTGACGAAGGCGCCGCGCGCCAGGTCTGAGTTGGAGAGGCCGGGACGGTGCGCGAGGAGTTCGAGGCAGGAGTAGTGGGTGACGTTCATTCCGAGCGGACGCAGCACAGCTTCCATGGATGCCCGGAGCGCAGCCGAGGCCTCCTTGAGCAGGTACCCGAGCGACGTGTCCAGGTCGATGCTGGATCCCTCTTGACTCATGTCAATATTCTGACATAGATTGGATGTCAACTAACTGACATTCTCGAGGAGTTGCACCATGCCTGTTTCCGGCCCCGACTTCATCTCGCTCCAGGTGCGCGACCTGCCCGCCTCGGGTGCGTTCTACGAGAAGTACCTCGGCCTCACTCGCCAGGCCGGCCCGCCGCACGCGATCGTCTTTGCCACGAGGCCGGCCTCGTTCGCCGTCCGCGAGGCAGTCCGCGGCACGGACCTCGACGCCACCCCGCTCGGCAGGGGTGTCGGGATCTGGCTGCAGGCCGACAACCCCCAGGAGGTGCACGACGCCCTGGTCGCTGACGGCGTCACCATCACATCCGACCCTGTCGACGGGCCGTTCGGGCGCACCTTCACCTTCGCCGACCCTGACGGCTACCAGATCACGCTCCACGCAAAGGCCTGACGCTCCTCACCGGATGGTCAGCCCGGTGTAGCCGCCCTCCAGGTCAACACTTTGGGGTGACGTTGTTGGATGGGCTCGTGAACATCACAGTGGTAGGCGGCAACTCAGGAACCGGTGCGCAGGTCGTGCGACTCGCTGCGGAGGCGGGTCACGCGGTGACCTGCCTCTCCCGCAGGGGCGGGGGCACGTCCTCGAGCCAGGTCAAGGACATCCTCGGAGATGCCACCGATGCTGCGGTGGTGCGCTCGGCCGTCGAAGGCGCGGACGCCGTCGTGGTCACCGTCGGCGGCTCGGCGGGGGCCGACCGCAACCGCGCCGCAGTGACCCGCAGCGTCATCGCAGCCATGCAGGCCGCTGGCGTCCGCCGGCTGATCGTGCATTCCTCCCTGGGTGTCGGTGACTCGATGGGCCTGATGCCTGCCCCCGTCCGCGTGTTCGCGCGGGCCGTGCTGGGCAAGGCGCTCGCCGACCATGCCGAGCAGGAGGCAGCGGTGGAGGCGTCCGGGCTGGACTGGACGATTGTCCGTCCCGGTGGCCTCACCGACGACCCGGCAACCGGCAGCTATGTCGCCCAGGCCACGTCGGAGGGTCGTCCGATGAAGAACCGGATCAGCCGCAGCGATGTCGCCGCCCACATCCTGAAGGTCCTCGACGACCCGACGTCCTACGGCCAGGCGCTGGCGATGGGGACGCTCTGACGGGCGTCAGGCCGCGGTCTCCGGCCCCTCCGGCGCGACGGCTTCGACCACGTGGTCGAGGGCAACGTGGAAACCGGCGTCCGTCGTCACCTCCCTGCGCACCACCTCCGCGCGCTGCACGTCGAGGCCGAGACCGGTCAGCATCCCGGCCACCACCGCCGGGCTGGTCAGCAGGTTCGGGTCGCGGGGTCCGCCCCAACCCTGGTCGAGGTTGCTGGCATCGTGCGCGACGATCAGGATCCGTCCGGCGGGAGCAAGGCCCGGCACCACGTGCTGGAACGCCAGCCGCAGCTGGGGCTCGGGGAGTTGCAGGTAGCTGAGCAGGATGAGGTCGAAGGTCGACGGCTGTGGCCGGTAGGTCACCGCGTCCCCGACGATGGCGTCCACCGGATGGTTCAGCAGGACCGAGTGGCTCTGGATGCGTCCGACGACAACGGTGTTGGAATCGATGGCTGTCACGTGCCAGCCGCGTCCGGCGAGCCACGTCGCGTTGGCACCCTCGCCGGCGCCCAGGTCGAGGGCGCGGCCGGGACGCAGCTTGCGGCACGCCGCGACCACGAACTGGTTGGGGGTGGTGTCCCAGGCCATCGCGGCAGCGGCGTGACGCTCGGCCCAGCTGTCTGCCTCCGTCATCGCCTCACCTCTTCCGGCGAGGCTAGGCCGAAACGCTGGACGGCACGCCTGCTGCAACAAGGCCGTCCCTAACCTGTAACCATGGTGTCCCTTTTCGATCCGCTGACTCTGCGCGGCCTGACAATCCCGAACCGCATCTTCCTTGCCCCGATGTGCCAGTACCAGTGCGTCGCGCGCGACGGCGTGCCGACCGACTGGCACCTCGTCCACCTGGGCGCGCGGGCCGCCGGCGGGTTCGGGCTGGTGATCGCGGAGGCGACCGGGGTGTTGCCCGAGGGACGGATCACGCCGCAGTGCACCGGGTTGTGGAACGACGAGCAGTTGGTGGCGTGGCGACGCATCGTTGACTTCGGCCACTCCCAGGGTGCCGCGATGGCGATCCAGCTTGCCCATGCCGGGCGCAAGGCCTCGACCTACCGCGGCTTCGAGCCCCACGAGTCCGGCTCCGTGCCCATCGATGCCGGCGGCTGGGAGACCGTGGGGCCCTCGGCGATCGCTTTCCCGGGGCTGGCCATGCCACGGGAAGCCACCACCGAGGACATCGCGCGGGTCGTAGCAGCGTTCGCAGACGCTGCCGGTCGTGCCGATGCCGCCGGGTTCGACGCCGTCGAACTGCACGCTGCCCACGGCTACCTGATCTTCGAGTTCCTCTCGCCGCTGTCGAACCACCGCACCGACAGCTACGGCGGCGACCTGGCCGGCCGCAGCCGGCTGCTGCTCGAGGTGACCGACGCCGTCCGCGAGGTCTGGCCGGAGGAGAAGCCTCTGCTGGTGCGCATCTCCGCGACGGAGTGGACCGACGGCGGCTTCACCGTTGAGGAGGCGACAGAGGTCGCCCGGATGCTCGGTGAGCACGGCGTCGACCTGGTCGACGTGTCCAGTGGCGGGAATGTCGTTGCCAAGATCCCCGCCGGCCCCGGCTACCAGGTGAAGCTGGCTCGCGCCGTCCGCGAGGCGGGGTTGCCGGTGAGCGCCGTCGGCCTCATCACCGATCCGGCTCAGGCCCAGGGGATCCTCGACGAGGGCTCTGCCGACGCTGTATCGCTGGCACGGGTCGCGCTGCGCGAGCCGTCGTGGCCGCTGCGGGCGGCTGCCGAGCTGGACGCCGACGCGATGGCCCGCTACCCCGACTCCTACCAGCGCGGACGCTGGCCCGCCATCGAGCCCGTCCACTGACCCGAACCCGGGGACGGTTCCGAGTTCGGTTCAGCTGCCCGGTTGGCGCGAACCTGGGGACGGTTCCTCGTTCGCGCCACGAGCCGCGGGCAGGGGGGTGCCTTGCGGTGGCTCTGTCGTCAAGCGTGGGTCGTGAACCGGCGCTGAACCGAACCAGGAACCGTCCCCAGGTTCGAGTCAGGGCGCGGTTTGAACCGAACCAGGAACCGTCCCCGTTATCCGCCGAGGACGAGGTTGCCGTCGACGAGGGAGACCGGACGGGGGTCGGTGATCGTGCCGCCGAAGGAACCGTCGGGCATGTCGTGGTCGAAGGCCATGAAACGCCACTGCCCGGTGTCGCGGAGCTGGACGAGCCGGCCGACGTAGAAGCGTGCGTCTGCCAGCAGCTGGGCTCCGGACAGGTCGTAGGGACCGAGCACGGTCTGGGCCTTCGCAGCCCAGGTACCGCCGGGTGTGCCGGTGTTCCGAAGCGCGTCGGACGCGTCCCGTGCGAGGCAGCTGAACAGCAGGAACGGCTGGCCGTCCACCACGACGGTGTGCATCACCTCAAGCTGGCCGAAGCCCTGACCCGCCTGCGACAAGGGCGGACGCACCTCCCAGGTACGCAGGTCGGGAGACCAGCAGTGACCCACCACCCCACGGTCATCGGTTGGGCCGGTCCGGCCGCGGGCCGTCACCAGCAGGTGCCAGCCGTTCCCTTCCGGGTCGGGCAGCACCCACGGGTCGCGGAAGGCCTCGTCGTGCCAGCCGTTGTCGGCCAGCTTCTCGTACCACCGGTCGTCTGCCGCTGCGACCTGGCCATGCTTCTGCCAGGCGTGCAGATCGGAGGAGGTGGCATAACCGATGGTCTGGACGTTCTTGCCGTCCACGAGCCGCGCGCCGGTGTAGAAGAGGAACCAGGTGCCGTCCGGGTGTCGGGTCACAGACCCCGTCCACGTGGCCAGCTCGTCGAAGTCGCCGGGCCCGCCGTGGGCGAGCGCGTCCTCCACCCTCGTCCAGTTCGTCAGGTCGGTGGACACCGCATGACCGATCGACGCCCGGTGGTGGCGGGCCTCGGGATCCTTCAGCGCCTTGGGGGCGTGGAGGAAGAACAGGTGGTAGGTCTCGCCGTCGTCTGCGAACCAGAAGTCCCACACCCAGGAATCGGGCAGCACCAGCATCAGCCCTTCACCCCGGAGGAGGCGATCGAGCTGATGAACGCACGCTGGAAGGCGATGAACATGACCAGAACAGGCACGGTGATGATGCTGGCGTAAGCCATGATCTGCCCCCAGGAGACGTTCAGCTGCTTGAAGTAGTCGATGCCGACCATAGCCGGGCGCAGTTCCTCGCTCTGCACCACCATCAACGGCCAGAGATAGGCGTTCCAGGCGGGCAGGAAGGTGAGGATCGCGACGGTCGCGACTGCGGGGCCGGCGAGCGGCATGATGATGCTCCGGTAGATCCGGAACCAGCCTGCACCGTCGACCTTGGCAGCCTCGTCGAGTTCCTTCGGGATGGAGTCGAAGAACTGGTAGAAGAGGTAGATCGAGAACGCGTTCGCGACGAACGGGACGATCTGCACGGCGTAGGTGTCCAGCCAGCCCTGTGAGCCGTCGAAGTAGGGGATCGTGTTCACCCACCACAACAGGGGCAGCGCCATGGTCTCGAACGGCACGATCAAGGTGGCCAGGATGACGCCCAGCACCACCTTCTGACCGCGGAAGTGCATGCGGGACAGGGCGAAGGCTGCCATCGAGTTGACCACCAGGCCGAGGGCGACGGTGCTCACCGAGATGAACACGGAGTTCAGCAGGAAGGTGGCGAACGGCACGCGGTCGAACACGCCGAAGTAGTTGTCCAGGTTCAGGGCGCCCACCGGGAGGAAAGCGTTCCAGGTGCCGAGGTCGGCGAAGATCTGCAGGTCGGGTTTGAAGCTCGACACGATCAGGAACACCAGCGGCAGCCCGAAGACCAGACACAGCAGGATTCGGAGGGCCAGGCCCAGAACGGTTCGCAGGATGGTCGACCGGGCCCCGCCCGGACGGGACTGGGGGCGTTGGCGTGTGGTGGCAGTAGTGGCTGTGGTCGCGGCGCTCATCGTCCGGCCTCCTTGTCACGGGTGAAGTAGCGCTGGATCAGCGAGACGGCGAGTACGAGGACGAAGAACACAAGGGAGATCGCGGCGGCGTAGCCGGTCTGCTGTTGCTGGAAGCCGGTTCGTACAGCCATGAAGACGATCGTCGAGGTGGAGTCGAGCGGCCCGCCCTGGGTCATGATGTTGACCTGCGTGAACAGCGAGAATGCGGCGATCGTGATCGTGATGAGGATGAAGACCGCCGTCTGGCGCAGGCCCGGCCACGTGACGTGGACGAACTGCTGCCACGGGCCCGCTCCGTCGAGAGAGGCGGCTTCGTAGAGCTCGCCGGGGATGGTCTGCAGTCCCGACAGCCAGATGACCATATGGAAGCCGCAGGCCTGCCAGATCGACATCAGGATGAGGGCGAGAAGTGCCCACTGGGGGTCGCCCAGCCAATCGGGGCCCTGGATGCCCACCTTCGCCAACAGCGCGTTGATCAAGCCGTCGGGTTGGTACATGAACATCCACAGCATGGAGACGACGACCATGGAGGTGACGACGGGCAGGAAGTAGACGGTCCGGAAGAAATTGACCCCACGCATCTTGGTGTTGATCAGGAGGGCGAGGCCGAGGGCAACCAAGGACTGCACGGGCACGATGACCACAGCGAAGATCACCGTATTGGCCAGCGACTTCCAGAAAGTCGCGTTGTCGAACAAGCGGGTGAAGTTGGCGACCCCGATGAACCTTGCCGGCTCCGGAGAGATCAGCCGGGCGTTGGTGAAGGCCAGGATGAATGTGAGGCCGATGGGGATCAGGAGGAAGGTGATCATCAACACACCCGCCGGTAGCAACATCAGCCAGGCGGTGCGGGAGGAATGCTTGTCGCCCTTCTTCAGCGAGTGCCCGGACTGGCTGGGCGCGGCGACACGGGTGGCGACGGCGGCGGTGCTCATCGGACTCCTTTCGGGGAGGGACAGGCCTGGGGGCGCGCGAGACGGCCGCGCCCCCAGATCAGGGAATCACTGGAAGTAGTTGTTCGATTCCTGGTTGGCATCGATGTTCTTGACCGCGCTGTCCAGGGCCTGCTGGGGGTCTGCCCCGTTCAGGATGTCCTGCGCTGTCTTCGTGAACTCCGTGGCGATGAAGGTGTAGCCGGGGGTCTCCGGACGGAGCACGGCGTACTTCTTGGAGAACTGGCGGAAGATGTCGTTCTTGCCGCCCTGCTCGAAGCCGGGCACCATGGCAGCGGCGGCGTCCGTGGCCGGGATGAGGCTCGTGGCAGTGGCGACCGATGCGACGTACTTGTCTGCTGCCGCGAACTTCATGTAGTCCAGCGCGCCCTCCTTGCTGGCGCAGCCGGCGGTGATGCCCCACTGCCATGAGCCGCCACCGATCTTCGGGCCCTTTCCGAGGTCTACCGGCGGGAGGAACAGCACGTCGTCACCGAACTGCTTCTGGGCGTCGGCTGCGCCCCAGGAACCGTTGTAGATGATCGCGGTCTTGCCGTTCAGGAAGTCCTTGCCCGGGTCGGCGCCGGACTTCAGCGGCATGAACTTGTCGGTGACGAGGCTCCGGAACCACTTGGCCCACGCGAGTCCTTCCGGGCCGTTCAGTGCGCCCTGGGCCGACTTGAAGTCGGAGCGGTTGATCAGGTCTCCACCCATGCTCTGCAGGAAGGGAGAGTAGGCGTAGGGCCACCATTCTCCGGTGTTGGCGGTCTGCAGGTCGAAGGCGTTCTTGAAGTCCCCGGAATCGCGGATCTTGGTGAGCGCCGCGGTGAACTCCTCCGAGGTCCAGGGCTGATCCATCGACGCGACTCGGATGCCGTACTTCTTCAGGGTCGATGCGCGCGTCATGAAGTTCAGGGCCACGTCGTAATAGCCGTAGGAGTAGGTCTTGCCGTTCCACTTGCCCAGTACAGACGGAAGGAACTTCGACAGCGTCTCATCCATGCCATCGAGCGGGGCCAGGTAGCCGGCCCAGGCCCAGTTGGGAACGTTCGGCCCGTCGATGTCGAGGATGCACGGGAGCTTCTTCGCCGCGGCGGCAGCGACGACCGACTGGTTGTACGAATCCTGCGGGAAGGCCTGCACGTCGACCTTGTACTTGGTCTGGCTGGCGTTGTAGTCGTCGACGATCTGCTGGATCGCGGGCAGTTCGGTCTTGTTGCCGGCGTTGTGCGTCCACATCGTCAGGGTCTGGGTGCCACCGGGGGTGGCCGCGTTGGTGCTGGTCGCCCCACCCTTCGAGCACGCTCCCAGGGCGAGGGTCAGGGAAGCCGCGACGACTGTCGTGACTACCAGTTTGGCTGTGCGCTTGAGCACTGTTCCTCCATTGGATTCTGCGGTCCGGGTCGGGCCCCGGTCCGGTGGGCTCTGGTGCTAAAAGGATTTAGCAATATGAAGGTAGCATCGCCTCAGCGAGGCACGCAAGAGGTTGCTAAAAGCTTTCTTCAAGTGGTATCGCTATCATGGTCGAAACAGCCCCTGAACCGTGGAGGATCGATGGCGAAGCGAGCCACTCTTGCCGATGTCGCCCAACTGGCGGGACTGTCGACGACGACGGTGAGCATGGTGCTGAATGATCGTCCCAACACCCGGCTGTCCAAGGACGCCGCGGATCGGGTGCGGTCGGCGGCAGCCAAGCTGAACTACCGGCCCAACCCGGCGGCGCGTGGGCTACGCCTCGGCAAGACCCGGACGGTTGGGTTCATCTCCGACGAGGTGACCATCACGAGGTATGCGTCCGCCATGATCCGCGGCCTGCTCGAGGAGGCCGAGAAGCGCGACCACACGGTGCTGATCTCGGAGTCCGGTCGTCGCGCCGACCGGATCGCCAGCGCCCTCGACCTGATGCTCGACCGGCAGGCCGACGGCATCGTCTTCGGCCTGATGGGGGCGAAGCAGATCCACGTTCCCGTCCTTCCCGACCTTCCCGTGGTGATCGCGAACGCTACCTCGACCCCGGGCCACCCGTGCGTACTGCCGGACGAGTACCGGGCCGGGTACGACGCCGCGAAGTACCTGCTCGATCGAGGACACCGCAGGATCGGGTTCATCGGCCGATCCGAGGCGCTGCTCGACCCGGCTCTGTCTGCGACGATCGGCTCCCGCTACGCCGGCCTCGATGCCGCGATGGCCGAGGCCGGAGTGTCTTTCGCCCATCAGGTCGACGGCCGTTACTGGGAACCCGACTTCGGGTATGTCGGCGCGAGGGAGATCTTCGACCAGGCCGACGTGACCGCGATCGTCAGCGCCAATGATCGGGTGTCTCTCGGCGTCTACCAGGCTGCCCAGGAGCGTGGCCTGCGTATCCCCGAAGACCTCTCGGTGATCTCCTTCGACGACGAGTACCTGGCCTCCTACCTGCGGCCCACGCTCACCACCATGCAGATCCCGTACCTGGAGATCGGACGCACAGCCCTGCAACTGCTGCTCGACGGCGACGCGCCCGACCGGACTCTTGTGCCGATGCCGCTTCAGGAACGGGCGTCAGTACGGGACCTGCGGTGAGCGGCGCCTGAGGTGCTGCTCGCTCTCGTGCTGGGGGTCGTCGCCGGTGCCCTCATTCCGTTCCAGACCGCGATCAACTCGCGGCTGGCCGGACGGTTGGGCGCGATCTTCCCGGCGTCCCTGATCTCATTCGCCATCGGCACAGCGGGGTTGGGCCTGCTGGTGCTGGTGACCGGTACGCCGATGCCCTGGGCTGGCACCGCCGCCGGCCAGCCGTGGTGGATCTGGATCGGCGGTGTCTGCGGGCTGATCTTCCTGACCATGAACATCGTGCTGATGCCGCGCATCGGGGCGTCAGCGACAGTGGTGCTCCCGCTGGTGGGACAGGTGCTCGGCGGCCTCGTGATCGACCTGACCGGAGCCTTTGACACTGCCGTACGTCCGCTCAGCCTGCTCCGTGCGCTCGGCGCGGCGCTCGTTGTGGTGGGCGCGGCGATGGTGAACCTCGCCGGGCGCCCGGCCCCTGACACGTCGCCGGAAGCAGCTCATCGCCCGCACCCCTTGCTGTGGGTGGTCGCCGTGCTCGCCGGGACGCTGGGCGCGATCCAGATCGCCGTCAACGGCCGCCTCGGGCAGGCCATGGGCTCGGCATTGGCGGCAACCCTTGTGTCTTTCCTCGTCGGCACCGCTGGCCTGATCGTGGTCAACCTCGCGATGCGGCCGCGGGTGCACCGCGCCGGGCGCATCCCCGTCTGGATGTTCAGCGGTGGCCTGCTGGGCGCGGCGTTCGTGCTCGTCAACGCGTTCAACGCTCCCCTGCTCGGCACCTCGCTGGCTGTCAGCATCGTCCTGCTCGGCCAGGTGGCGGCCGGGCTCCTGCTCGATCATCGGGGCTGGTTGGGCGTCCGGCCGCGTCCGATCACCGTGTGGCGCCTCGTCGGCGCAGTCATGGTGCTCGCCGGCGTCGCCCTGGTCCGCTTCGCTGCCTGACTCCGCCGCAACAACGAAGCCGGGTTGGCGGGAATTGGGGACGGTTCTCTCTATCCGCCATGGCGGATAAGGAGAACCGTCCCCTTTGTGCGCCTACTCGGCGGCGTCCTGGGCCTTGGCTATGCGCTCGCGCAGGTACCAGAGCTGCTGGTGCAGGGCCTCGGGAACCTTGTCGCCGAATTGGGCGAAGTACTCCTCCGTGAGGGCTGCCTCGCGAGCCCAGGCGTCGGGGTCGAGCTCGAACAGCGCCGCGAGCTGCAACTCCCCGATGTCGAGGCCCTCGAGGTTCAGGTCACCCGGTTCCGGGATGTGTCCGGACAGCCCGTCCAGCGCACCGATCTCGCCGTTGACGCGGCGCAGCGCCCACTCGATCGGACGGGAGTTGTCGCCGAAGCCGGGCCACAGCCACTTGCCTTCGGCATCCTTGCGGAACCAGTTGACCTGGAAGATCCGCGGTGCCTTGTCGCCGAGCACCTTGCCCACGTCGAGCCAGTGCGCCCAGTAGTCGGCCATGTTGTAGCCGCAGAAGGGCAGCATGGCGAACGGGTCGCGCCGCAGCGAGCCGACGGTGCCCTCGGCCGCAGCGGTCTGCTCCGAGGAGACGGTGGCGCCGATGAAGACGCCGTGCTCCCAGTCGTAGGACTCGCTGATCAGCGGGATGTTGCGGGCGCGGCGACCGCCGAAGAGGATGACGTCGATCGGCACTCCGGCCGGGTCCTCCCAGTCGGGCGAGATCGACTCGGCCTGGGAAGCGGCAACGGTGAATCGGCTGTTCGGGTGGGCGGCGGGACGGCCGGAGCCCGGCGCCCAGTCCTTGCCCTGCCAGTCGATCAGGTGATCCGGAGGGGTTTCGGTCATGCCCTCCCACCACACATCGCCGTCATCGGTGAGGGCGACGTTGGTGAAGATCACGTCCCGGTTGAGAGCGTGCAGGCAGGTGGGGTTGGTCTCCTCCGACGTGCCGGGTGCGACGCCGAAGAAGCCGGCCTCGGGATTGATGGCGTACAGCCGTCCGTCCGGCCCGGGACGCATCCAGGCGATGTCATCGCCCACCGTCTCGACCTTCCAGCCGGGGATGGTGGGACGCAGCATCGCCAGGTTGGTCTTGCCGCAGGCGGACGGGAAGGCGGCGGACAGGTGGTACTCGCGGCCGTCGGGGCCGGTGATCTTGAGGATCAGCATGTGCTCGGCGAGCCAGCCCTCCTCGCGGGCGAGCACCGAGGCGATGCGCAGGGCGTAGCACTTCTTGCCCAGCAGGGCGTTGCCGCCGTAGCCGGAGCCGTAGGACCAGATCTCGTGGGTCTCGGGGAAGTGGGTGATGTACTTCTCGTCGCTGCACGGCCACGGCACGTCCGGACGGGCGTTGCCATCGGGATCGACCAGCGGGTAGCCGACGCTGTGCACCGCGGGCACCCAGGTGCCACCGGCCGCGATCGCATCCAGCGCGGCCGTGCCGGTGCGGGTCATGATCCGCATGTTCACCACGACGTAGGGGGAGTCGGTGATCTCGATGCCCAGCTTGCTGATGTCGCCACCGAGCGGACCCATCGAGAACGGGATCACGTACATCGTGCGGCCGCGCATGCAGCCGGCGAACAGCCAGCCGAGCGTCTTCTTCATCTCTGCAGGGTCGGCCCAGTTGTTGGTGGGGCCGGCGTCCTCGGGCTTCTCCGAGCAGATGAACGTCCGCGCCTCCACCCGTGCGACGTCGGACGGCTCCGAGCGCGCGAGGTAGCTGCCTGGACGCAGGTCCTGGTTCAGCTTGATGAAGGTTCCGCTGGCCACCATCTCGTCGTAGAGGCGGTCGCGCTCTGCGATCGTCCCGTCGCACCAGTAGACGGCGTCGGGCTGGGTGAGCTCTGCGACCCCGGCAACCCAGGTCAGCAGGTCCTGCGGAGCGTTGGCGGGCGCGGTGTTCTCGATCGTGGTGGCGTCCTGGGCCATAGAGATCTCCTCGGCGTTCTCGCAGCGATGCCGCTGGGCTATGCCTCATACTGCACTACCCCCCGTTGTCCGGGGCAGGTTTCCGGGCATTCCTCCACCCATCCGGCATGCTGTCAGGAGCCGCCCACGGGCCCCGGTTGGACGCTGCCGGACCGTGTCGAGTAGGCTAAAACACGCTTTCAAAGCGCCTGTGGCTCAACGGATAGAGCATCTGACTACGGATCAGAAGGTTGGGGGTTCGAATCCCTCCAGGCGCGCAAGTCCGAGCGGCTCCCGCCCCGTCCCAGTACTCCTGGTGCCGGGGCGGTACTGCGTCCCCGCCGACCCCACTTCGCCCGTTCGGGCAAAGCCCGGTAACATTGGTGCCAGCCCTCTCCCGTCAGAACGGAGAACGGTCAGCCCCCGGACAGTGCTCGCTACACGACCCGGGGGCGTCTTCAATTCCCGCGGTCCACGAGGGCCTTGGCCATGTGGACGACCGGCCGTCCCTCGTGGGTGTCACGTGTGGTGATGGCATAACCCAGGCGCTCGTACAGGGCGATGTTGGTGGCCATCAGACGGTTGGTGTAGAGCCTGACCGCGCCCAGCCCCGCGCGCCTCGCCACGTCCTCGGCGTGGGCCAGCAGGATCCGCCCGAAACCGCGGCGCTGGAACACCGGGTCGACGGCCACGTTCTCGATGAGCAGTGCCTCCGGCTCCAGCACCTGGACGATGAGCGCGGCTATCGTGCCGGCACCCGGCTCGATCAGGACCGTGACGCTCCCGGCCTCGATCAGCCGGTCGTAGTCGGCCTCCATCGGCAGCGGTCGCAGGCCGATCACCGGGATCCACGGCTCGTAGGCAGCCTGCACGACGGCGCGCACAGCGTCCGCGTCACCGGGCACGGCGATGCGCAGGTCGGGGGTACCTGTAAGCGGCATGGCTCTAGGCATAGCATGCGACGGACAGGTCTGGACAGGAAGCCAGGTGGAGGTGCGGAATGACCGACAACACAAAGCCAGGTAGCGCTCTTCAGGTGGAGATGCAGGGCATCGACGTCATCGCTGACGTGGATCGCAAGGGCAGCCCGCGTGACCTCTTCTGGCCGTGGTTCGCGGCCAACGTCTCCGTTCTGGGCATCAGCTACGGCTCCTGGGTGCTCGGCTTCGGCATCTCCTTCGGCCAGGCCACCATCGCCAGCGTCATCGGCATCATCGTGTCGTTCCTGCTGTGTGGCTTCGTCTCCCTCGCCGGAAAGCGCGGCTCGGCCCCCACCATGGTGCTCAGCCGGGCAGCGCTCGGCGTCCGGGGCAACCGGGTCGCCTCCGTCCTCTCGTGGATCCTCACTGTCGGCTGGGAGACCGTGCTGACAGCCCTGGCCACCCTCGCGACCGCGACGGTCTTCGCCCGGCTCGGCTGGGGTGGCGGCGACGTGACCAAGGTCGTCGCCCTGATCGTCGTCGCACTGCTGATCATCGCCGGCGGCGTCATCGGGTTCGACCTGATCATGCGCATGCAGACCGTGATCACGATCGTCACCGGCGTCCTCACGATCGGCTACGTCGCGCTGGTGTACCCGCACATCAGCTGGGCTGCGGTCAGCGCCATCCCCGACGGCTCCAGCGAAGCCCTCGTCGGCGCGCTGGTGTTCATGATGACCGGCTTCGGGCTCGGCTGGGTGAACATGGCCGCCGACTACTCCCGCTACCTTCCGCGGCACACCTCCAGTGGTGGGGTGATCGGCTGGACGACGTTCGGCGCCTCGCTGGCACCGTTGCTGCTGGTGGTCTTCGGCCTGCTGCTGGCCGGTTCGGATGCCGACCTCAGCACGGCCATCTCCGCCGACCCGATCGGTGCGCTGACCACCCTGCTGCCCACCTGGTACCTGGTGCCGTTCGCGATTGTCGCCGTTGCAGGCCTGATCGGCGGAGCCGTGCTCGACATCTACAGCTCCGGCCTTGCGCTGACCTCGACCGGACTGCCGATCAAGCGTCCGGTGGCTGCCGGGATCGACGGCGTGATCATGGTGCTCGGCACCGTCTACATCGTGTTCGGTGGCGGCAGCTTCTTCGGCGTCTTCCAGGGCTTCCTGATCACGCTCGGCGTCCCGATCGCAGCCTGGTGCGGCATCATGCTCGCCGACATCCTGCTGCGCCGCCAGAACTACGACGAGGGCGACCTGTACCGTCCGTCCGGCCGCTACGGGGACGTGCCGGCCGTGCCGATGGTCCTGCTGCTGGTGGGGACGGTCGTCGGCTGGGGCCTGGTCACCAACAGCTACGCCGACTGGCTGGGCTGGCAGGGGTACCTGCTCGACCTGGGCCTTGGCGGACGCGAGGGCGCCTGGGCCTTCTCCAACCTCGGCGTGCTGGTGGCGCTGCTGATCGGGTTCCTCGGGACGCTGATCCTTCGCGCCGGCGCCGTCCGCAGGCAGGAGGCGCTGCCACCGTCCGCACCGATCACCTCGGAGCTCGCCGTCACCCCGGTCGCTCCGCCCGTGAAGGCGCCTGAGGCGATCTGATGTCCGCGACGATCCTGCTCGCGGCGATCGACATGCAGAACGTCTTCGCCGCTGCCGACAGCCCGTGGCGGACGCCGCGGTTCCCCGACGTCGTCGGCCCGATCCGGCAGCTGGCTACGGCTTTCGGCAGGGACACCGTGTTCACGCGGTTCGTCGCGCCTGCCGAACCGGTGGGCTCGTGGCGCCCCTACTACGAGCAGTGGCCGTTCGCGCTCCAGCCGCCGGACGCGCCGCTGTGGGACGTCGTCGACGCGCTCGCCGACCTTGCCGGACGGACGGTGAGCGCGCCGACCTTCAGCAAGTGGCGCCAGCTCTCCGCGGAGCTCGCTCCCGGCGGACGCCTTGTCCTGTGCGGTGTGAGCACCGATTGCTGCGTGCTCTCGACGGCGCTGGAAGCGGCGGACGCGGGCGCGGAAGTGCTGGTGGTCGAGGACGCCTGTGCCGGGGTGGACGACGACAGCCACGCCAAGGCGCTGGAGATCATGGACCTGTACGCGCCGCTGGTGCGGGTGGTTGATCTCTCCCAGGCCCTCGCCCTGGCCCCGGGGTCATGAGCCGGTGACCGCAGCAGGCGGGCGTCACGAACCGGTCCCTGAGGAGCACGTGAGCGAAGCGAGCGTGCGTCACGAACCGGTCCCTGAGGAGCACGTGAGCGAAGCGAGCGTGCGTCACGAAGGGCCGCGAGACGCCGTCCCGCTCAAGCACGAGCGGATCTCGGCGACGCCGGCAGAGGAGATCGCGGCCGACTGTTTCACGCCGGGCGGCAAGGGTTCGTTCGTCCAACCTCGCGCCGCCGCGTCGCGTAGCAACAGCACACTCGGCGAGCGGGCCCTGGGGGCGCTGTTGGGGCTCGCGATCGGAGACGCCCTCGGCATGCCCACCCAGCTGCTGTCCCGTGACCAGATCGTCGAGGCCCATGGGCCGCTGCTCGCCGGATTCGAGCCGGCGCCGCCAGGCCACCCGATCGCCGCAGGAATGACCGCCGGACAGGTGACCGACGACACCGAGCAGGCGGTGATCCTCGCCGAGGTGCTGATCGCCGGCGGCGGGGCGGTCGACCCCCGTGAACTGGCCGCGCGCCTGGTCGCCTGGGAGGCCGACATGCGGAAGCGGGGTTCGCTCGACCTGCTGGGCCCGTCCACCCGGCACGCCCTGACGGAACTACTGGCCGGTGGCGACGTCGAGACGACTGGACGCAGCGGCGACACCAACGGCGCTGCGATGCGGATCACGCCGGTCGGCATCGCCACCGTGCCCGACACGGCTGCCATCGTCGCGGCGGTCGAGGCTGCGAGTCGGGTCACGCACAACACGAGCATCGCCCTCGCCGGCGCGAGTGCAGTGGCAGCAGCGGTCAGCGCAGGAGTGGCGGGCCTTGGCTACGACGCAGCCGTCGAACAGGCGCTCGCCGCTGCGACCTCCGGCGCGGAACGGGGACGGTGGGTGGCCGGCGCCGACGTGGCGTCCCGGCTCCGCTGGGCGATCGGGCTGGTGGCCGGCCTCGCCGACTCGGACGCCTGTGACCTCGTCCAGCGGCTGGTGGGCACCAGCCTCGCGACACAGGAGTCCGTGCCGGCGGCGTTCGCGCTGTGGTCCCTGCACCCGTATGACCCTTGGCTGACCTGCCGGCTGGGGGCGTCCGTCGGTGGCGATTGCGACACGATCGCAGCCATGGCCGGCGCGATGAGCGGCGCGCTGGCGGGGTCGGCAGCATTCCCAGCAGAGGTGATCGCGCGACTCGAGGCAGCCAACCCCGGGCTCGACCTCCCCGGCCTCGCGGTTGGTCTCCTCGCCCTGCGACGGGCAGCGCGATGAGCCGGCTGGTGCACCTGGGCAATGCCGTCGTCGACCTGGTGCTGCAGGTGCCAAAAGCGCCCGGGCGAGGTGGCGATGTGCTCGCGAGCGCGGCTTCCGAGCTTGTCGGCGGCGGGTTCAACGTGATGGCTGCCGCTTCGCGGCAGGGGTTGACGGTGGTCTACGCCGGGATGCACGGAGTTGGACCGCGCGGTGAGCAGGTGCGCGGGGCGCTCGCCGCGGAAGGCATCGCCGTGCTGCAGCCCGTGCTGCCCGGCTGCGACACCGGCCTTGCGGTCGTCATCGTTGAGGACGACGGCGAGCGGTCGTTCATCACAGCTCCCGGGGCAGAGGCCCGGCTGGACGCGGCAGCTCTCGCCCGGGTGGAACTGGCGGCCGGCGACCACCTCTACCTGACCGGCTACAGCCTCGCCCATGCCTCGAACCGGGCTGTGCTCGTCGACTGGCTCCCTGGCGTCGGCGATGACGTGGTGGTCTTCTTCGACCCGGGCCCGTTGGTGGCGAGCCTGCCGCCCGACGTGCTGGCCGTGGTGCTGGCCCGTGCCGACTGGGTGAGCGCCAACGCCGCGGAGGCCGCAGCCCTCACGGGGTGTGCCGATGCCACTGCGTCCGCTCTCGCCCTGCGGGACCGGACACGCGGCGGCGTCATGGTGCGGTGTGGGCCGGACGGCTGTGTTGTGGCGCTTCCCGGGGCCGACCCGGTGAGCGTCCCCGGGGTGGCAGCAGTGGTCGTTGACCTGAACGGCGCAGGTGACGCCCACGCAGGAGCCTTCATCGCCCAACTGGCGCTCGGCCGCGCGCCGCTCGCCGCAGCGGCCTGGGCCAACGCCGCAGCGTCCATCGCCGTCGAGAGGCACGGACCCGCGACGGCACCCACCTGCGAGCAGGTGGCTCAGCGGTTGCGGCGCGATTGAGTGTCGCGATCCGTCGTCTCGATACCCAGGAAGGGGTCGGGCATGGGTTCGGGGGGCATCGAGCCGAGGAATCACGACACCCGGGGTGGCTGCGCTCACTTCAAACCGTCCCTGAGGAGCGCCCGTGAGGTACGAGCGAGCGCGTCACGAAACGGTCCCTGAGGAGCGCTCGTGAGGTACGAGCGAGCGCGTCACGAAACGGTCCCTGAGGAGCGCTCGTGAGGTACGAGCGAGCGCGTCACGAAGGGCCGCCGTCACCTCTGCGTCGGCGGCCCTTCGTGACGGTTCGTTCGCTGCGCTCAGAACCTCCTCAGGGGCCGTTTGAGGGCTCGCGACCCTTCGTCAAGCTCAGGGATCCTTCGTGACGCGGATTCGTAGGTGGATGCGTCTGCAAGCGCGATTCAGGTCCGCCGGGTCAATCGAGGTTAGGAATCACGACATCGCTGAGGAGGGCTCGGCGTCGGGAGCTGCCAGCCGGACCTCGACCCAGGGCATGAAGAACTGGACGATCGGGCCGATCGCAAGGGCGTAGACCACCGTCCCTACGCCCACCACGCCGCCGAGCAGCCAGCCGATCGCGACGATGGTGACCTCGAGGACTGTCCGCACGACCCGAATGCTGTGGCCGGTGCGCTTCGTGAGCGCCACCCACAGGCCGTCCCGTGGGCCGGGGCCGAGGTGCGCACCGACGTAGAGCGCGCCGGCGAGCCCGTTCGCCACGACCCCGCCGAGGAGCATCGCGATCTGGCCGGGCAGGCCGGTGACATCCGGCATCGCTGCAAGGCCGGCGTCGGCGGCGAGGCCGATCACGAACACGTTCAGCACGGTGCCGATGCCCGGACGCTGCCGCAGGGGGATCCACAGCAGCAACACCAGCGCGCCCACGAGGATCGTCACCTGGCCGAACGTGATCGGCAGGTGGTTCGCAAGGCCCTGGTGGAAGACGTCCCACGGGTCGAGGCCGAGGCCACTGCGGATGAGCATCGCCATCGACCACCCGTACAGCACCAGGCCCACCAGCAGCTGGGGCAGCCGGCGGGCGAAACGGACGGGAAGGCGGAAACGCATGCCGGCCATCCTGTCGCAGATTGGACTTCTGTCAAATAGCCAATTGTGCAACAGTGGTCTGGTGGACCCCCGTCACTGGCTCGCGCTCCTGCCCCTTCCGGACGACCGGCCGGCCTACCTCGGGCTGGCGATGGCCGTCCGTGGCATGGCGATGGACGGCCGGATCGCCGTCGGCGCGACCCTGCCCAGCGAGCGCGCGCTCGCACTTGCCCTCGGGCTGAGCCGCACCACCATCACCCGCGCTTATGGCGAGCTGGTCGCGTCGGGCTGGGCACGGGCGAGGCAGGGATCGGGAACGGTCGTGATCGTGCCGAGCAGTGCACGGCTGCCCTCGCTTCCCCTGGTCCCGGGACTCCGCACCGACGCCATCGATCTCTCCGCCGCCGCCGGGATGGCACCTTCCGGCACGTCGGCGATCATTCGCCGGGCCATGGACTGGCTGCCGGCCACC
Source organism: uncultured Actinomycetota bacterium (assembly GCA_963799235.1). Lineage (GTDB taxonomy): Bacteria > Actinomycetota > Actinomycetes > Propionibacteriales > Propionibacteriaceae > Propionicimonas. The sequence continues at coordinate 110,804 of CAWCWL010000005.1, read as the reverse complement.
CTGAACAGCGCCGGCTACGAACCCTTCGGCGCTCCGCTCCTGCGTCGCCTGGTGGCCCAGTGGTACGAGGCCCGTGGCCTGGCCACCGATCCCGGGCAGGTCGTGATCACCGCCGGGGCCATGACTGCTGTGAGCGTCGCCCTGCACACCCTGCTCAGCCCCGGGCAGCGGGTCGCCGTCGACTCCCCGACCTACCCGGGCGCGCTCGGCGCGATCGAGGCCGTGCATGCGCGGGCTGTCTCCGTCCCTCTGGTGGGCGGGTGGGACGTGCCTGGGTGGGCATCCGTGCTGCGGCGTTCCCGGCCGCAGGCCGCCTACCTGATCCCCGAGTTCCACAACCCGACCGGGCTGCTCATGCCGTTGTCCCAGCGCGAGGAGCTGTCGAGACTGCTGCGGGACCATGACTGCGTCGCCGTCATCGACGAGACGCTCACTGAGCTGGATCTGGACGCGACGGCGCGGCCTGCGCCGTTCGCGAGCTTCGACCCTGCGGCCGTGAGTATCGGCTCGTTGTCGAAGGTGCTGTGGGGCGGCATCAGGATCGGCTGGCTGCGCTGTCCGCCCGAGCTTCTGGACGCTGTGCGCACACGGACCGTGCAGTTGGGGCTCGGCGCCTCAGCCCTCGACCAGCTGGTCGCAACCAGCTACCTGGAGGACCCTGAGTCCGTGCGCACAGAGGTTGTCGACCGGCTCCGGCGGGCGCGAACGGAGTGGCAGCGCCTGCTCGCCGAGCGGTTGCCGTCCTGGCGGATGCGGAGCCCCGCGGGAGGCCTGGCGCTGTGGGTCGAGCTACCGCGACGGGCGAGCACGGAGCTGGCGCTGGCTGCCTCCGCCCACCGGCTCGTGCTGGCGACCGGACCGTTGTTCTCCGCCGATCGGACGCACGCCAACCGCGTCCGGCTTCCGCTCACGCTTCCGCTCGAAGCCATTCCCGAGGCCGTCGACCGGCTCGCCGCTGCCTGGGCTGACATGGAAGCCGGGGTTGTCGGCGGGGCGACCCCAACGGCACTGGCTCTGTAGTTCGGGGAAGGGGCTTCGCCACGCTCAGCCACCGTCATGGCTCAGCCACGGTCGAGGCTCAGACAGCAGGTGGCGGGGTTCCGTCCCCGAAGGGACGCCCGCCCAGGCGCTCGCGTCCGTGCGGGGTGTGCCAGCCGGCGAGGTCGGGACCCTTCGGCACCACCCCGGTGGGATTGATGTCGTGGTGGACCACGTAGTAGTGGCGCTTGATCTGCTCGAAATCGACCGTGTCGCCGAAGCCGGGCGTCTGGAAGAGATCGCGAGCGTAGCCCCACAGCGCCGGCATCTCGATGAGCTTGTTGCGGTTGCACTTGAAGTGCCCGTGGTACACCGGATCGAACCGGACGAGGGTGGTGAACAGTCGCACATCCGCCTCGGTGATGGTGTCGCCGACGAGGTAGCGCTGGTCCGTCAGGCGCGACTCGAGCCGGTCGAGGGCTGCGAACAGCCGGTCGTAGGCGGCGTCGTAGGAGTCCTGCCGCGCGGCGAATCCACAGCGGTACACACCGTTGTTCACCTCGCTGTAGACCCACGAGTTCACCTCGTCGATCTCTCCCCGCAGGTCCTCCGGGTAGAGCTGAGGGGCGCCGGGACGGTGGAAGTCGGTCCACTCCAGCTCGAAGTCGATCGTGATCCACGGGAAGTCGTTGGTGACGACCTTGCCGGTGGGAATGTCGACGATGGCCGGGACCGTGATGCCCTTCGGGTAGTCGGGAAGACGCGCAAAGTAGGCCTGCTGCAGCCGTTCGATGCCGAGCACCGGATCGACGCCGCCGGGATCGAGGTCGAAGGTCCAGGACCGCTCGTCGTGGGTGGGTCCGCACAGGCCGAGGCTGATCGCCTCCTCGAGGCCCAGCAGCCGGCGGACGATGATCGCCCGGTTCGCCCACGGGCACGCCCGCGCAGCGACGAGGCGATAGCGGCCCGGTTCCACCGGCCAGCCGTCCCGGCCGTCCCTGGTGATCCGGTCGGGGATGTAGCTGGTGTCGCGCTGGAAGTCCGGTTCGGTGTAGCCCTTTCCCACGAGCCCAATCTAGGCGGGGCGCCGCGGCCTTGACGGCAGCAGGAGAATCCGGTCATGGGCACCCTGGCGCTCCACGACCCGTCCCCCGGCGTGGTGGACTGGCTTCTCGAGGGTGACCCGGCCGTCCGCTGGCAGGTGCTGGCCGACCTGCTCGATGCGCCGCCGACCGAGGTGAGTGCTGCCCGGGCACTGGTGGTGACACAGGGCTGGGGTTCGGCGCTGCTCGCCCGGCAGGATCCCGATGGGGGCTGGGCGCACAGCCTCTACAGCCCGAAGTACACCTCAACGACCTACACGTTGCTGCTGCTCCAGCGGCTGGGCCTGACCGGGGACGAACGCGTGTTGACCGGTGTGCGCCGGCTGTGGGACGGGGCGACGTTCACCGATGGCGGCCTGACCTTCGCGACGTCGATCGGACCGCCTGAAGCCTGCATCACTTCGATGCTGGTGGGACTGGCCGCCGGTTTCGGCCTCCTTGACGCGCGTCTCCCCGCGGCGGTGGAGTGGCTGCAGCGTGCGCAGCTTCCCGATGGCGGGTGGAACTGCCGCAGCGTGCGCGACGGGTCGCGGCACGGCTCGTTCCACACCACGATCCTCGCGCTCGAGGGTCTGCTGGCATACAGCCGGACGGGTGGTGCGGTCCCTGTCGAGGAGCCGATGGCGGAGGGTCGTCGCTTCCTCCTTGAGCACCGCCTGTGCCGGTCCCACCGGTCGGGGGAGATCGTTGACCCGCGGTACCTGCGGATGCCGTTCCCGCCGGGCTGGCACTACGACGTGGTGCGGGCACTGGAGCACTTCCGTGACGCCGGTGCACAGCCGGACTCTCGAATGCAGGACGGCGTGGACGCCATCGAGCGCCTCCGGCTCGTGGACGGGTGCTGGCCGCGGCATGTGCCGTATTCGGGGAAGTACTGGTTCACCCTCGAGCCGGCAGGACACAGTCGTCTGGCGACCCTCAGGGCGCTGCGCATCCTGCGGTGGTGGCAGGCCGGCTGAACCCGCCGTGCACTGGTCGCCGCCGATGGCGCGGCTCAGGTGCCGCGAACTGCCTTCTCCGCTGCCGCCTGCAGGACCTTGGCGAAGCCGGCGTCGACACCGCCGAGGAAGGTGTTGCCCTCCGGGCTCTCGCCGAAGATCGCTGCGTACGCCACGCAGCCGGCCAGGTAGGTGCCCTCCGGCGTCGGGTGCCCGTCCGGCAGGGTGAGGGAGATGCCGTTGCGCGAGGCCCGCGAGGCGCCGAACGCCACCCCAGCGGGAATCACGGCTGCCTTGACGTCCTTACCGGCAGCCCGCACGGCCGTGTTGATCGCAGCCGTCGTGATGCGGGAGTCGTCCGGACGCGCCCACGTCATCATCAGCAGCGGCGTCGCCCCAGCAGCCCGCACCTCCTTGACGAGCTTGCGAAGGCTCGAGAGGTACGTGCCGTAGAAGATCACCGGGTACTGGCTCTGCTCCTGGATCACGACGTAGGTCCAGTGGCCCTGCCGCACCCTGTCCATGGTGGTGGTGTTGGCGAGGTGGTCGGTCAGGGTGGCTCCACCGACTGCCTGGAGCTCGACCGTCGTGCGTGGCGCGAGGCCATGGAGCACCTGGTCGACGCCGATGTTGTAGAACGTGAAGCTGTTGCCGATGAACAACACCCGGGTCTCGGGCAGGTCGCTGTTGCCCGTCATGCCGGGGAAGGTGCAGCCGCTGGTCAGCAGGGTGGCGACGATGGCGAGGCACAGCAACCGCCACCACTTCGAGACCCGCATGGCCGAACACTAACCGGCGAGAGCACGCACCGTGGCAAGCGTGTCGGCGTCGGCGGCCGACTTGTCCTCGCGGTACCGCAGGACGCGGGCGAAGCGCAGGGCGACCCCACCCGGGTACCGGGTGGACCGCTGCAGTCCGTCGAAGGCGATCTCGACGACCTGCTCGGGTCGCACGAACACCACGTGGCCCTCGCGGTGGGTCTCCAGCGCGAGGAAACGCTCGGTCTGCCAGGCCAGCATCTGGTCGGTCATGCCCTTGAAGGTCTTGCCGAGCATCACGAAGCCGCCGTCGTCGGTGCGGGCTCCGAGGTGGATGTTCGACAGCCAGCCGCGGCGCCGTCCGCTGCCCCACTCGACGGCCAGCACGACGAGGTCGAGGGTGTGCACCGGCTTCACCTTCACCCAGGAAGCGCCTCGCCGGCCGGCGGCGTAACCGGCGTCCAGCGCCTTGATCACGACACCCTCGTGACCACTCGCGAGTACTTCCTGCGAGAACGCGGACGCCTGTGCGGCGTCCGCCGTCACCAGGCGGTCGACGAGGAACGCCGGCGGCACCAGGCGGGCGAGGTGGGAGTAGCGGACGGTGGTGGGTTCGTCCACCAGGTCGAGGTCGTCGACGTGCAGCAGGTCGAAGAAGAACGGGGTGAGCCCGGATCCTGCCGATGTGGTGTCCTGGAACAGCATCGGGCGCCCGTCCGGCCGCAGCGCGAGCGCCTCCCCGTCCAGCACGAGCCGGCGGGCGGGCAGGGCTGCGGTGGCCGCGACCACGGCCGGCAGGCGGGCGGTGATGTCGTCGAGGCTGCGGCTGTACACCGAGATCTGGTCGCCCTCGCGGTGCACCTGGATGCGGATGCCGTCGAGCTTGGCCTCGACGGCCACCGGCGCCCCGGTGCCGAACCGCTCGAAGGCCGACGCGACGTCGGGCGCCGAGGATGCCAGCATCGGGAGCACCGGCCGTCCGACCTGCAGGGTGATCCCGGCCAGCGCAACGTCGCCACCGGCTGCTGCCGCGACGGCGACGACGGGGATCGACCCGGCGAACATGGCCGCCCGGCGCACCCCGTCCACGTCGACGCCGAAAGCCCTGGCGATGGCCGGCAGCAGCACCCCTTCGAGTGCGCCCTGGCGGGTCTCGCCGGTGACCAGGCCGGCGAGGAAGTCCTGCTCGGGCGCGGTGGCGCGGCCCATCAGTTCAGCCAGCAGCCCCTGGCGGGCGCCCTGCGACCCGGTTCCTGCGAGCAGGCTCAGCTCGGAGAACGCAGCGTCCACCTCCGAGAGAGTGAGTCCGGGCTCGAGGGCGGGCTCGGGCCGCCCGACAAGGGAGCGCCAGCCCACCCCCGTCCGCCGCTGCCGCAGCGAGCCGGAAAGGTAGTGCGCGAGGATCTCGAGCTCGACACCGTCGGCGTGCGCCAGGGTCTCCGCCAGCGCGGCCACCTTGGCCGTCCGCGATCCGGTCGCGGCCACCCGGGCCGATGTCTCGACCACCTCGTTGAACAGCATGTGCCAACTCTCTCGCTGCTGGACCAAGTAGGGGACGGTTCCAACTCGGTCCACCTGCGCTGGACCGAGTTGGAACCGTCCCCAACTCGGTCCAGAAGCGGCCCGATCCCCGCCAGCCGTCGGCTACGGACCGGTGACCCTCCCCTCGACGACGGGGTTCACCGGGGAGTGCGCCGTGACGTAGTCGATGCTGACCTGCAGGAGGTCGTCACCGGGCTGCGCCACGTTGGTGGCGGACGCGAAGACCGTGTAGCCGTCCCCGCCGGTGTACATGAAGTCGTTGGTCACGAGCCGTACCGTGTCGCTGTCCGTGATCGCCGTCTCCCCACCGCCGATGCCGTTCGGGGTCTTCCACATCCCGGTCACCTGCGGGGTGTTGCCGTTGCAGGTGAAGGTCGCCCGGAGACCGGAGACCTGCGGGAACCGTCCGGTCGAGATCGCGGAGTTGCAGACCGGCGAGAACCCGTTCTCGAACGCCTGCCGCAGCTGCGCGCCGGTGAGGGTGAGGATCACCGACCGGTTACCGAACGGCAGCACAGCGAACATCTCGCCCCAGGTGATCTCGCAGGCCTGCTCACCCGCGGACGGCGGGCTGCAGACCAGGTCCTGACGGAGGCCACCGGAGTTGGTGTACGCGGCGTCCACCCCCGGGTACTTGGCGCGCATCGAGTCCGCGACGAGGTTGCCCATCTCGGACTCGTGCAGCCGGGTCGGATCACGCATGATGTCGTTGACCTGCGTACCGATCACCTGGTTGCGCAGCACGGCGGTCTGGTCGTTGGCATCGTTGATGATGTCCTGCACGTCGGTGCGGGCAGCGACGCCGAGGTCCTTCGCGACCCGGGTCGCGCCGCCGGCCCAGGAGACATCACCGTGGCGCACAGCCAGCTGCAGTACCGAGTAGCTCGTGCCGGCGTTGATGCCTTCCGTCACGAGGATCCTGCCGCGCATCAGGTTCGAGATCCGGTGGGTGTGGCCGACGATCATCGCGTCCACCGTCGTGCCCTGCAGGGCGTCGGCGATGGCGAGGATCGGGCCGTCCCAGGGGGTGGCCGCCGTGTTGCCGGCAGCGTTCGTCCCGGAGGCCGTGCCCTGGTGGATCACCACGACCTGCACCTTCACGCCGCGCTTGCGCAGCCGCTCGGACTCGGCCTTGATGCGTGGCGCCTCGTCGAGGAAGGTCAGCCCTGCTGTGGCTCCGGCAGAGACCAGCTCAGGGGTCTCCTTCAGCTCCGCGCCGATCACGCCGACCTTGACACCGTTGACGGTGAACACCTTGGACGGTGTCACCCAGCTCGGTGCCCGCCCGGTGGCGGTGTCGACGATGTTGGTGGCGAGGAACGGGAAGTGCGCCCGCGCCTGTTGGGCCTGCAGCCGGGCAACGCCGTAGTCGAACTCGTGGTTGCCGTAGGACGTGGCGTCCAGACCCCAGGCGTTCTCGACGTCGATGGCCGGCATGTCCTGCAGCAGTGACGAGTTCGCCGGCGAGGCCCCGACGTTGTCACCGCCGGCGAGGAGCAGGTCCTGGCCGGGCAGGTTCGCTGCTTCCTCGTCGAACATGGTCGCGAGGAACGCGCCGCCGCCGACACGGGCGTTGATCCCGTTGTCGTAGGCGCGGGTCGTCGGGTCGAGCTGACCGTGGAAGTCGTTCAGCGCGACCACATTCACCGGCGTGTACTGGCGGCTGCGTGCCACCACACCCCGCAGGACGGTGCCCTGGCTGTACTGCGGCTCGGGGATGCCGAGCAGGTAGGACAGCGTCGGGGCCAGGTCGATCGAGCGTGCCTTGACCGAGCCGCGTCCGACGCCCTTGCCCCCTGCGAGGAAGGTCGCACGCATGTTGGTGTTGCCGCTCAGGCTCTTCACGTCGGGCACGTAGCCGTGCTGGCCGAAGAAGTGGGACGGGGCGACCAGCGTGCCCGGGGTCGCCGCGTCGAACTGGTACGGCACCTTGGCGAACACGACGAGGTCACCGGTGCGGGTCGGGTGCGCCATGTCGGCCGTCGAGTTCGGCCCGTTCGGGATGTAGCGCGACTCGGCCTTGGTGAAGGCGCGGTCGATCGGGCTCCACCCTTCGGCCTTGCCGTCGCCGGTCCAGTCGTTGGGGTCGCTGAGGCCTTCGAAGGCCGCCTTGATCTTCGCAACGGTGGCCGCCTCCTTGTCCGCGTCCACCTGGGTCAACCCACCGGCCGGGTCGCGGCCTGCGAGGTTCAGGTAGATCTGGACGGTGCCACCGGCCCAGCAGGCCTTGGCCATCCCGATGGTCTCGCCCGTTGCCGTCCGGCAGTTCGAGGTCTGCGGCTTGCTCAGCAGGCCGAGGTCGACCAACACCTTGGACGCGTCCACGGCGAGGAACTGCGGCGCGAACCCGTGGTCCGAGCCGACGAACGTGGTCGGGTCGTGACCGACCAGCGAGCGGGCCAGCTTCAGCGTCGCGTCAGCGCCGGCGTAGGCAGCTCGTAGATAGCCCTCCCTCGCCCTCACCCGTCCGTCCTTGACGTGGTCGAGGTTCGCGTCGTCGTAGGCCGGGTTGGCGATGTTGCCCGGCAGCTTCTTCGTCACCAGTCCGAGGAACTGGTGGGAGAACTCGTCGGTCGTGGGGAACCCGGCCAGCAGCAGGTCGGGGTGGTAGTGCTTGCCGATGTACTTCAGGATCGGCCAGTGCGCGTTCGTCCAGGCGAGACCCTGCTGCGCGTAGGTGTCCTCCGAGACGATCCCGGCCTCGCCCACGGCGAAGTCCGCCGCGGTGGCCGTCGGGAACTTCACGGCGATGTACTCGGCGAAGTCGGTGATGCCGGAGTCGCCGGCCCAGTTCGGCCAGCTGGCGATTGCCCTTGTCACCGAGGTGTGGAACAGCCGCACCTTCGACAGGTCAGGGGTGAGGGTCTCGACCTTCACCAGCATGCCGGCGGTCTTCCCGTCCAGGCTGCCGCCGCTGATCTTCACCTTCACATCGGCCCACTGGCCCTGCTTCAGGTTGCCGACGGCATCCGCGCCGTTCTTCGCTTCGGCGAACAGCACCCGGTTGTAGTTCGTCCTGTGGTCGTCACTGCTGTCGTAGATGTAGGCGTTCAGGCCGTACTTGTCGGTGCCGAAGTCCAGCACCCGCATGCGCATCTCCTTGGGCGGGCTGTAGGAGAGCGGGACGTTCGTCCAGCCGCTGGCGGTGGTGGGGGCTGCGCCGGCGAACGGCGCCTGACCGGCGTCGGGGTAGCCGTCCGGATGGTCGAACTGCAGGCCGAGGGACCTGATGAGAGTCGCGTCGTCGAACAGCTGGGCACCCTTCGTCCCGACGAAGTTCGTCGTGACGCCCCGGCCGGAATGGAAGGTCTGGTAGTCGACGGTGGGGCCGTTGATGGTGGCGTTGGCGCCGCCGGCCCACTCCACCTGGGCGACCTTCAGGCCGCCGCGCTCGGCGGACTGGGCGATGGTCTCGACCTGCAGGGTGCCGGCGTCGAACGCCGAGTTGCGGGACGTGGCGAACGCTGCGCCGTTGGTGTGGAACGTGTTGTTGGTCGAACCGGCAACACCCGGCCAGGCGCCGGTCGCGAGGGTGTACCAGCCGGCGCCGGTGTTCGGGGGCGCCTGGGTGAGGAGCCCGTTGCCGCTGGCCTTGACGCCGTGGCGCAGCAGGTTCCGCATGGTCGGCATCGTGCCCTGTGCGGCGAAGCGCTCGACGAGGTCCTGGCGCATGCCGTCCGCGGCGAAGAAGACCGCCTTGGCTCCGCTGCCGTTGTTCCTGGGCTTTGATGTGGGAGCCACCTGCGGTGCCGGAGCCGTGGGTGTGGCTGCGGCCGGGCTGGGGACGGTGCCGATCAGTCCCGCGATGGTGAGCAGGGCTACGGCGAGCGCGGCTGGACGATGTGCTGACACGTGACCTCCAAGGGGGCGAGGGGGCCGACGGCCCCGGTGCCGAACGGAACCCAACTTGGTACCCGACTCGCAGGGCGGGCAATGCTTACCTTCACGTACGCCACGCGGGGTTTGGCATCGCCCCTTCCCAGCAGCTTTCTCAACTGCCGGCGCGCACCGCCGTCCGGGCTTCGGGCGAGGGTGGGTGTCGGCGTCCGGCGTTACCGTTGCCCGGTGGACGAACCTCGCACGCGCACCTGGCGGCCGGACTGGCCATGCCCGGTGGAGCAGGTGTGGGGGTCGTTCAAGCGCGGCGTCACCGACCCCACGTACCGCGTGCACGCCGGGTTCCACTGGCGGGCTCTGAACAGCCCGTCCGGCCCTGCCACCCTCGCCGTGCGGCCGCTGGACGGCGCCGGCCTGATCGAGGCCCGGGCCTGGGGTCCGGGCGCAGAGCTGGTGCTCGTCATGCTTCCCGACCTGCTCGGCGCGTCCGACGACCCGTCCGGCTTCCAGCCGCAGCACCCGCTTCTGGCCGAACTGCACCGGCTCCGTCCGCACTGGCGGCTGGGGCGCACCCCGTCCGTCTGGGACGCACTCGTTCCGGTGGTCATCGAGCAGAAGGTCACCGGGCAGGAGGCGACCATGGGCATCCGGTCGCTGCTCGCACGCCACGGGCAGCCTGCCCCCGGCCCGGGTGCAGCGCTCGGCCTGCGCACCTTCCCCACGCCAGAGGTGATCCGGGCGATCCCGTCCTGGGAGTGGCTGGCGCTGCACATCGATCCGGCCCGCAGCCGCACCATCGTCAGCGCCGCCCGCGTTGCCGGCACCCTCGAACGGGTGCTGCCCTCCGAACCGTCCCGGGCGGACGAGCGGCTGCGCAGCCTTCCCGGCATCGGCGTCTGGACGAGCGCCGAGATCCGGGCACGGTCCCTGGGCGACGCGGACGCGGTCAGCTTCGGCGACTACCACGTGGCCAAGGACATCGGCTGGGCACTGACCGGCGTCGAGGTGGACGATGACGGACTCGCCGAGCTGCTGGAGCCCTACCGCCCGCACCGGCTGCGGGTGCAGCGACTGGTGATGTACGCCGGGCTGCACCGTCCCCGCCACGGCCCACGCCTGGCCCCGCGCACGCATCTTCCGACATGGCGGTCGCGCACCTAGGCTGGCGACCGAACGCCGAGGTCGAACCGATGACGGCGTGGGGGAGATCGCGATGTCAGCAATGGTGCAGGCGGACGCCCGGGACCGGGCATCGGTGGATGCGTTGGCCGGGGTGGCCAACGACCTTGCCGGTGAGTTCCGGCTGCAACCCCTCCTCGAACGCATCCTGCGCAGCGCCGTCGAACTGCTGGGCTGCTGCAGCGGCTCGCTGTGCCTCGTCGACCAGGTCAGCCACACCTACCGCAAGGAGATCGACCTCGACGAGGGCTGCCAGACCGGCATGGTGTTCTCCCTCGAGGAGGGGGCCACCGGGGCCGTTGCCAGGTCGGGCAAACCGGTGATCTTCGAGCAGTACGCGCAGGTTCCCAACGGCCACATCCGTCCGTTGGAGGATCGCTACCGCCGCGCCGTCATCGGCGTCCCGATCATGCTGCGCACCGACCTGATCGGCGCCGTGATCGTCTTCGCCTCCTCCGACTCCCAGCGTTTCGACGCGGCCGACGCCCAGCTGCTGCAGCGGTTCGCCACGCACGCCGCGATCGCGATCGCCAACTCCCGGCTGCACCAGGAGTCGAGCGAGCGGGCGAAGGCAGCCGCGGTCGCAGCCGAACGCGAGCGGGCCATGCTCGAGGTGCACGACAGCATCGGACGCGGCCTGGCGACCATCGCCCTGCGCATCGCCGACGCCCACACGATCGCCAGCCACGGGGGCGACCCGTTGTCCGCGCTCACCCTGGCCCAGCAGGCAGCGCAGGAGACCATGAACGAAGGCCGCCGCGCCATCTGGGGCCTGGGCCCTGCCGGGCTGGGCGCGCGTCCGCTCGACCAGAGCATCGGGCTCGAGCTCGAGTGGGTGCAGGCGACCTCGGAGCTCGTTCCGACGTTCCGGGTGTTCGGCGAGCAGCAGCCGCTGGACCGCGACGTCGAGACCCAGGTGCTGCGGATCGTGCAGGAATCGCTGACCAACGTCGTCCAGCACGCGCGGGCATCGATGGTGCGGGTGGGGCTCGTCTACGGGTCCGAGGGCATCGCCGTCATCGTCGAGGACGACGGCTGCGGGTTCGACACCGAGGCTGACGGACGGCAGGGCGTCGGCCTCTCCGGACTGGTGGCCCGTGCCGCCCAGGTGGGCGGACGGGTCCGCATCGACTCAACGCCCGGCTGGGGCACGCGCATCCGCGCCGACCTGCCCTATCGCGCGGCCCTGAACGGCAACGTCGAGGGGCCACGACTGCGGGTGGTCGTGGTGCACCAGGTGCCGGCGATGCGCACCGGGCTGGTGCGCCTGCTCGACCAGAGCGAGCCGGGCGTCCAGGTGGTGGCGGAGGTTGCCGAATTCGGGCCGGCCGTCGAAGCCGTCCGCCTGCTGCGGCCGGACGTGGTGCTTGCGGGCACCCGCGTCCATGACGCCACCGGGGCAGAGCTGGTCGCCGGGCTGCGCGCCGCGTCCGCTGCCACCGGGGTGATCGGCGTGATCGACGCAGGGACGCCCGAGGCCGACCTGCGCGACTGGGCCGCAGCCGGCGTCCGCGGGTTCGTGCAGGCCGACGTGGACGCGACCACCCTCGGCCGCGTGGTGGTGGGGGTGGCCCGTGGCGACGTGCTGGTCTTCGGCGGCGTGCTCGCCCAGCTCGGCGGCATGCCGGCCGTGGACGGCGACGGGCTCACCGGGCGCGAGCACGAGGTCCGCCAATTGCTCGACCGGGGCCTTGCCGACAAGCAGATCGCCAGCCGTCTCGGCATCTCCGTGAAGACCGTGGAGAAACACGTGGGCGCGATCCTGCGCAAGGGCGGCGTGCACTCCCGCACCGAGCTCCTCGCCCGCGTCTGACTCAAACCCGGGGACGGTTCCGAGGTTCGGTTCAGATCGCGGTTGGCGCGAACCTGGGGACGGTTCCGAGGTTCGGTTCAGACCTGCTCCCGGACCAGCATGGTGGGAAACGGGGACGGTTCCATTTCCGTTCACGCTGGACGGCAGCGGGACCGTCCTGAACGGAAGAGGAACCGTCCCCCTTTTCCGCCAGTCCCCGGTTCGGTTCCTGAACCGAACCAGGAACCGTCCCCAGGTTCGCGCCAACCCCACGGTCTGAACCGAACCAGGAACCGTCCCCAGGTTCGCGCCAACCCCACCGGCGTCCCCCAGAGGGTGTGGGGGGATTACCCCATATGCCCGGCCGGTGGGCGTTCCTAGGGTGAGGCTCAATCTCAGTGCAGAGGGGAGCAGCGGTGGCCGTCCACACACTTTCCGACATCCTCGCGCCCGCGTTCGAACAGCGGTACGGAGTGCCGGCGATCAACATCGTCAACGACCTCACCATGGAGAACGTCCTTGCCGGAGCGGTCGAGGCCAGATCCCCGGTGATCCTGCAGACGTCGGTGAAGACCGTCCGGACGGTGGGCGTGGACACCCTCTACGCCATGTGGCACGCGATGACCTCCGGCATCGAGGTGCCCTGCGCCCTGCACCTGGACCACTGTCCCGACCGCCAGGTGATCAGCGACTGCCTCGCAGCCGGCTGGAACTCGGTGCTCTTCGACGCGTCCCAGCTGGACGTGGCGGAGAACCAGCGCCAGACCGTCGAGGTCGTCGCAGAGGCCCGCCGGTACGGCGCGGACGTGGAGGGCGAGATCGAGTCCATCACCGGCCAGGAGGACGGGGTCGGCTCCGACGAGGAGTCCAAGCGCCAGTCCCTGGAGGTCACGCTCCGCTACCTCGAAGCCACCGACGTCGACGTCTTCGCCCCCGCCATCGGCAACGCGCACGGCACCTACAAGCGGGCCCCCGTGCTCGACTTCCAGCGGGTCTCCGACATCGTCGCAGCCCACCCGGTACCGATCGCCCTGCACGGCGGCAGCGGCCTCACCGACGACCAGTTCCGCGACTGCATCGCGCGAGGCTGCGCCAAGGTCAACATCTCGACGGCGCTGAAAGAGACCTACATGCAGTCCAGCCTCGCCTTCCTCAAGGACGCGGAGAGCAAGGGCAAGTGGGACCCGCCGTCGCTGTTCATCGCCGTCGGCGACGCCGTCCGCGACATGACAAGGCACTACGCCGACGTCTTCGGCAGCTCCGGCAGGGCCTGACGTGCCGGCGCTCATCTTCGACTGTGACGGGGTGCTGGCCGACACCGAGAAGGACGGCCACCTGCCGGCGTTCAACGACGCTTTCGCCGAGTTCGACCTGCCGATCCACTGGGACGAGGCCACCTACGCCGAGAAGCTGAAGATCGGCGGCGGAAAGGAGCGCATCGCCAGCGAGTTCAACGATGGCGCCGAGCGCACCGACCTGATCAAGCAGCTCCACGCCCGCAAGACCGAGCTGTTCACCGCGCGGGTGGACGCGGGCCTGCTCCCCGGCCGGCCCGGCATCCACCGGCTGATCGGCGACGTCCTCGCCAACGGCTGGACGGTCGCCGTCGCGTCCACCTCGGCGGAGCCTTCGGTGCGCGCCGTGCTCGAGCACGCCGTCGGCGCAGAGCTCGCCGGCCGCTGCCACGTGTTCGCAGGGGACATCGTCGCGAGGAAGAAGCCCGCGCCCGACATCTACCTGAAGGTGCTCGAGGACCTCGGCCTCGACCCGGACGCCTGCGTGGTCGTGGAGGACTCCGGCATCGGGGTGGCTGCAGCCCGCGGCGCAGGCCTCGCCACCATCGTCACGGTCAGCTCGTTCACCGTCGACGACGACTTCACCGGGGCCTCCCTCGTGCTCAGCCACCTCGGCGATCCGGGCGACCCGCTCACCGTGATCGCCGCGCCGGCCGGCGTCCGCCCGGACGGCATGGTCACACAGGACCACCTCGAACAACTGCTCCCAACCAACCAGGAGGAAACCAGATGAGTGGCTCCATCACCGACGTCGAGTTCGTCATGCGGAATCTCGCGGAGAACATTGTGGCCAATGAGACCTACTTCGGGGAACTCGACGCCGTGGTGGGGGATGGCGACTTCGGCTACTCGCTCGCCCGCGGGTTCGAGATCGTCATAGAGAACTGGGACAGCTACGACCGCAGTGATCCTGGCGTGTTCCTCACCAAGATCGCGGCAGCGGTGTCCGCACGGATCGGCGGCACGTCCGGTCCGATCTGGGGCACGGCCATGCTCCGGGCAGGCGTGCAGCTGAAGGAACACCCGCAGATCGAGGGCACCGATGTCGTGCGCGCGCTGCGGGCGTCCATCGAGGGCATCAAGGCCCGCGGCCAGGCCGAGCTGGGCGACAAGACCCTGCTCGACGCACTGGTGCCGGCCACCGACACCCTCGAAGCAGAGATGAACGCCGGCCACAGCGGCGCAGAAGCCGTGGCAGCGATGGCCGTGACCGCCCGCAGTGCAGCGGACGCGACCAAGACGATGCAGGCCAGGCGTGGCCGTGCCGCCTACACCGGCGAACGCAGCATCGGCTCAGTGGACGCCGGCGCGATGGCGATCGCCGTCCTCCTCGAAGGCCTCGCCGAGGCCTGGCCCAGCAACTAACCGAACGACCAAGAAACCCAAGGAGAGGGAAGTCATGAAGAAGTTCGTCAACGATCCCAAGCAGTTCGTCCCCGAAATGCTCAAGGGCATCGCGCTGGCCAACCCGGAGACCATCAAGTACGTCCCCGAGTACAACCTGATCATGCGGGCCGACGCGCCCAGCAACGACAAGGTCAGCATCGTTCAGGGCTCGGGCTCAGGTCACGAGCCGGCCCACGTGATGGTGGTCGGACCAGGCATGCTCGACGCCGCCTGCCCCGGCGACGTGTTCGCCGCGCCGCCCAGCGACTACGTCTACGAGACCGCGAAGCTCGTCGCGTCCGACAAGGGCGTGCTGCTGCTCGTCAACAACTACACCGGTGACCGGATGGCCTTCGAGATGGCGCAGGAACTGGCAGATGCCGATGGCATCAAGGTCGACACCCTGTTCATCAACGACGACGTCGCCGTGCAGGACTCCACCTGGACGGTCGGACGCCGCGGCGTTGCCGGCAACTTCTTCGTGATCAAGGCCGTCGGCGCCAAGTCCGAGCAGGGCGCGTCGCTCGAAGAGGTCAAGGCCGTCGGCGAGAAGGTGAACTCGGTGACCCGCACCATGGGCATCGCGCTCACCGCCTGCACCCCGCCCGCCAAGGGCAGCCCGCTGTTCGAACTGGGCGATGACGAGATCGAGGTCGGCGTGGGCATCCACGGCGAGCCCGGGCGCCGCCGCGCGAAGATGGTCAGCGCTGACGAGATCGTCGACGAGCTGCTCGGCGCAGTCGTCCCCGACCTGCCCTACGTCTCCGGTGACCGCGTCGCCCTGATGATCAACGGCCTCGGCGGCACCCCGATCAGCGAGCTCTACCTTCTCTACGGCATCGCAGCGGAGAAGCTGGCCGCGCAGGGCATCACCGTTGCGAAGAGTTACGTCGGCGAGTACTGCACCAGCCTCGAGATGGCCGGCGCATCGCTGACGCTGGTGAAGCTGGACGACGAGATCGAGGCTCTCCTCGAAGCCCCGGCGTCCATCGTCAACCGCATCTTCTGACGCGGACGAATCGGGGACGGTTCCCAACTCGGTCCACCCGGCCGAGCGGGCACCGTCCCCGATTGCGTGGTGGACCGAGTTGGAACCGTCCCCAATACAGTCCGGGCGCTCCGGGGGCGCGGCGGGGGCGTGCGTTGAGCGATCCGCCCGCCGAGGTGCGCCGTCCTGCGATACTGGGCCGGTCGGACCTCGGACGGGAGTTACTGGATGCGTGATCGCCACAGTCGGCTCCTGGTCGCAGGGCTTCTCACCCTTGGCCTTTTCGTCACGCCCGGGACTGCGCACGACGCGACGGCGACCGCGGCCCAGCCGGACGCAAAACCCCTGGTGCGTCCCTTGGCCGGACCCATCGTGCCGGTCATTCCGAGCGTCGAGGAGCCGAAGGCGACGCTGACGCTCAATCCGGTGGCCGACACGGTTGTGGTGTCCTTCGGCAAGAGTTATGCCCGCCGTGCGGCCATCCTCGACCAGCGCAAGCAGACGGTCGGCGCGGCCGCAGCGCAGCCGGAGTGGACGGCGGCAGCCAACGGCAAGAAACTCGACTCCAAGGGACGCGCCACTTTCAAGACCGATGTCGTCGGCGGCGAGAGCTACCGGGTGGCGTTGGCCGTGTCAGGGCTCCGTCCGGCCGTGCACAGCCCGGCGGTGACCCTTGCCGACCAATGGGATGACAAGTTCAGCGACCACTTCGATGGGACTGCTCTTGAGGAAGCATGGTGGTCGGATCGCTCGGTCGGTTCCCAGATGACGAGCCGGCTGTGCTCGCTGCCCAGCGACAACTCCGCCGTGCGGTTCGTCAAGGACGACGAGTTCAACGCAGGGATCATCAGGCACACCGATGATGAGTACTTCACAACGGTCGTCGCCAAAGCCAACAAGCTCGCCAAGGCACGCCTGAAGCGCGACCTGGCCTCTGCGAGGCACAAGCACACCAGGCACGCACGTCGCGTCGCCATCGCGAAGGCGAAGGCCCAGTACAAGCTGACCCACAACTGCCCACGAGGCGTGTTCGAGAACTCCATCGTGAGTACCGCCGCAAACAAGTCGGGTTTCCGCGTGAATACCGCCAAGCCCGGAATCGTCGCGGCCCGGGTGAAGTTCCCCACCGCCCAGGGCATGCACACCGGCATCTGGTTGCAGTCCTATGCGCGAGGTGGCGGCGAGATCGACATCGCGGAGACCTTCGGCTACGGCTCCGGTTTGGTGAATTACCTACACATCCCTTCCACCGGCAAGATGTACCGGCCCGGAAACCCGAAGGCGTTGAAGAAGAAGGGCGGCCGGGTCATCTTCTCGAAGACCCGGAAGAAGGCGTGGTGGAAGGACTACCACGAGGTCTCCGTCGAGTGGACCGCCACCAGGTTCGTCTTCCGGACCGACGGCGCGGTGACGAAGACGATCAAGGTGAAGCCCGGCAAGGCGGAGTACTACCTGATCCTCAGCCTGTTGAGCTCCGATTGGGAGCTCCCCCGGCTGAAGCACCCGCTCGGCAACGTCAAGCCGATCACCGACGTGTCCGACCAGAAGCTCCTGGTGGACTGGGTCCGGATCTGGAGCAAGGTCGCCTGAGCCGTCCCTGATTCAGTCCAGGCCGAGGGCCTGCGGCATTACTGCGAGGGGCACCGAACCGAGGTTCAGCGCGCGTGAGTGGAAGTCCTTCAGGCTGAAGTCGGCCCCCGCCCTGGCCTCGGCCTGGGCGCGATAGGTCTCCCACAGGCGCTGGCCGATCTTGTAGGACGGTGCCTGGCCGGGCCAGCCGAGGTAGCGGTTCAGCTCGAACCGCAGGAAGGCCTCGTCCATGTTCACATTGGCACGGAAGCACTCCCAGGCCTTGGCAGCGTCCCAGGTGCCGCCGCCCCATTCCGCCGGTGCCGGCTTGCGGCAGTGGACGCCGATGTCGAGCACCACCCGCGCGGCGCGCATCCGCTGGCCGTCGACGAGACCGAGCCGGTCGCCCAACTCGTCCATGAAGCCGAACTCTTCCATCAGCCGCTCCGCGTACAGCGCCCAGCCCTCGCCGTGGCCGGAGCTCCAGCTCACCAGCCGGCGCCACGAGTTGAGCTGCTGCCGGTTGAGCACTGCCTGCGCGATCTGCAGGTGATGGCCGGGGACGCCCTCGTGGTAGACGGTGGTCTTCTCCCGCCAGGTGCTGAACTCGGTGACGCCCGGCGGCACCGACCACCACATGCGTCCGGGCCGGCTGAAGTCGTCCGACGGACCGGTGTAGTAGATGCCGCCGTTCTCCGACGGCGCGATCATGCACTCGATCGTCTTCATCTGCTCGGGGATGTCGAAGTGGACGCCGTCGACGGCTGCGATCGCCTCGTCCGCGGTCGCCTGCATCCACTCCCGCAACGCCGTCTTGCCGTGCAGCACGCGGGACGGGTCGCTCTCCAGCTTGGCGATGGCGTCGGCGATGGTCGCTCCCGGTCCGGCGATCTCCTTCACGATCCGGTCCTGCTCCGCCGCCATGCGGGCCAGCTCGTCCAGGCCCCACTCGTAGGTCTCGTCGAGGTCGACGGCCGCGCCGACGAACTCCCGCGACCACAGCGCGTAACGGTCGCGGCCGACGGCGTCGTCCAGGGGTGCCTGCGCCGCGAGTTCTTCGCTGAGGAACTCCACCAGCTGACCGTAGGCGCCGGCTGCCTTGCGTCCGGCCATGGCCAGGTCGTTCGCCAGCGCGCCGGGGGCGGGTGCCCCGTCCGGGCTGGCGCCGGCGGTGAACGTGACGAAGAACGATGACGTCGGATCGGCCAGCTCGGCTGCCTGCAGGACGGCCTCGTCCACCTGCAGCTTGGCGGGCACCAGACCGCGCCGGGCGCCTTCGCGCAGCGACTCGATGTAGCCGTGGATGGCCTCGGGCACCCTGCTGACGCGGGAGGCGATGTTGGCCCAGTCGTCGGTGGTGGCCGTCGGCATGATGTCGAGGACGTCGCGAAGGCCCTGCAATGGGGAGGCGATCACGTTCAGCTGCGACAGGTACTCACCGGCGTCGTACAGCTCGAGGTCGAGCTTCAGCCGGTCGGTCATGGCGGCCACCGTCACCTGGTCGACCTCGTCGGCGGCAGCAGCCGTTGCCAGCTGGGCGAGGGTGTCGCGGCTCAGCTGTGCGCGCTCGTCGTGACCGTCCGGGGAGAGGTCGGTCATCTGGTGGTCGTGCCCCGCGATGCCCATCTCGGTGGCAGCGAGGGGATCCAGTTCTGCGAGGCGGTTGGTGTAGGCGTCGGCGATGGCATCGATGGCAGTTGTGGGGCGCTCGGTCACGCTCAGACCATAGTTGCCCCTCGCGACCCGCACCACCCGTACAGTCACCCTTGAAACCCACCTGAGGAGCAGTGCAGTGACCGAGATCTGGGCGCACAGGGGTGCCCGTCGAGTGGCACCGGAGAACACGCTGCCGGCCTTCGAACTGGCCGTGGCCCAGGGTGCGGACGGGATCGAGCTCGACGTGCAGCTCAGCGCGGACGGCGTCGTCGTGGTCATGCACGACGAGAGCGTCGACCGCACCACGGACGGCAACGGACCGGTGATCGGCCACACGCTCGCCCAACTGCAGCGCCTCGACGCGTCCGCAGGGATGTCCGGGTTCCCCGGCGTGCAGGTGCCCACCCTCGCCGAGGCCCTCGACCTGCTCGCACCGACGGGCCTCAAGCTGAACATCGAGCTGAAGAACTCCGAGGAGGACTACCCGGGGCTCGAGGAACTGGTGCTGGCAGCCATCGCCGCCCACGACCTCGCCGACCGGGTGGTGCTGTCGACCTTCAACCACTACTCGCTGAAGAAGCTCGAGACCCTCGGCACCACCTGCGAGCTCGGCATGCTCTACACCGATCCGCTCTACAAGCCCTGGCGCTACGCTGCCCGGCTCGGCGTGGGAGCCATCCACCCGCCCGCCCGCTTCGTGCTCGGTCACGGCTGGGTGCGGCACGCCCATGCCGCCGGGCTCGCCGTGCGTCCCTGGGTGGTGAACTCCGAGCGCGCCCTTGCGCGAATGTTCCGCTGGGGCGTCGAGGGCGTGTTCACCGACGTGCCCGCCGTCGCGGTCGCCGTCCGCACGGCAACGGTCCCGGAGGGCTGAGCCGGACGGTTCGGCGGGGCGAAGGCGGCGCTGGCGTTAGGATCCGGGTGATGCTCGGGAGGGGTTTGGCGAATGAAGATCACAGTGGTGGGAGCCGGCTACGTCGGCCTGTCCAATGCCCTCCTGCTTGCGGCTCACCACGACGTGACCCTGCTGGAGATCGACCGGGACAAGGTCGAGAAGATCGCACGGGGGGTTGCCCCCATCGCCGACGCCGACGTGGAGGAGGCCCTGGCCGGTGAGGGCCTGCGGCTGCATGCGACCAGCGACCCAGAGGTGGCCTACGCCGAGGCCGAGGTGGTGATGGTCGCAACACCCACTGACTACGACCCGGCAACGAACGTCTTCGACACCAGCTCGGTGGAGGCCGTCCTGCGCGAAGCCTGCACCAGACGGCCCGGGGCGATCGTCGTGATCAAGTCCACCGTGCCCGTCGGTTTCACAGAGGAGCAACGCAGCCACTTCCCGGGTGCACGCATCCTGTTCTCCCCCGAGTTCCTCCGTGAGGGCCACGCTCTGGAGGACAACCGCTACCCGTCCCGGGTGGTCGTCGGCGATGAGGGTGAGAGCGGACGCATCTTCGCCGACCTCATGGTCGGTGCCGCGAGGTCGGAGCACGTGCCTGTCCTGCTGATGCCGTCGACGGAGGCGGAGGCGATCAAGTTGTTCGCGAACACCTACCTCGCGCTGCGGGTGGCCTACTTCAACGAGCTCGACACCTACGCTGCGGTGCACGGCCTGAACTCGGCGCGAATCATCGAGGGCGTCGGGCTGGATCCGCGGATCGGCCTGTACTACAACAACCCTTCCTTCGGGTACGGCGGCTACTGCCTTCCGAAGGACACCAAGCAACTGCTGGCCAACTATGCGACGGTGCCCCAGAACCTGATCTCAGCCGTCGTCGCGGCCAACACCACCCGCAAGGACTTCATCGCCACCGAGGTGCTGGCCCGCGAGCCGCGGGTGGTCGGCATCTACCGCCTGGCCATGAAGACGGGTTCGGACAACTTCCGGTCCTCCTCGGTGCAGGGGATCATGAAGCGGATCAAGGCCAAGGGAGTCGAGGTCATCGTCTACGAGCCGTCCCTGGCTGAGAACCAGTTCTACCGTTCCGAGGTCGTTCGCGACCTGGACGAGTTCAAGCGCCGCTCGGACGTCATCGTCTCCAACCGCTGGACTGCCGACCTGACCGACGTGCCCGACAAGGTCTACACCCGCGACATCTACGGCCGCGACTGAGTGACCGAAGAACGGTCCCTGAGGAGCCCGTGAGCGGGCGTCACCGAACCGATCCCTGAGGAGCCCGTGAGCGGAGCGAGCGGGCGTCACGAACCGATCCCTGAGGAGCCCGTGAGCGCAGCGAGCGGGCGTCACGAAGGGCCGCCGGTCGCGACTGAGCGTCAGCCTTCCCGCAAGTACGCGGCCAGTTCCAAGCGCCAGTCGGTCGGAACGAACCCCGCAGCAGTGATCCGGCTGAGGTCGAGCGCGCTGTGCGTCGGGCGAGGGGCCAGCTGCTTGCCGGCGCCGTACTCCCCGGTCGTGATCGCGGTCACCTCGGACGGCTCCCGACCGACCAGGCCGAACACGGTCCGGGCGACCTCGCACCAGGACGCCACGGGGCCCTCGTTGGTGAGGTTGTACGTGCCGTACGGCGCCACGGTGGACAGCAGGTGGACGATCCCCGCCGCCAGGGTGGACGTGAAGGTCAGCCGTCCGTACTGGTCATCGACAACCGCGGGCTCGATGCCCTTCCCTGCGAGCTCCGCCATGGTGCGGACGAAGTTGCGGCCCTCGCCGATCACCCAGCTGGTGCGGAGCAGGTAGTGGCGGGAGAGCTGCCCGACCAGCGCGTCGGCGGCGGCCTTCGTCTGCCCGTAGACGCCGAGCGGGCTGAACGGCTCGTCCTCGGTGTGGAGCTCAACGGTGCCGTCGAAGACATAGTCGGTGGACACGTGCACCAGTGGGATCCGGTGCTCCGCCGCGACGCGGCACAGGTTGGCGACCCCGGTCACGTTGGCCGCCCAGCACGCCCTGCGTCCCTCGGGTGTCTCTGCAGCGTCCACCGCCGTGTAGGCGGCGGCGTTGATGATTGCGCCCACGCCGCGCCACGGGTAGCCCGCGACAGTCGCCTCATCGGTGCAGTCGAACTCGGGCAGGTCGACCGACTCGGCGTCGGGGAGGAGCTTGCGGAGTGCCCGACCCAGCTGGCCGTTGCCTCCGATGATCACGGTGCGCAGCGGCAGCATTGGACGCACGTCGTCGAGCAGGGGGTGCCTGGCGTCTGCTGCGGAGATGGTGGACTCCGCGAGCGGGATCGGCCAGGTCACACCGATCGTGGGATCGGCAAGGTTCAGGTAGGTGTACTCCGCGGTCGACTCCGGGCTCCAGTGCTCGTTGACGAGGTAGGAGTAGACGGTGCCGTGCTCGAGGGTCTGGTAACTGTTGGCCACACCACGCGGCACGAAGACCGCGGTGTCAGGTCCGAGTTCGACGGTGACGGCCTGGCCGAAGCCGGGACCCTCACGGAGGTCGACCCAGGCGCCGAACACCCGGCCGGTGGCGACCGAGACGAGCTTGTCCCACGGCTCGGCGTGGAAGCCGCGGGTCACGCCGGCCTCGGTGTTGAGGGCCACGCTGTGCTGCACCGGACCGAAGTCGGGCAGGCCGAGGGCCGTCATCTTGGCCCGTTGCCAGTTCTCCTTGAACCAGCCGCGCTCGTCGCCGTGCAGGGGCAGGTGGACGACCAGGAGGCCGGGGATCGCCGTGGTGGCGACGGACAACTCGCTCACTGGCCCGCCGCCGCGTACTTGGCCTCCGTGGCCTGCTTCACCGGACGCCACCAGTCCTCGTTGGCGCGGTACCAGTCGATCGTCGCGGCAAGGCCTGACTCGAAGTCGCG
The DNA here is from genome assembly GCA_963799235.1 of uncultured Actinomycetota bacterium. Lineage (GTDB taxonomy): Bacteria > Actinomycetota > Actinomycetes > Propionibacteriales > Propionibacteriaceae > Propionicimonas. Next base: position 88,010 of record CAWCWL010000005.1, on the reverse strand, counting down.
GTAGGTGGGCTCCCAGCCGAGCTCGGTGCGCAGCTTGGTCGAGTCGATCGCGTAGCGCATGTCGTGGCCGGCGCGGTCGGTGACGTGGTCGTAGGCGTCGGCCGGCTGTCCCATAGTTGTGAGGATCAGCTCGATCACGGTCTTGTTGCCGAGTTCGCCGTCCGCGCCGATCAGGTAGGTCTCGCCCATCCGTCCGGCTTCGAGGATGCGCAGCACGGCCCGGTTGTGGTCGGTGACGTGGATCCAGTCCCGCACGTTGAGGCCCGCGCCGTACAGCTTGGGACGAATGCCGTCGATCACGTTGGTGATCTGGCGGGGGATGAACTTCTCCACGTGCTGGTAGGGCCCGTAGTTGTTGGAGCAGTTGCTGATGGTGGCCTGCACGCCGAAGGACCGCACCCAGGCCCGCACCAGCAGGTCGGAGCCTGCCTTGGTGGAGGAGTACGGGCTGGACGGGTTGTAGGGCGTGTCCTCCGTGAAGCGGGCCGGGTCGTCGAGCTCCAGGTCGCCGTAGACCTCGTCCGTGGAGATGTGGTGGTAGCGGGTGCCGTGCTTGCGGACGGCCTCCAGCAGCGTGTAGGTGCCGACGAGATTCGTCTGGATGAACGGCGACGGATCACGGAGCGAATTGTCATTGTGGGACTCGGCGGCGAAATGCACGACGATGTCGCTGTCGGCCACCAAGGAGTCGACCAGTTCGGCGTCGGAGACGCTTCCGATGACCAGCTTGCAGCGATTCGCCGGCAGGTCGGCAAGGGAATTCGCGTTGCCGGCGTAGGTCATGGCGTCGAGCACTGTCACGGTGTGATCGGTGGAATCAACCAGCAATCGCACGAAGTTCGTGCCGATGAATCCTGCCCCGCCAGTCACCAGTAGTCGCCCCATGTCTGCGAATCCTAGGGCCGCTGGAGGCGGCGTGAAACACTACGGCCATGCGCGGCATCATCCTCGCCGGTGGCTCAGGCACCCGGCTGCACCCCATCACTCTCGCCACCAGCAAGCAGTTGGTGCCCGTGTACGACAAGCCGATGATCTACTACCCGCTTTCGACGCTGATCGTTGCGGGCATCCGGGAGATCCTGGTGATCACCACCCCGCACGAACAGGACTCGTTCCAGAGGCTGCTCGGCGACGGTTCACAGTTCGGCATCGACATCACCTGGGCGACCCAGCCGGAGCCCAAGGGCCTGGCGCAGGCGTTCACCATCGGCGCCGACTTCGTGGACGGGCACAAGTCCTGCCTCGTGCTGGGCGACAACATCTTCTACGGCTCGGGTCTCGGCACCCAGTTGCGCACCCACACCGAGATCGAGGGTGCGGCAGTGTTCGGCTACTACGTGGCCGATCCCACCGCGTACGGCGTGGTCGAGGTGGACGACACCGGGCATGCCATTTCGATCGAGGAGAAGCCGGCCAGGCCGAAGTCGCATTACGCGGTCCCTGGGCTGTACTTCTACGACGAGGACGTCGTGAACATCGCAGCGAATCTTGCCCCCTCGGCCCGTGGCGAGTTCGAGATCACCGACGTCAACCGGGTCTACCTCGAGCGGGGACAGCTTCAGGTCTCCGTGCTGCCGCGAGGCACCGCCTGGCTCGACACCGGCACCTTCGACTCCCTGATCGAGGCCAGCGAGTTCGTCCGGACTCTGCAAGCCCGGCAGGGGCTCCAGGTCGGGTCGCCGGAGGAAGCTGCCTGGCACTCGGGCTTCCTCACCGACGCGCAACTGCTCGCTCGTGCGGACGTGCTTGCCAAGTCTGGTTACGGCGCCTACCTGCGGGAGTTGGTCGCGCAGCACCGCTGATCCGTAGGCCCCGCGGAGCGGGGTTCACCCTGCCGTCCGTTGACGGACGAACCGCCAGCTGCATTTCCTGTAACCTGTGAAGGTCAAAGAGCATTAGCTGCGATGGGAAGAGCTCGTGAAACCAGAAGAGGTCGGTCGACCCGGTTGGGGTGGCCGTCTTCAGGCCCGGGCTACGATCGGACGACCGGTTGCGGCGACTTTGTACCGGCGTTTCGCGGAGCCTCACCTTCGATTCGGCACACAATTCCTGCTCGATGCATTGGCTTGGGCGATAGCTCTGGTCGGGGCGCAATACCTGCGCTTCGAGTTTGATATCCAGAAGCTCAACGGGGTATCGACCGCTTTGCTGGTGGTGGCTGCTGCGATAGCCCATCTTCTGGTGGCAATGCCGCTACGGCTGTATCAGGGCCGGTACAGTTACGGTTCCTTCGAGGAAGTCCGAGCATTGGCTCTGGCCACTCTGGGTGTGGCGATGTTGCTCTTCGTGCCGGTGCTGTTGATCGGGCCAGCTGTTGGCATTCCGCGCAGCACAGTCCTGATCGCATTGCCGATGACCCTTGTCGAGATGTTCGCAGTTCGCTACGTCGCACGACTGGTGCGCGAATCGCAGATCAGCATTGAGAATGCTGAACCCGCCATTGTCTTCGGGGCAGGCTACCTGGGTGAGACGTTGGTCCGCCGGATGCTGACCGACATCCGTTCGCCGTATTACCCAGTCGGACTCCTGGATGACAACCCACGTAAGCGCCACGCCAGAATTCGCAACGTGGATGTCCTCGGCTCGCTCAACGACCTCCCTAACGTGGTCGAGCAAACCGGCGCAAAGGTCCTCGTCGTCGCCGTCGCAGCCGCCGACGCCCACCTGATGACTCGGGTTGCCGAGGTGGCCGATCCATTGAGCGTTCAGGTCAAGGTGCTGCCGCCGTTCGACGAGGTTCTCAAGGGTGCGAGCCAGGTCAACGATCTGCGGGATCTCTCGATGGAAGACCTGCTTGGCAGGCGCCCGGTGGACACCGATGTCGAAGCGATTGCCGGCTATCTCACCGGCAAGCGGGTGCTGGTGACCGGAGCCGGTGGATCGATCGGCAGCGAACTTTGTCGGCAGATCGCGCGGTTCTCACCGGCGGAACTGATGATGCTGGATCGAGACGAAACCGGTCTGCAGGCCGCGGAGTTGGCCGTTTACGGGCACGGGCTCCTGGATGGCCGTGAGGTCGTGCTGGCCGACATTCGCGACGTGGAGGCGCTGCAAGCCGTCTTTTCGGATCGGCGTCCCGAGGTGGTCTTCCACGCTGCCGCCCTCAAGCACCTGCCGATGCTCCAGCAGTATCCGGAGGAGGCCTGGAAGACCAACGTGCTCGGCACGAGAAACGTGCTGCGAGCGGCGCGCAGCGTTGGCGTGCAGGCTTTCATCAACATCTCCACCGACAAGGCCGCAGACCCCGTGAGTGTCTTGGGTCACTCCAAGCGTCTGGCTGAACGGCTGACCGCGCAGGTCGGTCAGGAGACCGGGCTTCCCTACTTGTCGGTCCGTTTCGGAAATGTGCTGGGGAGCCGGGGCTCGATGCTGCCGCTCTTCAGAACCATGATTCACAACGGCGGTCCCTTGACGGTCACTCACCCCGACGTTACCCGCTACTTCATGACGATTCCCGAGGCATGCCAACTCGTCGTGCAGGCTGGCGCGATCGGCAGTGCGGGCGAGGTGCTGATCCTGGACATGGGTGATCCTGTCCGGATCATGGACATCGCCGAACGGATGATCGAAATGTCGGGTCGGGACATCGAAATCGTGATTACCGGGCTGCGCGAAGGGGAGAAACTCAACGAGGTGCTCCGAGCCTCCGGCGAGGAGGCTCAGCGACCGAAGCACCCCAAGATCTCCCATGCCGTTGTGCCGACGCTCAACGAGGCTCAGCTCGACTGGGGTTATTGGTCGCGTATGTGGGCGCCCGGCGACCTGGTCGGCAATCTCGGTGATGCGATGCGCCACGCCCCGGAAAGCGATCGTTGATGGGCGAGGGCTGCACGACGAGGCCGACGACGCCCACTCAACTCGAGGCTCTCAAGAAGGCGGCCGGCAGATGACCGAACGGGTCTACCTCTCTCCCCCAGATGTAGGGGACCTGGAGAAGCAGTACCTGCTGGAAGCGCTCGACTCGGGTTGGATCGCACCGCTCGGACCGCAGGTCGACGCCTTCGAGGCCGAATTGGCCGCCTACTGCGATCGCGCCCACTGCGTCGCCCTTTCCTCGGGGACCGCGGCCTTGCATCTGGGTCTGATCGTGCTGGGGGTCGGCCCTGGCGATCTTGTCGTCACGTCAAGCATGACTTTCGCGGCCACCGCCAACGCGATCTTGTATACGGGCGCGCAGCCCGTCTTCGTGGATGCCGACAGCACCGGGAACATGAACCCCGAGCTCTTGCGCGAGGCTCTGGCCGACCTCGCGGATGAGCGTCACCCTGCCAAGGTTGTGCTCCCGGTCGACCTGATCGGCAAGGTGGTCGATCACGCACGAATCGATCCACTCGCCGCGGAGTTCGGTGCCGAGGTCCTGTGCGACGCGGCCGAGTCGTTGGGGGCCACCCGAGCAGGACGGCCGGCAGCGGCATTCGGTCGAGCGGCTACATTGTCCTTCAACGGGAACAAGGTGATGACCACCTCCGGCGGCGGGGCGCTGGTCACGGACGACGAGGCGATGGCTACCCGCGTACGCCACCTCGCCACCCAGGCGCGCCAGCCGGTAGTGCACTACGAGCACACCGAAATCGGCTACAACTACAGGTTGTCCAACCTGCTGGCCGCGCTCGGACGCGCGCAGTTGAGCAGGCTGGACGGGATGATCGAACGCCGTCGACAGCACCGGCTCCGCTACCGCGAACTTTTCGCCGGGGTCCCTGGCGTGACCCCCTTCGGCGAACCGTCAGGGATCGACGGGGGTGACACACGCGACAACTTCTGGCTCACCTCGGTCCTGGTGGACGCGGCGACCGCCGGATTCACCGCAGAAGACCTGAGGCTTGCCCTCGCGAGGGAAGACATCGAGGCGCGCCCGCTCTGGAAGCCGATGCACCTGCAGCCCGTGTTCGCCGGAGCGCGGTCGTACGTGGACGGCACCAGCGAGCGCCTCTTTCGCACTGGCCTTTCGCTACCTAGTGGCTCGGCCCTGAACGGTGAGGCGGAGGAACGCGTTTTCGCCACGATCCGCCGCTTCCTCGGGGCACAGTGACCGGGCTGCACGCGCCACCGAATCGGCGCTACGACTTGGTCAAACGGTTCCTCGATGCCGGTTCAGCGAGCATCCTGCTCGTGGCCACTGTTCCTGTTCAGGCGGTGGTCGCGGGGCTCGTCCGAGTTCGGCTGGGCAGCCCTGTTCTTTTCAGGCAACTGCGGCCGGGCAAGGACGGCAAGGTGTTCACCATGTACAAGTTCCGCACGATGCTGCCGGTAGATCCGGCGAGAGGGCGTGTGGACGATGCGACTCGGTTGACCCCCTTCGGGCGGGCGCTACGGGCTACCAGCATGGACGAACTGCCCACGCTGTGGAACGTGTTGCGGGGTGAAATGAGCATGGTTGGCCCCCGACCCCTCCTCGTCGAGTACCTGCCTCACTACAGCCCCGAACAGGCACGTCGCCATGAGGTTCGGCCCGGGGTCACCGGGCTGGCGCAGGCCTTCGGGCGCAACGCGCTCTCGTGGGAGGAGAAGTTCCGCCTCGACGTCGAGTACGTGCAGACCCGGAGTTTCGGCCTCGATCTGAAGATTCTGTTGGCAACGGTGCGTGCGGTGGTCAGCCGGCAGGGCATCTCACAGCCGGGCCATGTGACGATGCGCAAGTTCGGAGAGCCTGAGCCCGATGCCGGTTGATGTAGTCCTGATCGGGGCGGGTGGTTTCGGCAGGGAGGCGCTCGATGTAGTCGAAGCCCATAACGCCGCCCATCCCGCTGAGGCAATCACCGTGCTCGGGGTAGCTGACGATGCGCCGAGCGCGGTCAATGTGGCCCGCCTGAGCGACCGCGGATACCGCCACTTGGGGACGATCGCGGAGGTGATTGCGGCGGAAGTGGCGGGCTGCTACGTGCTCGGCATTGGCAGTCCGCCCGCCAAGACCGCTGTAGACGCTCGGTTGAGCGCCGCTGGCTGGCATCCCGTCGCAGTGATCCACCCGGCAGCACTAGTTGGCTCCATGCCGTTCATCGGTGATGGTGTCATCATCTGTGCCGGGGTTCAGGTGTCAACGAACGTGAGGCTGGGAAGGCATGTTCATCTCAATCCCAACGCCACCGTTGGACATGACTCGGTCATCGGCAATCACGTTTCGGTCAACCCTGGAGCAATCGTCTCAGGTGAGGTGACCGTCGGCGCGGGCACGCTGATTGGGGCGGGAGCAGTCATCCTGCAGCAGCTGGTCGTCGGTTCGGGATCAACGATCGGCGCCGGCTCGGTAGTGACAAAGGCGATTCCCGACGAGGTTGTGGTGAAAGGCGTCCCGGGGGTGTGGGGGTGACCTCGCCCGACACTCCAACGAGGCGGCATCTACCCCTCGTGGTCTATGGCGTCACCAGCGGGATCAGCGCGTACACACTCCTCCGCGGGCAGCTCGCCTGGATGGCTGCACAGGAGAAGCGCGTCTTGTTGGTGAGCAACCCTGACGACGAAGCACTCATGGCGGCTGAACGGGAAGGCGTCGAGTTCCGCGGCATCGCGATGACCAGGCGGATTTCTCCCCTCGCTGACCTGCGCGCGCTCCGCGAGTGGCTGCGGCTCCTTTCCAGCGCTCGTCCGCAGGCCGTCAACGCCAGCACGCCCAAGGCCGCCCTCCTCGGCCACCTGGCCAGCTGGTTGGTCGGAGTTCCACGACGCATCTACGTGGTGCGTGGCCTGCGGGTGGAGGGAGCCAGAGGGATCGCGGGCGCAGTGCTGTGGCTGACAGAGCGCCTGACGATGGCGCTCGCCACCGACGTTGTCTTCGTGAGTGTGTCGCTCGCCGCCCAGGCGCATCGCAGGCGCCTCATCAAGCAGGGGCGGGGCTGGCTCGTTGGCGCCGGAAGCAGCAATGGGGTGGACGCCGCGGCCGTGAGCAAGCGAGTGGTCAGCGTGGACAAGGCTCGCCTCCGGACCGAGCTCGGGATCGCTCCCGATGCCTTCGTCCTGGGCTTCGTCGGACGGATTACAGGCGACAAGGGTGTCGACACCATTGTCAGGGCCATGCGAAACCCAGCTCTCAACTCGGCCACCCGATTCCTCGTGATCGGAGTGATCGAGGACGACGCGCTCGCGGTCGCAATCCGGGCGCTCGGCGACACCGTCCGCGTAATCCCCTGGACAGATGATGTGTGGGGCCATCTTCCGGCCATGGACGTGCTCTGCCTCCCAACCAGGCGAGAGGGGTTTCCGAATGTTGTGCTCGAGGCCGCGGCAGCAGGAATTCCCGCGATCGTGACGAATGCAACGGGTGCCGTCGATTCAGTGATCGACGGAGAAACCGGCTATGTCATCGACATCGGAGACGACCGCGCGCTCGTCGAGCGTCTGAACGAACTCGCGTCCGCCCCGGACCGCGCGCGCGAACTGGGGACAGCCGCCAAGGCCAGGGTCGAACGGGACTTCGCGCCCGAGCGCATTTGGCAGGGTGTTCATAGCATCACTGAGGGACGAGGGGTCACCGCAGACGTGACACGCGTCTGACTAGGCAACGAAAGGCAGTTGAGAACAAGTGAGCGTTCTGATCACCGGAGGTGGGGGCTTCATCGGCTCCAACCTCGCCCGCTATCTCCTCAAGGGCGACTTGATGGGCGAGGTACGGGTTCTCGACGACTTCAGCACGGGCTACCGCCACAACCTCGATGGGATCGATGCCGTGGTGACGGAGGGCAGCATCCTCGATTACCAGACGCTGGTCGACGCCGTCGACGGTGTTGACGCGATCGTGCACCTGGCCGCCATCCCGAGCGTCCCGCGCTCGATCGCCAATCCACGGGCTTCGCACGAAGCCAACGCCACGGGGACCTTGAACGTGCTGGAAGCGGCGCGCCAAGTCGGCGTCGAACAGGTGATCGTGGCATCGTCCAGCTCGGTCTACGGGTCCAACCCGCGACTGCCGAAGAGCGAGTACGACTGGACCCGGCCGATGAGCCCCTACGCCGTGAGCAAGCTCGCCACCGAGGGCTACGCGTTGGCCTACCAGTTCTCCTACGGACTCAAGACCCTCGCTTTCAGGTTCTTCAACGTCTTCGGTCCCGGCCAGGCGCCCGGTCACTCCTACGCGGCGGTGATTCCGCAATTCCTGGATGCCGCCCTGCGCGGACAACCCGCGGAGGTGTATGGCGACGGACTCCAGTCGAGGGACTTCACCTTCGTCGACACGGTCTGCGCAGTGATCCAGGATGCGTTGGTGCGGACGGTGCACAGCACGGATCCCGTGAATCTCGCCTTCGGCACGAACACCACCCTGCTAGGGCTGCTGGAGGAGCTTGAGGCCCACCTCGGCCAGAGTATTGATCGCCGCTTCCTCGACACGCGCCCGGGTGATGTCCGGGCATCCCAGGCGGACCCCTCTCGTCTGAGGGAGCTGTTCCCCGACGTTGAACCCACGCCGTTGAGCGAAGGAATCGCCGCGACGGTAGCGTGGTTTCGCCAGCAAGCCGCCACGGAAGGATCGCGCGCGTGACAGAACTCTCTGAGCTGACGATCGCGGTCGTAGGGCTGGGCTACGTGGGCCTGCCGCTGGCTGTTGAGTTCGGACGCCGTCAGGACGTCATCGGCTATGACATCAACGTCCGCCGTGTCACGGAGTTGGAGTCCGGACACGACGCCACACTCGAGATCACCGAAGGCGAGTTCGCGGCGGCGAACCGGCTCCGCGTGACCGCGGATCCGGCCGAACTGGCCGCTGCCGACGTCTACATCGTCACCACGCCCACACCCATTGACGAGCACAAGCAGCCCGACCTTTCACCGTTGTTGTCGGCCTCGGCGACCATCGGCCGTGCGCTGCGCCCGGGAAACATCGTGATCTACGAGTCGACCGTCTACCCGGGCGCAACCGAGGAGCGTTGTGTCCCGGTCCTGGAAGCGGAGTCCGGGCTCACGTTCAACAGGGACTTCTTCGTTGGGTACAGCCCGGAGCGCATCAACCCGGGTGACAAGCAGCATCGGGTGTCGAACATCGTCAAGGTGACTTCGGGTTCCACACCCGAGACGGCCGACCTCGTCGACGCGCTGTACTCCAGCATCGTGACCGCGGGAACCCACAAGGCCCCGTCCATCCGGGTGGCGGAGGCGGCCAAGGTCATCGAGAACACCCAGCGGGACGTGAACATCGCCCTGATCAACGAGCTCGCTGTCCTGTTCAATCGACTGGGCATCGACACCGAAGATGTCCTGGCAGCAGCGGGCACGAAGTGGAATTTCCTCAATTTTCGGCCCGGGCTGGTCGGCGGTCACTGCATCGGGGTAGATCCGTACTACCTCACGTACAAGGCCCAGGAGGTTGGCTACCACCCGGAGATCATCCTTGCCGGCCGCCGGCTCAACGACTCGATGGGGGCCTATGTTGCATCCCAGCTCGTCAAGCGGATGACGAAGGACGGCATGCAAGTACGTGGTGCCCGAGTCCTCGTGCTCGGGTTGACGTTCAAGGAGAACACGCCTGACCTGCGCAACACCCGTGTCGTCGACATCCTCGCCGAGCTCGCCGAGTATGGCGCGGTCGCCGAGGTCCACGACCCTTGGGCCGATCCGGACGAGGCGCGCGAGCGCTACGGCGTTGAACTGGTCGGAGAACCGGTGGCGGGGTCCTACGACGCCGTCATCCTTGCCGTCGCGCACCGCCAGTTCACCGGACTGACCGCCGACGATCTGCAGCGTCTCCTGGTCCCAGCGGGCGGCATCGTGTACGACCTGAAGTACGCCCTGCCGAGGGCCTCGACCTCCTTGAGGCTGTGAAGGTTCGGTGCTGACGTGATGGTGCCCAACGCCCTCGCGGCGCTGGTGCTCGTGCCCGTACTGCTGGGCCTCGCAGCGCTCGTCCAGCGGCTTGAACCGAAGGGTGCTCTGCCGGTCATCGTTCACAATCTGCTGTGGGCGCTGACCATCCTCCTGGTGGGGTCCGACCTCATCGAGTACCGCCAGGCCTCGGTCGGGGCATGGGGCACGCTCTTCGTGGGCCTGTTGTTCTTCAACGTCGGGGCCGTGGTGGGCGCGGCATTTGCGAGACAGCGCTCACGAAGCCTCCCGCTCTTCGACATCGAGGACCGCGCCCCCGCGGGCCTCATCACGGTGCGAGGACTCCTTGTCCTGCTGGGGCTGTACGGCGTGGGATTCACGGTCTACCTGTATGTGATCCACACCCGCTTCGGGCTGCTGACCCTGATCACGAACCCGACGGTGATTCGCGCCGCTCCGGAGTCCTACCTCGCTTCGGTGCCACTGTGGGCGCGTCTCTTGCTGTACATCGGTCCGATGCTGTTCGCCCTCCTCCTCCTGCGGGGTGGGATCATCGGAGAACTCAAGCTGACGACGAAGGTATTGCTGCTCGCGGGGCTCGCGCTGAGCATGGTCGCTCTCCTCCAGCGGACCAACCTCTTCATCGGAGCCATGTGGGGGGTGGCCGCGCTGCTCATGTCACCGCCTCGGTGGCTCGCCCGCACAAGCGTCGACCTGGGTGGTGCTGCACCGGCCACGCGAGGACGCAGACTGCCGGCTGTCGGAGCGCTCGCCCTTGTGACCGTGGGTTTGCTGCTGGCCTTCCAGGTGATCGGTGGGGCTCTTGGGAAGTCCGGCAACAGTTCGGACGGCAGCGGTCAGGTGTCGCCCATCCTGCAGTCGACCGGGACGACGGCGCCGTTCCGCTACCTCACCACAGGCGTGCCGGCCTTCCTCCTGCTGACCGAGTCCACCAACGACAGCTGGCCGCCGACGGATATCGGTCGCGTGGTCTACGGCGACTACAACCCCCAAACGTGGGGCGCGGCAACCTTTGAACCGATTGTCAGCCTCGTTCCGGGGATGCGGCCGTGGAACCCGGTGAACGCCTTCGTCGATGTCGGAGTGCTGACCAACGTCTTCACCTGGCTGGAGCCGTTCTACAGGGACTTCCGGGTTCCCGGCGTTGCGGTCGGCGCGCTCCTGCTCGGCATATTGATCACCTATCTCCATGCCACCCGGCACTGGTCCCCCCGAAGGTTCTGGATTGCGGCACTGTTCCTGTCGACGGTCTTCCTTTCGACGTTTGTGACCAAGATCAACAGCACCCCCTACCTCTTCGCGATCATCCTCGTCACGCTCGTGTCGGCAGGCACACCGAGCCGCTACCGACCGCTGGGGCGGGTTCCCGATCAGGCGGCGCGATGAGCCGCCTGGTGACGGTCACCAGCTACGGCCGCGCAGGTGGAAGTGCGCGAGTACGAGTGTTCGACTGGCTCACCTGGCTGGGACTCGATGCCGATTCCGAAACCTACGCCGGAACCTCCGACAATGGGGCCGCCACCATCCTTCGTCACGCCAGTGCTGCGCTCGCGGCCGAGTGGCGGCTGCGCCGGCTGCCGGCGCGGCTGGGGGACAGCACGGTCCTGCTGTCGCGCCAGGCCAGTCCCTTCAGCCGGGGCGGGCTCGAGCAAGCACTCCTGCGTGCGGCGGTGCGCGGCGTCTACGACTTCGATGATGCGCTCTACCTGCCGGAGGCCGACAGCCGCCGATCCCACAAGTCGCAGGTCTGGCGTGCTGCGGTGATTACAGCGTCGTGCGTGATCGCGGGCAACGAGACGCTTGCCGAGCACGCCAGCGAGTTGAACCCGAACGTCGTCGTCATTCCCAGCTGTGTCGACCCCGGTGACTACGAGCGCAAGCAGACCTACGGGTGCCTGGGTCCGCCTCGTGCGGTCTGGATCGGATCTCCCAGCACCGAGGTCTACCTGCGGGACATTGCGGGGGCACTTCTTCGCGTCCACCGCAGCCGCGGCCTCCGACTCACGCTGATCAGCGCCGGCCGCGCCCCTCTGGGTGAACTGGACGACATGGTGGACCGTGTCCCATGGCAACTCGACACCTTTGCATCGGAGCTGGCCAACGCCGACCTGGGAGTGATGCCACTGCCGGACACTGCCTGGACTCGCGGCAAATGCGCCTACAAGCTCCTGCAGTATGCAGCAGCCGGCCTTCCATTGATCGGTTCTCCCGTCGGGGCCAACCGGGAGGTGCTGCGCCAGGCAGGCGGGCTGTCACCGGTCACCGAGGACGACTGGGGCTCAGCCTTGGAGGAGCTCATCGACGAGAGTGATGCGCAGCGCGCGAAACGGGGCAACGAAGCCTGGATCGCGGTCAGCCGAGGCTTCAGCTTCCAGGCCTGGCAAGAGCCGTGGCTTCGGGTCCTGGACCTACCCAACGAATGACCCTGGTCAGCGCAGTCCTTGGTCGATGGCAGCGATGAAGGCCGGGGTGAAGAGCAACGCATAGGTGGCTGTCAGGTGGCTCGAGTCGCGATACACGATGTTGTTGCCAGCCAGCACCGCACATACCGAACCACACAGCGCCGGGGATGGATCGAGCAGCGTGGCACCCCCGGCACGCGCGATTCGCTGGTTGAGCGCGCGGATCTCTTCCGGCACGGCGGAGACGAGCGGAGCCGCGCACGCCGCCACATCGTCGATGTGCTTGGCCAGGCACTCGTCAGGGGGCTCCAGCAGCCTTGGCGTCTGTCCGAGCATGAGTACGGGAGCTGCCGCGGTCAGGTGTCGCAGGGTGGTCGTCGCGGCCAGCTCCCACTTCTCTTCGAAGTCGCGGCGCAAAGTGACCTTGGACCGGTAGCCCAGGGTGTTGTTCGCCCAGATGATCAAGTCAGGCCGAAGGTTGGCAACCGCGTCCGTCGCGGCTGGCTGCCATGTCTCGCAATCGGGCCACCGGTCGCTCGTGGCGCCCCACGGAATCCGAAGGTCGACGAGGGCGCACCCTTGCTTGCCGACCAGATAGAGGTGCCACCCGCGCTCCCTCGCCGCAGCATCCACGGCGGGCCACCACTGACCGGTATGAGAGTCACCCGCGAGGACGATCCGTACCTTGCCAGTCCGGTCTCCGCCTTCACAGATCGTGAGATGTGCTCCGAAGCAGCCGTCCGTGAAGACGCTCGCGAGGTCGTCCTTGAGCTGGTCGAGGCGTGGCACGACGTTGGCCGGGATCGCCTGCGGCGGCGGCAGGGGCGCAGACTCGAAGGATGTGATGCTCCCCGGTACGGCCGCCACAGAGTTGCCCGTGGACATGATGGAAACGCCGGCGAAGTAGGCACCACCCGACACCGCGAGAGCGGTGGCGGCACCAGTAATCAGGATGGTCCTTGGGGTGGTCGTGAGGCGCCAGCGAGATCCGGCCTGCTCTATGAAGTGGTAGCTGGCGGCTGCCAGCACGAGGGTCAGGGCGACGAGGGCCAACCGAACGGTTCTGCCCGAACCGAGCAACTGGGTGCCAATGATCAGAGCAGGCCAATGCCACAGGTAGAGCGAATAGGAGATGTCACCCACGTAGCGAGCGACTGGATTGCCCAGAACAGGGCCGATCGGCCCGCTGTTTGCCCCAGTCCCTGCCCAGATCATCAGCGCGGCCCCCAGTGTCGGGACTGCCGCCGTCCAACCGGGGAACGGGGTCTGGGCGTTGTAGAGGAAGCCTGATCCGAAAACCCCCACTGCGCCGACCAGCAACGCGGAGGTTCTTGGGATGCTTCCCGCGCGGGAGGGGAAGTGCAAGGTCAACCAGGCGAGCCCTGCGCCGATGCCAAGTTCCCAGCCTCTGACGCCCAGCGAGTAATAGGCCTGGGGATTCTGGATGGCCGTCAAGTGGATCGAGGCGGCGAACGTGACCGAGATGACGACACCGAGCGCGAGGGGGAGCCCCCACTTCCGGCGGCTGCGGGCAGCGATGATGATCAGAAGTGGCCAGACGAGATAGAACTGCTCCTCGACACTGAGCGACCAGAAGTGGAGGAAGTAGCTGGGGTTGCCCGTGGCGAAGTAGCCCCCCGGCTCCATGGCGAAGTGGACGTTGGCCAGGGACACTGTCGACCAGGCAGCGTCGTGAAATGCCTCGACCAACTGCAGTGGGCTGGCGATCACGGTCGCCGCCGCGAGGGTGGCGAGGGTGACGGTCAGCGCCGCCGGCAGGAGCCGCCGGAGACGGCGCGCATAGAACCGGGGCAGATCGATCCTGTCGGAACGCTCCATCTCACGGAGCAGCAAGCCGGAGATGAGAAAGCCCGAGATGACGAAGAAGACGTCCACCCCGACGTAGCCCCCCGGCACCGTTGTCGGAAAGGCGTGATACCCAATGACGAGAAGCACGGCGATCGCACGAAGCCCCTGGATGTCGCCTCGTCGCGTACTGCCTTGGGGTTCGCTCACGGGACGTGGTGCGCTCGGCGCACGACGATGGTCCAGGTGACGGCCGAGAGCAAGGTCGCTCCGGCGAACGCCCAGATGGCACCGACCAGACCGAACATCAGCCCCGCGAGCAGCGGCAGGACGGTCGAGAGCACTGTCTGGACGAGACGCCCTGCCCATAGTCCACCTGCGGGAGCGTAGTTGCGGGCGATCAGGTAGTAGCTGGTCCCCAGCATGTTCGCCGCCACGAATACTCCGGTGGGGATGGCGAACTGCGCGAGTTCGGTCAAGGTACCGAGGTGTGGGTAGTAGCGCTGGAGCAGGAGGAGTGCCGTGGACGCCGCCGCACCCACCGCGAGCGATGCTGCCACCAGGAGCCCGAGCGTCGATGTGCGGGCGAGTCGGCCGTGGTCGATCGCCGAGACCTGCGGACGCAGTGGGTTCAGGATCAGCCGGACCGGCGCTGCAACGTTGGACACTCCCCGATAGATACCGAAGTTCGTCACCCCGAGGAGGGGGGCGAGCGCGTAGGGAGTGCCGATCGCGGCGATGTCCATGACAAGCGAGTCCACGAGAAGGGGCCGGATCGACTTCCGATGGCGGCTGATCCAGTCCGTGAGGGCCGCGGGTGTGGCCGGCCGGTGCAGCCGTGAGAACGCCGCGCCAGCAGCGGATGTGGCTGCCCAGGCGAGCAGGACCGCACCGAGCGCACCGTGAGTGACGACGATCACCACCGCCGTGGCGACAGCGACCACCATGCCTGCGACATCGCCACGCATCACGCCGGGCCAGTCACCGACCCGCATGCTGTGGAACCGGGCGCCTGACCGGTACACACTGGCGAAGACGGCCAGAGCAGCGCTCCACCAGAACGGGGCGAGTGCAGGGATGAAACCCGCGATGGCACTGACGAGGATCGCCCCAAGGGCGCCGAGGTAGGTGGTGGCCGCCGCATAGTCGCGCCAGTCCGACTCCAAACCCGCCTTGTCCGACCTGACCCACGCTTCGCTGACAACGGAGAGTTGCAGCGACAGAGCCCAGGCACCGGCGAGGTAGAGGATGGAGAAGTAGCCGTACTCACTGGGACTGAGCGAGGCGAGCGCCACCACCTGGATGGCGAGTGTGGCTACTGCGGACGCACTGGTGACTCCAGCGATCCTGAATCTCGTCAAGTGAGCGGTTCGCGGGCCGACTTTGGGCGGACCGGACCACGCAGGAGTGCCTGAACGAGCCCGAGGCCGAGACCGACGAGCAGGCCCACTGTCAACAAGGGTACGAGCTTGGGAGCGCTCGCCGTCGTCGGCTCCTGTGCCGGCGCGATGAGCGTTGCGATCACGGTCCGCTTGCCGTTGGGGTCGGACGGTGAGAGCTTCTCGATCGCCGACAGGAGCTGGCTCGCCACACCGGAGGCAATGGCCGTTGCCTGGGCGCGGTCATTGGTTGTCGTCGAGACCTTGATGATGCTCGTGCTCGGGACGACTTCCACGCCGATGTCGATCTGCTCGAGCACGTCGGGGGTGTACGCGATGCCGAGTTCCTCAAGTGCGGGCTGCTGCACGAAGGCAGATCGCGCGACTTCCGCGTACGACTGCACCTGCGCGGCGGCGAAGCTGGATCCTCCGAGGATTTCACGTGCCGTGTCACCATCGCGTACCGAGATCAGTACCGCCGATTCCGCGGTGTAGCTCGCGGGGAAAATCAGCCAGCCAAGAACACCGAGAGCAAGCCCGGCAGCGGTGACGGCGACGATACTCACCCAGCGTGCGCGAAGGATCACAAGATAGTCATGGAGATCCATTCGGCACGCTTTCTTTTCCGGCATTCGCGGTGGGGTTTGCGGCTTGCAGTCTAGCCTGCGGCGGTGTGGGGCCGCTCGCGCTTCCCGACCTGCCGAAGGTCGGGCCGTCGACGCGTGACGCGGCGACCGCGGCGACCAGACAGAACCAACCGACGGGGACGGAGAACATCGGTTCCGCGACTCCCATCACCAGCACGGCGATGAGTACCAGTAGCGCCCACGGTGGTGCGGCGGATGGCCCTGAGAGGCGCGCGACGCCGCGGAGCGCCAGCATGCCGAGCAGGAGCACAGCAGCTGCCAGACCCAGAACTCCCAGTTGCGGGAGGATGTCGAGGAAGATGTTGTGCCCGTGGTAGAAGTCGACGTTCGCTGCCTGCGTCATTCTGTCGAGGACGGGTGACCCGTCGAGCCGCCACCAGCCGTAGAACCAGACCGCGCCGAAGCCATGGCCTGCGATGGGAGCTTCAAGCCAGCCGTTGATCACGGCCCCCCAGATGGTGAATCGGCCGTTGAAGCCTGCTCTCTCGCCGAGAAAGGCAGATACACGGTCACGCAAGAGGATCGCCGTCACCCCGATCGCTACGGCGACGACTCCTACAAGCGTCCACGCCCGTACCAGCGCTCGTCCCTGCAAACGGCGGAGGTAGTGAATGACGATCCAACCGGCGACCACACATGCAGCGCCGATGTGACCCGTCGAGGCATTCGCGATGAAGATGCCCACCGTATTGATCGCGAGCGTGAGCCCGATGTCGATCCGTGAGCGTGTACCGGGCGGTGTGCGCATGAGCGCAGCTGTGAGGGCGAGGACCACCGAGTAGGCGACGACGCCTTTCGTCCCATGAACCCCGGGCCCGGTGCCAGGGAAGAGCAGCCCGCTCCCGAATCGCTTCGGATCCACGGCGACCGAGATGAGGGTGACGGCAACGACCAACACGCCACCCCACGCGATCCCTCGCAGGAGGGTCTGGATGTCGGTCTGCGCAACACAGATACAGGCGAACAGGGCGATCCAGCCGTACAACAGGGTCATGTGCAGGGTGTCTGAACGGTTGATCGACCAGATGACGCTGGCCGCACACAGGGCCAGATAGGTGACAACAGTCCAAGGGACCCTAGGTAGTCGCACGTTGCGGCGATCGAGGAGGAGCACGACGCCCGTGATCGCCGCCAGCACGAGATTCGCACGGGGGAAGTCAGGGATGATCCGAGTGGGATGGGTCAGCTCGAAGAACGCCACCGCAATGAAGACCGACCACAGGAGCGCCCGCCGCGTGCCGTAGCGGGCGGGCTCGCCGCGAGCCTCCCAGTCCCGGATCCGAGACAGCGTCGCGCCGGATGCCCGCGGGGGTTCGGGATCTGCAAAGCGTGACGTGGGTTTCCCTCTCTGCGACGGAAGCGACTCTTTGAGCCGGCGATCACAACACTTCTCCCGGCAGACTGCACTGGAGTCTAGCTTTCACCCGGCGCCCGCCGTGGCGACCTTGCACCAAGCCGCGGCCGCGGTGGTCAGCAACCTTGCAAGCCTCGTATGCGTAGGCTGTGGCCCGAACGTCACGGGAAGGCTGGAGATCATGAAGAACCTGTCAACCAGGGTCGTCGCGCTGGCGTCGGTCGCGATGCTGGCGCTGATCGGGTTGGCCGTCCTTGCAGTCGTCCAAGGGCGCTACGACGTGCTCCTTGTTGGCCTGATCGCAGTAGTCGGGGTCGGTCTGGGCCTCACTGTCCGCCAGGCGCAGGTGACTCAGGCATCCCAGCTCAAGCAGGTCGTCACGAAGGTCGACCAGCTCACCGAACTTGCCCAGGGGATCCCTCGCCTGGAGGAAACCCAAGCGAGTTCACCACGGATGCTCGATGGCAGTCAGGAGCGCCAGCTGGCCGAGACCGCCGCGCGCTTCGACTGGCTGGCCCGCAGGCACCTGGAACAAGCCGAGCACCTCGACGGGTTCCTGGCTGGCCTGCAAGGCACCATCGCTCAGCAGCACCAGGATGTGGTGGCCCAGCCCCAGCCGCCACACGACCGAGCTGGCGTTGCCGGCTCGGCCCAGGCAGTTGACGGCCAGGGGACGGTCGGATCGGCTTCGTGACCACCCCCGGGACACTCGCCGTCCACCGCGAGTACGCGGCCCGCCTCTCGAGCCTCTCCCGGTATGCGCTGGTCAATGGCCTGACGACGGTAGGCGACGTCCTCACCCGTGCGGCGTCGCAGGGGCGGTATTCGATGGATGAACTCATCGCCCTCGTGAAGCTGCTCTCGGCGGAGGGCAGCATCACGGACCTTCGTGCACTGGTGCAGAGTCTGCGTCGTGACCCGCTTCGCCGTCTGGTGTCGTTGCTTGCGCATCAGCCACAACGTTCGAGCGGGCTGGAGGATGCCACAGCGATGCTCGTGGCGATGGTTGCTCACGGCAAGCCTGGTTTAACCAGGGACGAAGAGAGGATGACCCTCCTGCACCTGCTCGTCACGCTCGGCAGGGGTGAAGAGTTCGAGCACTACCTGTCAGACTTCGGGCTTGGAAGGGTGGACGGTTCACAGATCCCCCTGCTGCGTGCGAACCTTCGAAACCCCTTCACCACCGGCACGGAGGATCGTCAATCTCCGGGAGTCGACGCCTGGCTCGAACTCGTCAACCGTGTGTACTTCCGCGACGGATTGGAGCCGCTCGATCTGGCACCCGGCAAGGAACCGCCGCTGGACCGGCTCATGTGTGCGCCATCGAGTCTTGTCGATGAGGGTCCGTTGGTTACCGTCATCCTTCCCACGCGCAATCCGGGCCCATCCCTGACGATGGCGCTGGAATGCCTGCTCGGCCAGTCCTACCGTCGGCTCGAGATCCTCATCATGGACGACGGCTCCCGACCTGAGGTGGGGCTCGCGCTGCACGAATGGGAGACCCGTGACCCACGGGTCAGGGTCGTCAACCTCGCGGAGAACAGGGGCAACTACTTCGCGCGGAATGTCGCTGTAACCCAGTACGCGCGCGGTGAGTTCTTCACGGTGCACGACGACGATGACTGGTCCCACCCCCGCAAGATCGAGTTGCAGGTCGCCGGACTGATGGCCGACCCGGACGCGCCCGCGAACATGTCTCTTGCGGTGAGGGTGACAGCCAACCTGTGGTTGGACCGGAGGAATTCCGCCCCGACCTTGCTGTACCCCAACCTCTCCTCGCTGATGATCCGACGGTCGACCATGGAGGAGGTCGGGTACTGGGATGTGGTCAACCGGGCTGCGGACAGCGAGATGCGGGACCGCATCATCGCCTGGTCGGGTCGGCCGATCCCTGCGGTCGGGAACGCTCCGGCCTCGATGCAGGTCGTCCGGCAGGCCTCGCTCAGCAACGGCGAGATGTACCAGGGCTACCTCGATCCGCGGAGACGGTGGTACATCATGGCCTACGGGCTGTGGCACGAGCGGGCCCTTGCCGCGGGCGACAGCCTGCACCTGCCGCCCGATGACAGCCGCTGCCGACCATTCCCGGCCCCGCTGGACATGGTGGGACCTCGGGGGAATCGGCAACCCACAGAGGTGGACATCCTTTACGCCACCGACTACCGGTTTCCCGGCGGCAACTCGACACTGTCGTGCAACGAGATCGAGGCGCTGCTCGCCCAGGGTTTCGTGGTGGGCCTCCTGCAACTTGATTCGCCGATCCTGAGCTCCTCCACGCTGCACCCTCGCGCGTATGCGCTTGCGTCGCACCCGAACGCCCGTGTCCTGACCACGCTGGACGACACGACGGCGCGCCTGGCCATCGTTCGGCACCCCACCGTCCTGCAGTTCCTCCCGGCGGCTCGTCTACCGGTGACCACCCAGCAGGTCGTCCTGATCGTCAACCACACGCCGATCAATCCGGACGGTCAGAGCGCCCACTACGACATCGCGACGGTCGTGGCCAATTGCCAGGCGGCCTTCGGGCGCACCCCGGTCGTGGCGCCCGAGTCCGCCCTGATCAGGAGCCTGCTGGATGGCCTGATCGACGCCCGGCTCCTGTCCGTCGAGGACTGGAACGGCATCGTTCCGCTCAGCACTGGTCAGCCTCGGCGGTCTGATCCGTCGCGTCGACCCGTGATCGGCCGTCACTCACGAGACCACCTGGGGAAATGGCCCGCTGCCGACGTGCTGCCCTTGATCTATCCGACCGACGGTTCGCGGGACGTCCGCATTCTTGGGGGCGCAGGCTTCGCAGAGGTACGTTTGGGGAAGCCCGTCGACGGCGTCTGGACGGTGTACCCGTTCGGTTCGAAGCCCGCATCCGAGTTCCTTGAGGAGCTCGACTTCTGGGTGTACTTCCACGGCCCTGACCTGTACGAGTCCTTCGGGATGGCTGCCGTGGAGGCGATGGCCGCCGGCCTGCCCGTGATCCTGCCGTTCGCCATGGAGGCCAACTTCGGCGATGGCGCCCTGTACGGCGATCCGGCGGACGTCGCCGGCATCATCGATCGCCTCTGGGCCGACCCGGGGGAGTACGCAGCCCAGAGTGCGCGGGCCATCCGAACGGTGCAGGAACGCTTCGGGGAAGCCGCGCTGCTGACCCGGGTGGGGCAGTACCTCGAACCTGCCCCGGGCAACCGGGTCAGCTAGGACGGGCCACGCCCTCTCGGCAGGCGCTGGAGGGCGGGCGCGTGTGCGTAGGCTGTCGCCTGAACGTCACGAGAAGGTCGGAGATCATGAGGAACCTGTCGATCAGAGTCGTCGGGCTGCTGGCTGTCGCGTTGCTGGCGATCGTGATCCTGGCCGTGATGTCGGTCGTGGACGGTCATTATGACTTGCTGTTGGTGGGGCTGATTGGCGTGGTGGTCGTCGGTCTTGGTCTCATCGTTCGACAGGCGCAGGTGGCGCAGGCCGCCCAGCTCAAGAGTGTGATCACGAAGGTTGAGGAGCTTGCCCGGCTTGCGCAGGGGATTCCCCGGTTGGAGGAGAACCAGGTGGGGTCGCCGCGGATGCTGGATGGCAGTCAGGAGCGCCTGGTGGCCGAGACGGCTGCGCGTTTCGACTGGCTTGCGCGCAGGCACCGGGAACAGGCTGAGCATCTCGACGGCTTCCTCGCCGAGCTGCAGGCCACCATTGCCGGGCAGCACCAGGACGTGGTGGCCCAGCTCCAGTCACCTCAAGACCGCGGCGCCGCCGCAACCTCCGACCAGGCGGGTGACGGCGTGGGGACGGTCGGATCCCCTTCGTGACCACCCCCGGCGAGCTCGCGGTCCAGCGCGAGTACGAGGGCCGCATCTGGGATCTCTACCGATACGCCCTGACGAACGGCCTGACGACGGTCGACGACGTTCTCGCCCGCGCCGCGTCGCAGGGGCGGTACTCACTGGACGAACTCATCGCGCTGGTCGACCGGCTCACCTCCGAAGGCCGCGACGCCGAGCTGCGCACACTACTGAAGAGCCTCCGGCCCGATCCTCTCCGGCGAGTGGTCTCCCTGCTGGCCAATCAGCCGCAACGGCCGAACTCGGTCGGGGGCGCCACTACCCTGCTGGAGGCCATGGCCAACGGCCTGCGCGAGGCGCTGGGTGACGTCGAGATGATGACCCTTCTCGACCTGCATTCCGCGCAGGCCAGGCGGGAGGATCTCGATCACTACATCGCCGAGTTCGGGATCGGGCCGAAGCGCGCGCCCCAGCTGTCGCTGCTGCGGGCGAACGCGGCGACCCCCTTCACCATCGGGAACGAGGACCGTCATTCCCCGGGAGTCCAAGCCTGGCTGGACCTCGTCAACCGGGTGTACGTCCGCGAAGGTCTGGAACCGATCGACCTTGCCCCCGGCAACGAACCTGCGCTGGACCGCCTGATGTGTGCACCATCCAGTCTCGTCGAGGCCGGCCCGCTCGTTACCGTCATCCTTCCCACACACAATCCCGGCCCGCCCCTGGCGACAGCGCTGGAGAGCCTCCTCGGCCAGTCCTACCGTCGCCTCGAAATCCTCATCATGGACGATGCTTCCCAGCCCGAGCTGGGCCGCTCGCTGCGCCGGTGGGAGGGCCGGGATCCACGCATCGCCGTCGTCACCCTTCCCGAGAACCGGGGCACGTACTTCGCCCGCAACGTCGCGGTGTCGCAGTACGCGCACGGTGACTACATCACGGTGCACGACGACGACGACTGGTCGCATCCGCGGAAGATCGAGCTGCAGGTCGCGCACCTCGAAGCGGAACCCGAGGCGCCGGCGAACATGTCACTGGCGGTGAGGACGACGCCCGCCCTGTGCTTCGTCCGCCGAACCCCCACCCCGGAGTTCGCGCACCGCAACTACTCGTCCTTGATGATCCGTCGTGCGGTCTTCGAGAGGCTCGGCTACTGGGACGTGGTCAACCGCGGTGCCGACGGCGAACTGCACGACCGGATCGTCGCTACCTCCGGTCATCCGATCCCGGTGGTTGGCCGCTCGCCGCTGTCGTTGGTCCGGATGATGCCGGAGTCGCTCTCCTTCGGCGAGATCAGCAAGGGGTATGTCGATCCACGGCGTCGGTGGTATGCCCTGGCGTACAAGCACTGGCACGAGCAGGGTGCCGCCGGGTCCGGCAGCCTCCGCCTGCCTCCCGACGACAGCAAGTCCCGGCCCTTCCCAGCTCCGGTGGGCATGCTGGGATCGCGCGCGAAGGGGCCCCCTACGGAGGTTGATCTTCTCTACGCCACCGACTTCCGGTTCCCCGACGGCAACTCGACGCTCGCGTGCAACGAGATCGACGTCCTCCTCGGGCGCGGCTACGTCGTGGGACTCCTGCAGCTCGATTCGCCGGTGCTGGGGGCCGATGCCCAGCTGCACCCTCGCGCATATGCGCTTGCGTCCCACCCGAACGCGCGGATCCTGACCACGCTGGACGACACGGCGGCCCGCCTGGTCATCGTCCGGCACCCGACCGTCCTGCAGTTCATCCCGGCGGCGCGCCTGCCGGTCACCGCGCAGCAGGTCGTCCTGATCGTCAACCACCCGCCGATCAATCCGGATGGTCAGAGCGCCAGCTACGACATCGCGACGGTCGTGGCGAATTGTGAGGCGGCGTTCGGGCGTACCCCGGTCGTTGCGCCGGAGTCCGCCGAGATACGGACCTTGCTGGGTGGCCGGGTCGACGCCGGGCTCCTGTCCGTGGACGACTGGAACGGCACCGTCCCGCTGGGTCCGCGTGGGGCCTCCACCGTCCTCGGTTGACCCAACCCCGGGACGCCCGATCGTCTAGGCGGAGGAACGGCCTCGCCGGAGGTACTGGATCCGTCGGCGCAGGGCGCCGGCGGTGGACCTCGCCCGGAGTGAGATGCGCTCGGTGGCTTTCGGTCGGGGCGGCAGGCCGCCCAACGTCGTCACAGGCGGCGGCTCCGAGGCCGCCCTCGGCAAAGCGACCGCGGGGAGCCCATGCGTGGCCAGGTACTGGTTGAATCGGCCGAACAGGCGCGGCAAGGCTTCGTACGTCCCGGAGTAATCCATCAGCGCCCGGAGCTCCGTCTCGGACAGCCTGACGGCGTCCTCCTTGCGGATCGCGGGCAGATGGAGGTAGTCGGTGAACTCCTCGGTTCGGCTGTCGTGGGTGATCCACAGCGCCGGGACGCCGCTGAGCAGCGCGGCCATGTTCACGTGGAACCTGGTGCCATAGGCGAAGCCAACGCTGTCCTTGTTGAACTTGTACCAGGAGCGCGGATCACGGAAGAGCTGGAAGCGGGAAGCGAAGTACCGCTCCACCTGCGTCCGGGACACCGCGCCGGACGCCACCGCAGACGCGAGGGGCTTGGGCAGTGGAGGCCTGCGCACCCCGCGTTGCAGCTCCCTGGCGTAGCCGGTCAGCGCGGCACTCGACGCTTCAATCAGGTGTTCGTCCTGCTTGATGGCCCGCACCAACATGACGTGCTCGAGATCGTCGGCGTAGTGCGTCCCGCTGTATGAAGGACGGCCTTGCCGGTTCTCTTCGAGGGCGGTGGCCAGTTCGTCGAAAGCGAAGGGCCTGGAGAAGAAGGAGGGGCAGCCGGTGACGAAGGTGTTCGTGACCCCGGCGTAGTGCTCGAACACGGCGGCGGTGAACTCGCCGCGCACCCCGATGGACTCGGTGTGATCGCCCAGGTACTTCATCAGGTCGATGGCCGCAGGCGGCAGCTGGCCTTCGGTGAGTTCCTGTCGGCGGGCCTGGGCACCCATCCCGAAGATCACCACGGGCACCGTGAACTTCTCGAGGAACTGCTGGAACCGGAGGTAGCGCGTCGGGTCGAGGTCTCCCAACCGCAGCGTGTTTGCGAGGGTGACAAGCAGATGGGTGCATTCGCTGTTGACGTAGTGCGAGAAGTCCACCCGCCCGGCGACGAATTGCGGATCGCGGTAGAAGGCGATGTCGGGGAACATCTCGAAGGGCGCATTGCCATGAATCATGTTGCCGGCGTTCTCCCTCAGCTCGATGGGGAACTCGTTCGGCATGGTGGGCATGACGCCCATGACCCCGATCATCGTTTCAGCTTCCTTGCGTGTGCGTCGGTCGTCCGATCAGCCGCCTGACGGCCGGCTTGACCCGCTGCAGGAGCGGGTGGCCCAGCCAGGCCGGCCGGCCGCGGCTGGCGGACGCAAGCCGCTTGACCAGCACTCGTCGGTCCCGTTCCTCTCGCCATGCCCGGCGAAGAAGGAGGACGAACGCCTGGGCGTCGGGTGAGGCATCAAGCTCGGCCAGTTGGGCCACCTGGTCCTCGGGCAGCTCGACGACGTTGTTGCGCGCAGCCCGGAAGGTGTCGTAGGCAAGGTCGCCGAGCTCGAGGGAGACCTTCGGGTCAGCGATTCGGCTGGCCGCGAGCAGCCGGAACATCTCCACGCACGTCCGCAAGTACCCCCGCGCGGCCGCTGCGCGCGCCCCCATCGTGACGATGGAGCCCTCGCGCACCCGGCGCGCGTAGAGCGCCGTCTGCGTGTGGCTCACCCGGCTGGCGTGCAGCATCAGCCTCAAGGTGAACAGGTTGTCCTCATGCTGTATGCCCGGGTAGAAGCCCAGTGCATGATCGGTCAGCAGGGTGCGGCGTGCCAGGTAGAGGCAGGCGCTGGCGCGGTACTGGCGGGCCGCGTTCATCGCAGCCAGCAGTGCAGGACCGCTGTGCACCCCGGGGAAGTGCTGGCGCTCGTAATAGGCCCGGTACTCCTCCCAGACCTTGTCGTTGACGCCGTCCTCGCGCAGGGACGTGGCGTCGAACAGGAGAGCGTCGAGACTCGACTCGTCGGCCTGGCGCACCAGGGCCGAGAGCTCGTCCACCTGCCAGTAGTCATCGCTGTCGAGGAAGCAGACGTATCGGCCGGCGGCGACCGCCACACCGGCGTTGCGTGCAGCGGACAACCCGCCGTTCGGCTGATGGACGACCCGGATCCTCGGATCCCGCGCGCCAGCCAGGTCGAGCGCTTCGCCGCTCCCGTCGGAGGAGCCGTCATCGACGCAGATGATCTCCAGCGAGCAGCCGGATTGCCGCTGGACGCTCTCCAGGCATTCGGCCAGGTAAGGGAGCGTGTTGTACACCGGGATGATCACCGAGACGTCCGGGCTTCCCTCGTCGGGGTGTTCCACCGGCACGGGGTCTGAGCTCTCGACGGTAACGGGTGCGGGCATGCCCGGTGGGGCGGCAACGCGGTGGCTGCTCTCCCTGAGCGCGCGCACCGCCTCTGCCTTCGCAACCTCCGCCTCGGTGGCGGCTTCCCGCATCCGGAGGAACAGGTACTCCTCGGGGGTGCGCTCAAGCACCTGCGCCAGGTCCCTTGCGAGGCTGGGGCGCAGGAAGTACTCCCTCGGTCGCCCGAGGATCCCGAACCTGTCGAGGACCTCGGTACGTAGCGCGGTGTAGATCTCGAGGAAGCCCTGGGGGGTCTTCGGCCGCTTGAGATTGGTGAGGCACAGGATGAGTGCCTGGTTGACGAAGGCCCGCTCCAGTTTCGACCAGCGTCCCTCGGCCTTCAGCGTCGTGCGCATCGCCTCGAGGGCCTCGACGAACTCCAGCGGCGTCTGGTCCATCGTGCCCTGCAGGCTCTCGCTGTTCGCCGTCCGGTAGTTGGCGAGGTAGCGGTCGAGGTAGGTGATGCGCTCGGCAAGGGCGAGTGCCATCAACGTGAAGTACGCATCGTTGGTGCGGCGCAGCGGCTGGAACTCCAGACCTGTGGCACGGACGAACTCGGTGCGGAAGAGCTTGTTCCAGGCGGCCGGATTGAAGGCGAAGAAGAGGTGATCGCCGACCTGGTCCGGCGAGAACGGGCGCTTGTGCGGCAGGTGCTCCAGCCGGAGGGCCCAGTCCGCCGGCGTCGTCTCGCGCGTCACGTCGTTGTAGGTCCGGAACTTGCAGGCCGCGACGTCGGCACCGTCCGCCGCTGCCTTGGTGTACAGCTCCTCGAGCATGGTCGGGACGAAGAAGTCGTCGGCGTCCAGGAAGGACAGGTACTCGCCGCTCGCATGGGCCAGCCCGGTGTTGCGGGCTGCGCCCGCGCTGCCGACGGTGGGCCCGGGGAGGACGGTGAGTCGCGAATCGGAGGCGGCGACCTCGGCGAGGATGGCAGCGGTGCCATCGGTGGAGCCGTCGTCGACGACGATCACCTCGATGTCGGACAACGTTTGCCGCAGGACGCTGTCCAGGCACTGCCATAGATGCCGCTCGCCATTGTGGACAGGCAGGATCACAGAGACGAGCGGCACGTGACTCCATTCAGGGCGGGCGGGCCTGGGATGGCCGAGGGACTCAGCCTAGTGCTCCTCAAACTCGCTGGGGATGGGGAAGTAGCGCGTCAGCCATTGCCGGACGTACTCGTCGGAGATGGGCGTGGTGCCCACTGCCGGCACATCGTTCAGGCAGAAGACGTGTCGATCGCGGGTGCGCCCCAGGCGCTCGAGGGCGGCGATGTTCCGGTCGTCATCCAGCCCGAAATAGTCGTAGCGCAGGTGGCCCCACACCCCTCGGCCTGTTGCCTGGACGTAGTAGTGGTGGAGCTGGTCGGCGACGATGTCGGTGTGGTGCCTGAACCGATGGGCAAGGGTCGTCGCGTAGGCGGCTGCGTACCGCTGCTCGAGTTCTTCGTGCACGCTCCGTAACTGGGGATGGGGGGCATGCCAGAACGCCCTCGACACGGTGACCCCCAGATCCGTTTCCAGCAGGCTCCTGATGTTGTGCGTCAGGTTGAGGTGCGTCTCGACGTGCGGGCCCGCAACACCGAACGGACGCCGGTTGCGCGAGGGGAAGACCTTGGCAAGGCCGCTGGGAGTGAAGAAGTCGGAGGGCTCAACCGGGCTTCCGAGGAAGACGTCGTCGTTGAAGTAGAGGTAGTGCTCGCTCAAGCCGGGGATGTGGTGGAGCCGGGAGATGATCGAGTTGCTGTTGAAGGTGGGCAGCTGTGTCGGATCGTCGTAGATGGCGCTGTGCGGAACGACCTCAAGCCGGGGGTTGTCCGTCGCCAGCCAGGACGGGACCTGGCCGCTGGTGACGAGGAAGACCCGGCGCACCCACGGTGCGTACATGGCGATCGAGCGGAGTGAGTAGCGCAACTCGTCGCGCGAGATGAACCGCTCGGCGGCATTCGCACTCGGATGGAACTCCAGATCCTGATCCCCCCGTGCTTTCGTCCGGGCGTCCTGCCATGCCGGGTCGTTGCCGTCGACCCAGGTGTAGACGACGTCGATGTCGAAGGTGACGTCGTCGATCATCCGTCGGGTGAAGACTTCGGGGGTCAGGGCCTGCCGGCCGGCCACCTCGATCGTGACCAGCTCCATCTCCGCCGCGGTCAGCTCCCTTGCCGCGCGGTTCTCCCTCGGGGCGCGAACCCGGTCCGGGCCGACCGACCAGAACTCCACCTCGGTGCCCTGGTCGAGGCCGTAGGCCAGCCCACGGCAGCGCGTCGGGATGCCGACCTCCAGCACCGGTGCGGTGGCGAGCTCAGACACCGTCGTGGCTCTTCCCGCGCGAACCGAGAGCGACGGGCTTCGTGGATCACGGATGTAGCAGCCTGTGCACGACTCGTTGTGGGCCAGCGCCTGCAGCACGCCCGCACGGGCCGACTCGCTGACCCCCACCACGTGGCGACCGTTGACAAGACCCGACACCGCCCACCAGTCCACACGTGCAGCGTCCAGTGCGTCGGTGACCCTTCGGAAGTTGTCTGCGGCAACTTCGGCAGGCATCCAGTCAGGCACTTCCCGCCACTGGACGCGAGGGGAGGTGAACCCTTCGCCGTGCCCCGGCATGGTGTTGAGCACGGCGGCCCTGACGGCCTGGCGGTATCCGTCAAGGCGAGCGCGCGCCGCCCGCTTCAGCCGCCGGGGCGCCGATTCAGCCACCGAGCACCCCTGGCAGACGAGCCGTCCACGCGATCGCATCGGCAATGCCGTCCTTGAGCCCGAGCTCGCTGTGCCAACCCAGCACCCGCTCCGCCTTGGCGGCTGAGGTGTAGCAGCCCACCACGTCGCCAGGCCGGGGAGGCGCGGTCAGGACGGGCAGGTCGGCGCCGGTGACCTGCCGGAAGGCCTCGACCAGTTCGAACACGGTGGTGCCGTCCCCCGTGCCGAGGTTGATGACGTCGTAGCCAGGGCCGGTGGTCTGGTTGGCGTGCACGTCGTCGAAGCGCTGGAGGGCTGCGACGTGGGCCCTGGCGAGGTCCCAGACGTGGATGTAGTCCCGGATGCCGGACCCGTCGCGCGTCGGCCAGTCGGTGCCGGTCACCGTGAACGGCACGCCGCTGGTGCGCGCCTCGAGCAGCTTGCCCAGCACATGGGACGGGTGTTCGAGTTGCAGCCCCGTGCGGAGGAGGGGATCGGCTCCGACGGGGTTGAAGTAGCGCAGCGAGATCACCCTGAGGGAGGTGGCCCCCGCGACATCGCGGAGGATGCGCTCAACCATCCATTTCGACGCGGAGTAGGGGCTCAGCGGCTCGACCCGGGACGTCTCGTCAACGACCAGGTCCGCACCGGGATCGTAGATGGCTGCCGTCGCACTGAAGACGAAGCGGCGGCACCCCGAGTGGAGCACCTCGCTCAGGAAGCCGGTGACCTTCGCCACATTGTTGTCGTAGTAACGCAGCGGCTGGGCCATCGATTCACCGACGACGATGCTGGCCGCGCAGTGAACGACGGAATCGATGTCGGGATTCTCGGCGAAAATGCGCGCGACGAGCCGGCGATCGCCGTAGTCGCCCTCGTAGAAGGTGAACCGCTCTGCGAATGCACGCAGCCCGGTGGAGAGATCATCGAGGATGACCGGTCGGATACCCGCGTCAGCACAGGCCGACGCGATCGTGGATCCGATGAAACCGGCTCCCCCGGTGACCAGTACCTTCACGGGCCTGACCTTAGCCGAGCGCGGCCCCGGGGACCGGGCACCCAGGATCTGTGATGGTGGCCAAGGCTGGAGCCGTCCCTGAGATATGCCGCCCGCTGGCATGCTGCGGCCACGCTCCGGTTCCCTCGCCGGTAGGCTGACTCCGGCCAGCCCCCCATTCAACGACTCTGGCCCACACCTCAGGAGTGATGTAGATGACCCATCGCTGGGCCAGGACGTTTGTTTCAGTAGCGGCGGCAGCCATGCTTTCGGTGACCATGCTGGGCGGAGCGGGTCAGCCCGCCGCGGCGAAGGAGCCGAAGCTCAGCGGGGAGGTCATCAAGTCCACCCTCGCCCTGGAGACCGCGGCGAGGGTCTGGCTGAACCCGGTCGCCAAGACCGCCTCCGTCAGTTTCGGCAAGTTGTACAAGTCCCGGGTGGTAACCCTGCAGACCCGCACGACGAGCGACGACGCGGCAGCGTGGAAGAAGGCGGGCAAGGCCACCAAGCTCAGTTCCTCAGGCAAGGCCACCTTCACGTTGTCCGGCATCTACGACTCGGTCAGCTACCGCGCGGTGGTCGACAAGACCTCGAGCAAGATCGCGAAGGCTTCGAGCCCGACCACGCTGGCGGCCCAGTGGGCCACCACCCTGAACGAGGGCTTCACCAGCAGCTCCCTCGGGGCCGGCGCCATGTGGGTTGACCGGGGCGTCAACGACCAGCTTGCGACCCGGCTCTGCTCCGTCCCGTCCAGCGACCCGAACGTCCGGTCCGTGACGGACGGCAAGTTGATCACCGGTGTCGCAAAGTACAAGTCGGGCACGTTCTACTCCGACATCGTCGCGAAGGCGAACGCGAAGGCAGCCGCTGCCTACGAGGAAGCGATGGCCGCGGCGAAGAAGCTCAGCAGGTCCAAGCGCGCCGCTGCGGAGAAGGCGGCCAAGGCCGCCAGAAAGGCCGTGTACGGCTGTCCGAATGGCGTGTTCAAGAACACCGCCATCACCACTGGCGGCAACTCCAGCGGCTTCACGGTCGACACCGCAAAGCCGGGCATCCTGACCGCGAGGATCACCTTCCCGAAGGCGCAGGGCATGCACGGCTCGCTCTGGCTGCAGTCCACCGACGGCAAGGGTGGGGAGATCGACTTCATCGAGTCCTTCGGCTTCGGCTCCGGCATCACCAGCTACGTGCACGTTCCGAAGAAGAGTGGGGGCTTCACGAAGGTGGGCGGCTACGTGCTCACCTCCAAGAAGAACAACAAGTCCTGGTGGGCCAAGGCCCACGACTACTCGATCGAGTGGACCGCCTCGACCTTCACCTTCCGGGTGGATGGCGCCATCACCCGCACGATCAAGCGGACGCTCCCGAACGCCAGCTACGACCTGGTGGCAAGCCTGCTCACCTCCGACTGGGAACTGGGCCGTTTGCTGAAGCCCGTCGGAAAGGGCGTCAGGACCTCCGACGTCTCGAAGCAGAAGATGGTGGTGCACGCAATTCGGGTCTGGACCAAGCCGTGATGAACGGCGGGAGGCGCCGGCGTCTTGCCGTGATGACCGTGGCAGCGGGTGTGCTGCTGGCCGGCTGCGTGGGCGCGCCCCAACCAGCCGTGGGTCCTTCGGCCGGCGCCTCGGCGTCCCCGAAGACGGTTCTGACGCTCAATCCTGTTGACTACGGAGGCGTTCGTGTCGCCGTCGCGGCATTCAGTGAGCCTGTCGAAGGGCGTCCGGTCGAACTGCAGGAACGCACCAAGTCCGGCTGGGACGTGGTGGCGTCCGGTAGCCAGGACGCCAGCGGACGGGTGGAGTTCCACGTCCCCTACTCCGACACTGACTATCGGGCAGTGGCTCCAGCGACTGCCGACGGTGCACACCCGGCGGTGGAGACCCCGAGCGTCAATCAGTCGGATGAATGGAAGCTCGGTTTCAACGAGGGCTTCGATGAGAGCTCGCTGGCGACGAAGTACTGGAGTCCCCGGCAGACCGGGAGCTACATCGGCTCGCGCCAGTGCTCGGCGCCCTATCCGAGTGGTCTGAAGGTCACCGACGGTTCCCTGATCGGAACAGTCCAGGCAGCGTCAGCGGCTCGCACACTCGAAGTCCGGAGCAAGGCGGCAGCCAAGCTCGGGGTACCCGTCGCGGAGGCCTGCCCGTACGGCGCCTGGGACGCAGCGATGGTGAGCACGGAGGGCAAGTACAGCTTCCGGTACGGGACCGTGGCGGTGCGGGCGAAGTTCCCCACCGCGAACGGCATCCATGCTTCGGCGTGGTTGCAGAGCGCGAAGGACAAGGGCGTCGAGATCGACTTCATCGAGACCTTCGGTCCGAAGTACGGCATCCAGCACAAGGTGCACTACAAGGAGAACGGCAAGGCCGCATCGACGGGTGGGTACGTGAAGACCCTGCCGCAGGTGAAGACGGAGGCCTGGTGGAACGAGTACCACGTGTTCTCGGTGGAGTGGTCGGCCAAGGAGTACATCTTCCGGGTCGACGGGACGGAGACGTTCCGCACGAGCACGGGGGTCTCCAACGGCGACGAGTTCATCATCCTCAGTCTGCTCGCCTCCGACTGGGAACTGAAACGCGTCGATCCAAGCCGCATGCCGGCGACGATGGCGGTCGACTGGTTCAGGGTGTGGCAGCAGAAGTAGTGCCGCCCGGCACGAGCTCCCAGCGACTCGGCACGGGGTAGTAGGTCTCGAAGAAGTCGCGCAGCGCTGCGGGGATTGCCCGGTGCGCTGCCGGATCTTCGACGCCGGAGTCGCTGACGCCGGAGTCGTTGACGCACAGGCACTGCAGGTCGCGTGCGCGAAGCCACAGTTCGAGCATCAGCTCGGCCCTGTCCGTGGCAAGGTCGAGGTATCCGTGGGTGACCTTCCCGGTCACGGCGCGTCCGCTGGCGAAGGCGTAGTACTGGCTCAGTGAGCTCGTCAGCGAGTAGTTGTCCGCGTGCCTGAACTTCGAGCGCATGACCGAGTCGAACAGCTCGGGGTGGGTGGCCTCGAAATCGGCGATGACGGAACGCAGCTGCGGCTGGGGCGTGTGCCGCAACTTGTTCGTGATCGTCCGCCCGAACTCGGCCTCCAGCAGGTCGCGGTTGTTCTTGGCTGCCGCCGCGACCGCGAGGTCGTCGGGCGTGTGTCCGCCGAGGTCGATCAGGGCCGGGGACGTGAAGAACTTGCTGATCCCGTTGGCGTGGAAGAAGTCCTCCGGCCGGACGGGGGCGCCGAACATCATGTCGTCGTTCAGGTAGAGGTAGTGGTCGGCGAGACCGGGAATGTGATGCACCTGGGATTCGATGGCGTGGGAGTTGAACACCGGCAGGGCAGCGGGGTCGGCGAAGATCTCGCTGTGATCCACCACTGTCAGACGGTCATCCTGGATCAGCCAGTCCGGAACCTGCCGGTCGGTGACGACCCAGACATGGTTCACCCAGCTGGCGAACATCTGCACCGAACGCAGCGAGTACTTCAGCTCGTCGCGGTTCTGGAAGCGCGCGTCGATCGCTGCGTCGATGCTGTTGCCCGCCCCGAGGTCCGTGCCGATCGCCGTGGCCTTGCGCGCCTTCCAGGCCGGGTCCTCGCCGTCCACCCAGGTGTAGACCAGGTCCACGGGCTCCTGAACCTCCAGCAGGTGCGCGCCCGTCGCGGGCAGCCGGTGGCCATCAGCCTGCGCCTGCCGCCACATGTCCGGCCCGACGTGGTCGAGGACGCCGTTCTGCATGGGCGAACCCAGCGTGCCCGGGGGGTGCTCACCGCCGCCGGCCGTGGACGTCGGCTCGGTGAACAATGTCCAGAACTTCAGATGAACGCCGAACTCGGAATTCGTGAGGGCCAGCCCGTTCCCGGTGACGAGGTTGCGGCTCACCACCATGCCGGTGCGGCCCATGACGCGGTGGATGCGTGTCCGCGCGGGGTGAGCCCTCGAGATCAGGCCGCCGTGCGAGGGTGCCAGCCACCACCGGGCTGCGGCGGGATCCTTCGCGAGGGCCGTGCGGACGCGCGCTGCGTCCTCCCCCTTGACGATCACCTGGGGCCGCGTGAGGAACCGGTCGGTGAGTAGCAGGTACTCGATCCCGTGGCGCTCGAGCAGTTGCGCCACGTCGTCGGTCAGCTCGGAGAGGTAGGCCCAGGTGTCGAAGCCATCGACGACTTCGAACGGTCGGTGCATGGCGGCCGGGACCGCTCGCCACAACCCTGCGGATGCGCGACGTCGCGCCCGGAGCGCAGCGGTGACCGCGTCGCGGGTGAGGGTGTGAATCCGTGGGGGTACGTGCATCGCTTCAGTCCGCTGCCTCGGGACGCTCGAAAGGGCTGGGTACCGGGTAGTAGCGGCGCAGGAATTCCCTCACGGGAGAATCATCCACCGGTGCGGGGTATCCACCGACATCGTTGAGGCAGAAGCAGTCCTGGTCGCGCCGGGTGAGCAGGGTCTCGAAGTACTCCTCCGCGAGCGGAGAGCCTATGTCGACGTAGCGAAAGGCAACCTTGGCCGGCACGGCGCGGCCGCGCGCGAAGGCGTACCAGTGGCCGAGGTCGGAGGCGATGGAGAGGTCCGAACTGTTCCGGAGGCGCGAGTGGGAGACCTGGTGGAACAGGTCGGGGTGGCGCTCCTCGAACTCGGCAAGCACGCTGCGGTGGTGGGCGTGGGGAACGTGCTGCATGCGGTGGGTGACGGTGCGTCCGAACGTCTGCTCGAGGAACTCCCTCCCCTTGCGGGCGGCGAGCATGGCGCCGTTCATCGGTCCCGGTTCGGCCTCGCGGTCGATCGCGGTCGGTGAGAGTGAGAACTTGGCAACCCCGTTGCCGTGGAAGAAGAGTTCCGGCTGCACCGGACGTCCGAAGAAGAAGTCGTCGTTCAGGTAGAGGAAGTGCTCGGCAAGGCCGTCGATGTGGTGCAGCTGGCTCTCGATGGAATGAGAGTTGAAGGTCGGCAACGCGGACGGGTCGGTGAAGATCTCCTCGTGCCGGACGACGGTGAGCTTGGGGTGCGTGGCAAGCCAGGACGGAACCTGGCCGTCGGTCACCAGCCAGATGTGGCGCACCCAGCTCGCATACATCGCCAGGGAGCGCAACGAGTAGCGGAGTTCGTCCCTGTTCGTGGTGCGAGCCGGGTCGAGGGCGTCAGCAGCCAGCTGGGCCGTGTTCGGGTCCAGACCGGCGCGTCGGGCCTGCCAGGAAGGATCACTGCCGTCCACCCAGGTGTAGACCACGTCGATCGGGTCAGCCACCGAGAGCAGGTGGGGCGGGGCATCCGCACGCAGCCGGTGTTCCGGGTGTTGCTGGGCCGCCCGCCATTGCTCGGGGACGATGTAGGGAGCCACCCCGTTTCGGTCGGGCGCCAGGAGGGTGCCCTCAGGGAACAGGCCCCCGTCGGGACGGGTGACGTGCGATCCCGTGGTCCGCCAGAACTGGAGCTGGACCGCAAGGCCGGGACCTGACACGACGGTGCCATCGGGTGCGGCGAGAACCCGGAAGACCGGCAGGGTGTCGACCGTGACGCTCTCCGGATCCAGCTCAGTGATCCGGACCGCCTGGTGGCCCCTGCCCAGCGCCCACCAGCCTCCGGCCAGTGGCGAATCCCGGATTGCCCTGAGCGCGGTGTCCCTCTTCTCGCGGGCCACGGCGAGCGTGACAACGCCACCACGCTCCAGTCGGGCGACGTCGACACCGTGGGAGACGAGGGCATCGGTGATGGCTGCAGCAAGGTCGGCAACGGTCTGCCGGGCGTCGAAGCTGGTCACCACCTCAGCCTGCGAACTCTTCACCGCTGCAGCCTCTGCACCACCCGCCACCATCGGCTCGACGCGGTCGCCGATGCGACGAACCATCCGTCGCGCGCGCGGCGGAAGTTGCCCGCCGAGGACGGTGACCCTGCGTTGGAGCCGATCCCGGAGGGATCGGTGGGGGCGTTGCATTCACACCAACCTTGCTAGCTGAATGATTCGTATGAGTATTCCATGCCGTACCCGGTGCTGCGCCCCGACGACGGGGCCCACGGACCAGTTCGTACAGGCCGGCGCCCACTGCGTCCGCGGTGGCTGCTGGATACTCTGAGCGCATGAGCAACCCCTGGCAGCCCGAGCGCTGGCGGTCCGTCGAAGGCTTCGACTTCACCGACATCACCTACCACCGCGCAGTGGACGTGCCAACGGTCCGGATCGCCTTCAACCGGCCGGAGGTGCGCAACGCCTTCCGTCCGCACACCGTCGACGAGTTGTACACCGCCCTCGAACACGCGCGGACGAGTTCCGATGTCGGCTGCATCCTGATCACCGGCAACGGCCCTTCGGAGAAGGACGGCGGCTGGGCCTTCTGCTCCGGGGGCGACCAGCGGATCCGTGGTCGCGCGGGCTACCAGTACGCCGAAGGGGAATCCGCGGAGACCGTCGATCCGGCGAAGCTCGGCCGGCTGCACATCCTCGAGGTGCAGCGTCTGATCCGGTTCATGCCGAAGGTGGTGATTGCACTGGTCAACGGCTGGGCGGCCGGCGGCGGGCACTCGCTGCACGTGGTGTGCGACCTCACGATCGCCAGCGCGGAGCACGCACGGTTCAAGCAGACCGACGCGGACGTCGGTTCGTTCGACGCGGGGTTCGGCTCCGCCTACCTCGCGCGCCAGGTCGGACAGAAGTTCGCCCGCGAGATCTTCTTCCTCGGCGACACCTATGACGCGGCGGACGCCCACCGCATGGGCATGGTGAACGCCGTCGTGCCGCACGCCGACCTCGAGACCACCGGGCTCGAATGGGCGGCGAAGATCTGCGGCAAGAGCCCCACGGCCCAGCGAATGCTGAAATACGCATTCAACGCCATCGATGACGGCCTGATCGGCCAGCAGGTATTCGCCGGCGAGACGACGCGACTGGCCTATATGACCGACGAGGCCGTCGAAGGTCGGGACTCGTTCCTGGAAAAGCGGTCGCCGGACTGGTCGAACTTCCCCTATTACTACTGAACCCGCTTCATAGCGGTGCGGGGCGTCGTGGGTTATGGACCGCGACCGGCACGGAAAGTGGGCACGATCGCACGAACGGAAATGGTCAACGGAGTTCCTGTCTGTTCGTAGATTGCGGGAGCCGGGTGCGGCTCCGACCAATAGTTGAGTCGGAGCCGCAGCCGGTTTCCCTGGTAGCGGGCCATGGTGGCGTTCACTGCAGTGAACGGAACAGCATGTACTTCTCGGTCGTGGCCCGCTGGTCGGCGACCTCCTGCCAGAAGCGGTCGGCGTCGAGCTGGCGCACCGCCTGTTCCTGCCTGCGAGCGAGGCGCTCGCTGCGCAGGAGGTCGGAACGACCGGCCCAGCGGATGAGCGCGAGGCCGAACCAGATGGCCGCGCGATCGATGAGGCCCTTGTTGGTGAGGGCTATGGGCGGATGGGTCTGTTCACGGGTGAGCGTGAGTGTGTTGTTCATGTCGAATTCCCTTTGAATACATTCTGGGCACGCCGAAATAGGCGTAGAAGAGGGACCGCTCGGAGCGGTAGCAGAATCTCAGGGAGATTCTGGTCTGGACGTGGCGTTGCTTCGATCAAGGTGATCGAATGCTGGCTTCGTGAGCGTCGCCACCGTCGAATCAGGTGGCGGATCGAAAGCCGCTACCCGCAGTGGGCGGTGAGGACGCCGACGGAGCCGGCAGCGTAGAACCCATCTCGGGTTCGATTGATGATCATCATTGGCCGGCCTCCTTTCATGTGTTACGGCGCGACTCGAATAAGCTAATGCATTCCGCGCGCTTTGGCAACCCGGTTCTGTGCGCAAGTCTGCGGGCCGCCCCAACGGTCCCTGAGGAGCGCTTGAGCGCAGCGAGCGGGCGTCGCCCCAACGGTCCCTGAGGGGCGCTTGAGCGCAGCGAGCGGGCGTCGCCCCAACGGTCCCTGAGGAGCCCGTGAGCGCAGCGAGCGGGCGTCACGAAGGGCCGCGCAACAGCGGCAGCCCCACCGGTAGCTGCTCTCACCAGCTAGCTTGCAGAACAAGGTAGCTGGCGATACCGTGTATCCATGACCACAGAGCAAGAGGGATGGGGCTCACAGCTCCGCAAGGGCGTCATCGAATTGGCCGTCCTCGGGTTGCTGGCCCGCGAGCCCATGTACGGATCGCAGCTGGTCGACGAGCTCGCAGCGAGGCCTGAGCTCGCGATCACCGCAGGCACGGTGTACCCGCTGGTCGCCCGCCTGGCCAAGGGGGGCCTGGTGACGTCGACATGGCAGGAGTCGCCTGTGGGTCCGCCCCGCAAGTACTACAAGCTCACCGCTGCCGGCGCCCGGGCGCTGACCGCCATGGCCACCACCTTCTCGGCCGTCGCAACGGCCGTCCGCGACATTGTTGAGGAGTCACGATGATCAGTTCCCTGGACGAGTTGAACGCTGAGGCACGCGCCGCACTGGACGCCTGCCTCGAGCGGGTCGGCCATGGTGTCGACACCGAGCTTCGAGGCGAGGTGCTCGACGACCTCCGTGCCTATTTCACCGATCACCTCGAGCCTGGTGCGACCCGCGCCGACGTGGACGCCCTCGCAGCAACGGTTGGCGAGGCCGGCGAGGCCGATGAGCCGTTGCACGGACGCCTCGGCGGGGTGCCGATCGACCTCACCCCGCCCACGGCCGAGCGGGTCGCCCACACCTGGTGGAATCCTCGCGACGAGCGCATCTTCGTGCCGAGGGTGTTCGGCCTCGGCTGGGCGCTGAACGTCGGCGCTGTGGCGGTGAAGCTCGGCCTGATCGAGCCCGACGCAGAGGATGAGCCCTTCGAGACCACCCCCATCGCAGCCTTCCGCCAGAGCCTCGTCGTGCCGGCGCTGCTGTCTGCCGCCGTCGTCGCCCACTACGCGCTGCGGGGGCCCTCGCTGCCGGATCAGCTCCCGAACCAGGCCGACATCGCCGGCCGGGTGGGCAGCTGGACCAGCAAGCCGGTGGCCGCAGCAACCGACATCGCGGTCG
Source organism: uncultured Actinomycetota bacterium (assembly GCA_963799235.1). Lineage (GTDB taxonomy): Bacteria > Actinomycetota > Actinomycetes > Propionibacteriales > Propionibacteriaceae > Propionicimonas. The sequence continues at coordinate 49,862 of CAWCWL010000005.1, read as the reverse complement.
CCGTCGTCCCGACGGCCTGGGCGGCCGTCAAGATCGGTCGTGGCGCAACGGGTGCGCAGGCTGCCGGGTCGCTGGCCACCGCCACCGGTGCCGCGGCAGTGGCCGCCGGGCTGACCCTGTGGCGTGCCGCTGCCCTCGACGGTCGGGCGCGACCGTGGTTCGGGCCCGCGCTGGCCGGCCTCCTCTGGTTGCCTGCCGGAGGTCTGCTCCTGGCGCTCGCCCGCGCGGGCCGCGCAGCCGAGCAGCGGCGTGACCTCGGGGGTGCCCGATGACCACAGAAGTACGCGAACGCGTCACCTGGTCGCGGGTGGCCTGGTTCTACGGCATCGCTTTCGGCGGTGCGGTGCTCGCCAGTTTGGCGCTGTGGGCGATGCGGGAGGCGGGGCTGCCCGTCTACGTCGTCCAGGGCGCCACGGCCGTGCTCTACATGCCGCTTCCGCTGGTCGCAGGCCTGATCGTGGAGCGCCGCGCCAGGCGGCGTCCCTTGATCGCCACTGAATGGCACCACCTGCGCACGCGATTCTGGGCCACCGTGGGGCCGAGCGCCGTCTACGCGCTGGTCGTCATGATTGGCGTGCTCGCGCTCGGCTTCGTCGTCGCGCTGGCCGCGGGCGCATTCGGGCTGCCGGGCGCCGGCCACTTCGTCGCCAACGATGCCGAGTTCCGCGAGCGCCTGCTGCAGATCGTCCCGGCACTGCCCGCCGACACCCAGTTGCCGCCGGTCGCCGTCCTCGCCGCCGGCCTGCTGTCCCAGGGCCTGCTCGCCGGCGTGACCATCAACGGCCTGTTCGCCTTCGGTGAGGAGTACGGCTGGCGAGGAGTGCTGGCCGACGAACTGCGTCCGCTCGGGAACGTGCGCGCGAACCTGCTCACCGGTGTGCTCTGGGGCCTCTGGCACGCGCCGATCATCATCCTGCTGGGCCACAACTACGGCGCCGAGTGGGGCTGGGGTATCCCGCTGATGGTGGCCTGGACCACACCCCTGGCGTTCCTCCTCTCCTGGGTGCGCCAGCGCTCCGGTTCTGTGCTCGCGCCGGCCTTCCTGCACGGTGCGTACAACGGCACCATCGGGTTCTTCGCGCTGACGATCATCGGAGGTTCCGTCTTCGTAGCGTTGCCGATGGGTTTGCTGATGGCACTGGTACTGACCGTTGCCGCCGTCGTCGTCTGGCGCCTCCCGCTGCGTCCCGTGACCCTCGAAACGGTCCCTGAGGAGTCCGTGTTCGTCGCCCACTCGGTCCCTGGGGAGCGTTCGTGAGCTCCACCTGGCTACGGTCCCTGAGGAGCGTTCGTGAGCGCCACCTGATAACGGTCCCTGAGGAGCGTTCGTGAGCGGAGCGAGCGAGCGCGTCACGAAGGGCCGCCGTCACCCTCACTCACATGGTTCGTGTTGGCCCTTCGTGACGCATGGTTCGCTCCGCTCCCATGCTCCTCAGGGACCGAGGGAGGAGGCGAGCGCTCTCACTTACCCTGGGGCACTTGTGAGCGGCACGAACTACCACCTCAAACGGTCCCTGAGGAGCGTTCGTGAGCGGAGCGAGCGAGCGCGTCACGAAGGGCCGCCTTCATCCTCACATGGTTCGTGTTGGCCCTTCGTGACGCATGGTTCGCTCCGCTCCCATGCTCCTCAGGGACCGAGGGAGGAGGCGAGCGCTCTCACTTACCTGGGGCACTTGTGAGCGGCACGAACTACCACCTCAAACGGTCCCTGAGGAGCGTTCGTGAGCGGAGCGAGCGAGCGCGTCACGAAGGGCCGCCTTCATCCTCACATGGTTCGTGTTGGCCCTTCGTGACGCATGGTTCGCTCCGCTCCCATGCTCCTCAGGGACCGAGGGAGGAGGCGAGCGCTCTCACTTACCCTGGGGCACTTGTGAGCGGCACGAACTACCACCCCAAACGGTCCCTGAGGAGCGTTCGTGAGCGGAGCGAACGAGCGCGTCACGAAGGGCCGCCGTCACCGTGCACCCCGCGCTTCGCCAGCGCCTTGAGCAGGTCGATGTCCCCGTCGATCAGAGCTTGCTTCTTGCGTCGGGTCCAGCCATGGATCCGACGCTCGATCGCATAAGCGTCCCCGAGATCGAGTTCGGCGCACCAGGCCAGCGTCACCGGGCGATGCCGGCTGGTGAAGCCGATCCTGCTTGTGGAGTGCTCCTCAAGCCGCCGCTCGAGGTCGCGCGTGCTGCCGACGTAGAAGGCTCCGTCGGCACACTGCAGCAGGTAGACCCATGCCATCGAGACAGCATCAACGGTCTCTGTTCGACATGCCAGAGCTGACCAGGAACCTGTGGACAACTTCCTGTTTGTCCACAGACGGCGGCCCTTCGTGACGCGTTGGTTCGCTTCGCTCGCGAACGCTCCTCAGGGACCGTTGCTGGGGTGGCGGCGGCCCTTCGTGACGCGTTGGTTCGTTTCGCTCGCGAACGCTCCTCAGGGACCGTTGCTGGGGTGGCGGCGGCCCTTCGTGACGCGTTGGTTCGCTTCGCTCGCGAACACTCCTCAGGGACCGTTGGGGGGTCTACTACGCTGCCGAAGGTGTTCGCGAAGCTGAATCCGGTTCCCGCCCTCGATCGTCCTGATCTGCTGCCTGCCGCGGTCATTGACGCGGTGCGGGCCTACGCCCCGTCCACGCTGGTCTTTGAGGTCGACCCGGCCCATGCCGACACCGAGACGCTGTGCCAGGTGTACGACCTGCCGATGGACGCGATGGCCAACGCGGTCCTCGTGCTGGGACGCCGCGGCGGCGATGACCGCTACGCCTGCTGCATGACGCTGGCCCACCGGCGGGTGGACGTGAACAACGTCGCCCGCCGCAAGCTGGACGTCCGGAAGGCCTCGTTCGCTCCGATGGAGTTCGCGGTCGAGGCGTCCGGCATGGAGTACGGCGGCATCACTCCCGTCGGGCTGCCTTCCGACTGGCCGGTCTGGGTGGACGGGGCCGTCGTCGACACCGAACTCGTCTGCATCGGCGCAGGCATCCGCGGCGCGAAGCTGCTGCTGCCCGGCGCCGACCTGTTGAAGCTGCCGACGGCCGAACGCGTGGACGACCTGGCCCGCGACATCGCGAGCTGAGTCAGCGGACGGTCTTGCGTTCGTAGAGCAGCACTGCCCACCCCCAGCCGCCGACGCCGATCACGACGAGCCAGCCGAGGCTCAGCCATCCACTCACGCCGAGTGACGACCCGAACAGCAGGGCGCGCAGGGTTTCGGTGAACGGCGTGAATGGCTGGTAGGCGGCGAACCACTGCATCCACCCCGGCATGGTCTCTGTCGGCACGAAGCCACTGCCGAGGAACGGCAGGATCATCAGGGGTGCCGGCAAGTTGCTCGCGCTCTCCACGCCCTTCGCGAAGACGCCGAAGGCTGCACCCAGCCAACTCAGCGCGTAACTGACCACCGCGAGGAACCCGGCCGCGCCCAACCAGCCCCACACCGATGCGGACGACCGGAATCCCATCAGCAGGGCAACGCCGAGCACCGCAACGAGGGCGAAGAGCTGCTGGATCACACCACCGAGCACATGACCGGACAACACGGCCGACCGGGAGATGTCCATCGTCCGGAAGCGGGCGATGATGCCCTCTGTGAGGTCCTTCGAGACCGAGACCGCCGGACCCGTGACTGCACCGCCGAGTGTGAGCAGCAGCACCCCGGGAACGACGTAGCTGAGGTAGCCGGCGGCCCCTTCACCGGAAAGGCCATTGCCGAGCGTGTCCCCGAACACGTAGACGAACATCAGGAGGAACACCACCGGCAGGGCGATCAGGTAGGCGATGATCGGGTACCGCACGGCGTGCACCAGGTTCCGGCGGAGCATGGTGAGCGAGTCCGACAGTGCGTCGGCCAGGTAGCGCTCCGAAGCCACGGTCGCCGACATCAGGCCACCTCCTGCCTCGTCGACGCGTCCCCGCCGGCAACCGATGCGGCGTCGTGCCCGGTGAGGGCGAAGAAGACGTCATCGAGGTCCGGGGTGTTGATGCTGAGCCTCCTGACCTCGATGCGGCCTCCTTCGAGGCGCTCGATGATTGCCCGCAACGAGCCGAAACCACCGTCGCTGGGCACATCAAGGGTGAGCGCCGCCGCGTCCGGGGTGCCGTTGCCGAGAGCCAGCGCAGCGGCTGCGAGTGCCTCCCCGTCCTCGAACTCCAGCAGGATGCTCCCACCGGGGGCGAGCCGCTTGAGTTCGGCCGGCGTCCCCTCGGCAACGATCCGTCCGCGATCGAGGACGGCGATCCGGTCGGCGAGGTCGTCTGCCTCCTCCAGGTACTGCGTGGTCAGCAGGATCGTCGTCCCGGCAGCGACCAGCTCGCGCACGATGTCCCACATCCCCGCGCGGCTGCGTGGGTCGAGGCCCGAGGTGGGCTCGTCGAGGAAGACGATCTGCGGCCGCGAGACGAGGGTCATCGCCAGGTCGAGCTTGCGGCGCATGCCGCCGGAATAGGTGGCCAATGGCTTGCGTGCTGCTTCGGTCAGGTCGAACTGCTCGAGCAACTCGGCCACCCTTCGCTTGCCACCGCCACGCAGGTGCCTGAGGTCGGCCATCATCTGCAGGTTCTCCTCGCCGGTCAGCAGATCGTCGACCGCCGAGAACTGCCCGGTGACGCCGATCGCCTTGCGCACCTTCCTCGGCGCGGTCACGACATCGTGACCGGCGACGCGAGCGCTGCCCCCGTCCGGTCGGAGCAGGGTGGAGAGGATGTGCACGGTGGTGGTCTTGCCCGCGCCATTGGGGCCGAGGAGGCCGAACACCGTGCCTGGGACCACATCGAGGTCGATGCCGTCGAGGACGGTGAGGTCTCCGAAGCGCTTCACCAATGACTCGACGTGAATGGCTGATTCCATGAGGTGCTCCCGTCAGGCCATGAGGGTGCTGCGCTGGACCGTGATGTTGCCGTAGCCGGTGTGGATGCGGAGTTCGAGGGTGTCCTCACCCTCGGCAGGGCCGCCGTCCGCGGCAAGGTCGGTGCGCACGGTGCCGTACGAACTGGAGGCGTCGAGCCAGACTGCCGTCCCGCGCCGCACGCCGACGCTGACGCTGCCGTAGGAGCCCTCGATGCGTGTGGCGCCCCGGACAAGCTCGCCGACCCGGACGTTGCCGTAGGACGCTCGCAGGGTGAGGCCGGCGCCGAAGCGGCCGAGCTCTGCGGCCCCGCTGGAGGTGGAGATGTCGGCGGGGCCGTCCACCAGGTCCACCCGCAGGTTGGTGTCCGCGCCCTTGACCCGCAACTCGCCTCCCACCTGTCCGATTCGTACCGACCCGGACTTGCTGGACACGTCGGCGTCCCCGTCGACGTGGTCAACCCGTACGTCGCCGTGACCGCTGCGCACCTCGAGTCGCGCCGCGCGCTCCACACTGACCTCGCCATACGGTGCGGCGAGGCGTGCCCTGCCCACCGCGCCGGTGAGGCCCATCGACCCGTAGATGACCTCGGCGTCAACGTTTGCATCCAGTGGCACAGCGACCACCACGTCCACTGAATCACCGGGACCGAACAGGTTGAGCTTGCTGGGTCCGATGACCGAGACGACATTCCCGGTGCGCTCAACGCGGACTGCCGCTGCCGCGGCCTGGTCGCCCGCCCGGTTCCGGTGGGTCGGCTGCACCGAGACGGAGATGTCCGTGCGCTCGCTCGCGAGGATGTCGAGTCGCCCGATCTGGATCCGTGCGCGCAGTTCGGTGGCGTCAGTGAAGCTGAGCGGATCCATCACCGCACCCACCCCGTGTAGGTGGATCCCGTGGCGTTCGGGACGGGCCTCCGGGCCGTCTCGAGAGCTGCGGTCACGGCCCGAACCAGCCAGGTGTTGAGCGACAGCCCGTCCACGGCGGCGGCCGACTCTGCGCGCGACTTGAGGGTGTCGGGGAGCCGCAGGGTGGTGCGGCTGGTTCCCGCGTCGTCGGTGTCAGCGGGTTCTGCCGAGGCTGAGGCGGAGGCGGAGGCGGTGGCGGTCGTGGGGGCCGACGCGGTCGGCGCTGCGGGCCTCGTCACCACGAAGTCGACGTCCCTCCCACGGAGGCGGAGGTCGACCGAACCGGGCGACAGTTCTGCAGTGATGTCACCGACGGCTTCCGAAAGTGCCTCGAGGATGGCGAGTCGTCCGGCGGCTTCGAGGGCGGCAGCAAGGCGCCCCGCGAGTTCCTCGGTCTCCGGACCGCCGGCGGCGGCGGCCGAGAGCAGCTGGCGTTGCAGCTGCTCGACGTGCGGTGTGATCTCCATGACGTCAGTCTGACGTCAAACTGACGTCAATTCAAGGGCGAGGTGCTGTCACGACGTGTCAAGCCCGATGAAGCTGCGGAAGGCGGGCACTCCCGAGACGGTGATCTCCGGGCCTCGGTGGAAGGTCTCGCGGGTGAGGATCCACTGCTGCGAGCCTTTCCACTCACCCTCCCTGCGGGTCTTTCGCTGCACGCCGTTGGGCTGGTAGCCCACCTTCCGGCTGACGGCGTTGGATGCCGGGTTGTCGGCGAACGCGGCAGAGGTGATCTCGTCGGCGTCCAGGTGGTCGAAACAGAACGCGCAGATCGCCTGCCGCATCTTCGTCCCGATGCCGCGTCCGTGGTGAGGCAGCCCGAGCCAGGAGCCGGTCTCGCCGGTCCGTGTGACCGCGTAGGCGTGTGTCGCGAAGGCCTGGACGCCTACGATGCGTCCCTCGAATTCCACGGCCAACTCGAGCGACCAATGCTCGGGGGCGAAGGAGGATCGCAAGCCCCAGTGGTACTGGGTGAACATCATGGGGAGCCGTTCGGGCGGGGCATCTGTCCACGGTACGAAGAACGGCATCATCTGCGGGTCGTGAATGCCGCCCAGCGCCAGGTCGACCAGCTCGGGCAGCACGTCGTCGGTGATCGGACTCAGGACCAGCGGGCCGGCCTCGATCCGGAGCCCGAACGGCGGGAAGACTGTTGCCAGGTTCACCGGGACCACCCGACCGCGGAGACGACGCGAAGTTGCATCCCGCAACCTTGCCACAGCCCGCGATCAGGCATCCAAGCGTGCGGGGTGTGATCGACCGGCCACATCTGACACGATGGGCAGGTGATTCAGATCAGGAGGCCGCGATGAGTTCATCGGATGATCTGGAGTTCGAGTTGCCCAATCGCGGTGACGACAGGGCGGGGCTCGAGGAGCTCGAGGACATTGTCATCATCGATGATGAGGACGATGCCGACGTCGACGAGGCGGATGACGACGAGGACGGCGACGACTACCCGGACGACGCGACAGAGGACGACATCGACCTGATCGTCGCGCTGTACCGCGAGGACGGATCGCCCGTGGCGCTGGCCCTCGACTACGAACTGGCCAACGACCTCGAGGCCCTGATCACCCAGCTGCGGCGGATGCCCGGCGACGGTGGCGCTGTGGCGCTGGTCTCGATCGCTTCCGAAGTGTTCGTCATCGTCCGCGTACGCGGCAAGCACGTGCAGGCGTTCTGCTCTGACGCCGTCGCCGCAGCCGACTGGCCGATCGCCCGCGACGTGCTGGACATGCTCGGCCTCGAAGTTCCCGAGGACGACGACGATTCGAACCCGGTCGGTGACCTCGGCATCCTCGCCGACTCGGGCCTGCACGACTTCGAGCTCGAGGCGATGGCCGAGGACTACGACGAGGACTCGGCGACGCTTGTGGAGCGGATCGCCACCCGGATCAAGTTCGGCGACGAGTTCGCCAAGGCGCTCGCCAGCTTCGAGTGAACCGCTGGCTGCCCGCCATGGGCGAGGCACTTGCGGAGGCGGCGCTCGCGCCCGCGCACGGTGACGTCCCGATCGGTGCCGTCGTCCTCGGGCCCGACGGTGTTGTGCTGGCACGCGCGCACAACGAGCGCGAAGTCGCCAACGACCCGTCCGGGCATGCAGAGCTGCTGGCGCTGCGCCGGGCCGCCGATGCCCTCGGCACCTGGCACCTCGACGACTGCACGCTCGTCGTCACCCTGGAACCCTGCACCATGTGCGCCGGCGCCCTGGTGCTGGCCCGGATCTCCCGGCTGGTGTTCGGTGCGTACGACCCGAAGGCCGGCGCTGTCGCGTCGCTCTGGGACGTGGTGCGCGACCCTCGCCTGAACCACCGCGTCGACGTTGTCGGCGGCATCGCCGACGAGGATTGCGGGGAGCTCCTGCGTACCTTCTTCGCCGGTCATCGCTGAGCCTTAGCACTCCACCACCCGAGGCCGCACAAAAGCGGCACGAAAGGGGACAGTCCCCTTTCGTGTCGGACTGGGCGGGGCGGTCGCCTGTCGCTCGCGTGTCCCTAGCTGTGCACGAAAGGGGACTGTCCCCTTTCGTGTCGGACTGGCTGGCGCGATTCGCCCGGCCCATGCCCGGATCTGTACACTCCTGCGCGGTGGCGTGTCCGAGCGGCCTAAGGAGCGCGCCTCGAAAGCGCGTGAGGGGCAACCCTCCGAGGGTTCAAATCCCTCCGCCACCGCCAGCAAGCGCCGTCCGGTCACCGGGCGGCGTTTTCTGCTTCTGCCCCCCTTGTCCCTGCCCACGTTGCGCCAGCTAACGCACGTTGCGCCCGCTCTAGCAGGCGCAACGTGCACCAGGTGGCGCAACGTCGAGGTGAGAGGGTGTCAGCCGGCGAAACCGGCAACCGGCAGGCCGGTCACTCCGGGCTTGAACGAGTAGAGCGAGCCGGCCTCCGGCTCGGCGTCCTCGGGCAGGTTCTCCCGCGACGTCGTGATGTAGAGCGTGTCGAGGTCGGGGCCGCCGAAGCAGCACGCCGACACCTGGGACGGCGGCAACTCGACCACGGCGTCGAGCTTCCCGGACGCGTCGTAGCGCTGCACGCGCCCCGCTCCCCAGCGGGCCGTCCAGACGCCGCCCTCGATATCGACGCAGAGCCCGTCGGGCAGGCCGTCGTCCGCGCGCTCCGCGAACACCCGCCGGCGCGAGAGGCCCTCGATCGGGTCATAGTCGAAGGCCCAGGTGATGCCCGTGCCGGAATCGTTGAGGTACATGGTCGACGAGTCGGGGCTCCAGCCGATGCCGTTGCTGATGCTCAGCTCGGGCACCACCGGACGGGCCCGCAGCGACCCGGCGTCCAGCTGGTAGAGGGTGCCCGCGCCGGCGCGGAAGCCGTACTCGAGAGTGCCGATCCAGAACCCGCCGTCAGGGTCGCACCCGCCGTCGTTGGAGCGCATCCGCTCGTCGGAGGTGAGGGCGACGAAACCGGCAAGGTCGGAAAGGTCGTCGAAATTGCTGATCGCCAGGTCTCGCTCCCGCGCGACGATCGCCCCACCACCCAGGCGTGGACGGATCACCGCGGCGATCGGGGAGCCAACGCTGACCCGCGTCACGTGGTCGCCCTTGAGTGTCAGCACGTCGCCGGCGAACATGTCGACGAAACGCAATTGCTGCCAGCGTTCCCACCACACCGGACCCTCGCCGTGGTAGCTGACCCGGCCCGTCACCCGCTCTGCGCGCATGCCTAGATCGTGTGTGGACGCCGACAACACTGTCAACCGATGTGCTTTCCGGGTGGCTGTGGCGCTGCACCCGTTCATTCGGAGCGCGAGCGGTGCACGAAAGTGCGTCGCGCCCCCCTTTCTGAAACCGCGCCGAAGCGGCAAAGTTGGCCATGCCCGCCCGCTACACGCCTCAAAGGAGAGCCCTGTGAAAAAACTGATCAACGATCCGGCCAATGTGGTCGCTGAAACCCTGGCTGGGTTCCAGGCTGCACATGCTGATCTGGTCACCGTTCATTACGATCCTGACTACGTGGTTCGCGCCGATGCGCCGATCAAGGGCAAGGTCGGTCTGGTCTCTGGTGGTGGCTCGGGCCACGAGCCGCTGCACGCTGGTTACGTGGGTAAGGGCATGCTCGACGCTGCCGTCCCCGGCGCCGTCTTCACATCCCCGACCCCGGATCCGATCCTCGAGGCCACCAAGGCCGTCGACGGTGGCGCCGGCGTCCTGCACATCGTGAAGAACTACACCGGTGACGTGCTCAACTTCGAGACCGCTGCCGAGATGGCCGAGATGGAAGGCATCACCGTCAAGGCGATCGTCGTCAACGACGACGTCGCGGTGGAGGACTCCACCTGGACCGCCGGACGCCGCGGCGTCGCAGGCACCGTCCTGATCGAGAAGATCGCCGGTGCGGCAGCCGAGCGCGGCGACGACCTCGACGGCGTCCTCGCGATCGCAGAGAAGGTCAACGCCTCTGTGCGTTCGATGGGCGTTGCGCTCACCGCCTGCACCGTCCCGCACGCCGGCAAGCCCTCCTTCGACCTCGGTGAGGACGAGATCGAGATCGGCATCGGCATCCACGGCGAGCCGGGCCGTCACCGCATCCCGATGGCTCCGGCCGACTCGATCACCGACCAGCTGGTCGACCCGATCCTTGCCGACCTGAAGGCCCCGTCCGGCTCCAAGGTGCTGCTGTTCGTCAACGGCATGGGTGGCACCCCCGAGGCCGAGCTCTACATCGTCTACAACCACGCTCGTGCGCGCCTCGCGGACGCCGGGCTGGAGGTCACCCGCTCGCTGGTCGGCAACTACATCACCTCGCTGGAGATGCAGGGCTGCTCGATCACCGTCCTGGTGCTCGACGACGAGCTGACCGGGCTCTGGGACGCACCGGTGCTCACGCCCGCATTCCGTCGCGGGCTCTGAGGTTCACCAGGTGAGCGACACATTGTCGGTGGCCTGGGCGCTCGCGTGGATTCGCGGCGCCCAGGCCGTCCTGGCCGAGAACCGGGAAACCCTGAACGACCTCGACCGCGCCATCGGCGACGGCGACCACGGCGAGAACATGGACCGTGGCATGAAGGCCGTCGTCGGCAAGCTGGCCGACGGGGCAGAGGACGTCCAGGGTGTGCTCAAGGTGGTGGCATCGACCCTGATGTCCGTCGTCGGCGGCGCAGCCGGTCCGCTGTACGGCACGGCGTTCCTTCGGGCAGCCAAGGCGACCGAGGGTGACGTGGACGCCAACGGTGCTGTCGCCATCATCGCCGGGGCACTGGAGGGCATTGTCGCGCGCGGCAAGGCCACCACCGGCGAGAAGACCATGGTCGACTCGTGGACGCCGGCACTGGACGCTGCCAAGGCCGTCGCCGAATCCGGTGGCACCCCGGCAGCCGCCTTCCGGGCCGCTGCGGATGCCGCAGCAAAGGGCTCGGATGACACGATCCCGCTGCGTGCGTCCAAGGGACGTGCGTCCTACCTCGGTGAGCGCTCCATCGGTCACCGGGACCCGGGGTCGCTGTCCACGACGATCATCCTGAAGGCGGCTGCGGACGCTGCGGAGGCAGCGTGACCGTTGCGCTCGTGATCGTTTCCCATTCGGTGCAACTGGCCGACGGGGTGGTGGAACTGGCCGCCCAGATGGCTCGCAACGTCGAGCTCAGGGCTGCCGGTGGCACCGATGACGGCCGCATCGGCACGTCCTTCGACAAGGTGAACGATGCCGTGACCGAGCTGCGTGCAGCCGGCCACGACGTCGCGATCCTCACCGACCTCGGGTCGGCGACCATGACGGTGGAGTCGGTACTCGACTTCCTCGACGAGGAGGAGCTGGAGCACGTGAAGTTCAGCGACGGACCGCTCGTCGAGGGTGCTGTCGCAGCAGCGGTCACCGCCCAGGTGGGTGGTGACCTTGACGCCGTCGTCGCAGCCGGAAGGGCCCGAGAGCTCTTCAGCTGAGCGTCCTCCACAACCCGACCCTCGCCGAGGGCCAGCCTAGACGTCGAGGGCCCGCCCCCCGGGGCTGGCCCTCGACGCGAACGCTGGCCCTCGATGAGGTCGGCTCGGCCCGGATGAGCGCCGGACGGGTCTAGCGGGCTGCCCAGAGCATGCCGCGGGCGATCAGGTCGCGCACCGGCGGGTGGCGCAGGTCGTCGACGCCGTGGCCGATCGTCGTGATGAAGATCCGGCCCTGCCCCCACTGCCGGGCCCAGGCCACGGGGGCCTGGTACGGCTCGGGCCAGGGGTCGCCCGGCTGGGGAACGATCCTCGTTGTGGCCAGCACCGTGGAGAGCGAATCGCAGAGCACCCAATACTGCTCCGAGGTCACCTCGAAGTCGGCAAGGCCCGAGGTGATCGGGTGCACCTTGCCTGCCTCGGTGAACTGCACAGCGTAGGGCACCATCCCGTGGGGGTGGGCCGTGAACACCCCACCCAGCATCTGGCTGTACTCGACGGTCTGGCGGAAGGCGTCGAGGGCACCGCCGTGCCAGCCGGCGAACCCGACTCCGTTGATGATCGCCTCGCGCAGGCCCCGGAACTCGTCCAGCAGGATGTCGCCCTGCGTCCAGGACTGGACGATCAGCGACAGCGAACCCATCAGCTCGGCGTCGGCGTACGCCTCGAGCGAATCCTCGACGATCACCTCGAAGCCTTCGTCGGACAGGAATCCGGTGAACTCGTCGGTGGACGCCTCGGGGGTGTGGCCCTCCCAGCCGCCACGGACGACGAGCGCCCGGCGAGAGGAGTGAGAAGCTGTCATCACTCTCCTTCCCGTGCGTCTGTGCCGTCCACCATGGCTTCGATGGCGGCAGGCGAAAGAACCTGGTCACACACCAGGGTGCTCGCACCAATAATCCCGGCTCGTGGCCCCGCAATGGAAGCGTTGATCCGCAAGTCGTGGGTGGCCAGCGGCAGGGACTTCGCGTACACCGATTCGCGGATGCCGGCGATCAGTTGTTCATGGGCCTGCGCCAGGATCCCACCGACAGCGATCACCGAGGGATTGAGCAGCGACACGACCCCGGCGAGGACCTCGCCTGCAGTCCTGCCCGCGTCACGCATCACCTGCATCGCAGCCTTGTCCCCTGACCTGACCAGGCTCACGATGTCGGCGCCCGAGGACGCGGTGCGTCCAGCCGCCTCCAGTTGTTCGAGCAGGGCAGGCACGCCGATCACCGCCTCCAGGCAACCCGTTCCGCCGCAGTGGCAGGGGTTGGGAGGGCCGCCGGGCACGCGGATGTGTCCGATGTCTCCGCTGGAGCCCTGCGCGCCGCGCCGGATCTGCCCGTCGAGGATGATCCCCATGCCGACCCCGGTGGCGAACTTCACGAACACCAGGTCGGGGACGTCCTTCCATGCCAGGGCGTGTTCGCCGATCGCCATGATGTTGGCGTCGTTGTCGACGTAGATCGGCACGCCGAAGGCTGCCTGCAGGGCACCGACGATGTCGTAGCCGTCCCAGCCCGGCATGATCGGCGGGCTGGAGGGCCGCCCGGAGGTGTGGGTCACGGGGCCGGGGACACCCACGCCGACGCCCTTGAGGTGGGACGCGGGGATGCCGGCCTTGGCGAGGAGTTCCTGGCCGATCGCGATCACGCGTCCGAGCACGACCTCGGGTCCCTCATCGACGCTGAGGGACACCTGGCTCTCGGTCAGGATCCTCACCGAGAGGTCGGTCAGGCCGACTCGCACGTGGCTGGCCCCGATGTCGACGGCAAGGACCGCGCCTGCCTCCGGCCGGAAGTAGAAGGATGCCGCGGGCCGGCCCATCGCCGAGGATCGTTCGCCGATCTGGCCGATCAGGCCCACCTCGGACAACGAGTCGAGCCGGGCGGCGATGGTCGAGCGGGCCTGGCCGGTGATGGCGACGAGCTGCGCGCGCGTGCGCGGCTCTGCACGGAGAAGCTGGAAGACCTCTCCGACTCCCGGGGCCCGGGGGAGGATCCGCTGAAGCTCTTCCATGGGCAGAAGTAAAGCACCAACTCCCGCGCAGTTGTGCGTTCGTCCGACAACTAATCGACCGGTCATGACGGTCACAGGTTGATAACAAGCCGACTTTTGCTTGACGGGCGACAGAACTGGGCTAGCCTCATGCCATGGTCACCGACGATCATCAGGGTGCTCCGCTCCTCACGGCGAGCGGGGTCGTAAAGCACTTCCCCGGCGCCAAGGCGCTCGACGGGGTTGATCTGGACGTCTACCCCGGTGAAGTGCACTGCCTCCTCGGGCAGAACGGTGCAGGCAAGTCGACGCTGATCAAGGTGCTCGCGGGTGCGCACAAGCCGGACGCCGGCGTGATCACCTGGCAGGGGCAGGAGGTGTCCTTCGCGACACCGGTGGCCGCCCTGCGGGCAGGGATCGCGACCATGTACCAGGAACTCGATGTCGTCGACGGCCTCACCGTCGCGGAGAACATCTTCCTCGGCAACGAGGTGAGCGTCGCCGGCTTCACCCAGCGATCGGCCGTCCACGCCCGCACCCGCGAGGTGCTCAAGCGGCTCGGCCACTCCAACATCTCTCCCACCACGGAGGTCGAGCAGCTCTCCGCAGCCGGCAAGCAGGTCGTCTCCATGGCGCGGGCGCTCTCCCACGACGCCAAGCTGATCATCATGGACGAGCCGTCCGCCGTCCTTGATTCCGAAGAGGTGGCCAACCTCTTCCGGGTGGTCAAGGACCTTGCGGCGAACGGGATCGCCGTCATCTACATCTCCCACCGACTGGAGGAGATCCGCCAGATCGGTGACCGGCTCACCGTCCTCAAGGACGGCAGGACGGTGGCCAGCGGCCTGCAGGTGAGCGAGACCCCCACCTCGCAGGTGATCGCGCTGATGACCGGCCACGAGGGCACGCTGGAGTTTCCGCCGCGCAGCCATGCTGCTTTCGGCGAGACCGTGCTGAGCGTCCGTGACCTCGCCCTGGATGGCGTGTTCAGCGATGTCAGCTTCGACGTCCGCGCCGGTGAGATCGTCGGTCTCGCCGGACTGGTCGGCTCGGGACGCTCCGAGATCATCGAGACCATCTACGGCGTGCGGCGGGCGACGTCCGGCCAGGTCCTCGTCTCCGGGAAGCCGGTGGCCAGGGGCAACGTCGCGGCAGCCGTGGTGCAGGGCATGGGCTTCTGTCCTGAGGAACGCAAGACCCAGGGCCTCCTGATGGAGGAGTCGGTGGGTCGCAACATCACCCTCTCGATCTACACCCGCCTGGCACGCTTCGGATTCGTCGACGACGCTGCAGAGCTCGCCGTCGCCCGCGAGCAGGTGGCCAAGCTCGGCATCGTGCCGCCCGACCCGGAGCGTGAGGCCCGCACCCTCTCCGGCGGGAACCAGCAGAAGATCCTGCTCGGCCGCTGGCTGGCCCACGGCACGAAGGTGCTCTTCCTCGACGAGCCCACCAGGGGTGTCGACGTCGGGGCCAGGGCAGAGGCCTATCAACTCATCCGGGAGCTCGCGGCCACCGGCGTGGCCCTCGTGATCGTGTCCTCCGAGCTGGAGGAGGTCCTCGGCCTGGCCGACCAGGTCCTCGTGATCGCAGAGGGACGCGTCGTGCACGTCGCACGGGCCGCCGACATCGACGAGCACCAGATTCTCGACCTCATCGTGGAAGGAACCCCGGCATGAGCGCCCAGGTCTCGGTAGCCCCTTCGAAGGCGAAGCGACGCCTGCCGCCGAGCGTGACCCGCAACCTCGGCCTCGTCATCGCCTTCCTCGTGATCTGCCTGATCGGCTACATCACGGCAGGCTCCCGGTTCGCCAGCGTCGACAACCTGATGACCATCCTGAGACTCGCGGCGATCGTCGGCGTCGTCTCGATCGGGCAGTGCTTCGTGATCACCTCCGGCGGCATCGACCTGTCGGTCGGATCCATGCTCGGGCTGGCAACGGTGTGGGCCACCACAGGCGCGACCCAGTACTACGCGAACCAGACGACCTGGCTGCTGATGGTCTTCGTCGCCCTTGCTGTCGGCGTCGCCGGGGGGATCCTCAACGGCATCCTTGTGGCGTACGGCAAGATCATCCCCTTCATGGCGACGCTGGCCCTGCTGGTGGCTGCCAAGGGCCTCGCGGAGTGGATCGCCAACCGCCAGACGCAGATCATCAAGGTGCCCGGCTTCGAGCAGTTCTTCAGTGTGGACCCCCTTGGCATCCCCGTGATCGTCTGGATCTTCGCCCTTGTCGCCGGCGCCGGCTGGTTGCTCTACAACCGCACGACGTTCGGCCGGCGCACCATCGGCATCGGCGGCAACCTCGAGGCCACCCGGCTCGCCGGCATCAAGACCGACCGACACATCGTGATGCTGTACGCCCTGAGCGGGCTCACCGTCGGCATCGCCGCCGTGATGATGATGGGCCGCACGATGGCCGGAACCTCCACCCACGGCAGCCTCTACGAGATGGACGCGATCGCCGCCGTCGTCGTCGGCGGGACGTTGTTGCGCGGCGGGCGGGGAACCATCTTCGGCACCGTGATCGGCGTCCTCATCTTCACGACCCTCACCAACATCTTCACCCAGAACAACCTGCCCCTGTCGGTTCAGCAGATCGCCAAGGGCGCGATCATCGTGGGCGCCGTCCTGCTCCAGCAGTACATCGCCCAACGCAAGACGGCCTAGCCGGCCACAACAATCCACCGCTCGCCAGCACGTCCAATCGAAAGGAAACAACGGTGTCTCTCTCCAAGCTCCAGCGCATCTTCGCCAGCGCTGGCCTCGCCATGGCCGTCGGTCTCTCTGTCAGCGCCTGCACCGGCGCCGCCCCGACCGCAAGCACCGCAGCGCCGGCTGCGACGACTGCTGCCGCGCCGACCGGCGGCAACGACGTCCCAGGCAAGAAGCTCGTGATCGGCTTCTCCGCCCCTGCAGCCGACCACGGCTGGATGGGCGCGATCACCAAGGCAGCCCAGGCCGAGGCGGCCAAGTTCTCCGACGTCGAGCTGAAGGTCGCCGAGGGCACCAACGACGTCAACCTGCAGATCAGCCAGGTCGAGACGTTCATCAACGACAAGGTCGACGCGATCGTCATCCTGCCCTTCGACGGTGCAGCGCTCACCCCGGTCGCCCTCAAGGCGATGCAGGCCGGCATCATCGTCATCAACGTCGACCGTGAGTTCGACTCCCCGTTCGCAGCCCGCTCCACCATCCTCGGTGACAACTACGGCATGGGCATCTCCGCAGGCACCTTCCTGTGCGAGAAGCTCGGCAGCAACAAGAGCGCCGTCATCGCCGAGATCGCCGGCATCGACAACCTGCCCCTGACCAAGGACCGCTCCGAGGGCTTCGCGAAGTCGCTGGCCGACTGTGGCCTGAAGGTGTCCAACCGGGTCGCGGCCGACTTCACCGTCCAGGGCGGCGAGCAGGCAGCTTCGAACCTGCTGCAGGCAGCCCCGAAGATCGACGCGATCTGGAACCATGACGATGACCAGGGCGTCGGGGTCATGCAGGCCATCAAGAACTCCGGACGCAAGGAGTTCATCATGGTCGGTGGCGCAGGCTCGGCCAACGTGATGCGCGACATCAAGGCCGACACCTCCGTCGTGAAGGCCACCGTGGTGTACCCCTCGACCCAGGCTGCCGACGGCATCCGCCTGGCTCGCATGCTGGTCCAGGGCAAGTCGCTCTCGGATCTCGTCGAGGTCGAGGTGCCCCGCAAGATCACGCTCTTCGCCCCCGTGGTGACGAAGGACAACGTCGACCGCTACCTGCCGACGGCCTTCGAGTCCTGACCCGCCTGGAGCCTGGGGTGGCCGCCACCACCCCAGCTCCCGCCTCCCATCTGAATTGGAGCTGCAATGTCCGACAAAGCCCGTCTCAACGTGGGCATGGTGGGCTACGCCTTCATGGGGAAGGCTCACTCCCACGCGTGGATGACCGCCCCCCGCTTCTTCGACCTCCCCCTCGAGGTAGGCATGAAAGCCCTGTGCGGCCGCAACGGCGAGCGCACAGCTGCTGCCGCCGCCAACCTCGGCTGGGCATCGGTCGAGACCGATTGGCACGCACTGATCGCCCGCGACGACATCGACCTGATTGACATCTGCACGCCGGGTGACTCGCACGCCGAGATCGCGATCGCAGCCCTGCGTGCCGGCAAGCACGTGCTGTGCGAGAAGCCCCTCGCCAACACCGTCGCCGAGGCAGAGGCCATGAGTGCAGCGGCAGCCGAGGCTGCCGAGCGCGGTGTGCTCTCGATGGTGGGCTTCACCAACCGCCGCGTGCCGGCCATCGCGCTGGCAAGGAGGATGATCGCAGCCGGCCGCCTCGGTGCCATTCGACAGGTGCGTGCCTCGTACCAGCAGGACTGGATCGTCGACCCGCTGGTGCCGCTGGCCTGGCGGTTGCAGAAGGACCGGGCCGGCTCGGGATCGCTCGGGGACATCGGCGCGCACATCGCCGACCTGGCCCAGTTCCTTCTCGGGGACCGGATCGTCGCCACGTCGGGCACGCTAGAAACCTTCATCAAGACCCGCCCGATCCAGGCGGACGGTACCGGCCTGGCCGGCGCCAAGGCCGGCGAGGGCTTCGGCGAGGTGACCGTTGACGACGCAGCCTGGTTCCTCGGGCGGTTCGCCGGGGGAGCCGTCGGCTCCTTCGAGGCCACCCGGTTCGCCACCGGACGCAAGAACGCGCTCACCATCGAGGTGAATGGTGCAGACGGCAGCGTCGTGTGGAACCTGGAGGACCTGAACGTCCTGCACTACTACGACAACCACCTGCCCGCCGTCGAGGCCGGCTTCCGCCGCATCCTCGCCACCGAGCCGGACACTCCCTACTACTCGGCGTGGTGGCCTGCCGGCCACACCATCGGCTGGGAGCACGGCTTCATCCACCAGGTCTACGACCTCGTCACAGCGATCGCGGCCGGCGAGCAACCCACGCCGTCCTTCGCCGACGGCCTGTACGTCCAGAAGGTGCTCGACGCGGTGGAGCGATCCTCCGCCAACCACAGCACCTGGCTGGACGTCTGAGCCGTCACCCCCGTCAACCAACCGAACGAAAGGATCTGGCAAACATGGCTCGACCTGTCACCCTCTTCACCGGCCAGTGGGCCGACCTGCCCTTCGAGGAGGTCGCACGTCTCGCGTCGGGCTGGGGCTTCGATGGTCTGGAGATCGCCTGCTGGGGCGACCACCTGGACGTCGGGCGAGGCGCCACCGACGACGACTACATCGCCGACCGACTCGCCATCCTGGAGAAGTACAACCTCAAGGTGTTCACCATCTCGAACCACCTCACGGGCCAGGCCGTCTGCGACGACCCGATCGACGAACGCCACCACGACATGCTGCCCGACGTTGTGTGGGGCGACGGCGAGCCCGAAGGAGTCCGGCAACGGGCTGCGGAGGCGATGAAGAACACCGCGCGGACGGCCCAGCGGCTGGGCGTGAAGACCGTCGTCGGGTTCACCGGATCCTCGATCTGGAAGTACCTGGCCATGTTCCCGCCGGCGAGGGAGGACCTGGTCGAGGCCGGATGGATCGACTTCAAGAAGCGGTGGGATCCCATCCTCGACGTCTTCGCAGAGTGTGGAGTGCGGTTCGCCGCCGAGGTACACCCCAGCGAGCTGGCCTACGACTACTGGACGACACAGAAGATGCTCGAGACCATCGACCGGCCGGAGCTCGGCATCAACTGGGATCCGAGCCACATGGTCTGGCAGGACCTCGACCCGGCCGGCTTCCTCGCCGACTTCGCCGACAAGATCTACCACGTCCACGCCAAGGACTCGAAGAAGAACCTGAACGGTCGCAACGGCCGGCTCAGCTCGCACCTGCCGTGGGCCGATCCCCGGCGTGGGTGGGACTTCGTCTCCGTCGGTCACGGCGACGTGCCTTGGGAGTCGTGCTTCCGGATGCTGAATCACATCGGCTACACCGGACCGATTTCCGTCGAGTGGGAGGACGCGGGCATGGACCGCCTCCGGGGAGCACCGGAAGCACTGGGCTTTGTCCGCTCGAAGTTGTGGGAGCCACCCGCCGCGGCGTTCGACGCGGCCTTCGCCAACAAGTAGACCGCCCACTGGCACAGGTGGCCCGTCCAGCAGGGGCGGGCCACCTGTGCTGCGCCAACCCGCACCCCCACCCCCGATCCCCGACTTGTCAGAATCCCACGCTGCTACAGCTTCGTCAGATTCTGACAAGTCGGGAGGGGTGGGTACGCACTCCTCGCGTGTCCACGCTTGGACGTGCCTCCGCGCCGTTCACTAGGGTGGGCCCAAGGAGGCCCCGTGGCGCTGGACCAGGTTTTGTTGCTTGGGTCCATCATCCTGCTCGCAGCGGTCCTCGCGGCACGTCTCGGATCCCGCCTCGGCCTGCCGTCCCTGCTGATCTTCCTCGCGATCGGCATGGGCCTGGGACAGACGATCCTGCCGTTCAACGACGCGTCCATGGCGCACACCCTCGGCTACGCCGCCCTGGTGCTGATCCTCGCCGAGGGCGGCTACACCACCCGGTGGGAGGACATCCGCGGCGCCCTGCCGCAGGCGGTGCTGCTGGCCACCCTCGGCGTCGGGGTCTCCGTCGTGCTGGTCGCGGTGCTTGCGCATTTCGTCCTGGGGCTGCCGCTCCCGGTGGCCGTCCTTCTGGGCGCCATCCTGGCCCCGACGGACTCCGCCGCGGTCTTCTCCGTGTTGAGACGGGTGCCGCTGCCCGCCCGCGTCCGGGCTGTTGTCGAAGGCGAGTCAGGCTTCAACGATGCACCGATCGTGCTGCTGGTGACGGTCGCCACCGAGTGGTCGCTCGGCCGCGGTCCAGAGGGCGGCGTGCCGGCCCTGGTCCTCATCATCGTGCTCCAGTTGGCGGCCGGGGTCGCTGTCGGCGTGGCGATCGGATGGCTCGCGGTGTTCGTGATGCGCCGCATCGCGCTGCCCGCGTCCGGCCTCTACCCCCTGGCCGGACTTGGCTGGGCTGTACTGGCCTACAGCGCAGGGGCTGCGCTGCACGTCTCCGGTTTCGCGGCCGTGTACGTGGCGGCGATGCTGCTGGGCAACGGCAAGCTGCCACACCGCAACGCGACCCGCTCCTTCGCTGAGGGCATCGGCTGGGTGGCCCAGATCGGCCTCTTCGTGATGCTGGGCATGCTCAGCAATCCCCAGCTGATCTCGCTGCGGACACTGCTGCTCGGTCTCGGGGTCGGCGCTTTCGTCACCTTCGTCGCTCGTCCGCTGTCCGTGATCGCGTGCGTGGTGTGGTTCCGGGTCCCGTGGCGCGAGCAGGCCTTCATCTCCTGGGCGGGCTTGCGTGGCGCCGTCCCGATCATCATGGCGACGGTGCCGCTGGCCGCGGGAGCCCCCCAGGCCGGCGAGCTGTTCGACATGGTGTTCGCCTTCGTCGTCGTGTTCACCCTGCTGCAGGCGCCGACGCTGCCCTGGGTCGCGCGCAAGCTGCGGATCTCCGACGGCGAGGACGCCACCGACGTCGAGATCGAGTTCGCCCCGCTCGACACCATCAAGGCCGACATGATGCAGGTGCATGTACCGGCTGGTTCGCGACTGCACGGTGTGACCATCCGCGAGCTGCGGCTGCCGCGGACCTCGGTGGTGTCGTTGATCGTGCGGGAGGGTGAACCGTTCACGCCCAAACCCGACCAGATCGTCCGCACCGGCGACGACCTGCTGATCGTCACCAACGGCGCCGATCGCAAGAAGGTGGAGTCCAGGCTGCGCAGCATCGCCGGCGGTGGCCGGCTCGCGCGCTGGCAGGACCCTTCGTGACGCGTCCACTCGTTCCGGTTCCTGAGGAACGCCGCCGAGCTCGCGAGGCTGCGTGTCACGAAGGGCGCGGACGCTCCTCAGGGAGCGTTGGAGCTACTTCTTCTTGGAAGGGCTCGGAGTCGGTGTGGGGGTGGCCGACACCGTTGAGGCCGCAATCGCCGGGAGGCAGACCGGGCCGTCCACCGGAATCGACTTGACCGGGTTCTCGACCTGGGTGTTCTTGTCGCCCATGATCACGTCGACGACGTGGTCAGCCCGGCCGTCACCCTTCGCCGTCGAGCCGGTGAAGAAGCCCAGCATCAGCTTCACTTCCGGGTCGTCGACGGAGTTGCCGACGACAACGGTGTTGGGTACGCGCTCGTCGGAGTTGTTGTAGTAGACGACGTGGAAGCCGTAGGCACGCAGGTACCCGGCCATCAGCTTGGCAAGGCCTCCGGTCTCGCCACCGTTGAGTACCCGGACGGTCACCTTGTCCGGTGTGAGGTTGGCACCCACATCGGTCTGCACGCAGGTCTCGACCCTGCGGTTGTCCGGCATGGTGACGTGCTGGTAGCCCCACATCGCCCCGTAACCGAGTATGGCGAGCAGGATGATCAGCGTGACCGGGGTCTTGATGACCCGGATGACCTGACGCACACGCACTCCTGAACTCAGCTGTGGAAAGTGAACTCGCCCAAGCCTACTTGAGTTCCAGGACGCGGGCGTGAACGGTCTGACGCTGCTGCAGCGCAGCCCTCAGCGCACGGTGCAGGCCGTCCTCGAGGTACAGGTCGCCCTCGAACGAGACCACGTGGGCGAAGAGGTCGCCGTAGAAGGTCGAGTCCTCCTCGAGCAGGGCCTCCAGGTCGAGCGTCCGCTTGGTCGTCACGAGCTCATCCAGCCGGACCTGCTGCGGGGCGATCGCCGCCCACTGCTTCTGCACGTAGCCGTGCTCGGGGTAGGGACGGGAGTCACCGACGCGCTTGAAGATCACGACCCGAGTCTAGAGGGGCTGCCTGAACGCTCCCTGAGTGCACCCAGCCGACCGCCGATCGCCTGCCTCTCAAACGCCCCCGAAACGGCAGGACGCCCCCGAAATTACGGGGGCGTCCTGCCGTTTCGGGGGCGTTTGAGAGGTAGGCCTAGCGGCCGGTACCGGCGTAGACGACGGCTTCACCGTCGGCATCGAGGCCGAAGGCCGTGTGGCCGGCGCGGACGGCGCGGTCGACGTCGTCGATGTTGACCACGACGGAGATCCGGATCTCCGAGGTGGAGATCATGCCGATGTTCACCCCTTCGGCAGCCAGTGCGCGGAAGAACCGTGCGGTGACGCCGGGATGCGACCGCATGCCGACCCCGACGACGGAGACCTTGCCCACCTTGTCGTCGAAGAGGACGTCGACGAAGCCGATGCGTGCCTGCGCTGCGCGCAGGGCGTTGATCGCCTTGGTGCCGTCCTTCTGGGAGAGCGTGAAGGAGATGTCGGTGGCCTGCTCGTGCTCGCGCGAGACGTTCTGCACGATCATGTCGATGTTCACATCGGCCTCTGCGACCACGGTGAAGATGTCGGCGGCCTCTCCGATCTGGTCGGGGACGCCGACGATGGTGATCTTGGCCTCGCTGCGGTCATGCGCGATGCCCTCGATCAGCGGCTGTTCCATGCCACTCTCCTCGTAGTTGATGTCTCGCACCCAGGTGCCCGGCAAGTCGCTGAAGGACGAGCGGACGTGTACGGCGACGTGTTCGCGGCGTGCGTACTCGACGCAGCGGAGGTGCAGGATCTTGGCGCCGTTCGCCGCCATCTCCAGCATGTCCTCGTAGCCGATCTCGGGGATCTGACGCGCCCCCGGCACGATCCGCGGGTCGGCGGTGAAGACGCCGTCCACGTCGGAGTAGATCTCGCAGAACGCTGCGTCGAGGGCCGCTGCGAGGGCGACGGCCGTGGTGTCGGAGGCGCCCCGTCCGAGCGTCGTGATGTCCTTGGTCGTCTGCGACACGCCCTGGAAGCCCGCGACGATCACGATGTCGCCCTCGCCGAGCGCCGTCACGATACGGCCGGGAGTGATGTCGATGATACGGGCGTCGCCGTGGGTGCCGGTGGTGATCACGCCCGCCTGCGAGCCGGTGAACGACCGTGCGGTCGAACCGAGGTCGTTGATGGCCATCGCGAGGAGGGCAGCGCTCATGCGCTCGCCGGCCGTCAGCAGCATGTCGAGTTCCCGCGGACGGGGCTCCGGCGACACCTGCAGCGCCAGGTCCATCAGCTCATCGGTGGTGTCGCCCATCGCAGAGATGACGACAACCACCTCGTTGCCCTCGGCCTGGGTGGCGACGATCCGTCGGGCCACCCGCTTGATGCTTTCGGCGTCGGCTACGGATGAGCCGCCGAACTTCTGTACTACCCGCACTGTTCCACTCTGCCAGATGGGGCGACAGCAGCGGCACCACTAGTCACTGGGTGGGCCGCTCAGGCCGCACCGCTGGGCCCGCCCACCAGTTCCAGCAGCCAGGCGGTGCTCGCGTCCGCGTACTCCCCCGGATGATCCGTGGGGACGGCGCGACGCCAGCTCTCCGAGCGTCCGAGCACGCCCACCAGCAGGGCGGCCGGCACCGCGCGTCGCAGGTCGCCGGCGGGCGCGAGGTCCGTCCACGGCTCGATCGCCGCCTCGACGACGCGGGCGAGCCCGGCGTCGGCGAAGGCGTCGTCGCCGACGCGGAACTCCCCGTCGCGGGCATGGGTGAGGAAGCGCAGGGGGATCAGCAGGTCGCAGAGGGGTGAGCCGACCAGCGCGTCCCCGAGATCGAAGAAGACCAGGCCGTCCCGGGTGTCGAAGACGTTGTTGGTGTGCAGGTCGTTGTGCCACAGGGTGTCCGGAAGGCCGAGCGCACCGAGCCGCTCGCCGGCCTCGGCCACTGTCGGGAGAGCCTTGGTGAGCCGGGCGGCGTCGGCCGGCTCCAGGTGCGCCGGGTCGCCGGCGGGGAGCGTAGCCAGCTCTGTGATCCGCTCGCGCAGGTACGGCCCTGCTTCTGCCGGTCCCAGTCGGGGCACCCCGATCGCCTCCAGCTCGTCGGCCCTGCCGGCCAGCGTCCGGGTGGTCCGCGACCACTGCGAGACGAGGTCGACCCACAGCGCCGGATCGTCGTCGCGCCCACGGGCGCGCAGGGTGGGTCCGTGGTCGGCGAGCACGAGCCAGCCGCGGGCGGGATCTGCGCCCAGCGGCGTGGGCACGCGTCCCGGCACCCGGTCCGAGAGCAGCCGGAGCAGTGCAGGCTCGGGTCCGAGTGTTGGCACGTTCTGCTTGAACCAGACCGGGCCGTCGTCGGTCGGCAACTGCAGGACGATCGACCACGGCGCCCGCTTGTGCACGGCCGGGGCGCCGGTGATCGGCCTACCCACTTCGGCGAGGACACCCGAGGCCCAGGCCAGCACGTCCTCGCGCCACTGGTCGGCGTCCGCGGCCCGAACCCAGGCCGGTACCTGCAGCGCGTCCATGGCCGGAAGCCTAGGTGGACCGGACGGGTGGCGCCCGGGCGCCCGACTCAGGGACGGATGGTGGATGTGCCCGATACAACCTTTCGGAGCACCGACCTAACCTTGGTCCATGACCACCAGCCCGACCGCCGGACAGCAATGGGAGCAGCCCTCCTTCGATTCCGAACCGGCCCGACCGTACGTGACCGGCCCCGTCTTCCTGCCCGTCGTCACTCCGGTGAACGTCCCCGCTCCCGGTCCGGAGGAGCAACGCCTGCGCGCCGTCCGCGCCCTGGTGTTTCCACTGGCGATCGTCGTGTGCATCCTCACCGGTAGCTGGTGGCCGATGCTGATCATCCCGCTCGCCGTCAGCGCAGTCGTGAAGAGCAGGATCCGCGAGCTGCGGCGCCAGCGCTACGCCGCAGCCCAGCTGTTGCGCTGAGCCCGGGGCTGACCCCACGCGCTCAGGCGCCATACCATGGAGCCGTGACCCAACCGCGACAGGACGGGGACGCGGAGTCCTCGTGGCAGCAACCGCCGTTCGTACCTGAGCAGGAGTCTGTCCAGCCCGCGACCGGGGAGGTTGTTGTGCCCGGGCAGTTCGTCGGGCAGGGGCTGGTGCCCGTCGAGGAGGAGCGACGCCCACCCTCGGTGCTGGAGTCGACACTCAACGTCGTGAACGGCGTGCTGTGGCCCGTGCTCATCGGACTGGTGTTCTTCGGTATCGGCAACTGGGTGCTGAACATCTTCGTCGCCATCGCCGCGAGCTCGCTGCTCGGCGGCATCGCCACGGAGTTGAAGCGCCGCAGGAAGTACCTCCCGCCGGCGGACAGGAAGTACCTGCCGCCGGCTGAGGGCGACCTGCGATGACGATTCGTTGGGGCATCGCAGGACCGGGCCGCATCGCGGCAACCGTCGCAGGGGAGTTCGCGCACGTCCCGGAGGCCGAGCTGGTGGCTGTCGGCTCACGGTCCTCGGAGCGGGCGAAGGAGTTCGCCGGCCGGCACGGCATTCCGCAGGCGTACGGCAGCTACGAGGAGCTCTTCGCCTCGGACATCGACGTGGTCTACCTCGCCACGCCGCACGCCCAACACACGGACCTGGCGCTGCAGGCCATCGAGGCCGGCAAGGCGCTCCTGGTGGAGAAGTCCTTCACCACCTCTGTGGACGACACGACCGCGATCATCGAGGCAGCCGGACGCCGGGGAGTGTTCGTCATGGAGGCGATGTGGACCCGGTTCCTTCCGGCCGTTGCCCACCTGCGTGAGCTGGTCGCGTCCGGGGCGCTCGGCGAGGTGCGCGCCGTCTACGGCGACCTGTTGGCGTTCCGGGAGTTCGAGCCTGCCGACCGGCTGTTCAACCCCGTCCTCGGTGGCGGGGCCGTGTTCGACCTGGGCGTGTACGTGATCTCGTTCGCCCAGCAGTTCCTCGGCACTCCCGACCTGGTGCACGCCGTCGGCGGGCTCTACCCCAACGGTGTGGAAGGCCAGGCCGGCATTCTGATGGGCTGGGCCGACGGCCGCTACGCAACAGAGGCGATCGGCTTCACTGCGCCCGGCCCGGGACGGCAGGTCGTGGCCGGAACAAAGGGCTGGGTCGAGGTGAAGCCACGGTTCCATCGCGCCGAGGACCTGTCTGTGCACCTGCTGGGCGAGGAGGCCGCCGAGCTGAGCTTCCCGCGCACCGGCGTCGGCTACAGCCACGAGCTCGCCCACGTCTGCGAATGCCTCGCCGCAGGGCTCACCGAGAGCCCCGTGATGCCACTGGCCGACACCCTCGCCGTCCAGCAGGTGATGGCAGAGGTGCTCAGCCAGCTCGGCCGCTGACCTGGACCGAGTTGGAACCGTCCCCAATTCGGTCCATGGTCAGTTCATGACCTCTGGCTCGACAAGGGTCGGACGGCGGGAGGCGCGCAGGCTGTCGATCGTGAGCAGCACGAGGGCCACCCACACCAGCCCGAAACCGATCCAGCGGGACGGGGGCATGGCCTCGTGCGTGACCCACACGCCGATCGAGAACTGGATGCATGGCGTCAGGTACTGGATCAGGCCGATCATGCTGAGCGGGATCCGTCCGGCCGCCGCCGCGAACATCAGCAGCGGGACGGCGGTGATCACGCCCGCGAGGCTCATGGCGATCGTGAGCCCGGGCCCGTTGGCGAGGTAGGCGCTGGCGCCGGTGACCTGCAGCCAGATCAGGTAGCCGAGCGCGAGCGGTGTCAGCATGGCCGTCTCGACGGTCAGCCCGACAAGCGGTGACACCGTGCCGCCCACCTGCTTCTTCACGAGGCTGTACGTACCGAAGGTCGCGGCGAGCGTCAACGCCACCCAGGGGATCTGGCCGAAGCCGACCGCGATCACGATGACCGCCAGCGCCCCGACGCCGAGCGCCACCTTCTGTGCGGTCCGGAGCCGTTCGCGCAGCACGAGGACGGCGAGGGTCACGGTGAACAGGGGATTGATGAAGTAGCCCAGTGAGGCGTCGACGATGTGGTCGTTGAGGACGCCCCACACGTAGACCAGCCAGTTGATGCTGACCAGGACGCCGGCCGCCGCGAGGCCCCAGAACAACCGGCGGTTGGCGATGACGTCCCGCAGGTGGCCCCACTCGCGCCACAGGAGGACGCCGCCGAAGCAGAACACGAACGACCAGAAGATGCGGTGCCCGATGATCTCCACCGGACCTGCCGGGGCGAGGTAGTGGAAGTACAGCGGGAACGCACCCCAGAGCAGGTATGCGGTGAAGGCCAGCACCAGGCCACGGGTATCCAGGCGCTCGTCCAGCTGCGGTTCGGGCACCCGCACACCCTATGCCCCGGATCGGGTGACGTTTCCCCCCATAGTCGGGGCGAAAGGTACCCCGCTGATGCTAGTTCGCGAGGAAGTCGGTGAGCAGCTTGTTGTAGGCGTCCGGTTGCTCGAGGCTGGGGGTCGTCCCGGCGCCCCGGAGTTCGGTGAGCTTCGCGTTCGGGATGCGCTGCACTAGCAGCTTCGCCGACGGCAGGCCAGGATCGGACGCGCCGGCGATGACCAGTACAGGGACGGCGATGTCGCCAAGGCGCTTGCCGAAGTCGGCGGTCGCGACGACGTCCAGCGCCCGGATCAGGTCGTCCTTCGTGGCCCCGCTCTCGGCAAGCGCGCGGTTGGGCAGCATCCGGATCAGGCCCTTCTGCATGGTCAGGGCCAGCTTCCCCGGCGAGACAAGGGCGCCGGTCAGGACCAGCCCTGCTACCCGCTCCGGCTCGTCGACGGCCACCTGCAGCGCCGCCATCGCACCCAGCTGGTGCCCGACGAGCCAGGCCTTCCTGATGCCGTAGCGGTCGAGCTGGCTGACCACCTCCACAGCGGCGTTGGCCAGCGACAATTCCGCCGGACGCCCTGGGCGCAGGCCGGCGAGCCACGGCGCGATCACCTGCGGCCCCTCTGTCCCATGAGCCTGACGAAGGGCGACAGCCTCCACCTGCGACTGCCACATCTGCGGCGTCAGCCCTGCCGAGTGCAGGAAGACGACCGGGGTCGGTCGCTGCTGGGCCTCCATCAGGCCTGCTCGACCCGGGAGACCGCGAAGCGCAGGCCCAGTTCCTCATCGGCGAACCAGTCGTCTGCGGCGTCGGACTCCGTGACGGTGGTGGCCAGCACCTCGTCACCGATCAGTCCGGCGTGGGTGCGGACAGCGTCGGCGGTGGCGTCGTTCATCGCAGCCCACTGCAGCAGGATGCGGTCCGACACCTCGAAGCCGGAAGCCTTGCGTGCCTCCTGCACTCCCCGGATCACCTCGCGGGCGAGGCCGGCCTGTCGCAGGGCGGGGGTGAGCTCGAGGTCGAGCGCCACCGTCTCGCCCTGCTCGTTGACCACCGACCAGCCCTCGCGGGGACGCTCGGAGACGATCACCTCCTCGGGCGTGACCTCCACCTCGCCAAGGTCGGTGACCAGGACGTTCGCACGGCCGTGGGTCGTCAGGTCGGCGGACAGCACGGAGGCATCGGCCGAGGCGATCGCGGAGGCCACCAGCGGAGTCTGCTTGCCGAACCGCTTGCCGAGGTTGCGGAAGTTCCCTTTCGCCGAGTAGTCCACGATGTCGCCGGCGGAGGCGAACGACTCCACCCGTTCGACGTTCAGTTCGGCCATCACCTCTGCCTGCAGTTCCGCGTCCATCAGTGCGAAGGCAGCGGAAGGGACCAGCGCCCGGCTCAGCGGCTGGCGGGTCTTCACCTTCGCCTCTGCGCGGGCAGAGCGTCCGAGCTCGACGATCCTCCGGGTGAGGCGCATGGCCTCGTCCAGCTTCGGGTCGACGGCCGCATCGTCGGTCTGTGGCCAGGAGGCGAGGTGCACCGATGCCGGGGCTGTCGGGTCGGTCGTGACCATCAGGTCCTGCCAGACCCGCTCTGTGACGAAGGGCACGAGCGGCGCCATCAGTCGCGTGACGACGTCGAGGGTGTCATGCAGGGTCTGCAGCGCACCGTCGCTGCCCTCCCAGAAGCGTCGGCGGGAGCGGCGGACGTACCAGTTGGACAGGTCGTCGACGAAGGTGGCCAGCAGCGCGCCGGCCCGCTGGGTGTCGAAGTCCTCCAGTGCCTCCGTCACCTGGCGGGTGAGCGTGTTGCGGGCGCTGACGAGCCACCGGTCGAGCACGTGCTCGGGCGGCCCTTCGTGACGCTCGTGGGTCCTGAGGAGCGCGCCTGAGCCTGCGAAGTCGCGCGTCTCGAAGGGCGCTGCGCTCACGAGCTCCTCAGGGACCGTTCCCGTTACCGCTCCCTGAGGAGCAACAGCGGCGCCAGCCGATGTTGCGTCACGAAGGGCGGGGGACCAGTTGTTGGCGCGGGCGTACAGGCTCTGGAACGCGACGGTGTTGACGTAGGTCATCAGCACCTTGCGGACGGTCTCCTGGATCGTGCCGTGACCCACGCGGCGCGACGACCAGGGTGAACCGCCGGCGGCCATGAACCAGCGCACGGCATCGGCACCATGGGTGTCCATGAGCGGGATCGGCTCGAGGATGTTGCCCAGGTGCTTCGACATCTTGCGTCCGTCCTCGGCGAGGATGTGGCCGAGGCAGAGCACGTTCTTGTAGGCGGACTCGTCGAACACCAGCGTGCCGATGGCCATCAGCGAGTAGAACCAGCCACGGGTCTGGTCGATGGCCTCGCAGATGAAGTCGGCCGGGTAGGCGGTGGCGAAGGCCTCCTTCGACCCCTCCGTGTGCGGGTAGCCCCACTGCGCGAACGGCATCGAGCCGCTGTCGAACCACGCGTCGATGACCTCGGGGACGCGGTGTGCGACCTGCTGGCAGTTCGGGCAGGCGAACACCACGTCGTCGACGAACGGACGGTGCGGGTCGAGGTCGGCCAGGTCGCGCTTGGTCAGCTCGGAGAGCTCTGCGCGCGAGCCGACGCAGGTCTGGTGGCCGGCGGCGCAGCGCCAGATCGGCAGGGGCGTGCCCCAGTAGCGGCTGCGTGACAACGCCCAGTCGACGTTGTTGTTCAGCCAGTCGCCGTACCGGCCCCACTTGATGTTCTCCGGGTACCAGTTGGTGTTCCTGTTCTCCCGGAGCAGCGCGTCCTTGATCTTCGTCGTGCGGACGTACCAGGACGGCTGCGCGTAGTACAGCAGCCTGGTGTGGCAGCGCCAGCAGTGCGGGTAGGAGTGCTCGTAGTCCAGCACGCGGAACATCAGCCCTCGCGCAACCAGGTCATCGACCAGCACCTTGTTCGCCGTCTGGAAGAACATGCCGCCGACCAGGTCGAGCGTCTCCTCGAACGTGCCGTCGGGACGGACCGGGTTCACCATCGGCAACCCGTACTGGCGGCAGACCAGCATGTCCTCCTCGCCGAAGGCAGGCGCCTGGTGCACGAGGCCCGAGCCATCCTCCGTCGTGACGTACTCGGCCAGCACCACGTAGTGGGTGCCACCGACGACGTCGGGGAACTCGACCAGCTCGAACGGACGCTGGTAGCGCCACAACTCCAGCTCGCGACCGCTGAAGGTTCGGCCGAGCAGCCAGCCCTCGCCGAGCACCTTCTCCGCCAGCGGTTCTGCTATCACCAGCGACTCACCACCGGGGACATCCTGCGTCGCGACAACGTAGGTGACGTCGGGGTGGACGGCGACGGCGGTGTTGCTCACCAGCGTCCAGGGCGTCGTCGTCCAGACCAGCAGGGACGCCTTGCCCGCCAGCGGGCCGGACAACAGCGGGAAGCGGACGTAGACGCTGGGGTCGGTGACGTCCTCGTAGCCCTGCGCCAGTTCGTGGTCACTCAGCGTGGTGCCACAGCGGGGGCAGTAGGGCGCGACGCGGTAGTCCTCCACCAGCAGGCCCTTGGAATGGATCTGCTTGAGCGCCCACCAGACCGACTCGACGAACGTGGGGTCCATCGTCCAGTAGGCCTTGTCGAGGTTGACCCAGTAGCCCATGCGCTCGGTGAGCTCTGTGAACTCATCGACGTGGCGGGTGACCGATTCGCGGCAGCGCGCGTTGAACGCTTCGACGCCGTACGCCTCGATGTCGGGCTTGCCGTTGAAGCCCAGTTCCTTCTCCACGGCGAGCTCCACCGGCAGGCCGTGGCAGTCCCAGCCGGCCTTGCGGTCGACGCGGTAGCCCTGCATCGTCTTGAAGCGGGGGAAGACGTCCTTGAAGACGCGGGCCTCGATGTGGTGGGTGCCGGGCATGCCGTTGGCGGTGGGCGGGCCCTCGTAGAACGTCCACGGGGCGCCGGCCTCTGTGCGCTTCAGCGAGGCGGCGAAGGTGTCCTTGGCCGCCCAGAACGCCAGGATCTCGCGCTCCATCGCGGGCAGGTCGATCATGGTCGGCACCGTGCGGTAGAGCGGACGGGGGGCGGAATCGGTGGTCATCGCTGGCGATCCTTCGTCGAGTACAGGAACGAAGGGACGAGGTGCCTCCCGGCGGGCCCCGCGGTACCACCCTCCTTGGGTCCGCATGTGCGAACCCCACTCTTGATCGCCGCTGCCGGTTCTAGTGAGGGCCGATGGCCCCGTTCTTCCGGCGGCTCCGGGGTGATGGCCCCTTCAACGCCTTGCGGACCCTGACACTGTACAACGTCGCGGAATCCACGGTCCGGCGCCAGAACGGGGACGGTTCCCGTCCCGGTCCACTTCCCACGCGGCGAGAAGGTGGACCGAAAAGGAACCGTCCCCGTTCAGCGGGTGCGGGTGCGGCGAATGATGGTGGTAGCCGGGCCAGTCGGAACCCGAAGAATCGGGCGGTGGTGTGACGGACCCGGCCACCGGTCTGGGTTCAGCCGGCCGGATCGACCTTGGTCTCCTCGGTCGGCGGCGCCTCAGCTGGCGGCTGCTGCGGCGTCCATTCGTTGGTGACGTGGCCGGTAGCACCCAGCAGGGCCGCCTTCCGCGTCATGTAGTCCTCCACCTCGATCTCGCCGCGGGCGAGCCGCTCGTCGAGGATCTGCACCGCCGGCGGCATGGGCGGACGGTGGTGCTGCGGCTTGCCGAAGCCTCCCGGCTTGCCGGCGTTGCCCTTGCTGCGCTTGACGAGATAAACCACGAACAGTGCGAGGAGGCCCAGCAGCACGAGCGTGCCGATGAAGCCGAACATGCCGTACAGCATGTTGCCCCCGTTGAAGCCCGGACCCGGGTAATGACGCATTCCAACCTCCTGATGCAAACAGTGCACCCATAGTGACTCCGAATGCTGTGGTGAGACTGTGAAATCGCCTCGAAATCCCGGCAGGCCCGTGCCTGCACCTCCAGTGCGGAGATCTCCGTCGTCCCGGCCGACAAGACGGTTCGGATCAGTACGCCGTTTCGATCGCGCAGGCTGCAGGCAGGGGCGCGGGCGGTTCATCGCCGAGGATCTCGCTGCGGAGGTGCTCGTCGAGTTCGACCCATTGCCAGCGGAGCTCCGCTGCAACCCGGGACGCGAGTTCGCAGGCGGCGCTGCTCAGCTCGATCGCCTCGACGGCGTAGGCCGCTGCCACAGCTGCAAGCCGGCCGTCGTCGATGCTGGCCGCCGCGGCACCGGCAGCCCTGATCGCTGAAGCGAGGGCGTGGTCCCCGGCGTCGGCCGCCTCGCGGGCGGCCAGCTGCGCCTCGAAGGCAGCATCCCGGTTCGCTTGTGGCTCACCGTCGCCCATCGCCCAGGCCTCGGCTGCGGCGATCGCCAGCCCTGCCGGATCATCCTGCTCGAAGCGGGCGAACCCATCGATCGCATGCCTCGCGCACGCTGCCGCCCACCGCGTCAGAGCTGGTTCGCCGTTCACGCACGACTCCGCGCCGCGAGCACCTGCTCGATGGCCAGGGCAAGGCCGTCGTCCTCGTTGTGGGTGGTCGTCCAGTCGGCTGCGGCGATCGCCTCGGGGACGGCATTGCCCATGGCAACACCGAACCCGGCCCACGCGATCAGCTCGACGTCGTTGCGGGCGTCACCTGCGGCCATCACCTCGGCCGCGTCGAAACCGAGGATCGCGCACAGCCGGGCAACCCCGGACGCCTTGGTCACGCCGGCACCCTGGACCTCGAGGAACGGCGCACCCGACGTGGTGGCGTGGAAGCCGGTCAGGCCCGAGGCCTCGAGCACGGCCAGCAGGTCGTCGGCGCTGAGGCTGGGGTGACGGACGGTGAGCTTGAGCGTCGGCTGGCTGACCACCTCGGCGAGGGACTCGGGACGGATCAGCTCGGTCCACAGCTTCTTCTCGACCGGGTTCACGAGGTCGAGGTAGCCGGGTTCCGCAGCGTGCCGGGCGCCGGACTCACGGACGGCGGAGAACCGGACGCCCTCCAGCTCCGTTGTCAGATGGGCGACGATGTCGGCGGCGATCTCGGGTGCAAGGAACTGCTCGAAGAGCACCGTGTGGTCGGCGAGATCGATGCCGAGGGCGCCGTTGCTGGCCACCACGTAGCGGATCCCGGAGGCAAGCACCGGCTCGGGGAGCTGCGAGTACTGGCGTCCCGTTGCTGCGACCACCAGCAGCCCGGCGTCGAACGCTGCCGCGATCGCAGCAGCCGTGCGTGGCGTGACCTCCCGGTTGTCACGGAGCAGGGTGCCGTCGAGGTCACTGGCGATCAGGCGGACGGAAGCAGCAGCAGCGGGCAGGCCCGGTAGTTCGATGGTGGTGATCGTTCCCACGTCCTAGGCGGAGAGCTGGCGTCGGCCCTGGAACGCGCGGCCGAGGGTGACCTCGTCGGCGTACTCCAGGTCGCCGCCGACCGGCAGCCCGCTGGCAAGCCGGGAGACGGTGACCCCCATGGGGATCAGCAGTCGGGAGATGAAGGTGGCTGTGGCCTCGCCCTCGAGGTTGGGGTCGGTGGCGATGATGACCTCGGTGACTTCTGCGTCGGCGAGGCGGGTGCACAGCTCCCTGATGCGCAGGTCGGCCGGGCCGATGTTGTCGATGGGGCTGATCGCGCCACCGAGCACGTGGTAGAGCCCGCGGAACTCGTGCGTCCGTTCGACCGCCATCACGTCCTTGGACTCCTCGACGACGCAGATCGAAGTGCGGTCCCGCCGCGGGTCGCGGCAGACCCGACAGGTCTCCGCCTCGGAGATGTTGAAGCAGACCTCGCAGAAACGGACCTTCTCTGTGACCTCACGCAGGGTCTGCGCAAGGCGCTCCACGTCGGCCTTGTCGGTCTGCAGGATGTGGAAGGCGATCCTCTGGGCACCCTTCGGCCCGACGCCGGGCAGCCGGCCCAGTTCGTCGATGAGGTCCTGAATCGGGCCTTCGTACATTCCGGCGGCCCGCTAACCGAGTTCGGGCATGGGCGGCATCGTCGCCTGTGCAAGAGCCATCGCCTGGTTGTTGGCGTCGCGGACGGCGGCGACGATCAGGTCGGCAAGTGTTTCGGTGTCCGCGGGATCACAGGCTTCGGGCTTGATCACGAGCCCGACGAGTTCGCCCGTGCCGGTGAGCGTCGCCTCGACAAGGTCGCCCCCGGAGGTGCCGGTGACCGTGCGGGACGCGAGCGCGGCCTGGGCCTGCTCCAACTGGTCCTGCATCGCCTGGGCCTGTGCCAGAAGGGCCTGGAGGTCGAGACCACCCGGATCGAACATGGACAACTCCTAGCGTTGTGGGCTGCAGGCAAATGGTACCGGCCGGCACGGACGGCGCTCCGCAGGGATCAGGCTTCCTCTTCCGCGATCAGCTCGGCACCGAGGTGCTTCATCAGCAATTCGTCCGTGGACTGTCCGGCCTCGTCGACCACGGCGTCGTCGCGGCTCGGCTCTTCGGTCGGCTCGGGCGGCGTGGCCTGGGAGCGGGTGGCGCGGAGGTTCGACCGCGCGGCCTGGGCTGCCTGGGACCGCGGCGGGCTCACAGGGGAGCTCGGCGGCGCGACCGGCTCCGGGGAGCCCGGCGGTGTTGGCGCCTCTGCGGTCGCATCCACGATCGGGTTGATGTGCAGGGCCGCGCCGAGCACCTCGAGGATCGCCTCGCGCAGCACGTCCGGGCTACCGCCGCGCCCGAAGCTGTCCCGGGCGCCGACGTTCGCTAGGCCGAGGGTGAGGATGCCTTCGCGCACCTCGACCACCTGGGCGTTCTGGCTGAGCAGGATCCAGGTGAAACGGCGCCGGTTCTTCACATTGTCGAGGATCTGGGGCCAGAAGCGGCGGACGTCGGCAGTGCCGAACGTGCCGGGCTGGGTTTCGGACGGTCCCACCGGAGCGGGCTCGGGTGCGGTGGGAACCAGCTCGGGGGCCGTCTGCACGACAGGCTCGGCCGCCCCTTCGACAGGCTCAGGACGACGCCTTCGTGACGCCGGCGGATCCTGAGGAACGCCACCGGGCTCGCGAGGGGGCGTGTCGCGAAGGGCGTTCCTCACCGGCTCCTCAGGGACGGTCTGGGGGGCCGGCTCCTCGGTGACCGTCCGCGAGGCAGGCTCAGGGGCCCTTCGTGACGCCGGCTCGTTCCTCACCGGCTCCTCAGGGACCGTTTGGGTCACCGGCGCCTCGTGGACCGATGGGGCGGCCGAAGGGACCGTCCGCCTGGCCGGCGCGGGTGCTGGTTCGGCGGGCGCGTCGCCCATGCTCATGCGGCGCTCGAGGCGATCCAGACGGGCGTGCAGGCCACGGTCGTTGACGTCGGCGCCGGGAAGGAGCACCCGGGCGCACATCAGTTCGAGGTGCAGGCGCGGGGCTGTGGTGCCGCGCATCTCCGTGAGCCCGACGGCGATGACCTCTGCTGCGCGGGTGAGCTCGCCCGGGCCGAGCGCGCTGGCCTGCATGGTGAGGCGGTCGGCCTGGTCTCCGGCCACATCTACGAGGCCACTGCTGAGGGCCTCGGGCACGGCCGCGACGATGATCAGGTCACGCAGGCGACGCAACAGGTCCTCTGCGAAGCGGCGGGGGTCCTGTCCGACCTCGATCACCTTGTCGACGGCGGCGAACACGCCGCGGGCGTCGCCGGCAGCAAAGGCGTCGACGATCTCGTCCAGCAGGGTGTCGGGGGTGTAGCCGAGCAGCGAGGTTGCCTGCGCGTAGCTCACGCCGTCCGGTCCCGCGCCGCCGAGCAGTTGGTCGAGGACCGACAGCGAGTCGCGGACGGAGCCGGCACCGGCGCGGACAACGAGCGGCAGCACGGCCGGTTCGACGGATATGCCCTCTGCGTCGCAGAGAGTTGCCAGGTAGGCGGACAGCGTCTTCGGCGGCACCAGCCGGAACGGGTAGTGGTGGGTGCGCGAACGGATGGTGCCCAGCACCTTGTCTGGCTCGGTGGTGGCGAAGACGAACCGCACGTGGGGCGGCGGCTCCTCCACGACCTTGAGCAGGGCGTTGAAGCCCTGCGGCGTCACCATGTGCGCCTCGTCGATGATGTAGATCTTGTAGCGGCTGTGCACGGGTGCGAAGAAGGCCCGCTCACGCAGGTCGCGGGCATCGTCCACGCCGCCGTGCGACGCGGCGTCGATCTCGATCACGTCGATGCTGCCGGAACCGCCCCTGGCAAGGTCGCGGCAGGACTGACACTCCCCGCACGGCACGGGGGTCGGGCCGTTGGCGCAGTTGAGGGCGCGGGCGAGGATGCGTGCACTGGTGGTCTTGCCGCAGCCGCGGGGACCGGAGAACAGGTAGGCGTGGTTCACCCGGTTGTTCGCAAGGGCCCGCTGCAGGGGCTCGGTGACGTGCTCCTGGCCGATCACGTCCGCGAAGGTGTCCGGACGGTAGCGGCGGTAGAGAGCGAGCGGGGTGTCGGGCCGGGAGACGGCCTCGGACGGCTGGCGGAGGGCGTCCACCACCTCCATGAGGGAGGCGGTGACTTCTTCCTGCGAACGCCGGTGCGG
Organism: uncultured Actinomycetota bacterium; assembly: GCA_963799235.1. Taxonomy (GTDB): domain Bacteria; phylum Actinomycetota; class Actinomycetes; order Propionibacteriales; family Propionibacteriaceae; genus Propionicimonas. The sequence continues at coordinate 12,785 of CAWCWL010000005.1, read as the reverse complement.
GCCCACCTCGACGACGGCCTCAACAGGTGGCTCCTCCACGTCGGGTGCCACGCCGAAGAGGTCGGGGCCGTCCTGATCGAAGGGCTCGGGACCGTCCTGCTCGAAGAGCTCGAGAGGCTCTTCCTCGAACAGTTCGTCATCGCTGGAGTCCACGGTTGAACCTTACGGGTAGGCGGTGACATCGGGCCCGCCGGGGGAGGAAATGCAAATGGCCCCCGCGCACCCGATAGAGCTCACTTACCCTTGCTGTCTTCCGACCCTGGGGGAGTTGGGCGAGGTACCGCCGCGCGGGGAACCGTCCACAACTCTACCGGGGTTCTGCGGTGGTGCGCGAGCCGGACGCTACGAGGGTCTGCAGGCAGGGTCACGCGACGAATCGCGTCCGCTAACTGTGGATAACCCGGTTCCCCTGGCGCGTCGCTTCGGTCGGGCGCGAAAAGGCTAACGATTTCGCTGCGGGCGGCACCTCGAGCAGGTTCGTACACGTTCGGGAGCAACCTTTGCCGTCCCCGGCACGTCGTTGTGGGTGAGACCCCAAGCGGAAGGGTTCGATGATCGGTCTACCCACCCCCACAAGGGACGCCGAGTTCGCCGAGTTCGTGAACGCTGCGTCCCCGTCTTTGTCCGGGACTGCCTACCTGCTCACCGGTGACCGTGACGCGGCCGCCGACCTGGTGCGGGCGACCTTCGTCCGGACGTACCTGGCGCGGCGGAAGGTGCGCCACGGCGACACGATGGCCTCTGCGCGCCGCACCCTTGTGAACCTGTACATCGAACAGTGGCGTGGGCGGAAGCCAGCTCCTCCACGACAGAGGGGCGGCGCCGAGCGTGGGAGCGAACGCACGGTGGGCGACGGCGAAGAGTTGGTGAGCATGCTTGCGGAACTCCCCTCGCAGCAGCGCCTTGTGCTCGTCCTGCGCTACTTCAATGACCTGCCGGACGCCGAGCTTGCCGAGCTCTTCGGCACCGGCCTGGACGCGGTCGCCTCGGCCGCTTCGCGCGGGCTCGCCAGCCAGTACGTGCCGGCTGCCGGGCACCTGACCCATCTCGAGGAGCGGTTCCGCGCCGAGCTGCAGCAGGTGCCGAGCGCCGTCCGGCTCGACCTCGGAGTTGCCACGAGCGCGCTGGTCGCTGCAGGGCAGTGGTCGCGCCGGTGCCGCATCCTGCGCCGGGCAGCGAGCCTGATTGCCGTGGGGATCACCGTCGCCCTGCTGTCCTTCGCTGTGATATCGCAGCGCACGGTGGGAGGCGTTCCGAGTCCGGTGCTGGCGCCACAATCGCTGCGCCGGTCCATGGCTCCGGTCTTGCCGTGGTCGCTCTGGCCTTTGGCAACCTTCCGCGACACCGCTGCGTAGTAGAAGGTGAAGGCTGACGAGAGAGGGCCCATGTTCGGACCACCCACCCCAAGGCAGGACGCGGAGTACACAGCGTTCGTGCGCGCGGCGTCCGGCTCCCTCACTCGCACGGCCTGGCTGCTCACCGGGGACGCCGACCTCGCTGCAGAGTTGGTCCAGGAAGCCCTCGTGAAGACCTACCTGGCTTGGCGCCGGGTGCGGCACGGCGAGGCGAGCGCGTATGCACGGCGCGTGCTGGTGAACCTCAATATCGACCGGTGGCGGCGCCGTCCGGCCACACCCTCCGACGACCTCGACCGCGCGGTACCCAGCCGTGCGGAGCAGGTCATCGACGATCGCGACGAGGTGGTGCGAATGCTCGCCACCCTTCCCCCGCAGCAGCGCCGGGTGATCGTGCTGCGCTACTACAACGACCTCAGCGAGGCGGACGTCGCCGATCACCTCGGCATCAGCGTCGGCGCGGTGAAGTCCGCAGCGTCGCGTGGCCTTGCCACCCTGCGCACCGAGTACGCCCCGATTGCGGGAGGAGGACAGTGATGAACGATCTCGAGGAGCGGCTGCGCGCCGACTTCCGGCAGGCCACCGCAGGCGTGGAGGACACCGTCGATGTCGAGGCTGTCCTGTTCGCCGGGCAACGTGCCAGGAGTTCCCGGCGGATCGCACGGACGGCAGGGGTGGCGGCCATCGTTGCCGTTGCTGGCCTGGTGGGCTGGGGCGCGCTGAGGGCAGCTCCCGTCCTCGGTGGGCACCCTGATCCGATGGGCACGATCTCGGCGGTGCCCAACACCCCGTCCACGTCGAGCTCGCCCTACGTGCCGACCGACCCGATGTCGGCGACCTTCGAACTGGGCGGCACGATCAACGGCCAGGTGCCCAGCTACGAGTCGGTGGGGGTCCACGTCAAGGCTGCCGGTGGCCAGGTGGAGGTGGCAGTGGCACTCCGGAAGACCGTCAACAAGAACGATGAGTCGTTGGTCCTCCAGCACTACACGATGACGGCAGACAAGTTCTGGTCGGTCGCGCTGGACAAGCACCTCGTCCTCAGCATCGTGCCCGGGCGCCCCACCTGGTTCATCCAGAGGGATAGCGCCGACAAGGGCGCGATCACCTACCCTGAGCCCCTGACGGGGATCAACGCCACGGCGTACCTGACCGGTTACGTCGAGTCGGGCGGGCCGGACACCGTGCGCGGCTTCCTGTGGCGAGGCGCCGATGGTGCAGCTCAAGACAGTCTGGGGAATGTCGTGCCGAGCGCTGACGTGGCCTTGAAGGACGACACCTACTGGATCTATCGGGACGCTGCGCTGGACACGATCGGAGTCGTGCCCAAGAAGGGCGGCGGCGCGTACAGCTTCAACCTCAGTGACCTCACTGCCAAGAACATGGTTCATGGCGGGATGGGCAACCGGGTCAAGGGGGGCAAGTGGAGTTGGACGCAGTTCGGAGCGTTGCCGCCCGGCGCCCACGACATCAAGATCGTCCTGGCCGATCCCGATGGTGAGTGGAGTTCAGCCACCCTCAGCGACGGCTGGGTTGCCGTCGCTGCACACGCCATCGCGAAGACGACCGATGTCATCACCTCAATCAGCTACACCCGCGCGGACGGCGGGGTGGTGGCCTTCCACAGCTAGCCCAGACCAAGCTCGAGGGCCTCGCGATAGGTAGCTGACAAGGGTAAACGCTCAGTTGGAGTTCGGGTGCCCGGTGCCGGTATCCTTCTCGACGGAGGATTCGCCTAGAGGCCTATGGCGCTCGCTTGGAAAGCGGGTTGGGTTTACGCCCTCACGAGTTCGAATCTCGTATCCTCCGCCACCATGATTCCCGCCCCGACTAGGGTGGTAATTGCTGTTTCGAGAGTAGCCAGTCGAGACCGCGGCAGGTTTGTGCGCTATCTGTGCGCTATCTTTCGCCTGGCGCCCAGCGGATGGTCGTCTCGTAGTGTTGCGAGGCGGGACAGAACCCTTCTCGGCTCTGGTTCGAGCGCGGACCGTTGAGGGGTTCGCCGCTGAATGACGCTCTGGGTCTCCCACGGATGGGGGATCGTGGCAGGTCTGGCGAATGTCGCTCGCGTTGAGTTGTGGAGTAGTTACACCAGCGAAAGTTTCCACAACACCTTGTACTGTTGCATTGTGGATCTAGAACTATTCCAGAAGGCACCGTTCGGGGAGTTGGTGTCGATCAGTGGATCGCTCCCTGGCGGCGCGGTCTGGCACCACAAAGCGTTCCTGCCGAACCCCCTGGGCGACGACAGCCCTGAGTTGAGCGGGCGTGCCTACCGGCGGGTCGGCGACGCGCGTGCTGCCCTCGCCGCTCTGGACTCGACTGCCGCCCGACTGCCCAACCCGAGGCTATTCAGGACCTCAACCCTCCGCTTGGAGGCCCAGTCCACCGCCGCCCTCGAAGGCACGTACGAACCGCTTGCCCGCGTCCTGGCCGCCGACACCGACGACATCCAAGACCCATCTCTTCGAGAAGTCCTCAACTACCTCGCCGTTGCGGGGACGGCTTTTGCATGGGCGGAAGAAGGACGTGGCTGGAGCGTTCCCGGCCTGGCGAGCGTGCAGGCGCGACTGGTGCGCGAAACCCCCTCCGAGCGAGAGTTCTCGGGCCAGGTGCGGCCCATCCAGGTGGTCATCGGACGCCGTGAGGGTGTTGCGACCGGAGAGCTCCCGATCAAGGCAGCCAGATACGTCCCACCGCCACCTGGACCGGACTTGGAGGCCCGCCTGCGTGACCTGGTCACCTGGATGCAGTCGGATCACAGCACGCGCATCGACCCTGTTGTGGCTGCAGCCATGGCCCACTACGAGTTCGAGGCACTGCATCCATTCCATGACGGCAACGGCCGGCTTGGCCGATTGCTGATCGTGCTCCAGCTGTATGCCTCCACTGTCTTGACCGAGCCGACCCTGTCGGTGTCGCCATGGTTCGAGGCGCGGCGAGGGGAGTACTACGACGCTCTCCTGGCTGTGTCTACTGATGGTGACTGGTCAACATGGGTCGAGTTCTTCTCCCTCGGACTTGCGGAGTCGGCGGATGCTGCACGGATGAGAATGCTGGCGCTGGCCGATGTCCAGTCCGAACTGAAGGAGCGGCTGCAGTCGACGCCGATCCGGACCGCCAACGCTCGCGTGCTGATCGACTTCGCTGTTGGACACCCGACCTTCACCGTGGCGCAGGCAGCCAAAGCCATGAACATGGGCAGCCCCGGCGCGAAGAAGTTGATTGACTCCTTGGTTGCCCACGATCTCCTGGCGCCCTATGGCGATCGCGTCTACAGCCGTCAGTTCCACGCGCCCCGCGTGATGGAGGTGCTGCTCGCTCGGCAATGACGTGACCTGGCTCGTGGGACGTTGGCCCGGCGGCAACCGCCTCCGCGACAGTCGAGTTTGTTCAGTTCATCTAGCTCCAATCTTGTGGTGAACAAACTCGTCAGGAAGCTCTGCGCCGACGCCGACGTTGAGCGGGCAACTGTCCGACCGGGATCGGCCGATACAAACGGTCGAGGTCTTCTGATCGCACCCGAATAAGCCGCTCCCCGAAACGAGAGGCGGGAAGCTCTCCAGACGCGATACGCCGTCGCAGCGTGTCGACGCTGACCCCGTAAAGGGCTGCGGCTTGCTGTAAGGACAGCCATTCGGGGGTGGGCTGACCCCAGACGGCTGGGATGCCATAGGCGGCCATGAGCAAGATCCTCTCGTGTCGGGGTGGATGGTCAGATGCTGATGCCCGGGCCGCGGTCTGGTCTGCGGCTTTCTGGCGGCGGGTGGTGCAGGTGCCTGGTGAGGTCGGGCGAGGCCACGGTCTCCCAGGTCGGTGCCTGACGTTGCTGCTGTTTGATGAGTTTGGTGATGCGGTAGCTGAGTGCGTCGGCGGGGTGCTCGTCGGGCAGGTGACCCTGCATCGAAGCGGTGGCGAGGAGTTCGGGGACGTCGGCACGGTTCTGGCTGAGGGTGGCGAGACGTGCGGCGAGGATGGGCAGGCGGGGGTCGCCGGCGACCGCGGGGGCGGCGGAGCTGATGCGGGGGCTCCATTCGCGGATGCCGGCTTGGCTGGTTTCGAGGGTGTGGTCGAGGCGGCGTTGCGCGTTTCGCTCGGCCGCGGAGGGTTGCGGTGGTCCGGTGGGTCGCAGGTCGATGTCGGGGATCTGGTTGGCTGCCCGCCAGAGTTGGATGTCGGCGACCAGTTCCGGGTCGAGCCCGGGGAGGTGTTCTGCCCAGCGTGGCGGTGTCTGAGCGGCTTCGGCGGCTTTTCGAGTCTCCTGGCCGAGTTGCCGGGTGAGCTGGTAGCGGTCGGACAGGTAGGTCTTCCAGTAGGGATCGTCGAGGAGCTGGGTGGGGATGCCGGGGAGCCAGGGGAGTGGCCCGCGGGTGCGGCCTGCTGAGGCTTGGGTGAGGTCGAGCCGGTAGTCCACCACGGCTGCGGGGTCGCGGGCGCCGTCGAGCCTGCCGAGCGCGACCGCGCGGGAGAGGACATCGGTGGGGTCGTGGCCGTTGGCCGCGATGAGCATCAGGTCGTTGCGCAGGGTGGGCCATGCGGCGGCCTCGGTGAGCCCGTGGGCTTTGCCTGCGGTGTCGATGGCGTCCTTGATGTGTTGGGGCAGGTGGTGTTCGGCGGCGAAGCCGATCGCGTCGATGTAGCAGGTCGCGGCTGGGCCGAGGAGCAGGTCTGGCTGGTCGGCCTGGCGCAGGAGGGTGGTGGCGGAGGCGGGAGCCTCGTCTCGCCCGATCACAGCTTCGAGGAGTTGGGTGGCGGTGTCGGGCTGGAGGAGGTCGGCGTCGACCGGCGCCAGGTGCGTTTCGGCGTCGTTGACTTGGATCCAGGCGTGGTTGGCGTGTCGGCCGCGGGTGAGCATGGTGTAGGCCTGCTGGCGGCTTTCGTCTCCGGTGAGGAGGCCGTGGCAGGTGTCGGCGGTGACGCCTTGGGCGGTGTGGATGGTGGTCGCATAACCCAGTTCCACGGACTCGGTGACGTACCCGGCGGGCAGGGTCAGCTGGTTGTGGTTCCGCAGGTGTTGCACGTCGATCGACCCGTCGCGGTGGACGGCGGTGATGCGCCACCGGTCGCCGTTACGGACCCACGCGGTCTCGCCGCTGGTGAGGGCCCGGTTGTTGCGCCGGGTGATCACGGTGTCGCCGATGCTGGCCTGGTTCCCGTCGGACAGCTCGATGTCGCGGCCGGCGCGGTGCCCGTGGAGGCGGGCCGCGCGGGCGGCGGCGTTCAATGCTGCGACTTGGGTACGGGTGGGGGCGAGCATGAGCGCGTCGAGCCCCGCCTCCCGGTCGGCCTGCCAAGCAGCCAGGAGGTGGGTGGTGGCGGTGTCGGGGTCGACGACGTGCAACCGTCCGTGGTCGAGATAGAAGCCGAGCGCCCCGGCTTCACCGGTGCGCAGGGCGAGGGAGGCTTCGGCTTCGCCGGGGTCGGTGAACCGGACGACCTGGTCGAGGTGGAGGGCGCCGTGTTCGGCGGCGATGTCGCGCAGGACTCCGCCGGCCCCGATCGCTCCGAGTTGTTGGTCGTCGCCGACGAGTCGGATGCTGGCGCCTTGGTCGAGGCAGTAGGTGACGACGTGGTCGAGGGTGAGGGTGTCGGCCATGCCGGCTTCATCGATGATCACCAGGGTGGTCGGCCCTATTGCGTCGGCGAGCGGCTCGTTGTGCTGGATTGCCCACACGAGTTTGGCGAGGTTGTCGGCGACGATGCCCTCGCCGAGCTGGATACGGAGTTGTTCGGCGGCGGTGGCCGATGGGCCGAGGCCGACGATGTTGCCGCCGCTGGTCGTCCAAGCGGTGGCGAGGGTGCGCATGGCGGTGGTCTTCCCTGTTCCGGCCGGTGCGATCGCGAGCTGGAGGCGTCGCCCGGAGGTGGCCATGTCGCGGACCAGGACTTGTTGGGCAGGGTTGAGGGGTTCGCGGTTGGCCATGGATTGGAGCAGGGCGAGGGTGACCGAGTTGTGGTCGGCGACCCTGCCGCCGAGGCGGCCGGCGGTGTCGACGAGACGCCGTTCGGCCCACAGAATGCGGCGGGACGTGTAGCGGGTCGCTGAAGGCTTCCCATAGACCGGTTGGCCGTCGATGCGGCGCAGCTCCGGGGGTTCGACCGGGAGGGAGCGGGTGGTGCGGATCGGCACCGAGATCGATTCGAGGGCTTGGCTGGTGATCGCGTCGGCCGCGGGCTGGATCTGGTCGAGGGGGACGGCGGCGGCCCGGACCTGGCGGAGTGCTTCGGCGCGGATGTTCCAGGGTGTCCAGGAGGAGCGTTCGGCTTCGACGATGTTGACCACTCGCTGGGCGGCGTGGGCGAGCCAGGCTTCGTCAACAACCGGCGGCGCGGCCGGTGGCTGGGCGTGGATGGTGCCGAGCATGTGGGCGAGTCCTGCCTGGCCGAGGAGTTGGGTGGCTTCGGTGTGCCAGGTGGCGCGTTGGTCGGACTCGGAGCGGGCCCGGTGTTTCGCGGGCCGGGTGTCGAGGGTGGCCTGCTGGGCGAGTTCGAGCCGTTCGGCTTTGGTCGGGGGCCGTTCGTGGTCGGCCTCGAACGTCGCGACCAGCTCACTCGTCCGGGTGGTGATGCGGTGCCGACGTGACGACCACCGCTGGAGCAGGGCCGGCTCGATGCCGGCGATCTCATACACGGGCCGTTTCCCGTCGCGTCCGACCGGGACCATGGTCAGGCCGAGGTCGCGGAGGCGGGCGGTGAGGCTGGTGGTGTACACCTCGGACAGGTACACCTTGGCCGCATACAGCGGCCCTGCGTCCAGGGCCCGCCATTCCCCGGTGGCGGTTTGGACTTTGGTGGAGATCGCGACGTGGGTGTGGAGGTCGGGGTCGCCGGCCCGGGAGTCGCGATGGTCGAAGAGGGCCGCTGAAATGCCGGTCACGTTGACGTGCCGGGCACCGGAATGGCCGGACCTGGTGAAGAACACTTTGACCTCACCGGCGGTGAGGGCGTCGTCGACCGCGGCGTCGTGCGCGGCCCGGATCGCCGCACGCAGGTCGGGCCCGGCCAAGGCCCACAGGGCAGACACGGACTTAGCAGGGGAGAAGGTGGTGTCGAACCCGGCCACCGCCACCCGTGGGTGGGAGATGGCTTTGGTGAGGTAGCTGTGGAGTTCCCGCCGCCCGGGAGGGGGTTCGCCGTGGTCGCGGCTGTACCACTCGATGGCGAGGTCGGTCCGCAAGCGGTGCCGCACCTGTTTCGGTACCGGTACGTGGTTGTGGTCGTGTTGCCAGGCTTGCAGCCGGGTGGCGAGTTCGGTTTCGAACGGGGTCGCCTGGGTGCCGAACACGGAGTAGGCCCGGCCCAGCTTGGCGCCGGTGGTCGGGTTGAGGCCGGCGCCGAACAGCCGTTTCATCTGCTCCTCGCTGACCGGCCCGCCTGCTTCCAGGCCCATCCCGGGCAGGCCTGTGCCCCACCACCTGCCGGGTGTTTCGCCTTTCGCGGTGTAGTAGTCGGCCAGGCTGGTGTGGCCGTGGCCGGACGCGTCGGCCACGGCGACCTGTCGGGTCAGGTACTCATAGCCCGACCCGGCCAGCAACTTCTTCAACCCGATCGCCACTGTCATCTCCTTCGTTGTGGCGGGTGTTGCTACTTCCTTAAGCCGCCGAAACGGCCCTTTCCGGACACCCGGCTCCCAAGAAGCCTGAACTCCTCCCGGCGGTGCTCGGCAGGCCCCCTGCCTGCTGGTTGTCGACCGTCATGGTGTTGCCCCGTTCTGTCGATGTCGATCACCCCCGGTCAGGGGATCAGATCAGGACAGCACACCGATGTCCCCCTTTTCGTTCCCCCAGGGCTCCCCCCACCCGTTCGGGCCGAACGTCGCTGAGTAAATGGCCTTGTCAGCGCCACGTCCCCCAACCTCCCCCCGATTCTTTTGAGAACCCCTTGACGAGTTCCCGACGGTCCGCAAAGTGCGGAATCATGACGTCGCAGACAGACGTTCCAAATTCTCGTAATCCGACGTTCCAAAGTTCCGCAGACCGCCCTACCATCGATGGATGGCATACCTGCCCCGGATCATCGACTACCGGCTGGGTCGGCTCCTGCGCGGCAACGCCGTGGTCCGGCTCGAAGGGCCCCGCGGCTGCGGAAAGACCACCACCGGCCTGCAGCACACCGCCAGCGCCGTCCACTTCGACACCAGCCCGGCCATGGTCGAACTCGCCCAGCTCGACCCCGACCGCCTCCTGGCCGGCCCGGCACCCCGGCTGGTCGACGAATGGCGCCTCGCCCCCACCCTGTGGAACCAACTCAACCAACACCTCGCGGAGACGACGGTGCCCGGCCGCTACCTGCTGGCCAGCTCGGCCACCCCGCCCGACTACCGACGCCACACCCAGGGCGCCGAGCAGCTGCCGGTGCTGCGGATGCGCACTATGGCGCTCGCCGAGAACCCGCGCTGCGCACCTCAGGTGTCCCTGGCCGGACTCGCCTACGGCGACCGGATCACCAAAGTGCGCAGCCCCCTCACGTATCGGGAGCTGGCCGGCGAAGCCGTCCGCGGCGGGTGGCCCGCGCTCGTCGACGCCAGCATCGAACAGGCCATGCAGTACAACACGAGCTACCTGCATGACCTGACCCACACCGACTTGCCGGCGGCCAGCCCCACCCGCCACCAGCCCGAACGCATCGGCCAACTCCTGGCCAGCCTGGCCCGCCACACCGCCGGCGAGGTCAGCCTCGCCGGCCTCGCCACAGACACCCACACCGCAGATGGTGGGGGAGCGGGCCGGGACACCGTCCGGGCCTACCTCGACGCCCTCACCCGGGTCCATACCTGGGAGCCACAACCCGCCTGGCAACCACCGCTACGCACCCGGGCAAGGCTGCGGCACCAACCCCGCGCCCACCTGGCCGACCCTGCGCTGGCCTGCGCCGCGCTGCACCTCGACCAGGATCGTCTCGCCGATGACCCGGACCAGTTCGCGGCCGTGTTCACGTCGATGGTTGTCCACGACCTGCGAGTTCATCTGGAAGGAACTGGCGCCCGGTTGTATCACTACCGGGACGAGACCGGGCTCACCATCGACGCGATCATCGAGTACGCCGACGGCGGCTGGGCCGCCATCCAAACCAGCCTCGGCGAACACCGGGTCGTCGACGCCGAAATCAGCCTGCGAAAACTCCTCGACGAACGCCTCGACCTCGACCAGACCGGGCAGCCCCGATTCCTGGCCGTCATCACCGGCGGCACCACCGGCTACACCACCCGCAGCCACACCTACGTCATCCCTCTCGCCACCCTCACTGCCTGACCCGACTACCGATCCACCGGCCTTTCGACCTGACCTCACCGGCGTCATCTCACCCCCAGGACACAGCTGCCCATCTTCGTTACACCCGGTGCATCTCGGCCCGGTTTGGAGTTGACTGGGCCACTTCGGATCTATCCGCCGCCGGTTTCTGAACAAGCTGCGAAGTCGGCCTGTCATCTGCTTGGATAAGCAGCATTACCCACCCCGGGGACGTTGGTGCTGGCCGTCATGAGCCAGCGCGGTCTCCTGCATGAAGGACGACTGATGCTGCGTCTCCCGATCACCCGCAATGGCGTTGTGCTACCGCGTTGGCTGGTGCTGCTGCTCGGCGTTCTGCTTTCGGTGATGCTGTCCTTTTCGACCGAGGTGCCGTCTGCGCGGGCTGAGACGCCGAGCCCGTCTCCTTCGCCGTCTGAGACGGCTGCCTCGGCGGTGAAGGCTGCGGATTCGGATGGGGATGGGTCGCCGGATCGCCCGGATCTTGTGTCGGCGGCCTTGACGGCGCAGGCCCTTGGGGTTGCGGTGGAGGATTTGTCGCAGCGAACACAGTCGGTGCGTGTCGTGGTCAATCCGGACGGGACTTCGACGCAGGAGTCGTTCGCGGTCCCGGTGTGGGTGCAGGACGCTGACGGCAAGTGGATTGATGTGGACTACACGCTGGTCGCCCGTGAGGGTGGCGGGTTCGTGCCGAAGGCGGCGCCCTCCACTGACACGGTGGTGATCGATGGGGGTGGGGCGAAGGAGTTCGCTCGGATGGAGCTGCCCGGTGGGGGTTCCACGACCTGGTCGTGGCCGGTGGACCTGCCAGCAGCCAAGGTCGAGGGGCCGACGGCGACCTACGCGGTGGGCGATGGTGTGGATCTGGTGGTGACGGCAACCTCCTTGGGCGTGTCGACCCGGATCCGGATCAACTCTGCGGATGCGGTGGTGCCGGAGTTCAAGGTGAAGATCCGTACCGACGGGGTGGATCTGGAGGAGTCTGCTGATGGGACGTTGGCGTTCATTGACGGCAAGCGTCGGGGGGACTCGTCTGTGTTGGCGGCCTGGGACGGGCGTTTGGACGCCGCCGGTGACCCGATCGAGGTTGTGCGGGTGGATACCGATCTGGTCGAGACCGCCTCGAGTGGTGAACGGACCGATCAGACGTTGACGCTGTCCACACCTGACGAGCTGGTCGAGGATCCGGAGGTGGTGTATCCGATTACGATCGATCCTGACATCGCTCCGTTGACGTCGACGCAGGATACGTGGGTGCGGTCTGGGGAGACGACGGTCCATGACCTTGCGTACCGGATCATCGTCGGCAGGGTCGGGAGTAGCGTGAACACCAATCAGGCTTACTCGTACGTGCAATGGGCCAATGGGCAACTCGCTGGTCGTCAGGTGCTGAACGCCGACGTCAGCTTCTTCCAGTACGAGGCGGCCTCCTGTTCGGATCGGCGAATGAACATTCACCCGGTCACTCAGTCGTGGAACGAAGCGACGATGGTCTGGACCAGCAGGCCGAGCTATTCCGGGAGTACGGGCACGTCGAGCTATTTGTTGACGAACACAGGTGGTGACGGCTGTGGCACCCCGAACGGTTACGTTTCAGCGGATGTGACCGGGATGGTGCAGGCGTGGGCCGACGGTACGGCCGGTGGCGGGTTGGCCAACTATGGGATTCAGCTCAACGTGCCGGACGCGAACAAAGCCGACCCCACCTATGAGCGGCGGTTCTGCACGAGCGAGTACGACACGAGCCACTCGGCCTGCAACTCGGCCAGTACCACACCCAAGCTGACCATGACCTACAACGCGGCCCCGAACAAGCCAGCCGCGCCAGCAGTTGTTCGTCGCGCTCGTTTGCGGCCAAGCTGTGGACCTCGACCGCCAAGCCCACGTTCTCCACCTCGGCGACCGACGGTGAAGGTTCGGACGTCTCCTACAACTTTGAGGTCCGGACCTCCACCACAGCAACCACGAATGTCGCCACCTGCACCACCCCCACCGTGGCGGCCGGAGCGAGCGGCTCGTGCACGATCGCGACAGCCCTGACTGATGGGGCCAGCTACGTCGTCCGTGCAGCGGCCACCGATCAGGGCGGTCTTGTCGGCGTCTGGTCGGACTGGGTCAGCTTCGGTGTCGACGTCACCGCCCCGGCGATTCCCTCAATCGGCTGCACCGGATACGCGAACGG